>CAWFIM010000001.1:0-26374 GCA_963815885.1 uncultured Solirubrobacterales bacterium
TTCGAGCGGGCCGCCGCCGCCCTGACCCTCCTCGCCGTGGCGGTTGTGCTGATGCTCTCGCTCGTCCACCGCGAGAGTCCTTTGAAGGTCGCCAAGCCGGTCACCAGTCGCATCCACTTCGGCAAGGACAACGACGGCAGTGGCCAGGTCGCCTCGGAAGCTGCGCCGGCCCCGGTCCAGCCGGTCGCCCACCGCACGGCGGCGAACGCTTCCCCTTGATCGCGGCGCTTGCCGGCGCCGGCCTCGCCGCTGCGGCGGTCGCGCACGCCGCTCCGGCCCTGGCCCCGGTCGTGCCGCCGGTCGGCAGGGCGCTCCCCGTCGTGCTGAGGCAGGACGGCTGCGACGGCGTCGCCCTCACCTTTGACGACGGTCCGCACCCGCAGGGGACGCCGGCGATCCTCGAGACCCTGCGCGAGGCGAGCGCGTCGGCGACCTTCTTCCTCGCCGGCGAGCAGGTGTTGCGCCGTCCCGCCCTGGTCGCTGAGATCGTCGCCGCCGGGCACCGGGTCGAGCTGCACTGCCACCGCCACCGCAACCAGCTGCGCCTGACCCCGCGCCAACTCCTCGAGGACGCCGAGCGGGCCCGGGCGGCGATCGAGGAAGCCGGGGGCCAGGCGGTGAGCGACTACCGCCCGCCCTACGGGATCTTCAGCGCGGCCGGCCTGCGCGCGGTGCGCCGCCGCGGCTGGCGGCCGGTGCTGTGGTCGCGCTGGGGTAGTGACTGGAGGCGGCGGGCGAGGGCGGAGTCGATCGCCGCCCGGGCGACCGACCGGATTGCCGCCGGCGACATCGTCCTACTGCACGACGCCGACTACTACAGTGCGCCCGGCTCCTGGGTCCGCACGGCCGCCGCACTGCCGATCGTCCTCGAGGAGCTGGAGCGGCGGGGGCTGAAGTCGATGCTGCTGCGCCGCTGAGTCGGCGGCGCCAGCGTCCATACCTCGCAGCCGGCGAAGGCTTCGTCGAGACGCTGCGCCATCGTGCTGCGGGGACGTGCCTGGTCGAAGATCTGCTTGGCCACTGACTCTCCGTCCTGTAGGGGTCGCGAAAGATTCGCCCCCCGGTCGGACGAAAAACCTGCAGTTTGCGGCCTTTGGGAACGCCTGTTCGCTTAGGACCTATCTCGATAGGCGATCGCACCCCTGGATACGGCCCAGGACACGGCGCGGTTGCGCCCCCGTCGCGGCTCCCACATGGCGCTGCCATGCGGAATCCACGCCGTGGCCGCCCCGCTTGGTCCTGAACCGTCCCAGTGGTACGCCCCCTATCGAGATAGGTCCTTAAGCGACGAAGCCGGCGATCTCGTCGGCCAGGCGCTGGGGCTGGTCGAGCGGCACGAAGGTCTTGGCGTCCGGGATCTCGACGATCCGCGCGTTGCCCGCTTCGCCGACCAGCCGCTGGGCATAGGAGATCGGGAAGTACCGGTCGCCTGGGGCCCAGGTGAGGAGGATCGGCAGCTCCGAGCCGCGCAGCTTCTCCGCCGCCTCCAGCGTGTAGCGCTTGTTCATCCCGGCGGTGACCTTCTTCGCGTCGCGCTTCACCCCGGAATCGTGCAGCCCCGGCTGCATCCAGGAGGCGACCAGCTCGGGCGGGATCGGCGTGCGGGAGAAGGGTCGGAAGGCGGCGCGGGCGAGGGCGGGGATCCGGAACGGCGCCGCCAGCAGCGCCATTCCTCCTGGTAGCGTCGCGATCGGGGGCATCGCCTTGAAGATTCCGGGCGGGAAGTTCTCGTGGGTGTCGCAGTTGGTGAGGACGAGTCGGCCGATGCGCTCCGGGTGACGGGTGACGAGAACCTGTGACATCGCCCCGCCGGAGTCGTTGCCGACGATCGTCACGTCCTCGAGGTCGAGCGCCTCGAGGAAGGAGGCGATGATCGCGGCGATGCCGGGAGGGGAGAGGTCGGCGTCTGGTTTCATCGCGATCTGCTGGGCCCCGATCGGCCAATCCGGCGCGAGGCAGCGGCAGCTGGCGGAGAGGCGGTCGACGACACCGTCCCAGAGCCGGCCGTCGACCAGGTAGCCGTGGACGAAGACGACAGGTTTGCCCTCGCCGGCCTCGCGGTAGCGGATCCGCCCGGCCGGGAGGTCGATCTCTTTGCGGTCGTTCGAGTCAGTGGGCATCGTTGCTCCTCCTTGGCGTCTGCGGTCGCATCGGCTTGCGATTGCTTCGTTTATCGGGGTCGGTCTCTAACATACATACACCATGCATGTAAATCCAGACCGGCCGCTCGGCGGCGATTTCTCGCCCGTCTCACGCCGTACGCAGGCAGCCCGGACCGAAGCCACCCGCGCGGCGCTGATCGACGCGGCCCGCCGCCTCTTCACCGAGCGTGGCTACGACGGGGTCGGCACCGAGGAGATCGTGCGGGCCGCAGGGGTCACGCGCGGCGCCCTCTACCACCACTTCGGCGGCAAGCGTGAGCTGCTCGAGGCCGTCTACGAGCAGCTCGAGGCCGAATCGACCGAGCGGGTCGCCGCGCGTCGTCCTCGGCTCCGAGCAGCGACAGCCCACTGGCGGCGATGAGGGCCGGCATCGAGGCCTTCCTCGACGAGTGCGCCGAGCCGGAGCTGCGGCAGGTCGCTCTCCACGACGCCCCCGCGGTCCTGGGCTGGGAGCGTTGGCGAGAGATCGGCGCCGCCAACGGCCTCGGCCTGATCGAGGCCAGTTTGGCGGCGGCGATCGAGGCGGGGGAGATCCGCGAGCTGCCGGTGAAGGCGACGGCGCACCTGTTGCTGGGAGCGCTCGACGAGGCGGCGATGCTGGTGGCGCGCACGGACGATGCCGGCGCCCGGGCCGAGGTGACGGCAGTCCTACTTGCTCTGCTTGAGAGCTTCGCCGTCGCGGGGCGATAGACGCAGGGAGATGTCGGCCCGGTCGAGGTCGATCGCGTCGTCATGGGCGAGGCGCCGCGACTCCTTCTGCGCGTACATCCTCACATCGGCCAACTGCATCGCTGCCGCCGGCGTATCGGCCTCACGCGGGATCGAGACCGCGCCCCAGGCGGCGCTGAGCTCGAAGCCCGGGCCACGGGCGGTGAGCGCTTCGGCGGCGCGTTTGGCCAGCTCGTCGCGGCGGTCCTCGCCGAGGGCGGCGAGCACCGCGAACTCGTCGCCGCCGATCCTGTAGGCGCAGCCGGCGCCGCCGACCGCGTGCTTCAACTGAGCGCCCAGGCGAGTCAGCATGGTGTCGCCCTTGGGATGGCCGAAGGTGTCGTTGAAGCGCTTGAAGCCGTTGAGGTCGAGCAGGAGCAGGGTCGCCTCCTCCTCGGCCGCTCGCTCGCAGCTCTGGCCGAGGTCGACCTGCATCCGTCCCTGGTTGCCGAGGCCGGTCAGCGGGTCGGTTCGTACCTGCTCCAGCAGCTGCTTGTTCTCGCGCACGCTGATCGCCAGCCGGACGATGACCGCGATCATCGTCGCCGCCCAGAGCACCGTGGTCAGCGCGCCGGCGTGACTGAAGTACTGCATCGCGAAGAGGCTGATCATCACTGCGGCGAAGAACGCTGGAACCATCAACTCCCTCCAACCGTCGAACCGCGCCGCCGGCCGGATCGAGTCGGCGCGCGGCTGCCACGCCTCCGCACCCATGCAGACCGCCCCAAGTAGGTAAATCGGTTCGATCCAGTCGCCACCGGGAAGACTGGCGTCGGTCGATTGCAGCGTGTAGGCGACGTCGGCGACGACCAGCGCGGCGAGGCCGGCCAGCAGCAGCGCCCAGGTGCGCCCCGGCCTCCACCGGGTCAGCGCGACGATGCCGACGACCAGGGCCAGCATCAGGATGTCGCCGAGCGGATAGGCGAGCGTGGTCGCGACCTGGATCGGCGAGCCTTCGGCCCGCGCGGCGACGAACTCGAAGACCAGCGCCGCGCCGAGCGCCGCGGTCCCGAGCGCGGCGATCAGGCCATCCATCCAGAGGCGCCAGTCGAGCTCGCCGGTGCGGGCGCGGACCAGCAGATACAGGCCGGCGGCGGCCAGTGGATAGAAGGCGAGGTAGCCGACGTCGGCCGGCGAAGGGTAGGGAGGCGAGGCGTCGTGAGTGAGGAAAGCGGTCCAGTAGATCTCCGAGGCGGCCCAGCAGAGGACCGCGGCGGCTATCGCCAGCCAGGCACTTCGCTCCGGCTCGGCGCTGCGCGCCCGCAGCAGGCAGGCGAGGCCGGCGCTAACCACCACCGCGTCGTACAAAGGTCCATTGAGAAAGCCGGAGAGGCCGGAGCCGCCGATGCCGGCCCAATCGCCGAGGGCGACGAGGAGGGCGCCGCCGAAGAGGACGACCCCGATCGCGGTGCGCAGCGCGCCGGCTCCACCGGGTTGCGATGCCGTCGAGGATTTTTCCACGAGAGTGGTATCGGCACGGCTTGACCGGTTCTCTAGACTGAAAAGCGAAATGAAGGCAGGAATCCACCCTGAGTACACGCTCGCCAACGTGCATTGCTCGTGCGGCAACCAGTTCTACACGCGGTCGACGAAGGACGATCTGCACGTCGAGCTCTGCTCCGAGTGCCACCCGTTCTACACCGGCAAGCAGAAGCTGGTCGACACCGGTGGGCGCGTCGAGCGTTTCCAGCGTCGCGCCGCCAAGCACCGGGCCGGGAAGTAACCCGTGAGCCCGCCGGTGGGCTCGGCACAGGCAACCCCAGCTCCCTCCTCGACCAACGGGGGAGACCCCGTCCGCATGCCCGACGGCGCCCTGGTCGCCAAGCGCGACGCGCCGGTCGGCGGCCAGGCGGTGCTGGAGGGGGTGATGATGCGCGGCGTCGCGGTCTGGGCCGTTGCGGTGCGCACGCCGGAGGGGCAGATCGAAGTCGAGTCGGAGCAGCTGGTGCCGTGGGCGCGGCGGCACCGGATCTGGCGACTGCCGGTGATCCGCGGCGTCGTCGCCCTCGGCGAGTCGATGAAGATCGGCTTCAAGGCCCTTGCGATGTCCGCCAACGCGCAGATGGAGCCCGACGAGGAGGGCGAGAAAGAGGAGATCGGCGGCTGGGTCTGGGGGACCACGATCGTCCTCTCGCTGCTGCTCTCGATCGGCCTCTTCTTCGTCGTCCCGGTCGGGCTGACGAGCCTGGTCAAGGACCAGCTCGGCTCACCCTTCCTCTTCTGGCTGGTCGAGGGAATCCTGCGGACCGGCATCTTCATCGGCTACATCGCCGCGATCAGCAAGATGCCCGACCTGCGGCGCGTCTTCGAGTACCACGGCGCCGAGCACAAGACGATCTCCTGCTATGAGGCCGAAGACGAGCTGGTCCCCTCGCGCGCCAAGCTCTACTCGCGCCTGCACCCGCGCTGCGGCACCAGCTTCCTGCTGATCGTGATGGTGCTGGCGATCTTCGTCTTCGCCCCGATCGGGCTGCCGGCCTGGTACTGGCTGGTGCTCTCGCGGATCCTCGGCATCCCGCTGATCGCCGGCCTCTCCTACGAGGTGATCAAGTGGGCCGGCAAAAACCGGCGTAAGCGCTGGGTGCGGGCGATCATGTGGCCGGGCCTGATGCTGCAGAACCTGACCACCCGCGAGCCCGACGAAGAGCAGCTCGCGGTGGCGATCGCCTCGCTCAACGCGGTCCTCGCCCGGGAGACCCCCGAGGAGGCCGCCAAGCAGCAGCACATCGAGATCGTCGCCTGAGGTTCCGGCGCGCGGGTCCTGTCGCGGGAGAGGGGTCCTGCGGGCGGGGCAAACTGGCTCCGTTCTCGGACCCCTCTCCCGCGACACCCGCGCGCCGGAGCCACTCCGGACGACGTAGCTAGGGTTGTCTCGTGATCGAGCGGTTGGTCGAGCAGATCCGGGCTCGCTTCTCCGAGCTGGAGGAGCAGATGTCTGACCCTGCCGTGATCTGCGACCGCGAGCGCTACGCCGAGGTCGGGCGCGACTACCGCGAGCTGCAGCAGGCCCGCGAGCTCGCGGAGGAGTACGCGACCCTTAAGGACGACCTCGAAGGGGCGCGAGAGCTGCTCGCGGAGGACGGCGACGACGACGAGCTGCGCAAGGTCGTCGAGGAGGCGCCGGCGCGACTGGAGCAGCTCGAAGAGGAGATCCGGCTGGCGATGGTCGAGCGCGATCCCAACGACGCCAAGAACGTGATCGTCGAGATCCGCGCCGGCACCGGTGGCGACGAGGCGGCGCTGTTCGCCGGCGACCTCTACAAGATGCTGAGCCGCTACGCGGAGGAGCGCGGATTCGCGACCGAGGTGCTCTCGCAGTCCAGCTCGGAGGCCGGCGGCTTCAAGGAGGTCACCTTCGCGGTCAAGGGCAAGGGGGCCTACTCGGTCTTCAAGTTCGAGGGCGGCACGCACCGCGTGCAGCGGGTGCCCGAGACCGAGTCGCAGGGCCGCATCCACACCTCGACGGCGACGATCGCGGTGCTGCCGGAGGCCGAGGAGGTCGAGGTCGAGGTCGACCAGAACGACCTGCAGATCGACGTCTACCGCTCCTCCGGGCCGGGGGGGCAGTCGGTCAACACGACCGACTCGGCGGTGCGGATCACCCACAAGCCAACCGGCATCGTCGTCTCGATGCAGGACGAGAAGTCGCAACTGCAGAACAAGGAGCGGGCGATGCGGGTGCTGCGGGCGCGGCTGCTGGAGCGTGAGAATCGCCGAACAGCAGGCGAAGATCGCCTCCGAGCGCAAGGCCCAGGTCGGCAGCGGCGAGCGCTCCGAGAAGGTCCGCACCTACAACTTCCCCCAGGGCCGGGTCACCGACCACCGGATCAAGCTGACCTCGCACAACCTCGACGGCGTGCTCGCCGGCGACTTGGCGGAGTTCACCGACGCGCTCGCGGCGGAGGAGAAGCGCCAGCGGCTCGAGGCCGCCGCCGTCGGCTGAGTGCCGGCCGCCGCCGTGGCGACGACGCGCGAAGCGCTGGAGGCAGCGACCGAGGCGATGCTGGCTGCCGGCGTCGAAGACCCGCGGCTGGATGCCGAGGTGCTGCTGGCCGAGGCGACTGGAAGGGAACGGGCGGCGCTGGTCGCCGCCGGCGACGCCGAGGTCCCGCCCAAGGCGGCGCGCCTGTTAGGGGAGATGGTGCGGAGGCGGTTGCGGCGCGAGCCGGTTGCCTACATCGTCGGCCGCAAGGGGTTCCGCGGAATAGAGTTGGCGGTCGACCCGCGGGTGCTGGTGCCGCGGCCAGAGACCGAGCTGCTGGTCGAGGTGGCGCTGGAGCGCTCCCCGGCGAGCGTGCTCGACGTCGGCACCGGCTCCGGCGCGGTAGCCCTCGCGGTCGCCGCCGAGCTGCCGGATTGCGGGGTGACGGCAACCGACACCTCGCCCGGCGCGCTCGCGGTAGCGCGGGCAAACGCCGAGCGGCTGGGGCTGGCCGAGAGGGTGCGATTCGTCGCCGGTTCGCTGCCCGAGGCGTGCAGCTTCGACCTCGTCCTCGCCAACCTCCCCTACGTGGCCGAGCCCGACTGGCCCTCGCTGCAGCCCGAGGTGACCGAGTGGGAGCCTCGCGAGGCGCTGCTCGCGGGCCCCGACGGCCTCGACACCTACCGTGCCCTGCTCGGCGCGCCCACGCCTGGGGCGGGGCCGGCGATCGCGCTCGAGGTGGGGGAGGGGCAGGCGGCGGCGGTCGTCGCGATGCTGTGCGAGGCCGGGTTCGGGCGAACCGAGACGCGCCGTGACCTGGCCGGGATTGAGCGGGTGGTGATCGGCGAGCGATGAACGGGGGGGCCGAGATCGTCTCGCTGCGGGCCGGCGACGCCGCCACCGCCCGCAAGGCGCTCGAGCGCTGTATCGGCGGAGGCGGGGTCGCGGTCTTCCCCGCCGACGGCCTCTTCGGGCTCGCCTGCGACCCGCTCGACGCCGGCGCGATCGGGCGCATCCACCGGCTCAAGGGCCGCGACGAGGGCAAGTCCTCGGCGGTGATGTACTTCTCGCCGCTGGCGATGCGCGAGCTCCTCGCCGGCCTGCGCCCGCGCGCCGCCGCCGCCGTCAGCGCCCTGCTCCCCGGTGCGGTGACGCTGATCGTCGACAACCCCGACCGCCGCTACCCGCTCGCCTGTCGGGAGGATCCGGCGAGGCTCGGCATCCGCCTGATCGATGGCCCGCTGGCCGGGGCCATGTGCCCGGTCTTCCAGACCTCAGCCAACCGCAGCGGCGAGCCGCCACCATCGACCTTCGCCGCGGTGCCGGATTCGATCCTCGCCGGGGTCGACCTGGCGATCGACGGCGGCGAGCTGACCGGGCTGCCCTCGACCGTGGTCGACATCGCCGCGATCGAGGAGGACGGCTCCTGGCGCGTCCTCCGCGAAGGGGCGCTGTCCCGCGGCGACCTGGCGAGCGCCCTCGCCCGGGTCGGCCTCGGCTAGCAGCCGCTGCCGCGGTAGGGCAGCCGGACGCGCCGGCGCGAGCTGTTGTCGCCCTCGTTCGACTCGAAGAGCAGGTGCTTGGGGTCGACGGTCATTTCGAAGACGAAGCAGCCACGCAGGCCGGAGACGTCGATCCACTGCTTGTCGTAGTCGGCCGGGTAGATGTCGGACCAGCCGACCGAGGTCCCGAGCGTGACCCGGTCCTGGTAGGGGTCTTGGTTGCAGCCGGGGTAGTGGCGGCTCGCCGGCGAGCGCGTGCCCGGGCGGGTCCGCTCGAGGTCGCGCAGGCAGTAGTTGAGCTTGGGGCTGGTGCGGAGGACCGGGCCGAGCGCCCCGTCCTGGCGCACTCGGCGCAGCTCGAAGCGCGCCAGCTGGTGGACCTTCCAGTAGGCGCCGCCGAAGTAGGCGCCGACGCCGGTGAAGCGCAGGGTGGCGCGGCTGCGGACCTCGAGGTGGCCGCCGCCCGCCCGGTAGATCCGCTGCGTGGTCCGCATCGTCCGCCAGCCGTTGCGCCGGCCGCGCAGCTCGATTGGGCCGCGGCCGCGGCTGCGGACGTCGCTCGTCGCCCGCAGTAGCTCGCGGCCGCCGGCGTCCTGCAGGTAGAGGTCGGCCGGCGTGCCGATCCGCAGGTTGGGGCAGAGCAGGCCGGCGGCCTCTGTGCCCCGGCAGGGATTCTCCGCCGTGGCCGAAGCGGCGGCGAGCAGGGCGATTAGAACGGCCAGGGAGGCGGTGCCGAGACGAGCCTTCACCGCTCCCCAGCCTATCCCGGGGCGTTGCTATGGTCGCTCGCTCGATGAGCGAGCTGCCAGAGAACTTCCAGACCGCGCCGCTGGCCGAGGTCGATCCCGAGATCGCCGGCGTCCTCGACGCCGAGCTGCGCCGCCAGCAGCGCACCCTGGAGATGATCGCCTCGGAGAACTTCGTGCCGCAGGCGGTCCTCGACGCGGTCGGCTCGGTGCTGACCAACAAGTACGCCGAGGGCTACCCCGGCCGCCGCTACTACGGCGGCTGCGAGGAGGTCGACATCGCCGAGGAGCTGGCAATCTCCCGCGCCAAGGAGCTGTTCGGCGCCGAGCACGCCAACGTCCAGGCCCACGCCGGCGCCCAGGCCAACAACGCCGCCTACATGGCGCTGATCGAGCCCGGCGACACGTTTCTCGGGATGGCGCTCGACCACGGCGGCCACCTCAGCCACGGGATGAAGCTGAACGTGTCCGGCAAGCTCTACAACCCGGTGCCCTACCACGTGCGCCGCGAGGACTTCCGGGTCGACATGGACGAGGTCGAGCGGCTGGCCCACGAGCACCGTCCGGCGCTGATCATCGCCGGCTGGTCGGCCTACTCGCGGCACCTCGACTTCGCCGCCTTCCGCCAGATTGCCGACTCAGTCGGAGCGAAGTTGATGGTCGACATGGCCCACTTCGCCGGCCTCGTCGCCGCCGATCAGCACCCGAACCCGGTGCCGCACGCCGACGTGGTCACGACGACGATCCACAAGACCCTCTGCGGTCCACGCAGCGGCATGATCCTTTGCCGCTCCGAGCACGCCAAGGCAATCGACAAGGCGGTCTTCCCGGGGCAGCAGGGTGGTCCGCTGATGCACACCGTCGCCGCCAAGGCGGTGGCGCTGCGGATCGCCGCCACCGAGCAGTTCCGCGAGCGCCAGCGGCAGACGATCCGCAACGCCCAGGCCTTCGCCGCCGGCCTCGAAGCGGGCGGCATCCCTGTCCTCACCGGTGGCACCGACGTCCACCTCGTCCTCGTTGACCTGACCCCGACCGGGCTCGACGGCCAGACCGCCGAGGACCGGCTGAGGGAGGTCGGGATCACGGTCAACCGCAACGCGATCCCCTTCGACGAGCGGCCGCCGATGAACCCCTCCGGCTTGCGGATCGGCACCCCGGCGCTGACCACCCGCGGCATGGAGGAGGAGGAGATGCGCGAGATCGCTGCCGTCATCGCCGCCACCCTCGGCGACGGTTTCGAGACGGAGAAGGAAGGCCTCGCTGCTCGCACGGCTGCGCTGATGGATCGCTACCCGCTGTATCCCCAGCTGACCCCTGCCTCCGTCTGAGCGGAACCGGGTTGCAAGCGTTAACCCACGTTTGCTGATCAATAGAGATTATGTGAAGCTTTCCGGCTTATGTCCGTGCTTCCCCCGGGGCTAGAGGACGATTCAGCGAGCCCGTGGGGGCTGCCGCTCTCGGTGCTCGAACCCGGCAAGGTGATCACCGACCCCGTTCACGGGGACATCCACCTGAACAAGCTCGAGGTGGCAGTGATCGATTCGCGCCCGTTTCAGCGCTTGCGCCGCATTCGCCAGCTCGGCAACACCCATCTCGTCTATCCGGGGGCCGTTCACACCCGCTTCTCGCATTGCCTCGGGGCGCTCCGAGTCGCGCAGAGACTGCTCAAGGTGGTCTGGAACCAGCGCCACGAGTTGCACGGGGTCGAGGACGACCTCTTTGCGGAGTGGCATCAGCCCAGGGAGGGGCGGACCGCTGAGGAGCGACACAGGCGGGCGAAGGGGCTGGCGGAGCGGGAATGGGAGCGGGCGAAGGTCCTTGCCAGGCTCGGCGCCCTGCTCCACGATCTCTGTCACGTCCCCGCGGGCCACACCGTCGAGGACGACCTGACGATCCTCGAGCCGCACGACAAGAACGTCGAGCGGTTCGCCGAGATGTGGGGCCAGTTGTGCGATGACGTTCCGTTGCGGCTTGCCCAGCTGAAGATCGACGCCGACGACCGCGCCGCGGTCGACTCGGCTCTGCTGAGCCCGGAGAGCGAGCTGCACAAGCAGCTAAAGCCACTCGTGATCTCAAAGGGAGATGACACCCTGGTTCTGCAGGACATGGAGTACCCATTCTGCGCCGACCTCGTGGGCAACACGATCTGCGCCGACCTGCTGGACTACCTCGACCGCGACCATCTCTTCACCGGTTTGCCGGAGAGCCTCGGCCGCCGCTTCATCTCCGCCTTCTTCGTCACTCCCAGCGATCGCGGCCCTTTCAGCAAACGCCTCGCCCTGAACATCCTGCGCGGCGGACACGAGCGAACCGACGTTGTCTCAGAGCTGCTGAAGGCGCTGCGCTACCGCTACGAGCTGAGCGAGCGGGCGCTGGTCCACCCGGCTAAGCTCGCCGCCGACGCGATGCTGGGCGAGAGCATCGAGCGCTGGGAATGGGCGCTGTGGTCCGCCGCTGCCCGCTGCGGCGGAGTCTTCGAGGACGAGCTGTCGCGGGCCAGGCAGCGCATCGATGAGGTGCCTTATCAGCGGGCGAAGCTCGAGCGGGGGGAAGGCAAGGCGCGAAAGAGCGAGCGGGAATGGAAACGGACCAAGGCGGGCAAGCTCGAACGTGAGGTCCGGAACGAGATGGAGCGGGAGTTTCGTCGCCTCGGGGACGAGGGCCTACTCGACTTTCTCGCTTCGCTGCCTGAACGACCGCATGGAGACCTGCCCCTGCGGTTCCTCAAGCAGAGTGCCGATCTGGCCGCGGACCTCAGGGACCGGCGGCTCTTCCGGACTGCCGAGCGGGTCGGTGCGGGCGACGTCTCACCGAAGGACATCTCAGAGCAATATGGATCGCCGGCGAAGCGGGCGAGGCTGGAGGCTGAAGCCCAGGTGTTCGCCGGCCTCGGCTCCGCGCCGAAGGTGGTGCTCTGGATCCCGCCGCCCGACATGCGGCTGAAGCTGGCAAACGTCCTGGTCAGGCAAAAGAGCGGCATCGCGCCTTTCGTCAACTACGAGCGCAGCCGCTCTCGACGGGGCAGCGACATCTACGACGCCCACAGCAGGCTCTGGGCCGCCTACGTCTTCGTCCACCGTGACGTCTCCGACCTGGAGGAGAAGGCGGTCTCCGCCTTCCTGGGACGGACGATGGGCATTCGCTGGGAGCGCCATCGCGAGCTCGGTCGCAATCCCCACGAATGGCCGCTGAGGCTGGCGATAGCCGAGGAGTTCGGCCTCGGCTTCAAGACCAGACTCGACGAGTTCATCGAGGCACATTCCGGGGAAGTCGCGAAGGTGCGCGAGCAGGCCTTCGCCGAGGTCTCGGCGCGCAAGCCGGTCACCTTCAGCTCGCTCCGTCAGAGCGCAGCGCGTGAGATCAGGCCCCCGGAGGAGAGCTCTCAGGGAGCCAGGTGACGACCACCTGTTCGCGGCGCGGCAGGTAGAGCGCCTGGGCGTTGCCGACACGCTCCTTCAGCTCGGTTGTCGCCTGGCCGCTGCGGAAAGCTCGCTCGGCGAGCTTCCTCACCGCACGCAGAAGCCGGGCGGCAAGCCCACCCTCAGCCGAGGTCCACTGGACCAGCGTCTCTTCTTCCCGGCGAAGCAGGAGCCAGGCGGCACCGGTCCCGGCGTGCGCGGAGACCAGGCCCCGCAGCGCCAGCTCCATCGAGACGTCGAAGCGTCGCTGAGCCTCGACCGCGCTCTGGGGGACGAACGGGAGCTTCGACCGCCGCCGCTCGAGGCACCAGGAGCGCTCGGGCCAGTTCGTCGCAGAAGGCCTCCTCGCGGGCGCTGCCTGGGACCGCTCGGCGCGGTCGGCCTGGGCCGGGCTCGTAGAACAGGGTGTGGGCCAGCTCGTGGGCGATCAGGAAGCGGCGGCGATGGCGCTCGAGTTGCCGGCGGAGGGAGGGTGGGACGTCGGGCCAGCCCTCACGTGGCTCGGGATCGACCTCGATCAGAAAGCCCCCGGGTGTGGGGGACAGGAAGCCCTGTGCTCCCCCCTGGGGCACCCCGAGGGCAACCGTCTCGACCTCTACCGAGAGCCTCCGGCAGGCCCGGGTCAGATCGAGCTTGGAGCGAGGGCTCGACCCCCACGCGGCCCTCGCGGTTTCGGCGATCTCGGGGACCCGGTCAGGGCTCGGTACGTCCCAGAGGGCCAGAGGCTGTCCCACGGTCCATCCCGCCTCGGTCTGAGTGGCCGGCGAATTCATCACTTGTCGTTTACCGAAGATCACGTCCTGGCGCGACTCTCCCCGCCGCTGGCCTGGCCCGGGCTGTGCAAGGGGGCCGGTAGCAAGGGCCACTTCTCCACAGTCCCTGTGGAGAAGTGAGGGCAGGCGCCCCGAAAACGCTGCCGCCACTGTGGATTTCGGTCCCCTGTGGACAAGATATAGCCGCAAATAACGCACTTTCTGTAAGCGTTCAGCCCCTCATGCCCTGTGGGGTAGACGTGCCCGAGTCGGCTCTGCTCAGACCAGCGAAGGCGCGGGGCTTGCCCGTGCCGAGGCGGTTATCGCCTCGACCAGGAAGCCGAAGAGTGAGCGGCCCTGCAGCCGGCAGGTCTGAGAGACCGAGAGCATCCGCTCGGCAAAGCGCTCGCCTGCATTGGACTGGCTGCCGAGGGAGATCTTGCGGTAGATCACCGCTCCACGCAGCCCGCGCTCGGCACGGTTGTTGGTCGGCTCCACCTCCTCGATCTCGGTGAAGGTCCAAAGCGCCGGCCAGAGCTTCAAGAGGTTGCGGGCAAAGGTGCGGAACTGACGGTTGAGCATGCTCTTCTTGCGGTGGGGCTCAAGCAGAGCCCGCAGGCGGCGCTTGATCGGTGCAATCTCGCGGGCGAGACGATCTCGATCGCCGTGGCCGGCGAAGGAATCCCAGGCACGGAAGAGCTCCCTGCGACATCTCAAGCCCCGCCTCGCCGAAGCGCCCTTGGTCTGCGAGCCCTTCGGAGTGGCGGCGGAAGTCGCGCAGCAGGTGAGCCCAGCAGACCTGGCGCCGAGCGGGATCAAGGGAGTCATAAGCCCACCAGCGATCCGAGGAGACGATGCCGGCGAAGCTCTCCCCGATCAGCCCCGGCAACTCACGCTCATGGCGATCGGCGGCGATATGGAAGGCGGCAAGGCTGTCGGTGATTGCGCCCCACAGGGTTCGCTTTTGCCCGGCGCAGCGCCAGCCGGTCTCATCGACGCAGATGACGGGTGAGTCCTTGACCGCCTCGCGCAGCCCGGCGTATGGCTCGGCCAGGGCGCCGGAAGTGCGCTGGCAGATCGCATCGACCGAGCCGGCCGAGACTTCGCAGCCAAACAGCTCGCCGCAGAGCTCTGAGGCATCGCGGCGAGAGATCCGGTTGCGCACAGAAAGCAATGAGACCGCCGCCTGCAACCTGGGTCCGAAGGCGCTTTGGCGGATCTCCTCGGGCAACGATGCCCGGGTGCTCGTCCCGCAACCGGGGCAACGCAGCGAGTGAGCCCGGTGCTCGGTGACCCTGACCGCGATTGGCGGCAGCTCCGTGACCTGGTGGCGGTGAGGCGGGGCGGCATGATCGCTGCGATCGAGATCCTGCCCGCAGCCCGAGCAACGCTCGGGCCAGTGATCGACGATTCTCATCCAGCTCCGATTCGGCCACGAGCTTGCGAGCCGTTCCTTTGTGACCGGGCTGGGCACCCTGCTTGCGGGTGCTCGCTCCACGCCCCTGCCGAGAAGGCTTGCTCGGCGGGTCGGCCGAAGGCGGCCGGGAGGAGTTCTGGGAGCTCTCGCGCAGCTTCTCCTCAAGGCGCTCGATCCGCGCCTCCAGGCGAGTGACCTGGCGCTCATAGCGGGCAGTCAGCTCGACCAGGAACTCGACGCACGCCTCACGACCGGCGTCATAGACCGCCTCGGCTTCGGCGCGCTCCACACCAAGGAGTTCGCCGGGCCGTTATGTCCCCCTGCCTGGGGCTGAACGCTTACCACTTTCTCAGGCACCTCACCTGATCGCCCAATCTCCGCTCTCTTGCATCCCCCGGCCCGTGGGCACCGTCCTCGAACCGCGCTAGCGTGCATCGGGTGAACTCGCCTTTGCTGACCGAATTGCCGACCCCGCCGCTCGAGCATCACCCGCTGGGAGCTTCTACGGGCTACATGGCGGGACACCGAGGGGATTGGCCGAGGCTGGTCGAAGAGGCGAGTCGCGTCTCCAGCTTCGCGATCGAGTTGGCGGCGCTTGACGAGGACGAGCTTCCGGAGCTGATCGATTTCCTGGCGCGCGGTACGCCGTTGCCGTTCCGTTATCTGAGCGTCCATGGACCGAGCAAGGGACGGCGTATGTCAGAGATGGCGCTGGTCGCGCGGCTGGGCGAACTGCCCGCGGTCGTCGACGCGATCGTGCTTCACCCCGATCAGATTCATCAGCCCGCCCTGTACGCGTCGCTCGGCAGCCGCCTGGTGGTCGAGAACATGGATGCCCGCAAGACGAGCGGGGGTGACGGCGAGGAACTGGGGGCGCTGTTCGAGGAGCTGCCGGCGGCTGGGTTCTGCTTCGACATCGCCCACGCCTGGACGGTCGACGAGACGATGGCGGTGGGGGAAGACCTGCTGGACCGTTTCGCCAGCCGCCTCCGACACGTCCACCTCAGCTCGATTCTCAGCGGAGCAGGGGCATGTGCCGTTGAGCGCCGAGCATGAAGAGCTGTTCGCTCCGCTGCTGGCTCGATGCCGCGATGTCCCCTGGATTCTCGAGGCGCCGCCCCGCCGCGTTTGAAGGTGCCGCTTGAAGGCCCTCGAACAACTCGCTGAGCGCAGCGACAAAGGCTTTCCAAACCTGACCGCGGCCAAGGCGCTGACCGAGCGTCGCCTCGAGGATGTGCGTCTGCGCTTGGCGGGGACCGTCACCGACCCCGATGTGTCAGTGGCGCTATTCGGCTCCTGGGGTCGCCGCGAGCTGACCGAGCTCAGCGACTACGATTGGGCGATCCTCGTCGAGGGGGCCGAGCGCGGGAGCGTGCGCCCCACCCCCGAGTTGGTCGAGAAGGCAATCGAGGTCGAGGAGGGCAGGCCGGGCAACCAGGGGGTCTTCGGGAGCGTCGTCTTCTGCGATCACCTGGTGGAACGGATCGGACTCGACGCCGATGACAACAAGAACCTGACCAGGCGGATGCTGTTGCTGCTCGAGTCCGTCGCGGTCGCCAACGAGCGGGCGCACCGAGCCTGCCGGGAAAGGGTCCTGGGCGGCTATCTCGACAGCTCCCTCAAGGACTATCGTCCGCCGCGCTTCTTTCTCAATGACCTGATCCGATACTGGCGAACGATCTGCGTCGACTTCGTCGGCAAGGAACGAGAAGGGGTGGGGCAGAAGTGGGCGCTGCGCAACCTCAAGCTCGGAACCTCGCGAAAGGTCCTCTTCGCGGGGGGACTGCTGCCGATCCTGCTCTGTCATCGCTATCGTGGCGCCGACATGGGCGGCTTCCTTGAGGAGGCCTTCGAGCGCCCCTCGATCGATCGGATCGCCTGGGCGTTCCTCGAGCTCGACGCCGCCGACGCGGGGGTGCGGGCGATCGGCGCCTATGACCAGTTCCACGCCATGCTCAGCGAACGGGGGGTTCGAGAGGAGCTGGAAGAGCTCTCGCGGAGCGACGCCCAGGCCTCGTGGGCATTCCGCGAAGGGCGCCGTCTCGGCGCGGAGCTCGAGCAGGGCTTGTTGGCGCTGCTGTTCGAGACCCGGATCGAGCCGCTGGTGCGCGAGTACGGCATCTTCTGAACGCCGCTGGCTGGTCTTCAGCGTCGATAGGGTCGCGGACCGATGAGGGTCTGGGTCGACTGCACCGCCGCCGCGCACCCGCTGGTGCTGCGGCCGCTGATCGAGCGTTTCGAAGCCCGTGGGGACGAGGTCTTCGTGACCGCGCGCGAGCACGGCGAGACTGTCGGCATCCTCGATCGACTGGAGATGCCCTACACGGTGGTGGGCGAGCATGGGGGCGCCTCGCGGGCGGGCAAGGCGCTGGCGCTCGGCACGCGCTCGGCGCGACTGGCCCGGGTCGTCTGGCAGCGGCGGCCGCAGCTGGCGATCGCCCACGGTTCGGTCGACCTCGCCGTGGTTTCGGCGCTCTACCGGTTCCCCTCCGTACAGATGCAGGACTACGAGTTCGCTCGCCTGCAACGGCAGATCAGCTTCCGCCAGGCGCGGCGGGTGCTGGCGCCGGAGTCGATCCCGGTCGAGCGGCTGGCCAGGCTCGGCGCCAAGGGCGAGAAGCTGGTCCGCTATCCCGGCTTGAAGGAGGAGTACTACCTGGCCGGCTTCGAGCCCGACCCAGCGGTGCTGGCCGAGCTCGGGCTCGATCGCGGGAAGGTGCTGGTCGTCCTGCGGCCGCCGCCGGAAGCGGCCGAGTACCACGCCCCCAACGACCTCTACGACGCCACCCTCGACCGGCTCGCCGCCGCCGAGGAGGCGCAGGCGGTGGTGATTCCCCGCACCGAGGCCCAGCGCGCGGCGGCGACCGGTCGCGGCGCCGCCAACCTGATCGTCCCCGAGCGGGCGATCGACGCCCAGAGCCTGATTGCCCTCGCCGACCTGGTGATCAGCGCCGGCGGCACGATGAACCGCGAGGCGGTGGCGCTGGGGACGCCGGTCTTCACCACCTTCACCGGCCGCATGGGGGGCGTCGACGAGGCGCTGATCGCCGACGGGCGCCTGCGGGTCCTCGCCGACCCGGCGGCGCTGGAGCTGCGCAAGCGCGACTCGCCGCTCGGCGTCCGCCACCCGCGCGACGCCGGAATCCTGGTCGAGGCCGCGCTCGGCGCTGTCGCGGGCCTCAAGTAGCCTGATCCCGGCCCGCTCCCCGCGCGGGCAAAGCGCATGGGCCCGACGACCACCGACGCCGTCCTCGCCTTCATCGCCGCCGCGGCGATCGCCTGGCTGCTCGTCCCCTACGCCGAGCGGCTCGCCTTCCGGGTCGGCGCGATCGACCTGCCGAAGCCGCGCGGGCTACACGACAGGCCGATGCCGCGGCTCTCCGGCCTGGCGATCCTGGTCGCGGTCGAGGTCTCCGGCTGGATCTGGCTGCCGGGCGAAGGCGAGACCCGCTCGATCCTGCTCGGCGCGGTGGCGATCGCCGCGGTCGGCGTCGCCGACGACGTCCGCGAGCTGCCGGCGCCCCTGAAGCTGGCGGGCCAGGTCGCCGCGGCGACGATCCCGGTCCTCGCCGGGGTCCGCGTCGACAACCTCACCCTGCCCTTCGTCGGCGGCTTCGAGCTCGGCTGGCTTGCCTACCCGCTGACCGTGCTGGGGATCGTCGCCGTGGTCAACGTGATCAACTTCCTCGACGGCGTCGACGGGCTCGCCGCCGGCGTCTGCACGATCGCCGCGATCACCCTGGCGGCGATCGCGCTCTCGCTCGAACGCAACTCCGCCGGCGTGCTCGCCGCGCTGACCGCGGGCGCCGCGCTCGGCTTCCTCCGCCACGGCTTTCCCCCCGCCTCCAGCTTCATGGGCGACACCGGTTCCAACCTGCTCGGCTATCTGCTGGCAACCGCCTCGGTGCAGGGTGCGCTGAAGACCAACGCGGTGATCGCCCTCGCCTTCCCGCTGATCGTGCTGGCGGTGCCGATCCTCGACACCGGCTTCGTCGTCGCCAAGCGGCTCAAATACCGCCAGCCGATCTACCAGGCCGACAGCTGGCACTTCCACCACCGGATGGCCAACATCGGCTTCTCCCAGCGCCGCACCGTCGCCTACCTTTACGCCTGGACGCTGGTCATGGCCGGGCTGGCCCTGGCCCTGCGCTTCGTCCCCTACAGCGACAACCACGGCCACTTCGACGCGCTCTGGACCGCGGTGATGGCCTTCTTCCTGATCGCGGCGCTCGCCGCCAGCGTCTATCTGGTCTACGTGCTGGAGATCCTGAAGCTGCGGCGGGGGCGGATCAACCCTGAGACGGGGGAGTTCGAGGCGATCGACCCCGGGACCGGGGAGTTCCAGGGCATCGAGCCGGGCCCCCCACCGGGGTAGTGGCAAGGGGCACGAAGTGGCTCCACAAAGCCATTCGCGGGCCCTTTTGGATATAGTCGCCAGTCCGCCCGCTCCGCCCGAGCCGGGCGCCTTTTATGTCTCCTCCCAAGTACGTCGACCTAGTGGTGTTGGCCGTTGCCCTCGCAGTCTTTCTGCTGGGAGGGCTGCCGATGCTCGGCTTCGCGGCGGGAGCGACCGCCTGGCTCGTTCAGCGGGGCATTCAAGCGGTCGCCTCCAAGCGCGCCGGCGCTGAGCTCCGCGCCGGCAACCGCCAGAAGGCGATGGGCATCATCGCCGCCACCACGCTCGGCCGCGTCTGGCTGATGGCCACGGCGGTCCTGCTCGTCGGGCTGGCCGAACGGCAGTCCGGCCTCGCCGCCGCCGTGCTCGTCGCGGTGCTGTTCACGATCTCCTTCGCCGCCCAGGGGCTGTCGCACCTGTTCGGCGAGCCCGAGGGCCAGGGGGTCGCGTGAACGCCGATCAGCCAGCGGTCGAGGCGCCCGCGAGCGCCGCGGAGTCGGGCGGCCTCAGCACCAAGGCGAAGGTCTTCATCGGGCTCGGCGCCTACCTCGGCGTCGCGATCCTGATGCTGCTGATCTTCGGCACCTCCGGCAAAAACGAAGAGTTCCAGCCGCAGAACGAGTTCAAGCTCGAACCGTGGATCTCGATCCACCTCGGCGGCGTCGACCTCAGCATCAACAAGGCGGTCCTCTACCTGGTCCTCGCCAGCGCCCTGACGATCTTCGTCATGGTCTGGATCTCGCGCCGGATGCAGCAGAAGCCGAATCGCACCCAGACCGCGATCGAGGTCGCCTACGACCTGACCAAGAACACGATCGCCGGCGGCAGCCTCGACACCAAGATGGCGGCCCGCTGGTTCCCGTTCCTGGCCGCCCTCTTCTTCTGGATCTGGTTCTCGAACATGCTCGGCTTCCTGCCGCTGCCGACCAACACCGAGCACGAGGTCTCGATCTTCGGCCTCGAAATCCCCTCCTTCGCGATCTACGCGGCGACCGCGAACCTCTCGATCCCGCTGGTCCTGACGCTGGTCGTCTGGCTCTCCTACCACTTCGAAGGGGTGCGGTCGAAGGGGCTGGTCAAGTACCTCGCCAGCTGGCTGCCCCCGGGGCTGGAGGACATGAACCCCGTCGCCAAGGGCTTCATCTTCGTGATCGAGGCGATCTCGCACTTCGCCCGGCTGATTCCGCTCTCCGTCCGACTCTTCGCCAACATCCTCGCCGGCCACCTGCTGCTGCTGTTCATGGGCGGCGGGCTGGCGGTGCTGCTGGGGATCGCGGCGCTCGGCGCGCTCACCTTCCCGCTCGCCTTCTTCTTCTTCATCCTCGAGGTCGGCCTGATCGCAACGCTGCAGGCATTTATCTTCTCGACCCTCACTGCCATCTATCTCGGCGGAGCCACCTCCGCCAGTCACTAGCAAAGGAGCGCTTTTTCATGGATCTGTCCCCTGTCGTTGCCGCCGTCTCCGACGAAGGCGTGGAAGCCGCCGGCAAGGCTGTCGCCCTCGGCGTCGGCGCCGGTCTCGGCTCGATCGGTGCCGGCATCGGCATCGGCTTCATCTTCGGCAAGGAGATCGAGTCGGTCGCCCGCCAGCCGGAGATGAAAGACGAGCTTCAGAGCATCCGCTGGCTCGGTTTCGCGCTGACCGAGGCGGTGGCCTTCTACACGTTCATCTTCGGCCTGATCGCGTTCTTCCTCTAGGCGCATGGGGCTGCTCGGCTACATAGCCGCAATCCCGCTCGCGGCAGAGAAGGCAGGCGAAGAAGGCGGTGGCAGCTTCCTCGTCTCGCCCGGCCTCGGCCTGATGATCTGGACCCTGGTCCTGTTCCTGTTCACGATGTGGGTACTCAGCAAGCTCGCCTTCCCGAAAATCCAGGAGGCGCTGGACCGGCGGGCGAAGACGATCGCCGAGTCGATAGATGCGGCCGAGCGCCAGCGCCGGGAATCCGACGAGCTGCTGGCCGAGTACCGCGGCCGGCTGGCCGAGGCGCGCGAGCAGGCCGACGACATCATGGCCCGCGCCCGCAAGGCAGCCGAGACCGCCGAGGCCGAGGCGACCGTCGCCGGCAAGGAGAAACGCGAGGAGCTGGTCAACGCCGCCAAGCGCGACATCGAAGCCGAGACGCGGCGCTCGCTGGAGCAGATCCGCAAGGAGGTCGCCGACCTGACCGTGCTGGCAACCGAGAAGGTGACCCGCAAGTCGCTGGGCGCCGAGGATCAGAAGCGGCTGGTCGAGGAGGCCCTCAGCGAGGTCGACTTCTCGGCGCTCTCGGGAGCGGAGAAGAACTAGATGCCCGAGGCGGCTCGCGTATACGCCGAGGCCCTGTTCGAGGTCGGCAAGGAGAAAGGCAAGCTCGACGCTCTGCGCGAACAGCTGGCCCAGCTCGCCGACGCCGTCGACGGCAACCGCGAGCTACAGGTCTTCTTCTTCAGCCCCTACTTCTCCTCGGCGGAGAAGATCGAGGGGG
This sequence comes from uncultured Solirubrobacterales bacterium, assembly GCA_963815885.1. Classification (GTDB taxonomy): domain Bacteria; phylum Actinomycetota; class Thermoleophilia; order Solirubrobacterales; family 70-9; genus VAYN01. The sequence goes on from CAWFIM010000001.1 coordinate 21,490, forward strand.
CGAAGCGGGCGATCTCGGGCGCCGACCCCGAGTTCCTCAACTTCCTCGAGCTGCTGATCGAGAAGCAGCGGATGCCCGAGGTTTTCCGCATCCGCCGCGAGCTCGACCAGCTCTGGAAGCACGAGAACCGCCGCCTCGACGTCACCGTCACCAGCGCCGTCGAGCTCGACCCCGCGGTGGTCTCGAAAGTTGGCGAGGAGATCGAGCGCCAGACCGGCGAGAAGGTCGACCTGGCCAGCCGCGTTGACGAGGGCATCCTCGGCGGCATCGTCCTGCAGGTCGGAAACATGGTCCTCGACGCGAGCATCCGCAGTCGCTTGGAGAAACTTCGAAAGAGCGTCGCCACCGCGGCGTAAGGAGGCAGAGAGCACCCGATGGAGATCAAGCCGGACGAGATCGCAAGCATCCTGCGCGAGCGGATCGAGGGACTGGAGACCGATTCCGCCGACCTCTCGGAGGTCGGCACCGTCCTCTCCGTGGCCGACGGCATCGCCCGCGTCCACGGCCTCGACAACTGCATGGCGCTGGAGATGCTGGAGCTGCCGCACGGGGTCACCGGCTTGGCGCTGAACCTCGAGGCCGACAACGTCGGCGCGGTGCTGTTCGGCGAGTGGGACAAGATCGTCGAGGGCGACACCGTGAAGCGCACCGGCCACCTGCTGCAGATTCCGGTCGGCGAGCAACTGCTGGGTCGCATGGTCGACCCGCTCGGGCGCCCGCTCGACGACCGTGGCGAGGTCGCCACCACCGAGGTCCGCCCGGCCGAGTTCAAAGCCCCCGGCGTGGTCCAGCGCCAGCCGGTCACCGAACCGGTCCAGACCGGCCTGATGGCGATCGACGGGATGATCCCGATCGGGCGCGGCCAGCGAGAGCTGATCATCGGCGACCGCCAGACCGGCAAGACGGCGATCGCGATCGACACGATCATCAACAACAAGGACAAGGACCTGATCTGCATCTACGTGGCGATCGGCCAGCGGATGTCGACGGTGGTGCAGCTGAAAGAGATCCTCGAGGAGAGCGGGGCGATGGAGAACACGATCATCGTCGCCGCCCCCGCCGACGAGGCCGCCCCGATCAAGTACATCGCCCCCTACGCGGGCTGCGCGATGGGCGAGCACTTCCTCTACAACGGCAAAGCCGCCCTCTGCGTCTACGACGACCTCACCAAGCACGCCTACGCCTACCGGCAGATGTCGCTGCTGCTGCGGCGCCCGCCCGGTCGCGAGGCCTATCCGGGGGACGTCTTCTACCTGCACTCGCGGCTGCTGGAGCGGGCGGTGAAGCTGAACGACGAGCTCGGCGGCGGCTCGCTGACGGCGCTGCCGATCATCGAGACCCAGGCCTCCGACGTCTCCGCCTACATCCCGACCAACGTGATCTCGATTACCGACGGTCAGATCTTCCTCGAGCCGGATCTGTTCTTCTCGGGTGTGCGGCCGGCGATCAACGTCGGCATCTCGGTCTCGCGGGTGGGCGGCAATGCCCAGTCCAAGGCGATGAAGAAGGTCGCCGGAAAACTGCGCCTCGACCTCTCCCAGTACCGCGACCTCGAGGCCTTCGCCCAGTTCGGTTCCGAGCTCGACGCCGAGACCCAAAAAGCGCTGACCCGCGGTGGGCGGCTGGTCGAGCTGCTGAAACAGAAAGAGCGCCAGCCGCTCAGCGTCGGCGACCAGGTCGCCTCGATCTATTCCGGCACCGGTGGCTACCTCGACCGGATCAAGGCCGAGCGCGTCGGCGAGTTCCTCGCCGACCTGCGAGTCCGGCTGCACTCCGAGAAGGCCGACTTGCTGAAGCGGATCGAAGAGAGCGGCAAGCTCGAGGAGGCCGACGAGGAGGAGCTGGGAAAGGCGATCGCCGACTTCGTCGACGACTTCGGCCCCGACTTCGACGAGCAAGGCGACCCGCTCGAGGCCGGCGAGTCCGACCGCGTCAAGTCAGCCGAGGAGCGCGACGCTCCTTCCCGTACCGCCGACACCGAGGAGGTATCGGTCTGACGATCCCCGTTCGAGTGCCCCCGATGAGGGGTGCCGAGAACGGAGCCAGTTTGCCCCGCCCGCAGGCGCCCCTCATCGGGGGCCTCACAAGCGCAAACCGTCCCTAGACCCCCCCCATGGCCACCCAGAAGGAAGTCAAGAACCGCATTGCGTCGATCAAGAACATCAACAAGATCACGCGGGCGATGGAGATGGTCGCGGCGGCGCGCCTGCGCCGCGCCGAGCAGCGGATCGACGACATGCGCCCCTACGCGGAGGGGATGCGCAAGCTGACCCGGCGCGCGGCCGCCCAGGCCGGCGGCATCCCGCGGGTGCCGGTCCTGGTCGAGCGCGAGAGCGTGAAGAAGGTCGGCATCCTCCTCGTCACCGGCGACCGCGGCCTTGCCGGTGCCTTCAACACCAACATCATCCGCGAGGGCACCCGGGCCGGCGCCGGAATTCGTGAGCAGGGTGCGGAGGTCTCCTTTTCCGCTGTCGGTCGCAAGGGCGTCTCCGCGTTGACCTTCCGCAAACAGGACGTCCGCACCTCATACGTCGGCTTCACCGATCGGCCGGCCTTCGCCAACGCGCGCGAAATTGGCGAGGAGCTGACCGCCCGCTACGTCGACGAGGACCTCGACCGGGTCGAGTTGATCTACAACCGCTACGTCTCGCCGCTGACCCAGCACGTCTGGCGGCAGACCCTGCTGCCCCTGCAGCGGGCGGAGGTGACCGGCGAGGGTGCCGAGACGGAGGAGGACGGCGGCGAGGAAACCGACGCCGAGCGCGCCCAGAGCCGCTCGCAGTGGTTTTACGAGCCAGACCCGGAGGAGCTGCTCGCGCGGCTGATCCCCGAGTACGTGACGATCTCCGTCTACCGGGCGCTGCTCGAGTCCGCCGCCTCCGAGCTGGGGGCGCGGATGACCGCGATGCGCAACGCCGCCGAGAACGCGGAGTCGATGATGGAGGACCTGACCCTGGAGATGAACCGGGCCCGCCAAGCGGAGATCACGCAGGAGATCTTGGAGGTCGTCGCCGGCGCCGAGGCGCTCGGGTAGACCTGGAACGGAGACAAAGGAACCAATGGCTGAGAGCAACAACGGAAGCAACGTAGGACGGGTCGAGCAGGTCACCGGCGTGGTCGTCGACGCGGTCTTCCCGGAGACGCTGCCGGGGATCTACTCGGCGGTGACGATCGAGACCGCCGGCGACGGCGACGGCGAACCGACCAAGCTTGTCTGCGAGGTGCAGCAGCACCTCGGCGACGACCGCGTGCGCGCGGTCGCGATGGACGCCACCGACGGCATCCAGCGCGGCGACAGGGTGATCGACAGCGGCGGCCCGATCACGGTCCCGGTCGGCGACGCCACCCTGGGGCGGATCTTCAACCTGCTCGGCGAACCGATCGACGAGGGCGAGGAGGTCGAGACCGAGGAGCGCTGGCCGATCCATCGTCCCGCCCCGGAAGCCTCCGACCTGACCCCGACCCAGGAGATCCTCGAGACCGGGATCAAGGTCATCGACCTGCTCGCGCCCTACGCCAAGGGGGGCAAGGTCGGGCTGTTCGGCGGCGCCGGCGTCGGCAAGACCGTGCTGATCCAGGAGCTGATCCGCAACATCGCCGAGGAGCACGAGGGGCTGTCCGCCTTCTGCGGCGTCGGCGAGCGCTCGCGCGAGGGGAACGACCTCTGGCTGGAGATGAAGGAGTCGGGCGTGATCGACAAGACCATGCTCGTCTTCGGCCAGATGAACGAGCCCCCCGGCGCCCGCCTGCGCGTCGCCCTCTCGGGGCTGACGATGGCCGAGTACTACCGCGAGCAGGGCGGCCAGGACGTGCTGCTCTTCATCGACAACATCTTCCGCTTCGTCCAGGCGGGCTCGGAGGTCTCGGCGCTGCTCGGCCGAATGCCCTCCGCGGTCGGCTATCAGCCGACGCTGGAGACCGAGATGGGGGAACTGCAGGAGCGGATCACCTCGACCGAGCGCGGCTCGGTGACCTCGGTGCAGGCGGTCTACGTCCCCGCCGACGACCTCACCGACCCGGCTCCGGCCTCGGTCTTCGCCCACCTCAACGCGACGACCACGCTCTCGCGGTCGATCTCCGAGAAAGGGATCTACCCGGCGGTAGACCCGCTCGACTCGACCTCGACGATCCTCAAGCCCGACGTCGTCGGCGAGGACCACTACCGGACCGCGACCGACGTCCAGGAGGTGCTGCAGCGCTACAAGGAGCTGCAGGACATCATCGCCATCCTTGGCATCGACGAGCTCTCCGACGAGGACAAGCAGACGGTCTCCCGCGCCCGCAAGATCGAGCGCTTCCTCTCGCAGCCGTTCTTCGTCGCCGAACAGTTCACCGGCCGCAGCGGCGAGTACGTGCCGGTGGCGGAGACGGTCCGCGGCTTCCGCGAGATCCTCGACGGCCAGCACGACGACCTCTCCGAGGGCGCCTTCTACATGCAGGGCTCGATCGACCAGGTGACCGAGAACGCCGGCGCGGCAGCCGCCGCCTAAGGGGACCAGTGGCCGCCGAGCACATGGTGGACGTCGAGGTCCTCACCCCCGAGGGCGAGGTCTGGGACGGCGAGGTGCGCCAGGTCTCGACCCGCAGCGGGGTCGGCGAGCTCGGGATCCTCGCCAACCACGCGCCGCTGCTGGCGGCGCTGCGGCCAACCGAGCTGCGGCTCAGGTCTCCGAGTGGGAGACCGTGCGCTACGCGCAGGCCCACGGCTGGCTGCAGGTTTTCGGCAACCGGGCGCGATTGCTGGTCGAGGAGGCGATCGACCCCGGTGAGCTCGACGCCGGCACCCTGAAAGACCAGCTGGCCGACGCCGAGAAGCGCCTCTCCGAGGACGACAGCGACAGCGGCGACTACGCGCGGGCGCAGAAGGACCGCGACAGGGCCGAGG
>CAWFIM010000002.1:0-170249 GCA_963815885.1 uncultured Solirubrobacterales bacterium
ATCGACCGCGAAGAGCTTGGCGATTCAGCCAAATTATCCGATGAGGCAATGATCCACAGGACCGGGAATAGCTGGGAAGATGGGGGAGATGAGGGGATTCTTAAACAAGGGACGATTTTTTATCACCAAGAGCCGTTGCGTCTGCGGTACACCTTGCTCAAAACCTCAAGGGGCAAGCCCAGGCCGCGCAGCGGAGGCGTCGACGGTCGTCGCCGGCCGGCGGGTAATCGGGGTCGGCGATCGGGCTGGGGCCTTCCCAGTCGCTTTCCCAGAGGGTGCGCTGGCACCAGTAGCGGCTGACGTAGTGCTCGCGCGTCAGACTGTGGCGCGTCACCAGGTCGGAGCCGAACAGGAAGCGGTCGGGATAGCGGCAGATCAGGGCGCGGATCGCGTCGCGCCGCGGCGAGACTTCGCGCACCTGCCATTTGGTGGCGCTGGTGTCGAAGTAGAAGTTGCGGATACTGCTCGAGCAGCGCTTCGCAGATGGTCGGGATGCTCGGCGTCGCCGCCCATGTGGGCGCCGATCCAGGTCAGGTCGGGGAACATCTGCAGCATGCGTTCCAGGCCGACGTATTGGTCGGCCTTGGTGCCGAACTTGGCGGCGTCGGCGTAGACGGTGCGGAACCAGACGTCGGGGTCGGCGACGTGGACCATGATGATGCGCACGCCGGCGGCCGTGCGCCGCTGGGCGGCCTCGATGCGCCAGGGGGCGTCGACGAACAGGCCGCGGTCGCGGCCGCGCGGCGCCGACCAGAACTTGATGATCGTGACGCCCAGTTCCAGGAAGCGGTCGAGCAAGCGGTAGGCGTCGTCGTCGGGCTCGTCGAGACTGTTCTTGTTGATGATGCCGTTGAAGGCGAGGCCGTGCGCCGAAGCGCTCGCGCAGAGAGGCGGGAATGTCGTCGGCGAGGCACATGGTGACCGTGTGGCCGATGCCGAACTCGGCCGCCGACGTCGAGCATCGTCTCGGCTTGCTCGATGCTCGCGCCGGGCCCGGTGCCCACGGGGCGGCCGTCTGGGGGGATCGCCGGGCCGCGTGACCATGACGTGGGCATGGATATCGATGAGCGGGCCCGGCGTACGTGCAGGTGCCGCGCGGTCGCGTAGTCGATGCCGGTGACGTTGTATTCGGGAGGCGTTGTCATGCTCGAGCTCAAAGGCGAGTCGGTGAGCGTAGCAACCGGTGCCTCCGGTCGCTGAAGCATCCCCGCTCGCCAGGTTTTTAGAACAAAACCGGCTTGCCCAGGGGCGCGGTGAACGACGGTGAACTGGCCGGCGTGCATCATCGTGTGGTTGGCGAGCAGAATCGCAGATCGCCGACGGTGCGGGGCAAACTTCGCCATGTGGCCACTCGTCGGCTTTGTCGAGGTCGGCGTCCGTGAGCTTGTCCAAATTGGCCACGGCGGTCCCGCGAACTTGTTGAACAAGTCAAGGTACTCGGCTTCTTCAAGAAACCTTCCTCGGCTTCGTCCTTCCCGTGCGGCTTCAAGCCTTCGGGCAGCCGGGATAAGTCGCACGGGCATTGCTTGCCGAGTTCCATTCGGAATGAATCAGGTGTCCCAGTTGCCAGGCGATGTGGTTGGCGCCGGGCACGGGCCGCACGAGGATATCTTCATCCGACAAATCGGCCAGGTACATGGCGGTGATGTTTTGCGTGGAGAGCAGGGCCGTCTTGAGAGCGTCTTTCGCGTGCATGAAAGCCTCCGTGAGTGATAGGGCGATGTAAATATTATACGGAAGTCAACCAAGCGAAGGAAAAGAAGGACCGGAGGGGCGAGACGTTCCCGTCACATTGTGCATTTTTGACAAAATGTGAAGAGTGGGGTAGTTTCTTCTTGTTCGTTTCAAAGGGAATAATTGGGCGCGGCTACCGCTGGGCGTCGATCCTCCTTTTTTGTGCAAGGATGCTGCCCGGGTGCTATTCACTCCCTGACCCACCTGAGCCAGCCTTAATATGGTGTGCTGCCTGTAGCCGGTTTGTTTGTTTTCGAGACAAACAACAAGGCGACAATGCTGCGCTTGAACCGCTTGCACTTCCTTCCAGCCCGGCACTGGCGTCCAGGCTCGATAATTTTGGCCCGGAAATGACGACCTAAATTCAACTGTGAGGCTGCTATGCGCGGACAAGCTGCGCGTAGGTTCTGATCCTGCTGACTGCCACCCTACTGGGATCGACTGACCCGGCGGTGTTTGCCCAGGAGATATGCCCTAATCCGTACCACCGCCGAGCACAGCTCCCGACGGGTCGGCGATTGTCCCAGTGGGTGGAGGTGTCGCGCCGTGCCCCCTCGCACCTGGGCTAGTGCCGAATATCTCATGTGGTGGATCACGAATGGTCCCAATCCCGTTCCCCTGGCGACCGCGGGAAACATCACCATCGATGGCGTAAACGTCGGTTCCCTGGGGGCTTCGACTACCCAGGTCGTCCTGGGGCGCGACCAGCTTGAAGTACGGCGCGTTTTCTGGTGGCCGATTGACCGCTGGCCTCTGGCTCGGATGCTGACCAAAGCGTGGGCCTAGAAGGCAGCGGGTTCCTCTCCGAACAGCGTTCCGACGGCAACACGATCAGCTTGAGCTCGACAGCGACCCTGTCCCTGGCGGTCCCGTTCGCCAATCTGACGGGGCAGGAACGCGCCTACGTCATCAGCAATATTGGAGGTCCCGGCTTTAACCCTTGCGATGGCAGCGTGAGCTTGTCGTCCAGCAGCCAGTTTTGGGCGGGAATCAACGGTCTGTTCAATCTGGCCCGTGGACCCGGTTGGGGCCTGACCCTGCTGGTCGGGACCAGCTACCGCCAGCTCGATGAAAGTTTGCGTTTCGACACGTCTTCGGCAGTCACCCTCAGCGCGGGCAATTCTTCGTTCTCCACGACCAGCGACCTGTTCGACACGCGTAACCAGTTTTTCGGCGGCCAGCTAGGCATCCGCGGCGAATACGCCTTCGGTCCGTTCGCTGTCCGCGCCCAGGCCAAAGTGGGACTGGGCCGCACCCACCAGGAAGTCTCGATTGGCGGCCAGAACACTTATTTCGGGAACGGGCACGGAAGCTGGCAAGTGCCAGCCTTTGCATCGACGGGCATCTTCGCCCAGACCCCGTCGCCGCGCCGCGGCCGGGCTCGAAAGCGAGAGCCTCTCGGCGCTCGGCTTCCGCTTCGGGCTGGTCGCGGTGGTGACGATCGTCGCCGTGACCGTCCTCAACTCCGACCGCGGCGTGCCGCTGGCGCTGCTGATCCTGCTCGCCTTCGTGGTCGGGATGGAGTACGTCGTCAAGCGCACCGGCTTCGGTCGCCACGTCTTCGCGGTCGGCGGCAACGCCGAGGCGGCGAGGCGTGCCGGCATCCCCGTCAACCGGATCCGCGTCGTCGTCTTCGGAATCGCCGGCACGATGGCGGCGATCGGCGGGATCATGGCCGCCTCGCGCCTGCTCGCCGTCAACCAGAACTCCGGCGGCAACGAACTGCTGCTGCTGGCGATCGCCGGCCCGGTGATCGCCGGCACCAGCCTCTTCGGCGGCCGCGGCTCGGTCTGGACGGCGCTGATCGGGGCACTGGTGATCGGCTCGATCTCCAACGGGATGGACCTGCTGGCGCTCTCCTCCGCGGTCAAGTTCATGGTCACCGGCGGCGTCCTGCTGCTGGCGGTCCTGGTCGACGCCATCGCCCGCCAGCAAAGGCAGGGTTCGGGTCGAGTCTGAGGCCAGGTGACCAAGCGGGGCGGTGACGACACGACTCCCGCGTAGCAGCGCTACGCGGGATGTCGGGGAGGTGCCGAATCCGCGCCGGTCACCTGGCCTCAGCGGGCGAACAGGAGGGAGGCGCCGATCGCGCCGCCGAGGTCGCCGAGCGAGGCGACCCGCACCGCCGGCGGCCGTTCGTCGACGAAGAGGTGCTTGCCCATCTCCTTCGTCAGCGGCTCCATGTAGCGCTCGCCGAAGCGGACGCCGAGGCCACCGCCGATGATCACCGCCTCGGGGTCGAGCAGGTTGACCGCCGAGGCGATGCCGGTTCCCAGCGCCTCGATCGCGCGGTCGATCAGCTGCTCGGCGAGGTGGTCGCCGTGGTCGAGCGCGCGCTCCCAGATGCCGCTGGTCAGGCGCGGTTTGCCGTGCTTCTCCATCAGCTTGAAGAGGTCGGTCTTGTGCGCCCTCCTCGTGCTGGCGACGCGCCTCCGCTTCCATCGCCGAGCGGCCGGCGTAGGCCTCCATGCAGCCCTTGCGCCCGCAGGGGCACTTGGCGCCGCCGCGCTTGACGACCATGTGGCCGATCTCGCCGGCCGCGCCGCGGCCCAGCCAGGGCTTGCCGTCGAGCACCAGGCCGCCGCCGACGCCGGTTCCCCAGAAGACGCCGATCAGGCTCTGGAACTCCCGCCCGGCGCCGAGGTGGAACTCGGCCTCGGTCGCGACCTGGACGTCGTTGCCGACCCGGACCTCGGTCCCGAGCGCCTCCTTCAGCGCCGTCGGCCAGCGGGAAGCTGCCTTCCCAGCCGGGCAGGTTGCGGGCGCCGGAGACGATGCCGGTCTTCTCGTCGGCATCGCCCGGGCGAGCCGACGCCGACGCCCGCGAGGGCCGCGGTCTCGACCCCGGCCTGCTCGGCCGCCTCGCGCAGCGCCGCCGCCATCTCCTCGGCGACGTCCTGCGGGCCGCCGCCGGTCGGGGTCGGCCGGCGCGCCTCGCCGCCGACCTTGCCGCGCGGCGTCGACGATCGCCGTCTGGATCTTGGTTCCGCCGAGGTCGATGCCCCCGCGCAGCTTTCCGGCGGCGGCGCTCATGGCGTCAGCCCGAAGCCGTCGGTTGCGTAGTAGGCGATCACAAAGAGGGTCCCTCCGATGATCGATCAGCCAGTAGTACCAGTAGCGACCGCCACGCTGCTTGTGGATCGCCATCTCAGCCCGCGGCCGGGGCGGTGCCCTGCAGCACGTCGATCAGCTCCTGGCTGACCGGATCGTCCTTGACGCCGATCCCGACCAGGGTCGCCTTCTCGCCCTCGGCCGGCGACTCGATCGTCAGCGCCGTCATCCCTGACTTGCGCTCGGTCGAGACCTTCAGCCCCGCCCGCTCCCACACGGCGGCCTCGTTCTTGAGCTTATAGTCGCGCCCCTTGAAGCCGAGGTTGAACGCGTAGAGCTTCGCCGGAGTGGCGACGAGGACGACCCGCTCGGGCAGCCCACCGGCTTTCTTCTTGTTGAACATCTTGATCCCGGCGTAGACGATGCCGCCCAACTGGGCCTTCGAGGCGACCATGCTCGCGGCGGCGCCGCCGCGCCGGAAAGCGGCCGCGGCGACGACCTCTTCGCCGCTGACGTGCGGAGCCGCGAGGTCGCGGAGCTTCTGGCCGAACTCCGCCGCCTGCTGCGTCGCTCATCTCGAACATCCCCATCGCGATCCCTCCTCCGGAAGGATTGCGAGCCGACCCTATCTGCCGGCCGCTCTGGAAAGCTAGGGCGGTGGCCGAGCTGACGGGGCTGGAGGTTGTGGTGGGCGAAGCGGCGCTGGTACGAGCGCAATCACCGGCCGCCTGCGCCGCTTGCGGATCGACCGCCACGCCGCCCGCGGCGGCTTCTTCATCCGCCACCCGGTCGAGGGCGAGCTGCTGGAGGCGCTCGACGAGGGGCGGCTGAGGATCGGCGAGGGCACGCTGCTGGAGCCGGGCTGCTGGTTGACCCTGGGGCCCGAGGCGCGGATCGAGATCGGCGCCGGCTGCTTCCTCAATCGCAACACGATGATCGCGGCCCACGAGCGGGTCTCAATCGGCGATCACACGATGTTCGCCAACGGCTGCTTCGTCGGCGATGCCGACCACCGCTTCGACGACCCGGAGCAGCCGGTGCCCTGGCAGGGGTTCAGCCTCGAAGGGCCCGGTCGAGATCGGCGACAACTGCTGGTTCGGCGTCAACTGCGCGTGACCAGCGGCGTGACGATCGGCGCGCGCTGCGTGGTCGGGGCCAATTCGGTCGTCACCGCGACCTGCCGCCGGCGACGATCGCCGCCGGCGCGCCGGCGCAGGCGATCAAGTCGATGCGAGTTTCGTCACTGAGGCGTTGCACAGTCCCTATAATCCGGCGCCGATGGCCGTGACCCGGAGGGCATGGACCGGATGAATATGAACCTCGGCATCGCCAACTCCCCCCGGACCGAAGGCGCCCGCGTGCTGCGCTCGAAGGCTGCGCTGCGCGCGGAGCTGGAGCAACCGCGCCGCCACGGCCAGACGATCGGCCTGGTGCCGACGATGGGCTATCTGCACGAGGGCCACCTGTCGCTGCTGCGGGCGGCGCGGGCGCGAATGCGACGTTGTCGTGATGAGCCTCTTCGTCAACCCGACCCAGTTCGGCCCCGGCGAGGACCTCGACCGCTATCCGCGCGACGAGGAGCGCGACCTGCGACTGGCGAGCGAGGCCGGGGTGGACCTCGTCTACGCCCCCTCGATCGCCGAGGTCTACCCCGACGGCTTCGCCACCGCGGTCGAGGTCGGCGGCGGCCTCACCGCGGTGCTCGACGGCGATCCCGGCCGGCGCGGCGTCGCGCCACTTCCGCGGCGTCGCCACCGTCGTCGCCAAGCTCTTCAACACGGTCGGCCCCGACGTCGCCTACTTCGGCCAGAAGGACGCCCAGCAGGCGACGGTGATCCGCCGCATGGTCCGCGACCTCGACTTCCCGGTGCGGATCGAGGTGCTGCCGACGGTGCGCGAGCCCGACGGCCTGGCGATGAGCTCGCGCAACGCCTACCTCGACGCCCGAGGACCGCGAGCGCGCCGCCGCGCTCTCGCGGGCCCTGCGCGCGGTCGAGAGCGGTGCCCGCGAGCGGTCGCTGCAGGCGGGCCTTGAGGCCGGACGGCGCGAGCTGGCCGCCGCCGGCATCGAGCCCGAGTACCTGGAGGCGCGCGATGCCGAGCTGCTGGAGCCGGTTGCGGCGCTGAACGGACGCGCCCGTACTGGTCGCCGTCGCCGCCCGGGTCGGCGGTGCGCGGCTGATCGACAACGTCTTGATCCAACCTCGAGCAACCTAGAAACCGCAAGGGAGGGCTGATGCAGAGACAGATGCTGAAGTCGAAGATCCACCGGGCGACGGTCACGGATTGCGACGTCGACTACATCGGCAGCATCACGGTCGACACCGAGCTGATGGCCCAGGCCGACCTGATCACCAACGAGCAGGTGCACGTCTGGGACATCGACAACGGCTCGCGCTTCGTCACCTACGTGATCGACGGCGAGCCCGGCTCGCGGACGATGCAGGTCAACGGCGCCGCCGCGCACCTGGTCGAGCCCGGCCACAAGATCATCGTCGCCTCCTTCGGCGCCTACGAGGAGAGCGACCTCGAGCGTTACTCGCCGGTGGTCGTCCACGTCGACGACGCCAACGACCCGGTTGCGGTCGACAGCCACCCCGAGGTGCTGCTCTCATGAGCTCCGGCGGCCGCTCACACACCGCCCCTCCTCCCTCCGACCGCGTGCCCGTCAGCCTGCCACGGCTGGCCGAGATGAAGGCGAACGGCGAGCCGATCGTGATGGTCACCGCCTACGATTATCCCTCGGCGACCGTGGCCGAGGAGGCCGGCGTCGACATCGTCCTGGTCGGCGACTCGGCGGCGATGGTCGTGCTCGGCTATCCCGGGACCGAGCCGGTCTCGATGGAGGAGATGATCGTCCTCGGCAGGGCGGTCCGCCGCGGCCTGAAGACCCCGCTGATGGTCGGCGACATGCCGATGGGGAGCTATGAGGCGAGCAACGAGCTGGCGGTCCAGAACGCCCAGCGGCTGGTCAAGGAGACCGGCTGCCAGGTGGTCAAGCTGGAGGCCGGCGGCATCGCCGTCGAGCGCGCCCGCGCGATCGTCCGCGCCGGTATCCCGGTGATGGGCCACCTCGGCCTCACCCCGCAGACGGCGACCGCGCTCGGTGGCTACAAAGCCCAGGGCAAGACGGCGAAGGACGCGATCAAGCTCTGCGAGGACGCGCTGGCGCTGCAGTCGGTCGGCTGCTTCGCGATCGTCTTCGAGGCGGTGCCGGCGGCGATCACCGAAGCGATCGTCGCCAAGCTCGAGATCCCGACGATCGGCATCGGCGCCGGCCCGGCCACCTCGGGCCAGGTCCTCGTCTTCCACGACCTGCTCGGCATCACCACCGGCCGCATGGCCAAATTCGTCAAGCGCTACGCGGACCTGCACGAGCAGATGGTCGACGCGGTCGGCCGCTACCGCGACGAGGTCCGCAGCCGCCACTTCCCCGAGCCCGACCACGTCTACAGCGTCGAGCCGGCCGAGCTGGACGAGTTCCGCCGCTACCTCGACCAGGAGAGCCTGACGTCCCAGAAGGCCTGGGAGTGGGAGCCGCTGCCCTGATCGGTCGCGTCGCCGTCGTACGATTGCGCCGATGCCGATCTATGAGTTCGAGTGCGAGGGGTGCGGGGCTCGCTTCGAGGAGCTGGTGACCGCCGATGTGGCCGGCGTGACCTGCTCCGCGTGCGGATCGGAGCGGACGCGGCGACTGATTTCCCCCGTCTCGCCTCCGGGCCGCCAGCCGCGGGGCGCACGGGTGCGCTCTGACGAATCGCGGCGACGGGAGCGCGAAGCGGCGCGTAAAGACCGGATCGCCGACTCGAGGAAGGTGCGCGGCAAGTGAGCCTCACCGCCGAGCAGCGCCGCGAGCAACTGGTCGCTCTCTTCAAAGAGGTCTCGGCCTGCACCAAATGCCCCCTGCACGAGACCCGCACCAAGACGGTGTTCGGCGCCGGCAACGCTGACGCCGAGCTGATGTTCGTCGGCGAGGCGCCCGGGGCCGAAGAGGACCGGCAGGGGCTGCCCTTTGTCGGACGGGCCGGCCAGTTGCTGAACCAGCTGCTGGGAGAGATCGGGCTATCGCGCGAGGACGTCTTCATCGCCAACGTGCTGAAGTCGCGGCCGCCGGGCAACCGCGACCCGCAACCGCTGGAGATCGCCGCCTGCGAGCCCTACCTGTTCGAGCAGGTGCGGCTGATCGAGCCGAAGGTGGTCTGCACGCTCGGCAACTTCGCGACCAAGCTGCTCAGCGGCAGCCCGATTGGGATCACCAAGGTGCGGGGCACGCCGCAGGTCCACGAGCTGGGCGGCCGCACCGTCTTCTTGTTGCCGCTGCTGCATCCGGCGGCGGCGCTGCGGACGCCGGCGATGAAGGAAACGCTGCGCGGCGACTTCGCGACCATTCCCGATCTGCTCTCCGGCCCGGCGCCGGAGCCGGTTCCGAGCGCCGAGGAGATCGCCGCGGCCGAAACCGGCCCGCCGGAGCCGCCGCCCGCCGATCAGCTCGACATGTTCGGCTAGCGGGTGGAGCGGGTCGAGAGCCACTCCGCGGCGGAGACGGAAGCGGTCGGGGCTCGGGTCGCCGAACGCCTGCATCCGGGAGACGTGGTCATCCTCAGGGGCGAGCTCGGGACCGGCAAGACGACGCTGGTCCGCGGCGCCTGCCGGGCGCTGGGGATCGAGGAGCCGGTCACCTCGCCGACCTTCACGATCGGGCAGCGCTACGGCGGCGGGCGGTTACCGGTTTCCCACCTCGACCTCTACCGGTTGCGGAGCCTCGACGAGGAGGAACCCGCCCTGCTCGAGGACTATCTGGAGGACGGCGTCGCCTTCGTCGAGTGGCCGGACGTCGGCGCCGCGAGGCTGGGTCGGCCGACCTTGGAGATCCGGCTCCGGCACGCCGGCGAGGAGAGGCGCGTGATCGAGGTCAGATGGTGAATGCCGCAGCGAGCGGGTTTTCCGCGTGTTCCGGAGACAGCGAACGCAGCTTGTAGCATCGGCGCAGAAAATCTCGACCAAGAAGGAAAGGACCCCCATGAAGGGACTGAAGGCGCTTTCGGCGGTGTTGGTGGTTAGCGGACTGCTGGCCGGCGCCGTGCCCGCGACCGCCGGGGCGGCGGCGTACAAGCACTACGTCGGCTGTGGGATCTCCCGCAACGCCACTCCCTCGCACGTCTGCCCGAAGGGCAGCAAGAAGGGCGCGTTCTTCAAAAGCCTCAAAGCCGACGTCACCTACAGCGTCTGCGTCAGGTTCCCGAGTGGGAAAAACCTCTGCGCCCAGAAACAGGCGGCGACCCAGGGGACGCTCTACGTGAACAAGATCACCTCGACGATCCCCGGCAAGCACCGGGTCACCTGGTTCGTCGGTGGCAAGAAGGTCGGCTCCTTCGTCTTCAGGGTCAAGGGCTAGAAGCGGCGCCGCCCTGGTCGTCGTCGGCTTCGACACCGCCACCGCCGACACCGCCGCCTGCGCCTGGCGCGACGGCGAGCCGCTGCACGAGTCGTTGCTGGGGCCCTCCGAGCGGGGGCCCCTGCACGCGACCGCGCTGCTCGGCGAGGTCGAGCGGGCCGCCGCCGCGGCGGGGGGATGGGCGGAGGTCGACCTGATCGCGGTCGGGCTCGGGCCCGGCTCCTTCACCGGGCTGCGGATCGGCGTCGCCACCGCCCGCGGCCTCGCCGCCAGCCTGGATCTGCCGCTCGCTGGCGTCTGCACGCTCGACGCGCTCGGGCTCGGGATGGCCGAGGCGGGGATCGGTGGCGAGCGCCTGGCGCTGCTCGACGCCCGCCGCGGCGAGGTCTTCGCGGCGCTCTACGGGCCGGGTGGGGAGCGGGTCTGGGACCCGTTCGTCTGCCCTCCGCAGCAGTTGGCCGAGCGTCTCGCGGCGCTGCCCGCGCCGCCGCGGGCCGCCGGCTCGGGGGCGGTACGATTCAGGCGCGAGCTGGACCGTATCGGCGTCCCGATTGCGGACGATTCCGATCCCGTCCACCGGGTCGCCGCGCGGCACGTCTGTGCACTCGGGGCGGCGTCGGGGCCCGGGGGCCCGCTCGACCCGATTTACCTCAGACCCCCCGACGCGGAGCGGTGGCGTGAGCGAGATTCTTTCCAAACAGCCGAGTGAGGTGACCCGGGAGCTCAGCGTGCGCCGGCTCGCCTACAGCGACCTGCCCGCGGTGATCGCGATCGAGCGCCGCTCCTTCCCGACCCCATGGTCGCTGGCGATGTTCGTGCTCGAGCTCTCGAAGCCGTCTGGGATCTGCCTCGCCGCCGGCGCCGGCAATGACCTGCTGGGCTACCTGATCTGCTCGCGCTATGACCAGGTCTGGCACCTGATGAACGTCGCGGTCGCGCCTGAGCAGCGCCGCGTCGGCGTCGCCGGGCAGTTGCTGCGGCGCCTCTTCGAGGAGGCCGGCGGCGTGCTGCCGTTCACCCTCGAGGTGCGCGTCTCCAACCATCAGGCGATCGGGATGTACGAACGGTTCGGCTTCCGCTCCGCCGGTGTCCGCCCGCGCTACTACCACGACAATGGCGAGGACGCGCTGATCATGTGGCTCGACTGAGGGGTCGGCCGTGCTCCTCGCGATAGAGACGTCCTGCGATGACACCTGCGCGGCCGTCCTCGACGGCCCGCGCATCCGCTCGAACTTGATCTCCTCGCAGGCGGCGGCGCACGCCGCCTTCGGCGGCGTCGTGCCCGAGGTCGCCTCGCGCCATCACCTGGAGCTGACCGTGCCGCTGGTCGAGGCGGCGCTGGCGGAGGCGGGGGTGGGCCTCGACCAGATCGAGGCGGTCGCCGCCACCGCCGGCCCCGGGCTGATCGGCGCCCTGCTGGTCGGGATCAGCACCGCCAAGGCGATCGCCGCGGCGCGGCGGCTGCCGCTGATCCCGGTCGACCATCTGCACGGCCACGTCGCCGCCAACTTCCTCGAGCCCGAGCCGTTGCAGCCGCCGTTCCTCTGCCTGATCGCCAGCGGTGGCCACACGCTGCTCGCTGGGGTCCGCGACCACGCTGGCTACGAGGTGCTCGGCCAGACCCTCGACGATGCCGCCGGCGAGGCCTTCGACAAGTCGGCCCGCCTGCTCGGGCTCGGCTACCCGGGCGGGCCGGCGCTGCAGAAGCTGGCCGAGGACGGCGACCCGGAAGCCTTCGAGATGCCGGTCGCGATGGCCCGCGACCCGAGCCTGAACTTCAGCTTCAGCGGGTTGAAGACCGCGCTCGTCTACCGCTGCCGCGAGCTCGGGCCCGAGAGGGTGGCGGAGCGCCGAGCCGACCTCGCCGCCTGCTTCCAGGCCGCGGTGGTCGGGCAGCTGACGGCGAAACTGAAGCGGGCGCTGAAGAAAGGCGACTGGGAGGCGGTGGCGCTCGGCGGTGGCGTCGCCGCCAACGGCCCCCTGCGCGCAGCGGTGACCCGGCTCTGCGAGGAGCGCGGCGTGCGGCTGAAGCTGGTTCCGGGCGCGCTCTGCACCGACAACGCGGCGATGATCGGTTCCGCGGCTCGTTTCACGCCCCGGCTCTCCTACCCCGACTACCTCGGCTACGACGCCTTCGCGACCGAGCGTCGAGCATGAGCGCGGAGCGACCAAGCGTGCATCTCTGGTTCTTCGCGCCGGGAGCGAAGCGCGAAACTTGCATATGACCGACGTCGTCGTCTACTCCCGCCCGGGCTGCCACCTCTGCGAGGTGGCGATCGAGGCGCTGATCGCCCTGCACGGCGAGGGCTACCGCTTCACGCTGCACGAGGTCGACATCGAGAGCGACGAGCTGCTGCTGCGCCGGCACCTGGAGCGGATTCCGGTCGTCGAGGTCGACGGCGTCGTCGCCTCGGAGCTGGTCCTCGACGACGCGGGAGTGCGAGCCAGGCTCGATACTGTGGGGGCATGGTCGAGGTGATCGAGGAGTTCGAGGCGCCGGGGGGGCTGCCGGTCGAAGGCGACCGCCTCTCGCTGGGCGTGGCCGCGCGCCTCTCGCGCTACCTGCAGGTGCTGACCCAGGCTCGCAAGATGGGCCGCGACACGATCTCCTCGCAGGAACTCTCCGAGTACACCCACATCAATCCGACCCAGATTCGCCGCGACCTCTCCGGCTTCGGCAAGTTCGGCAAGCGCGGCGTCGGCTACAACGTCGAGTCACTGGTTTCGGAGATCCGCAAGATCCTCCGCACCTCCGGGCAGCACAGCATCGCCCTCTTCGGTGCCGGCAACCTCGGCCAAGCGATCGCCAGCTCGGCGATCTTCGCCGACCACGGCTTTCAGGTGAAGGCGGTGTTTGACAGCGACCCGAGCGTGGTCGGCAAGCAGATCGGCGAGCTGCGGGTGCGCGACCTCGGCGACCTGCAGGCGGTCGTCGCCGAGGAGGAGATCGTCGTCGGTGTCCTCGCCGTGCCGGCCGCCGCCGCCCAGGAGGTCGCCGACCGCCTGGTCAAAGCCGGGGTCAAAATCATCTTCAACTACTCCGAGCAGCTGCTGCAGGTGCCGCCCGAGGTAACGGTCCACACGTCCAGCCCCGCGGTCGACCTGCTCTACGCGCTCTACTTCTACCTGGCCTGACTCCCTTGTCCCTCGATCTCGACCTCGTCCGCGAGAGATTCGAGTCCTCGACCGACTTCACGATCGGTCTCGAGGAGGAGTTTGCGATCCTCGACCCGGGCACGCTGGAGCTGGAGCACCGCTTCGAGGACGTCTACGCGGCCTGCCGGCGGGACGCACTGCTGGCCGAGTCGGCGGCCGGCGAGCTGATCGCCTCCGAGGTCGAGATCCGCTCTGGGCGCTCCGAGACCTTCGCCGAGGCGATGGCCGCCCAGCAGCAGCGCCGCGACCGCCTCTTTGAGTTGGTCGGCGGAATGGGCCTGGCGCTCGGCGCCACCGGTACCCATCCCTGGGCAAATTACCTCGATCAGCGGATCATCGACACGCCGCACTACAACCGCCTGCGCCAGGAACTCGGCTGGGTCGCCCAGCGCAACAACACCTGGAGCATGCACGTCCACGTCGGCGTCCGCGGCGCCGACCGGGCGATCGCGGTTTGCGACTGGCTGCGGGAGCTGCTGCCGCCGCTGCTCGCCGTCTCCGCCAACTCGCCGTTCCTCGACCGCCGCGACACCGGCCTGCACACCGTCCGCACCGAGATCTTCACCCGCACCTTCCCGCGCTGCGGCGTGCCCTCACCGTTCCGCGACTGGCAGGGCTATGCCGACTTCGTCGGCCTGCTCGAGCGCACCGGCAGCGTGGTCGAGTCGACCCAGCTGTGGTGGAGCGTGCGCCCCCACCACCGGTTCGGCACGGTCGAGGTGCGGATCTGCGACGCCCAGACCAGGGGAGAGGAGTCCTTCGCGCTAGCCGGGTTGATCGCCGCCTGCGTTGCCCAGACCGCGCTCGACTACGACGAGCTGGGCTACGGGGGCCGCGGCGGCCCGCTGGCCGACCGCGAGATCGAGGAGAACCTCTGGCGGGCGATCCGGCACGGGATGAGCGGGCGGATGATCGACTTCCGCTCCGGGACCGAGGTCGAGGCCCGGGCGGTGCTCGAGTCGCTGCTGGAATGGGTCGAGCCGGCCCGCTCGCAGCTCGGCATCACCGGCTTGGAGCTGCCTGAGCGCAACGGCGCCCAGCGAGCTCGCGAGGCGCTCGACGCCGGGGTCTCGATCGAGGACGTCTACCGCGACGCGGTCGCCGAGACCAAGCGGACCTACGCTGGCGCCGGGCAGGCGGCGGAACGCGCCTGACGGCCGGTCGCAGCGCGGCAGCGCCGCCGTCGCTTATAGACTCCCGCGCCGCCAAATCCACCGGAGGAATCGAACTTGACCAGCTTTCTGACCGACTACGGGGTCGTCGTCGCGCTTGTCTGCGCGGGCATCGCCGTCGCATATGGACTCATCATCACCCAGCGCCTGCTCTCGAAGTCCGCGGGCAACGACCGTATGAGGGAAATCTCGGGTGCGGTCCAGGAGGGGGCTCAGGCCTACCTGAACCGCCAGTACACGATCATCGCCGCGGTGGCGGTGCCACTGGCGATCGTGCTCTGGCTGCTCCAGGACTACAAGACCGCGATCGGCTTCGTGATCGGCGGCTTCCTCTCCGGCGCCACCGGCTTCATCGGGATGAACGTCTCGGTGCGGGCCAACGCACGCGTCGCCGAGGCGGCCCGCGGCGGTGTGCCGCCGGCGCTGGACGTCGCCTTCAAGGGCGGCTCGGTCACGGGCCTGCTCGTGGTTGGCCTGGCGCTGCTCGGCGTCGCCGGCTATTACGGGGTCCTGGTCATCACCGGCAGCACCGACAAGGAGGCGGTTGACGCGCTGATCGGCCTCGGCTTCGGCGGCTCGTTGATCTCGGTCTTCGCCCGGCTTGGCGGCGGCATCTTCACCAAGGCCGCCGACGTCGGCGCCGACTTGGTCGGCAAGGTCGAGGCCGGCATCCCCGAGGACGACCCGCGCAACCCGGCGGTGATCGCCGACAACGTCGGCGACAACGTCGGCGACTGCGCCGGCATGGCCGCCGACCTGTTCGAGACCTACGCGGTCACCTCGGTCGCCGTGATGCTGCTCGGCGTCCTCACCTTCACCACTGACTACGCTCGCGAGGTGGCGATCTTCCCGCTGGTGATCGGGGGCGTCGCGATTATCGCCTCGGTCATTGGCGCGCTCTCGGTCCGGACCAAATCGGACAAAGTCGAGGGCGCGCTGTACATCGGCATGGTCGTCTCCGGTGTCCTCTCGATCGCGGCCTTCTACCCGATCACCGACTGGCTGATGAGCGAACCGCTGCGGCTCGGCTTCGCCAGCACCGCGGCCGACGCGGTCAGCGTCACCGACCTCTGGCTCTGCGCCGTGATCGGCGTCGCGGTGACGGCGCTGCTGTTCGTGATCACCGACTACTACACCTCGACTCGCTTCCGCCCGGTGAAGACGATCGCCCAGGCTTCGGAGACCGGTCACGCGACCAACATCATCCAAGGGCTGGCCCAGGGCTACCAGGCGACCGCGGCTCCGGCCCTGGTCCTGGCGCTGGCGATCCTCGGGGCCAACGAGCTGGCCGGGATCTACGGAATCGCCATCGCCGTGATGGCCCAGCTCTCGCTCTGCGGCCTGATCGTCGCCCTCGACGCCTTCGGGCCGATCACCGACAACGCCGGCGGCATCGCCGAGATGGCGGAGCTGCCGGAGGACGTGCGCAACGTCACCGATCCGCTCGACGCGGTCGGCAATACGACCAAGGCGGTGACCAAGGGATACGCGATCGGCTCCGCGGCCCTGGCCGCCCTGGTGCTGTTTGCCGCCTTTAAGAGCGAGCTGGCGGACGAAGCCCCCGCCGGCTTCGACTTGAACGGGCTCTTCAACCTGACCAGCCCGGATGTGCTGATCGGGCTGATCATCGGCGGCATGATGGTCTACCTGTTCATGGCCCTCTCGATCGAGGCGGTCGGCCGTGCCGGCGGCCAGGTGGTCGAGCAGGTCCGCAAACAGTTCCGCGAGCACCCGGGGATCATGGAGGGGACCGAGAAGCCCGAGTACGGGGAAACGGTCAGCATCGTCACCCTGGCGGCGCAGAAGGAGATGATCGCGCCGGCGCTGATCCCGATCGTCATTCCCGTCATCGTCGGCCTGCTCAGCGTCGACGCGCTCGGCGGGCTGCTGATCGGCGTCATCGTCGTCGGCCTCTTCGCGGCGATCTCGATGACCGCCGGCGGCGGTGCCTGGGACAACGCGAAGAAGCTGATCGAGGACGGCGCCCACGGCGGCAAGGGCTCCGAGGCCCACGCCGCCTCGGTCACCGGCGACACGGTCGGCGATCCCTACAAGGACACGGCGGGGCCGGCGATCAACCCGATGATCAAGGTGGCGAACATCGTCGCGATCCTGATCATCCCGATCGTCCACTTCTAGAGCTCTGGTGGGGGGGAGGGGCCGGGTGCCCCTTCCCCGGAGGCCGTTGCGCAGCCGGGCGCGCGCCCGAGGTTCGGGTCGCTGGTCCTGGAGCCTCCGGTGAAGGGGCACCCGGCCCCTCCTCGCGGAGCGCTTGTGTGGGCGAGCGGGACGAGCGGAAAGCGCTTGTCGCCTGGCTGGGTATGCGGGGGTGTTCCTGATTGATCGGTAGGGTCTCGGGCTTATGAAGGCGGGGATGAAGGCGCTCGCGGGCGCGGTGGTGGCGGTGGTTTGGTCCCTTGCGACGGTGCCCGTAGCGGGGGCGGCGCCGGTGAACGACGATTTCGGGAACGCGGAGGATCTCGGGATGGCGCTGCCTGTGCAGGTGGAACGGTCGAACTTCGGGGCGACCAAAGAGGCCGGGGAGCCTTCGCCGGACATGTTCGGTGCGACCGGGCATTCGGTCTGGTTCAAATGGAAAGCGGCGACTACCGGGTTCGTCACCGTCAATACCTGCGGAGGCTTCTCATCGCTCAGAGCCCTGCTCGGGGTCTACACGGGTTCGGCGGTCAATGTCCTGACCGAGGTCGCGGGGAGCTTTGCCAGCCAGGGCCCCGACTGCCCTCCCTCCGAAGGGGGCAGCGCCATCACCTTCAGCGCCCTGGCCGGCGTCGAGTACGAGATTCTCGTCGATGGGTACCAGCGCTTCCCCGAAGAATCCGAGGCCGAACGGGGGCAGGGGAGCTTCCGCCTCAACGTCCAGGCGACGCCGATCCCCGCCAACGACAGCTTCGACGCGGCGATCCCGCTCACCGAGTCGCCGACGCCGAGCGGATTCATCCCGACCTACTCGGCCGGCGCCAGCGGCTTCAACTGGAACGCCACGAAGGAGCCGGGCGAGCCGGCCCACGCCGGCGACTCGGGCGGGGCGTCGGTCTGGTATTCGTGGACCGCGCCCTCGGGCGGCACCTACGGGCTCAACGCCTGCGGGAAGTTCCCCTTCCTGTTTGCGATGTACACCGGCGCCTCGGTGACGGCGCTCAACTGGGTGACCGGGAAGGCCGAATGCGGGATCGCCTTCTTCGAGGCGACCGGGGGGACCGACTACCGGATCGCGATCGACGGGAAGCGCGACGCGGGTTCGGGCACGACGGCGATGGGAAGCTTCTCGGTGAACGTGTTCCGCCCGCCGCCGGCTCCACCGAGCGAACCGCCGTCACGACAACTGGTCGAACCGCCGCGGATCAAGCGCAAGCCGATAGAGACGATGCTTCGCAAGCGGGTCGTCAGCTCGGAGCGGCGGCGCGCGACCTTCTTCTTCGGCTCGAACAGGAAGGAAGCACGCTTTCGCTGCCAGCTCGACCGGCGCATGCCGACCTGGTGCAAATCGCCGAAGACCTACGAGCACCTGAGCGTCGGGTCGCACACCTTCAAGGTGTACGCCGTCGATGCCACCAGCAGCGGCGACGGGACCCCGCCCGTGGCTCGTTTCCGCATCGTCAAGGCGAGGTAGGCGTGCGATGACCCGCCGGGTGGCCGCGCTGGCGGTCGGATGCATGCTCGCCTGCGCGGCTCTGGCGGCGCCGGGCGCGGCAGCGGCGGCTACGTTCAGCGACAGCTTCGTGGGCCGGGAAACGGTCAAAGGCCTGCCGGTCGAAGTCACCGGGTCGAACGCCGGCGCGGACCGGGAGCCGGGAGAGCCGCCGCTGAAACCGCTGGCGCCGGCCGGCCACACCGTCTGGGTCGAGTGGGAAGCGGAAAGCAGCGGTTACGTCACCCTCTCGACCTGCGACAGCTCGATCAGCACCGTGCTTGGGGTCTACGTCGGCAGTCAGCTGGACCAGCTGACCGAAGTGGACAGCGTCGCCAGCTTCATGCCGCCGGGTTGCTCTGGCATCTACGACGGCATCACCTTCTTCGCGCTCAGCGGGGGCAAGTTCGAGATCGCGATGGACGGCAATGCCTTCTTGCCGCCGCCGGCGCCCACGCCGGTCACCGAAGGCCCACTGTCGCTGCGGATCGAAGCGACACCGCCACCCGCCAACGACGACTTCGCCGCGGCGACGCCGATCACCGGCAGGACGACCGAAGAACCCGGGGGCGCCCGCTTCTACTTCGCCGACAGCCGCGGCTACAACTGGGGCGCCGGCAAGGAGGCGGGCGAGCCGAACCACGCCGGCGATCCCGGCGGCGCATCCGTCTGGTACTCGTGGACCGCGCCCGAATCCCGCTCGGCACGCGTTTCGATCTGCTGTTCGGCGGCGCAGCTGATCGCCGTCTACGTCGGCGGCGCGCTCGGCTCGCTGAGCGAGGTGAAATCGGGCGAGGGGTTGGTGGAGTTCCCGGCCCTCGCCGGGACCACCTACGAGATCGCGGTCGACGGCGAGTTCAGCTTCTTTCTCGGCGGTCCGCTGCAGGACGACTTCGACCTCGTCATCCAGATGACCCCGCCCGCATCGGTTCAGCCGCCCCAGATCCCAGCCTCCACGGAGCCCGTCTCGCCTCCTCGGCGGGGCGACAAGCCGCCCAGAACGAGGATCTTGAAGTCGAGGGTGCGCCAGAAGGCACGCAGCGCGACCTTCTCCTTCGACAGCAACGAGGAAGGGTCTAGCTTCCGTTGCCGGCTAGACGGGCGCAGGGTGTCCTCCTGCGCTTCGCCCAGGTCCTATGCCAACCTCGCGGCCGGGGCGCACGTGTTCAGGGTCTATGCGGTCGATGCGGCCGGCAACGCGGACGCGACGCCGGTCGTCGCTCACTTCTCGATCCGGCCGCAGCGGCGCCACGGTTAGCCCGGGGCGGCTAGGCTCGCGGCCGTGAGCGCGGAGCCGATCAACGTCGCTGACTTCGAGCGGTTGGCCGCGGGGAAGCTCGATGCGGGGACGCTGGGGTACTTCGCCGGCGGGGCGGGGGACGAGCTGACGCTGCGCGAGAACGTCGAGGCGTGGGGCCGCTGGCGGCTGCGGCCGCGAGTGCTCGTCGACACAGGTTCGGTGACGACCGCGGTCGAACTGCTCGGCGGGCCGCTTTCGATGCCGATCCTGGTCGCTCCGGTCGCCTATCAGCGACTGGTCGATCCCGAGGGCGAGGTGGGGATGGCGCGCGCTGCGGCGGAGGCCGGCACGGCGATGTGCCTCTCGACGCTGGCGACGACGCGGCCCTCCGAGCTGGCCGAGCTGGCGCCGGACGGACGCCGCTGGTTCCAGCTCTACTGCTTCGAGGACGAGGGGGTGACGCGGGCGCTGATCGAGGAGGCGGTCGCTTCCGGCTTCGGGGCGATCGTCGTCACCGTCGACGCCCCTCCCGGCGGTAACCGCGAGCGCGACCGGCGCACCGGCTTCAAGATCCCGGAGGGGCTCGGTGTGCCCAGCGTCGCCGCGGCGATGGGGGTGGAGCGGGCGGTGACGATCGCCGAGACCTTCGCGCTGATGGACCGCACCCTGGGCTGGAGCGACCTCGAGGACCTCGCCGCGGATGCGGGCCTGCCGATCCTGGTCAAGGGGCTGGTGACCGGCGAGGACGCCGAGCTGGCGGTCGAGCACGGGGCCGCGGGGGTCATCGTCTCCAACCACGGCGGCCGCCAGCTCGACCGCGCCCTGGCGACCGGTGACGCGCTGCCGGAGGTGGTCGAAGCGGTCGACGGCCGGGTGCCGGTCCTGGTCGACGGCGGCATCCGCCGCGGGGTCGACGTGGCGATCGCCTTGGCGCTCGGCGCCGACGCCGTCCTGGTCGGGAGACCGCCTCTTTGGGGCCTCGCCGCGGGCGGAGCCGACGGCGCTCGGCGGGTGCTGGAGCTGTTGCGCGAGGAGTTGGCGCTGGCGCTGGAGCTCTGTGGCTGCTCCTCGCCCGGCGAGCTGACCCGCTCCCACCTGCGGAGAGCACCGGCGACGTCCGTATATTCGGTCTGAGTGACCGGTTGCGGCGGTATCTAGATGGCGCAGCGCATCCCCAGGGACGAGTCGCTGAGCCGCGTACACGGCGTCGGCTCGCTGTTCTCGGCGGCCTACGGCAACGTCGGTTCCTCGATCTACTACGCGCTCGGCGTCACCGCCGCCTTCGCCCTCGGACTGACCCCGGTCGCCTTCGTGATCTCCGGCCTGATCTTCGCCGCCACCGCGGCCACCTACGCCGAGGCGACGGTGATGTACCCGGAGGCAGGCGGCTCCTCCAGCTTCGCCCGCCACGCCTTCAACGAGCTGGTCAGCTTCATCGCCGCCTGGGGGCAGATGCTCAACTACACGATCACGGTCGCGATCTCGGCCTTCTTCGTGCCCCACTACCTGGCCGTTTTCTGGCCCTGGCTGGGCGACAGCCCCGGCGACATCGTCGGCGGCTCGGTGCTGATCGTCGCCCTTGCCCTGATCAACATCCGCGGCACCGAGGAGTCGGCGAAACTGAACCTGGTCCTCGCGATCGCCGACCTCGCCACCCAGGTGGTCCTGGTCGGGATCGGGTTGGTCCTCGTCTTCAACCCGCAGATCCTGGTCGACAACGTTCACCTCGGCGTCGCCCCGACCTGGAGCGACTTTGCGCTCGGGATCGCGGTCGGGATGATCGCCTACACCGGGATCGAGACGATCTCGAACATGGCCGAGGAGGCCAAGGACGCCGCCCGCACGATCCCGCGCAGCGTCGGCCTCGTCGTCGCGGCCGTGCTCGGGCTCTATCTGCTGATCCCGATCGTGGCGCTGTCGGCGATGCCGGTCGTCCAGGACTCGGCCGGCCACTACGTTACCGCGCTCGGCTCGAAGTTCGCCGACGACCCGATCCTCGGCATCGTCGAGAACCTCGGCCTCTCCTCGGGCCCGACCGAAATCCTCCGCTACTACGTCGGCGTGCTGGCGGCGGTGATCCTGCTGATCGCGACCAACGCCGGGCTGATCGGCGTCTCCCGGCTCACCTACTCGATGGGCCAGCACCGCCAGTTGCCGGAGGGCCTGCGCCAGGTCCACCCCAAGTACCGCACCCCATACATCGCGATCCTGATCTTCGCCGCGATCGCGATCGTCACCCTGCTGCCCGGCAAGACCGACTTCCTGGCGACGATGTACTCGTTCGGCGCGATGCTCTCGTTCACGATCGCCCACGTCGCGGTGATTCAGTTGCGCCGCAAGCAAGGCGATGCCGAGCGCACCTGGAAACCGCCGCTCAACTTCCATGCCTTCGGCTTCGAGCTGCCGCTCACGGCCATCCTCGGCGGCCTCGGCACCTTTGGCGCTTGGATCGTGGTGATGGCGCTGAACCCGCGCACGCTGTTCGTCGGCATCGGCTGGATGGTCTTCGGGATCGCCGTCTACGTCCTCTACCGCCGTAACCAGAAGCTGCCGCTGACCGAGACCGTGAAGGTGGTGCTGCCGGAGCCGCTCGGGGTCGAGGAGGTCGAGTACCGCAGCGTCCTGGTCGGCTTCGAGGACGACGAATCGTTCTCGCCGGAGATGGTCGCCACCGCGGTCAAGCTGGCCTCGAAGCGGCGCCGCGGCATCCACGTCCACTCGATGCTGACCGTCCCCACCCACCTGCCGCTGAACGCGGAGATGCCCAAGGCCGAAGGCGAAGCACAGAGCAGGATCGAGGAGGCGCGCCTGATCGGCGGCCAGCGCGTCACCGGCCACGTGGCGCGGGTGCGGCCCGGCCAGGCCGGCTACTCGCTGGCCGAGGAGGCGGAGATGATCAAGGCGGCGGCGATCGTCGTCGGCCTGCGCTACCGCGGCGGCGTGCCGCTCTACGACAAGACCCTGCAGACGGTGCTCGGCGAGCGGCCCTGCCGGGTGATCGTCGTCTCCGACCCGCCCGGCAGCTCGGTCGCCGGACCGACCCCGGCGCTGGCCGAGGTCGGCCAGTGATCTACCGCGGCGCGGTCCGCGCCTTCTCGCTCGCCTTCGTCGCGATCGGGCTCGTGGTCCTCGTCGTCACCCTCGCCCACGGCGGCGGGCCGGCGTCGGTCGGGGTGCTGATGGGCGTCGCCTTCGTCGCCGTCGGCGCCGGGCGGCTGTGGATCGGCTCGCGGGTGCAGCGGTGAGCGCCCCGCGCCGCCCCGAACGGCTGCTGAAGCGCGGCCTCGGCGTTCCCTGGCTGTTCGCCGCCGCTTACTCGGCGGTCGGCTTCTCGATCTACTTCGCGCTCGGCGTCGTCGCCGACCGCGGGCTCGGCCTGACGCCGCTGATCTTCCTCGCCGCCGGCCTGCTGTTCGGGCTGACCACGCTCAGCTACGTCGAGGGTGGGGCGATGTTCCGCGAGCGCGGCGGCTCCTCGACCTTCGCCCGCCACGCCTTCAACGAGCTGATCGCCTTCATCGCCGGCTGGGCGATCCTGATCGACTACCTGATCGTGATCGCCCTCGCGGCGCTCTCGATCCCGCACTACCTGGAGCCGATCTCGGGCGACCTCGCTAAGCCGGGCTGGGAGATCGGCATCGCCGCCGCGGTGATCGCCGCCGTCTGCCTGCTCAACGTCTTCAACGTCACCGGGCGCGAGCGGCAGCGCTCGCTGGCGGTGCTCGCTCTCGCCGACCTCGGCCTGCAGCTGGCGGTGATCGTCGTCGGTGCCCTGGTGGTGATGCACCCGGACCGGCTCACGGCGCAGCTCGACCTCTTCAGCGACCCCAGCTTCAAGGACATCGTCTACGCCGCGGTGGTGGCGATGCTCGCCTACGCCGGGATCGAGGCCGCCTCCGATCTGGCGCCGGACATCGACGTCGACCGCCGCGACCTGAAGCGGATCGCCTCGCTGGGGGCGCTGGCGGTGCCGCTGGTCTACGCCGGGATGGCGGCGATCGCGCTGATGGCGGTCCCGGTCGTCGCCGGGCCGCTGGGGCCGGAGACGGCGCTCGGGGGCCGCTTCGTCGAGGAGCCGGTGCTGGGAGTCGTCTCCGCCTTCCACCCGCACTGGGTGGCGGAATCGATGCGGTGGATGGTGGCGCTGATCGCCGCGCCCGTCCTCTTCTGGGCGGCCAACACGTCGATGCTTGGCGTCTCCCGCCACATCTACACGCTGGCGATCAATCGCCAGATCCCGAGCTGGCTCGGCAAGCTCGAGAAGCGCCAGGCGACCCCCTACGTGGCGATCACGATCTGCGGGGTGATCGCCCTCGGCCTGGTGATCCCGACCAACGTCAAGCTGCTGGCGGGCATCTACGCCTTCGGCGCGACCCTGGCGATCACGATCGCCCACCTCTCGATCATCCGTCTGCGGATCGGCCAACCGGACCGGCGGCGGCCCTTCCGCATCCCGCTGAACATCCGCTGGGGAAAGGCGCAGCTGCCGCTACCGGCGATCGTCGCCGCGATCGTCAGCGGCCTCGCCTTCATCAGCGTCCTTGTCTACCACGACATCGCCCGCCTGGTCGGCGGCGGCTGGATGCTCTTCGGACTCCTCTTCTACGTCGTCTACCGCAAGGTCTTCGAGGGGACCTCGCTGACCAAGCGGGTCTCGGTCTCCGAGCACGCGCTGACCAAGCAGGTGCCGGAGGTCGAATTCCGCAACATCCTCGTGCCGATCTTCGGCACCAAGCTCGACGACGACATCGTCGCCACCGCCGGTCGGCTGGCGGCAGCCGAGGCCGAGTCGAGCGACGGGAGCGAGGAAGACGCGCGGCTCGACGTGATCTACGTGATCGAAGTGCCGCTGACCCTGCCGCTCGACGCGCCGCTGCCGCCGGAGCGCGAGGCCGAGGCGCGGCGGGCGCTGGAGCGGGCGCGTGAGGTGGGGGAGGAGTACGAGGACGTCGGCGTCAGCACCGAGGTGATCCGCGCCCGCAAGGTCGGCGCCGGCATCCTCGAGGCGGCGCGGCGCAGTGGCGCCGAGGCGATCGTCGTCGGCGCCGAGCCGCCGACCAAGATCCGCGGCGGCGCGACGATCGGTGGCATCGGGGCGGCCAAGCCGGCCGAGATCGGAGCCGCGACCGAGTACGTGCTGAAGAAAGCGCCCTGCCGGGTGCTGTTGACGGCGCCGCCGGAAACGCCGCCGGAGGCGGAGCCCGAGCCGGCCGTACGCGACTAGTATCCGCGGCATGTTCATTCTCATCGTCGGCTGCGGCCGCGTCGGCTCCTCGGTCGCGCGGGCGATGCTCCGGGAGGGCCACGAAGTCTCCTGCCTCGACGAGGATCCCGAGTCGCACGCTCGGCTCGAGGTCGGTCTGGAGAAGAGCTGGGAGGACCTCGGCGGCCAGTTCACGGTCGGCGCCGGGCTTGAGACCGAGGCGCTGCTCGCCGCCGGGATCGAGCGCGCCGACGCCTTCATCGCCTCGACCGACGGCGACAACACGAACATCGTCATCGCTCAGATCGCCCAGCGCCGCTACGAGGTGCCGACGGTGATCGCCCGGGTCCTGGACCCGCTGCGAGCCGAGTGGTACCAGCGCCAGGGCCTGCACACGGTCTGTCCGACCAGCGTCGCGATCGACCTGCTCGAGGGCGCGGTCCGCAAGGCGACCGAAGGCGACGAGCCACCCGACGGCGCGGCGGAAGCGGCGTAGGAGAGGCTGGGACGGATGTACATCATCGTCGTCGGCGCGGGCAAGGTCGGCTGGAACCTGGCCCGGGAGCTGCTCGAGAAGGACCACGAGGTGACCCTGATCGAGAGCGACCGCCGCCGCTACCTGACCGTCGAGCAGGAGCTCGAGCACAACGTCTCCTACGGCGATGCCTCCGAGCTTTGGGTACTGGAGCGGGCGGGGATCCAGCGCGCCGACATGGTGATCGCGGTCACCGGCGACGACGAGGACAACATGCTGATCTGCCAGGTCGCTCGCGAGAAGTACCTGGTCGAGCGGATCATCGCCCGGGTCAACAACCCGCGCAACCGCCAGCACTTCGACCTGCTCGGGATCAAGCCCTCGGTCTCCGCCACCGACCTGATCCTGCGCCTGCTCGAGCACGAGGTGCCCGAGTACGGCCTCGTCCACCTGCTCGACCTGCAGGAGGAGCAGCTGGAGATCATCGAGATGCTGCTGGGCAAGGACTCGGCCGTCACCGGCCGCCGCGTCGGCGACCTGCAGATGCCCGACGGCAGCCTGCTGATCTCGGTGCTGCGCGCGGGCAAGGGCTTCGTCCCCAGCGCCGACACCGTGCTGGAGGAGGGCGACGAGGTTCTCGCCGTGCTGGATCCGGGTAAGGAGGACGACCTGAAGGCGCTCTTCGGACCGGAAGGCAACGGCGACGGTGGCTAGGAGCCCATTCGAAAACCCCTCGCGCGCGCCTGGCGGCGGCGGACACGGCACGGTGCAGCGTCCTCGGTCGGCCAAATGGCGCTGCCATTTGCGCCTCCCTGCGTCCTTGCCCCGCTTGGTCCGGCGCTCGCCAGCCACACACGCGAAATTTCCGAATGGGCTCTGACCGCGAGGTCGATTTTCTCCTGATAGGCGGCGGCCTGGCGTCGGCCTCGTGCGCGGCGGAGCTGCGAAACCGCGGCGCCGAGGGGTCGATCCTGCTCGCCGGCCGCGAGCCCGAGCCGCCCTATGAACGGCCGCCGCTCTCCAAGGAGTACCTGCGCGGCGAGGCCGAGCGCGCCGACGCTCACGTCAAGCCCGCCTCCTGGTATGAGGAGAACGGAGTCGAGCTGCTGACCGGCCGCAACGTGATGTCGCTCGACCCCGACGCGCGCACTGCGCAGCTGCAGGGCGGCGAGGAGGTCGGCTTCGGCAAGGCGCTGATCGCCACCGGGGCGATCGTCAACATCCTCCGCGTCGAGGGGGCCGAGAACGAGGGCATCCACTACCTGCGTGCCTTCGGCAACTCCGACGCGATCCGCGCCGACGCCGAGCGGGCCGAGCGCGTGGTCCTGATCGGCGGCAGCTACATCGGCTGTGAGGTCGCTGCCTCACTGGCCGCGCGGGGCACCAAGTGCTCGATCCTGGCGCTGGAGGAGGTGGCGCTGTCGCGGACCTTCGGCGAGGAGGCCGGGCGCTGGTTCCAGCGGCAACTTGAATCGCACGGGGTCGAGTTCCACGGCGGCGAGGAGCTGGAGGCTTTCGAGGGCGACGGCCGGGTGCGGGCCGTCATCGCCAAGAGCGGCCTCACGCTCGAGGGCGGCGCGGTCGTGGTAGGGGCCGGGGTGCGCCCCGACGCGATGCTGGCCCAGCGGGCCGGGATCGAGGTCGACGGCGCGATCGTCTGCGACTCG
Source organism: uncultured Solirubrobacterales bacterium (assembly GCA_963815885.1). Classification (GTDB taxonomy): domain Bacteria; phylum Actinomycetota; class Thermoleophilia; order Solirubrobacterales; family 70-9; genus VAYN01. The sequence goes on from CAWFIM010000002.1 coordinate 26,743, forward strand.
AAGCTGCGGACCTCGGCCGAGCACGTCTACGCCGCCGGCGACTGCTGCTCCTATGACAGCGTCGTCCACGGCCGCCGCATCCACGTCGAGCACTGGGACGTGGCGATGCAGCAGGGCATCCACGCCGCCGGCAACATGCTCGGCGACGACGCCGACTACGACGTCGTCCCCTACTTCTTCAGCGACCTCGCCGACTGGGCCAGCCTCGAGTACGTCGGCCCCGCCCAGGACTGGGACGAGGAGGTCTGGCGCGGCGACCGCGAGGGCGGCGAGTTCTCGGTCTGGTACCTGAAGGACGGCCGGGTCGCCGGCGCGCTCAGCGTCGGGCGCTCCGAAGACCTGGCCGAGGCGAGGCGGATGCTGGCCGACAGGGTCGACGTCTCAGGGGCGCGCGAGGCGATCGCCGACGCCGGCAGCAATCTCTCGTCGATCTCCTAGAAGCGGGTCCGGCCGAGGCCGACCAAGAAACCGGCGTGCGCCGCCGCGGTTTCCGTGATCTCGAATGGCACTCGTCCCATGCGGTGTAGGAAGCGACGGGTCGAGATCGAGCGAGCCATCTCGGGCATCGCGTAGCTGGCCCGTGGCAGGCCACTTTCCGTGGACTCGATCCGGATGTGCAGTTGGTTGCCCCAGTCGGTGGTCGTGACGGGTAGGCCGATCGCCATCTCCAATGACGATCGGTTCATCCCTTGGATCGAGAGCACCAGGAATGGCCGCCTCCCTCCCTGCTCGTGTCCTACTACAGGATCCAGGTCGGCCAGGTAGATCTCCCCCCGTCTCGGCGGCTCGCGCCGTATCGGCGGGTTGGCTCGCATTCAGTGCTCGTCGGCCAGGAGCCGCGCGACTTCCTCGTCGGTGAGCGCCCCGTCAAGAGCTACGACCTCCGCCGGCATCGCTGCGACTCTCTTCCAGGAGCGGGCTGCGCTCTCGATCAGGCGTTTCTCTTCAAGCACGTCGGCCGCCTCCTCTATGACTTGGGTCACGCTCTTCCCCGCCAACGCGGCCTCTTCGGCGAGGCGTCGATGCGTGCTTCGCCGCACCCGGATCGTGGTGGTCTCGACGCTGGCCACGACACCAGTCTACATTTCTGTCTACATGGCGATCGGAGTGCATGAGAGCCCAAGTCCTCGCCCGGCCAAGGCTCTCCCCCCGACCCCCTCGATATCCTTCGCTCCGTCCTTGCGGCCTGGTGTAATGGCAGCACGCCTCGCTCTGGACGAGGTAGTCGGGGTTCGAGTCCCTGGGCCGCAGCTATTCCGATGAGACTCTCCAAGAATCTGGCAATCGCCCTCTCCGTGGCGGCGGCGCTGCTCGTCGCCGGCTGCGGCGGTGGCGGCGATTCCAGCGAATCAACCGCCGCGACGACGGCCGCAACGACGGCGTTGACGAAGGCCGAGCTGATCTCGCAGGGCGACGCGATCTGCGGCGAGACGAACGCGGCGATCGGCGCGCTTGGCGCCTCCGAAGCCGAAGTGCCGGAACAGATCGAGAAAACGTCGAACCTCTACATCGGCATGGTCGAAAGCATCAAGCGCCTGGGAGCGCCGGCGGAAAGCGCCGGCTACGCCGAATTCAGCGCCGCGGCCGAAGAACTCTCGAAGGTCGAGGCTGAAGCCAAGCTGGCAAGCGAACGCGAAGACACCGCGGCGCTCGGCGAAGCCGCGACCAAGGCGGCCTCGGCTCTCGAAGAATTCGAGAGCGTCGCCGGTGACTACGGCTTCAAAGAGTGCAGCGAAGGGCCCAAGGCGCCGACCGCGAGCGGCACCGGGTCTGAAGCCGGCGGCGCGGTCGAAGAAGGCGGCGTCGAAGCGACGCCCGAAGAACTCGAAGAAGAAGCGCCGGTGGAAGAAGAAGCGCCGGCCGAAGAAGTCGCGCCCGAAACGGGCGGGGCGGGCGGGGGTGTCGAAGAAGCGCCGGCGCCCGAAGCTGGCGGCGGCACGTCCGGCGGCGGCTCAGGCGGCGTCGGTCCCGGCTGACGAAGAGTGCATTCGACACGCATGCGATGTCGAATGCACTCTCGTTCGATGGTCAGGCGGCGGAGGACTCGGCCCAGGCGCCGTAGAGCTTCGAGTAGGGGCCGCCGGCGGCGATCAGCTCGTCGTGGGTGCCCTGCTCGGCGATTTTGCCGCCCTCGAGGACGACGATCTTGCCGGCGCGGCGGATCGTCGAGAGGCGATGGGCGATGACGATCGCGGTGCGGCCGCGCAACAGCCGCTCGAGGCCTTTCTCGATCGTCTTCTCGGTCCGGACGTCGACGTTCGAGGTCGCCTCGTCGAGGATCAGGATCCCGGGCTCGGCGAGCAGGGCGCGGGCGAAGGCGACCAGCTGGCGCTGCCCGGCCGAGAGCTGGACGCCGCGCTCGCCGACCTGGGTCTCGATTCCCTCGGGCAGGGCGGCGACGAACTCGGTCGCGCCGACCGTGGCGATCGCCGCCTCGATCTCCTCCGGGCTCGCCTCGGGCCGGCCGAAGGCGACGTTGTCGCGGACGCTGCCGGAGAAGAGGAAGCCCTCCTGCGGCACGATCCCGAGCTGGCGTCGCAGCCCGCGCTGCTGGACCCCGCGCAGGTCGCGGCCGTCGACCAGCACCCGCCCTTTCTGCGGGTCGTAGAAGCGGGCGACCAGCTTCGCGAAGGTCGACTTGCCGGCCCCGGTGGCGCCGACCAGCGCCAGCGTCTGGCCGGGCGGAACGTGCAGATCGACGCCTTCCATCGCCCAGGTCGCCGGCTCCGCGTCTTCTTCGTAGGAGAACCAGACGCCCTCCATCTCGATCTCGCCTCTCAGCGGTCCGGGGTCGATCGCGTCGGGGGCGTCAATCATGTCCGGGGCGGTGTCGAGCAGGTCGAAGATCTTGTCCAGCGCCGCCATCCCCTGCTGGTAGGTGGTGTAGAGCTGGGAGAGCTGCTGGATCGGTTCGAAGAAGGTGGTCAAGTAGCCGACGAAGGCGACGATCACGCCGATCTGGATCGCCCCGTCGATCGCCTGGGAGCCGCCGTAGAGCAGGATCACCGCGGTTCCCAGCGCGGCCAGCAGTTCGACCGCCGGGAAGTAGGAGGCGTTGAGGTAGACCGTCTTCATGTTGATCGCCCGGTTCTGCTCGTTCAGCTCGGTCATCTCCTCGACGTGGCGCGGCTCCTGGCCGAAGCTGCGGACGACGCGGACGCCGCTGAGGCTCTCCTGCAGGTAGGCGGTGATCGCGGCGATCCGCTCCCGCGTCGCCCGGTAGGTGCCCTGGGAGACGATCCGGAAGACGACGCTGGCGATCGCCAGCAGCGGGAAGGTGATGAAGGTGACCAGGGCCAGCCGGACGTCGAGGAACAGCAGGATCACGACCACCCCGACCAGGGTCAGGGTGCTGGAGAACATCGTCACCACGCCGTCGGTGACGAGCTGGTTGAGCGCCTCGATGTCGTTGGTCATGCGCGAGATCAGGACCCCGGGGCTGCGGCGGGTGAAGAAGCCGATCGACATCGACTGCAGGTGGGCGAAGACGCGCTCGCGCAGGTCCTGCAGCACCCGGGTCCCGACCCAGCCGACCATGTAGGTCTGCAGGTAGGTGGCGGCGGCGTAGAGGATCGCGACGGCGACGAAGGCGACGACGATCAGGTCGAGCGCCGAGAGGTCGCCGGCCTGGATTCCGGAGTCGATCGCGCGGCCGGCCAGGTAGGGCGGCGCCAGCCCGGCCCCGGTCGCCAAAAGCAGGCCGAGGAACATCAGCGCCACCCGGCCCCGGTAGGGGCGCAGCTGGGCGATCAGCCAGCGCACCTTGCGACCACGCTGATCCTCGCCGCGGACGAGGCGCCAGAGCGAGGCGAAGAGGCGGCCGATATTGCCGATGTCGTTCACAGCCTCGCCATCTCCTCGCGCTGCTCGAGGTCGCGCTGGAGGAAGACCGAGTCGGCGAGGCCGTGCTCGGCGATCTCGCGATAGAAGCCGCAGCCCTCCATCAGCTCCTCGTGGGTGCCGCGATCGACGACCCGACCGGCGTCGAGGACGATGATCTCGTCGGCGAGCGAGACGGTCGAGAGGCGGTGGGCGATGATGAAGGTCGTGCGGCCGGCCATCGCCTCGCCGAGCCCCGTCTTGATCGCCGCCTCGGTGGTCGCGTCGACCGAGGAGGTGGCGTCGTCGAGGATGAGGATGCGGGGGTCCGCGAGCAGCGCTCGGGCGATCGCGACTCGCTGGCGCTGACCGCCGGAGAGGGTGAGGCCGCGCTCACCGACCCTGGTCTCGTAGCCGTCGGGGAGGTCACGGATGAAGCCGTCGGCCTGGGCCCGGCGGGCCGCCGCTTCGACTTGCTCCCTGGTCGCCCCGGCGCTGGCGTAGGCGATGTTCTCGGCGACGCTGGCGGTGAAGAGGAAGCTGTCGTCGGAGACGAACGCGATCTCCGAGCGCAGCGAGGCGACGTCGACCTCGCGCACGTCGACCCCGTCGACGAGCACCTCACCGGCGGTCGGGTCGTAGAGGCGCGCTACCAGCGCCACCAGGCTGCTCTTGCCGGAGCCGGAGGGTCCGACCAGGGCGACCGTGCGCCCGGCTGCCACCTCGAGGTCGATTTCGCTGAGGGCGGGGGTGGCTTCGCGCGCCTCGCCCGGCTCGGCCGTCGGCATGGCCTCGTAGCGCAGGCTGACGTCGCGCAGCTGCACCCGCCCGCCTCCGGCCGGCAGCGCCGGGGCATCGGGCGCGCTCTCGATCCGCGGCTCGCGGTCGAGGATTTCGAACAGGCGGTTGCCGGAGGCGATCGCCCGCTGCGCCATCCCCATCGCCACCCCGAGCATCCGCATCGGCCCGGCCAGCATCACCAGGTAGGTGTAGAAGGCGGTGAAGTCGCCGAGGCTGAGGTTGCCGGCGATCACCTGGCGGCCGCCGATCAACAGCACCAGCGCGATCCCGAGCTGGGGCAGTAGCCCGATCAGCGGCGAGAAGAAGGCCTGCAGGCGGGTCGAGTAGATGCTCTGGTCGAAGACCCGCGAGACCGCCCGGCTGAAGCGGTGAAGCTGGTATTCCTCGCGGGCGAAGGCCTTGACGATGCGGATTCCGGAGACGTTCTCCTCGGCCTCGGCGGTCAGCTCGGCGATCCGTTGCTGAACCTCCTGCTGGGCGGGACGGGAGACGCGGTTATAGCGGGAGGCGGTGTAGACGATCAGCGGCGCCGGCGCCAACGCGATCAGCGCCAGCCAGGGCTTGATCGCGATCATCACCGCGCTGGCGAGGACGATCGTCAGCAGGTTCTGGGTGATGAAGACCAACCCGTAGCCGAGGAAGAAGCGGATCGCTCCCAGGTCGACCGTCGCCCGCGACATCAGCTGCCCGGTTTGCTGGGAGTCGAAGAAGCCCAGCTCGAGCCGCTGCAGGTGCGCGTAGAACGTCTGCCGCAGGTCGAATTCGACCGCCAGCGAGACCTTGCCGGCGACCAGGCGGCGAACCACGGTCAGGCCCATGCGCAGGATCGCGGCGCCGAAGATCGCCAGCGCCAGCGGCAGCAGGTCCGGCTTGTCACCGCTCTCGATCGCGTTTACGGCGCGGCCGATCAGCCAGGGGATCAACACCGTCATCCCCATCGCCGCCCAGGCGAACACCAGCGAGCCCCAGAGCTGGGGCCGGTAGGGACGCAGGAAGCCCATCAGGCGGCGATAGGTCCGCATACAGCGACTATACAAAGTGAAGTATTGGCTACTGCAGCCGCGCGGCGGCTTTGGCGCTCGGCACTTTGCCTTGCGGGCACGGTTTTGGCCCGTGCCCGGGACGGGGCAGGATCTGGAAATTGGTGACCGCGTGGAACGGCGTCGTCGCGCCGTTGTTCTGGGCCAGGTTGAGGATCAGCCGGTAGAAGCCGGGCGGCAACCCCCGGTAGAAGATCTCCGGCCGCGTCCCTGGCGAGAAGCTGCCGGCGCTGCCGATCCGCTCGGCAAGGACCCCGTTGGGGCCCGAGTAGCGCGGGTAGTCGAAGGAGGCGCCGACCAGGCGCCCGTTGCCGATCGGGCTGTCGATCGCGTGCTGGAGTTTGACCGGGTTGACGCAGTCGGGGACGCGGTTGAGGCTGAAGCGGATGTGTCCCTCGCCGAGCTGCGGCGCGGCGCCGAACTGGCGCGGCGCGAGGCGGAAGTTCTGGACGATCGCCTTGACCACGACGGCGTGGCTGGTCTGGCGGGCGCCGTTGCGCGGCGAGACGATCGCGACCGTGGGCTGACCCGGCACCGCTTCGACGTCGGCCTGCGCGTGTTTGGAGTCCGAGCCGCCCCCGAAGATCAGGGCCAGCGCCAGGGCGACGACGCCCAGCGCCGGCGCCGCCACTGTTGCAGTCTTTCCTCGCATTGGAGCGGGAACATTACGCGTAACTTCCAGACCCCCATGCGACGATGCGCTGCAACGATCATCGCCGTCCTGGCCGCGCTCGCCCTCCCCGCGCCCGGCGCCGCCGCGCGCGGCCTCGCCACCTACGTCCACCCGCTCGCCGGCACCCGTCCCGGTCCGGGGACCTTCGGCGGTGGCCACAACTTCCCCGGCGCGGCGCTGCCTTTCGGGATGGTCCAGCTCAGCCCCGACACGGTGCCATCGGCGCCCCACTCGGGCGGCTACGACCACCGCGACAACCACGTCTCCGGCTTCAGCCTCACTCATCTCAGCGGCGCCGGCTGCGCGCTCTACGGCGACTTCCCCCTGCTGCCCACCACCGAGCCGATCGCCGCTTCACCCGCCCGTCCCGACGGCGGGCTCGCGGGCAGGTTCGAGCCGGGCTTCTCTCACTCCGAGGAGGCGGCGCACCCCGGCTTCTACGAGGTCCGGCTCAACCCGGTCGGCGGCGCCGACATCGACGTCGGGCTGACGGCGACGACCCGGACCGGGATCGCCCGCTTCGAGTTCCCGCCCAATCCGCACGCCAGCGTCCTGATCGACGCCGGCGGCAGCGCCCAGCCCGACGACGCCGCCGCGGTCGCGATCGACCCCGAACGCAGCGAAATCTCCGGCTCCGCCTCCAGTGGCCTGTTCTGCGGTCAGCGCCCGCGCTACCGGGTCTACTTCGCGGCGGTCTTCGATCGTCCGCTCGCCGCCTACGGCACCTGGGAGGAGGGCAGCCTCGATCCCGGCGGGCGGGCGGCCGAAGACACCCAGGCGCCCGCGCTCAACCCGGGGCGGACCGCGCAGGCCGGTGCCTACGCGAGCTTCGACACCCGCGCCAACCGGACGGTGACCGTGAGGGTCGGGATCTCCTTCGTCAGCGTCGAGGGCGCGCGCGCCAACCTCGCGGCCGAGAGCGGGGAGGAGGGCTTCGCCGCGATCGCCCTGCGCGCCCGCCGAACCTGGAACCGGTCGCTGCGGCGGATCCGCGTCAGCGGTGGCCCCAAACCCCTGCTCGACACCTTCTACACCGCCCTCTACCACGCCTTCCTCGCGCCGCGGACCTTCAGCGATGTCGGCGGGGCCTACCCGGGAATGGACGGGCTGATCCACCGAGCTCCCGGCCGCATCCAGTACGCCGACTTCTCCGGCTGGGACGTCTACCGCAGCGAGGTGCCGCTGCTGGCGTTGCTGGTCCCCAAGCGGGCCGGCGAGATGATGCGCTCGCTGTTGGCCGACGCCGAACAGAGCGGCTGCCTGCCACGCTGGCCCTACGCCAACGGCCAGAGCATGACCATGGTCGGCGACTCGGCCGATCCGATCCTCGCCGCGGCCGCGGCCTTCGGCGCCGGCGCCTTCGATCGCCGCGCAGCGCTGGCGGCGATGGTCCGCGGGGCGACGGAACCGTGCCGCAGCGCCAACGGCGAATACCTCGAGCGCCAGGGCCTTGCCCCCTACCTGGCGCTCGGCTACGTGCCCTTCGACCTCGACACGAACGAGCGCAACGCGAACTCGATCTACGGCGATCCCGACGCGGTCTGGGGCTCGGCGGCGACGACGCTGGAGTACGCCGTCGACGACTTCGCGATCGCTCAGCTCGCGGCTCGCTCACTGCACGATCGCGCCGTTTACGGCCCCTTCATGCAGCGCTCGGACAATTGGCGTCGGCTGTTCAACCCGGTTAGTCGCATGATCGAGCCCCGCTTCGCCGACGGCCGCTTCCCGGCCCCCTACGACAACCTCCGTGGCGGCGGCTTCGTCGAGGGCGACTCGGTCCAGTACAGCTGGATGGTTCCGCACGACCCCGCCGGCCTGATCGCTCGCCTGGGTGGGCGGGCAAGGGCGTCGGCCCGCCTCGACCGCTTCCTGCGGCGGCTCAACGCCGGCGCCGGCGGCACCCACGCCGACCACGCCCTGCTCGGCGACGAGCCGACCCTGCAGACCCCGTGGCTCTACGACTGGATGGGGCGCCCCTATCGCACCCAGGCCGTCGTCCGCCGCGCCCTCCTCGGCCTCTACGACACCTCGCCCGACGGCTACCCAGGTAACGACGACCTCGGCACGCTCTCGGCCTGGTACGTGTTCGGCGCCCTCGGTATCTATCCGGAGGTTCCGGGGGTCGGCCTGCTGGCGCTCTCCAGCCCGCTCTTCCGCCGTGCCGAGATCCGCCTGCCGCACCGGCGGCGGGCCCTGATCCTCGGCGACGGGGGAGGGCGCTACGTCCGGTCGCTGCGGCTGAACGGGCGGCTCTACGCCAAGCCCTGGACGACCTACTGCGCGCTCGCTCGCGGCGCCACCCTCTCCTACCGGCTCGGCCGCCGCCCGAACCGTCGCTGGGGAGCGGCTCGGGCCGCTGCGCCGCCGTCGTTCGGCCCCGGAAGAGCGATGCCGAAGGCTCCCTGCGCGCCGTGAGCGACACCCGGGCTCCCTCCGCGGTCCTCTGGGCCCTGGCCGGCCTGACCGCTCTCGGCATCGGCGTTCGCTTCGCCAGCCTCGGCCTGCAGAGCTACCACCATGACGAGGTGATCACCGCGATGCGGGTGATCCCCGGCAGCTTCGGCGAGATGCTGCACCGGGTGAAGACGAGCGAGTCCAACCCGCCGCTCTATTACGTGCTCGCCTGGGGCTGGGCAAAGGCATTCGGAACCGGCGAGTACGGCCTGCGCTCGCTCTCGGCGCTGTTCGGGGCAGCGACCGTGCCGCTTGGCTACGCGATCGGGCGCCAGTTGGCGACGCGTCGGGCGGGCCTCGTCCTGACCGCGCTGTTGGCGGTCAACCCGATGCTGATCTGGTACTCGCAGGAGGCGCGGTCCTACGCGCCGCTGGTCTTTTTCGGCGCCCTCTCGATGCTGTTCTTCGTGCGGGTGCTCGACAGCCGCTCGGGCCGGGACATGGCCTTTTGGGCGCTGGCCTCGGCGCTGGCGCTCTGCAGCCACTACTACGCCGTTTTCCCGGTCGCGATCGAGGCGGTCTGGCTCGCCATCGCCTTACGGGCTCGCTGGCGCCTCATCCTGCCGGCGCTGGGGGCGGTTGGCGCTACCGGTTTGGCTCTGCTGCCGCTCGTCAGCGCCCAGACCAACCCCACCCACATCGGCTGGATCGAAAACAGCCCGCTGCCGGAACGCCTCTGGGAGACCGCGGTCTCCTTCCTGATCGGCGAAACCGGCCACGTGATCGCCGAGGCGCCGCGGGAGCGCTACGCCCTCGTCCCGCTGGCGCTGATCGTCGCCGGGCTGCTGTTGATCCCCCTGCGAGGTGGTCGCCGGGAACGGCGCGGTGCAGGCATCGGCCTCGCGCTGGGCCTCGGCGTCGCCGCGCTGGCGGCACTGGCCGCGCTGGCCGGCAAGGACTACGTGGTCGAGCGCAACCTCCTTCCCGCCCTGGTGCCGCTGCTGGCGGCCGCGGCGCTGGGCCTGGCCGTGAGCGGCGCCCGCCGGGTCGGGATTCTGTTGGCGGTCGCATTGTGCGCCTACTGGCTCGCCTTCGCCGTCCACGTGACCCAAACGCCGAACCTGCAGCGCCCTGACTTCCGCGCCGTCACCGACGCCCTGGGGCCGCCGCGGGCAGGCCGGCGGGCGATCGTCACCTGGAAGCTGGCGGCCGATCCGGTCCGCTACTACCTCGAGGACGGGGCGCTGCGGATGTACGCTGGCTCAGAACGGGTAGACGAGGTCGATGTCCTCCGTAAGCCTCTGGCAACCGGGCAGCCGGTTAACCTGCCGCCTTCGTTCCACCAAGTGGGGCGGGTACGCGCCGACCGGTTGACCCTGAATCGCTACGTCTCCAAGCACCCGGTGAAGATCTCCTTCCACACCTTGCGCGACCTGCCGACCGGCTTCGGCGAAGACGCCGTGCTCCTCGACGGGCCGCGGCGATGACCGCCGGGGAATTCGCCGACCGGCTCGGCGCCGCGGCGCGGCGCCCAGCGAGCTGGTGGCAGCTGCTCAAGTTCGGGATCGTCGGCGGCTCCGGCTACCTGATCAACCTCGGCGTCTTCGCCGTGCTCGCCGGCAGTCTTGGGGTCCACCACGCGATCGCCGCGATCGGCGCTTTCTGCGTCGCCGTCACCAACAACTTCCTCTGGAACCGCTACTGGACCTTCGGCCCCGGCAACGGCCGCGCCGGCTTCCAGGCCGCTCGCTTCTTCGCCGTCAGCCTCGCCTCGCTCGGCCTCAACCTGGTCGTGCTGGAGGCGCTGATCGCCAGCCGCTCGGTCGGCGAGCTGACGGCCCAGGCGATCGCGGTGGCGGTGGCGATGCCGTTCAACTTCCTCGGCAACAAGCTCTGGACTTTCAGCTGACGCGGGAGTCCCTCCTAGCGCCGGTTCACTCGAGCTCAGTTCGCGGCGCCCCAACCACTCCATCATCTCCGGAATCCGCCGTCGCAACTGCGGGTTCGGAGAGGCCAGCTCGGCGCGGGCGAGCTGGATTGCGGCGCCGATCCGCAGCGCCGTCTGGGTCGGGTCTCCGCCCAGGCCCCGCTCGAGGCGCTGTAACGTCTTCCAATCCGCCTGCAGTCGCCACAGCGCCGCGCGGATGGCCTCCGGGTCGGGTTCGGACATTTCGACGATCGCCTCGACGCAGCTCTGCACCGGTTCGGTCGACCTCGCCGCGACGTCGAGCACCCGGGCCAGCGTGTCCGGGTAGCAGGAATCGGAAACAATCAGCAGCGCTTCTCTGCTCTCCTCCACGTTGACTTCCTCCTCAGACGCTGAGTAGCGGCAGAATAGCTGTGTACTCCAGGCAGTCCAAATCCTCGCTGGAACACCACTTGGTTAGCCTTGATCGCCGATGAACGAGAAGCGCAAGCCCAGCTACGACGCGGCCACGATCGAGGCCGAGCGCCAGGCCGCCTGGGAGGAGCGGGGCGATTTCGAGGCGCCGCGGCCGGCCGGCGACCAGGCCTGCGTCTACGTCAAGCCCTCGAGCCCCTTCACCTCGGGCAACCTGCACATGGGGCACGTCCGCGACTACTCGATCGGTGACGCCTACGCGCGCTTCCGCCGCGCCCGCGGCGACGCGGTGCTGCTCGGCTTCGGCTTCGACGCCTTCGGTCTGCCGGCCGAGCTGGCGGCGATCGAGCGCCAGGTCTTCCCGGCCGACTGGGTCGAGCGCTGCGGCGAGCGGATGCTCGGCCAGATGAAGCGGCTCGGCTTCTCCTTCGACTACGACCGCGTCTTCTATAGCTCCGAGGAGAGCCAGTACCGCTGGTCGCAGTGGCTGTTCCTGATCCTGCTCGAGGCGGGGCTGATCTATCGCGACGACGCCACCGTCGACTGGTGCGACACCTGCCAGACGACGCTCGCCTCGATTCAGGTCGAGGACGGCCGCTGCTGGCGCTGCCACAACGAGGTGCGGCTGATCCGGCGCCCGACCTGGTTCCTACGGATCACCCCCTACCTGGAGGAGAACGACCGCAACACCGAGCGACTGCGGAACTGGGACGACCTCTCGCTCTCGACCCAGCGCTACATCCTCGGCCGCAGCGACGGGGTCGAGCTCGACCTGACCGCCGCCGACGGCCGCGAGTTGACTGTCTTCAGCCCCCACCCGGGCGCGCTGGGCCGGGCGCGCTTCGTCCTGCTCTCACCGCGCCATCCCGAGGTCGAGACCTGGGCCGGCGCAGCCGCCGTCCGCGAGGAGCTGGAGCGGATGCGCTCCGGCGGCTGGGAGCGCAGCGCCCGCGACGCCCGCTCGGTGCCGATCGTCGACACCGGCGAGTCGGTCGCCGGCCCGGCCGGGGATCGGCTGCCGGTCTTCGTCTCACCCCTGGTCGATGCGCGCTACGGACCCACCGCGGCGCTCGGCATCCCCGCGGTCGACGAGGCCGACGCCGACCTCGGCGAGCGGCTGGAGCGGGTGCCCGCGGAGCCCGAGGACGAGGGCGGGGAGGAGGCGGAGGCACCGGCCCCCGTCGCTGGCGCCCGCGAGGCCAAGCGCTACCGGGCCAACGACTTCTCGATCTCGCGCCAGCGCTCCTGGGGGACGCCGATCCCGATCGTCCATTGCCAGTCCTGCGGCGCCGTGCCGGTTCCGGAGTCCGACCTGCCGGTGGTGCTGCCGCGCGACATCGCCCCGACCGGGGAGGGCAATCCGCTGGCCGAGCGGCCGGATTTCGTCGACGTCGCCTGCCCGCGCTGCGGGACGGCGGCCCGACGCGAGACCGACACGCTCGACTGCCATTTCGACGCCCTCTGGCTCTGGGTCCCGGCGGCGGTGCCGCCCTCCGAGCGCGAGGAGCGGATGTTCACCCACCCCGACCTGCGCCGCTGGCTGCCGGCCGAGCGCCTAGTCGCCGGCGGCGACAGCGGCGGCTTCGTCTTCGACCAGCGGATCGTCACCAAGGCGCTGCGCGACATCGGCCCGTTCGAGTTCCTTACCGAGGGCGAGCCGTTCGCCGGCTGTCTCTTCCACGAGATGGTGATCGCCGACGGACGCAAGATGAGCAAGCACCTCGGCAACGTCGTCGACCCCGACGAGCTGGTCGAGCGCTACGGGGCCGACACGGTGCGACTCGCGGTGCTGTACGCCGCCGGCCCGGCGAAGACGCTGAACTGGAGCGACGGGGCGATGCGCTTCGCCAGCCGCTTCCTGCGCAACCTCTGGACCTACTCGCACGACCGCTTCGCCGCGCTCGAGGGTGCAGGGCACGACGAGGAGGCGGCCGCCGAGACCGAGTTCATGCGCGACCGGCTGCGCAAATGGTGCGAGAACGGGCTGGCGCGGATCACCGAGGACGTCGCGGAGCTGCAGATGCACAAGGCGGTCCGCAACATCACCCGTCTGTTCGAGCGGATCCAGGACTTCGAGAAGCGGGTGGTCAAGCGCCGCGGCCAGCTGGACCGCGCCGACGCCGAGGCGCAGATCGCGGCGCTGGTGCTGCTGGCGCAGGCGCTGGCGCCTTTCGCCCCCCACGTCTCGGAGCAGTTGCTGGTCGCCTCGGGGCGGTTCGAGGAGGGCTCGCTGCCGGCGCCCTGGCCGGAGTCGGCGGAGATTCCGGTGGCGGCGGAGAGACCGGCGTCAGCCGCGTAGAGGCGGCGCGGACGGGCCCGGCGCGGACCGGGCAAGGATCTCCAACGAAAGTCCATTCGATTAAGCAAACGGACTTGATTGTTAGATTCTCGTGTGTTATGAATGATCCCGCCGGGCGATCAAGACCGGTGAAGGGGGCGGGGCTTCCGCATCGCTGGGAAACCGCCTTGGGGTGGCAAAGGAGGACCAGCCGAGAGTCAGGACCGGTGACGGTTACCTGATGACGCCGGCTGCGCCGGCGCGGCCCCGCCTCACTTCATCGTCTCGCGCCCGGGCTCAGACGCCGGCACGGGGCGGCCGCTTCACATCGAAGCGGCGCCTCGACGGGCGCCAGGCGATGCCGGCGCAGAGCTCGGCCGGCGTCGTCTCGAGCGCCCCGGCGAGCTTGACCAGCGTCGCCAGCCGCGGCTCGCGGCCGGCCCGCTCGAGCAGCGAGATCTCGGTCCGATGCAGTTCGCAGCGGTCGCCCAGCTCTTCCTGGGAGATCCCGGCCTGCGTGCGGGCCTGGCGTAGATTGGCGGCAAAGCGCTCCTGTGGGCTCATCGACGGCATTCTTTGTGGCTGAAGACAGCAACTCTACAGACAGAAAGATTCCCTTTCCCGGTGTGCCGTGGCGTTCCGCTACCTTGCAGTCGAGGATGGAGCGCCGAGATTCGGGATTTTTACGTGAAAAGCGTTGAGCGCCGACATCCCATGTGTTATACCCGTGCGACCATTGGACGAGCGCGCGTCGGGGCTCCGGGCCGGGAAGCCCGCCCGACGGCGGCAAAGGAGGAGTCATGAGCGAGGCGGTCGATCCGCACCTGGGAGGGCCCGGCGGGCCACGGACCAGCTCCTGCGCCACCGAACTCGTCTGCCGCGACTGCGGTTACCGCACGCCGCTGCTCGACACCGCCTTTAAGTGTCCGGCCTGCGGCGAAGGGCTCGACATCGACTACGACTACGAGCGGGCGAAGTCGCTGATCGCCGAGCGCGGTCTCGCCGACCGGCCGCAGAACATCTGGCGCTTCGAGGAGCTGCTGCCGATCGTCTCCCGTTCCGCCCAGGCGAAGGTCGGCCAGTTCGCCGGCCACACGCCGCTGATCCGCGCCGACCGGCTCGGCGCCGCGATCGGCCTCAACGACCTCTACCTGAAGGACGACTCGACCAACCGCCCGACGCTCTCCTACAAGGACCGCGTCGTCAGCATGGCGATCGCCCGCCTGCTGGAGCTGGGCAAGGACGAGGTCGGCTGCGTCTCGACCGGCAACGTCGGCACCGCGGTGGCGGCGCTGGCGGCCAAGGCCGGGGCCACCGCCTACATCTTTTACCCGGGCAACATGGAGAAGGGCAAGGCGAAGGCCTGCCGTGCGCTCGGCGCCCAGGTCTGCCAGTTGGACGGCAACTACGACCAAGCCAACCGCGCCTGCCGCGAGCTCTCGCTGGGCAGCGGCATTCAGTTCGCCAACATCACCCTGCGTCCGTTCTATGCCGAGGGAGCGAAGACGGTGGCCTTCGAGGTGGTCGAGGAGCTGGGTTGGACCGCGCCCGACCACTTCGTGATCCCGGCCGCGGGGGGAACCCTCTCCTCGCGTGTCCACAAGGGTCTGAACGAGCTGGAGATGGTGGGCTTGGCTGAGACCGCCGGGACGAAGATCAACATCGCCCAGGCCGGCGGCTGCTCGCCGATCGCGACCGCGATCCGCGAGGGCGGCGAGCTGCAATCGCAGACGCCGGAGACGGCGGCGCACTCGCTGGCGATCGGCGCTCCGGGCGACGGCAACCTGGTGCTCGACGCCGTGCGCACCCGCGGCGGCTCGGCGGCGGGTCCCTCGGATCCGGAGATCTTCGAGGCGATCGACCTGCTTGGCGCCACCGAGGGCATTCTCACTGAGCCCGCCGGGGGCACCACGATTGCCGCCACCGCGCGGCTCGTGGCCGAGGGCAAGATCGGCGCCGACGACACCGTGGTCGCGGTGATCAGCGGCAACGGGCTGAAGACGCTGCACGAGCACCCCGACAAGCCGTGGCCGGAAATGGTCGCCTGCGACGTCGAGACGATGGGAGCGATGCTCGCCGACTTCCGTCGGACCGCAGCCACCGCGCTGCACTGACGGAAAGGGGGCGGGTGACCGGCGTGACCCGGCGCGCAGCCGGTCACCGCGCGCGCTTCGCCCGGCCGGCGTCCTCAGCGGAGCTGTGAGCGCGGCACACCGGTCTGGATCGGCGGCGCGCTCGGGGGAAGGTGGGAATTGCCGAACCGTTCCGGCGGGCCGAGCTGGGCGGCGGCGCCGCGGTTGGCGCAAAGCGCCGGGTTCAGCGGCCCGCTAAGCGAAAAGACCGCAGCGGGACTCGCCTCAATCGTGGCCTGCGCCGTGCCGCCGAGCGCCGTCCAGAGAAGCTGGGGAGAGGGGACCGCCGAACCGGGGTCTTCCGGGGTGATCACGACCTGGTCGAACCGACCCTCGTCGATGCGCCGGCGCCAGCGCCGGCACCCTTCGATCGGGGTCAGGGAACCGTACGCGCCCGGTTCGCCGAGGTACCGAACTTCGTTCGAGAGATCGTCCCCGTAGAAAACGTACTGGCCGTAGGCCGCGGGAGTGCCGACGATGCCGATCTTCTGCCCGTGCTGGTCGCGGGCCCAGGTCTGGACCAAGTGCCACTGGCGGGTGGCGCGGAAGCCCGGATTGTCGAGCGAGGGCGCGACGTCGGTCCGGTAGCGGTCGTCGAAGTACTGGCGCTGCTGCGGGTATCCGGCGAGGACGAGCGCGGCGAGGGTGGCGAGAACGGCGGCGGCGCGCAGGCGGGGGGATCGAGGTCCGGCCAGCCAGAGCGCGAGGAGAACGAGCAGGGCGCCAAGCGCGATCGCCGCGGCCGGTTGCGGCTGCGCCCACTCGCTGGAGCCCAGCGCCCCGGCCAGCACCAGGGCGGCAAAGGCGGGGGTGAGGAGGTAGCGGACAACTTTCGGCGACTCGCAGAGCGGCAGCAAGATCAGGCCTATCGCCAGCCCGGGAGCCGCGTAGCGCAGGTTGGACGCGAAGCCGTAGGGGCCGCCGTCGGGGCCCGAGGCGGAGATCGGGTTGAACAGGTGGGCGACCAGGATGGCGGCGGCGGTCAGCGCCAGGACGCGGCCCAGGCTGCCAGCCCTCCCGCGCAGGCCGAGGACGATGCCGGCGAAGACGGCGAAGACGACGACGAACCAGAGCGGGCCCAGCGTGCTTTCGAGCCCCGGCACGAAGAAATCGGTCCAGGCGTGGCGTTCGGAGATGTACTCGGCGATCGAGTGCGCCGGGCGCGGGTAGAGGTCCTCCTGATCGGGGCTGGGCAGGGGGCCAACGTGGATCCACGGCAGGGGGTTGCCCGCGTGGAGGAGATTGCGCAGGTACCACCAGCCGCTGCCGGCGAGCAATCCCCCGATCCAGATCGCGGCGCGGCGGCGAGACTCGCTCCGCGTCCGCCAGAGCACGCCGACGGTGATCACGGCGACGGGGACGAGCATCGTCACCTTGGTGCCGATTGCCAGGCCGGCGGCGAGCGCGGCGATCGCCAGCGGCCCGCGATCGATCGCGATCGCCCCGCCTTCGCCGCCTTCGCCCCGCCGTGCCGCCGCCTGGCCGTTGACGAGCATCGCGATGGCCGCGAGCAGGAAGGCCAAGGCGACGATGTCGCTGGGGGCATTGCCGGCCTGGACGAGCATCATGTCCGAGTCGACGACGACGGCGCTGGCCAGCATCGTCACCGGCGCCAGGCCGAACGGTCGCCCGATGCACCACGCGGCCAGCAGGGAGAGCCCCATCCAGCCGAAGTTCAAGACCGGCGAGAGCAGGTCGTTGCCGAGCATCACCATGCCGAGGCTGTGCAGCAGCTCGGAGTTGAGCGGGTAGTACCAGACCGTCAGCTTCAGTGGGTCGGTGAGGAGGATGCCGGTGGTCGAACCGGTCTGGGCGAACCAGGCCGCGAACGGCAGGTGGTACCAGAGGCTGTCCTGGCGGTAGATGCCGACGTCAAGGCTCTGCAGGACGGGGCCGACCCAGTGGATCGCGATCAGCAGCGCGGCGGCCACCGCCAGGATCAGGGCGAAGCGATCGCCAACCGGCGCCGGTGGGGCGCCGGTGGGATGACCGGGGGGTCGCTGCCGCCGCAGGCCCGCGGCGACGGCGATCGCGGCTATCGGCAGCGGCGCTTTGCTCAGGAGGCCGACCAGCCCGAGCAGCTCGGACGTCACGATCGCCATCCCGACCGCGAGGACGATCGCCGCCAGCGTTGCCGGGGCGCCCCGCCAGCCCGGGACAAGGCGGCGGCGAAGTTGCACACCGCTGAGCCAGAAGGCCCCGAGGGTCGCCGTCAGCAGGGCCAGGCCGGTCAGGTATTCAAAGGGGCTCACTGTGCGAATGTCGAGGTGCTGTGTGCAGGCACTCGGCCGCCCCTGATATATAAGTGATTCTCTGGATTAAAAAAGTGCATTTTGCATGAAAGGCGTGTAGATGGCGGGCAGGGGTCGCGTTACCAACCGAAGTGTTCGTTTCATCCTTTTGGCCCTCGTGGCGGCGACGTTCGGGTTCGTCGCTCTTGCCGTCTCCTTGAGCAAGAGCGGTGATGCGGCCTTCCCCGGCGCCAACGGCAGGATTGCCTATTCGGCCGGGGATGCCTACACGACCGCGGTCTGGACGTCTAATGCGGACGGCAGCTCACCCTCGATGCTGACCCCCGGCAGTGGCTACTTCGCCCCGGCCTACTCGGCCAACGGCGCGCGCATCGCGGTCGAGCACGAAGGCGGCATCTCCACCGTCAACTCGGATGGAAGCGGCCTGGCGCAGATCGCCCCCGGCTCGGAATCGATCTCATCCGAACCGGCGGAATGGAAGGAAGATTATGACGATCCATACTCGGCCAAAGTGATTCCTGTAGTCAGGATCTCGACCTATGTTGAAGTGTGGAAAGCTTTCTTCGGCCCCGCCTTCACCCCAGACGGATCGCAGCTTGCGGCGACTGAAAGCAACGGCAGGTTCACCCGCAAGAGCATCTGCGCGGTCGAATCGGTCGGCGACGAAGAATGCATCGGCTACGAAGAACCGGGCTCCTTCTTCGACTACGAATTCGACTGCACCGGCTGCGCGACGCACCTCGTCACTCTGAATTCCGCCAGCGGCGCCAAGACCGGCGACCTCACTCCGCCGACGCCTTCTCAGGACGACTATGACCCCACCTACTCGGCGGACGGAAAGCTCGCGTACACGCACGCAAGCCCCGGCGCAGAAGGGCGGACGATATTCGCGACCGCTTCGCCCGGCGGCCCCTCGGTCAAAGTCGCGAGCAACGGCGCCGAACCCGATTTTTCCCCCGATGGCTCGAGGATCGTGTTCGTGCACGAATTCAAGGATCTCGCGCTGGTGGGGGCGGGCGGCGGCGCGGTGACGTTGCTGCCCGTGCCACTCGCGCCCGGCGCCGCGCACAGCGAAGTCGGCTCGCCGGTGTTCTCACCGGACGGCACCAGGATCGCCTTCCAGCGGACCGCCTATGACTCGTCCTGGAAACGGATCGAAAGCGGCGTCTTCACGATCGGAGTCGACGGATCGAGCCTGACCAAGGTCGCCGATCGCGCGAGCGGTCCAAGCTGGCAGCCGCTGGCGCCGCCACTCCCACCGCCGCCACCCGTCGTCAAAGCGAGGGCGAAAGGCGTCAAAGGCAAGGTCGCGCTCAACAGGAAGCACATGGCGGCGATCGGCACGATCGTCTGTGGAAGCTCGACCTGCACGCTGAAATCGCTTGGCTCAACGCTGAAGGTGGGCAAATCGAAATTCCCCGGCAAGGTGAAGCTGGCGCGTAAAGTGGCGGCCGGGAAAAAGGTGATCGTCAAAGCCCTGATCGTCGGCAAAGGGCTGAGAGCGTTGGGCAAGGCGGGTAAGGGCGCCTTCCAAACGAAGATCCAAGTCACGGATGTCAGCGGCAAGGAGACGTTGACGCTGAAAGCAACGCTACTGCCGGCGAAGAAAAAGCCCCGGAAAGCCAAACGCTAGGAGCGGATCCGTGCCTCCTCGAGGTCGAGGTCGCGCTCGATCTGGCGCATCGTCGCGTTGCGCAGCCGTTCGCCGCCGCGCAGCTCCAGCAGGACGTCTCGCTCGACCCCGATCAGTTCGCGGCGCAGCTCGCCGTAGTCGACGATCCGCTGCTCGCGGGCGGCGGTCTCCGGGTCCTCGCCGCCGAGCACCGCCTGGCACATGCGGAAGCGGGCGCGGTAGAGGTCGCGCAGCCGTTTCAGCTGGTGCTCGGCGGCGCGCTCCTCGCCCTCGATCTCGTCGAGCCGGTCGAGCGCCGCCTGCGCCGCCTCCATCCGCGCCACCGCCTCTTCGTCGCTCCAGCGCCGCGGCTCCTCCAGCCGCAGCTTGCGGATCACGAACGGCAGCGACAGTCCCTGGCCGACCAGGGTGATCAGGATCAGCGCGAAGCTGAGGAAGATGATCTGCGGCCGGTCGGCGACGCTGAGCGGCACCGCCAGCGCGGCGGCGAGCGAGACGGCACCGCGCATGCCGCTCCAGCCGACGGCGAAACGCTCGCCCAGCGTCTCACCCGCCTCGGAGCGCATCGCGAAGACGAAGCCGAGCCGGGTGGCGATTGAGACCGCGGCGATCGCCAGCGCCGGACCGAGCAGCTCGGCGACTCCGGAGGAGCTTTCGCGCAGCGAGTCGACAACCCCCGGCAGCTGCACGCCGAGCAGGACAAAGATCGTCATCTCCAGCGCGAAGATCAGGGTGTTCCAGAAGGCGACGGAGCTGAGCCGGGTGTCGGCGTCGACCGCACGCGGGGACTGGTAGCCGCCGTAAAGGCCGGCGACGACGGCGGCGAGGATGCCGGAGACGTGGGCCTCCTCGGCGCCGATGTAGGCGCCGTATGCGGTCAGCAGGGTGAGGACGACGACGAGGCTGGTGTCGGTCTGGCGCCGGATCACCAGGATTGCCAGCCAGCCGACCGCGAGCCCGGCGACGATCCCGCCGGCCGACACCGCGAGGAATTCGAGTGCCGCGTCTCCGAGCGCAAAGGCGCCGCCGGTGGCCACTCCGACCGCGATCCGGTAGAGGACCAGGGCGGTGCCGTCGTTGATCATCGACTCGCCTTCGACCAGCAGGCGGACCCGCTCGGGGCCGCCGATCCGGCGGAAGATGGAGATCGCGGCGACCGCGTCGGTGGGAGCGAGGATGGCGCCGAGGACGGCCGCCTCGGCCCAGCCCAGGCCCGGGACCAGGGCGTGGGCGACCAGCGCCACCACCGCCGCGGTGAGGAAGACGAGGCCGACCGAGAGCAGCGCCAATGGCTGCATCACCGTGCGCAGCTCGCGCGGCGAGGTCCGCCAGCCGGCGGAGAAGACCAGTGGCGGCAGGAAGACGAGGAAGATCACGTCGGGATCGAGTTCGACCGTCGGCAGCCCCGGCACGAAGGCGATCGCGAGGCCGCCGAGGACGAGGACGATCGGCGCCGGCACCTTGCCGAACTCGGCCAGGCGGACCAGCAGCGTCGCCGCCAGCATCAGGATCAGGACCGACTCGACGTTGTCCACGAGCACATAACATCGCGTTGCGTGGACGAACGGCTCTCACCCCCGCTGGAGGACATCGATCACGTCCGCGGTGAGCGCTTGGCGCCGCTGCAGCTGGTGATGTTCGGAGACTTCCAGTGCCCCTTCTGCCTCGGCGCCCAGTCGGTGCTGAGGCGGGTGCGCGAGCGCCTCGACGAGCGGCTCGCCTTCTGCTTCCGCCATCTGCCGATCCCCGAGCGCCATCCGCTGGCGCCGCTGGCGGCTGAGGCGAGCGAGGCGGCGGCGGCGCAGGGGCGGTTCTGGGAGTACCACGACGCGCTCTTCCAGGCGCAGCCGAAGCTCTCGCGCGAGACGATGCTGGCGGTCGGCCACGAGCTCGGCCTTGACGTGGAGCGGATGGAGGCGGAGATCGACGCCGGTCTCCACCGCGGGCGGATCGAGCGCGACCTCGCCTCGGCGGCGGCGAGCGGCGCCACCGGGACGCCGACCTTCTTCGTCAACGACACCCGCCTCTTCGGCGCCTACGATGCATCCTCGCTGGTCGAGGCGCTGGAGAGCTGAGCGTGGGGAATCTTCGGATTCGCACCGCAACTCCCGAGCGCCCACCGGTTGAAACGGCGAACCGGTCGAGTCGAGCAGGGGAGGAAAGTCGTGGCCAAGCGTGCGCGTGTGTCGAAGATCGTCCTGTGTCTGGCGGTGGGCCTCGCCGCCGCCTGCGCGGCGCCCGCCGCGGCGCTCGCCGGCTCGAATCTCGGGAGTCGTGACCAGCAACGCCGCCGGCAACCCGGCGATCCCGGGGGTGGAAGTCTGCGCGCGCCCCGAGCCCTACTCGTTCGAAGAAGTCTGCGACGACACCGACGGCGGCGGCGCGTACGCGGTCGGCGGGCTTCCGGGCGGCTCCTACCGCGTGAGCTTCTCGACGGCTCCGCAGAACTTCGTGCGGGAGTTCTGGGACGACGAGAAGGAATTCCCGGGGGACATCCTGGCGCTCGCCGAAGGCGAGAACCGCACGGGCGTCAACGCCGAGCTCGAAGTCGGCGGGATCATCGAAGGGACCGCCACCGACGCCGACACGCTCGGCCCCGCCGCCGGGGTCGGCGTCTGCGCCACAACGTCGACGCCGGTGTTCTTCGACAACTGCGCGGTCACCGGCTCCGACGGGAAGTACGTGATCAACGGCCTGCCCGACGGCGAATACACGGTTGGCTTCCGCGGCGAAAACGCCGCCAACTACATCGCGCAGTACTACGAAGAGGAAGAAGGCGTGTCGGGGCAGTCGCGGGTCGCGCTGAGCGCCGGCGGCCTGGCGACGGGGATCGACGCGAAGCTGCATCCGGGTGCGCAGATCCTCGGCACCGTCACCGAAGCCGGCAGCGGCGCCCCGCTGGGGGGGATCGAAGTCTGCCTCTGGGACACCCTGCGCGCGCCGGAGCCCGAATTCCGCGAACCGTGCACGCAAAGCGACGCGAGCGGCAGCTACGCGATTCGCAGCCTCCGCGACGGTACCTACAAGGTCGTCTTCTCCCACAACTACCCCCTTGCCACGAACGACCCCTTCTTCGAACAGTGGTACGACGGCGTGGCGACGGCCGCGCAGGCGACCGCGATCACGATCACCCCGCCCCAGGCCAGGACGGGGGTCGACGCGCACCTGGTCCACTACCCGGTCGACCCGCCACGCGGGCTGGACCCGGTCCAGGTGACGATCCTGCCGGCGCCGCGCCCGCCGCTGAAGTGCCGCAAGGGCTGGCACAAGAAGCGGGTCAAAGGCAAGGTGCGCTGCGTCAAGAAGCACAAGCACCGGCACCACCGCCGCCACTAGGGCGGCGCGAGCTGGGGTCGGTCATCGGGTGAGGGCGCTGGTCCAGCGGGTCAGCCAGGCGGCGGTCGACGTCGAGGGCGAGCGGGTCGCGCAGATCGGGCCAGGGATGCTGGTCCTGCTCGGCGTCGGCGTCGAGGACGGGGAGGAGGAGGCCGACCGCCTCGCCGACAAGGTCCGTGCCCTGCGGATCTTCGACGACGCCGAGGGCCGGATGAACGAGCCGCTGGGCGAGCGCGAGATCCTCTGCGTCAGCCAGTTCACCCTCTACGGCGACGCCCGTAAGGGCAACCGGCCAAGCTACGTCGCCGCCGCCCGCCCGGAGGTCGCCGAGCCACTGTACGACCGCTTCTGCAAGCGCCTCGGCGCCAGGAAGGGCGTGTTCGGCGCTTGCATGGGCGTCGCCCTGGTCAACGACGGCCCGGTCACGCTGATGCTCGAGGTGTGACGAAGCGCGGGACGCCGGTGGGCGCCCCGCGGTATTCGCCCCGGGTTAGAAGGAATGACAGAAGGGCGAGCCGCCGGCGGCCTGGCAGGTGCCGTAGGTGTTGCCCTTGATCTTGTCGAGCAGTTCGCGGATGTCGCCGCTGATGCCGGGTTCGCCGATCGCCCTCTTCATCGAGTGCACGTCGTGCGCGATCTGCTTCAGGCTCGTTTCAAATGGGGCAACGTAGGACGCTGAAGCCGGCACCGGCGCCGAGCTCGCTTCGGTGATGCGGCCGAGCGCCAGGCCGGCAAGCACTCCGGCGGCGGCGATCAGCAGGACTGCGGTCCAGCGGTTCACGGTGATGGTCATGGCTCTCCCTTGGGCGAGGGTCGAATGAGCCGCGACCCTAGCCGTGGGCCACGACAGCGCTGCCCAGGGGCGAAGGAGAGTGCCGGAGGAGGAACTCGAACCCCCTCCGCGTGGTCGAGGTCGTCGAGGACGCTGCGGACCCGCCGCAAGGCGTGAGGCCGGAGCGAGGCTCTTTCCCCCTGCTCAGCGTTTGCGGACCGACCTGATCGACACCCCTGCGCGCTCGGCCAGTTCGGCCTGCTACCAACGGCAACTACCGACCTAACGGACCCTTCCGGGCAGCACTTCTCGAAATGACGGCGGCGACCACATGCCAATGCCCCCGACTTCGCGCAGGGTCAGATCGCTGTACCGATTGCCCGCGGTGCCGAGCCGGAAGAGCTTGGTGCAAACCACGCCACCCGCCTCGGCGGTGATTCTGAGGTCGTACTGCTCGCTGGGCAGTTTCGTTGCGTTGGGCTTCGCGAGGAGGTTGATCGCCGGGAGTCCGGTCACGACCGCCGAGCCGAACGTGAAGGCGGCGTCGCGGTCGGGCTTGAACGCGATCGGGAGGAAGACGCCTGATAATAAAGGTGGTAAGTCGTAGACCTCCCCCGCGGCGGCCGCATTCAGGTCGATTTCGAGCCCCGAGGAATTGCCGTCTGGGCATTCCGACTCGATAGGGCTCGGGCTTCGTGCTCCACCGGGCCTTAAAGGTATTGTTCAGATAGGGGTTTTGGCTGCCGTCAACGGCGTTGAACGTCACGCTCACCGTGCAGCCGTTCGCCGTGTTCCTGAGCAGGTACTTGCCGAGCCAGCCCTCGATTGGCTCGTTGGTGACCCTGGCCCTCACGGTTCTCATTTCCCAATCTGGATGAGGCATCGAGTCGACAGGGTCGGCCAAGTCAATCTGCAACCGCGGCCGCTTCAGGTACTCGATCGCGATAGGGATCACGATCGCGGCTGCGATGCCGAAGAAGCCGAGCGCGAGCGTTACCCATTCCATTGGCCCGGAACGCTAGCCGTCGGTATCGACGGCATCGGAGCGAGATGACGTGGAGCGCACTCCCGACTACTCTAGATGCGCAGGGATGAATCGTTTTGTTGTCGCGGGTGCCGACGTATTCGTCTTCGGTCTTTCCGGGCCGAGGCTTCACACGGGGAGCCCGGGGAGTTCAGACATCAAGCGCGAGTCGATGGGCCCTGACCGCGACCAGGACACGGTGCAGGCGAAAAGCGCGGAGCGCCTGATTGGCCTGAAGGACTGGGACGTCGTACTCAATGACGACGACACGGGCGAGGTGGCGGACTTGGTCGCCCTGAAACGTGAAGATTTAGGCAGCTGCGCCGTGTGGTGCACTTGGGGCCGGCAGCGCCTCAAGAATGCTCGCCGGTAGTCGCGTACTTGCATCCCAGACCTCAATCGCGACAAGCTTGTGGGTGGTGCGGTCATAGTCGCGAAGACCGCCTGGCACACGCTCGCTCACGACATCGTTGGACTCTCCGGTTGGGAACCAGGCGATATCTGCGTCTGAGTCGTAATAGGCAAACATGGCTTCGTTCAAGAGTAGCGCTGGCTTGAGCTGCCAGCTAGGAATCCAGCCTCCAGACGGAGACGATTCGCACAGCGGCCTCGTCGTCTCCGTGCGGATGGTCATAGATGGCCTCAAAAGCCGTGCCATCGGCGGTCTTACCGCTTACCAGCCATTCTGCGCGGCCATCATTGACCCGTCGATCAAGGTGGCCGTCCCGAATGGCCTGCTCAACTTCGGACGCCTCAAGTCTTCGGTCACTCAGGCGCATCTCGGCGTGCTCGGTCCAGATGAAGCGCTCAATCCCCATCATCGAATCCTATTGGCCGATGCAGGCGTGCATCACGCCTGCATCACCTTGACCTGACCTTTGACCCGAAAGCAAAACGCCGCCCCTTGGGCGGCGCAATTGGCTCTACAAAAGGATGCCGGAGGAGGGACTCGAACCCCCGACACGCGGATTATGATCGGCGTCAATTGTTAAGGAATCTCGCTTGTTTAAGCGCATTTCCGTCCAGTTGGTTCGGTCCAGTTGGGTACGTTTTTGCCTAGTTGGGGACACATTTCGGGACACATTTTTCGGTCCTGGGGATGCCCTACTCTCGGTCGATGGCGTCGTCCTCGATTCACTTTCGCGAAGCCCCGATCAGCGGCCACGTCTTCCGCAGGAAACGGAAGTCGGGCGACCGCTGGATGGCGAAGTGGCGTGACGCCGAGGGCCAGCACCAGATCGTTCTCGGTAAGGCGTGGACGAAGCGGGGAAGGCCGACGGACGGCTACCTGACGAAGCAGGGCGCCCAGCGCGAGCTTGACGCGATCCTCGCCGACGCTCGGCCCAGCCACCTGACGAGCCGGCCTCGGCGGTCGAGCACCGTCACCTTCGCCGAGTCGGCGCGGGAGTGGCTGCGCTACGTCGAGCACGACCGCAAGCGGCGACCCTCGACCATCACTGACTACCGCTGGATCGTCGAGAGGCGGCTGCTGCCCGCGTTCGGCAGCGTGGCCCTTGAGTTGATCACGACGCAGCGGATCGACGCCTGGCGGGTTGAGCTGGTCGCTGCCGGTGGGATCGCCGACAGCGAGGGTCTGTCGGCGCGGACGATCAACAAGTACCTCGGGGTCATGCACAGCATCCTCAAACGCGCTCAGCGGATCTACGGGCTTACGGCGAACGCCGCCGCCTGGGCCGAGCGCCAGCCCGTGAGCCGGTCCGGCGACTTCGACGTGCTTTCGGCTGCCGAGGTCGAAGCGCTGGCGCGAGCGGCTCGCGATGGCCGCCACCGTAAGCCGCCAAAGCACCCGACCGGCTTGGAATGGAGGGTGAAGCTTCGCCGGCAAGACGAGCAGGACGCCGCAGTTTTCCTCACTGCCGCCTACGCGGGCCTGCGCTTGGGGGAGCTGCGGAGCTTGCGCTGGCGCGATCTCGACTTCGGCAAGCGCCTGATCCATGTCCGCCACTCCTACGTGATGCGGCATGAGGACGCGCCGAAGTCGGGCCGGGTCCGGAGCGTCCCGATGATCGACCAAGTGGCCACGGCGCTCGATCAACTGAGCCGCCGCAAGGACTGGACCGGGGAGGAAGACCTCGTGTTCGTCAACCCGGCCGGTGAGCACATCGAGGACAGCGCCCTTCGCCGCCGCTTCTACGCCGCGTTGGAGGCAGCCGGTCTCAAGCACATCCGGTTCCACGATCTCCGCCACAGCTTCGGCACGCTCGCCGTCCAGGTATTTCCCCTCACCGACGTCAAGGCCTACATGGGCCATGCTGACATCGGGACGACGATGATCTACGTCCACCACGTTCCTCAAGTGGACGCTGCCGAAAAGCTCTCGACGGCCCTTCGCGATGCGTCGACCGCCGCGCCGGCATCGGCAGTCGCAGCGTGAACAATTTTCAGGCGGTCTACTTCCGCGCCAAGGACGGCGCGCAGCCCGTCCGCGATTTCATCGACGGACTCGACCCCAAGCGTCGCGCTGTGCTGCTGCGACAGATCGACCGACTTAACGGCCTCTCTGATGCGATGCCGCATCTTCCACATCCCTATAGCTCGCAGATCTCGGGAGAGCTGCGAGAGCTGCGCTGCCACACGGGCTCAGACCACTACCGGATTCTGTATCGGCGGTCGGATCGCCTGATCGTGCTTCTGCACGCCTTCCCGAAGACGACGGGAAAGGTGCCGCCGGGCGAGATCAAGGTTGCTGAGGGGCGTTGGGGAGACTTCAAGGGACGGATGGAGGCGCGGCCAAGAAAGCCTCCGCGAGCGGCGGGGCACGATGCACCGTGAAGTTCTATTGAGAGTTAGCAGCGCTGCTAACATGCTGACCCAGGTCAGCGAGTATGGGCAAGGGTTAGCCATGAGCAAACGATCCAGACCAATCGGAGCAGCAGTCTCCGACCACATCAAGGATTCCCTCAAGGACCCCGAGTTCCGGGCGGAGTACGAACGTCTTGCACCGTACGAGGAGCTTGCTCGTATCGTCATCATGCGGCGGGCTGCACTTGATCTGACTCAGGCCGAGCTTGCAGATCGGATGGGCACCACCGCCTCGGCAGTTTCGCGGATCGAGAGTGGTCAGCACGCCACTAACGCTCAGACCCTCAAGAAGCTGGCCGACGCCTTTGGCGTTCGTGCCGTCTTCGGCTTCGAGGGCGGGACCGCCGAGCGGCCCGAGCGAGAACTAGTCACTCTCTGAACCACCACGGTGATCTTCAACGGTGCTGCGTTCGGCTTCGACCGCGTCGCCGACTTCGGCGCTTGCCGCCCGAGCGGCGAACTACCTCCGCAGACCTTGGCCGTAGCTGTTCTGGGTGATCCAACCACCGAGATCCGCTCGCGTGAACCGCAGCGCCCGTCCGACTTTTACGTGCGGGAGGCCGCGCGAGCGGACTAGCTCGTAGAGCGTGCTGCGCGGAACGTGCAGGAGCTGCGCCGCCTCGTCGGCGGTCATCAAAGGCTCGGTGAGGAGAGGGGCGTCGGCCATCTATCTCTGTCCTTCTGTCCGTTGCGAGCGCTCATTGCATCGGATACGTCCGAGAAACCGGGTCAACGCCCCCGGTTTTCGCCACCTGGCGCCGCGCGGTCGCGGGGTCGAAGCCAGTCCCAATGCACCCACGAACTCGCACAGCCACAACCGAATCACCAGTGAGCCAAGACAACCAAGAGAGGCATGCTCAGGAGTCCATTCCAAGGAACTGAGGACAGCAAGCAGCCCATAGACGCAAGCCGCCCAGCACTCCAACAACAGCAACAGCACCACCCCTCACGCCACATCACTTTGTTAAGAGAGCGGGGCAAACTGCCCTCCCGCTGGACAGGGAAGTGATGCTGTCCATCGGAAAGCTCGGGCGCGGCCAGGAGCGCTACTACCTCGACAAGGTCGCCGAAGGCGCCGAGGACTACTACTCCGGCGAGGGCGAGGCCGCCGGAGAATGGCTCGGCGACGCTGCCGGACGCCTCGGCCTTGAAGGCGAGGTCGGCGAGGACCAGCTCGTGGCGATGCTGACCGGGCGCAACCCGGTCGACGGCGAGCCCTTGCTCTCGATGCAAGGGGTCCGCGGCGATGGCCCCGTCCCCGGCTTCGACCTCACCTTCTCGGCCCCCAAGTCGGTCTCCCTGCTCTGGGCCCTCGGCGGCCCTGTAGCCGCCCTCAAAGTCCAAGCCGCCCACCGCGAAGCAGTCCAAGCTGCCCTTACCTACATGCAACGAAACGCCTGCTGGACAAGGCGCGGAGCCGGGGGCGCGGAGTTCGTCGAGGGCAACGGCTACCTCGCCGCCGCCTACCGCCACCGCTCCTCGCGCAACGGCGATCCCCAGCTCCACACCCACGTCCTCATCGCCAACGCGACCCAGGGCCCGGACGGCCGCTGGACCCGCCTCTACCACCCGGCGATCTACGACCACGCGACCACCGCTTCCTACATCTACGAGGCCCACCTGCGCTACGAGCTGAGCCAGCGCCTGGGTGTCGAGTGGCAGGAAGTCCGCAAGGGCATCGCCGAGATCGAAGGCTTCGCCGACGAGAACCTGCGCGCCTTCTCCACCCGCCGCGCGGAAATCCTCGAAGCCGCGGGGCCGGACGCCTCGGCGCGCTCGATGCAGGTGGCGACGCTCGCGACCCGCAAACCCAAAGAGGCCGATGTGGGCCGCGCAGAGCTGCTTGAGCGCTGGCGTTCCCGGGCCGAGGAGATCGGCCTCAACCGCGAGGCGATCGAGCGCACCTTCGACCCGGAGCTGCGCTTGAGGCTCGGCGCCGCCGAGGCCCGCACGGTCTCTACCTGGCAGGTAGACCGTGCGGTCTCGGCGGCTGCGTCCCATTTCGATAGGCGCGATGCGATCCAGGCCGTCGCGAGTCTGATGCACAGCGGAGCGCCGGGAGCGGAGGTCGAGCGGCGGGCCGACGCCTACCTCGCCTCCGAGGCCGTGATCCAGATCGCCGAGAGCGCAAAAGGCCCCCGCTACACCACCCGCCGAATCTGGGAGCTGGAGCGTGAGGCCCTGGCAGCGATCGAGCGAATGCGAGCGCAGGGACTGCCACCGGCGGGCGAGCTGATCGCCGCGCGGGTGATCCACGCCCGCCCAACCCTGAAGTCCGACCAGCGCGAGATGATCCGCCGCCTGCTCACGAACCCCGAGGGAGTAGCCGTCGTGATCGGTGAGGCCGGCACCGGCAAGACCTACGCCATCGTCGCCGCGGCCGAGGGTTGGGCGCAGGCCGGGACCGAGCTGCGCGCAGCCGCTCCCACCTGGCGGGCGGCGAACGTGATGCAGGACGAGGGTTTGCCGGCGACCGCCGTCGCCAGCCTGCTCGTCGAGCTTGACCGAGCCGCGCACGAGGGCGGCGAGGGCCTGGCGCCGGGATCGGCGCTGCTCATCGACGAGGCCGGGATGGTCGACTCGGCGACGTTGGGCCGCCTTGTCTCACACGCCGAGGCGGCCGAGGCGAAGCTCGTCCTCGTTGGCGATCCCGAGCAGCTACAGGGAGATCGAGGCCGGTGGGTTGTTTCGAGCGGTCGCTGATCGAACCGAGCCGATCCACCTCGACGAGGTGATCCGCCACGAGCATGAGCTTGATCGCGAAGCGGCCAAGCGGATTCGCGAGGGCGAGGGCGGCGAGGCGCTGCGTCTCTATCGTTCCTCCGAGCGAGTGATCGTCGCCCCCGACGCCGAGGTGAGGCGGGAGGCGATGGTCCGCGACTGGCATGAGTCCTTCGACCGCGGCGAGGACGCGGTGATGATCGCCAAGCGAAACGCCGAGGTCGCGAAGCTGAACGCGATGGCGCGCGAGGTCCGCAAGCAGGAAGGGAAGCTCGGAGCGCAGGAGATCGAAGTCGGCGAGGCCCGCTTCGCCGCCGGCGATCAGGTGATAACCCGCGTCAACGACCGGCAGGCCGATATCTACAACCGCGAGCGCTGGCGGATCGCCGAGGTCGACGCCGCGCAACGGCGCGTCGTCCTCGAAGGCGTCGACCAGGCGACGCGAGTGGAGATCGGGGCCGAGTATCTGGCGCGAACCAACCCGCATTCCGAAGCCCCGGCGTTGGAACACGCCTACGCGGTGACGACCTACTCGGCGCAGGGATCGACGGTGGATCGCGCCTTCGTCACGGCCGACCCCTCGATGGACAAGCAGGAGTTCTACGTCGCCGCCTCGCGCAGCCGTGAGGAGACCTACCTCTACGCGACGCCGGAGGTTCAGGAACACCGCGAGGAGATCGCGCCGGCATCTCCTTACCCGCGAGAGGGCATCCCGCACATCGCGGAAGCCGCAGAGCGCGACCGCGCCCAGATCGCAGCTCACGACGTGGCGCAGCTTGAGGCGCTGCCGAGCGCCGAGCTGATCGAGCGGCGCGACAGCCTCCGGCCGCAGGTTCACCATGAGCGAGCCAACGAGGACGAGCGCGCGAACCTACAAAGGCGAGTCGAACGGGAAGCCGGGTTCCTTGGTGGAATGGACGCACAGCGCGAGCGGGCCAAGGAACTGCCTCGCAAGCTGCGCCGCTCCGAGCGCGAGCGGATCGACCGCACGGAGACGAGAACCGAACAGCAGCTCGCTCAGTTGGAGGCCGAGCTTCGCCGGATGCCGCCGGTCGAGCGAGCCGCGCGCCGGGAGCTGGTGGCTGCCGAACGGGTTCTCAGCGAGCGCCTGCGCCTGGCGGTCGTTGCCGGCCGCCTGTCCCCTCCCGCCTACATCAAGAGAGAGCTGGGGGGGGAGGCCGTTCGACCGCACGAAGCAGAGAGCGTGGGATCGGGGTGTGACGGAGATCGAGAGCTACTGGCAGCAGTACGGGATTAAGGACCCGAACCGGGCACTCGGGCGTGAACGCACGCACGAGATCGCGCAGCGAGCAACTCTGCGGCGGATTCACGAAGCCCAGCGGGTGCTCGGGCTTGGGCAGCACGCCTCCCGGGAGCGGGATCTTGGGCGGGGGATGGGGATCGGGCGCTAGGGTCGCTTGCCCCGGAGAAGAGCGAGCCGCTGCTCAGCGGACACCTCGGAGCAGGCTTGCCGGCGTCACGTCGAGAGCACGCGCGAGCCGTAGCAGGGTTCGGAACTCCGGCGCTCGCTCGCGGCACTCCAAGCGAGAAAGCGCCGTGCGGTGCATCCCGGACGCAAAGGCGACCGCTTCCTGGCTCATGCCTGCTTTGCGGCGCGTGCGGCGGAGGTTCTCCGCGAAGCGGGTCAGCGACTCGGCGATGTCGGGCTCGGGGGATGACAGAGCGACATCGTTGAGCCTTGTAGCCACAAAGACAACCGCCACAACAGCACATCAACATGCCTGCCGCGTTGCAATGCGATACCGTGCCGCAGCGATTGCCAGGATCATTAGTGGAGAGGGTGACCTTTCGTGTCATCAAAGATCGACAAGCGTGCAGGGAACGTCCAGGTCGATCGAGGCCGAAGAACATTCGCTGCCTTGATCGTCGTCCTGATGGCAGGTGTGGTAGTTGCAGCGACGACCGCCGCCACCGTTACGGCAAAGACTCCTAGGCCAGCGGCATCCAGCCTTGTGGGCCAGATCACGAAGTGCAAGAAGAGGTTTCCGGGCAAGACCAAGAAAGAGCAAAAGGCTAGGCAGAAGTGCATTGCAAAGGCAAAGGAAGCCTCCAAACACGGCGGGAAGGAGGGCCACGGAAACTCGGGCGGTTCAGCAGGGCCTAACCCGCCCTCAACCCCAACGCCCACTCCGACTCCAACTCCCACGCCGAGTCCGACGATCCCCGACACTGCAATCGACTCCGCCCCTTCTGGCCCGATCGCCCAGCGCGACGTCAGCATCTCCTTCCATTCCAATCCATCAGGCGCCTTCTTCCAGTGCAGTCTCAACGGCGTTTCTTGGTCGACTTGCTCCAGCCCCGTCCAATACAGCTCCCTCGGCGACGGCTCCTACGAATTCGCCGTGCGCGCGGTCGCAGGGGAAAGCGTCGATCCGACGCCGGCGACCGCCTCCTTCAAAGTCGAGGCGACGCCGCCGCAAACCACGATCATCAGCGCCCCCAGCGGCCGCATTCCGACGGGCGCCGTCTCGGTCGATTTCTCCTCCGACGAGGCCGGCTCGACCTTTGAATGCAGCTTCGACGGCGTCTCCTATGCCTCCTGCGCCTCGCCCTACGAACTTCCAAGCCCAACGCCGGGACCCCACAACCTCAAGGTGCGCGCGATCAACGCGGCCGGAGTCAATGATCCAAACCCACCGAGCGCCAGCTGGAGCTCGGTCGAGCCCGAGCACGACCTCTGCGGGAGCATCTCTAGCAACACGTCGATGGGGCCGGACTACGCTGCGGTCTACGTGTTGACGTGCAGCCTGACGGTTGAAGAAGGCACCACTCTCACGGTCGAACCGGGGGCGATCGTCAAGACTGAAGATGGCAGGACTCTCGAAGTCCGCGGCACCCTGAGCGCCGTGGGCACCGCCGCCGAACCGATCACCTTCACCTCGATCAACGACAACTCGATCGGTGGGCAGACAGGTAATGGCTTGCCAGTGGCCGGTGATTGGGCAGGTATCGCGATCCTCGAATCAGGTTCGATCGACGTCGAGCACACCAATCTCAGCTACGCAACGACGGCAGTTCACACTTCGAGCTCGACCGGCTCGACCGTGATCAAAGACAACCATTTCGCCTCACAGAGCGCGGGAGCGGTCTCCATCTTCTACTCGCCGTCGCCGACCCTGCAAGGCAACTCGTCAAATGACGACGGTCTTGGCGCCCCTGCATTCGCGGTCACATCGAACTCCCTAAATGCAGGCTTGCTGGGCGCCAACAGCGCGACCGGCGACGGCATCCCCATTGTTCAACTCAACGGTTCGCTCGGCCAGAGCTCCACCCTCCCCGCCGAGCCGGCGGCATGGGGACTTGGGAACCTCGTCGGCGGCCCCTCCTACCTGGAAGTGCCCGACGGGAAGACCCTGACGATTGCCCCCGACGCCGTGGTCAAGTCCGAGGGCGGCGCGGGATGCACCAACTACATTGCCTGCGACCTCTCCGTCCGCGGCACCCTGAGCGCCGTGGGCACCGCCGCCGAACCGATCACCTTCACCTCGATCAACGACAACTCGATCGGTGGGCACACCGGCACCGGCGCTCCAGCGGCAGGAGACTGGTACGGGATCGCCACCTGGGACGAACACGGCTCGATCGACCTCGAGCACGTCGATCTCAGCTACGCGACGATCGGACTGCAGGCCTACGGCTACGGCGAAAGTTCGGCGGCGGTGGTCAAGCACAACACCTTCGCCTCCCAGGCCAACGGCGCGGTCGTCATTTTCACCGGCAACTCTGCCCCCACGCTGCAGAGCAATTCCTCGACCGACTCCGGTGGCAACGCCCCTGCATTCGCGGTCACATCGAACTCCCTAAATGCAGGCTTGCTGGGCGCCAACAGCGCGACCGGCGACGGCATCCCCATTGTTCAACTCAACGGTTCGCTCGGCCAAGCTCCACCCTCCCCGCCGAGCCGGCGGCATGGGGACTTGGGAACCTCGTCGGCGGCCCCTCCTACCTGGAAGTGCCCGACGGGAAGACCCTGACGATTGCCCCCGACGCCGTGGTCAAGTCCGAGGGCGGCGCGGGATGCACCAACTACATTGCCTGCGACCTCTCCGTCCGCGGCACCCTGAGCGCCGTGGGCACCGCCGCCGAACCGATCACCTTCACCTCGATCAACGACAACTCGATCGGTGGGCACACCGGCACCGGCGCTCCAGCGGCAGGAGACTGGTACGGGATCGCCACCTGGGACGAACACGGCTCGATCGACCTCGAGCACGTCAATCTCAGCTACGCGACGATCGGACTGCAGGCCTACGGCTACGGCGAAAGTTCGGCGGCGGTGGTCAAGCACAACACCTTCGCCTCCCAGGCCAACGGCGCGGTCGTCATTTTCACCGGCAACTCTGCCCCCACGCTGCAGAGCAATTCCTCGACCGACTCCGGTGGCAACGCCCCTGCATTCGCGGTCACATCGAACTCCCTAAATGCAGGCTTGCTGGGCGCCAACAGCGCGACCGGCGACGGCATCCCCATTGTTCAACTCAACGGTTCGCTCGGCCAGAGCTTCCACCCTCCCCGCCGAGCCGGCGGCATGGGGACTTGGGAACCTCGTCGGCGGCCCCTCCTACCTGGAAGTGCCCGACGGGAAGACCCTGACGATTGCCCCCGACGCCGTGGTCAAGTCCGAGGGCGGCGCGGGATGCACCAACTACATTGCCTGCGACCTCTCCGTCCGCGGCACCCTGAGCGCCGTGGGCACCGCCGCCGAACCGATCACCTTCACCTCGATCAACGACAACTCGATCGGTGGGCACACCGGCACCGGCGCTCCAGCGGCAGGAGACTGGTACGGGATCGCCACCTGGGACGAACACGGCTCGATCGACCTCGAGCACGTCGATTCTCAGCTACGCGACGATCGGACTGCAGGCCTACGGCTACGGCGAAAGTTCGGCGGCGGTGGTCAAGCACAACACCTTCGCCTCCCAGGCCAACGGCGCGGTCGTCATTTTCACCGGCAACTCTGCCCCCACGCTGCAGAGCAATTCCTCGACCGACTCCGGTGGCAACGCCCCTGCATTCGCGGTCACATCGAACTCCCTAAATGCAGGCTTGCTGGGCGCCAACAGCGCGACCGGCGACGGCATCCCCATTGTTCAACTCAACGGTTCGCTCGGCCAGAGCTCCACCCTCCCCGCCGAGCCGGCGGCATGGGGACTTGGGAACCTCGTCGGCGGCCCCTCCTACCTGGAAGTGCCCGACGGGAAGACCCTGACGATTGCCCCCGACGCCGTGGTCAAGTCCGAGGGCGGCGCGGGATGCACCAACTACATTGCCTGCGACCTCTCCGTCCGCGGCACCCTGAGCGCCGTGGGCACCGCCGCCGAACCGATCACCTTCACCTCGATCAACGACAACTCGATCGGTGGGCACACCGGCACCGGCGCTCCAGCGGCAGGAGACTGGTACGGGATCGCCACCTGGGACGAACACGGCTCGATCGACCTCGAGCACGTCGATCTCAGCTACGCGACGATCGGACTGCAGGCCTACGGCTACGGCGAAAGTTCGGCGGCGGTGAGAGGCGAACTCACCCACAACTCATCTGACATTCGTGCCTGCGATTGGGGCTCCAGTTGCTCCGTAGACGCCGCCTATGTCGACTGGGGCAGTGAAGGCAGCCCGACGAGCCCCGAACTCGTCTGCGGGGCGGTGACTACTTCCCCCTATCTTTACGAAGGTTCATCCCATGAAGGCGGATCGGGATCAGAGAACTGCGATGGCTCGCCTACGCCCTGGGAAGAACTGGACAGCGGACAGGAGGCGTTCAATGTAGGTGTTGCAAACGCCCAGAGCCTTTGCGCTGAACTTGAAGACGATGTCTGCGAAGCCATCAACACTGCGTTCAACTGCCTTTCGGGGGCCTTTGATCTCGGTGCAAGCCAACTTCCCTTCGCGCTGCCCAACCCGTTTTCGGGAGGTGTCTCAGGTTCGGAATGGCAGGGCGCGGCATCGACCGTCGGCTCTGCAGGTGCTCATTGGCTAAGCAGCTCAGCCGATCCGGTCGTCGCGAACATCGGAAAGGTTGCGTCGCGGGGGTTTCAGATCCTTGGCCTGGCCAACACGTTCAGCACGATGGCTGATGCCTACAGTCAGTGTGCTCCCTAACTTCGAATCCAAAAACCAAGCCGCAAGCTACTGGATTTTGCATCCCCACTGCTATCCACACGGTCAGCAGAAGTCGTAAGCGTTCAGCCCCAGGCAGGGGGACATAACGGCCCGGCGAACTCCTTGGTGTGGAGCGCGCCGAAGCCGAGGCGGTCTATGACGCCGGTCGTGAGGCGTGCGTCGAGTTCCTGGTCGAGCTGACTGCCCGCTATGAGCGCCAGGTCACTCGCCTGGAGGCGCGGATCGAGCGCCTTGAGGAGAAGCTGCGCGAGAGCTCCCAGAACTCCTCCCGGCCGCCTTCGGCCGACCCGCCGAGCAAGCCTTCTCGGCAGGGGCGTGGAGCGAGCACCCGCAAGCAGGGTGCCCAGCCCGGTCACAAAGGAACGGCTCGCAAGCTCGTGGCCGAATCGGAGCTGGATGAGATCGTCGATCACTGGCCCGAGCGTTGCTCGGGCTGCGGGCAGGATCTCGATCGCAGCGATCATGCCGCCCCGCCTCACCGCCACCAGGTCACGGAGCTGCCGCCAATCGCGGTCAGGGTCACCGAGCACCGGGCTCACTCGCTGCGTTGCCCCGGTTGCGGGACGAGCACCCGGGCATCGTTGCCCGAGGAGATCCGCCAAAGCGCCTTCGGACCCAGGTTGCAGGCGGCGGTCTCATTGCTTTCTGTGCGCAACCGGATCTCTCGCCGCGATGCCTCAGAGCTCTGCGGCGAGCTGTTTGGCTGCGAAGTCTCGGCCGGCTCGGTCGATGCGATCTGCCAGCGCACTTCCGGCGCCCTGGCCGAGCCATACGCCGGGCTGCGCGAGGCGGTCAAGGACTCACCCGTCATCTGCGTCGATGAGACCGGCTGGCGCTGCGCCGGGCAAAAGCGAACCCTGTGGGGCGCAATCACCGACAGCCTTGCCGCCTTCCATATCGCCGCCGATCGCCATGAGCGTGAGTTGCCGGGGCTGATCGGGGAGAGCTTCGCCGGCATCGTCTCCTCGGATCGCTGGTGGGCTTATGACTCCCTTGATCCCGCTCGGCGCCAGGTCTGCTGGGCTCACCTGCTGCGCGACTTCCGCCGCCACTCCGAAGGGCTCGCAGACCAAGGGCGCTTCGGCGAGGCGGGGCTTGAGATCTCCAGGGAGCTCTTCCGTGCCTGGGATTCCTTCGCCGGCCACGGCGATCGAGATCGTCTCGCCCGCGAGATTGCACCGATCAAGCGCCGCCTGCGGGCTCTGCTTGAGCCCCACCGCAAGAAGAGCATGCTCAACCGTCAGTTCCGCACCTTTGCCCGCAACCTCTTGAAGCTCTGGCCGGCGCTTTGGACCTTCACCGAGATCGAGGAGGTGGAGCCGACCAACAACCGTGCCGAGCGCGGGCTGCGTGGAGCGGTGATCTACCGCAAGATCTCCCTCGGCAGCCAGTCCAATGCAGGCGAGCGCTTTGCCGAGCGGATGCTCTCGGTCTCTCAGACCTGCCGGCTGCAGGGCCGCTCACTCTTCGGCTTCCTGGTCGAGGCGATAACCGCCTCGGCACGGGCAAGCCCCGCGCCTTCGCTGGTCTGAGCAGAGCCGACTCGGGCACGTCTACCCCACAGGGCATGAGGGGCTGAACGCTTACGGAAAGGGTCTGTTTTGCAGGCAAAAAAGTCGAAGGTCCTTGCCGATGATGTCTGACGACGCAAAAGATCGGCTCACCACCTCGGAGAATCGGCGCCATGATGGGCGGAGGCGGGCTCAGGAATGTCCATCGCTCGTAGCTCTTATGCTTGGCGGATCGGGACACATTTGGGACACAAAACTCTCCTTGCGCCTCTGTCGCGACCAAAAACTATCAATTTCCCGGGGCTTTCTCGATGCCGGAGGAGGGACTCGAACCCCCGACACGCGGATTATGATTCCGCTGCTCTAACCAGCTGAGCTACTCCGGCGGGGACGGGGATGGTAACGGTGGGACGACGGCAAACTGGATGGGCGGCGATGCGCCCGGTGCTGGTCGCGCTCCCGCTCGTTGTCGATGCTTTTGCGGCGGCGATCCTGGCGATCGCGCACCCGGCCGGTTGGCTACCGCCGCTGATCGATTGAATAAAGAACCCTCATTGATTGAATCGCACCGACTGAGGCTTGCAGGGGAAATACGTTCGCATCGGGCGAGTCGGCGGGTTAGGGTGGCGGGGGTGAGCGCCGAGTTGGACAGGGCAGTACGGACCGTCGTGCGCGAGTGCATGAGCGTCTCGCCGGGCGAGGAGGTGCTGGTCGTCTGCAATCCCGTCACCGAAGAGATCGGGGCGCTGATGCGGATCGAGGCGCAGGGCGACGGCGCCAGCGCGACCCTGGCGGTGATGTCGGAGCGCGAATCTCACGCCGGCGAGCCACCCGACGTCGTCGCGGCGGCAATGGCCGAGGCCGACGTGGTGCTGGCGGCGACGATCCAGTCGCTTTCCCACACCGCCGCCCGCCGCAAGGCGAGCGAACAGGGAGTGCGGATCGGCAGCCTACCCGGCGTCACCGAGGACATGCTGACGCGGCTGATGACCAGTGACCTGAGCGAGGTGCGTCGCCGCGGCTGGGCGCTCAGCAGCATCGTCAACGACGGCACCGAGGCCCGCATCACCTGTCGCCACGGCAGCGACCTGAGGCTGGGGCTCGAGGGCCGCCTCTCGATCGTCGACGCCGGCGAACTCGGCAACCGCGGCGCCTTCGGCAACCTCCCATGCGGCGAGACGTTCATCGCCCCCGTGGAGGGAACCGGCGAGGGGACGCTGGTGGTCGACGGCTCGATCGCCGGCGTCGGCCTGCTCGACACGCCGACCTCGCTGACCGTACGCGAGGGCCATCTGGTCGAGGCCACCGGCGCCGACGGCGCGGCGCTGATGGACCTTCTCACCGCCCACGGAGACGACGGCACCAACGTCGCCGAGCTGGGGATCGGGACCAACGAAGAGGCGATATTGACCGGCAACATCCTCGAGGATGAGAAGATCCTCGGCACCTGCCACGTTGCCTTTGGCGCCTCGGCGGCGATCGGCGGCACCGTCCAGGTTCCCGTCCACCTCGACTGCGTCGTGCTCGAGCCGACGGTCGAAATCGACGGCGAGGCGATCGTCCGCGATGGCGAGCTGCTGCTCTGAGCGGCGGCGCTGCGGGCACGTCGGCCGGACGCCGGGCCATGGGCGGTTAGCCTGACTTCATGACCCGCCTGCTCGCCGTCCCCAACGTCTCGGAGGGGAGCGACGAGTCCCTGCTGACGGCGTTGACGGAAGCCTTTGCGCGCGGGGTGGCGCTGCTCGATCGGCACAGCGACGCCAACCACGATCGCACCGTCTTCACCCTCGCCGGCACCCCCGGAGCGCTGACCGAACCCCTGGTCGCAGGCGCCGAGGAGGCGCTGGAGACGATCGACATGAACGCCTACCGCGGCGCCCATCCCGCGGTCGGCGCGCTCGATGTCTGTCCGCTGGTCTGGCTCGACGCCGCCGACCGCGATGCCGCCCGCACCGAGGCGCTCGCCGTCGCCGCCCAGCTCGGCGGGCTCGGGGTCCCGGTCTTCCTCTACGGTGAGCTGGCGCGCGATCCCGGGCGTGTCGAGCGGGCCTACTTCCGCAACGGCGGCCTCGCCGAGCTGTGGCTGCGGATGGAGGCGGGGGAGCTGCGGCCGGACTTCGGCCCCGCGCTGCCGCACAGGCGCGCCGGCGCGACCCTGGTCACCGCGCGCCCGCCGCTCGCCGCCTTCAACGTCGAGCTCGACAGCGGCGACCTCGAGGTCGCCCGCGCAGTCGCCGCCGGCCTGCGCGAGTCCGGCGGCGGGTTGCCTGGGGTGCGGGCGATCGGCCTGCTGCTCTCCAGCGGCCGCGGCCAGGTCTCGACCAACGTCCACGACCCGCTCGCGGTGCCGCTGGCTGCGGTGGTCGAGCTGGTGCGGGAGCTGGCGGCACCGCTCGGCGCCCGGCCACTCGAAGCCGAGCTGGTCGGCATGGTTCCCGCCGCCGCGGTGGCCGGCTACCCGGAGTCGGTGCCGATGCGCGGCTTCGACCCCGAGCGGCAGGTGATCGAGCGGCGGCTGGCGGCGCTCGGCGACGCCACGGCCGGAGCGTGAGCCGCTGGCTATCAACTAGATTCAAGCCGTGGCCCAGACCAGGAAGAAGCGCCAGCGCAAGCGCCGCGGCACCCAGGGCGGGCGGATCGACAGCAAGCCCCGGGCGCGGCCGCGCAGCCGTGCCGAGGCGCAGAACCGCGCCCGCGCCAAACGCAAGCCGGCGCCGAAACAGGACCTGCCACCGACCTGGCGCAGCTCGATCCTCCGCGGCCTCGCCGCCGCGGTGATCTTCGCCTTCGCGCTGATGCTGGTCTTCCAGCGCCCGGTCGGCGTCGCGCTCGCCCTCGGCGCCTTCATGCTCGCCTTCTACATCCCCGCCGGCTACTTCATCGACATGGCCCTGTGGCGGCGGCGCGAGCGGGCGCGAATCCGCGCTCGAGGCGACTAGTGGCGCTCGAGGTCGAGATGCTCACGGTCGGCGCGATCGCCGAGAACTGCTTCCTGCTGCGCCGCCAGGGCTCCGACCGGGTTCTCGTCGTCGACCCCGGCGAGGAGGCCGAGCGGATCCTCGCCGCGGCGGGTGAGATCGGCGAGGTCGAGGCGATCCTGCTCACCCACTGCCACTTCGACCACATCGGCGCCGTCGCGCCGGTGGCGGCGGCGACCGGGGCGCCGGTCTACTGCCCCCGGATCGAGGTGCCGCTCCTCGCCGACATCATGGCCTTCGTCCCCTGGGAGGGGTTCGGCCCCTACGAGAGCTACGAGGCCGACGAGACGGTCGCCGGCGGCGAGACGTTGGAGCTCGCCGGGCTCGAGCTCAACGTGATCTTCACCCCGGGCCACAGTCCCGGCCACGTCACCTACTCGGTCCGCGGCGAGGACGCGATCTTCTCCGGCGACGTGCTCTTCCAGGGCTCGGTCGGGCGCGTCGACCTGCCCGGTGGCGACGGCCCGACGCTGATGGAGTCGATCCGCGGCTTGCTCGACTCCCACCCGGAGGAGACCGTCGTCCACCCGGGCCATATGGGGATCACCACGCTGGGGGCCGAGCGTGCCTCCAATCCGTTCCTCGCCTCGCTGGTGCGCTAGCGCCCGCGCCGGGGTCGATTAAGGTCGCCGAGACGATGGCCAGCAAGTACCAGGCACCCCGCGGGACCTTTGACGTGCTGCCCGAGGCGGCGCGCGGGCGGGCGCGGATCGAGCGCGCCGCCGCGGCGGTTTTCGCCCGCGCCGGCTACGAGCCGATCGCGACGCCGGCCTTCGAGGACACCGAGCTGTTCGAGCGCGGCGTCGGCCGCTCGACCGACATCGTCCGCAAGGAGATGTTCACCTTCGAGGACAAGGGCGGCCGCAGCCTCACCCTGCGCCCGGAGGGGACGGCGCCGATCTGCCGCGCCTACGTCGAGCACGGGATGCACAAACTGGCGCAGCCGGTGAAGTTGAGCTATCTCGGCCCGTTCTTCCGCCACGAGCGTCCGCAGGCCGGCCGCTACCGCCAGTTCCACCAGCTCGGCGTCGAGTGCATCGGCACCGACTCGCCCCTGGCCGACGCCGAGGCGATCATGCTGCTCGCCGACCTGCTCGCCGAGCTGGGCGTGCCCGGGGTGGAGCTGCGGCTCGGCAGCCTTGGTTCGCTCGAGGCGCGCCGTCTCTACCTGGAGGAGCTGAAGGCGCACCTGCACGCTCACGAGGGCGAGCTGTCGGAGGACGTGCGCGAGCGGATCGACGTCAACCCGCTGCGCGCCTTCGACTCCGACGACGAGGGGACGCGAGGGGTAATGGCAAGTGCGCCGACGATCGTCGACGGACTCGAGGGCGAGGACGCCGAGCACTTCGCCGCGGTGCGCTCGCTGCTCGACTCGGCGGGGATCGCCTACGAGCTCGACCCGACCTTGGTCCGCGGCCTCGACTACTACACGCAGACGATCTTCTCCTTCGTCTGCGCGGCGCTCGGGGCCCAGTCGGAGGTCGGCGGCGGCGGCCGCTACGACGGGCTGATCGAGCAGCTCGGTGGGCCGGCGACGCCAGCGGTCGGTTGGGCGGCGGGGATCGAGCGGATTCTGCTCGCCCTCGACGAGGAAACCGAGCCGGAAGGCCGCGACGCCTTCGTCGCGATCGCCGACGAGGGGCAGCGGCAGCGGGCGATGGCGCTGGCCGTCGAGCTGCGCCGGGCTGGGCTCGCGGCCGAGATCGACCTCGGCGGCCGCGCCCTCAAGGGACAGCTCAAGCACGCCGACCGGATCGGCGCCCGTCGCGTCGTCATTCTCGAGGCGGACGGGAGCGCGCAGCTTCGCGACATGGCCAGCGGTGAGCAGCGCCCGGCCGATCCCGGCAATCTCGTCGGGGAGATGACCGGAGGAGAGTCGTGAGCGACTCCCCGGCGCTGCGCCCCAACAGGTACCGCGACACCTGGTGCGGCCGGGTCCTCGCCGACCGCGTCGACTCCGAGGTGCGCGTCGCCGGTTGGGTCCACCGCCGCCGCGATCACGGCGGGCTGATCTTCATCGACCTGCGCGACCGCACCGGCATCGTCCAGCTCGTCTTCAACCCCGACACCTCGGGCGAGTCGTTCGAGTCGGCGCACAGGCTGCGCGCCGAGGACGTGCTGAGCGCCGCGGGCACCGTCGTGCGCCGCTCGGAGGAGACGGTCAACCGCGAGCTGCCGACCGGCGAGGTCGAGCTGCTGGTCTCCGCCGCCGAGCTGCTCGCCGACGCGGAGACGCCGCCGTTCCAGATCGAGGGCTTCTCCGGTGAGGTCGGTGAGGACGCCCGCCTGCGCCACCGCTACCTCGACCTGCGCCGCGAGCCGATGCGCGAGGCGCTGCTGCTGCGCCACCGGGTGACGGCGGCGATGCGCGAGTTTCTCGACACCGAGGGATTCGTCGACGTCGAGACGCCGGTGCTGACCCGCTCGACCCCGGAGGGCGCGCGGGACTTCCTCGTCCCCAGCCGCCAGCAGCAGGGCTCCTTCTACGCGCTGCCGCAGTCGCCACAGCTGTTCAAGCAACTGCTGATGGTGGCGGGGTTCGAGCGCTACTACCAGGTCGCTCGCTGCTTCCGCGACGAGGCGACCCGGGCCGA
This sequence comes from uncultured Solirubrobacterales bacterium, assembly GCA_963815885.1. Taxonomy (GTDB): domain Bacteria; phylum Actinomycetota; class Thermoleophilia; order Solirubrobacterales; family 70-9; genus VAYN01. The sequence goes on from CAWFIM010000002.1 coordinate 70,012, forward strand.
CCGCCAAGCCGAGTTCACCCAGCTCGACGTCGAGATGTCCTTCGTCGATGGCGAGGACGTGATCGACCTCAACGAACGCCTGCTGGCCCACGTCTTCGACCGCGCCGGCGGTCCGGATATCGCGTTGCCGATGCAGCGCATGTGTTACGAGGAGGCGATCGGCCGGTTCGGCACCGACCGGCCCGACCTGCGCTTCGGGTTGGAGCTGGTCGACCTTGGCGGTGCCCTGCGCGAGACCGAGTTCAAGGTCTTCCGCTCGGTGCTGGACGGCGGCGGCTCGATCCGCGGCATCAACGCCGGCCGGCGCGAGCTGCCGCGCTCGGAGCTCGACGGGCTGATCTCGCGCGCGCAGGAGCTGGGGGCGAAAGGCCTGGTCTGGGCCTTCCGCGAGGGCGCGGGCTGGCGCTCGCCAACCGCGAAGTTCCTCGGTGAGGACGAGCTCGCCGACCTCAACCGGCGCCTCGGCGCCGAGGAGGGAGACCTGTTGCTGCTGGTCGCCGACCAGCGCTCCGTCACCGACGCCGTGCTCGGGCAGATGCGGCTCGACCTCGCCGAGCGCTTCGGGCTGATCGCCGAGGAGGAGCACCGCCTGGTCTGGATCGTCGACTGGCCGCTGATGGAGTGGAACGCCGAGGAGGGTCGCTGGGACTCGTTGCACCATCCCTTCACCGCGCCATCCGGAGAGTTCGACCCGGACGACCCAGGCTCGGCTCGCGCGCAGGCTTACGACGTGGTCTGGAACGGACAGGAGCTGGGCGGCGGCTCGATCCGCATCCACGACGCCGAGGTCCAGCAGGCGGTTTTCGCCGCGCTCGGGATCGACGCCGCGACGGCCGAGGCACGCTTCGGCTTCCTGCTCGAGGCGCTGCGCTACGGGGCACCGCCGCACGGTGGCATCGCCTACGGGATCGACCGCATCGTCCAGCGGCTCTACGGGGCCGAGACGATCCGCGACGTGATCGCCTTCCCCAAGACCGCCTCCGGCTTCGATCTGCTGACCGGTGCCCCCGCCGCGGTCGAGGAGCTGCAGCTGCGCGACCTCGGCATCTCCCTGCCTCGGCAAAAGCTCGCGGGCCACTGATGGACGCCTGCCTGGATACTCCCGTGCACTGATGGGCCTCCGGGACTGGCTTCCGCGTCGCTGGCGGTCCGGCCCCGGCCCCGGCCAGACGCCAGTGCACGTCGACGACCCCAGCTTCGACGGCTGGGAGGTGGTGCGCGACTTCGGCGACCTGCGAACCGCGCGCGCCTGGCACCAGGCACTGGTCGAGGCCGGGATCGAGGCGGCGCTGACCGCCGACTGGCCGCTCGACCGCTTCGGCCGCGGCGACATCGCCCTGCGGGTGCCGCCACAGAGCTGGAGCGAGGCCGAGCTGCACCTCTCCAACCTCGACTCCGAGGAGGACTGAGAGCACGAAATCCGTCTGCGCTTGGCTCGCCGGTGGTACCGTTGGGCCAAGGCTCGAGCCCGTGCGAGAGCCGTCTCACCGTTTGACCCAACACAAACGGCGCGGGAGCCCGAAGTCTTCCTTCTCCTTGGGGAAGGGAGCAGGCACCCACCTTCACTTGAAGGGATCAAAGCCAGAGGCGGCAACGGCGGGTTGGAGCCTTTTGTGCGCCTCGGTTGACGGTGTCGGCACGAATCGCGCACCACGCATGCGCCTCGCCGCGGCACCCTCGGCGAATGAACGACGAGGAGTGCATTCGACACCGTATGCGTGCGCAACGCACTCCTCGACTGGACGAGGGGCAGGGGAGGGGATGCGGCGACGGCATTGACCGGCGGCTTGCCGAGCTGGCTGAGCGACAGCATGGCGTTGTCGCGCGCTGGCAGCTCGACCGGCTCCGCGTTGGACGTGGAGCGGTGCAGCGGCGCCTGGAGCAAAAGCGCCTGCACCGTCTTCATCGCGGCGTCTACGCCGTAGGCCATCGACCGTCGACGGTCGAGGCTCGGTGGATGGCGGCGACCTTGGCTTATGGGCCGGAAGCGGTGCTGAGTCATCGCTCCGCGGGCCAGATTTGGGGCCTGCTGCCACGGCGCCCGTCCCTGCCAGAAGTGTCCCGGCTCGGTTTCGCCCGCCAGCGGAGCGGGATCAGGTGCCACCGCTCTTCGCTGCCCCCAGATGAGGTGGACGAGTTGAGCGGGATTCCGGTGACCTCCGTGTTCCGCACCCTGCTCGACCTCGCCGGCGTCCTCTCGAAGCGAGAGCTGGAGCGGGCGTGGAACGAGATTGAGGTGCGGCAGTTGACCGACCGCCTTTCGCTTCCCCAATTGCTGGCTCGCCATCCGCGACGCCGAGGGGCGGGAACCCTGCGGGGACTGCTCGGCGGTGACGCGCCAGGTGGGATTACTCGCAACGACTTCGAGGAGCTGTTCGTCACCTTCCTCGACGCTTACGGATTGCCGCGGCCGGCCTTCAACGCAACGCTGGCGCTGCGCGGTCGCTTCTTCGAGCCCGATTGCATGTGGCGGGAGCTGCGGCTGCTCGTCGAGCTCGATGGGCGGGCCGCGCACGGGACGGCACGGGCGTTCGAGCGGGATCGAGAACGGGACCGGATTCTGCTCGCCGAGGGGTGGAGGTCGATGCGGATCACCTGGCGCCAGCTTCGGGACGAACCGGGGTCGGTCGCGGCCGATCTGCGCGAGGCGCTGCGCGGTCCCGGGCAGCGTCCTACCCTGTAGGGATGGAGCGGGAGCTTTTCGAGCACTACCTCGGCGATGAGAGCCGGCGCGGCCCGGTGCCGGACGGCGCGTTCACGGGGGCGGCCGGTGGGGCTGCCTGCGGGGACCTGGCGCGGATCTCCTTCACCGTCGAGGCAGAGAGAATCGCCGCGATCAGCTTCGACGCCGAGGGATGCGGCGCGACCAGGGCGGCGACGGCGGCGGTGGCGGAGCTGGTCGACGGCGCGCCGGTGCTCGAGGCGGCCGCTCTGGACGGCGACGCGGTCGATGCGGCGATCGGCGGGCTGACCACGGCCAAGCGCCATGCCGCCGTACTGGCCACTGACGCTCTCCATCGCGCCTTGTCCTCGGCGGCTGCCGCGGACACCAAGCTGGCGGCTTATCCCTCTGCTTCCATGACTTCCACGACCTCCGATCAGGGACGGGTCGCGGCGGCCGCACCCGCTGAGGACGGCCGCCGCGACCCGTCCCCGGCGCCCGAGCGCGTGGCGGTCGCGATGTCCGGCGGCGTCGACAGCGCCGTCGCGGCGCTGCTGGCGCGCGAGCGCGGGGCGGAGGTGGTCGGCGTCACGGTCAAGCTCTGGAGCGACCCCGAGACCGACGGTGCCAAGGCCTGCTGCTCGCCGGAGGCGGTGCTCGGCGCCCGCGCGCTCGCGCACTCGCTCGGCATCCCGCACTTCACCCTCGACCTCGAGCGGGAGTTCCGCCGCCGCGTCGTCGGCCGCTTCCTCTCCGGCTACGCCACCGGCAGCACCCCCAACCCCTGCATCCTCTGCAACGGCGAGGTGCGGATCGCGGCGATGGTCGACCTCGCCGAGCGCCTCGGCGCCGCGCGGCTGCTCACTGGCCACTACGCGCGGATCGTCGACGACGGCGACGGGCCGCTGCTGGCCGCCGCGGCAGACGGCGCCAAGGACCAGAGCTACATGCTGGCGGCGCTGCCGACCGAGCTGCTCGCCCGCCTCGGCTTCCCGCTGACCGAGCTGACCAAGCCCGAAGTGCGGGAGATCGCCGCCCGCCACGGTCTCCCGGTCGCCCGCAAGGCCGAGAGCCAGGACCTCTGCTTCCTCGCCGGCCAGGGCAAGCGCGGCTTCCTGCGCCGCCACGGCGACCTGCAGGAGCGCGAGGGGGCGATCCTCGACCGCTCCGGCCGGGCGCTGGGCCGCCACCGCGGCCATCACGACTTCACGGTTGGCCAGCGGCGCGGGATCGGCGTCTCGGCGCCCGAGCCGCTCTACGTCCTCGCCACCGATGCCGCCGCCAACACGGTCACCGTCGGCACTCGCGCCGAGCTTGAGGCCCGCCGGGTCTCGATCCGGGGCGCGGTCCTGCACCGCGACGGCTCGCGGGTCGACGGCGTGCGCCTGCGCTACCGCTCGCGCGCCCTGCCGGCCGCGATCGGCGCCGTCGCCCCCGGCTCGCACGAGACACTCGACGTCGCCCTCGGCGAGCCGTTCGCCGGCGCCGCGCCGGGCCAGACGGCGGTGCTGCTCTGCGGCGAGGCGATCGTCGGCCACGGCACGATCGCCGCCGCGGCCTGATCCCGCGCCCCGCGCCGTTGCCGTTGCGCACGCAACCCCTTTCCCGCCGCAGCTATTTAGGCTTGCTCAGATGAGGGCACAGGAGATCCGCGACACCTACCTCTCCTTCTTCGAGGAACGCGATCACATGGTGGTTCCCTCCGCCTCGCTGGTGCCGTCGGTCCACGACCCCTCGGTGCTGCTCACCACCGCCGGCATGCAGCCGTTCAAGCCCTACTTCCTTGGCCGCGAGCGGCCGCCGGCGCCGCGCCTCGCCGACGTGCAGAAATGCTTCCGGACCACCGACATCGACGAGGTCGGCAACACCACCCGCCACATGACCTTCTTCGAGATGCTCGGCAACTGGAGCTTCGGCGACTACTTCAAGGGGGAGTCGATTCCCTGGGGCTGGGAGCTCTCGACCGAGGGCTTCGGGATGGACCCGGAGCGGATCTGGGTGACCGTGTTCGGCGGCGACGAGGAGCTCGGCCTCGGTCCCGACGCCGAGGCGATCGAGATCTGGCGCGCCACCGGCGTCCCCGACGAGCGCATCGTCCGCCTCGGGCGCGAGGACAACTTCTGGCAGGCCGGCCCGAGCGGTCCCTGTGGTCCCTGCTCGGAGCTCTACCTCGATCGCGGCCCCGGGTTCGGCGGCGACGACGAGCGCCCCGGCGACGATGGCGACCGCTTCCTCGAGTTCTGGAACCACGTCTTCATGAGCTACGACCTCGCCGAGGATGGGGCGCTGACCGAGCTGCCGATGCGCAACATCGACACCGGCATGGGTCTGGACCGGATGGCGGCGATCCTCCAGGACGTGCCCTCGGTCTTCGAGACCGACCACGTGCGGCCGCTGATCGACCTCGCCGAGGAGCTCTCCGGCCGCCGCTACGACGAGGGCGGCGCGGTGAGGAGGGCGATGCGGATCGTCGCCGACCACTCGCGCGGGGCCGCCTTCCTGATCGCCGACGGCGTCGTCCCCTCGAACGAGGACCGCGGCTACATCCTGCGCCGGATCATGCGGCGGGCGATCCAGCAGGGCAACACGCTCGGCCTCGAGGCGCCCTGGCTGGGCCGTTTCGCCGAGCGCACGATCGAGCTGATGGGAGAGGCCTACCCGGAGCTGGAGAACCAGCGCGGAATCATCGCCAGGTGGGTCGGCGACGAGGAGGAGAGCTTCGGCCGCACGCTGGAGCGCGGCAGCGCGCTGCTGGAGCGCCTGGTCGCCGAGGCAAAGGAATCCGAGACCTCCTGGATCGACGCCGCCGACGCCTTCAAGCTGCACGACACCTATGGCTTCCCCTACGACCTGACCAGGGAGCTGCTGGCCGAGCAGGGCCTCGCGGTCGACGACTCCGGCTTCGAGGAGCTGATGGAGGAGCAGCGCCAGCGCGCCCGCGTCGGCGCCGCCACCGCGCACGGCTCCGAGGACAGCCATGAGCGGGTGCTGGCCTTCGCCGCGGCGGTGCCGCCGACTCGCTTCGTCGGCTACGAGACCCTGCGCGCGACCACCGGCCTCGCCGCGGTCGAGCCGGTCGACGGGCGCGCCCTGGTCAAGCTCGAGGAGAGCCCGTTCTACGCCGAGGGGGGCGGCCAGGTCGCCGACTCCGGCGTGCTGCGCTGGGGCGGTGACGAGGCGCGCGTGGTCGACGTCTACCGGGTCGGCGAGGACCAGGCGTTGGCGGTGGAGCCGAACGGCGGCACGATCGAGCCTGGCGTCGCGGTCGAGGCAGTCGTCGACCGCGAGACGCGCCACGCGACGATGCGCAACCACACCGCGACCCACCTGTTGCACGCGGCGTTGCGCGAGCGGCTCGGCACCCACGTCCGCCAGGCCGGCTCGGCGGTGCGCCCGGACAAGCTGCGCTTCGACTTCACCCACGGCCAGGGGCTCGGCCCCGAGGAGCTGCGCGACGTCGAGGACCGGGTCAACGAGTGGGTGAAGGCGAGCGCGCCGGTGCGCTGGATGAACATGGAGCGGGCCGAGGCCGAGCGGCTCGGCGCAATGGCCTTGTTTGGCGAGAAATACGGGGAGTGGGTGCGGGTGGTCGAGGTCGACGGCGTCTCGCGCGAGCTCTGCGGCGGCACCCACGTCGCCAACACCGCCGAGGTCGGGATCTTCAAGATCGCCTCCGAGGGCTCCAGCGCCGCCAACGTGCGCCGGATCGAGGCGATCACCGGACCGGCCGCGATCGACTGGTTCCGCGAGCGCGAGGGTCAGTTGCGCGAGGCTGGTGAGCTGCTCGGCGGCCCACAGGACCCGCTCGGCGCGGCCCGCCGGGCCGCTGAGAGGCTGTGCGAGGCCGGTGCCGGCGCCGAACGGGCGCAGCGTCAGCTGCTCGGCGAGGAGGCGAAGCGGCTGGCCGCGAGTGCCGTCGAGGTCGGCGGCGTCAAGGTCGTCGTCGCCGGCGCGGAGCTGCCGGGGCAGAAGGAGCTGCTCGACGTCGCCAACCGGATCCAGTCGATGCTGGGCGGCGCCTCGGCGTTGGTCCTGGGCGGTGGCGACGGCGACAAGGTGGCGCTGGTCTCGCTGGTCTCCGAGGAGGCAGTAGGCCGCGGCCTCTCCGCCGCGGCGCTGGTCCGCGAGGCCGCCGCGGTGGTCGGCGGTGGCGGTGGCGGTCGCGATGACATGGCCCAGGCCGGCGGCCGCGACCCCGCCAAGCTCGACGAGGCGCTGGCCGCGGGCCGGGGCATGATCGAGCGGGAGCTCGGGTAAGCCTTGCGAGTGCTCGCCCTCGACCACGGCACGGCCCGCATCGGCTGCGCCCTCTCCGACCCGACCGGGACGCTGGCGACGCCGCTGCCGGTGATCGAGCCGCCGTCGGCGAAGGCGGTCGCCGAGGTCGTCGCCGAGCGTGGGGTGGAGCGGGTCGTCGTCGGCCTGCCGTTGCACCTGAGCGGCGAGGAAGGGAGCCAGGCGGCGCTGGCGCGGGGCTTCGCCGCCGAGCTGAAGGACCTGCTCTCGATCCCGGTCGAGACCTACGACGAGCGCCTGACCACGCGGATGGCGGAGATGAGCCGCCGGGCGGGCGCCGGCGCCGCTCCGGACTCGCTCGCCGCGGCGCACCTGCTCGAGGCTTATCTGGCGGGGACGGCGGCGATCGAGGGGCTGACCCCGCGGCTGGTGGAGCCCGAAGATGAGTGACGACTGGTCCGGCGGCGACCCCTTCGCCAATCCCGACGATCCCGCCGCGCGCGAACGCGAGCAGCGTCGACGCGAGCGCGAAGAGCGGCGGCGCCGGCGGGGGGCGAAGCGGGCCGAGAAAACGCCCGCGGCCCAGGCACCAGTCCAGGCGGAGACCCAGGCACCGGAGCCCCCTCGCACGCCCGAGCAGGAGTTCTGGGACGAGCCTGCCGACCAGCCGGAAGAGGACGAAGCCGTACGGGATACGGCGCCCGAAACCGAGGCCGAGCGGGCGTGGGGTGAGCCACCGAAACCGAGCCGGGAGCCGCCCGACGAGGGCCTGCCCCCCGAGCAGACTCCGGACGCCCGCGGTGCCGGTCGATTCGGCCGTAGCGGCTCCGGGGGCGGCGCGCTCGGGGCGCTGCGCCGCCACCCGTTCCGGGTCCTCGGCGCGATCCTCGCGCTGGTCGTGGCCTGGTTCCTCTGGTCGCTCTTCCAGCCCTTCCACGGCGACGGCACCGGCCGGGTCCCGGTCGCGATCCCGAAGGGCGCCAGCGTCAGCGAGGTCGGCGACATCCTCGACCGCGCCGGGGTGGTCGACAGCTCGACCCTTTTCCAGATCCGGGTCACGCTGGAGGGCAAGCGGTCCGACCTCTACCCGGGCCACTACACGCTCGCCCATGGCATGAGCTACGGCGCCGCGATCGACGCGCTCGACACGCCGCCGGTCAAGCGCGTCACCACGGTCACCATTCCCGAGGGCTACACGCGCTCCCAGGCCGCGCAGCTGGTGGAGGAAGACGGCCTGCAGGGCGACTACACGAAGGAGACGGTGCATTCGAAGTACCTGAACCCGGCCCGCTACGGCGGCAAGGGCGCCAAGGACCTGGAGGGCTTCCTCTTCCCGGACACCTTCGAACTGAAGCCGGGGGCGCCGGCCGCCGACCTCGTCCAGCTGCAGCTGCAGGATTTCAAGCGGCGGATCAAGGGCGTCGACATGGCCTACGCGAAGTCGAAGAACCTGACCGTCTTCGACGTGCTGACGATCGCCTCGATGATCGAGCGCGAGGCGGGCGTGCCCGGCCAGCGCAAGCTGGTCGCCTCGGTGATCTACAACCGCCTGCACGAAGGGATGCCGCTGGGGATCGACGCGACGATCCGCTTCGCCACCGGCAACTTCAGCGACCCGCTGACCGAATCGGAACTGGCGGTCGACTCCCCCTACAACACCCGCACCAACGCCGGCCTGCCACCCGGGCCGATCAACAGCCCCGGGTTGGAAGCGATCGAGGCGGCCGCGCACCCGGCGAAGACCGGCTACCTCTTCTACGTGAACAAGCCGAACACGTGCGGCGAGCTCGCCTTCGCCAAGACCGAAGCCGAATTCGAACGCGACGTCGCCAGGTACGAATCGGCGCGCGAGGCGGCCGGCGGCAACTCGCCGGACACCTGCGGGGAATAGCGTGCCGCGACTTGCGGTCCTCGGCCACCCGGTCGCACACTCGCGCTCGCCGGCGATGCAGAACGCGGCGCTGGCCGAGCTGGGACTGGCGGAGGAGTGGAGCTACGAGGCGATCGACGTCGCCCCTGCGGGCTTCGAGGAGCGGCTGCGGGCGATGGCCGGCGAGGGCTTCGTCGGCGCCAACATCACCGTGCCGCACAAGGAGGCCGCCCTCGCGCTCGCGGATGTCGCGAGTGAGATGGCGAAGGAGATCGGCGCCGCCAACACGCTGGTCTTCTCCGAGGGGCAGATCCGCGCCCACAACACCGACGCTCCGGGCCTGACGGCGGCGCTCCCCTCCGCGCCGCGGCAGCGCCGGGCGCTGGTGTTGGGTGCCGGCGGCGCCGCACGGGCCGCGGCCTGGGGGCTCAGCACGGAAGGAGAGTCGGCGAGCGTCGAGGGGGTCGACCTCTGGAACCGGACCGCGTCGCGTGCGGAGGCGGTCTACGCGGAGCTCGGCCGCTTCGTCGACCTCGGTGGCGCCGCCGTGTCCACGCCCGACCAGGGGAGCTACGGCATCGTCGTCAACACCACCGCGGTCGGGCTCCACGGCGAGGACCCGTTCGAGCACCTGCCCCTGGAGCGGGACGGCTTCAACTCCGATCAGGTGGTCGTCGACATGGTCTACGGTGTCGAGCCCTCATCGCTGCTCGCCGCCGCCGCCGCGGCCGGCGCGACGACCGTCGACGGCATCGAGGTTCTCGTCCAACAGGGCGCCCTCTCCCTTCAGATCTGGACCGGCCATGAGCCCCCGCTCGAGGCGATGCGCGCCGGGGCAACAGGTTGACGCGCCGTTCGTTCAGTTTGTGCGGCGATAGCCGGCAAAACTGAACGAACGGCGCGTCTATAGCCTTGCTGCGCATGACCACCTTCCGCTTCACGACCGCGGGTGAGTCGCACGGGCCGGGGCTCGTGGCGATCGTCGAGGGGATGCCGGCCGGGTTGGAGCTCGACCGCGAGGCGCTCGACCGCGACATGGCGCGGCGCCAACTCGGCCACGGTCGCGGCGGCCGCATGCGGATCGAGACCGACACGGTCGAGATCCGCTCCGGGGTCAGGCACGGGCACACGCTCGGCAGCCCGATTGCGATCCTCGTCGCCAACCGCGACTACGCCAACTGGGAGGAGCGGATGAGCCCCTGGCCGGTCGAGGGCTTCGAGCCCGAAGAGGTCCACCTGCCGCGCCCCGGCCACGCCGACCTGGTCGGCGCCCAGAAATACGGCCACGCCGACATCCGCAACGTGCTCGAGCGCGCCAGCGCCCGCGAGACCGCGGCCCGGGTCGCCGCCGGGACGATCGCCCGCGGATTCCTCACCGCGTTCGGGGTCTCCATTCACAGCCACGTCACCCAGATCGCCTCGATCCAGGCGGCCGAGCGCGAGGATCTGACGCCGGCCGACTTCGCCGGCGTCGACGACGATCCGGTTCGCTGCCTCGACAAGGAGGCGAGCGCGGCGATGGTCGCGGAGATCAACCGCCTGCGCAAGGCGAACGAGAGCCTTGGCGGCACCTTCGAGGTGCGGGTCTTCGGGCTCGTCCCCGGCCTCGGCTCCCACATCTCCTGGGAAGACCGGCTCGACGGGCGGCTGGCCGGCGCCGTCGCCTCGATCCAGTCGGTCAAGGGCGTCTCGATCGGGGAAGCCTGGGACGTCGCCGGCCGCCCCGGCTCGGAGGCACACGACGAGATCTTCTGGTCGGAGAAGGACGGCTACTTTCGCGAAACCAACCACGCCGGCGGGCTCGAGGGCGGGATGACCAACGGCCAGCCACTCTCGGTGCGGGCGGCGATCAAGCCAATCTCGACCCTGACTAAGCCGCTGCGCTCGGTCGACACCGAGACCAAGCAGCCGGCGCAGGCGCTGCGCGAGCGCACCGACTCGACGGTCGTGCCCGCCGCCGCCGTCGTCGCCGAGGCGATGGTGGCGCTGACCCTCGCTCGCTGCTATCGCGAGAAGTTCGGCGGCGACCACATCGACGACGTGCTGGCCGCCGTCGCCGCCTACAAGCAGCGGATCGACTTCCGGGGTTGAGTCGGTGAAGCCGGCGCTGGTCTTCATCGGCTTCATGGGAGCGGGGAAGAGCACGGCGCTCCTCGCCGCCCGCGAGGCCGGCCTGGAGACGATCGAGATCGACGACCTGATGGAGCGCGAGCTGGGGATGCCGATCCGCGAAGCCTTCGAGCGCGACGGCGAGCAGGCGTTTCGCGCGCGCGAGGCCGAGGTGGTCGGTGGGCTGCTGGAGAACGCCGACGGCGGCGCGATCGCGCTCGGCGGCGGCAGCGTCCTCTCCGAGCGGATCCGCGCTGCCCTCGGCCGCCACACCGTCGTCTGGCTCCAGGTCGACCCGGCCGAGGCCTGGCGGCGGATCGCCCACAGCGACCGGCCGCTGGCGAGAAGTGCCGAGGACGTTTCGCGGCTGATGGCGGTGCGGCTACCGCTCTATGAGGGGCTGGCCGACGCGGTCGTGCCCGCGGGCGACCGCGACATCGTCGGTCGGGCGCTGCCGGCGATCCGGGCGCTGGCGGACCTGCCGGCGGGAACGAAGCTGCTCTGGGCGGCGAGCCCGTCGGGCGAGTACCCGGTGCTGGTCGGCCGTGGCCTGCTCGAGGCCGGCTGGTGGCCGCTCGCGGGCCATCGTTTCTGCGTCTCCGACAGAACGGTCCGCGGCGTCTACGGCGAGCGGATCGAGCCGCTGGCCGCCACGGTCGAGGTCGAGCCGGGCGAGGGGTCGAAGACGATGGCCGAGGCCGAGCGGGTGCTGCGGGCGCTGGCCCGCGCCGGGATGACCCGTGAGGACCACGTCGCCGCGCTCGGCGGCGGCGTCGTCGGCGACCTCGCCGGACTCTGCGCCCACCTCTACCAGCGCGGCGTCCCGGTGGTGCAGGTGCCGACCACCCTGGTCGCCCAGGTCGACTCCGCCTACGGCGGCAAGACCGGCGTCGACCTGCCGGAGGGCAAGAACTACGCCGGGGCTTACCAGTTGCCCGCGGCGGTGATCGCCGACACCTCGACCCTGGCGACGCTGCCGGCGGCGGAGCTGGCGGCCGGATTCGTCGAGGTGCTGAAGACGGGCCTGCTGGCTGGCGGCCCGCTCTGGGAACGGGTGCGGGCGATCGGGACGATCGACCCGGACGCGCTCGACGACGTCGTCTTCGCCTGCGCCCGCTATAAGTGCGAGGTCGTCGCCGCCGACGAGCGCGACGCCGGTCTGCGCGCCGTGCTCAACCTCGGCCACACGGTTGGCCACGCGATCGAGGCAGCCAGCGGCTACGCCGCCTACCGTCACGGCGAGGCGGTCGGGCTCGGTCTGCTGGCGGCGCTGCGCCTCTCCGGCGCCTCGGCCCTGCGCGACGAGGTCGAGGCGATCCTCGGCCGCCACGATCTGCCGGTCCGGCTTGAGGGCCCGCTCGACGTCGACGAGATCCTCGATGCCCTGCAGCGCGACAAGAAGCGCACCTCGGAGGGGGTCGGCTTCGTCCTCCTCTCCGAGCCCGGGGCGCCCCGGACCGGGCAGCTGGTCGACCCCGCTAGGGTCCGGCGGGCCGTGGAGGAGCTGCTGGCATGACCGTCACCCGCAACCGCGTCGCCGTCCTGCACGGGGTCAACTTCGACATCCTCGAGCGGCGCGACGCGTCGGTATACGGGGGCCTCTCGCTGGCCGAGCTCGAGCACCGGATCGAGGGCTGGGCCCGCGAGCTGGGCCTGGAACCGATCTTCTTCCAGACCAACCACGAGGGCGAGTTCGTCGAGTACCTGCACCGGTTGCCGGACCTCGCCGACTCCTCGCTCCTCAACGCCGGCGCCTGGACCCACTACAGCCGGGCGATCGCCGACGCCCTCGACGTCGCCCGCCTGCCCGCCGTCGAGGTCCACCTCTCCGACGTCGAGAACCGCGACGACTGGCGCCGCGACTCGGTCTTCGACGGCCTGGTGCTGGCGAAGGTCTCGGGCAAGGGCCCGGACGGCTACCGCGAGGCGCTGGAGCTGCTCGCCCGCGAGCTCGGCACCAGCGCCTGATGCACGGCCGTGGCGACCGCCTCGAGCAGCTGCTCGCCGAGCGCGAGCTGGACCGCCTGCTGGTCACCGAGCTGACCAACGTCCGCTACCTGACCGGCTTCACCGGCTCCAATGGAGCCTGCGTATGCGGGCCGGGGATTCGCCTTTTCTTCACCGACTTTCGCTATACCGAGCGCGCGGCGAGCGAAGTGAGCGGTTGGGAGACGATCACCGTGAGCGACGATTGGCTGGGCGGCATCGCCGCGCACCTCGTTGGCAGGGTGGGCTTCGAAGACGAGAAGATGTCGGTGCGCGGCCTGGAGAAACTGAAGGAGAAACTGGCCGAGGCGGTGAAGCCGGTCGCGGCGGGGGGCCTGGTCGAGCGGCTGCGGCGGGTCAAGGACGAGGCCGAGCTGGCGGCGATCGAGGAGGCCTCGAAGCTGGCCGACGAGGTCTGGCGCTGGAGCGTCGAGCGCCGGTTGTCCGGGCGCACCGAGCGCGAGGTCGCCCGCGCCGCCGAAGCGCGGATCCGCGAGCTGGGGGCCGATCCGTCCTTCCCGGCGATCGTCGCTGCCGGCGCCAACGGCGCCCTTCCGCACGCCGAGCCGGGCGAGCGCGAGATTGGCCGCGGCGAGCTGGTGGTCTTCGACATGGGCGCGAAGCTCGACGGCTACTGCTCCGACGGCACCCGCACCTACGCCATCGGCGAGCCGGGCGAGCGCGCCCGCGAGGTCTACGAGGTGGTCCGCGGCGCCCAGCTGGCGGCGCTGGAGGCGATCGAAGCCGGGGCGAAGGGCGAGGCGGTCGACGCGGTCGCCCGCAAGCCGATCGAGGAGGCCGGGCACGGCGATCGCTTCGGCCATGGGCTCGGCCACGGGGTCGGGCTCGAGGTGCACGAGGCGCCGCGGCTCTCGCTGCGCTCCGACGACGTGCTCGCGGCGGGCGAAGTCGTCACCGTCGAGCCCGGCATCTACCTGCCCGGCGAGTTGGGGGTGCGGATCGAGGACCTCGTGGTCGTCACCGCCGACGGACACCGCAACCTCAGCTCCCTGCCGAAAGAGCTGCGGCTGATCGACTGAACGGTCGCCGCTCAGGCCTAAGGTGGCTTCCGGCTGGCGCCGATGGTCAGGTGTGAGCACGACCGCGGAAAGCATCCACCTCCCCGGAGCCGCTTCGCGCTCCCGGCGGGCGCCTGCAGCCGACACCCTCGTCTCGATTCACGAGGAGGCGCGCCGCGAGCGGCTGCTCGACATGGAGACGCGGGTGCGCCGCTACCGCGCCGCCTGCTTCGCGATCCTCGCCGTCTCGATCGCCCTCGGCGGCTCCTCACAGGTCGGCTGGGGCTGGGTGCCGCTGCTGGCCGCCGGCCTCGCCGGCTTCTCGGTCGCCGACCGCTTCATGCGGACCAGCGCCCATCCGGCGGTCTGGATCGCCGGTGCCTGGGCCGCGCTTCCGGTCCTCCTCGCGGCTGCGGCGCTGATCACCGGTGGCGCCACCAGCCCGGTCCTGGTCTGGTTCGCCCTGCCGGCGGTGACGCTCGGCTTCCGCTTCGAGCCCCGCGGCATGGTCGTTGGCACCGCCTTCATCCTGGCGCTGTTCGTCGCCTGTGCCGTGGTGCCCGATCCCGGCGCCGCCCTGGAACACCGCCAGGCGTTGGTCGCCGCGGCGGCGCTGATCGTCAGCACCGTGATCCTCTCCGGCGCCCTGGTCGAGTCCGATCGCGCCCATCGCCGTCGCTCGACCCTCGACCCCCTCACCGGCCTCTTCAACCGCAACGCCCTCGAGCAGCGGCTGGGCGAGCTCGACGGCTCCCCCTGCAACCCGGCGGAGGGGTTGACCCACGCGCTGCTGCTCTGCGACCTCGATCACTTCAAGCGCGTCAACGACAAGCTCGGCCACGCCGCCGGCGACGCGGTCCTCCAGGACGTCGCCTACACGATGCGGGCGGCGCTGCAGGCCGGCGACACGATCTACCGGGTCGGCGGCGAGGAGATCCTGGTGATCCTCCCCGGCGCCAACCGCGAGGAGGCGCTGGAGATCGCCGAGCGGCTGCGCTGCCGCGTGCGCGAGCGCCGCCCGGTCGGGATCCCGGTCACGGTCAGCATCGGCGTCGCCGTCACCGAGCCGGCCACGGTCGACAGTGACGACCTCGTCGCCCGCGCCGATGCCGCCCTGTACGCGGCGAAGGCGAGCGGCCGCGACACGGTCTTCGTCGACAGCTGACGGCCCCAGGTGTCGTCAGCGCGATAAGTCGACGCCGGCCTTGAGCCGAGCGGCAAAGGCGGCCAGCAGCTCGACCGCCGCCTCGACGTCGCGCAGGTCGACCATCTCGACCGGCGAGTGCATGTAGCGGAGCGGGATCGAGACGAGGCCGGTGGGAATGCCCGAACGCGAGATTTGCAAGACGTCGGCGTCGGTGCTGGTGCCGCGGCCGCTGGCGCTGATCGAGTGCTCGATCCCCTCCGCCTCGGCCGTCTTGACCAGCAGCTCGAAGACCTTGGGGGAGAGGGTGGAGCCGCGGCCGATCGCCGGCCCCGAGCCGAGCGGGTGGCTGCCGATCTCCTTCTCGTCGACCCCCGGCGCGTCGGTGGCGTGGGTGACGTCGACGGCGATCGCGATGTCGGGGCGGACCTCGAAGGCGGCGGTGCGGGCGCCGAACAGGCCGATCTCCTCCTGCACCGCGGCGACCGCGGCGAACGAGCCCTCGCCGGGCCCGCCGCGCTCCTCGCAGCGGCGCAGGCTCTCCAGCGCCACGTAGGCGCCGAGCCGGTTGTCCATCGAGCGTGAGGCCAGGCGCTCGCCGGCCAGCGGCTGCGGCTCGGCGGCAATCACGACCGGGTCGCCGACCCGGATCAGTCCCTCGGCCTGCTCGCGGTCGGCGGCGCCGATGTCGATGTGCAGGCCCTTCAGCTCGACCACCTTCTTGCGCTGCTCGGCATCGAGCAGGTGGATCGGCTTGCGCCCGACGACGCCCGGGACGAGGCCGTCCCTGCCGCGCAGCTCGACTCGCTGCCCGACCAGGATCTGCGGGTCCCAGCCGCCGATCGGCGCGAACCAGAGGAAGCCCTTCTCGTCGACATGGGTGACGACGAGGCCGATCTCGTCGATGTGCCCGACCACCGCCAGCAACGGCGCCGCCTCGCCGACCCGGGCAATCGAGGAGCCGAGTGCGTCGGTTGAGAGCGCGGCGAAGGATGCCGCCTCGCGCCATACCGCCGCCGCCGGCCCCTCGTACCCGGAGGGCGCGCCGGCGCGCAGAAGATCGTCGAGCAATCGAGGCGTTTCAGTCACGACAGCGGGCAGTATGTCGAGTCGAATAGATGTCCGCTTTCCCGGTTCGACGCCTCATGCCACCGCCGCTTCGTGGCGCAACTGGTCGCGCCGCCCGCCGTAGCCCCGGTGCTCGTAGCCGATCATCGCCCAGATCAGCGTGGCGGCGATCGCGAGGCTGACCAGGGCCGGGATCTGGGTCGCCACCGGGACCAGGATCAGCAGCACGATCGCCAGCCCGAGTCGCTGGCGGTTGATCGAGTGAACGTGGCGGTAGCGGAACGCGACCAGCCCCAGCAGGTAGACGGCGACGCCGCCGAGCAGGGCAAAGGCCGGGACGTCGTGCAGGTGCTCGCCGGTGTGGGCGATCGTCGTCTTCAGCCCCAGCGCCATCAGCACGATCCCGGCGACGATCGCCAGGTGGATGTAGGAGTAGGAGTCGCGAGCGAGCTCGTTGCGGACCCGGCCCTCCTCGGCGTCGGCCAGCCGCCGGGCGGAGATCAGGGCGACGACGTCGAAGTAGATCCACCACAGCGCCGCGGCGAGGGCGACCCCGAGCACCGCGGCGGTGCCGCTGCCGAGCGTCAGGCTGCCGCCGGCGCCGACCCCGATCGCGACGATCGACTCGCCGAGGGCGATGATCACGATCAGCCCGTGGCGCTCGGCGAAGTGGCCGGGCACCAGTTTCCAACCCTCGGCGCCGAAGAAGTAGGGCCCGGCCATGTCGAGGAAGATCGCCAGCGCCCAGAGCGCGCCCTGGGCGAGCCCGTCGAGGAAGGAGGCGGCGATCAGCAGCCCGACCGCGACCGCGGTGCTGGCGGCGAGGCCGAGGACCGAGTGGCGCAGGGCGTCGTCCTCGGGGCTGGCGAGCATGAAGAGGGCGATGTGGGCGACGCGGACGACCGCGTAGACGAGGGCGAAGGTGAGCCCGAGGTCGCCGAAGGCCTCCGGCACGCAGAGGGCGACGAGCAGGAAGGCCGCCATCGCCGCGAAGATGACGATCCGCACCGCGCCCTCCTCGGGGTCGATCACGCTGGTCAGCCAGGCGTAGCCGACCCAGGCCCACCAGAGAACCCCCAGCACCAGCAGTCCCTGGGCGATCCCCGACCAGGTGGGGTGGTGGGACATCAGCGTCGTGCACTGGGTCAGGGCGAGGACGAAGACGAGGTCGAAGAACAGCTCCAGCGGCCGCACCCGCTCGCCCTCGCGCATGGTTGCGCTGACCCGTGGCGATCGCGTCTGCGAGGAGGGCGGCATCGCGCCAATCCTTGCAACTCGCCGAGGCGTGTCCGAGTTTTCGGGTCGTCACCGACCCAAAAACTCGGACACGTCGGCGGGCGCCGTCGAATACGGTTGCGGCGATGAGCGTCGCGCTTGTAACCGGGGCGTCGAGCGGGATCGGGAAGGCGACCGCGATCCGGCTGGCCCGCGAGCCGGGCGCCGAGCTGGTCCTGGTCGCCCGTCGCGAGGATCGGCTGCACGAGCTGGCCGAGTCGCTGCCTTGCCGGGCAACCTGGGTCGCGGTCGACCTGACCGGCGACGGCGCCCCCGAGCACGTGCGCGCCCACCTCGAGGCCGAGCACGGCGGCCGCCTCGACCTGCTGGTCAACAACGCCGGCGCCGCCTGGCGCGGCGGCTTCGCCGAGAGCGGCTACGCCAACGTCCATCGCCACATGGAGCTGAACTTCGACGCCGTCGTCCGCCTCACCGAGGAGCTGCTGCCGCTGCTGCGCGCCGCCGCTCCGAGCGCGATCGTCAACGTCGCCAGCACCGCCGGCCGGGTGGCGCGGGCCCGCACCGGCGCCTACTCGGCGAGCAAGTTCGCGCTGATCGGCTGGACCGACTCGCTCCACGCCGAGGAGCTGCCGCACGGCGTTCACGTCGGCATGGTCCTGCCGGGCTACGTCGAGACCGAGGGCTTCCCGGCGACCGAGCTGAAGGCGAAAGCGCTGACCAGGTGGGTCGTCTCCAAACCTGAGAAGGTCGCTGACGCGATCTACCAAGCGGGGCCGGGCGGCAAGGCGGAGCGCTACGTGCCGCGTCCCTACGCGCTCGCGGCCGTCGCCCGGATCCTTGCGCCGGGCCTGGTGCGGCGCGTCCTCGGCGGTGGCGCGGCGGCCAGCCTCACCACCAGCACCGCGGGCGACCGGGACCCTGATTCCGAGCCGAGCTGAATCGCTGTCCGGCTGGGCGCGCGCGCTGGCCCACCGCCGGCCGCCGACCTGGTCGCTGGGCGTGCTCGTCGCCCTGCTGGGCTGGAAGGTGGCGATGACGCCACCCACGGTCGGGCTCGACGCGAGCTGGAACGGCGGCCTGGCGATGGCCCTGCACGACGGACTGCAGTGGGGCCGGGACATCGTCTTCACCTACGGTCCGCTCGGCTTCATGAACGGCCAGGCGATCTGGTTCGAAGGGCTTGGCATCGTCGCCTTCCTCTACCTGGCGGCGCTCTACCTCGGCTTCTGTATCGCCCTGGTCTGGGCGCTGCGGCGCCTGGTCGGGGCGCTGCCGGCGCTGGCGATCGCCTTCCTGATCGTCACCGTGCTGCCGCTGGTGGAGCAGTCGATCGTGCTCGCGGTCCTGCTCTGCATGCGGGCCCTGGAAGGGGAGCGCTCACCGCGGGCGATCGACGCGCTGCTCGTCGGCGCTGCGGCCTTCGGCGCGGTCGAGGTGCTGATCAAGCTCTCGGCCGGGCCGGTGATCGCCGCCTTCTTCCTGATCGCGCTGGTCGGATTGCGGGCACGCTGGTGGCAGCTGGCCGCCTACCTCGCTCTGCTCGCGATCGAGGTCCTGGCGCTCTGGCTGCTGACCGGCCAGAGTCTCGGCGAGGTCCCCGAATTCCTCCGCAACACCTACGAGATCGTCTCCGGCTTCAGCCCGGCAATGATCACCTCGACCGACGTCGAGCCCTGGCAGGTGGTGGCGGCGACGGTGGCGGCGGTCGGTGTCAGCCTCGCGCTGGTCCTCGCGAGCACGTTTGGCGGCGGCTACCGCGACGCGCGAGCGCGCTGGGCCGGCGTGGCGCTGATGGCGCTGGCGGCCTTCACCGTCTTCAAGGAGGGGGTCGTGCGGACCGACGCCGGCCACCTCAGCCTCTTCTTCTCGACCGCCTGCATCCTCTGGATCGCGATCCCCTGGGCCCGCGCCCGCCGTTATTGGATGCTGGCCGGGATCGCGGCGATCGTCGCGGTCGGCTGGCCTGTGCGCCCGACCGGACAGACCAACAACCTCGACGTCGTCGCCAACCTGCGGCTGGCGGTCGACCAGGTTCGCAACCTGGCCAGCGAGTCGCGGCGCCGGGGGCTGATCGAAGGCGGGCGCGCCGCGATGGAGGGTGTCTACCGGCTCGAGCCCGAAGCGCTGGCGGCGCTGCGGGGCCACACGGTGACGGTCGAACCTTGGGAGATCGGCGCCGCCTGGGCCTACCGGCTCGACTGGGACCCGCTGCCGGTCTTCCAGAACTACTCCGCCTACACGAGCAGGCTGGACGAGCTGAACGCCGCCGCGCTGCGCGACCCCGACGGCCCGGAACGGATCCTGCGCGAGAACGCGGGCCTCGTCTACCCCGAGTTCCCGACCCGCAGCATCGACGGCCGCTTCCCCGGCTGGGACCCGCCAGAGCAGGCGCGGGCGGGGCTCTGCCACTTCGCCGTGATCGAGTCGAGCGAGCGCTGGCAGGTGCTGGCGCGGCGGCCGAACCGCTGCAGGCCGTCGCGATTCATCGGCTCGGCCGAGGCGGCCGCGGGCGAGCCCGTGCCGGTGCCGGCGCCGGGCCCCCACGAAGTCGTCTGGGCCCGCATCGACGGGGTCGAAGTCGAAGGGCTGGAGCGGCTGCAGTCGTTCCTCGCGCATCCGCGCACGCGCCACGCGATCGTCAACGGCGACCGCAGCTTCCGGCTGATCCCCGGCACCGCGACCGACGGCCTGATGCTGCGCAGCAGCGACGGAATCGGCGGCAAGGGCACCTTCGCCCAGGTCCCGCAGGCGCGGACGATCGCGGTCACCGGCGTCGGCGGGCCGCTGCACCTCAGCTTCTTCGCGATGCGAGTGGAGCGGGTACGCTCTGAGCGGCTTCGAGCCGGGGGAGGCGAAGGGTGATCACCGACATCGCGATAGGCGTCGCAATCCTCGCCCTGGTGGCGGTGGTGGTGATCGCCGCGGTGGCGATGGCGCGAGCGCGGAAGGGCGCTCGCCGCTTCCAGATCCTCGACGAAATCGCCCGCGTCGCCGAACTGGGCGGCTCGCTGGAGGAGACCCTCGACGGGATCGCCGACATCCTCGTCCCGGAGCTGGGCGATTTCTGCATGATCGACGTGATCGAGGGCGAGCAAATCCGCCGTGCCTCGGTGCGCGTCACCGGGCCCGATGCGGAGGCGGCCGAAAGCGGCCTGGCCTCACGCTCCCCGGTCTTCCAGGAACGGATGGCGAGCGACGCGACCATCGCGCGTCAGGAGCCGCGCTTCTTCGAACACGTCTCCGAGGACGACTTGCGTGACGCCGCCGTCAGCGACGAGGACCTTGAATTCCTACTCGGGCTCGGCGTCCACTCCTACGTAGCGGTCGAGCTGCGCGCCAGGGGCCGACCGACCGGGATCCTCAATGTCGGCGTCAGCCACTCCGGCCGGCGCTACCGCCCCGACGACGCCCATTTCGCCGGCATCCTCGCCGGCCGCGTCGCCCTCGCCCTCGACAACGCCGGCCTCTTCTCCGACCTCGAGCGCAGCGAGCGCGAACGGGCGGAGATAGCCGAGACGCTGCAGCACGGGCTGCTGCCGCCGCCGCTGCCGCACATCCCCGGCTGGTCGATCGCCGCGGTGTACCGGCCGGCGGGGGCCGAGAACGAGATCGGCGGCGACTTCTACGACGCCTTCCGGATCGCCGGTGGTTGGATGGTGGTGGTCGGGGACGTCACCGGTCGCGGCGCCCAGGCGGCGGCGATCACCGCCCACGCCCGCTACACCCTGCGCACCGCCGCGGCGCTGACCGGAGACCCGGTGATTGCGCTGGAAACCCTCAACCGCGAGCTGCTGGCCCGCCGTGGCCCCGCGCTCTGCAGCGTCGCCGCGATGGCGATCGACGAGGACTCGACCCAACCGGTGCGGTTGGCGGTGGCGGGGCACCCGCCGCCGCTGCTGGTCGATGGCGAGTCGGTGACCGAGGCGACCGCACCGGCGCCGGTGCTGGGGGCCTTCGCCGAGGTCCACTGGACGATCGAGCGGGCGCGTCTGCGCCCGGGCCAGCAGCTGATCGCGATCACCGACGGCGTTACCGAGGCCGGCGGGCAGGAGGGCCGCTTCGGCGAGCAACGGCTGCGGGCGGAGCTGGCCAACGTCGCCAGCCCGGCGCTGGCAGCCCAGAAGCTCGAGTTGGCCCTGGCCGACTTCGTCGCCGGCGATCCCGACGACGACGCCGCGATCATCGCGATCGCCCCGGCCTCCGCCGACGCCGAGCCCGCCCCGGCCGGGCAGCAGGAGCTGGTCGAGCGGCTGTTCACCGCCTTCAACCGGCGCGACGTCGGGGAGATCGACGAGCTCTGCGACGAGACGCTGGAGTTCTTCCCGGTCGGTACCGCCGAAGCGATCGGCCGCACCGCTCCCTACGTCGGGCCGGCCGGCCTGCACGAGTACCTGCTCGACGTCGAGCGGGCCTGGGACGAGCTGCTGATCACGCCGAAGGTGACCGAGCGCCACGGCGAGTCGCTGCTGGTGCGGGGGCGGGTCTACGCCCGCAGCCGGCAGCTCGGCATCCGCGACATGCCGGTGGCCTGGATCTGGGACGTCGCCGGTGGCCGTTTCACCCGCGGCGAGGTGTTCCGCGATCCGGAGCAGGCGGTGCTGCGGCTGAGCGAGACGGCCTGACCCGAGGCTGGGGCCGGGGCGCCAGCAGGTGGCGCCGCAGGAAGGCGAGCTCGTCGGCGAGGACTGCCTCGTGCTCGGGACCGTCGTAGACGTCGAAGTGGTCGACGCCGGGGTAGAGGCGCAGCTCGGCCAGCGGTGCCCGCTTTGCGGCGGCGATCGCCGGCCCCGGGCGGGCGACCCGGTCGGCCCCGCCGACGCAGAGCAGCCACGGGCAGTGAAGCCGCCGGGCGACCCGGGCCGGCCGGAACGGGGCACCGAGCAGCCAGCGCGAGGAGACGCGGTTGCGCCAGCGCGAGTCCTCGCCGATCGCGACCACGTGGCGCCAGCCCTCCTCGCCGCCGGGCGCGTTGATCAAGGCGGCCTCGTGCGGCTGCCCGACCGCGGGCAGGTGCCGCCCACGGGCCGCCGCGATCAGCATCCGCAGCGTCACCCCGGCCGAGGAGCGGTGCGCCTGGCGGACGATGTCGAGAAAGGGGACCTGGCTGACGACGGCCGCGATTCGCCGGTCGGCCGCGGCGGCGGCGAGGGCGTTGCCGCCGCCCATCGAGGAGCCGAAGGTGGCGACCCGATCGGGGTCGACGCCCGGCAGCTGACGGGCACGGGCGATCGCCGCGCGCCAGTCCGCGAGCTGGCGCCGCGGCTCGAAGCGGTCCGGCTCGCCGTCGCTGTCGCCGAAG
The DNA here is from genome assembly GCA_963815885.1 of uncultured Solirubrobacterales bacterium. Lineage (GTDB taxonomy): Bacteria > Actinomycetota > Thermoleophilia > Solirubrobacterales > 70-9 > VAYN01. The sequence goes on from CAWFIM010000002.1 coordinate 92,641, forward strand.
CCGCGGTGGTCGAACAGCAGTGCCGCGATCCCGGCCGCGGCGAAGCCCTCCGCGAACGGTCCCAGCCCGTCACGGCGCGTCCCCGAAAGCCCGTGCGCCATGACCGCGATCGGCGCCGTCGCCGCCTCGCCCGCCGCCGGGTACAGCCAGGCCGCGCAGCGCTCGCCGCCGGATTCGAAATCGAGGTCCTCCCGTTCCACGCCCTTCCAACGCGCCACCGGGCGGAAACGTGGAGATCGGCCCGCGCCCGCGCTCTCTAGGATTGCCGCCGTGATCTCCACCAACCAGTTCAAGAACGGCACCCACATCGAGATCGACGGCAAGATCTGGAAGATCCTCGAGTTTCAGCACGTCAAGCCGGGCAAGGGCGGCGCCTTCGTGCGGACCAAACTGCGGCGGATCGAGGACGGCTCGGTGATCGACAAAACCTTTCGGGCGGGGGAGAAGTTCCGCCCGGTGCGCACCGAATCGAAGAAGATGCAGTACCTCTACGACTCCGGCGACGCGGCGGTTTTCATGGACAGCCGCGACTACGAGCAGATCGAAATCGCCAGCGACGCGCTCGGCGAGTCGATGCGGTGGGTGCTGCCGAACGCCGAGGTCGAGGTGCTCTTCGTCGACGAACGGCCCAGCGACGTCCAGGTCCCGAGCGCGATCGAGATGAAGGTGACTCAGACCGACCCCGGCCTCAAAGGCGACACCGCCTCGGGCGGCGGTAACAAGCCGGCGACGCTAGAGTCCGGGGTCGTCGTCCAGGTCCCGCTGTTCATCGAGGAGGGCGAAACGGTGCGGGTCGACACCCGCACCGGCGAGTACGTCTCGCGCGCCTGAGCCGCCGCGCTCGCGCCTACGATCATCGGCAGCGTGTTCGCCTACGACCCGAGCGAGTGGAGCGACCTCTTCGTCGCCACCGCCGGCGCCTCCGCGGCGCTGGCCGGGCTCGTCTTCGTCGCCGTCTCGATCAACCTCGACCGCATCCTCGGAGAAGCGGGCCTGCCGGACCGCGCCCTGGAGACTCTCCTCTTGCTGGTCGCCGTGCTGCTCGTCTCAATCGTCGGCCTGATTCCGGGTCAGAGCAGCGGCGCTCTCGGCGCCGAGCTGCTCTTCGTTAGTCTCACGATCGCCACCGTCATCGCTCGGCTGCCCACCATTGGGTTGGCCACCAGCTTCGTGCCCCCGCGCTCCTGGCTGTGGACCCGCTGGGGCCTGCGCCTGGTCGGCACCGTGCCGTTCGTGATCGGCGGGGCCAGCGTCTTGCTCGACGCTGGCGGCGGCCTTTACTGGGTCGTCGCTGGCATCGTCTTCGCGATCGTCGGCGCGATCGCCAACGCCTGGGTCCTGCTGGTCGAGATCCTGCGTTGAAAACCTGGAGAATGGGCTGATGCGCAGGTCCGACCAACGCCGCGACGCGGTCTTTGCCAGCTACCAGCGCGACGTCACCGGCCGCCCGCTCGAGGAGCTGATCGCCGATTCGCGGTCGCTGACCCGCGAGCTGGCCGAGGGCGTCGACTCCCGGCGGGAAGAACTGGACGAGACGATCTCCGAATACGCCAAAGGCTGGACCGTCGACCGGATCGCGCCGCTTGACCTGAACGTGCTGCGGGTCGCGCTGTATGAGATCGAAGCGGGCGAGGTGCCCTACGAGGTGGCGATCGACGAGGCGGTCGAGATCGCGAAGGAGTACTGCGGCGCCGAGGCGCCGGGCTTCATCAACGGCATCCTCGGGGCGATCGTCCGCGAGCGGGAGCCGGCCAAGTGACCGGCGACTCCTCCCGCCTGCGCGAGATCGCCGAACGGCTGCGCCAGATCGCCGTCGAGCTGGAGGGCGAGGAGGCAGGCGATGAGCGCGCCGCCGCGCTGGCGAGCGAAGCGGCCGACCTCTCGGCGGAGGCGGTCGAGGAGGCGAACCGGCAGGCGCGCGAAGCGGCCGAGGCGAACCCCGAGTGAGCGCCCCACCGTTGCGTGGTTCCTTGGTTACGCAATGCGTCCCAGAGGAACCGCGGAAGCCGTGAGCTACCCCGAGGACCTGCGGGCGCTGGTCGAGGACGCCCTGGCGCAGCTGCGGTTCTCGGCGGCCGCGCCGACCGCCGGGCTGGAGGAGGCGATGCGCTATTCGCTGCTCGCCGGCGGCAAGCGGGTGCGGCCGGTGCTGGCGCTGGCCACGGCTCGCGCCCTCGGCGCCGACCCCGAGCAAATCCTCCCGATCGCCGCGGCGATCGAGCTGATCCACACCTACTCGCTGATCCACGACGACCTGCCGGCGATGGACGACGACGAGCTGCGCCGCGGCCTGCCCACCGCGCACGTCAAGTTCGGCGAGGACGTGGCGATCCTCGCCGGCGACGGCCTCTTCGCCGAGGCGATGCGGCTGTTCTGCGAGCAGCCGGGGGAGCCGGCGCGGGTGCTGGCGGCGATGCGCGAGCTGGCGGCAGCGACCGGTGTCGACGGCATGGTCGGCGGCCAGTACGTCGACGTGGTCGGAGCCGAGGACGACGCCGCCGGCCTGCGCGCGCTGCACGGCCTCAAGACCGGCCGCCTGATCGCCGCCAGCGTCGGCGTCGTGCTGATCCTCGAGGGCGTGGGAGAACCTGAGACAATTCCCTATCGCCGTTTCGCCGACGAGCTGGGCGTCTTGTTCCAGATCGTCGACGACATCCTCGACGTGACCGAGAGCGACGAGCAGCTCGGCAAGCCACATGGAAGCGACGAGCGACATGGCAAACTCACCTACGTCAGCCTCTTTGGGCTCGAGCGGGCGCGCGAGCTGGCCGCCGAGTCCCACGCCAAGGCGATCGCGGCGCTGGCCGGAGCCGCCGGCGAGACCGAGGACCTGAGGCGCGTGGCCGACTACATCTTCACGAGGAACGAATGAACGCAGAGCCCCCCACCCAGGGCAACGACGACGACAAGACCAAACCGCTGCTGCCGACGATCGACGGCCCCGACGATCTGCACGGCCTCGATGAGGAGCAGCTGCAGCGGGTCGCGCAGGAGATGCGCACATACATCATCGACACGATCGGCGAGATCGGCGGTCACTTCGGCGCCAACCTCGGCACTTGCGAGCTGGCCGTCGCCCTGCACAGCCTGCTCGACTCGCCCCGCGACAAGGTTCTCTGGGACGTCGGCCACCAGTCCTACCCGCACAAGATCCTCACCGGCCGCCGCGACCAACTGCAGACGATCCGCCAGTACGAGGGGTTGGCGCCGTTCTGCTCGATCGCCGAGTCCGAGCACGACGTCATGGGCGCCGGCCATGCCTCGACCTCGATCGGCTACGCGGTCGGGCTGAAGGAGGCGATGCGCAAGGGCCTCGGCGAGGACGGCCGGGTCGCCGCAGTGATCGGCGACGGAGCCCTGACCGGCGGGGTCGCCTACGAGGCGCTGCACGCCGCCGGCGGCCTGCAGACGCCGATCGTGATCGTGCTCAACGACAACGGGATGTCGATTTCGCCCAACGTCGGCGCCCTCTCCCGCTACTTCAACCGCATCCGCCTCAATCCGCGCCTCTTCCATGCTCGCGAGGAGGTCGAGGACCGGCTGACCAAGCTGCCGCTCGGATTGGGGCGGCGGATCGAGCAGCTTGGGCCCGAGATCAAGGCGGCGATCAAGGCCTACTGGGCGCCGGGGCTGTTCTTCGAGGAGCTGGACCTCGCCTACATGGGGGTGATCGACGGCCATGACGTCCACGCCCTGCGCGAGGCGCTGACCGAGGCCTTCGCCGCCGACCGCCCGGTCGTCGTCCACATCCACACGGTCAAGGGCAAGGGGTTCGCGCCGGCCGAAGAGGGCGGCCTGGAGTCGATGGAGAAGTGGCATGCCGCCAAGCCCAACTCGATCGTCAACGGCAAGCCGGCCGCCGCCAAGCCGGTCCCGGTGACCGAAACCGACTCGCCGGAGGGGATCGAGCGGCTGGAGAAGCCGCCGGCCGCCGGCTCACCGCCCCAGTACACCCAGGTTTTCGCCGAGGCTTTGGTCGCCGAGGCAAAGCGCGACGAGCGGGTGATTGGGATCACCGCGGCGATGGCGGGGGGGACCGGCCTGCAGCGGTTGGCCGACGAGGTCCCTGGCCAGTACTACGACGTCGGCATCGCCGAGCAGAACGCGGTCCTGCTCGCCTCCGGCCTTGCCCTACAGGGGGCGAAGCCGGTCTGCGCGATCTACTCGACCTTCCTCCAGCGTGCCTACGACCAGATCATCCACGACGTCTGCCTGCAGCGGCTGGACGTGACCTTCGCGATGGACCGGGCCGGCCTGGTCGGCGACGACGGCCCGACCCATCACGGCGCCTTCGACATCTCTTACTTCCTGCCGATTCCCAACATCGTCGTAATGGCGCCGCGCGACGAGGCGATGCTGGTGCACATGCTGCGCACCGCGATCGTCCACGATGGCCCGGTGGCGCTGCGCTATCCGCGCGGGGCGGGGGAGGGGGCGAAGCTGCCGGCGCGGCCGAAGGCGATCCCGATCGGCAGGGGAGAGGTGCTCGCCGAGGGCGAGCGGGTGGCGCTGCTCGGCTACGGCTACGGCGTCGCGGTCGCCAGGCAGGCGGCGGAGATCCTCGCCGGCCACGGGCTGGCGCCGACGGTGGTCGATGCTCGCTTCGCCAAGCCGCTAGACGGCGGGCTGGTCGAGCGGCTGGCGCGGGAGCACGACCTGGTGGTGACGATCGAGGAGAACGTGCTGCCGGGCGGCTTCGGATCGGCGGTCCTGGAGCATCTCGAGGACGCGTTCGGCGAGGGGCCGGCCGAGCGGGCACGGGTGCTGCGCGTCGGCCTGCCCGACCGCTACGTCACCCACGGCAAGCCGGCGCTGCTCCGGGCCGATGCGGGGCTGACCGGCGAGGCGGTCGCCGAGCGGGTGCTGGCTGCGCTGCCTTCGGCCCAGCCGGTGCATCACGGTTAGACGCTTAATTTGGGACTAATTAATTTTGACGATTGATCCAATCGTCGCAATCGAATAGATTGGCCCCAGTCTCTCCGGCGGCGGTTGAGAAGGCAAAGGCCTATAGCCAGCGCTTCTGGGGGTCGCCAAGGGAGGAGAGGCAGCTCTATGTATGTGGGTCCGTCGGGGGAATCGGACCACTGCGACCGGCCGCCTAGTGCGGCCGGTTCCGCGTTTGCGGGTCCGACGCGAGGTTTGAGGGCGCCGCCGCTCAAGTTTTCTTCGGACACCGCAAGTTCATCCCACCAGATACTTCTGCTTTTCCAAAATTGAATAGATAGGGTGCGGCTTAGAGGAATTGAGCCGCTTTGGCTTCGTTTCTCTCCCTTGGCGGGCCGGCCGCGCAATGCGCGTTCGGCCCGCTTTTCTTTTCCGTTTGTCGCCGTGCGGCCGGGGTAGCCTCAGGGCGATGAAGCTGCTCTTCGCGCCGATCGGCATCGTCACCGGCCTGATCGCCGGCCTCGTCGCCCAGAAGGCGTTCGAGCGGGTTTGGGCGGCGATCGACGATGAGGACCCGCCAGAGCCCGACCAGCGCCGGGCCCCGATTCTGAAGCTGATCGGCGCGCTCGCCCTGGAGGGGGCGATCTTCCGACTTGCCAAAGGCTTCGCCGACCACGGCGTCCGGGGCGCCGTCGCCCGGCTCACCGGCCGCTGGCCCGGCGAGGAGCAGGCGACGGAGGGCTAGGAGGGACTTGGGCCGGCCGCCTCAGGACCGGCGGTGGACCGCGGTCGCCGTCGCCTGGTCCCGCGGCCGGACGACGATCTCGTCGACGTTGACGTGCGACGGCTGCGCCACCGCCCAGCGGATGCACTCGGCGACGTCCGCGGCGCCCAGCGGCGTCATGCCCGCGTAGACGCGCGCCGCCGCCTCCTCGTCGCCGCCGAAGCGGACCACGGAGAACTCGGTCTCGACCATCCCCGGCGCGATCTCGGTCACTCGCACCGGTTGCCCGAGCAGCTCCTGCCTGAGGACTCGCAGCAACGAGCGCTGCGCGTGCTTGGCGGCGGTGTAGCCGGCGCCGCCACGGTAGTCCTCGAAAGCGGCGATGCTGGTGACGCCGACGATGTGGCCGTCACCGGAGGCGACCAGGGCCGGCAGCAGCGCCCGCGTCATCCGCATCGTCCCCAGCACGTTGGCCTCGTACATCTGCCGCCACTGCTCTTCGTCGGCCTCGGCGATCGGCGCCAGCCCGAGTGCCCCGCCCGCGTTGTTGACGAGCACGTCGCAGCGGCGTACCGCGGCCGCGAGCTCATCGACCGACCCCGGATCGGCGACGTCGAGCCGGATCGCCCGGCCGTCGATCTCCGCGGCAAGCTCCTTGAGCCGCTTCAGGCGCCGCGCCCCGGCGACGACCTCGAACCCATCGGCCGCCAGCGCCCGCGCGGTTGCCGCGCCGATCCCGCTCGAGGCTCCGGTGACGACGGCGATTCGACTCATCGGAGGATCATTAGCGCACCCAGAACCTGCGCGAGTCGAGGCTCCCGCACGCTACGACGGCCGTGGCGCCGGGTCGGGGTCGAGCAGCCGCATTGCCAGGCCGGCGAGCAGGTAGGCGATCGCCGCGGTGAGGAGGAGGAACTTGCAGGCGGCGAAGATCGTCGCCAGGAGGGGAAAGGCGGCGCCGGACCCGTTGAGGGTCAGCAGCAGGCAGACGTTCTCCAGCGCGTCGAACCCCGCGCCCAGCGCGCCGAAGAAGACGACGCCGCCGCCGATCGCCGCGAGCCGGCGCCAGCCCCGGTCCCTGGCAAGGTCGCGAACCGCGGCCAGGGCGAGGGTGAGGAAGGTTCCGTAAGCGAGCATGAAGCCGAAGTCGATCCACAACTGCTCGCGCGCCGCGTCCTGGCCGTCCTCGCCCCATTCGGCAAGGATCTCGTCGGCGCGGTTCTGGCCGCCGGTCAGCTCGAAGGTGACCATCCCCGGGCCGTCGTTGTCCTGCATCCGGTCCTCGGCAGGCGACATCGCCAAGAGCAGGAGCAGGGTCGCGATCCCCGATGCGATCAGTCCCCGCCCGCGCGTCACGCAGCGATTATTCCGGGACTTCTCAACAGCTGCTTGGCCCACGGCCGTCCAGCCAACAGAAAACGCCCCTCCGGGGAGGAGGGGCGCTTCTGGGGTTACTACAGGGAGGAGAGAACTGCGACCGGTCGCATGGCAAAGCGGAAAGCCGCTGGCAGAGCCAAGCTCAATCCGGCTGAGTCCGGTTGAAACCGGTCGAATCCGGGTCCGACTGTGGCGCGATTGCGGCACGGCTCGCCCGGCACCTCTCAGACCAAGGTGTGCTGAAGGACAACGCCGACGATCCCGGCAACGCCCATCACGTAGACGACGGTCAGTTTGCCGTGCCAGCGATTGAGCGCAGCGAAGGCGCCGAGCGCGATCAGGGCGGTGTAGACATCGGTGACGCTGGTTTCGAGGATCGTCACCGTGACCGCCGCGATCAGGCCGATCACCGCCGCTGCGACCCCGAGCAGGAAGGGATGCAGGCGCTCGTTCTCGGAGACGGCGACGAGCTGGCGGTGGAGGAAGATCGGGAAGACGAAGGCGGGGATGAAGATGCCGAGCGTCATCACCAGGGCACCGCCGAGCCCGCCGGCGATGTAGCCGACGAAGGTGGAAAAGATGATCAGCGGCGCGGGCAGGATGCCGCCCATCGCCAGGCCGTCGTTGAACTGCCCGCTGGTCAGCCAGTGGTGGTTTTCGACGGCGGCCTCGCGCAGGAAGGGGATCACGGTGTAGGCGCCGCCGAAGGTGAGCAGGCCCGCCTTCAATCCCTCGAGAAAGATCGTCGCCGTCAGCGAGACCGTGATCGCCCCGGCGACGACGGCTAAGACCGTCAATGGACTGAGCGCAAAGCTGTTGGCCCGATGAGTCCACCGCCGCCCGTTCGTCCATAGCTCGTAGGCGATGCCGCCGCCGAGCAAGACCAGGACGAAGGTGATCCCCACCCAGATGGTCAGGGCGAAACCGACTAGGGCGATGATCGCCAAGGGCACATCTGAGATGAACGATTTGCTGAGCCGGACCAGGGCGCGGGCGACCAGCGCCCCGACCGCCGCCGTCAGCCCGTAGAACAGGCCATGCAGGTGTCCGGCGAGGTTTGCCTCGACGTAGAGGATCGAGAGGCCGAGCATGAGGATGAAGCCCGGCAACATGAACCCAAGACCAGCGAGGAAGCCGCCGAGCTTGCCGCCGCGCAAGCGGCCGAAGTAGACACAAAGCTCGTGGGCCTCGGGGCCGGGAAGGATTTGGTAGACGGCGAGCAGCTTCTTGAAGCTCGCCTCGCTGATCCAACCTTCCTCATCGACGCACTCGCGCTTGACCATCGCGATCTGTGCAGCCGGTCCACCCCAAGCGAGCAGGCCGAACTTGAGGAAGCGAATGAAGATCAAGCCGGGCGAGTCGGCCGCCCTCGAAGGGATCGGCGGCTCGATGGCGCTGGCGTCGATCGCGACCATGATCGGAGCGGCGGAGGCTAGTGGGAATGGGTGTGGGCGTGACCGTTGCGGACCGTTCGCCACGACTGCCAGGTGATCCGCATGATTAGGGCGCTGATGCCGAGGCCGATCAGCGGGTCGGCAAGCTGTAGCCCGAAGGACACCGCGATTGCGGTGGCGACGACGGCGAGGCTGACATAGGCATCGGCTTTGGCGTGGTTGCCGTCGGCGATGAGGGCGGGACTGTCGAGCGCGCGCCCGGCCGCGAGGCGAATCAGTGCCGCCAGCCAGTTACCGGCGAAGCCGAGCAGACCAGCACCGATCAGGACGGCGAGGTGCGTGACTTCCTCGGGGTGGATCAGACGCCGGATCGCCTCGACTCCGGCGACGGCGGCGGAGACAAAGATGGCGAAGACGACGAAGTAGCCCGCGTAGCGCTCGGCAGTCTCCGAGCGCATCAGGAAAGCAGCACCGAGCGGAATCGCGGTGGCCGCGTCGCCGAAGTTGTGGATCAGGTCGGCGAGCAGGGCGATGCTGCCGGTCGTGGCGAAGATCGCCACCTGCGCGGCTGCGGTGAGTCCAAGCACGGCGAACGAGAGGGCGACGGCCCGCACTCCCGCCCGCGAGCGTTTGATCGAAGGATCGACCAAGCCGTGGGTATGACCGTGATCGCCGTGGCGGTGAGTCTCGCTTTCATGAGCGTGCGGGCCGGCGTGGGGATGAGCGTGCGTCAGCTCGCCGTGGCGGTGTAGCTCGCCGCCCAGATGACGGTAGGAGAGTTCGATGGTGCCAGGGTAGGGAGAATGCTGGACATTCGGCGCACCGCCCGCTCCCGCACTAGCCGTTCAGGATTTCGTCTAGTTCCTTCGCCTCGTCCTCTTCGGCATCGCGGTCGTACCAGTCGGGGTCGTCGCGGTGCCGCCACCAGTTGATCGCCAGCGCGAGGACGATCACGACGACCGGGACCAGGGCGAGAACCTGGCCGATCCAGTGGCCGGCGTGAGCGAAAGGCACCCCAATCAGGCTAGGGATATTCGTAGCTGCGCAGGTTTGGACGAAAAAACAGGGGCCACTCTCGCGGTTCGGCCCCCTGTTAGGTAGTGGCCAATTCGTTCTCATCCCGGCTTCGCGACCCGCATCCAAGGGAGGCGGACCCAATCTCCTGCCGGATTTCGCTGCCTCACTCGACAGGTAGATATGAGGCACGAAATCGACTGTCGCGTCAAGACAAGGGGGGACAAAGCAGGCGTGGAGGGCCGCCAGCGCCAACGAGCCCGAGGCCGCGGAGCGGGAGAGGGGCGCTACCGGCTTTCCCCGGCCGATCACCCTCTCCATGAGTGCCGCCACACCTTGCCTCGCTGCTGATCGACGCGGGGGCGAATCCCAAAGCGATCCAGCAGTTCATGGGTCATTCCAAGATCCAGACCACCTTCGACGTGTACGGGCACCTGCTGCCCGGCAGCCACGATGAGGTCCGCGAACGGATGGACGGCTATCTACGCGGCGAAGGCCACCAGGACGGCCACGACGGATGAGCGATTGCGGTCGGCCTGCGCAGGTATCCTCGTCAAGGTGCCTCTTATTTCGAGAATGAAATCGGGACGAGTTCAAGACAAGGTGCGTCGCCTCGAAGAGCAGATGCAGGCTATGAACTCGAAGATCGACGCGATGGCCGAGACCTTCGAGTCGCGCCGCGCTGATGACGAAGCCGCCGCCATCGCCGCGGAGCGCATCCGCAGCGGTGCCGCGGATCACAAGGAAGACGGCGCTGGGGCGTTGGCGAAGCTGGGTATCGAGCTTCCCGAGGGATGACCGTCGAGGCGTCCGGCGAGGTGCCCGTCACCTTCGCCAAGGGCGTCCTCGATGACGTGGCCGAGCTGACGGCGAGCTCTCCTGGCGAGGATTCCGAGAGAACGACTGAAGCCGAGGCGCTGAAGCGCCGCATCGCCGAGCTGTTGGTCGAATGCAAGGGCAACCCTTTCATTGGGGAGCTGATGGGGCGGGGGCTCCACCCCGAGCTGGCGGAGTGCCGCCGAGTTCGCTTCGACATTCCTTCTTACGACAACAAGCCTCGCTTTCGCTTGATCTATCGAAACGAGCCGTCTGATGGCGCGCCGGCAGAATGCCACTGGCTGACGATCGCGCCGCGCGCCGGATTGCAGGCGCATCGCAAGGCGCAGCAGCGCAGGCGATCCAGCTGACTGTGGCACGAGGCGTGATTCGGCCGTCTTGGGGCGGCCATTGCGGCCGGGCCGGGAGCCCGTTTTTGGCTTGCTAAGCCCCCCACAACAGAAGCGCCCCGCCGGGGGGGCGGGGCGCTTCTGGGGTTACTACAGGGAGGAGAGATATGTATCTCTATATATGTGGATCCGTGGGAGGTGGGTGAGCCCTGTTTGTGCCGCGGGCGCCGCTGTGGGAAGCAGCGGGGCCATATGTACGGCGCAAGACTCGACCTAGAAGTTTCTGTCCTGCTTACGTCGGCACCTCCACTTGAATCCTTGAGCAGCGTACGAACATACGTGCGATTTGTGTGTGAGGCCGATCACAGAAAAGCTTGAGCGGTCTCCTCCCACTGGGCAATGGAAGGTCGCATACCCACCTAAGCGGGCGGTAAACAGCCGGTAACCGCGGGTTTTTGGACCGCTGTAGCGTTTCCGGCGTGAAGAAGGCGCGGATAGACGCGGTTTTGGCGGAACGTGGGCTGTTTCCGTCGCGGTCCGCCGCCGCAGGGGCGGTGCGTGCCGGCGAAGTGCGCGTCGGCAGGGACGGCCCGGTGGCGCTGCGGCCAAGCCAGCTGGTCGAGCCGGAAGCGGCGCTGATCGTCGACCCGGGCCCCCGCTACGTCTCCCGCGGCGGCGTCAAGCTGGATAACGCGCTGGGTGCCCTTGCCATCGACGTCGCCGGCCGGGACTGCCTCGACGTCGGCGCCTCGACCGGTGGCTTCAGCGACTGCCTGCTACAGCACGGCGCAGCACGGGTTATTGCGGCGGACGTCGCCTACGGTCAGATCGACCTGCGGCTGCGGGAGGATCCGCGGGTGACCGTGATCGAGCGCCTCAACGCCCGCGAGATGCGGCCCGCCGATCTGCCCTTCGCGCCGACGCTGGCGACGATCGACGTCTCCTTCATCTCGCTGACCAAGATCCTGCCCGCAGTCTCATCCTGCCTGGCGCCCGGCGGTGAGGTCCTGGCGATGGTCAAGCCGCAGTTCGAGCTGGGGCGCGAGCGGGTCGGGAAGGGGGTCGTGCGGGACGACGGCGACCGCCGCGAGGCGATCCTCGCTGTCGCCGAGGCGGCCCGCGGGCTCGGCCTCGCCGTACGCGGCTTCGCCCCATCCGGCCTGCCGGGCCCGAAGGGCAACCGCGAGACCTTCGTCTGGTGCGGCGGCGACGGACCGGAAGTCGCCGACCTTGAGGCGGCGATCCTGGCGGCGGACGGGGCGCCTTGAAGGCCGCGGCGCTGATCACCCACTCGCACCCACCCGCGGCAACCGACGCGGTGGCGACCGTCGTCGCGGCCGCGCGCGAGGCCGGCTGGCGGGTGGTCGCGACCGCCGACGAGCTGAGCAAGCACGGAACGGCCGCCGAAGGGATCGAGGCAGTCACCGGCGACAAGCCGCGGCCGGACCTCTGCCTGGTGCTGGGCGGCGACGGCTCGATCCTGCATGCGCTGCGTCGCTTCGCCGGGACCGGGGTGCCGGTTTTCGGCGTCAACCACGGCACCGTCGGCTTCCTCGCCGCGGTCGAGCGGGCCGAAGTCGAGCAAGGGGTTCGTCGCGCTCTCGCCGGCGAAATCGAGACGATCGAGCTGCCGGGCCTCGAAGTCACCCTCGACGGCGCCGCCGGCACCGGGCTGAACGACGTCACCTTGACCCGCCGCCCGCACGACCGGGTCGCGGAGCTGAGCTACCGGCTCTCCGGCGAGGAGGTCGGCCACGTCCGCTGCGACGGCCTGGTCGCCGCGACCCCGGTCGGTTCGACCGGCTACAACCTCGCCAACCAGGGCCCGATCCTGGCCTGGGGCGTCAAAGGCTATGCGGTCAGCTACATCGCCCCGCACTCGCTGACCGCCAGGGCCCTGGTCGTCGCCCCCCGCGACACCCTCCACGTCGGCAACGCCGTCGGCCGCGAGCCGGTCGAAGTAGCGGTCGACGGCGTCCCGCTCGCCGACCTCGATCCGGGCGCGGAGCTGGAGGTGCGCTTCGTCGACGGGGTCGGCCGCCTGGCGCAGTTGCCGGGCACCAGCTTCTACCAGCGGATACGCGAGAAGTTCGGCCACCTCGCGGTCTAAGTCTGCCTAGCCGAGCAGGGCGGTTGTCTAGGGTTGCCGCCCATGCAGCGCAAATGGTGGACCCTCGTCCTGATCTCGACCGCGACGTTCATGCTGCTGCTCGACATCACGGTCGTCAACGTCGCGCTGCCCGACATCCAGCGCGAATTGCACGCCAGCCTCTCCAGCCTGCAGTGGGTCGTCGACGCCTACTCGCTGACCCTCGCCGCCTTCCTGCTCACCGCCGGCTCGCTTGGCGACCGGCTCGGCCGCCGCCGGGTGTTCGCGATCGGTTTTGGCGTCTTCACCGGCGCCTCCTTCCTCTGCGGGATCGCCGGCGACCCGACCCTGCTCAACCTCGCCCGCGGCCTGCAGGGAGTGGGCGGCGCCGGCATGTTCGCGACTTCGCTGGCGCTGATCGGCCAGGAGTTCCAGGGCAAGGACCGGGCGACCGCCTTCGGCGTCTGGGGCGCGACGATCGGCGGCGCCGTCGCAATCGGGCCGCTGGTCGGGGGCGTGATCACCGAGCACCTCGGCTGGGAGTGGATCTTCTTCGTCAACATCCCGATCGGCCTGGTCGCGATCTTCTTTACCGAGCGGAAGATCGCCAACGTGGTCTCGCCCGATGCCGAGCCGGTCGACGTGCCGGGGGTCGCCACCTTCTCGATCGCCCTCTTCCTGCTGATCTTCGGCCTGATTCGCGGCAACCCCGAGGGTTGGGGCAGCCCGCTGATCCTCGCCTGCCTGGGCGGGGCCGTGGCCCTGCTGGCGATCTTCATTGCGATCGAGGCACGCAGCGACCATCCGATGCTCGATCTGACCCTGTTCCGGAAGCCCGCCTTCAACGGCGTTTCCGCGGTCGCCTTCGGACTCTCGGCGGGGATGTTCGCGATGTTCCTCTACCTGACCATCTACATGCAGGGCGTGCTCGGCTTCTCGCCGCTGGAGGCAGGGCTGCGCTTCCTGCCGCTGACCGTGCTCAGCTTCATCGCCTCGCCAATCGCCGGCACCCTCTCGCACCGGATTCCGATCCGCGTCCTGCTCGGGGTCGGGCTGGCGCTGGTCGGGGTGGGGCTGTTGCTGATGCACGGCGTCAACGCCGACTCGGAGTGGACGACGCTGCTGGTTGGCTTCTTGATCGCCGGGGTCGGCATCGGGATCACCAACCCGGGAATCGGCCAGGCGGCGATCGCCGTGGTGCCGGTCGAGAAATCGGGCATGGGCTCGGGGATCAACACGACCTTCCGCCAGGTCGGGATCGCCACCGGGGTCGCCTCGCTCGGGGCGATCTTCCAGTCGCGGGTCGACTCGAAGCTGGCTGAGCTGCTGCCGCACGCGCCGAGCGGGCTGGGCGAACTGGTCTCCTCCGGCGGCTCGCGCGCCGCCGCCGCGGTGGTCCCGGCGCGGATCCGGCCCGAGGTGGTCCATGCCTCGAACGAAGCCTTCGTCTGCGGCTTCAACGAGATCATCCTGATCGCCGCGATCCTCTCCTTCATAGGTGCGGCGCTGGGCTTTCTGTTGGTGAGGCCGAAGGACTTCGTGCAGCCGACCGACGGTGCGGCCGCTGGCGGTTGAGCCGCAAGGTGCGGAAATTGGGCGCGGGTCGGTCCGCGGGCGTTGCTACACAGGATGCGTGCTCAGAGAGTTGCGGATCGAGAACCTGCTCCTGATCGAGCGGGCTGAGCTGCGGCTGGGCGAGGGGCTGAACGCGATCACCGGCGAGACCGGGGCGGGGAAGACGGTGCTGGCGCACTCGCTCGACCTGTTGATGGGCGGCAAGGCGAAAGGCAGCATCGTTCGCCCCGGAGCCGAGGAGGCGTGGGTCGAGGGGGTTTTCGACCTGTCCGACGGCCTGCTCGCCGAGCCGGAGCTGGGCGAGCTCGCCGAGCGGCTGCCGGCCGGCGCCGAGGAGGTGGTGCTGGGGCGGCGGGTTTCGGCCGGTGGGCGGACCAGCGCCTTCGTCGCGGGGCGGACGGCGACGGCCGCCGATCTGAAGCTGCTCGGCGGCCGGCTGCTCGCCTTCTTCGGTCAGCACGAGCACCGCAAGCTGGCGATCTCCTCGGCCCAGCTCGAGATCCTCGACGGCTTCGCCGGAGAGGAGCACCTCCAGACGCGGCGGCTCTACCGCGAGGCTCACCGCGAGCACGGCCGGCTCGCGGTCGAGCAGGCCGAGCTGCGCGAGGCGGAGGGCTCGCGCGAGCGCGATCTCGACCTCTACCGCTACGAGCTGGCGGAGATCGAGGACGTCGCTCCAGACCCCGAGGAGCGCGACGCGGTCGCGTCGGAGCGGCAGCGGTTGCGTCACGCTGAGGCACTGCGCGAGGCGGCAGCCGGCGCCCACGCGGGTCTGGCCGGGGCCGAGGAGGACGGGGGCGGCGCCGCGGCCGCGCTCGCCCAGGCGGAATCGTTCCTGCAGGGCGTGGGCGGACTCGACCCCGGCCTCGACGCGATCGCCGAGCGGGTCGCGGCACTGGCTGTGGAGCTCGGCGACGCCGGCTCGGAGCTGCGCGACTACGCCGAGGGCCTGGAGGCGGATCCCGCGGCCCTGCGGGTGATCGAGGAGCGGCTCGAGGCGATCGACCGGCTCGAGCGCAAGCACGGCGGCAGCGCCGAGTCGATCCTCGCCCACGCCGAGCGCTGCCGGGCGGAGATCGAGCGGCTCGAGGGCGCAGAGGTGCGCGGCGCCGAGGCCGAGGCGGCGCTGGCGGCGGCAGCCGAGCGGCGCGAGCGGCTTGGTCGTCAGCTCAGCGAGCGCCGGGCCGAGGCGGCGCCGGCGCTGGAGACGCGGGTCGCGGCCGAGCTCGAGCGGCTCTCGATGGCCGGCGCCACGCTCGAGGTCGTGCTGGAGCCCCACTCCGACGAGTACGGAGCGAACGGCCGCGAGGCGGTCGAGCTGCGGCTCGCGCCGAACCCCGGGATCGCGGCGGCGCCACTGCGCGACGCCGCCTCCGGCGGCGAGCTGTCGCGGGTGATGCTGGCGCTGAGCAGCCTCGGACCAGCCGGTGCCGCCGGCACGCTGGTCTTCGACGAGATCGACGCCGGGATCGGCGGCAACACGGCTCGGGTCGTCGGCGAGCGACTGAAGGCGCTCGGCGCGGAGCGCCAGGTGATCTGCATCACCCACCTGCCGCAGGTAGCCTCGCTGGCCGACACGCACTTTCGGCTCGAGAAGGTGGTTGCCGGCGGGGAGGCGCTGGCGAGCGTGACGCGACTCGACGGCGAGCGCGTGGTCGAGGAGATCCGGCGCATGCTCGGCGGCGAGCGCTCCGACGAGGCGGCCACCCGCCACGCCCGCGCGTTGCTCGCCGCCGCCTGAGCCGCGGCGCCCTTGTCGGGCGGCCGTCGCTTGACCTAACCTGAGCGGGTGGCCACCGCCAGTCGCCGTCGCCTCCCTGCCCTGCTCGGGCGCCGCAATGGGGCGCGCGCGGAGGCGCCGATCGAGGGCACGGCTCGGCTCGGTGCGCGGACCAAGCACCTGGTCAAGCGCCTGCGGCCGGGTGACGTCGCCGTCATCGACCACCTCAACATCGACCGGATCGCCGCCGAGGAGCTGATCGAAGCGGGGGTCGCCGCGGTGCTGAACGCCGCCGAGTCCTCCAACGGCCGCTACCCGAACGCCGGCCCGCTGATGCTGGCGCGCGCCGGGGTGAGGCTGATCGACGCTCCGGGCTCGGGGCCTTTCGAGCTGCTCA
Organism: uncultured Solirubrobacterales bacterium; assembly: GCA_963815885.1. Lineage (GTDB taxonomy): Bacteria > Actinomycetota > Thermoleophilia > Solirubrobacterales > 70-9 > VAYN01. The sequence continues at coordinate 108,981 of CAWFIM010000002.1, forward strand.
AGGACGGCGACCGCCTGCGGATCGAGGGCGGCACCGTGAAGATCGCCGACCAGGAGGTGCTGCGCGGCCGGGTCCTGGACGCTGCCGAGCTGGAACGTCAGCTGGAGGAGCAGCGCGAGCGGATCGACGAGGCGCTGGCGGAGTTCGCCGAGAACACCGTCGCCCACGTCCGCCAGGAGACCGATCTGCTGACCGGCAGCGTCGAGTTCCCTTCGACCAGGGCCTCGTTCCGCGATCGCCACGTGCTGATCGTCGTCCGCGGCGACCGCCACCGCCGCGACCTGAAGGCGCTGCGGGCCTACATCCGCGACGTGCGGCCGCTGATCGTCGCCGTCGACGGTGGCGCCGACGGGGTGCTGGAAGCGGGCTTGGAGCCGGACGTGATCCTGGGGGATATGGACTCCGCCTCCGACGCCGCGCTCGGTTGCGGGGCCGAGCTGATCGTCCACGCCTATCCCGACGGACAGGCCCCCGGCCGCCGCCGCCTGCTCGACGCCGGCCTCGTCCACACCGTCGTCCCGGCGGCCGGGACCAGCGAGGACGTGGCGATGCTGATGGCCCACGAGAAGGGCGCGGCGTTGATCGTCAGCGTCGGCGCCCACTTCAACCTGATCGAGTTCCTCGACCGCAAGCGCGGCGGCATGTCCTCGACCTTCCTCACCCGGCTGCGGATCGGCGAGCGGCTGGTCGACGCCAAGGGGGTGAGCCGGCTCTACAACCCCAGCTCGACCCTGGCGCCGGTCGCCTTTTTCGCGGTCGTCTTCGCGATTCTGCTGGCGATCCTCGTGATCACCTCGCCGGCGTTGAACGACGTCTTCCAGCTTGTCTGGCTGAAGATCCGCATCTGGCTCGGCCTGTAGCGGGGGCGACCATCTAGCCTTCGGGCGCTGATGGGTTACAGCGCCCGCTACCACGCCACCTCGCTGATCGCGGTCTTCCTCGCGCTGGCGGTGGGGATCCTGATCGGCGCCGAGTTCGGCGGCGATGCCCTGACCAGCACCCGCCGCAACCTCGAGGCGAGCCTGGTCAACAACCTCCAGGACGCCCGCTCGCGCAGCGACGAACTGAGCGGGCAACTGGGGCGCTCGAACGAACTCGCCGAGCGCGTCTACCCGGTTCTGACCCGCGACCGGCTGGAGGGCAAGCGGATCGCGATCGTCGCCCTCGGCGGCCTGCCGAGCGAGGACACCAACGCGGTCGAGGACGCGCTGGGGCCGACCGGGGCGCGGCTGGTCGGAGTCGGGGTCGTGCGCGAGCCGGTCGACCTCAGCGGGCTCTCTGAGGACCTGGCGAAGACCCGCTTCGCCGACCTGCGGCGCAACCCCGACTCGCTGACCGCGCTCGGCGTCGGCCTCGGCCGCCAGCTTGTGCTCGGCGGCACCCTGCCCGAAGTCGTCCGTGGCCACCTCTTCTCGCGCGCCAGCGGCAGCTTCGGCGCCCTCGACGGGGTGATCGTCGTCCGTAACCAGCCGCAGGACCTGGGCCCGGTGCAGCGTGCCAACGCCGGGACGCTGGAGGCGGCGCTGATGAGCGGGATCACGGCGACGCGGACGCCCGCGGTCGGAGTCGAGACCTCCACCGCGGAACCGTCCTCGATCTCGTTCTTTCAGAGCAACGACCTCTCCAGCGTCGACGACGTCGAGATCACCGCCGGCCAGCTGGCGCTGGTCTTCTCGCTGCTCGGCGCCGAGGGCAGCTTCGGGGTCAAGGGCAGCGCCGACCGGCTGCTGCCGGACCTGCTGACCCAGGGCCGCTGAGGTGTACTGGATCGGCTTCCCGCTGGCGCTCGCGCTCTCGCTGTGGCTGCTGCCGGCGGGGGCGCGGGGGCTGCGCGACGCCGGCTTGGCGCAGGAGAACTACCGCGGCGCGCGCTTGGCCTTCCCGCTCGGGGCGGTGCTGGCGACGGCGGCGCTGGTCGCCCTGGCCCCGCTCGCCTTCCTCAACGACCGCGCCGACCTCGACCTGCTCGACCCCGAATTGCGCCGCTGGCTGCCCTACCTGCTTGGGGTCGCCTTCCTCGGCTTCCTCGACGATGCGCTGGGCGGGGGGACGGAGGCCGCGACGCCGCGGGGTTGGCGCGGGCACTGGCGGGCGCTACGCGGTGGCAGCCTCTCGACCGGGGCGATCAAGGCGGTGGGGGCGCTGGCACTGGCCGCTTACGTGGTCTCGGGGCGCGGCCTGGAGTCCTGGCACTACCTCGCCGACGTGGCGCTGCTGATCCTCACTACTAACCTGGGCAATCTGCTCGACCTGCGGCCGGGGCGGGCGGAGAAGGGCCTGGTGCTGCTCGGCGCCGGGCTCTGCCTCGGCGCCTGGACCCTGGGGCCGCTCGAACTGCTGGGGATCTTCGCCGGGCCGGTCCTGGTCGGCGCCTGGCTGACCCTGCGCGAGCGGGCGATGCTCGGCGACACCGGCTCCAACCTGATCGGGGCGATTGCCGGGGTCTGGCTGCTGACCGTGCTCGGCGCCGACGCGCGGCTGGTCGCGCTCGCGGCGGTCGTCGCGCTCACCGTTTACGGCGAGTTGCGGTCTATTTCGGCGACGATCGAATCGGTTCCGCCACTGCGCTGGATAGACTCGCTCGGCAGAGCATGAGTCCGGCGAACAAAGGCGATACGAGGTTCATCTTCGTCACCGGCGGAGTGGTCTCGGCTCTCGGCAAGGGGATCGCCGCCGCCTCGATCGGACGCCTCCTCGTCTCCCGCGGCTTCCGGGTCCAGCTGCAGAAGTTCGACCCCTACATCAACGTCGACCCGGGGACGATGAGCCCGTTCCAGCACGGCGAGGTGTTCGTCACTGAGGACGGGGCGGAGACCGACCTCGACCTCGGCCACTACGAGCGCTTCACCGACGAGAACACGTCGCGCTCCTCGAATGTGACCGCCGGCGCTGTTTACAACTCGGTGATCCGGCGTGAGCGCCGCGGCGACTACCTCGGCGCCACCGTGCAGGTGATCCCGCACATAACCAACGAGATCAAGCAGCGGATCCTGATCGTCGCCGAGTCGCAATCGGTCGACTTCGTGATCACCGAGATCGGCGGCACTGTCGGCGACATCGAGTCGCTGCCGTTCCTCGAGTCGATCCGCCAGCTCTACACCGACCTCGGCCCGAAGCGCAGCATGTTCGTCCACTTGACGCTGGTCCCCTACGTCGGCCACGCCGGGGAGCTGAAGACGAAGCCGACCCAGCACTCGATCAACGAGTTGCGGCGGATCGGGGTCCAGCCGCACGCGCTGGTCTGCCGCTCCGAGGGCCGGCTCGACCGCGAGATCCGCAGCAAGATCGCGCTCTTCGCCAGCCTGCCGGTTGACGGCGTGATCTCCGCCCACGACGTCGACAACATCTACAAGGTGCCGCTGGTCTTCCGCGCCGAGGGGGTCGATGACCTCGTCCTCGACCACTTTGGGATGGAGGCGCCCTCGCCCGACCTGGCCGAATGGGAGGAGATGGTGCGTCGCGCCGACTCGGCCAGCGGCAGGGTGAGGATCGCCATCGTCGGCAAGTACGTGCAGCTCGCCGACGCCTACAAGTCGGTGATCGAGGCGCTCGAGCACGGCGGCTTCCACCACGGTGTCGAGGTCGAGGTCGAGCTGGTCGACTCGGAGAACCTCGATCCCGAGCGGCTCGAGGGCATGGACGGGATCTTGATCCCCGGCGGCTTCGGCGAGCGCGGCATCGAGGGCAAGGTGCAGGCGGCGCGGATCGCCCGCGAACGTTCGATCCCCTACTTCGGGATCTGCCTCGGGATGCAGATCGCGGTGGTCGAGTTCGCCCGCACCGTGGCCGGGATGGAGGGCGCCAACTCAGCCGAGTTCGACCCCGAGACGCCGTTCCCGGTCGTCGACCTCCTGCCCGAGCAGAAGGAGGTCTCCGACATGGGCGGGACGATGCGGCTCGGCGCCGACCCGGTGAAACTGCACGAGGGCACCAGGGCGCGCGAGATCTTCGGCGAGGCGGTCATCTACAAGCGCCATCGCCATCGCTACGAGGTCAACAACCAGCTTCGGCGCCGGCTCGAAGACGAGGGGCTGGTCTGCGGCGGCACCTCGCCGGACGAGCGCCTGGTCGAGATGATCGAGCTGCCCGACCACCCGTTCTTCGTCGCCTCCCAGTTCCACCCGGAGTTCAACTCGCGCCCCAACCGCCCCGAGCCGCTGTTCCGCGAGTTCGTCGGCGCCGCCGCCCGTCATGCCGGCGAAAGGCCGGCCGACGGCGGTGAGATCGAGCCGGCCGGGGAGACCGAGCGGGACGACGTCGGCGCTCGCCGCTCGGCCTGAGCGCTATTGGGACTATCCCGGCAGGGGTTCCACTTAACTTTTTCCGAAGACACGTTGCGGCTGTCCGCGGGCCGCTTCGCGGAAAAAGTACAAGACGTTCCACCCCTACCGGGATAGTCCCAATAGCCTTGCGGGCGTGAGTTCGCGCCTCAGCGAGACGTTTGTCCGGCTCTGCGAGATTCGCAGCCCAACTGGCGAGGAGCGCGAGGTAGCCGACACGGTCGCCGCCGAGCTGCGGGCGCTTGGGCTGGAAGTGAGCGAGGACGGCGCCGCCGGCCAGGCCGAAGCGGGAGCGGGGAACCTGTTGGCGCGGTTGCCGGGGCAGCGGGACGAGTGGGTGATGCTCTGCGCGCACATGGACACCGTGCCCCATGCGGGCCGGGTCGAGGTGGTGGACAACGATGGGGTCTTTCGCAGCCGCGGAGAGACCATCCTCGGCGCCGACAACAAGGCCGCCGTCGCCGTCTTCATGGAGCTGCTCGCACGGCACTCCGCGGAGCCGCCGCCGGTCGGGATCGAGCTGGTGCTGACCGTCGCCGAGGAGCAGGGGCTGCGCGGGGCGAAGGCCTTCGACGCATCGGTCCTGCGCGCGCGCCGGGGCTTCGTCCTCGACCACGCCGGGCCGGTCGGCGAGGTGATCGTGGCGACGCCAACCCAGCAGAAGATCCTTGCCGACTTCACCGGGGTCGAGGCCCACGCCGGAATCCGCCCCGAGGACGGCAGCAGCGCGATCGCCGCCGCCGCCGCGGCGATCGCGCGGATGGAGCTGGGACGACTCGACGAGGGCACGACGGCCAACGTCGGCCTGATCGAGGGCGGGACCTCCGGCAACGTCGTCCCCGGCCACTGCCGGGTTCAGGCGGAGACGCGGGGTCTCGACGCGGCGCGGGCAGCCGCGGCCGCCGGTCAGATCTCCGACGCCTGCGCCTGGGGGGCCAGCGAGCACGGCTGCGACGTCGATGTGCGGCTGGAAGAGCTGTTTCGCGGCTACGAGGTTCCCTCTTCCTCGCCCGCCCTGGGCCTCGCTGAGGCGGGCCTGCGAGCCGCCGGGCTGGAGCCACGGCGCGCCGCCATCGGCGGCGGCAGCGACGCCAACGCCTTCCGCCTCGACGGCTTCGACTGCGTCCTGCTTGCCAACGGGACCGAGTCGGTGCACACGAACGAGGAGTGCGTACCGGCGCGCAACCTGGAGACGATGCTCAGGGTCTGCGAGGGGATCGTCGCCGCTGCGGCGGGCGTTGAAACCGAGGGCGACGAGTCGTGAGCGGGCGGCTGCGGCTGCGCCGCGGCGTCATCGTCTCGACTGAGCCGCTCGAGGTCGAGGTCGAGGTCGATGGCGAGCGGCGAGCGGCCTGGGCCGACACGGCGCTGCTCGGGGAGATGCGCGAGGGCGACGAGGTGATCGTCAACGTCGCCGCGCTTGACCTCGGCCTCGGCTCGGGCGGCTTCGACGTCGTCCACGCCAACCTCAGCCGCGGTCTCGACGCCGCCCCCGGCGGTGCCGAGCACGTGGTCAAGCTCAACTACACCTCGCTGCAGCATCCGGTCGACCCGGTCGAGGCGAGCGCCGAGGAGCGCCCGAAGCGGATCGACATGCCGGTTCTCGTCCTGCCGCTCCACGGGCACCTGGCGCCGGCGGCCTGGGCGGCGGCGCAGGCAAGGCCCGGCCTGCGGCTCGGCTTCGTGCAGACGGCGGGGGGAGCGCTGCCGGGCGCGCTTTCGCGCGACGTCTCCGAGCTGCGCGAGCGCGGCCTCCTCTGTGGCCACGTCACCGCCGCCCCCGCCTACGGTGGCAAGCACGAGGCGCTCGGCACCGTAGGCGCCCTCGACGCCGCCGCGCGGGCGCTGGGCTGGGACGTCGCCGTGGTCGGTCCCGGCCCGGGGATGATCGGCTCCGAGACGGAGTTCGGCCACGGCGGCATGATCGCCCTCGACAGCGCTCACGCGGCGCTCTCGCTGCGGCTGCCGACGACAATCTCGCCGCGGCTGTCCTCGGGCGACCCGCGCCCTCGTCACGCGGGTCTCAGTCACCACACTTACACCGTCCTCGAGCTGCTCCTCGACTCCGTCGACGTCGCCGCCCCCGACGGCGAGGAGCAGGCGATCGCCGAAATAGAAGCGGTGGCGGGGACCGCGCATCGCGTCCGCCGCGCCCCCGTTGACCTCGACGCGTACGCGGCTTCCGGGTTGCCAGCTCAGACGATGGGTCGTTCGCTCGAGGAGGACTCCCTTTTCTTCGCCGCGGCCCTGGCCGCCGGCAGCCTGCTGGCCGGCTGAGCCTGGGCCTCGCGTTGCGGCTGGAGGGTTGCCTCCCGCGGGAGAGAACCAGCGGCCATGGCAATCGCGGTCAAGCCCGCCGCTCCGTCGCCGCCCGCGAAGCAGGGCGCCGGCGCTCGCTTCGAGGGTCTCGTCCTGGACTTCCTCTCCTATCTGGAGCTCGAGCGCGGCCTCTCGCGCAACACGCTGAACGCCTACCGCACCGACCTGCTGCAGTACGGCGAATACCTCGCCGCGCACGACCGCGACGCCCTGGCCGCCCGCCCGGCCGACGTCGCCGACTTCCTCGCCGAGCTGGCGACCGGGGAGGGGCGCCCCGCCTGCTCCGCGGCGACGATCCACCGCAAGGCGGCCTGCCTGCGCTCCTTCTACAAGCACCTGCGCCGCGACGAGCTGATCGGCGATGACCCGACGGCGGCGCTGAGCGCCCCGCGGCGGGCGAAGCGGCTGCCGCAGGTCCTCAACTACGCCGAGGTGCGGCAGCTGCTGGCGGCGCCCCGCGGCAGCGAGCCGACGGCATTGCGCGACCGGGCGCTGCTGGAGGTGATGTACGCGTGCGGGCTGCGCGCCTCGGAGACGATCGGGTTGGAGTCGGGGGACGTCAACGCCCACGAGGGCTTCCTGCGCACCCGCGGCAAGGGTTCGAAGGAGCGGCTGGTGCCGTTGGGGCGCCAGGCGATCGCGGCGATCAACGGCTACCTGCGCGGCGGCCGACCGAAGCTGGTCGGCGAGCGCCACGAGCCGAAGCTGTTCGTCAACTTCCGCGGCGGGCCGCTGACCCGCCAGGGCCTCTACAAGATCGTCCAGCGCCACGCGCGCGAGGCGGGCCTGTCCGGCCGCATGAGCCCGCACACCCTGCGCCACAGCTTCGCCACCCACCTGCTGGCCGGCGGCTGCGACCTGCGCGCCGTGCAGGAGATGCTTGGCCACGCCGACATCTCGACCACGCAGATGTACACCCACCTCTCCGGCGAGCGCCTCAAGGAGGTCTACTTCCAGGCGCACCCCCGCGCCAGCGAAGACCGAGCCCGAACGTAATTTTTCCCGGTATGCGGGAAGAAGTACGTTCGCATCGAGTAGAACTCGGCCGATGCCGGAGCTTCCCGAGGTCGAGACGGTCGCCCGCCAGCTCGAGCCAGAGCTGGAAGGGCACCGGATCGAGTCGCTGGAGGTGCTCGACGAGCGCTGGTCGCGCCCGGTGGTGCCGAAGCGGCTGGCCGCAGCGGTCAGTGGCCGCACGATCGCCGGGCTGGGACGGCGCGGCAAGTACCTGCTGCTGGCGCTCGACGGTGGCCAGACCCTGGTCATGCACCTGCGGATGACCGGCAACCTCGTCCTGGTCGAGGGCGAGGACGTGCTCGACCCCTCCGAGGGGCGGCGGCTGTACGAGGCGGAGCGCTCGACCTCGGCCCGGCACCTGCGGGCGCGGTTCGTCCTCGACGACGGGCGCGAGCTCTGGTTCACCGACCCGCGCCGCTTCGGCGAGGCGTTCCTGATCGACGACGACCGCCTCGAGCAGCGCTTCGCCGGCAGGCTGGGCGTCGAGCCGCTCTCGCCAGAGTTCACGCCGGCGGCGCTGGGCGAGATGGCGGCTGGGCGGACGGCGCCGTTGAAGTCGTTCCTGCTCGATCAGTCCGGTGTTGCGGGGATCGGCAACATCTACGCCGACGAGGCGCTCTACCGGGCGCGACTGCACCCGCTTTCCCCGGCGGGGTCGATGAAGCCAGAGCACCACGCGGCGCTGCGCGATGCGGTGGTCGCCGCCCTCGAAGCGGGGATCGACCACGGCGGCTCCTCGATCGACGATTACCGCGACGGCCGTGGCGAGAAGGGGACGATGCAGGACGAGTTCCTCGTCCACACCCGCGAGGGTGAGCCCTGCCCCTCCTGCGGGGGCGAGATCGCCCGCATCGTCGTCAGCGGCCGCTCCACCTACTTCTGCCCCAGTTGCCAGGTGCGGCTGCGCCGGCGTCCGCGCCGTCGGGCAACTTAGGGGAGTGCCCGGAACCACGGTCAAGGCCGAGGCGGTCGTCCTGCGCAGCATCCGCTACGGGGAGGCGGACCGCATCCTCCACCTCTACTCGAAGACCCGCGGTCGCTTCGGGGCGATCGCCAAAGGGGCGCGCAAGCCGCGCTCGCGCTTCGGCGGGCGGCTGGAGCCGTTCTTCCGGCTCGACCTGGTTCTGCACGAGGGGCGCGGCGACCTGATGACGGTGACCGGCGTGAGCACGCTCGACGGATACCCGCGCCTGCGCGCCTCCGGGCCGGCGCTCAGTGCCGGCGCCCGCGCCTGCGACGCGGTCCTGCGCCTGCTCGACTCGACCGACCCCAATCCGCCCGCCTACAACCTGCTCTGCAGCTACCTCGCGCTGCTCGACGATCCCGGGCGGGCGAACTCCGCGAGCCTCGAAGTCGCGCTGTCCTTCCGGCTCAAGCTGGCGCTGGTCGCCGGCTTCGCGCCGGAGCTGGCCTCCTGCACGCGCTGCGGCGAGGCGGAGCACCTGAGCGGCTTCTCCGGGGCGGCGGGGGGCGTCGTCTGCGCTGGCTGCGAAGCGGGTGCCTTCGAGCTCTCTGAGGCCGCGCATGCCTTCATGGTCGAGGCGCTGGCTCGACCCCTCGCCGAGGCGCCGGCGGCGGAGCCGCGGGCGCTGCGCCAGGTCGAACGGGCGGTGGGCGAGACGCTGGAGCACCACGCCCACGTGCAGTTGCGCGCTGCCGCTTAAGATCGATCGGTGCCCGCAACCGCCACCTTCGCGGACCGCGTTCAGGCTTGGGAGGCCGAGTTCCTCTCCGAGCACGCGACCCGCTCCTACCCCGCCCGCCGCGCCGAGGCCGAGGCCGACAGCCCGCTGCGGACGCCGTTCCAGCGCGACCGCGATCGCATCGTCCACTCGAAGTCGTTCCGCCGGCTCAAGCACAAGACGCAGGTCTTCGTCGCTCCCGAGGGCGACCACTACCGGACTCGCCTCACCCACACGCTGGAGGCCTGCGGAATCGCCCGCACGGTGGCCCGGGCGGTGGGACTGAACGAGGACCTGACCGAGGCGATCGGGCTCGGCCACGACCTCGGCCACCCGCCCTTCGGCCACGCCGGCGAGGAGGCACTCGACGCGGCGCTGCGCGAGCGCTGCGGCAACGGCTTCAAGCACAACCGCCACTCGCTGCGGGTGGTCGAGGTGCTGGAGCGCGACGGCAAGGGCCTCAACCTGACCGAGCAGGTCCGCGACGGGATCCTCAATCACACCGGAGGGCAGAAGCCGGCGACGCTGGAGGGGCGGATCGTCAAGCTGGTCGACCGCGTCGCCTACATTAACCACGACATCGACGACGCCCTGCGGGCGGGCATCCTGGCGCCCGCTGACCTGCCGGTGGCGGAGATCGAGCTGCTCGGGCCGACCGGCTCACAGCGGATCGACACCCTGGTCCGCGACATCGTCGAGCGCTCGGAGGAGGCTGGCGACATCGTCCAGGGCGAGGAGGTCGGCGGGGCGATGCTGCGGCTGCGCAAGTTCATGTTCGATCGCGTCTACCTCGGCCCCGACACCAAGGTCGAGCACGAAAAGGTGGCGCGGACGATGCGCGGCCTCTTCGACCACTATCTGGAGCATCCCGATCAGGTCCCCGAGTGGGACCCGGAGGCGGGCGATTGCCAGCGGGTGACCGACTACATCGCCGGCATGACCGATCGCTTCTGCATCGCCAAGTTCACCGAGCTGACCGTCCCCGAGGAGGCGCGGTTCTGATGGCGCTGATCTCTCCCGAGAGCCTCGAACGGGTCAAGCAGACGGCGGACATCGTCGAGGTGATCTCCGCCCATACCGACCTGCGCCGCCAGGGGTCGCGCTGGGTCGGGCTCTGCCCGTTCCACGAGGAGCGCACGCCTTCGTTCTCGGTCGACGCCCAGGAGAAGCTCTACCACTGCTTCGGCTGCGGGGTCGGCGGCGACGTGATCAAGTTCGTCGAGGAGAAGGAGGGGCTCGGCTTCGCCGAGGCGGTCGAGCTACTGGCCGACCGCTACGGGGTCGAGCTGGAGCGCGAGCGGGAGGACCCGCGGGCGGAGGCCAGGCGGCAGCACCGGCGCCGCCTCGAGCAGTTGCTGGAGCGCACCGCCGCCTTTTACTCCAGCTCCCTCTGGGACTCGGAGGAGGCGGCGAAAGCGCGCGGCTATCTCGCCGAGCGCAGCCTCGGCGAGGAGGTGTTGCGGAGCTTCGGGGTCGGCTACGCGCCGAGCGCTTGGGACAAGATCCTCGTCCGAGGCCAGCGGGCCGGGTTCAGCGTCGAGGAGCTGCGCGGGGTCGGGCTGGTGCAGCGGGGCAGGGGAGGGGGGGAGTACGACCGCTTCCGGGCCCGGATCATGTTCCCGATCCGTGATCGCCGCGGGCGCGTGCTCGGCTTCGGCGGCCGGGCGATGCGCAGCGACCAGGGGGCCAAGTACGTCAACACGGCGGAGACCGACTTCTTCCACAAGAGCCAGCTGCTCTACGGCGTCGACCGCGCCAAGGCGGCGATCGCCAAGGCGGCGCGGGCGGTGGTGGTCGAGGGCTACACCGACGTGCTGGCGCTGCACCAGGCCGGGGTCGAGGAGGCGGTTGGGGTGATGGGGACGGCGATCACCGGCGAGCAGGTTGCGACCCTCTCCGGCATGGTCGAGGAGGTGGTGCTGGCGCTCGACGCCGACTCGGCCGGCCAGGAGGCGATGCTGCGCGCGCAACGGGTTGCCGCGGGGCGGAAGATGCGCCTGCGGGTGGCGGCGATGCCCGCCGGTGTGGACCCGGCCGAGATGATGGCCGAGCCGGGCGGGGCGGAGCGCTTCCGGACGCTGGTCGAGGCTGCGGTCGAGCTTGACGCCTTCCAGGTCGAGCTGGTGCTCGACCGCACCGACGTCTCCTCGCCGGCCGCACGCGACCAGGCGCTGGGCGAGGTGGCGCCGGTGCTGGGGGCGATGGGGGAGACGGCGAGCCGCGACGACCTGGTCCGGCGGGTGGCCGAGCGGCTTGACCTGGAGCCGGCGATGGTGATGGGTCGGGTGGTGGCCGCGCGGCCACTCAGCGGCGGCCCTGAGCAGACGCCCGGCGGCACCGGTGGCGCCCCGGCGGTGCCAGCGGCGCGGGCCGCGGAGCTGACCTCGCGCGAGCGCCGCGAGCGGGCGCTGCTGGCGATGTGCATCGCCCTGCCGGAGGAGGGGCGGCAGTACCTGGCGCGGTTGGGCGAGGCCCACCTCTCGGCGAGCGGGCTGCGCGCCGCGGCCTGGCTGCGCGAGCACCCCGAGGACCCGGCCTCGAACCTACCCCACGACGACGCCGAGCTGGCCGGGCTGATCGCCGAGCTGGTGATGCTCGCCCACGACGAGCCCTCCTCGCACGAGGCGATGGAGCTGAACTTCCTGCTGCTCGAGCAGCGGCGCCTGGAGGACGAGATCGCCGCCGCCGGAGAGCGCGACGACTACGAGCGCAAGGCCGGCCTGAGCCGCGAACGAGCGGCGCTGGTCGAACGGATCGCCCACACCCAGCGGGTCGAGAGCTGAGCGGATAAAGCCGAACGCACGTTCGTTTTCTGTCCGCTGTCGTTGTCAAGATTTCCGCATGGCCAAGGGGTCTTTGGAGGCATCCCCGCTTCCCAAATATGCCGTGCGACATTGCCGACGCCATGGGTCGACCGAATTCGTCCTCGAGGGACGCGGGTACTACCGCTGCAGGAGGTGCCGTGCAGAGGCTGTGGGACGACGAAGGCAGCTCATCAAGCGAACGCTCGTGGAAGAGGCGGGCGGGCAGTGCGTTCTCTGTGGCTACTCTCGTTGTCAGCGGGCCCTTCAGTTCCATCATCTAGATCCGAGGCAGAAGCAATTTCATCTCGGACAGGGAGGCTTGACCCGCTCGATGGCGAGGTGTCGAGTCGAGTCTCGGAAGTGCATCCTGCTCTGCGCCAACTGTCACACCGAGGTCGAGGCAGGTATGACCGTGATGCCGTTAAATTCCCCTGTAGACGCTGGTCCGGAGTAGCTCATTTGGATTGGCGCATTCCGGGGTAGCTCAATTGGTAGAAGCGCTCGACTGTTAATCGAGAGGTTGTGGGTTCGAGCCCCACCCCCGGAGCTTCTCGCCCGTCCGTAGGGCCGACCTATGCGCGAGGCCTTCGACCAGCTCGGCGCCGCGCTGAGCGCCGTCGTTCTCCCGGCCCCAGGCGGCGATCTCCTCAGCCCGGGCCGCGAAGGAGCGGTCACCGAGGATGCGGCGTGCGGACCAGCGCAAGGGCGCCGGCCGACAGAGCCGCCAGGGGAGGGAGAGCCCGGCCCCGGCCCAGTCGACCCGCATCGCGGTCTCGCTCATGTCGCCGGTAATCGGGCAGATCAGCACCGGGGTGCCGGCGCCGAGGGCTCGGGCGACGGTGCCGTGGCCACCGTGGGAGATGACCAGCGAAGCGGCGGGCATCAGCTGGCTGTAGCTGAGCCAGTCGACGAGGACGGCGTTGGCAGGGACCTCGATCGGCCGCTGCGGCACGACCCGGTTGGTGGTCGCGACCACCCGCACCGGCTCCTCCGCGAACGCCTCCAGCGCCGTGCGGACGAGACGGTTGCCGGAGTCGTGGGCGGTGCTCGGCGCCACCAGGATCAGCGGGCGCTCCCCCGGCGGCAGCTCGATTGCGGGGTGGGGGACCTCGAAGGTCATCGGCCCGGTCACCCGCACCGCCGCCGGCCAGCGCCGCGGGTACTCGAGCTGCGGGTAAGTGGCGACCAGCGCCAGATCGGGGCTGATGCCGCCGTGGAAGCGGGTAAGTGGCTGCAGTCCGAGCCGCTTGCGCTGCAGGTTGAGGTCGCGGCGGCCGTGCTCGAGGCCGACGTCGAGGGCGCGCTGCCCCGCCCGCCAGGCGGTCCGCCCGAGCGCGGTTCGGGGCCTGCGCAGGCCGATCGCGAAAAAGGGCAGCCCCGGCTCGACGACGGGGTAGATGTGGGGGATCAGCGTCGCCAGCGGTACGCCGGCGCGCTCGGCGGCGAGGGCCGGCGCCAGGGTGAGGATGTCGCTGACGGCGACGTGGGGACGCATCTCCTCCAGCAGCGGCAGCAGCGCCCGCGCCGCCTCGGCGGCGTGCTGACCGTCCTCCGAGTCGGGTTCCGGCGGCGGGAACATCCGGTATTCCTCGGCGGCGGCAAACCCCAGCCCGGCGCCCTCGACCGCCTCGCGCCGCTCCTCCCAGGTCTCGACCACTACCTCGTGGCCGCGTCCGGCCAATGCCCTTCCCAGCGATATGGCGGGAAAGACGTGTCCCGGATCGCCGAAAGCCGCTACCAGGACACGCAGTGACGAGGCTCCGGCGTTGTCAGGCAAGGACGCAGGGAGCCCTAATGGCGGAGCCATTTGGGCGACCGAGGACGCCGCATGGCGGCGCCGGAGGCCGTCACGGCGTGTCCTGGCCCTCGCCGGGGCGGGTGAAGACAATCTCCGGGACGTGGCAGTTGGGCGAGGTGCGGAGCAGGAAGCGCACCGCCTCGCCGAGGTCGGCGGGCTGGATCATCTGCTCGGCCGGCACCTGGCCCTTGACGAACTCGGTCATCGGCGTGTCGACGAAGCCGGGGGCGAGCGCGGTGCACTGGATCCCGGCGCCGCCGGCCTCGCGGTGGGTCGACTGGGTGAAGTTGATCACCGCGGCCTTGGTCGCGGCGTAGATCGAGAGCCAGGCCTGGCCGCCCTTGCCGGCGATCGAGGCGGTGTTGACGATCAGCGCTTTGCCGTGTTCGGTGCCGGCCTCGCGCAGCAGCGGCAATCCCTCGCGGGTGCCGAGGATCAGCGCCCGCAGGTTGACCGCGAGCTGCATGTCGAGGTGCTTGGTCTGGATTTCCTCCATCGGCGCGCCGATCCCGACGCCGGCGTTGTTGACCAGCGTGTCGAGGCGGCCGTAGGCGGCTTTGTGGGCGGTGAAGACGCGCACCACGTCCTCCTCCTCGGTCATGTTGGCCGCGACCGACTCGACCGTGAAGCCGTCGTCGCGCAGACCCGCGACGGCCTGCTCGAGCTTCTCCGGCCGCCGTGCCGAGACCGTCAGCGCGTAGCCCTCCTCGCCGAGGGTGCGGGCGATCGCCAGGCCGATCCCGCTCGAGGCCCCGGTGACCAATGCAGCTCGTTCCGCCATCTCGCTCTCCTCCTCTGTCGACGCCGCCGCGCACCCTATAGGCCGCCTGGACAGGCTGGCGCGGCGCGCCGCCGGGCGAGCGGGGTCCGAATAACATGCCGCCGATGCGTGCCCCCCGCCTGGCCCGGGCCCTTGCCGTTCTGCTCGCCGTCGCCCTGCTGGCGACCGGCTGCGGCAGCGATTCGGGCTCCTCCGACTCGACCTCCGGCTCTTCGGAGAACGCGGAAAGCCGCCCGGCGCCGCCGAAGAGCGAGTTCCCGGGCGCCGAGGGCAAGACCCTGCGGCAGGTGCTGAAAGCGGCCAACGGGCCATCCGAACTGGTCGTCTCGCCGGCCGCGATGGTCTTCTACAAGGGGGAGAACCGCTACCCGTTCGGCGTCTTCGAACGCGATCGCACCCAGGTGTCCGGGGCCGAAGTCGCCCTCTACATGGCCAGAGTGCCGGCGCCGAAGCCCGGGGGGAAGTCGAAATCAGGCAGTAAAGGACAGGCCGCGCAAGCAGAGCAGCAGGCCTTGGACGAGCCGGCGATCGGACCGTTCCCCGCCTCGATCGAAAGCCTCGCCACCCAGCCCGCGTTCCGGGCAAAGACGACGGTCGACGACCCCGACGCGGCCAGCGTCGTCTACTCGACGAACCTGAACTTCAGCGGCGACGGCGAGTGGCGGATCGCGGCGCTGATCAAGGAAGACGGCGAAATCAAGGGAACGGTGCTGCCGAGTGCGGTGGTTGGCGAATTCAAGGGGATTCCGCGGCCTGGCCAGCCGGCGCCGAGGATCCATACCCCGACCGCCGAGGACGTCGGCGGCGACCTCGCGAAGATCACCACCCGCATCCCCCCCGACACGCAGAACAGGGTCGACTACGCCGACGCGCTCGGAAAGGAACCGATCGTGCTCTTGTTCGCGACCCCCCAGTTCTGCCAGAGTCGGGTCTGCGGCCCCGTCGTCGACGTGGCCGAGCAGGTTAAGCAGGAATACGGAGACGAGGCGGCCTTCATTCACATGGAGATCTACAAGGACAACGACCCGGGCAAGGGGGTGCGTCCTCAGGTCCGCGCCCTCCATTTGCCCAGCGAGCCGTGGTTGTTCGCGATCGATCGGCAGGGCAAGGTCAGTTCCGTGATCGAGGGAGCGTTCGGCCTCGACGCGCTCACCGCCGCCGTCAAGAAGGCGGTGTCCGAATGAGTGAAGACACCGCCTCCAAAGAGGAGCTGCTGGCCTCCTTCGCCGAGGAGGCGCGCCGCCGCTGCGACGTGATCGCCGCCGGTCTGGCGACCGAGACGACCGACTTCGAGACGATGCGCTCCGAAGCCCATGCCCTCCGTGGCACCGCCGGCGTCGTCGGCCTGCGCCGCCTCGCCGAGCTGGCCGGCCTGATGGAGTCCGACCTCGCCGAAGCGAAGAAGACCGGCTCGATCCGCGGCGGCCGCGCCCACCAGATCGCCGACGCCGCCAAGGCGCTCGCCGAGGGCGCCGTCGCAGCCGCCAAGGGCGAAGAGGAGCCCCCCGACGTCGGCCGCTCCCTCGCTCAGCTTTTCAGCGCCTGAGGAAGATGGCGGCTCTGCCCGAGCCGGTCGAAGCCTGGCGCCGCCGAGGGCACGTGGAGGAATTCCGTGGTCGTCGGATCCATTGCTTCCACCAACCAGGAGAGGGACCGCTGCTGCTCCTCCTCCACGGATTTCCGACCTGCTCGTATGACTGGCGAGCGCTGCTCGAGCGCGAGGCCGGGCGGGCGATCCTCGCCTTCGACTTCCTCGGCTTCGGCCTCTCCGACAAGCCGGTCGACCATGACTACACGCTGGCTTGGCAGGCCGACCTGGCCGCAGAGCTGGTCCGTCGTCACGCCGGCGGCCCGGTCTACCTGGTCGCGCATGACATGGGTACCTCGGTGGCCACCGAGCTGTTCGCGCGCGACATCGAAGCCAAGGCGGGTGTGGAGATTGTCGGCGCGCTGCTGTTCGACGGCAGCGTGATCATCGAGCGAGCGAGCCTGACGCCCGGGCAGAAGCTCTTGCGGAGCCGCCTGGGTCCGCTTTTCGCCCGTATCTCCTCCGGCCCCTTCTTCCGCCAGCAGCTAGGTTCGGTGTTTGCCGCCGAGCACCCGCTCGAAGTCGAGGAGGCGGCTGCCCAGTGGGCGCTGATGAAACACAACGGCGGCAACCGCATCGCCCACAAGCTGATCGGCTACACCTTCGAACGCGCCCGCCATGCCGATCGCTGGCACGGCTCGATCCGTGACTGGCCGCGGCCGCTGACCTTTACCTGGGGCCTCAAGGACCCCGTCGCCACGACCCACGTCCTCGACGGCCTCCGCGAGCTTCGGCCCAGCGCCCCGGTTATCGAGCTCCCCGAGCTCGCCCACTACCCCCAGATCGAAGACCCCGCCACCTTCACCGCCGCCCTCTCCCAGGCCCTTTCTGCCCGCTAGGCTCGCTACCGAGGGGCGGTAGCTCAGCTGGTTAGAGCAGCGGACTCATAATCCGTCGGTCGAAGGTTCGAGTCCTTCCCGCCCCATACGGATGAGGGAGAAGGGCGCTCAGGCGGTGACGATCTCGTGACCGTCGGGGAAGAAAATCGCGACCGGCCGATGCTCCTCCACTGCTTCGGAGAGGATCGCGCTGAAGCCCGACTTTTCCGGCCTGGGTGAATTTGCTGCGCTCTGGCTTTTCCATGACCCTGCAATTGCTTTCAAGTGGTCGATCGGCACGTTGGGCAGGTGCGATACAGACTTCCTGACGCCACTATGGCGGATCCGGCTAGGCTCATCTCGATGCCGGGATTGGATCGGAAGCGACGAGGTGAACTGCTGCGAGCGGTATTTGATGTTCTTGCGGTGGCGCCGCCCGGTAAAGACCGTGGGCTAGACATCGTGGCCCTAAGTGACCCGATCGGCGTCGACGGCCATCGGATCAAGGTTCAGGTGAAGCGGGAGAAGAACAAAACCGACGCCAAGACCCTGCGCGCCTTTACCTCTGTCCTTCATGCAGGTGAAGTCGGCCTCTTCGTAACCCTCGGCGGTTTCACTCCCGATGCCGAGTCCGAGGCCCGGAATGAGGCTCGTCGCATCCGCCTCGTCGATGCCTACGAACTCTTCGAGCTCTGGGCGCACTACTACGACCGAATTCCCGAGCAGGATCGAATCCGCCCCCCATTAAGTTCATCCCTTTTCTAATGCAGGACAGCGACGACGCTTAGTCGAGCCCAAAGGGGTCGCAGACTTCGAGTGAGCGGCTACTTCGCGTCGCAGCCTGCAACCAAACCGTGGTCCTGGCGTGGTCTCGGCCGGAGGCTTTGAAAGCCTCTTTCTGTGGTCCCCACAGACAGAGAGATCTTCATTGATATGGAGCCGGATATCCGCATCCGGTATCGGCGCAGCGAGCCTCCGCCGCCGGTGTCCTACGCGATTGTGTTGGAGAGCCTTGAGGACGGCGAGTGGACGACCGTGCGCCTATGGGACAACGCCGATGTGGTCGATGAGCACCACGAACACGAGTACACGCGGGCTGGCGGAAAGCAGGCGCTGGCCGTTCTGGAGTTCAGCTCCCCAACGAGGCGATGGCGGCAGCAATCAGGAAAGCCAAGACGGGGGCTCCGGAGATCGTGAGACAATGGCGGGCGTCATGAGTCACGACGCGAACATCGATCCCGCAACCGAGAGGGTTCTAGCTGGCATCGAAGATGAAGGCATGGCCGCTCGCTACCCCAATCGAGCGCACTTCATCTCGGCCGATAATCCCCACCAAGGGGAGATGGCGACCCGTGCGCTGTTCGACGGCGATCCCGTCGTGATCGTCTACCCCGACGGACACGAGCTGCTCGTTCAGCCCGAGCAGGCGCATGGCTTCGCGCGCTGGTCGCGCGCGGCGGCGGCGCTCCTGCTTCGCTTCAAGCGACTCGACCAGGGAACCTTGCAGCTGCCGCCCCGCGCCCATATCGAGGCGCGCGACTCGGGCGGCCATCCAATCGCGGCGTAGTGCCGCCAAGCGGAGGGAGGCCGTTCTTCAGAAGGTCGTCGCCGACGGAGGACGACGAGCAGGTCTGGTCTGAAGGGCCGAAAACTTGGTCCCGAAATTGGTCCCCGACTCCACCGAACTCAGCCCAACCCTCGGACTGAGCGCAGCCCGCCAGGCGCGATTCGGCTCCACGGACAGCTTCCGGCGCGACTCATAATCCCGTCGGTTGAAGGTTTGAGTCCCCTCATATGAGGCACTCGTCTCTCTATCGCCGGCGCCATGCCTGATGCTCCTGAACTCGATGAGTTTGAGCCTTGGTTGTCGACGCAGTCAATCGGCTGAGGGGCTGCGGGAAGGATCGGCGTGTCGTGTGCGTCTTTGGCCTGTAGACGCACTCGATCGCCATCCGGGCGGTCGTGAACTCGATCCGGAGGTACTCCCGAAATGTTTACGTTCCCCAGACGGGTGGCACTGATCGGCGCGCTGGCAGCAGTCGGTGTCCTGTCCGCCGCGAGTGACGCGAGCGCGACCGTCGAACCCCCAGTGGTAACCGGCAACAACTTGACGGTGACGAGCGACGCCGCCGGCGACACGATCACGCTCGCCGTCGCGGCGGGCGTCGTCACGGTCAACGGCACGGCGACGACGCTCACCGCGGACGCCAACGCCGAAATCGTCGTCAACGCCGGCGACGGCAACGACACGGTCGACGCGACCGGGCTCGCCGCCACCAACTACGGCACGCTGACGATCAACGGCGGCGAAGGCGACGACCTGCTCAGCGGCGGGGCCAAGAACGACGTTCTGAATGGCGACGCCGGCGAAGACCGCCTGGTCGGCTTCAAAGGCGTGGACCTGCTCAGCGGCGGCGACGGCAGCGACGTGCTGGTCTGGAACAACGGCGACGGCAGCGACCGCGACGAAGGTGGCGCCGGCACCGACGAAGTCGAAGTCAACGGCGCTCCGACGGCGGGCGACGATTTCACCGCCAAGCCCGACGTCGGCGAACCCGGCACGGTGCTCTTCGAACGCATCAACCTGGTCAAATTCAAAATCGAAGTCCTGGCCGAGCGGCTCACCGTAAACGGGCTCGGCGGCCCGGACCACTTCGCCCCCGACTCCGAAGCCCCGACCGGGCTGGCCGGCCTCACCAGCCTGACCCTCAACGGGGGCAGCGCCGGCGACAGGCTGGACGGCGGCGATGGCGCCGACCAGATCAACGGCGGCAGCGGCGCCGACACTCTCGGCGGCAGAGAAGGCGCCGACCAGTTCAACGGCGGCGATGAAAACGACGTCATCGAAGGCGGTGGCGGCGACGATCGCATCGTCGGCGGCACCGGAGAAGATGTCCTGCACGCCGACACCGGCGATGACGCGATCGTCTGGAACAACGGCGACGGGACCGACCCGGTCAACGAAGGCGGCCCCGGTTTCGACCGCGTCGAGGTCAACGGCTCCCCGACCGGTGGGGATGCGTTCAAGCTGACGGCCGGCGCGTCCGGCGCGAGCTTCCAGCGCACGAACCTGGTCCCGTTCACGCTGGGAATCACGCCCGACAACGAGGTTGTCGCGGTCAACGGCGGTGGCGGCAACGACATGTTCACCGTGGCACAGGAAGGGTCCGGGCTGCTGGTGATCGCCGACGGTGGTCCCGGTAATGACGAGCTGAGCGGCGCGAATGAGGCGGATAGCTTCTTCGGTGGCTCAGGGAACGACATGCTCACCGGAGGCGGCGGAAGCGACCTCCTCGACGGCGGCGAAGGCGACGATCGGCTGCTCGCCCGCGACGGCACGGGCGATCTGGTCCGTGGCGGTGTCGGCACCGACAGCGCCCAGACCGACCAGGTCACGGTCGACGCGATCAACGGCGTCGAGGTCCTCGACGCAACCCCGGCCCCGGCACCGCAGCCACCTGCAGACACGATCGCGATGCTGCCAACCGTCGGCAAGCTCAGCGTTATCCGCAACCATGGCAAGCTCATCGCCCGCGCGCCGGTCTCATGCCCGGTGGCAGAGGCGGGAGGGTGCCGCACGACCCTCACCCTGGTGACGGCGAAGGCCGTATCGCTGGGCAGGGTTCGCGCGGTGCTGGTTCTCGGATCGGCGACGGTCGCCCTTGCCCCAGGGCAGAAGACGACCGTGTCGATCCGGGTCAACGGCGGCGCCGTTGGCCTCACCAGGCACGGCAGGCTCCCTGCACGGCTCCAAGTCGCGAGCTCCGACGCCGCGGGCAACTCCGCGGCGCGATCGGTGGCCGTCGGCCTGCGAATCCCGCGCCGCTAGGCAAGACGCCGCCCAAGAGGTCCCGCGAGTAGGGGACCTCTTGGGCGCCGGCCCGGAGGCTCTCCATGTCTGCGTCCAGCTCGGAATCCCAGGTTGAGCCCAGTGACCGCTGCTAGCCTCGTGCGGGTGCCGCCCGCCGGCCGGATTCTCGACCCCAACACTCTGGGGGACCACATCGATCGCCTCTTCCGGGCCGCGTGGGCGCTGTCGGGGTCGCGCGTCGATGCCGAGGATCTCGTACAGGAGACCTTTGCGCTGGTCCTTGCGAAGCCGCGCACGGTTCGCAATGAAAACGACGTCGGGTATCTGCTGAGCGTGCTGCGCAACACGTTCATCAGCTCGCGCCGCGCAGCGGCGCGGCGCCTCAGGCCCGAGGCCCTCGCCGAGGGGTTCGAGCCGGTCGACCCGAGCTCGGCCACCCGCCCGGATCTCGCCACCGAGGCTCGCGAGGTGTTCGCGGTGATCGCCGGCCTCCCCGAGCCCTATCGCGATGCCCTGGTTGCGGTCGACGTTGTGGGGCTCAGCTACGGGGAGGCGGCAGACCTCCTCGGCGCCAAGGAGGCGACGATCACCTCGAGGCTGTTTCGGGCCCGGGCGCAGGTCGCGCGCGGGATGGAATCGCCCCCCGAGGGCGTCCAATCAAGTAGAGATTGATCCATGCACCATGAAGACGACACCCCATTGAGCGACGAGGATCTCGCGCTCGCGAAAAAGGGCGAGGCCCTGATCGCCGCTGCCGTCGCAGACACCCAGGCCCCCCAATCCCTGCGCGAGTCGATCGAGCGCGACCGTGAGCGTGCCCGGGCGGCGCCAAGGGCTTCCTTCTGGCGCCGCAACTGGCGGGCTCTGACCGCCACCGCCACCGCAGCGGCGGCCCTGGTGGTTGTCGGCGTTGCGATTCAGGCGAGCACCGAGAGCGCGGCGCCGACGCTGGCCGAGGTACAGGCCGCCGGGCGACTCGACGCGGCTCAACCGGCGCCGGCGCCAAAGGGCGGCAACCCGCCCGTCCTCGCGGCCCGGGTGGGTGCGATCTCGTTCCCGGACTGGCAGAAGAGCTTCGGCTGGAAGGCCGTCGGCGCTCGCGAGGACGAGATCTCGGGTCGCACGATCAAGACCGTCTTCTACCGCAACCCCGACGGCGCGCGGCTCGGCTACTCGGTCGTCGCGGGCGAGCCCCTCCGCGAGCATCCGCCCGGGCGCGAGGTGACCCGCGCCGGCAATGCCTACCACGTCGCCCGCAGCGGCGAGCACACGCTCGTCACCTGGACCCAGCAGGGCCACACCTGCACGATCGTGGCCTCCGCGACGGTCCCCGACGCCCGGCTCGTCGACCTCGCCGCCTCGCGCAACTCCTGAGTCAAGTCGTAGGTTGGCGAGTGGACGCTGCTCGATGGGGCTGGCTGACGTCCGCCCGAAACTTGTCCCGAAATTGGTCCCCGACTCCATCCGTCGGTCGAAGGTTCGAGTCCGTCCTTCCCACCCCACTTACCCCGAGAACAACTCCTCTACGGCTTTGCGGAAGGTAACTGGATCGATGGCTGGGAAACGGTAGAGCTCGGGCTCGATCGCTTCGAATTGAACCAGGGCCTCCGCCGGGTTGACCAGGCCGGCGGCAATCATCTCTTTGACGTCGTGAAGGTCTTGCTCGTGGCCGCGCTCGATCTTTGAGAGTGCCTGGGCTACCGGGTCAAAATGGTGGAACGAGAGCTTGCCCTCCCGGCGGATCAGGGGGCTTCGATCCTCCCAGCCCGACGGCAGTGGGATGAAGTCGGATGGGGCTGCCAGCTCGACGTTGAGATTCAGTGCCTCCTTGAGTCGGGGGATCTCTCGCAGAATCTCATCGCGGTCGGGAATGAGCTTGATGTCGACGTCGATGGTCGTGTCTCGCCAGCCGTGGAGAACCGCAGTCGCTCCACCGGTGAGATAAACGCGGCCGTCGACCGAAGCGGCTCGCCCTAGCTCGCGCATGAATTGCTCGATGCGAGCGGAGTCGGCTAGCTCGCGCATGCCGAGGCTCGCTCGAAGCTGACGAGCCGGCGAAGCAGGGCGTTATAGGCGGAATGAGCGCCATCGCCCTTTTCGCGCGCAAGGAGCAGGTAGAGCTTGTGCTCGGGGGAGGGGATCGGCGAGGACAACTCAATGCCGACCGATCGCAGTCGTGGAGCGCCAATCGATACGAGCAGCGCCTCGGCCGATTCATGTCCCTGCTCCAAGTCTTCGGCGCCCTGCTTGACGAGATTCGGCTCCGGGAAGGGTGCCTAGATCGCCGAAGCTGGTCATTCCGTGAGGGTAGCGACCTCGAACTCCAGTCGAACTCCTCGGACTGAGCGCATCCCGTCAGGCGCGATTCGGCTCTATAGACGTGACAGCGGCGTCGAGCTGACGCTGTAGATGTCCCATTCGTCGGCCACTCCCTTGAGGGCGTGGCTGCCGAGTGGGTCGAAGGCGATGCCGGAGCCGGCGACGAGGTCGTAGACGGTGCGGGAGGTCAGCACGGCGCCGGCGCCGGCCAGGCCGGAGACGCGGGCGGCGACGTGGACGGCGATGCCGCCGATGTCCTCGCCCATCAGCTCGACCTCGCCGGTGTGCAGGCCTGCTCGCACCTCGATCCCCAGGGAGGGCATATCGGCGACGATCCCGCGAGCGCACTCGACCGCCCGAGTTGGGCCGTCGAAGACCGCCAGGAAGCCGTCGCCGGTCGTCTTCACCTCGCGCCCGCCGAAGCGGTCGAGCTGGACGCGGACGACCTTCTGGTGCTCCTCGAGCAGCTCGCGCCAGCGGCGGTCGCCCATCTCGGTCGCCAGCCGGGTGGAATCGACGATGTCGGTGAACAGCACCGTCGCCAGCACTCGGTCCGGCGCCGGGGTGGGGCGCACGCCGGTGAGGAACTCCTCGATCGCCTCCAGCGGCGCGTTGCTGTCGCCGACCCAGGGGAAGTGGTCTTCGCCCTCGAACTCGGTGTAGCGGCTGCCCTCGATCTGCTCCGCCAGCCAGCGGGCGGCGCGGTAGTTGACGGCCCGATCGCCGCGGCGGTGGAGCACCAGGGTCGGCGCCTGGATCAGCGGCAGGGCGTCGCGGACGTCGGTGTCGAGGAACATCTCGAAGAGCTGGCGGACCCGCATCGGACTCGCCGCCTGGCGCTCAAAGCGAGCCTGGAACTCGCGGGCGCGGGGGTCGTCGGCGAGGCTCGGCGAGAAGATCTCGATCGTTGCGCCCTGTCCCCAGAGCGGCGAGACCAGCTCCTCGTTGGCGTCGAACAGCGCTTGCCGCGGCGGCGCCCAGGGGTAGTCATGCGCCGCGGTCGATCGAGCCATCGCCCCCCACAAGACGAGGGCCGAAGTCCGCTCCGGATAGGTGGCGGCGAACAGCATGCACATCGTCGCGCCCTCCGACATGCCGAGGAGAGCCGCCCGCTGGGAGCCGGCGGCGTCCATCACCGCGCGCACGTCGTCCATCCGCTCCTCGAGCGTTGCCGCCCCTTCGACCGGGTCCGAGAGCCCGACCCCGCGCCGGTCGAAGAGGATCACGCGCGCGAACGAGCCGAGACGGCGGACGAAACGGGCGAGGGCGGGGCTTTCCCACATCAAGTCGAGGTGCGAGAGGAAGGGGAAGGCGAGCACCAGGTCGATCTCGCCCTCGCCGACCACCTGGTAGGCGATTCCGATCTCGCCGCTGCGCGCGTATCGCGTCTCGGGCTGCATCGCTCGACCCACCTTACGCCGCTAGGCGAGCCGCTCGAGAAACGCCGCCAGCTCGGCGTCGAGCCGCTTCGGGGTAAGGCGCCACTCGACGATCGAGTTGGCTTCGGCCAGGGTGGCGTTCTCGAGCTCTTCGGCAAGCATGCCGGAGTCGCTGAAGGGGTGGAGGGGGTCGCGGGGGTGGCCGACGATGAGCGTTGGCTGCTTGATCCGTTCGCGCTCCTCGCGATGCGGCGCGGTCTCGCCGAGCAGGAGGCCCTCGAGGACGGCCAGTGGTCGCCCGCAGCTCAGCGGCTTAGAGCCCCGGCCCCCAGAGTGGTAGCACTCCACCGAGCTCGGGCAAAGCCACGGTGGCGATTCACGTTGCTCAAGAACGCTGAGAACTCAATTATTTTTGCTTTTTAGCAGACCACTCTCTAGCCTCACGTCAGGATCGAACATTCCGAGGAGGTTTCAAATGCGAGCGTGGGCAGCGGTTGGCTTGGTGGTGGCGACGGTCTTCTCTTCTTTACCGGCATCCGCCCAGGGGCTGGGATGGGCCTCCGAATCGCTGACCGTCGCGGAAGGGGCCAACGAACCACGCCTGCGGAGCGTGTCATGTCCGAGCACTTCGTTCTGCGCGACCCTTGCTCCAGACGAAACCGGTGAATTGAATTTCGATTCCGACTGGTACACCTGGAACGGATCGTCTTGGTCAAGCGCGAAATCGCTCGGGCATGAAAACAACTTCGTAAATGGAGTCTCCTGCACCGCGAGTTCATTCTGTGCTGCAGTTGGAAGCTATGGCACGATCGGATTCGAAGAAACCTTTGCCGTTCACTGGAACGGCACTTCGTGGAGCCTGGTCGGCACGCCCAATCCGAGCTTGGAAGAGAACTCCCTGAGGGGAGTGTCATGCACTTCCTCGACGGCGTGTACTGCGGTCGGCGAGAGCTCGTATGGGGCGGAAACCCTCGCAATCCGCTGGAACGGGACGTCCTGGTCAACGCAGACGACGCCCAGCCCTGGTAGCAGCACGAATATCCTGAACGGCGTTTCATGCTCTTCCTCCACTCATTGCGTGGCGGTGGGACGTAAGGTTTCGGGAGAAAGCGAAACTACGCTCGCGATGACATGGAATGGAACGAGCTGGAGCACGCAGACCAGCCCTAACCCGACGGGAGCGCTGAGTACCTCAACGGAAGCGGTGTCGTGCACGAGCAGCACGGCCTGTACCGCGGTTGGCGTCTACCAGGCAGCCAATGGGCCCTTGCCGTTCGCGATGCGCTGGAACGGAACCACTTGGTCGTTGCAGAGTGTCAAACTTCCCTCAGAAACCAACTTCGGGTGGCTGAACGGAGTTGCGTGCGTATCGAGCACGTTCTGCATGGCAGCGGGAGCCTACGAAAAGCTTGGAAAAGGAACCTTCACGATGGCGCAAAAGTGGGACGGAACCAGCTGGACGGCTGAAAAACCACCCAATCCAGGCACGTCGTTTAATGAACTTAACGCGATCTCATGTTCTGCCTCGAATTGGTGCGACGCCGCAGGCAGCTACGTCAATGGCAAAAGCAAAGTCATTCCACTGATCGAGCATTTTTCGGGGTGAGCTAACGGTAGGCGCAGATGGGCGCTTCGTTCCCCGAGGCGTGGGCTCAGAGAGCCGCCAGGAACGCCGCCAGCTCGGCGTCGAGCCGCTTCGGGGTAAGGCGCCACTCGACGATCGAGTTGGCTTCGGCCAGGGTGGCGTTCTCGAGCTCTTCGGCAAGCATGCCGGAGTCGCTGAAGGGGTGGAGGGGGTCGCGGGGGTGGCCGACGATGAGCGTTGGCTGCTTGATCCGTTCGCGCTCCTCGCGATGCGGCGCGGTCTCGCCGAGCAGGAGGCCCTCGAGGACGGCCAGTGACGGGCCCGGCCGCTGCCGGACCCAGTCGAGGCCGATATCGAGGAGGAAGTTGGTGCGGGGGATCAGGGAGGTGATCCGCGAGGTCAGCTCGAAGCCGGGACGGGCGAGGCGCAGGCCGAGCATTACCGGGGTGAAGCTGGCGGCGACGACCGTGAGGGCGTTGTCGAGCACCGGCATCTCGATGAAGAGGCCGCTGACCCGCTCGGGTTGGCGGACCGCCAGCTCCAGCGAGACGTTGGCGCCGAGCGAGGTGCCGCCGACGACCGCCGAGTCGAGTTCGAGATGGTCGAGCAGCGCCGCTACCTGGCGGGCGAAGAGCGGCATCGAGTAGAGCCGCAGGTCCTCCGGTCGGTCGGAGCGACCGTGTCCCAACAAGTCGACACAGATCACCCGGCTGCCGCGCTCCGCCAGCGCCGGCCCCAGCCGCGCGAACATGCGGCGGTTCATCAGCAGGCCGTGGATCAGGACAACCACGCGGTCACCCTCTCCGTAGTTGTCGTACTCGATCCGGTGACCCTCGTAGAGGAAGTGACCCGTGTCGTTCATCGGCCGCCGAGACTAGCGCCAGGGAGGGGCCCGGCCGCCCCTCGCCGGGGACGGCCGGGCTCGCCGATCCGGCTCAGCCGTGCCGGTGGTGGCGCGGCCGCTTCAGGGTCACGTCGACTTCAGAATGCGGCGCCAGCACCAGGCCAGGCTTGGCGCTCTGCCGCTTCACCTTGGCCCGTTTGCCGCGCTGGCCGCTGACCTTGCCGAGCTTGCAGCCGGCGTTCCGCAGCGCCCGCTTCGCGGTCTTCAGCGACTTGCGCTTCAGCTTCGGGACGACGCAGCCGCGGTAGGTGAACCGATCCGTCGCGGCCGCGGGACTGGTGCCCGCCAGGGTCGTCGCGCTGACGTCGACCGTCCCGACCGTCGTGCTCGGCGGCGCCACCGCGGTGATCTGGGTTTCCGATTCGGCGGCAAAGCTCGCCGCCGGGACGGTGCCGAACTTGACGGCGCTGGCGGCGTTCAGGTTCGTGCCTTTGATCGTCACCACCGTCCCGCCCGTGACCGGGCCTTCGGACGGGGTGACCGAGGTGATCGCCGGCGCCGGCTGGATTTCCGCGCTGAGCTCGATCTCCTTGCCCGACGCGCCCGCCTGCGAGGGCACCGTCGCCCCGTCGAGCGGCGGCGGAAAGATCGAGGCGAAGCTGGCGCCGGAGACCGTCGCGATCCCGATTTCGTCGCTGCCGTTGGTCGGGTCGATGCCGATCAGGTCGCCGGCACGAATCGACAGGTTCGTCGTGAAGGTCTGCAGGCCGGTGTTCGAGGGCGTCGCCCCCAGGCTGGTGCCTGCCCCTTCGTAGGCCCCAGAGCCGTTCGGGCGCAGGACGCGCAGGTAGAACGGCCCGCCTTTGGCGCCCTGAACGCGCCAGCGGACGACCGCGCCGTTGACCGGCGAGACCAGGTTGGCGCCTTTCTCCGGCAATGCCGTGTTGAACTGCGTCTTCACCTGTTCGAACGGCGTCGAGGTGAATTCGACTGGTAGGACGCTACCGACGGTGACCGTCGACGCCTGGGCGCCGGCTGCCGTCATCAGCGCCAGCGCGCCCGCCGCGATGAGGGCGGTCAGGCCCCTTCGACGCCGCCGTGCGAACGCTCCCTGGCGCGCTGCGCCGACACTCGCTACGTGTTTCCGTGGACGAATCACTCCACTCGCCTCCTTGGTGGTAGTGGCGCTCGGTTCACCCCTGCGGTCACCGAGATTTGCCTGGAGTGCTCAAACCGAGGGCCGCTCGAAGGTTGCGGCGCCGGGGCGCCATTCGCTATCTTCTCGCCACTATGAGGGAGTTGAGTGATCTAGCAATATTTGATCGGTTGCCGGCGGAGGGGCTCCGATGACGGTCCTGCCGAAGGAGATCCCGCAGGACTGGTACCGGACTGCCTTCGCCGACACCGCGGACATGGCGTGGACCGACCGCACCGAGTCCGAAGTCGATCGGGCGATGAAGATGCTGCGCCCGCAGGGCGGCGAGCGGGTGCTCGACCTCGCCTGCGGCTCGGGCCGCCACTCGCTGGAGCTGCGGCGGCGTGGCTTCGAGGTGGTCGGCGCCGACATCTCGCCGGAGCTGCTGGAGATCGCCCGCAGCGACGCCCGTGACCAAGGCCTTGAGGTCGAGTTCGTCGAGGCCGACCTACGCGAGCTCGACTTCGACGCCGAGTTCGACATCGTCCTCAGCCTCAACGACGGCGCGATCGGCTACTTCGAGACCGAAGCGGAGAACCTGCGCTCCTTCGACGTGATCTCGCGTTCCCTGTGCTCGGGCGGCCGTCACCTGATGCAACTGCCCAACGTCCTCTACGCGCAGGAGCACCTGCCGCAGAAGTCGTGGATCTCGGGCTCGCAGATGATCGAACTGGTCGAGCACCGCTGGAACAAGCGCGACCGCTACATGGAAGGGGCGATGATTCCGGTCCGCTTCGGCGAGGTCCTCGACGAGCTAAAGCCGATCCAGTTCCGCCAGCGCCTCTACACGGCCGACGAGCTGCGGGAGATCTTCGCCAACGTCGGAATGGAGGTCGCCACCGTCTTCCACGGCAGCGGCAAGCCGCGCGAGCCCACCCACAAGCAGTTCGAGATCTTCGTCGAGAGCCGCAAGTCCTAGCTGGCGGGCCCGCGTCAGCCGCCGAGACTCCGGCACTTTCCTCGCCGTTTTTTAACTAAGGCGTGTACTTTTCGGCCTGCTTCTGGGCTTCTTCGATGCCCTTTTCAGCCTGGGCCTTGCCTTCTTCGAGCCCCTTTTCGGTCTGCTGGGTGGCCTTTTCGATGCTCTTCTTGGCCGTGCCCTTGCCGTTTTCGACCTGCTTCCTGGCTTCTTCGAGCCCCTTCTGGGCTTCGTTGCTGCCCTGCTTGAGCGCTTCTTCGGCCTTCTTGGCGCCGGCTTCGACTTCTTCGGCCGCCTTGGCGGTGCTTTCGCTGGTGTCGTCGCTGCCGCCGCAGCCCGACCAGACGGCGCCGCCGGCGACGATCGCCAACACCGCCAGCCCCGCGCTCAGCGCGCGCAGCCGCTTGCTGCCTGACTCTGCGTCTCTCATCTTCAGCTCTCCCCGGGGTGGATTCTCAGGTGGGGTGACTCTACCGTTGGCACGATGACGGAAAGCCCGCGGATGGACGAGTTCGAGGGCCTCGTCGCCGACGCGATCGACGCCCTGCCCGAGCAGTTCCAGCAAGTGCTGGAGAACGTCGCCGTGGTCGTCTCGGATCTGGGCGCCGAGCATCACGCCTACGGGCAGTACTACGGCGACGGAGTCGCGCGCGAAGCCTACGAGGACAGGATCGTCATCTACCGGGACACGCTGGAGCGCGACTTCGGCCACGATCGCGAGCTGCTGGCGCGGCAGGTCGAGCGCACCCTGCGGCACGAGCTGGCCCACCACCTGGGCTGGGACGAGGGCGGCGTTGGCGGCCTCGGGCTCTGAGCTCGTCCAGCGGACCTTGCAGTCGCGGGCGAGCGTGGTGTCGATCCGGGTGCCGCCGGCGAAGTAGAAGCTGCCGCGGGCGAGCGAGAAGATCGCTCCGGGGAAGCCGGCGGGGGCGGCGCAGCTGGCGCTGACGAAGCTGCGGCGGACGCCGCGGAAGCCATACTCGCGGCCAAGGCGGAGGTCGATTTCGGTGACCGAGCCGAGCCCGCCGGCAAGGGTCGGGATGCGGCCTGCGAGGACCGTCGCCGAACCTGCCGTTGTGGCGGCGCGAGACCGTCAGCGGGACGACGAAGGTGAACCGCACCGGGGTCGAGGCGTAGAGGTGGAGGAAGAGCGCGCTCTTGCCCCGGTAGCGGCCGTTGAAGGCGAGCATCGGTCCGGTCGCCGGGACTTCGGGCGCGTTCGGGAACTGCAGGGAGGCGCGGAAGCGACCGCGCCCAACCAGCGCTGGGCGGCAGCCGGCCAGCGCCGCCTCGGTGCCGGTCGACTGCAGCAGCGGGGCGGTGCAGACGGGCAGGCCGGCGGTGGCGATCCTGCCGTTGCGGTTGAGGGCGACTTCGACCCGCTGCAGGGCCGGGGGGTGGCTGCCGTCGGTGGTGCTGATCGCGCCCCGCAGGTGGACCGTGACCGGCGCCGGATGGTCGCGGGGCAGCGCGCGGGGCACGAAGCCGCCGCCGAAGGAGATCCGCAGCGTTCCCTCCTGGCTCAGCTCTGCCTGCGCCGCGGCGGCGAGGCCGAGCCCGAGCAGGACGGCAAGCACGGCTATGAGCAGGCGCTTCGGCATCGCCGGTCCAGTCTAGGCGCCGGATCCTGCGGCTAGGGTTCGAGCAATGGTTGAGGGTCACGGTTGGAGCGAGCTGGCCGGCGGGCGAGGAGTTCGCCGGCTACCGGATCGAGCGCCGCCTCGGCCGTGGCGGCATGGGGATCCTCTACCTGGCGGTCGAGCCGGGCCTGGAGCGACGGGTGGCGCTGAAGCTGATCGCGCCGGAGGCGGCCGCCGAGGAGGTCTTCGCCAGGCGCTTCGCCGAGGAGTCGCGGATCGCCGCCTCGATCGAGCACCCGAACGTCGTCCCGATCTACGCGGCCGGGGAGGAGGGCGGGCGTCCCCTTCATCGCGATGCGCTTCGTCTCCGGGCTCCGACCTCGGCCGGCGGATCGCCCGCGAAGGGCGGTTGGAGCCGGCGCGGGCGGCGGCGCTGATCGCCCAGGTCGGCAACGGCCTCGACGCGATCCACGCCGCCGGTCTGGTCCACCGCGACGTCAAGCCCGCCAACGTCCTGCTCAGCGGCGAGGAGGGCTCCGAGCACGCCTACATCACCGACTTCGGCGTCGCCCGCAACGTCGCCACCGAGTCCGGCCTGACCCAGACCGGTCGCTTCGTCGGCACCCTCGACTACGTCGCCCCGGAGCAGATCTCGGGCGGAGAGGTCGACGCCCGGGCAGACGTCTACGCGCTCGGCTGCCTGCTCTTCAAGCTGCTGACCGGCGAGGTTCCGTTTCCGCGCGAGGGCGAGGCGGCGCGGCTCTACGCCCACCTCAACGACCCACCGCCGGCGCCCTCGCTGTATGCGCCGGAGGTGCCGATGGCGCTCGACGACGTGGTGATCCGGGCGATGTCGAAGCAGCCCGGCGACCGCTATCCCTCCGCCGGCGACCTCGGCCGCGCCGCGCTCGCGGCGCTGAGTGGCGCCCCGGTCGCGGTCCCGGAGCGGACCGTCGCGACCGGCGCCGCGGCGACCCGCGAGGCGGTGACGGCAGCGCTGCCTCCCGAGCCGCCGCGCCGCGGTACCCGCCGCCGGCTCGCGCTCGCCGGCGGCCTGCTCGGCTTGGGGGTGGCGGCGGCCGTCGCGATCGTCCTCGCCTCCGGCGGCGGCCACGGCGGCGGAGCCAGGACGGCGGCGGCGAAGACTACGGCTCAGCCGCCCAGCGGCGAAGCCAAGGAAAAGGCCAAGCCGCGGACGCTCAGCACCGCCCAGCTGATCGGCAAAGGCGACGCGATCTGCACCGAAAGCCAGGAGAAGTTCGGTGCCTACGGGCCACGCTTCCCGGCCGGCGAGGAAGAACCGGACGTCGTCTACTCCGAACTGCTGGTCGGCATCTCGGAAAAGGCGATGGCGCAGTTCCGCGCGCTGAAGCCGCCTCCCGGATTGGCGCGGCCCTACCAGAAGTACGTCGCGGCGCAGGACGAAGTCGCGCGGCTCGACCTTGAGGCGCTGAGGGCGGCAGAAGCGGAAGACACCGCCGCCTACCTGGACGCGCGGGAAACCCGCGACGCGGGCAAGGAAGAACGACAGCTGCTGGCCGAAGACGTCGGCTTCCACGTCTGCAGCGGCAGCGAAATCTGAGAGGAGCGGCGATGAAGACTGCGACGAGGTACCTGAGCTTCGAGACCGCCGAGCGACGGGCGCTGATCCGGATCACCGAGGAGCTGCAGGCGGCGGTCGAAGAGGCGGGAATCGCCGAGGGCATGGTGCTCGCCTCGGCGATGCACATCACCGCCGGCGTCTGGGTCAACGACGACGAGCCGGGCCTGCACGAGGACGTGCTCGAGTGGCTCGACAAGGTGGCGCCGCCGAGCTGGGCGCCGGCGGCCAACGAGGTCGCCGGGGCGCTGCTGCCTGAGGGGGGCGACTACCGCCACCACCGCGGCGGCGAGGACAACGGCGACGCCCACCTGAAGAACCTGCTCGTCCACCATCAGGCGATCGTCCCGGTTACCGCCGGTCGCCTCGACCTCGGCCCCTGGCAGCAGGTCTTCTACTGCGAGTTCGACGGCCGGCGGCGCAAGCGCGTGGTCGATCAAGGCGATGGGGGAGTGAGCGCCGGCTCCGGCTTCGACCGCGGGTCGGCTACCACGGCAACCCGGTGGAGATCCAGACGTAAGAGAGCACTTACGTAATTATCTGCTTAAATAACTGCTCGATGGCGACCGGCGTTATCGACAGCGAGATGGACTTGGTGGCGCGGGCGATCGCCGAGCCGCGCCGGCGTCAGATCCTGGCGCTGGTCCGGGATCGGGAGTTGAGCGCCGGCGAGATCGCCGCCAACTTCGACGTCTCGCGGCCGGCTGTCTCCCAACACCTCACGGTCCTGCGCGGCGCCGGCCTCTTGAGCGAGCGCCGCCAGGGGACCAGCCGCTACTACCGGGCCCGGCCGGAGGGGTTGAGTGGATTGCGCGACTTCATGGACGAGTTCTGGACCGATCGCCTCGAGCGGCTGCGACTGGCCGCCGAGCTGGAGCAGCAGAGGAGGAACAAACGTGGCAAACGCAGAGACGGTGGACGCGGTCGAGCTCGAGGCTCGGATCGCCGCAAGCCCTGAGACGGTCTTCGACTTCTTCACCGACCCCGGGTTGATGGTCCAGTGGATGGGCCGCACGGCCGACCTCGATCCGCGGCCGGGCGGCGGCTTCCGTTGCGACATCAACGATGAGGCGATCGCCAGCGGTTCCTACGTCGCGGTCGAACGTCCGCGCCGGGTCGTCTTCACCTGGGGCTGGGAGGGAGAGGACAGCGTCACCCCACCCGGCTCCAGCACCATCGAGGTGCTGCTCGCGGCCGACGGCGACGGGACCCACCTGCGGCTGATCCACCGCGATCTGCCGAGCGCTGAGTCGGCCGAGAAACACGGCCACGGCTGGCGCCACTACCTCGACCGGCTCGCCCAGAGCGCGGCCGGCGGGGACCCAGGGCCGGACGAGTTCGGCAAGCGGTAGCCGACCAGACTGCACGAAGTCAACGAAAGGAACGAGATGGGCAACCCGACGATGTGGTTCGAAGTCTGCGGCAAGGACCTGCAGGCGATGAAGGGCTTCTACTCCGGCCTCTTCGACTGGAAGCTGACCGACATGGAGGAGATGCCGTACGCGACCGTCGACAGCGAAGGCCAGGGCATCCCGGGTGGGATCGGTGTCGCCCCGGAGGGGCAGGACGGTCACGTCACCTTCTACGTCGAAGTCGACGACATCCGGGCCTCGCTGGCCAAGGCGGAGTCGCTGGGCGGCGCCCGCGTCCTCGAGCCGACCGACATCCCCAGCGGTCAGATCGGCCTCTTCGCCGATCCGGAGGGGCACCTGGTCGGCCTGATGCACATGAACGGAAGCGCCTGAGGATCGGTAAAGATGGCCAGGTGGAGAACCTGGCCGTCCGGCTCGAGGGCTCGCTGGTGGTCCTCGAGCCACTCGAGGAGGAACACGCCGAGGACCTCCGGCGCGCCGCGTCGGCACCGGAGATCTGGGCCTGGCTGGCGCACCTGAACGAGCCTGAGCGCTTCGATCAGTGGTGGCGGCTCTCGATCGAGGCGGCGGCGGAGGGTCGCGAGGGGGTCTTCGCGACTCGCCGTCGCGCCGACGGCGAGATCGTCGGCAGCAGCCGCTACCTCAACGTGCGGCCGGCCGACCGGGTGGTCGAGATCGGCTGGACCTGGCTCAACCCGAGCGCCTGGCGCAGCGGAATCAACATCGAGGCGAAGCTGCTGATGCTCGCTCACGCTTTCGAGACGCTCGGCTGCCAGCGGGTCGAGCTGAAGACCGACGCCCGCAACGAACGCTCGCGGGCGGCGATGGCGGCGATCCCGGCCCGGTTCGAGGGCGTCCTGCGCAAGCACATGATCGTCCCCGACGTCGGCGTCCGCGACTCCGCCTACTACAGCGTCATCGACGACGAGTGGCCGGCGGTGCGCGCCAACCTCCAGCGGCGCCTGGCGCGGGCCGGCTCGCTCTCGAAGTAGCCCGGGTTTCGGCTTTCGTAGAATCGGCGCCTCCTCGTCCACGGAAGGAGCTCGGATGGAGCGCTGGACGCGCGTCGTCATCGCCAACCGCAAGAAGGTGCTGGTCGCCTGGCTCGTCCTCTTCGTGCTCGGTGGCTACGCTGCATCCGGTCTCGGCGACTTGCTCAGCAACCGCTTCAGCGTGCCGGGCTCCGACGCCGAGCGGGGGCTGGACATCCTCAAAGACCGCTTCAACGAGCGCGGCGACGGCGCCTTCACGCTGGTCTTCGAGACCGAGAAGCCGGTCGCCGGCACGCCCGCCTACAAGCTCGCGGCGACGAAAGCCGCTCGGGAGGCGGCCACCGCGGTCGATGGCGCCAAGCCGGGCCCGGTGCTGGAGGCCTCGCCGCGCGTCGCCTACGCGCAGATCAACACGCCGCTGGAAAACGAGGACGCGGCGAAGGAGACGCCCGCCATCCGCGCCGCGACCCCGCAGCTGCCGGGGACGACGACCTACCTCTCGGGCTTCCCGGCGATCAACCACGACACCCAGAAGATCTACGACGAAGACCTTGCCAAGGGGGAGATGATCGCGATCCCGATCGCCTTGCTGGTGATGGTCTTCATGTTCGGGACGCTGGGCGGGATCGCCGTCCCCTTCGCCTTCGCCGCCGTCTCGATCCCGCCGACCCTCGGCGCGGTCTGGATCGTCGCCCACTTCATGGACATGGCTATCTACGTGACCAACATCGTCACTCTGATCGGCCTGGCGATCGCGATCGACTACTCGATGCTGATCCTCTTCAGGTACCGCGAAGAGCTGGAGAAACAGGAGGACACGCGCGAGGCTCTGGTCGAAACGATGAAGACCGCAGGCCGGGCGACGCTCTTCTCCGGCGCCACCGTCGCCGTCGGCCTGGCGCTGCTCGTCTTCATGCCGCTGCCGTTCATGCGCTCGATGGGGGTCGGCGGGCTGCTGGTGCCGCTGTTCTCGATCGCGGCCTCGGCCACCTTCCTGCCGGCGCTGCTGGCGGTGATGGGCCGCAAGGTCAACCGCTTCCGGGTGATCCCGCGGCGGATCATCGAGAACCGCGCCTCCGGCAAGCCCGGGGCTTGGAGTCGGCTGGCGCGCTCGATCATGCGCCGCCCGGTGCCGTACCTCCTCGTCGCCGGCGGGCTGATGATCGCCCTGGCGCTGCCGGCGCTCGGCCTGCACCTGACCAGCGGCGACAACCGCGGCGCGCCGCAAACCCGCGAGTCGACCAAGGGATACGCGCTCCTGAGCGACACGCTCGGAGCCGGCGCCCTGGCGCCGAACCAGCTGGTGATCGAAACCGGCCGCTCCGGCGGCGCCTACGCGCCCGACGTCCTCGCCGCGGAGCGCCGCTTCGTCGCCCTCGTCCGCCGCGATCCCGAGGTCAAGCCCTCGACGATCCTTTCCCCCTCGCTGCTGCCCCCGGGCCCGCGCGGCAGGGCGCTCGCCGAGCGCGCCAGCCTCGTCGACCGCACCGGCCAGGTGGCGCAGATCCGTTTCGCCGGCGAGGGCGACTCCGGCACCGAGGAAGCTCAGGATCTCGTCCGCCGGGTGCGCGACACCTACATTCCGGCCGCCCGCTTTCCTGTCAACGCCGAACCGATCCTCAGCGGCGCCCCGGCCTTCGGCGTCGACTTCCTCGACACCGCCTACGGCGCCTTCCCCTGGCTCGTCGTCGCGGTGCTCGTGCTCTCCTACCTGCTGCTCCTGCGCGCCTTCCGCTCGGTGGTGCTGCCGCTGAAGGCGGTGCTGCTGAACCTGCTCTCGGTCAGCGCCACCTACGGCGTGCTGGTGCTGGTCTTCCAGGAAGGGCTGCACTCGACGCTCGGCCTCGACGCCTCGCCGCAGATCGAAGGCTGGATCCCGATCTTCCTCTTCGCGATGCTGTTCGGCCTCTCGATGGACTACGAGGTCTTCCTGCTCTCGCGGATCCGCGAGGAGTGGGAGAAGCGCCACGACAACGAGGAGGCGGTCGCCTACGGCCTCGAGCACACCGGCCGCATCATCACCGCCGCGGCGCTGATCATGATCGCCGCCTTCTCCGGCTTCACCGCCGGCTCCTTCGTCGGGCTGCAGGAGTTCGGCCTCGGCCTCTCGGCGGCGATCCTGCTCGACGCGACGATCGTCCGCGCGATCCTGGTACCGGCGCTGATGAAGCTGCTCGGCGACTGGAACTGGTACCTGCCGAAGCGGGTCGAGCGGGTGCTGGAGCGGACCCGGCGCCACCCGGTGCAGGCCGAGGGCTGACCTCGTGTCTCAGTCGTCGTGTTTGCGCTCGCCGGGGTGGGCGATGCGTTCGGCCCGCTGGCGGACTTCCTCGGTTGCCTCCCGGGTCGCGGCGATCGCCTCGTCGCGCGCCGCGGCGACCCCCTCGCTCGGCTTGCCGCCGACGATGTCGCGGAAGGCGTTCTTGAAGCGCTCGGTGCGGCGGGTCGGCGCGAAGCGGTCCTCGGCCGCCGCCTGCTTGTCCGGGCGGCGCTCGCCGTAGCGGTGCCGCGCCCAGGCCGAGCGCGGCTTGCCGATCCGCCAGGCTCCGTATATGGCGACCGGGAAGACGAAGAAGCCGACGGTTCCGTGCAGCACCCGTCCCTTGGCGAAGCAGATCGCGACCAGGGCGAGGACGAAGGCGGCGCCGAGGATGCTGCTGAGCACCGCCTCGAAGGACCCCGTGTCGAAGGTGAAGGGGCTGAAGCCGAGCAGGACCAGGCCCATCGCCGCCGCCGCGATCACCGTCGCGTCGATCGAGCTGCGTCCCTCCTCGGCCCAGTAGACGTCGTCGAGGTGGACCCAGAGGGCGAACTCGTCGATCGTCAGGCCGGCGCCGACCCCAAACGCGAAGGCGCAGATCTCGGTCTGGGGGCTGCGCCCGAAGGAGGCGAAGCCGAGCGCCCCCGCGATCATCATCGTGACGATCCCGAAGACGAGGTGGTGGAGGTGGACGCCGCTGTCGCTGACCACGCTGCCCGGCCACCAGGGGGCCTTCGGGCTGCGCATCAGCCGCGTGCTCATGCGGATGAAGGCGAAGGAGAGGACGAACCCGACCAGGACCAGGAACAGGCCCTGCTCGTCGTGCTCGCTGAGCCGGTTCCAGAAGTCGCTGAAGATCGAGGCCTCGATCACGCCGGTGCCACCGCCGGGGCCGGGTTGGGCGCGGGGGCGTTCTCGCCGCGCGCAGCGATCAGGTCGAGGGTGAGCAGCACGGCGGCGACCGCGAAGACCGGGGTGAAGACGATGTTCGAGGCGGTCTCCGCCATCCAGGTCGCGAAGAGGGAGTGGCCGAGCAGGTCGTGGACAAGGCCGGCGGCCAGCTCGGCGAGGACGTCGCCGACGATCTCCACCGGCGCGAGGACGAGGAAGACCAGCCAGAAGTTGTGGCGAACGAGGCTGGCGCTGCGGGCGAGGGCGCCGCGGACGCTGCGGGCCTCGATCTCGACGATCGGGCCGGAGAGGCCGAACCAGACGAAGACGAGGACCCCGGGGACCACCAGGAGCAGCAGCCCGACGATGACCATTCCGACGTAGGCGATGTCGACGAGGATCAGGCGGCGGTAGTCGAGCCGCCGCGCCACCTCGAGGATCGGTGGCGGCTCCTCGTGCTCGGGGTGGGTAAGCGAGACGGCGACGGCGCCGCTGTAGAAGACCTCGCCGAGCAGCCCGGTGACGGTGACCGCCGCGACCGCGGCGGCGATCGCCGCGACCTGGATGCCGTTGGTGAGGTTGAGCGAGTCGACGTTGACTTCGGTGGCGAGGGCGTCGAGCAGGCCGAGCGGTAGGAAGACGGCGAGGGCGAGCAGCAACAGCGCCGGGGCGCCCCGCAGGTAGGTCCGCCCGATCCGCGCGTAGATCGAGGCCAATCGCCGCCGCCGGGTCATCTCAGCCGCGCCTGCGTCCGGACTTGTGCTTGCCGCGCGCCTCCAACCGCGACTGGCTCGACTGCGTCGCCGGCACGCGCTTGAGGTTGCCCAGCTCGGGGATCAGCAGTTCTTCGGCGCAGCGCCGATGCCAGTGGTGATGGTCTGTGCCGCCGAGCCGGCGCACGAACTGGACGATCGTGTGCTCGTCGCCGACCTCGATCTCGCCGTGGCAGCCGGGGCAGCGGTAGAGCTTGCGGGCGATGCCGCGGATCAGCCAGGCCTCGTCGCCCTCTTCGTTGAGGCCGCGGAGGCTCCAGCGGATGCTCGGCTGGCCGTCGAACTGGCCCACCTCATCGCCTCGACATCCAGACGAAGCCGGCCGCCATCGCCAGGTTTGCGACCCCGGCCAGGCGCAGGCCCAGCTTGGCGCCGGGCCGGGTGACAGCCGGCGACTGGGCCCAGAGCGCGTCGGTGGCGATCTCGGTTCCGCGTAGCCAGGCCAGGGATTGCCAGTCGGCGGGCACGCCGCGGCGGTCGGCGAGAGCGTGGGCGGCGGCAAAGGTGAGCCAGATCGGGCCGCAGCGCCGGAACAGGTGCTTCGCATCGGGGGAGGGCTCCTCGTGCCCGAGCACCCGCAGCGTCGCCGCCGGCGCCGCGATCGCGGCGCTCCCGAGCACCAGATCGAAGGCGATCATGTTGCGGTTGGTCAGGCGCAGCGCCTCTTCCAGGGTCATCGCCCGACCAATCCAACCAGAAGACGGAAGGGAAAGCGCGCGGTTCGGCGAAATGGACCGCCGTGACCAAGACCGCGACGAAGTCCCCCCAACTCAAAAGCCTTTCCGACTACATCCAGGAGCGCTTCGAGGAGTTCTCGCGCTCCCAGAAAGACGTCGCCCGCTACATCGTCGACCACCTCGACGAGGCGGCATTCCTCACCGCTGAGGAGCTGGCCCGGAGAGCGAGCACCTCGTCCTCGACGGTGGTGCGCTTCTCCCAGGCCCTCGGCTTCGAGGGCTACCCGGAGCTGCAGCAGGCGGCGATCGAGGAGTACCGCGCGACGATCGCCGGCAGCGCCGCAGCCGGCGGCGCCCTCTTCTCCTTCGATCACTCCGAGCTCGAGGGCTCGCTCAGCGCCGACTACGCCAACCTCGAGGAAACGGCGCGCAAGCTGACCCCGGAGCAGGTCGACGCCTCCGTCGCCGCGCTGGCCACCGCGCAGCGGATCGTCATCGTCGGCGTCGACCAGATGGCCTTCTTCGCCAGCTACCTGCGCCACACCCTCAGCCTGCTCGACATCCGCGCCGAAATCGTCGCCAGCACCGGCGGCGAGTCGCTGCAGCGGCTCGGGCGGATCGGCGAGGACACGCTCGTGATCACCCTCTCCGCCGGCCGCGCCCACCCGCTGCTATTGCGGGCGATGAAGCTGGCCCTGCACCGCGGCGCCCGTACCCTGGCGATCTCCGACGCGACGATGTCGGAGGTCGGCGAGCACGCCGAGCTGACCCTCTACTTCTCCTCCAACAGCCCCTCCTTCGCGCGGTCGAACACGGCGTTGATGGCGCTGGTCCAGGCCTTGGCCCATGGGTTGTATGCACGGGACGAAGCGGCTCACAAAGACCGCATTCGGGCTTACAAACTGAAGTAGCGCGACAAAGCGCCTGGCACAGCGGACGCCCCGATGGGGGAGTCCTGCGGGCGAGGTGTTCGTTCTCGGACTCCCCCATCGGGTCGCCAACGGGCCGGGTGGCGTCGGGTCGACCTCAGTCCGCAAGCCCTCCCCGTAAGATGGCTGGGATGGCTGAGCGAGCTACTTTTCGGTTGAAGACCGGCCTTGCGGAGATGTTGAAGGGTGGGGTGATCATGGATGTGGTCACGCCGGCGGAGGCGAAGATCGCGGAGGAGGCGGGGGCCTGCGCGGTGATGGCGCTGGAGCGGGTGCCGGCCGACATCCGCCGCGACGGGGGCGTCGCCCGCATGTCGGACCCGGCGATGATCAAGGGGATCCAGGAGGCGGTGACGATCCCGGTGATGGCGAAGGCGCGGATCGGCCATTTCGCCGAGGCTCAGGTCCTGCAGGCGCTGGAAGTTGACTACATCGACGAGTCCGAGGTGCTGACCCCGGCCGACGAGCGCAACCACATCGACAAGCTCGCCTTCGAGGTCCCTTTCGTCTGCGGCGCCACCAACCTTGGCGAGGCGTTGCGTCGGCTCGGCGAGGGCGCGGCGATGATCCGCTCCAAGGGCGAGGCCGGCACCGGCAACGTGGTCGAGGCGGTGCGCCACATGCGCGAGATCACCACCGGAATCAAGCGGTTGGCGCAGTTGCGCCCGGAGGAGCTGGCGGGTGCGGCGAAAGAGCACCAGGCGCCGTTGGAAGTCGTCCAGGAGGTCGCCGCAGCGGGACGCCTGCCGGTGCCGCTGTTCTGCGCCGGTGGAATCGCCACCCCGGCTGACGCGGCGCTGATGATGCAGCTCGGCGCCGAGGGCAACTTCGTCGGCTCCGGGATCTTCAAGAGCGCCGACCCGGAGCGCCGGGCGCGGGCGATCGTCGAGGCGACCACGCACTTCAACGACCCTGAGCGGGTCGCGGCCGCCTCGATCGGCCTCGGCGAGGCGATGCGGGGGCTGGAGATCGCCGACCTCGCCGCCGAGGACGCCCTGCTGCAGAACCGCGGAGCCTGACCCTGAGGGTCGGCGTCCTAGCGATCCAGGGCGATTTCGAGGCGCACGGTCGCATCCTGCGCCAGCTGGGCGCTGAGGTCGGCGAGGTACGGGCTCCGGAGGACCTCGACGGCCTCGACGGCCTCGTCATCCCCGGCGGTGAGAGCACGACGATCGAGAGGGGGATCGAGTCGGCCGGGCTGGAGCCCGCGCTACGCGCCCACCACGAGGCGGGCAGGCCGATCCTCGGCACCTGCGCGGGGATGATCGTCTGCGACGCCGGCCATCTCGGCTTCCTCGACGCCGAAGCGCGCCGCAATGCCTTCGGCCGCCAGCTGCAGAGCTTCGAGGCGGACCTCGAGATCGAGGGCATCGGCGATGAGCCGCTGCGCGCGGTCTTCATCCGCGCCCCCTGGATCGAGCGCCGGGGGCCGGAAGTCGAGGTGCTCGCCTCCTACGACGGTCATCCGGTGGCGGTGCGCCAGGGCACGGTTCTCTCCTCGGCCTTTCACCCGGAGCTGACCGACGATCCGCGCTTTCACGCGATCTTCATGGCGATGACGACGGCGGCGCGCGAGCGCGCCCGAGAGGAGGCGGCGAGTTGAGGGACCCACGCGTGGACGCGCTGGCGAAGATCCTGGTCGGCTACTCGACCGGGGTGAAGGAGGGCGAGGTCGTCTCGATCGACGGCGAGACGGCGGCGGCGCCGCTGCTGATCGCGGTCTACGAGGAGGTGCTGAAAGCGGGCGCCCACGCCGTCCTCAACATCGCCCTCGAGGGTCAGGTCGCCGCCTACTTCAAGCACGCCTCCGACGCCCAGCTGGAATGGATCTCGCCCTTCGCCGAGTGGATGGTCGACAACGCCGACGTGCGGATCGCGGTCGGCGCCAGCACCAACACTCGCGAGCTCTCCGGCGTGCCGCCGGAGCGACAGACCCTGCGCCAGTCGGTCACCGGCGACCTGATGGCGCGGGCGATGAAGCGCAGCGCCGAGGGCGATTTCCGCTGGTGCTACACGCTCTACCCGACCAGCGCCTACGCCTCGGAGGCGGAGATGAGCCTGGCCGACTATGAAGACTTCTACTTCGGCGCCTGCCTGGCCACCGACCCCGAGCCGCTGACCGCCTGGAAGCGCGCCTCGGAGGAGACGACGCGGCTGGCCGAGTGGATCGAGGGCCACGGGCAGGTGCGGGTGACCGCGCCGGGAACCGACATCACGCTCGGCGTTGCCGGCCGCCGCTTCATCCCCTGCGTCGGCGACAACAACATGCCCGACGGCGAGTTCTTCACCGGCCCGGTCGAGGACTCGGTCGAGGGCGAGGTCAGCTTCCACCTACCGGCGGTGATCGGTGGCCGCGAGGTCTCCGGCGTGCGTCTCAAATTCGAGGCGGGGGTGGTCGTCGACGCGAGCGCGGAGCGCGGCGAGGAGTACCTGCTGAAGCTGCTCGACACCGACGCGGGGGCCCGCCGGCTCGGCGAGCTCGGGATCGGCACCAACTACGGGATCGACCGCGGCACCCGCGAGGTCCTGCTCGACGAGAAGATCGGCGGCACCGTGCACATGGCGGTTGGCACCAGCTATCCCGAGTCGGGCGGCGAAAACGAATCCGCCGTCCACA
The DNA here is from genome assembly GCA_963815885.1 of uncultured Solirubrobacterales bacterium. Lineage (GTDB taxonomy): Bacteria > Actinomycetota > Thermoleophilia > Solirubrobacterales > 70-9 > VAYN01. The sequence continues at coordinate 151,812 of CAWFIM010000002.1, forward strand.
CCGACCTGGTCTGCGACCTCCGCCTCGGCGGCAAGCTCGAAGTCGATGGGGTCGTAATGCAGGAAAACGGCCGCTTCGTCGTTTGACGGTGACCTCAGCCGTGAAGGATGACCGTGACGATGGTCCCGAGGAAGCCGACCGTCATCGTTCCGATCAGGCCAAAGGCAAGCTGCGTGATCGACCGGTGCATTGCGCCGATCTCACCGCGCACGGCGCGGAATTCCTCGCGCATCTCGCGGAACCCCTCCTCCATGCGACGGTCGAGGTCGCTCACCCGCTGGTTGAGGTCATCGAGGCGGTCGTCGGTCCAGGCGTCTCTCACGGCCTCCATGATGGCAACTTTAAAAGACGCCGTGTAACGAGTCGTCTGCGAAACGTAAAAGTTTCGAAACGGAGGGCTACTGGTTCGGCAGCGGCGAGCCGGCGAGCAGGAAGAACCAGATCGTCAGCGCCAGGCCGGCCATCATCACCGAACCCATCAGGACCGCCTCGACCACGGTGACGCTGCTCTGGGCCGGCGTCGTGTCGCGCATGCTTTTCAACCAAGCCGGTCGCATCGGGGCCAGCCGGTTGGTACCGGTGATACGGACGTAGAGGTTGTTGAGCCGCCCGATCAGCCAGGCGACGAAAAGCACCGAGACGATGATTCCCGACCGCGACGATGGCGTAGGGGCCTCCGCTCGGGAACTGCGTCTGGGAGAGCTTCGAGCCGATGTAGACCCAGCTCAGCGGGATCGCCGTCCAGAGCGAGAAGGCGGCCAGCAGCATCGCCACGAAGACGACTCCCGCGGCCAACCCCCGCGCGGGGTTGTGGGTGTGCGCGCTCGTGGTCATCTGCCCGCTTCATAGAATGACAGGCATGTCAGGTCACTCTAAGTGGTCTTCGATCAAACACAAGAAGGGCGCCGCCGACGCCAAACGCGGCAAGCTCTTCAGCAAGCTGGCGCGGGCGATCACGGTCGCCGCCCGCGACGGCGGCGGCGACCCCGACAACAACCCAGCCCTGGCGACCGCGGTCCAGAAGGCGCGTGATGCCTCGATGCCAAAGGACAAAATCCAGAAGGCGATCGATACCGGCACCGGCGCCGGCTCCGACAGCGCCGCGATCGAACGGATCGTCTACGAGGGCTACGGACCCGCCGGCGTCGCGATCCTGGTCGAGGCGCTAACCGACAACCGCAACCGTGCCAGCGCCGAGATCCGCTTCGCCTTCTCCAGCCACGGTGGCAGCCTCGGCGAGCCGGGCTCGGTCGCCTGGATCTTCGAGAAAAAGGGGGCGATCGTCGTCGACGGCGGCCGCTACGGCGAGGACGACCTGATCGGGGCGATCGACGCCGGCGCCGAGGACGTGCGCGAGGACGGCGGGCAGCTGCGGGTGCTCTCCGAGCCCGGCGACCTCAGCGCCGTGCGCGAGGCGTTGGAGGGGTCGGGGGTCGAGATCGAGTCCGCCGGCCTCGCCACTGAGCCGAAAAGCACGGTCGAAGTCAAGGGGCACGACGCGGAACGGCTGCTGAAGCTGCTCGACGCGCTCGACGAGCAGGACGACGTCGACGAAGTCTTCGCCAACTTCGACATCCCCGAGGACGTGCTGGAGAGGCTCGCGGCCTGAGGCGTGCGGAGCGGGGGAGCGGGCGAGGTCGGACCCCTCCATCGGAAGGTCGCGCAGCCGTTCGCTCTCGGGGTCAAGTGTCTGCCTTGCGCTTCGGTCGGCCCAGGAAGGCATCCGACGGTTCTTCCCAGAATCCCTTCCCATGCAGGTAGTGATGGGGGTCGACCCGGGCGCCGCCAACCTCGGCTTCGGCATCGTCCGCGTCGAGGGCAACCACATGGTCGCCCTCGACGGCGGCGTGGTCGAGACCGCTGCCGAGCAGCCGATGGAGCGGCGCCTGGAGCGGATCCACCGCGCCCTGGCGGAGCTGATCGCCTGGCACGAGCCGAAGGCGATGGCGATCGAGCAGGTCTACTTCGGCAAGAACGTCGTACTCGGCGATGGCCGTCGGCCAGGCCAGCGGCGTCGCGATGCTGGCCGCCGCGCAGGGCGGCGTCGACTGCTTCGCCTACACGCCGCAGGCGATCAAGATGGCGGTCTGCGGCTCCGGCGGTGCCGACAAGCGCCAGGTGCAGCGGATGGTCGGGACCCTGCTCGGGCTGCCCGAGCCGCCGAGCTCCGGACCACGCCGCCGACGCGCTGGCGGTGGCGATCTGCCACGGCGGCAGCGCCGCGCACCGGCAGGCGGTGGCCGCGGCGGGCGAGGTCGGCGCGGCCGTCGGGGCCCGGGTGGCGGGATGATCGCGGCGGTGCGGGGCGAGGTGATGGTGCGGCGGCCCGATCACGTGGTGATCGACGCCGGCGGGGTCGGTTACCGGCTGGCCGTCTCAGCGGAGACGCTGAAAGCGGTACCGGCGACCGGCCGCGACGCCTTCCTGCACGCCGAGCTGATCTCGCGCGACGACTCGCTCGCGCTCTACGGCTTCGCCTCGGAGGAGGAGCGCGACCTCTTCCGCCTGCTGATCTCGGTCAGCGGCATCGGCCCCAAGGTGGCGATCGCGACGCTCTCGGGCGGCAGCGCCCGCGACTTGCTGCGGGCGATCGCCGCCGGCGACGCCAAACGCTTCCAAGCTGTCCCGGGGATCGGCAAGCGGACCTCGGAGCGGATCATCGTCGAGCTGCGCGAGAAGGTCGCCGGCGCGCTGGAGGAGGAGGTCGCGATTGCCGCCAGCGAGAGCGGCGACGCCCGCGCCCTCGCCCGCGACGGGCTCGTCAACCTCGGCTACGCGCCGCTGGAGGCCGAGCAACTCCTGGACGGCGTCGAGGGCAGCGAAGCCGAGGAGCTGGTCGCCGCGGCGCTCCGCAAGGCCGGCTCGGCGCGATGAGCGAGCGTAAGCGCATCAGGACGCCGGGCATCGAGGATCTGCCCGACATCCCCGGACGCGGGAGCGAGGGGCCATCCATATCTGATTCTCTGGCCCCTCGCGGGAGCGGAGGAGATGTCGGTGATGTCCGCGTGCACGACGCCCGTGCCGACGTCCCCGACGAGGACCTCGACCGCTCGCTGCGGCCCCCGACCCTCTCCGACTTCGTCAACCAGGCCCAGGTGACCGAGCAGCTGGCGATCTTCATCGAGGCCGCCCGCGGCCGCGGCGAGCCGCTCGACCACGTCCTGCTCGCCGGCCCGCCCGGGCTCGGCAAGACCTCGCTCGCCCACATCGTCGCCGCCGAGCTGGGGGTGCCGATGGTGCAGACCGCCGGCCCGGCGCTGGAGCGCAAGGCCGACGTCGCCTCCTTCCTCACCTCGCTGGAGCCGGGCAGCGTCTTCTTCATCGACGAGATCCACCGGCTCGGCCGCGCCGTCGAGGAGACGCTCTACCCGGCGATGGAGGACGGCGAGCTGCCGGTCGTGCTCGGGCAGGGAGCGGGGGCGCGCACGGTCACCCTGCCGCTGCCGCCCTTCACCCTGGTCGGAGCGACCACCCGCGTCGGGCCTGCTGACGACGCCACTGCGCGACCGCTTCGGCGTCTCCCACCGGCTCGAGCACTACAGCGCCGAGCACCTGGCGCAGATCGTCGACGCGCTCGGCCCGCATCCTCGAGGTCGAGATCGACGCCGAGGGCGCGATGACGATCGCCGTCGCGCTCGCGCGGCACGCCCGCGCGTCGCCAACCGGCTGCTGAAGCGCGTCCGCGACTTCGCCCAGGTCAAGGGGACGGGGGAGATCGGCGCCGAGGTCGCCGCCGGCGCCCTGGAGATGCTCGAGGTCGACGACGGCGGCCTCGATCGCAGCGACCGCGCCCTGCTCGACACGGTCGCGACGAAAGTTCGGCGGCGGCCCGGTCGGGCTCTCGACCCTGGCGATCGCGATCGGCGAGGAGCAGGACACGATCGAGGACGTGCTCGAGCCCTACCTGCTCCAGCAGGGCCTGCTGAAGCGAACCCCGCGCGGGCGCGTACTCACCCAGCGCGCCTACGATCACCTCGGCCTGCCGGCGCCGGAAGGCGCCGCGAGCCTCTTCTAGGCGCGCGCCGCTAGCCTGTCGAGCATGCCGTTTTTCATCTGTCCGAATTGCGGGCACCGGGAGGCGAGCGGCGAGCGGACCGCCGGCTTCAGCACGCGCCCGAAGGGGTGCTCCAAATGCGGCTTCGGCTTCGTCTTCGAATTACTCGACGATTATTATCCGGCTCCCAATGCCGCCTTCTTCGTCTGCGACAAGCAGGAACGCGTGATCGACGCCGGCAAAGGGAGCTTCGAGCTGACCGGCCTCACCGACGAGGACGTGATCGGCCGCCCGGTACGCGAGGTGCTGGGGCTCGACTGGATCGACAGGGCGACGGTGGCGAGGGGGCCGACACCAACGGCGACGGGGCCACCGACCCGATCGAAACCTCGCTGGAGTGGGGGGTGCGCTCGCTCGGAAAGCGCGTCTCGGTCAACGCCGAGGGCGACCTGCCGGCGCAGCGCCGTGGCCGACGTCTTCCCCGCCTACGACGATGATGGCGGGCTGCTGCTCGTGCTGACCCCGGAGGGCTAGGGATGGGCTCGCGGCGGCGCTACCTCTTCGTCCTGCTCTTCGTGCTCGGGCTGGTCGCGGTCTCGGCGATCGTGATCGCCAGCAAGCCGACCAAGCTCGGCCTCGACCTGCAGGGCGGGCTCGAGCTCGTCTACCAGGGGCAGCCGACCGGCAAGGCGACCTCGGTCAGCGGCGAAGACATCGAAGACTCGATCTCGATCATCGAACAGCGGATCAACAAGCTCGGCGTCTCCGAGCCCGAAGTCGCGCGGCTGGGAACGGACGAGATCACGGTCAGCCTGCCTGGAATCAAGGACGCCAACCGGGCCGCCGAACAGGTCGGCACCACCGCCCAGCTCTACTTCTACGACTGGGAGCCGAATCTGATCGGGCCGGAGCGGGCGATCGGCGGCCACCCCGGTCAGCAGCCGCCGGCAGGGCCGTTGAAAGCCTCCGAAAAACGCTGGGAAGAAGCCGGGCGCAACGTCAAAAGCGCCGAGAACAAACAGCTGATCTTCTCCGGCGCCTACCCCGACGCCTACTCCGCCGCCTTGCTCGCCTCCGAACAAGAGGCCGACCCCAACTGCGAAAACTGCTCGGTTGCGAAGCCGCGCTTCTACCTGTTCGACAAAAAGGACCCGGGCGAACCGCTCGCCGGCCCCGAGCAGGCGAAGAAGGACCTCTACATCAGCCCGACCGGCGAAGAAGCTGCCCAAGGATGGGATCGTGCTCGAAATCCCGGCGGGAACCGTCCTCGTCTCCGAATACCCGACCGGCGAATCGGGCCAGGTCGACAGGACCGCCAAGCCGGGCTGGTTCGCGCTGAGGGACGACCCGGCGCTCTCCGGGACCGACATCACCGAACCCGAACAGGCCTACGGCCAGTTCAACGAACCGATCGTCACCTTCGGCTTTACCGGCAAGGGCCAAGAAGCCTTCCACGAACGTCACCAGGGCGATCGCCCAGCGCGGGCAGGCGCAGGCGATCGGCCCGGCCGCGGGTGAACAGGCCGCGGCGCTCTCCGGCCACTTCGCGGTCGTCCTCGACAACGAAGTCAAGACCCGCCCGATCATCAACTTCTCCCAGAACCCCGACGGGATCGACGGCCGCAACGGCGCCCAGATCTCCGGCGGCTTCGAAAGCGTCTCCGAGGCCCAGGAACTGGCGACGACGCTGCAGATCGGCGCGCTGCCGATCAGCCTGAAGCTGATCAGCGAGACCCAGGTCTCGGCGACGCTCGGCACTCAGGCCCTCCACGACGGCGTCAAGGCCGGGATCATCGGCCTCGCCCTCGTCGTCATCTTCCTGCTCCTCTACTACCGCTTCCTCGGCCTGATCGCCTCGATCGCGCTCGGCGCCTACGGGGTGATCTTCTTCGCCCTGATCAAACTGATCCCGATCACCCTGACCCTGCCGGGGATCGCCGGCCTGGTGCTGACGATCGGCGTCGCCGCCGACTCCAACATCGTCATCTTCGAGCGAATAAAGGAGGAGGTGCGCGCCGGGCGCTCGATGTCGAGCGCGATCAGCGCCGGCTACAAACGCGGGATCAGCACGATCATCGACGCCAACGTCGTCACCCTGCTGACCGCTTTCATCCTCTTCGTGCTCGCCACCGCGGGCGTCAAGGGGTTCGCCTTCATGCTCGGCGTCGGCACGATCGTCTCGCTGCTTACCGCGGTCGTCTTCACCCAGGCGCTGCTCGGCAGCATGAGCCGCTCGCGCCTGCTGCGCTCGCCGGCGGCGCTCGGCGCCTCCGGCAAGGGACGGCGCTGGCACTTCGACTTCATGGGCGCCAGCCGCTGGTTCTTCTCCGTCTCGGGCGTGATCCTGCTGGTCGGGGCGCTGTCGCTGGCGACCAAGCAGCTCAACTTCGGCATCGACTTCGAGTCGGGCACCCGGATCACCGTCGCGCTCGAAAAGCCGACCGACGAGGAAGGGGTGCGCGAAACCCTCGACGGGGTCGGGATCAGCGGCGAGGAGGTCCAGCAGGTCACCGACCCGAACTTCGGCGACGAACGTCTTCCAGATCCAGTCGCACCAGCTCGCACCCGGGCGAGGTCAAGGACGCCCAGGCGCGCGCTCGTAGCCGAATTCGGAATCGCCGAAAACGGCTTCGACAGCACCAGCGTCGGCCCGACCTTCGGCCAGCAGGTTGCCAACAGCGCCCTGAAGGCGCTGATCTTCTCGCTGCTGGTGATCTGCGGCTACGTGGCGTTGCGCTTCGACCCGAAGTTCGCGGTGCCGGTGCTGATCGCGATCTTCCACGACATCCTGATCACGGCCGGCGTCTACTCGCTGACGGGAAAAGAGGTGAGCAGCGGTACCGTCGCCGCCTTCCTGACGATCTTGGGCTATTCGATCTACGACACGATCATCGTCTTCGACCGAATCCGCGAGAACGTGCCGCGGATGCCGCGGGCGGCGTTCTCGCAGATCGTCAACCGCTCGATGAGCGAGGTGCTGACCCGGTCGCTGGCGACCAGCTTCTCGACCCTGCTCGCGATCGCCTCGCTGCTCGTCTTCGGCGGCGCCACCCTGCAGGACTTCGCCTTCGCGATGCTGGTCGGGATCGCCTCCGGCACCTACTCGTCGATCTTCATCGCCTCGCCGGTGCTGACCGCGTGGAAGGAACGCGAGCCGGGCTTCGTCCGGCGGCGGCTGCGGATCGCCGAGGTCGGAGGGCAGCGTCCCGGCCTTCGCCGACGAGATCGAGATCGCCAAGCTCGGCGCCGACGAGGAGACCGAAGCCGAGATTGCCGCCCGCCGGGAGACCGAGGACGCCGAGGCGCAGCCGCAGGCGGGCGCCGTTGCGACGGCCGAGCGGACCGGCGACGGGCAACGGCGGCGGGTCCGAGCGATGACGGCGACGGCGACACGGCTTCGGCGCGAGCGTCGCCAGCGCAACGCCGAACGCCGCGCCCGCCGCCAGCAGCGCCGCAAGCACGGGAGGAACCGCTAGATGGAGGGGATTCGCTGATGGCGCTGCTGGTCTGGTTCACGATGGGCATCGCCCTCTGGCACTTCACCGTCTTCCTGCCCGATCACTTCTGGCAGGGGATCGTCGGCGCCTTCCTCGGCTCGGTGCTCGGCGCGGTGATCTTCGGCCTGATCGTCGAGGTGGTCAGCGGCAAGGGCCTGGGCGACACCGACTTGGCGACGGCGCTGACCGCCGATTCCCGGCGTCGCGATCGGCCTCGCGGTCGTCTACGCGATCGGGATCCGGGCCGAGCAGCAACCCGGCTAGCGGCTTTTTCCCTGCAGTTTGCGCATTGCGCGGGGTCAAAAATCGGTCTGATCCGCTGCCTAGCCTGGGTGGGTGCCGGAGACCCTGAAGGCCTACGCCGCCGAGCCCTACTCCTACGCCGACGTGCGCGCGGTAGCCGACGGCCTCGAGCTGAGCGAGCCGGTCGCGATGACGCTGGTCCGGCGCGGCTACACGACCCCGGAGCAGGCGCGCGCCTTCCTCGATGCCGACGAGTCCCACCCGCCGTCGCGCCTTCGACTCGATGGGGGCGGTCGATCGAGCGCGATCCGCGCGGCGATCGCGGCCGGCGAGCGGATCACCGTCCACGGCGACTTCGACGTCGACGGCGTCTGCGCGACCACGATCATGGTCTCGACCCTGCGCGAGCTGGGGGCCGATTGCGACTGGCTGATCCCCGACCGGATCGCCGACGGCTACGGCCTCAGCGCCGCCAACGTCGAGCGGCTGGCGGCGCGCGGCACGAAGCTGCTGCTGACCGTCGACTGCGGGATAACCGCGGTCGCGGAGGTGGCGCTGGCGCGGGAGCTCGGGCATCGAGGTCGATCGTCACCGACCACCATCAGGCCGGCGACGAGCTGCCGGATTGCCCGATCCTGCACCCGGAACTCAGCGGCTACCCGTTCGCAGCGCTCTGCGGAACCGCGGTTGCGTGGAAGCTGGCCTGCGCTAGGCGGCGTCGGGCGAGGTCTCCGGACTCCGCGCGAGCGGCTGGGACCCGCCCGACGACTCCACGACCTCGATCTGGTCGCACTGGCGACGGTCGCCGACGTCGTGCCGCTGGTCGGGGAGAACCGGGCGCTGGTGAAGCGAGGGCTGGCGGAGATGCGCCGGGCGCGGCGGCCCGGGCTGCGGGCGCTGATGGAGGCGGCGAAATGCGAGCCGACGCGGCTCGACGAGGGGGATCTGGCGTTTCGGCTGGCGCCGCGGATCAACGCGGCCGGGCGGCTGTACCGGGCCGACGCCGGGGTCGAGCTGCTGCTGACCGAGGACGAGGCGCGGGCGGAGGAGATCGCGGCCGAGCTGAGCCGCGCCAACTCCGAGCGCCGGGCCACGCGAGCGCGAGGTCGACGCCGCCGCCGAGGCGGCGCGCCGCGAGCTGCCGGAGGAGCTGCGCGAAGCGCCCGGCCTGGTCCTCGCCGGCGAGGGCTGGCACCCGGGGGTGATCGGGATCGTCGCCTCGCGGCTGGTCGAGCGCCACCACCGGCCGGTGGTCGTCGTCTCGCTCGACGGGGAGGGGGGAGGGCGCGGCTCGGGGCGCAGCATCCCCGGCTTCGACCTGCTCGCCGCGCTCGAGGCCTGCTCCGAGCACCTGGACGGCTTCGGCGGCCACCGCGCCGCCGCCGGGCTGTCGCTGCGGGCCGAGAAGCCTCGACGCCTTCCGCGAGGCCTTCGCCGCCCACGCCGACCGCGGTGCTCGGCCCCGAGGATCTGCGCCGGACCGAGCGGATCGACGCGATGGTCGGCGGCGTCGGCCTCGGGCTCGACCTCGCCGAGGAGCTGGGCCGGCTGGCGCCGTTCGGGATGGGCAACCCGGGCGTGCGGCTGATGGTGCCCGTCGGCCCGGGTCCGCGACGTGCGGCACGATGGGGGAGGAGGGCAAGCACGCCCGCTTCAGCCTCCACAGCGGCGCCCACCGCGCGCTCGGCGTCGCCTTCGGCCGCTCCGAGCCTCGGGGTCGGGGAGGAGGAGCCGGTCGACGCCGCGGTGCGGCTCGAGGTCAACCACTGGAACGGCGCGGTCGAGCCGCGGGTCGTGCTGCGCGAGCTCTACCCGCTGGAGGACGGCTCGCGCGAGGCGGCGCCGGCGCGCCTGCACCGTGCGACTGCGAGGCCGAGGAGTGGTGGCGGCGCTTCGAGGCCGAGCTCGCCCGCGACCCCGCCGACCCGCGGGCGCCGCCGTGGAGCCTCCCGACCCATGGGTCGGCAAAGCTCCGGACGGAGGGGCGGACGCTCGTGCGCGGGCGCCGGCTCGGCCACGGTGACGATCGCCGAGCTGGTCTCCAGCGGCGCCGGGGTGCTCGCGGTCTGCGCCGACGCCTCGCGGCGCGCGGCGCTGGCCGGCGGCGCCACCGGGCTCGCTCGCTTCAACGGTGGCGCCGGCGCGGATCGCCTGCGACCGCTGCGGCGGCGCGAGCGCTGGACGGCGTGCTGAGCCGCGCGCGGCGGAGCGGCCTGGCGCTGACCGACTACGCGGCGCTGGAGCTGGCCGAGCCCGGGCTGGCCGCAGCGCTTCGAGCACGTCGTCCTCGTCGATCCGCCGCCGACTCGCCGCCGAGCGCTGAGGCGCCGCGCCGTGCGGCTGCCGGACGGGCGGCTTCCTGCACCCGCGTCTGGGCCGAGGCCGAGCGCGCTTCGCGCTCGCCGCGCTCGACGAGCAGCTCGGCATCGCGGCGAGGCGGTCGCGGCGTCTTCCGGGCTCTGCGCGAGGCCGGGGAGGCGAGCGGCGAGGCGCTGCGCAGGCGCTCGCCGGCGGCGGCGCGCACCCGCTCGGCGCCCGAGGCCGCCGCGCGCGCTGCTTCCGCGTCCTGCGCCGAGCTCGGATCTCGTTGCGGGCGAGCCCGAGCGGCGGCGCGGGCGCCGTCGGGGTCGTATCCTCAGAGGGGACCGACCTGGAGCGCTCGGCCGCGTTCCGCGCCTACAGCGACCGCTATCGGAGGCTCAGCCGATACCTCGAAAGACCCAAACAGCCGTAGAGCGCAGCGAGCTCCTCGCCGACCTCTTCGCCGTGGTCGAGGAGTTCGACTCCTCGCCGAGCGAGAACGGGCGACCGAACGGCGCCGGCGGCACCGCGGTCGCGGTGGCGACGATCGACCGCGCCGCGGTCGAGCGCGCCTTCGACTTCGCCTGCGACCGCCACGCCGACCAGCTGCGCCACTCCGGCGACGAGTTCATCACCCACCCGGTCGGGGTCGCCCAGATCTGCGCCGGGATGCGGCTCGACACCGAGACCCTCTGCGCGGCGCTGCTGCACGACACGGTCGAGGACACCAGCGCCAGCCTCGAGGAGATCCGCGAGGAGTTCGGCGAGGAGATCGCCCAGCTGGTCGACGGCGTCACCAAGCTGACCGGGATGACCTTCGAGAGCCGCGACGAGCGCCAGGCCGAGAACTACCGCAAGATGATGGTGGCGATGGCCACCGACGTCAGGGTGATCCTGATCAAGCTGGCCGACCGCCTCCACAACATGCGCACGCTCGGCGCGCTGCCGAAGCAGAAGCAGATGGCGAAGTCGCACGAGACGCTCGAGATCTACGCGCCGCTCGCCCACCGGCTGGGGATCCACGCGATCAAGTGGGAGCTGGAGGACCTCGCCTTCGCGACCCTGCACCCGCGCAAGTACGCGGAGATCAAACAGCTCGTCGCCCAGCAGCGCGACGAGCGCGAGAGCTACGTCTCCGACGCCGGGCGAGTTCCTCGCCGAGGAGCTGCGAGCAGGTCGGGATCGAGGCCGAGATCTCCGGCCGCGCCAAGCACTTCTACTCGATCTACACGAAGATGGCGAAGAAGGGGCGCGAGTTCAACGAGATCTTCGACCTCACCGCGATGCGGGTGATCGTCGGCTCGGTCAAGGACTGCTACGGCGCGATCGGCGTCATCCACTCGCTCTGGAAGCCGCTGCCCGGGCGCTTCAAGGACTTCGTCGCGATGCCGAAGGCCAACATGTACCAGGCGCTGCACACGACGGTGATCGGGCCCGAGGGCAAGCCGCTGGAGATCCAGATCCGCACCGAGGAGATGCACAAGCTGGCCGAGTACGGGATCGCCGCCCACGTCGCCTACAAAGAGGGCGGCGGCGGCGACCCGCAGCGGGAGAAGATGACCTGGCTGCGGCAGCTGGTCGAGGCCGAGGGCGAACAGGACCCGGCCGAGTTCCTCGAGTCGCTCAAGGTCGACCTCTTCGAGGACGAGGTCTTCGTCTTCACCCCGAAGGGCGAAGTGAAGAACCTCTCGGCCGGCTCGACCCCGCTCGACTTCGCCTACGCGGTCCACACCGACGTCGGCCACCGCTGCGTCGGCGCCAAGGTCAACGGCAACATCGTGCCGCTGCACTACCAGCTGCGCTCGGGCGACATCGTCGAGGTGCTGACCGCGAAGCAGAAGCGCGGCCCCTCGCGCGACTGGCTGAAACTGGTGCGGACCAGCCGCGCCCGCAACAAGATCCGCGCCTTCTTCAAAGAGGAGCGCCGCGAGGACGCCGAGCGCAAGGGCCGCGAGGGGCTCGAGGAAGCGCTGCGCAAGCGCGGCCTGCCGATGCAGAAGGTCGCCGGCTCGCCGCTGCTCGCCGACGTGATCCGCGAGATGGGCTACCGCAAGGCGAGCGAGTTCTACATCGCCCTCGGCCAGGGCAAGGTCTCGACCAAGACCGTCGCCAACAAGCTGATGCAGCGGCTGAAGGCGGGCGAGGCGGTCGAGGAGCGAGCCGAGCCGCTCGGCCGCGAGCGGCCGCGAGGACAAGGCGCGGCGCACCAAGGACGCCTCCAACTACGGGATCGCGTCAAGGGCGCCGACAACGTCGCCGTGCGGCTCGCCAAGTGCTGCCGGCCGGTGCCCGGCGACGAGATCGCCGGCTACGTCTCGCTCGGCCGCGGGATCACCATCCACCGCACCGACTGCAAGAACGTGAAGGCGCTGAAAAAGGCGCCGGAACGGTTCGTCGAGGTCAGCTGGGACGGCGAGAACGAGGCCTCCTACCGGGTCGAGCTGCAGATCGACGCCTACGACCGCACCCGCCTGCTCGAGGACCTCTCGCGCACCTTCTCGGAGGCCGGGATCAACATCATCGGCGCCACCTGCACGACCAACCACCCGATGGTGAAGAACCGCTTCGTCGTCGAGGTCGGCGACACCGAGCAGCTCAAGCAGTGCATCTCCCGGCTGCGCAACGTCGAGTCGGTCTTCGACGCCTACCGCATCACGCCGGCGGGACTGCCTGACGTGTCTCAGGACCCCCGACGCACTCGGTCGAGCGGCGCGCTCAGGCGACGATCGTCAGCGCCTGGCGCCGCCCGAGGTCGATCGGTCCTCTCGCCGATGTAGTCGCCGTCGACCTGGAGCGGGAAGGGGCGCGGGCGTCGCCGTCCTTGGTCTCGAGATCGAGGTCGACGGTGGCGCGTGGGTGACGTCGTCGAAGTGCTCGATCTGCCGGTGGCGCGCGGCCGGCCGCTTGTCGCTGAAGAGGCGCGGGATCAGGGTCGGCATGTCGCGCTGGGCGGCGCGCTTGAGCACGCCGAGCGAGAGCGTCCCGTCGTCGATCGCGACGCCCTCGCAGACCCGGATCGGGCGGCTGGCGAAGTAGGTGAAGGGGTCGGAGTTCTGGGCGAGCGCGGTGACGCCCTCGACCGGGTCGCCGCCGTCGGTCTCGACCCGCATCCGGACCGGGTTGAGCAGGTAGTTGCGGTAGAAGGCGGAGACGGCCGCCCAGCTGTAGTAGTAGGGCCCGGCCCGCGACTTCAGCCGCGGGTGGGCGTCGACGCGCTTGACCACGGTCGCGTCGATCCCGACCCCGCAGGAGAAGACGAAGTGGCGCTCGTCGACCATGCCGAGGTCGATCTTGCGCGGCGACCAGTCGTCGGCCAGCGCCAGCAGGTGCTCGGTCGCGTCGACGACGTCGTTGGGGATGCCGAGGGTGCGGCAGACGACGTTGGTCGAGCCGCCCGGGCAGCACCGAGACCGGCACGTCGGTGCCGGCCAGCCCGTTGGCGACCTCGTTCAGGGTGCCGTCGCCGCCGAAGGCGACGACGACGTCGTAGCCGTGGTCGCGGACCTCGCGGCCGATCTCGGTCGCGTGGTTCTGCGCCTCGGTCGAGACGGTCTCGACCTCGTAGCGCCCCTGCAGCGCGTAGACGACGAGGTTCTTCAGCCGATCGGAGACCGTCGTCGCGTACGGGTTGACGATGATCAGCATCCGCTTCTTGTGCGCCGCGAGCGTCCCTGACCTCGGTCGTCGCTTCATAGCGGATCACCTCGCCGTCCTCGACTTCGCGCACGCGGCCTTCGTTGACCAGCAGGTCGGCGTGGCCGATCACCTCGGAGAGGGTGAGGAAGGCCTGGGTGACGGCGACGTTGCCCCAGATCGCCTGCGCGATCTCATAGCCGCTGCGCGGCTGCTCGGCGATCAGCCCGTAGATCTTCTCCTTGCGCCGCTCGTGCTTGGCGAGGCGGTCGTCGATCAGGGCGACGTGGTCGATGATCGGCTCGCCGTGGCCGGCGAGGACGAACTCGGCCGGCATCTCCCGGGTCTTGCTCATCGACTCGATGTAGGTGACGAGCGCCTGCGGTGCGTTCCGAGGAGCCGTCGAGCGGGCGGGAGATCAGCGGGTTGGAGGAGATGTGGGCGATCAGGTGGTCGGCGGCGATCAGGATCCGCCGCTCGGCGTCCCAGAAGACCGTGTCGGAGGGGCTGTGGCCCGGGCCGGTGCAGGGCCTCGCAGGGTGCGGTCGCGGAAGCGCGATCTCCTCGCCGTCCTCGAGCGGCCTGGTCACGCTCGACCGTGCGAGCCCCAGCCGCGGAAGCTGCGCGAGACGCTCTGCAGCGCGACGGCGACCTCCTCGGGGATGCCGTTGCGCAGCATCAGCTCGACCGCGAAGCGGTCCTCGCGCCTCGGCGTCCTCGTCGAAGTTGGCGAGCCGCTCGGCGGCGACCCCGAGCGCCGCGACCTCGGCGCCGGAGTGCTCGACGATGATCTCGACCAGGCCGAGGTGGTCGATGTGCTGGTGGGTGACGATGACCAGCTCGAGGTCGTCGATCGAGTGGCCGCGCGTCGGCGAGCTGGCGTCTGCAGCTCGTCGAGCGCCTTGCCGGAGTTGGGCCCGGTGTCGATCAGGGTCAGCGGCTCGTCCTCGAGCAGGTAGCAGTTGACCCGGCCGACCGCGAAGGGGGTGGGGATGCGCGAGGCGGTGGATGCCGGCCAGCGCGGCCTGCTCCAGCGCCTCCTCGGGCGTCAGGCGTCACGCGCGGATCAACCCGAGGACCTCGTCGCGTTTCGCCTCCATGTCCTCGCGGGAGACGAGCGACTCGAGGTTGAGGCGCAGCAGCGGCTCGGTGTTGGAGGGGCGGACGTTGAAGTGCCAGTCGGGATAGTCGACCGAGATGCCGTCGAGCCGCGTGATCTCGCCGTCGCCGAAGCGCGTCGGCGATCTCCTCCATCTTCGCCTCCTGGTCGGCGACCTCGGAGTTGATCTCGCCGGAGATGAAGTAGCGCGAGCGGAACTCGGCCATCAGCTCGCCAGAGCGTGCGGCCGTCCACGCGAGAGCAGCTCCAGCATCAGCAGCGCCGGGATCGTGCCCGAGTCGGCGTTCCAGAAGTCGCGGAAGTAGTAGTGGCCGGAGACCTCGCCGCCGAAGACGGCGCCCTCCTCGCGCATGCGCGTGCTTGAAGAAGGCGTGGCCGACGCGGCGAGAGGGCCGAGCGACCGCCCTCGGCGGCGACCAGGTCGGGGACGGCGCGGCTGGAGCGCGGGTCGTAGAGGATCGTCGCGCCGGGGTTCTTGGCCAGCGCCGAGCGGGCGAGCAGGGCGCAGATGAAGTCGCCGTCGCAGAACTCGCCGCTGCCGTCGATGAAGAAGCAGCGGTCGGCGTCGCCGTCCCAGGCGATCCCGAGGTCGGCGCCGGTCGAGCGCACCCGCTCGATGATCATCCGCCGGTTCTCCTCGCAGCAGCGGGTTCGGTTCGTGGTCGGGGAACTCGCCGTCGGGCTCGAAGTACATCTCCTCGAGGTCGAGGCCGAGCCGCTCCAGGATCGGGCCGACCATCGGGCCGGCCATCCCGTTGCCGCCGTCGACGACGACCTTCATCGGCCTCACCGCGGCGGGGTCGATGAAGGAGAGCGCGTGGTCGCGGTACTCGTCCCAGATGTCGACCTCCTCGACGCGAGCCGCCGCCGGGCGCGGTCCGAGGCCGGCCTCGATCTCGCGCCGGACGTCGCCGATCCCGGCGTCGCCGGAGAGCGGCAGCGCTCCCTCGCGGACGAGCTTGACGCCCGGTGTAGGCCTTCGGGTTGTGCGAGGCGGTCACCATCGCGCCGCCGTCGAGCTCGCGCGAGCCGACCAGGTGGTAGAGCATCTCGGTCGCGACCATGCCGGCGTCGAGGACCGCCGCCGCCCTCGGCGATCAGGCCGTCGCGCAGCTCGGCCGGCCATCGCCGGCGCGGTCAGCCGCATGTCGCGGCCGAGCCCGACCCGCAGCTCGCCGGGCTGCTTGCCGCGAAGTCGCGCCAGAACCCGGGCGAAGGCGCGGCCGATGGCGTGCGCGGTGCTCTCGTCCATCTCCGAGCCGTAGAGGCCGCGGATGTCATAGGCCTTGAAGATGCCCCGGCGGGGCCGAGGGTCGGCGCTCGCTCAAAACGCGCCCTTCAGCGCCTCGTAGCTCTGCTCGAGCGACTGCGGCATCACGTTGGTGTCGGCGATCACCGGCATGAAGTTGGTGTCGCCGCCCCAGCGGGGGACGACGTGGAGGTGGATGTGGTGCTCGACGCCGGCGCCGGCGACGCGGCCCTGGTTGAAGCCGACGTTGTAGCCGTGGGGGTCGTAGACCTGCTCGAGCGCGCCATCGCCCGCTGGGCGAGGGCCATCATCTCGGCCGTCGGTCTCGGCGGGCAGCTCCTGGCAGGCCGCCATGTGGTCGTAGGGGGCGACCATCAGGTGCCCGTTCGTGTACGGGAAGAGGTTGAGGATCACGAAGCAGCTCTCGCCGCGGTGGACGATCAGGTTCGCCTCGTCGTCATCCTCCGCCGGCTTGGCGCAGAAGATGCACTCCTCCTCGTTGTCCTTGGACGCGTCCTTCACGTAGGCGAGGCGCCAGGGCGCCCAGATCCGGAAGTTGGCCACTGGCAACGCATCCTACGAGAGACCAGGCAACCGCCGGCGGCTCCGGGCGATACCCGGACGCCCCTGTGTGCCACACGTCATTTGCTGCCACTGTGCTCTGTGGACAATCGGGGAGAGAGCGGCAGGGATACGCCTGCGCATGGCGCTCCTCCTTTCGCTACTCGCCCTCATCCTGCTCGCAACGCAGGCACCCGCGGCGGCGGGCGCCGTGTCCCCGCTCGCCGCATTCGGCTCCGTCGGCAAAGGCGCCGGGCAGCTGGCCCACCCGCCCAAGGGCGTCGCGGTCGACTCCTCCGGCAGGGTCTACGTCTCCGAGTTCACCAACAACCGGATCAGCGTCTTCAACCCCGACGGCTCGTTTGCGATGGCCTTCGGCGACAGCGTCATCCCCGGCCCCCCGGGCGGTTTGGAGGTCTGCACGGCCGCCACCACTTGTGGGGAAGGGTTCCTCGTCGGGACCGCGGGCGCGATGGCCCAGCCCGAACGGCTCGCGTTCGACTCAGCCGGGCGCCTCTACGTGTCCGACAGGGTCAACAAGCGGATCGACGTCTTCAACACTTCGCCGCCCTCGTTCGTCGAGGACGTTCGGCTTGGGGGTGGACACCGGCAAAGCGGAATTCGAGGTCTGCACGGAAGCCAGCAGCTGCCAGACGGGGCTCACCGGAGGGGGCGCCGGCGAGTTCAACGTCCCCAACGGCATGGCGGTAGATGCCGCCGGGGACGCTCTACGTGTCCGACCTGGTCAACCAGCGGGTGAACAGGTTCGCGACTTCGCCGCCCTCGTTCATCGACGCCTTCGGCTTCGGCGTCGACACCCCCGCCAAAGCCTTCGAGATCTGCACGACTGCCAGCGGATGCGAAGCGGGGGAATCTCAGCGGCGAAGCGGGCGGCTTTGGCAACCCCGTGGGGCTTGCTCTGGACGGGGCGGGCACCCTCTTCGTCGCCGTCGAAAACGGTCAGCGCGTGGACGAGTACAGCGTCGGCGGCCCGCCCGCGTTCATCCGGGCCTTCGGCTATGGGGTGGACACCGGTTTGGCGACCGAATTCCCAGATCTGCACGACCGTGAGCAAATGCCAGCAGGGCATAGCCGGTTCCAGCGCAGGGCAGTTGTTCAACCCACAGGACGTCGCCCTCGACGGGTCCGGTGCGATCTTCGTCGATGACACCAGCAACAGGCGCGTCAGCCAGTTCTCGACAGCCGGCCCCGGGTTCACCCAGGCCTTCGGCTTCGGCGTCGACACCGGCGAAGCCGCGTTCCAGGTTTGCACCATCGCCAGCACCTGCCAGATCGGTCTCAGCGGAAGACAGCCTCGGCCAGCTCAACAACACCCAGGGGATGACGGTCGACTGTCGCGGGGGGATCTGGGTCGCCGACTCATTCAACGATCGGGTCCAGCGCTTCGGCGAGCCAGGGGATAGCTCTTTCCCCTGCCCGAAGCCGGAAGCTCCGACGCCGCCGGGGGGATGACTCGCGCCGAGAAATGCAAAGGGCGGCCGGCCACGCTGACCGGCACCGCCGCCGCCGATCGGCTGCGTGGCTCGGCCCGGCCCGACGTGATCTTTGCCGGGGCCGGCAACGACGAGGTGAATGGGCTCGGCGGCAACGACCTCGTCTGCGCCGGGGCCGGCAACGACAGGGTCTCCGGCGGTGGCGGCAAGGACAGTCTCAACGGCGAAGGCGGCAATGACCGCCTTGCGGGAGACGCCGGGAACGACAGCCTCAGCGGTGGCGCCGGGGCGGACACCCTCCTCGGCGGCGGGGGCAAGGACAAGCTGAGCGGCGGCGCCGGCAGGGACAAGCAGACGCAGTAGGAGCGTTCAGAGCCAGCCGCGCC
>CAWFIM010000003.1:0-528330 GCA_963815885.1 uncultured Solirubrobacterales bacterium
TGCTCGATCACGACCACGGTGTTGCCCGCGTCGACGAGGCGGCCGAGCACGTCGAGCAGGCGCTGGACGTCGGCGAAGTGCAGGCCCGGTGGTCGGCTCGTCGAGGATGTAGAGGGTGTCGCCGGTGGCGACCTTCGAGAGCTCGGTGGCGAGCTTGATCCGCTGCGCCTCGCCGCCGGAGAGCGTCGTCGCCGGCTGGCCGAGGCGGATGTAGTCGAGGCCGACGTCGTGCAGGGTGCGCAGGCGGCGGGCGATCTTCGGCACGTTCTCGAAGAACTCGACCGCCTCCTCGACCGACATCTCGAGCACGTCGGCGATGTTCTTGCCCTTGAAGCGGACCTCGAGCGTCTCGCGGTTGTAGCGCTTGCCGTGGCACTGCTCGCAGGGGACGTAGACGTCGGGCAGGAAGTGCATCTCGATCTTGATCTGGCCGTCGCCCTTGCAGACCTCGCAGCGGCCGCCCTTGACGTTGAAGCTGAAGCGGCCCGGCTTGTAGCCGCGCGCCCGCGCCTCCTGGGTCTGGGCGAAGAGCTGGCGGATGTGGTCGAAGACGCCGGTGTAGGTGGCCGGGTTCGAGCGCGGCGTGCGGCCGATCGGCGACTGGTCGATGTTGATGATCTTGTCGATCTGGCTGAGGCCGTCGATCCCGTCGTGGGCGCCGGGGCGCAGCTTCGCCTGGTGCAGGCGGTTGGCGACCGCGTGGTGCAGGGTCTCGTTGACCAGCGTCGACTTGCCCGAGCCGGAGACGCCGGTGACGCAGCAGAAGACGCCGAGCGGGACCGCGACGTCGATGTCCTTGAGGTTGTGTTCGCGGGCGCCGCGGACGAGCAGCGCGCCGCGCGGCTCGCGCCGCTCCGCCGGCACCTCGATCCTGCGCTTGCCGGAGAGGTACTGGCCGGTCAGCGAGGCCGGGTCCTTGGCGACCTCGCCGGCGTGCCCGGCGGCGATCACGTGGCCGCCGTGCTCGCCGGCGCCGGGGCCGAGGTCGACGAGGTGGTCGGCGGCCCGCATCGTCCCCTCGTCGTGCTCGACCACGATCACCGTGTTGCCGAGGTCGCGCAGGCGGTCGAGCGTGCCGATCAGCTTCTCGTTGTCGCGCTGGTGCAGGCCGATCGAGGGCTCGTCGAGCACGTACATGACCCCGACCAGGCTGGAGCCGATCTGGGTCGCCAGGCGGATCCGCTGCGCCTCGCCGCCGGAGAGCGAGCGGGCCGAGCGGGCCAGCGAGAGGTAGCCGATGCCGACGTTCTCGAGGAAGGCGAGCCGTTCGGAGATCTCGCGCACGATCAGCCGCGCGATCGCCCGCTCGGTCTCGGTCATCTCCAGCTCGTCGATCCACTCGCGCCGCCGCCCGCGCCGAGAGGGCGCTGTACTCGGCGATGCTGATGCCGCCGACCTTGACCGCGAGGCTCTCCGGCCGCAGCCGGGCGCCGTCGCACTGCGGGCAGGGCTGCTCGGCCATGTAGCCCTCGATCCGCTCGCGGTTGGTCTCCGAGTCGGTCTCCTCGTAGCGGCGCTGGAGGTGGTTGACGATCCCCTCGAAGCGGACCTTGTAGGAGCGGCGGCGGCCGAAGCGGTTGGTGTAGGTGACCTGGTGGCGCTCCTCGCCGGTGCCGTAGAGGAAGATCTCGCGCTCGGACTTCTTCAGCTTCGACCAGGGCTTGTCGACGTCGACGCCGTACTCCTCGGCGACGGCGGCGATCAGCCGCCGCCAGTAGGCGGTGATGCCGCGGTTCCAGGGCTGCAGCGCGCCCTCGGCGAGCGAGAGGGTCGGGTCGGGGACGACCAGCTCGGGGTCGATCACCCGCTGGAAGCCGAGCCCGTGGCAGCGCTCGCAGGCGCCGTGGGGCGAGTTGAAGGAGAAGATCCGCGGCTCCAGCTCGGGGATCGAGGTGCCGCAGTTGAGGCAGGCGAACTGCTCGGAGAAGAGCAGAGTCCGGCCGTGCGCTCGCTCGCTCCGGTCACCGGCTTTGCCGACCGTCGACGATCTCGACTTCGATCAGGCCCGCCGGCGAGGCCGGCGGCGGCCTCGACCGACTCCGAGAGGCGGCGGCGCAGGTCGGGCTTCATCACCAGCCGGTCGACGACGACCGAGATGTCGTGTTTGAACTTCTTGTCGAGGACGATCTCCTCGTCGAGCCGGCGCAGCTCGCCGTCGACCTTGGCCCGCGAGTAGCCCTCGAGCCGCATCTGCTCGAGCAATTTCCCGTACTCGCCTTTGCGGCCCGCGGACGACCGGCGCCATGACCATGAATTTGGTCCCCTCCTCGAGCGTCATCAGCCGGTCGACGATCTGCTCCTGGGTCTGGCCGGTGATCTCCTCGCCGCACTCGGGGCAGTGCGGCACGCCGATCCGCGCCCAGAGCAGGCGCAGGTAGTCGTAGATCTCGGTCACCGTGCCGACGGTCGAGCGCGGGTTGCGCGAGGTCGTCTTCTGGTCGATCGAGATCGCCGGCGAGAGGCCCTCGATCGAGTCGACGTCGGGCTTCTCCATCAGGCCGAGGAACTGGCGCGCGTAGGCGGAGAGCGACTCGACGTAGCGGCGCTGGCCCTCGGCGTAGATCGTGTCGAAGGCGAGGCTCGACTTGCCCGAGCCGGAGAGCCCGGTGATCACGATCAGCGCGTCGCGGGGCAGCTCGACGTCGACGTCCTTGAGGTTGTGCTCCCGGGCGCCGGAGATGACGATTCGCTCAGAAGCGGCCACTGCGGCCGATTCTACGCAGGCGAACAGATGTTCCCCGAGACCCAGCGCCTGCGCGATGTCGCACTTGCTCCCGCTATGCGGGAAAAAGTGCGACATGAAAGGCATGGCCGGGGAGAGACCGCGGAGCGTTCGCACTTGTAGTCGGTATGCGGGAGAAAGTGCGACAACACAATGGCTTGGCGCGGTTGGCAGGGGGGCAGCACGGCGTGGTCGGCGATCAGCAGCTGCTCGAGCTGGGCTATTCCGGAGCAGCGATCGGACGGGCGATCGCGTCACGGCGCCTGAACCGAATCCACCGCGGTGCTTACGCGGTCGGGAATCCACAACCTTCACGCACAGGGTCGCTGTCTGGCCGCCGTCTTGGCCTGTGGCGAGGGAGCGATGCTGAGCCACGACTCCGCGGCGTGGCTTTGGGGCCTGCGCTCGGAATGCCCGGCGCGACCCGAGGTGACGCTTCCGGCTCCGCGGCCACCGAAGGACCGGCATCCATCTGCATCCACCAATCCACGATCCTGGAGGCGGTTGACCGGACGATCAGGGAGGGCGTGCCGACCACCTCGGTCCGCGCGCACCTTGCTCGACTGCGCCGCGATGAGCACGCCGCAAAACGATCGGTGGGCTTGTCGAGCGAGCGGAGCGCCTGGACGCTCTGGACCTCTCGAGATCGAAGAGCATGCTTGGCCGCAGCGGACGTCATCCAGGCAGGTCAGCGACTGAGGAGTTCGATCGATCTGTATCGCGACCCCGTGTTCACACGAGCGGGCACTGAACGACGATTCCTCGAGTTGGTACGGAAGGCGGGTCTGCCACGGCCGGCGATCAACACCTTTGTCGGGGGTCACGAGCTCGATGCCTACTGGGCGACGTGAGCGCTTCGCGGTCGAACTAGACGGCTATGAGACGCCACGGGACGCGCAGCGGCATTCGAGGCGAGACCCGATGCGCCTGGAGGATCTCAAGCTCGCCGGGATCAGACTGGATCCGGATCACCGGACGACGCATCGAACGCGAACCCGATCGGTGGTGCATGCGCCGATTGCAGACGCTCCTCGCACAACGGCGACCGTCGAGCTCAGAACGACGCGAGCTGAGCTCGGTGTCGCACTTTATTCCGGATAGCGAGAGGAACTGGCGACATCAAGGAGTTGAGGGCGGCGCTGGCGGCAGCCGGGACGGTTGTGATGCGCGGGCGGCGGCGTTACGGTGGACGAAAGGCAGGGCCAAACAGAGGAGGAAGAGATGTCGAACGTCGACACCGCCCGGTCCGCCTACGAGACGCCTTCGGTAGCGGCGATCTGGCCGCCCTGCAGGAGCATGTTTGCCGAGGACGCGCGTCTGGGTCACCTCGGACGAGCTGCCGCTTGGGAGGGGAGGTCAGGGGTCGTGACGAGATCATGGCCAACTTCGCGCAGATCCCCAACTACTGGACCTCGTTCAGCGTCGAGCCGGAGGAGTTCATCGACGCCGGCGACTACGTCGTGGTTCGCGGCATCCAGCGCGCCGGCTAACGACAAGGGCAGCTTCGAGGCGCCGTTCGTCCACCTGCTGAAGTACGAGGACGGCAAAAGCCGTGCGCGGCGAATTCTTCACCGACAGCGCCAAGGCGGCGAAGCTCCTGGACTAACGCCGCTCCAAGCCCTCGCGGTCACCGTCCACCGGGAGGGTGCGAGGGAGGCCGGCGATCGCGAGCTTCTCGACGACCACGGCGCGCTGCTCGGCGAGCGGGCGGCCGCAGGAGCCGGGCTCGCTCGCCCTCGACGACGCGGCTCGCAGCCGTCGCGGAGGCGAAGCCGCAGCCGGCTCGGGAAGGTCATCCGCAGCGCCGGCGACGTCGAGGTCGCCGATGCCGCCGATCCCCCCGCCGGCCGCGCCAGGCGGTCGCGGAGCGAGCCGCCGATCGCGCGGCGCAGGCCACGGTCGGCGCGGAGCGCCCGCAGCACCGCCGGAGCCGGGTTGGCCTCGTCCATGTTGAGGTCGCCGAGGCGGCGGCGGATCCGCAGCAGGTCGCCGAGGCCGAGGTCGGGCGAGGCGCCGGCCTCGAGGCGTGCCGAGCAGGGTCCTCGCGGTCAGCGCCGGGTCGTGGCGCAGCGTCGACGCGGGCGGCGAGGTCGCGGATCTCCGGCTCGTGCGTCGCGCCAGCCAGCCCGGCTCCAGCTCGGCCGGGGTCAGCCGGCCGGCGAGCAGCGCCATCGCCGTCGTCAGCGCGGCCGAGAAGTTGACCCGGACGGGCGAGAGGTCGCGGACCGTCGCCGAGCTCCTCCATCTCGCAGGTCAGCCAGCCGGCCTCGATCTCGACCGCGCCGACATCGCCGGCCTCGACCCCAGCCGCGCAGGCCGCCTCGCCGACCGACTGCAGGTAGGCGCAGCCGGGCAGCCGCTTGAAGGCGAGCGTGTCGGTCAGCCAGACGCTCGCCGAGGCCGCCGAACATCGCCGGCCGCGGCGCGAAGGAGAGGTTGGCGAGGACGCCGCGCGGGTGCTCGATCACGTCGAGGGCGCCGGTCATCCCCTCGGCCGCCAGCAGCGCCGCCCGGGCGCCCTGCCGCCGCCGGCTCGGCGGCGGTCAGCAGCTTGACTCTCGGCCCCATGAAGCCGGGCCACATCCCGTAGGGCGGCTGGTAGAGGGCGATCGCCAGCGCGTGAGCGGTGCGCTCGGCGTCGAGCCCGAGCCCGACGGAGGCGGCGACCGCCGCCGAGGCGCAGTGGATCGAGGCCCAGAACTGGCCGTTGTGGGGGCCGAGGAAGAGCGCCGCGCCGAGCCGGCCGGCGACCTCGTTGGCGGCGACCTGGGCGACAAGCGCCCGCTCCGGGTCGTCGGCGAAAGCCGCGCGCCGCCGGGACCGCCGAGTGGCCGGTGTGGCCCATGAAGAGGTAGTCGTCCCAGTCGTGGGCGATCGAGGCGGCCGCCGAGCGGTAGACCTCGCCGACCGGCCCGTCCGGCGACGACCGGCCGACGACCGCCGCCGCGGCTTCCCGCCGGCGGCGCGCGCCGGCGGCGATGCTGCGCGCCTGCAGCTCGGCCCGCTCGCGCACGCTCGCCGGCAGGTCCGCCGGCGCGCAGCCCGACCGCCCACTCGGCGATCTCCTCGCAGATCGTCAGTGCTCGCAGGATCCTCGCAGCTGCCGCCTAGGCGCCGGCGCGCATCCCGTCGAGGTCGCGGCGCAGCTCCTTGAGCTCGTCGCGGATCCGCGCCGCCTCCTCGAAGCGGAGGTCGTCGGCGGCGGCCAGCATCTCCTCCTCGAGCGCGACGATCGTCCGCTCCAGCTCCTCGGGGTCGGCGAACTCGCTGCGCCGCGCTTGCGCGCGGCGCTTGCGCGGCGCCCGGTCCTCCATCGCCAGGAACTCGCGACATCTCGGAGATCCCCTTGCGCACGGTCGCCGGGCGTGATCCCGTGCTCCTCGTTGTAGGCGAGCTGGATCGCGCGGCGGCGGTCGGTCTCGCTCGATCGCCGCGCGCATCGCGTCGGTCTCCTTGTCGGCGTACATCAGCACCCGCCCGTTGACGTTGCGGGCGGCGCGGCCGATCGTCTGCACGAGGCTGGTCTCGCCGCGCAGGAAGCCCTCCTTGTCGGCGTCGAGGATCGCGACCAGCGAGACCTCGGGCAGGTCGAGGCCCTCGCGCAGCAGGTTGACGCCGACCAGCACGTCGTACTCGCCGAGCCGCAGGTCGCGGACGATCTGGATCCGCTCCAGGGTGTCGATCTCCGAGTGCAGGTAGCGGACCTTGATCCCGTACTCGAGCAGGTAGGCGGTCAGGTCCTCGGCCATCTTCTTGGTCAGCGTCGTGACGAGGACGCGCTCGCCGGCCTCGGCGACGCGCCTTGATCTCGTTCATCAGGTCGTCGATCTGGTTCTTCGTCTCGCGCACCTCGATCTCGGGGTCGACGATCCCGGTCGGGCGCACGATCTGCTCGACGATCCGGCTCGACTCGGCCCGCTCGAACGGCCCCGGCGTCGCCGAGACCATCACCAGCTGCGTCGACCCGGTCGAGGAACTCGTCGAACTTGAGCGGCCGGTTGTCGATCGCCGAGGGCAGGCGGAAGCCGTAGTCGACCAGCGTCTGCTTGCGCGAGCGGTCGCCCTCGTACATGCCGCCGATCTGCGGGATCGTCTGGTGGGACTCGTCGACGAAGACGACGAAGTCGTCGGGGAAGTAGTCGATCAGCGTGTGCGGCGGGCTGCCCGGCGGGCGGCCGTCGAGGATCCGCGAGTAGTTCTCGATCCCCGAGGTGAAGCCGAGCTCCTTGATCATCTCGAGGTCGTAGGCGGTGCGCTGGCGCAGCCGGTGGGCCTCGAGCTGCTTGCCTTCCTCCTCGAGCTCGGCCGTGCGCGCGTTCGAGTTCGGCGCGGATCTCCTCGACCGCGCGCTCGACCGTCTCGTCTTTGGTCACGTAGTGGGAGGCCGGCCAGACCGAGACGTGGTCGATCGTGTCGAGCACCTCGCCGGTCAGCGGGTCGAAGTGCTGGATCGCCCTCGATCTCGTCGCCGAAGAGGGCGATCCGGTAGGCCGACTCGGCGTAGGAGGGCATGATCTCCAGCACCTCGCCGCGCACCCGGAAGGCGCCGCGGCCGAGCACCGAGTCGTTGCGCTGGTACTGCATCTTGACCAGCTTGCGCAGCACCTCGTCGCGGTCGATCTCCTCGCCGACCTTGAAGAGCTGCATTTTTTCGTTGTAGACCTGCGGCGAGCCGATCCCGTAGATGCAGGAGACCGAGGCGACGATGATCACGTCGCGGCGGGCGAACAGCGCCGCCGTCGCCGCGTGGCGCAGGCGGTCGATCTCGTCGTTGATCGAGGAGTCCTTCTCGATGTAGAGGTCCTGGGCCGGGACGTAGGCCTCGGGCTGGTAGTAGTCGTAGTAGGAGACGAAGTACTCGACCGCGTTGTCGGGGAAGAACTCGCGGAACTCGTTGCAGAGCTGCGCGGCGAGCGTCTTGTTGTGGGCGATCACCAGCGAGGGCCGCTGCACCTCGGCGATCGTCGCCGCCATCGTGAAGGTCTTGCCGGTGCCGGTCGCGCCGAGCAGGGTCTGGAAGCGCTCGCCCGCTTCGAGCCCCTCGGCCAGGCCGGCGATCGCCTTCGGCTGGTCGGCGGTCGGCGTGTAGGCGGGGTTGAGCTTGAACTCGGGCACGACGCGAAGATAGCGGGCGACGGGTCGGGGCCGATGGACGGCTCGTGCGCGGCCGGGGGTCGACAGGCCTGACCTGGAGACTCTCGGCCGATGAGCCGCTCCGCACCGCTCTCGCCGCCTTCTTCGCCTTCGCCGGCACGATGCACTTCGTCATCCCGCGCGCTACGAAGCGATGGTGCCGCCCTCGGTCCCGCCCGCGCGCGCGGTCATCGTCAGCGGCGTGGCCGAGATCGTCGGGGCCGGCGCGGTCCTCCACCCACCGGCCGCCGCTTCGGCCGCTGGTGGCTGCTCGCGCTGCTGGTCGCCGTCTTCCCGCCAACATCCACATGGCGGTCAACCCGAGCAGGTCCGCGGCCGACCTGAAGCGGATCCCGCGCTGGGCGCTCTGGGCGCGGCTGCCGCTGCAGCCGCTGGCGATGCTCTGGGTCTGGCGCGCCACCCGCGGACCGAGTCTCGCTCTGTCAGCGCGGCGGCCTGTCTGAGGCATTTGTCTGAGCAGCCATCTGCGGACCGAAGCTGCGACGGATGAACTCCCATGAGGATCGACGCTTTGCGAAACATGCGAACGGGCTCGGGCGAAGGGCACTCCCAGGAGAGCTGGCTTCCGCTGCGATCTGACCGGACGACGCTCTGGTACGAGCGCGGAGCGCGAGCCGGCTCGAGCACATCGTCAAGCTCGCCGGCGCTCCGGACAACTCCGAACACTCTTCGAGGGTCAAGTGGCTCCAGGCAGGAAGCAGCTTCGTTCGAGCAGGCCGCGGCGGCGCGGGCCTAGGAAGTTCGAGCAGGTCCAGGCCGGCTGAGGATGTTCGAGTGCAGCGAGCGGGCGTCGTCGGATCAGTTCGATCGCCTGGTCGAGCGGGATCGTTCGACCGCGCCGCGCAGCGGCCCGGCGAGCAGGGGGCTGAGCGCGCCGGCTTCTTCGGCGTCGTTGACCGCCCGCAGCAGGCCGGCGCGGATCGCCCGGCGAGCTTCGCGTCGTCGATCCCGTAGCGCTTGGCGAAGCGTTCGCGCGACCTCCGGCGTGGCCAGCGCCCGGGCCAGCGTCTCGCGGGTGACGCCGAGCTTGCAGGCGGCGCCGTCGAGCGCCGAGAGCGAGAACTGCTCGGCGATTTCCTGCAGGCCCTGCGGGTTGCGCCAGGGGCGCGGCTTGCAGGGGTCCTGGGTCTTCGCCGGCGCGTAGGACGACGCCGCCGGCGGCAGGTAGACGCCGACCAGCACCAGCGCGAGACGGCGATCGAGCCGCGGACGACGCAGGACCTGGCCGCGATCGGCCCGCCGTCGGCGCTCACAGCTCGACCCTCCTCGCGAGGCCGATCGGGATCAGCGCCAGCAGGCCGAGCAGCGCGCCGAGCCCGAAGGAGGGGCTGAAGGCGTGGGTGGCGCCGCGGTCGAGCTGGTCCTGCAGTTCGTCGCGCAGGTCGACGACGCGGCGCGGTCGCCGGGTCTCGGGCAGCGGCTCGAAGACCGGGCCGAGCGTCGGCACCTTGCCCTTCTCGTTCTTCGAGCCGGTCGTCGATCCGCTGCGCCAGCTCGATCTTGAGCAGCGGGCTGACCGGGAGTCGAGGATCACCGCGGTGCCGGCGTCGATCGCGTCTCGCGCTGCTGGGCGATGTCGTGGGTGAAGATCGGGGTCAGCGCCAGCAGGCCGATGACGACGCCGGCGTGGCGGGCGGAGATCGTCCAGCCGCCGTGGATCGCCTGCGGGGCGCGGCCGCGCGAGCGCCGTCTCGGTCAGCGCCGAGAGCACCAGCGAGAGCCCGACGCCGACCAGGATCTGCGGCGGCATGGTCAGCGCGATCTCGCCTTCGGCAGCAGCGCCAGGCCGCCGAGGCCGCCGGCGACGAGGATCGCGCCGGCCGCGGCGCGGGTCCGGGCGCTCGGCACCGAGCGCGCCGATGCGGCTGCCGAGCGAGCGCCGAAGAGCGGCATCACCGAGACGACGATCGCGGCGCCGATCGGCGATCAGCCGCCAGCCCTCGATCAGCAGCAGGACGAGCAGGAAGAGCGCCGCGGCGATCGCCGCCGAGACCAGCGCCAGCGCGAGGTTGGCGAGCAGGTGCGGGCGGCCGGTGCGGCGCAGCTCCGGCTGCGACGATCCCGGTCGCCGCCTCGTGCCTGGCGACGGCGAGGATCGGCACCGCGGCGGCGAGCGCGACCGGCACCTGGAGCAGGAAGATCGACTGCCAGGAGACGAGCTCGGTGAGGAGCCCGCCGATCGCCGGGCCGAGCGCCGCGCCGGTCGCCCCGGCGCTGGCCCAGACGACGTCGCCCGGCGCTCGGAGCCGACCGTCGCCGGCAGCAGCTCGAGCGCCGCGGTCACCGCCAGCGGCGCCGCCGAGCGCCTGCACGCAGCGGGCGAGCGATCAGGGTCGAGAGCTCGGTCGGAGAGCGCCGCAGGCGAGGCTGGCGCCGGCGAAGATCGCCAGCCCGACCGCGGCCGCGCGGCCCGGGCCCGACCCGGCGCGCGAGCGAGCGCCGCGGGCACCGCCGCCAGCGCCATCACCAGGTTGAAGGAGACCAGCACCCAGGTGACCGCGGTGACGCTGGTGTCGAGCTCGCGGTAGATCTCGCGGCAGGGCGAGGACGACGACCGAGGAGTCGGCGAGGACGAGGCCGACGGCGAGCGCCAGCGCCGCGACACGCGGGCCTGGGGGCGTCGGTCATTCAGTAGCCCAGCTCCTTCGCGTACTTGTCGCGGTATTCGTCCTGCTTGTCGAGCACGCTCTTCAACATAGGCGCGCGTCTCCGGGAAGCGGATGTCGTCGAGCTAAGGTCGCTGCCGCCCCACTTGTCGACGTTGCCGGGGCCGGCGTTGTAGGCGGCGAGCGCGGCGACCTCGTTGCCGTCGTAGCGGTCGAGCAGTTCGCGCAGCAGGAAGGTCCCGTAGCGGATGTTGATTTCGGGGTCGGAGAGGTCGTCGAGCTCGAAGGTGGTGCCGCCGCTGAGCCGCTCGATTTCCTTCGCCGCTTCCGGCGTGATCTGCATCAGGCCGCGGGCGCCGGCGCTCGAGGTCTGGTCGCTGAACTTCGACTCGGAGTAGATGACGGCGGCGATCAGCGCCGCGTCGACTTCCTTTTCCTCCGCCTGCTGGCGGATGATGTCCTCGTGGCGCAGGGGCAGGGTCAGCTCCTGGATCGCCTCGTCGAGCTTGCCGCTCGACGCCGAGCACCACGACCAGCGAGGCCGACCGCGGCCGCGATCGCCGCCCCGAGCCGGCGAGCCGCCGCCGGCGTCTTCGCGCTTCATCCCCTCAGCTTCTCGACCAGCGCGGACAGCGCCCGCTCGAGGTCCTCGAGCGAGCCGTCGTTCTCGATCACGTGCTCGGCCCGCGCCGCCTTCTCCTCCTGGTCGAGCTGGCGCGCCTCGCGCTCGCCGACCAGGGCGTGGCCGCGGGCCTCGGCGCGCTGCGCGGCGCACCTCGTCGGCGGTGACCACGGCGACGGTGGTGTCGAAGACGCCCTCCATCCCCGACTCGAACAGCAGCGGCACCTCGACCACCGCGATCTCGGTGCCGGCGGGCAGCGAGCGCGAGCCAGGCGCCGATCCGCTCGCCGACCAGCGGGTGGATCTGCGCTCGAGCCAGGACAGCTGCTCGGGGTCGGCGAAGACGATCTCGCCGACCCGGGCGCGGTCGACCGTGCCGCCGGCGCCACCTCCGTCGCCCCAGCGCTCGGTCGAGACGGCCGAGCAGCGGCTCGGAGTCGAGCAGCTCGTGGACGACCGCGTCGCTGGAGAGCGTCGCCGCGCCGAGCCGCTCGAAGGCCGCCAGCGCCTCCGACTTGCCCGCCGCGATCCCGCCGGTGAGGCCGATCGTCAGCGGCATCGCGTGCCGCCGCTCAGGCTCTGCTCGGACTCGCCCGTCTGCGGGTCTCCGCCTCGGCCTCGTCGACGTCGTCGGGCGGCCTCGGGCCGCTCCGCGGCCGCCTCCGCCCTCGTGAGCCTCTCCCGGCTCCTCGTCCTCGAGGCGCCGTCAGCCTCGCATCCTGGCGGCTCCTCGGCGACAGGCTCCTCCGCCGCGAGCCTCGTCCTGCGGCTCCTCGCTCAGCAACGGCTCCTCAGCTGCGGGCGCGTCCTCCGGCTGCTCCTCGACGCTCAGCGGCTCGCCGTGGACTCAGCCGCCTCATCCGCGGGTGGCGCGGAGGATGGCTCCTCGCCCGCAGCTTGCGAGGACGAGGAGTCCTCCTCCGCGACAGGACCCGCGGGCGCGTCGCCCGGTCCCTCGTCGTCCGGTCGCCTCCTCGATCTGCGTCACCCAGGCTCCTGCATCGGCATGTTCTGCCCCTCGACCCGCTTGATGCTGAGCGAGAGGCGGCGCCGCTCTTCGTCGATCTCGAGGATCTTGACGTTGAGGTGGTGCCGGGCTCGACCACTTCGCTGGGGTTCTCGACGTGGTGGTCGGCGAGCTCGGAGATGTGGACCAGGCCCTCGACGCCGGGCAGGATCTCGACGAAGGCGCCGAAGGCGACGACCTTGGTCACCGAGCCCTCGAGCACGTCGCCGGGGCGGTGGGTGCTGATCACCCGCTGCCACGGGTCCTCCTGGGTCTGCTTGAGGCCGAGCGAGATGCGCTGGCGGTCGCGGTCGATGTCGAGCACTTTGATCCGCACCGTGTCGCCGATCGCGACGACCTCGGAGGGGTGGTTGACGTGGCTCCAGGAGAGCTCGGAGATGTGGATCAGGCCGTCGATCCCGTCGAGGTCGACGAAGGCGCCGAAGTCGACGATGTTGGAGATCTTGCCTTCGACGACCTGGCCCGGCTCGAGGCGGCCGAGGATCTGCTCGCGGACCTCCTTGCGCTCCTCCTCGAGCACGGCGCGGCGCGAGAGGACGACGTTGTTGCGGCTGCGGTTGAGCTCGATCACTTTGCACTCGAGCGTCTGGCCCATGAACTCGTCGAGGTTGTGGACGCGGCGGATGTCGACCAGCGAGGCGGGCAGGAAGCCGCGCACCCCGAGGTCGAGGATGAGGCCGCCCTTGACGACCTCGATCACGCTGCCTTCGACCGGTTCGCCGGAGTCGGCGGCGACCTCGATCCGGCGCCAGGCCTTCTCGAAGCGGGCGCGCTTCTTGGAGAGGATCAGGCGACCCTCGGCGTCCTCCTTGGTGAGGACCAGGGCGTCGACCTCCTCGCCGAGCTCGACCTCTTCGGCCGGGTCGACCGACTTGCGGATCGAGAGCTCGTTGGAGGGGATGACGCCCTCGGCCTTGTAGCCGATGTCGACCAGGACCTCGTCTTTGTCGATGCGCACGACCTTGCCGTTGACGACGTCGCCCTCGTCGAAGGAGACCATCGTCGCCGCGTAGTTGGGGACGATCTTGCCGTCGATCTGGAGCAGCAGGCCGCCGGAGCCCTCGACGGGCGTTGCGGCGGGTGCAGGGGCGGTCAAAGTGTCGGTCGCGGACACGGCGGCCAATAATGGCAGAATCGACCGCGATGCCGGTAAGAGCGACGAAGCGCGGCGACGAGCGTACGCCGCTGGACGGCGGCCACGACGTGCTGATCTGCGGCGCCAGCTTCGCCGGGCTCGCGGTCGCCCGTGAGCTGGCGGGCTCCGGCGCCGACGTGATGATCCTCGACCGCTACGAGATCGGCGAGCGACAGACCTCCGCCTGCGGGATCCCGACCGAGTGGCTGCGGCGGCTGGGGCTGATGGACTGCGAGCGCCAGCGCTTCGACACGCTGGTCATGCACACCCCCCACGGGGACGCGCGCTACCGGCTGCCCTGGACCTTCTCGACCTTCGACTACCGCGAGCTCTGCCAGCTGCTCTGGCGCGACTGCGACGCCAGCTTCGAGACCGCCAAGGTCAACGGTCGCGCGCCGGCGGCGAACGGCGGCGGCGAGATCGCGGTCGAGACCGACCGCGGCACGATCTCGCGCGCCGCTGGTCGTCGACGCGCTCGGCTGGCGGCGCATGCTGGCCAGCGGCGACGGCTACCAGCCGCCCGACGCGCCGCTCTCGCGCGGGCTCGAGGTGCACCCGGAGGGCGGTGCCGAGGACCTCGACGGTCTGGATCGACCGCCGCTACGTCCCCGCCGGCTACGGCTGGTCGTTCCCGGCCGGCGAGGAGATCCGGATCGGCGTCGGCTCCTTCGACCCCCGCTTCCACGTGCGCCGCACGACCGAGCTGCTGGCCGAGGACCTGGACCGCGACCGGGTCCGCTACCAGGGCAACTGGATCCCCCACAAGCTGCGCCGGGCGACCGAGGGCGGCGTCTTCTTCGCCGGCGACTCGGCCGGCCACTGCCTGCCGCTGAGCGCCGAGGGGATCAGGACCGCGCTCTACTTCGGCATCGCCCTCGGCCGCGAGCTGCGCGGCGTCGTCGAGGGGCGCCAGGACCGCGAGCGGGCGGCCGCGCGATACGCCGGGTTCAATGACTCGCACGAGTGGAAGTTCCGCTGGATGCTGCGCGTGCAGCGGCTGGTCCCGCGGGTGCCGCCGCGGCTGCTCGGGCCGGCGATCCGGCTGCTGGGCGCCAAGCGCTTCATCGACTGGTCCTTCGGCCACTACCTCAAGATCGCGCCGCCGGATTTCGTCGACTCAGCGCAGGACGAGGAAGGTCCCGGCCAGCAACAGGCCGACGCCGATCACCCGCGCCGGCGTGATCGGGACCTGGTCCAGGCCGAACAGCCCTAGGCGGTCGATCACGACCGAAGCGGTGAGCTGTCCGGCGACGGTGGCGGCGGCGACCCCGCCCGCCCCGATCGCGGAGACGGCGATCAGCGCGTTGGTCACATAGACGGCGCCGAGCAGCCCGCCGAGCAGGTAGTACCAGCTGACGTCGAAGGTCGAGCCGAGGCCACCGGCCTTACCGCTGAGCACGACGATCGCGGCCAGGGCGAGCGAGCCGACCGCAAAGGAGACGAGGGCGGCGGGCAGCCCCCCGGTCGCCTTGCCGAGACCGGCGTTGATCGGCGCCTGCAGGGCGATCAGGCCGCCCGCGGCGGCGGTCAGGATCACCGCCAGGCCCCTATCCATCGCGGCGGCCTGGCTTTCGCCTGATCCTCGAGCCCGGCGTGGCCTCCGGCCTCGCCTTTCGCGTGATCTTCGGGCTGGACGTGTGTTGCATCGGTGCGCGGACGGCTTGAACCCCCGCGCTGTCATATCAGTAACGCCCTGGAGACCGATCGCGATGCCGCCACCCTCAACAGAGCAGCTTGCCGTTCGACGAGGTCGAGCTGGCCGGCTGAGCTACTTGGCGGTGAGCCAGTCGGGGCCAACGCCGATGTCGACCTCGAGCGGCGGGTCGAGCCGGTAGGCGGCGCACATCTCGCGCTCCACCAGCTCGCTCGCCGTCTCCATCTCGCCCGGCGGGCCCTCGAACAGCAGCTCGTCGTGGATCTGCAGGACGAGCCGGGTCTCCCCCCCGGCCTCCCGCAGCGCCCGCTGGCAGCGCACCATCGCGACCTTGATGATGTCGGCGGCGGTCCCCTGGATCACCGTGTTAACGGCCAACCGCTCGCCGAGGCGGCGGGTGTTCGGGTTGCCCGAGCGCAGCTCGGGGATCTGCCGGCGCCGGCCCATCAGCGTCGTCACGTAGCCCTCCTCCTGCGCCCGCTCGACCACCTGCTCGCGGAAGGCGCGGACGGCGGGGAAGCGCTCCAGGTAGCGGGCGACGAATTCCTCGCCCTCCTTGCGGGGAATGTTGAGCCGGTCGGCGAGGCCGAACCCGGTCAGCCCGTAGACGATCCCGAAGTTGACCATCTTCGCCTTCGAACGCTGGCCGACGTCGACCTCCTCGCGCGAGATCTCGAAGACCTCGGCGGCGGTCGCGGCGTGGACGTCTTCGCCGGCCCGGAAGACGTCTTTCAGCACCGCCTCGTCGGCGACATGCGCCAGCACCCGCAGCTCGACCTGGCTGTAGTCGGCGGAGAGCAGGCGCGCCCCCTCCGCGGCGACGAAGCAGGCGCGGACCGGGCGGCCGATCTCGGTGCGGATCGGAATGTTCTGCAGGTTGGGGTTGGTGCTGGAGAGCCGGCCGGTGGTCGTCGCCGCCTGGTTGAAGGTGGTGTGGACGCGGCCGGTCGCGGGGTCGATCAGGTCCGGCAGCGAGTCGAGGTAGGTGTTCTTCAGCTTGGTCAGCTCGCGCCAGGACTCGATCTTCTCGACGATCGGGTGCTCCTCGCGGATCTGGGCGAGCACGCGGGCGTCGGTCGAGAAGCCGGTTTTGCCGCGGCGCTTGCGGGTCAGCCCCAGCACCTCGAAGAGGACGCGACCGACCTGCTGCGGTGAGCCGATCGTGAACTCCTCTCCGGCCAGCTCGAAGATCTCCCGCTCCAGCGTCTCGATCCGCTCGCCGAAGCCGGCGCCGACCTCGGCCAGCCGCTCGGCGTCCAGCTTCAGCCCCTCGCGCTCCATCGCCGCCAGCACCGCAACCAGCGGCAGCTCGACCTCGCGCAGCAGCTCCTCCAGGCCCAGCTCCCCGATCCGCGGCCGCTGGACCTCGGCTAGGGCCGCGACCAGCCGCGCTTCCTCGGCGGGGTCGAGCCCGGCCTCGACCTCCTCGCCGAGCGCGAGCTGACCATCGTCCTCGTCAGGAGTCGCGACGGTGCCCTCGGCGAGGCCGATCCCAGCGTCGGCCGCGAGCTCGACCAGGTCGTAGGTGCGGCGCTGGGGCTCCAGCAGGTAGGCGGCGATCATCGTGTCGTGCTCGAGGGTGAGCTCGACGCCCTCGCGAGCGGCCGCGGCGAGCAGGCCGTGGCGGCCGCCGCCGAGCGACTTGAGATCGTGACCGGCGATCTCGCGACCGGCGAGCACGACCGCCAGCTCGTCCTGGGTCGCGGTGCCGGCGATGATCCGCTTTGCATCCGCCGCCGCCCATTGGTGGTCGTCGAGCGCCAGCGCCAGCGGTCCCTCGCCGATGTCCTCGAGGCCTCCCTCCACCGCCTCGACCTCGAGCTCGGTTGCGACCCTCCGGCCCGGCACCGCGTGTCCCTCTGGCAGCGCTTCTTCGAGCCGCTCCATCACCGCCCGCAGCTCGAACTCGCGCATGAAGTCGCGCAGGACCCCGCGATCCGGCTCGGAGGACATCGCCTCCTCCAGGTCGATCCCGGTCTCGATGTCGTATTGCAGCGTCGCCAGCTGCTTCGACATGCGGGCGTCGTCGGCGTGCTCGACCAGGTTCTGCTTGCGCTTGGCGCCGGAGATCTCCTCGACGCTTTCCAGCACGTTCTCCAGCGAACCGAATTTCTGCAGCAGTTGCGAGGCGGTTTTCTCGCCGATCCCGGGGACGCCGGGGATATTGTCGGAGGTGTCGCCGCGCAGCCCCATCAGGTCGGTGATCGACTCCGGCGGGACCCCGTAGCGCTCCTCGACCGCGGCGCTGTCGTAGACCTTGGTCTCGGTGATCCCGCGCGAGGTGCTCATCACCCGCACCCCCTCACCGACCAGCTGGTAGGCGTCGCGGTCGCCGGTCACGACGATCACCGCGATCCCCTGCTCGCGAGCCTGGCGGGTCAGCGAGGCGATCACGTCGTCGGCCTCATAGCCCTCGACCTTGACGTTGGTGTAACCGAAGGCTTCGACCAGCGGCATCAGGTGCGGCCACTGCTCGCGCAAGAGGTCGGGGCGAGGTTTGCGCTGGGCCTTGTAGAGGTCGTAGGTGACCTCGCGGCCCGACATCCCCGCGTCCCAGGCGACGATCACCCCCTGTGGATGGTGCTCGTCGATGATCTTTACCAACATCGAGGCGAGCCCGTAGATCGCGTTGGTCGGCCGCCCGTCGCTGGTCCCGATCGACTCCGGCAGCGCGAAGAACGCCCGGTAGGCGAGCGAGTTGCCGTCGATCAGGAAGAGCTCCGGGGCGTCGGCCATCGGCCGCACTCTACGAGGCGGCGAGGGCGGTTTCGCGGCCGCCGCACGGGCACCGCGGCGAGATCGGGGCGCCCGCGGGTCGGGGCCGGCGCCCGAATCTGATTCGATAGCCGCCAATGGCCGTCAGCGCGCAATACAGCGTCACGATCCGGGTAGAGCTCGATGCGCGGCAGGAGCCGCTGGGCAAACTGACCGCGGCGATCGCCGAGGCCGGCGGGCAACTGCAAGGGGTCGACCTCGTACCCGGTGCCGGCCCCGAGGGCAAGCGGGTGCGCGAGTTCACGATCGACGCCACCGACCGCGACCACTGGGAGCGGATCCTGCGGGCGATCGGCTCGACCCGTGGCGCCCGCGTGCTCGACTACGTCGACCGCACGATGCAGATGCACCGCGGCGGCAAGATCGACATGCACAACAAGTATCCGGTGAAAACGCGCGACGACCTCTCGATGGCCTACACCCCCGGCGTCGCCAGGGTCTGCATGGACATCCACCACGACCGCGCCAAAGCCTTCGAGTACACGATCAAGAAGAACACCGTGGCGGTCGTCTCCGACGGCAGCGCCGTGCTCGGGCTCGGCAACATCGGCCCCGAGGCGGCAATGCCGGTGATGGAGGGCAAGTGCATGCTGTTCAAAGAGTTCGCCGGGGTCGACGCCTTCCCGATCTGCCTCGACACCCAGGACGCCGACGAGATCGTCAAGGCGGTGGAATTGATGGCGCCGACCTTCGGCGGCGTCAACCTCGAGGACATCTCCGCCCCGCGCTGCTTCGAGATCGAGGATCGGCTGAAGGAGTCGCTCGACATCCCGGTCTTCCACGACGACCAGCACGGCACCGCGGTGGTGACGATGGCGGCACTGTTCAACGCGCTGAAGATCGTCGGGAAGCCGATCGAGGACCTGCGGGTGCTGGTGGTTGGGCTCGGAGCCGCCGGGGTAGCGGTGACGAAGATGATGCTCGCCTCCGGAATCACCCAGATCGTCGGCTGCGACCGCAAGGGCGCGCTCTCGACCGCGCGCGATGATTACCAGTCGGGGGAGATGAACGCGGCCAAGCGCTGGTACGCCGAGCACACGAACCCGGACCAGGTTGGCGGCCAACCGGACGACGCGATCGAGGGCATGGACATCTTCGTCGGCCTCTCCGGCCCGGGGATCATCGAGGCCGAGTCGCTGGGCAAGATGAACGACGACGCGATCGTCTTCGCGATGGCCAACCCGACTCCCGAGGTGATGCCCGAGGACGCCGCCCCCTACGTGCGGATCATGGCCACCGGCCGCTCCGACTACCCGAACCAGATCAACAACGTGCTCGCCTTCCCCGGCATCTTCCGCGGCGCCCTCGACGCCGGCGCGCCCAGCATCACCGAGGAGATGAAGCTCGCCGCGGCGCAGGGAATCGCGATGGCGGTCTCCGAGGCCGACCTCGCCGAGGACTACATCATCCCCAGCGTCTTCAACCGCGAAGTGGCGCCGAAGGTAGCGGAGGCGGTGGTCGAGGAGGCGCGCCGCGACGGCATCGCCCGCCTCAACGAGGAGACCGGCACCTTCGCCACCGTGGACGGCGACCGATGAAAGGCGGGGCGCCGGGGCCGTGAAGGTCCTCGTCACCGGAGCCAGCGGCCTGATCGGCTCGGCCCTGTGTGACTCGCTGCTGTCCCGCGGCGACGAGGTAGTCGGCCTCAGCCGCGATCCCGCACGGGCCCGGCGGGGCAAGCCCAGCATCGAGTGGCACGCCTGGGAGCCGACGCTGGAACGTCCCCCCGCCGATGCCTTCGCCGGCGTCGAGGGGGTCGTCAACCTGGTCGGCGAGAGGATCGACCAGCGCTGGACCGACGCGGCGAAGCGGAAGATCATCGAGACCCGACGTGCTGGCACGCACAACCTGGTCGGGACGATCGCGGGACTCGAGCACCGGCCCGCGGTCCTGGTCAGCCAGTCGGCCGTCGGCTATTACGGCGACCGCGGCGACGCCGTGCTGGACGAGTCCGCCGGGCCCGGCAAGAGCTTCGATTCGGAGGTCGTACAGGCGTGGGAGAAGGCGGCCCACGAGATCGAAGCCACAGGCGTGCGGCTGGCGATCCTCCGCAGCGGCCAGGTCCTCGACCCCGGCGGCGGCATGCTCGGCGAGCTGCTGACCCCGTTCAAGCTCGGCGTCGGCGGACCACTCGCCGGTGGCGCTCAGTACGTCGCCTGGATCCACATCGAGGACGAGGTCGGGCTGATCCTCTGGGCGCTCGACGACCCGAGTGTGAGCGGCGTGCTCAACGCGACCGCGCCGAACCCGGCGACCAACCGCGAGTTCTCGAAGGCGCTGGGGCGAGCGCTCGGCAGGCCGGCGGTGACCCCCGTGCCCGGCTTGGTCCTCGACCTCAAATTCGGCCGCGAGTTCGGCGCGGTGCTGCGCGGCGGTCAGCGGGTGGTGCCGAAACGGGCGCGCGAGCTCGGGTACGAGTTCAAGCACCCGACTCTGCGCGAGGCGTTGGAAGACCTGCTCTAACGGCTACTCGCCGAGGGCTCTGCGCACCGATTCGCGGAGTGAGGTCGTATCCGCATCTTCGATCGAGCCGAGGAGGCGGTGCATCGCGGCGGCGCCCGAGTCGGAGTCGATCCAGGCGATGCCGGCGGATTCGAGGATTGGGCGGGAGAAGCGGGTCGCGGCGGGATCTGACGGCTCCAGGTAGCCGACCGCGGTGGAGTCCTCGGTGGCGCGGCGGGCGTTGGCGCCGAGCACGGCGAGGCTGAGCCGGTCGCGACCCTCGGCGCCGGCGCGAGCCTCCGGGAGGCAGACGGCGCGGACGCGGAGGTCGCCGGCCCTGCCACCGGCGCGGGCCAGCTCACGCTTCGCCCCTGCGCAGAGCGGCGCGCCGACGTAAACCGAGACAGCGGCGCCGCTGGCAACCCCTCCCCCTTCCCCGCAGCCGACCATCCCGACGAGGAAGCAGGCCACGGCGCTCAGTACTGCCGTCTTGGGCACCATCTAGCCGAAGAAGACCTCGGCCTCGGCATAGAGCGACTCGGGCACGGTCTTCAGCTCGGCGGTCGCCTCGCTCAGCGCGACCAGCTCGATCTCGGTCCCGCGCAGCGCCGTCATCGTCCCCCAGCGACCGGCATCGACGGCGTCGATCGCGTGCAGGCCGAAGCGGGTCGCCAGGACCCGGTCGAAGGCGGTCGGGGTGCCGCCGCGCTGGACGTGGCCGAGCACCGTGGCCCGCGTCTCTTTGCCGGTCCGGCGCTCGATCTCGCCCTCCAGCCAGTGGGCGATGCCGCCGAGGCGGACGTGGCCGAAGGCGTCGTGCCGCTCCCCGTCATGGCTCGGCACGCCGCCCACCGGCTGCGCCCCCTCGGCGACGACGATGATCGGCGCGAAACGGCTGGCGAAGCGGCTCGCCGACCAGCTCGCAGACCCGCTCGACGTCGAATCGCGCTCGGGGATCAGGATCACGTTGGCGCCGCCGGCGAGGCCGGCGTGGAAGGCGATCCAGCCGGCGTGCCGGCCCATCACCTCGACGATCAGGACCCGGTGGTGGCTGTCGGCGGTGGTGTGGAGGCGGTCGATCGCCTCCATCGCGATGTTGACCGCGGTGTCGAAGCCGAAGGTGTAGTCGGTGGCGCCGAGGTCGTTGTCGATCGTCTTCGGCACCCCGATGACGCGAACACCGTGCTCCTCGTGCAGGCGCGAGGCGGCGCCGAGGGTGTCCTCGCCGCCGATCGCGATCAGGCCATCGACCGCCGGCGGCCTGCAGGTTCGCGGCGATCCGCGCCGGCCGCCGTCCTCGGCGAACGGGTTGGTGCGGGAGGAGCCGAGGATCGTGCCGCCGCGCGGCAGGATGCCGCGCACCTCGGGCACGCCCAGCGGGCGGCTGTCGCCCTCCAGCGGGCCGCGCCAGCCGTCGCGGTAGCCGACGAACTCGTGCCCGTAGGTGCCGGCGCCCTTGCGGACGATCGCCCGGATCACCGCATTCAGCCCGGGGCAATCGCCGCCGCCGGTGAGCACGCCGATCCGCATCGGCTCAGTTTAGGCACTGACACAGGCGGGGCGCGAAGAGGTAAGTTCGGTTGGACCCCGAGGAGGAACGAGATGAACGACGCACCCGACTTCGCAGCGGTAACCCAGATCCAGCAGCAGATCTGGTCGAAGGGCGACTTCGCGATGGTCGCCAACATCGTCTACAACGCCAGTCGAGAACCTCGCCGAGGCGCTCGACATCGTCCCCGACGAGCGGGTGCTCGACGTCGCCTGCGGCAGCGGCAACGGCGCGATCGCCGCCGCGCGGCGGAGCCTGGGGCGGCACCGTCGGCGCCGACTACGTGCCCGAGCTGCTCGAGCGCGGGCGCGAGCGCGCCGCCGCCGAGCGGCTGGAGGTCGAGTTCGTCGAGGCCGACGCCCAGGACCTTCCCTTCGAGGACGCGCAGCTTCGACGTCGCGATGTCGATCTTCGGCGCGATGTTCGCCCCCGACCAAGCAGAAGGCCGCGGCCGAGCTGCTGCGCGTGGTCAAACCGGGCGGCCGGATCGGAATGGGCAACTGGTGCCCCGACGGCGGCGTCGGCACGATGTTCAAAACGATCGCCAAGCACGCCCCGCCGCCGCCCGGGCTCGACTCGCCGCTGCTCTGGGGCACCGAGGAGCACCTGCGCGAGCTGTTCGGCGACGGGATCTCCGACCTGCGGTCCGAGCGCCGGGTCTCGCGCCAGCCGTTCCGCTCGGCCGACCACTACATCGAGTTCTTCCGCACCTACTTCGGGCCGACCCAGATGGCCTACGAACGGGTCGGCCCCGAGGGCGAGCAGGCCCTGACCGACGACCTCCGCAACTTCCTCGAAGCGGAGAACACCGCCGGCGACCGCGCGATGGTGCTCGAGGCCGAGTACCTCGAGGTGATCGCCACCCGCGCCTGACGGCCTAGGCTGCGGCTGCAGGACGCGGATCGCGGCGCCGATCAGGAGCACCGTGAAGAAGACCAGGCCGGCGACCGGGCCGCCCTGCCCGAAGGCGTAGGAGACCGTCATCGCGGCGAGCGCCAGGAAGAGGGTGACGACCATTCCCATGCGGCGCGGAGCCTATCCGGCGAGGGCGACGCGCGCCTCGCTGAGGAAGTCGGCGACCGCGTCGGCGGCGCCCTGCGGGGAGCCGCGCCTCGCCGGCCGCGCGGACCAGCCGGCTGCCGACGATCACCCCGTCGGCGATCCGCCCCACCTCGGCGGCCTGCTCGGCGGTGCCGATCCCGAAGCCGACCGCGACCGGCGACCTCGGCGTCGGCCTTGGTCGCGCGCGACCAGCTCGGCCAGCGCCGCCGGCACCTCGGCGCGCTCGCCGGTGGTTCCGACCGTGGAGACGACGTAGACGAAGCCGCGGGCGACGGCGCAGATCCGCGCGCGCCGCTCGGCCGGGGTCGTCGGCGCGACCAGCGGCACCAGCGCCAGCCCGGCGGCGGCGAAGGCCTCGCGCACCTCCTCGGCCTCGCCGAGCGGCAGGTCGGGGACGATCGCCCCGGCGGCGCCGGCGGCGGCCGCGCAGGCGCGCGAACTCCGCGGCGCCCCCGTGGGCGAGCACCATGTTCGCGTAGACCATGAGCACGACCGGCACGCGCTCGGCGACCGAGCGGCAGACCTCCAGCGCGGTGGCGAAGGTGGCACCCGCCTCCAGCGCCGCGGTCGCCGCCGCGTGGATCGTCGGCCCGTCGGCGAGCGGATCGGAGAAGGGAACCCCCAGCTCGATCAGATCGGCCCCGGAGTCGACATAGGCCTCCGCAACCGCCAGCGAGGTCTCCCGATCCGGATAGCCGGCCATCATGTAGGGCATCAACGCCGCCCGCCCCTCGTCCCTCG
Source organism: uncultured Solirubrobacterales bacterium (assembly GCA_963815885.1). GTDB lineage: Bacteria > Actinomycetota > Thermoleophilia > Solirubrobacterales > 70-9 > VAYN01. Next base: position 23,490 of record CAWFIM010000003.1, read on the forward strand.
CCAGCTGAAACGCCCGCAGGATCCGCTGCTCACCCGCCGGAGCCGACGAGGAATCGCCGGATACGCCCGTTGAGGGGGCTGGGGGATGGCTCTGCCGGAGCCTCCCCGCTGTTGCTCGACAGAGTCATCCCCCATCCCCCTTCGCAACGACCTCGGCCAGATCCTTGTCCCCCCGCCCCGAGAGACAGAGGACATCGAATCCGGCGGCCCCCGGGTTCTCCAGCAGCCAGGCGATCGCGTGCGAGGACTCCAGCGCCGGGATGATCCCCTCCAGCCGCGAGAGCTCGCCGAAGGCCGCCAGCGCCTGCCGTCGTCGGATGACCGCGACGTAGCTGGCCCGGCCGGTGTCGCGCAGGTGGGCGTGCTCGGGCCCGACGCCGGGGTAGTCGAGCCCGGCCGAGACCGAGTGCGCCTCGAGGATCTGGCCCTCCTCGTCGGCGATCACCGCGGAGAGCGAGCCGTGCAGGACGCCGGTCGCCCCGGCCCCGAGCGAGGCGCCGTGGCGGCCCGTCGTCGAGGCCCTCGCCCGCCGCCTCGACGCCGATCAGCGCGACCCCCTCGTCGGCGATGAAGGGGGTGAAGATGCCGATCGCGTTGGAGCCGCCGCCGACGCAGGCGATCACCCGCGCGGGCAGGGCGCCCTCGGCGGCGAGGGCCTGCTCGCGCGCCTCCTCGCCGATCACCCGCTGCAGGTCGCGGACCAGGGCCGGGTAGGGCGCCGGGCCCGACCGCGGAGCCGATCACGTAGTGGGTCGTCTCGACGTTGGCGACCCAGTCGCGGATCGCGGCGCTGACCGCCTCCTTGAGCGTGCGGGCGCCGGCCTCGACCGGGGCCACCTCGGCCCCCAGCAGCCTCATCCGCTCGACGTTGGGCGCCTGGCGGCGGATGTCCTCGGTGCCCATGTAGACGACGCACTCGAGGCCGAGCAGCGCGCAGGCGGTCGCGGTCGCGACGCCGTGCTGGCCGGCGCCGGTCTCGGCGATCACCCGCGGCTTGCCCATCCGCTGCGCCAGCAGCGCCTGGCCGAGCGCGTTGTTGATCTTGTGGGCGCCGGTGTGGGCGAGGTCCTCGCGCTTCAGGTAGACCGTCGAGCCGACCCGCTCGGAGAGCCGCTCGGCGCGGTAGAGCGGCGTCGGGCGGCCGATGAAGTCGCGCCGCAGCAGCTCCAGCCGGGCGATGAAGTCGGCGTCCTCGCGCGCCTCGCTCCAGGCCGCGGTCAGCTCGTCGAGCGCCGCGATCAGCGTCTCCGGCACGTAGCGGCCCCCGTAGGGGCCGAACCGCTCCTCGATCGCGCTCATGCGCGCGCGTGACGCCAGCTCGGCTGGGCCGCCTCGAAGAAGGCCGCCATCGCCGCGTGGTCCTTGCGGCCCGGCTCGGCCTCGACCCCGCTGGCGACGTCGACCGCAAAGGGATGGGCGACGGCGATCGCCTCGGCGACGTTCTCCGGCCGCAGGCCGCCGGCGAGGATCGCCGGCACCTCGGAGCGGTGCCCGCGCAGCAGCTCCCAGTCGAAGCTCTCCCCGGTCCCGCCCCAGAGGCCCTTGCCGCGGCGATCGAAGAGGTGGAAGTCGGTCCGGTAGGCCTCGGCGCCGTGGACGTCGGCGGCGCTGGCGACGTGGATCGCCTTGATCACCTTGACGCCGGTGCGCCGCGCCACCTCGGCGCAGAACTGCGACCCCCTCGGCCCCGTTCAGCTGGACCATCGTCAGGCTCGCGTTCTCGACCGCCTTGTCGACCTCCTCCAGCGTCGGGTTGACGAAGACCCCGACGACCTCGCACTTGCGCCGGAAGGCAGCCGCGATCTCCGCCGCTACCGTCCGGCTCCACGCACCGCGGGCTCCCGTCGAAATGGATCAGCCCCACAGCCCAGGCCCCCAGCCGCACAGCCTCGGCCGCGTCGTCCAAATTCGTGATCCCACAGAACTTGACCCTCACGACCCCAGCGTACGTGAAGCGGCGACCCGGCGTCGCCCTACTTCGAGCCGATTCGGGCCTGCGTGCCGAGCGTCACGTTCGCCGTCTTCGTCTGCCCGTCGCGGAGGATCGTCAGTTCGAGTTCTTCGCCCGGCTTGGCCGCGTTGACGATTTCGATCACTTCTTCCATTTCCGCGACCTTCTTGCCGTCGATCTCGGTGATGATGTCGCCGCCGAGGCTGACCTGGGCGCCGTCGATCGTCGCCTGCGTGTTGCCGCCTTCGATCCCGGCCTTGTCGGCCGGGCCGCCCTTGACGACCGACTGGACGATCACGCCTTCGGTCGACCGGCAGGTTGAGCGCCTTCGCCAGCTCTGGGGTGATCGTGCCGCCGCTGATGCCGAGGTAGGCGTGCTCGACTTCGCCCTTGGTCTCGAGCTGGTGGATCTCGGCGCGGGCGGTGTCGATCGGGATCGCGAAGCCGATGCCGACGTTGCCGCCGCCGCCGCCGCCGGTCTCGATCTGGGAGTTGATCCCGATCACTTCGCCTTCGGCGTTGATCAGCGGGCCGCCGGAGTTGCCGGGGTTGATCGCGGCGTCGGTCTGGATCACGTTCGAGATCGAGAAGCCGTTCGGGGGCCTGGATCTGGCGCTGCAGGGCGGAGACGATGCCGCTGGTGACGGTGCGGTCGAGCCCGAACGGGTTGCCGATCGCGACCACCGGGTCGCCGACTTCCATCCGCGAGGAGTGGCCGAGGGTCAGCGGGTGCAGCTGGTCGGCGGGCGCGTCGACCTTGAGCAGGGCGAGGTCGGTGGCCGGGTCGGTGCCGACGACTTCGGCCGTCGTAGGCTGGTGCTCGGAGTCGCCGAGTTTGACCTGGATCTTGCTCGGCGCCTTCGACCACGTGGTTGTTGGTGAGGATGTGGCCTTCGCCGTCGATCACGAAGCCCGAGCCGGTCGCGGTGCCGCCGCCTTCGGATTCCGGTTCGCCGAAGGGAGAGAAGGCTCTCGGTTTCCTGCGGCGGGATTTCCGATTCGATGAAGGCGACGCCGTCGCCGTCGCGCCTTGTAGATCTGGTTGACGACGTTGGCGTCGCCTTCGTGGCCGGAGCGATCGACGACCGGCGCCGTCAGCGGCGCCGCGACCGTGGTGGTCGAGTCGCCGTCGGACTGAATCCAGCCGGCGGCGATCGCGATCGCGCCGAAGACGGCGACGATCGCGCCGCCGAGCAGGGCCGAGACGAACGGGGTGCGGAGGAGCCGACGGGGCTTGGGCATGGAACGGATGATGCCCATCCGCGCTCACCGTCGCCTAAATGCTCTCGAAAGACTTTCTAAAGCGCCCCACCCGGCGCTAGTAAAGGTGCTCGCGGGTGCCTTCGTCGGCCCCGGTCAGCTCGCGCGTCTTCGCCTCCGGGTCGGCGGCTTCCATCAGCGCGCCGCCGATTAGCACCGCGTCGACGCCGACCCGCTCCAGCTCCTCCAGCTCGGGGCGGCCGGTGATGCCGCTCTCGGCGACCACGGTCTTGCCGGCCGGCACGTCGGGCATCAGCTCGAAGGTGGTCGCGGGGTCTACCGTCGCCCTCGTCGAGGTTGCGGTTGTTGATCCCGATCACCTCGGCCCCCGCCTCCAGCGCCCGCTCCAGCTCCTCTGCGTCGTGGACCTCGACCAGGCAGTCGAGGTCGAGCGAGCGCGCCTCCTCGTAGAGCGAACGCAGCTCCTCGTCCTCGAGCGCCCGCACGATCAGCAGCACCGCGTCGGCCCCGTTGACCGCCGCCTCGTAGAGCTGGTAGGGGTCGACGATGAAGTCCTTGCGGATGATCGGCAGGCCGCAGGCGCCGCGGGCGGCGCGCAGATCCTCGAGCGAGCCGCCGAAGTGCGGCTCGTCGGTGAGGACCGAGAGCGCGGCGGCGCCGCCGCGCTCGTAGGCGCCGACCTGGTCGGCGACGATCCGCCGAGGCGGACGATCTCGCCGGCGCTCGGCGAGCGGCGCTTGAACTCGGCGATCAGCGAGAGGCCGGGCCGGACCAGCGCCTCGCTGAACGGGCGGTCCTCGCCGCGGCCGGAGAGCCGCGCCTCGAGGTCGGCCTGGGGCAGCTCGCGGCGACGTTCGTCGACCCCTTGCCTGGCCCCGGCGATCAGCTGCTCGATCATTCCCACTTGACCTGCTAGAGCCTAGTCGGCGCCGCCGGTGGTCGCCGCGATCAGGCTCTCCAGCACGCTTTCCGCCGCGCCGGAATCGATCGCCTCCGCCGCCTTGGCGACGCCCTGCTCGAGGTCGGCGGCGAGGCCGCCGACGTAGATCGCGGCGGCGGCGTTGAGCAGGGTGAGGTCGCGGCGGGGGCCCGGCTCGCCCGCCAGCACCGCCCGCACGATGGCGGCGTTCTCGACCGGGGTCCCCCCCGCCACCGTCTCCAATTCGGCCGGCGCCAGGCCGAACTGCCCGGGCTCGACGAACCACTCCGCGGTACCGCCGTCGGCGACCTCGATCACCCGCGTTCGGCGAGGAGAGCGAGAGCTCGTCGAGGCCGTCCTCGGCGGCGACGACCAGGGCGCGGACGCTGCCCAGAGCCAGACGAGCGCCTCGGCGATCGTCTCCTGGTAGTGGCGGTCGGCGACGCCGAGCAGCTGCCGGTTCGCCCCGGCCGGGTTGGTCAGCGGCCCGAGGAAGTTGAAGATCGTGCGCACGCCGAGCGCTTTGCGAGCCGGGAACGACGTGCGCCATCGCCGCGTGGTGGCGCGGCGCAAACATGAAGCCGAAGCCGACCTCGTCGATGCAGCGACCGACCTCCTCGGGCTCGAGCTCGATGTCGACCCCGAGCGCCTCGAGCAGGTCGGCGGAGCCGCACCTGCTGGTGTTGGAGCGGTTGCCGTGCTTGGCGACTGCGCAGCCGGCCCCGGCGGCGACCAGCGCCGCGGCGGTGGAGACGTTGAAGGTCGAGGGACCGCCACCGGTGCCGGCGGTATCGACGAGGTCGCCGCGGCTGCTGGAGACCGGCGTCGCCAGCGCGCGCATCGTCCGCGCCAGCCCGACCAGCTCCGGCACCGTCTCGCCCTTCGCCCGCAGGGCGATCAGGAAGGCGCCGGTCTGGACCGGGTCGGCCCGCCCCTCCATGATCTCCGCCAGCACCGCGGCGGCGTGGTCGGCGGTGAGGTGGTCGCCGGCGCAGACCGCGTCGATCGCCCGGCTGACGATGTCATTGGGCATCAGCGGCGCCTCCGAGAACGTGTTTCTTCCCGGATAGCGGGAACCACTACGTTCGCTCCCCGAGGAAGTTCCTGAGCAGGGACTTGCCCTGTGGAGTCAGCACCGACTCCGGGTGGAACTGGACGCCCTCGGCCGGCAGCTCGCGGTGGCGCGCCGCCATCACCACGTCGCCGAGCGTCGCGCTCAGCTCCAGCTCGTCGGGCAGCTCGGGGTCGGCGACCAGCGAGTGGTAGCGGCCGGCGACCAGTGGGCTCGGCAGGCCGGCGAAGATCGTCCGCCCGTCATGGTCTACCTCGGCCGTCCTTGCCGTGGACGGGCTCGCCGCGGACGACGCGGCCGCCGAAGGCCTCGACCATCGCCTGGTGGCCGAGGCAGACCCCGAGCACCGGCGTCCCCGCCTCGGCGAAGGCGCGGATCGCCGCGGTGGATATCCCCGCCTCGGCGGGGGTGCAGGGCCCGGGCGAGACGACGAGGCGGTCCGGCCCGCGCTCCAGCAGCTCAGCCGACCGCCGCCCGATCGTTGCGGACGACCTCGACCTCCGCCCCCAGCTCGCCCAGGTACTGGACCAGGTTGTAGGTAAAGGAGTCGTAGTTGTCGATCACCAGCACCCGCACGCCGATCACGCCCAGTCCGGCTGTTCGCAGGCGACCTCGACGGCACGGAAGACCGCCCGGGCCTTGTTCACCGACTCGTTGTACTCGTAGCCCGGCTTGGCGTCGGCGACGGTGCCGCCGCCGGCCTGCACGTGCAGCTGCCCATCCTTGACGACGACGGTGCGGATGTGGATCGCGGTGTCGAGGTCGCCGTCCCAGGAGAGGTAGCCGATCGCGCCGCCGTAGGAACAGCGCTTGACCGACTCCAGCTCGTCGATGATCTGCATCGCCCGCACCTTCGGCGCCCCGGAGAGGGTTCCGGCGGGGAGCGCCGAGCGCAGCACGTCCATCGCGCTCACCCCCTCGCGCAGGGTGCCGGAGACCTGGCTGACGATGTGCAGCACGTGCGAGTAGGTCTCGACCACCATCAGCTCGTCGACGCTGACGCAGCCGTACTCGCAGACGCGGCCGAGGTCGTTGCGGCCGAGGTCGACCAGCATCACGTGCTCGGCCCGCTCCTTGGGGTCGTTGACGAGGCGCTCGGCGAGGCGGCGGTCCTCGTCCTCGCTGCCGCCGCGCGGGTAGGTGCCGGCGATCGGCCGCGTCTCCACCCGCTCGCCGATCACCTTGACCAGCGGCTCGGGGGAGGCGCCGGCGAACTGGAAATCGCCGAACTCGAGGAAGTACATGTAGGGCGAGGGATTGACCGCCCGCAGGCCGCGGTAGACCGAGAAGGCCTCGACCGGGGCCGGCGCCGAGAAGCGCTGCGAGGGGACGACCTGGAAGGCGTCACCGGCGTGCACGTACTCGACGATCCGCTCGACCGCGGCTTCGAACTGCTCGCGCTCCATGTTGGAGACGAACTCCGGCGGCGCGGCGACCGTGGGCCCGGCCGGGGACGGGAACGGCGCCGCGCAGGCGCTCGCGCATCTCGCGATTGTCTCGGCCGCCCGCTCGTAGGCGGCGTCGATGCCACCGTCGACGTCGGCGAAGGCGCAGGCGAGGATCGTCAGCTCGTGGCGCAGGTGGTCGAAGATGAGCATCGCGTCGGTCACCATCAGCGCCATGTCGGGCAGGCCGAGCGGGTCCGGGTTCGGCTCGCCGAGCGGCTCGACGGTGCGCACCAGGTCGTAGCCGAAGAAGCCGACGGCGCCGCCGGCGAACGGCGGCAGACCCTCGACCGGGGCGGGCCGGTACTCGCCAAGCCGCGCGGCAACCGCCGCGTAGGGATCCGGTGCCGGCTCGCTGCGGCCCGGCCCCTCGCCGGCTGCGGCCTGCTCGCCGCTCCACTCCGAGAGGGTGCCGTCGCTCCAGCGCAGCAGCGCCCGCGGGCGCAGGCCGACGAACGAGTAGCGGCCGACCTGGCCCTGCTCGGCCGACTCCAGCAGGAAGCAGGGAGCGCCCTCGGGCTCGCCGGCGCGCAGCTTGAGAAAGGCGGAGACGGGGGTCTCGCAGTCGTCGACGAGCCGCGCCCGCACCGGCACCACGTTGCCCTCGCGAGCCAACTCCCGAGCCCGCTCGAGGCTCGGCTCGAGCTTCAGTTCGGAGTCAGCCGCTACGGGCATTCAGCACTTCCATCACCGCCGATTGCGAGACCCCGCGTGAGACCAGCAGCACGCTGAGGTGGTAGAGCAGGTCCGCCGCCTCTTCGGCGACCCGCTCGTTCGACTCTTCGCGCGCGGCGCGGATCACCTCCTCGGCCTCCTCCTCGACCTTGTCCCCGATCAGCTCGCGGTCGTCGAGCAGCTTCACCGTGTAGCTGCCGTCGGGGCGCTCAACGGCACGGCTGCGCAGCGTCCGCTCCAGCGCCGGCAGCGCTTCGTAGGTGACCGGGAAGGGCTCACCCGGCGCCGGCGGCGCGTCCTTGCGGGTCGAGGCGGAGCCCAACACCTCGCGGTAGAAGCAGCTGCGCTGGCCGGTGTGGCAGGCGGGCCCGGCGGGGTCGACCATCGCCACCAGGGCGTCGCCGTCGCAGTCGTAGCGCAACTGGCGCAGGTGCATGAAGTTCCCCGACGTTTCGCCTTTTTTCCAGAGCTCGTCGCGGGAGCGGCTGTGGAAGTGCAGATCGCCCGTCTCGAGCGTCATTTCCAGCGATTGCGAGCTGACGTAGGCGACCATCAGCACCTCGCCGGTGGCGAAGTCCTGAACCACGCAGGGGGCCAGCCCCCGCTGATCGAATTCGATTTCCCCGAACATCGCCGCAAATCGTAGTGGCCGGCCGCTCACTCGATCCCCAAACGGTCGAGCATGTCCTCGTCGCGGCGCCAGTTGCGACGCACGCGGACCTTGAGCTCGAGGTGAACGCGGGAATCGAGCTCACGCTCGAGCGAGCGCCGGGCCGCGGCGCCGATCTCGCCGATCTTCGCGCCTCCCTTGCCGATCAGGATGCCCTTCTGGGACTCGGTCTCGACCCAGACCTCGGCGGCGACGGCGACCAGGCCATCCTCGCGCCGCGGCGCCACCTCCTTGACGGCGACCTCGACCGAGTGCGGGATCTCCTGCCGGGTCCGGTTCAGGACCTGCTCGCGGATCAGCTCGGCGAGCAGCAGCTCGCTCGACTGGTCGCTGCTGTCCTCCGGCGGGTAGAGGAACGGGCCCTCAGGGACCAGCTCACCGAGCCGGGAGACCAGCGCCTCCAGCCCCTCGCCGCTGCGGGCGCTGATCGGGAAGACCTCGTCCACCCCGTCGAGCTCGGCGGCGGCGGCAAGGGCCGGGACCATCTCGTTCGGGCCGATCCTGTCGGCCTTGTTGACGGCGCAGATGACCGGCAGGCGGGCGCCGGCCTCGAGCAGGGCGCGGACGATGAAGCGATCGCCGGGCCCGACCCCCTCCTCGCCGTTGATCACGACCAGGGCGACGTCGGAATCGGCAAGCTCGCGCTCGACCCGCTGCTGCATGCGCTCGGTGAGGACGTCGCGCGGTCGCTGCACGCCGGGCAGGTCGACGAGGACCAGCTGCCGGCCCGCGTCGACGTCGGTGGCGACGCCGCGGATCGCCCGGCGCGTGGTCTGGGGGCGCACCGAGACGATCGCGACGTGGGAGCCGACGATCGCGTTGACCAGGGTCGACTTGCCGACGTTGGGCCGCCCCGCCAATCCAATGAAGCCGGCCCGGGTCATCGCAGGCCGGCCAGCACCTCGGCCTGGAGGCGGAGCATCTCGCCGTCGTCGGTCTCGTGGTCGAAGCCGCAGAGGTGGAGGACGCCGTGGACGGCGGCCTCGGTCAGGTCGTCGCAGTGCTGCGGGCAGATCGCGACATCGCCGAGCTCGCGTGGGCCGGCGACCGGCCCGGACCCGTCGAGCGGGAAGGCGAGGACGTCGGTCGGCGTGTCCCTGCCGCGGTGCTCGCGGTTCAGGGCTTGGATCCGCTCGGCGGCGACCAGCTCGACCGCAAGGTGACCGTCGCCGACACCGGCCGCCGCGAGCGCTGCCGCGACCGGCTCGCGCAGCTCGGCCGGAACGTCGGAGAGGTCGACGCTCAAATCGATTCCGCCGGCGTGCTCTGCTCCCGCTCGCTCGCGCTCATGATCACCGGCTGTCTCGCTCGCTCGCTCCCGCGTCCGCCGCCGGCGGGTGGTTGGTGTGACGGTCGTAGGCGGCGACGATGCGCTGCACCAGCTTGTGGCGGACGACGTCTTCGCCGCCGAACTCGATGAAGGAGACGTCCTGAACCTGGTTGAGGATGTCGCGCACGGCGATCAGCCCCGAGCGCTGGTCGCTCGGCAGGTCGATCTGGGTGACGTCGCCGGTGACCACCATCCGCGAGTTGAAGCCGAGCCGGGTCAAGAACATCTTCATCTGCTCCGGGCTCGTGTTCTGCGCCTCGTCGAGGATCACGAAGGAGTCATTAAGAGTCCTTCCACGCATGAAGGCCAGCGGCGCCACCTCGATCACGTCGCGCTCGAAGTAGCCGTTGACGCGGTCGGGGTCGATCATGTCGTAGAGGGCGTCGAAGAGCGGCCGCAGGTAGGGGTCGACCTTGGCCTGGATGTCGCCGGGCAGGAAGCCCAGCCGCTCGCCCGCCTCGACCGCGGGCCGGGTGAGGATGATCCGCTGCACCTTGCGTTCGGTCAGCGCCGCCGCCGCCATCGCCACCGCGAGGAAGGTCTTGCCGGTGCCGGCCGGACCGATGCCGAAGGTGATCGTGTGGCGGCGGATCGAGTCGACGTAGCGCTTCTGGTTCAGCGTCTTCGGCGCCACCTTGGTGTTGCGGTGGCGCCAGACGACGTCGTCGAGAATCGCGGCCGGGTCCTCTTCGGCGTCGATCGCGCCGGTGACCGCCTCGATCGTGCCCGCGGCAACGTCGTGGCCCTGCTCGATCAGCTCGACCAGCTCATCGACGACGGTGGCGGCCGCCTGCACACCGTCGGAGTCGCCGTCGAGGGTGAGGACGTTGCCACGCAGGTGCAGGTCGCAGTCGAGACGCCCTTTCAACTCGCGCAGCACGGTGTCCTCGGAACCGGCAAGCTCGGCGGCGACGGTGTTGTCGAGGGTCAGCTGCCTACGCGCCAAGTCGCTCACGCACCGCCGCGCTGACCCGCTTGCCGTCCGCCCGGCCCCCGACCTTGGGCATCAGCGCCGACATCACCTGGCCCATCTGCTTCCGCTCGCTGGCGCCGGTCTCGGCGACGGCGGCGTCGACGAGCTGCGCCAGCTCCTCGTCGGACAGCTGCTGCGGCAGGTAGCCCTCGATCAGCTCCGCCTCGAAGCGCTCGGCCGCGGCCTGCTCCGCTCGCCCGGCTCCCTCGTAGGCCTCGGCCGCTTCGACCCGCTTCTTGCGCTCCCGCTGCAGCACCGCGACCTCGTCGCCCTTGCCCAGCTTCGCGTCCTGCTGCAGCACGTCGACGACCAGACGCAGCGCCGCCGTCCGCTCGCGGTCGCGGGCCTTCATCGCCACCCTCACGTCATCCTGGACCTGTTCGAGAACGCTCACGGCCCTAAGGGTAGTCGGCGGCGTCAGGCGTCACCGCCAGCCCCTTCGAGACGAGGTCGGCGACGTCGGTGCTGACCAGGGTCCAATCGTGGCGGCGCGCGGCGGCTACGTAAGCCGCGTCGTAGGCGGTGATGCCGTGCTCGTTCACGATCCCCAAGGTCGCCTCGATCAGGCCGGCGTCCACCGCGACGATCCGTTCTCGGCAACGCGCGGACACAGCGCGGCAGAGATCGTGCGCCGTCTCGGGGCGTTCCCAGCGCCTGCCGACGACGTTGGCGACCTCGTAGAACGTCAGGTCGAGCGCCGCCGCGGGCCGTGGCGACTCGAGGACAAGGGTTCGCGCCTTGGAGCAGAATCGGTCGTCGGCGTCCTTGGAAGCCACCCAGACGCCCGCGTCGAGCAGCAGGGGGTTAGTGGGATTCGCGGTCTTCACGGATCAGCTGCGCGGCATTTCCGCCCAGTGGAACCGGAGGACCGAGAAGATCCTCCAGCTTCCGGCGGCGATGGCCGTTCTCGGTGGCGAGCTCACGCTCGGCCAGGCGGCGCAGAAAGCCGCTCCGGGTCTCCTGGGAGGAGCGAGCGAGGGCATCGATCCGACTCAGGAGGTCGTCGGGGAGAGAGATCATCACCTTTGCCACGGGCTGAGTATATACGGTATTGCCGGACGTAAGAAGAGTCATGCGGCCGATCCTCGCCGCTGACAACGCACGCGTGGCCCGTGGAAACGGAAAATTGCCTCACGACTTCCGCGCCGAGGCCTACCCCGTCTCGATCTCGACCCGCTCGACCTCGCCCAGCGGCATCTGCAGGAAGCGGGTGCCGAGATCCCGGAAGGAGTCGGTGTCGCCGGTGCAGAGGAAGCGGTAGTCGCCCTCGCCGTCGCGCGCACGGGCGAGGCCGGCGCGCTCGAGGGTGCGCTGGACCGCGGCGGCGACCGCGTGGCCGCCGCTGACCAGGCGAATGTCGCGGCCGAGGATGCGCTGCAGCATCGGCGCCACCAGCGGGTAGTGGGTGCAGCCGAGGATCAGGGTGTCGACCCCGGCCCGCTTCAGCGGCGCGCAGTAGGCGCGCGCCATCGCCATCACCTCCTCGTCGAAGGGCGAGCCGTCCTGGATGAAGGGGGCGAGTTCGGGCGCCTCGACCTCGGTCACCTCCAGCGCCCGCCCCTCGGCTTCCAGCGCCCGCCGGTAGGCGCCGCTCGCGACCGTGTTCGGGGTCGCCAGCACCCCGACCCTGCCGTTGTCGCTGATCGCCGCCGCGATCTCGGCCTGCGGCTCGACCACCGGCACCACCTCCACCCCACTCGCCGCCGCCGACCTCGCGGGCGACGTCCTCGCCGATCGCGGTCGCGGTGTTGCAGGCGATCACCAGCAGCTTGGCGCCGCGGCCGAGCAGCAGCTCGGCGATGCGGGCGATCCGCTCGCGCAGGCGCTTCGGGTCGCGGCGTGCCGTAGGGGAACATCGCCGTGTCGCCGAGGTAGAGGAAGTCCTCCTCGCGGCAGCGAGACCAGGCACTCGTGCAGCACGGTGAGGCCACCGACCCCGGAGTCGAACATCGCCACCGGCAGCGAGGGGTCGAGGCCGGTCACGGGGCGGGGGACCGTCAGCGACGGCGGATCACATGAACGGTTTGTACGTCATGAAGAAGATCGTCACGACGACGATCAGGCCGGCGAGAGTGCCGACCTGCCCGATCCGCTGGCCGAGCGCTTCGAACTCGGGACTGAGCGTGTCCCCGCTCTCCAGATCGCGCTCCGCCAGCGCTTTCGCCTCGCGCACCTTCGGCTGGAAGAAGCCGTGCTGCAGGCCGAAGAGGGCGATGATCGCGACGAAGCCGACGCTGACGAAGACGTCGCTCGCGTCCCAGGCGCTGTCGCTCGCCGAGAGCAGGTAGATCCCGGCGAGCAGGAGGACGATCATCCCGGGGTTGACCAGGTAGCGGTCGACACTGCTGGACCCCGGCGAGGATCGCCGGCGTTGCCCGCGGGTACTGCGGCGCGACCGAGAAGAACAGCGCGTAGCCGAAGGTCGGCCCGAAGGCGAGCACCACCGCGAGGATGTGCAGGAACAGGCGCGATCTTGTAGCCAGCGCTGACGATGGACGCGAAGCATCGCCGGGAACCCTATCTCTCAGCCCGCGACGGAGCAGCAGCGCCGCCCAGTCGCCGTCCCGGCGGCGATCGACCTCGATCAGGCCGACGCGGGCCGAAGGCGGCGGCGACGTCGTCGAGCTCGGGCGGGAGCAGGCCGGAGCAGACGAGGGTGGTGGGGGTCGGGGGAGGACTCGCCGGAGCAACAGCGGGGAGGCTCCGTCGAGTCCTCCCCCGACCCCCTTCGTTCTCCCGCAGCTGGTCGGCGACCGCGCGCAGGATCGGGGCGGTCATGTTGGCGACGACGGTCGGTGCGAGCGACGGGCAGCCGTTCGCGGAGGTTGATCCGTTCGAGGGTCGAGTCGGACGCCGTTGGCCTCGGCGTTCGCGGCTGGCGGCCTCCAGGGCGGGCGGCTCGTGGTCGTAGGCGCTCGACCGGGTCCCAGCCGAGCTTGGCGGCGGCGATCGCGAGGACGCCGGAGCCGGTGCCGAGGTCGGTCAGCGGGCCAGCGGCCTCGCCGGCCGCCTCCAGCTCCAGCAGGAGCTCGAGGCAGAGCCTGGTGGTCGGGTGGGCGCCGGTGCCGAAGGCCTGGCCGGGGTCGACGACGACGTCGATCGCGCCCTCGCGCGGCGGCTCCCACGACGGCCGCAGCCAGAGCCGGCCGCCGACCAGCAGCGGCTTGTGGAAGTCGCGCCAGCGGTCGGCCCAGTCGTCGGGGATCTCGGTCGCGCTGACCTCGACCGTGCCCTCGCCGACCGCGGCGTCGAGCTCGCCCAGCTCCGGCAGCTCGCCCTCGCCGCCGTAGATCGCGTACTCGACGTAGCCGGGCCCGCGCTCCTCCTCGACCCCGTTCGGCGCCAGCACCGTCAGCTCGGCCAGCACCAGCTCCGCCTGCTCAGGCGGGCAGCGCACCGCGAGGCGGATCACCCGAAGGCGCGGCGCACGCGGCCGAACAGCCCCTCGCCGTGGCGGGGGCCGAGGTTGTCCGGCCTCGAGCGACTCGTCGAGGCGCTCGGCGATCTCGCGCTGCTCCTCGCTGAGGTTGGTCGGGACGACGACGTTGAAGATGACCCGCTGGTTGCCGCGACGGCGTCCGCCGAGCCGCGGCAGGCCGGCGCCGCGCAGCACCTCTTCGTGGCCGGGCTGGGTACCCGGCGGCGACCTCGATCTCGCGCTCGCCCTCGAGCGTCGGCACCGTGACCGCGGTCCCGAGCATCGCCTCGGTCGCGGGGATCGAGACGACGCTGATCAGGTCGGTGCCGTCGCGCTCGAAGCGCTCGTCCGCGGCCGACCGCGACCTCGACGTAGAGGTCGCCGGGCGGGCGCTCCGGCGTCGCCGGCGTGGCCGGCGCCGGAGACCCGCAGCCGCTGGCCGTCCTCGATCCCGGCCGGGATCTCGACCGCCTGGGTCCTGCGGCCGCGGGTGCGACCGCTGCCGCCGCACTCCTCGCAGGGCGTCTCGCGGGATCTTGCCGGCGCCGCCGCAGGCATCGCAGGCGACCGCGCGGACCATCTGGCCAAACGGGGTCCGGGTGACCTGGCGCAGCTGGCCGGCGCCGCCGCAGCGCTCGCAGGTCTCGATCGGCGTCCCCGGCTCGGCGCCGTTGCCGTGGCAGTGCTCGCAGGCGGTCGACGGCCTCGAAGGAGACCTCGCGGCGCACGCCGGAGGCGACCTCCGTCGAGCTCGATCTCGACCGCGACCAGGACGTCGCCGCCGGCAGCCCGACCGGCCCCGCCGCCGAACCCGAATTGATCGGCACCCGCCGAAGAAGGCCTGGAGGATGTCGTCGATCGAGCCGAAGGAGCTGCGCGGGTCGAAACCGCCCGAGCGCAGGCCCTCGTGCCCGTAGGCGTCGTAGGTGCGGCGGCGCTCGGCGTCGGAGAGCACCTCGTAGGCCTCGGCCGCCGCCTTGAACTTCTCCTCCGCCTCGGGGTCGTGGTCGTTGACGTCGGGGTGCAGTTCGCGGGCGAGGCTGCGGAAGGCCTTCTTGATCTCGGTCTCGTCGGCATCACGGCCGACGCCGAGCACCTCGTAGTAGTCGCGCGGCATCAGATCGGGGTCGTCATTACCAGATCGGCTAACCGTCGTAGACGGTCTCGAAGTAGCGCGAGAGCTCGCGAGCGGCGCCGCGCACCGAGGCGATCGCGGTCGCGTAGTCCATCCGCAGCGGACCGACCACGCCGACCGCGCCGAGGTTGCGGTGCGCGAGCCCGTAGTTGGCGCCGATCACGCTCGACCGAGCGCAGCTCCGGCTGCGGGTTCTCGCTCGCCGATCCAGAGGAAGACCGAGCGCTCCTCCAGCGAAGAGCGCAGCATCTGCAGGACCCCGGCCCGGCGCTCGAGCGCGGTCATCAGCTCGTCGGCGCGCGGCAGGTCGGCAAGGTGCTCCTCGGAGAGCAGGCGCGAGGTCCCGTCCATGTAGAGGTCGGCGCCGGTCTCGCTCGAGCTCGGTGAAGGCGGAGGAGAGCGTGGTGACGAAGTCGGCCTCGACCGGGTCCAGATCGGGGATCGGAGAGCCGGCTGGCGATCATGCCGGGAGCCGATCCCGAGCCCGGCCAGCGACTCGTTCAGATAGCTGGAGGCCCACGCGACCAGGCCCGGATCAACGGCGCGGTCGAACTCGAAGACGCGGCGAGCGACGTCGCCGGTGGAGGCGATCGCGATCACCACCACCTTGGTCGGCTGCAGGCGCAGGACCTCGACCCGGTGGATCGTTGCCGTCGCCAGTTGCGGCGCGGTCGCCATCGCCACCAGGTCGGTGACCTGGGCCAGCGCCGCGGTCGTCTCCCGCATCGCCTCGTCGACCTCGCGACGCAGGCGCGAGAGCTCCAGCTCAACCCGCGTCTCGGCCGGCAGCGGGCCGGACTGCATCAGCAGGTCGACGTAGCGTCGGTAGCCGGAGTCGGTCGGAACGCGGCCGGCCGAGGTGTGGGGATGGGTCAGGTACCCCTCGACCTCGAGCAGCGCGAGCTCGGCCCGCACGGTCGACGGGCCCCACTCGACCTCGGTCCGCTCGGCGATCTCCTTTGAGGCGACCGGCCGCGCCGAGGCCAGGTAGGCATCGACGACCAGGCGGAGGATCAGCTCCTGTCGCTCGGAAAGCATCGGCCTTCCATTGTAGGAACGGCTAGAGCTGGACTTCGGCCTCGGCGTTCTTGATGATCTCGGTCTCCCCCTGACGGGCGACGGTGTCGACCACGACGCGGTCGCCGTCGACCGATTTGACCGTGCCGGAGACGACGATCTCCTGCTCCGGCAGCGCCCATGCCACGGAACTGGACCGAAAGGCGCTTCAGCGCCCGCGGGTCGCCGCCGGCGAGGGCGGCGTTGGCGCGGGCGACCAGGCCCATCGAGTAGAGGCCGTGAAGGATGTTGCTCGGCAGCCCGACCGCTTTCGCGAACTCGGGGTCGATGTGGATCGGGTTGAAGTCCCCCGAGGCGCCCGGCGTAGCGGTGCGGCAGGTACTTGTCCGGGGTGACGCTCAGCTCCGGGACCTGCGTCGCCGACGTTCAGCTCAGCCATCTCATACCCCCCTGACGATGTTGGTCCAGACCGCGCGCACGACCTCAGTCGCCGTCCTGGTTCACGGAAACGGTCTCGAAGACGTAGAAGCCCTTGCCGTCTTTCTCCTCGATCTAGAGGCACTTCGGCGTGGTCGTGATCTCGTCGCCGGAGCAGACCGGCTCGCCCCACTCGAAGTCCTGGCCGCCGTGCACCATCGCCGCGAAGTTCATCCCGACCTCGGGGTCGAACAGCACCGGCCCCAGCGCCGGCCCGCTGTAGACGACGGCGAACATCGGCGGCGCGACCACGTCGCGGAAGCCGGCCGCGCGGGCCGCCTCGACGTCGAAGTGGACCGGGTTGTCGATCCCCAGCGCGTTCGCGTACTCCTTGATCTTCTCCCGGCCGACCTGGTAGGTCGTCGCCGGCCATTCCTTGCCTACCGCATCGGTTTTTAGCGTCATGGCCGCGGATCTAGGGATCGGGCACCCTCGGAACGTCTTGTACTTTCGCGAAGCGAAAGTTAAGTGGAGAGGGGTGCCCGATCGCTCACTCGTCGATCTCCAGAACCGCCAGGAAGGCCTCCTGGGGCACTTCGACCCGGCCCACCGCCTTCATCCGTTTCTTGCCGGCTTTCTGCTTCTTCAGCAGCTTGTTCTTGCGGGTGACGTCGCCGCCGTAGAGCTTCGCGGTGACGTCCTTGCGCAGCGCCTTGACCGTCTCGCGGGCGAGGATGTTCGAGCCGACAGCGGCCTGCACGGGGAC
The DNA here is from genome assembly GCA_963815885.1 of uncultured Solirubrobacterales bacterium. Classification (GTDB taxonomy): domain Bacteria; phylum Actinomycetota; class Thermoleophilia; order Solirubrobacterales; family 70-9; genus VAYN01. Next base: position 40,499 of record CAWFIM010000003.1, read on the forward strand.
GTCGAAGAGCTGGCGCGGGATCGTCTTGCGCAGCCGCCCGACCAAGCGCTTGCCCTGCTCGTAGGCGAAATCGCGGTGGACGATGATCGAGAGCGCGTCGACCTTGTCGCCGGCGAGCAGGATGTCGACCTTGACCAGGTCGGAAGCGCGGTTGCCGATCGGCTCGTAATCGAGCGAGGCGTAGCCGCGGGTCGAGGACTTGAGCAGGTCGAAGAAGTCGAGGACGATCTCGGCCAGCGGCAGGTCGTAGCGGATCTGCACCCGCTCGGAGCTGAGGTAGTGCATGTCGACGTGGGCGCCCCGACGCGCCTGGCAGAGCTCCATCACGGCGCCGACCTGCTCTTTGCGGGCAGATGATCGTGGCGCGGATGTAGGGCTCTTCGATCGACTCGATCGAGCCCGGGTCGGGCAGCTCGGTGGGGCTGTGGACCTCGACCTCGCTCGCCGTTGGTCAGGTGGACCTCGTAGCGCACGTTGGGCGTCGTCGCCAACAGGTCGAGGTCGTACTCGCGCTCCAGCCGCTCGCGCACGATCTCCATGTGCAGCAGGCCGAGGAAGCCGCAGCGGAAGCCGAACCCGAGCGCCTCGGAGGTCTCCGGCTCCCAGGAGAGGGCGGCGTCGTTCAGCGCCAGCTTCTCGAGCGCGTCGCGGAGGTCTTCGTAGCGGTCGGTGTCGATCGGGAAGAGGCCGCAGAAGACCATCGGCCGCACCTCGCGGTAGCCCTCCAGCGGCTCGGCGGCGGGACGGTCCCGGGCGGTCAGGGTGTCGCCGACCCGCAGCTTGGCGACGTCCTTGATGCCGGTGATCAGGTAGCCGACGTCGCCGGCCTCCATCCCGTCGACCGCGGTCATCGCCGGGCGGAAGAAGCCGATGTCGTCGATGTCGGCCTCGGTCCCGTTCTGCATCGCCAGGATCCGCTCGTTCTTGCGGAAGGAGCCGTCGACCATCCGCACATAGGCGATCACGCCGCGGTACTGGTCGAACTCGGAGTCGAAGATCAGGGCCCGGGTCGGCGCCTCGGGCTCGCCGGTCGGGCGCCGGGATCGCGGTCGACGATCGCCTCCAGCACCTCGACCACCCCCTCGCCGGTCTTGGCCGAGATCCGCAGCGCTTCGCTCGGGATCGCCGCCGAGTCAGGTCGGCGATCTCCCCGGCGACCCGGTCCGGCTCGGCGCCAGGCAGGTCGACCTTGTTGATCACCGGGATCAGCTCCAGTCCGTTCTCGATCGCCAGGTAGGTGTTGGCGACCGTCTGCGCCTCGACGCCCTGGGCGGCGTCGACGACCAGCAGCGCCCCCTCGCAGGCGGCGAGGCTGCGCGAGACCTCGTAGGAGAAGTCGACGTGGCCGGGGGTGTCGATCAGGTGCAGGTGGTAGGTCTGGCCGTCGGCGGCGCGTGTACTCGACCCGCACCGCCTGCGCCTTGATCGTGATCCCGCGCTCGCGCTCGAGGTCCATCGAGTCGAGCATCTGCGCCTGCATTTTCTTCGGGTCGACGGCGCCGGTGACCTCGAGGATGCGGTCGGCCAGGGTCGACTTGCCGTGGTCGATGTGGGCGATGATCGAGAAGTTGCGGATGTGGTCCATCGGCGTGCGGAGTATGGCGGGCTTGGCGCGCGGGTCCTGTCGCCGCAGGGACCCACCTCCCTTCCGGTAGCTAAAGCTTCCTCAGGGAGGTTCCCCCTACGGCGCCACCCGCGCGAGGAGCCGCGTCATCGACACGCCGAGGGATTCAAGCTCCCCTTCAGCTTGAAGATCACCGTCGGCGGCGTCTTCAGGATGACTTGCGCCCGGGGACCTTCGGTCCAACCCGCTTGCGGGTGGGTAGGTGGGGTTTGCCTTTTTCGATCCGGTCGCGGCTGGCGATGACGTAGTCGTAGTCGCCGTCGTTGAGGAGGCGGCGCCATTGGGGGCAGGTCTTGGCGGGCTCGAAGCCGCCGTGGGGGGTCTCTTCGCCGACGAACTGGACCCGGTTGGAGAGGTCGGTGCCGAAGAGCGGGTACTGGCGGGTGCTGGTGGTGGCGATGCGGGCGTCGCCGACGTCGCGCGCCCAGGCGAAGGCAGCGTTCAGCCCAGGCGCAGTGAAGGAGGGATCCGCGTAGCGGTCGCGCAGGTAGTGGCGCTGGAGCGGATAGCCGAGCGCGGCGCAGGCGAAGGCGAGCGCCAGGCCGAGGGCGAGGCCGCCTCGCCACCTGGCGAGGCGGGCAATCGGCCTTACGCCAGGGGAGGTGCGATCGCCATTTATCGCGCCTGGCTCGATAAATGGCGACCTCACCCGGGCGAGGCGGTCGCGAAGCGCCGGGACCGCCGGCAGCAGCGCGAGGCCGAGGGCGAGAGCCGGGACGAGGTAGCGCAGGCCGGACTCGAAGCCGCGGGGCATCCCGTCTGGGCCGGAGGCCGAGGTCGGGGCCACGAGCCAGGCGAAAGCGGATGCGAGGCCGGCCAGGCCCGCGATCGCGAGCACCCGGTCGGCGGGGGCCAGTCGCCGCCAGAGCGGTTCGTTTCCCTCGACATGCGTGGGTCTCGGACCACCGGATTCGCCGCGCCGAGGATCGAGGCAAAGGACCAGGCCGGCGAGTGCCGCCGCGACGAGCAGCGGCCAGGCGATCCAGAGGCCGCTGGTGGAGACCGGGCAGGAACCAGTCCGACCAGACCGAGCCGTCGCCGAGGTAGCCGAGGACGCTGTGCGCTTCGCGGCCCCCGAGGGCCTGCTCCGGCGCCGACAGCGAGACCGGCCCGAGGTGATGCACCCAGGGCAGGGGGTTGCCGGCCTGGGCGAGGTTGCGCAGGTACCAGTAGCCGCCGCCGGCGAGCGCGGCCAGGCCCGACGACCCCCAGCGCCCTCCCCCGCGTCCCCCGCGGCGCAGTCGCGACCAGCCCGGCAACAAGAACGGCGGCAGGCAAGAGGAAGTTCAGCTTGGTCCCGGCGGCCAGGCCGGCGGCCAAGCCGACCACGGCCAGCGCGCCCATGGACAGGCCTCGATCCCCTTCCCCATCTGCCCGCTGTTGGTCCCGCCGCCCGACCCTTGACGCATTCAGGGCAACCGCAACGGCAGCAAGCAGGAAGAAAATCCCGACGATGTCATTCCGCGCCTCCCCCGCCTGGTCGGCGAGCGCGGGCACGCTGAGCGCAATCCCTCCCAACGCCAGCGACCACGGCCCGACCCGATACGGCCGCCCGATGCACCAGCAAGCCCCGAGGCAGCCAACAAACCAGCCGAGGTTCAGCAGCGGCGAGAGCAAGTCCCGCCCGAACGCCAACATCCCGGCCGCGTGGAAGATTTCCCCGTTGGCTGGGTAGAACCAAGCCAGAAATTGCGGCGCGATGAAGTGCAAGCTCCAGGTGTCACCGCTCTGGAAGAACCCGGCAGCGAAGGGCCCGTGGTACCAGGTGCTGTCGAACCCGGTCATCCCGGTCGACAGCCGCGTCTTCACCCCAGCCGCGAAGTGCGCGATCGCCAGAGCCGCAATCGCGAGTGCCACCGCAGTCGGAACCCAGGCCGGGCGTGACCCTCCTTCTGCGGGTGGCACGGCGGCGGGGGACCCCCGCGGCGCGGAGGCGCGTCCAGCGCCGAGCACCGTGGGGGTGGCCGCCGTGACAGGACCCGCAGCCAGGAGCCTCAGTCCCACACCGACCAGCGCAACCCCAACGAGATACGGCACCGGCTTCAGCAGCGAAACGGTCCCCAGCATCTCCGCGACCCAGACCAACAGGGCCAGCGCCAGCACGGCCGTCACCAGGTGAGCTGGCGCGCCACTGAACCCCGGCAACAGACGCGAGCGCATCCGGGTCGCTGCCGAACCACGCGAAGGCCACGAGCAGCGCGAGCTCGGCCACGCCGAGCAGGTAGCGACCGAGGTCGAGCATCTAGCGGCGGCGGAGCAGGCGCATGATCTGCTCCAGCTCGGCGACGCGCAGCAGTTTCGCGACCGCCCACGTAGACGAGCCCGCCGACGCCGAGCCCGGCGCCGAGCGAGACGATCTGGCCGGCGAGGCCGCGGCCGAGCGCCTCGTCGAGCAGGTCCCAGACCAGCCAGCCGACGCCTGCCAGGGCAACGGCGGCGATCGTTATCCGCGCGGTGGTCGAGAACAGGCGGCCCAGCTCGAGGCCGCCGAACTCGCGGCGCAGGACCACAGCCTGGGCGACGACGGCGGCGCTGGTGCCGATGCCGGTGCCGGCGACGATGCCGCCGACGCCGAACGGCGCGTACAACGCCAGCGCCGCCACCGCCGAGACGACCAGGTCGATCGCGGCCAGCGCCGTTGCCTGCCAGGGTCGCTGCAGACTGAAGAAGGTTCGCGTCTGCAGCAGGTAGAGCCCGTTGGTCGGCAGCGAGAAGGCGAACCAGAAGAGCGCCGTCGCCACCACCGTCGTCTGCGCCGGGTCGAAGGCGCCGCGCTGGTAGACGAGCCGGATCATCGGGTCCGAGAGGGCGAGGATCGCCGCCGCCGCGGGGACGAGGACGAAGAGGATCTGCCGCATCCCGTTGGCCATCGTCGCCCGCAGGTTGTCGATCTCGCCGCGGTTGGCGAAGCGGGCCAGGGTCGGGAAGAGAACGGTGGCAATCGCCACCGAGAAGATCCCCTGCGGCAACTGGTAGATGCGGAAGGCTTTGTCGATCGCCGCCGGCGCCTGCTCGGAGACGAGGCTGCCGAAGAAGCTGTTGATCAGCTGGTTGAAGTTGATCAGGCCGAGGCTGATCGTCACCGGCAGCATCAGCAGCAGCACCCGTCGTACTCCCGGGTGGCGCCAGTCGAAGCTGAGGCTGAAGCGAAAGGGCGTGTTGCGCAGGTCGAAGGTCGGGATCAGCAGTTGGACCAGGGTGCCGACGAGGATCCCGATCGCGTAGGCGTAGATCTTGTCTTCGCCGTGGAAGAGCGGCTCCAGGACGACGAGGACGAGAATGATCGTCAGGTTCCAGAACAGCGGCGAGATCGCAAAGGCGCCGAAGCGGTCGTAGCTGTTGAGGACACCGACGACGACACCGCTGATCCCGAGCATGATCAGGATCGGGAAGAGGACCTGCGAGAGGGTGACGGTGAGGTCGAGGATCTCGCCCTCGAAGCCGGGCGCGAAGACCGGCATCACGACCGGCGCCAGCAGGACGAAGAGAGCGGTGATCGCCCCCAGCACCATCGTGATCAGCAGCAGCAGGGTCGAGGCGAGCCGGAAGGCCTCCTTGTAGGCCTTCTTGCCGAGCAGTTCGGTGAAGACGGGGACGAAGGCCGGCTGCAGGGCGGCGTCGGCGAACAGCGCCCGGACCAGGTTCGGGACCTGGAAGGCGATCGTGAAGGCCGACATCGGCCCACTGATGCCGTAGTAGCCGGCCGCGACGACTTCGCGGACGAGGCCGGCGACCCGCGAGGCGGCGGTGGCGATCGAGAAGAAGGCAGTCGAGCGGGCGATCCGGCCCGCCTGGCGGCCCGGCGCCGGCTCGGCCGCCGTTTCCTCGCCCGGGTCGAAGGCCTCGGCGGCGCGCACCGCCGCGTCGGAGTCCAGCTCTTCGCGCTCGCGGTCGGGGTTGTCGGGTGCCTTGGGTGTCTCCAAATCGATCTTCGATCCCGGATTCGGAAGCGACCGGCGCGGCCTCAGTCGCTATAGTCGGCGGCCGCCCGGAGCCGGCACGGCGCCCGCCCGGGCACTCGACATGGCCAACATAGCCTCACAGAAGAAGCGGATCCTACGCAGCGAGCGCGAGCGCGCGGAGAACCGCCTGCTGACCAGCACGGTGAAGACCCACTTCCGCCGCCTCGAGAGCGCGGTCGAGTCGGGTGACGCCGGCGCGATCGAGAGCGAGCAACAGCGCTCTGGTCTCGAAGATCGACAAGGCCGTGCAGAAGGGCGCCCTCCACAAGAACACCGGCGCTCGCAAGAAGTCGAGGGCGGCTCGGCTCGCCGGCGCCGCAAAGTAGTCAGTCCGCTACTCCCGCCATCGTCCGCAGCGCCAGGGTGAGCGCGAGCGAATCGCCGTAGTCGGCGCCGCCGCGGCACCACAGCTCCAGCTCGGCCAGCGCTTCGGTGGCCGAGCGCAGGGTCGCGAGGTCGGTGTCGCTGAGCCGAGCGACCAGCTGCTTGGCGGCATAGGGGTGCATCTTCAGCGAGGACTCGACCTGCTTCGGCGGCACCCCCTCCTGCAGCTGCGCGGCGGCGGCGCAGGCGCTGCGCAGGCGCGACGCGAGCCCGTAGATCAGCCCGGTGACGTTCTCGCCCTGGTCGATCAGCCGCTCGGCGATCCGTTGCGCGGCGCGCGGCGTCGCCTTCGATCAGCGCGTCCGAGAGCACCAGACCGCGACCTCGGAGGTGTCGGCGACCATCGCCTCGAGGTCGGAGCGCACGAACCTCGCCCCCGTCCCCCACCCACAAGCGCCAGGCGCTCGAGCTCGTGGTGCAGGCGGACCGGGCTGGCGCCCATCCGGTCGACCAGCATGCGCGCGGCGAGCGGCTCGAGACGGAAGCCAAGGCCCTGGGCGTCGGCGACCAACGCCCGCGGCAGCTCCCGCGCCTTCGGCGCCTCGAATTCGTGGATCTCACCCCCCGCCGACTCGACCGCCTTGGCCAGCTTCGCGGGGGCCTTGGCACGGGCGATCAGAACCAAGGTCAGGTCCGGCGGCAGCTCGGACAGAGCCGCCGCCACCGCGTCGAGCTGGCGCTCGCGCCAGCGCTCGACACCGTCGGCGAGCAGGTAGCGCCGCGAGTCCATCAGCGACATCGCCGGGATCGCGGCGAGCAGCGCCTCGTGGTCGGGCATCCCCTTACCCTCCCCCGGCTCGAAGACCTCGAGCGCATCGGCACCGGCCTCACGTTCGGCGCGGGCCCGCAGGCGGGCACGGGTCGAATCGATCTTGGCGCCGTCGCTGCCGGCGATCAGGTAGAGCGGTCGCATCTCCTCGGCCACGGGTCGAGTCTAGATGCCGCCGCAGCAGCACCGGGGGTGCTACCGGCCGAGCTGACCGTACGCGTGCCCCTTGCCGTTGCCGTGGGAGTTGCCCGGCGACGTTTCTTCGGCCGGCGTGGCCGCAGGGCCACCGGCGGCTTCGGCGGGTGGTGCGGCGGGTGGCGCCGGTGCAACGGGTGGCGGCGCTTCAGCCTGGCTGGGCTTGCCGTGGGGAACAGCGCCAACGGACTTTGATTTCCCGTAGGCGTGACCTTTGCCTTGACTGTGGGAATCACCGGACTTGGGAGGCGGCGGCGAGGGAGTGGTCGATACCGGCGCCGAAGCTTGAGTCTGCGTCTGCGTGGGAGGCGCGGGAGCCGGCGATCCACCCGGGGGCACAGCTGCGCTGGGATCTGACTGGACGGGACCGCCCTGCCCGGTGGGGGCGACGGGAGTGGCCTCGGTCTGTGGCGACGGCGAAGTGCCGGCGGGCTTGCGCGAACCCAGCAGGACGGGGACCGTCCTCTCCCCCGGTCCGGTGCCCAGGTGCCGATCCGCGCCCCGGCTTCGCGGCGCAAGCGAGAGCTGGGCGACGGCGCTCGGGCGTATGGCCACCCGGACGGCACCGTGGACCTCGCCGCGGTCGGCCGTGACCCCCGGCAGCGGCAAGCCCGGTAGTTCGGGCCATGCCTGCTGGGAGACGATCGCGACCAATGAGAGGCCCATCGCGGCGGTGATCCCGAGCAAGGCGAAGGTTGTGCTGCGCACCCTTTCCAGCAGGCCGGTGCCCGCGAAGCTGGGCCTCACGATGGACCGAGACAGTCGGCGTCCTCTCCGGGGGAGCATCTGTGGCTCCATCGGCTCTCGCGGGCCGCGCCGATAGCGCAGCCGGCACGAACCCCCAGTATCGATTGGGTCATCCGTTGAGGCCTCAGCCTTCTGAACTCACCGCGATCGACCGACGCCTGACATCGATCACGACGGTGCCGTCGCGATCGGTCCGCAGGGTGCGGACCCCGTGTGCGGCGAGGGTCGCCATGGTCGCCGCGGTCGGATGGCCATAGGGGTTGTCCTCACCGACCGAAATCACCGCCAGGCGCGGCCTGGCGCGGTCGAGAAGCGCCGCCAGCCCGGCGTCGTCGCTGCCGTGGTGGGCGACCTTGAGCACGTCGACCGGACCGGGGTCGAGCGGCACCGCCTCCGCCTCGGCATCCGCGGTCAGCAGCATCGAGAAGGAGCGCCAACGGGCCAGCAGCACTAGGGCCAGTTCGTTTGGATCGGCGGCGGGTCCCTCGATCAGCTCCCGTGGCGGCCAGAGAACCTCGACCCGCAGCCCACCCGAGCGCAGCTCCGACCCCACGGCCGCCCGCGCGGGCGCGATGCCCGCGGCGCGGGCGTCGGCGAGCGCCCGCCGCCCCAGCCGCGCGTAGACGAGCCGGCCGACCGGGAAGCGGCCGAGGAGCCGCTCGATTCCGGCCGCATGATCGGACTGATCGTGGGTGATCACCGCGGCGCCGAGGCGATCGACGCCGGCCGCCCCCAGCTTGCGCGCCAGGTCGTCTCCCGGCGGTCCCCCGTCGACCAGGATCGCCGGCGCCGCGGCGGGTTGCAGCAGGATCGCGTCGCCCTGGCCGACGTCGAGGACCTCGACCCGGAGACCCTGCGGCGGCGGGCCAGCGGCGACGTCGCGGCGCCCGAGCGGCGACGGCAGGAGGAGGACGACCGCCGCGAGCGCGAGCCCGCCCAGGACCGCGGCTGCGAGCCGGCCACGGACGCGGGCGCCGCCGCGACGCGCCCTCCTCAGCCGCCGGCGCCGGGCGATGTGCAGCCAGAGGACCACACTGGCGCCCAACCCGAGGTAGGAGGCAATCAGGCCGCCCGCGCCCAGACCGACGTGGACCTCGGCCCAGTCGGGCCGGCCGCACCAAGCGGCGACTTGGGCGATGTAGGCGAGCAGCAGAGCGGTGAGCCCGTTCAGCGGCTCGAGCGGGAGGCCCGGGACCTGCGCGGCGCCGGCGCTCGCCATCCCCAGCCACATCGCCGGCGCCACCGCCGGCATCGCCAGCAGATTGGCGATCAGGGTCGTGGTCGAGAGCGTTTCGAAGCGGTAGGCGATCAGCGGCGCGGTCGCGAGCGTCGCCGCGGTCGTCACCGCCGCCCCCTCTGCGAGGGCACGGCGCCAGCCACGGGAGCCGATCCGAGCCGAGATCGCCCTCCGCAGCGGCGACGCGAGAACGAAGATCCCGGCCACCGCGGCGAAGCTGAGCTGCCAGCCGGCGTCTCCGGCGACGCCGGGATCCACCGCCAGCGTCACCCCGAGCGCCAGCGTCAGCGCGTAGAGGCGGGAGGCCCTGCGCCCCGAGAGCGCCGCGATCAGGCCGGCGGCGCCCATCACCGCGGCGCGCTGGATCGAGGGGCCGGCCCCGGCCACCGGCACGTAGACGGCGATCAGGCCGAGCACCCAGACCAGTCGCTCCCGCAGTGGGATCCCCAGCGCGCCGAGCAGCGGCATCGCCAGCAGGGCCAGCAGGGTCACGTTCTCGCCAGATACCGCGAGCAGGTGGCTGAGTCCGGAGCGGCGGAAATCGTCGGTGGTCCGCCCGTCGATCCCTCCGTCCTCGCCGAGGACGAAGCCGCGGGCGAGCTCCGCCTCGCGAGCCGGCATCCCGCGCCCGAGCCCGTCCGCCGCCCGTTCGCGTATGTCGCCGCTGTGCGCCAGCGCGATGACGGCCAGGACCGCGACGCCGACCAGCAGCGGCAGCGACGGACGCGGCGAGCGCACCTGCCCTCAGGGCTGGAGCCGACCGCGCAGCGACTCCATCGTCGCCGGGCCGATCCCAGAGATCTGGTCGAGCTGGTCGACCGAGGCGAGGCCGCCGTGCTGGTCGCGGAACTCGATTATGTCCCGCGCCGTCACCGGGCCGATCCCATCAATCGTGCCGAGCTGCGCGGCGGTCGCGGTGCCGAGGCTGATCGGGCCGGCTTCCGGGCCGGAGGCGGCTGCGGCCGTCGCTGCCGCAGGCCCCCGCTCCGGCACCACCACCTGCTGGCCGTCGGCGAGGCGGGCGGCGAGGTTGATCGCTTCCAGCTCCGCCCCGGCGCCGGCCCCGCCAGCGCGCCGCACGGCGTCGTCGACACGGCTCCCAGCCGGCAGCCGATAGACGCCGGGCCGGCGGACCGCACCGGTGACGTCGACGACCAGGTCGGAGGCCTGGCCGCTGAGGCTGAAGCCACCGGAGGCCGAGCCGGAGTCGGCAGCGTAGCTCGGTTCGGCCTCACCCTCGGCGCGGATCGCCCGCGCCCCGACCAGCAGCAGGGCGGCGGCGATCGCGCCGTAGACGACGACCTGGGTTCGGCTCAGCTCGGGCACTACCCGAAGCCTCGGTGAAATCGGCGCACGTGTGGCGCGCCAAGACGAACGACTTAGCTAAATATCGTCGTCGTCGTCGTAGCCGGCGACCTCGGCAAGCTGGTCGCTGTAGAGCTCGGCGGCGGCGACTGGCGGCGACTGGATCGAGACGCAGGACAGCTCCACCTCACCGTCGTTGTCGAGCGAGTGCTCGGTCGCCGGCGGGACCAGGATCAGGTCCCCCTCGGCGACGCGCTGGGTGTCGCCGGCCACCGACATCGTGCCGGCGCCGCGGACGACCACGTAGGCCTGCTCGGCCTCCTCCTGCGAGCTCAGGGTCTGCCTGGCGCCCGCCGGCAGCGAGAGCCAGGTGACCGAGAGGTTGCGCGACCCCAGCTCGCCCGCGTCCATGAGGACGTGCGTGCGCAGCCGGTGCCACTCCTCAACTGGTGCGTCCTCGAGTCGCCTGACGAGCATCGGCGCGCTTTCTAGCAGAACACGCCCACAGGATGAGACGCCGTCAACGAACCACGACGTTGACGAGCCTGCCCGGCACGACCACCTCCTTGACGACCTCCTTGCCGTCGAGGTGCCGGGCGACCTTCTCACTTTGCCTCGCCAGCGCCAGCAGCTCCTCCTTCGAGGCCTCGGCCGGCGCCTCGATGCGGTCGCGGAGCTTGCCGTTGACCTGGACGATCAGGGTCACCATGTCGCTGGCCAGCAGGTCGGGGTCGGCGACCGGCCACGGCTGCTCCCAAACGCGCTCGCCGCACAGCCGCTCGAAGACCTCGGCGCCGAGGTGGGGCGCGAAGGGGAAGATCAGCGATGCCGCCGTCGCCGTCGCGAAGCGGACCGCGGCGGCGCCCGCCGGGTCGTCGTAGAGGCTGTCCTTGAGCCGGTAGGCCTCGTTGACCAGCTCCATCACCGCCGAGATCGCGGTGTTGAACTGGAAGCCGCGCTGGAAGTCCCGGGTCGCCTTGTCGATCGCCCAGTGGGCCTTGGCGAGCAGCTCGCGCGCCTCGCCCCCCGCCCCAGCGTCGGGCTCCGCCTCCACGGTCCGCTCCGCGACCTCCCCAGCCAGGCGCCAGAGCCGCGCCAGGAAGCGGTTGACTCCCTCGACCCCCTCGTCGGACCAATCGCCGCCGCGCTCGGGCGGGCCCATGAAGCAGACGTAGGTGCGGGCGGTGTCGGCGCCGTAGCGCTCGACATACTCGGCCGGGCTGACCGTGTTGCCCCGCGACTTCGACATCTTCGCGCCGTCGCGGGTGATCATCCCCTGCGCGAAGAGGTTGGCGAACGGCTCCTGCACGTCGAGCACGCCGACGTCGGCCAGCGCCTTGGTGATGAAGCGCGCGTACATCAGGTGCAGGATCGCGTGCTCGACGCCGCCGATGTACTGGTCGACCGGGAGCCAGTGCGCGGCGGCGGCGCGGTCCCAGGCGGCCTCTTCGTTGCGCGGGTCGAGGTAGCGGATGAAGTACCAGGAGGAGTCGACGAAGGTGTCCATCGTGTCGGTCTCCCGCCGCGCCGGCCCACCGCAGCGCGGGCACTCGGTCGCGACCCAGTCCTCGGCAGCGGCCAGCGGGCTCTTGCCCTGGGGGGCATAGTCCTCGATCTCCGGCAGCTCCACCGGCAACTGCTCCTCGGGGACCGGGACGATCCCGCAATCGCCCTCGCAGTAGACGACCGGGATCGGCGCCCCCCAGTAGCGCTGGCGCGAGACCAGCCAGTCGCGCAGGCGGTAGTTGACCGCCGGCTTGCCGCGGCCCTCCGACTGCAGCCAGGCGACGATCTCCTCGTAGGCGTCGCGGTTGCCCTGGCCATCGAAGCGGCCGGAGTTAACCATCGGCCCGTCGCCGGGGTACGGCAAGCCCCCGTCGTCTTGCGCGACCTCGGGGTCGGTGCCCTCGATCACGCGCACCACCGGCAGGTCGAAGGCCCGGGCGAATTCGTAGTCGCGCGAGTCGTGTCCCGGCACAGCCATGATCGCCCCGGTGCCGTACTCCATCAGCACATAGTCGGCGACGAACATCGGGATCTCCTCGCCGTTGACGGGGTTGACGACGCTGCGCCCCAGCGGCACGCCGGTCTTCTCGCGATCCTCGGCGCCCCGCTCCTCCGCCGACTCACGCCCTACCCGGTCGACGTACTCGCGTACCGCGGCCTCGGCCGAGGTGCCGGCGGCCAGCCGCTCCAGCTCGGGGTGCTCGGGGGCGAGGACGAAGAAGGTCGCCCCGAAGAGGGTGTCGGGACGGGTCGTGAAGACCGGGAAGTCGAGCCCGACCCCCTCGCAGCGGAAGACCACCTCGGCGCCCTCGGAGCGGCCGATCCAGTTGCGCTGCATCGTGATCACGTGCTCGGGCCAGGACTCGAGCAGGCCGAAGTCAGCGAGCAGGCGCTCGGCGTAGTCGGTGATGCGGAAGAACCACTGCTCGAGGTTGCGCTGAACCACCTCGGTGCCGCAGCGCTCGCAGCGCCCGTCGACCACCTGCTCGTTGGCGAGCACGGTCGCGTCCACCGGGCACCACTGGACCGGCGCCTCGGTCCGATAGGCGAGCCCCCTCTCGAACAACCGCAGGAAGATCCACTGGGTCCAGCGGTAGTACTCGGGCATGTGGGTGCCGAGCTCACGCGCCCAGTCGATCGAGATCCCCCACTCGCGGAACTGGCGACGGAAGGAGGTAATCGAGCGCTCGGTCGCGGTGCGCGGCGGCTCGCCGGTCTTGATCGCGTTGTTCTCGGCCGGCAGGCCGAAGGCGTCATAGCCCATCGGATGGATCACCTCGAAGCCGTGGCGGCGGCGGAAGTGGGCGATCGCGTCGCCGACCGCGTAGCACTTCAAATGGCCGACGTGGGGTTCCCCCGACGGGTAGGGCAGCATCTCCAGCACGTAGGCCTTCGGCTTGGAGTCGTCAAACCCGGGCTGCCCCGGGTTCGGGACCTCCCAGGTCTTCTCGTCGGCCCAGACCTGCTGCCACCTGCGCTCGATCGCCTTCGGGTCGTAACCGCTCATTTCAGATCTCGCTCCGTGCTCACGGAGCGGCGATCTTACGAGCCGACGACGAAGGTGGTCGAGATGTGGTGCGGGTCGACCGGCGAGATTGCTTCGAGGATCTGCGGCCAGACGTAGACCTCGATCGTCGCGGCGAGGATCAAGGTGGGAATCGCAATCGCCACGGTGAGGAAAGTCGCGGCCAGCAGTTGGTTCCACTCACCGCGGCGGCTGGCGATCAACCAGGCGGCGAGCGGCAGGAACAGCGCGGACAGCTCGGGGATCGCGTGCGGGAGCACACTGAGGATCAGCTCGAAACGGCTGATGTGAAGCTGGTAGGCAAGGGTCGATCCCTGGAAGCCAAGGTAAAGCGCCTGCGTTCCCAGCGAGAACAGCGTCACCGCGCAGACGAAGAGGATCGCCAGCTCCCCGGCCTTGACATGGACCCAGCGCGAGAAGCCGGTGCGCTGCGCGGCGGCGATCGGCATCGAAGCGCCGGCGATGAAGCCGGCGACACAGGCGGTCGCGTGCAGTGCCAGCACGGTCGCGTTGCGGAGCAGGATCGGCAGCAGGTCAACGGGTTCGGCCGTGGAGGTGAGGCCCGGCAGGTGGAGCGGCGTCAGGTCGGGGGTCAGCAGGCCGGCGACGAACCAGGTCGCGGCAAGCAGCGTCAGCGCGATCGCCAGGCTGAGCGCGAGCCAACCGCGCAGGACCGCCCAGGGGCGCTCGCTCCAGACCTCGAACGTCTCCCGCGTGTCCTGCATCCCGTGCGAGAACACGTGCTGGTTAACGGCGCTCATCGCCTCATCATCGGCAGGCGCGGGCGCTTCGTTGAGGATGGAGCTGAGGGGGCTCGAACCCCTGACCTCATCGCTGCCAGCGATGCGCTCTTCCAGCTGAGCTACAGCCCCGGGTAGGACCGCAGTTTACCCGCTACGCGGCGCGGCGCTCGGGGTCCTGGTCCTCGTCGACGTCGAGGATCAGGTTGTCCGGGGCGGTGTGGCGAACCTTGAAATCGAGCGCCGAGTGCTCTTCCAGCTCGCGCAGCAACTCAACCGGCCGGTCGAGGCGCATCGAGAAGGTGGCGCGACCCTCGGAGAAACGTTCGACCGAGATCTCGGAGGCGCCAAGCTGGCCGACCGCGTCCTCGAATCCCACCAGCTGGGAGAAGTCGCCCAGCGGGCCGATCTCGAGCCTGACCGGTCCCTCGAAGACGCCGTCAAAGCCGGCTTCGCGGTCGATCGCCTCCTCAGGCGTGCTCACCGTCGGCTCCTGCGCGTCGCCCAGTTCCTGCACCCGGCGGCTCACCTCGACCGCCTCGCGCAGCGCTTTCATCCTGATCCGCGTCGCCTGCCCACGGGCCTGCGCCTGGATCTCCTCCAGCCGCGCGGAGACGGCGTCGAGCGAGGCGATGCTCCCGTCGTGCCGATCGTTGGCTTCGCGCAGGCGCTCGGTGAGGTTGCGGATCTCGCGCTCGCGCTCGATCACCATGCCCGAAAGCGCGGAGAGCTCGCGCTCGAGCTCGGCGATTTTCGCCGCCTGCCACACACAGGCCTCGGCTTGGGGTTCCAGCGCTTGAATCCGCCGGTCGCGGGTCGCCATCGCCGCGTCGAGGCGCGCGATTGCCGCGTCCACGTCGGCCCGGCGATACCCGAACAACACCCGCTTGAAGCTTCCCATGCGCGGCACCGTACGGCCGCGCTCGGACGGCACTTCAGGCGCTCGCCGCCTCGGGCGCTCCGGGAACGTCGAGGTCGAGATCGAGCCGCGGCGCCTCCCGCCACAGCTCCTCGAGTTGATAGCGCTCGCGAGCCTCGGGGGTGAAGACGTGAAGGACGCAATCGAGGTAGTCGAGGACCACCCAGCCGTCGGCCCCGGCCCCGTCGACGCCGCCCGGAAGCAGCGCCATCTCGTGCTTCACCTGCAGCCGCACCTCGTCGACGATTGCCCGCGCCTGCCGCTCGTTGCGGGCCGTGCAGATCACGAGGAAATCGGTATAGGCGACAAGGTCCCGCATGTCGAGGACGACGAGGTCCTCGGCCTTTTTCGAGTCGGCGAGCTCGGCGAGGCGCCGGGCCAGCGACTCCGGCCGCGTCGCGCTCACGAGTAGATCCCCTTTTCTTCGATCAGGCGGGCGACGGCATCGGGGACCAGGTAGCGCAGCGGCCTGCCCGCCGCCGCCCGCTCGCGCACCGCCGAGGAGGAAACCCCGAACTGCGGCATCTCCAGCATCGTCGCCCGGCTCTCGCAACCGAGGCTGCGCATCACCGCGCCGACCTCCGCCTCCGAGACGCCGGCCCGCCGCGCCACGGCGACCCGCGCCAGCTCGACCACGCGCTCGGGATGGCGCCAGCTCTCGAGCCCCACGGCTGCGTCCGCACCCATCACGAACACCAGCTCCGTGTCGCCCCGTTCTTCGGCAAGCAGCCGCAAGGTCTCATACGTGTAGGACGGCCCCTCGCGCTCGACCTCCAGCGCCGAGACGGAGAAACGCGAGTCATCGGCGGCCGCCAGCCGGGTCATCGTCACCCGCAGCTCGCGGCCGGGATCGTCGGCGATCCGCTTGTGCGGCGCTTCGCCGGTCGGCACCAGCACAACCTCATCGAGGCCGAGCTGCCAGAGCGCCTCCTGGGCCAGCGCCAGGTGACCGAGGTGCGGCGGGTTGAAGGCCGACCCGAGGACACCGATGCCGCCCGCCGCGCTACTCACGCACCTGGCCGTC
Organism: uncultured Solirubrobacterales bacterium; assembly: GCA_963815885.1. Lineage (GTDB taxonomy): Bacteria > Actinomycetota > Thermoleophilia > Solirubrobacterales > 70-9 > VAYN01. The sequence continues at coordinate 56,436 of CAWFIM010000003.1, forward strand.
GCCGCGCGCCACGTACTTGAACGTGGTCAGCTCGCGCATCCCGATCGGCCCGCGGGCGTGCAGCTTCTGGGTCGAGTTGCCGATCTCGGCCCCCATCCCGTACTCGAAGCCGTCGGTGAAGCGGGTCGAGGCATTGATGTAGACGGCGGCGGAGTCGGCGCCGGCGGCGAACTTGCCGGCCGCCTCCTCTGAGCCGGTGACGATCGCCTCCGAGTGGCCGGTGCCGTGGCGATTGACGTGCTCGATCGCGTCCTCGACCGAGTCGACCACCGCGACCGCCATCTTCAGGCCGAGGTACTCGCTGTCCCAATCCTCCGCGGTGGCCGCACCGACGGGCGTCCCGCCGGCGAAGCGTCGCGCCCGCTCGTCGCCGAGCAGCTCGACCCCGGCCCCGGACAGGTCGGCGAGGACGGCCGGCAAGAAGCGCTCGGCGATCGCCGCGTCCACCAGCAACGTCTCGGCGGCGTTGCAGACCCCCGGCCGCTGGACCTTGGCGTTGACCGCGATCCGCCGCGCCATCTCCGGGTCGGCGTCGGCGTGCACGTAGACGTGGCAGTTGCCCGCCGCCGCATACATCACCGGCACCGTCGCCACGGCTTTGAGGGCGTCCTTCAACCCCCCGCCCCCACGCGGGATCAGCAGGTCGACCAGGCCCTCCTGCCTCGCCAGCTCGGCCAGGCCCTCGTGCCCGCCGCCCTCCAGCAGCAGCACCGAGTCCTCGGGAAGCCCGGCCTCGGCGAGCGCCTCGCGGACGATCGCCGCCAGGGCGCCGTTGGAGCGTTCGGCGTAGTGGGAGCCGCGCAGGACGATCGCGTTGCCGCTCTTGATCGTCAGCGCCGCGCAGTCGATCGTCACGTTGGGTCGCGCCTCGTAGACGACGGCGACCACGCCCAGCGGCACCCGCAGCTTGCGCAGGTCGAGCCCGCTGGCCAGCGTTTTCCGTTCCAGCTCCTCGCCGACCGGGTCATCGAGCGCGGCGACGGCGCGCACCCCCGCGGCCATCGCCGCCACCCGCTCGGGCGTCAGGGTGAGGCGATCCCGCAGCGCCTCGGCCAGCTCCCCGGCGTGCTCGTCGGCCAGATCGGCCGCGTTCGCCTCGAGGATCGCCGCCGTTCGCTCCTCGAGCAGCCGCGCGGTCGCCGCCAGGGCCGCGTCCTTGGTCGCGGTCGGAGCGCTCGCCAGCGCGCGCGCTGCGCGCTTGGCGGCGGCGCAGCTCTCGGCGACGGAGGTCGTGGTCACGGCCATCGGAAAAGGGTAGCTGTCGCCCTAGAGCAGGACGAAGCGGTCGCGGTGGATGACCTCGTCGGCGGCGTGGGGCAGCAGCTCCCGAACCTGCTCGCTCTTCATCCCCTTCACCCGCGCCAGCTCGCGCGAGGAGTAGTCGCTGATCCCCTTGCCGATCGGCTCGGCATCGAGCGCGACGTCGACCGCGTCGCCGGCGGCGAACTCGCCCTCGGCGGCGAGGATCCCGACCGGCAGCAGGCTGGAGCCGCGCTCGCGCAGCACCCGGGCGGCGCCCTCGTCGACGACGATCCGCCCCCGGGCCGGCTTCGCGTACTTGAGCCAGAGCTTGAAGCTCGAGGCCTTGCCGGCCTGGGCGGCGAAGCGGGTGCCGGCCGCAGCGCCGGCGGCGGCCGCGGCCAGCGTGCCCTGAGCCGTCCCGTTGCAGATCACCGCCGGGATCCCGGACTCGCTCGCCATCTCCGCGGCCGCGACCTTGCTGCGCATGCCGCCGGAGCCGAAGGCCGAGGTGCGGTCGCCGACCTCGATCCCGGCGAGCTGGGCGAAATCGCTGACCTCGTCGATCATCCGCGCCCCCGGGTCGGACTGCGGATCGGCGGTCATCAGCCCGTCGATGTTGGTCAGCAGGACCAGCAGGCGAGCATCGAGCAGGATCGCGACCTGGGCGGCGAGGAAGTCGTTGTCGCCGAAGCTGATCTCATCGGTGGCGGTGGTGTCGTTCTCGTTGATCACCGGCACCACCCCCCAGTCAACGAGGCGGTCGAGCGTCTGGCGGGCGTTCAGGTAGTTGGTGCGGGCGGCGATGTCCGCGACCGTGAGCAGGACCTGGGCGGCCCGCGTCCCGTGCCTCTCCAGGCGGCTCTCGTAGGCCCGGAAGAGATCGCCCTGCCCGACCGCCGAGGCGGCCTGCAGCTCGTCCATCGCCCGCGGGCGGACCGGCAGGCCCATCAGCCGCATTCCTCTGGCGATCGCCCCGGAGGTGACCATCACCACCCGCTCGCCACCGCGCTCCAGCGCGCTCACCTGTTCGCAAACCGAGTCGAGCACGTCGGCGCGCAGCTCGCCGTCGTCGGCGGCGACGATCGAGGAACCGAGCTTGACGACCAGGGTCATGGCCAGCAAAGTAACCGAGATGGGAGCCGCAATCGGCTGGGGCGCGCTTGCCGCAAGCTCGCTGGTCATCGGCGCGGCGCTCGCCTTCGCCCACCGCTGGTCGCGGCGCCAGGTCGGCCTCGTCCTCGCCTTCGGCGCCGGGGCGCTGATCAGCGCGGTCAGCTTCGAGCTGGCGCAGGAGGGGCTCGAAGTCGGCGGCGCCGGAGCCACCGGCCTGGGCCTTGGAGCCGGCGCCGTCGCCTACTACGGGCTGGATGGCCTGATCGCCAGCCGTTGCTCCGCCGGCCGGGGCCGCCGCGGCCGCTCCGAAGGGGACGGAGCCGGCAACGCCCTCGCGCTCGGCGCCTTCCTCGACGGGGTTCCCGAGCAGGCCGTCCTCGGGATCAACCTCGCCGCCGGCAAGGGGGTGAGCGTCGCCCTGCTGATCGCGATCTTCGTCTCCAACCTGCCCGAGGCGATCGGCTCGGCCGGCGACATGCGCGCCACCGGCCGCTCGCGCGGGGCGATCCTGCGACTCTGGCTCCTGGTCGGGGCGATCTGCGCCGTCGCCACGGTCGGCGGCTACGCCGTCGCCGATGCCGCCAGCGGCGATCCCCAGGCCGCGATCGACGGCTTCGCCGCCGGCGCCCTGCTGGTGATGCTGATCGACTCGATGATCCCTGACGCCCGCGCCGACGCCGGCCGCGCCGCTGGCCTGGTCACCGTGCTCGGCTTTGCCGTCGCCGCCGGCCTCTCAAGCCTGACCTAAACGTGCAGCTCGAACTCGTGCTCGCCGATGCGGACGTCGTCGCCGGGCTCGAAGCCGGCGCGAGCGAGGGCGGCGATGACGCCGATCTCGCCCAGCCGCTGCTCGAGGTAGGCGAGCGCTTCCTCGTTGCCGGTGTCGTGGCGCTCGAACAGCAGCTCGACGCCGCGGCCCAGCACCCTGAAGCCGCCGTCGTCCTCGCGCTCGATCCGGTAGCCGCCCTCGCCGGCCGGGCGGTAGACCCGGTGCTCGGCCTCGAACTCGCCGGCGTCCGCTCCAGGGTCCTCGCCGCGCGACACCCCTGACGGCGACAGCTCCGGCAGCTCAGCGAGCACCCGGCGCCGGAGGTCCTCCAACCCCTCGCCGGTCGCCGAGGAAACCGCCAGCACGCCAAGCACCCCCCCACCCAGCCGCTTTTTCCAGTCAGCCGCCTCGGCCTCAACCTTCTCGCCCTCCAGGAGGTCCCGCTTGCTGAGCACGAGCAGCTCCGGCAACCGCTCCAGCCCGGCGCCATGCGCCGCCAGCTCGGCCCGCACCGTCGCGTAATTCGCCTCCGGGCTCCCCTCCGCCGGCGCCAGGTCGACCAGGTGGACGAGCATCGAGCAGCGCTCGACGTGGGCGAGGAACTCGTGCCCCAGGCCGGCGCCATCGGCCGCTCCCTCGATCAGCCCTGGAATGTCGGCGACCACCGCCTGCCGGTCCTCGCCCTCGATCGTCCCCAGGATCGGCGAGGTCGTCGTAAACGGATAGTCCCCCACCTTCGGCGCCGCCCGCGTCAGCCGCCCCAGCAGCGAGGACTTGCCCGCGTTGGGCAGACCCACCAGCCCGACGTCCGCCAGCAACTTCAACCGCAGCTCGATCCAGCCCCCCTCCCCGCTCGTCCCCCTCTCGGCGAACCGCGGCGCCTGCCGAGTCGAGTTCGCGAACCGCTTGTTCCCGTGCCCGCCGCGCCCGCCATCGGCGACGACAGCCCGCTGTCCGGGCGCGAGGAGGTCGATCGCGCTGCCGTCGACGGCGTTCGCCTGCGTCCCGGCCGGCACCGGGATCTCCAGATCCTCCCCCCGCGCCCCATGCCGGTTCGACCCTTCCCCGTGCCTGCCCCGCTCGGCCCTGAAGTGCTTGCTCCCCTTCAGCGCCCCCAGATCCCGCTTCGACGCATCGCAGACGAGCACCACGTCCCCACCGTGCCCCCCATCGCCGCCATCGGGGCCACCCCGCGGCACATGCGCCTCCCGCCGGAAGCTCACGCACCCGTTGCCCCCAGCACCCCCCTCAACCCAAATCTTCGCCTTGTCGTACATCAGCTATGAGAGTAAGTGGATCCGAGCCCTGGACGGAGGGGCCGGGTGCCCCTCTCACGAAGGCTCAAGGACAGACGCTCCGCACCCCCGCAGGCGCCCCAGCTGCGCGACGGCCTTCGGGAGAGGGGCACCCGGCCCCTCCCCCACCACCTCGCTACTTCTTCTTGACCTTCGGCGCCGCAACCAAGATCTTCGCCTTGATCGCCTTGCCGGAGCTCCCCTTGACCAGGAACTTCACCTTGTAGGTGCCGGCGGCGTTCTCGCCGACCTTGAACTTCAGCGTGGCGGTCTTCTTGCCGCCCGCCTTGACCTTGCCGAATTTCTTGCACTTCGGGGCTTTCAGGGCTTTCTTAGCCTTCTTCGGCACTTTGGCGCAGACCCTGGCGTTCTTGGTTTCGAGGTCGCCCTGGTTGACCGCCTTGACCTTGAAGGTCGCGACGCCGCCCGGTTTGACGCGCGCTTTCTTCTTCGTCGTCAGCTTCATTTTCGACGCCGTGACGCTGGTCGCGGCGCTCGTCTGGCTGCCGCTGCCGGCCTGGTTGGCCGCGGTCACCACGCAGGCGTAGCTACCCGCCTGGGTCGCGGTCAGCGTCGGGGCGGTCGCGCCGCCGATCGCCGCCCCGTTCAGCGTCCACTGGTAGGCGTAGGTGCGCGGCGCCTGGTAGACGAAGGAGCCGGGGTAGTCGGCACCCCAGCTGCCCTGCGAGCAGGCCAGTTCGGAGCGAACTTTGGTGGAGCGGGTGATCGTCGGCACCCCGGCGCCGACCGGGCTTTTGATGATCACTGGGTCCTGCGGACTGGCGACCGGCGCTGACGCGATGTTGATGCCGCCGGCACCGGCACCGTTGGTGCCGACGAAGCCGAACGCGTTCGCGCGTTCTTCTTTGCCGTTCCCCTCGTTGGCCCAGTAGAGGCGGCCGATCGCGGGATCGAGGCCGATCCCCCAAAAGCTGTTGATCGGCGCGGTCCCGGTCGCGACGTCGCCGCCGCCGCTGCCGTTCAGGTTCGCGAAGCCGATCGCTTCGCTGGTGCCGGCGCTACCGAGGAAATAGAGACGACCCCCCGCCGGATCGACCGCGAGACCTTCACCGCCCGGTTCGACCGTCGACCCGGTGAGACTGAGTTCGCCGCCGCCTCCGGTGTTGTTCAGGTTCGCGTAGGCGATGGTGCTTTCACCAGGAGGATTGTTCACCCAGTAGACGCGTCCGCCGACCGGGTCTATCGCGATCCGGCAGCACGGGTTTTCCACAGTGACCCCCGCGGTGTTGAGGACTCCCCCGGCGCTGCTGTCGAGCTTCGCCCAGGCGATCGACCCCGCGCCTTCGGTGTTCTCCCAGAAGATCATCCTCGCCGCCGGATCCACCGCCACGCCTTCCGGTTCTTCGATCGGGGCGCCGGGAGCCGTGAAGGGAGCGGCGCCGCTGCCGTCAAGGTTGATCGCGGTGATCTGGCCTTTGCCGGAGCCGCCTTCGTTTGCGACGAACAGTCGATTGGTGACCGTGTCGTAGGCCATGCCTTCCGGCCCTATGACTTCGGGCGAGCCGGAGAGGTTAAGGAGCCCGCCGCCGCTGCCGTCGATGTTGGCGAACGCCACGTTGTCCGGGTTGCCCCCGTAGTTGTTCCAGTAGAGCAGTTCCGCGGCAGAGGCGCGCGCGGTAAGCGCGAGCAGCGCCATAGCGGCGATGGCCAGTGCGGCGATGGCAAGCTGACGCCGAGAAGTTCGGCGCTCAGAGGCGAGGATCATTGAGATTCCTTTCTAGTCGTCTTGAAGGACACTGATCGTCCGCCCCTTACGGGCCGGCTTGAAGTCGACTTTCCCAGCGCGCGTCGCGAAGATCGTGTGGTCGCGGCCCAGCCCGGTGCCTTCACCCGGCCAGAACCTGGTGCCGCGCTGGCGGACGATGATCTCGCCGCCGCTGACCCGCTGGCCGGCGAAAACCTTGACCCCGAGCATCTTCGGGTTCGATTCGCGGCCGTTGCGGCTGGAGCCGAGCCCTTTCTTATGAGCCATCGGCGTCCTCTTTCTTCGCGGCGGGTTTTTTCGCCGCCGCTTTGCCGAGTTTCAAGCTGGTCACCTCGAGCTTGGTCAGCTCGGAGCGGTGACCGGCGCGGCGGCGGTAGCCCTTCTTCGCCTTGTATTTGAAGACCTTGATCTTCGGGCCGCGCAGGTGCTCGGCGACCTTCGCCTCGACTTTGACCTTCTCCAGCTCCTTCGGCGCGGCAACCACGTCTTTGTCGCGGAACAGCACCGGCCGCAGCGCGACTTTGTCGCCCTCCTTGGCATCGAGGCGGTCGACGAGCAGGGACGTCCCCTCCTCGACCTTGTACTGCTTGCCGCCGCTTTCAACCACCGCGTACATGCTCGATCAGTCTTCCTTGCTGCCTTGTTTGGCGCGCGAACGCCCCTGACCGCCCCTGCGGCCGCGACTGCGCCTGCGCGAAGCGGCGCCGGATTCTAGCTCGGCGCCGTCTCCGTTGGCGCTGCCGTTCCCGTTCGAGGAGTCGGAGCCCAGCAGCGAGGCAGTCGCCGTCGCCCGCGCGACCTCCTCGATCCGCACCAGCTTGCGCTCCCCGACGAACCGCCCCCCGCCGGTGACGCTGACGATGTAGGAGTCGATCCGGGCGACCGCGTCGTCGGCGTTGTACATGTGCGGCTCGTCGATTTTGACCAGCACCTCCTCGCCGACCTTGAACGGCAACGCCCGCTCCTCGATCTCGGCGCGGCTTCCCTGCTCGACCACCTCGAAGGTGTCGATCGCCAGCGCGTCGCCGCCCTCGAAGTGGAAGCGCTTGCCGGTCTCGGACTCGAGCTCGGCGAGGCCGCTGTCGGGGTCGGTCAGCTCGGCAGCGACCTTCGGGTTGACCCGGATCAGGAACGCCTCGGCGTCGCCGTCCTCGGCGGCGATCTCACGCATCCGCCGCAGGCCCTCCAGCGCCACCGTCTCGGCCGAGAGCACGACGCCCTCGCCGTGGCAGGTCGGACAGGGGGCGGTGAGGATCTCGCGCACCCCGTCGGTCACGTTCTGGCGCGTCATCTCGACCAGGCCCAACGGTGAGACCTCGACCACATAGCTCTTCGACTTGTCGGCGTCGAGCGCTTTGCGCATCGTCTTCAGCACCTTGTCGCGGTTGCTGGCCCGGGCCATGTCGATGAAGTCGATGACGATGATGCCGCCGATGTCGCGCAGCCGTAGCTGCCGCACCGCCTCCTCGGCCGCCTCGGTATTGACTTTGGTGATCGTCTCCTCGAGGCCGCCCTTGCCGCGGCCGGTGAAGCTGCCGCTGTTGACGTCGATCACGGTCAGCGCCTCGGCGTAGTCGATGATCAGGTAACCACCCGAGGGCAGGTCGACGCGGCGGCTCAGGGTCGACTCGATCTCCTTGTCGATCTTCCATTTCTCGAACAGCGACTGCTTCTGGCCCTTGTAGAGCTCGACCCCGTCGACCAGCTCCGGCGCGGTGCGCTGGAAGAAGCTGGTGACCCGTTGGTACTGCTTCTCGGAGTCGATGATCGCTTTCTCGAACTCGCTGAGGAAGACGTCGCGCAGGACGCGGACCGAGAGGTCGGCCTCCTGGAAGACCAGGGTCGGCGCCTTGCTGCCCTCGCCGCGCCGCTCGAGGATCTCGTTGAGGCGTTGCAGGTAACCGATCTCGCGCACGAAGTCGGACTTCTTCGCCCCGTGGGCGGCGGTGCGGACGATCAGCCCGCCCGGGCCCTTGTAGGTGCGGTCGACCATCTTGCGCAGGCGGTCGCGCTCTTTGTCGGCCAGCCGGCGGCTGACGCCGACACCGCTGCCCTGTGGCGCGTAGACCAGATAGCGCCCGGCGATCGAGACGTTCATCGAGAGCCGCGCGCCCTTCGTCTTCAAGGGGTCCTTGACCACCTGGACCAGAATCTCCTGGCCCGGTTTGATCAGCTCGTTGATGCGGCGGCCGCTGCCGCGCCCGCGCTTGGGCGCCTGCTCGCCGCCCGGGAGGACGATCTCGTCGACGTGCAGGAAGCCGTTGCGCTCGAGGCCGATGTCGACAAAGGCGGCCTCCATGCCGGGAAGGACGTTGTCGACCTTCCCCTTGTAGATGTTGCCGACGATCGACCGCCGGCCGCGGCGCTCGATGTAGAGCTCCGCCACGTCGCGTTTGCCGCCTTTCTGCTTGGACTCGAGGACGGCGACGCGGGTCTCTCCGCGCTCGGCGGAGACCAAAATCGTTTTTTTCATTAGTTGTTCAGCTCAGTTCGGGTAGGTACGCGGGCCCGGGGACGCCTTTCTTCAAGGCGTCACCAGGCGAACCTTCCCCTCTGGCTGAGACGCGCCTGGATGTTGATGCTCTGAAGCACTCCGACCGCGAGAAAGGTGGCGAGCACGGAGGATCCTCCGTAGCTCATCAGCGGTAGGGGGATGCCCGTGATCGGCATGATGCCGAGGTTCATCCCCACGTTGACGAAGACCTGGAACAGCAGCGAGACGGCGATGCCGCCCGCAACCAGGGTTCCGTAGGAGTTCTTCGAGAGCGTCACGATCCGCAGCGCCCGCCAGAGAAGCAGGGCGTAAAGGGATAGGACTAACGCGGCGCCCACGAACCCGTAGCGCTCACCGATCACCGCGAAGATGAAGTCGGTGTGCCGCTCGGGAACGAAGTCGAGCCGCGTCTGGGTGGCACGGTCGCCACGGCCGGTTTTCTCACCGGAACCGATGGCGACCACAGATTGGGCCTGTTGGTAGCCCGCACCGCGAGCATCCTCGCTCGGGTGCAGGAAAGAGGTGAGCCGCTGCTCCTGGTAGCCCTTCAAAACGGGCACACCGAGAGCCGGGGCGGCGACGAGAACCAGCGCGATCAACGCGACGAGGGCCCCGCCGATGAAGGTGAAGTGGGTCCAGGGGACACCACCGAAGTACATCACGCCGAGGGTGGCGGCGACGAAAACCATCGCCGTACCGAGGTCCGGCTGCAGGAAAACGAGCGCAGCCGGAGCCAGGCCGAGGCAGAGATAGCGCAGCGTGCGCTGGCGCTCCGAGCCCCGCCTGGCGCCATCGATCACGAACCCGGCAAGCGCCAGAACCAGCAGCAGCTTGCCCAGCTCCGACGGCTGGAAGCTGAAGAAGGGAAGTTCGAAGGCCCGTCGCGAGCCGCGGGCGGCGAAGCCGAAGACGAAGACCAGTGAGACGCTGGCGCAGAGGAAGGTGTAGATGCCGACCCGGAGCTCGCGGAAGCGCGAGTAGTCGATCCGGGTCAGCAGCAGCATCCCGACCAGGCCGAGGACCCCGTAGATCAGCTGGCGGTCGACGTAGTAGTTGGGGCTGCCGGGGACGTCGTGGGTGGTCGCCTGGCCGAGGGTGAAGACGCTGAAGGCGACGAGGCCGACGGCGGCGAGGCTCAGCGTCCAGTCGATGTGGGCGAGGCCGAGTCGCTCGGCCAGGCCGAGGCGGACGGCGAACGGCTCCGGGTGGGCTTGTCGGGTGCGGGTCGCGTACATCATTCAACTCCGCCGGCGGTCGAGACTTCGGTCGCCTGCTTGTTGAAGTAGGCCTCGAGGATCTGCAGGGCGGCGGGCGCGGCGGATTCGACTCCGAAGCCGCCTTCCTCGATGGTGACAGCCGTGACGATACGCGGATTAGGGTACGGAGCGAGGACGATGTACCAGGACTGGTCGGCGTGCGGGGGTCGCTGGGCGGTCCCGGTCTTGCCGGCGACCGGGATCGGAAAGTTGCCGAAGACGCCGTAGGAGGTGCCGCCGGGGGTCTGCGCCGCCTCGTGCAGGCCTTCCATGATCGCTTCCCGGTAACCGGGGTCGATGTGGACGTGGCGCCGCGCCGGCGGGTCGAATTCCTTCAGCACCCGTCCCGCCGCGTCCTCGATTTCGAGCCCGACATGGGGGGTGACGATCGTGCCGCCGTTGCCGAGTGCCGCGTAGGCGAGCGCCATCTGCAGCGGGTTGGTCTGCAGATCCCCCTGCCCGGTGGCGAGCTGGATGTTGTCGCCGGCCGACCAGGGACGTTCGGTGTTGCCTTCCTTGAAGAGCTGGTCGCGCCACTTCTTGCTCGGCACCAGGCCTTCGGTCTGCTCGGGCAGGTCGAGCCCGCTGGGCCGGCCGATCCCCAGCTTCGCCGCCCAATTCTGCAGGTCGTTGTTGTCCCACATCCTCAGCCCGAGGGTGTAGAAGAAGACGTCGGAGGAAACCTGCAGCGCCGGCACCAGGGTGAGGGTGCCGTAAGAGGCGCCGCCGGCGTTCTGGAAGCTCTGACCCCCGACCGTCAGCGAGCCGCCGTCGACGATCGTTTCGGTCGGCGTGAGGAAGCCGTTTTCCAGCGCCGCCAGGGCGGTGATGAGCTTGAAGGTCGAGCCGGTCGGGTAGAGCCCCTGGGTGGCGCGGTCGGTCAGCGGCGCCAGCACCGGATCGCGATAGAGGGCGTCGACCTGGGCCTGGGTCATCGGGTGGGTGAAGACCGAGGGGTCGAAGGTCGGAAACGAGCCGAGGCCGAGGATCTGGCCGTTGTCGACGTTCATCGTCACGAAGGCACCGGGCAGGCCCCGGCCGGCCAGGGCGCTTTCGCCGGCCGCCTGGACTTCGGGATCGATCGTCAGCTTCAGGTTGTTGCCGGGAGTGGGCGGCCGCGAGACCAGTTGGCCGCCAGGGGTCGGCTGGCCGAGCGCGTTGACCTGGATCTTGGTCAGCCCGGGCTGCCCCCGCAGATAACGGTCATAGGTGTACTCCGCCCCGCCCTTGCCGACCTCGTCGCCCGGTTCGAGGCCTTTGTACGGAGGTTCCTTCAGCTCGTCTTCGGAGACCTCGCCGACGCTGCCAAGCACGTGGGCGGCGCGAGTGCCGTCGGGGTAGTGGCGGACGAAGACCCTCTGGACGGCGACCCCGGGAAAGCGCCGCTGGTTCTCTTCCAGGTAGTAGACGAGGTCGTAGCCGACGTCGCGGCGCAGGGTGATCGGGGCGCCGGCCGCGACTTCTTCGCCTTCGCGGATCGCCCGCCGCACCTTGCGCAGCGACATCCGCGAGAGGCGACCGAGCCGGGCGAGCTCGCGGCGTTCTTCGACCGGGTCGGCGGGCAGCTTCTGCGTGTTCAGCTGCAGCGCCAGGCTGGTGCGGTTGTCGACCAGGACCTCGCCGTCGCGGTCGAGGATGTCGCCGCGCGGGGCGATCACCTTGAACTCGCGAGTGCGGTTGTTCTTCGCCTCCGCCAGGTACTGGGTGCCGGAGAGCACCTGCAGGTCCCAGAGCCGGAAGAACAGCACCGCGAAGAGGGCGACGGCGACGCCGCCGAGGACGGCGATCCGCAGCGCCATGCGTGGGCTAGCGCCGGGCCGGTCGTTGTTGCGCAGGTACATCGGCTCAGGTTCCCAGCACGGTCGGCCGGCGGCTGCGCCGCAGCGTCTGCTCCTCGATCAGCGCCGGGCGCAGCGCCCGGCGCAGGCCGAGGTAGATCGGCCAGCCGAGGAAGAAGCCGTAGAGGCCCTTGATCAGGACGTCGCGCACGACCAGGGTGCTGACGGTGACGTTGGTTCCCAGCATCAGTTCGACCGCGCCGAAGCCGACCTCGGCGAAAACGGTCAGGCCCATGCAGAGCAGCGGCGGCACCAGCGGGCTGTGGATCTCGAAGCGCTCGCGGAAGAGGCCGGCCATGTAGCCGGTGGCGAGCAGGATCAGCGAGTCGCCGCCGAGCGGCTTGACCAGCAGGCAGTCGAGCAGGAAGCCGACCGAGAAGCCGCTGACCGCGCCGGTCATCGTCCCGCCGAGCAGGCCGAGCGAGACGACCAGGGCGGGCAGCACGTCGGGGCTGGTGTGGAAGAGCGCTACCTGGGAGAAAAACGAGAGCTGCAGGAGCACGCTCGAGCAGCACGATCGCGACCAGCCGGACGACGATATTCGGGGTGAGGATCATCCGCGCGAACCCCCGGTCAGGACCTGGACCAGGTCAAGGTCGCGGAGGTCGGCGAAGGGCCGCACATGGGCCTGCTGGCTCGCCTCCTGCTCGACGATCGAGGCTTCGGTGACTTCGCCGATCGGCAGGTTCGGTGGGAAGCGGGACTCGATCCCGGTCCCGCGCCAGCCCGAGGTGACCACCGACTGGCCGCGGTGGACGTGCTTGCTGGAATCGATGAAGTCGAGGATCAGGTCACCGGGGTCGCCGACGTTCGGCCGCACCACGCCCTGGACACCGAGCGGCACGACCTTGGCCGAGACGGCGCTGGAGTGGTCGGCGATCAGCGTCACCTGGGCGGAACCGCCGGTGACCGCGGCGACGGTGCCGACCAGGCCGTCGCCGTTGACGACCGGATCGTCGACCCGCACCCCTTCGTCGCTGCCGACGTCGACCATCACGTCGGCGAACCAGACGGTGGGCGAGCGGGCGATCACCCGGCCCGTCACCGGGTCATAGCCGGAAGGGATGGCGCCGCCGCGATCGAGGTTGAGCAGCTTGCGCAGCTGCGCGTTTTCGGCCAGGGCGGCGTCGGCGCCCACCGCCTGCTTACGGGTTGCTTCCAGTTCGGAATGCAGGCGGCTGTTGCGGCCGCGGGCGTCGAAGGTCTGGTCGAACCAGTTGACCAGGTCGCGGGCGGGCTTCAGCGCCCGGTCGGCGACCGTCTGGACCGGGCTGAAGATCGCGCTGACCCCCCGCTGAACCCCGTTCGAACCCTGGCCGTAGGTGACCGTCAGCAGCACGAAGGAGCCGACGATCAACAGCGCGAGCACCGCCCTACGGCGGCGTACTTGCTTTCGATACACGTGGGAGACCTAAGTTCGGTGGCTTGTCCGAGCGCCGGCTAGACACGCGCCCGCACTCCGTTCCTCTTTCCGGCGCGATGGATCGCCTCGAACTCCTCGAGCGAGATGCCCGAGCCGACCGCCACGCACGTCAACGGCGACTCTGCCAGTTGACAGGGCATCTGGCACTCGTCGCGGAGGCGCTGCTCAAGTCCTTGCAGAAGCGCGCCGCCGCCGGCGAGGGTGATGCCACGGTCCATGATGTCACCCGCCAGCTCCGGGGGCGTGCGGTCGAGCGTCTCCTTGACCGCGTCGACGATGTGGCCGACCGTCTCGTCGAGCGCTTCGCGCACCTCTTCGGAGCCGAGCGTGATCGTTTTCGGCAGTCCGGAGACCAGGTCGCGGCCGCGGATCTCGGTCCGCACCTCCTCCGGCAGCGCCGAGGCGGAGCCGGCCTCCAGCTTCACCTCCTCCGCCGTCTGGCTGCCGATCGCCAGTTTGTAGGCCTGTTTGCAGTGGGCGACGATCGCGTCGTCGAGCTCGTCGCCGCCGACCCGGATCGACTGCGAGACGACGATCCCGCCGAGCGAGATCACCGCAACCTCGGTGGTGCCGCCGCCAATGTCGACGATCATCGAACCGGTCGGCTCGGCGACCGGCAGCCCGGCGCCGATCGCCGCCGCCATCGGCTCCTCGATCAGGTAGGCCTGGCGGGCGCCGGCGGAGAGGCAGGCCTCCTCGACCGCGCGCTTCTCGACCCCGGTCACCCCCGAGGGGACGCAGACGACAACCCGCGGGTGGGCGAAGCGGTTGGAGTGGACCGACTTGATGAAGTGGCGCAGCATCTGCTCGGTGACGTCGAAGTCGGCGATCACGCCGTCCTTGAGCGGGCGGATCGCGGTGATCGTTCCGGGGGTGCGACCAAGCATGCGCTTCGCTTCGACGCCGACCGCGTGCACCTGGCCGTTGCGCGAGTCGATCGCCACCACCGAGGGCTCGGAAAGGACGATCCCACGCCCGCGCACGTAGACCAGGGTGTTGGCCGTGCCGAGGTCGACCGCCATGTCGCGGCCGCCTAGACGGGTGAGGTAGCTGAATATGCCCATGCCGGGATTGCGGTACTTGCGGGGGAATCATCCCAAACGGACCAAATCGGCCCGCGCGTTGCGCTCAGGGACGCACGAATAACTGCGGCGCCAGCTCGAACAGCAGGCCCACCGGCAGCCCGACCACGTTGGAGACGCTGCCCTCGCACCCGCTCGACCAGAGTCGACCCCAGCGTCTGGATCGCGTACCCCCCAGAGCGCCCCCGCCACTCGCCGAAGTTGACATAACGATCCTTATCGGCCTCGGAGAGCGGCTTGAAGAAAACCGAGGTCCGTTCCAACCCGGCCCGCTCCTCCCCGCCCTCCAGCACCACCAACCCGCTCATCACCTCATGCTCCCGCCCCGCCATCCGATCGAGGTACTCCCGCGCCTCCACCTCATCAGCCGGCTTGCCAAGGGCCTTCCCATCCAGCACCACATCGGTATCGCACGCGATGACCAGACGATTCGTGGGCGGGGAGGGGGAGGTACCGAGAACGTAAACTTCGCCCGCAGGTGCCTCCCCCTCCCCGCTCGCAACCGCCTGAGCCTTCCGCCGAGCGTTCTCCACCACCTCGAACTCCGGGTCCCCTCCGCTCAGCTCCTCGACTCCCGAGACCACCACCTCGAACTCCACCCCCAGCTTCCGCAGAATCTCCCTCCGCTGAGGCGACCCGGACGCCAGCACCACCCGCTTCGAGATCGAGCTGTATCCCGAGTCCACGCTCACGGCGAGGGTGGGGGTAGGGGCGGAACGTCTTGTGCTTTTTCGGCGCCGCGAATCTCGGACGGCCGCAGGCGCTCCACGAAAAAGTTAAGTGAAGCCCCTACCCCCACCCTCGCCCTACTAAGACAACTCGGGGAACCAGATCCCGATCTCGCGCTCGGCCGACTGATCCGAATCCGACCCGTGCACCATGTTGAAGGTGACCTCGAGCGCGAAGTCCCCGCGGATCGACCCCGGCGCCGCCTCGACCGGATTGGTCGCGCCGATCAGCTGCCGGGCCGCCGGCACCGCTTCGGCCCCCTCGAGCACCATCGCGACCAAGGTGCCGCCGGTGATGAACTCGACCAGCTCGCCGAAGAACGGCTTCTCGGCGTGCTCGGCGTAATGGCTGTTGGCGATCTCCTCGGTCGCCCGCATCGACTTGAGGGCGGCGATCCGCAGTCCCTTGCGCTCGAAGCGGGCCGATCACCTCGCCGGTCAGGGCGCGCTCGAAGGCGTCAGGCTTGACGAGGATCAGGGTCCGGCTCACGGCGGGGGCTCCTTTGCTCTGGTTTGGCGTTCGACCCCTCCTCGGGGGCGCCGCGGGCCGGTGCTTTCCTCTCGGCTTGCGCGGGTGCTTTTTTCGCCGTCGTGGCTTTTTTGCGGCGGGCGGGCTGTCGTTTCGGCTCTGGCCGTCGCTCCGGGTCGGGGCGCCGCTCGCCCTCGGCCCGTTTCTGCGGCCGGCGCGTGCGCTCCTTGCCGCCGCTCAGCGCGGTCTCGCAGTAGGGGCAAAGGCCCCAGCGCGGGTCGACCGGCTTGCCGCAGGTCGGGCACGGGTCCTTGAGGCGGCGCTGGCAGTTCGGGCAGCGCAGGTAGTTCTTCTCAACCGGGTACTCGCAGTTGGGGCAGGTCTGCTCGCGCAGCTGGCGCACCCGTAGCTCCGCGGCTTTGATCTCCAGCTCACGCTCGTGGGCGTCCTCGAGGAACTCCGGCGGGCGCACGATCGCGTAGACGGCGGTGCCGATGTAGGGGAAGAAAGAGGCGACGGTGGCGCAGGCGACCAGGAAGGGGTCGGAGATGCGCCGACGGGCGTCGAGGTAGGTGTAGACGATCAGCGCCAGCCAGAGGACGACCAGCATCAGGACGAACAGGGTCGCGACCAGATTGAGGCCGCTGTTGGTGATGCCGAAGATCGCTGATGACATGGGTGGAAGCTCCCGCTAATGGCGTTCCGCTGGAGGAGCGGCAGTCTACTTCGCCACGCCTGCCGCGAACCCTGTCGGGCTCGAGGGCCTCGAACTCAAACTCGGTCGAAAAGTGCAGCCATAGGTGCACTAAACGACCGGGAACGATCTGATCTAGAGGAAAAGGCGGCCGAACAGGTAGCCGACGCCGAAGAAGACGAGGATCACGATCGCCACCACGGCAGCGACCAATCCCATCATCGAGAGCAGTTCGGAGCCGGCGCTGCGATCCATGGGCCGAATCCTCGCAGAACCCGGGCCGGACCGGCTCGGGCGTGAGGACGTCCGCCAGGTCAGTTCGCAAGCGCCAGCGCCGCCCGGGCCGGGGCGATCGCGTAGTGGGAGCCGGCGACGAGCAGCGCCCCTTCCGGCGACTCGGCGGCAAGCGCGGTGCCACGGCGCAGCGCGGCGTCGAAGTCCGGCTCGGCTTCGGCCGGGAGGCCGGCTTCGCGGCAGGCCGCCGCCAGCTCGGCGGCTGGGCGGGAGGCGGCGCCGGGGCGGCCGTGCGCCTTCCAGCGCAGCGGCCGGCAGCTCGGTGCAGATCACCCGCTCCAACATCGGCGCCAGCTCCCGCACCATCGCCGCCGCGTCCTTGTCGGCGAGGATCGCCAGGCAGGCGACGACCCGGCGTCCGCCGGCGAGCGCCGGCAGCGCCTCGGCCAGCGCGGCGGCGCCGTCGGGATTGTGAGCGGCGTCGAGGAAGGTCGGCGGTCGCTCGGCGATCCGCTCCAGACGCCCCGGGACCGCGACCGCGGCGGCGACGGCGGCGACCCGCGTCGGGGTCGAGCCTCGCCTAGGAAGGCCTCGGCGGCCGCGCGGGCGAGGGCGAAGTTGCGCCGCTGGAACCCGCCAGCGGCGCGCAGCCGCAGCTCGGCCCCGGGTCCTCGGGCGCCTGCAGCAGGCGGGCGCCGCGCTCGGCGGCGGTGCGCTCGGCCAGCGCCTCGACCTGCGGCGAGACGCGGCCCGAGCACCAGCGTCGTCTGGTCGCGCAGCACCGCCAGCTTCTCGGCGGCGATCTCCAGCTCGGTCTCCCCCAGCCAGTCGGTGTGGTCGAGCCCGATCGAGGTCAGCACCGTGACCCGCGAGGGGATCGTGTTGGTCGCGTCGAGCCTGCCGCCGAGGCCGGCCTCGATCGCCGCCGCCTCGACCCGCGCCGCCGCCAGGGCAAGGAAGGTCGCCGCGGTCGCCGCCTCGAACTGGGTCACCGCGTCGCCCTCCTCGAGGGTGCGGTTGACGCCCTCGGCGGCCCTGGCCACCTGCTCGACCGCGTTCGCCCACTCCGCCTGCCCGACCTCCTCGCCGCGGAGCAGCGTCCGCTCGGACCAGTGCTCGGCGTGGGGAGAGAGACAGGCGCCGGCGGCGACGCCGTGCGCTTCCAGCAGCGCCGCCGTCATCCGCGTCACCGAGGACTTGCCGTTGGTGCCGACCACGTGGATCGAGGCGAAGCGGTGCTGCGGCAGCCCCAGCGCCGTGGTCAGCTTGCGCATCCGCTCCAGGCCGAGCCGCCAGCCGACCGGCTCGAGCGAGTCGAGGTAGGCGTCAGGGTCAGCCGAGCCAGCTCGGCCAGTTCGGCGCGGTAGCGCTCCAGCTTGCCGCGCTCCTCCTCGACCACCTCGGCCGGCGCCTTGGCGACGAAGCCCTCGTTGCCGAGTTTGCGCTCCGCCCGCTCGACCTCGGCGCGCAGCTCCTGCGCGGCGCTTCTCCAGCCGCGCGGCGACCGCCTCGGCGTCGAGCTGCTCGGAGGCGAAGCACCCGCACCGGGCCGATCGAGGCGACCGGCTCGCCGCCGTCGATTGCGAACTCGAAGCGCGAGAGGCGGGCGACGAACTCCGGCGGGTCGACGCCCTCGATCCGCGCCGCGAGAACGCCGGCCGCGGGGACGTCGACGAGGTCGCGCCAGGCACGCAGTCGCTGCGTCAGCCCGATCCCGCCCTCGACGTCGGCCTCCGCCGCCGGCGTCGAACAGAGACTCGTCGGCAACCGGGAACGGGTGGACGACCAGGTGGCCCCGCCGCGCCGGATGGAAGGACCAGATCTCCTCGGTGACGAAGGGCATCGTCGGGTGCAGCAGCGCCAGCACCCGCTCCAGCGCGTAGAGCAGCGTCGCCGAGACCTCCGCCTCGCCGTCGTAGAGGCGCGGCTTGACGATCTCCAGGTACCAGTCGCAGAGGTCGCGCCAGAAGAACGAGTAGGCCTCCTGCACGGCGTGGGCGAAGTCGTAGGTCTCGAGCTTCTCGGTCACCGAGGCGATCGTCCGCTCCAGTCGCGAGAGGATCCAGCGGTCCTCGACGTGTAGGGGCTGCGGCTCTGCCTCGACCGCGGCGGTGTTGAGCAGGATCAGCCGGCTCGCGTTCCAGAGCTTGTTGGCCAGGTCGCTGCCCTGCTCGACCTTGGCGTCGGAGAAGCGCACGTCCTGGGTCGAGGACATCGCCAGCAGGCCGAAGCGCAGCGCGTCGGCGCCGTGGACGTCGATCTCCTCCAGCGGGTCGATACCGGTGCCGAGGCTCTTCGACATCCGCCGCCCGTCGCGGGCCTGGATCACCGAGTGGACGTAGACGTCGCGGAAGGGGATCGCGCCCGGGAACTCGAGGCCCATCATGATCATCCGCGCCACCCAGAGGAAGAGGATCTCGCGGGCGGTGGTGAGGAAGCTGGTCGGGTAGAAGGCGCGCAGCTCCGGCGTCTCGCTCGGGCCAGCCGAGGGTGGCGAAGGGCCAGAGCGCCGAGCTGAACCAGGTGTCGAGCACGTCCTCCTCCTGGCGCAGCTCGCCGCCGCAGGCGCCGCAGCGCTCGGGCGGGTGCTCGGCGACGATCGTCTCCTCGCAGGGATCGCAGTACCAGACCGGGATCCGGTGTCCCCACCAGAGCTGGCGCGAGATGCACCAGGGGCGGATCTCCCGCATCCAGTCGAGGTAGACGCGCTTCCACTGCGCCGGCGCGATCCGCACCTCGTCGCGTTCGACGACCTCGATCGCCGGCTTCGCCAGCTCGTCCATGCGGCAGAACCACTGCAGCGAGATCAGCGGCTCGATCCGCTCGCCGGAGCGGTGGGAGAACGGGACCGAGTGGACGTAGGGCTCCTCGGCGCGCAGGCGGCCCTCCTCGCGCAGCGCCGCGACCACGGCCGCCTGCGCCTCGGCGGCGCTCATCCCGGCGAACTCGCCGGCCTCCTCGGTGAGGCGGCCGTCGGGGCCGATCACGACGATCTCCTCGAGCCCGTGCTTGCGGCCGATCTCGAAGTCGTTGGGGTCGTGCCCGGGGGTGATCTTCAGGGCGCCGGTGCCGAACTCGGGGTCGACGTGCTCGTCGGCGATGATCGGCAGCCGCCGCCCGACCAGCGGCAGCACGCAGTGCTCGCCGACCAGGTCGCCGTAGCGCTCGTCGTCCGGATTGACCGCGACCGCGGTGTCGGCGAGCATCGTCTCCGGCCGCACCGTCGCCACGGTGAGCACCCGGTCGGAGCCCTCGACCGGGTAGTCGATCGAGTAGAGCGTGTCCTCGACCTCGCGGTTCTCGACCTCGAGGTCGGAGATCGCCGAGTGCGAGCCCGGGTCCCAGTTGACCATGTAGTTGTCGCGGTAGATGTAGCCCTTGTCGTAGAGCCGCTTGAAGACGCGGTAGACGGCCTTGACGTAGCCCTCGTCGAGGGTGAAGCGCTCGCGCTCGTAGTCGCAGGAGGCGCCGAGCCGCTTGTACTGCTCGACGATCCGCGAGCCGTACTCCTCTTTCCACTCCCAGACCCGCTTGACGAACTCCTCGCGGCCCAGCTCCTGGCGGCTCCTGCCCTCCGCCCGCAGCTCTTTCTCGACCACCGCCTGGGTGGCGATCCCGGCGTGGTCGGTGCCGAGGACCCAAAGCGCGTTGCGACCTCGCATCCGGTTCATCCGCACCAGCGCGTCCTGCATCGAGCCGTTCAGCGCGTGGCCCATGTGCAGGGCGCCGGTCACGTTCGGCGGCGGGATCGCAACCGAGAAGTTCTCCTCCGGCGTCCCCTCCGCCTCGGGATGGAAATAGCCGCCCTCGATCCATTCGGCGAAGACCCGCGCCTCGACCTCCTGCGGGTCGTAGCGGGTAGTTTTCTCGAGCTTCTCTCGCTGCGCCGCGTCCACGCAGCGAGTCTAGATAGATGGCGACGGGTGCAGCGTGGTAGTGGATCGGATCTGGAGCGACCCGGGGCGCGGATGCAAGGGCGGCGCTCACCCCCTCTCCGGAAAGCTCCAGGACAGGGGCCTCGAAGCGAGCAAACGACCCAGCTGCGCGACGGCTTTCAGGAGAGGGGGTGAGCGCCGCCCACTCCATCCACCAGCGTCCTAAGCGGATTCCTCGCTGAGCCCGTCGTCCTCGGCTGCACCGATGTCCTGATGCGCCGCCTCGGTGACCAGCGTCGGCCGCCGCCCCTGGGCGATCGTCTCCTTGGTGACCACGCACTTGGTCACGTCGCGCCGGGAGGGCAGCTCGAACTGGACGTCGAGCAGCGTCTCCTCGAGGATCGAGCGCAGGCCGCGGGCGCCGGTCTCGCGCTCCAGCGCCTTGTCGGCGATCGCCTCGAGGCTGTCCTCGGAGAAGACCAGCTCGATGTCGTCGAACTCGAAGAAGCGCTGGAACTGGCGGGTCAGCGCGTGGCGCGGCTCGGTCAGGATCGTGGTCAGGTCATCGCGGCTGAGCTGGTGGATCGCGGTGATCACCGGCAGCCGGCCGATGAACTCGGGGATCAGCCCGTATTCGATCAGGTCCTCGGGAAGCACCTGCTCGAACCACTCGCCGGCGTCCTTCTGCTCACGCGAGGAGATCGCGGCGCCGAAGCCGACCCCGCGGTCGCCCACCCGGCGCTCGATCACCTTGTCGAGCTCGGCGAAGGAGCCGCCGCAGACGAAGAGGATGTTGGTGGTGTCGATCGTCAGGAACTCCTGGTGGGGATGCTTGCGCCCGCCCTGCGGCGGCACCGAGGCGGTGGTCCCCTCGAGGATCTTCAGCAGCGCCTGCTGGACGCCTTCGCCGGAGACGTCGCGGGTGATCGACGGGTTGTCGGCTTTGCGCGCGATCTTGTCGATCTCGTCGATGTAGATGATCCCCGTCTCCGCCTTCTTGACGTCGTAGTCGGCGGCCTGGATCAGCTTCAGGAGGATGTTCTCGACGTCCTCGCCGACGTAGCCGGCCTCGGTCAGCGCGGTCGCGTCGGCGATCGCGAAGGGGACGTTGAGGATGCGGGCGAGCGTCTGGGCGAGCAGGGTCTTGCCGCAGCCGGTCGGGCCCAGCATCATGATGTTCGACTTCTGCAGCTCGACGTCGGTCTCCTCGGACTGGGCGATCTGGACCCGCTTGTAATGGTTGTAGACGGCGACCGAGAGCGCCCGCTTGGCGGCCTCCTGGCCGACCACGTACTCCTGCAGGACGTCATGGATTTCGCGCGGTTTCGGCAGGTTCTCCAGCTCGAAGGCCGGCGGCGCGGTCAGCTCCTCGTCGATGATCTCGTTGCAGAGGTCGATGCACTCGTCGCAGATGTAGACGCCGGGGCCGGCGATCAGCTTCTTCACCTGGCGCTGCGACTTGCCGCAGAAGCTGCAGAGGAGCTGCTCGTTCGAGTCTGTGGGACGTGCCAGCGGAATCCCCTCCTAATGGGATGGACTTGACCTCCGGCAGCAGCCCCAACAGCTTAGAGGGGGCCACAAGCCGGTACGAGGGGCATTACTCCGCGGCGGCGGCGGTCCCTGCACGTGACGCCAGGCTTGCGCGCGGCTCTGCGCTGCTCGCACCACTCGCTACCGTGGGCGGGTGCCGCCCAGCTCGAGATCCGCCCGGTCGAGACCGGCGAGTTCGAGCGGCTGCTGCCGCTGATCGCCGCCTACCAGCGCTTCTACGAGGTCGACTCGATCGACGACGGGCGCAACCGCGCCTTCTTCCGCCGCTTCCTCGCCCCCAGCGAGGACGGAATGCTGCTCGGCGCCCGCGGCGGCGGCAAGCTACTCGGCTACGCCTGCCTCTACTGGCACTTCTCATCGCTGGCCGCGGCGGAGACGGTGCTGATGAACGACCTCTTCGTCGTCGAGGGGGCCCGCGGCGAAGGGGTCGGCCGCGCCCTGATCGAGGCCGGCGCTGCCGTCGCCCGCGAGCGCGGCGCCGCCTGCCTGGAGTGGGCGACCGAGCCGGGCAACCTCACCGCCCAGCGTCTCTACGACAGCATCGGCGCCGCGCGCTCCGAATGGGTCGAGTACGAGCTCGGCCTGTAGACGAGGAGTGCATTTGCATCGCTATGCGTGCTGAATGCACTCCTCGTCCGAAATCGTGCTGGAACCGGTCGACCGCGACGACCCCGAGGTGCGGGCGCTCTACGCCGACTTCATCCGCGAGGCCGACGGACCGCTCGTCTACAACCGCGCGGCGGCGGGGGTCGACCTCGAGGCGGAGATCACCGCCGGCCCGCCCGCCGACCTCGTACCGCCGAACGGCGTGCTGCTGCTCGCCCGGGTCGAGGGCAAGCCCGCCGGCCTCGGCGGCGTCCGCCACCTCGAGACTGGCGTGGCCGAGGTCAAGAGCATGTACGTCGGCCCCGAGCACCGCGGCGCCGGCCTCGGCCACCGCATCCTCGCCCGGCTCGAGGAGATCGCCGCTGTGCACGGCTGCCGCTGCCGTGCGCCTCGATACCTCCGGCTACCTGAAGCCGGCGGTCGGCCTCTACCGCTCCGCCGGCTACCGCGAGGTGCCCGCCTACAACGAGAACCCCAAAGCCGACCTCTGGTTCGAACGCAGGCTTGTCGACGAGCCGATTCGGCTCATGCCATACGACCCGCAATGGCCGGTCCTGTTCGAGCGCGAGCGAACCGCCCTGTCGCAGGCGATCGGTGCCTCGGTCAACGGCGGCATCCACCACGTCGGCAGCACGGCGGTGCCGGGGCTTGAAGCCAAGCCGACCATCGACATTCTGGTTGGCGTCGAGGATCTGCGGAGCTCGCGGGCGTGCATCGAGCCGCTCGGCGACCTCGACTACCTGTACGCGCCCTACCGCAGCGAGGAGATGCACTGGCTCTGCAAGCCGTCCCCGAGCCGACGCACCCACCATCTCCACCTCGTCCCCACCGGCAGCCGCCGCTACCTCGACGAGCTAGCGTTCCGCGACCGCCTGCGGGCCTCCCCGGAGACGGCGAGCGCCTACGCGGCCTTGAAGCGGGACCTCGCCACCCGCTTCGCAACCGACCGCGAGGCCTACACCGACGCCAAGACCGACTTCATCCGCGAAGTCCTCAGGGAAGCTCAGCTGTAGCGGTCCCAGCGGCGCAGCTCCGGCTCGGGATCGACGGGGACGCCGTCGACGTGGATCTCGAAGTGGAGGTGGCAGCCGACGCTGATCGCGTTGCCCGTCTCCCCCACCGCTCCGACCCGCTCCCCCTCCCATACGCGCTCCCCGCGGTGGACGGGCGCCGGCCGGGGCAGGTGGGCGTAGAAGTAGCTGCGCTCCTCGCCCTCGCCGTGGATCAGCAGGTAGTTGCCGTAGAGCACCGGGTCGTAACCAGTGCGCAGCACCCGCCCGTTCGCCACCGCGACGAGCGGGGTCCCGCAGGCGGCGACGACGTCGAAGCCCTCGTGGGTGCGGCCGCCCGAGCGCGGCGCCCCGAACTCGCCGATCGCCCCGCGGGTGCCGTGCGGGCCCTGGACCGGGAAGACGTGCCCGTAATAGGGGACGCCGCCGTCGCGACTTGCGATGCGCGCCGACGCGGGGGCGGCAAGGACGGCTGGGACTAGCAGGAAGAAGGCGAGGAGGCGCTTCAGTGGTGCTCGATCACGCGGTCGACGATGCTGTACTCCACCGCCTCCTCGGCGCTCATGAAGTAGTCGCGATCGGTGTCTTTGGTGACCTTGTCGAAGGGCTGCCCGGTGTGTTTGGCGATGATCTCGTCGAGCCGCCGCCGCACGTCGATGATCTCCTTGGCGTGGATCTCGATGTCGGTCGCCTGGCCCTGGAACCCGGCCGAGACCTGGTGGATCAGGATCTTCGAGTTCGGCAGCGCCATCCGCTTGCCCGCGGCGCCGCCGCTGAGCAGCAGCGCCCCCATGCTCATCGCGACGCCGACGCAGATCGTCTGCACGTCGGGCTTGATGAACTGCATCGTGTCGTAGATCGCCAGCCCGGCGTAGACCGAGCCGCCGGGCGAGTTGACGTAGAGGCTGACGTCCTTGTCGGGATCCTCCGACTCCAGATGCAGTAGCTGGGCGACGATCAGGTTGGCGATGTCCTCGCTGACCGGGGTGCCGAGGAAGATGATCCGCTCGCCCAGCAGGCGCGAGTAGATGTCGAAGGCGCGCTCGCCGCGCGAGGTCTGCTCGACCACCATCGGGACCAGAGGACTCATGGCCCGCACTCTATAGAAGGACCCAGGCGCGCTCGAAGCTCCCGGCCAGGGTCGTGCGCTGCCTAATCGGAGTCGGGAGTCCAGAGGCCGCCGGCTTTCTCGCGCTCCTTCTCCGGCGTCCAGATCTGCTCGCGCGCCTCGGCCTGCTCAAGCGGGATCGGCTGCGCCGAATCGGCCACCAGCTCGATCGCCTTGCGGGCCCTCAGGTCCTCCACCACCATGCTGTCGCGGCCGTTCTGGCGCAGCCGCTCCAGCAGCTTCTCGGGGGTCGTCCGTTCGTGTTCGGCGCTGTGCTCGAGCGCCTCGACCAGCTCCTCGTCTGAGACCTCGATCCCCTCCGCCTCGGCGATCGCGGTCACCACCGCCTCCCGCTTCAGCTCGCGCTCGGCGTCGGGCTTCGATTCCTCGATCAGCTCCTCGCGCGTTTTCCCCTGCATCTGCAGGAAGGCGTTCGGGTCCATGCCGCGCTGGGCGAGCTGGCGTTCCATCCGCTCCCAGCGTTCGGTCGCGCGGGCGATGATGAGGTCGGCCGGGACGTCGACCGTGGCGGCGTCGACCGCGGCGTCGACGGCGGCGATCCGGAAGTCTTCCTCGGCCCGGCCCTCGAGCGCTTTTTTCACTTTCTCGCCGATGTCGGCGCGCAGCTCCTCCAGGGTGTCGAACTCCGAAGCGTCGGCGGCGAAGTCGTCGTCGAGCTCGGGCAGGATCTTCTGCCGCACCTCCTTCACCTTGACCTTGAAGACGGCGTCCTTGCCGGCCAGGTGCTCGGCCTGGTAGTCGCCCGGAAAGCTGACCTCGACCTCGCGCTCCTCCCCCGCCTTGGCGCCGGTCAACTGCTCCTCGAAGCCCTCGATCAGCTGGCCGGAGCCGAGTCCCAGCAGGTAGTCGTCGGCCTTGCCGCCCTCGAAGGCGGCGCCGTCGATCATCCCCTCGAAGTCGATCAGCAGCGAGTCGCCGGCGGCCGACTCGCGCTCGACCGGCTCCAGGCGCGCGAACCCCTCGCGGATCCGCTCGATCTCGGTGTCGACGACCTCGCCGGGCACCTCTTTGTCCTCGCGCCCGACCTCGAGGCCCTTGTACTCGCCGAGCTTTGCCGGCGGGCGCACCCCAACCTGGAACTTGAACTTCAGCGGCTCCTTCTCCTCCTCCGGAGTGGAGACCATCTCGATGCTGGGGTCGCCGATCGGGCTGACGCCGGTGTCGAGCAGCGCCCGTTCGTACCACTCCGGCAGCGCCTCGCGGATCGCCTCCTCCAGGACCGGCGCAAAGCCGAGCCGCTGGATCACCAGCGACGGCGGCGCCTTGCCCTGGCGGAAGCCGGGCAGCCGCATCTCCTTGGCCAGCGCCCGCGCCGCGCGCGAGGCGGCCTTCTCGACGTCCGCGGCCGCAACCTCGACCTCGACCTCGACACGCGAGTCGGGCAGCTCTTTGCGAGAGGTCTGCATCGAGCGCATGACCCTAGCGAGAGAGGAAGGTGCGCAGGGCCGCCGCGAAGTCGATCGCGAAGGAGAGGCCCCGCCCCAGCGGTCCGGTGACCAGCCAGGCCCTCGCCCTAACGCGCGACGACACCGGTCTCCCCCGCCTCTGCCGCGGCCGGATCGGCGGCGAGGATCTGGGCCTCGAGGCGGTCGCCCTGACCGGCCGCCACCGCCCGCTGGGCTCGCTGCTCGTCCAGCTCCACCCCGCGCTCGCGGGCGAGGTCGAGCAGCCGCTGCTTCTCGATCCCCTCGCGCGCCGCCTCGAAGAAGAACCAGCCGAGCAGGCCGAGGCCGAGGAAGGTGCCCTCGACCATCATCACCACCCCGGCGGTGCTCTGGTCGGTGATCGGCGAGAGGTGCCAGTAGCGCTCGCCCGGCGCGTAGATCGGGTAGAGGACCGTGCCCGACCACATCAGGACGTTGCCGAGGATGGCGCCGGCGAAGCGGACGACGACCACGTAGCCGACCTTCCAGCCGGCGGTGAACCACTGCGGCTTCGGCAGTGGCCCGAAGACCGGCATCCACATCAGACAGCCAAAGAAGACGAAGGCGCTGTGCTCGAGCGCGTGCAGTGGCGCCGTCCCGTAGGCGGCGTCATACAGCGCCGGCAGGTGCCAGAGGTAGAAGTTCAGTGCCCACAGCGGCAGCGCCACCAGGGGATGGGCGAGGATCCGCAGCCGGTCGAAGACCGGGATCGCCAGGATCGGCTGCAGCAGCGGCCCGGTCAGCCCCAGCACCAGCAGCAGCGTGGCGATGTCGCCGAGCAGCAGGTGCTCGACCATGTGCGCGATCACCAGCTCCTCGGCAACGTGAGCGATCGGCGAGGCGAGGGCGACGGCAATCGTCAGCAGGCCGGCGGCGAAGCAGGCCTGGCGCCAGAGCGGCAGCGGCCGGCCGCGGGCGGCTAGGGTCGAGGCGCGCTTCGCGTAGAGGCCGGCGGCGACCAGGAGGGGCAGCAGCTCCAGCGGGGCGAACACACCCGCCACGTGCGCGATCGGCAGGCTCATGCGATCCAGCGTAGCGACGCCGATCCGGCCGGAGCCGCCCGCGCACGCTGGTAGCTTGGGCGGCGCCGTGAGCCGCATCGCAGACCGCTTCCCCCCGATCGGCAGCTACGGCTTCCTCTCCGACTGCCACACCGCGGCGCTGGTCTCCTATGACGGCTCGATCGAGTGGCTCTGCCTGCCGCGCTTCGACTCGCCCAGCGCCTTCGCCGCCGTGCTCGACCGCGGCGCCGGGCGGTTCACGCTGAAACCGCGCGACGTCATCGTTCCGATCGGCCGCCGCTACAAACCCGGCACGCTGGTGATCGAGACGACCTGGGTCACCGACACCGGCTGGGCGGTCATCCACGACGCCCTGACGATCGCCGAGTGGGCGGGTGCCGACGACGGGGGTCGCCCCGACAGCGGTCAGGAGTCCGACCGCTCACTGTTGCGGACGATGACCTGCATCGACGGTGAGGTCGAGCTGATGATGGAGTGCGCGCCGCGCTTCGCCTACGGCGCCGAGGCGGCGAGCTGGAGCGGCGGCGAGCTGGGCGAGGCGGTGGCCCGCGCCGGCGACGGGACCGAGCTGCGCCTGACCAGCGACATGGACCTCGCGATCGACGGCGGCGGCGTCCGCGGCACGATCAGGCTGCGCGAGGACGAGAGCGGATTCTGCGCGATCGCCTGGGGAGAGAGCGGCCTCGGCGGTCCGCGCAGCGCCCCGGAGGCGTTGGAGCGGCTCGACTCAACCGAAGAGTTCTGGCGCCAGTGGCTGCGCGCCGGCAGCTTCCCCGATCACCCCTGGCGGCTCCACCTGCAGCGATCCGCGCTCGTGCTCAAGGGGCTGACCTACGCCCCGACCGGGGCGATCGTCGCCGCGCCGACCACCTCGCTGCCGGAGACGCCGGGCGGCGAACGCAACTGGGACTACCGCTATAGCTGGATCCGCGACTCGACCTTCAGCCTCTGGGCACTGCACACGCTCGGCTTCGACCAGGAGGCGCGCGACTTCATGCGCTTCATCGTCGACGTCTGCAGGGACCGCCCCGACCTGCAGATCATGTACGGGATCGGGCACGAGAAGGAGCTCGACGAGAAGGTCCTCGAGCACCTCGGCGGCTACGGCGGCGCGAAGCCGGTGCGGATCGGCAACGGCGCCTTCGACCAGCGCCAGAATGACGTCTGGGGTGCGCTGCTCGACTCGATCTACCTGCACGAAAAGGCGCTGCGCGGGAAAGGCACCCAGGCCGACCGGGCGCTGATCCGCTACCAGGTCGAAGCGGCGATCGCCGCCTGGCCCAACCCGGACCAGGGAATATGGGAGTCGCGTGGCGAGCCCCGCCACTACATCTCCTCGAAGCTGATGATCTGGGTCGCGGTCGACCGCGGCGTCCGCCTCGCCCGTTCGATCGGCTTCGAGGAGCTGGCGGCGGAGTGGCAGGCGAAGGCGGACGAGTTCCACGCCGAGATCCTCGAGCGCGGCGTCCGCGACGGCGTCTTCCGCCAGCACTACGAGACCGACGCGCTCGACGCCTCGTTGCTGCTGATCCCCCTGTTCCGTTTTCTGCCCCCGGACGACCCGCGCGTGCGGGCGACGGTCGAGACGATCGCCGCCGATCTGACCGAGCACGGCCTCGTCCTCCGCTACAAGGTCGAGGAGACCGACGACGGGCTGAGCGGCCGCGAGGGCACCTTCCTGATCTGCTCCTTCTGGCTGGTCTCGGCGCTCTCGGAGATCGGCGAGTGCAAGCGGGCGCGGGAACTGTGCGAGCGGCTGCTGGAGGCCGCCGGCTGGCTTGACCTCTTCGCCGAGGAGCTGGAGGCGGACTCGGGCCGCCACCTCGGCAACTTCCCCCAGGCCTTCACCCACCTGGCGCTGATCAACGCCGTCTCCCACGTGATCGCCGACGAGCAGCGCGAAGACGGCGGCGTCACCGCCGTCTTCACCGAGATGGGCGGCGTCCGCGAGGACGCTTGAGCGAGTTCGCCTGCACGGAATTCTCCGCAGACAAAAGCTCTACAGACAGAACGTTTCGTTTGCTCTATATTGCCCGGGCCGAGATGACGAATCTCAACCGTTCGGACGACAACGACCTGCTGGTGGCCCTGCGGCATCCTCTGCGCCGCGAAATCCTCCGCGAGATGGCCGGCGAGGAGGCGATCAGCCCGCGCGAAATCGCCAACGCGCTGCAGCAGCCGCTCAGCAACGTCAGCTACCACGTGCGGGTGCTCGCCGACTGTGCCGCCGTCTCGCTGGTCAGCACAAAGCCGGTGCGGGGCTCGATGCAGCACTTCTACCGTGCCGCGATCGAGGCGCCGTGGGCCCGCCAGGTATTGGGCCTGGGCGAGAACGGGGGCGGGGCCGCGGGGGAGAGTCCGGCGCGACCCGAAACTTAGCCGCCGGGAGGGTCATGGACGAGACCGACGACAGCTGGACGCCCGCGGCCGAAGACGCCGCCACCGAGGCCGCCGTCCTGCAGCAGGTGCTCGACATCCACCCGGCCCAGCCGACGTTGGACGAGCTGGTCCGCGAGGTGAGCGGCGAGTCGCCCAGCTTCGCCGAGCGCGACGCGGTCGAGCGCGCCGTGCGGGACCTCGTCGGCGTCGGCCTCCTGCACAACCGCGACGGATTCGTGCTGCCAACACGCGCGGCGCTCCGTTTCAGCGAGCTGCTTGACCTCTGACGACGAGGCGGCGGAACCCGGTTCGCAGGCGCCGCCGCAGCTCCGCCGCCGCTGCCTCGCCGGCCTCGTCCTCGGACCGCTCGCCGGTGACCAGGATCACCTCGGTCGCGGCGAAGGTCTGAAGCTGGTCTTCGACCGCCTGCACGAGGTCCTCGTCACCCACCCTCGCCTCGGCGGCGACGCCGGCCTTGGCCAGCGCGGCGACGGCGACGACCAGGCGCCGCTGCGCCTCGCGGCGCGCCCCCTCGAGGTCGGACGCCCAGCGGTCGAGGAAGCCGATCCTGGCGGGCGAGAGGATCAGCACCTCGTCCCCGCTGCCGCCGTCCCCCAGCGCGGCGACGAGCCCGTCCACCGCGGCTCCATCCTCGAGTGGGCGCCCGAGGACGACCAACACGCGGCGCCTCGCGGCGGTCGTGACCGCTGAGCCAATCGCGCCGCGCGGGCGCTGGCGAACGGCGATAACGACAATTCCCACCGCCACCAAGGCACCGATCGCCACTCCCAACCCGGGGCCGCCGACGTAGAAGCCGGCGGCGATCGGGGCGGCGATCGCGATCACGACCAGCGGCAGTTTCCATGGCGCCATCCTCAAAGCCTGCCAGGCGGTCGCGAGCGCCGTCCCCGTTTCCTTCGGCCTCAGGCGCCCTTGCTGACGGCGACTGGCGAGACCCTCTCCTGCATGGTTCCGATCTTCACGTTCTGCCACCTCCCCTCGCGATTCCTGGTCCCCAACCCGCTCCCCTCCTGCGCAGGTCCGTGCAAGCCGGAGTAATACTCTAAAACTTTCTATCAATCAAGCTAAGAAGACCAAGATTTTGAGGAAATAAACGAAAATTGCGGAACTGATGTGGATTTCTTGAGTTGAGATCTCTAAAGTCCAATTCTCGGCCGCCACGCCACCCCTGCAATCGACCGAAGGAAGCGCCCCCTTGCCGAAAACGAAGAAAAAAGACGGCGTCGAACAAATCGTCGCCAAAGCGTTCGCTCATCCCCTGCGTGTACAGATCCTGATCATTCTCAATGAGCGGGTCGCCAGCCCCAACCTGCTCTCCCAAGAGCTCGAACAGAGCCTCAACCTCGTCGCCTACCACGTGCGGGTGCTGGAGAAGTACGACTGCATCGAGCTGGTCGACACGAAACAGCGCCGCGGTGCAACCGAGCACTTCTACCGCGCGACCAGGCGCCAGTTCCTCACCGACTCGGAATGGTCGCGAATGCCTGCGGCGCTCCGCCCCGGTCTGTCCGGCGCGATGCTGAAAGCGATCTTCGACGACCTCGACGAGGCTGTCACCAAGAGCACTTTCGATGAGCTCGAGGACCGGCATCTCAGCCGCGTTCCAATGGTCGTCGACAAGCGGGGCTGGAGCGACGTCGTCACCCTGCTCAACGAGACGCTCGATCGGGTGCTGGAGATCCAGGCCGAGGCCTCGGAGCGCCTTGCCAACAGCGGCGAGCAGGGAATGCTCTCCAAAGTGGAGATGCTGCACTTCAAGTCGCCCGACCCCGAGCCTGAAGCGGAGGCCGACGCCGAGGCAAAGGCCGAGGCCGAGGCGGAGTCAGAGCCGACCGCGTCTTAGGGCCGGTCGGCGCCGGGCCGGCGCCGCTCAGCAAAGAGCGGCGCCGCGGTCTCCGGCATCCAGGTTTCGTATCCGACCGGCGGGCCTTCTCCCGCCGCTATGGTGTGAGAACGACGGGTCGAAGGTCCCGTCGGGCGCTGCACGGCTATCAGTCCAGCCCTCAGGGCAGCGCCGGTGTGACGACCCGGCGCGAGTTCGATGGCAGCGAAAGGCAACGAAACCCCAGCAGCTCAGCATCCCCCGTCCCCCGCCGACGGGCTCGCCAGCGAGCGCGAGTTGTGGGCGCGCTTCACCGAGCGTCGTGACCAGGCGACCCGGGAGGAGCTGGTGCGGCGCTACCTGCCGTTCGCCAAGAACTTGGCGCTGCGCTACCGCGGCGCCAGTGAGTCTTTCGATGACCTGCTGCAGGTCGCCAGCCTCGGCCTGGTCAACGCGATCGACCGCTTCGAGCCCGATCGCGGAACGCCCTTCACCGCCTTCGCCTCGCCGACCATCCTCGGCGAGCTGAAGCGCCACTTCCGCGACCGCGTCTGGACGGTGCGGGTACCGCGTGGGCTGCACGACCGGATGGCCGAGGTCGACAAAGCGATCTCGGCCCTGACGGTCGAGCTGCAGCGCTCGCCGTCGGTGGGCGAGATCGCCGCGAAGCTGGAGATCGACCCCGGCGAGGTGCTGGAGGTGTTGGAGGCAAACCACAACCGGCGACCGCTCTCGCTCGACCGCCCGGTCGGCGGCGACGAGGAGGAATCGCCGGCGTCGGAGTGGGTCGGCGACGAAGACGAGGGCTTCGAGCTGATCGAGGACAAGCTGGCCCTCGAAGGCGCCCTCCCCCACCTCGACGAGCGCGAGCGCCTGGTCCTGCAGCTGCGCTTCGTCGAGGACATGACGCAATCGCAGATCGCCGAGCGGATCGGCCACTCGCAGATGCACGTCTCCCGCATCCTCCGCCGCACCCTGGAGCGGATCCGGGCCGAGGTCGCCGAAGCCGAGGAGGGCTAGGCCGAGAGCGCGGCGATGCCGACGACGAGGAACTCGCCCTCGTCCTCCAGCTCGACCCGCAGCTCATCGGCCAAGGTCTCAAGCGAGCCGCCGACCTCGGGCACGCCGAGGCTCTCGCGCAGCCGCTCGGCGCCACCGCTGGCCATCGGTCCCACCCGCAGCTCGACCCCCTCCTCGCGATCGGCGATGCTGAAGCTGACGTGTCCGTCGGCGAAGTTCGGCGGTGCCCCGGCGGAGATTGCGTCGCTGAGCAGCATCGCGTCGGAGAGGCGGTCGACGCTGACGTCGCGGCGGGCCGCGAGGGCTCCAAGGGCGCGGCTGAGGATCGGGCCGACCAATTCGGGGGGGCCGACCCGGAGCTCGGTCGCGTCGCCGGCGTCCGGCGTTGCCTCCGTCGCCTCGGCGCCGTCCTCGCGCGGGGCCAGCGCCAGGCGCATGCGGATCTCGGTGCCGCGATCGATGCCGCCCTTGATCTCGAAGCTGCTGGAAAGGGCGGCGATCAGGGTCAGGCCGATGCGCAGGCTCGGTCGCTCGACGTCGGGCCGGGGACGGATCCCGGCACCGAAGTCGCGAACGACGACGGTCAGGCCCTCGCTGTCGGGGATTGCCTGAACCTCCAGCACCCCGGTGTCCTCGCCGGGGTAGGCGTGGACGACGACGTTCATGCAGGCCTCGGTGACTACCGTCTTCAGGTCCGCGATCGCGGCGTCGTCCATGCCAATCCGCTCGCCGAGGCCGGCGAGGGCGTGGCGGACGACCGCGACGTTCTCCGCCCGGGAAGGAAGGGACATCTGCAGACCCGATCGGTCCTCGGTCGTCGTGTTCACGATTCAGTCAGCCCTCAAGGCAGGTTGCGGCCTTCAAGCGCCGAACCTGCGGGTCGGTCGCGCGGCGAGCATAGCTTCCATTGCCGGTCCCCAAATGCTTACCCCAGCAGGGGCGGGCGAAACGCCGCGTGGCCAACCGGTGGGCTGCGGTAGCATCGGCGCGTGAATCCGGAGCCATTCGAGGCAACGGCCGCCCAGCTAGAGGACGGCGTACGGGTTATCGCGGTTCGTGGCGAGCTCGACCTCAGCACCGCCTCCGCCCTGGAGCCCGCGCTGGAGGAGGCCGTCGCGTCCGGCGACGCCTCGGTATTGATCGACCTCTCCGACTGCGAGTTCATCGATTCCACCGGGATCGCCCTGATCGTCCGCACCTGGCAGCGCCTCGATCGTGGCGCCGACGGCGAGGGCAGCGGCCGCGTCGTCATCTGCAGCTACAACGCCCAGGTCCGTCGCGTCCTGGAGATCACCGGCCTGGAGCTGTCGATCCCGATTCACGGCAGCAAGGACGAGGCACTCGAGGCTCTGCGCGGCTGAGCGCGCCTCACCGATCGCGTTTGGAGCTTTGCACCCCCTATAGGGGGTAGAACTCTCCAAGCGAGGCGCACCTGCGGAGCGACATCCCGGCGTAGCCCACCCCGGCGCCGCTCGATCAGGCGAAGAGGAGGATCAACAGGTTCGCGAGCACCGCCCCAGGCGTCCCAATCAGGGCCAGGGTGCGGAAGAAGCGGGCGAAGCCGCCCCGGTAACGGACGGTCTCGAACAGGGTCAGGCCGACGACATGGGCCATGTTGATCAGCGCCGTGAAGATCGCGATC
Source organism: uncultured Solirubrobacterales bacterium (assembly GCA_963815885.1). Classification (GTDB taxonomy): domain Bacteria; phylum Actinomycetota; class Thermoleophilia; order Solirubrobacterales; family 70-9; genus VAYN01. The sequence goes on from CAWFIM010000003.1 coordinate 90,300, forward strand.
CCGATCGCGACCGCTTTCCAGCCCGACTCCGGACCCGAGCCCGAAGCCGCGGCCGCAGCGAGAACGATGGCGGTAATAGTGCCGACGACACCGACCACCATGCCGGCGAAGTCGCCGCGCGAGAGGCCGGGCAGGTAGGCGGAGCCGATCTCCCTGCCTTCGTCGCGGTGATGCGTGCCGGCGCCGGCACGCTCGACGTCGACCACGTGGGTCGAGCCGTCGGCGCTCGGCTCGATCACGACCATCCGCAGCGGTGGCTCGATCTCCTCCTGCGCCTTCTCGAACAGCCCCTGCTCGAACCACCGCGCCTGCCCTTCGGTGTGCTCGAAGATCAACACTTCGTCGGCCGGCGCTTCCAGCAGCGCGTCCCGTGCCGCCTGCACCGGATCGGGGTCGCCGACCTCTCCGGTGACCGCGATGCTGTTGCGGCGGAGGGTCGCAAGTGAGGTTTTCAGCCGCTCCTCGGCCTGCCGCTTCGGCTCGTCGATATCGCCCAACGTGTGCCGGAAGGCGTTGGCCTCGACCGCAGGTGCGATCACCCGCACCTCCACCCCACCCCCGTTGGCCTGACGGGTGAGCTGCGCGACGGCCTCCTTGCCGTCCAGCGGGTCGGTGACGATCGCCAGCAGCCGTCGGGGCCGCTCGCCGCTCATACTCCCGCGGAGAAGCTCCGCATCGGCTGCCGTCTGGGAGTCACGGCTGACACGGCTCATACTGGTCGATTACCCCGGCCTCCAGGCACGAAACCCGGCCTGGAGACCTACGTCGATCGCCCGCCGGCCCAGGCGCCTCTCCGTGGGGGAATCGGTTGGTCGTCTCACCCGAGCGGGAACCGAGTCGAACCCGGTGAAAAGCCGCTCGGATCCGGGGCCGGCGGGCGTCTTGTCCTTGTCCGCCGAGCAGCTACCCGCTGCCGGTGGCGACAAAACGGGGCGAGGTCGGGCCGGCGCGGGCTACCCGCCCGGGACCTCGCGCACGACCTCGCGCGGCCGGCTTGTCGTCGCGCAAGCCGAGGTAGCGGGGGTGGCGCAGCTTGCCGTCGCGGGTCCACTCCGAGAAGGCGAACTGGCCGACCAGCTCCGGCTCGACCCAGCGCGAGTTGCGTGGCAAGCGGGGCAGGCCGTCGCGGGCGAACGGGCAGCGGTCCACCTCCAGCGCCTCCAACCTGTCGCCGAGCTCGGCCAGCGTCCACTCGCTGAACCCGGTCCCGACTTTGCCCGCGTAGCGCAGCTCGCCGTCCTCGTAGTAGCCGACCAGCAGCGCCCCGAAGCGCTTCCGCGAGCCCTGCGGCGGCGTGAAGCCGCCGATCACCAGCTCCTGCTCGAAGGAGCACTTGAGCTTCAGCCAGTCGCCGCTGCGCCCATGCACGTAGCGGCTGTCGGCGCGCTTGGCGATCAGCCCCTCCCAGCCCTTGGCGCAGGCCTCGCGGAAGAACTCCGTGCCGCGCTCGTTGCGGTGCGGCGTGTAGCGGACCGGGCCGTGGAAAGAGAGCGCGCGGCGCAGGACCGACTTGCGCTCGCGCAGGGTGAGGCCGGTGAGGTCGTGTCCGTCGAACTCGAGCAGGTCGAAGAGGTAGAGATAGACCGGGATCCCGGTCAGCCGCGCCAGTCGCGGGTCGTGGACTCCCATCCGCCCCTGCAGCCGCTCGAAGCTGGTCCGCGAACCGTCGAAGGCGACGATCTCTCCGTCGGCTTCGAAGTCGCTTGCCGCCTCGGCTTCCAGCGCCTCGACCAGCTCGGGGTAGGCGGAGGTGAGGTCTTTGCCGGTGCGCGAGGTGAGCGTGATCTCGCCACTGTGGCGCCGCACCGCGGCGCGGATGCCATCGAGCTTGCGCTCGAAGACCCAGCCGGGGTCGTCGAAGGGCAGGTCGGTGAGCTTCGCCTTCATCGGCTCGCCCGGCTTGCCCATGGCGGAGAATCTACCCCGATGAAACTCCTCGCCCTCGCCGCCCTCGCCCTCTCCGCGCCGCTGCTCGGCACGGCACCGACGGCGACGGTGAGCGTGGCGCGGCCGCCGATCGTCAAGCGCCTGATCCCCTTCGGCCCGAAACGCAAGCGCGAGATGGCCGCTTACTCCGAGCGCCACTACGGACAGCGCAGGTGGCGGCTGCGGCACCCGCGGGTGATCGTCGAGCACGTCTCGCAGACGAGCACCGCGGCAGCCGTCTACAACACCTTCGCCCCCGACGTTCCCGACGTCGAGCTGCACGAGCTGCCCAACGTCTGCTCGCACTTCGTCGTCTCCGCCTCGGGACGGATCTACCAGCTGGTCAACCTGCGCACCCGCTGCCGTCACACCGTCGGCCTCAACTGGACGGCGATCGGGATCGAGCACGTCGGCTACGCCGACTCCGACGTGCTCGGCGACCGGGCCGAGCTGCGCGCCTCGCTGCGGCTGACCAGGTGGCTGCGCTGCCGGTTCGGGATCGGCGTGCACGACGTGATCGGCCACGCCGAGAGCCTCAGCTCGCCCTACCACCACGAGCTGGTGCCGAGCCTGCGGCGCCAGACCCATGGCGACTGGAAGCAGCGCGCGATGCGGGTCTACCGGCGCAAGCTGCGGCGGATGGGACCGTGCTAGATACGGCCGAGCAGCAGGAGGACGAGCAGGATGATCGCGATCAGGCCCAAGATCCCTCCCGCCACGGCCACCTTCAGCAGCACGAGCACAAGACGCAACCACGATGAGCACAGCCACGAGACCGCCAACCATCTTCGGCTCCCTTCGTCGACTCCCTGGACGAACTCCGCCCTGAGGTACCCCCAAGCCGAATCGGGAAACCCGACCGGTCCGCGCCCAACCGCTCGCCGCTCGATGTATCGAGGCGCCTCTGACCGCCAAAATCGATCGAGCGGCAAGGAAATGGGCGTGGGCTGTGCGGATAGACTCGCGGCGATGAGCAGAGGCGATCGAGCACGGCTTCAAGGAGGGCGACAAGGTCTGGGTCCAGGACGCCGACGGCAACCGCCACCCGGGGATCTTCGTCGGCAACAACGAAGCCGCCGGCTGGTTCGGCGGCGGCCCCAGCGCCTACGTCGCCCACCCCGAGGCGCATCAGGCCGAGGTCGTCTCGATCTTCCGCATCACCCCGCGCGACGAGTAGCGGCGAGTTTCGCCGGCGTGTCGATTTCGGCGGCGCTCGTTCGTCGCGCCGGTAGAGCGAGCCATCGGAGCCCGCCCGCACAACCGAAGGAGCACCATGCGATTCATGATGTTCATGTATCCCGAAATCCGCGAAGAGGACTGGAACCCAACGGCCGAGGACGTCGCCGCGATGAGCCGCTACAACGAGGAGCTGCGCAAGGCCGGGATGCTGCTCGCGCTCGACGGGCTGCACCCGCCTGCCGAAGGCGCCCGGGTCAGCTTCGACGGCGAGGGCCGCTCAAGCGTCACCGACGGTCCCTTCGCCGAGGCGAAGGAGGTCGTCGGCGGCTACTGGCTGATCCAGGCGCGCTCGAAGGAGGAGGCGGTCGAGTGGGCCTCGCGCTGCCCCGGCCAGAGCTGCACGGTCGAGGTGCGGCGCGTGTTCGAGCTGGAGGACTTCCCGCAGGACGTGCAGGAGGCCGCCGAGCAGGGCCTAGCCGGATGGGCGCGCGCCGCGACCGAGCACGGCGATCGAGGCGGTCTGGCGGATCGAGTCGGCCCGCCTGATCGCCGGCCTGGCGCGGATGGTCGCGCGACGTCGGCCTCGCCGAGGACCTGGCCCAGGACGCGCTGGTCGCGGCGCTGGAGCGCTGGCCGCGGTCGGGCGTCCCGGACAACCCGGGCGCCTGGCTGATGGCCACGGCGAAGAACCGGGCGATCGACCTGATGCGGCGCAACGCGACGTTCGAGCGCAAGCAGGAAGAGCTGGCCCGCGACGTCGGGATGCGGATGGCGATGGAGCGCTCCGACTTCGAGGCGGCGGCTCGACGACGAGGTCGGCGACGACCTGCTCGGCCTGATCTTCACCTGCTGCCACCCGGTGCTCTCCACGAGGCGCGGGTGGCGCTGACCCTGCGGCTGCTCGGCGGGCTGACGACGCCGGAGATCGCCCGCGCGTTCCTGGTCAGGGAGTCGACGATCGCCCAGCGGCTGGTGCGGGCGAAGCGAACGCTGCGCGACGCCGGCGTGCCGCTTCGAGGTTCCGCGCGGCGCGGAGCTCAGGCGAGCGCCTGCCCTCGGTGCTGGAGGTGATCTACCTGGTCTTCAACGAGGGCTACGCGGCGAGCGCCGGCGAGGACTGGATCCGGCCCGGCGCTCTGCGAGGAAGCGCTGCGGCTGGGCCGCATCCTCGCGGCGCTGGCCCCGCCGAGCCGGAGGCGCACGGGCTGATCGCGCTGCTGGAGATCCAGGCCTCGCGCAGCCGCGGCGCGGCTCGGGCCCGGACGGCGAGCCGGTGCTGCTGCTCGACCAGGACCGCTCACGCTGGGACCCGCTGCTGATCGGCCGCGGCCTGAACGGCGCTGGAGCGGGCCGAAGCGCCTGCCCGGCCCGCTCGGGCCGTACGGGCTGCAGGCCGCGATCGCCGCCTGCCACGCGCGGGCGCGGACCGCGGAGGAGACCGACTGGGTGCGGATCGCCGCCCTCTATGACGCCCTCGCCCAGCTCGCGCCCTCGCCCGTCGTCGAGCTCAACCGCGCCGTCGCGCTCGGCATGGCCTTCGGCCCCGAGGCGGGCCTGGAGCTGCTCGACGCCGATCGCCGGCGAGCCGGCGCTGCGCGACTACCACCTGCTCCCCAGCGTCCGCGGCGACCTGCTGGCCCGGCTCGGCCGCGGCGAGCGAGGCCGAGCCGAATTCGAGCGCGCCGCCTCGCTGACCGACAACGAGCGCGAGCGCGAGCTGCTGCGGCGGCGCGCGGGTCGAGATCGAGAAGTGCATTGAGCACGCATACGGTGCTCAATGTCCACCTCGACTCGATCAGCGGCGCTCGGCGGCGAGGCGGCGCATGCCGTCGACCTCGAGGCGGAGCAGGCGCCAGTCGTCGAGGCGGGTTGCGCCGAGCTTGGCGTAGAAGCCGAGCGCCGGCTCGTTCCACTCCAGGGCGCACCAATCGAGGCGGACGTGGCCGCGCTCCAGCGCCAGGGCGGCGAGGTGCTCCATCACCCGCCGGCCGATGCCGCCGCGGCGGTGCTCGGGCCGCACGTAGACGTCCTCGAGCCAGATCCCGGAGCGGCACTCGAAGGTCGAGAAGGTGGTGAAGAAGATCGCGTAGCCGACCGCCTCGCCGCCGAGCTTCGAGGATCAGCGCCTCGGCGGCCCGCTGCTCGAACAGCGAGCGGCGCAGGACCTCGGCGTCGCCGGCGACCGCGTCGGCGAGTTTCTCGTAGGCGGCCAGCTCGAGGATCAGGCCGAAGAGCAGCTCGGCAGTCGGCTTCGGTCGCCGGGCGGATTCGGGGCTCGATTTCGGGCGGTCGGAGCGGGTCGCGTTCACCCAAGCAGCCTAGGCGACCGCCCAGGTCCAGCTCTCAGGCGATCCCCTCGAACTCGTACTCGCGCAGGAAGCCCTCGAAGAGGCGGCGGTGCCCCTGCTCGTCGCGGAGGATGTCGATCACCATGTCCTGGGTGACCGGGTCGACCTGGTCGGTCTCCTCGACGATCCGGGTGTAGTGCTCGATCGCGCCGGTCTCGGCTTTGATCACGCCGCGAATAACGTGGACGGTGTCGGTCTGGTGCTCGGGCGGCTGCAGGTAGGTCTGTTCGGCGCTCGAACTCCTCCGAGCCGGGCACCACGCCGTAGAGCTCCTTGATCCGGTCGGCGAACTGGTGCGCGTGGCCGAGCTCGTCTTCGACCTCCTTGGCCAGCGACTCCTTGATCTCCATCGCCCGCACCCCGTCGAGGTTGACCGACGCGGCCAAGTAGCTCATCACCGTCTCGATCTCCATCCAGTACGCCTTGGTCAGCAGCGCGACGATCTCGTCGCGGCTCCCCGAGCTGTCGCCGCCGAGGATCCCCTTGCTGAGGCTGTTGGTCTCCATTCCGTCCGCTCCTTTCCCTCTACTCGTTTGTGGCTGTCCCATACCCCGGACCCGCCGCCGCCAATCGAGCCTCTAGGCTGCCGCGCGATGGAGACGATCGACGAGTTGCTGGCGAACAACGAGGCCTTCGCCGCCTCGCTGGCGCGGGCGCACCTCGACGTGCGGCCGAGCCGGCGGCTGGCGATCGTCACCTGCATGGACTCGCGCCTCGACGTCTTCGCCGCGCTCGGCCTGCGGGACGGCGAGGCCCACATCCTCCGCAACGCGGGCGGCGTGATCACCGACGACGTGATCCGCTCGCTGGCGGTCTCCCAGCGCAAGCTCGGCACCCGCGAGGTGATGCTGATCCACCACACCGACTGCGGCATGCAGAAGCTCAGCGACGACGGATTCCGTGCGGAGCTGCGCGAGGCGACCGGGATCGCCCCGGCGTTCGCGATCGAGTCCTTCGACGACGTCGACGCCGACGTGCGCCAGTCGATCCTGCGCGTCCGCAACTCCCCCTTCGTCCCCCACCGCGACGACGTGCGCGGGTTCGTCTACGACGTCGACACCCACCGCCTGCGCGAGGTGGCCGCGCCGAGCAGCTGAGCGTGGTCGAGTTAGTTCCGCATAGCGGAACTAACTCGACCACACCTACCTGCGGGCGGCTTTGTCAGCCGGCCATCGCGCGCGGCGATCACGACGCGCTGGATCTCGTTCGTGCCCTCGTAGATCTGGGTGATCTTGGCGTCGCGCATCATCCGCTCGACCGGGTACTCGTTGACGTAGCCGTAGCCGCCCAGCACCTGGATCGCCTCGACCGTGACCTGCATCGCGTTGTCGGAGGCGAACAGCTTCGCCATCGAGGTCCACTTGCCGAGGTCGGGCGGACGCTCGGCTCGAGGTCGGCCATCGAGCAGGCTTTGTAGAGCAGCTCGCGGGCGGCGGCGGTGCCGGTCTCCATGTCGGCGAGCTTGAACTGGATCGCCTGCAGGGCGTTGATCGGCTTGCCGAAAGCGATCCGCTCCTTGGCGTACTCGTTGGCGTAGTCGGTCGCCCCCTGGGCGATCCCGACCGCCTGCGCGGCGGCGCCGAGCCGGGTCCGCTCGAGCGTGCCGAGGGCGACGCCGAGGCCCTTGCCCTCGCCCCCGACCATGTTCTCGTGCGGCACGCGGACGTCGGTGAAGGAGGGCGAGCCGGTCGGCGAGCCCTTGATCCCGAGCTTGTGCTCGAGCTGGCCCGGGTCGAAGCCCTCACGCTCCTTCTCGACCACAAAGGCGCTGATCCGGTGCTGCTCGCGATCGGTGACGGCGAAGACGACGTAGAAGTCGGCGATCGAGGCGTTGGTGATCCAGTTCTTCTGGCCGTTGATCACCCATTCGTCGCCATCGCGGACGGCGCTGGTCCGCATCGAGGCGGGGTCGCTGCCGGCCTCGGGCTCTGACAGCGCGAAGGCGGGCGACCACTCGCCGCTGGCGCAGCTGGGCAGGAAGCGCTCTTTCAGCTCCCCGGAGCCGAACAGCTGGATCGGCAGCGTGCCCAGCTCCTGGATCATCAGGATCAGGGCCGAGGAGGCGCAGGCCTTGGCGATCTCCTCGACCGCCATCTGCAGGACCAGCGTGCCGGTGCCGGTGCCCCCGTGCTGCCTCGTCGAACGGCAGGCCGAGGATGTCGTGCTCGGCAAGCAGCTTGCGCACGTCCCACGGGTACTCGCCTTCGCGGTCGATCTCGCCGGCGCGCGGGGCGATCTTCTCCTGCGCGAGCCGGCGCACCATGTCGCGCAGGTCGCGCGACTCCTGGGGAATTTCGTAGGTGTTGGTCATCGCGGCGGGCAGTTTATGGTGCGGCCGTGCCCGAGATCGCCCCCTATGGGTCATGGCATTCGCCGATCGGACCGCAGCTGGTCGCCTCCGGCGGCCGCCGGCTGGCCGCGCCGACGATCGCCGCCGACGGCGCCGTCTGGTGGGCCGAGGGCCGGCCCGCCGAGGGCGGCCGGGTCGTGCTGATGCGATGCGCCGAGGGCGGCGAGCCGGCAGATGCGACTCCAGCTGGGATCAACGTCCGCACCCGTGTCCACGAGTACGGCGGCGGCGCCTGGACCCTCGCCGCGGAGGACCTCGCCCTCTTCGTCGACTTCGCCGACCAGCGTCTCTACCGGCAGCGCCTCGACGAGGAGGCGGTCGCGCTGACGCCGGAGCCCGAGGAGCCTGCCGGCCTGCGCTACGCCGACTTCCGCCTCGCCCCCGACGGCAGCACGATCGTCGGCGTGCGCGAGGTGCACGGCGGCGGCGAAGCGGAGAACCAGGTCGTCGCGATCCCCCTCGACGGCTCCGGCGAGGCGGCGGTGCTCTGCTCCGGCCGCGACTTCTACTCCTTCCCCCGCGTCAGCCCCGACGGGCAGCTGGCTGGCCTGGACCTGCTGGGACCACCCGAACATGCCCTGGGACGGGACCGAGCTGTGGCTCGCCCCGCTCGAGGACCCCGGCGACGCGATGCTGGTCGCCGGCGGCGAGGGGGAGTCGGTCTTCCAGCCCGAGTGGGACGCCGCGGGCCGCCTGCACTTCGTCTCCGACGAGAGCGGCTGGTGGAACCTCTACCGGCTCGACGGCGACACGGTCGTGCAGCTGACCGCCGAGCAGGCCGACCTCGGCCATCCGCAGTGGCTGTTCGGCGGCTCGACCTTCGCTTTTCTCGAGGGCGGCGCGATCGTCTGCGTTCGCTGCGATCGAGGCGAGGAACGGCTCTTCCTGCTCGACCCCGGCACCGAGCGCCCGCGCGACCTCGAGCTGCCCTACTCCTCCTTCGGCTTCCCCTCGCTCTCGGCCCGCAGCGGCACCGTCGCCTTCGCCGCCGCCGGGCACACGACCGAGACCGCGGTCGTCCGCTACGACGTCGCCGGCGGCGAGGCCGAGGTCGTCCGCACCGCCTCCGACCACGCGATCGACGGCGCCTACGTCTCGATCCCCCGGCCGATCGAGTTCCCGACCAGCGGCGGCGAGACCGCCCACGCCTTCTTCTACCCGCCGGCCAACGCCGACTTCGAGGCGCCGCCGGGCGAGCTGCCGCCGCTGATCGTGCAGAGCCACGGCGGCCCGACCTCGCATGCGACGCCGGCCTTCGACCCCGAGTTCCTCTTCTGGACCAGCCGCGGCTTCGGCGTCGTCGACGTCAACTACCGCGGCAGCAGCGGCCACGGCCGCGCCTACCGCGACCGCCTGCGCGGCGGTTGGGGCGTGCTCGACACCGACGACTGCGTCGCCGCCGCCCGCCACCTCGCGGCGACCGGCGAGGCCGACGGCGAGCGGCTGGCGATCCGCGGCGGCAGCGCCGGCGGCTACGCGACCCTCTGCGCGCTCGTCTTCCACGACGATTTCGCCACCGGCGCCAGCTATTACGGCGTCGCCGACACCGAGACCCTCGCCGAGGACACCCACAAGTTCGAGTCCCGCTACCTCGACGGCCTGATCGGCCCCTACCCCGAGGAGCGCGAGCTCTACCGGGAGCGCTCGCCGATCCACTTCGTCGAGCGGTTGGGAGCGCCGGTGATCCTCTTCCAGGGGCTCGACGATGAGGTGGTGCCGCCGAGCCAGGCGGAGACGATGGTCGCGGCGCTGAAGGGCAACGGCGTCGCCCACGCCTACCTCGCGTTCGAGGGGGAGGCGCACGGCTTCCGCAAAGCGGAGACCGAGGTCCGCTGCCTGCAGGCCGAGCTCTACTTCTACGGCCGAATCCTCGGCTTCGAGCCGGCCGACGAGCTGGAGCCGGTGAAGATCGACGGTTCGCCTCCAAGCTGACGGGTAGCCGGGGCACATGGCCGCCCGAACCGATCCCGGCGCCGTCGCGACGCTGAAGCGGACGGCTACCGAGTTCATGGAGGACAACCTCACCGACTGGGCCGCGGCGCTTACCTACTACGGGCTGCTGTCGCTGTTCCCGGCGCTGATCGCCGTCGTCTCGGTGATCGGGCTGGTCGGCGACCCGCGGAGCACGACCTCGAGCCTGACCGAAATCGTCACCGAAATCGGGCCTAGCTCGGCGGCGGAAACCTTCTCCGGTCCGATCGAATCGATCGCCTCCGACCGAGGCACCGCCGGCTTCGCCTTCGTCCTCGGCCTCGCCGTCGCCCTCTGGTCGGCCTCGGGCTACATCGGCGCCTTCATCCGCGCCTCGAACATCATCTACGAGACGCCCGAGGGGCGGCCGTTCTGGAAGCTGCGCCCGCTGCAGCTGCTGGTCACGCTGGCGATGGTGATCGCCCTTGCCCTGCTGGCGCTGGCGCTGGTCCTGACCGGGCCGGTGGTCGACGCGATCGCCGGCCCGGTTGGCCTCAGCGGCACCGCGGTCGACGTCTGGAACGTCGCCAAGTGGCCGGCGATGGCGGCGATCTTCATCCTCATGGTCGACCTCCTCTACTACGCCGCGCCGAATGCGAAGCTGCGCGGCTTCAGGTGGGTGACGCCGGGCGCGGTGGTGGCAATCGTCGTCTGGGCCCTCGCCTCGGCCGCCTTCGCCTTCTACGTCGCCAACTTCGGCTCCTACGACAAGACCTACGGGACGCTCGGCGGCCTGGTCGCGCTGCTGGTCTGGTTCTGGATCAGCAACCTGGCGATCCTCTTCGGCCACCAGCTCAACGCCGAGCGCGAGCGCAGCCTCGAGCTTCTCCGAAGGCGTGCCGCGGGCCGAGCGGGCGATCCAGCTCGAGCCGCGGACCGAGCCGGACCCGCCAAGGGCCGCCTGAGGGTCAATGCACCAGGCAGTGGGCGCCGCCCTCACTTTCGCCCTTGGCCGGAAAGGCGTGGGCGAGCGCATGGGCGATCAGCTCCGCCCGGGCGGCGTAGCCGGGTGAGGTGAAGTGGATGCCGTCTTCGATGAACCATTCGTCTTTGACGTCGGCGGCCCAGTCGTAGACCCGCATGTTCGGGTAGCGCGGGCAGGCGGCGAGCAGTTCTTCGTCCCACTTCCTCATGTTCTCGGCCGAGTAGGGATCGCCGGCTTCGACCAGCGAGCGCACGTTGACCCACATCACCGGTTCGCCGCCGATCGTGTCCATCATGATTTCGATCCGTTCACGCTCGCCGACCGCGGAGCCGACGAAGACGTCGGCCGCCTCGTTGGTGCCGAGCGCGAGCACCCAGCAGCCCCTGAAGCCTTCGTACTTGAACGCTTCCGCCACTTCCTGGGCGTTCGGTTCCCCTTCGAACGTCTCGACGATCGAGCGCGCCCCGGCGATTCCGTAGAGCTGTTCGGTGGCGCCGATGTCGGCGTACTGGGCTTCGATCCGCTGGCTTTCCAGCGGCAGGTATTCGGCCGAGGTCAGGCCCTCGGAGGTCGAGTCACCAAGGTGCGCCACCGCTTTGCAGGAGGAGCGGGTTGAGGCGTTCGCCTGCGCCGGGGTCAGCGGCGGCGGCTTGGTGGTCCCGGCGGCGGTCGCTTCCTGAACCCGCGCGTCCCTGCCTTCGGCGGAGACGGAGTTGACGCCGGCCATCCCGGCGGCGGCGACGATCAGGACCAGCGCGCAGACGCCGGCCGCCGCCCAGCCCTCTCGGGTCAGGCTGGCGGGCCGCCACTCGCCGGCACGGGCGCGGCGCCAGAGTCGGCCGAGGGCGCCTTGGCGCACCGGCTCCTCGACGTAGCGCCAGGAGAGGGCGGCGATGCCGAGGATCGCGACCACCTGCGCCAGCTCGCGCAGCGGTTCGGAACCGTTGGCGACCCCGCCCGGCGTGGTGAGGACGATGATCGGGAAGTGCCAGAGGTAGATGCCATAGGAGCGCACGCCGACCCAGCGCAGCGGTTTCCAGCCGAGGATCGGGCCGAGCCGGCAGGCCGGGTGGGACAGCGCCGCGACCACCAGCACGGTGGCGATCGAGAGCAGGAGGAAGCCGCCGCGATAGAGGAAGGAGGAGTACTGGTCGGTCTGCCAGATCATCAGCGCGATCGCCGCCAGGCCAGCCGCCCCGATCCCGTCGAGCAGGTTGCGGGCGCCGATCGAGATCCGGCGGTTGAGCTTGCGGCTGGGCCAGACCATCGCCAGCGCCGCCCCGAACAGCAGCTCGAAGGCGCGGCTGTCGGTCCCGTAGTAGACCCGTGAGGGGTCGAGGCTGGGGCGGTAGAGGACGACCATCAGGATCGCCGAGACCAGCGCCAGCGCGAGCGTCACGACGGCGAGCCGCGGCCGGATGCCGGAGGGCAGCGGCGACTCCCGCACCAGCTTCACCCCGATCAGCAGCAGGAACGGCCAGACGAGGTAGAACTGCTCCTCGATCCCCAGCGACCAGAGGTGGTTGAGCGGACCCGGCGGGGCGAAGCGGGCGAAGTAGGAGACGTCGCCGAAGATCAGCTGCCAGTTGCTGACGTAGAGCGCTGAGGCGAGGACGGCGTCGCGGAACTGCTGCGGCTGGGCGGGGCCGAAGGCGGTCACCCAGGCGACGACGACGATCAGCATCGCGAACAGCGCCGGCAGCAAGCGGCGGGCGCGGGCGAGCCAGAAGCGGCCGAGGGCGATGTGGCCGCGGCGGGCAAGCTGGGAGAGCAGGATGTCGGTGATCAGGTAGCCGCTGAGGGTGAAGAAGATGCCGACCCCGAGCAGCCCACCCGGCGCCCAGCCGAAGCCGAGGTGGAAGGCGATCACGGCGAGCACGGCGATCGCCCGCAGCCCGTCCAGCCCGGGCATGTAGCGCTGGCTGCGCTTGACTGGTTCAGGCATCTCTCGCCCGCATGCTACGTATGGGGGAAGAAGCTATCGCCGGCGTCGTCTACAGCAAGCTTGCGGCGCTGATGAGCTCCGCGAAGGCAGCCGCCAGAACCATCGATGCGCCGGCGCGGCGAACCTTGGCCCGGTCGAAGCGGCGAGGAGGCGGCGGCGTCTCGGCCTCGGTGACCACCTCCAGCAGCGCCGGGCGGCCGATGCTCAGCACCTCATCCCAGGCCTCGCCAAAGTGTGTGGAGCCGCCGACCCGGACCGCGTGCATCCCGATCAGGTCCGCGTACTGGGCATATTCGAAATCTGGCTGGACGCGTGAGTCGTGGAGTACGAGGACGACCAGGGTCTGGTTGCGCCAGCGCTCGCGATGGTGCTGGACCATGATCAACTCGTTGACGCCCTTCCTCTGCATCTCCCGGCCGCCGGCTACAGCGATCACCGGTCGATCCGGAAAGACGAGCTTGGTGGCGATCAGGCGGGAGATGCGGGTGAGGATGGAGCCGTCGGGCAGTCGCCCGCTCAGCTGATCGAAGACCGGTCCGTGCGGCGGCGCGGCGCGCTCGCCCTGCTCGGAGTCGTACGGAACGATCACGCAGGTCGGCGAGCGGGTCGCCGCGGCGTTTTGCACCGCCCGAGCGATCAGTGGCCGGGCCTGGGCCGGGTCCTCGCAGACCTCGACGAACTCACCGGCGATGGCTTTGAACAGGGCGGCGAGGTTGGCTCCCTGTCGGTGGGCGTCAGCGAGCGACCGCCGCACCGGCTGGCCGACGATCGCGACCACCGGCCGGCGGTCGCGCTCGGCTTCGTAGAGCCCGTGCAGCAAGCCGATCGCCTCGCATCCGGAGGTCGTCAGGCAGACACCGACCTCGTCGGTGAGCTCGGCGTGGGCGACGGCGCTGCACGCGGCCGTCTCCCCGTCTCCCACCGCGATCAAGTCCAGGCCGGAAAGCCGGCGGGAGGCGCCGAGGACGTCGTCGCCAGAGCAGCCGTAGACCCGTTTCACGCCGCAATCGCGCAGCGACTCGAGAACCAAGACTCCGAAGGCTTCCCCCATGGAAACCCTCGGTACCCGCGGCAAGGGGGCGGAAAACCGCGCGCGCATTGGCGGACGTGCGGTTTGCGCCGATCCCTACCCTGTAGGCGTGCCCAATCCGGCCAGCCGCGTCCTCTCCGCCTCCCAGCTCGCGACCCTGGCCGAACACGGCGAGGAACGGACCGCCGCGGTCGGCGAGACGCTGTTTCGGATCGGCGACGCGACCTACCCGCTGATCGCCATCCTCGAGGGCGAGGCGGCCGTGACCGACGCCAGCGGGCGCGAGATCGTCCGCCACGGCGCCTCCGGCTTCCTCGGCGAGATGAACCTGCTCTCCGGGCAGACCGTCTTCCTCACCGCCGTCGTCACCGCGCCACTGCGCTACATCGCGGTCGAGCGCGAAGAGCTGCGGCGGCTGCTGTTCGAGGACGGCTCGCTCTCGGACCTGCTGCTCCCCGCCTTCGTGCAGCGGCGCGAACTGCTGCAGCGCGAGCACGGGATCGGGATCGAGATCCTCGGCCCCCGCGACTCGCCCGCGACCCGGCGGCTGATCGACTACGCGCGCCGCATCCGCACCCCCTACTCCTGGCTCGACCCGGCCGAGAGTGAGGAGGCGGCGGCGGCGCTCGCCGGCCTCACGGAGGCAGAGCTGCCGCTGGCGCGGCTGCCGGGCGGCGCCGAGCTGCGCGCCCCCTCCAACGGCGAGCTCTCACGGGCGCTCGGCATCGGCTTGGAGCTCGGCGAGCGGGAGGAGGTCGACCTGCTGGTCCTCGGCGGCGGCCCGGCCGGCCTCGGCGCCGCCGTCTACGGAGCCTCGGAGGGACTCGACACGCTGGTGATCGAGAGCACCGTGCTCGGCGGCCAAGCCGGCACCTCGCGCCGGATCGAGAACTACCTCGGCTTCCCGGCCGGGATCAGCGGCACCGAGCTGACCAGCCGCGCGGTCTCCCAGGCGCGCAAGTTCGGCGCCCGCACCGCGACCCCCTACCGGGCCGAGGCATTGACCTGCGCCAACGGCGACGGCCGCCACACGGTCCGACTCGAGGGCGGCCCCGAGGTCAGCGCCCGCGCGGTGCTGCTTTGCACCGGTGCCGAATACCGCCGCCTGCCGGTCGCCGACCTCGACCGCTATGAGGGCTTCAGCGTCTTCTACGCGGCCGGGCCGCCGGAGGCGCAGCTCTGCGGCGCCCATCGCGTCGGCGTCGTCGGCGGCGGCAACTCCGCCGCTCAGGCCGCTGTCTGGCTGGCCCGCGGCGGCGCCCTGGTCACCTTGCTGCACCGCCGCGCCGACTTGCGCGAGACGATGTCCCAGTACCTGCTCGACGAGCTCGAGCGCTACGGCGTCGCCGTCCGCGACCGCAGCGAAATCGCCGCGCTGCACGGCGAGGACGGGCAGCTCGAGGCGGTCACCCTGAGCGACGGCGAACGGCTTCCCCTCTCGTTCCTCTTCCTCTTCCTCGGCGCCTCGCCGTGCACCGGCTGGCTCGGCGAGGGGATCGCCCGCGACGAGGACGGCTTCGTCCTCACCGGGCCGGAAGCGGGCGCGCACGGCCTGCTCGAAACCAGCGTCCCCGGCATCTACGCCGCCGGCGACGTCCGCGCCGGATCGACCAAGCGCTGCGCGACCGCGGTCGGCGAGGGAGCGATGGTCGTCCGCTTCGTCCACCAGCACCTCGCCGCCGCGCCCGCCACGGCCTGAGTCAGGCCGGCGCCGCCGGCACGGCCCGCGGGGCGGGCTCGGTCGGGGTGGCCACCACCTTCGCCGCAGGGACCGCGCAGACCTTGCCCTCGGAGAAGCCCTCCGGGGCGATGTCGATGGCGACGTTGATCCGGGCCCGCGCGTTCTCCCAGGCGATCAGGTGGACCAGCTCCAGCGCCCCCTTGTCGCCCCAGCGCTCGCGGACCGTCGCCATCAGCTCCTCCTCGACGGTGCCCGGCGTACGGGTCATCCCGGTCGCCAAGTCGATCACCAGCAGCTCGTCCTCGCCGAACAAGCCGGACTCGTGGGCTTCGTGCAGGGCCAGCAGCTGCTCGTCGCTGAGGCCGCTGCGCCGCGCGAACTCGGAGCCGATGTCCATGCAGAACTCGCAGCCGACCAGGGTCGCCGCGCGCAGCACCGCCAGCTCGCTGAGCGCCTTCGGAACCCGCTTGCCGCGTTCGGCGGCACGGTTGAAGCGCATGTAGTCGAACATCAGCCGCGGGTGACGAGCGTAGACGCCGGCGGAGCGCATCTCGCGTCCGTAGGCGATGCGGCTGCCGCGGGCGACGATGCGGGCGAACGCTCCCTGGCGCGGTTCGATTCTGGACATCGTGGGCCTCCTCTTCGCTGTCGGGCCACGCAGGCTAGAGTGAAAGCGGTACCTCGATAAGGTCCAATTAGATGACTAATCTGGGTTCCACTTCGGCCGCCGCCTCGCCCGAGCTGCTACTGCCCGACTGGGACCCGGACCGGCCGCGGCGGACGCAGCTGGAGAACGGCCTGCGGCAGGCGATCCGTGCCGGCCGGCTGCGCCCGGAGTCCCGCCTCCCCTCCTCCCGCGCGCTCGCCGCCGAGCTCGGCGTCTCGCGCCGGCTGGTCGTCGAAGCCTACGAGCAGCTTGCCGCCGAGGGTTACCTGCTGGCCCGGCGCGGCTCGGGCACGCGGGTGGCGCAGCGAGCCGGAGATGCCGAGGGCGGCGACGGGGCGAGCGCGCCGGCGCCGGTGCCGGCGCCGGTCGAGGGGATCGACCTCTTCCCCGGCGCCCCCGACCTCTCGCTGTTCCCGCGCCGCGCCTGGGCACGTTCGCTGCGCCGCGCCCTCGCGCAGCTTCCCGACGCCCGCCTCGCCTACGGCGAGTTCGGCGGCACCACCGAGCTGCGGGTCGCGCTCGCCGAGCACCTGGGGCGGGTGCGGGCGGCGGCCGCGGCGGCCGATCGCGTCGTCGTCACCGCCGGCTACCAGCAGGGGCTGCGGCTGTTCTGCCAGCTGGTGCGGGGGCGGGGCGGGCGGCGGATCGCGGTCGAGGACCCCGGCTACCCCGTCGCCGGCTGGACGATCGAAGCCGAGCAGCTCGAGGTGGTGCCGGTGCCGATCGACGAGAGCGGGATCGATATCGCGGCGCTGGCCGCGGCTGACCCCGACGCGGTTGTCGTCACCCCTGCCCACGCGCTGCCGATGGGGGCGGTGCTGGCGCCGGAGCGACGGCGGCTCCTGGTCGCCTGGGCCCGCGAGCGCGGCACCCTGGTGCTGGAGGACGACTACGACGCCGAGCTGCGCTACGACCGCGGCCCGGCGGGGACCCTGCAGGGGCTGGCGCCCGACGTCGTCGTCCTCGCCGGCACCGTCTCCAAGACCCTGGCGCCGGCGCTGCGCCTGGGCTGGCTGCTGCTGCCGGCCGAGCTAGTGCCGCTGGCGATCACCACCCGCACGATGGCCGACGGCGGCGGCCCGCGGATCGAGGAATGGGCGCTCGCCGACCTGCTCGCCGGCGGTGCCTTCGACCGCCACCTGCGTGGCGCCCGCCAGCGTTACCGCGCCAAGCGCGCCGTCCTCCTCGACGCCGTCGCCGCGACGCTTCCCGGCGCCCGCCTACGCGGGGTCGCCGCCGGCCTGCACGCGGTGCTGGAGCTGCCGCCGGGCGCCGACGAGGAGGCGACGGTCGCGGGCGCAGGCGCTGCCGGTGTCCACGTCCAGGGGCTCGCGACCTTCACCCGCGCCCATCCGCAACCGCCGGCGCTGGTGGTCGGCTACGGCCTGCCGGGCGAGCGCGACCTGCGGCGCGCGGTGGAGACGATCGCGGTGGCGGCGAACGGAGGAGCGCGGGACCCGCTCCTTGCGTCCGCTCAGTAGCGCAGGATCGCGGCGACGCCTTCGGCCGGCGCCAGCGGCGCCGCGGCCTCATCGCGGACCGAGGTCACGCGGGCGGCGCCGGCCAGGGCACCGCGGACCAGCGGCTCGGCGCCGTCGCCGATCGCCGCATCGAAGACCAGGTGCTCGACCCGCCCTTCGCCCAGCGCCTCGCCGGTCTCCCGCGGCCCGACGGCGCCGCGGCTGCCGCCGTTCGCCTCTTCCAGCGCCCGCTCGACCAGGGCGCGATCGCGTTCGAAGCCGAGCTTCTCGACGACGTCGCGAACTGTGTCGGTCAGCCGGCCGGTCGGGGTCGAGATCAGGTCGGCCTCGCCGCCCAGCTCGAGTTTCGCGGCGGGCGAGACGAGGCCGGCGTTGAAGCAGTCGACGTCGCTGAGCGGCCCGAAAGCGACGAGGTCGCCGAGTCCATCCTCGGCAGCCGCCCGGCCGGCAAGGCGACCGCACTCGACGAGGAAGCGCTGGCGGTTGTGCTCAAGCCGTTCGTCGAACTGGTCGTGGCCGGAGGCGCTGACGCCGTGGGCCCGGGTCGGGTCGTTGCTGCTCTGGGACTTGCGCTCGCGCCAGTCGAGGCTGGTCACGCTCAGCTCCCAGTCCTCGACCTCCTCCAGCGCCCCTTCGGCGAAGCGCAGCAGCCGCACCCGCTCGGCGGAGAGCAGCGCGACCCCGCGCGAGCTTTCGCGGCAGGAGAGCTCGACCAGCGGCCCCAGCACCGGCGCCTCGGCCAGGCGCACGCAGGCGGGATCGGGCAGCGCGTAGCCGCTCGCCCACCAGCGCTCGGCGCCGCCCTTCTCGGCAACCTCGACGAAGCCGGCTTCGCCGCGCGGCGGCGGCCGGTGCTCGCCGTCTTCAAAGCGCGCGGCCAGGCGCCTCGCGGTCGCCCGCAGCGCCACCCGGCGCTCGTGGTCGGAATCCTTCGCCGCTTCCTCGAGGCAGTCGAGGCCGTTGCGCAGCTCGGTCCGCCAGGCGCCGCCGCGATCGCCGGGGTCGAAGCGCAGGTAGACGGAGACGACGCCGAGCGGAGGGCTCCACTCGCTCAGCTCGCGGGCATCCTCAAGGGTCGGCTGGCTCATCCGGTCTTGCCTCCTCGTCGCTTGGCTTGGCCCCGGACTACCCATGGCCCCGGGGCGGAAACGCCGGGCTCCGGGGCGCCCGGCCGCGAGCGCCCTAGAGTCGGGCGATGCTCTACTTCAGCCACCCGGCCTGCCTCGAGCACGATCCGCGGGAACGGATGCCGGGGCACCCGGATGCCCCGGAGCGGCTGCTGGCGATCGAGCGAGCGCTGGAGGCGCGGGACTGGCTCGGCTGGGAGCGCCGCCCGGCGCCGCCGGCGAGCGAGCGGGAGCTGCGGCTCGTCCATTCTCGCGACCACGTGGATTCGATCCGCGAGCTCTGCCTGGCCGGCGGCGGCGCGATCGACGCCGACACGGTCGTCAATGAGGCCTCCTACCGCGCCGCGCTGCACGCGGCGGGTGGCGCCTGCGAGCTGACGCGTGCGCTGCTCGCCGGCGAGGACCAGGTCGGCTTCTCGGCCGGGCGACCGTCCGGCCATCACGCCGAGCCCGATCGGGCGATGGGCTTCTGTCTGTTCGACAACGTCGCCATCGCCGCCGAGCTGGCGGTCCGTGAGTTGGGCGCCAAGCGGGTGGCGATCCTCGACTGGGACGTCCATCACGGCAACGGTACCGCCGCGGCTTTCCGGGATCGTCCCGACGTCCTCTTCGTCAGCATCCACCAGCAGCCGCTGTACCCCGGCACCGGGGCGGCAGCCGACGCCGGCTCCGGCCCCGGCGAGGGCTACACGCTCAACCTGCCGGTGCCGCCGGGGTCCGGGGAGGAGCTGTGGCTGTCGCTGCTGGAGGACGCCGTGGGGCCTGCCATCTCGTCCTTCGACCCCGACCTGATCCTCGTCTCGGCCGGCTTCGACGCCCATCGCGACGACCCGCTCGCCGGCTGCCGGTTGGAGTCGAGCCCATTCGGCCGGATGGCCGGGCAGGTCCGCGAGCTGGCCGCGCGCGCCGACGCCCCGCTGGGGCTCGTCCTCGAGGGCGGCTACGCGCCGACCGCGCTGGCGGAGTCGGTGGTGGCGACCATGGCCGCGCTGGGCGGTCCTCGAGAGACGATCCGGAGCAGCTAGTCGAGCTCGGCCGGGAGGGTCCGCAAGCCGTGCTTTCGAGCTGCTCGGTGCAGGCGGATGTCCCAGGTGGCGAGGGAGAAGCTCCTCGGGGGGCATCAGCAGGGCGGCCGCGAGGTGCAGGGCGTCCAGGCTGCGCAGCTCGCTCGCCACCGCCAGCTCGGCCGCGTGCTCCGTCAGCTCGGCATCGACCTCGACCACGTCGAACGCGGGCCAGTCGCTCTTGACTCGCTTCACCGCCCTGTGACCGCCGGCGAGCGCAACGGCGCGAATCGTCTCCACGTAGCCGATCCTGCAGATCGCCCAGGAGCTGCGCTTCCTCCATCTCGCGCAGCACCGACTCACTGCCGTCCTCCGCGATGTAGCGCTTGACCAGCGCACTCGAGTCGAGGTAAAGCGTCATCGACCTTCGTCGCGCTCGGACAGCACCGCGTCCGACGCGGAGCGTCCGGTCTCCAGCGGCCGGGGGGAGCGGCGGGAGCGGCGTTGCGCCGCAGGCGTGACCTTGCCCGCGATCACCAGCTCCCTGAGCCGATCCTCGGACCGCGGCGACCCGGTGGGAACGATGTCCGCAACCGGCCGACCTCGCACGGTTACCCGGATCTGCTCGCCTTCCTCGACGCGCCGCAGCACCTCGCTGAGACCCGCCTTCAGCTGCCGGACTCCGATCTCGTTCATGTAGTCACAATACCAATTATGTAGGAACAAACTGGTAGTTGGTCGGGCGGCTATGCTCATCCACCGGGTGAACGCTGAGCCGCAGACGGTCCTGGTCACCGGGGGCTCCGGCTTCCTCGGGGGTTGGTGTGCGGTCGAGCTGTTGAGGCGCGGGTACCGCGTGCGGACGACCGTGCGGGACCTCGCCCGCGAGGCGGAGGTGCGGGCGGCAATCGGCTCGCGGGTCGAGGCCGACGAGCTCGCCTTCTTCGCCGCCGACCTGGGCGAGGACGACGGCTGGGACGCCGCCGTCGCCGGCTGCGACCACGTCCTCCACGTCGCCTCGCCGTTCCCGCCGGCCCAGCCCAAGGACCCCGACGAGCTGATCGTGCCGGCCCGCGAGGGCACCCGGCGAGTGCTGGGGGCGGCGCTCGCCGCCGGCGTCGAGCGGGTCGTCGTCACCTCCTCGGTGGCCGCGGTCGGCGGCGGCGCCAAGCCCTCCGATCGGCCGCTCGACGAGAGCGACTGGACCGACCCGGACGGGTCCGGCCTCAGCCCCTACGTGCGCTCGAAGACGATCGCCGAGCGGGCGGCTTGGGAGCTGGTGGAGGAGGCGGGCGAGCGGGGACGGCTGGCGACGGTTCAGCCCGGCGCGATCCTCGGGCCGCCGCTGAGCGCGGACCACTCCTTCGTTGCAGATGATCGAACGGCTGCTGAAGGGGATGCCCGGCGTGCCGCGGGTCGGCTTCAGCATCGTCGACGTCCGCGACGTCGCCGACCTGCAGATCCGGGCGATGAGCGACCCGGCGGCCGGGGGCGAGCGCTTCGTCGCCGTCGACGAGTTCCTCTGGATGTCCGAGGTGGCAGCGGTCCTCCGCGAGCAGCTCGGCACCGACGCCGCCAAGGTGCCGACGCGCGGCGTCCCCGACCTGCTGGTCAAGGCAATGGCGCTCTTCGACCCGGCGGTCCGCTCGGTCGCCAACCAACTCGGCCGCAAGGTCACCTACTCGAGCGCCAAGGCCCGCGAGCGCCTCGGCTGGTCGCCGCGACCGACCGAGGAGACGATCGTCGACACCGCCCGCGCAATGCTCGACCAGGGTGTCGCCGGCGCTTCTGCCTAGATCGCCCCGGCGCCACCAGGGAGCTCATAGGTACGGCGTATGAAGCGCCCCAATAGAGGAACCGCAAAGGAGTACCTCCCAAGCCGGTTCTTGTAGATCATTCCCTTCTCGGCGAGGCTGGCCAGCATCTGGTTTGCGTGACTGGCCGAGAACGCCTTTGGCAGCAAGTCATTGGCCTTTTCCGTCAGTTCCAGAATCGTGAATTCTTCATCGGGTCTCTCCAGATGCGCGACCACCCAGAGAAGTTCCCGCTGCCTATCGGTGATCCTGGCCCAGCGCCCGGCGAAGAAATCGGCGTCCAGCTTGCGCTGTATCGCCTCGACAGGCACTACTTTTTGCTCTTCGTCGGCGTGTTGGCGAATGAAAACGTCGTATACCTCCCGGCCGATGAACTGAATGAAGTAGGGATATCCCGCCGACTCGTGGATGATGAGCTCGACCGAGCCAGCCGCCAATTTGACCGGGCACTCCGCCACCTCGATCGGCTTGAGGATCGCTTCGCGACTCTCGTCTTCGCTCAACCTCGTCAGCGTCATAACCCGGAACATGCGCTCCGTGTAGGTGCGCGCATCGACAAGTTTCGGGAACAGCGTGGGAAGCCCCGCTAGAACGAGCATGAAGGGGATCCCCTTGGATTGGATCGACTGAAACACGTCCAGGAGGACAGACAGGGGAAACTGCTCCTTGCCTGCGTGATCCGAGAGGTTCTGGGCCTCGTCGTAGGCGAAGATCACGCGATGCTCCTCTCGATCCCTCAAGTGCTCCCAGGCGAATTCGAGAGTTGACTTGATTTTGTCCGCCGTCAAACCTGGGGTGCCGTTGTAGACCTCGACCAGCACCGCATGGGATAGGGGTACCTCTTGCGGCTGCGCCGGCGCCGCGAAGCCAACCTGCTGCCCTGAGGCAGGATTGCCCACGGTGGCGGAGGAGGTGATTAGCGCAAGGTCTGCGAGCAGCCGTTCGGCGAGCGCGCCCTCGCTGATGCTCGCCGACTCGGAAAGATCCGCGGTCGCCCAGAGCCACCCTTTTTCGATGGCCTTGGGCTTGAAGGTCTCGAGCAGAACGGTCTTTCCGACACCACGCAGACCGGTGAGAACCAGATTCTCGAGTATCTGATCCTGCTCCAAAAGTCGATCGAACTCTTCGTACTCGCGTTCGCGCCCCGCCAGATAAGGCGGCATGTGACCAGCTCCGGGGCGATATGGATTTTTGAAGGCGGGAGAGCTCATGGTGACTTAGCCTCTGCTCTAAATTTAGCTTTGGTGCTAAATTTAGCACTTAGCCTAAGCCGTTGTGAATCGGCGGGCGGTCTTTGCCCTCAGGCCTCAGAGAAGCCGAGGCGGAGGCAGACGCGGCGCAGCGGGTGGGGCGCCCACCAGCTCCACTCGCCGAGCGTCGTGGAAGGCGAGGAAGACGGAGGCGATCATCGTCGGCGGCCCTGCAGAGCGTCGAGGACGTGACCGGCCTCGCCCCCTCCTCGCTCGCCAACGACCTTCGCATCGTCCTCCGTCCTGAATCAGAGCTTGCGAAAGCCGCCGCCGCTCGGCCCCGCGGGCGGCGGCGTCCAGCGGACGTCGGCGATCAGCTCGCAGGGCTCGATGCCGAGCGCGCCGGCCAGCTTGATCACCGTGTCGAGGCGGGGACGTGAGGCGCTGAAATCAGGGGGCCACGTGACCCTCACAGCCCCGCTCCCCCTGATTGCAACGTTCTCGCCTTCTTCCGGCTCTCGTTCGACATAAGCCGATCCTTGCGCAGTTGCACCTACTTTTTCTGACCAAGTTCTGAACCGTCGAGGGAGCCCCGATTGGTATCGAGCCGGATAGCGACTTTCGATAAAGGCCCGACCCGCTCCCACGGGCCGAGCCTGTTAACTCACTAGGAGCCCTTCCGGATGGACGTCGTTGGCATCAACTCGCCTCGTTCGACGATCTTCATCTCGGCCTCACCTCCCGCGCGGCCGCGCTCGGGATCATTTGAGGCCGCGGAGCCGCGACCGTTCCCTACAGCCCCGGCAAGAAGAATTGCTAAAAAGTCCCCTCTCGGTTCAGAGCTTGTCTCAAGAGGGCGGAATACCTCGCCCGCCCCGTCTTAGATTTAATGGGAGACTTCCGAGTTATTCAGAAATTTTCAGACGATGGCAGACGCGCCTCCCCAACTGACCAAAGTCGAGCTGCTGAGCGCCATGGCGCATCACACTCGGGTCTACGCCCTTTCTGTTCTCACCGACCGTTTGGCGAGTCCGAAAGAACTCGCCGCCGAACTCGGCTGCTCGGTACGCCATGTCGCCTACCACATCGAAAAGCTCGAGGAACTACGTCTCGTCGAGTTGGTCCGGATCGACGAGAATGCTGCCGACGGTCGCTCGGTTGAGCACTTCTATCGCGCCACGCAGCGGGCGTTGTTCGACCGAGAGACCTGGAAACAGATTGAAGGTCCTAAATCCGGCGCTACGGCAGCAATCATGGCTTTGGTCAACGAAGACATCGCCAAAGCCATCACCGGAGGAACCTTTGACGGCGAGGAAAATCACATCAGCCGTTCGCCAATGCTCCTCGATGCAGAGGGCTACGAGGAGCTCCTCACACACCTGGAGGGCACGCTAGAAGAGCTTTTCGAGATCAAAGCCCGCGCAGCGAACCGAATGAACCCGGACACCGAGACCATCACCACGATGGTCCACATCATCCAGTTCGACCTGCCGCGGCCCGAGTCGTCGAGCTGACCGCCGTCCCGCAACCGGCCCGGAAGCTAGGGCGGGGCCCCGCGGACGAGCCGCGGGACCCGCGCTCCTGCTTGTTCAGCCGATGCCGTATGTACCGGCGTTGGTTTCGACTTTGAGCGAGCCGAAGGCTTTGTAGCCGGTCGTTTCGCCGCTGAATTCGAGGTTGCTCATTTCTTTCTGGATGTCGAGCGTCACTGTCGGGCTGATCGTCTTGTCGATTTCGGTAATCGCGCAACCGGCGCTGAATTTGCGCTTGATGTGCATGCTTGTGATCGTCAAATCGCTGGTGTTGACGTCCACGGTCCACGGTTTGCCGATCGTTTCCGTCGAGGACACCGTGCAGCCGGAGAGTTTCCCAAAGCCGGTGCCGCAGTTGCTGACCGTCCAGGCGGTGATTTTCCCGGTGCTGCCACCTTCGGTCGTCAGCGTCGCGCTCACTTCGCACGACATCCCGTTGGCGCCCGATTCGGTTTCGAACAGTTCGCCGCCTTTGAGCGAGAATTCGGTGAGTTTCGTGACGTTGGTGCCGTTCTTGTCCTTCCAGACCGAGGCCATCGCCACCGCGGTCGTAACCGCGAAAACGGTGCCCATCACGGCCAAGACAAGCAGCAGTCGCTTGTTGTTCTTCATCTCTCTCCCATTCCTTCTCTTGACTGATTTGCCGTCCCTCCGCCCATCCCGGTGGGTTGGAACATTGGACAACTTGGAGCAATATATTCAAAATCTTTATCTCAATGGACGAAAAAGCGGTTGGCCCTGCGCGCGTAGGCGAGCGCTAGCCTCGCTTCATGAGCAAGGTGAGCTAGCGGCGGGACGGCTCAGGACGAGCCGGCCGCCCTCGAGTAGCGCAGCGAGCCCGGCGTCGTCAAGTCCTCCCCGGTCTCCAGCAGCGTCTTCAGGCCGGAGAGGATCATCGGCCAGCCGCCGAACAGCTCGGAGTTGGCGTCCTCGCCGAGCTGGTCGTGGGTAACCGCGAGCCGGCAGGAGTCCTCGCCGACCGGCTCGATCTCCCAGGTCACCCGCGAGGTGCCTTCACGCTCGACCTCCTCGCTCCACAGCGCCCTGAAGGTCTGCACCAGCCGGCGCGGCGGGTCGATCTTGACGTTCTCGCCGCTGGCGATCTCGATCACCCCCGGCACCCCGGAGCGGTACCCGGAACCCTCGGTCCACTCCGACTTGGTGCCGACGCCGAAGCTGTAGCGCTTGCGCATCTCGCCGTCGGTGATCGCCTCCCAGAGGCGCTCCGGCGTCGTCTTGATGTAGATCTCGAACACGGACATCGTGCCGCGTCCGCCGACCACGGTGTAGAGCTGCTCGTCGTTCATCGGTCCTCCTCCTCGATCTCTCGTTTCAGTTCGCTCAGGGCGGACGTCCAGGGCTCGGCGTACTTGCTCACCCAGCGGTCGTAGACCAGCCGGATCGGCACCGGGTTGAGGAAATGGAGCTTCTCCCTCCCGCGCCGCCTGGCGGTGACCAGGCCCGCCCCCTCGAGCACCTTCAGGTGCTTCATCACGCCGAAGCGCGACATCGGCAGGCGTTCCTCGAGGGCGCTGAGGCTCTGCCCGTCGCACTCGAACAGCGCATCGAGCAAGGCCCGCCGCGTCGGATCGGCCAGCGCCTTGAACACCTCGTCCATGGCAGGTGACTATAGGTGACCTTTTAGTCACGTGTCAAGCCGACGGCGCTATTCGCCTGCCACGTGCAACTCCAGCGCGTGGATCTGGTCCTGACCATAGGAGCCGGTCTGGACCGGGCCGGCGGCGCTGATCAGGTCGCCGGGCCCGGGCAGCGGCTGCGGCCGCAGCCCCTTGCGGACGTCGATCGCGGTGATGCCGGGCAGGCTGATTCCCTGCGGGTCGAGGATCACGAAGTGGGCGTCGCCGTCGCCGTCGGGGTCGACCCGCTCGACGTAGACGATCCGCCCGCTCGCGCTGCGGCAACTGGGATGGCCCGCGGGGCAATGGGCCGGGGCAAGGGTTCGGCCTTGGCGGGATCTCGGAATCGCATGCGAACCCGTTTCGGGCGCACCGTCTCCGCACCCTCCGACGATGGCGACTATCGCCGTGACGGCGACCAGAGCGGTGGCCAGGTTTGCCGTGGAGACCACAGAGGTAGGTTGACAACCGTGGCCGACTCACTCGCGGGAACCGTCGCGCTCGTCACCGGCGCCAGCAGCGGCATCGGTGAGGCGACGGCGCGGGCGCTCGCCGCCGCGGGCGCCAAGGTCGCGCTGGCCGCGCGTCGGCTCGAACGGCTGGAGCGCCTGGCGGAGGAGATCGGCGGGAACGGCCACACCGCGATGGCGATCGAGGCCGACATCGCCGACCCGGAGCAGGCGATCGCCGCGGTCGACCGCGCCGTCGCCGCCCTTGGCCGCCTCGACATCGTCGTCAACAACGCCGGGGTGATGCTGCTGGGTCCGATCGAGGAGGCGCCGACGGAGGAGTGGAACCGGATGATCGACCTCAACCTGAAGGGGCTGATCAACACTACCCACGCCGCCCTCCCCCACCTGCTCGCCGCCGCCAAGGACTCCGAGCGCGGCTGCGCCGACGTGGTCAACGTCAGCTCGGTCGCCGGCCGCGTCGCCCGCGCCGGCTCCGGCGTCTACAACCTGACCAAGCACGGGGTCGGCGCCTTCAGCGAGTCCTTCCGCCAGGAGTTCGCCAAGCGTCGGCTGCGCTCGACGATCGTCGAGCCCGGCGCCGTCGACACCGAGCTCACCGATCACCTCCGCGACGGCGTCCGCGAGCAGACGCGCCAACGGTTCGCCGACGTCAAGACGCTCGAGGCCACCGACGTCGCCGAGGCGATCGCCTTCGCCGTCACCCGGCCCTGGCACGTCTCGCTGAACGAGATCCTGATCCGCCCGACCGAGCAGACCGGCTGAGCCGCGGCGCCGGCTGGACCGGCCAATACGCTGCCCGCATGAAGAAGTGGGGAGTCCTCGCCGTGCTGGCGACCGCGCAGTTCCTGATGGTCCTCGACCAGGCGGTGATGAACGTCGCGATCTCCCAGCTGGTCGAGGACTTCGACACCACGGTGACGACGATCCAGGCGGTGATCGCCCTCTACGCGCTGGTGATGGCGGGGCTGATGCTGACCGGCGGCAAGCTCGGCGACCTCTGGGGCCGGCGGCGCGCCTTCGCGATCGGGCTCTGCATCTACGGCGTCGGCTCGGGCCTGACCGCGGCCGCCTGGAACGTGCCGAGCCTGGTGCTCGGCTGGTCGGTGCTGGAGGGGATCGGCGCCGCGCTGGTCCTCCCTGCCCTGGTCGCCCTCGTCGCCGGCTCCTACCAGGGCCGGGAGCGGGCAGTCGCCTACGGCGTGCTCGGCGGCGTCGCCGGCGCCGGGATCGCGGTCGGCCCGATCCTCGGCGGCTGGGTGACGACCGACTTCACCTGGCGGCTGGTCTTCGTCGGCGAGGTCGTGGTCGCGCTCGGCATCCTCGCCGGGACGCGGCTGATGAGCGAGCCAGAGCGCGAGGGCCCGGCCCCCGCCCTCGACTGGATCGGCAGCGTCCTCTCCGCCGCCGGCCTCGCGGTCATCGTCTTCGCCGTGCTGCAGGCGAGCAACTGGGGCTGGCTGCAGCCGCGCAGCTCCCCGGTCGAGCCCTTCGGCTTCTCCCTGACCCCGTTCGCGATCGCCGCCGGGGCGCTGCTGCTTGCCGCCTTCGTCGCCTGGGAGCGGCGACGCGAGGAGCACGGCCTCGAACCGCTGGTTCACCTGCGGCTGCTGCGCATTCCGCCGCTGCGCGGCGGCGTCTCGATGCTGCTGGCCCAGAACCTCGTGCTGATGGGGATCTTCTTCACGATCCCGCTCTTCCTGCAGATCGTCCAGGGGCTCGACGCGCTGGAAACGGGCGTGCGGATGCTGCCCGCCTCGGTCGGCCTCTTCCTCAGCGCGATCGCCGGCTCGGCGCTCTCCTCGCGGTTCGCGCCGCGGGCGCTGGTGCGTGCCGGGCTCGGCATCGTCTTCCTCGCCTGCGTGATGCTGCTGGGGACGATCGAGCCCGAGCTCGACAACGCCTCCTTCCTGACGGCGATGGGCGTGCTTGGCGTCGGCATGGGCCTGGTCGTCTCCCAACTCGGCAACGTCGTCCAGTCGGCGGTCGGCGACTCCGACCGCAGCGAGGCCGGCGGGCTGCAGAACACCGCGCAGCAGCTCGGCTCCTCGCTCGGCACCGCCCTGCTCGGCGCGATCGTGATCACCGGCCTGATCGCCGCCTTCAGCGCGAACATCGCCGCCGACCCGCAGATCTCCAGCGACGTCAGCAAGCAGGTCGAGGTCCAGCTCAGCGCCGGCGGCAGCTTCGTCGCCGCCTCCGAAGTCGAAGCGAGCGCCGACGCGGCCGGGCTGCCACCGGCAACGACCGACACCCTGGTCGCCCACTACGAAGACGCGCAGCTGGAGGCGCTGAAGCTGGCTTTCCTCGTCGCCGCCTTCCTCACCCTCGGCTCCTTCTGGGCGACGCGGAGGCTGCCGGGCGAACGCCTCGGCGAACCGCCGGGGCTCGCCGCCGAAACCGCCTGAGGCCGCGACGATGCGAACTCGGTCGCCGGTGTTTGATCAAACTTCTTGATTATTTTCGATTCTCCATTATGTTGCCCTCAATGAGCACCGCATGGCAGCTGACAACGGCGGATTTCGACGCACCGGACGTGGGGACCGTCTGGGACCTGTGCCTTTCGGTCGAGTACGACCGGGACCGGCTGGTGCGCGACATCGCCGACTGGCTCGGGCCGCCGGACGGCCTGGAGGTACTCGACTGCGCCTGCGGCAGCGGCTTCCCCGCCCTCGACCTCCACCTCCTCGGCTACAGCGTGACCTGCACGGATGGCAGCCCCGGGATGTTGGAACGGTTTCGCGAGAACGCGCGGGCAGCCGGGGTCGAGCTCGAGGCCGCGGAGGCGCGCTGGGAGGAGCTCGGCTCGCTCTACCGCGAGCAGTTCGACGCCGTGATCTGCCGGGGCTGCTCGCTGATCTATGCGGGCACCTTCGACGCGGATGTCGACCCCGATCGCTCGGCGCTCGAACGCTCGATAGAGAGCTTCGCCCGCTGCCTGCGCCCAGGCGGTCGCGTCTACGTCGACGCCCCGCGGGAAGAGGACCTGGTTCCCGACTCGAACTGGATCGAGCACCCGCCGCGCACGATCGACGGCCACCGCGTCGAGTTCCGCGAACGCATCACCGCGGACCGCGAAGCCGGCCTCCGCCACTGGTCGGTGCAGCTGGCGATCGACGACGCCTCGCTTTCCCTGGAGCGCCGGTCCCATTACATGCCCCACCCGGAGCTGATGAACCTGCTCCGCAACGCGGGGCTCGAGGACGTCGGCCGCGCCGACATCCCCAGCGAGCGCTATGCCGTCCTCACCGGCCGCAAGCCGTAGCGGCCTCCTCAGCGGTCCAGAGGGTGGGTTTCGGCCCCATTTACTCTGATAATCTCGACCAGACAAGATCTTTCGAATCCAAGCGAGGATTAGGGCCGGGGTAGTGCGACAAAGACCGCATGGCAATGGCAATGGCTTGCCTCACGAAGCGGCGGTCGCCGGCTCCAAGCTGAGCCTCGACCAGGGAGTGGTCGAGGCCTGCAGGGAAGCGGCGACGGCGATCGCGGCCGGCGCCGGGGAGGAGATCGACGGCAAGAGCACCGTCTCGGTCGAGCGAACGGTGCTGCGCCTGCTCGGCCTGGAAGGGGCCGTCTCCGACGTGCCGCTGGCGAATGTGCTGGTGGACCACGTGCTCGAGCGCGGAGAGCTCGGCCTCGGAATCGCGTACTGGGTCGGCAACGCGACACTGCAGACCGACCTCGGCCTGGAGGAGATGGCGCTCACAACCGCGAGCGGCGAGTTCGACCTCTGCGCGCTCCCGGCCACAGACGAGCAGGCGGTCCACCGCTGTATGGCAAAGGCCTCCGAGGAGCGGCTGGGCCAGCTCTCCGCAGCGCTGGAGGAGCGACGGGAGCTGCGCGAGCGGATCGGCGAGCGGCCGCCGCCGCACCACTACGTCCTCACCGCAACCGGGAACGTCTACGAGGACGTGATCCACGCCCGCGCGGTGGCCGACCCGGCGGCGACATCATCGCCGTGATCCGCTCCACGGCGCAGAGCCTGCTCGACTACGTGCCCGAGGGGCCCACCACCGAGGGCTTCGGCGGCACCTTCGCGACCCAGGCGAACTTCCGGATCATGCGCGAGGCGCTCGACGAGTGGTCGGCGGCCAACGGCCGCTACGTCCGCCTCTCCAGCTTCTGCTCGGGCCTCTGCATGCCGGAGATCGCCGTATGGGCGCCATCGAGGGATTCGACAACATGGTCAACGACGCCCTCTACGGAATCCTCTACCGCGACATCAACATGGTCCGGACGCTGGCCGACCAGCGCCTCTCGCGAATGATCAACGGCTTCTTCCA
Source organism: uncultured Solirubrobacterales bacterium (assembly GCA_963815885.1). Classification (GTDB taxonomy): domain Bacteria; phylum Actinomycetota; class Thermoleophilia; order Solirubrobacterales; family 70-9; genus VAYN01. The sequence continues at coordinate 120,863 of CAWFIM010000003.1, forward strand.
GATCGTGATCAACACCGGCGAGGACAACTACCTGCGGACCGCCGACGCGCTCGAGGCGGCTCCCTCGGTGGTCGCCTCGCAGCTGATCAACTTCCAGCTTGCGCGCGACTCCGGCGTGCACCCGGAGCACATCGCGATCGGCAACGCCTTCGAGATCCACCCGCAGGTGCCGAATAGCCTCCTGCTGGAGCTGGCGCAGGCGCAGCTAACCCGGGAGCTGTTCCCGGAGAGCCCGGTCAAGTACATGCCGCCGACCAGGCATATGAACGGGAACCTGCTGCGGACCCACGCCTGCGACACGCTGTTCAACCTGGTCACCGTCGCCACCCGCCAGGGCCTGCAGACGATCGGCGTGCCGACCGAGGGCGTCTTCACCCCGCACATCCACGACCGTACCCTGGCGCTGGAGAACGTCGACTACGTCGAGACCAGCGCCCGCGACTTCGCCGACGAGATCGAATTCAGGCCCGGCGGGATCGTCCAGAGCCACGCCGGCGACGTCCTCGACCGGGCGCGCGCACTGCTCGAGGAGATCGCCGAGACCGGCTTGTTCGCGGCGATCGAGGACGGTCGCTTCGGCGACGTGCGGCGCCATCCCGACGAGGGCCGCGGGGCCGAGGGCATCCTCGAGACCGACGACCGCTACTTCAATCCGCTGGTCGAGGTCATGTCCGGTGTGCCCGTCGCTTGATACCGGAGGGGCTCCGGCGCGACCACCGGCCGCGGAGGCCGCGGGCGGGATCAGGCCGTACGCCGACCACCTCGACGACGGGATAGTCCAGGTCAGCTTCACCCTGCCCGTGCAGGGGGAGCGCACCGCCCGCTTCGCGGCGCTGGAGATCGCCCGGCGCATGGGCCTCTCCCGCTCCGAGGTGGTCCACCACGAGAAGGTCACGGACGGCTTCATGTACTTGGTGATGTACGGGCGCTTCGAAGACCCGGTCGAGTACGAGTCGATCCGCCGACGAGGGCTTCGAGGTCGAGTACATGAACGAGGACGAGATCGACGCCTTCGTCGGCGAGACCCTCGGCCGCCCGATCGTCGTCGTCGGCGCCAGCACCGGCTCCGACACCCACAGCGTCGGCATCGACGCGATGCTGAACCTGAAGGGCTACGACGGACATCACGGCCTCGAGGGCTACGAGGGGTTCGACACGCACAACCTCGGCAGCCAGGTGCCGAACACCGTCCTGGTCGACCGCGCCATGGAGCTGGACGCCGACGCGATCCTCGTTTCGCAGACCGTCACCCAGCAGAACCTGCACATCCACAACCTCACCGAGCTGGTCGAGATGGTCGAGGCCGAGGGCATGCGCGACCGCACGACGCTGGTCTGCGGGGGGCCGCGGGTCTCCAACGAGCTCGCCAAGGAGCTCGGCTTCGACGCCGGCTTCTCGCGCGGCACGTACCCCAACCACCTGGCGACGTTTCTCGTGCGCGAGCCGCCGCGCCCGAGGCCGCGGCGGAACCGGCCCTCCAGGGGAATGGGTGAGATGAGCGCGACGCTCGCGGCCGAGGTGATGCCCGCCCGCCGGGTGACGCTGGTCGGACTGGCGAAGAACACCGGCAAGACCGAGGCACTGACCACGCTCGCGGCGGAGGTGTCGGGCCAGGGCCACTCGCTCGGGATCACCTCGATCGGGCGCGACGGCGAGGAGTCCGACGTGATCGAGCCGCGAATCGTCAAGCCGCGCATCCACTGCCCGGCCGGGACCCTGGTCGCGACGACCGCTCCCCTGCTGCGGTCGCTGCGGCGCCCGCGCACGAGGTGCTCGTCGAGACCGGCCTGAGGACGCCGCTGGGGACCGTCGTGATCTCGCGCCTGGGGAGGTCGGCCGACGTCGAGGTGGCCGGGCCGAGCGCCTCCGCCGGGATCCGCGCGGTCGCCGAGGAGATGCTCGACGCTCGGAGCCGAGCACGTCCTGATCGACGGCTCGATCGACCGGCGGGCCGCCTCCTCCCCGGGCGTCGCCGACGCCGTCGTGCTCTCAACCGGCGCCGTGCTGGGCCACGAGATCGACGAGGTCGTCGAGCGGACCGGCCGCGTCGTCGAGCTGGTCGACCTGCCGCGGGTGGCGGACCCGCGGACGCGCGAGCTGGCCGGGCGCGCGAGCGGCGACGCGGTGATCACCGACTCGGGCGAAGCTCCGCGCCCTGGCAACCCGCTTCGCCCTCACCGCGAGCGCCGGCGACGTCGCCGCGACCCTGCGAGCGGGCGAGGGCCGCGGCCGCGCGCTGGTGATCGGCGGCGTCCTCTCCGAACGCTTCCTCGACGCGCTCCTGCCCAGCGCGACACGGCACCGCCTGCTGGTGGTGGCCGCCGACGCGACCAAGGTCTTCCTGCGAACACGCCCGCCCCACTGGTACCGCGAGCACGGCATCGACATCGAGGTCCTGCGGCGGGTCGAGCTGCGGGCGATCACCGTCAACCCGGTCGCGCCGCTCTCCCACCGCCTCAGCTCGGACCGCCTGCGCGCGGCGATTTACAAGATCTCCTCACGCGTCCCTGTTTTCGACGTCAGGAGTCACACCTATCGGCGAGCCGCGCGGCACTCGCTCGCGCACGGCTAGCGCGGCGCGGCGCGCGGTCGACGACGCAGCCGCGCTTGCCGGCCAGTTGAGTCAGTCCTCCAGGAACCGGCGCAGGTCCTTCATCAAGAGGATCCGATGCAGCCGGTCGGTCGGGGAGGCTTCGAAGCCGAACCGATCGTAGAAGCCACCGGCGTGCTCGTTCGCGTGGGCGACCACGGCCCTGACGCCGACGGTCTCCGCGACCGCGGCGCAACGCAGCAGCGCGTCCTGGAGCAGCGACGCACCGATGCGGCGGCCCTGCAGCTCCCTGTCGACAGCGAGCCGCGCGACCAGCAGGATCGGCACGGGCCGCTTGGCGGGCTGACCCTTGAGCAGCCGCTCCGTCGCGTCGCCCGGCTCCACCTGGCCGACGGCCAGGGCGTAGTAGCCGATCACCCGTTCCCCATCCGTGGTGACGAAGACCCTGGCCGACCCGGCCGCCTCGGCATGGCGGGCGTGCCTGTGCAGCCAGTTGTCCAGCGAATCCTCGCCGCAGCAAAAGCCTTCCAGCTTGTGCTTGCCACGCAGGGGCTCAGGCCGCGAATAGGCCATGGACCAGGTGGGTCAGTCGAAGACGTTGGGCTCTGCGTAAAGCCTGCGCAGTCCCTCGGGCAGGCGGGGCGGCCGCTCGAGCAGCTCGTTGAGCTCTCGCCACTGCGACGGATCGAGCCTGAACTGAGTGCGATCCGCGAGGACTCGACGTGCCTCGGAGACCGCTGCTCCCCGAACGAAGCTGCTGTAGCTGGTTTCGGCGAGGTCGCTCGCGGCGCGGACGACCTCGTCCTCGGAGCGCTCGACGCGAAGGTTCCAGCGGCGCTCTCGGGTCCTGGAGTCCATGTGGCGCATTGTACATGCATTGTGCACCGCCCGCGGCACGTGGAGATCATTGCCGAGGATGAGCGATTTCCTTGTCAGGCGCGACGACCTGAGGCAGTGCCGCATCGCCGAGTCGGAGCCGATCGAGGTCGGCCCCGGCGAGGCGCTGCTGCGCGTCGACAGCTTCGGGATGACCGCCAACAACGTCACCTACGCGGTGATGGGCGAGGCGATGTCCTACTGGGACTTCTTCCCGGCCGCCGACGGCTGGGGGCGGGTGCCGATGTGGGGCTTCGCCGAGGTCGAGCGGAGCGAGGCGGACGGGGTCGAGGCCGGCACCCGGGTCTACGGCTACCTGCCTCCGTCTTCCTCCCTGTTGGTGACGCCGGCCAGCGTCGACGAGAAGGGGTTCGTCGACGGCTCGCCGCATCGGGCCGCCCTGCCCTCGGCCTACCACCGCTACCTGGCAACCGGCGGCGACCCCTTCTACCGGCCGGACACCGAGGACGTCCAGATGCTGCTGCGGCCGCTCTTCTTCACCTCCTTCCTGATCGACGACCAGCTCGCCGACGAGGGGCTGACCGAGCGCGGCCCGATCGTCGTCTCCAGCGCCTCCAGCAAGACGGCGATCGCCGCCGCCTTCCTGCTCTCCCGACGCGAGGGCGTCGAGCTGGTCGGCCTGACCTCGTCGCGCAACGCCGAGTTCGTCACCGGCCTCGGGATCTACGGGCGCACGGTCGCCTACGACGCGATCGACAGCCTGGAGAAACGCCCGGCCACCTATGTCGACATCGCCGGCGACGGCCGCGTCCGCCAGGCCGTCCACTCCCACTTCGGCGACGACCTTGTCCACAGCATGGCCGTGGGCGCCTCGCACTGGGAGGAGCTCGGGGCGGGCGGGGGCGAGCTGCCCGGACCCACTCCCAGCCTCTTCTTCGCCCCCGACCGCGTCGTCAAGCGCTCCGTCGACTGGGGTCGCGCCGAGCTCGAGCAGCGCGTCGCCGACGCCTGGCACCCGTTCTGCGAGTGGATCTCCAAGCGGCTCGAGGTTCGCCACCGCGAGGGGTTCGAGGGGGTCGAACGCGCCTACCTCGAGGTGCTGGAGGGGCGGGTCGCTCCGACCGTCGCCGACGTGATCTCGCTGTAGAGAGGCGGCGCCCCAGTGGCGCTCGGTCTCGACCTAGCCGAGCTCGATGACGCTGCGGATCCCGTCCTGGGCCTCCATCAGCTCGAAGCCGCGGTTGACCTCGTCGAGGCCGAGGCGGTGGGAGATGAAGGGCTCGACATCGATTTCGCCGGCCAGCGAGCGCTCGACCAGGAGCGGGACCTGATCGCGTCCCTTGACGCCGCCGAACGAGGAGCCGGCGACCCGGCGGCCGGTGATCAGCAGACGCGGCACGATGTCGAGCGTCTCCCCCCTGCCGGCCACTCCGGCGACCGTGCAGAGGCCCCAGGCCATGCGCGCGGATTCGACCGCCTGGCGCATCACCTCGACCTTGCCGGTCGCCTCGAAGGTGTAGTCGGCGCCGAAGCCGCCGGTCATCTCGAGGATCTTCTCGACGGCACCATCGCCGCCCTCGATCGCGTCGGTTGCCCCCTGGCCGCGCGCCAGCCCGAGCCGGTCCGGGGAGAGGTCGACGCAGACGATGCGCTCGGCGCCCTGCAGCCGGCAGCCGGCGATCGCCCCGAGCCCGACCATGCCCGCGCCGAAGACGACGCAGGTGCTGCCGTGCTGCACCGCGGCGGTGTTGATCGCCGCGCCGAGGCCGGTCGAGAGGCCGCAGGCGAAGAGGCAGACGTGCTCGAAGGGCGCCTCGGGGCTGACCTTCGCCAGGGCGATCTCCGGCATCACCGTGTACTCGGCGAAGGTCGAGCAACCCATGAAGTGGCGGATCCCGTCGCCCTGGCGGGAGATCCGGGTGGTGCCGTCCGGGAGGAAGCCCTTGTTCTGCTGCTCGCGGATCGCCATGCAGAGGTTGGTACGGGGATCGACGCAGTGGACGCACTCCCTGCACTGGGGCGAGAAGAGGGTGACGACGTGATCGCCCGGCGACAGCGAGGAGACGTCCGGGCCGACCCGCTCGACCACCCCCGCCCCCTCGTGGCCGAGCACGGTCGGCGCGTAGCCCGAGGGGTCGGCGCCGGAGGCGGTGTAGAGGTCGGTGTGGCAGACGCCGCAGGCGACGAGCCGGACCAGCACCTCCCCTGCCCGCGGCTCGGCCAGCTCAACCTCCTGGACCCGGAGCGGCTCGCCGAACTCCTCCAGCACCGCGGCGCGCATCTTCATCTTCGGCCGACCGTCACCCGGATCAATCGCGCTTGAAGCGGGCGGCCTCATCGGAGCCGCCCGTGGCGTTACCCTCGCTGTAGGAGTGCGCGCCGGCGCCGGCCAGCGTGCCGCCGTCGACGATCAGGTACTCCTCGCGGATCGGGCGGCCGTCGAACCAGCACTCGAGGATCTCGCGCGTCCCGGCCGCGTAGCGAGCCTGGGCGGAGAGGCTGGTGCCGGAGGTGTGGGGAGTCATGCCGTGGTGGGGCATCGTGCGCCAGGGATGGTCCTGCGGCGGCGGCTGGGGGAACCAGACGTCGCCGGCGTAGCCGGCGAGCTGACCGCTCTCACACGCCTCTGCGACCGCGTCGCGATCGCAGATCTTGCCGCGCGCGGTGTTGATCAGGTAGGAGCCCCGCTTCATCTTGGCGAGCAGGTTGGCATCGAACATGTTCTCGGTCTCGGGGTGCAGCGGCGCGTTGATCGTGACCACGTCGCACACCTCCACCATCGACTCCACATCGGGGTGGAAGGTGACCCCCAGCTCACGCTCGACGTCAGGTGGCAGGCGGTGGCGATCGGTGTAGTGAAGGCCGACCTCGAACGGCTGCAGCCGCCGCAGCACCGCCGAGCCGATGCGCCCGGCGGCGACCGTGCCGACCTGCATCCCCTCGAGGTCGTAGGAACGCGACACGCAGTCGGCGATATTCCAGCCCCCGTCGACCACCCGCTGGTAGGAGGGGATGTAGTTGCGTACCAAGCCGAGGATCATCATCACCACGTGCTCGGCGACGCTGATGCTGTTGGAGTAGGTCACCTCGGCGACGGTCAGGCCGTGCTCGATCGCCGCCTGCAGGTCGACGTGGTCGGAGCCGATGCCGGCCGTCAGCGCCAATTTCAGCTTCGGCGCCCCGGCGATCCGCTCGGCCGTCAGGTAGGCCGGCCAGAACGGCTGCGAGATCACGACCTCCGCCTCCGGCAGCTCGCGCTCGAAGACCGAGCCGGGACCGTCCTTGTCGGCGGTGACGACCAGCCGGTGCCCGCCTCCCTCCAGAAACTCGCGCAGGCCCAGCTCCCCCGAGACGCTGCCGAGCAGCTCGCCCGGCCTGAAGCCGATCGCCGCGGGCGTGGGCGTGCTCTGACCGTCGTGGTAGCGCTCGATCGTCGGCACCCCAGCGCGCGCGTACGGCGGCGGGTAACCGTCGACCGGGTCGTCATAGAGCACGCAGAGCACGGTTGCCATCGGCTAGACACCTTCTCATCGATCGGGCCTCGCGCGCAATCGGCGGCCGTCTCGTCGTTCGCCGGAGCCGGCCGTCAGTCGTCTTGGCCGAGCTCGTCGAGCGTGCGGCCGCTGAGCACCGAGCGCGGCAGCTCCGCGACCACGTCCGAACCCGGCCGCGCCTGCTCGTCGCGGCGCTTGATCAGCAGCCACTGCGGCTTGCGGCCGGGGCGGGTGCGCTGCAGGGCGAAGCCGCCGCGCAGCTTCTCGCCGCGCAGAACGAAGACCGCGTGGCCGCGCTCGAGCGCCTCCGGCCAGGCGACCCGGCCGCCCTGCTCGTAGCCACCGCGGTCCCAGACGATCACGCCGCCGTCGCCGAGCGGTCCCTCGAAGTCGTTGTGGGCGAGCTCGTGGTCCTCGACCTCGACCGCGAGACGCTTGACGGCGGGATCCATCGACGGTCCCTTCGGCACCGCCCAGGAGCGCATCGTCCCGGCGACCTCGAGGCGCAGGTCGAAGTGATGGGAGGTGGCGGCGTGCTCCTGGACGACGAAGGCACCGGCGCTGACGCCGCGGATGGCGAACTGCTCGTGGCCTTCGACCTTCGCCTCCTCCGTGGCCAGCTCGGCGACTCGGGCCGCCCTCGGCCCCTTCCCGAGGAACGCCAGCAGTTCCTCGACCCGCGGCGCGGGTCCCTCGGCGTGGACGAGCACGTTGCCGTCCTCGTCATTGCGCACCCAGCCCATCACGCCCAGGTCCCGCGCCAAACGCACGGTCGCGTCGCGGAAGCCGACGCCCTGCACCCCACCGCGCACGGTCGCCCGCACCGCGGTCGCGTCGGCCCGCCCGCTCATGGCGTCATCAGCGCGACCGGCAGCGAGAGGCCGGCCGCGCGTCGGAGGGTGGCGATGCTCCGCCCCGGCTGGACCGCGGGCCGGATCTCGCTGACGCGATCTCCGAGCCCGGCCACCGTGGCGTCGAGGTCGGAGGCGAGAAAAGCAAGACCCCAGAAGAACGCCGGTCGGTCGGCGCCGCCGCCGCGCTCGACTGCCTCCGCCGGCTCCTGCACGACCTCGAGGATCGTCGCGCCGAGGCGGAAGAAGGCCTGGCGGGGCGCCCCGGCCGGGGTCGGCTCCTCGCGGACGCGGCGCAGGTCGAGCCCGGCGCCCCCCAGCGCCGCCACCGTGCGGTCGAGGGCGGGGCTGATCGCGACGACGTGGTCGATCGCGGTGACGCCGTTGGGGTGCGGCGGCGCGGGGGGCGGCTCAGCCTCGGCCGGCGGCTGCTCGTGCCCGGGCGGCTCGCGCTCCGATCGCGCGGTCGGCAGGCCGTCCAGCTCGGCCCCGTCGAAATCGCGCAGCGACCAGCCGACGATGCCCCGCCCCGCCTCCGTCCCCACCAGCCGGATCGCCACCTCCCCGACCGCACAGCGGTCGCCGTCGACCTCGAACCCGACCGCCGACCAGGCGTCGGGGGCGTCCGCGACCGTCAGCTGATCGATGCTCGGCGCCACGCGGGAACGGTAGCCGCAGCGGCCCCGTCGCCACGGCCGAGTTGCCTACCGAGCCAGGAAGAAGCGTGCGAATCTCAAGATCTTTGTACTCGACCACCCGGATGTCGTCGTCGATCACCGCGCTGGCGATCACCGTCGCCCCGGTCTGGCCACCGCTGAGATTGACGCTGAAGAGCTGGACGCCCCGCGGCCACGGCGCCTGTGAGGCGCTGTAATCGAGTTCGGCCAGCTCGATCGAGTAGGCGCCGCCGTTCCGTTGCTCGACGCCGGTCACCAGGGCGCTCCGCGGCTTGGGTGCGAGGCATTCGACCCGGCATTCCCCGTAGACGACGACGCCTCCCAGGTCGACGCTCTGGAAGAGGCCAGGGATGTACACGCCACCGTCGGTCGTCGGCGCGATCAGCAGCGTGTTCGGCCGGCGGCCGGCGATGGCGCCGGCGTTGTCTCCCGACCAGCCGTCCAGCGAAAAGCTCATGTCTCTCCCGCCTGCTCGCGCTACGTCTACTCCGCAGACCCTAATTAGTGGGAGAAGCTAAAGCAAATTGGAGACCGACCCGGGGCGTAGGACGTCGGGGTCGTGCCCGGGGGTGACGTGGGCGCCGCCGTCGCGCAGGGCGCGGAGCCGTTCGGCGGAGCGGCGCTGGGCGTCATGGTCGTCGGCGAAGACCGGGAAGCGGTGGTCGTCGAGCGTGGAGGCGTAGTGGGCGACGTCGGCGCCGACGATCAGGTCCTCGCCGACGCGGACGGACTGGTGGCCGGGGGTGTGGCCGGGCGTCAGCAGCAGCTCGATCGAGCCGTCGCCGAGCAGGTCGTGATCGCCGTCGACCAGGATCACCTCGCGCTCGTCGTCGAGGTAGTCGCGCGGGAAGAAGAAGTTGCGCTCGATCGCACCGGCGTCGGCGCCCGCCTCCCATTCGCGGCGCTGGACGACGATCGGGATCGTCGCCGGCAGCAGCGAGAGACCGCCGACGTGGTCCCAGTGCAGGTGGGTGATCACGATCCGGCTGATCGTCGCGGCGTCGACCTGCTCGTGGACGGGCCGATCGACCTCCAGCTCGAACAGCGCCATCGCCTCCGGCCGGTCGTAGTAGCTGGACGCGTCCGCACAGGCGCCCGGATGCAGCCCGGTGTCAATCAGGATCCGCTCCTCCGCCGTCTCGACGAGGTAGGCGGGAACCGGAAACCGCACCCGCTCCTCCGGGTCGTCCCCCTGCCGCCAGATCGCCGGCGAGGTGGTCATCCAACCGACGTTCAACATCTCGATCTTCACCAAAGCGCCTCCTTCGCCAGGAGCGTAACGACGCCGGGTGGAAGCGACGGCTCAAGCGCCTCAATATATACCGATATTGATATATTTACCAGATGCTTTCGGTAGCCAGCGCTCTTCGCCAAGCACGGTTCGATGCGAATCTCTCGCAGGTAGACCTTGCTGCGCGCGCTGGCACCTCCCAGTCCGCGCTGGCCCGATATGAGACGGGCGCAGCTCTTCCGACTCTGCCGACGTTGGAGCGACTCCTGGCTGCATGCGGCAGACGTCTGGAGATTCAGACCCCGCCAGCCCAGCCTTCCGCGCCTACCAGCTCTGTGCGCAGCCAGCTCGGCCCGCAAGCCGACAAGCTGCGCAGACGGCGGCGCCGTCTGCTCGACGCAGCCGGCCGGCACGGCGTCAACCGCCTGCGCGCCTTCGGATCGCTCGCTCGCGGTGAGGCGAAAGCCGGAAGCGACGTCGACCTCCTCGTCGATCTCAAGCCCGGCCACACCCTCCTCGACCTCGCCGCCTTTCGCCGCGAGGCCGCAGAGATCCTCGATCTGCCCGTAGACGTCGCGACCTCCGACATGCTCAAGGAGCGAATCCGCGACAAAGTGCTCAGCGAGGCACTACCCCTATGAGCCGCGACGAACAGGAGCGCCTGCGCGACATCAAAGACGCGATCGCCGCGATTCGCCGGCATCTTGGGGAGGCTGGCGAGACAGCGGCGGCCAAGGAAGACCCGCTTCTGCACGACGCCCTTCTCTTCCAGTTCGTCGTGATCGGCGAGGCCGTCAAGCACCTGGCGCGAGAGACGCGCGAGTCATCGCCCGATATTCCATGGACCGACATCGCCGGACTCCGAGACCTGATTGCCCACGAGTACTTCAGAATCGACATCCATCGCGTACTCGAGATAGTGGAGCGGGACCTCCCGCCACTTGAACAGGCAATCAACCACATGCTCGAGAGCTGAGACTGCCCTACAGCGGCAGCCGCAGGTCAGCTCGTGAACCCCCGCGACGCCGGCCCACTGGCCGAGGAGTACGTGGCTCACGCGATCGTTTCGTTGGCGACGGTGCGGGTGATGCAGGGGCAGGCCGCGGAGCTTCCCCGGCACCGAGAGGCCGGAAATAGCGACTAACGCTTTGGAATTTTCGTCCAGTTCACGGAATCTTGCCTGTTCCAGGGGACCTGCCCTCAAATACCCTCGAGCAAAGATAGATCAGGCGGTCGGAGGGAGCGAGCGCTGCGACGGAGAGGAGAGGCGATGACCTCTGACTTGAAGAAATTCTCCGAGGCCTACGCGACGTTGACCGTCGCGACGTACGAGCCCCTGATCCTGCGTTGGATCTCGGCCTGGAGCGTGCACACGATCTCATCCGTCCTCGCTTTGCGGGCGCAGCAGAAGGTGCGGGTCAAGAGTGGATCGGTGCCGACGGCGCTGGCCGTCAACATGGCGCGGGTCAGGCGGGCTCTGCCGACGGCGCGGGAGCTGGACGACGCGAAAGCGGTCGGTCACATCGATCGCGCAGCCGTGCTCGATCTCACCGGGCAACCCCTCAATGCCGAAGACGCCGTCGAGCGAGTCGAGCTCGAGGGCTTCCCGGCTGCGGCCCGCATCGGCAACACGGTCTTCCCCCTCGGGCTCGTCGCGGCGGAGCCGGCGGCCGAGCAGCAGCCACGGCTCGTGTCCAGGCTGCGCGGCGGTCTGAATGTGGCGGCTCGCAGCGTGCCGGTCCTCCTCAACCGTGCGCTGGGCCGCGCCGATCCGGACTTCGACTTCGTCAAGGAACGCGAGCAGACGACGAAAGAGCTCCTGCGCGCCGCCCAGCGAGCAATTGACGCTGACGAGCGGGTGAGCCCGGCGCTCACCGCGACGCTGAGCGACCTCGGCATCTACGAGTTCTTCCCCGGCAGGCGCATCGAGGAAGCGCTCTCCCCAATCGGCATCGCGCACTTCTACCGGCAGCTGTACTTCAACGCTGAGGAGGGCTACGGGCCGATCGAGGAGGCGTGCACCGTCGCGCCGCTCGAGACGCTCGAAGTCGTGTACCAGAGCGTTCGCCGCCAGATCCACGAGGAGCTGCTTGAAATCGGGTCTGAGCAGATCAGCGAGGAGGCGATCGAGAGCAAGAACACCGACGAGGTGTCGGACAAGGTCTCCTCGATGATCCAGCGCGACTCCTCCACCTCGATGTCGGCGAACGCGTCGGGCAGCATCGGGGTCTGGCAGGCCGGCGCGTCGGCGTCGGCCGACTTCAAGACGTCCAGCCAGCGCAGCCAAGAGGAGACGTCGCGACGGCTCAAGGAAATCACCTCGCGCGCATCGGAGAGGATCACGAAGACCTTCAAGGTGACCACGCACGACATCGAAGACGTGACGGCGACGAATCTGACGCGTCGGGTGATCAAGAACGAGAGCCCTCACCCGGTGAGCTACGGGCTGCGGCGAGTCATGCGGCGCGTGCGGGTGAAGACGCAGGACCTCGGGCCGGCGCTGGTCTGGCAGCTCTACGTTCGCAATCCCGGCGAAGGGTTGGCCCAGAGTGAGTTCGTCCACTTCCGACCGGCTGAACCGATCTCGATACCTGAGATCCCCCCAGGTATGCAGCAACGTCCCCGCGGGAGCAGCGACACCGGCAGCACGAGCTCGGCGCTCGAATGGGACGTAGCGCGGCACACCTGGTGCGCGCCCCTGGCTGTGCAGGTGGGCGCCGACCGCGTCGTCAAGGCCGTCGTCATCGACTCGATCACCGATCTCGAGGGAGGCGGCAAGGACGACCCCGCTCCCTCGCCTCGCAACGACATCCAGTGGGACAGCGAATGGCACGAGGCGACCCGAACGTTCACGACCAAGATCGGGCTGACGATCGGCGATGCCGTCAGCGTCTCGGTCAACTACACCTACACCTGGGACCCAGCCGGCCCGGTGATGGACGAATGGGAGGCGAAGCGGAAAGAAGAAGTCCAGAAACTGACCGCGGAAGCGCTGAATCAGCAGTTCGAGCGAGAGAAGACGCTGATCACGGAGAGGAGCAAAATCCGCACGCGGCCACCGGCGGACCTTCGACGGGAGGAGCGCTACGAGATCATGAACCGGATGGTGTCGTATCTGTTCGCCCGCGGCGCCGACACCTCGGCTCCCAGCCCATTGGAGATCGAGTACTTCCACCGTTACATGAACATCGACGGGATGTTCGTCACCACCCACCCGTCTTGGTGGAAGCCGCGCTACGCGCCGGTCTCGACCTCGCTGCGGCGGCCCGACTACCAGATCACGGCCCAGTCCGAGCCGGCCCAGATGGGATCGTCGCTCGGTTGGATGATTCAGCTGGACGGGGACACCCGCCGCAACGAGTTCCTCAACAGCCCCTGGGTGCGCGTATGTCTGCCGATCCGCCCCGGGCGCGAGCGCGAAGCGATCGAATGGCTCGCGCGTCACGTCGAGGGCGAGATCGGCTACGACGTGCACCATGGGGCACTGTCGGACCTCCTCGGCGCGATCGAGAAAGTCCGGGCTGAGCAGGACTCGCTCGGCCATGAGGGCATCGACTACGTCACCGTCGACACCGGCGTGCGCGAGGGCAACGGCGAGGGCAACGCGCTCCAGCCCGAAGACCTGTACCCGGTCATAAGCGAGTTCGAGGTCACCGTTCCCACGGACGGGTTCGTCTACGACGAGCTCAACCTCGTCTGACTGGGCGGGCGTGACCAACCGATGGACCGTCGTGGTCAAGGACGAGCCTGAGGATGGCGAACGAGCTGCTCCTCGTCGCCGGCCTCAATTACGCCGAGTACGAGCCCGACGGTTCTGCGCCCAACCGGTGGACGCTGCGATCCGCGTCTGCCGGCCCCTGGCGCGAGTTCTCGCTTCGGGTGGCGCGACGAGCCCTGCGCGCCGATCCGTCGCTTCGGGTCACCCTGTTCGACTTCTTCAAAGGCACCCGCGAAGGCATCGCGCTCGACCCGCGCAACCGGCCGGCCCCGACCGTCGAGGATACGCCCGGCCCGCTCAACTTCGCCAACTACCGCCGGGTCGAGACCGCGAGCAGCGGCCCCCGCCTGGTTCCGCTCACGCGGAGAGTCGTCGCCGGGGAGCAGCCACACGTCCTCTACTTCACCGGTGTCAGCGAGCTGAGCGCGTCCGCCGTCGCCCTCGCCGACTACCTCGCCGCGTTCTACGGGCCGAGGGCGGGCACACCGGCCGAGCGCAGCATCTCGGTCACGGATGTCTACGGTTACCTGGCCGCGACCGGCGGCGCCCGTCCCAACGCGGTTGTCGATTTCCACGTCCTCAGCCACGGCTTCGCCGGCGGGCCGATCCTGACCAATACGACGGACCTGGCAAACGTTCCCGGCGCCCGTGACCCACTCGACAAGGACGGCCGGCGCAACAAGGACTTCCCGGCGGCGCTGACGAATCCCGGCGACTTCAAGAAGGCCTTCGCCCCGGGCGCGACCAGCCGCATCTGGGGGTGCAACGCCTTCGTCTTCATGAAGAAGCTGGTCCTCGAGACGCTGCGGCAGAAGCAGACGATCCGGGACCCGGCGGCGAAGCGACTTCAGTTCACCTGGAACCCGGACTGGGTCGAGGATTCTCGCCTTCTTCCACAGCCGGCTCGGCGGCACCGGTCGCCGCTCCGATCCCCAGAGCGTCAACGACATCGTCCAGATAGTCCGCACCGTCCGAGACGACACCTACATGGCCAAGCTGGCGGCGGCCTCGGGCCAGCGCGTTCTTGGCGGCCTTCCCGGCACTTACTCCGACCTCGATCACGACTCGAAATTCGGCGACCTCCTCCTGCACGTGCCAATGGGCTCTCCCTTCGGCGACGATCAGGACTTTCGCGGCATCCTCGCCTTCTACAAGGACCTCCTCGGCACTGCCTTCGAGGTGAAGGAGGGTTACTCGTCCGTCTACGGCCGCGGGTTCGGTGTCTTCACCTAGCCAGCTTTTGTGATGGCCTGAGAACGGGTCGTGGTGGCCTAACGGCGGAGGCTGCTGCGCTCCGGGCGGTTGTCCTACCGCTCGCACCCCCGGATCGAGTCCGCGCCGGCACCGCCACGGCAGCGATCGAAGCCGGACCCCCCACGCAGACGGTCAGCGCCACGGTTGCCCTTGAGTATGTCGTTGCCGGCGTTTCCCCTCAGCACATCCGGACCGCCGCGGCCGAGCAGGCGGTCCATGCCTGCGCCGCCGAAGACGCGGTCGGCCGCGGAGCCGGCGCCGATGTAGTCGTTGCCGCCTCCCGCGCAGACCAGATCCCGGCCGGCCAGCGAAGCGACCGTGTCGTTACCGCCCAATGCGGCGATGACGTCACGGCCGCCCGTGCCAGTGATGGAGTCACCCCCAGCCGTTCCGATCATCGTGGCGGGGACGCCACGGCACGTCGCCACGGGCCCGACAACGCTGGTCGTCGCGGTGGCCTTGTTGTTGGACGCGACCGGATCTTTCTGATCCCCCTTCACCGAGGCGGTATTGCTGATCGTCCCGACTTTGCGAGGGATGACGGAGATGGTCACGGTCGGCGGACTGCCGTAGTCGATCGTCGGCGCACTGAGCCCGCCGAGATCGCAGGTGACTTTCTTCCCTTTGTGCGCGCACTGCCCTGCGGTTGCGGTGGCGGCGACGAAGTCGACCTCCTTCGGGAGCTGGTCGGCGACGGTTACGCCGGTAGCCGCGTCTGGTCCGAGGTTTTGCACCTGGATCGCGTAGGAAAGGGTCGATCCGACGCTGACCGGGTCGGGGCTGTCGGTCTTGGTGATCCTCAGATCGGATGAGCCGGACGCTGCGGCCGAGCCCACGGCGGCGAAGACGAGCAGGGCGACTGGCCCGATCGCGAGCAACCATGCAGGACGTGTCCAGCACTTTGAGCGCAGATGAACCACGTCGGGGCGTCGCATAGACGGTCCTTTCTCGTTAGCCGCTTCCTCTTAATCTGTGCTCCCCGCGTCCTTGCTGCCTAAACGTGGCTGCAAGGGCCGTTGCGCCAGGGATGTAACGCCGTTGCCCGAGCTCGATGGCCTTTCCCCACTTGAGAGAATGAGGCGGTAGTGCCGAGAGTGTTAGGATGCTCAGATTCAGCGAGGAGGGGTGGTTTCGCTGTATGGCTTTCTAAGGAGCCCCGTAGGCGCGTAGCGCGCTTAAGGAGGTCCACATGCGTAGGAAGATGCTCGCATTGGCGCTCACCGTAGGCGCTTTGACGATTCCAGTGTCATCGGCGTTTGGAGCGCCGGACTTCGGTCCCGGCAACAGCAGCAAGGGGCCAAACGACGGTGGTGCCAAGTGTCATGCGCCCGGTCATGGCACCGGTCCTGGGTCAAACGATCCAGTTCCCGGCTGCAAGGGCACGTAGGAAGGGAATGGCCCGCCCCTAGGGGCGGGCCACATATCAAACGCGGGCCCGCCGAGACGAGAAGGCGAACTTGTCAGCCTCGCTTGGCGTAGTCGCCGATCTCGCCGAAGTCGACCATCACGCATGCCTCGTCGCCCGGCACTTCGGCGTCGTGGCCGGGCGGGATCGCGACCACGTCGCCGGCGACGACCTCGGTCTCGGTGCCATCGTCCATGAAGATCTTCATCTTGCCGGACAGCACGTAGCCGAAGTGGGCGACCTGGCAGGAGTCGGTGCCCGCGATCGGCTTCACGTTCTCCGACCATTTCCAGCCGGGCTCGAACGTCCCCTTGCCGACAGCGTGACCGGCAAGCTGCACCATTTTCGCCTCACCCTTCCCTTCGAACGGGCGGACCTCATCGGGGGAGTCGAAATTCTTGACTTCAGCGGTTGCCATGGGTCTCCTTCGATCGGGTTTGGAGTCGACCCGACCGTACACCCGCCACCCCCGCTGGGGCAACGCCGCCCGTCGGCCCTCTCAGTCCCCTGCGGTAGCCACCGCCGGCGTTCCGCCGGTGCAGCAATCCGTAGATGAACGAGGGAAGGCCAGGCGACCGTCCGCGCGCCGGGCTGGGCGGCACGCGCGGGGCCCCGCCCAGCCGCGAGCAGCGGCTAGGGCGCCGCGCCACACCGAGGATGTGGGGAATGTGACGCGAACGAGACGGCGCCGGGCGATCTCGTCGGAAACGTGGGCCAGCGACGACTCAAGGTCTTCGTAAGCACGGGGTCGATAAGGACGGCGGTGCTTGTTGAGCGCGATCCCCACCTTGGCGTCTTTGACGGAGGGATCTACGAGCTGGTCCGAACCATCTCGGCAGCATCTGCAATCTCTTTGTAATTACTCAATTTTCCTTGACCTACATTGAGGTTCTTTCTACGGTCCGTGAAAAGGAAAATCCAAGTGCCGAACCCCGCCGGAGCAACTTGGGGTGGCCGAGATCCCACGACGGTCCAGTCCATTCCGGCCTAGTAGGTACATGAAAGGAGAAAGAAGATGCGACACAGACGCATTTTCTCAGTGTTGGTGCTTGCGTGCGCTCTAGGCGCTACTGCTTGGAGTGTCAGCGCGGGTGCCACGGAATCGAAACCTGAATGGCAAGTAACCAAAGGTGGCGAAAAAAAAATCCTCAAAGCGGGAGAATCTGAAACGCTCTCGCAAGCAATAGCCACCAAAAAAAACTGGGTTTTGAAACAGACGGAAGGCGCCGGTATTACGGTGGAATGCACTAGCGTCAAATTTAACTCCGCCGAAAATAATCTCATCACCGGTCCGAGGGGATTTAAATCCGGGGCCATCCTTTTTGAAGGCTGCAAAGTTTCTGCACCCGCAGGCGACACGAAATGCGAAGTGTTCTCGACGGGCTTTCCCAATGGTCAGATCAGGACCCAGGCCCTCGGCTTCTCGGCCGAAGAAGCCCTTGAAGGATCGACCAAAACTCCCCGTGTGAGGTGGCGGCCGGAATCAACTCATGAAGAAATTGTCACTATCCAGCTAAAAGGTGAATCGTGCGCGCACGCGGGCAGCTACGAAATTGCCGGCTTGCTTGTAGCAAACATAGATACGTCCGCTCAGAAAAAAGCGCATCAGTGGGCATTTACCAAAAATACCGGCACGAGGCTTACCATCGGAGGAGTAGAAGCGGAATTTTCGGGTACTGGAGAATTCACGCTGAAATCAGGCAATGAATGGGGAGACGCGTAGGACGATTCCAGGTGCGGGCGAGCGGTCGCGATAGGTGTTAAAAGCTCCCGCGCGGCCTCCTTGCAAAGGCTTCGCCGGCCCGTCACCTCCGACTGGAAGTAATCGGCTTGCGCTGCTTGATGATTGGGCCCCGGACTGATCTGGTTCCGGGGCCCCAACCAAAGTCAGGTGTCTGGCCTGTAAGCCCTGACTAGACGTCGCCGCGCCAGCCGAGAGCGCACCGCTGGGCTTGCGGCAGTTTGCTCACGACCAGGTCGTAGGAGTCCTCGACCATGTCGCGGATCGCGTTGTCGGGCAGCGAGCCGTCGATGATCACGGTGTTCCAGTGACGCTTGTTGAGGTGGTATCCGGGAATCACCGCCGCGTGCGCCTGACGCAGCGCCTCGGCGAGCCGCGGCTCGCACTTGAGGCTGACCCGGAGTGAGACCGCGTCGAGCTGGGACAGGGCGAACATCTTTCCGCCGACCTTGAACACCGAGGTCTCGGGTCCGAAGGGAAACGTCTCCTCAGCTCCGGTGAACGAGAGGCACTGATTACGAAGTTCAGCGGAATTCATCGCCCGGCGTCCTCCAAGTGCGTGACCTCCGCGGTCGCGAAGGTGCGTCGCGTCACCCGCTTGGACATCACTCGGCCCGACGGTAGATCAGGTCGAAGTCGGTCCTGAAGTTCCTCCCGTTCTCCGCCAACTCCCAGCGGCCGACGATCGTGTCGCCGTCGTCCTCGAAGCGGCCGGTGAAGCGTTGCGAGAATGGGGCGCCATCGCGCCAGAGCTTCCATTCGCCTGCGTCGATGCTCATCTGGTAGATGCGGCAGACACCGCGCTCGTCGGAGTAGAGCTGGTAGTAGGTCCCGTTCGCGGCGTCGCAGCCGATGATCGAGACCCCATCGGGCGCCTCGGGCATCTCGATTGTCCAGCGCTGAACCAGGTGGGCGTCGGAGTCGTGCCACTCGAAGGTCGCCCGCGCCTCGCCAGGCCACGGCTCGCCTCCCGGCGGAATCGCCTCCAGCGACCAGGCTCCGACCAAGGGCTCCAGTTTCTTCAACGCGTCCTGCGCGGTCGGCTGATCCATCCCACTCCTCCTCTCCGATGAATCTCCTCTTCATTGTTATCTAGTGCCACCATTAGTGCGATCAGGCGATGCCCGCTCCAGGACCTCCGCGGCGGTTTGGGCTCGCTGGTCTCGGTGCTGCTCGACGTAGGCATAGCGGGAGTGGTCGTCGATCACGCAGTGCAGGTAGACATAGCCCCACTTGGCTCGCTTCTCGGCGCCGGTTTTGTCGCGGATGCCAGTGACCGCATGTAAGGGGCGCCAACCCCATGCGCGTGCTGCTTCGGCGTGGCTGAGCCCCTTGCGCGCATGCCAGGCCCAGGGACGCTCTGAGAACCGGGCCGACTACGATTCGGATATGCCACTCTTCGGCCAAGAGCACGTCGAGCGCTACCGAGCCACCGACGGCGAGGAAGGCCACGATTGGCAGGGAACCCAGACGTTGCTGTTGACGACCACGGGGCGCAAGTCGGGTCAGCCGCGCACCGCTCCGCTGATCTACGCACCGCGCGGCGACGCCTACACGGTCGTGGCATCCAAAGGGGGCTCGGATGCGCCGCCCGCTTAGTACCTAAACCTCTCCGACAACTCCGAGGTCGAGGTGCAGGTCAAGGGCGACCGCTTCAAGGCCCGAGCCCGCACCGCCAGCGCCGAGGAGAAGCCGGAGATGTGGCGCACGATGGCCGCCGAGTGGCCCTCCTACGACGAATATCAGGAGAAGACGTCGCGGGAGATCCCGGTAGTAGTGCTCGAACGCGTCTGAGCTTGTGATTGCGCGGCAATCTCGTCATCGCGGGGCGCCTCAAAGCTGGACATCGACTGCTATGGGCTTGCGCCCACCCAGCCCGAAACCCCGATGACGTTTCGGACGCCAATTCCTAGCTGCGGCCGAGCACCTCGGCCTTCGCCGACTCGAACTCCTCCTCGGTGAGCGCCCCCTTCTCTTTAAGGTCCGAGAGCCGTTCGATCTTGTCGATTTTGGTCTGCTTGGCCGGGACCTTTGACTCCGCCCCGGCTCGCCCCGGAATCGACGCCCGCACCCGGTCCCCGAGCCCTCCGAAGGACGCGTTGGGGAACTCCGCTGCGGCTTGGCGTCGCAGGGCCTCGGTGCCGACCACCATCAGCGCCGCCAGCAGAAGAAGTCCGAGCGGTTTCTCGAAGGCGGCAACCGGCGCCCAGAGGACGAGCACGAGGAAGACGAAG
This sequence comes from uncultured Solirubrobacterales bacterium, assembly GCA_963815885.1. Lineage (GTDB taxonomy): Bacteria > Actinomycetota > Thermoleophilia > Solirubrobacterales > 70-9 > VAYN01. The sequence continues at coordinate 140,856 of CAWFIM010000003.1, forward strand.
GCGACCACCGCGTAGGTCGTGCCCCGTCGCTCCCGCAGGTAGGGAGCGGCCTCGCGTCGCAGGGCCGTGGCGATGCGGGTCGGTCCCGCAAGCCAGGCGGCGATGACGAGGAGGATGCCGAAGGTGATCGCTGAGACGGCGACCGTCACCAGCAGCGCGGTGCCGATGCTCCAGACCGCTTCGACGGCGGGCTTGACCGATTCGTTGCCCGCCAAAGCGTCGATCACCGTGTTCCCGGCGATCCCTCGAAGGAGGAGGGCGAGAACACCGGCAACGACGAAGCCGAAGCCGACCGAGCGCAACGCCTGCCTGCGGCGCGGCCCGGCTAGGTAGATCGCCAGTCCATAGAGGAATACCGCCAGGAGGGTGAGAACGATCGGCAGGCGCCTGATCAGCTTGCTGATGTCCTGCGCCGCGGAGAGCTGATCGGACTTGAGGATCGTCAGCTGGCCGGCGTCGGGAGGAATTTTCGAGGCGAGCTTGCCGGCGACTAAGCTGGCCTCCGCTTTCGGAGAGCAGCGATTTGAGGTCGAGGATGACTTCGCCACCGCTGGTCGAGACTGCCGAGCCTTCGTCGTTGAGGATCTTCAGCAGCGTTTCGTGGGCGGTGCGATTGGCGGTGCTCCAGGCGCTTTCGGCCTGGGAAGTTTCCAAAGCTCTTTCGGCCACTTTGGGAGCGAGCTGATGCAGAGCGCCGGCGGCCGGCCCGGCGAGGGGCGCGAGCCGCGGCGGGAACGTCTTTTCCAGTTCAGCCTGGACGTCCACGTTGGCGAACAGTTCATTCGCGAGGTAGTTGGAGAGCTGGGTCTTGACCTCCTCGTTCTGGAGCAGCTTGTCGCTCGTGTTGACCCAGTTGTCGGTGTTGAGCGCCTGCCGGTTGACCCAGATCGAGAAGATGGCCAAGAACGCGATCAAAGTGGCGAGGACCAGCAGCGCCGCGACGATGCGCGGGTGTCCCGAAGCGCGTTTCCCGGTGGAGAAGCTCGGTTGCGATGGTCTTGCGACCCTAACGCCGATCGGACGACGGTGCGCGAGGGGGAAACGTGAAGGCCACCCGTCGCAGCCCGGGAGAGTGAACCCATTAGGTGGTTGCAGACCAGTTCGTAGAGTCCGTCGCGCTGGTCACAGTCGATGGTGATCGTGGTGCCGGACACGGCACCCCCTCCTTTCGTAAGGGCACCGATGAGCCCGGGATACCGCCGCCAAGAGACTTCGGCGAGTAGCGTTTCGCTTGCATCGAAGGCGCGTTCTTCGGTGTCCGCCCGGGGGACGTGTCCGCACCACCGGGCATTTATGTCTTGCCGCTGGCGACCGTAGCTCCGCCGCGTGGGAAAGCGAGGCGGAATAACCGCGAATCGCCGCTAATCCGCGCATATCCGCGCGATTTCAGGCACTCGTGCCCGAAACGGAGCGCAAATCAGGTCGCGGTTCGAAACTTCTCGGACAAACAAAGTGCCGATTTGCAGGCGTTTCGATTAGGGGTGGACGACCGGATTCGAACCGGCGACCGCCTGGACCACAACCAGGAAGCTCTACCAGCTGAGCTACGTCCACCGCGCGGCTTTCAATCTACCGGGCGAACGCCGCGGCTAGGTCGGCGCTTGCCCGGCCGCAACGAGGTCGGCGAAGGCTTCGAAGCCCGGCGTGCTGCGCTCGACCAGCGCCGGCTCGGCCTCGGCGGCCCGGTCCGGCAACTCATGCGCGCCGTCGTTGCCGAGCGTCGCGCATGCCTCGTCGATCATCTCCGGCATCGCCAGCCAGGCCTCGACGAGCGCCAAATCGGCCTCGGGGTGGAACAGCGCGCCCCAGGCGTTGCCGAGGCGGAAGGCCTGGTATTCGGTTTGGGCCGAGGAGGCGAGCGGCTGCGCGCCGTCGGGCAGGTCGAAGACGTCGCCGTGCCAGTGCAGGACCTCGGTCCTCGGCGCCAGGCCGCCGAGGACGGGATCGGCGGGATCGCTCACCTCAACCGGCGCGAAGCCGACCTCCGCTCGCTCTCCCCGCCTCACCTCGGCCCCGAGCGCCCTCGCCAGCAGTTGCGCGCCGAGGCAGATCCCCAGCACCGGCAGCTCCCGCGCCGCCTCGGCCAGCCACTCGCGCTCGGCGGCGAGCCCCGGGAACCGCTCGACCTCGTCGACGTTCATCGGCCCGCCCATCACAACCGCCCCGGCCACCTCCTGGTGCGGCGGCAGCTCCTGGCCGGCGAGCGGCTTCACCGTCCGCACGTGCAGCGCCCCGCACGCATCGAGGATGCGGTGCGGGGTCTCCCAGGGCACGTGCTGGATCGCCAGCAGGGTGGGACGCTCGTCCACGCTCATCAGGCCGTCAGGCTAGCCACGCTACGGTTGGCGCGGTGGCCAAGCACCGCGGCATCGCCTTCTTCAGGCTGGAGGTCCGGCCCGGCACCCTGACCGGCGCGCAGGCGCGCGGCGCGATCGCGGTCGGAGCGCTTGCCGTCGGCGCCGCGGCGGTCGGCGGCTTCGCGATCGGGCAGCTCAGCATCGGGCGGCTCTCGGTCGGGCGAGCGAAATTCGGCCGGATCGAGATCGCGGAGCTCGAGGTGGACCGGCTCACTGTGCGCGAGGACTCCTCGACCGACACGCGTAGCGGACTTTGACCACGCCAGGGCGGGGTAAAAGTCGGCGCGGCGCGGCGGCGATCGCCCCGCTGGCCCTGGTCGCCATCGCCCTTGCCGCCATCGCCACGCCCACCCACGCCGTCGGCCCGTACCCCGACCTCGGTACCTGCCAGGTCTTCCCCGACCCACCGGCCTCGCTATCGCCCCGCGCTCCCTCCCTCGCCACCGAGGCCGCCTGGAACCAGGACATCTCCAGAGCCCCGCGCGATCCGCGCTCGGCCGCCTACATCTCCTACATCGACTCCCATGGCGGCAACCACCTCCACCCCGACTTCGGCTCGCCCCGCCCCTACGGCTTTCCCTACGCGGTCGGCGCCGGCCAGCGCAAGCTGCCAATCCACTACACCGCCTACGGCGACGAGAGCGACCCCGGGCCGTTCCCAGTCCCGGCTGGCGCCCCGGTTGAGGGCGGCAACCGCAGCGACGGCGACCGCCACGTACTCGCCGTCGACCGCGGCAACTGCATGCTCTACGAGCTCTACCGCGCGTTCTACGTCGCCAAGCCGCATCCGCACTGGAACGCCGACTCCGGCACCGCCTGGGACCTCGGCTCGTCCCAGCGCCGCCCCGACTCCTGGACCTCCGCCGACGCCGCCGGCCTGCCGATCTTCCCCGGCCTGGTCCGCTACGACGAGGTCGCCGCCGGCCAGCTCGAACACGCGATCCGCGTCACCTTCGACAGCACCCGCGACGCCTGGGTCCACCCCGCCAGCCACTGCGCCGGCGACACCGCCAGCGCCGCCGCGCCGCCGATGGGCCTGCGGCTGCGGCTCAAGGCCGGCTACGGGCTCGGGGGTTTCAGCGGCCCCGCCCGCACGATCGCCGAAGCGATGAAGCGCTACGGGCTGATCGTCGCCGACAACGGCTCCAACTGGTACCTCAGCGGCAGCAGCGACCGCCGCTGGGACGACGAGAACCTCGACCAGCTGAAGCGAATCCCCGGCAGCGCCTTCGAGGTGGTCAAGAGCGCCGCGGCGATCCACCCCTGCTGAAAAGCCGCCAGAGCCGCCCGCACGCCGACAGCACCGCCATTGAGACCACCAGCCCGATCGCGCCCAGCAGCAGCAAGAAGAGGACGAAGGCAATGATCGCGAGCGGGACGAGCAGGAACTTCACGCCTGCGGATTCTCCTCCCGCCGTCTAATCGAACTATTAGCCGCGGGTGCCGCCGCTCCCGTCGGGCGACCAGCCGGGCCCGCGGAACACGTAGTAGGCCGGAATCGCGTAGATGATCAGGTCGAACACGGGCCCGGAGACTCTAATGCGGGCCTCGGGGCGAGTTTGCGGGCCATGCCCGGCAAAGTCGCCCGCCCACCGCAAAGGCCTCCCGGAGTACGATTGACTGACGAGTCAATCGACACGAAAGGATGTCACATGGCTTCCAGCAGCGGCAAGGTCTCCCCGGCGGACTTCCCGCCTCCCGTCGACGTCGACGCCGAGTTCGTCAAGCGCTCGCTCGACGGCGAGGACGAGCGGATCGAGATCGGCGTCGCGATCGTCGGCGGCGGCACCGCCGGCCTTGCCTGCGCCAATCGCCTGCTGCAGCTGCTGGCCGACGACCCGGAGACGATGGAGAAGCTCGGTGAGGTCCCGGTCGCGGTGATCGAGAAGGCGAAGACCTGCGGCGCCCACAATCTCTCCGGCGCCGTCGTCCGCCCCGGCCCGCTGGAAGAGCTGTTCCCCGATCTGACCCGCGAGCAGTGGCGCCAGCAGGGCTTCGCCTTCGGCGAGGTGACCAAGGAGGCGATCTACGTCCTCCCCAACGGCAAGCGCAAGCTCCGCATCCCACCACCGCCGCCGCAGCGCAACCACGGCAACGAGGTGATCTCGGTCTCCGCCCTCTGCCGCTACCTGCAGGCCCAGGCCGAGGAGAACGGCGCCTACATGCTGACCGAGACCGCCGCCACGCAGTTAATCGTCGAGGACGGCACGGTAAAGGGCGTGCGCTCGGGCGACAAGGGCCGCGGCAAAGAGGGCAAGGAGCTCGGCAACTTCGAGCCGGGAACCGACATCGCCGCCAGGGCGACCGTGCTCGCCGAGGGCTGCTGGGGCCACCTCACCGAGGCCGCCGTCGGCGAGTTCGACCTCGACGAGGGCCGCGAGCCGCAGGTCTGGGAGCTCGGCGTGAAAGAGGTCTGGAAGGTGAAGAAGCCGCTCGACCGGGTAATCCACACGGTCGCCGGCTGGCCACTGAAGATCTCCGCCCGCTACCACCAGATCGGCGGCTCCTGGATCTACCCGATGGTGGACGAGAAGACCGGCGAGGACCTGGTCTCGATCGGCTGGGTGCTCGACCTCGACTACGCCGACGCGACCACCTCAGCCCACGACCTGCTGCAGCAGTTCAAGACCCATCCGCTGGTCCGCGGCATCCTCGAGGGCAGCGAGCGGGTCAGCTGGGGCGCCAAGGCGATCCCGGCCGGCGGCTACTGGGCGATGCCGAAACTGTCGGCGCCGGGCGCGGTGATCGCCGGCGACGCCGCCGGGATGCTCAACCTGGCAGCGCTGAAGGGCGTCCACTACGCGATCAAGGCCGGGATGCTCGCTGCCGAGTCGATCTATGCCGCGCTGAAGGCCGACAGCGACGACTTCAGCGCCTACGAGGAGGCGGTCGCCGAGTCGATCATCGGCAAGGACCTCTACGAACAGCGCAACACCCGCCAGCCGTTCCAGAAGGGGCTGCTGAAAGGCGGGCCGCTGGTCAACCTGATGGTCGCGACCAAGGGCCGCTTCCCCGGCGGCCGCTGGAAGATCCACCCCAACGACGCCCAGCCGATGTTCGTCGGCAAGACCAAGGACGGCTACCCGACGCCGGACGGCAAGTACACGTTCGACAAGCTCTCCAGCGTCTTCATCAGCGGCAACGCGACCCGCGACGACGCGCCGAACCACATCCGGATGCGGAAGCGGGTGCCGCGGGAGATCGCGGAGACCTGGGCCTGGATGTGCCCGGCCGGCGTCTACGAGATCCCCGAGGACGCGCCGCGGAGCGGCGAGGTCGAGGTGATCGTCAACTACACCAACTGCGTCCAGTGCGGCGCGATCACCGCCAAGGGCGGGCGGCTGACCCCGCCCGAGGGCGGCGACGGCCCGCTATACCAGAACACGTAACAAACGCCCGCTCGGCGGGCACTATCGTTTCGCCGGTGCGCCGAGCCTTGGGAACTCTGGCCTGCCTCGTCCTGCTGGGGCTGACCCTGCCCGCCGGCGCATCCGCCGCCACCCCGCTCGAAACCTTCGGCCGCACCGCCCTCACCGCGATCGTCGCCGGCACCAGCGCCGACGAGGCGCTCGGCGCCCTGGGCGACGGCCTGGCGCTGATGGAAGCGCGCAGCAGGCTCGGCGATGCCGAAGCCGGGGGCGCTCCGCCCGCGTCCCCGCCCGGCCCCGCGGTCCCCGGCGACCCCGCGAAGATGCCGCCCGCCTCGGCCGGCACCAACGGCACCGAGATCCAGCGCCACAGCGCTGTCGACGGCGAGAAGATCTTCGCCCACACCCGCGCCGGGGGCGAGTCGACCTCGATCCTGCTCACCGGGATCGCCCTCGCCCCGCCCGACGCCCCGGAAACGGTGAAGAGCGTGGTCAACAACGCCAACACGATCGTCGGCCGCCCCTACGTCTGGGGTGGCGGCCACGGCTCCTTCTATTCCTCCGGCTACGACTGCTCGGGCTCGGTCAGCTTCGCCCTCTTCGGCGGCGGCCTGATCCCCCGCCCGCTCACCTCGAGCGAGCTGGAGGGCTGGGGCGCCCCCGGCCCCGGCAGGTGGATCACCGTCTACGCCAACGCCGGCCACACCTTCGCCGAGATCGCCGGCCTGCGCTGGGACACCGTCGGCGACGAGCAGGGAACCGGCCCGCGCTGGCACCTCGCCCCCGCCTCTGCCGACGGCTTCGTCGTCCGCCACCCTCCCGGGCTTTGAGCGGAGAGAGCGCCCCAGCTCATCGCAAATGCGATTTGGCGAATCCGTCAACCTAAGTTGGCATAATTGCCAACATGGCTCGGGCACGCTCACGAGACCTCTTTCCATCGGAGGAGCCGATTCGTCCCCCGGGAAAGCTCATCGGCCGCCAGAGCGACTTGGAGGAGCTGACGTCGAGCCTCGCAGATGGGCTGCACCGGATCGTGGCAGCCCCACGCCGCACCGGCAAGAGCACGGTCTGCGAGGCAACCGTCGCCGCGCTCCGCCGACGGCGCTTCTATGCCGTGAACGTGAGCCTCTTCAGGGATACGAACGCCGCCGCGCTGGCCGAGACGCTCGCCCAGGAGACGCTCGCCAACCGCTCCGCGCTCAAGCGACTGGTCAAGCGAGTGCGCAGGCTTCCCTCCCGTGCCCTTGCGGGACGATCGCTGACCACCGTTCTGCGAGTGAAGTCCGAGCTTGGCGACGCGGTGGAGATCGCTCTCGAGCCGACTCGGAAACGCCGCGACCCGCTGCAGGAACTCAGCCTCGCCCTCGAGCTGCCCCAGCGCATCGCCGAGCGCGACGAGCGGCAGCTGATCCTGTTCATCGACGAGCTCCAGCAGCTGACCAGCGGGGCGTATGGCGACCCCGAGCAGGCTACCCAGCGACTGCGGGAGGCGTTGCACGACTCGCCTCGCGTCACCTGCCTGTTCGCCGGAAGCGTCGAGCACCTGATGCGCGACATGTTCAGCAACGAGCGCCGCGCGCTCTACCAGTTCGGCGGCTTTCACGAGCTTTCCTCGATCAGCGAGGAGGAGTGGCGACAGGGACTGCGCGAGCGGTTCGAAGGGGATGACTGCGCCGTCGACGAGGAGGCTTTGGATCTGATCGTCGCGGCAGGCGAAGGACACCCCCGCTCGACGATGCTGATCGCTCAGCAGGCCCACCATGCCTCAGTCGAGGAGGGCACTCGTCATATCGACGGCACGCTTGCGGAGCGTGGCTACCGCGGGGCGCTCGCGGCCGACACCGGCCGCCACGCCGATCTGATGGACCGCATTAGGGCGATGGGCAACACGGCCGTCGAGGTCTCTGTGCGCCTCGCGCACCAGCGGTCGCCGTACGAGCATCTGGAGAAGAAGGCGGCCAATCGCGCGCTCAACGCGCTTGCCGACGCATCGATCGTCATTAGACCCGGCGGTCGCGGCTCGTGGGCGCTGGCCGACCCGCTGTTTGCCGTCTACGTGCGACGCGAAATCCACGCGGACTAACGCTGACGCAGAGCGGTTCGACGACCGCCAAAGGCAGCAGTGCCCCCGGGCAGAACACAAGACGAATCTGGTTGCTCGGATCGAGGGCCCGGCGGTATCGATCGCACGGTAGTGCGGCGCGGCTGGCCGGCTCTACCCTTCGGCGGCTCAGTCTTGCTTTGTCCCGCTCGAGTGTCTGAGGGCCTGCCATTGGGTCGTGCCGGTTGGTTCGGTCGATTGAGAGTTCACGACGTCTTCACGAGGTGAATTGGCTGGCTGTAGCCGGCCGCGGTGCCGCCGGTCGGCGTGAAGGTCACCGTGGCTTTCACGGTGGCCTCCCCGGTCCGCTCGAGCGTCGTCCTCGCCTTGCCCTTCGCCTTGATCCGCAGCTTCACCGGGCCGGCGGCCTGGACGGTTATCAGCGGCGACACCGGGCCGGCTGCGACGCGGGGAACCGCGATGCCCTTGCCGGCGAGGCCGAGGGCGCCCGGTCCCGGCACCGCGACGGTCAGCGTCGCCGTCCCGTGGCGCTTGTCGAGCTTCGGCTTGGCGAAGCTGAGCTGGTTGGAGGGCTCTGGCGCGATCGGCTCGGTCTGTGAGCCGCCACTGCCGGCGCCCGAGATTGCGAGCCCGGTCCCTAACAGTTCTGCGGTCGGGCCGCCCGTGCTGAGTTTGCCAGTGACCGGACCCCCGGCGGTCGGCTGAAAGACGACTTCTATCGCGCAGACGGTCGGAAACTCGGAGTACCCGAGGAGTTCGGAGGGGCAGTCGGTGCTCTGGACTGCGAAGGGCGGCGAGGCGCTAATCGAGGTTTCCAGGACTTCGCCACTGATGCAGAAGAAGAATTCGAAGCTGAAGTTCTGGCATTGGACGCTCAGCGAGAACGTGTCAGGCGCACTGGTCGTGCCGACCTGCCGATCCCCGAAGTCGAAGCTGGGGGGCGAGAGGATCGCGGCGCTTGCGCTGGCTCCGCCCGCCAGCGTCCCCGCCGCCGCAACCGCAGCCAGCGGCGCCACTCCGCGTCCTCGTCGTCGTATCCCTCGCATTCCCTCGCCGAGCTTAAGCGATCCCGCCTCGGTCAGAGCGTGGTTTGGCCGTTTCTCCAGCCGGCTTCCGGATTGAGCCGAAGGCCAAAGTAAGCGACGCCAGTCACCACTGGGCCTGAGCGATCGCCAGCACACCAAGCTGCGCAGCCTGCAAGCCCGCCGCGAGGAGCTGGAACTGCTGGTCGCCCATATGCGCGAGGTGATCGAGGGCGGCGACCCGCCGACCCGCAAGGCGCTCTTGCAACCACCAGTGCCCCCAGCCGAACACAAGACGAACCGGGTCGCCCGAATCGAGATCGGCCCGATCGCCTTGACCTAGTGGAGCATCAGGCAACGTTTGCCGTGTTGACGATGGCCCGTAGCTTCGCGTCCTCGACGTTGTAGTTGCGCCAGGCGATGTAGCGGCGGATCAGGCGCGCCTGGGTGGCGTGGTCGGGGTGGTCGGTACCGTTGAGGGTGAAGTAGCGAAGCGCCTTGAACTGCGCCTCGATGCGGTTGAGCCAGGAGCCGTAGTGCGGGGTGTAGGCGAGCTCGACGTTGTTGTCGGCTGCCCAGTCGCGGACGTCGTCGCCGAGGTGGGGGCTGAAGTTGTCGAGGATGAAATGCAGCCTCGCCTCGGGCCGATAGAGCGAGCGGACGTAGCGGCAGAAGGCGAGGAACTCGACCCTAGTCTTGCGCGTCTTGACGTGACCGTAGAGGCGGTCGCGGGTGACGTCGTAGGCACCGAGCATGTGGCGGACGCCGTGGGGGCCGGTGAAGGTGGCGCGGATGCGGCGCGGCTTCTTCAGCGGCGCCCAGGCCTTCCCGCCGGGCTGGGGCTGGAGGTTCAGCGGGCCGAACTCATCGAGGCAGATCACCGTCGCCTTGGCGGCGTCAGCGAGCTCGTAGAGCTCCAGGATGCGGTTCTTCTTGGCCTCGAAATTGGGGTCGTTGGAGCGCTTCCAGCTCCTCACCGCTTGAAAGGAGACGCCTTCCTCGCGCAGGAGCGCTCGAAGCCCCTCGTGGGAGATGTCCGTGACCACCCCCTCGGCGACCAGGTAGTCGGCAAGCTTGGCCAGGCTCCAGGTCGCAAAGGGCCGGCCGAGGTCGGTCGGGATCGAGAGCGCGATCTTCTTGATCTGGCGCCGCTGGGGCAGGGTGAAGGTCGGCGGCCTACCGCCCGCGTAGCGGGGGTAGAGCGCATCGAAGCCATCGCGGTTGAAGTTGTGGATCACCTCGCGGACGGTGTCGGGATCGGTGAAGACAACCTCTGAGACCTTGGTCGGGCTCATCCGCTGGGCCGAGAGCAAGACGATCTGGGCTCGGCGCCAGGTGACCACCGAGCCCGAGCCGCGGCGCACGATGCGCAGCAGTCGGTTGCCCTCCTCGTTGCTGATCTCTCGCAACTCCACCCTCGCCGCCATCTGGTCCCCCGATCGTTGATTGCGCTCGGAAGGCCACTTCGGCGGCGGGGCGCTGGAGCCTGGTTATGGAAACCGGCAAACGTTGCCGGTCACACCACTAGGACCGAGAACCGGCGCTGGAAACTGGATAAAAACGAGATGGAGTGGCGCCAGAAGGCGCCAGCGGTCGGCGTGGGGGCCGCAAAAAGGCCTCGGGACGAGAGCGCGTCTCCGGAAATCTCGCAGGCCTGTCCTGCTTGGGAAAATGCCGACCGATTGAGGAAGCCGTGAGAAGGCCCAGGGATCTCACCCTGCTGCCCTCCCGTTTCATGGCTGCCCAGACTTGCCTGCGATGGTCATGGACCGCTATATTGAGTAGCGATCCGTGGGTCTAACGACCCTAGGAGGGGCCGGTAGCTCCGGTCCAGCAAGCGAGGTATAGCGAAGAACAGAACGGCGCACATCTGAGGGTCCTCGAAGGCATTCGCTTTCGATCGCGTTCCGTTCGACCTCCGTGCAATCCTCGATTGGCAAGTTAGAGACCCGTGATTCTTCGAAAATGCCTCCTTTTTGGAGGCATTTTCCTTGCTCCTAGGTCTTGCGGGGCCACACCTTCGAGACTCCCTTCCTATTGGGAGGGCGGACGTGGCCATCGGGGTAAATATTGAGGTAGCTACGCGGGTCCTTGACTTTCCAGACGCGCGCTGCGTTGGCCAATATCGCTCCTCTGCCAAAGCCGGAGACATCCCAATGCATGCCTTCGGGAAGCAACTCTCCAGCGACGAAACAGTCGCCTTGACCGTGGTAGGCAGTCCTCGACGCGCGGGTCCAGATACGTTCCTTTGCATCAATCCGCTCTGCTGCCGGCCCGTACGCTGCATTGAAGGCCCAGGTGCCGTCGCGGTCAGCCAGGCGGTCCGGGCGCGTCACCGTCGCGAATACGTGGAGCGGAAGAATCCTTGGGTCGCTGTCGCCGTCGCAGCAGACTTCCGACCTCCAAGAGCTGAAGCGGTCGAAGGCCGCCAGTAGACTTCGGCTTTCTTGCGCAAGACAGAATGTGGACTTGTAGTCGACGAATCGCTTGAGGCTGATCGCATCCCGTTTCGTCGGAGGATTGCGACTCGGGTCGCGACGTACAAAGACCGACCTGAAGCAGAGCACCAGCGTGGGGGCGAGATGGAGACGCTTGTAAAGATCGCCAGCGTCATCCGGTGAGAGAACTTCTGCGCGACGACTGCCCCCCGCGATCGAGATGCATTCGGCCTTCCGCGCCCGAAGATCAAGGCCCATCCCTTCGGACTTCTCCTTCGCAAGACGGACAAGTCGATCGACCTCTTGGGAAGCTCGGAAAGGCTCGATGACGAAAACGCCTGCGGGGTTCCCCCAGGTCATCGTCTCCGAGCGGCCCGCAGAGCGGCGGAAGGCGGAAGGCGTAGGTCTTCGAGTTCGGCCTGATTCATCGTCCGCACACAATCCATCACGTAGCTGCGGAGTGCCTCCACGTTCGTGGAGGCTTTTCGCCTGAGCCTTGCGTCTTCGACGAGAATCCGAAGGCGGGACTATCGAGTTCTCCGAGAACCAATCGAGCAGTCGCTGGGCAACCCGGTTCTTGAAATTCTCGATCCACTGCTGCCGGAGAGGACCAGGGAGTCCCGGAGTCCCGGTCTCCGATTTCGCCCAGGCCGCGAGATATGGGCCGAGGTCCGCATCTTCAGGGAGGGTCGTCCCCCCTACAAAGTTTTCGCGCCATCCACGGACCTCGGCTTGATCCAGCGTCGGCAAGACAGGCCTCGCGTCTCCGTCGTCCCCCTTGGGCACTGCCATCTCGTCATCCCAAACGTAGATCTGACCACTCGAGTAGTCGACGATGGCGCGCCATAGGTCCTGTCGAATACGTTTCGATCGGCCAGACGCGACACGGGTGATGGCAGGTCCCCCGCTGACGTCTGACGATTGCGCATCGGAGTCGGTCGTCTCGGGGAGGTAGATGACCCGCGGGGGGCGTTTCGATGGGTCGACTTCCACGATCTCCCCAAATTGATCGACAAAGCCACGAAAATCTTCCGCTCCCCAACGACCCTCGTCGAACTCGCGGCCCGTGAGGTCGAGGATGCGGTTCTTGAGAACCGCTGAAGTCATTGACCGCCAGTCGGCAACCTCTGAGTTCCGCGCGGCTTCAAAGGCCCGACGGATCAGGTTCCCACCCTGCTGATGCAACTCGGCGTCGCTCACAAATCCGCATCTTATGCGTGAAGGATCGACCGTCCAGTAGCTGAAATGTTCGAGCCGGTCTTGCTGCCACGGCAGCGCCATCGCGGCGGTCGTTGGAGATCGCTGCTCATCGACGGCAATCGGCTCGCTTTGCCGGGGGCGTCGACCTATCGTCGCGACGCCAATTCGATTAGTGCCCCGGCGGCGTTGGCGCGCCCCGGGGGCCGGCACCGAAGCCGTAACTTCGATGCTCGAAGAACGCTACTCGCCGAAGTACTCCCGGCGGGCGGCCGATGCCGGAGTCGGCCTGCGGGCCTCGGATCGATGAGTTGAGCGGGCGGCTGCGCGGCCTGCAGGCGCGGCACGAGGAGTTGTCGGCCGAGGAGCCCGGCGAGCGCGAGCCGCTCGGCGCCGATGACCTGGAGCTGTTGCAGGCTCAGGTGCGCGAGGTGATCGAGGGCGGTGATCCGCCGACCCGCAAGGCGTTGCTGCAATCGCTGGTCGATGAGATCCGGGTCGTCAGCCGCGCGGAGATCTACCCGTCTTTTTCTTTGCCTGCGGTTCGACCACCGCAAGAGTCGCTGGCCCTCTGGCCTTGCCATGCCCCCGGCAGTGTCCGGTTCCACCACATAGGCGACACCTGTGTCAGGACATAGGAGACACCGAATGAGGGGGAGCTCTCCTGTGGACAAGGCGCAGTATCTGGTCGAGGCGCACGTGCTGGAGGGCCGCTCGGTCAGCGAGCTGGCGGCGGCCCACGGAGTGCATCGCAGCTGGATCTACAAGCTCTTGGCCCGCTACCGGGCAGGTGGCTATGGCGCCCTGGAGCGGCGCTCCAGGGCGCCGCGCAGCTCGCCGATCCAGACCTCCGCTGAGATCGTGGAGGCGATCGTCGCCCTGCGCGAGCAGCTGGCGGCCGAAGGCCACAACTGCGGAGCGGCGACGATCGCCTGCCACCTCGCCGAGCGGATGGATGCGGTGCCTTCGGTCTCGACGATCTGGCGGATCCTCAAAAGGGAGGGCCTCGTCGTCCCCCAGCCCCAAAAGCGCCCGCGCTGCTCGCTGATCCGCTTTGAGGCTGAGCTGCCCAACGAGATGTGGCAGGCCGACGTCACCCACTGGCCATTGCCCGGCGCCGGTCACACGGAGATCCTCAACATGATCGACGACCACTCGCGCCTGTTCTTGGCCTCGCGTGTCTTCCCGACCGTCAAGGCAGCCGACGTGGTCGAGGTCTTTCGCATGGCGATCGCCCTGCACGGGGCTCCCGCCAGCCTGCTCTGCGACAACGGCGCCGTGTTCACCGCCACCCCGCGCGGGGGCAAGGTCCTGCTGCAGGTAGAGCTCGAGCGCCTTGGGATCGCCGCCAAGAACTCGCGGCCCTACCACCCCCAGACCTGCGGCAAGGTCGAGCGCCTGCATCAGACGCTGAAGCGCTACCTGGCAAAGCAGGCACCCGCGAGAACGCTCGCCGGCCTGCAAGAACAGCTCGACGGCTTCACCAGCTACTACAACACGACCAGGCCCCACAGGGCGCTCGGGGGGCGCACACCCCTACAGGCCTACGAGGCGAGGATCAAGGCCCGGCCGAGCGCCGCAGCTCCCGAGACCCACTTCCGCGTCCGCCACGACAAGGTCGACGCCCAGGGCACCGTCACCCTGCGCCACGACAGCGAGCTCCACCACATCGGCATCGGCCGCGCTCACAAGGGGCGGGCGGTCAAGCTACTGGTCGCAGGCCTCGAGATCCGCGTCTTGGACCTCCAGACAGGCGAGCTGATCCGCCAGCTCACCCTCGACCCTAGCCGCGACTACCAGCGGATCGGAGGGGGTTGAGGTGTCTACGATGTCTCGCGACATCTGTCTCCGATGTCTTGAGACACAACAGCCATGCCCCCGGCAGGATTCGAACCTGCGACCGTCGGATTAGAAGTCCGATGCTCTATCCGGACTGAGCTACGGGGGCGAGGGAACGTAGTTTGACGGCCGCGGCCGCGGCCGTATGCTGCCGGCTCAGAATGGCCATCAATCGGGGAGGACCGATGCGAGCCCTGCGCAGCAAGCTGACCTACGCCAACGTGATCTCGACGCTCTGCCTATTCCTGCTGCTCGGCGGGGGCGCCTACGCCGCGAGCCAGGTGCCGACGAAGAGCGTCGGCACGAGGCAGCTCAAGAACGGGGCCGTCACCGGCCCGAAGATCAAGAAGGGGAGCATCGAAGCGATCAAGCTGACTCCGCTGGCGATGTCGACCCTGAGGGGCCAGAAAGGCGCGAAAGGCGCCACCGGAGCCAAAGGGGCCACCGGCGCGAAAGGCGCGACCGGGGCGAAGGGAGAGCAGGGACCGCAGGGTGAGCCTGGCAACCCCGGGGCCTTCGCGACCGTAACGGTGCTTCCCGGTCCCGCCGTCCAGTTCCAGGGCACCCATCCCGGCTTCACCGCCGTCGAACGAGCCTCGACCGGGATCTACTGCCTCACTCCGAGCGCCGGCACCGACATCAGCCACCCGATCGCCTCCTCCAACTGGGCGGGATCGGAAAACGAAGGCTTCTTCGTCGAGCCGCTCGCCGGCGACCAGGTCTCGGCCTGCAGCCCCGGCCGGCTCGAGGTCCGGACGGCCAGGCTGCAGCCAGAACCGGATCCGGTCATCCCGATTCTCGTCGACACAATCTCCTTCACCGTGTTCGCCCCCGCCGGCTGACCCGGCTCAGATCCGCGGCGCGAAGGGGGGCGGAAAGCCCCCTTCGCGTACGATCGCCGGGTGCCAAAGGTCGAGGTACCGGGGACGGAGCTGAACTACGAGCGCGCCGGCGAGGGCGAGCCGCTGCTGCTGATCCAGGGCATGAGCGCCAACCACCTGGCCTGGGGCCGGCCGTTCTCCTCGCTGCTGCAGCGCGACTTCGACGTGATTGCCTTCGACAACCGTGGCATCGGTCTCTCCCGCCCCGTCACCGAGGCCTTCACGATCGCCGAGATGGCGGCCGACACCGCCGCCCTGCTCGACGCGCTGGGCATCGAGCGCGCCCACGTGCTCGGGATCTCGATGGGCGGGATGATCGCCCAGGCGCTGGCCCTCGCCTACCCCGAGCGCCTGCGCTCGCTCACCCTCGGCTGCACCTACTGCGGCGGCGAGGGCTCTCAGCTGATGGACCCCGCCGACTTCCAGAGCCTGGTCGAGGCAATGGCGTCAGGTGACCAGGACCGCGTCTTCCGGGCGATGTACGAGCTCAACCTCTCCCCCGGCTTCCGGGCCGAGGAGAGCCGCTACGACGAGTTCGCCGCGATGGCGGCGGCGCTGCCGGCGCCGCGCGAGACGATCGGCCTGCAGGTGCAGGCGATCGCCGCCCACGACACCAGCG
Organism: uncultured Solirubrobacterales bacterium; assembly: GCA_963815885.1. Lineage (GTDB taxonomy): Bacteria > Actinomycetota > Thermoleophilia > Solirubrobacterales > 70-9 > VAYN01. The sequence continues at coordinate 156,639 of CAWFIM010000003.1, forward strand.
CCCGACTGCCGGGGCTGACCACGCCGACGCTCGTCATCCACGGCACCGTCGACCGCGTGCTCGGCTACCCCAACGGCCAGCTGATCGCCTCGCTGATCCCCGGCGTCCGCCTCGAGACCTACGAGGACGTCGGCCACATGTTCTGGTGGGAGCGGCCCGAGCGCAGCGCCGAGCTGATCCGCCAGCACGCGCTCGCCCCCGCCTGATTGGGCCGACGGGCCGCAAACGTGCCCATAGTGGACGCGATCGGCCCGTCGGCACTCAGTGCCGGGCGCAGCTCGCCGGGTCGAGCTTGCCGAGGACCTTGTAGACGTAGTCGGGCTCGGGGACGATGGCGGGCTCGGCGACGACCAACTTCAGCGCCGGATCAGATTTGACCCAGGCGTAGATTGGGTACCAGTATTCGGCGTCGGGAGAGTCCTGGGTGTACTGGCTGATGATCAGGTAGTCGTAGTGGCCGGCGTTGATCCGGCGTTTGAACTGGCGGCAGCTGGTCGCCAACCGGTAGGCCCCGTTCGGCCCAGGCACGCCGATGTACTGGACGTAGTTGTCGAGGTGGCCGCCGTAGAAGCCGTACTGGCCGAAGATGATCTCGCTGGAGCCGGCGATCCCGATCCGCTTGTGCCGCTGCAGGCGGGCGAAGTCATACGCCTTCTGCGGCCCGCCTTCCTGCAGGAACAGGGTCGAGCGCGTGTAGTGGTGGTCGGCGTACTGGACCTGCTGCGCCCGTCCCAGCACCACCGCCAGCAGCAGCACCGCCGCCCCGGCCACGGCGACCATGGCGCGGCTGACCTGCCGCCGCGAGCGCAGCAGCCCCCGCGCCGCCGGCGCCCAGACCAGGGCCAGGGTGATGAAGACGGTGCCGACGATGTAGCCCGGGTACCAACGCGGCGTCGTCAGCACCGTGATCGCGTAGACACCGGTGAGGAAGAGCAGCGTCTTCCAGGCGCGACCGTCGGGCGCCCGCAGCGGCCGGGCGATCGGCAGCAGCGCCATCGCCAGCACCAGCCCCGGCACCAGGTAGCGGGTGTTGGTGAAGAACCCGGTCGGCGAGCCCTCCTGCCCGGCCGCGGTCAGCGGCGTGAAGACGTAGACGAAGGCGGTCGCCAGCGCCCCGGCCGCGACCACTCGCAGGATGCGGTTGCGCGAGCGCACGACGATGAAGATCGCCGCGGCGACGGCGACGATCAGGATCAGCGGCCACAGCGGCCCGAAGGCGTTGTCGAGTTCGGGGAAGAACCAGCGGCGGTAGATCGTCGGTTCGGTCAGGTAATGGGCGACGGCGAAGCGCGGCCGCGGGTCGAGCGGCATCTGGTCGGGCGTCGGCAGCCCGAGCGGGCCGAGCTTGGTCTGCGGGACCGGGTTACCGCCGGTCTTGATCGCCGCCCGCAGGTACCAGTAGCCGCCGACCACCAGGGTCGAGAGGCCCATCACCCAGGCGGTGGTGAAGCGGCGGCCGCGACCGCTGAAGACGACGACGCCAATCGTGATCGCTACCACCGGGATCAGGAAGGTGAGCTTGACCGAGGCGGCGAGCCCGGCGGCGATACCGGCCAGCACCAGCGGCCCCCTGTCGAGCAGCGGCGCGTCACGCTCGGGCGCGTCTTGCACCGCCCCCTGTTGCGGCGCTCGTCGTTGGTGGCCGTTGATCAGGAAGGCGACGAAGGCGATCAGGAAGGCCAGCCCCATGATGTCGTTGCGGCCCTCGCCAGGCTGGGTCTCGATCATCACCCCCGCGTCAAGCACGATCGCGGCGGCGACCAGGGTCGCCGGCCCGACCTTGTACGGCCGCCCCACACACCAGGCGGCGAGCAGCGCGATCGCCAGCCAGAAGAGGTTGATCAGCGGCGAGAGCCAGTCGCTCTTGAAGAGAACGATCGCCCCCCCGTGGATCAGCTCGCTGCTCTGGGGATAGAACCAGGCAGCCAATCGCAGCGGGTCGGTGAAGTGCAGGTGGACGGTCGAGTGTTCCTGGGCGATCCGCGCCGCGAAGGGCATGTGGTACCAGGTGGTGTCGCCGCCGAACATCCCCTGGTCGAGGCTGAGCTGGGAGGGGAAGGTCCACTCGGCGACGGTGAAGGAGGCGACGCCGAGCGCGATCAGCAGCGCGATCGTCTGCACCTGCGGCGCGCTCACCTCGCGGCGCTCCTTCGGCGCCTGGCGCCAGCCGAGCAGCGCCGCCCCGAGCCCGATCCCGATCGAGAAGAGGACGATCCAGCCGAGCCGCAAGATGCTCAGCGTGCCGAGGATCTCCAGCGAGATCACGAGCAGCGCGACCGCGATCGTCGCGTCGGCGAGGCGGGCAAGGGCGCCGGAGAATTCGGGCACGATCCAGCGCCGCAGCCAGTAGCCGCCGAGGCCAACCGCCGCGACGATCCCGATCACGGCGAGGCAGCCGCCTATGTAGGAGCCGAAGGAGGGTGCCACGGGCGCGGGATGCTATTCGCCGCGCCCACGGCGCAACGCCGCGATCAGGAGGCGGGCGCCGGGATGCGGCAGGCGACCCCGGTCCCGGCCAGGCCGCAATAGCCGTTCGGCACCTTGTGCAGGTACTGCTGGTGGGGCTCCTCGGCGTAGTAGAAGGGACCTGCCGGCTCCACCTCGGTGGTGATCGGCTCGTGGCCGGCAGCCCGTAGCGAGGCGTCATAGGCGTCGCGAGCCCTCTCCGCCATCTCCTTCTGCGCGTCGTTGGCGAAGTAGATGCCGGAGCGGTACTGGGTGCCGACGTCGTTGCCCTGGCGCATCCCCTGGGTCGGGTCGTGCTCCTCGAAGAAGACCTTGAGCAGATCCGCGTAGGTCACCTTCCCCGGGTCGAAGGCGACCAGCACCGCCTCAGCGTGGCCGGTGCGCCCGGTGCAGACCTCTTCGTAGGTGGGGTTGGGGGTGGTCCCGTTCATGTAGCCGACAGCCGTCGTGTAGACGCCGTCGATCTCCCAGAACAGTTGCTCCGCCCCCCAGAAGCAGCCGAGCGCGAAGTAGGCGACCTCGATCCCGTCGGGGAACGGCGGCTTCAGCGGAGTGCCGAGCACGGCGTGGGCGTCCGGCACCTCGAAGGCGGGGGCGCTGCGACCGGGCAGCGCCTCCTCCGGCGAGGGCATGCGGGTCTTCTCCGGATTCAGCATCGTCATCAGCTTTCCAAGTCCGTTCATGTCGTTTCCTCCTGCCCCAACGTTACGGCAGCGACGAGCCAGTAAACGCCAAACTCGGTCGCTTTGTGCAGTCTGGGGTACAGAAATCGACCGAGTTCTGGCCGGGCAAGCGGGTACGGTCATCGCATCGGCTGCTTTGTCGTCCTCTTCGCCCTGATCTCGCCACGCTTGGCGCTGTTCGCCCTGTGGCTGTTCAGCGACCTGCTCAGCCGCGCCTTCGAGAGCTGGTTCGTCCCCCTGCTGGGCTTCTTCCTACTGCCCTGGACGACGCTTGCCTACGCGGTGATGTGGAGCAGCTCCGATCGCGTCTCCGGCTTCGAGTGGTTCATCGTCGTGCTCGCCTTCTTGATCGACCTCAGCTCCTATGTGGGCGGCGGCCGCCGGCGTGCCGAAAGCCGCTAGCGGCAGCGGGCCGAGCGAGGATCCGTGGGCCTAGCTCGGCCCTCTCCTAGATGGTTGATTCCACGCCCTCAGGCGACGTAGTCGACCAGGGCGCGGCTCGGACGCCCGAGCCTGTGGTTGAGCGCGACGCATGCGGCCAGCGCCAGGAAGCGCTGGGCGATGCGGACGCGCAGGTTGTGCAGGGTGCGGGCGCCGTGGCGCTCCAAGGTGAGGATGTCCTTGCAGGTCCAGAAGATCGACTCGACCCGCTGGCGGATCGGAGCGAGGTGGACCAGGTCCTCGGGCTCGTCCTTGCGAGCGGGCCTGACGATCGTGGCCTCGAGGTCACAGACCGCCGCGGCGAAGTCGCGCCCGGCGTAGCCCTTGTCGCCGATGAGGGTCTCCCCGCCGACCCTGTTGGCGCGTTCGAGCAGCTCGATCCCAACCTCGCGCTCATCGCGCTTGGGAGAGGCGAGGGTGAAGGCCCTGGGGGTGCCGTCGGGGGCGAAGAGGCAGTGCAGGCGAAAGCCCCAGAAGAAGCGGGAGTGGGAGGCGCAATAGCCGTAGTCGGCGGCGTCGGCCAAGGCCGATCGCCTCGTCGTCTCGATCGAGCGAGCGCACTCCACCGGCGTGGAGTCGATCAGCAGCAGGTCGTCATAGAAGCCGGGGGACTCGGCAGCAAAGACGCCGATCAGCCACTCGATCTTCTCCGCCAGGCGGGCTCGGCGCTTGTGGAAGCCGGGCTGCTGGGGCAGCTTGGGGAAGAGGTCACGAAGGCGCTTGCGGGCGACCGCCAGGAAGCGACGATCGGAGGGGATGCCCATGATCGCCTGGGCGACGCAGAGTGTGGCTACCTCGGCGTCGGTGACCCGGCGGCGGGCATTTCTGCGTTGCTCGGGCAGGAGATCGTCTGCCGTGCAATAAACGACGGTGCAGAGAGTGTCGAGGTCGGCGTGCATCGTGGCCTTTCGGTCGACGGTTGCTTCAGCACCGTCGACTTCGGCCTCTCTGCTTCAAACCCCTTGATCACGGGGATTCCCGTGGAATCAACCATCTAGTGGCCGAATGGATAGGAGAGGCGGACGTGACGCTTCGAGAGGACGACGAAGGGGCGCTCGCTGACCTTGCCGTCGATCAACGAGGTGATTTCGACGTTGGTCAGCGGCACGAATTCGAGGTCGCCGCGATTGAGCGCGTCCGAGAAGCGGCTCTGGTAGCCGGCCGGGGGAAGCGTGACGTCGCCGACGACGATCTGGCGGTCCGTTTCGAAAACGGCGCGTTCGACCCGTCTTTCGATCGACTCGCCCTCTTTGAAGCCCTCGTTCATCATCCCCAGCACTATCGACAGTATCCCCTTGGGCCTGACCGGACAAATGTCCGCAACACATCTGTCAGTTTCGGCGGGTTGAGATTTGTACCGGTCCGCTTGCGGCCAAGATTCCCGCCGATATATTCGGCCCAAGCCGCGCTCTACGCCGATAGGTCAACCGCTGGGGGAAGACGATGTCAGGACGGATGGAAGCTCTTCTGAGGCAGCGCCGCTTGGGCGTCGTGGCTCTGGCGCTGCTGGCGGCGCTGCTGCTGGCCCTGCCCGCGAGCGCCGCGGCCTGCGGCGAAGGAGGCGGCGAGGACACCGGGCCGCTGATCACCGAAGCGAAAGTCTCTCCCCCCAGTCTGCCTTCCGAAGGCGGCACCGGCGTAATCTCCGCCAGGGTCGAAGACGACTGCGGCGTGCAGCAGGTGTACGCCAACATCTACAGCACTGAAGGCATCTACCTCGGCTTCGAACTGCTCCCCGTCGAAGACATCAACAGCAACGCGCGCGTCTACCGCGGTGAATTCCAGGTGCCCGCCAACTTCCAGGAATGGGCGGTCAGCTACCAGGCCACCATCTCAGCCGAGGACACCAACGGCGCCTTCGCCGAAGTCTACGCGGGCGAGATCGAAGTCGCCGGCGTGCCGCCGTTCGACGAACCGCCCTACATCTCCGAAGGAACCACCTCCCCCACGCTGTTCGGCGGCGGCGGCGGGATGGTGACGATCGGGATGACCGCCAGCGACACCCGCAGCCTCGCCAACACCTTTGCGATCGTCAGCTATCCAGGCGCGATCGAAAAAGAAGTCCCGCTGGAAGCGGTGAGCTTCTCCCGCTTCGAAGCCCAGTTCAAGATTCCCGCGAATCCCGGAGACGTACCCCTGCAATACGGGGTGTCGGTGTTCGCCGAAGACGACATCGGCCAGACCACCGGCGCCTACGCCGGCACGGTCACGGTCGAACCGAGCGGCACCCCGAACCCGGGCTGGCTCAGCCTCGAACCGGGCTACCGGCGCTTCGGCAAGGTGAAAGTCGGCGAGAAAGGCTGGCGCAGCGTCGTCCTCACGAACCCGGGCAAACCTGGATCGCCGCCGGTCTCCGGCTTTCTGCGCACCTCGGGCCTGCCGTTCTTCCTGCCGGGAGCCGGCCCTGATGGCCACCCCTTCACCCTCGCGGCCGGGGAACAGCGGAAATTCGACGTCGGCTTCAAACCGACCGCACCGGGGCTGCAGAGTGGCCGCCTGATGATCGTGCGCGACGACCACGCCCAGCCGAAACTCGGCATGTCGCTGTTCGGCTCGGGAGTGAAATAGGCCGGGGCCGCTTCCGCGGGACGAGGACTGCCGCGGATCGCCGCGCCGGCGGCGGAGCGATAGGTCGGGGTGCCCGGATTCGAACCGGGGACCTCCGCCACCCAAAGGCGGCGCGCTACCAGGCTGCGCCACACCCCGACCCGGCCAGTCTAGAGCCGGGCCGGACCGGCGGCCGGGGCGAGCCCCGCGCCGCCGGCCGGGGGCGAACCGTTAGCTTTGAGCGCGATGGCCGACGTGCGTCCCTTCCAGGCCCTGCACTACGACCTCGCCAAGGTCGGCTCGCTGGACGCGGTCGCCGCGCCCCCCTACGACGTGATCGACGCCGCCGGCCGGGCGCGGCTGCTGGAGCGCTCGCCGTACAACGCGGTCGCGATCGACCTTCCGAAGCCGTTCGACCCCGCCGACCCGGCCAGCGACCCCGCCGGCGACCCCTACGCCGAGGCAGCGCGGACGATCGAGGCCTGGCGCGACGAGGGGGCGCTGGTCGCCGACTCCGAGCCGACGATCTGGGCCCTGACCCAGGACTACACCGCCCCCGACGGCTCCAGCCACAGCCGCCACGCGATCCTCGCCCGAGTCCGGGTCGAGGACTACGAGAGCGGCGGTATCCGCCCGCACGAGCGCACCCACCCGGGGCCGCTGCAGGACCGGCTCGAGCTGACCCGCGCCAGCGGCTACAACCTCTCGCCGATCTTCTCGCTCAGCAGCGAGGACGCCTGGCCGCTGGTCGAGCCGGCGCTCGCCGCCGAGCCCTGGGGCGAGGCGACCGACGAGACCGGCACCGTCAACCGCGTCTGGCGCGTCGCCGACCCCGCGGTCCACGCCGTCGTCAGCGAGCGCCTCGCCGACGCCGAGCTGCTGATCGCCGACGGCCACCACCGCTACGAGACCGCCCGCGCCTACCGCGACGAGGTCGGCGGCGAGGGCCCGCACAACTACACGCTGATGGCGCTGACCGGCCTCGACGACCCCGGCCTCACCGTCTTCCCCACCCACCGCCTGCTCTCCGGCTTCGCCGAGGACCCGGAGCGCCAGCGGCGACTCGGCAGCGGGCTGCGCGAGCTGTTCGAGGTGAGCGAGGTCGACCGCGAGCAGCTCGACCCGGCCGGCGAGGAGGGAGTCGGCGTCTTCGGCCTCTACGACGGCTTCCACCGCCAGGCGTTCCGGCTGCGGCTCAAGGACACCGCCGAGCTCGACCGCCGCCTCGACGGCAAGCCGGAGCCCTACCGCCGGCTCGACTCGGCAATCCTCGAGACCCTGGTCCTGAAGGGCCTGGCCGGGATGGAGGACGGGGACATCGACGCCCGCCGCGGGCTCGAGTACGCGAAGAGCGTCCCCGACGCCCTCGCGCTGGTCGAGGACGGCTCCTTCGACGTCGCTTTCATCCAACGACCGGTGCCGATCGAGCAGGTGCGGGCGGTTGCCGCGACGGCCGAGAACATGCCCCCGAAGTCGACCTACTTCTTCCCCAAGGTGATGACCGGGATCGCCTTCAACCCGGTCGCCTGAGCCGCGCGTAGGATCGAACCGTGGTCAAGATCTATACGCGCAAGGGCGACGACGGGACCACCTCGCTCTGGTACGGCGGCCGCGTCCCCAAGGACCACGGGCGCACCGAGGCCTACGGGGCGCTCGACGAGGCCTGCTCGCAGCTCGGGCTGGCGCGGGCGCTCTGCGGCGAGGCAGAGGCCGAGCTCGCCGCCGACATCCTCCGCCTCCAGGACGACCTCTTCGTCGCCGGCGCCGAGCTGGCGACCGCGCCGGAGGCGGCGGGGCGGCTCGAAGACGGGGTCAGCCGCACGACCGAGGTGATGGTCGCCGAGCTGGAGCGGCTGATCGACCGCTACATGGCCGAGGTCGAGCTGCCGCCGAAGTTCGTGATCCCCGGCGGCAACCGGCTCTCGGCCCAGCTCGACGTCGCCCGCACGGTGATCCGGCGCGCCGAGCGCCGCATCTCCGCCCTCGCCGGGGCCGGCGAGCTGAGCGGCGAGACGGTGATCCACTTCGTCAACCGCGCCTCCGACCTCGTCTACGCGATGGCCCGTTTCGCCGACGTCGACGACCCGGCCCTGTTCGAGGGCCGCGGCAAGGACTGAGCCGGTGAGGGTCGTCGCCCGCCGGCGCGAGGGGCTGGCCCACGCGATCGACCTCGAAGAGGGCCACACGCTCCTCGTCGACGAGCCGCCGGATCGCGGCGGCACCGACACCGGCCCCCGCCCGACCCAGTTGCTGGCCGCCAGCCTCGCCGGCTGCACGGCGATCACGGTCGAGATGTACGCCGATCGCAAAGGCTGGGAGGTCGGCCCGATCGAGGTCGACGTCGACGTCACCTACGACGGACCCGTCCCCTCGACCTTCGCGGTGGCCCTGAAGCTGCCAGCCGAGCTGGACGACGAGCAGCGCCGCCGGCTGCTGGCGATCGCCGCCAGGTGCCCGGTCCACAAGGTGCTGGTCGGCGAGGCCTCGGTCACCGTCTCCGAGCGGCTCGAGGCGCTCTAGATGGACCTCGGCCTGGGCGGGCGGAGCTGCGTCGTCACCGGCGCCAGCCGCGGGATCGGCGCCGAGACGGCGCGCCAGCTCTGCGCCGAGGGCGCCGGCGTGCTGCTGGTCGGGCGCGACGAGCGGCGGCTGCGCGAGGTGCAGGAAGAGGCGGATGGCGCCGGTGCCCCGGCGGGCGGGCGGGCCGCGACCCTCGCCCTCGACGTCACCGCCGCCGACGCGGGCGAGCGCATGCTCGCCGTCGCCGGCGAGCGCTTCGGCCGCCTCGACGTGCTCGTCAACAACGCCGGCCAGGCGCAGTGGCGCGACCTCGACGACGTCCCCGAGGAGGACTGGCGCGCCCAGTACGAGCTCAGCGTGATGGCGCCGCTGCGGGCGATGCGCGCCGCCGCCCCGGCGATGGCCGAGCGCGGCTGGGGCCGGATCGTCAACGTCTGCTCGACCGCCGGCAAGCGGCCCTCGGCGGCGATGCCGGAGTACTCGGTGGCGAAGGCCGCCGAGCTCTCGCTCTCGCGCCTGTTCGCCGACCGCTACGCGAAGTCGGGAGTGCTGGTCAACGCGATCTGCCCCGGCCCGGTCGCGTCGGAGATGTGGATGGAGCCGGGCGGCCTGCTCGACCAGTCACGCGAGCTCAGCGGCGCCGAGAGCCGTGAGGCGGCGCTCGCCGAAGCCGGCTCCAAGCGCCCGATCGGCCGCCTCGCCGACCCGGCGGAGATCGCCGCCGCGATCGTCTTCCTCAGCTCCGAGCGCGCCTCCTACACCAGCGGCGCCGCCTGGTCGGTGGACGGCGGCACGGTGCAAGTGATCATTTGAGCCCCGCCATCCCCGCCCTGCTGCGGGACCGCCCGCAGTTCCGCTCGCTGTGGGCGGCCCTGGCGCTCTCCTACGCCGGCTCGGGCGCGGCGATCACCGCGCTGACCCTGTACGTGCAGCAGACGCACGGGACCGGCGCGGCGGTGGCGGAGCTGCTGATCGCCGAGAGCGTGCCGCGCCTGCTCGGCCCGCTGGCCGGCGGAATCGCCGACCGCTTCGACCTGCGGCGCGTCCTGATCGCCGCCGACGTCGGCCAGGCGGCGCTGTTCGCGCTGATCGCGCTGCTGCCGCCGTTCGGCGTCCTGCTCGGCCTGACCGCGGCGACCAGCCTGCTGCAGACGACCTACGGCGGCGCCCGCTCGGCGGCGATCCCGGCCCTGGTCGCCGAGGAGGAGCTGTTGACCGCCAACGCCCTGCTCGGGATCGCGCCCAACCTCTTCGTCGCCGTCGGACCGTTCGCCGGCGGCCTGCTCTTCGCCGCCGGCGGCGTCTCGCTGGCGATGGCGGTCAACGTCGCCACCTTCCTCGTCTCGGCCTGGCTCACCCGCCGGATCTCGCAGCTGCCGCCGGAGACGGGGGACGGCGGGCGGGAAAGTCTCCTCTCCGGCGCCCGCGTGGCGCTGCGCTTCGCAATGGCCGACCGGATCACCCGCACGGTCCTGCTCACCATCTTCGCCACCTTCGCCTTCCTCGCCGTCGACAACGTCGCCCTGGTCTTCCTCGTCCGCGACACGCTCGGCGGCAGCGCCGCTGCCTACGGCATCGCCGCCGCCGTCTTCGGCATCGGCATGCTCGGCGCCTCGCTGACAATCGCCCGCGGCACCGCCGTCTCGGCGCCGCGGCTCTACCTGCTCAGCCTGCTGTTCAGCGCGACCGGGACGCTGCTGACCGGCCTTGCGCCCGCGGTCGCGGCGGTGGCGGCGGTCCAGATCGTCTCCGGGACCGGCAACGGAATCGAGATCGTCGCCAGCGAAACGATCCTGCACCGGCGGATTCCGCGCCGGTTGCTGGGCCGGGTCGCCGGGTTGCTGAGCACGGCGACGGCCGGAGGGATGGCGGTCGCGATGGGGATCGGCGGCTACCTGGTCGACGCGACCTCGCCGCGAACCGCCTTCGTCGGCGCCGGGATCGGCTGCTTCGCCGTCGCCGCCCTCGCCACCCCCGCGCTGCTGCGCGCCCGCGACGACGACGACATGGCGACTTTGCAAACCCATGGTTAACAAGGGCGCCACGCTCCGTCGGCGTCTACTCACCCCCGAGGACGCGGCGGCGATGGCGGGGCGGCGCGGCACCCCCGCGGCGGTGCTGCTGGCGCTCTACGACTGGCCCGGGGAACCGGGCCTGATCTTTACCGAGCGGCGCGCTGACCTGCGCCGCCACGCCGGTGAGATCTCCTTCCCCGGCGGGCGGCGGGACGAGGGCGACGCCGATCTGGGGGCGACGGCGCTGCGCGAGGCGGAGGAGGAGATCGGCCTCGACCCCGCCGCGGTCGAGCTGAGCGGCGCCCTGCCGCCGACCGCGACCTTCGTCACCGGCTACCTCGTCCATCCCTTCGTCGGCCTCGTCGGCCACCCGGCCGAGCTGGGCTTGGAACCGAACCCGGCCGAGGTCGAGACCGTGCTCACGCTCTCGCTCGAACGGTTGCGCGGGGGCTACGCGATGCGCCGCCTGATCCGCCGCGGCGTCCCCATCCACACTCCCACCTACGAGGTCGAAGGGCAGTTGATCTGGGGGGCGACCGGGCGGATCTTGGGCGAGCTGCTGGAGCGCCTCGGCTAGCGCCGGTCCGTGCCCGCCGCCTGACTAACTCCGATCCCCAGCGGGTTCGGGGACGATGCGGATGTAGGGCTTCGGCTCCTCCCAGCCCTCCGGATAGGTCTCCTTCGCTTCGTCGTTGGAGACCGAGCCGGCGATGATCACGTCGTCGCCCCGCCGCCACTGGGCCGGGGTCGCGACTTTGTGCTGGGCGGTGAGCTGCAGCGAGTCGATCACCCGCAGGACCTCGTCGAAGTTGCGCCCGGTCGTCATCGGGTAGACGAGGATCAGCTTGACTTTCTTGTCGGGGCCGACCACGAAGACGTTGCGCACGGTCTGGTTGTCGGCGGGGGTGCGGTCGCCGGGATCGCCGGAGACGTCGGCCGGCAGCATCCCGTAAAGCTTCGAGACGTTGAAGTCGGCGTCGCTGATGATCGGGTAGTTGGGGGCGGCGCCCTGGGTCTCCTCGATGTCCTTCGCCCAGCCCTCGTGCTTGTCGAGCGGGTCGACCGAGAGGCCGATGATCTTCACGTCGCGCTTCGCGAACTCGGGCTCGATGCTCGCCATGTAGCCGAGCTCGGTCGTGCAGACCGGGGTGAAGTCCTTCGGGTGCGAGAACAGAACCGCCCAGGAGTCCCCGATCCAGTCGTGGAACCTGATCCGACCCTCGGTCGTGTCAGCCTCGAAGTCCGGTGCTACGTCGCCAATCTTCAGAGCCATCGAACCGCTCCTCTCGTGCATTTTCACTTTTACCCTTAATTCCCATCCGAGTTTAACTATTTGGGTTCGTCGGCTGGGAGAGCAGGTTCAGCGCCAGCCGTGCCGTTTCCTTGGACCAGGCCGCCCAGTCGTTCGGTTCGCCGGAGGCGACCTCCACGGGGATGCGCCAGGTCCGCCCCGCCGCCCGCACGATCTCCCGCTCCGGCAGCCAGTGTCGCCGGGGCGACGCTCCCTGCCGCCTCGTAGACGACGCCGCGGACCGGGGTGTCGACCAGCTTCTCCATCAGCCGCTCCAGCCGCGGCCCGTGGATCGCCGCGACGGCGTCCGGATCGCCTGCGGCGGAGCCGAGCAGGAGCACCACGACCGCGACGTCGCCGACCAGCTCCAGCACCGTCCCGACCCGGTCGAGGTCGGCCAGGGCCGGCTCGATCCCCACCGCCTCGATCGCCACCAGCCCCTCCTCGCGGCGGCTGGTGCCGCGCACCGCCCAGCCCGCGGCCAGCAGCCCCCCGCCCAGCTCCCTGCCGCGGCAGCCGCAGCCGACGATCAGCGCCCGCGCCAAGCCCTATGACGCCTCGAACGGGCCGCGACCACGCAGCCGCAGGCGCTCGTCTTCGGCGACCTTTTCGTGCAGCTCCGCCTCGGTCAGCTCCGGGGCGCCGCGGCGCCGGCGCATCTCGTTCTGCGCCTCCAGCATCTGGCGCACGTCGTCGATCTCATTCTGCACCTCGACTTCCGGCGAGCGGGTCGGCTTCCAGTCGATCAGGTCGGCGTTGCTGCCCTTGTAGAAGTGGCCGAGGAGCAGGATCACGCCGACGATGAAGGCGATGATCGCCAGGGTGCCGAGGATGTAGAGCACCAGACAAGGATACGGTTCCCACCGATGCCCGAGGCCTATGTACTGGACGCGGTCCGCACGCCGATGGGCGCCTACCGCGGCGCCCTCTCCGGCGTCCGCCCGGACAACCTCGCCGCGCACACGATCAGGGCCGTGGTCGAGCGCAGCGGCGTCGACCCGGAGCGGATCGTCGACGTCTACCTCGGCGCGGCGAACCAGTCCGGCGAGGACAACCGCGACGTGGCGCGGATGGCAGCGCTGCTCGCCGGCCTGCCCTACCGCGTGCCCGGCGCCACCGTCAACCGGCTCTGCGCCTCGGGCCTGGAGGCGGTCAACGCCGCCTCGCGCGCGGTCAAGCTCAGCGAGGGCGACTTCTACCTGGCCGGTGGGGTCGAGTCGATGAGCAGGGCGCCGTGGGTGGTCGAGAAGCCCGAGCGCGGCCTCCCCCGCGGTCCCCAGACGATGCACGACACCACCCTCGGCTGGCGGATGGTCAACCCGCGGATGGCCGAGCTCAGCGTCTCCATCGAGTCGATGGGCGAGACCGGCGAGAACGTCGCCGAACGCTACGGCGTCAGCCGCGAGGACCAGGACGCCTTCGCCCTGCGCAGCCACCAGCGGGCCGTCGCCGCGGCCGAGGCCGGCAAGCTGGCCGAGGAGATCGCCCCGATCGAGGCGCCGAAGGGACGCGAGACCGTCGTCGTCGGCAGCGATGAGGGGCCGCGTCCCGACGCCTCGCCGGAGAAGATGGCGAAGCTGCGCCCGGTCTTCCGCGAGGGCGGCACCGTCACCGCCGCCAACGCCTCGACCCTCAACGACGGCGCTGCCTGCCTGCTGATCGGCTCCGAGCAGGCGGCGGCGGAGCTCGGCGCCGAGCCCCTCGCCCGCGTGGTGGCGTTCGGCGTCGCCGGCGTCGACCCCGCCTACATGGGCATCGGCCCGGTCGAGGCGATCCCCCGCGCCCTCGCCGCCGCCGACCTCAGCCTCGACCAGATCGACTTGGTCGAGATCAACGAGGCCTTCGCCTCCCAGGTCCTCGCCAGCGCCCGCGAGCTGGGGATCGAGGAGGAGCGCCTCAACATCAACGGCGGCGCGATCGCCCTCGGCCACCCGCTCGGCTGCTCCGGCGCCCGCCTCGCCGGCACCCTGGTCCGCGAGCTGCGCCGCCGCAACGGCCGCTACGGCGTCGTCAGCCTCTGCGTCGGCGTCGGCCAGGGCCTGGCCACGGTCTTCGAAGCGGTCTGAGCACGGAGCGAAATCACTAGCCTCCAGCGTCGATGAGGCGACCGGGACACTCGCGGAGCAGGCGACTGACGCTGGCGTGCCTGCTCGGCGCGATGCTGGCTGGCCTGCTGGCGCCGGGCCCCGCGCCGGCCTCCCCCGGGGCACGGACATCGATCATCGGCGGCGAAGCGGCGGCGATCCTCGCCTTCCCCTCGTTGGCCTACATCCAGGCCGAGACCAAACGAGATCAGGGCTTCGCCTGCACCGGCACTGCGATCTCGCCCCGGGTGATCCTGACCGCCGCGCACTGCGTCGAGGACCTCGATGCCGGTGGGTACACGCCGGCCGGCGACTACGGCGTCGCGACCGGGTTCGCGGATCCCCGCGAAGCCAAGGCCACAAAGTCCGTCCTGCGGGTGGCGAGCACTCATGTCTTCCCCGAATTCGACCCCTCGACCCTGCACGGGGACGCCGGCATCCTCGTCCTCTCTACTCCTACCACCGTGCCGCCGATTCCCCTGGCGACGGCGACCGACAGCCCCCTCTACGAGGGCGGCACCAGGGTGCTCCTGGCAGGCTGGGGCCTGACGGGGGGCGGCGCCTCCTCTCCGCCGAGAAGGCTTCGGTCGGCCGCGACCGTGGTCCAGGATCTCCACACCTGTAAGCAACGGACGCAACGTTTCTACTCCCCCTACTCGGCCGCCTTCCAGATCTGCACGATGGATCCGCCGACCCTGGCGACCGGCAGCTGCTTCGGAGACAGCGGCGGCCCGGCCATCGCCCAGCGGCCCGACGGCTCCGCGGTCGAGCTCGGCATCACCAGCATCGGCGGTCCGGGGTGCAACACCAGGCTTCCCGACATCTTTACCCGCACGGATCGCGTCTCCACCTGGACGTCCGAATGGGTAGCCGCGACCGAAGCGGATGCACCACCGCCGACCGGCCCGCGGGCCATGGTCCCGCCACTGAGCCTGGAAAGCGCCAGGGGCTTCGTCGCCGGGGCGCTGGCCCATGCCTTCGGCAAGCGCTTCCTCCACGCCGACGGCCTCGGCGGCCGCTGTGATCGGGTGGGGCGCGCAAAGGCGCGGTGTGGCTTGGCCTGGCGATACGGGCCAAGCCTCTTCTACGGCACCGTCACCGTGTTCTTCGTATCTCGGCGCAACGCCGTGGTCTGGGACAGCCACTACAGGATCAGCTCGACCGGCTACCGCTGCTGGTTCTTCGGCGGGCGCCCGAAGAGCTGCCCCGTTCACACGCAGCGGCGCTAGGGCAGGTAGCCTCGCCGGCGGTGACCATGGGTTTCACAGAGCTGGCCAGCGTTGACGGGACGGTGACGCCGACCGCCACCGCAACGGTGCCTTTGAAGGACGACGGACTCTACCGCGGCGACGGCGCCTTCGAGGTGATCCGGCTCTACGCGGGCAAGCCGTTCGCGCTGGTCGACCATCTCGACCGGCTCGGCCGCTCGGCCGCGGCGATCGAGCTGGAGTTCGACCGGGCAGCGCTTGAAAGCGAGATCGAGGCGCTGCTGGCCGCGGCCGGCGACGTCGACGGCCAGATGCGGTTGATCGTCACCCGCGGCGGCCGCCGGATCGCCGCCACCGAGCCGATCCCGGCGCACGGCGAGACGCTGACGCTGGCCACCGTCACCTACTCCCCGACCGTGATCCTCAACGGGGTCAAGTCGCTCTCCTACGCGGCGAACATGGAGGCGACCCGGCTGGCGAAAGGTCGCGGCGCCGACGAGGCGGTCCTGGTCACCCCCGAGGGCAAGGTGCTGGAGCCGCCGACCTCGGCGGTCTTCTGGGTCTCCGCCGAGGGTGAGCTGCGAACCCCAGCGCTGAGCGATGGCGTGCTCGAGTCGATCACCCGCGACCGGCTGATCAAGGCGCTCGACGTCGCCGAGGGAACCTGGGAGGTCGAGGACCTGCGCGCCGCGAGCGAGGCCTTCCTCGCCTCGACCACGCGCGAGATCCAGGCCGTCGCTGCGATCGACGGCCGCCAACTGCCGCGGGCGCCCGGGCCGCGCACCGAGGAGGCGCAGCGCGCCTTCGCCGAGACCCTCGGCCGCGAGCTTCGAGAACTCTGACGACGACGAGAGAGGAATAGATGGACTTCCAGTTGAGCGACGAGCAGCGACTGATCTCCGAAACGGCGCGCGAATTCGCCGACAAGGAGATCGCCCCCCGGGTCAAAGAGAACGACCGCGCCGGGCGCTTCGACCGTGAGCTGGCGAGCAAGCTGGGCGAGGTCGGCTACCTCGGCGCCCCGGTCGCCGAAAAGTACGGCGGCCGCGGCCTCGACTACATCGGCTACGGGCTGATCGTCGAGCAGGTCGGCCGGGCCGACTCCTCCGCCCGCACCGTCGTCTCGGTCCAAACCTCGCTGGTCGCCGGCTCGATCGAGCGCTGGGGCACGGAGGAGCAGAAGCAGAATTGGCTGCCGAAACTGTGTTCGGGCGAGTCGCTCGGCTGCTTCGGGCTGACCGAGCCCGACACCGGCTCCGATGCCGCCAACCTCCGCACCCGCGCGACCAAGACCGACCAGGGCTGGTCGATCAGCGGCCAGAAGATGTGGATCTCGCTCGGCAACTTCTCCGAGGTGGCGCTGATCTTCGCCCAGACCGACCCGGAGAAGAAGCACCGCGGGCTCGCCTGCTTCCTCGTCCCAACCGCCAGCGAGGGCTTCGCCAGCGCCGAGATCCACGGCAAGCTCGGGCTGCGCTCCTCCGACACCGCCGAGCTCTCGCTCGACTCGGTCGAGGTCGGCGAGGACGCGTTGCTGGGCGAGGTCGGCGACGGCTTCAAGGTCGCGATGAGCGCCCTCGACAACGGCCGCTACAGCGTCGCCGCCGGCTGCGTCGGCATCTGCGACGGCTGCGTCGAAGCATCGGTCGCCTACGCCAAGGAGCGCAAGCAGTTCGGCGTCCCCCTCGCCCGCTTCCAGTTGGTCCAGGAGATGATCGCCGACATGATCCTCAAGCGCGACGCCAGCCGGATGCTGGTCTACCGCGCCGGCGTGCTCAAGGACGCGGGCAAACCGAACACGATGGAGACCTCGGTCGCCAAGCTCTACGCGACCGAGTCCGCGGTCGAATGCGCAAACCTGGCGATCCAGGTCCACGGCGGCGCCGGCTACGTCGACGACTACCCGGTCGAGCGCTACCTGCGCGACGCCCGGGTGACGACGCTCTACGAGGGCACCTCGCAGATCCAGAAGCTGATCATCGGCCGCGCCGCGACCGGGATCAACGCGATGCTCCCTCATGAGCCGAGCGACTGAGCGTCGCAATCTGACTCTTCGCGAAGGAGCGAGGCGAATTCCAGTTATGAGACGGAGAGCTGAGCATGTCTGACCTGGTCGAGACCACGGTCGACGATTTCCACGTCGCGCTGCTGCGGCTGAACCGGCCGCAGGCACGGAATGCCCTCTCGGCGGAGATGCGGGCGCAGATCGCGGCCGAGCTGGAGCGGCTCGACGCCGACCCGGAGGTCCGCTGCATCGTCATCGCCGGCTCCGAGAAGGTCTTCGCCGCCGGGGCCGACATTCGGGCGATGGCCGAGCGCCCGCTCGACGCCGCCCCGGACCCGGCCGGCCTGGCCTTCTGGAAGGGCATCGCGGCAACCGAGACGCCGCTCCTCGCCGCCGTCTCCGGCTTCGCGCTCGGCGGCGGCTGCGAGCTGGCCCTCGCCTGCGACATGATCGTCGCCGACGAGAAGGCCCGCTTCGGCCAGCCGGAGATCACCCTGGGGATCATCCCCGGCGGCGGTGGCACCCAGCGGCTGACCCGGACGATCGGCAAGCAGCGGGCGATGGAGTACGTGCTGACCGGCCGCCTCTTCGACGCTCAGACCGCGCACCGGTGGGGCCTGGTGAATCTCGTGGTCGGCAAAGGCCAGTGGCTGAGCGAGGCGGTCGAGCTGGCGCGAACGGTGGCGGCGCGGGCGCCGCTCGCCAGCCGCCTCGCCAAACAGGCGGTGCTGGCCGCCGAGGAGACCGTCCTCTCCCTCGGGCTCGAGCGGGAGCGGGCGCTGTTCGAGCAGGCGATGGCGACCGAGGACCGGGTCGAGGGGATGCGCGCCTTCCTCGAGAAGCGCGAGCCGGACTTCAAGGCCCGGTGACCCCGCCGATGGGCCGATAGCGTCCACCATATGGACGTCTCAGGCCCATCGAGGGTGGAGCGGGTCGGCGTCCTCGGCGCCGGGACGATGGGCAGCGGCATCGCCCAGGTCGCGGCGCTGGGCGGCTACGAGACGCTGCTCTACGACGCCTTCGCCGGTGCGGCGGAGAAAGGCGTGTCGCGGCTCGGCGATGCCCTCGACAAGGGGGCGGCGCGAGGGCGCTGGAGCGAGGCCGAGGCCAAGGCGGCACGGGCCCGGGTGCGGTCCGTGCGGGACCTGGCGGAGCTGTCCGCTTGCGAGCTGCTGGTCGAGGCGGCCCCCGAGGACCTGGAGCTGAAGCGCGAGCTGTTCAGCGCCGTCGCCGAGGTCTGCGGACCCGAGGCGGTGCTCGCCTCCAACACCTCCTCGCTGAGGGTCGGCGAGATCGCCGCCGGGGTACCGCACCCCGAGCGCGTCGTCGGCATGCACTTCTTCAACCCGCCGGCGCTGATGAAGCTGGTCGAGGTGGTCGCGACGAGGCAGTCCTCCGAGCGGGCGCTGGCGGCGACGACCGAGGTCGCCGAGGCGATGGGCCGCACGCCGATCCGCGCCAGCGACAGCCCCGGCTTCGTCGCCAACCGGCTCGCCCGCCCCTTCTCGCTGGAGTCGTTGCGGATCCTCGGCGACGGCATCGCCGACGCGGCGGCGATCGACCGCGTCGTCCGCCTCGGCGGCGGCTTCCGCATGGGCCCGTTCGAACTGCTCGACCTGATCGGGCTCGACGTCAACCTGACGATCGCCCGCTCCTTCTTCGCCCAGGGCGGCGAGCCGGAGCGCTGGCGCCCGAGTCCGATCCAGGAACGGTTGGTCGAGGAAGGCAAGTTCGGCCGCAAGAGCGGCGAGGGCTACTACCCCTACGGCGAGGGTACCGAGCGCGAGCCCGACCCAGAGGTCGAGGTCGATGCCCCGACCCTCGACCCCGAGACGTTGTCGCGGATCGACCCCGCCGCAAACGAGATCCTCCCCCGCCTCTTCGCCCAGATTGCCAACGAGGCCGCCTTCGCGCTCGCAGAGGAAATCGCCTCACCGGCGGACATGGAGACGGCGATGCAGCTCGGCTTCAACTGGCCGCTCGGCCCGCTCGCGATCGCCGAGCTGATTGGCCCCGCCCGCGCGGTCGAGCTGCTCGCCGAGCTGGAGCGCGAGAAGGGGCCAGCCTACGCGCCGGCGCCGCTGCTGAGCCGGAACATCAGTTCATCCGGATAGCACCAGCTCCAGTCCTCGCCGGGCTCGGCCGAGCGGATGATCGGGTGGCCGGTCTCCCGGTAGTGCGCGGTGGCGTGTTTGCCGATCGAGTTGTCGCAGCAGCCGATGTGGCCGCAGCTCTGGCACATCCGCAGGTGGACCCAGCGCATCCCCTGCGCCAGGCACTCCTCGCAGCCCAGCTCGCCCTCGGGCAGCTCCAACAGCTCAACCGTGTCGAGGTGCGTGCACTCGGCCGCCACGGCTAGGAGCCGGTGGCGATCTCGGCGGGCTCGCCGCCGGGCATCCAGTGGGCCTCGACCGGAGGCGGGCTGTCGCGCAGGTACCACTCGGCGTCGAGGGCGCCCATGCAGCCGCTGCCGGCGGCGGTGACCGCCTGGCGGTAGGTGTGGTCGACGACGTCGCCGACCGCGAGGACGCCGGCGAGGTTGGTCCGGGTCGAGCCCGGCTCGGTGACGATATAGCCGTCCTCGTCGGTGTCGACCTGGCCGGTGACGATCTCCGATTTGGGGGTGTGCCCGATCGCGACGAAGGCGCCGCTGGTCTCGACCTCCTCCTGCTCGCCGGTCTCGGCGTTGCGGAGGCGGATCCTGGCCAGCTTGCCGTCATCGCCCGCGACGAACTCCTCCGCCACGAAAGGCGTCTTCAGCTGGATGTTCTCCTTCTCGCGGGCCCGGTCGAACATGATCTTCGAGGCGCGGAACTCGTCGCGGCGGTTGACGATGGTGAGGTCGCTGGCGTACTTGGAGATAAAGATCGAGTCCTCCATCGCCGAGTCGCCGCCGCCGACGACGATCACCTTCTGGTCTTTGAAGAAGGCCCCGTCGCAGACGCCGCAGGTGGAGACACCGCGGCCGCCGAGCTCCATCTCGCCGGGTACGCCGAGCCGTTTCGGCTCCGCGCCCATCGCCAGGATCACGGTCTTGGCCCGGTGCTCCTCGTCGCCGAGGAAGACCTTCTGCACGCCGCCGTCGGAGAGCTCGACCCGGTCGACGTCGTCGGTGACGAAGCGGGTGCCGAAGCGCTCGGCCTGGGCGCGGAACTGGCTCATCATCTCCGGGCCCATGATCCCCTCGGGGTAGCCGGGGTAGTTCTCGACGTCGGTGGTGTTCTGCAGCTGCCCGCCCCAATGGAAGCCCTCGAAGACGAGCGGCTCGAGGTTGGCGCGCGCCGTGTAGAGCGCGGCGGTGTAGCCGGCCGGCCCACCGCCGATGATGATCACGTTCTCGACCTTCTTCGAATCTGCCATTTCTCGCCGCCTGGAGTCTATTACTTTACTTTTTATAGTAACCCTCGACCGCCTCGCCCGCAAGCTCACCGGTGGGGGGCTCGAGCTCGGATGTCACACCGCCTCCCCGATCGATCGGCAGTCCCTCGACTTCCCAGCGCTGAACCGTTTTGCGCAGCTGGAAGAAGGCGACGACGCCGGGCGGGATCGGCATCCAGAAGGCGACCAGGCGAAAGACGAGGATCGCCGGGAAGACGGTCGTCTCGGGGATGCCGAAGAGGACGAAGGCGCCGATCATCCCCGCATCGACGGCGCCGACCCCGGCCGGAGCCAACGGGAAGAGGTTGGCGACCATGCCGAGGAAGAACCCCTGGACGACCACCGCCAGCGGCACATGGAGGCCGAAGGCGTGGAACGAGGCCCAGAGGACGCCGATGCTGGCCGCCCAGAAGCCCGCCGCCCCGAGCACCGCGAGGCCGCCACGCGAGGGGTGGGTGAAGAGGCTGAGGGCGAAGCGAAACCCCTCGCCCAGCGTCGCCGGCACTTTGGCGGCGTTGTGGAGGAAGGTGCGAGCGCGCTCTCCGTGGGCGTACGGGGAGAGCCGGCGCTCGATGTCGGAGGGGATCAGGGCGATCAGGACGCCGAGTGCCAGCAGCACCCCGGCGACGCCGGCCGGGACGATCGTCAGCTCTACCGAGCCCTTGCCGTTCAGCACCCCGGTCCGCAGCAGGACGCCGAAGAGGATCAGCGCGATCGGGTAGAACGCGTAGTGCAGGGAGATGAAGGCGACCATCCGCCGGGCGACGTCGCGGCGTCCCATCCCCGCCTTGCGCAGCGCCCAGTAGGTGAGGGCGATCCCACCGGCGCCGCCGGCCGAGAACAAGAGCGTCGCCGCCACCCCGGCCATGTTGATCTCGTAGGTCTCGAGCCAGCGCAGCCGCAGCGTGTCGCCGCCGACCACCGCCTTGAACAGGGCGATGTAGGTGAGGTAGGCAAGGACGTTGAAGCCGATCGCGACGGCGATCCAGACGGGGTCCGCCTCGTCAAGCCGGCTGAGCGCGTCGCCGAGCCCGACCAGCTTCGGGAAGAGGAAGTAGATGCAGACCAGCAGCAGCAGGACGAGCAGGACCGTCTGCACCAGGCGCCGCGTAGTGAAGAGCGGCATTTCGACGGTCGCGCTGCCGTTCGCCGAGTCCTCTCCAGACACCCCCTGGACGCTACCCGTTCGCCAGGCGCTCCAACCGCCGCAGGCCCCGGTTGACCCCCTTCACAAGCGGCTCGGCGAACGGCTCGGCACGCCTGACGGCGACTACCAGCAGGGCACCGGCGATCAGGTCGGTGACGTAGTGCTCGCCGAGGTAGACGAGGGCGAAGCCGAGCGTGCCGGCGTAGCTCCAGCCCAGCGCCCCCTCGACCTTGCCGACTTCCGCCAGCGAAAGCGCGGCGACGAGCGAGGTGGCGAAATGCAGCGACGGCATCGCCGCCCAGGGATTGCCGCCGAGCGTCTCGTACATCTTCGGCCAGGCCGACCCCCAAGTTTCTTCGCCGACCTCGACCATGATCCGCCGCACCTCTTCGCCGGTCAGGCCCTGCTCGGAGGCCCACCACGGCGGTGCCGTCGGCAGCGCGAAGTAGACGGCGCAGCCGACGTCGAAGACGGCGGCCATCCGGCGGGCCGCGGTGGGAAAGCGCTCGTAGCGCCGGACCATGATCAGGGTTAGAGCCAGGTAGGGCTCGAAGAACCAGAGCCAGTGCGACCAGGTGAGGAAGCGGTTGACAACGCCCGCCCGCGACAGCCGGGCGAGGGCACGCTGGAGGCGGGCGCTGGGAAGCCTGCCGCCGCCGAGGACCCGGTCGGCGACGATCGGGTAGCGGCTGCGGAGGCGGCTGCGGAGGCGGTCGGGGTTGTCGTAGGGGATCTCGTGGACGAGGATGAAGGCCCACATCTGCATCGCGTAGAGAGCGACGTCGCGCTTCTTGGAGCGCGGGTAGAGGACGGCGAGGGCAAGCGGGCCCCCGGCGCACGCCGCGACCGTCACCGGGGCGGGTATCCGCAGTCGCCGGCGCAGCACGGGCACCGCGAAAGCGGCGCCGATCGCGCCCACCGCCCCGGCGCGGACCGCGAGGCGAAGCGCGGGTGATCGCCGGGAGCGCCGCTTCATAGGGTCGGCGAGTATAGGTAGGCGGGCCGCCGCCGGCGCGGGCGCCTCGCCGCCTTGGACGTCGTCCACGTGATTAGAATGGCCGCGCTTTGGCGCCGCACTCTCCTGGCACCGACCAGATCGACACCCTGCTTTGGATTGGCTTCATCGCCGCGGCGGTGGTCATCGTCGCGATCAACGTCGCGCTGATCTACGCCGTGCGCAGGTTCCGCGCCCAGCGCGGCGCCGCGCCGCGGCCCGCCAGCGGCGGGC
This sequence comes from uncultured Solirubrobacterales bacterium, assembly GCA_963815885.1. Classification (GTDB taxonomy): domain Bacteria; phylum Actinomycetota; class Thermoleophilia; order Solirubrobacterales; family 70-9; genus VAYN01. Next base: position 179,652 of record CAWFIM010000003.1, read on the forward strand.
GCCGGGTCCAGTTCCGGGTCGGCGCCGTGCTCACCGCCTTCGCCGCGGCGATCTTCATCCTCAGCGTCGTCTTCACCGGTAAGGCGCGGGAGACCCCGACCACGGGCGAGGCCGGCCTCGCCGCCGCCAAGACCGAGCCGCTGACGATCAAGGCGACCGGGCAGCAGTGGCTGTGGCGCTACGACTACCCGAACGGCGCCTTCTCCTACTACAAGCTCGTGGTCCCGGTCGACACCGCGGTCAAGCTCGAACTGCTCTCGACCGATGTCATCCACACCTGGAACGTGCCCGACCTCTCTGGCAAGCGCGACGCCGTCCCGGGCAAGGTCAACAAGGTCCTCTTCAGCGCCGACGAAGAAGGCAGCTACGGCGGCGACTCGGCGACGCTCTCCGGCCAGGCCTACGCGGCGATGCGGACCGAGGTCGACGTCGTCTCCCCGGCGGAATACGAAGCCTTCGTCAAGCAGCAAAAAACCGACATCGAAAGCGCCCAGGAACGGGTCGTCGGCCTGATCGAAAGCGGAGAAGTGCCATGAGCGAGAAGCCACGCCCGGAGCTGGTGGTCGAGGGTTTCCCGGCGAAGAAACGGGCCCACTGGATCGAGCTGGCGACCAGCGCCGACCACAAGGACCTCGGCCGGATCCTGATCGGCGGCTCGCTCGGCTTCCTCTTCATCGCCTTGGTCGAGCTGCTGCTGATGCGTCTGCAGCTGGCGATCCCGGAGAACACCTTCCTCTCGCCGGTCGCCTTCAACCGGATGCTCTCCGACTACGGCGCCACCGCGGTCTTCCTCTTCGCGATCCCGCTGGCGCTCGGCTGCTTCTACTACGTCGCGCCGCTGCAGATCGGCGCCCGCGGCACCGCGCTGCCGCGGCTCGGGCAGATCGGCGTCGCCCTCTGGGCCGCCGGCGCCACGGTCCTCTACGCAGGCTTCCTCTTCACCCCCTCGGAGGCCGGGGTCAACCCGCTGGCGCCGCTCAGCGAGCTCGCCTTCCTCTCCAACAACGGCGTCGACGCCTGGGCGACCGCGACCGGCCTCGCCACGCTCGGCTTCGTCCTGCTCGCGATCGACCTGCTGACGACGCTGCGCAACATGCGCGCCCCCGGCATGGCCTGGCGCCGCACGCCGATCTTCTCCTGGGCGGCCACCGTGAGCTGCTGGCTACTGCTGACGATCGGCCCGGTGCTGCTGGCGGCGCTGACGATGCTGATGATCGACCGTAACTACGACGGCGTCTTCTTCGCCGACGGCTCCGGCGGCGCGCCGCTGCTCTGGCAGCACCTGAGCTGGATCTTCTACTCCGGCGCCTACATGCTGGTGCTGATCTTCGCCTTCGCGGCGATCGCCGAAATCGTCGCCGCCTTCTCCGGCCGGCCGCTGCCCAACCGCGGCGTGGTGATGGGATCGCTGGCCGCGATCGCCGTCCTCGGCACCCTGGCCTGGATGCAGAACATGATGACCGCCCCGATCGGGGTCGGCTGGATGTACTTCGCGATGCTGATGTCGCTGGCGCTGATCGTGCCCTTCGGCCTGATCGTCTTCAACCTGCTGGCGACGATGATCGGCGGGGCGCTGCGGATGCGGGCGCCGCTGCTCTTCTCCGTCGGCGCGATCTCGGCGATCTCGATCGGGCTCGGGGCCGAGATCGAGCAATCGATGGTCGCCGCCGCCTGGCAGCTGAAGAACACCACCGATGCCACCGCCGCCACCCACTTCGCCTTGGTCGGCGGCGCCGTCTTCGGCGGCTTCGCGGCGCTGCACTACTGGTTCCCGAAGATGACCGGCCGGACGATGGGCGAGAACCTCGCCAGGCTCTCCTTCTGGACGATGGGGGTCGGCATGCTCGTCGCCTTCGTACCGCTGTTCTTCGCCGGCGCCGAGCAAGGCCAGGTGATCGACGCCTACAAGTTCTTCAACGGCGACGGCCTCAACGCCTACAACCTGATCGCCTCGATCGGCACCCTGGTGCTGGCGATCGGGATCGTGATGACGCTGGCAAACGCCATCGCCAGCCGCGCGAACGGGCCCGAGGCGGGCCACGACCCGTGGGGGGGCGACTCGCTCGAGTGGTTCACGCTCTCGCCGCCGGAGCCGCACAACTTCGACGTCCTACCTGACGTTCGCAGCACTCGGCCGATGCGCGACATCCGTGCCGCGATCGCCAATCGCGGCGCCGGCGCCCAGGCCCCGGCCGACGAGCGCCAGCCGGTAGCCTGAGCCAGATGGAAGCCGGCGCCGGCGCGCGGACCGCGCCCACCCCGACGGTAGCCGCGGCTGCTCCGCGTTCGGCCGCGGCGCTGGTGGTCCGCGACTACCTGACGCTGACCAAGCCGAAGGTGCAGTCGCTGCTGCTGTTCACGACCGTGACGACGATGTACGTCGCCGGCGATCCCTCGCTCGGGCTGATCCTCCTCACCTGCCTCGGCGGCGCACTCTCGGCCGGTGGGGCCGGCGCGATCAACCACGCGATCGATCGCGACATCGACCGCACCATGGCCCGCACCGCCGACCGGCCAGTCGCCGCGGGACGCGTCTCGCCGGCGGCCGCGATCGCCTTTGGGTCCCTGCTCGGCTGCGCCTCGTTCGCGCTGCTGGCGCTGACCGTCAACCCGCTCGCCGCCGCGCTCTCGCTCAGCGGCCTGCTCGGCTACGTCTTCGTCTACACGCTCTGGCTGAAGCGGGCGACGCCGCAGAACATCGTCATCGGCGGTGCCGCCGGTGCGGTTCCGCCGCTGGTCGCCTGGGCGGCGGTAACCGGTGGGCTCAGCGGCATGGCCTTCTACCTCTTCGCGATCGTCTTCTTCTGGACGCCGCCGCACTTCTGGGCGCTTTCGCTGCTGATGAAGGACGAGTACGCCAAGGCCGGCATCCCGATGCTGCCGGTGGTCCGCGGCGAGGACGAGACCCGGCGCCAGATTCTCCTCTACACCGTCCTGCTCTACGCGGTCACCCAGCTACCCTTCTGCGCCGGCGGGCTCGGCGTCGCCTACCTGATCCCCTCGATGGCGCTCGGCGCCGGCTTCATCTACTGCGCGGTGCGGCTGCTGCGCAGCGCCGACCGCAGGTGGGCGCTGCGGACCTACCTCTTCTCGCTCGCCTACCTGGCGCTGCTCTTCCTCTCGATAGCGGTCGCAGCAAACGTCTGACGGGGTTGGTCAGGGGAGGGTGTGGTGCCCCCTCTCCCGGAGGCTCATGGACAGACGCTTGAGCCTAGGCGGCGGCCCCAGCTGCGCGACGGCCTCCGGGAGAGGGGGCACCACACCCTCCTAACAAGCCGCCGCCAGACTTGCTCGATAGGAGGATGGGCCTTCGCATCGCCTAGCTGCTGTTGACGGAGGTCTCGTGGCCGCCCGACTTTCTACCCAGGAGGCCTGCGCCGGCAGGAGCCCCGGGTGCCCCTGCCCCGGGAGGCTCATGGACGGACGCTTGAGCCCGTTGAGCTCGCTCAGCTGCGCAACGGCCTCTGGGGCAGGGGCACCCGGGGCTCCTCACCGCCCACCCCCCTGATAAAAATCCCCCCCGTGGACCGCGAGACCGCACGCAAGAACATGAGCGCCGGCCTGGTGGCCGGCGGGTTCGCCGCGGCGATCTTCGCGCTCTCCTTCCTCGCCGCCCTGCTCTACATCGCCCAGTAGGAAGCCGGTGAACGAGCGCAGACACATCCCTGAGCCCGGTGAGATGGTCTACGCACCGAGGCCGTCCTGGGCGCCCGCCTTCCTCGCGCTCGGAGCCGTCGGCCTGGTCTGCGGCGTCTACGCGGCCGGCTTCATCTTCTCCCCCTTCGTCTATGCGATCGTCGGCGCGCTCATCGCCCTCGGCGCCTTCCGCAGCCTCGTCCGCGGCGCGATCCGCGACTACTTCCGCCTTCCCCGCAGGCAGCATGCCCGCGGCGGGGCGCTGCCAGTCGAAACGATTCTCCGCGCCCCCGAAGCGTTAACCGGGCGTCATCCCGGAGGTCGCCCCGGCGGAGGTCCAGACGCGGACGATGTCGCGCATCGAGAGCACGCCGACCGCCTCCGGGCCGTCGAAGACGACCAGGTGGCGGACCCCGCGCCGCGACATCTCCGCCGCCGCCCGCTCCAGGCTCCAGTCCGGCGCGGCGGCGATCACCCCCTCGCTCATGTGGTCGCCGACTCGCTCCACGTCCGGGTCCTCGCCGGCGGCGACCGAGGTCAGCAGGTCGCGCTCGGTGACGATTCCGGGAGTCGGAGACTCGGCGCCCTCGACCAGCGCCGCTCCGGTGCCCTTCTCGACCATCCGGGCGGCCGCCTCACGCAGCGTGTGGGAGGGGCCGACGGCTACAGATACCTCCGACATCCCGTCCTTCACCTGCATCTGTGGCCTCCTTTGCGAGCTTGCGGAGATAGTGCGAATCGATGCAAGATTACCGGTCCTTCGCCCGGCTAACAGGACGCTTTCGCGGCGGCCCGACATATAGACTCCGGCCCGCCGCCAGCCGTATGCGAAGCCCCGTCACCCTCATCCGTCCGCTGCTCGTTCTCGCCGCCCTGGCCGGCACCGTCCTGGCCGCCTCCGGCTGCGGCACGACCAGCGCCGACGAAAACCGCGGCCGGGTCCTCTTCGTGCAGAAGTGCGGCGTCTGCCACACCCTCGCCCAGGCCGGGACCACCGCCCAGATCGGGCCCAACCTCGACGACGCCTTCGCCGCCGCCCGCGAAATCGGCGAGAACAGCGACACGGTCGAAGGCATCGTCAAGGCCCAGGTCGAGAACCCGCGCCCGGAAACCGGCGACCCGGCCAACTCGATGCCGGCCGACATCCTCAGCGGCCAGGACCTCGACGACGTCGCCGCCTACGTTGGCAAGTGGGCCGGCGTGCCCGGCGCGGCGCCGCCGACGGTACCGGGCGGCGCCGGTGCCCAGGTATTCGCCAACAACGGCTGCGGCGGCTGCCACATCCTGGCCGCCGCCAACTCCGGGGGCGTCACCGGCCCGAACCTCGACGAATTCCTCGCCCCCGACGACAACACGGTGGCGGTGGAAGAAATGATCGTCGACCCGAACGCCGAGATCGCCGAAGGCTTCCCCGCAAATGTGATGCCCCAGAACTACGGCGAAACCCTGACGCCGAAAGAAGTTCACGACCTGGTCCAGTACCTGATCGAAAACACGCCAGCCGGCGGCGGGGCGAGCGGCGGCGGCCCCAAGTCCAAGGGCGGCTGAGCCGGGGCGGCCGGCCGGCCGCTGCGATGATGTCTCCGACGATGCGGCAACGCCTCAGAGACCGCCTCGAGATCTCCCCCCGGCGCTACGCCCAGGTGACCGCTGTCGCCCTCGGCGCGCTGGCGCTGATCGTCCTCACCGGCGCCGGAGTCCGGCTGACCGGCTCGGGCCTCGGCTGCCCGGACTGGCCGAAGTGCTACGGCGGCACGACGCCGCCGCTGGAATCGCACGCGATCATCGAGTACGCCAACCGGCTGCTGACCGGCTTCGTCGGCGTCGCGGTGATCGCCGCCAGCGTGCTCGCCTTCTTCCGCCTTCCCTACCGCTGGCACCTGGCGCTGTTCGGCGCCCTGCTGCCGCTGGGCGTGGTCGGCCAGGCGGTGCTCGGTGCCCTCGTGGTCAAGTACCACCTGGCGCCGGGCCTGGTGATGGCCCACTTCATCCTCTCGATGATGCTGCTCGATGCGGCCTTCGCGCTCGCCTGGTGCTCCCGTTACGAGCCGTGGCAGCGGCGGTGCTCCAACGACCGTCTCGGCGTCTGGGCGGTGCGAGCGCTGATCCCGCTCGGACAGCTGACGATCCTCGCCGGCACGATCGCCACCGCCTCGGGGCCGCACGCGGGCGCCCACGCCGGCCAGCTCGTCCACCGCTTCACCTTCGAGGGCGGCCGGACCCTGGAATGGGTCGTCCAGCGCCATGCGGTCATCGCCACCGTCTACGGCCTGGCGGCGATTGGCGTCTGGTTCCTGCTGCGGCGCCCCGGCGGCGACCGGCGGGCGCTGAGGCCGCTGACCGTCGTCCTCGTGCTGCTGGCCCTGCAAGGGGCAATCGGCGGTATCCAGTGGGGGCTGGAACTGCCCGGAGAGATCGTCTGGGTGCACGTGGCCGTCGCAACCGCCAACTGGCTGGCGATGCTGTGGACGGTCGCCGCCGCCGGCCGGCTCGAGCCCCGCGACAAAGCCGCACCACCAGCCCCGTCCGAGAGCGACAAGAGCGCGGCCAGGGCCCCTGCCGAGGCTCTCTAGGCGGGCGGTTCGCCGCGCGCGGCCGCGATGCTCGCCTTCGCCCCCTCGATCGCCTTCCTCAGCCTCGTGCAGGCGATCCTGGTCGCCGCGCCGCGACCCGCCTCCGCCCCGCTCCTCGCCGGCCTGCGCGGTCGCGCCTGGGCACTGGTCCTGCCGCTCTCGATCGTCCTCGTGATCGGCGCGATCGCGCTCGACTCGGCGGTCGCCGACTTCCTCACCTACCTGGCGTTGGTCGCGGTGCCGTCGCTGGCGGCGCTGGCTCTGGCGGTCGTGGTCCGCGGCGGACGGCCACCGCTTGCGCTCCTGGTCGTTCCCCTTTTTGCGCTCGCCTGGGCCGCCCGCGGCTCCCTCGGCGGAGAGACCGCCGCACTCGCGCTCTCCGCCCTGGCCTGCGTCAGCCTCGGCTGGCTGCTCGTCTGCGTCGTGCCCGCTCGCTGGCTCAAGCTAGGTATCTACGCGATGGCCGCGATCGACACCTGGCTGGTCTTCTCCGACCTCCTGCAGGGCCCCAACGCCGTCCTCAACACGGCCTCCCCCGGCGCCGGCCTCCCCCGGCTCCAACTCGTCCACTTCGGCTCCGCCCTGATGGGCTTCGGCGATATCTTCATCGCCGCCACCCTCGGCGCCCTGCTGGCCGGCGACCGGCGACTGCAGCTGACCGGCGCCGCCCTCGCGGCGGCGATCGGACTCGGCTTCGACCTGCTCTTCTTCGCCGTCGACGAGCTGCCGGCGACCGTCCCGATCGCCCTCACGCTGGCCGCCCTCGAGCTGACCGAACGGCGGCTCAGATCTGGGTGGCGATGACCCCAAGCATGCCGGCGATGAGAGCCGCCGTCATGGTCACAAGGCCATAGACCAGCGAATGCTGAAGACCGTCCAGGCGTGCGTTTACCTGACCGAGACTCGGTATCCAGTCGACCGTTCACCCTATCCAAGCGATCGTTCATCCGGGCGAACCCTTCATCCATCCGCCGGAAACCCACATCGACGCGATGGTTCAGATCGTCGAGCCGGGCATCGGTCCACTCCTCTCTCATCATTGCCATGCTCTCATATTAAAAGATGTGATGTAACGGATTGTCTGCACCGCGTAAGATCTTTGCATCAACTCCCACGCCGCTTGCTCATGACCCAGCGGTATAGATGCCAGCCGCCGGCGCAGAGCAGGACCAGCCCCAAGAGCGCCCCCACCAGCGGCCGCGTCAGCAAGGTCACCACGATCACCGAGACCGCCGCCACAGCGACGATCAGGACCCAGCGAAAGACCGCCTCCTCGGAGATTCTCATCACCAGGGAGGCTGCCAGATGCCGCGCCGCGGATGCGTCAGAGGATGTAAACGGTGAGGAAGACGATGATCCACATGATGTCGACGAAGTGCCAGTAGATCCCCGGCACCTCGACGCCCAGGTGGTCCTTCGCCTCCGGCCCGAAATGGCCGCGGAAAGCGCGGATCGTGGCGAAACTGAGCAGCATCAGGCCGACGAAGACGTGGGCTCCGTGCAGGCCGGTAAGGCTGTAGAAGATCGAGCCGAAGCCGAGGTCGCGGGCGCTGAAGCCGAGGTGGACGTACTCGTTGATCTGGATGAAGAGGAAGGTCGCCCCCAGCATCCAGGTCAGGACCAGGCCCAGTTTCACGCCGGCCCGGTTGCCGCGGCGGATCGACTCCAGGGCGTAGTGAACCGTGAAACTGGAGGAGACAAGGATGGCCGTGTTGACGCCGGCGACAGCGACCGGAAGTTCATAGGGATGGGGTGGCCAGCTCGACGGCGCGACGACGACACGGAGGAAGAAGTACGAGGCGAAGAAGGCCCCGAACAGCATCACCTCGGAGACGATGAAGAGCAGGATCCCCAGCGTCTGCCGGTCGATGCGGGAGCTCTCGTTGGCCTCGGGCGGGCCGTGGTGATGGTGCTCTTCGGCGTGCCCGAGGGCGACGGTCGCGCTCTCCATCAGGACTCCCCTCCCTCCGCCACCGCGGCGGCGACGGCCGCCGCCGGGCGGCCAACCTCGACGTGCTCGACCTGCTTCTCGGTGATCTCGCGGACGCGGCCGATCAGGTCCTCTTCGAGCCAGCGCGAGGTCTCACCGGCGAAGGTCGAGATCAGCACCTCGTCGATCCGGTAGTGCTCGATCGCGTTCCTGACCGCCTGGAAGGGGTCGGGGCTCATCGGCTGGCCGGTAGCGTCGACGTCGGCGCGGTAGAGCTGGGCCAGCGTCGAGGCGAGGTCGCGGACGATCTCGGCCTCGCTCACGTCCTCGGACCGCGGGCAGATGATCGTGTAGCGATGGGGTCGGTCGGCGGCGCGCTCCTTCAGCCGATCGACCAAGTCGGGGGTCGCCACGGTCTTGGTGCCGACGACCAGGGTGTGGATCAGGTCCCAGCGAATCGCATCGTCTTCGATCCGCACCGGGATGTGGGTCAGCGCGGTATCGGGCTCGAAGCGGGCGCGAGCCCACTCGACTAGGTCTTTGCGGGTAAAGCCAAAGCGGGTGTCGTAGAGGCACGAGAGCAACACCTCTCCGGGATCGTGGGCGCGGACCGCATCGTCGAGGGCGAGGAAGGGCTTGGGGTCCATCACCTCTCCGACCGAGTCGATGCCGAACTCGGCCAGCACCGACATCGTCACCTCGACCCGGGCGCGAGCAGCATCGCGCAGCTCCCCGGAGTCGATCAGCTGGCCCACCTCGGGCTGGTTCTGGGGCGCCGCGACGACGACGCCGGAGACCCGCGCCTGGCGCTCGCGCACCGCCTGCAGCAGCTTGCGCCCGCCGGCGACCTCGTTGAGGAAGACCAGCAGCGGCCGACCCTCGCCATTGACGCGTCTCACGTCGTCCCCACCACGCTCGGCTCGGCGGCGGGCACCTCGGCACCCTCGCCGGCCATGATCGCGTGTTTGGCACCCGGCACTCCGAACTCGTAGGGCCCGCCGACCACGCGCGGGATCTCGTCGAAGTTGAAGATCGGCGGCGGCGAGGAGACCTGCCACTCGATCGAGTTGGCGCGCCAAGGGTTGGCCTCTGCCCGCGGCCCGAAGCGCCAGCTGACAATCATGTTGTAGAGGAAGACGAGCTGGAAGGCGCCCAGCATGAAGGCGAAGCAGCTGATCAGCAGGTTCCAGTTGCCGAACTGGGTCGCGTAGTCGGCGACGCGACGGGGCATGCCGTCCATCCCGATCCAGTGCATCGGGATGAAGGTTCCCCAGGTGCAGACGAGGGTCCCCCAGAAGTGCACGCGGCCGAGTTTCTCGTCGTACATCCGCCCGGTCATCTTCGGGAACCAGTGGTAGATGCCGGCGAAGATCGTGAAGACGGAGCCGCCGAACAGCACGAAGTGGATGTGGGCGACGATGAAGTAGGTGTCGGAGACGTGGATGTCAATCGGCACCATGCCGAGCATGACGCCGCTGATGCCGCCGATCGTGAAGGTGACGATGAAGGCGAGCGCGAACAGCATCGCCGTCGAGTAGGTATGGATCTTGCCGAAGTAGAGCGTGCCCAGCCAGGAGAAGATCTTGATCCCGGTCGGCACCGCGATCAGCAGGGTGGTGATCATCATCGGCACCCGCAGCCAGGAGAACATGCCGGCGACGAACATGTGGTGCGCCCAGACCGAGTAGCTGAGGACGACGATCCCGATCAGCGCCAGCGCCATCAGGCGGTAGCCGAAGATCGGCTTGCGGGCGTGGGTCGAGATCACCTCGCTGATGATCCCGAACCCGGGCAGCATCATGATGTAGACCGCCGGGTGCGAATAGAACCAGAAGATGTGCTGGTAGCTGATCACGTCGCCGCCGGCCGCGAAGTCGAAGAAGTTGGTGTGGAGGAGGCGGTCGAAGAGGACCATGAACTGAACGCCGGCGATGAACGGCGTCGCGGCGACGACCAGCAGCGAGGTCGAGAGGTTCGCCCAGACCAGCAGCGGCATCCGCCAGAAGGTCATCCCAGGCGCCCGCATGGTGATGATCGTGACCAGGAAGTTGAGCGCGGTGGCGATCGAGGAGGCGCCGGCGAACTGGACGCCGAGATTGAAGAACGACTGGCCGAGCGGGGCGCCGGTGGAAAGCGGCGCGTAGCCGGTCCAGCCGGCGTCGAAAGCGCCGCCCGGGGCGAGGAAGCTGCCGACGAAGAGCAGCCCGGCCAGCGGCAGCATCCAGAAACTGAGCGCGTTGAGCCGCGGGAAGGCCATGTCCGGGGCGCCGATCATCAGCGGCAGCACGTAGTTCGCGATCCCGGCGAAGACCGGGATGACGAAGACGAAGATCATCAGCACCGCGTGGGTCGAGAAGAGGCTGTTGAAGGTAGCCGCGTCGACGATCTGCGTGCCCGGCTGGGCCAGCTCGGCCCGGATCAGCATCGCCATCAGGCCGCTCAGGAAGAAGAAGAAGAAGGTGGTGCAGATGTACTGGATGCCGATCACCTTGTGATCGGTGTTGAAGCGGAAGTAGTCCTTCCAGCTGGTGGCGCCGTGCTGGGAGTGGTCGTCGGGGATCGTCGGCAGCCCGGCGGCCCAGCGCAGCCAGTAGTCGAAGCAGCCGAAGCCGGCGAGGAAGCCGAACGGGGCGAGGATCGCCGGCACGATCACGTGCGGGTAGCCGGTCTGCTCGGTCTGGTAGAGCGGCAGGTCGGAGATCGCGCGCAAGGCGATCACCAGCCCGAAGCCGAAGGCGCCGGCGACGAGCGCGCCCAGCGCGCCTCGAATCCAGCCCGGTCGCTTGATCGCGGCAGCCATCAGATCTCCCTCATTATGCCCCGCCCGAGCCGAGCGGCGCCGGGTTGGTCTCCGTGTCCTGTTTGACCGACTCGAGCAGCGGCGGCGGGATCTTCTCCTTCAGCCCGCCGACCCATTTGCGGAAGTCGGCCGGCCTTTCGACCACGACCTTGGCCCGCATCGAGGCGTGGCCGAAGCCGCAGAGCTCGGTGCAGATCAGCTGGTAGGTGCCGACCTTGTCCGGGGTGACGATGGCCGTCGTCGTGATCCCGGGGACGTTGTCTTTCTTGATCCGCCACTCCGGCACCCAGAAGGAGTGGATCACGTCCTGGGAGTGCATTTTGAACTGGACCTGGCGGTCGACCGGCACGTGCAGCTCGCCCTCCGACCAGGCCATGCCCTTGCCGGGATAGCCGAAGCTCCAGGCGTACTGCTGCGAGAAGACGTCGACGGTCAGCGGGTTGTCGGCGGTTTCTTCGATTTCGTTCAGGACCGCCCAGCTGTAGCCACCGCCGAAGAGGACGATGATCGTCGGGATCAGGGTCCAGGCGACCTCGAGCCGGGTGTTGCCGTGGATCGGCTCGCCGTCGGATTCGTCGCCCGGCTTGGCTTTGAATTTCCACAGCGCGTAGAAGAGCATCACCAGGACCAGCGAGAAGACGAAGGACGAGAGGACGATCATCACGTTGAGCAGATCGTCGATCTTCGGGGCGGCGGTCGAGGCCTCCTGGCCATCCCAGTTGATCGACAGCATCACCGCCGAGATCGCCGCGGTCATGGCGACGGTGGCAGCGAGCATCTTCGCTATCGGGAGGCGGCCGTACATCGGGCGGCGGGCATTCTATTGAAGCGGCGGCGGGAGGTTTTCCAGCCCAGGTGACGCTTGGCACTAGCCAGACGGACGAGGCAGATCGCCGAGCTCGCCGGCCGAGGCGGCGAGCACGCCGCGCGCGACACCCTCCCAGCTCCACAGTCGTCCGACGGTCTCGACCAACGCCGCCCTGGCGCTCTCGCGCTCGCCCTCGGGGAGGCCCAGCCAGGCGTCGAGCCGCTCGGCGATCGCCTCGACCGCCCCGGGCGCAATCTCGAAGGAGGTCAGCCGCCCCGCCGCCGCCGGCAGCGACGCGGCCAGCTGGCGGGAGACCTCGAGCATCCCCGAATGCCCCGCCGAGACTGGCAGCGCCCCGCAGGCAGCGGCCTCCACCGCGACCATCCCGAACGCCTCCGGAAACGTGCTCGGCATCACCAGCGCCTCCGCCTTCGGCAACAGCCCCGCCACCTCATCGTGCTCGAGCCTGCCGACGAACTCGATCGAGCTGGCCACGCCCTTGGCCGCCTCCGCGTAGCCCGCGGGCGGATCCGCCAGGAACGCCGAGAGGATCGGCAGCGCCCTCTCCTCTCCACCCTCCAGCGCCCACCCAAGCCTCGCCACCTCACGAGCGTCGTCCAGATCGCCACGGTCCAGCGCGGCCAGCAGCCGTTTCAGGCCGTCCTCGTACTCGCCAAAGCCCGCAACCTGCAGCAGCGCATCGGGATGCTTGGCCCTGACCAACGGCCAGGCCGCTATCAGCAGATCGACCCCCTTGGAAACGATCAACTTCCCGACGAAGACCACCAGAGCGTCGCGAGGAGCCGATGAAGGGGATCCTGCGGGCGAGGTATTCGTTCTCGGACCCCCTTCATCGGCTCCCCACGAGACGTTGGCGAAGGTCCTTGGCCGAAACTCGTCGATGTCGACCCCTGGAGGTCCCAAGCGCGTCTTGTCGGGGAGGTCCTGGAGCTTCGGGAAGTGCCGCCCACAGCGATTTCGCCGTGTGGCCGGAGCCGACGAGGACGCCGGCGGCCGCCCGCATCCCCTCTTCCGCATACAGCAGGAAGCGCGGGTGCGGTTTGACCGTGTACTCGAGGGCGGAGCCATGGATCTTGGCGGCGAAGGGGCCGACGTCGGCGCGAGCAAGGATCGCCGGGCCCATGACCAGGTGGTTGGCCAGGGCCGCGTCGACGCCGCCGACCCGCTCTGCCACCTCGCGCACGGCCGCAACGTTGGCGTCGATGTAGCGATCCAGCTCCTCGTCAGTCAGCTCCGGAAAAGCCTTGACCTCGAAGCCCTCGTAGGGGTCTTTGACGTAGACCGGGAGCAGGCCATGGATGTTGGGGTTGTGGATCTGGACGCCCTCGATCCGAACCTCGCGGTCCTGGCAGAGGAGATGGACCTCGTGGCCGAGCCGGGCCAGCGCCCGGGCCAGGTTGACGTTGTAGATGTTGCTGCCGGTGCCACGCAGCATGTAGCCGTGGAAGACGAGGACGCGCATCGCTGCCGCCCAAGCTATTAGTCTTCGCGGCGATGAACGAGCGTCAGCTCTACAGGATGCGCGCCCCGGCCTCCGGCCGCGAGGCGCTGGCCCACGCCGAGCTGGGCAAGGTCTACGTCGACCGCGAGACCGGCGAGGAGATGGAGCCTGTAGCGATGATCCTGCCCCTGGCGCCCTCCGTCTCCTCCCTGCCGCGCACCCCCGCCAACCTGCGCGCCTGCCGCCGCTGCGACCAGCTGATCGGCCTCGACGTCAGCGACTGCCCGTACTGCGGCTTGCGCCAAGAAGCGCTCTGAGACGCGCGCTCAGCGCTCCTCGTCGGTTTCGTGGCGCTCCTTCCAGAGCATCGCGATCGTGAAAACGCAGGTCATGATCACGACCAGGCCGTCCTGGCTCGGTCCGGTCAGCGCTCCGACTACCAGGGTTCCGGCGAGGACAAAGATCAGTAGCTTCAGGTTTTCTCGGACAAAACGTTTCATAGCTCGGAGACTACCTGAGCGACCAGCGCGAGTAAATAGAAGGAAACACCCGCCAAAAACCCGAAAGCTGCCCAGATGCGAATCCTTCGCTCGCACTTTGCCGATGAGGTGTTCAGGTGGAACATGCCCGCCATCGCACCAAAGGCTCCTGCCGCGGCAAAAGGAAGATCCCACCCGATGCTGCTCGGCACGGGATTCTCGACTCGCGGAAGCAGCGAGCCGTCCAGCAGATGCAGGATGAGGGTGTCGATCGCCCGATGCTGACCTCGCGCGACTCACCCGTGGCACGCAAAAATCAAATTCTCAGAGACAAAAGGCTCCCGAATGTGAACCGACCTCACCCGGGCGTAGGGGCGCTCGTTGGGCGGGTGCCGGGCACCCCTCCGAACGTTTTGCCGAGGAGGAGAACGGCGCTTCGGGCGGACAGCCTCCCGGCGCCTGTTCGACGAGGTACCGAGTGAGGAGGGGTGCCCGGCACCCGCCCCGCCACGACTACACTGCTACGGCTTCTTGACCAGCGTCGCCGTGTAGAGCAGGCGGGCGTTCGAGTAGTAGCAGCCGTAGGTCTTGGTCTTGCCGACCCCCTGTTGGGGGTGTCCACCCTGGATGTCTTCCTTGGAGGCGCAGTGTTCGGGCAAGCGGCTGCCGCGCCAGGTGTTGTCGTCTTCGACATTGAAGGCGAACATCGGCGCCCAGGTCGGCACGGTGAGGGCGACGATCTGGCCCTTGAGCACGGTCAGGGGGTGTTCGAGCGCGAAGATCGGCGTGGTGCCGAAGTAGGGATTGAGGACCTCGAGCGGGCTCTGGCGGACCAGGGTGTATTTCGGCGGCTTGGTGTTTTCGACCGGGCGCAGGATGCCGATCCGCGCCTCCGAAGGGCGGCCGAGGAATTCGTCGAAGAAGCCGACCTCGTTCGAGGTCGTCGGGGTTTCCTTGGTCGAAGGCTTGGCAAGGGTGATCGACCAGGCGACGATCTTGCCTTCGAACGGTGCCTCGTAGGGGCGGGCGACGCCGCCGGCGATCGCCTGGAAGCCGGTCACGTGGCCCTCGACCCGGCAGGGCGTGATCTCGACGTTGTTGACGATTTTCCCCGGGCAGGAAGCGGGTGGCGTTTCCGAGGTCTGTCCCAGCACGACGAGGCGCAGCGGCGCCGAGTCGGCCTCGCCGGGTAAGACGACCGCGATCAGCCCCGTGAGCAGGCAAGCGGCAGCGGCCAGCGCCGCCCAGGCGCGGCTGCTCCCGCTCGTTTTCTCGTTCGCAGGCATCGTCTTGGGCAAAACACCGGGCGAACACCCCGGTTGCGCCCGGATTCTGCCTTCCGCGCCGGAGGAATGGCGCGCAGGACGCCGCTTGCACGATCCCGGCCAGCCCGGGCCGCTAGGGTTGCCTGCCGTGAACTCCCTCGACTCGACGCCGCGCGGCCAGGCCCCGGCGATCGCGGTGGAGGGGCTGGAACGGGCCTTCGGCGAGGTCCACGCCGTCCAGGGCATCGAGATCGCCGTCGCCGAGGGCGAAATCTTCGGCTTCCTCGGCCCCAACGGCGCCGGCAAGACGACCACCGTGCGGATGCTGACGACGCTGCTGCTGCCGACCGGTGGCCGGGCCACGGTCGCCGGCCACGACGTCGTCGCCGATGCGCGCGCGGTCCGCGCCTCGATCGGGGTCGCCCTGCAGGAAGCGGCGCTGGACCCGCTGATGACGGGGCGCGAGCTGATCCGGCTGCAGGCGACGCTGCAGGGCATCCCGACCGCCGAGGGTCGGCGTCGCGCCGATGACCTGCTCGAGCGGGTCGACCTCGGCGCCGCCGCCGACCGCCGCGTCGGCACCTACTCGGGCGGGATGCAGCGCCGGCTCGACCTCGCCGCCGCCCTCGTCCACGAACCCCGCGTCCTCTTCCTCGACGAGCCGACCACCGGCCTCGACCCGGTCAGCCGCAAAACGATCTGGGAGGAGGTGCGGGCGCTGAATGACGACGGCACCACCGTCTTCCTCACCACCCAGTACCTGGAGGAGGCCGACCAGTTGGCCGACAACGTCGGGATCATCGACAGCGGCCGCATCGTCGCCGAAGGCACGCCGGAATCGCTGAAGGCGGAAATCGGCAACCCGCACATTCAGCTCCAGCTCGCCGACGGTTCGATCGCCCAGGCCGAGGAGGCCTGCGCCTCGCTCGGCAAGCTGCTGCCGCCGAAGGACGGCCGCACCGTGCTGGTCGAAGTCGAGAACGGCGCCGCCGACATCCCGCGCGTCGTCCGCGCCCTCGATGACGCCGGGATCGCGGTCGAGTCGCTGGAGCTGGTGCGGCCGACCCTCGACGACGTCTTCGTCGAGAAGACCGGCTACCACCTCGAGGAGGAGAGCGAGGAGAACGAAGAGCAGGAGCCGGTCGAGGCATGAGTGCGCTGGCGACCAACGCTCGCGTCGTCAAGGCGCTGGGGATGCGCTCGGTCCGTCAGACCTTCCGCCGCCCGCAGCTGATCGCGCCGATCATCGTCTTCCCCACCCTGCTGCTGGCGATCCAGACCGGCGGCGCCAGCGGCGCGGTCGAACTGCCCGGCTTCCCGCCGGTCCAGAGCTTCCTCCAGTTCATGCTGGCGGGGGCGATGATGCAGTCGCTGATGCTGGCCGGGAACAGCGGCGGCATCGCCCTTGCGGTCGACATCGAGATGGGCTTCACCGACCGCCTCTTCGCGGCGCCGATCCCGCGCTTCGCGATCGTCCTCGGGCGGCTTGCCGGCACCGCTGCGCTGGGCCTGTTCGCCGCGCTCTGGTTCCTGGCGATCGGGCTGGTCTTCGGGGCGACGATCGAGAGCGGCGTCGCCGGGGCGCTGCTGGCGATCGCCCTGGTCACCGCGGCGGCGATGGCCGTGGGCGGGATCGGTGCCGCGATCGCCCTGCGAACCGGCAGCGCCAGCGTCGTCCAGGGGCTGTTCCCGCTCGTCCTCGTCATCCTCTTCCTCTCCTCCGCCTTCTTCCCCCAGGACCTGATGATCGAGCCGGCGAAGACGATCGCCCAGTACAACCCGCTGAGCTTCGTAGTCGAAGGGATCCGCGAGCCGATGATCTCGGGGATCGAGGCGGCCGACACGCTCTACGCGGTGCTGGCGATCCTCGGCATCGTCGTCGTCGGCCTCCTGCTCAGCGACCGCGCCCTGCGACACCGGCTGCGGGTCGGCTGATGGAAGCGGCGGTGAGGATTCCGGCCTGGCGCGCCAACCTGGCGACGATCGCCGCGCTGATGGCGCGGGCGAAGAACGAGCTGGTCCGGGTGCCCGGGGCGGCGATCCCGGGGGTGCTGGCGCCGACGATCTTCTTCCTCGGCCTCAACGGCGTCTTCGGGGCGCTGACCCAGCTGCGCGGCTTCAGTACCGGCAGCTACGAGTCCTTCATCGTCCCGATCAGCATGCTGCAGGGGGCGGGCTTCACCGGCGCCGCGGCCGGGGTCAACCTCGCCCGCGACATCGAGCAGGGTTGGCTCGACCGGCTGTTGGTCTCGCCCGCGCCGCGCTGGGTCCTGCTGGCGGGCACGGTGCTGGCGGCCAGCGCCCGGGCGCTGATCCCGGCGACTTTCGTGCTGGCGATCGCGCTGGCGCTGGGCGCCGGCTGGCCCGGGATCGACGGTCTCGCAATCACCTACTTCATGGTCGCGGCGATGGCGGCGGTCGCCGCCTGTTGGGGCTGCTTCCTGGCGCTGCGCTTCAAGAGCCAGTCGGCGGCGCCGCTGATGCAGGCGGGGATGATGGCGCTGATCCTCACCACCACCGCCTACGCGCCGCTGGCGCTGCTGCAGGGGTGGCTTCAGGACATCGCCCGGATCAACCCGGTGACGCAGGTGGTCGAAGCGGCGCGCCAGGGCTTCGTCGGCGCCGTCAGCTGGGCTGAAACCTGGCCCGGGCTGCTGGCGCTGACCGGCCTGCTGGCGGTGCTCGGCGCCCTTGCGCTGCGCGAGATGCGCCGCACCGCGCTTTGACCCGGCGCCGACGGGCCGACTCCGTCCATCCTCTGGACGTTTCAGGCCCGCCGGCGCATGTGGTCGCCGAGGCCGAGCGGGTGCTGCGCCAGAACTGGCTCGAAGGCGATCGCGATGGCGTCCGCTTCTCCTACACCCGGCCGAGTCCGGGCCGCTACCCGTGGCAGTGGTACTGGGACTCGTGCTTTGCCGCGATCGTCTGGCGCCGCTTCGCGCCGGAGCGGGCGCGGGCCGAGCTGGAGAGCCTGCTCGCCGCCCAGCGACCCGACGGCTTCGTCGGCCACACGATCTTCTGGGACCGACCCGTGTCGCTGCTCCGCCTCAGCTTCTACAACGTCGCCTCACGGACGGCGCTGCAAACCGAGACGATCCAGCCGCCGCTCCTGGCCTGGGCCTGGCGGATCGCCGTCGGCGACCCGGCGGCCGAGCCGCGGATCGCGGCGCAGGTCGACTGGCTGGCGGCGAACCGCGACCTCGACGCGGACGGGCTGCTGTGGATCGTGCAGCCCGACGAGTCCGGCCTCGACGCCTCGCCGAAGTTCGAACCGGTCTGGGGCTGGCGCTCCAACGGCCGGCTCGGCTTCCCGCTGCTGGTGCGGCGCAACCGGCAACTCGGCTTCGACGCCCGGCGGGTTCGCGACCGCGGGCACCCGGTCCTCTGCGAGACCCTGGTCAACACGATGTGGTCGCTCTCGCTGCAGGCCCTGGGGCGGCCCTCGGCGACCCCGGCACTGGTCGAGCGACTGTGGGACGAGCGATTGGGGCTGTTCCTCGACGAGGTCCAGCCCGGCGGCGCCCGGCCGACGATCGTCACCTGGGCCGCGTTGGCGCCGCTTGCCCTACCGGACCTGCCCGAGGAGATCGGCCGGCGGCTGGTCGAGGAGCACCTGCTCGACCCGCGCGAGTTCCTGACGCCGGTCGCGCCGCCGTCGGTGGCGGCATCCGAGCCGAGCTATCAGCCCGGCGGCGGCCGCGGACCGATCCGCCGCTACTGGCGGGGGCCGACCTGGGTCAACTCGGTCTGGCTGGTCTGGCTGGGACTGCGGCGACTCGGCTACGAGCACGAGGCGCGGCGCCTGGCGGACGGCCTGATCGCCGCCGTTGCCCGCGAAGGCCTGCGCGAGTACTACGACCCCCGCGGCGGCCGTGGCCTCGGCGCCAAGGACTTCGCCTGGTCGGCGCTGATCGCCGAGCTGGCCGACCCAGAGTTGGCCTACCGCTTCAAATAGTTCGCTGCCGACGCACCCGAGAACCGACTGGGCCTACTTCAGCAATTCGAGGAACGGGCTGTCGGGATGCGTGAAGTGATGGTGGCTGCCCTTCGAGCGAGCAAGCTTCCAGCCCTCCTGCTCGAGGACTCTGATCAGCTGCCGGGGACGGACCGACGGAAGTCGTCCGCTCACGCGGCGACGGTGATGCGCTCGATCAGCGCTGGCTGCGGCAGCGGACGGCCCTCGTGCGCCAGCACCTCGAGGTAACCCTCGATCGCGTCTTTGGCCATCGAGAGAGCCTCATCGCGGGTCTCCCCTTGGGTATGGCAGCCCGGCAGGGCCGGCACGGACACGCTGAAGCCACCCTCTTCTTCGGGCTGCAGCACAACCTCGAACTCGTGAGATTTAGTCGTCATTCCAACTGCCTCTGACGCCCAAGGATAGCCACCAGTCATCCCAGCCGCCTTTCCCGGAGCGCCCGCTGGCACACCACCGCGCAGCCCAGCTGCATGAACCGCCAGCGGGCTATTTGTAGCGGTAGGTGATCCTGCCGCGATCGAGGTCGTACGGGGAGAAGCTCGATCTTCACCCGGTCGCCGGGGAGGATGCGGATGTAGTGGCGTCGCATCTTGCCCGAGATGTGGCCGAGCACGTCGTGGCCGTTATCCAATTTGACGCGGAACATCGTGTTGGGGAGGGCCTCGGTGATCTCTCCCTCCATTTCGATCTTTTCCTCTTTCGCCATGCGGCGGGGAACATAACAGTCGCGCCTCGCTCCCTGCGCAAGGAATCAGATATGGATGCTTGCTCGCTCGGCTCTCCGACTCACCTTCGGCGCAGGTATTCGACCGCGTCCTGCCGGGTCGTGATCTCCCCCGCGTACTGTGCCGCCTCGAGGTCGGCGAGCAGCTCGCCCAGCTCCGGGCCGGCCTCGATCTCCAGCGCGCTCGCCACCTCGTCACCGCGCAGCAGCGGCGCCGGCGGGCCGTCGCGGCGCCAGTCCAACCCGGCGGCGATCATCTGGCGGGCGAGGGCAAGGTGCGCCTCGACCATCTCCGGGCTGGCGAGCGGGCCGGCGCCGCGAGCGGAGAGGCGGTCGGCGACGGTGAGCAGGGTGACGTCGACGGTGACCGGTTCGGTCGCGCGCAGGTATTCGTGCACGCGACGGGCCGGCAACGGCGCCTCCGGGATCAGGAAGCCGAGCCGCAGGTGGTGGAGGGTCAGCGCCTGCAGGTGCTGGGTCAGCCGGCGGCTGGCTCGCAGGCGCCGGCAGATGCCGCCGACGATCTCGGCGCCGGTCTGGTCGTGTCCGCGGAAGCCGACGAAGCCGTCGTGCTCGGCGCGGGTCTGGGGCTTGCCGATGTCATGGAGCAGGGCACCGAAGCGCAGCGCCGTGCCGTGGGTCAACTCGTCGGCCAGCGGCTCCGCCAGCAGGGCACCGACCTCATCGGCACGCTCGCCGGCAAAGCGATCGAGCTCGCGCTCGACTTCGAGCATGTGCGCGAGCACCGCCAGCGTGTGGCCGTACACGTCGAGGTGGTGGTTCGGGCCCTGCCCCACCCCGCGCAGCTCCTCCAGCTCGGGCAGCACCACCGGCGTCAGCCGCAGCTCGTCGAGCAGGGCCAGCCCACGGAGGGGATCGGGCCCGCCGAGTAACCGTCGCAGCTCGGCCAACTGCCGCTCGCCGGCGGGCTCGGCGGCGTGGCCGGCGGCGGCGCAGGCCAGCTCGACGGTCGCCGGATCCAGTTCCAGATTCAGCTCGGCCCCGAGCCGGGCCGCGCGCAGCAGCCGCAGCGGGTCCTCGACGAAGCTGCGCTCCCCGACCGCCCGCAGCACCCGCCGCCGCAGGTCGTCGAGCCCGCCGAAGGGATCGAGCGCCGCGCCGCCGGCCAGCGGCACGGCGACGGCGCCGATCGTGAAGTCGCGGGCGGCGAGGTCGGCATCGATCCCCTCGCCGCGCAGCGCGGTGGCGTCGACCTGCCAGCCGCGAGCCGGCGCGACCACCCGCCAGGTGCCGAACTCGGCCGAGAGCTCGAAGGCGTGCTCGCCGAGCTCGGCGGCGATCGCCTTCGCCGCCATCCCAGGATCGCCGGCGACAGCGAGGTCGAGGTCGGCGACGTCCTGGCCGAGGGCGGCGTCGCGAACGGCGCCGCCGACGATCCAGACGTCCGCGGACCCCTCGAGCGCCCGCCTCACCGCCGCCGCCAGCGGAGCGTCGCGCAGGACGGCGGCGAGCTTGGCGGTTTGGTCGCTCATACGGCTACAAACCCGCCACTCGTCACGCCGCGCGGCGCGGCACCCGCGACGAGATCCCGCAGGTCACCTCATAGTTGATCGTGTCGAGGCGAGCGGCGACCTCCTCGGCGAGGATCGCGTCCTCGCCCTGGGCGCCGATCAGCACCGCCTCCACTCCCGGCTCGACGTCGGTGTCGGGCCCGAGGTCGATCGTCACGTTGTCCATCGAAACCGTGCCGACCAGCGGCCGGCGGCGGCCGCCGACCAGGACCTCGGCGTTGTTGCTGAGCCCGCGCCGGACGCCGTCCCCATAGCCGAGCGGAATCACGCCGACGCAGGTCTCCTCCGGCGCCCGCCAGCGCTGCCCGTAGCCGGCGCTGGCACCCGCGGCGAAGCGCTTGACATCGGCCACGTAGGAGCGCAGCGAGAGGGCCGGCACCAGGCCCCGCTCGGCCGGATCGGCCTGGAAGGGGTCGAGCCCGTAGACGGCGACGCCGCAGCGGACCATGTCGAAGTGTGAGCGCGGCTCGCGGAAGACCGCGGCGCTGTTGGCGGCATGCGCGATCGCGCCGGGGAACTCGGCCTTGACCGGCGCCGCCACCGCCTCGAAGCGCTCGAGCTGCTCCTCGAAGAAGGCGGAGTCCAGCTCATCGGCGGTCGCGAAGTGGGTCCAGACGCCGGCCAGCTCGAGGCTCGGGTCGGCGTCGCAGGCGCGCGCCAGGGCCAGCACCTCCTGCGGATCGGGGTTGCCGAGCCGGCCCATGCCGCTGTCGTACTTGACGTGGACGCGGGCCGGCCGCCCCTGCGCCCGGGCGCGGTCGGCGAGGAGACGGCGAAAGCCCTCGCGCCAGACCGCCACCTCCGAGCCCGCCGAGAGGACGATGTCGACGTCCTCGGCGGTCAGCGCCCCCATCGTCAGCAGGGGGATGTGCTGGAAGCGCCGGCCGATCTGTTCGGCCTCGGCCGCGGTGGCGACCGCGAGCCGCGTCGCGCCGCCGGCGAGCGCGGCGTTGGCGCAACCGTCGGCGCCGTGGCCGTAGCCGTCGGCCTTGACCACCGCGCAGAGCTCGGCGCCGTTGCGCAGCTCCGAGCTCAGCCTGGCGCAGTTGGCGCGGACCGCCTCGAAGTCGATCCGGGCGACCGCCCGCTCCATCGCGCTACTCGTCGTCGACCAGCGCGGCCAGGGCGTCGGCCCTCGTGACCATGCCCGTCAGGCGCCCGTCGGCGTCGACCACCGGGAGGTGGTTGTGGTGCTTGTCGGCGATCTTCTTGGCGACGCGGTCGGCCGCTTCGTAGTCGTGCGCGACCACCGGGTCCGGCGTCATCAGCTCCGAGACAGCGGTCGCGAAGGCTTTGTTGAGCCTCTCCTCGAAGCCCTTCATCGAGCCGACGAAGACGACCCCCCCCATGATGTTGAGGTAGTGGGGCAGGTGCAGGTCGGATTCCTCCTCGCTCAGCACCAGGTCCGACTCGCTGACGATCCCGACCACCCGCCGGTCCTCGTCCACGACCGGCACCGCGCCCAGCTCGGTCTTCGCGAGCAGGTCGATCGCCTTGCGCGCATCGTCGTCGGGAGAGACGCTCGGCACGTCGGTATCCATGATGTCGGCGGCGGTCTTCATCCCGGCGAGGTTATTCGACCGACTCGACGGGGCGCAGGCCCGCTGGGATCGAGTCGATCACGTCGGTCGCGATCACCGACTCGGCGGCGCCGATCCGCGCGGCGGCGTCGCGGCCGGCGCGAGCGTGGGCGAGGACGGCGGCGCAAGCGGCGGCGAAGGGCTCCAGGCCGCGTGCCAGCAGCGCCGCGACCATCCCCGCGAGCACGTCGCCGCTGCCGGCGGTCGCGAGCGCCGGCGCCGAGAGCGCGTTGACGGCGATCCGGGTGCCGTCGCAGACGATCGTGTCGTCGCCCTTGAGGACGACCACGGCGCCGGCGGCCGCGGCCGCCTCCTGGGCCGAAGCGAGCCGGTGGGCGCCAATCTGCTCCGAGTCGCGCTCGAGCAGGCGCCCCAGCTCACCCGCGTGCGGGGTGAGGATCGTCGGCGCCGCACGGGCGGCGACCTCCTCGAGCCGGCCGGCGAAGGCGTTGAGGCCGTCGGCATCGACCACCAGCGGCGCCTCGATCCGCCCCACCACATCCCGTGCCAGCTCAACCGAGCCGGGGTCGCGCCCCAGCCCTGGGCCAAGCACGCCTGCGGCGGCGCGCTCGAAGGTGCGCAGCAGCGCCTTCGCGGAGGCCGGCACCAGGCGACCGTCGCCACCCGGGCAGCCGACCGACATCACCTCGGGCTGGCCCGCTTCGAAGACCGGCTCGAGGTCGGCCGGGACGGCGACGGTCGCGTAGCCGGCGCCGGTCCTGATCGCCGCCGAGGAGGACATTCGAACGGCGCCGGTGAGGCCACGCGAACCGCCGGCGACCGTCACCTGGCCGGAGCTGAACTTGGTCGAGCGCGGCCCCCGGCGCGGTGCCAGCGCGAGCACCGCGGGGTCGATCGTGCCGCCGGCCGGGCGGCCGGGGTCTCCGGGAGGGATGCCGATCGGCACCACCCGCAGCTCGCCGGTGTGCGCCTTGCCGGGCGCGATCCGCTGGCCCAGCTTCGCCGCGTGGAAGCTCACGGTCAGATCGGCCTCGACCGCGATACCCGCCACCTCGCCGCTGGAGGCGTCGACCCCGGAGGCGATGTCGCAGGCGACGACCGGGGCGCCACAACGGTTGATCGCCTCGATCGCCGCCGTCGCGGGTTCGCGCGGCGCGCCCTCGAAGCCGGTGCCGAAGATCGCGTCGACCACGGCGCCGGCGCCGGCCAGCCAACGGTCGAGGTCGTCGGGCACGTCCTCGGAGAAGAGGTTGGCGGTCGCGACCTCGAACCCCATCCCCCGCAGGTGCCGCGCGGCGACCTCGCCATCGCCGCCGTTATTGCCTTTGCCACAGACGATCCGCACCGGCCCCCCCGAGGCCAGCCCGGCGACGGCCTCTGCCAGCGCGGTCCCGGCAGCCTCCATCAGCTCCGAAGAGGGAATTCCCTGCTCCTCGATCGCCCAGCGATCGACCGCCCGGATCCCCTCGGCGTCGTACAGCGGCTGCAGCCACGGCTCCATCC
The DNA here is from genome assembly GCA_963815885.1 of uncultured Solirubrobacterales bacterium. Taxonomy (GTDB): domain Bacteria; phylum Actinomycetota; class Thermoleophilia; order Solirubrobacterales; family 70-9; genus VAYN01. The sequence goes on from CAWFIM010000003.1 coordinate 203,881, forward strand.
GGGTCAGCCTAGAAGTCGGAGGAGATGATTCAAAGATATTTGCTAACTATCATTCGCTCCGAAATCGCGATACTTTAAAAAGATCATGATCTTCGAGACCCCCACCTTGGACGACGACGAGCGCGCGGTGCTCACGCTCCTGTCGGAACAGCGCACGGACCTTCGAGAGCGCGTTGCGGAGCCGAGGCGCTGGAACGGCAGCTTGCGCCGCATGGCATTCGCGCGGGCCGTGCAGGGCTCCAACAGCATCGAGGGCTACAACGCCTCGCTCGACGACGTCGTCGCCGCCGTAGAGGGGGAGCCGACGCCCGACACCGAGGAGGAGACTCGGCTCGCGCTTGCCGGATACCGGGATGCGATGACCTACGTCCTGCAAGTCGCGGACGACGAGACCCTCGCGATCGACGAGGGTCTGCTCAAGAGCCTGCATTTCATGATGCTCAGGCACGACCTCTCGAAACGGCCCGGCCGGTGGCGCCCCGGAGCGACCTACATCCACCACGGAGCGACCGATGAGATCGTCTACGAAGGACCGGCGAGCGACAAGGTCCCGGGTTTGATCGCCGAGCTTGTCCAGAGCCTCACCGAGGACGAGAGCCCGGTGGTGGTCAAGGCCGCGATGGCCCATCTCAATCTGGCGATGATCCACCCGTTCAGCGACGGCAACGGCCGCATGGCCCGCTGCCTGCAAACGCTCGTCCTCGCCCGCGACCGAGTCATCGCACCTGTCTTCTCCAGCATCGAGGAGTTCCTCGGTCGCAACACCGAGGCCTACTACGGGGTGCTCGAGGAGGTTGGCGCCGGCGGTTGGCATCCGCAGCGCGACGCGCGTCCATGGTTGCGATTCTGCCTACGCGCCCACTACCTCCAGGCGACGACCACGATGCGCCGCCGCGAGGAGATTCGAGCGGCTCTGGGTCGGCTGCCTGGAGCTGGCGGAAGCTCACGGACTGCCCGAACGATGCGCCGCCGGCCTGATGGATTTGACCTTTGGCCTGCGACTCCGGAGGGGCACCTACCAATCCTCGGTCGAGACCGCGACCGGCGGGGAGATCAGTGACCTGACGGCGTCCAGGGACCTGAAATCACTGGTCGACAGCGGCATGGCCGAGGCGATCGGCGAGCGCCGCGGTCGTTACTACCTTGCCGCCGCCCCCTTGACCGATCTGCGAGCGAGAGTCAGGGGGGAAAGGCCGGCGAAATCGGATGACGATCCGTTCGAGATCGTGCGCTCGCGCCGTCAGCCCAGACTCGCCTGACGGCTATTTGCCGAGCCCGGCATAGCTTGATCGTGAACTTCGACGCTAGCGACCGCCCGGACCTATAGACCGTTGCGCGGATCCTTTGGCTCGTCGCTATGCCACCAGATACCACCGAAAAACACCCCGAACTCGATCAGTAGCGGAAAGACGAAAATTGCGAAGAACAAGACGTAGTCGAGAGCCACTTTGAGATGATATCGCGCATAGGGGCGCTCCGAGGAAACGGAGCGCCCGCATTGCCACGACCTACCAAGTGCTCTTGTTTGCGGGAACCCCATCCCCGTCCGCGTGAACGTACGCCCTAGTAAGAGTCACTGTCCAGAACGCTTACATCACGCGCCGAGACCTGCACCACCACTGATCCAGGGTACTGACCACGCCGCTTTGCGCGCCGCAAGCTCGGACTCGGGGAATGCCGTCACGAACTTTCGTAGCAGGAACCGCCGCCTCTGCACAACATCCACCACCCGCCCCGTCTCGGCGACTTCCTGAGCCCACTGAACGGCCTCGTCGAGATTATCGAACGCTTCTTGCCACCGCCCATCAAAGCCAACCTCATACGTAGCCATCGTCAGGAACTTGAGGTGGATCATCTCACCTCTCAGCACTCAATCCGCCCCGCCTCGCGACCCGGACCGGGCTGCCAAGCTACGCCGAAAAACGCGACATCAAGCGACGGGCGCAAGACAAAACCCAAGCAGCTCCCATCAGCATTCACCTGCATCACTGCGCTGCCATATCCCAGTTCTTCAGGTTCCAGCCATTCCGGCAGGTAACGCACGAAAGCCAAGCGCTCTCCCGACGGATCCCAACTCTGGGAGTAATCGCTTCCCGGGCTGCTGGTCACCCGTCGCAAGCCACCGCCGCCCGACCTGACCGTAAAGAGATCGCTCCTCGATTCCGACTTTCCACCACGTCGGCGAACGTTTCGCCATCGTACAAACGCCACTCTGCTGCCATCCGGCGAATACACAGGATCGGCTGCCCGGCGCAAGAACACAGATGTCCTCCCGCTCGCCAGGTCTATCCTCACCACGCTCCACGATCCGCGCCGAGGAAAGCGGCTCGCCAGCAGATCCTCCCCGTCCGGAGAAAACGACCCGGCATACATCCAAACGCCGTTGCGCTCGGGCGTTATGCGCCGCGCGGAGCCACCGAACACGTCAACGGCCCAAACACTCGCGCCACTTCTCACAAGTTCCTTCTTCCCGCGGCCGTTCACCCGAGATCGGAGCCGATAGCGCGTGAAGAAGACCGTCCGACCATCGGGGGCGAACTTGGGTTCATCCGCGCCACGGGTCCCCTTTAACGGCCTCAACTCAGACCCATCGGACGAACTGACGTACAGTCGCACTGCCCGTGGGCCCTCATCCAACCTCCCCGAAAGCGCCACAAATACGACCATCGATCCATCCGGCGACCAAGAAGGCAGCGTGAATTCTTCGGGGAGCGGCCTCTCCTTCGGACCGCCCCCCGCCAGCCGCAGCGGCTGGGCACCGGTCTCGTCCACCGTCGTTAAGTCGAACCGATACGGGAAAAGCGTGTTCTCCACCACTGCTAGGCGCGGGCCGTCCGGTCCTACCAATGCAAACGCAGAACTCGAAACGAGCGATGCCAAGGTAAGCGCAACGGACGCCCACATCAAAAATCGAGCTATGCGGCCAGCCACCCTAGAATCCTACCTTCGCAATCGACTCTAATGTGGGGGCAATGCTGGCGGTGGGATACAAAGGCGACTCTCTCCTCGGCGTAAACGCATCGACGAAGCAAAGAACGTGTACCTCCCCCGAAGTGGAGTTCGGCATTGAGAAGAGCGGCTCACTGCGCCGGTTGGCGAAGCCTTACGAACGTCGCTCCAGCTGCTTCTCCCTACGGTACTCCAGAAAAGCTGGGGTAGATCAGCGTGTCCGTCAAAGCGAGGGCACTCCAAGCTGTTCGTCACCCCGTCCTGGGACTGAGTGGCGACCATGTCGTTGGCGAAGTAGTTCGTGCTCAGCGCCGTCATTGCTTTGCAGGTGGCCAGCCAGTGGCGCTGCTCATTCGTCGTGATCGTCCACGTTTCGATTCGCTCGCTCGGTTTCCGCTCGGTATCGCATCAAGCCCAAGGCCGCGGCGATCCCGCCTCCGACAGGCAGCACCCAGTGTCCCACTACCTGGGTGACGACCAAGATCCCGCTGGTGATCATGAAAGCCAGCGCGAAGAGCCATATCGTCACTTCGAGGCGCGTCCACCGCCGATTCCGTAGATAGCCAGGCTTATTCACCCGACGCTTCATGACATCTGGACCTAACATAAGCCCGCCAAGTCGCCCGCACCGGTTCCAGCAGCGAAGATACCTACAATGAAAGATGCGCCACCGGTTACGGGAGCCAGCGCAAGCCCAGTCGCCGCGACGCCCGAGCCCCACGCTATCCAACCGCAGGCATGCGCATCCTCTGATCCAAGCTGCGCTTCTCCTGCCGTTGCTTTCTCCGCCCTTTGCTGCACTTCCGTAATTTCTTGAGCATGCCACTTATTTACTTTGTTTTGGATGCGTTCGAGAAAATTGGGGGCGTGTTCCAGGTAGTGCAAGAAGCGTTCGGCGCCACGCTGGCTATTGAATTTCGTCACGATCGCACCCCTATTGTTCGCCCTGCGGGCAGCCTGCCTAATCGACGCGGGAGTCGGAGGACCGTAGCATTTCTTATGCCCAGGATGAGCACATTCCCCAGTTAGATCGAACCCGTTGATCGGGTCCTGATTCGCGTAGTCATACGCATTAGCCGCCCCTCCCATCACAGGATCGGGGGTCAAGAACCGCCCGATCTGCGGCACGTAACTCCTCGCCCCCATCTGAATCACGCCCGAGGCGAGTTCAGTACGCCGCTGCTTGCCTCCAAGCCACCCATACCGGCCCGCGCTGCCAGAGGTGGGATTCCCGAACTCGTCATAGCCGAAGGTTTTTTTCAAGCTCGTAACCAGCGGACTGATCGCCGCGGTGGCGGCCACATCACCGTGCAAGTTGGTCAGCTGGAGGGTGATTTCTGAGCCGCTTTCCTGCACGGCGGCGAGTTCCCCGCCGATCCCGGTGATGTTGCGGGTCCAGCTACCGCCCCGTTCGGTCCAGGCCGGAGAGTCCGATGCGTTGTCGTAGTGGAAGACTTCATAGCCTTCCAGGCCGCCACCGCCCTGCAAGCGCTGTCGCTGGCGAAGAGAGGCGTCGAGCTGGAAGGTGTTCGTCACTCCGTTCTGGGACTGGCTGGCGACCATGTCGTTGCCGAAGTAGCTCGTGCTCAGCGTTTTGCCGCCGGCGTAGGCGGCCGGCAGGCTGGTGATCCGCCCGAAGTCGTCGTAGGCGATGCCGGTTGCTTCGAGGCGGTCGGCTTTGTCGTATTTGTAGGTTTGGGTCGTGCCTCCCGACCCGGCGCAGACGCCGCCGAGTTCGGGGGCCCGGGTCGTCTTCGAGGTCCGATTGGAGTCCTTGTCGTATGCGTAGACGCGCGTCGTGCAGCTTCCTCCCGTAGGAGTTTCCTGCGCTGAGAGAAGGCGGCCGGCATTGTCGTAGCCGTAGCGGTCGGTGCCGAGGGTTCCGCTTTCGGCGAGGATCTGCCCATAGATCGAGCGTTCCAGGCCGAAATCGAGCCAGGTGCAACTGGCCCCGCAGGAGCTTGACTTCGTGTAGGTGAGGTGGACCGGTTCCCCGGCGGGGTCGAAGGTGGTTTTCACGGTCAGGCCGTCGGGAAGACCGCGTTCGACCAAGTTGCCGTCGGCGTCATAGCTCGCCGTGAAGACCCCCGCCGCGGAGTCTTCGAGTTCCACCGGCAGACCGGTTACCGAATCGTATTTGAGCGTCTGGCTTCCTTTGTTGTCGGTCACCGAGACCGGGCGACTCAGGAGGTCATAGGTGGTGCTCGCTTTGTTGCCGTCAGCGTCTTCGTAGGAAGTGGGCCGCCCGAGCGAGTCGTAGGTGCTGGTCGTCGCCTGTTTGTCAAAGCCGGCGCATTCTTCGTGTTCTTCGTCACAGACGAAACGCTGGACGTTCGGCAGCCCGAGAGCTGCGCTGTACTGCGTTTCCGTCTTCGGGATCGGTGCGCCGCCGCCTTCGATCAGCTTGGTCGTCTGGCGCCCTGCTGCGTCGTAGGTGAGCTTGGTCACGCGCGCCCCTTCGTCGTGCCCGCCGATGCTTTCCTTGACTTTCAGCGGCTCGCCGAGCTGGTTGTAGGAGAGGACTTCTTTGACGGGGAGGTCGGGAAGTCCCGGGGCTCCAGGCTGAGCGGCTGGCAACACCTTGCAGGGAAGGCCCGCGTAGGCGGTGCTTTCGCAACTGGGGAATTCCGTTTCTTTTTTGGCGGTGTAGTAGACGGTCTTCGTGGTCCCGGCGCCGCCGCCTTCGGGGTTGGAGGGCTGGCGCTGTTCGGTCGGCAGGCCGGTCGTTTTGTCATAGACGGTCACCGACTTGATGTTGAGCGCTTCGGGGTTTTCCCCCGCGGGGTCGATGATGGTTTCGGTCGGCTGGAGGAGCGTCCAGTCGTAGTGGGTTTCGGTGGTCCGCTGATCGGCGTCTTCGCCCTGGCCCGGGATGCTCGCTGCGGAGGTTTCCTTGGTAGGCAGATGCGGCTTCGGGTTGCTCGCCGACCAGTTCCCAGGATTGTCATAGAGCACGACCCTGTGCAGGCGCGCTTCCGCCGTCCCGCCGGCGGAGAGGGTGACCTGATGCAGCGGCCCCCATTCCTCCTGCATCTCGGTCCCGTCGGAGGAATAGGTCCGATGGGTGTCGAGCTGCGCCGCCCGCGTCGCGGTTTCCCCGGCGGGGGCGGCGAGAGCCCGCAGCCGGTTCTGGGCGCTCAGTTCCCGCACGACGTTGCCGAACTGATCGGTTTCGCTCGTGCTTATCGAGGCGGCCGAGGTTCCCGCCCCGGCGGGCGTGGCGGTGTTGACGTTCATGCCGTCGGAGTCCATGTAATAGACGGTCGCCCGGGCGTAGCTCGAGGGCGGGCTTGAGGGCACTTCGGTAGGCGGGAAGATCGCGGTCGCGTCGACCGGGATGTCCTGCTGGCCCCATTTGGCGATCGTTGAGGGACTGAGGTCATATGGCGCGCCGCTGCCGCTGAGCGGCACCCCGTAGGCGATCGTCGTCTTTGCGGTCGCCGGGGAGGCAAGGAGGCTCGGGCGCTTTGCCACAACGAGCCGCCCTGCTTCTTCCTCTTCGTCGGCGAAGCCGTATTCGAGCGTCCAGGGCTGCTGGCCCGGAGGCGTGATCGTTTTCAGCTGGCCGGTGGCGGTGTAGGAGTAGGTCTCTTCCAGCGCCGGGGAGATGCGGGGGTCCCAGGCTGCGGAGAGAAATCCTTCGGGGTTGTAGACGTAGCGCGCGACTTCCCAGTTTTTCTGCACCCCTTCAGAGGGGCCGTAGAAGCTGATGGAGGTCAGCCGGTCTCCGTAGGCATACGTCGTGTAGGTGAACTTCAGGGATTTGCACCCGAACGTCGTCAGCGGCGAGGTTTCGCAGTTGATCCCGGGTGGCGTCGGCGCGACGATCGTGTCCAGCCGCTTCTTCACCAAGTCGTAGTTCAGGCGCGAGAGGTTGCCCGAGCCGCCGAGCTGGGAGACCGAGACCGGCAGGTATTCGCTGCCGCCGCTGCTGTTGGCAAAGGTCGTGCGTTCGCCTTCGGGAGTCGCCAAGACCAGCTGGCCGGAGCCGTTTTTGATCAGGCCGTAGCCGGCGAGTTCGGGCGGGGTGATGAAGCTTTCGCCCTGCTTTTCGAAGGCGATTTCGGCGCCTTCGGTCGTTTTGAGCAGAGCGTAGGCGTAGCTGAAGGTGACGGTTTCTTCTTCTTCGTAGGATTCCGTTTCTTCGACGATCTTGGCGCTTGCCCAGGGGCTGCCGCCGGCCATTTCCATCGCCCCGCTCGGTTCCCAGCCCGGTCCGAGGACTTTCTTCATTTCCCTTTGGTAGGGGGATTCGTTGTCCTTGTCCGGGATTTTGCTCAGGTTCACCCCGCGGGAGTTGAAGGAGCGCGAGAAGCCGAGCGGGCTTTTGAAGGCCGGGATCGTGGCGTCGGTTCGGGAGACCGAGAGGTTGCCGGTGAGCAGGTCAAGCGTCCCCGGTCCCACTGCCGCGGTCGCGTCTTTCGGTCCCCCGAGGGCGCGGTTGACCTTCGCTTCGACCGGCACGCTCAGGCCGTCCTGGCTGCCCGTGGTGTTGAACAGGGCACGGATCTGGATCGTCCCGCCTTTTTTCTGCAACGCGCTCGTCGCGTGGGCGGCGTCGAAGTAGAGCGTTTTGCTCTGTTTGACGCCCGAGACCGCCAGCGGCCAGCTCACCGCCTGGTTGTTGGCATCGCGAACGAGGTTGGAGGGGATCAGCTCGAAGGGTCCTTTTTTGCCTTCGCGATAGAGGAAGCTGACCCCGGTAACGCCCGGTTCTGACCAGCCCGCCTGCAACCGCAGCCGCCTCGCCGTCACGGTGCCCTCGCTCGGCAAGGTGACCTTGCTGGAGCTCGGCGCAGCCGCGTAGTAGGTGAGCGTCAGCTTCGGCCTCGTTTCGACCGGCGAGGTCGAGGAGGAACGGAAGGAGACGTAGCGGCGCGGGCAGACGCCGGCGGATTCGCATTCCGCCGTCCTGGTCTCGTTGTTCTGCTTGACGACGAGACCTTGATTTTCGATCGAGCCGGCAACCCAGCCGGCCACCAGTTTTCGCAAGCTTTCCGACTGGAATTCCCACCAACCCGCTTTGCTGTTGAGCGTCTGGGCCAGACCTTCGGAGTTGAAGTCCCCGCCGGGCGTCGTCCAAGGGTGATCAGCATTTCCGGTCGGCGATTCCCAGTTAAGCGCCGAGCTCCATGACTTCGTGACCCTGCGGGTTTCAAGGCCGGTGGTGTTCTCGGGGGCAGCGGGCGCGTATAGCCCGAGCACCGCTTTGCTCACATAGGAGCTCTGGCTCAACGAGCCGCTGTGGTCTGATCCCGCTGGAAAGCGCAGAAACGTGCGAATCGGCTGTTTTTCTATCTGGCTGTAGGCGACGAGGAGTTCTGAGCCTCCGGTGGTGCCGCACTGGTGCCAGCCTTTGGGAGGCGACGTGCTTCCGAGGTCGCAATCGAGCGTCGAGCCCAGCATCGTGATCGTCGGGTCGATCGTTGCCGGCCACTGCCGCGCTGGGTCCGAGAGCCATTCGCTGCTCGCGATGACGCTCAAGATCCACTTGCCTTCTGGGGCCTGTTCGAGCCCATAGTGCACTGCGCTCGCGGGAGCGGGTAGGCCGCCGCCGCTGTCGGCGATCGTCGGGGCCGGCAAGGTTGCGAAGTCGTTCCCCGCTTCATCGCGGATCTCGATCGAGCCGTCCTCGGCGAGTTCCGGCGTCAGGTCGCCCGATAGATCAAGCTCGAAGCGATATTCGTTGGGCTGGGAGGAGTTCTGCAGGACGATGCTCTCCTTGAGCCCGTCGCTGAGGCTCTGCAGCTCGAAGGAGAGGGCGCCGTTCGCGGCTTCATAGGTCGCGGTCGCTCCTTCTACTTCGGCGGTTTCGCTCGTCGGACCGAGGTAGCGATAGGCAACCCAGCTCCCTTCTTCGGAGAGGCGAACCGGTTCCTGACCCATTTCTTCGGGGAGATGGAGGTCGAAGGAGTTGGCGCCGTTGGTCACTCCCCCGCCCTGCGCTCCTTCGAGTTCTTCTTCGATGGGTTTCCATTCCCCGTCGGCCGTTTCGTAGTTGACCGGGGCTGGGAATAATTCGGTCTGTAGCTCTCCGCTCGGGAGCAGGTAGGTGTCCGAGGTAGAGGTGCGCTGGTCTGGCAGCTCGGTGCGCGCTGGCGCTTCTTCCCCTGCGGGCGGTTCACTCTCACCGCGGGCCACGCCGAGGCGGATGCTCAGGGACAGGCCCGTCATCACGAGCAGGGCGGCAATGAACCAGAAAATGCCGCGGGTGATCGGGCGGTGCGCAGCGCTGTGAGATCGCAAGATTCCTCCTGAATGTTTTGGCCAAGACCAGAACCCGCGACACTCGCCGCGTACCAGCCGGGGACAGTGCGCGGCATGACGCAGCGACCCTGCTCCCTCCCTACTCACCGGATGTCTAACAGTCAGCCGATCTTCGTGCGACCTTAGTTTTAATGATTGTTCATTTTTCCCAGATGAAACCCTTAGCTCGGTCAAAATCGGCTGTCCGAGGCGAGGGTCATTGCTCCCGAAATGTGTGTTCGCCGGAGTTCGATATAGAGTCCCGGCGAGTCGTCCCGATGATCAGGCGATGTCCTTCATGAGTGCGCCGCGCTCGGCCCCTCGCCTACTCGTCGGGACGTTCGAGCTGTACCTGCGCTACCCGTTCCTCTTCCTCTTTCTCGCCGCCGGGGTAATCGTCCCCTACGAACTGATCGCACTTACGGCGACCGGCACCGGAGCTTTCTCGCGCACCGATACGAGCGCCGGCGCTCAGCTCTTCCTCACCCTGGCCGACTTTGCGCTGATCACCCCGCTGGTCTCGGCACTACACATTCACGCAGTTGCCGAAGTGAAGCGCGACCAGGAGCCTCGGATCGGTCCCGTCACCCTTCAGGGACTCAGGGTTCTGCCGGTCGTAGCCGCGGCGACGATCGCCTCCTGGCTTGGAATCACGGTCGGGTTCGCCTTGCTGATCGTCCCTGGGTTGATCCTCCTGCTGCGCTGGGCCGTGGTCGCGCAGACCGCGGCGATCGAGCACGAGGGTTGGCTGCCGGCGCTGCGCCACAGCGGCCGGCTGACCGCGGGGAACTACGGCCACATCGCAGTCTTCCTCGTCATCCTCTGTGGGATCGCGACCGTGCCGTTCATCATCGGCGGTATCGCCTTTGGACATCACGGCACCGGGACGGCCTCATTCCTCACCGGACTCGCGATTCGCATCTTCACCGCGTCCTTCACGGCACTGGCGGGGGCGCTCCTCTATTACGACCTCATGGCGCGCTGGGAGGAGGAACCTCAACCAGCTAGCGCCCAGAGAACTTCCTTCGATCCGCGTGCCCACTCGGACCTCGACCGTCCCAAGGGCTGGTACGTCGACCCCTCCTCCCCCAGCTCGATGCGGCACTGGGGCGGAAGCGAGAGGCCCGAGTGGAGCAGCCGCACCCGGACTCCCCGGAAGATCAGGCGGGCCTGGCGAACCGAGGACAAGGATGGGTCGCCTGGATGAGCACCGCCTGGCGCTTGTGGATTATTCGCCGAGCCCGGCGATCAGCTTTGCCGTGGTCAGGTCGCCGGCGGGGCTCGTGCCGAGCGCGAGGTATTCGATCCCCTTCAGGTAGGGCTTCGCCTGGCGGAAGTTCTCGTCGTCGGCGGGGATCAGGCCGCTCGCCAACTTCAGCGCCTCCGGGCCGTCGGCGAAGCCGCTGATCGGCGCGCCGCCGAGGGCGGCAACCGCTTCCTTGTAGAGCGGCCTAGCGGCGAGCGACTCGTCCGGCTGGGTGGTGAGCGCCCGGACCGCCGCCGGTAGGCCGTAGGCGATCGCGATCCGCTTCCCTTCGGCGGCGGCGACGATCGGCTTCGGGCCCAGTTCGTCGCTGCGGATCGAGAAGCCACTGGGCTTGCCCGAGATCGCGGTCACCCCTGGGGTGCCGCTGGCGCGCAGCAGCAGGCCGATGTTGGAGACCGTGTTGGTCGCTTCCCTCGAGCCGCTGGTCGCGAGCACCACGGCGCCGGCAAGGTCGCTCTTGCCGCTGCCTTCGGCGAAGACCCCGAGGTCGCCGATCGAGGAGGAGATCTTCTCGACGTCGATCCCGGCTTCCCTCAGGGTGCTCTTGAACTTGTGGGGCGGCACCTCGCCGGGGATGCCGTCAGCGTCGATCCGGTCGATCGCTTCGCCGATCCGCGCGCCGAAGTCAGCTGAGGAGAGGGCGAGGGCCGAGTCCGCCGGCAGCGAGCCGAGCAGCTTCGAGGCGTCGCCGCTGGGCGGGCGCTCGCCGCCGGCGTCGGTGCTGAGGTCGATCTCGAGCTGGTCGGAACCGGGGACGAGGCTGGCGACCGCGGTCGCTTCGTCCGGATCGATCCCGGCGGTGTCGAGGAATTGACGGGTTTCGGAGTCGATCGTGTCGCCGGATTGCTGGATCAGCCTGCCGATGTCGACGAAGACGTCGGCGAAGCTGCCGCTGGAGGCGGCATCGAAGGCACTCGCGAAACTTTCCTCGTCAGCCAGCGATTCGCCTTCGGAGGCGTCGACAATCGCCTTGAAGGTGGCCTTGTCTTCGGCGACGACAAGGAAATCGCCGACCACCCCGGCGATCGTGCCATCGTCGGACTCGCCCCGCTTGTCGACGAAGGCACGCGCGGCGGCGGCGTCGGTGGTCTGCACCGCGACGCCGTAGCCGTGGAAGTCGTCGCCGTCGTATTCGTCGAAGAACAGCCCGCCCCTTTCGCCCAGCCACGGCTTCACTTCCTTGTCGAAGTCGAGCTTTTCGCCCGAGGAGGCGGCCGAGCTTTCGAGTTCGGAGACGATGAACGAGCCGAGGCTGGTGTCGATGCCGCTGATCCGCTCGAACAGCGATTCGACGTTCGACTTCTGCGCGCCCTGGGGCTGCATCTCGGCTTCGATGTAGAGGCTCGTCCGGGGCGGCGCCAGCGAGGCAGGATCGGGGGTCGCGCCGCCGCCTCCACCGCAACCGGCGACGCCGAGGGCGGTGGCCAGCGCGAGGGCCGGGAGGACGAGGCGCGCCTTCATGCAGCGGCGCATCCTGGCGGCGGCGTCACTCGACGGTGACGGTCTTGGCCAGGTTGCGGGGCTGGTCGACGTTGAGGCCGCGGGCGCGGGCGATGTCGTAGGCGAGCAGCTGCAGCGGCAGGATCGCGACGATCGGCTGCAGGATCCAGTCGGTCGCGGCAACCTCGATCGTCTCGTCGGCGACCTCGGCGACGCGGCTGTTGCCGGCGGTCACGATCCCGATCGTCTGGGCTCCGCGGGCCCGCACCTCCTCGACGTTGGAGAGCACCTTCTCCAGCACCGGGCTGTCGGTGGCGACGCAGACGACGGGCGTCGACTCGTCGAGCAGGGCGATCGGCCCGTGCTTCATCTCCCCCGCCGCGTAGGCGTCGGTGGGGATGTAGGAGACCTCCTTCAGCTTCAGCGCCCCCTCAAGGCAGATCGGCAAGCCGATGTGGCGGCCGAGGTAGAGGAAGAAGTCCTGCTGGCTGTGGGCGGCGGCGACCGCGCGCACCCCCTCCTCGACGCCGGCGAGGGTCTCCTCGATCTTCGACGGCAGGCTCTTCATCTCGGCGACCAGCTCGGCGATGCGCTCGGGGGGCAGCGACCCGCGCAGCTCCGCCAGCCGCAACCCGAGCAGGTACATGACCGCCACCTGGGCGAGGAAGGTCTTGGTCGCGGCGACACCGATCTCCAGCCCGGCGCGGGTGTAGAGGGTCGCGTCAGAGTCGCGGGTCGCCTGGCTTCCCATGATGTTGGTCACCGCCAGCACCTTCGCCCCGGCGTCGCGGGCCAAGCGCATCGCCGCCAGCGTGTCGGCGGTCTCGCCGGACTGGGTGATGCCAACCACGAGGTCGCCGGGACCTACCACCGGATTGCGGTAGCGGTACTCGGAGGCGATGTCCATCTCGACCGGGACCCGGGCCCACTCCTCGATCGCGTAGCGACCGACCAGGCCGGCGTGGTAGGAGGTGCCGCAGGCGACGATCACGATCCGCCCCAGGCCGCGAAGGAAGTCGTCCTCGAGCTCGACGGCGGAGAGGTCCACCCCCTCGTCGCGGGGGAGCCGGTCGGCGATCGTCTCGGCGACTGCGTCGGCCTGTTCGTGGATCTCCTTCAGCATGAAGGTCTCATAGCCGCCCTTCTCGGCGGCATCGGCGTCCCAGGTCACCTCTTCGGAGGCGCGCTCGATCGGGTTGCCGTCGGTGTCGGTGATCCGCACCTCGCCCGCTTCGATTTCCACCACCTCGCCGTTTTCGATCGGCACCGCGCAACGGGTGTCGGCGAGGAAGGCGGGGATCGCCGAGGCGAGGAAGGTCTCCCCCTCGCCGACCCCGGCGACCAGCGGGCACTCCTTGCGGGCGCCGACCAGGCGCTGGGGCTCCTCGGCGTGCATGGCGACGAAGGCGTAGTGACCGCGCAGGTCGGCGTAGGCGGCGCGGACCGCGGCGGCGAGGTCGCCGTCGTAGTGGTCGGCGATCAGGTGGGCGACGACCTCCGCGTCAGTTTCGGAGCTGAACTCCTCCCCCTCCGCCTGCAGCCGCTTGCGCAGGCCGGCGTGGTTCTCGACGATCCCGTTGAGGACGATGTGGACCTGGCCGGAACTGTCGTCGTGAGGATGAGCGTTCTCCTCGGTGACCCGGCCGTGGGTAGCCCAGCGGGTGTGGGCGATGCCGGTGTGGGACGGAGGCAGGGCGCCAGCGCCGTTCTCGGCCCGCTCGTCGACGGCGGCACGGAGGTTGGCGAGGTTGCCGACCGCGTGCACGCTCTCGACCTCGCCGTCCTCGAGCAGCGAGAGGCCGGCCGAGTCGTAGCCCCGGTATTCGAGCTTTTCCAGCCCCGCGAGCAGAAGCTCCTCGCAGGGGCGGCCGCCCACGTATCCGACGATCCCACACATGGAGGCGAGTAAGGGTAGAGGTCGGCGAGCGTCAGGCCAGCTCGTCGCGCACCGCGCTGACCAGGCGCTTGCAGACCTCGTCCGCCTCCGCGGCGGTGGGTGCCTCGACCATCACCCGCACCAACGGCTCGGTCCCCGACGGCCGCAGCAGCACGCGGCCGCGGCCCTCGAGGGCCTTTTCCTCGCGCTCAGCCGCCTCCCAGACCGCGGCGGCGCCGGCCAGGGCCTCGCGGTCGGCGACCTCGACGTTGACGAGGACCTGCGGCAGCTTGCGCATCGGTACCGCGTCGACGAGGGCGGCCCCGGCGAGCTCGCGCATCGTCATCAGCGCAGCGGCGATGCCATCGCCGGTGGCGACGAAGTCGGAGGCGATGATATGGCCGGACTGCTCGCCGCCGAGCTTCCAATCGCGGCGGCGCATCTCGTCGAGCACGTAGCGGTCCCCGACCTGGGTCACGGCGACCTCAATTCCCGCCTCCTCCATTGCCTGGTGGAAGCCGTAGTTGCTCATCACCGTGACGACGACACCGCCGAGCTCCTCGCCGCGGGCGGCGATCCCGCGGGCGGCGAGCGCGATCAGCTCGTCGCCATCGTGGACGCGGCCGTCGCCGTCGACGGCCAGCATCCGATCGCCGTCGCCGTCGAAAGCGAACCCAATCTCGGCCTCCGAGCCGGCGACCCGCCGCGCGAGCGGCTCCAGGTTGGTGGAGCCGCAGCCCGCGTTGATGTTGCGCCCGTCGGGCTCGGCGCCGATCGTCTCGACGCTGGCGCCGAGCCGCTCGAAGATCGCCGGAGCGGCGCGGTGGGTGGCACCGTTGGCGCAGTCGAGCAGGACGCGGCGGCCGGAAAGGTCGAGCGGGAAGGCCGCCTCGAGCTCGCGCAGGTAGTCCTCGAGGCCGCCGTTCAGCTCGCGCACGCGGCCGGGCTCGGCGGCCGCGTGGTCGCCGTTGAGCAGCGACTCGATCCGCGCCTCCAGCTCGTCGTCGAGCTTGGTCCCCCGACCGGAGAAGAACTTGATCCCGTTGTCCCGGTAGGGGTTGTGGGAGGCGGAGACGACCGCGGCGAGGTCGAGCCCCAGGCGCTTGACGAGAATTGCGGCGGCGGGCGTCGGCAGCACCCCGCCGAGCAGCGCGTCGCCACCGGCCGCGGCCACCCCGGCCGCCAGCGCCGACTCCAGCATCGGCCCCGACTCGCGGGTGTCGCGGACGATCAGGACCTGCGGTCGCGCCGCCTCCAGCGAGGCGGTGGCAGCACGGCCCAACGCCGTCGCCAGCTCGGCGGTGAGGAACGTCCCAGCCTCTCCCCGGACCCCGTCGGTTCCGAAGAGCTTGCGCCCGGCGCTCACCGAGGCCCCGTCAGCGCTTGCTGAACTGAGGCCGCTTGCGGGCCTTCTTCAGCCCGGCCTTACGCCGCTCCTTGACCCGCGCGTCGCGGGTGAGGAAGCCGCGCCGCTTGAGGTCGCCGCGGAGCTCCGGGTCGATCTCAGTCAGCGCCCGGGCGATGCCGTGGCGGACCGCGCCGGCCTGGCCGCCGATGCCGCCACCGTGGACGCGGATGCGGACGTCGACGTTGCCCTCGTAGCCGGAGACGACAAGCGGCTGGCGCGCCATCGTCTGGTGCAGGGGGCGCGGGAAGAACTCCTCGAGGCTGCGCTTGTTGACTTCGATCTTGCCCTTGCCGGGCAGCAGGGTGACGCGGGCGATCGAGCGCTTGCGTTTGCCGGTAGCGAGGTAGCGGGCGCCGCTCTCCATCTTCGCCGGAGCGCGGCCCGCCGTTCCGGCGGCCGGCTCGTGAGCCTCGGCCAGGGCGGCTTCGCGCCGCGCTTTCTCCTCTTCCTCGGCTTCCAGCCGGGCACGCTCTTCCGCGCTCAGTGCCGGCGCCGCCGGCTCCACCGCGATCGGCTCCAGATCGGCGCCGGGGATGACGTCTTTCTTCTTCTCCGCCGCCTTCGGCTCCTCCGCGGCCGGCTCGGGAGCCTCCTCAACCTCGGCCTCCTCGGAAAGGGCGTCGGACTCCTCCACCGGAGCCTCCTCAACGGACTCGGACTCCGCGGCCGCCTCCTCTGCCACAGGCTCCTCGACGGCCTCGGACTCCGCCAGCTCAGATGCCTGCTCCTCGGCAGGCGACTCGGCCTCAGCCTCCGACGCCTCGACCGCCGGCTCCTCAGGCGCATCTGCCGCGGGTGGCGCGGCGGAGGGCTCCTCGCCCGCAGCTTGCGAGGACGAGGAGTCCTCTGCCGCGACAGGACCCGTGGGCTGATCCTCTGAGCCCTCGGCCGTCTCGTCGTCGCGTTTCGTCTCGTCGTCTGCCATCAGTTCGTCTCCATCGGTTTCGGCTGCTGCGCCGCGTGCGGGTGATCGGGGCCAGCGTAGACCTTCAGCTTGGTCAGCTGCTGGCGGGCAAGGCGGTTGCGAGGCAGCATCCCCTTGACTGCCTTGCGGATCACTTCCTCGGGCCGGCGGTCGAGCATCTCCCCCAGCGTCCGTGACTTGATCCCACCGGGGTAGCCGCTGTGGCGCCAGTAGGTCTTCTGCGCCAGCTTGTCGCCGGTGACGCGGATCTTCTCGGCGTTGACGACGACGACGAAGTCGCCGGTGTCGACGTGCGGCGTGTACTCGGGCTTGCGCTTGCCCCGCAGGACGTCGGCGATCTGGGTCGCCAGGCGGCCCAACGTCTTGCCCTCGGCATCGACGACATACCAGTCTCGCTGGCGGTTGGCTGGCGTGGCGACAAAGGTCTTCATCGTGCAAAAACCGCGCGGGTCCTCCCACGCGGCCGGGAGGATCATAGCCATCCCGGCATCTATACTGCCGCGCCAGCAATGCCGAATCCCGTCCGGGCAACCGAGCGGGAGCGGAGGAACCGCAGGGACCAGGCAGGTCCCAGGGGCGAATCGAACGAAAACGTTCGTAGCGCATCTCTTTCAGCGCGAGCCCGACAGCTAACTCCGTAGGCGATCGAAAGAGAGGGCTGGTTGACGCGGAACAAGCTGAGCGCCCGGCGCGGTCTGGCTGGTTGGAAGGTCGTTCTGGCGGCGATCCTCGCGCTGCTCGCCGTCTTCCCCGGAGCCGCCGCCGCCGCGATCGCGACCGGCGGGGCCGGCACCCCCGGCGCCGCGCCGACGCCGAAGGGCAGCCCCACCGGTGCTGCTGACCCGGCGCCGAGCGCCGGCGCGCTCACCCTGCTCTCGGCCGAGGCCAGCCCGCGCAAGAACTTCTTCTTCGGCTACCGCTATCCCCGCTTCGCCTTCGCGATCGCCAGCACCCAGCCGCAGAACGACCTTCAGGTCAACGTCGTCAACTCGGCCGGCGAAGTCGTCCGCAGCTTCTTCCGCAACGACGTCGCGCCCGAAGCGCCGGTCTCGGTGCGCTGGGACGGCACCACCGCCGAAGGCCGCCCCGCCCGCAACGGCCGCTACACCTTCCAGGTGCTCGCCCAGGGCAACACCGCCGCCGCCCGGCGCGCCACCGCCTCGGTGACGGTGACCGCCGGCTTCGCCCTCTACGGCTACGCCTTTCCGATCCTCGGCGCTCACGAATTCGGCCTCGGCGCCGGTCGCTTCGGAGCCCCTCGCTCCGGTCACACCCATCAGGGCCAGGACGTGATGGCGGCCTGCGGCACCCCCCTCCTCGCCGCCCGCGGCGGCGTCGTCCAGTACGCGGGTTACGAGGGCAACGCCGGCAACTACATTGTCATCGACGGCAAGGGCACGCCGAACGACTTCATGTACGCGCATCTGGCCGAACCCTCGCCGCTGCAAGCGGGCGAAACCGTCCGCACCGGCCAGCCAATCGGCATCGTCGGCGACACCGGCGACGCCACCGCCTGCCACCTGCACTTCGAGATCTGGGGACCGCCCGGCTGGTACGAGGGGGGCTCGCCCTTCGATCCGCTGCCGGAACTCGAAAAGTGGGACCGGTACAGCTGAGGGTTTGGGCCATCCCCGTCCTCGTGCCTACACGAGACTGATGCGCAGCTGCGCGTGTGCCCGAGAGATCTGCTCGAAGTCGCTGTCCTGAGCGACGACCGGGAGCCCGTGCTCGACCGCGGTGGCTGCGATCAGGGCGTCGGTGAGCTTCACGGCGCGCTGGATGCCGGCAGCGCGACAATCGGCGACGAGTCGCGCCCAACTGACCATCACCGCTTCTGAGATCGGGATTGGGTCGGCGGTCCTGGCAAGGGCCAGGGTGTCGGCACGACGGGCCCGCGTGGTGTCATCGGCGGCACTCAGCACACCGAGCTGCAGCTCGCCGATCGTCACCACCGAGACGGCGACACGATCGGGCAGCTCGCCCAGCGGTCGGCCGCTCTCGCGGGCGATGAAGACCGAGGTGTCGAGCAGCCCGGCGCTTGCCTCGCTCAAAGGTCTGCGAGGGTCTGGCCAGCGAGCTCGTCGAGCTCGGTCTGCAGGGCAGGGTCGGCGGCGCGCTCGCGCAATTGCTCGCGAAGCTGCTCGCCGGCAAGCCAGCGGGCGCGCTGGCCATGGGGCACGATGTCGGCGGCCGGCTCGCCGTTGACGGTGAGGACAACCCGTTCGCCGGCACGGACGGCGTCGATCACGCGAGCGGTTCGGTTGCGCAGATCACGGACTCCGATCTCCATGTGCGACACAGTAGCACCATTTGCCGCTAGGCTCCGGCGACGCCGCAGAGGGTAGGCCGGGCATCCTCCTCACTCGGTACCTCGTCGCTGAGAAGTGTGGCTGCTGACGCCTCTTCGAGCTCCTCCTCCTCCGCAAAACGTTCGCAGGAATGCCCGGCCTACCCTCGACAGTGATCAGGGACCGCAGGGGCCTCGCGCTTTGTCCATTAGCTGGCCCGGACTCGGGGAGGGGGCCGGTGGTGCCTGCGAGCGTTTTGCGGAGGAGGAGAACAGCGGCCCGAGGCGCCAGCTCTACCCGGCTTCATCGACGAGGTACCGAGCGAGCAGGCACCACCGGCCCCCTCCCCCCGCCCATGCTCAGCCCGCGCACCCCTCGCAGCGTCCCCGCAGCACCACGTCGTGCTCGGCAACCTCGAAATCGATGCTCTCCGAGAGCCGGCCGATCGCCTGCTCGAGGCGCGGGTCCTCGAACAGGACCATACGGCCGCAATCGCGGCAGATCGCGTGGTGGTGATGGTGGCCGTCGGGCTCGACCCGCTCGTAGCCGGCAGTGCCGCGGCTGACTTCGATCCGCTGCACCAGGCCCAGCTCCTCGAGCTGCTCGAGCGCCCGGTAGACGCTGGCCCGGCCGACCGGCGGCCGGCGGCGGCGCAGCTCGTCGTCGAGGTCGAGGGCGGTGACCGCGCAGTCATGGCGCGCCAGCGCCTCGATCACCGCCACCCGGGCGCCACCGCGGCGCAGCCCGGCGCTCCCGAGCGCATCCAGCGCGTGGTCCCGCCAGCCGGCGTCGATCGTGCTCATGCCGAAATCGTACCGGGTTTAAACGAGATTGAATCTCATTCAGTGATAGCCTCCGCGCCGTGTCGTTGATCGCGATCCCGCTCTCCGCCCTCGCCGCCCTGGCGACGATGCTGGGTGGGAAGGTCGCGCTGCGCCTCTCCCACACGCTGCCGACCGTGATCGCCTTCACCGGCGGCGTCGTCGTTGCGGTGGCGCTGTTCGACGTGCTGCCGGAGGGGATCACGAACGTCGGCGACCCGGCGAAGGCAACGACGCTGGTCGCGATCGGCTTTCTCGTCTTCTTCTTCGCCGAGCGCGTCCTCGTCCTCCACCACCGCGACCAGCCCGACGAGGCACGCGCACACCACCGGGTCGGCATTCTCGGCGCGCTCGGGCTCTCGATCCATAGCTTCATCGACGGGCTCGGGATCGGCCTCGCCTTCGGCCTCGACAGCGCCACCGGCCTGCTCGTCTTCGTCGCCGTGATCAGCCACGACTTCGCCGACGGCCTCAACACCGTCAGCTTCGTCCTCAACCAATCCGGGGATCGTGAGCAGGCGGGTAGATGGCTGCGGATCGACGCCCTGGCGCCGATATTGGGGGCGGTGGTCGGCTCGCTGCTGACCGTCTCCGACCACACCCTTGGCTACATCCTCTGCCTCTACAGCGGCTTCTTCATCTACATGGGTGCAACCGACCTGCTGCCCGAGGCCCACGCCGACGCTTCTTGGGCCCGAGTCGCCCTGACCGCCTCCGGTTTCGCACTGATCTTCGTGATCACCCGCGTCGCCGGCGTCTGAGCGTTTCAACCAGTAGCGGGCATTTGTTTAAAAAATGAGGTTGGCTATCAAGCCAGTGATCCGGACAATTACTCAGCACGTATCGAGTAAGCAGTGCTGTTCGAGGTAGCCACCCACCCTTTAAGGAGCCCCCGTGAGAAGAACCCGTCCCGAACTGATCGACCAGCGCATGGTCAGGGCACTCGCCCACCCGTTGCGGATCAAGATCCTCGAGATCCTGACCGAACGGACCGCCAGCCCGAACCGGCTCTCTGACGACCTCGACGCCGGCCTCAGCCACGTCGCCTACCACACCCGGGCGCTCGACAAGTGCGGTTGCCTCGAGCTGGTCGACACGGCGCAGCGGCGCGGGGCGACCGAGCACTTCTACAAGGCCTCGCCGCACTCGTTTATCGGCGACCGGATCTGGCGCCGGGTACCCCGGGCGCTGCTCGGCGGCGTCTCCGGCGCGACCCTGCAGAGCTTCATGGACCGCGCCGTGGCGGCCCTCGAAGCCGGCACGATCGACGGCCGCGAGGACACGGTCCTCTACTGGATGCCGGTCCGCCTCGACGAGAAGGGCTGGAAGCAAGCCACCCAGACGATGGAAGAGGCAGTCGACAAGGTGCTGGTGATCCAGGAGGAAAGCCGGGGGCGCCTCAGCCGGCGCCGGGGCTTGGGTGCGATTCTCGGCGATTATCGGCGTCGCCGGCTTCGAGACCCCCGGCTCGCGCGAGGCAATGATCTAGGCCGGCGCTACTCCCACTCAATCGTCGCCGGCGGCTTCGAGGAGATGTCGAGGGCGACGCGGTTGACGTCGCGGATCTCGTTGATGATCCGGTTCGAGACCCGCTCCAGCAGGTCGTACGGCAACCGTGCCCAGTCGGCGGTCATCGCGTCGTCGGAGGTGACGGCGCGGATCACGATCGGGTAGGCGTAGGTGCGCCCGTCGCCCTGGACCCCGACCGAGCGGACAACCGGCAGCACGCAGAAGGACTGCCAGAGCTGCCGGTAGAGCTCGGCGGCGCGGATCTCCTCCTGCAGGATCGCGTCGGCGGCGCGGAGGATGTCGAGCCGCTCCTTGGTGACCTCGCCGCCGACGATGCGGATCCCCAGGCCGGGCCCGGGAAAGGGCTGGCGCCAGACCATCCGCTCGGGCAACCCCAGCTCCGCCCCGACCGCCCGCACCTCGTCCTTGAACAGCATTCGCAGCGGCTCGACCAGGTCGAAGTCGAAGTCCTCCGGCAGGCCGCCGACGTTGTGGTGGGACTTGATCGTCTCCGCGTGGTCGGAGCCGCCGGACTCGATCACGTCGGAGTAGAGCGTCCCCTGGACGAGGAAGCCGACGTCCTCGAGCTTCGCCGCCTCCTCCTCGAAGACGCGGATGAACTCCTCGCCGATGATCTTGCGCTTGCGCTCGGGGTCCTCGACCCCGGCCAGCTTGGTGAGGAAGCGGTCTTCGGCCTCGACGTGGACCAGTGGGATGCCGAACTGGGCGAAGGCCTCGACCACCTGCTCGGCCTCGTTCAGCCGCATCAGGCCGTGGTCGACGAAGACGCAGGTCAGCCTCTCCCCCACCGCCCTGTGGACCAGCAGCGCCGCGACCGAGGAGTCGACGCCGCCGGAGAGGCCGCAGATCACCCGGCCCTCGCCGACCTGGGCCCGGACCTTCTCGATCTGCTCGGCGATCACCGACTGCGGCGACCACTGTTGGACGCAGCCGGAGACGTCGCGCAGGAAGCGGGTCAGGATCTCAGTGCCGTAGGGCGTGTGGACGACCTCGGGGTGGAACTGGATCCCGTAGAGGCCGCGGTCGGGCAGCTCGCAGGCGGCGACAGGGGAGCCCGGACTGGAGGCGAGCGGCACGAACCCCCGCGGCGCCTCGAAGACCGCGTCGCGGTGGCTCATCCAGCAGCTCTGCTCCTCGGGCAGCCCGCCGAGCAGCCGCCCTCCCCCCTCCCGCAGGACCAGGTCGGTGCGCCCGAACTCCCCCGACTCGGCCGACTCGACCCTGCCACCGAGGGCGAGAACCATCGCCTGCATCCCGTAACAGATGCCCAGCAGCGGCACCTCGAGATCGAGCAGCTCGGTCGGGAACTCCGGCGCCCCCTCCTCATACACCGAAGCCGGCCCGCCGGAGAGGATCAGCCCCTTCGGCCCCCGCTCCCGAATCTTCTCCAGCGGCGTGGAGACCGGCAGCAGCTCAGCAAAGACCCCGCATTCGCGAATGCGTCTCGCAATCAGCTGCGAGTACTGCCCCCCGAAATCGAGAACGAGCACCTCCTCCACCGCCCCTCCGGCGGGTGGCGCGGTAGGGGGGCCCATGTCCGAGGAAGCTTTAGCTACCGGAGGACATGGGGGGTCCCCTGCCGCGACAGGACCCGCCGGCCGGAGCGCATCGGGACTACTAGTCATCCGATACGGCAACTCCCGCTGACACGGCCGCCCGTCCATTCGAGCCCATGCCCACCGACTGCTCGTTCTGCAGCTTCTTCCCCTCGCTCATCAGCGCCGGCGCGACCATCACCTCGGCCCGCTGGAAGGAGCGAATGTCCTCGTAGCCGCAGGTGGCCATCGAAGTTTTCAGCGCCCCCATCAGATTGAAGGTGCCATCGTTCTCCTGGGCTGGGCCGAGCAGGATCTCCTCCATCGTTCCGTCCTGCTTGGTCGAGACCCGGGTACCGCGCGGCAGCGAGGGATGGAAGGTCGCCATCCCCCAGTGGAAGCCGCGACCGGGGGCCTCCTTGGCGCGGGCGAGCGGCGAGCCGACCATCACCGCGTCGGCACCGCAGGCGATCGCCTTGGAGACGTCGCCGCCGGTGCGCATGCCGCCGTCGGCGAGCACATTGACGTACTCGCCGGTCTCCAGCATGTGTTGGGAGCGGGCGGCGGCGACGTCGGCGATCGCGGTCGCCTGCGGGACGCCGATCCCGAGCACGCCGCGGGTCGTGCAGGCGGCGCCGGGGCCGACGCCGACGAGGACGCCGACGGCGCCGGTCCGCATCAGGTGCAGGCCGGTTGAGTAGGAGGCGCAGCCGCCGACCACGGTCGGCACCGGCACCTCGGCGATGAACTCCTTCAGGTTCAGCGGCTCGACCGTGGTCGAGACGTGTTCGGCGGAGATCACGGTCCCCTGGACGACGAGGATGTCGAGGCCGGCCTCGACCGCCACCTCGTAGTGCTCGCGCACCTTCTGCGGAGTCAGCGAGCCGCAGGCGACGGCGCCGCGCTCCTTGATCTCGGCCACCCGCTTGCCGATCAGCTCGGGCTTGACCGGCTCGGTGTAGATCTCCTGCATCAGCCGCGTCGCAAGCTGCTTGGGTGCGGCGGCGATCTGCTCCAGCCGCTCCTCGGCGTCCTCGAAGCGGGCCCAGATGCCCTCCAGGTTGAGCACCCCAAGGCCGCCGAGCTCGTTGACCAGGACGGCCGTGTCGGGGCTGACCACCCCGTCCATCGCCGAGGCGACGAGCGGCAGGTCGAAGCGGTAGGGGCCGAGGGTCCAGCTGATGTCGATGTCGTCGGCATCGCGGGTGCGGCGTGACGGGACGATCGCGATGTCGTCGAATCCGTAGGCGCGCCGCCCCTTCTTGCCGCGGCCGATTTCGATTTCCAAGTGATTCCTCCAGGGCTGGCGGTTGAACTAGCCAGCCTACACTTCCGCCGGGACCTCCAGATCGTGCACGGCGACCTCGCCCAGCAGGCGCTCGACCTGGTTGCGGTCGACGGTTCCGGCGCCGAAGTGCTGGGTCGACTCGGCGCCGCAGGCGACGCCGTAGGCGAGGCAGTCCTCGGCCGAGCGGTCCTCGTAGCTGGCGGCCACGTAGCCGGCCAGGAAGGCGTCGCCGGAGCCGACCGTGGAGACGGGCTCCAGCGACTCGGTGTGGACCTCGAGCAGGCGCCGCTCGGCGCCCTCGCCGACGCTGGCGACGCAGCCTTCCGGCCGCGTGATCGCCGCCTCGGAGGCGCCGAGGCGGACCAGCTCCTGCAGCCCCTGGGCGAGGTCGCCGCGGTCGGCGAACTCCTGCCCGACCAGCTCCTCGGCCTCGCGCTCGTTCGGCGTCACCATCGAGGCGCCGGCGCGGACGCCCGCCAGCATCGCCTCGCCCTCGGCGTCGAGGACGACGGAGACGCCGCGGCGACCGAGGTCGTCGATCAGCCGGGCGTAGAGGTCGTCGCCGGCGCCCGGCGGCAGCGATCCCGCCAGCACGCAGATCCGCGCCCCGCCGGCCAGGTAGCCGATCCGCTCGAAGAGCCTCTTCACCTCCTCGGGGCTGACCGCCGGGCCGCGCTCGTTGATCTCGGTCTGGTCGCCGGAGGTGGGGTCGATCACGGCCAGGTTGATCCTCGTCTCAGCCGCGATCCGGGTGAAGTCGGTCAGCACCGACTCTTCCCGCAGCCCTTCGAGGACGCGGGTCCCGGTCGGCCCGCCGACGAAGCCGGCGGCGATCACCGGACGGCCGAGCAGGCTCAGCGCGCGGGCGACGTTGATGCCCTTGCCGCCGGCCACGGTGCGGCTCTCGACCGAGCGGTGGCGGCGGCCGAGGCGGAAGTTCGGGACGGCGACGGTACGGTCGATCGCCGCGTTGAGAGTCACAGTGAGGATCACGCTGCTTTCACCCGATTCCGCTCCCCTTGGTCGTTCTACGAGACAGGCGGCGGTAGAGCAATACCCCGCCAATGAGTATCACGAACATAGCCAGGGCGATGGGAATCGGGTGCTGTTCGACGAAGGCCCTGACGCGGTCGAAGGCGCTCGCCTCGGGAATCGAGCGCGCGGCGCGCAGCGGCACCGTCGCAGCCGGCCGGCCGGCGACGAGGACGGTGGCGTGGCCGAGCGTGGTGCCGCGCTTGACCGGGCCCTCGACCTCCTCGGGCGCCTCGACCTCGACGCCCAGCCGCTGGCCCCGCCGCAGGCCGACCACGGCCGCGCGGGCGGCCCGCAGCGGCAGCTCGCCGCCGGCGTAGCGGATCGAGGGGTCGGCGAGGTCCTGGCCGGCGCGGATCGGGCGCCAGCGCCGGTACTGGCGGAAGCCCCATTCGAGCAGTTCGAGGTTGTCGCGGAAACGGGCTTCGTCGCTGGGGGCGCCGATCGCGACGGAGATCAGGTCGACGCCCTGGCGCCGGCCGCTGCCGACCAGGACGTAGGCGGCGTCGAAGGTGTGTCCGGTCTTGACTCCGGTGACCCAGGGGGCGTCGAAGAGCAGTTCGTTGATCGTCACGATCCGCCGCCGCGGGCGGACGCTGCGCAGGACGGCGCTGCGTGAGTCGGAGATCCGCGCGAAAGCGGGAATTTGCAGCAGGCGCCGGGTCAGCGTCGCCAGGTCCGCGGCGCTGGAGAAGTTGCCCCGCTGATCGAGGCCGATCGGGTTGGCGTAGTGGGTGTCGGCGAGGCCGAGCGCGGCGGCGCGGCGGTTCATCTCGACCACGAAGCGGTCGGTCGAGCCGGCGGCGGCGATCGCGAGGTCGTGGGCGGCGTCGTTGCCGCTGCGCAGGATCAACCCGTAGAGGAGGTCGCGGACGCTGATCCGCTGGCCGGTCCGCAGGCCGAGCAGCGACTCGCCGTAGATCGGGTGGTAGGGAGCCGCGCGCACGATCCGCTCGAGCGGCAGCTCGTGCAGCGCCACCCAGGCGGTCATCAGCTTGGTCGTGCTGGCGATCGGCAGGTGCCGCGCGGCGGCGTGAGAGGTGAGCACCGCGCCACTGCGGGCGTCGATCAAGGTCCAAGCCCGCGCTTCGACCCGCGGCTTCCCCGCCGCGGCGGCGGGCCCGGCCAGGACGAGGGCAGCCAGCGCCGCCGCCGACAGCGCGACGCCGAGGCGAAGCTTCCTCATCGCAGCTTCAGGGTCTCGCCGGCGATCAGGATCTGCGGATCGACTTCGGGGTTGAGGGCGATGATGTGGGCGACCGGCACCCCCGTCCGGTGGGCGATCGAGACCAGCGTGTCGCCGCTCTTCACGACGTAGGTCTTGGCCTCGGTCCGCTGCCTGTGGTGAGCGGAATTGGTGCCCTGGTGGCGATGATCGGAGGAGTTGGAGTCGCCAAGCGAACCGGCGATCGCGACGATGACGACTACGACCGCGGCGACCAGAGCGACGGCGGCGGAGATCCGGGCGAAGGCGCTGGAGCGTTTTTCCATTGGGAGAGGTGGCGATTCGGAGCTGGCGCGGCTGATCGTATAGCCGCTATAGGCGTTTTCAGGCGGTCGAAACGTCCCAGGTGAGCGCCCGCAGGCGCTCCGCGGCGGCGGCCGGGTCGGGATCGGCGGCGATCCCACGGGAGGCGGCGATCAGCGCCGAGGCCGGGCCGGCGGCGAAGGCCGCCCCCAGCGACTCCGGCTTGCCGCCCTGCGCACCGACGCCGGGGATGAGGAAGATCGAGCGCGGCATCAGCTCGCGCATGCGGGCGAGGTGCTCGGGCGCGGTGGCCCCGACGACCGCGCCCATTCCACTGAGGCCGCGATCGCCGAGCAGGCGCTCGGAAAGGCCGTCGACGATCCGGGCCAGTTGCTCGTGCAGCGGCAGTTGCGGCGCCGGCAGGTCCTGGAGATCGGCGGCGCCAGGGTTGCTGGTGCGGACCAGGGCGAAGATCCCCGCCCCGGTCGCGGCCGCGGCCGCGACCAGAGGCTCCAGCGCGTCGAGGCCGAGCAGCGGGTTGGCGGTGAAGGCGTCGGCGCCGAGGCCAGGCACCGGCCCCCAGGGGGTCGGCGTCTCGCCAACCAGCGCTTGGGCATAGGCGGCGGCGGTGACCGGGACGTCGCCGCGCTTGCCATCGGCGATCGTCAGCAGCCCAGCTTCGTGGGCGGCGTGGCAGACCTCTTCGAGGGCGGCCCAGCCGGGCGCCCCGAGGCGCTCGAAGCAGGCGAGCTGCGGCTTGACCGCGACGCAGGCGGGGCCGGCGCGGTCGATCAGGGTGCGGCAGTGGGTGACGACCGCGGCGGCGGCGCGCTCGGCCGCCGGCCCGCCCCCCTTGGCGGCCGACCCGGACAGCTTCGCCGGGTCGGGGTCGAGGCCGAGGCAAATCTGGCTGCGGCGCTCCTCGACGAGCGCCGCCAGCCGGTCCGCGAACGGACTCGTCTCAGCCGCCCTTGACCTTGGTCTTCAGGGCCGAACCGGCGGAGAAGCGCGGGACCTTGCCGCCCGGAATCGTGATCCGCTCGCCGGTGCGCGGATTGACGCCCTGGCGCGGTCCGCGCTCGGCGACATGGAATTTGCCGAAACCGGTGAAGCTGACCTCGCCACCGGAGGCTCAGCGCGTCGGTGATCGCGTCGAGCACGGCGTCGACGGCGTCGCCGGCGGCCTTCTTGCTGCCCAGCCGGTCGTCGCCGGCAAGTTGATCCAGAAACTGAGCCTTGGTCACGTCGGAAATCCTCCTCGGGGGTTGAAGACGGCCGCAATCTAACAGCGAACTCGGCGTAACCGCCTGCCTGGGGTCACGAGCCGCTGACCGCGATCTCGCCGACCAGCAGCGGCGGCGTGCTGACCGAACCGCCGAACGGGACCCAGCGGGACTCGGCGCCGGCGGCCCGAACCGCGCCCAGCATCGAGATCAGGTCGCCCGCGATCGTGAACTCGCGGATCGGCTCGGCCAAGGCCCCGGCGCGGATCGCCCGACCCGACGCACCGACCGAGAAGACGCCGGTGACCGGGTTGACGCCGGAGTGCAGGCCGGCGACGTCGGTGACGAAGACCCCGTCCGCCGCCTCCGTCAACAGCTCCGCGAAGCCGAGCGATCCAGGCGCGACGACGAGGTTGGAGGCCGAGACCGAGGGCTGGGAACGGTAGCCGTGGCGAGAGGCGCTCCCGGTCGACTCGGTTCCCTCGCGGTTGGCGGTGTAGGCGTCGTAGAGGAAGGCGCGCAGCCTCCCCCCCTCGATCAGAGCGGTCCGGCGCCGCGGCACGCCCTCGCCGTCAAACGGCGCCGAGGCGGAGCCGCCGGGGTCGCGGCCGTCGTCGCTGAGGACCAGCGCCTCGCCGGCCAGGCGCTCGCCGAGGTGTCCGGCGAAGGGCGAGCGGCCGCGCTGCACCGCGGCGGCGCTGAGGGCGCCGCCGATCAGCCCGGCGAAGCTGGCGGCGACCGTCGGGTCAAGTACCGCCGGACAGGAGCGGGAGGCCGGCTTGGAGGCGCCGATCATCGCGACGGCGCGCTCGGCACCCTCGCGGCCGATCGCCTCGGGGTCGAGCCCGGCGGGACCACGGGCAAGGCCGAAGCCGAGGCCGGTCTCGTGGGCTCCGTCGTCGTCGGCGAGCGCCTGCAGGTAGGCAAAGCAGCTCGAGGACTCGTACTCGCCGGCAATTCCGGTCGAAGAGGCGATCGCGACCCGCTCGGAGGAATCGGCGTAGACGACCTGCTCTACCCCGGCGATCCGGGGGTCGGCGTCGAGCGCGGTGCGCTCGACGCTCAGCGCCAGCTCGGCCGCCCGCGCGCTCGTCCAGGTGCCGACCGAGGGATCGGTGAGGCCGGGCAGCGCCTCGATCTCGGCCGGGGCGGGTGGCGCCGCGAACTCGTCCTCGTCGGCGACCGCCGCCCCCTCGGCGGCGCGGCCGGCAATCGCCGCCACACCCCACTCGGAAAGATCGGTCCCGTAGGCGTAACCGGCCCTGCCGCCGATCCAGACGCGAACCCCGATGCCGCCCTGGGTCGCCGCGGTCAGGCTCTCGACCTCGCCGCCATGGACTCGTAGCTCGCGGCCGCTCTCGTGGGAGACATAGGCCTCGGCCTCCCCCGCCCCCGCGGCCTGGGCCGCCTCCACCGCGCGCGCCGCGGCCGCGCTCAGCTCGCTCACCGCTCGGTCCCGCCGACGGTCATCGAACCAACCCGGACGTGTCCCTGGCCGGTGCCGACCGGGGCTTTCTGCCCGCCCTTGCCGCAGATCCCGGTCTTCATGAAGAAGTCCTCTCCGACCGCATCGATCGCCATCAGCGCCTCCAGGCAGTTGCCGATCAAGGTCGCGCCGCGACACGGCCGGGTCACCCTGCCGCCCTCGATCAGGTACCCCTCGGAGACGCCGAAGACGAAGTCCCCGGTCGCCGGCTCGACCTGGCCGCCGGCGAAGGAGACCGCGTAAAAGCCCCTCTCGATCTCGGCGATCATCGCCTCCGGCGAGGCCTCGCCCGGGGCGATGTAGGTGTTGGTCATGCGCGGGATCGGCAGGTGACGGAAGCTCTCGCGCCGGCCGTTGCCGGTCGAGGCGACGCCGTCGCGCTCAGCGGTGAGACGGTCGTAGAGGTAGGCGGTCAGCCGCCCGTCCTCGATCACCTGCGTCCGCTGGGTCGGGGTGCCCTCGTCGTCGATCGCATCGCTCCCCCACTCGCCCGGCATGCGCCCATCGTCGTAGGCGCTGAGCGGCGGCTGCGCGACGCGCTCGCCGAGCTTGCCGACGTAGACGCTGGCCTGCTTCTGGATGTGGTCGGCCTCGAGCCCGTGGCCGGTCATCTCGTGGAAGAGGACGCCGCCGAAGCCGCCGCCGACCACGACCGGCATCGAGCCCGACGGCGCCGGGCCAGCATCGAGCAGGGTCAGCGCCTTCCGCGCGGCCTGTTCGGCGATCGCCCCCGGGTCGTCTTCGAGCAGCTCGAAGCCGCGATGCCCGCCGAGGGTCTCCGCCCCGGTCTCGACGGTTCCCTCGCGGCGGGCGACCGCCTGGGCACCGATCCGCACCCGGGTGCGGTCGTCGCCGGTCGCGAGCCCTTCGGAGTTGGCGACAGCGACCTCGCGACGTGCCTCCGCGTAGGAAGCGGTGAACTGGGCGACCTCGGCACCCTGGCCGCGGGCGCGCTCGTCGAGCTCGCGCAGCAGCTCCGCCTTGCGCTCGGAACCGACCTCCTCGGGCCGCCGCTCGATTGGCTGCGGGTCGCTCGCCACGGCGCCAAGCGCCTGGGGATCGCAGCGCTCGCCGTGCAGAGCGGCGGCAGCCTCGTCGGCGGCGCGCTCGAGGTCGGCCGGGTCGAGACCGTCGACGTGGGCGAAGTAGGTGGTGCCGCCGTCGACGACGCGCACCCCAGCCCCCTCCTCGGCGCCGGACTGGACCGCCTCGATCCGCGACTCGTCGATCGACATCGCCAGCCCGCGGCGGCGTTCGGCGAAGACCTCGGCGAAGCGGCCGCCGTTGGCCAGCGCCCGCGCCAGCACCCGTTCGGCGATGGCCGGTTCGAGCAGCTCGCTCACTGCTTCGGTCGCTTCCCCGCCACCTCGATCAGGCGCCCCGCGGCGACGAACAGCTCAGCGCCGGAGGGAGAGTTCTCGGCCTGGTCGCTGCTGCGGCCATTGGCGTAGTAGAGGCGGGCAAAGGGACGGCGGGAAACGCGGCGGCGACGGACGTAGGCGGCGGCCTCGTCGGCATAGCCGGAGACGCGGTCGAGCAGGACCCGGTGGGGCTTCGGCGGCATCAGTCGCCGCCCCCCCGCGCCCGCGCCAGGTCGCGCAGGGCCGAGCGCAGGTCGAAGAAAAACAGCGAGGCGAGGGCGAAGCGCTCGGTCACCGCGACGGCGGCGAGGCCGGCATGGCGCAGGGCGAAGACCTCCCCCTGCTCGGTGGCGACGTGGACCTGCTCGACCGGTTCGTCCCCGGCCGCGTCGGCGACCGAGAGCAGCGTCGCCGCGTCCTCGCGCCAGCGCTCGGCGTCGCCGGCCGCGGCGAGAACGGCACCGCCGGAGTCGAAGATCGCGGCGGCGCGGAGGTCGGGTGACATCTCGGTCAGAAAGGCCAGTGCCGCCTCGGCGGCGTCGCCGGAAAGGGCCTCGTTGGTGGCGGCGTCGGCCATGTGGGTGAAAATACCGACCGTGCCCCTCGCCCGAGCCTCCTGGATCATCGTTGTCGCCGTCTGCGCGGTCGCCGCGATCCTCTTTGCGATCAGCGGCTACACCGGCTACACGATCACCCTGATCGCGGTCGGCCTGGCCGCCGCGGTCAACTTGCTGCCCCCTCCTTAGAAGGGACTAGCTTTCCCCCGCCAAGTCAAGGAGAGGGATAGCGCAGGGCCGATCGAACCGACATGGTCGGCCGCAAATTGCGCGAAGAGCGCCGGACTCGGCGATGGCCACCGAACCGGCAGGCTGATCAGTCGCCGTCGAGCGGCAGGCTTTCGTTTGCGCCGTGAGAGAGGCGGCCGACGCGAGCGGGCGGCAAGCTAGCTTTCGCCGTCATGCGGCATAGCCGGAAACGCCGTCACCGCTCGCGCCATGCCTCATCCGAACATAGCGCTCTTCGTCGAAGGTTTCTTGTGTCTGAAGAAGGGCAAAGCAAAGCCGGCAGGCGTGGCGGGCCAGCGTCACCCGGGCCTGGATCGGCGCCATCCCGCGCTCGCGCAGCTCCCGGTCGCGAGAGGCGAAGGCCCCGCATCTCTGCGAGAGCCCCCAGGCGATTCCCATCAAGGCGTCGCGGAACTCGGCCAGCCCCGCCCGGGAGATGCGCCCCCGGCGCCGCAGCGTCGCCGATTCATAGGTGGCCGGCGCCAGCCCGGTCGCCGAGTAGAGATGCCCGGCGGAGGGGAAGCGCTCGATCGGCAGGGCGTGGGCAGCGAAGGCGGCGGCGCGTGTCTGGGCGACTCCCGGCAACGAAGCAAGGACCTCCCCCGCGGTGGCGGCCAACAGCACGGCGATCTGTCCGTCGACCGCGGCGATGTCGTGCTGGAGCAAGCGCCAGCGCTCAAGGTCGCCGCGCAGGCGCTCGGCTCGCAGCTCGGCGTCTGGCGGCGGCGGCAAGAGGGCCCGCCACCGCGCCGACCAGTAGCTCGCATTCGCTTTCGTGAAGCGCCCCGGGGCGCGGGCGATCAGCGAGCGCGGTGCCGGAGCGCGCCCGGCAAACTCGACCGCGCAGGCCAAGACCGCCTGGCCGGAGGCGTCCTCGAGCTTGAGCGCCCGCCCGTGGCCCACCGGGGCCGAGAGCCCTGGGCAGAGGGCATTCAGCTGGTCGTGGAGGCGCTGCTGGGTGATTTTTCGGATCCCGACCAGGGCCCGGCGGTGGCGAACCGCGCCGAGCATCGCCGCGACCGTCGCCCCCTCGGGAGGGCGACCGAGCCCCTGGCGGGCAAGGGTGATGAGCGCGGCGCAGTCGCGATCGTCGGTCTTGGTCCGGCGCGAGCCCAGGCCGGTGCGGGCGGCCTGGGTCTCAGAAGGCGCGAAGAGCCGCAGCGATCCGGCGAAGCGGCGTTCGAGCTCCGCCACCCAGGCGTGATGAAGGGATCCTGTCGCCTCCACCGCGATCACCGGCCGGTCTTCGCTGCCGGCGGCAGCACCCACCAGGCGCTGCAGCTCGTCGACTCCAGCTCGGAGCGTTGGCAGGCTCACCGGCTCTCCGATCACTCCTCGCTCTCCCGTAGCCAGCATCACGCGGTTGGCGACCTTCCCGCAATCGATCGCGACCACCAAGGTCTTTGCAGGAAGCTCTCTGCCGATCAGGTGCTCCATGAACAACCTCCCTCTCTAGGAAAAGAAGAAAGCCTCTTCAAGCGGGGAAGGCCCTCAGAGGAGTTGTTGTTCAGGAGCTATCAGCCGGAGCGGAACGGGCCCGCCTCGCTGTCGTCGGGCTCGCGAAAGGAGGTCTCCGGCTCTGCGTGGATCAGCACCTCGGAGTTCGGGATCTCGGCCTCGATCGAGTCGCGCATCTGGTGCGCCAGCTCATGCGCACGCTCGAGGCTAGTGCCGGAGCGGTACTGCACGTGGAGGTCGATGTGGCGGCGGTTGCCGGCACGACGGGCGCGCAGCTTGTGGTACCCGGCGACCTCGGCGGTGCGGGCGGCGGCGATCGCCGCCTCGATCCGGTCCATCTCCGGCCCAGGCAGGGCTTCGTCGACCAGGACGCCCGAAGAACGGCGGATGATCCTGATCCCGGCCCAGACGATCGCCGCCGCGACCACCAGCGCCGTGATCGAGTCGAACGCGGCGGCGCCGGTGATCTCGACCAACGCCAGGCCGACGAGGACGCCGGCCGAGGTGAGGGCGTCGGTGCGCAGGTGGGCCGCGTCCCCCTCCAGGGCCGGCGATTCGTGCGCCGCCGCCTGCCGGGAGAGGACCGCCGAGACGGCGAGGTTGGCGAGGACCGAGAAGGCCATCACCGCGATGCCGACGCCGACCGTCTCCACCTCGGCCCCGTCGACCAGCCGCCGGGTCGCCTCGTAGACGATGATCCCGGCGCCGACCAGGATCAGCATCCCCTCGATCGTCGCCGCCAGGCTCTCGACCTTCTCGTGGCCGTAGGGATGCTCGGCGTCAGCCGGCTCGTCGGCTTTGCGCACCGAGACGAAGGCGACGACGGAAGCGACCAGGTCGATCAGCGAGTGGACCGCCTCGGTGAGGATCGCGATTGAGCCGGTGACCGCCGCCGCGGCCAGCTTGAGCGCGATCAGCAGCGCGTTGGAGGCGATCGAGAGCGCCGCGGCGCCGCTTTTCGTCCGGATCACGGCGAGCCCTCGACGGCGAGGCCGAGGTGCGCGGCGAGCATCCCGGCCGCCTTGCCGCGATGGCTGATCGCGTGCTTCTCGGCGTCGCTCAGCTCGGCGTAGGTGCGTTCGTCGCCGGGGCCGGTCGCGTCCGGGACGAAGGCGGGGTCGTAGCCGAACCCGCCCTCTCCTCGCCCCCGCTCGAGCAGATGCCCCTCGCAGCGCGCCTCGAAGATCCGCTCGCCGCCGTCCTCGTCGACCAGCGCGATCGCGCAGACGTAGGCGGCGCGGCGCCCGCCGCCGGCCGCATCGACTTCGCGCAGCAGCTTCGCCAGGTTCTCCTCGTCACTGGCACCCGCGCCCGCGTAGCGGGCGGAATAGATGCCCGGGGCCCCGCCGAGGTCCTCGGCTTCGATCCCGGAGTCGTCGGCGATCGCGACCTCGCCGGTGGCGGCGTGCGCGGCGCGCGCCTTGATCAGCGCGTTGGCGGCGAAGCTGTCGCCATCCTCCGGCGGCAGCTCGACCTCGGGCGGCAGCGGCCTCAGCTCGACCGACGGCAGCAGTTCGGCCATCTCCCGCACCTTGTGGCGGTTGCCGGTCGAGAGAATCACGCTGCCCGCTCCTGCACCTCCCGCAGCCGGCCGATGCCGCCCTCGGCGAGCGCGAGCAGCTCGTCGAGCGAGGCCCGGGAGAGCGGCGTGCGCTCGGCGGTCGCCTGCACCTCGACCAGGCCGCCATCGCCGGTCATCACTACGTTGGCGTCGACCTCGGCGGCCGAGTCCTCGTTGTAGTCGAGGTCGCAGAGCGCGCGACCGCCGACCATGCCGACGCTGACCGCCGCGACCGAGCCGGTCAGCGGCATCGTCTCCAGGGCTTTGCGATCGAGCAGTTTCTGGAAGGCCTGGCGCAGCGCCACGTAGCCGCCGGTGATCGCCGCGCAGCGGGTGCCGCCGTCGGCTTCCAGCACGTCGCAGTCGACGTAGACGCTGCGTTCCCCCATTGCCTTGAAGTCGACGACAACCCGCAGCGAGCGCCCGATCAGCCGCTGGATCTCGACCCCGCGCCCGTCTTGCTTGCCCTTCGAGATGTCGCGCTGCTTGCGGTCCCCGGTCGAGGCGGGCAGCATCGCGTACTCGGCGGTGACCCAACCTTTGCCGCGACCCTGCATCCAGCGCGGCACGGTGTCGTTGACCGACGCGGTGCAGATCACCCGGGTACGGCCGATCGAGATCAGGGCCGAGCCATCGGCGCTGGCGACGAAGCCGGGGTCGATCGTCACCGGCCTGATGTCTGCCGGGGCGCGGTCATAGCTGCGCGATGCGGGCATCGGGCGAGTCTTTCACGCGAGCGCCCGACGGCGGCGCCTACCGTTCTGGATGGACCCGCAGGCCGCGCTGCCCGAAGTGCGCGTCGAAGGCGAAGGCCTCCCCACCGCCGTCGCGCTCGATCAGGGCGAAGGAGGTCGCGTCGACGTAGCTCCAGCGCTTGTCGCCGTGACGCTCGAGGATCTCCCAGGCGTCGTTCTCAACCGCCTCGTCGAGGCGGACCAGCTCGATCGCGCCGCTGGCCCGGAAGCGCCTCCCCCACTCGACCGCCTCGCCGCGGCCGACCCTGACCATCAGGGCGGTGTAGGTCTCGGCGAAGACGTAGTTGGAGGTGAACAGGGCGGCGCCCTCGGCCAACAGGCCGGAGAGCGCCGCCCGCGCCCGCTCGTGCTCCGCCTCGGCAGCATTGCGCAGCGCGACGAAGGCGCTGGTGTCGACGAAGACCGCCCTCATCGGCCGTAAAGATCGCGATCCAGCGTGGTGACGCTGGTGCCCTCCCGCCCGCGGCCCGGCGACTCGTCGACCAGGTAGCGAAGCAGCGGGTCCGCGGCCGGATCCGGCCGGCGCGCGCGCTCGGCGTCGATCAGCTCGCGCACTACCGCGGCAATGCTGCCCGATTTGCCGGCGCGTTGCCGAAGCCAGCGATGCTGGGCGTCATTCAGATATAGCTGCGTTCGATGCTTCATGCTGTCATACAGCATATGTGCCAACGCGGACGGAACCGGCGTCGCCGTGGCTTGTGCAGTAGTCATCGCATTTCCCTTTCCGCTCACTCGCGGCGCCGGAGCCCTCCCAGGAGGATCGGCGCTACTTGAAGGCGACCTTGTCGACCGCCTCCTTGATCTTGTTGACGATCACGTCGGCCAGCTCGGTCCCCTGCTTGCCGTTGAACCCCTTCATCGCCGCGACCATCCCGACCATCAGCAGCGAGACCAGCAGGATCAAGCCCACGTACTCGACCGTCCCCTGGCCGGACTCGCCCGCGAGCAGCCGCCGGATGCGGTGCACCCGGCAGGAAATCGCGGCGTGCAGGTACCCCATCAACGCGTAGAACATCGAAGCCTCCTCTCGGTTGGGCGGCCCATGCTCGGCCCTGCGGGCGCACCGATCCAGACCCGATCGCGCCAACTTCGCAACGGCACCGCGCCAAGAGACGCGCACCACGGCCGCTACGGCCCCGCTCGCGGATACCCTGACCCGGGTGCGCGTCCTGGTCGTCACCAATCTCGAGCCCGACGACTCGGCGCCGCAGCGGGGCCGTTGGGTCCGCGACCAGATCGACGAGGTACGGCGGCGGGGGATCGAGGTCGACGTGTTCGGCTTCCCTCCCGGCCGCGCCGAGTACATCCCTGCCACCCGACGACTGCGCGCGCTACTGCGACGGGAGCGCTTCGATCTCGTCCACGCCCACTACGGCCTGGCCGGCTGGTGCGCGAGGTTGGCCGGGGCGCGGCCGCTGATCGTCAGCTTCCACGGAACCGACGTGCGCCACGGGATCGTCGGCCCGCTCTCCCATCGCCTCGCCTGGCGGGTCGACCTCGTCGCGGCGGTCTCGCGGGCCCTGTTCGCCCCCGAGGACGGGCGGCCCGGCCTGCCCGCGGTCCCCGGCTCGGCGGTGCTGCCCTGCGGGCCCGACCTCGGCCGCTTCGAACGCATCCCGCGAGCGAGCGCGCGCGCGACGCTCGGCCTCGACCCCGACGGCCGCTACCTCTTCTTCCCCGCCAACCCGGAGCGACCGGAGAAGCGCCACGACCGCGCCGCGGCGCTCGCCGCCGCCTGCGACGCCGACCTGCTGAGCGGCGGGGCGATCCCCCCCGAGCGAATGCCGCTCTGGATCAACGCCGCCAGCGCCACCCTGATCACCTCCGACTACGAGGGCTTTGGGATGGTCGCCGTCGAGTCGCTCGCCTGCGACGTGCCGGTTCTCTCGACCCCGGTCGGCGTCGCCCGCTACGCGCTCGGCGGGATCGACGGCTGCCTCTGCGCGCCGTTCGAGATCGGCGCCTGGGGCGAGACCGCCCGCGCCCACCTCGATGCCGCCGACCCACGCGTCGCGGGGGCGGCGCGCGCGGCCTCGCTGTCCGCCGCGCGGATGGCCGAGCGCACGATTGCCGTCTACCGCGACATCGCCCGCAGCCCGGTAATAGATTGAGCGGATGAGCACGGAGGGAGCAAGCGGCGAGAACCTCAGCGCGCAGGTCGCCGAGGCCGAGCGCAGGCTGAAGGCGGCCGCCGAGGTGGCCACCGCCGCCGAGCGACGGGCCAGCGCCGAGATCGAGGCGCTGGAAGCCGACCTGGAGCGCCAGCGAACCGAGGCCGATCAGGAGCGCGAGCGCCTGCTCCTGGCCCACGAGCAGGAGCTTCAGCGCGAGCGGGAGGCCAAGGAGCACGCGATCCGGGCCGCCGAGGAGCGGCTGGGCGAGATCGAAACCGAGGCGGCCGCGGCCGAGCGGCGAATCGAGGAGGCGGAGGAGCGGGCGGCGGAGGCGGAGCGGTCGGTCGAGGACGAGAAGGCGCGAGCCCGCGAAGGCGCCGCCGGCTGGCTGCGAGCCCAGCTCGACTCGATCCGCCGAGAGGCTGAGGGGCGATAGAGGCGAGCCACGAGTTCGACGTCGCCGTCGTCGGCGGCGGCGCCGCTGGCCTCTGGACCGCGCTGCGCGCGGCCGAGCTGGGCACCCGCGTCGGCCTCGTCTCCCGCACTCCGCTCAACCAGAGCGCCAGCTTCTGGGCCCAGGGCGGCCTCGCCGCCGCCCTCGAACCCGGCGACTCGCCCGACCGCCACGCCGCCGACACGATCGCCGCCGGCCGTGGCCTCTGCCGGCCCGCGGCCGTCCAGGTCCTGGTCGAGGAGGCGCCGGCGGCGGTCCGCGAACTGATTGCCCGCGGCGTCGTCTTCGACCTCGACCACGAGGGCCGGCTGGCGCTCGGACTCGAGGGAGGGCACGCGAGCCGTCGCATCGTCCATGCGGGCGGCAGCCAGACCGGTCACGAGATCACCTCGAAGCTGGCGGCGATGGTCGCCGCCGAGGAGCGCATCGAGGTGATCGAGCGGACCTCGGCGACGGCGCTGTGGAGCGACGGCAGCCGCTGCCACGGGATCGTCTGCGACGCCGGCCCGGTCGCCGCCGGCGCCACGGTGCTGGCGACGGGCGGCGCCGCGGCTTTGTGGAGCCGGAGCACCAACCCGCGCGGGGCGATCGGCGCCGGCCCGGTGCTGGCCGCCGCCGCCGGCGCCGACCTTGCCGACCTCGAGTTCTGCCAGTTCCACCCGACCGCGATCGCCCTCCCCGGCTCGAGCGCCGATGGAGTGCTGATCACCGAGGCGATCCGCGGCGAGGGGGCGAAGCTGCTCGACGCCGCCGGCCGCCGCTTCACCGACGAGCTCGCCCCGCGTGACGCGGTCACCGCGGCGATCCTCGATCGGATGGAGGGCGACGGTACCCAGAACGTCAAGCTCGATCTGCGCGAGATCGACCCCGCCCGCTTCCCGAACGTCTTCGCCTCGCTGACCGAGGCCGGCTTCGACCCGCGCTCCGAGCCGGTGCCGGTCGCCCCCGCCGCCCACTACACGATGGGCGGGATCGCGGTCGACCTCGATGGCCGCTCTTCGCTGCCCGGGCTCTACGCCGTCGGCGAGTGCTCGTGCACGGGCCTGCACGGCGCCAACCGCCTCGCCTCGAACTCGCTCAGCGAGTGCTTCGTCTTCGGCGGGCGCGCGGCGGTGGCGGCGTCGAAGGAGGAGCCGGCCGGCTCGCGACCGCCGCTACCGGACTGGCGCTTCGAGCCCCCAACCGAGACGACCCGCGACGCCGTTTGGCGCCTCGCCGGACCGTTGCGCCGCCCCGACCAGCTCGCCGAGCTCGGCGGCGATCCCTACCCGCTGGCCCAGGCGATCGCGGCGATGGCGCTGGAGCGCCGCGAGTCGCGGGGCGGCCATCTGCGCGTCGACTTCCCCCAGCTCGACCACGAAATGGACGGCGTCCACCTGGTCGCCGGGGCGCGGGGGGAGATCCGCCGCGAGCGCTGGGCTTGACTCCAGGCCCCTGGCTTTTGTGATCCACCTAGGTGGTAATCTACCTGTGATTCTACTTGGAATCATAAGTAGCCGGAGGAGGAACTACCACCATGCCAACCCTTGACACGAAGGAGCTTATATCCGTCACCGAGGCCGGAAGGCTCGGGATCTCCGCGCTCGTGAAGGTGGCTGAGCGGGGGGAGCAGCGAGTTCTGATGAAGAACAACAAGCCCGTGGCCGCCGTGGTCGGAATCGAAACGCTGGAACGCAATGAGGAGCTTGAGGAGCGTCTATTGGACGTTTCCCTCGCCTTAACCCGGTTGCTGACGACCAGTGAGCGACGGCATTCGCTCGATGACGTTCTCGACCGGCTCGGATTTACCCGCGAGGATCTCGAGAAAGACTGAAGGCATGCCCGTCCGCGTCGAGTTGATAGACGAGGCTGTTGTTGACCTGGCGGAACTGACAGAGAGCGGCAACATCAAGCAGTTCTTCAAGAAGCTTCTAGAAGTAGAGGCTCACGGAGCCGACGCGGGACAGCCCCTCGGGGGGAAATTAGTTGGCTGGCGCAAACT
Organism: uncultured Solirubrobacterales bacterium; assembly: GCA_963815885.1. GTDB lineage: Bacteria > Actinomycetota > Thermoleophilia > Solirubrobacterales > 70-9 > VAYN01. The sequence goes on from CAWFIM010000003.1 coordinate 243,132, forward strand.
TACGGTCGGCAACCGGAACTGGCGCATCGTCTTTCATGTCAATAAGGCTGAGACGGTCGCAACGGTCTGCGTCATCGGAGATCGTGAGGACGCGGCTTGCTACGAGGAGGCGCAGAGGCGCGCCAAACAGGCCAACGACATCGACGCTGCCTCGCTGGCGGCGTCGATGATCGATGTCTTAGGCAGCCGCAAGCAGCGTAGGGCAGCGAAAACGAAAGCAAAAGCAGTTAAGAGCTAGCTTCGGGCGATGCTGCTGGGCGTCGACGTGGGCGGGACCTTCACCGACGCGGTCCTCCTCGACCGCGGGGCCGTCCACACCGCCAAGGTTCCGAGCACCCCCGGCGATGAGTCGCGGGCGGTGATGGGCGCCGTGAACGAGGTCCTGCGGAGAGCGGGCGCAGACGCCTCCGCGGTGACCGCCTTCGCGCACGGGATGACGGTCGGGACCAACGCCCTGCTGGAGGAACGCGGCGCTCGCACCGCCCTGATCGCCACCCGCGGCTTCGCCGACCTGCTCGAGATCGGCCGCCAGGACCGCCCCCACCTCTACCGCCTCTGCAGCCCCAAGCCCGCTCCCCTGATCCCGCCGGAGCTGCGGTTCGAGGCCGACGAGCGGATCGGCCCGGAGGGCGTCGTGACGCCGCTGGGCGAGGACGAGGGCGAGCGACTGGCGGCGCTGCTGGCCGAGCATGAGGTCGAGTCGGTCGCGATCTGCCTGCTGTTCTCCTACCTCGACCCGGAGCACGAGCAGCGGCTCGCGGCGCACCTGCGGGAGCGGCTCCCCGATGTCCACATCTCCGCCTCGCACGAGGTGCTGCCGCGCTTCCGCGAGTACGAGCGCTGCTCGACCACCGCGATCGACGCCTACCTGAGCCCGCTGCTGGGCGACTACCTGGGCCGCCTCGCCGACGCCGCCGCGGAGACAGGGGTCCCGTCGCCGCTGGTGATGCGTTCCTCCGGCGGCGTCGCCCCGGCAGCCGAGGCCGCCACGGCGGGCGCCTGGAGCGTCCTCTCCGGCCCCGCCGGGGGAGCCGTCGGGGCCGCCCTATTGGCCGCCGCCAGCGGCGATGGCAACGCCCTCGGCTTCGACATGGGCGGCACCTCGTGCGACGTCTGCGTGGTCGCGGAGGGGGAGGTCGGCCGCACCGATTCGCGGCGGATCGGCGGGCGCCCGATCCAACTGCCGATGGTCGACGTCCACACCGTCGGCGCCGGCGGCGGCTCGATCGGCTGGCGCGACGCCGGCGGCGCCCTGCGGGTGGGGGCCCGATCGGCCGGCGCCGAGCCCGGCCCCGCCTGCTACGGCCGCGGCGGCAGCGAGCCGACCGTCACCGACGCCAACCTGCTGTTGGGTCACCTGGCCGCGGACTCCCGCCTCGCCGGCGGCGTCGAGCTCGACGCCGACGCCGCCCGGGCGGCGGTCGGCGCCCTGGCCCGTTCGCTCGACCTCGATCCGCTCGAGACGGCGGCCGGCATCCTCCGCGTCGCCAACCAGGAGATGGTGCGGGCGCTGCGGGTGGTGACGGTCGAGCGTGGCATCGACCCGCGCGGCTTCGCGCTGCTGCCCTTCGGCGGCGCCGGGCCGATGCACGCCGCGGCGATCGCGGCCGAGCTGGGGATCGAGACGATCCTCTGCCCGCGGGCCGGCGGCGTCCTCTCCGCGCTCGGCCTCTGCGCCTCGGAGCGGCGGCGCGACACGGCGCGGACGGTGATGTTGAGCGGAGACGCGCTCAGCGCCAATGGCATCGCCGCCGCCGTTGGCGAGCTGATCGCGACCATCGACACCGACCTCGAGCGGGCGCGTCCGCAGGTGGTCTACGAGATGCGCTACGCCGGCCAGGCCTTCGAGCTCTCGGTGCCGGGCCCGATCGACCCCGACCCGGCCGAGCTGATCGAGAGCTTCGAGCGCCGCCACGAGGAGCGCTACGGCCACCGCGACCCCGACGGCGAGGTGGTCCTGGTCGACATCCGCCTGGCCCTGGTCGTCCCGGGCTCCGAGCCGCGGCTTCTCGCCGCCGCGGAGGGCGAGCTGGCGGAAGGTCGCCGGCCGGTGTTGTTCGAGGGCGCCTGGGTCGAAACCCCGATCCTGCGCGGCGAGCCGGCGGCCGGCACCGAGGCCGCCGGGCCGGTCATCTTCGAGCTGCCCGAGTCGACGCTCGTGCTGCCGCCCGGGTGGGCGGCCGAGGTCGACGGCGCCGGCACGATCGTTGCCCGGTTCCAAGCGGACGCGGGGGGTAACAAAGGAACCACGGAACCAGGGGTGGAGCGATGAACGAGCTCGACCCCATCTCCCTCCAGGTCCTGATCGGCGGCCTTCGCGCCGCCTGCGACGAGATGGGCGCGGCGCTGATCCGCTCCGCCTACTCGGCCAACATCAAGGAGCGCCACGACTGCTCCACCGCCCTCTTCGATGACAAGGGCGAGCTGGTGATGCAGGCCGAGCACATCCCCGTGCATCTCGGCTCGATGCCGGACGCGGTCGCCGCCGTGCTCGACGAGGAGCAGCGCCCGGGCTCGACCTGGGTCCTCAACGATCCCTACCGCGGCGGCACCCACCTTCCTGACGTAACCCTGATCTCGCCGGTCTTCGCCGCGGACGGACTGCTCGGCTTTGCCGCGAGCCGAGCCCACCACGCCGACATCGGCGGGCCGACGCCGGGCGGGATGCCGGCGTTCTCGCGGACGCTCGGGGAAGAGGGCGTGGTGATCCCGCCGACGCGGGTCGACGAGGCCGAGCTGCGGCGACTCGCCGCGCAGATGCGCGCGCCGCGCCAGCGCCTCGCCGACTTCCGCGCCCAGCAGGCCGCCAACCGTGTCGGCGAGACCCGCCTGCTCGAGCTCGCCGCCCGCCTCGGCGACGGCGCACTGCGGGCCGGGATGGCGGCGATCCTCGCCTACGCCGAGCGTCGCACCCGCGTCGCGCTCGCCGCGCTTCCCGACGGCACCTACGAGGCCTCCGACGTGCTCGAGGACGACCGCGAGGGCGCCGAGCGCGACGCGGTGCTGCGGCTGGCGGCGACGATCGAGGGCGATCGCCTACGACTCGACTTCAGCGACAGCGACCCCCAGGTGGACGGCAACCTCAACTGCCCGCTCTCGGTGACCAAATCGGCTGCGTTCTTCGCCGTACGCGTGCTGACCGACCCCGAGGCGCCGCCCTGCGCCGGGGCTCATCGCCCGATCGAGGTCGTCGCACCCGCCGGCTGCCTGCTCAACGCCCGCTTCCCGGCCGCGGTCGCCGCCGGCAACGTCGAGACCTCGAGCCGCGTCGCCGACCTGGTGATCGCCGCGCTCGGCGGCGCCCGCCCGGTGCCCGCCCAGGGCCAGGGGACGATGAACAACCTGACCCTGGCCAACGACGACTTCACCTACTACGAGACGCTCGGCGGCGGCCAGGGCGCCTGCCCCGACGCCGACGGACCGAGCGCGATCCAGGTGGCGATGTCGAACACGCTCAACACCCCGATCGAGGCCCTGGAGACCGAGTTCCCGCTGCGCGTCCGCGAGCTCTCGGTCCGCCGGGGCAGCGGTGGCGGCGGCGGCCAGCGCGGCGGCGACGGGTTGGTGCGGGAGATCGAAGCGCTGGCGCCGATGCGCTTCACGGCGATCGGCGAGCGCCGGCGGCACCCGCCGCGCGGTCGCAAGGGGGGCGGAGACGGGGCAACAGGCCGCAACCTGCTCAACGGCGAGGCGATCCCCGGCAAGGCCGAGGGCGAGCTTGCGGCCGGCGATCGCCTCAAATTCGAGACTCCGGGCGGCGGAGGCACGGATTAAGCGTTTTTAATTTTGCGATTTCGCCCTGCTCGTCTAGAATTCGCGACCGCTGGCAGGCAGAGCGGCCTTCGCCGCGAGCCCCGAGGCGCGAGCAAATCCCCCCGATTCACCACTCGCAGGTACCGATTTCACATGCCGATCGCTTTCAAGGAATGGGCAGTAACCGTCCGCGCTCTCGCCGAGGGCGAGCAGCTGCTGACCCTGCGCAAGGGAGGCATCCGCGAGGAGAACAAGCACTTCGAACTCGAGCACGAGCGCTTCTTCCTCTACCCCACCTTCGACCATCAGCGCAACGACCTGGTGCGGGAATCGCATCACCCCGAGCTGAGCCGCGCGCTCGAGGAGGGCGTCTGGCCCGACGAGGAGCCGCCGCCGAAAGCGCTGCTCCAGGACGGCGGCATTCCGCAGCCGGACCGGGTCCGGCTGCGCGCCTGGGCGGAGGTCACCGATCACGTCACGATCAACGATCGCCGCACCCTCGACAGCCTCTCGCCGTATTACATCTGGACCCCGGACTACGCCGAGAAGCGGCTCGCCTGGAAGCGGCGCCACCCGCTTCACATCCTGCTGCTGCGGGTCCACCGCATCCCCCGCCCGGTCACCGTGCGGGTCCGCGACGAGTACCACGGCTGCCGCTCCTGGGTCGAGATCGACCGCGACCTGCCCTTCGAGGGCACCCCGGTGATGGCCGACGAAGAGTTCGACCGCGCCCGCCAGGAGATCCACGAGGTCTGCGGCTCCGCCGAGCCCGCGCTCGTCTGAGGTCGGCAGACCGGCGCATATCGACGTCCTCGGTCGCTCGCGTGCGGAGCACGCCACGCTCCCTGCGTCCTTGATCTGCTTGGTCTGACGACCTCAGTAGGCTCGAATCATGAGCTGGGTGGAGACGGAGTCGCTGAGCTTTACCGCGCGGCACGATACGGGCGACTCCGCCTACGCGGAGCGAACGCTGGACCGTATGGAGGACCTGCGATTGCGGCTCGAGGACCGCTTCGCGCGGGCGCCGGGCGACGTCACCGTGGTCATCCACACCAACCCGGCCTGGCTGACCATGGCCCACCCCTTCCTCCCCGCCGCCAGGTGGTCCGCCGCCCCAGCGGGGCGCCGCTACCTCGCCGGCTGGGCGATGGCGACCGAGCTTCACGTCCTCAACGACACGCACATGGAGCGCCGGGCCGCGGGGGAGGACTCCAGGGAGGCGCTGCGAGGAACGGCTGAGCGCCTCTACGCCCAGCTTGTGGTCGCCGCCAACAACTCCGCCCTGCCTCCCTCCTGGACGCCGCGGCGGTTCGCCCGCTACCTACGCTGGGCCTGGTTGGTCGAGGGCGGCGCCCAGTACTTCGCCCGCCAGGTGAGCCTCTACCGCGCCGCGGTGATCCGGCGCCTGCGCGAGAGCGCCCGGCCCGCGTTCCCGCCCTCCCGCCGCGACGCGGTCATCCTCGGCGGCACGATCTTCGACCTGCTCGAGGAGGAGCGCGGCCCCGAGGCCTGCGAGCGACTGGTCGATGGGCTCCTCCCCGGCGGGCCGGTGCCGACGCTCGAAGACGCCTTCGACGCCCGCTTCCGCGAGATCGAGGAAGCCTGGCGCGACCACCTGCGCAGCATGGCCCGCCCCAGCGGCGTCAGCTGAGCGCGCTCAGACGGAGCGCAGGAGCAAAAAGACCACGAAGACAAGGGCCAGAACCCCAAACGACCAGCCCCAAATCCGGGTGTAGGCGCCAATCAGTCCATAGCCGCGCGGCTTGCGGCCACAGCCTTCTTCGAGGTAGCCGGCGTTGACGGGCTCCGGCAAGGTTTCTTCGTCCTCGACCAGCGTCTCGGCCAGCAGGGCGCGGGCTTTCTCGGAGCAGTCGGCGCGGACCAGAACCCGCCGCGAGCCGCCGCCTGGGTTCAGCCAGCCGATACCGACCTGGGGGCCGTTCACGCTCAGCGGCTGCACGAGGCTGGGGATGCCAGCGCCCTTGAGCAGTCCCTGGACCATCTCCGCTTCGACCTGGTCATTGGCGAAGGCGACCGCGACCAGCTCATCACCGCCCGACATCAGCTGAGCTGGTAGAGCACCCAGACCAGGATCACCGCGCCGAGGAAGGCCGCGCCGACCCAGAGCGCCAGGCGCGCGGGCGAGGTGACGCCGGTTTCTCCGTGGGCGAGCTGCCGTTGCTCTTCCAGCTCGCGCCGCTCTTCGTCCTCGTCCTCGACCATCGTGTCGGCGAGGACGTCGCGAGCTTTCCTGGCGACGTCGGAGTGGACGTACACGTCGTGCGGACCGGCGGCGAGGAAATCGGGATTGTCGAAGCCGCCGCTGCGCTTCAGCACGCTGGGGATGCCCGCCTCCGACAGCAGTCCCTGCAGCATTTCGGCTTCGGCTTGGTTGCGAGCGAAGGCGACCTTGACGAGCTTGCCGCCGCCACCGCCGCCGCCTCCCCCGCCATCGCCGCCATGCGATCCGCCCCCGCCGCCGCCATGGGCGCCGCGCTGGTGGGCGCCGTGGGTGCGGCTATGCGACTTCGAGCTCGGCATCGGCGATCTTCAGGTCGTGGAGCAGGTAGCCCTTGACGTCGGGGTTCTCGGCGTCCTGCAGGGAGACGATCACGTAGACCTGTTCGGGCCAGGCGACCGCCTGGTTGACGTCGGTCTGGGAGGGATAGGCGGCGCTCTTGGTGTGCGAGTGGTAGATCCCGAGCAGCTCGCCGCCGCCGCCTTCGATCGATTTCAGCGCGTCGTACTGCTCCTGCGGGTCCATCTCGTAGCGCAGCGGGCTGGCGGCGGAGTTGGCGACCCGGATCACCTCGCTCGCCTCACCGTCGCGGCCGCCGATCATCCCGCAGCACTCGTTCGGCAGGTCCTCGCGCGCGTGCGCGACCATCTCATCGATCAGGCTCTGGGAAATGCGCATCGTGGCGGCAACCGGCGCTTACCACCAAACGGTGGAATCGAGGTTTTCGATCTCCTCGATCGGTTTCGTGTAGACGCCGGAGGAGAGGTACTTCCAGCCGTCGTCGGGGATCAGGAAGACGACGTTGCCGCCGTCCAGCTCGCCGGCAATGCGGGTGGCGATCGCGGCGATTGCGCCGGAGGAGACGCCGGCGAAGATGCCTTCCTCCTCGAGCAGCCGCTTGGTCCAGACGATCGCGTCGCGGTTGGAGACCATGATCTTGCGGTCGAGGATCGAGAGGTCGATGATCGGCGGGATGAAGCCGTCGTCGAGGCTGCGCAGCCCCTGGACTTCCTCGCCTTGCATCGGCTCGGAGGCGACGATCAGCGTCTCTGGGTTCGCCTCCTTGAGGCGGCGGCCGTTGCCCATCAGGGTGCCGCCGGTGCCGAGCCCGCCGACGAAGGCCGCGACCTCGTCGAGCTCATCGAGGATCTCGACTGCGGTGCCGTTGTAGTGGGCGAGCGGGTTGGCCTCGTTGCCGTACTGGTAGGGCATGTAGTAGCTCGGATCGTCGGCCATCTCCAGCGCCACCTCGACCGCCCCGTTGGAACCCTTGGCGCCCTCGGAATAGACGATCTCTGCCCCGTACATGCGCAGCAGCTGGGTGCGCTCCTCGGTGACGTTGTCGGGCATCACCACCTTCAGCGGGTAGCCCTTGCGGCGGCAGATCATCGCCAGCGAGATGCCGGTGTTGCCGGAGGTCGGCTCGAGGATCGTCTGACCCGGTTCGATCGCCCCCTCGGCCTCGGCCGCCTCGATCATCGACTTCGCGACCCGGTCCTTGACCGACCCGGTCGGGTTGCGGCCCTCGAGCTTGGCGTAGATGCGCACCTCGGGCTTCGGCGAGAGCCGCGGCAGCTCGACCAGCGGCGTGTTGCCGATCGACTCGACGATGTCGCCGAAGCGTCCCCCGCAGGGCCTGTTGAGCAGTTCGTCGCGGATCATCGCTCTCCCGTTACTTCAAAAAGTATAGCCACGGGGGCCCAGGCGATGTGGGTTGCGCCGGGCACCCGCCCGGGAGTAATTTGGCTGGGATCCGGGTAGTTACCCGCCGGGTACAGCCACCCCGTCAACACCCCGTCAACGGAGGAGCTCGCGATGAAGAACCCCCGGCTTCGTGCCTTGCCAGCCCTCGCGGCCGTGCTCGCGCTGGGCGCCTTCGCGACCGGCTGCGGCGGTGGCAACGACGACGGCGCCGGCGGGCGGAGGCGGCGGGGGCGAAAAGCTCACGGTCGGCTCCGACGTCCCCTACCCGCCGTTCGAGGAATTCGGCAAGACGAAGTCCGAATTCAAGGGCTTCGACATCGAACTGGTGGAAGCGATTGCCCAGAAGATCGGGCGCACGCCCGAATTCAAGGACACGTCGTTCGACACGATCTTTCGCGATCTCGCGCAGGGCAAGTTCGACATGGTCGCCTCGGCGACGACGATCACCCCCGAACGCGAGGAAACCGTCGACTTCACCAACCCGTACTACCTGCCCTCGGCGCAGTCGATCGTCGTCAAAAAGGGGAACTCCGACCTGAAAACGGGCAAAGACCTCAAGGGTCTCGTCGTCGGAGTGCAGCAGGGGACCACCGGCGAGGAATACGCCGAAGAAGAAATCGACACCAAGGAACTGCGGACCTACCCCCAGGGCCCCGACACGATCCCGGCCCTGAAGGCGGGGACGATCGATGCGGTCGTGATCGATCGCCCGGTTGCCGAAAACATCATCGCGGCCGACAGCGATCTCGAAATCTCGGGCGGGATCGAAACGGAAGAACAGTACGGATTCGTCGTCCAGCAGGGCGATGAAGGGCTGCTCGACGAACTCAACGAAGCCCTGAAGGAAGTCATCGACTCGGGGGAATACGAGACGATCTACAGGAAGTGGTTCCACAAGCCGGTCCCGCCGGGGATCGGCACCACTACCCACGAAGCGGAATGACCCGGGCCTGACCGGCCCGAAGACATTGGCGTGGGAAAAGGGGCCGGCTCGCCGGCACCCTTTTCAATGAAAGCGGGTAGAGGCGGGTCCGACGCCAGGAGGACGCGATGAACGAGATCATCGAACAGTACTTCGACCTCTCGCAGATGTCGAAACACTTCGACGAGGTCTTGAACGGGTTCGTGATCACCCTCGAACTCGCGCTCCTCGCGACCGTGCTGGCGCTGATCTGGGGGCTCCTCCTTGCCCTGCTCCGCCAGCTTCCGGGCAGGGGATTCCTCCCGGTGCGGTTTCTCACGATCGGCTACATCGACGTCTTCCGCGGCGTTCCCCTACTGATCTTGATTCTGCTGATCTCCGGCAGCCTCGCCTTCCTGCCGCTGCCGGAGGCGCTCACCATCCCCCACTGGCTGGGCAAACCGGACAACTTCTGGTACGGGATCATGGCCTTGGTGCTGGTCTACGGCGCCTACTACGCGGAGGTGTACAGGGCCGGGATCGAAGCGGTTCCGAGCGGCCAGATGGAGGCGGCCCGGTCGCTCGGGATGAGCCACGGCCAGGCGATGCGCAGCGTGGTGGTCCCGCAGGCGGTTCGCAAGGTGCTCGCGCCGATGCTGAACGAATTCACGGCGCTGCTGAAGGACACGACGCTGGTCAGCGTGATCGCCCTGAACGAGGTGGCGCTGGTCGGCCGGGATATCCAGTCCAAGACCTTCAACAGCTCGGCGCTGACCCTCGGCGCAATCCTGTTCCTGATCATCGTCCTGCCCCTGGCCCGGCTGGTCGACAGGCTGATCGCGCGCGAACGGGCGCGGACCTCCCGCGGCGGGACGCCCCAGGTCATGCACCACTAGGCGCCAGATGGCGGAGCCGATGCTGAGATTGGAGGGGGTCCGCAAGCGCTTCGGTGAGCTCGAGGTGCTGCGCGGGATCGACCTGGAGATCGCCAAAGGGGAAGTCGTCTGCGTGCTCGGTCCGAGTGGCTCCGGCAAGAGCACCCTGCTGCGCTGCGTCAACCTGCTCGAGCCTCCCGAGGACGGCCAGATCTTCCTCGAGGGCCGGGACATCTGCAGGGGACCGAAGTCGGGCACCGGCGAGGAAAGCTGGGAGCTCGACTTCGTCCGCCAGCGGGTCGGGATCGTCTTCCAGCAGTTCAACCTCTTCCCGCACAAGACGGCGCTGCAAAACGTGTCGATGGCGCCCGAAAAGGTTCTCGGCCGCTCCAAGGCGGAGGCTCAGGCCAGGGGCACCGATCTGTTGACGCGGGTCGGCCTCGCCGACAAGCTGAACGAATACCCGGAACGGCTGTCGGGCGGCCAGCAGCAACGGGTGGCGATCGCCCGGGCGCTGGCGATGGACCCGCACGTGATGCTGTTCGACGAGGTGACCAGCGCGCTCGATCCCGAGCTGGTCAAGGAGGTGCTCGACGTGCTGCGCGAGCTGGCGGCGGAGGGGATGACGATGATCGTGGTCACCCACGAGATCGGCTTCGCCCACGAGGTCTGCGACCAGGTCGTGTTCATGGACGACGGCGTGATCGTCGAGCGGGGCGAGCCGGCTGACGTGCTCGACAACCCGCGCGAGGAGCGAACGCGGAAATTCCTGGGATTGGTGCTGGGCGCCTAACGGCCGCCGGCCATCGCCGGCAGGATCACGACGGTGTCGCCGTCGGTGACGGCGGTGTCGAGCCCATCCAGCACCCGCACGTCCTCGTCGTTGAGGTAGACGTTGACGTAGCGGTTGAGGTCGCCGTCCTCGCCGAACAGCTGCGCCTGGGTATCGGGGTACTCGCCGGTCAGCGCCCGCAGGACCTCGCCGACGCTGCCACCGGCTGCCTCGACCTCGGGCTGACCGCCCGTTTTCGGGCGCAGCACAGGGGGGATCCTCACGGTCGCCATCGGCTGGGAAACCTATCGCCTATCCGGCGCAGAAGAGCTCGTAGTCGGGGAACTGGCCCAGCTCCGACTCCGGTATCTCCGGCGCGTTCTCGCCGCAGATCGGGCACTCCGGGTCGCGTCGGACCTTCAGCTCCGTGAATCTCGTGCCGAGCGCCTCGTAGAGCAGCAGGCGACCGATCAGCGGCTCGCCGACGCCGAGGACCAGCTTGATCACCTCGTTTGCCTGCAGCGTGCCCATCGTCCCCGCCATCACGCCGAGGACGCCGTTGGCGGAGCAGCTCGGCGCCAGCTCGGCCGGCGGCGGCGTCGGGTAGAGGCAGCGGTAGCAGGGCCCCTCGAAGGGGACGAAGGTCGAGATCTGGCCGTCGAAGCTGAGGATCGAGGCGGAGACGACCGGCTTGCGCAGCCGCACCGAGGCGTCGTTCAGGAGGTAGCGGGTGGGGAAGTTGTCGGCGCCGTCGACGACGATGTCGTAGTCGCGGAGCACCTCGAGGATGTTGCCGGCGCTGAGCCGCATCCGGTGCTCGACCACGTCGACGTCGGGGTTCAGCGCCTCGATCGTCTTGCGCGCCGATGCGGTCTTCGGCTCGCCGATCCGTTCGGTGTTATGGATCACCTGGCGCTGCAGGTTGGAGGCGTCGACCACGTCGTCGTCGACCAGCCCGACCGTGCCGATCCCGGCAGCGGCCAGGTAGAGCGCCGTCGGCGCGCCGAGCCCGCCGGCGCCCAGCAGCAGCACCTTCGCGTTCAGCAGCTTGATCTGGCCGTCGACCCCGACCTCCGGCAGCAGCGTGTGACGCGAGTAGCGCTCGCGCTGCTCAGCGGTCATGCCCTGCGCGGCGACGACCGGCAGCCCCTGCTCCTGCCAGGCGAGGATGCCACCGCCCATCGAGGCGACGTTCTCGTAGCCCAGCTCCTGCATCTGTGCGGCAGCAATCGCCGAGCGGTTGCCGGAGCGGCAGTAGAGGATCGTGCGGGCCGACTTGTCGGGGGCCGCCGACTCGATCTCGTCGCCGAGCAGGCCCGGCGGGACCAGCTTGCCCCCCTCGAGGTGAGCCTCCTGGTACTCGTGCGGCTCGCGCGTGTCGACCAGGACGACGTCGCCGCCCTTGATCTCCTCCGCCGCCTCGAACGGCTCGATCTCCTCGATCGTCTGGGTTCCTACGCCGCTTGCCATCGCTAAATCTCCTAAATCCGGATCAGCTTTACTTCAAAAAGTATAGCGGGCGTTGGGATGAGCACCGCTCCAGCTTCCGACTCGTTTGGGTACGTTTGCGATCTTAATTCGGTACTACCACTGGAGGCACCGTGAAGATCCGCTCGTCCCTCGCTGTACTCGCAGCCGCCGTAGCCCTGGCCGTCACCGCCGTCCCCGCCACCGCCGGCGACAAGGACTGCTCCGACTTCAGCACCTGGCAGCAGGCGCAGCACTTCTACAAGAAGCACGGCGGGCCGCGGTACGACCCGCACCGGCTCGACGCCGACCACAACGGCATCGCCTGCGAGAGCCTGCGCTAGCGCTAGCCGAGGCTGGGGCGCATCTGGCGCAGCCTCTTGACCCGCTCCTCGATCGGCGGGTGGGTCGAGAAGAGGCCGGCGATGCCCTTGCTGGAGAAGGGCTTGACGATGTAGAGCGGCTCGGCCGCCTGGTTGACCTGCATCGGCATGTCCTGTGCCCCCTGCTCGAGCCTCAGCAGGGCGCTGGCCAGCGACTCCGGGTTGCCGCAGATTTCAGCGCCGCCGGCGTCGGCCGCGTACTCGCGCTGACGCGAGATCGAGAGCTGGATGATGCTCGCGGCGATCGGGGCTAGCAGGACCATCGCCAGCGAGGCGACCAGGCCCAGCGGCGAATTGTCGTCGTCGCCGAACCAGAGCAGCATGTAGGCGAGATAGGTGATCGCGGCGCCGATCGCCGAGGCCACCGACTGGATCAGGATGTCGCGGTGCTGGACGTGGGCGAGCTCGTGGGCGAGCACCCCGCGCAGCTCGTCCTCGGAGAGCAGCTTGGTGATCCCGCGGGTGACCGCCACCGCCGAGTGCTTCGGGTTGCGCCCGGTCGCGAAGGCGTTGGGCTGGTCCTGGGGGATCATGTAGAGGCGCGGCATCGGCAGGTCGGCGCGGGTCGTCAGTTCGCGCACGATCTGGTAGAGCCGCGGCGCTTCGGACTCGTCAATCGGCTTGGCGCGGCTCATCGCCAGCGCCAGTTTGTCGCTGTAGAAGTAAGAGCCGAGGTTGATCAGCAGGGCGATTCCGAGGAACAGCGCGGCGGTGCTGGGGCCGCCGATCAGGGCGCCGATCAGGACCAGCAGGCCCGAGAGCGAGGCCAGCAGGATGGTCGTCCGCAGGGTGGCGCCCCAGGTGGATTGCTTGGTCGTGGTCATACCTTCAGCTCCTCGGTCGAAGTGGTCTAGCCAGTATTACGTCGAGATCGCGAATTGCCCATAGGTGACAACCCCTATTCGCGGCGGTGAACCACCCAGGGGCTTCTAGGCTTGGCCGATGACCGTCGCGGTGATCGTCGTGCTCGCCCTGGCCGTGGCCGCGCTGGGGGCCGGCCTGCTCCGCCTCAGGCGCCGCTTCGCCCCGCTGGAGCGGCTGGTCGAGGAGATGGAGAAGGTCGACCTGAGCCGGCCTGGCCCGCTGCTGCCGGCCTCAATCGACGGCGTCGGCGAAACCGAGGAGGTTGAGCGGATCGAGCTCGCCTTCCTGCGGATGATCCGGCGCCTGGAAGCCGAGCGCCGCCGCGCCGGCTCCGCTGCCCTGCGGGCGCAGGAGGAGGAGCGCGCCCGCGTCGCCCGCGACCTCCACGACGAGGTGAACCAGTCGCTGACCGGCCTGCTGCTGCGGCTCGAGGCGGTGCGGGAGGCGGCGCCGGCCGAGCTGGAGCCCGAGCTGGCCGAGACCAAGGCCCTGGCCAACCAGGCGATGCACGAGCTGCTCTCGCTGGCCCGTCAATTGCGACCGACGGCGCTCGACGACCTCGGTCTGGCGGCGGCGATCGGCGGTCAGGTCGAGCGACTCTCCCGCGGTGAGCTAGCGGCCGAGCTGCACGCCGACGGCGACTTCTCCGACCTCGGCGACGACGCCCAGCTCGTCGTCTACCGGGTCGCCCAGGAGGCGCTCTCCAACGCCGCCCGGCACAGCGGCGCCGGGCACGTCGAGGTGGGGTTGCGACGAGCCGGTTCCGGCGGCGTCGAGCTGACGGTCGCCGACGACGGCCGCGGCTTCGCCTTCGACGAGTCCGAGGGCGGCTTGGGCCTGGCCGGGATGCGCGAGCGGGCGCTCCTGGTCGGCGGCGAGCTGACGATCGAGTCGCGACCCGGCCGCGGCACCACGGTGCGGCTCAGCGTCCCCGGCTGATCGACGGGCCGATTTCCCTCCATATAGGCGTATTTCCGTAAGCGTTCAGCCCCTCATGCCCTGTGGGGTAGACGTGCCCGAGTCGGCTCTGCTCAGACCAGCGAAGGCGCGGGGCTTGCCCGTGCCGAGGCGGTTATCGCCTCGACCAGGAAGCCGAAGAGTGAGCGGCCCTGCAGCCGGCAGGTCTGAGAGACCGAGAGCATCCGCTCGGCAAAGCGCTCGCCTGCATTGGACTGGCTGCCGAGGGAGATCTTGCGGTAGATCACCGCTCCACGCAGCCCGCGCTCGGCACGGTTGTTGGTCGGCTCCACCTCCTCGATCTCGGTGAAGGTCCAAAGCGCCGGCCAGAGCTTCAAGAGGTTGCGGGCAAAGGTGCGGAACTGACGGTTGAGCATGCTCTTCTTGCGGTGGGGCTCAAGCAGAGCCCGCAGGCGGCGCTTGATCGGTGCAATCTCGCGGGCGAGACGATCTCGATCGCCGTGGCCGGCGAAGGAATCCCAGGCACGGAAGAGCTCCCTGGCAGATCTCCAAGCCCCGCCTCGCCGAAGCGCCCTTGGTCTGCGAGCCCTTCGGAGTGGCGGCGGAAGTCGCGCAGCAGGTGAGCCCAGCAGACCTGGCGCCGAGCGGGATCAAGGGAGTCATAAGCCCACCAGCGATCCGAGGAGACGATGCCGGCGAAGCTCTCGCCGATCAGCCCCGGCAACTCACGCTCATGGCGATCGGCGGCGATATGGAAGGCGGCAAGGCTGTCGGTGATTGCGCCCCACAGGGTTCGCTTTTGCCCGGCGCAGCGCCAGCCGGTCTCATCGACGCAGATGACGGGTGAGTCCTTGACCGCCTCGCGCAGCCCGGCGTATGGCTCGGCCAGGGCGCCGGAAGTGCGCTGGCAGATCGCATCGACCGAGCCGGCCGAGACTTCGCAGCCAAACAGCTCGCCGCAGAGCTCGGAGGCATCGCGGCGAGAGATCCGGTTGCGCACAGAAAGCAATGAGACCGCCGCCTGCAACCTGGGTCCGAAGGCGCTTTGGCGGATCTCCTCGGGCAACGATGCGCGCGGGTGCTCGTCCCGCAACCGGGGCAACGCAGCGAGTGGGCCCGGTGCTCGGTGACCCTGACCGCGATTGGCGGCAGCTCCGTGACCTGGTGGCGGTGAGGCGGGGCGGCATGATCGCTGCGATCGAGATCGCCGCCCGCAGCCCGAGCAACGCTCGGGCCAGTGATCGACGATCTCATCCAGCTCCGATTCGGCCACGAGCTTGCGAGCCGTTCCTTTGTGACCGGGCTGGGCACCCTGCTTGCGGGTGCTCGCTCCACGCCCCTGCCGAGAAGGCTTGCCCGGCGGGTCGGCCGAAGGCGGCCGGGAGGAGTTCTGGGAGCTCTCGCGCAGCTTCTCCTCAAGGCGCTCGATCCGCGCCTCCAGGCGAGTGACCTGGCGCTCATAGCGGGCAGTCAGCTCGACCAGGAACTCGACGCACGCCTCACGACCGGCGTCATAGACCGCCTCGGCTTCGGCGCGCTCCACACCAAGGAGTTCGCCGGGCCGTTATGTCCCCCTGCCGGGGCTGAACGCTTACGTATTTCCGGCCCATCGACGGGGTTTTCCGGCCCATCGACGAGACTTGGGGGGTGCGCGTCTTGATCGCCGACGACCATGGGATCGTTCGCTCCGGGATTCGGCTGCTGCTGGAGCGCCAGCCGGACATCGAGGTCGTGGCCGAGGCGGCCGACGGCGCCGAGGCGCGGGACCTGGCGGTGCGCGAGCGCCCCGACCTGGCGATCCTCGACGTGAAGATGCCGAAGCTGACCGGGCTGCAGGCGACCCGCGAGATCAAGCGGCAGGCGCCCGACATCTCGGTCCTGATCCTCTCCATGCACGACGACGAGCGCTACCTGTTCGAGGCGCTGAAGGCAGGCGCCTCCGGCTACGTGCTGAAGGCGCAGGCCGACACCGACCTGCTGGCGGCGATCCGCGCGGTGCAGCGCGGCGAGCCGTTCCTGACGCCGGAGGCCCAGCGGACCCTGATCAAGGACGTGCTGCAGCGCGGCTCCAGCGGCGAGGAGGAGCTGACCCCGCGCGAGGAGGAGATCGTCAAGCTGGTCGCCGAGGCGAACACGACGAAGCAGATCGCCGCGGTCCTGCACCTCTCCGAGAAGACGGTCGAGAACCACCGCGCCAACGCGATGCGCAAGCTCGGCATGCGCGACCGGGTCGAGCTCGTCCGCTACGCGATCCGGCGCGGTCTGATCGAGCCCTAGGAAGCCGGCACCGCGGCTTTGCTTGACTCCCCGCAGTGACCACCGCGGGCGACTTCCAAGAGAAACGCTGGCTGGCCCTGATCCTGCTGGCGGCGGCCCAATTCGTCGTCGTCCTCGACGCCTCGATCGTCAACGTCGCCCTGCCCTCGATCGGCAGGGCGCTCGACTTCTCACAGGAGAACCTGCCGTGGGTCGTCAACGCCTACGTGCTCACCTTCGGCGGCTTCCTCCTGCTCGGCGGGCGGACCGCCGACCTGCTCGGGCGGCGGCGCGTCTTCATGGCCGGGCTGATGCTGGTCGCCGTGGCCTCGCTCGCCGCCGGCTTCGCCGCCAGCGAGGGACAGCTGATCGCGGCCCGGGCCGCGCAGGGCCTCGGCGCGGCGATTATCTCCCCCGCCGCCCTTTCGATCGTCACCACGATCTTCAGCGACGGCGCCGAGCGCAACAAGGCGCTCGGGGTCTGGGGCGCGGTCGCCGGCGCCGGCGGCGCCGCCGGCGTCCTGCTCGGCGGGATTCTCACCGACGGTCTCGGCTGGGAGTGGGTGCTGTGGGTGAACGTGCCGGTCAGCCTCGTCGCCTTCGCGCTGACCCCGCGGTTGATCGCCGAGAGCCGCGCCTCCGACCAGGCGCGTGCCTTCGACGTCGCCGGCGCCGTCACCGTCACCGCCGCCCTCTCGCTGCTCGTCTACGCGGTGATCGACGCCAGCAGCGCCGGCTGGGAGTCGACGAAAACGCTCGGCCTGATCGCCCTCTCCCTGCTCCTGCTCGCCGCCTTCGTGGCGATCGAGCTGCGGTCCCGCAAGCCGCTGGTCCCGTTCTCGATCTTCCGCATCCGCACCCTGACCGGGGCCAACGTGGTCGGGGTCCTGGTCGGTGGATCGCTCTTCTCGATGTTCTTCTTCATCTCGCTCTACATGCAGCAGGTGCTGGGCTACAGCGCGATCCACGCCGGCCTCTCCTACCTGCCGCTGGCGGTGACGATCAGCGTCGCCGCGGGCATCGCCTCGCAGCTTGTGACCAAGCTCGGCTACAAGCTCGTGCTCGCCGTCGGCCTGCTGTTCATCGTCGCCGGCCTGCTCTGGTTCAGCCGCGTCTCGGTCGGCGGCGGCTTCACGACCGACATCCTCGGCCCCTCGCTGCTGGCCGCCGTCGGCCTCGGCTTCTCCTTCGTGACGACGACGATCGCCGCCGTCTCCGGGGTGCGGGAAAGCGAGTCGGGGCTGGCCAGCGGCCTGATCAACACCTCCCAGCAGGTCGGCGGCGCGCTCGGCCTGGCGGTGCTGTCCTCGCTCGCGACCTCGCACACCGAAGACCTGCTCGGCTCGGGCTCCAGCCTCAAGCACGCCCTCACCGAGGGCTTCCAGATCGCCTTCCTCGGCGGTGCGGCGATCGCCGCGCTCGGCTTCGTCCTCACCTTGGTCCTGATCAGCGGCAGCGACAGCCGCGCCCACGTCGAGCTCGGCCGGGCGGCGGCCGAGGGCGCCGAGGCATAACCGACCTCTTCGGTAGGATTTAGGACAGATGCTGTTCTCGACCAAAGCCGAGTACGGAGTTCGCCTGATGGTCGAGCTGGGCCGCCAGCCCGGCTCGGTGCCGATCTCCGCTGAACACAGTCGCCGAAGCCGAGCGACTGCCGCTCTCCTACCTGGAGCACCTGGTCGCGAAACTGCGCAAGGCGGGCCTGGTCACCTCGACCCGCGGCGCCCACGGCGGCTACCGCCTGGCGAAGCCGGCCGAGGAGATCACGATGGACGCGGTGGTCGAGGCGCTGGAAGGGCAGATCGCGCCGATGGAGTGCTTCCACGAGACGCCCGAGGGCAAAGTCCTCTGCTCGCACGAGGACGACGGCGACCGCGCCTGCTCGACGAAGCTGCTCTGGACCCGGGTGCAGGGCGGCGTCACCAAGGCGCTGGCCGGCACCACGCTGGCCGAGCTGGTCGAGTTCTCGCGGCCCGGCGACCGCGGCGAGGCAGCCGTCGTCCGCGCCGCCTGACGAGCTTTCAAACCCCAGAAACGGAGCGAAATTGGCTGAGCTGGAGATACGCAACCTGCACGTGAAGGTCGAGGACAAGGAGATCCTCCGCGGCCTCGACCTCGACGTCGAGAAGGGCAAGGTCCACGCGCTGATGGGCCCCAACGGCTCCGGCAAGTCGACGCTCGCCAACGCGATCATGGGCCACCCGGCGCTGGAGGTGACCGAGGGCTCGATCGTCTTCAAGGGCGAGGAGATCACCGAGGCCGACCCCGAGGCGCGCTCGCAGGCCGGCCTGTTCATGGCCTTCCAGTACCCGGTCGCGATCCCCGGCGTCTCGGTCAGCAAGTACCTGCGGATGATCATCAACGCCCAGCGCGAGGCGCGGGGCGAGGAGCAGATCAAGATCAAAGACTTCGCCAGGACCGCCCAGGAGGCGATGGAGCTGGCGAACATCCCCAAAGACTTCTCCAGCCGCTACCTCAACGACGGCTTCTCAGGCGGCGAGAAGAAGCGGATGGAGCTGCTGCAGCTGGCGCTGCTGCAGCCCGAGATCGCGGTCCTCGACGAGACCGACTCCGGCCTCGACATCGACGCCCTGCGCACCGTCGCCGACGGCGTCAACAAGTTCGCCGGCCCGGAGATGGGCGTGCTGATCATCACCCACTACCAGCGCATCCTGCACATGGTCAAACCCGACTTCGTCCACGTAATGTTCGAGGGCCGGATCGTCAAGGAAGGCGGCCCGGAGCTGGTCGGCGTGCTCGAGGAGAAGGGCTACGGCTGGATCCGCGAGGAGGTCGGGGCGGGCGCCGGCGCCTAGCCCCCGGGAGATGGAGCCGGCGACCGCGAAGAGCTCCTTCCCGATCGAGAAGGTCCGCGCCGCCTTCCCGGCGCTGGAGCGGGAGGTGAACGGCCGCGCGGTCGCCTACCTCGACAGCGGCGCCAGCTCGCAGCGGGTGCTGGCCTCGATCCAGGCGGTCGACCGCTACGAGCGGCGCCATCACTCCAACGTCCACCGCGGCTCGCACACCCTCTCGGCCGAGGCGACCGAAGCCTACGAGGGGGCGCGGGCGACGGTCGCCGATCACCTCGGCGCCGCCGACCGGCGCGAGGTGGTCTTCGTCCGCAACGCGACCGAGGCGATCAACCTTGTCGCGCGCACCTGGGGGGACGCCAACGTCGGCCCCGGCGACCGCATCCTGCTGACCGAGATGGAGCACCACTCCAACGTCGTCCCCTGGCAGCAGCTTGCCGAGCGGGTCGGGGCCGAGATCGACTGGGCGCCGATCGACGACGAGGGACTGCTCGACATGGCGGCGCTGGCGAGGCTGCTGGAACGGGGCCCGAAGCTGATCGCGGTCGCCCACGTCTCCAACGTGCTCGGCAGCGAGAACCCGATCGCCGAGATCGCCCGGCTCGCCCACGACGCCGGGGCGCTGGTGCTCGCCGACGGCGCCCAGGCGGCGCCGAAGCTGCCGCTCGACGTCGCCGAGCTGGGCGTCGACTTCTACGCGGTCACCGGCCACAAGCTCTACGGGCCGACCGGGATCGGAGCGCTGTGGGGGCGGCTGGAGCTGCTGCGGGCGATGCCGCCGTTCCTCGGCGGCGGCTCGATGATCCGCAAGGTCACCCGCGAGAGGACCACCTACGCCGACGTACCGGCCCGCTTCGAGGCGGGGACGCCGGCGATCGCCCAGGCGATCGGGATGGCCGCGGCCCTGCGCTGGCTCGACGGCCTCGGGATGGACGCGGTGCTGGAGCACGAGCGCCAGATTGCCGACTACGCGCTGGCGCGGCTACCGGAGGTCGCCGGCCTGCGCGTCTTCGGCCCGCCGCGCAGCGGCGAGCGGATCGGGCCGGTCTCCTTCGAGATCGAGGGCATCCATGCCCACGACGTCTCCGAGATCCTCGACCGTCACGGCGTCGCCGTCCGCGCCGGGCACCACTGCGCCCAGGTGCTGATGGACCGGCTCGGGGTCGCCGCCACGGCGCGCGCCAGCTTCGGCGTCTACACGACGCCGGAGGAGATCGACCGCCTGGTCGAGGGCCTCGAAGACGCCCGCCGCGTCTTCGGCCTCGGCTAGTCGATCGCCAGTACTTTCGACTTCGCCGCCTTGCACTGGCCGCGCTTGGCGACGGTCGCGAAGTATTCGCCCGAGCTGAGGTTCTTGCCGACCGGAATCGACCACTTGCCGTTGTCCTCGCTCTTGTCGCTGCCGAGCAGCTTCTTCTGGCCGTTGCGCTGGCGGTACATCTTCACCTTGCGGCTGCCGAGGCAGGCCTGACGAGGGGAGGTCAGACTGCCGTGGAAGGCGGGGAATTTGAGGCTGACGACGATCTTCGTCGAGTTCTTGCCGGCCCCGAGGGCCGCGGTCGAGAGCAGCGCGGCGGCGAGGCAGACGATCAGGACGATGGGCAGCACTCGGCGACGGACGAACATGGACCCTCCCACTCGAAGTTTGCTGCGCCACTTTAACTCTCCTAAGCGTCGACGAGAACCGCGGGTGGTTCCACGCGGACGTATTTCGTCCCAAAGGAACCGCGCGACGGCTGCGCTAGCCTCGATGGCATGGACGAGCTCTACCGCGACCAGATCCTCGAGCACTACAAGCGGCCGCACAACTTCGGCCAGCTCGAGCACCCCGACCTCGAGTTCGAGGACAACAACCCGTTCTGCGGCGACGAGCAACGGGTGACGATCAGACTCGACGAGGAGGACCGGGTGGCCGAGGTCGCCTTCGAGGGCAAGGGCTGCGCGATCTCGACCGCGGCGACCTCGCTGCTGACCGACGAGCTGGTCGGCAAATCGCGTCAGGAGCTGCTGCGGCTGCCGAAGGAGTTCGTGCTCGAGCTGCTCGGGATCGAGATCTCGGCGACGCGGATGAAGTGCGCGATGCTGGGCCTGAAGGTCGTCAAGAGCGCCAGCCTCGGCCAGCCCGCCGAATGGGAGGACGAGGGCGAGGCCGGCGACCCGGCGGAAGCGGTCGCCGACCTCGGCTAGCCGGGGCGGCCGGCGCGAACCGAACGGCGCGACCGCTACGGCATGTTCGCCAGCGTCTCCTCGCTCGGCTGCATCACCGCGAAGGCGGCGCCGAACTGATCGGCGAGGACGGCGAAGCGGCCGACCGGGATGTCGACCGGGTCCATCCGCACGTCGCCTCCCCCGCCCCTCGCCTTCTCCGCGGCGGCGTCGGTGTCCTCGACGGTGAAGTAGACGAGCCAGTGGGGCGGCATCTCCGCGGGCATCTGGACGGCGTTCATGTCGAGCATCCCGCCGACCATCGCCTCGCCGGCTTTCCAGACGGTGTAGGTGCCGGCCCGCACCGACTCTTCGTCGTCGTAGCTCCAGCCGAAGACGCTGCCGTAGAACTCCTTGGCGGCGGCGGTGTCGCGGGTGCCGAGCTCGTTCCAGCCGAAGGTGCCGGGCTCGTTGACCAGCTCGGCGCCGATGAAGGTGCCGGGCTGCCAGACGCCACAGACCGCTCCGGTCGAATCGCTGAAGACGCCCATCGTGCCCAGCCCCCTCACGTCCATCGGCTCGACGATGACCTGGCCGCCCGCCTCCCGCACCGTCGCCAGCGTCGCGGCGGCATCGGTGACCGAGACGTAGGTGCTCCAGGCCGGCGGCTGGCCCTCCTGCATCAGCGGCGCCACGCCGGCAACGTCCTTGCCGCTCTTTTTCGCCCGCCGGTAGCCACCGAGTTCGGCCGAGTTCGGCAGCTCCGGCAGCTCCCAGCCGAACAGCTCGCCGTAGAAGGCGGCGGTCGCCTCGATGTCCGGCGTCCCGAGTTCGACCCAGCACGGGGTGCGGGGGGTGTAACTGGTCCTCTCGCTCATCTCTCGTCCTCCTTCGAAGTGGTCTTGCGAGCATAAGACCACGCGCGCGGCGGAAACTCATCGCGATCGCGTGAACGGCCCGGCCAGCCTGGCCGCGTAAACGGCCCGACCAGGCCGGCCGCTAAAATCCGAGTGCAGAGGTAGGATTAAGTCTCGATCCGCACAACCCGACGCGGGAGCACCGCATCCTCTTGACCGAAACCGCAGCAACGACGATTCCCATATGCCCTGCCGCCGAGCTGGCGCCCGGCGCCATGCGCCTGGTCGAGCACGACGGTCGCAAGATCGGCGTCTTCAATTGTGACGGCGCGCTCTACGCGATCGAGGATCGCTGCTCGCACGACAACGGGCCACTCGCCGAGGGCGAGTTCGACCCGGCGGCCTGCACGGTGGAGTGCCCGCGACACGGCTCGCTCTTCGACCTGAGCACCGGCAGGCCGAAGACTCTTCCCGCCTTCCAACCGGTGCCAACGTTCCCGATAGCCGTCGAGGACGACACCATCATCCTGGAGGTCTCCTGACATGGCAACGCCCGAGGTAGTCGCAGAGAAGCGAGAGCTGGCCGGCATCAATGCCGACTACAAGGAGAAGTTCGGTTTCCACGATCCTGAGTCCGGCTACGCCTACAAGGCGCCGAAGGGGCTTTCGCGCGAGGTCGTCGAATCGATCTCGGCGTACAAGGACGAGCCGCAGTGGATGCGGGACTTCCGACTGAAGGCGCTGGAGCACTTCTACTCGCGCCCGACCCCGACCTGGGGCGGCAACCTCGGCCAGATCGACTTCGACGACATCCACTACTTCGTCCGCGCCTCGGAGAAGAACAGCCGCGACTGGAGCGAGGTCCCGGAGGACATCAAAAACACCTTCGACCGGCTCGGGATCCCCGAGGCGGAGCGCAAATTCCTCTCCGGCGTCGGCGCCCAGTACGAGTCCGAGGTCGTCTACCACCAGGTCAATGAGAAGCTCGAGGCCCAGGGCGTGATCTTCACCGACATGGACACGGCACTGCGCGAGCACGAGGACCTGGTGCGCGAGTACTGGGCGACGGTGATCCCGCCCAACGACAACAAGCTGGCGGCGCTGAACTCGGCGGTCTGGTCGGGCGGCTCCTTCGTCTACGTCCCCGCCGGGGTCAAGGTCGAGATGCCGCTGCAGGCCTACTTCCGGATCAACACCGAGAACATGGGCCAGTTCGAGCGGACGCTGATCATCTGCGAGGAGGGCGCCGACGTCCACTACATCGAGGGCTGCACGGCGCCGGTCTACTCGAGCGACTCGCTGCACTCGGCAGTGGTCGAGATCGTCGCCAAGCCGAGCTCGCGGGTCCGCTACACGACCGTCCAGAACTGGTCGCAGAACGTCTACAACCTGGTCACCAAGCGCGCGGTCGCGCACGAGAAGGCGACGATGGAGTGGGTCGACTGCAACCTCGGCTCGAAACTGACGATGAAGTACCCGTCGATCTACCTGCTCGGGCCCGAAGCCCACGGCGAGATCCTCTCGATCGCCTTCGCCGGCGACGGCCAGCACCAGGACGCCGGCGGCAAGATCATCCACGGCGCCCCGCGCACCTCCTCCTCGATCTTCTCCAAGTCGATCTCCAAGGACGGCGGCCGCGCGACCTACCGCGGCCTGCTCGAAGTCGCCGACGGGGCGACCGAGTCGCGCTCGAAGGTCGTCTGCGACGCGCTGCTGCTCGACGAGGACTCGCGCTCGGACACCTACCCGACGATCCGGATCGACGAGAACGACGCCGACGTCGGCCACGAGGCGACCGTCTCGAAGATCGGCGACGAGCAGCTCTTCTACCTGCAGAGCCGCGGCCTCGACGAGGAGGAGGCCTCGAAGATGATCGTCAACGGCTTCATCGAGCCGGTCACCAAGGAGCTGCCGATGGAGTACGCGGTCGAGCTCAACCGGCTGATCGAGCTGCAGATGGAGGGCTCGATTGGCTGAGCTGGCAACCGCACCCGCTTGGCTCGAGAAGAGGCGCCGGCAGCGGCGCCTCTCTGACGGAGAGCCTGCCCCTGCCCGACCAGAAGGCGAAGGGCTGGGAATTCACCGACCTCTCCGCGCTGGAGATCGACTCCTACGAAGCCGGCGGCGCCGACGCCGAGATGAGCGGGGCCGAGGGCGCGACCGTCGTGCCGCTGGCCGACGCCCTCACCTCGCACGCGGAGCTGCTGGAGGAGCGGCTGGGATCGCTTGTCCCGATCGGCGACCCCTTCGTCGCCCGCAACGAGGCGAGCTGGCGCGACGGGGTGCTCGTCCACGTGCCGCGCGGCGTCGCCGCTAGCCGACGCCGATCCGGATCGAGGTCCCCGTCGACCGCGACGGCGTCGCCGTCGACTGGCGCACCCTGATCGTGCTCGAGGAGGGCGCCGAGGCCGAGGTCTGGGAGCACTGGTCCTCGCCGGGCGATGAGGTCGACGGACTGCTCAACGCGGTGGTCGAGCTGAGCGTCGGCCAGGCCGCGACCCTGCGCTACGTCAACACCCAGGACATCTCCGAGCGAGTCGTGGATCTTCGCCACCCAGCGCGCCCAGGTCGAGCGCGACGGCCGCCTCGACTGGGCCGCGCTCGGCTTCGGCTCGGCCCGCGGCAAGGTGCGGATGGAGACCAAGCTCGCCGGACCGGGCTCCGAGGCCCGCGTCACCGGCGGCTACGCCGGCGGCCCCGGCCAGCACCTCGACTACGACACCACGCAGGAGCACGCGGCGCCGAACACCGACTCCGACCTCGCCTTCCGCGGCGTCCTCGCCGCCGGCGCGACCGCGGTCTGGCGCGGGATGATCAAGGTCGACCCCGGCGCCCAGCAGACCGACGCCTTCCAGGAGAGCCGCAACCTGCTGCTCTCGACCGCGGCCCACGCCGACGCGATCCCGGGCCTGGAGATCCTCGCCGACGACGTCCGCTGCACCCACGCGGCGGCGATCGCCCAGGTCGACCGGGACCAGCTCTTCTACCTCACCTCGCGCGGCCTCGACGAGGCGGCGGCGAAGTCGCTGATCATCGAAGGCTTCCTCGAGTCGCTGGTCGAACGCCTGGCCGAGGGACCGGTGCGTGACGAGATCTCGGCCGCCCTCGAGCGACGCCTCGCCGAGATCCTCTGAAGGACGGAGAGCCTCCGGCCGGCGGGTCCTGTCACGAGGAGGGAGGCCTGCGGGCGAGGTTTTCGTTCTCGGCCTCCCTCCTCGTGCCACCCGCCGGAGGAGAGTCTTCCCTCTCGGGATGCTCGGCCGGAGCCTGGAGGACCGAGGGCTCGTCGTCTTTCTCGCCGGCTCGCTTCTCCGAGAGCGTGGTTTTGACGATGCCGATCACGACGAATAGGACTGGCAAGAGGTAGAGGATCCAGAGGTAGTGGCCGAGGTGGGCGACGGGGAGGATCATGCATTTGCCACCGATAGCAGGTAGAGGCCGAAGCAGGTGAAGGCGACCATCACCGCCAGCATCCAGTACTGCGAGCGGGCCGCCTGGCGGTACCGCGGCCAGTAGACCAGCGCGCGATCGTGGGCGAGGGTGAGGCCGAGCACGTGGCCGACGACGAGGGCGCCGACCTGCACGTACCAGATCGCGTTCGAGCTGAGGACCCTGAAGTCGATGCCGCTTGAGGCGGTGCCGAAGAGGTCGGTGTGGGCGGTTCCGAGCGGGTCGGAGAGCAGGTAGGTGAACTGCGCCTGCTCCTGGAAGACGAAGAGGCTGAAGTAGTGGGCGATGAGGTAGGCGAGAGCGATCGGGATCAGGGTGTGGGCGAAGCCGACCCGCAGCTTCGCCAGCGCGGGGGCGCCGCGGACCGTGCGCATCCCCCGCACCCCAAGCAGGTAGACGAGGCCCACGCCGGCGAAGCAAAGCAGGAGGAAGAGGGTGTCGGTGAGCCGCTCGGCGTTGAGCAGGTTGACACCGGCGTCCGCGAGGCGGCGCACGACGCTTTCGATCGCGTCCTTGAAGGCGCCCTCCTGGCCGCCGTCGAAGCTGGTCGAGGCGATCGAGGCGACCACGACCGCAACCGAGCCGGGGAGGGTGGCCCAGGTCGTCGCGGCCGAGAGCGCTCGCCGGCGGCCCAGCCGGCCGTCCCGTACCCCGAAACACCCGAGGCGGCCGAACATGCCGAAGTAGACCGAGAAGACCTCGCCACGCTCGCACCACTCCTCGACCCCGAACAGGGCCATCATCGCCAGCGTGTAGCCGCTGTAGAGGAGCGCCGCGGTCGCCGCCGCTTCTGGATCGAGGCCGACGGCGACGCCACCGCTGCCGCCGTAGACGACCTCCAGCCAGACGAAGGCGAGCAGACCAGCCGCCGCGGGCCAGCGGCCGAGCCACTCCGGGTAGGCGAGATGGGCAGGCCGCTGGCCGGCGATCGCGCGGAACCCGGCACCGGCGAGGCGGCCGCCGGCCCGCCAGGGGTTGAACGGCCGGAAGACGTCACCGAGCAGGGCCGAGAGAACGGGAAAGCCGAGCCAGCAGGTGACGAAGAGGAAGGTGAGGGCGAAGTTGCGGTCCGGCGCTTCGGTCCCCCGCAGGCCAGAGTAGATCGCGACCCCCAGCAGGAAGACGCCGATCGCCCCGCACAGCACCTGCATCGGCGACCCCAGCAGGGCGCGGGACAGCCCCGGCCCGAGGGGGCGCCAGCCTTCCTGCTCGAAACGGGGCTCGCGCCAGGCAGCCGAGAGCGCGAAGAAGGAGACGATCAGGACGATCGAGGCGGCCCAGGCGAACAGCCAGGCCGGGATCGGCAGGTCCTGCCGAGCGGCCAGCGTGTGGGCGAGCGGCAGGGTCAAGGGTTCGACCTCGAGCTCGATGATCTGCTCTTTGCGCCCCTCGAGCTCCGCCTCGAAGACGCCTTCGATCGTCGCCGGGAAGTCGAAGGTAACAGTGCCGCCGGCCTTTACGTCCTTCATCAGGTCGTAGCCGTGGACGTGGACCTCGTCGGCGACCGCCGAGGTGACCTTGAAGTGGACCCGGTCGCCCTTGTGGTAGGTGAGGTCGGCGATGCCGCCGACCGGCTTGCCGGACTTGTCGACCACGATCGTCGGCACCTTGCCGTTGTCGGTGATCGTCTTCCCCCCGCCATCGTCGCTCTTTAGGACCACCAGCAGGACGATCGCGACGGCGACCACGGCGACCGCCGCGATCAGGCGCGCAGCATTGGAGCTCATCGTGTTCCCTTCTGTCAGCGTGCACCGGCACGCGCTCACACCCGTTCCGTGGTTCCTTACGGACGCGTGCGGTCCACAAGGAACCGCGGAACGGAGTTCCGGCTCGGACTACGCCGGCAGGGGCGGCGGGCGCTTGGCGATGCCGAGGGCGATCAGCAGGCCGCCGCGCGGGGCGAAGGTGCGGGGCGGGCGCGGCAAGCGGCGGCGGCGCGGCGCGACCGCTCGTGGAGGTTCGGCGCCAAGTCGCTCGGAGAGGCGCACGATCGCCTCGCAGCCGGGATAGCGCCCCGCCAGCAGGAAGGCGAGCAGCGTCAGCAGCGGTACCGCCGGCAGCAGGAAGGCGCCAAGCTCGCTCACGGCGGCCCAGGATAACGTCCGCCCGTGCGCCCCGGACGCGACAACATCGCCGCCCCCGACCTGCCCGAGGGGTTGGTCTGGCTCGGCGACCGAGCCCGAGTCGATGCCGGCCCTGACGGCGCCCGGACCGGCCCTCGTCCACTTCATCGACTTCGCCCAGCTCAACAGCGTCCGCACCCTCCCCTACCTGAGCGAGTGGTCACGCCGTTACCGCGAGGCTGGGCTCAGCGTGATCGGCGTGCAGGCGCCGCGCTTCCCGTTCGGCGCCGAGGCAGACGCCGTCGCCGCCGGCCGGCGGGCGCTCGGGGTCGAGTTCCCGGTAGCGATCGACGCCGAGCACGAGCTCTGGGCCGCCTACGGCTGCGAGGGCTGGCCCAGCCTCTTCCTATGGAGCCTCGGCGGGGCGCTCGCCTGGGTCCACTTCGGCGAGGGCGAATACCTGGCGACCGAGCTGGCGATCCAGGAGGAGTTGCGCGAGATCGATGCCCTGCGCCAACTGCCCGAGCCGATGGCGCCGCTGCGCCCGACCGACGGACCCGGCGCCCGGGTGATCGCGCCGACTCCCGAGCTGTTCCCGGGCGGCTCCTGGCAGCGGCCGTGGACCGCGGGCGAAGACGGCGACGAGCTGACGGTCGAGTACGAGGCCGGCGGCGCCTACGCGGTGATTGAGGGTCCCGGCGCGGTCGAGCTGGACCTGGACGGCCAGGTGCTGGCGCCGCTGATCGCGGCCGAACCGGGTATCTATTCACTGGCGGAGCATCCCCACCACGGTTCGCACACGTTGACGCTCCGCCCCTCCCCCGGCCAGCGGATTCTGGTCGCTCAGCTTCGCGGCGGGGGTCCCATGACGACCAGGAGGACACGATGATCAGCAAGCTCGACTTCGTCGGCATCCCATCCACCGACGCCGAGCGCTCGCGCGCTTTCTACGTCGACACGCTCGGCCTGCGCCCGGACGAGCGCTCGCGCTTTGAGTTCTGGGCCGGCGACACCTGCTTCGGGATCTGGGAGCCGGCGAAAATGGGATTCGAGTTCGCGCCGCAGAAGAACGCCCACCCGGCGCTGCACGTCGAGGACGTCGCCGCCGCCCGGGCCGAGCTGGAGGCGAAGGGCGTCGAGTTCGCCGGCGAGACCTTCGACACCGGTGTCTGCCACATGGCGCTGTTCACTGACCCCGACGGCAACGACCTGATGCTGCACCACCGCTACGCGCCGTACGAGGACTGAGCGGCAGGGCGCCCGGCCCCGAGCTAAGCGCGGGCGGCGAGCTCCTCGCGGATCTCCTTCGGCAGCATGAAGCGGACGTCCTCGTGGACGGTCCGCAGCTCCGAGACGTCCTCGGCGCCGCGCTCGCGGAAGAAGGCGACGAGGCTCTCGACCAGCTCCTCGGGGGCGCTGGCCCCGGAGGTGATGCCGACGGTCTCGACGCCCTGCAGCCACTCCTCCCGCACCTGGGAGTGGTTGTCAATCAGGTGGGAGGCAGCGCCGTGCTCGCGCGCCACCTCGACCAGGCGGTTGGAGTTGGACGAGTTGGTGGAGCCGATCACCAGGACCAGGTCGCACTCGCGGGCCAGCTGCTTGACGGCAATCTGGCGGTTGGTCGTGGCGTAACAGATGTCGTCTGACTTGGAGCTGACGATGCCGGGGAACTTGGCGCGGAGGGCGGCGATCACGTCGGCCGTCTCGTCGACCGAGAGGGTGGTCTGGGTGATGAAGGCGACTCTGTCGGGGTCGGGGACCTCGAGCGTCTCGACCTCCTCGACGGTTTCGATCAGGACGATGCTCTCGGGAGCCTCGCCGGTCGTCCCTTCGACCTCCTCGTGCCCCTCGTGGCCGATCATGATGATCGTGTAGCCCTGCGCGGCGAAACGGCGGGCCGAGACGTGGACCTTGGTGACCAGCGGGCAGGTGGCGTCGATCGTCCGCAGGCCGCGGGCGGCGGCGTTCTCGTGCACGGCGGGGGCGACGCCGTGGGCGGAGAAGACGACCATCTTGCCCTCCGGCACCTCGGTCTCCTCCTCGACGAAGATCGCGCCGCGCTTGGAGAGCTCCTCGACCACGTGCTTGTTGTGGACGATCTCCTTGCGCACGTAGACGGGGGCGCCGTGCAGCTCCAGCGCCCGCTCGACCGTCTGCACGGCACGATCGACCCCGGCGCAGTAGCCGCGCGGGGCGGCGAGCAAGACCCGCTTCGGGGCGGCGGTGGCGGTTGCTGCCATCAGAGCAGGGTAGCTAGCCTTGCTACATGAGCACCGACGGACGCCACCTCGACCGCCTGACCGCGGTCGACGCCTCGTTTCTGACCAACGAGAGCTCGACCAGCCACATGCACGTCGGCGCGATCCTGATCTTCGAGGGGCCGCCGCCGCGCTACGTCGACCTGGTCGAGCACGTGCAGGGTCGCCTCAACCAGGTGCCGCGCTTCCGCCAGAAGCTGGTGGTGCCGCCGCTGGAGGCGGGGCGGCCGCTCTGGGCCGACGACGTCAACTTCAACCTCACCTACCACATCCGTCACACCGCGCTGCCCGAGCCGGGCGGCGAGGCGCAGCTGAAGCGACTGGCGGGGCGCGTCTTCTCCCAGCAGCTCGACCGCTCGAAGCCGCTCTGGGAGCTGTGGCTGGCGCAGGGGCTGGAGCGCGACCGCTTCGCGATCCTGACCAAGACCCACCACGCGATGGTCGACGGCATCTCCGGGGTCGACATCGGCACCGTGCTGTTCGACCTCGAGCCGGTGCCGGAGCCGGCGGCGGTGGCGGACGACTGGGTGCCGCAGCCGGAACCGGGGACGACCGAGCTGGTCGCGCGCGGCATCGCCGACGCGGTCGCGGCGCCGGTGGCGCTGGGCGAGCGCGCGGTCGAGGCGGTGCGCCACCCCGAGGTGACGGCGCGCAAGGCGGTCGAGGCGCTGGAGGGGCTGAGCGAGATCGTCACCGCCTTCGCCGACCCCGCCCCCGACGTGCCGCTGAACCAGCCGATCGGCCCGCACCGGCGCTACGTCTGGGCGCGTTCGGAGCTGGCGACGTTCAAGCGGATCAAGGACTCGCTGGGCGGCACCGTCAACGACGTCGTCCTCGCCGTCGTCACCGGTTCCCTGCGCAGCTGGCTGCACCACCGCAGCATCCGCACCGAGGGGCTGGAGCTGCGGGCGCTGGTACCGGTCTCGATCCGCGGCGAGGACGAGCGCGGCAATCTCGGCAACCGGATCGCCCTGATGCGCGGGCCGTTGCCGGTCTACGTCGAGGACCCGGTGCGGCGGCTGCGCACGATCACCCAGGAGATGGAAGGCCTGAAGCGCTCCAAACAGGCGCTCGGCGCCGAAGTGATCTCCCGCTTCAACGACTTCGCGCCGCCGACCCTGCTCGCCCAGGCCTCGCGGATCAACTTCTCGACCCGCCTCTTCAACACGATCGTCACCAACGTGCCGGGCCCGCAGGTGCCGCTCTACGTGCTCGGCCGCGAGATGGAAGAGGTCTTCCCGGTCGCCTTCCTGCCCCAGAACCACGCCCTGGCGGTGGCGATCATGAGCTACCACGGCAAAATCGGCTTCGGCCTGCTCGCCGACTACGACTCGATGGAGGACGTGGAAGCGATCGCCGACGGGATCGGCGAGTCGCTGGCGGAGCTGGAGCAGGCCGCCGGCGCCGCCACCGCGGCAGCCTGATGGCCTTCCTGATCGTCCTCTTCATCGTCGTCCCGATCGTCGAGCTGTACGTGATCATCCAGGTCGGCGAAGCGATCGGCCTCTGGCCGACGCTGGCGCTGCTGCTCGCCGACGCCCTGCTCGGCTCGTTCCTGCTCAAACACCAGGGCCGCGGCGCCTGGCGCCGCTTCAACGAAGCGCTCGCCCAGCGCCGCTTCCCCGGCCGCGAGGTGGTCGATGGCCTGCTGATCGTCGTCGGCGGCACCCTGCTGCTGGCGCCTGGCTTCATCACCGACATCGTCGGCCTGATCCTGCTGATCCCACCGACCCGAGCGATCGTCCGCACCCTGCTGCGCCGCTACACGGTGGGCCGCTTCACCGTCGTTGGCGTGCCCGGCGGCGGCGCCGGCGAGAGCTGGCGTGGAGACCGCCCCAAACGCGCCTACGACTACGAGGCCGAGGCCGAGGCCGAGGAGGTGCCAGCAGAGGAGAACGGCGAGCGCCGCCTACAGGGCTAGCGTCCGGGTCAGGGCGTCATAGCCGGGGCAGGAGCAGGGCGACCCAGAGAATTCCGACGAAGAGCGGAACCAGCGTCCCCGTCACGGTGCGCGAGGGGATGCGCAGC
This sequence comes from uncultured Solirubrobacterales bacterium, assembly GCA_963815885.1. GTDB lineage: Bacteria > Actinomycetota > Thermoleophilia > Solirubrobacterales > 70-9 > VAYN01. Next base: position 274,875 of record CAWFIM010000003.1, read on the forward strand.
CAGCGGCTCGGCGCCGACGAGGTCGACTCGGCGACGTCGCGGTAGTCGGGCAGGACCGCCTTCGCCCGTCGTTGGACCTGCTGGACCTTGCCGCCGTGGCGGGTGCTGACGTAGAGCCAGGCGACGGTGAGGAGAAGGCCCATCGTCGCGATCACGGCGGCGACCAGGTTCTCGCTGGCGTCCAAAGCGGTCGCATAGGTCACGGCGAGCATCGCCTCGGCGATCAAGAAGAACGCGTGGCGCTGGTTGAAGACGTTGTCTTCGTGCAGGGTCAGGTCCCAGAGCCGGCCTCGCTCCTCGGCGCCGAAGCGACCCGTCTCGTTCGGCCCGTCGAGCCACCCATCGACCACCGTGTCGCCGGGCCCGATCAGCGGCGCGGGCGAATCGAGCCAACGCGCCCGGCCGAGCAGCCAGCGATCGTCGGCCCGCACCGCCTCCGTCAGCAGCTCGACGTAGCGAATCTCCCGCGGAGCCTCGCTGCCGAAGCCGAACAGCAGCTCCGGACCCAGAGAGGCGTTCATCTCGGCGCGGGCCTTGACGAAGCGGCGATAGTCGTTGCGCTCCAGCTCACCGCGGTAGGCGTCCAGCGCGGCGAGGATCTCTTCCAGGCGGGCGGCGTCGAAGGCGGTGGCCAGGGTTGGCTGCGGCAGCGAGCTCCAAAGTCCCCACATCCACCAGCGCGGCGCATCGTCGCCGCGCTCGGCCAGCGCGTCGCGGACGGCGGCGCCGACCAGCTCGTGAGCCCCGTGACGATCGTGGGGGCTTGGCGAAACGACGATCTGCACGCCCGGCCCCCCATTTGGCGCCGCACGATCTCCAGCAGGCGCTCGCGCGCGGCGGCAGCGTCGTCGCCGCTAGACATCGCCACCGGAGGCCGCTCGATCCGCGATTCGAAGCGGGCGCGACTGGCCGCCTCGTGGACCTCCGCCTCACGCCGCGCGTGCTGGTCGGGCCTACCAAGGCCGCAAGCGACGTTCACCACCCGCCAGCCCGCGTCCCACAGGGCCATCAAGGTCGCCGGCGCCCCTATCAGCTCGTCATCGGGGTGGGGCGAGAAGTGGACGACGGTGTGCACGACCCGCGAAGGGTATGTGTACCTGTGAGTATTCGCCGGCAGGGGCTGTCGCCGTCACCGGGGCCGGTGGTGGCCCGGGTGCAAGCGGCTCAGGCGGAAATCGGGACGATCCCGGGCTGAGCCGCGACTCTCTCGAGCCATGTGCGCACCGCCGGGTAGGGCTGAAGGTCGAAGCCGCCCTCGGGAGCCACGTGGGTATAGGCATAGAGCGCGATGTCGGCGATCGTGAAGCGCTCGCCGACGAAGTACTCGTGGTCGCCGAGATGCCGCTCCATCACGTCGAGCGCCGCGCGCCCCGCCGCGCGCCTGGCCTCGATCTCAGCCTCGGGTTGGGGGTTCTCGGAGATCGCGACCCAGAAGCGGACGACCGCGATGCCCGGCTCGTGCTTGTACTGCTCAAAGAACATCCACTGCAGCACCTGCGCGCGCTCGTAGGGATCGTCGGGCAGGTAGCGGGAGCCATCGGCGAAGAACCACAGGATCGCGTTCGACTCGGCGAGCGGACGACCGTCCTCGAGCACCACGGTCGGCACGTTGAGCGACGGGCTGAGTCCGCCGAGGACCTCAGCTCGATCCGAGTGCTCTACAACCGACAGCCCCCGTCGCTCGAACTCGATGTCGAGCAGGCTGAAGATCAGCCGGGCCTTGTAGCAATTGCCCGAAACCGGGTTGTCGTAGAGCAGCACTGGCACGCGGTGGTCTCAGACCGATTGGGGGCGGTTTCGCGCGAACTTCGCCATGACCGGGCAGCCTAGTCGTCAGGGCGCGGAGCCCAGCTTGGCATCCGCTGTCCGAATCGCATGTGAGGCTGCCGACCCGTGCCCTACGAGCGGACGATCGAGATCGGGATCATCGACGGGGTTCTCGTGCGCTTCAGCCATTCAGGAAGGCCAATCGAGCGCTATTCGGTCGTCCTCTTGGTGTTCGAGGACGGCGCCTGGCAGACCGTCCGCGTCTACGACAACCATTTGGGAACCCATCACATGCACCGCTACACTCGGCGAGGCGGAAAGCAGCCAGAAGCTCCCTTCCACGAAGGTCCGACCAGCGAGGTAATTCCGGCCGCAATCGACCACCTGAAGGCTCACTGGGAAGCGATAATCGAATCATGGAGAAACTAGCCCGCAGCAAGAACACCCCCGGCACCGATGCCGCTTTCGACCTTCTCGGTCGCGTCGCTGTCGATCCCGACACCGATGAGCGCTACCCGAATGAAACGGTGCTCGTCCCAGCCGATTCTCCCAATGCCTCAAACCTCATGTCTCGGGCTGTGGCTGACCGGAGGCCAATCGCAATCGTCTTCCCCGACGGATCAGACGTGGTCTGGCGACCCCCAGCTGCGACGGGTCCGGTTCTCTTGCTGGCGATCGGTCTCCTATGGCTAGCCGATCACATCAGGCGCAAGCGCGACCGCCCAACCTTCGTGCCTCGGGAGTGGGTCACTGAGTTCCATGCGGCGGGAGTGTCCAGCGGACACACGCTCGCTGCATAGCTTCACGTCCGCGGCTGACAGCCACCCAGCAACGGCTCAAGAGCATGGAAGAGCTAGAGCGCAGCAAGTTCACCGCAGCGGGCGAGATCGCCAAAAAGCGACCCCCCGTGGGGGCGCGCTCGCGTTCTTCGATCACCTCTGCAGGTGCTTGTGGGGCATCTGATCCTCCTCGGTGCCGAAGGACTCTAGAAACAGGACTCCGTCAGATCGGGGGTAGATCAGGGACACCGTGGGGACGGGATGGGGTCAAACTGACCCTCTTGACCCCCTATGACCCAAAAGCCCTGCCTAGAAGCCGAGCGCGAACTTGGCGTCCTCGGTCATCATCTCCGGGGACCAGGCTGGGTCGAAGACCATCTTCGGGTGGACCGCGGAGACGCCGGGGAGGTCGCCGACGAACTCTTTCATCTGCTCGGAGACCTGGGGGCCGATCGGGCAGGCTGGGGTGGTCAGCGTGAAGGTGACGTAGACGTCCTCCTTCTCGATCTCGACGTCGTAGACGAGGCCGAGCGAGACGAAGTCGAGCCCCAACTCGGGGTCGATCACCTCCTCCAGCGCCTCGTAGACGTCCTCCTCGGTGAGGACCTCGTTCTGGGCGGCGACGTCGGTTTGATCCTCTGCCATCGCCTCAATGGTAGCCGGGTGGGGGCGGCGGGCTCGGCGGCAGCGGCTCGGCGGGGGGACCCTCACCGGCCGGGACCAGCTCCAGCTGCCACCAGCCGACGTCGCGCCAGGCGCCGGCCTTCCAGCCGATCCGCGGGTAGAGCCCGCTGCGCTCGAAGCCGAAGCGCTCGTGCAGGGCGACGCTGGCCTCGTTGGGCAGGGTGATGCCAGCGCACGCCACCTGGAATCCCTGCCCCCGCAGTTGCGCGAACAGCGCTTCGTAGAGCGCCGGGCCCAAGCCCTGGCCACGATGCCCCTCGGCGACGTAGACGGAGACGTCGGCGGCCCAGCGGTAGGCGGGGCGCTCTCGGTGGCGACAGGCGTAGGCGTAGCCGACCACCTCTCCCCCGTCCTCGGCGACCAGCCAGGGGTGGGTGGCGACGGTCCGCTCGATCCGCGCCGCCATCTCGGCGGGGCTGGGGGCGCGCTCCTCGAAGGAGGTCGGTCCGCCCTCGACGTGCGGGGCGTAGATCGCCGCGCAGGCGGCGGCGTCGCGGCCGGAATCGGCGCTTCGGATCCGGATGCTGCTCATCGCGGAAATCTAGTTGGCCCGAACAGCACGACCGCTCGCCGCGTCAATAGGCTGCGCCGGTGGCGGGCGACGCAACCGAGATCCTGCGGCGATCGATCGGGATCGTCTTCTCCGACGGGGGGCTGCTCGCCCTCACCTCGACCCTGCCCGCGGGTGCTCGCGAGCACGGCAAGGAGGAGGTCGCGGCGGTGCTCTGCGATCCGGACGCGGCCCCGGTCGTCTTCGCGGAGGCGATGCTCTCGACCGAATACGGCGAGGACGGTGTCCAGCGACGGGCCTCGCTCGAGCTGTGGCCAGACGGCGACGGCGCACGGCCCCTGCGCGGCGCCGGCTCGCTGATCAGCTCCGCCGCCGTGGAGCGGCCGGGCCTTAACATCGAGATCGCCTTCTTCAGGTGGGCGGTCGAGGGGCGAGAGGGCCTCGGGACCTACGAGCTGGCGCGTCTAAGTGGCTGAGATCGAGGCCGTCGTCTCCGATTTCGGCGGCGTCCTCACCACGCCGTTGCTCGCCTCCTTCATGCGGGTGCAGGACGAGATCGGCATTTCACCGGAAGCGCTTGGAGAGGCGATGCGGACGATCACCGAGGAGGACGGCGAAAACCCGCTCTACGCGATGGAGCGCGGCGAGCTCGCCGAGGTCGCCTTCCTCGAGCGCTTGGGAGAAGGACTGGAGCCACTGCTTGGCCAGCGTCCGCACCTGCACCGCTTTCGTGAGATCTATTTCGAGGCGCTCGACCCAAATGAGGAGATGATCGAGCTGATGCGGGAGCTGAAGGCTGCTGGTAAGCGGATGGCGATGTTGACCAACAACGTCCGCGAGTGGGAGCCGCTGTGGCGCTCGATGCTGCCGGTGGACGAGATCTTCGAGACCGTGGTCGACTCCGGCTTCGTCGGCTCTCGCAAGCCGGAAGCGCGGATCTACGAGCTGACCCTGGAGCGGCTCGGGCTGCCCGCCCAGGCCTGCCTGTTCGTCGACGACCTCGCCCACAACTGCGAGGGGGCCCGAGCCGCCGGCATGAGCGCAATCCACTTCCGCGACAACGAGCAGGCGATCGCCGATATTCGCGCCGCGATCGCCTGAGCGGCGGGCCGGCGCTCAGCCGCCGGAGCTTCTCATCCTCGCTGGCGTCGCAGGCGGTCGGCCAAGGTGACGATCGCGCTGACTGTCGTGTCGAGCGCTGCCGCCACCCTCGTCAGGGTTGTGTAGCTCGGGTTGCGCATGCCCCGCTCCAAGCCGCCGATCTGAGTGGTGTCGGTGCCGACGCGCTCCGCCAGGCCTTCCTGGGTCAGCTTGGCCTCCTGCCGCAACTGACGGATAGCCTCGCCCAAGGCCGCATGCTCCGCCGATCGCGGCGTTCTTTTCCGGCGCGGAGGCATCCCCTCCGCAAACCATCGCGCTTTGCGAACCGAACTGTTAGGGCATATATGCCTTAATCTTGCTGAACGTAAGTACTAGTTCGAAAAATCAGCAAAGGCTAGATCCGTTATCGCCCCCCCTGACGCCGCCGGCCTGATCACAGCGCTCAACCACCCCCTGCGCCGCCGCATCCTGCGAGCGCTCGAGGGTGCGAACGTACGACCGGCGAGCGCCACCGACCTCGCCGCCCGTTTTGGCCTGCAACTGGGCAACGTCGCCTACCACGTGCGGGTGCTGGCGAAGCTCGAGGCGTTAACGCTGGTGCGGTCGGAGAAAGTCAGAGGAGCGACTGAGCGGTTCTATCGTTTCGCGCTCGACGGTCAGACGGAGTGGGTGCGAGTAGTACTCAAGGACACCGAGGCCGGCGACGCGACAAGGATCACAGACCCGCCGCGGATGTGGCGTCAGATGACCGCCGGTGCGGGCGAATAGTGAAAGCGAGTGAATTGGTAAGCAGTCCCGATCCTTAAGGAGTAAGGGTCAGTTGTCGGAACCGGCGCGGTCCCAGACGTACAGCTCCACCGCCTCGACCGTCAACTGCATCAGCCGCGGCGGCGACAGCAGCCCGAGCACCAGCTCCAGCGCGTCCTCCTCGGTGACGCCGGCGTCGACCGCCTCCTCACCGCGGAAGCCGGCGGCGAGCTTGAGTGCCTCGCGGCGGTTCTCGCCGAGCGAGCCGAAGGCGCCCATCAGGAAGTCGCGGTTCGGGATCGGCTGGCCGACCTCAAGCGACCCGTGCCAGGCCGCCAGCATCGAGAGGTCGTGTTCGTCGAGCTCGGCGATCGCCTTTGCGTAGTGGACCTCGAGCTCGGAGTCGGGGATCTCGTCGACCCAGGCGCGGACCGCCTCGCCGAGCAACTGGCGGCGGGCCTCACGGCCGACCGAGTCAGCGATGGCACGGACGGCGTCAGCGGGATCTACGAAACAGAGGGACACGGGGTGACTCGCAATCTAGAGGGGGTGGTAGACGGCAAAACGAGGCGCCTGCGCCGCAGTTTGCGGGGTGTGCGCCGCCCGCCTTCATAAGCTGGGAAGGGTGCCGCTGAAGCTAATTCACGGACCCCCGAACTCGGGCAGGGCAGGGGTCGTCCGGCGCCGCTTCGCGGCGGCGCTCGCAGACGATCCGATTCTCGTTCTGCCGACCCTGGACGACGTCTTCGCCTTCGAGCGCGAGCTGGCGGCGGAGGGAGCCGTTCTCGGCGGCGAGGCGATGACCTTCGGCGCCCTCTTCAGCGCGGTTGCGACCGCCGGCGGCGCGCCTCCGGTAGCGGTCCTCTCCCCCGCCCAGCGGCTGCGGACGGTCGCGGTCGCCGTCGAGGCGGAGATCGCGCGGCTGCGGCCGCTGCGCCGCTCCGCCTCCCGCTCCGGCTTCGCCCGCGCCTTCGCGCGGCTGCTCGACGAGCTGCAGGGAGCCGGGGTCTCGCCGGAGGCGGTCGAGGCGAGCGCCGGGACGCTCGAGGGCTCGGCCTACCTCGGCGACATCGCCGCCCTCTACGGCAGCTACGCGCGAACCCGGGACCGGCTAGGCCGTACCGACACCCACGGCGTCGCCCGCGAGGCGATCGAGCTGCTGCGCCGCGACGGCTCCTTCTGGGGCGGGCGGCCCGTCTTCCTCTACGGGTTCGACGACCTGACGCCGAACCAGCTCGAGCTGGTGGCGGTGCTGGCGGCGAGCACCGAGGTGACGGTCGCGCTCGCCTTCGAAGCGGGCAATACGGCGTTGGCGGCACGGGAACGGCTGCTGGAGGAGTTGCGCGAGCGGGTCGGCGTCGCCGAGGAGACCCGCACCGCGGCCGACCCGGCTAATACCGCGAGCTCGCTGCTCTTCCACCTCGCCTCCGGCTTCGGCGCCGCCACAGCCGAGCCACGGTCGGCGGACGGCGGCCTCACGCTGCTGCGCTCCGCGGGCGTCCGCGGCGAGGCCGAGGCGATCGCCGAGCGGGCCTCGCGGCTGATCGCCGCCGGCGCCGACCCGGCGCAGATCGCGATCGCGCTGCGCGATCCCGCCCGTCGCGGGCCGGCGGTCGCGGCGGCGCTGGAGGCGAACGGGATCGCCACCGCGCTCGAGGCCGAGCTGCCGGTGAGCCGGACCGCGGTCGGCGGGGCGCTGGTGGGGCTGCTGGACGCGGAGTTCGGGAGCGGCACCGCCGCTGACCTGCTGCGCTACCTGCGGGGACCGTCCGGCATCTCACCCGGCCGGGTCGACTGGCTGGAGCGCGGCGTGCGCCGTCGCCGCCTCGGCGATGCCGCGACGGCGCTGAGGCTCTTCCAGGGCGACGAGGGCGGGCCGCCGCGCGACCTGGAGCGCCTGCGGGCCGCCGCCGCGCGCGGACCGGCGGCGCTGGCGGCGGCGGTCGGGCGGCTGGCGGCGACGATGGCCTCGCGGCCGCTGCGCGGCGAGGGCGACGGCCCGCCGCTCGGGCCGGGCGACGGCCTCGAGCTGCGCGCCGCGGCGGCAATCGACACCGCCCTGGCGGAGCTGGCCGAGCTCGGCGAGCTGGTGCCGGCGCCGGAGGAGCTGGCGGCGACGGTCGCCGGGCTCGGCTTCCGGGTCTGGAGCGGCCCGGTCGAGGGCCGGGTGCGGATCGCCAGCCCCTACCACCTGCGCGCCGCTCGCTTCGACCACGTCTTCGTCGGTTCGTTGCAGGACGGCGAGTTCCCCCGCCGCGACCACGGCGGCGACCCCTTCCTCTCCGAAGCGCAGCGTGGCTCACTCGGACTCGAGCCGCGGCGCGATGCCGAGGCCGAGGAGCGCTATCTCTTCCAGGCCTGCCTGGCGTTGCCGCGCGAGCGGCTATTCCTCTCCTACCGCGACAGCGACGAGAGCGGGGCGGCCGAGTCGCGCTCGCCGCTGCTCGACGAGGTGCGGGCGCTGCTGACGCCAGCGCCCGACGGCGCCGCGCCGGACCCGGCGGAGGAGGCGATCACGGTCGCCCGCGACCTGGCCCGGGTCGTCCACCCCCTCGCCGAGGCACCTTCGGAGGACGAGCTGGCGCGGGCGCTGGCCGCCCACGGCGCGGCGGCCGACGCCGGGGCGCTGCTCGCGGCCACGGGGGTCGAGCCGGGCCGGGCCGAACGCGTCGCCGCCCGGATCCTCGCCGCCCGGCGAGCCGAGGCCGCCTCGCGGGCGCCCGGGCCGCTGACCAATCCAGCCGCGATCGAGGCGCTGGCGACGGTCCCCGCCTACGGCGGCACCACCCTGGAGGAGTTCGACCTCTGCTCCTACCGCTGGTTCGCCGGCCACGAGCTGGACCCGCAGCCGCTCGACCCGGTGCCCGACCCGCTGGTCCAGGGAGGCCTGATGCACGCCGCCCTCGAGCGCCTCTACAAGGAGCGCCCGGGCGGCGACCCACTCCCCCGCCCGGGGTCGCTCGCGGCCTGGACCGGGCGCGGGCGCGAGCTGGTGGCGGCGATCGCTGGCGAGCGCGAGCTCGGCGACCACCCGGCGGAGCGGGCGATGGTGCGGCGGGTCGAGCGACTGCTCGACCGCTTTCTCACCGAGGAGGCGGGGCGCGAGACCGGCGGCTTCGAGCCGTGGCTGCTGGAGGCGAGCTTCGGCCTCGGCGAGGAGGACAGCGAGCGGCCGGCGCTGGAGCTGGACGGCTGGGGGTTGCACGGCGCGATCGACCGGGTCGACCGCGCCGCCGACGGGCGCGCGGTCGTCCTCGACTACAAGCTCTCGGGCACGGTCACCCCGGCCGAGAAGTTCGAGGAGCGAGCGAAGCTGCAGCTGCCGCTCTACCTGCTCGCCGCCGCGCGGCACTGGGGGGCGATTCCGGTCGCCGGCCTCTACCACCCGCTGCGCGGCACCTCGGTGCGCCGCCCGCGTGGGGTGGTGCTGGACGAAGCCGCCGAGGACCTCGCCGGCTACGGCCTCTACGACCGCGACCTGGCCGACGACGAGAGCCTCGAGGAGCTGCTGGCGGAGTCGCGGCGGCGGGCGGGCGCAATCGTCGCCCGCATGCGCGCCGGCGACATCCGCCGCGACCCGGGGCCGCGCCGCGGCCTGCGCGGGCACGACGCCTGCCCGACCTTCTGCAGCTTCGCGCCGATCTGCCGCCGCGACCGCTCCCCCCGCTACGAGGAGGACGAGGAAGTGGAGGAGCGATGAACGGGCGAGCGCCGACCCCGGAACAGGCGGCCGCGATCGCCGCCACCGGGCGCGAGGTCCTGCTCGAGGCCGGCGCCGGCACCGGCAAGACCGGGGTGATGGTAGATCGCTACTGCCGGCTGGTCTGCGAGGAGGAGGTCGCCCCCGACGCGGTCCTCGCCTTTACCTTCACCGACCGGGCGGCGGCGGAGCTGCGCCAGCGGGTCCGGGCCGAGCTCGCCCGGCGGGCCGAGGCGGGGTCGGAGCGGGCGCGGGAGCTGCTGGCGGCGATCGGCGGCGCCTGGATCACGACGATTCACGGCTTCTGCAACCGGCTGCTCTCCGCCCACCCGGTCGCGGCCGGCATCGACCCTGACTTCCGCGTTCTCGACGCGCCAGAGGCGCAGCGGGCGGCGCGCGAGGCGTTCGACCAAACGCTGGTCGAGTTCCTCGCCGGCGGCGAGCGCGCCCGCGAGGAGACGGTCGCCGCCTTCGACGTCGACGGACTGCGGGCTATCGTCGCCGGCGTCCACGACGAGCTGCGCAGCCGCGGCGTCGCCGAGCCGCGGCTGCCCGAGCCTCCGGAGCCGGACCTGCCGGCGGCGATCACCGCCTGCTGTGCGGCCGCCGCGGCGGCGCTGGAGGAGCTGGAAGACGGCGATCCCAAGCGTGAGCTGATCGAGCGGGCGCTGGCGCGGCTGGGGGCGCCGGGGGCGCCGCCGGCGCTGGAGGAGCTGCGCGCCTTTCGCACCGAAAGCCGGGCGAAACCGATCGCGCCCTACCGCGAGGCGGTCGAGGCGGCGATCGCCCGCTGCGCCGAGGCCGGCGAGGGAGGCGTCGCCTACGGCCACTTGGCCGAGCTGTTGGAGCTGTTCTCGGTTCGCTTCGAAGCGGCCAAAGAGCGGCGCGCCGGAATCGACTTCGAGGACCTGCAGATCCTCGCCGCGCGGCTGCTCGAGCGGGCGGAGATCGGCGAGGCCTACCGGCGTCGCTTCAGCCACCTTTTGGTCGACGAGTTCCAGGACACCAACCGGCTGCAGCTGCGGCTGATCGAGGCGCTGCGCGGCCCGCACGGCCAGCTCGTGATGGTCGGCGACGAGCTGCAGTCGATCTACGGCTTCCGCCACGCCGACCTCGAGGTCTTCCGCCGCCAGCGCGAGCTGATCGGCGGGCGGGCCGAGGCGGAGCTGATGGAGCTGAGCGGCAACTTCCGCTCGCGCCCCGAGCTGATCGGCGCCGTCAACCTGCTCGGCGCGGCGCTGCTCGGCGAGGCCTTCCGGCCGCTGCGGGTCGGCGCCGAGCCGCCCGGCCCGCTGGCTGGGCCGGAGCCGGCGGTCGAGCTGCTGCTGACGGCGCGCGACGGCTGGGAGGAGGAGGGGATCGAGCTGGAGGCGGCGATCGATGGGCACACGCCGGCGGCCTGCCTGGCCGAGGCGCGGTTCCTGGCGGCGCGGCTGCGCGAGCTCGCCGAGGCCGGGGTGCCGCGCGGCGAGATGGTCGTGCTGCTGCGCGCCTTCACCCACCTCGACGCCTACGAGGATTCGCTCGAGCGGGCCGGGCTGCGGCCCTACGTGGTCGGTGGGCGCGGCTACTGGTCCCAGCAGCAGGTCGCCGACGTCTGCGCGCTGCTGGCGACGATCGCCAATCCGCTCGACGACCAGGCGCTGTTCGGCGCCCTCGCCTCGCCCGCCTGCGGCGCCGCACCAGACACGCTCTGGTTGCTGCGGGCGGCGGCCGGCAAGCGCCGCCACGTCTGGCCGGCCCTGGAGCGGGCGGCCGGCCGCGGCGAGGTGGAGCTGGCCGAGCCGGAGCGGCTGGAGGGGATCCCGGCGCCGGAGCTGGAGCTGCTGCGGGAGTTCGTCGCCAGGCTCGGCTCGCTGCGCGAGCGTGGCCCGCGGCTCTCGCTGGCCGGGCTGATCGAGGCGGCGACGAGCGAGACCGGCTACGACCTGGCGGTGTTGATGCGCCCGGCCGGGGAGGCCCGCTTCGCCAACGTGCGCAAGCTGATCCGGCTGGCGTCGGAGTTCGAGGCCCGCGAGGGGCGCGACCTGCGCGGCCTGCTCGACTTCCTCGCGGCGCGGGCCGAGAGCGACGCTGAGGCCCAGGCAGCGACCGCGGCCGAGGGCCACGACGGGGTGCGGATCATGACCGTGCACAACGCCAAGGGGCTCGAGTTCGGCGTCGTCGCCGTGCCCGACCTCTCGCGCAGTCTGCTGGCCGGGGCGCGGCCGCCACTGTTGGCGTTGGGTCGTGAGGAGCCGCCGCGGGTTGGACTGCAGCTGCGGCGGCTCGGCAGCGGCTCGATCAACCTCTACGACTACGCCGAGCTCTGCGAGGAGGCGCGTGAGCGCGACTCCGAGGAGGGCCTGCGCCTCTTCCACGTCGCCGCCACCCGCGCCCGCGAGCGGCTGCTGCTGAGCGGCGTCGTCAAGCCGGAGCCCGGGCGGGAGACGAAGCCGGCGACGCCGGTGGTCGAGCGAATCGTCGCGGCGCTGGGAATCGACCGCGAGGGCGACTCGGCGGTGGCCGTGCCGGCGCCGGAGGCGCGAGCCGGGCTCGAGGCGGTCTTCCCGCCCTCGCAGATCGCCGTGCGGGTCACCCTTCCCTCGCCCGAGCGGGCGGCGGAGCTGCGAGCGAGGAGCCGCGACGCCGCGGCCGAGCGTCCCCTGGGCCAGGGACCGCCGCCGATCGTCGAGCGCGACCCGCCCGTCGTCCCCAGCCGCCCCCTCTCCTACACCGCGATCGCCGCCTACGAGGAGTGTCCGTACCGCTTCTACATGGAGCGGGTGCTCGACCTCGGCGAACCCGGGGCCGCCCCCAGGACGCCGAACGTAGTTCTTCCCGCATACCGGGAAGAACTACGTTCGGAGTGGGCGAGGAAGCCAGGGCGGCGCCCGGGGCGCGGGAGGACGGCTCGGCGCGGGGGGCCACGGTCCACGCGCTGCTGGAGTGGAGCCAGGCGAACGGCTGGGAGGAGCCGCCGGCCGAGCTGGCGCACCGCCACGCGCTCGCCGCCGGGCTCAATCCCGAGGTGGACGGCCTGGCGGAGGAGCTGCTGACACCGGTCCGCGGCTGGCTCGGTTCGACGCTGCTGCGCGAGCGGATCGACGCAAACGGCTCCCGGGTGCGGGCGGAGGCGTCGCTGCTGCTCAAGGTCGATGGCGCGGTCCTGCGCGGCTCGATCGACCTCCTGGTCGAGCGGGAGGGAGAGCCACCGCTGGTCGTCGACTACAAGACCGACGCGCTCGGCGCGGACGCGCCGCGGGACCGCGCCGCCGCCTACGAGATCCAGCGGACGATCTACGCGCTGGCTGTAGCCGAGTCCCGCGGCATCGCCGAGGTCGAGGTCGCCTACGTCTTCCTCGAGACACCGAACGAGCCGGCGGTATCCAGCTTCGGCGCCGCCGAGATGCAGGCCGGCCGTGAGCGGCTCGCGGCAACCATCGCCCGCATCGGCAACGGCGAGTTCCCCGTCGCCCCACCAGCAAACCGCACCTGGCCGCTCTGCCGAGGCTGCCCGGCGCTTGGTCGCCTTTGCTCCGGCCCCCGGGAACCGGAGGTGGGGTGAAGCGTCTTGTACTTTTTCGCGACAGTCGTTCTCGGACGCCCCCAGGCGCCACTCGAAAAAGTTAAGCGAAACCCCACCTCCGGTTCCCGGGGGCCTAGGACTCGGCCGAGGAATCGAGCCGAGCGGCGAGCTCGTCCAGGCGCAGCTCCTTCAAGCCCTCGCCGACCGCGTCGAGCTCGGCGGCGCAGTAGCCGACCAGCTCGCGGCCCTCGCGGCAGAGGTCGAGCGTCTCTCGCAAACCGGCCTGGCCGGAGTCGAGCCGGTCGATGATCTCCTCCAGCCGCTCCACCGCCGTCTCGTAGCTATCGGGTTTCTCGCTCAATCTCTCCCTCGATCCCGGCCTTCACCCGGCCGTCGGCGAACCGCAGTCTTACCTCTCCAGCGGCGACAGCGGCGCTCGCCGAGCCGATCGACTCGCCATCGGGGGTTTCGGCCAGGGCGTAGCCGCGCTCCAGCGTGCGCTCGGGGTCGTGAGCCCGTAGCGCCACCGCCGCCCTGCGCAGCGCCTCACGGCGGCGCCGCAGCGAGACCTCTGCCGCCCGCTCGATGCCGGCCTGGCGGCGCTGGCCGGCGGCGGCGCCCGCCTGGGTGCGCTCGACCGCGCGCTGGCGCGCCCGCCTCAGCACGACGGACGCGATGCGACGCTGGAAGCCGGTGCGCTCGGCGAGCCCACGTTCGGAGGCGGCACGGATCTCGCGGATCTTCTGGTTGAGGTCGCCGCGCTCGCGCTGCAGGGCTCGGGCCGGCCCCCGCGCCAGAGCCGCCAGATGGCGGGCGCGGGCGCCGATCGCTCCCTCTCCGGCTCGGCGCAGCGAGGAGGTCGCCCGCTCGAGGTCGCGGCGGGCGCCGGCGCAGTCGAGCGGCACCGCCGCCTCGGCGGCGTGGGTTGGGGTCGAGCAGGCGACGGCGGCGACGTCGTCGACGAGGGTCGAGTCGCGCTCGTGGCCGATCGCGCTGATCACCGGCACCCGCAGCATCGCCACCGTGCGGCAGAGCGTCTCGTCGCAGAAGGCCCAGAGGTCGGCGAGGCTGCCGCCGCCGCGGGTGACGACGATCGCCTCGACCTCGGGGCGCGCCGCCAGGTCCTGGATCGCCGCCGCGATTGCCGGCGCCGCGTGGCGGTCTTGGACCGGCGCGAAGGCCCAGACGACGGTCCCGCCCCAGGCCCGGCGCCGCAGCCCGGCCAGCAGGTCGCGCCGCGCCGCGCCCGACTCGGCCGTGACGACGCCGATCGCCTTCGGCAGCAGCGGCCGCGCAAGCTGTCCCTGCAGCTCGAACAGCCCCTCGGCGCGCAGCTGCTTGCGCAGCGCCTGCAGCCGCGCCAGCAGGTCGCCTTCGCCGGCCAGGCGCACGTGCGTCGCGCGGAAGGAGAAGCTCGGCGACGCCTGGGCGCCGCCGCGGTAGTAGTCGGGCCCACCGCCGACGACGACTTCGGTGCCGTCGCGCAGCCCTCCCTCCGGCAGGGCGAGTTTCTCCAGGTTGTTGAGCCAGATCGCGCAGGGCACCGCACCCTCGCTGTCTCGCAGCTCGAAGTACGCCTGCGTGCGGCTTCGACTCAGCCCCGTCACCTCGCCAATCAGCGAGACCCTCGCCCGCCGCCGCATCTCCTCTTCGAGCTTGCGTGCGTAGCGCCCAACCGGGAAAGGGCCCGGAAAGCTCACGGATGGCGCGCGTGGCCAAGCAGATCAAGGACGCGGGGAGCGTGGCGTGCTCTGCACACGAGCGACCGAGGACGCTGATATGCGCCGGCCACGCGCGTCATCCGTGTTTCCAGCGTTTGGCCCAGGACCGTAGCTCGCAGATCGCCGGGTCGAGCTCGCGGCCAATCTCGGTTAGCGAGTAGGTGACCCGCACCGGCGTGCCGGCTTCGACTTCCCGCTCGACCAGCCCCTCGTCCTCTAGCTCACGCAGCCGTTGCGAGAGCAGGCGGTCGGAGAGGCCGGGCACGGCCTTGACCAGCTCGCCGAAGCGCATCGGCCGCTCGGTCAGCGCGCAAACGATCGCCCCGGTCCAGCGCTTTCCGATCAGCTCGATCGCGGCATGGAAGTGGGGGCAGACCGCGGCCGGTGCGGCGATCGGGGCGCCGGGCGCGTCGGCCGCGACCTGAGTCGAGCTGACCGGTTCCACGCGATCGAGCTTACTGAACGTAAGTCACGGGCCCGCGGGCTCAACCCGTGCAGGGTCCGGTCGCAACCGAGGCCAAGGCGTGGGGAATCGCGTCGAGGACGTCCTCGGCCGGGACCGCGAACCCGCCGGGCGGCCCCGCGGTGGTGGCGGCGAAGATGGTGCCGACAACCCGCCCGGCGGAGTCGATCAGCGGCCCGCCCGAGTTGCCGCTGCGAACAGTCCCCCGCAGGGCGATGACCATGCGATCGACCGGCCCGTTGCCGTAGGAATCCTCGCTGATCGTGGGACGGGTGTCGCCGAGCCGCGCCGGGGCGACCGAGTAGGGGCCGTTCTCCGGATAGCCGAGGACGGCCGCCTCCGAGCCGGGATCGCGCCGGTCGGAGACCGGCAGCGTCGGCAGCGTGGCGTTGACGCGCAGCAGGGCAAGGTCGTCCCGGGGGTCGTAGTAGACGGGGGTCGCGTCGAGCTCGGCGCCACCGGCGGTGGTGACCGTCGTGTCGGTGGAGCCGGCGATGACGTGAGCGTTGGTGACGACGAGGTCAGGCCGCACCACCCAGCCCGAGCCCTCGACGCCGAGCCCGCAGGCGGTGCCGAGCACGCGGACGACGGCGCCGGAGGCGGCCAGCACCTCCGGGTCGGTGGCGATCGCCGCGCTGGGAGGGGAGACCGTGGCCGAGGGGCCGGAGATCGAGGGAGCGGGATCGACGCGGTTGAGTGCGTTGAGGACGGGGCCGGACGGGGGCAGCACTTCGTTGAGGCTGCGCAGGATCAGCGACTCCTGCACGTCGGCGCGCAGGCGGGCGGTCCCCGGCGCGTGCAGGGCGACGGCGCCGAAGACCCAGGCCAGACCAAGCGCGACTGCGGCGATCAGGGCGGCGCCGCCGGCCCCGTCGGCGAGATGCAGCGCCTGCCGGCGGATCAGCCGCGCGCGCAGGCCGAGCGCGAGGCTCTCGACCGCGACCGCGACCAAGGCGCCGACGATCAGGGCACCGAGGGCCGCGCAGAGCGGTGCGTATGGCGACTGCGAACCCTTGGCGAGAAGGAGTGGAGCGACCCGGCTGCCGGCGAAGGCGCCGAAGCCGAAGCCGACCAGGGTCATCGCGCCGACGATCAGTCCCTGCCGGTACCCCCACATCCCGAGGGCGATCGTGAAGGCGACGATGGCCCAGTCGAGAACGGTCACCAGTAAATAGAAGCATGCGGCTGATGGCTCGACTACCTTTCTCTCGGTGAGCAGGCTGTCACCCGAGGTTGAGCGGCGACGTCGCCTGGTTTTACGCGCACTCCCCCTCACGATCATCGCCCTGATCGCCTTCGTCTTCGGTGCCTCCGCCGGCGCCCCCGGCTCGCCGGAGAAGGATGCTGCCGGCCGCTTCGCGAACGCCTGGGCGGCGGGCGAATTCGCCGCCATGTACCGGGAGTTGAACCCGGCCTCGCGGGCGGCGATCGACGTCAACGACTTCGCCACCGCCTACCGCGAAGCCGAGCAGGTGGCGACGCTGCGCGCCCTCGACCCGGGCTCACCGGGGGACCCGGCCTCCGCCGACGGCAAGACCCTGGTGCCGGTGCCGATCGCGGCCGAGACGGTGGCCTTCGGCGAGTTAGAAGAGAAGATCGAACTTCCCTGGTCCGACGGCGGCATCGACTGGGACCCGAGCCTCGTCTTCCCCGGCCTGGAAGCGGGCGAGCACCTCGGCAGCCAGATCGACCTGGCGCCGCGGGCGCCGATCCTCGCCGCCGACGGAACGCCGCTGGCCGAGGGGCCCGCCGAAGAACGCGAACATCCGCTGGGCAGCGCCGCGATCGACGTCACCGGCGAAATCGGCAGCCCCAGCGAAGAGGACATGCCGGGGCTCGCCCACCAGGGGTTCGCCGCCGACACGCCGGTCGGGATCAGCGGCCTCGAGCGCGCCTTCAACGCCCGCCTCGCCGGCCGCCCCGGCGGCTCGCTGCTGGCGCTCGACGAATCGGGGGCCCAGGTCCGCGTCCTCGCCCAGGCTCAGCCGCAGCCGGGGGCGCCGGTGAAGACGACGATCGACCCCGACCTGCAGGAATCGGCGGTCTCGGCGCTGGCCGGCCGCGCCGGCGGAATCGCCGTGCTCGACGCCCGCAACGGTGACGTCCGCGCCCTCGCCGGCCAGGCCTTCTCCGCCCCGCAGCCGCCCGGCTCAACCTTCAAGATGATCACCGCCACCGCCGCCCTGAAGAACGACCTGGTCGACCTCGAAGACGAATTCGAAATCACCAACGGCGTCAACGTCGGCGGCCGCTTCCTCAACAATGCCAACGGCGAGTACTGCGGCGGCACCTTCCGCCAGGCGTTCGCCGAGTCCTGCAACGCCGACTTCGCCCCGCTCGGGCCCGAGATCGGCAACGAAGAACTGGTCGCCACCGCCGAACAGTTCGGCTTCAACTCGCCGCCCAGCCTCTACAAGGCCCGCATCGCCCGCGAAGTCGAACTGCCGGAATCGACGATCCCGACCGAAATCGGCGAAGAAATCGACCTCGGAGTGTCGGCGATCGGGCAGGGGGAAGTGCTGGCGACGCCGCTGGAGATGGCGAGCGTCGCGCAGACGATCGGCAACGGCGGCGTGCGCGAGCCGACCTCGATCGTCGCCAACCGCAAGCTGCGCTCCGAGATCGAGCCGGTGCGGGTGATGTCGGGGAAGCTGGCCGGGGAAATGACCGAGCTGATGGTCGGCGTGGTGACCGAAGGGACCGGCGCCGCCGGCGCGATCCCCGAGGCCCAGGTGGCGGGCAAGACCGGCACCGCCGAGCTGGGGCCGAAGCCGGGTCAGGAGAACGAGGAAAACCCGGTCCAGATCAAGGACGCCTGGTTTGCCGCCTTCGCCCCGGCGGAAAAGGCGCGGTTGGCGGTCGGCGTGCTGCTGATCGAAGCCGAAGCCGCGGGGGGCGAAGTCGCCGCGCCGGCCGCGGCACAGGTGCTCTCGACCGGGCTCTGAGGCTGCCGGCATTTTGCCTTGGGCCCGAGCCCGAGGGCACTCCGCCTAGAGGTCGAGCGTGACCTCGCCCTTTTCGCCGTCGGCACCAGGGATGTGGAGCGTCAGCGGGCGGTTGTCGGAGGCCGCGGCGGGCAGCAGGAAGATCGCCACCGAGCCCTCGATCGGCCCCTGCTGCGGGGTCGAGTCGAGCACCGGCACCTGTTCTTCCGGTTCGACTTCGCCGCCGAACGGCAGCGCGTAGAGGCTTTCACTCGGCAGCACCTCGTACTCCGTGTGGTCGGCGTCGGTGATCGTCAGCGTCGAAGGCAGCGTCTGCGGTTCGTCGCTTTCGTTCTGCACTTCGAAGAAGACCCCGAAGTAGGTCGAGCCCTCGGGCGGCGGTTCCTGCCCGACCAGGTAGGCCGCATCCTCGTTGTCGCTGGGGTTGAGGTAGCGGGAGAAGGTGACGTTGAAGTTCAGCTCGCCGAGCTCGACCGGCTCGCCCTCGACCACTTCCGTGGAGTCGCTCGAATAGCCGCAGGCGGTGACGCCGGCGGCGAGAGCGGCGAGAGCCAGGGCGGCGAGCAGCGGCAGGACGAGTCTGCGGTTCCGGGGCATCGGCGGCGAGAGTCTATTAAGGGATGCCGGTCGCGTATCTGCTGCCCCCGGCGACCGCGATCCGCTCGCGGCCAAGGGCCCCGGACTCGAGCCCGTCGCGAAGGCGACGCAGCGCCTCGCGCCAGCCGCGCTCCTGCCAGACCGAGGCCCAGGAAAGCAGCTCCAGGGAGCGGTCCACGTGGCCGGGCTCGGTCCAGTGCGAGAGCTTGACCGAGGTCAGCGACCCGGGCCCTGCGGTCAGCTCCCAGACCGTGTTGGTGCGGATCCGGTTGGCGCGCCCGCCCTGGCCGCGCTCGACGATCCGGTAGGGCTCGTCCAGCTCGACGATCGACGTGTCCTGCCAGACCGAGCGCAGCGGCGCCTCGACCCGGAACCGCGCCCCCGCCCCGACGCCGCTCGACTCGATCCGGGTGAGGTGGAAGTGGCTGAGGAAGTGGTCGGTGAAGGCGGGGCGCAGCGAGAGGTCCCCGAGCGTCTCGAAGACCCGCTGGCGGGGGGCGTCAACCTCGGTTTCGGCGCGAATCGGGCCCATCGCGGCGCGATTCTATTCGCCGCCGACGGCCGCGACCACATCGCCATTTGTTGAGTGACGGGCTGGAGATGGGGCGGTAGGATCGACAATGGGAGGCAGGAAGGAGACCACCATCTTCGACAACGTCAGCAGTTTCCCGATTGACGACCGCTACTCGACCGGCGCCATGCCCGGCGAGGGGACGTTCTTTTGCGTCATCTGCGGCTCCCAGCTCTCGATGCAGGAGACCGACGAGTTGCCGGCCTGCCCCGGCTGCGGCGGCGCCGAGTTCCGCCGCGACTCGATCTTCGAGGCGCGGCGGGACCACGGTACGACGACCAGCGAATTCGTCGTCCCGACGCCGCCGGAGCCGCCTGGCTGGCTGGAGCGGGTGCGCGAAGAGCTGGCCTCCGACGGCTACTGCCTGGCGATGTGCGACGACGAGGATGAGGTCCAGACGTTCCCGATCGAACGCGGCTGGACGCGGATCGGCCGCAGCCTCAATGCCAACCTGCGCCTCGACGACCCCAGCGTCTCCCGCCGTCACGCCCTCCTCGTCGCCGAGCCCGGCAAGCCGCTGCGGGTGCTCGACGACCGCAGCCTCAACGGCGTCTTCGTCAACGGCGAGACGGTCGAATGGGGCACCCTCAAGGACGGCGACGAGCTGGCGGTTGGCCGCTACAAGCTCTACGTCCTGCACCGCTAGCCGCAATTTCCGGCCACCGCGGTCCTTAGGATCACTTCCATGAACGCTGCACCCGACCCGGCCGACCCCTCCCCCACCGGCGCCCCCGGCATCTCCGCCGCCGCCGACCGCGCCCGCGCCGAGCTGCACGCCGAGATCGAGCGCGTCCGCCTCGGGGTCGAAGAGATGCTCGCCGAAAGCGGCGGCGAGGACCCCGACCTACGACGCGAACTCGACAGCATCCGCGAGGAAACCCGCCTCTACGTCAAGAAGCGGGTTCGCAAGACGGAGAAGAAACTCGAACGCTCCCTGCGCAAGGTCGACGATCGCACCCGTGCCCTCGAGCAGCGCATCAACCAGGTCGAGGCCGACCGCCAGGCCGCCGAGTACCGGATTCACAGCGATACCGAGCGCATGCTCGACGGCCTCCTCCAAGAGGTCCGCGCGATCGCGGACCTGTTGACCGGGCAGCATTAGTAGGCACCCTGGAAACTGTCCGACACCGACCGGGACGCCGGATTGCAGAGGCACGGAAGCCCGAGTAACCGAGGTCGCCCGGTAGAATGAAGGGGTGATTGATCGTGCTCAGATTGCGGCTAACGCAGCCGGTTCGCTGCGTTTGGAGGGCTTAGAGCCCGGCCGTCCCGCACGCGATCTTGTCGAGCTTTGGGTGCGGGGGGAAGCTTCCGACGCAGATCTGCGCGAGGCGGAGCGTCGCCTTCTCTGCGGCGAGTCGCTAGACGGCTTGCTGGCTGCCTCCGCCGCGAGCCGTAGGTCGCAACACGCTTGAGCGACGATCCTTACGTCTACCCAGGCACGGACGTCCTGCGCAACATGCGGGACATTCACGACAGTGCCGAGTTAGAGCGAATCGAGGCAAGTCTCACCTACTTGAGAAGCGCCAGGCTCGCTTCCCAGCCATTGTCCGGCAGGTATGACCTACGTCACCTGCAGGCATTTCATCGTTACCTGTTCGGCGATCTATATGAGTGGGCGGGTGAGTTGCGCACTGTTGTGCTGGCCAAGACGGATCTTTTCTGTTTGCCCGAGCACATCGAGTCCTACGGAGCGGAAATCCTCGGCAGACTCGCAAAGGAGCGGCAGCTCTCCTGTCTGGATCGAGGCACCTTCGTCAACCGGCTCGCCCGTTACCTCGCCGACGTGAATGCGCTGCACCCATTCCGCGACGGCAACGGTCGCGCGCAGCGAGCCTTCTTCGCCCAATTGGCCTCCGACGCCGCCTACCGGCTTGACTGGGAGCTGGTCGACGCACAGCGGAACACGAATGCGTCAATCGCTGCAATGCAGGGCGAAGAGATGCCGCTACGCGAACTACTTGCCGAGATCGTCGTGCCATTGAGATAGGCGAGGGGGCGGCGAGGGGCGGTACGCCCTCGCCCCACGAAACGCGAGCCTTGGTCAAACGGACGCAGCGAAACGGACCTCCCACAGCGGCCCGTCTCGCTCAAAGCTTCCGAGCCTCGAAATCTCCAGCCAGGGACGAGCATCTCGACCCAAGCGAACGCTCGTTGGGAGAGGGGTGGGTGGGCCCTCGGAGCGGCTTGTACTTTTTTGGCGCAGCGAATCTCGGACGGCCTAGCCCGATCCACAAAAAAGTTGAGCGAGAGGGCCCACCCACCCCTCTCCTGACCAACCGCCCTACTCGGTCGAGATGCTCGGGTCGGCCTGGACTTTCTGCGGCACGATCATCAGGAAGTTGCTGGTCGCGTCGGCGGAGAGGGCGAGGATGCGGTCGGCCTCCTCGTTCTGGTCGGTCGCGCGGAGTTCGGCGGCGTAGTGGGTGAGCAGGTCGTCGATGTCGAGCAGGCCCTCGGCGTCGAGGTCCTTGAGCTGGACTTTGGCGCCCTCGCCGAGACGGCTCTCGATCGCGGCGCGGTCGATGCCGAAGGCGTTGTGGCGAACGTAGACGCGGCCGCCGGTCATCCCGGCGCAGGCCCAGGGACCGAGGTCGCCGAGCACGATCGCGCGGCCGGAGGTCATGTACTCGAAGGCGAAACCCTTGGCGTTGGCGCGGTCGACGACGCAGCCGCGGGCGTCGTCGATGTCCCCTTCGGGCTCGCCGGCGAGGACCACGTCGGCGCCGGAGAGGCGGATGCAGAAGCGCGAGTCGGCCGAGCCCTGGACGTAGAGCCGGCCGCGCTGGGCGCCGTAGGCGAAGGACTTGCCGACCGAGCCGTTGAGGCGCTTGCCCTTCGCGCCCTTGCCCTTGAGGATCGCGATCGAGCCGCCCAGCATCGCCTTGCCGACGCCGTCCTGGGCGCCGCCCTCGATCCGGATCGAGACGCCGTAGGCGTTGAAGGCGCCGAGCCCCTGGCCGGCGACCGAGCCGCCGTTGAACTCGAGGCTGGCCAACACTTCGTCGTTCGACTCGGGGCCATCCTCGAAGATGCGCGAGCGGGCGATCGCCCCGGCCAGCTCGGTGCCGAGGACGCGATCGTCGGCGTCGGTGGCGCGGGGGAACTCGTTGCGAATCGTGCGGCCGGGGCAGATGTCGCCGGCGAGCGCGGCGATCTGATGGGAGGCCTGCTTTGCCTCCATGCGGATCGGGCGGGCGACGACGAGGCCGGCTTCGGCCCGCTGATCCGCGGTCTCGGCGACCGGCAGGTCGAGCGGCTCGAGATCGAGGAACTCCTCCAGCGGCGTAATCAGCGGCGCCAGGTCGATCCTGTCGTGCGCCGCCACCTGCTCCAACAGGTCGTAGCGGCCGACCAGGTCCTGGGCGCGCTCGTAGCCGAGCGAGGCGACCACCTCTTTGACCTCCTCGCCCATCGCCGCGAAGAAGCGGGCGCAGCTCTCGGCAGCTACGTCGACCTCCTGCGGGGTGAACTTCTTCAGCCCGTGCTCCTCGGCCTCCTCGGCCGTCTCGATCTGGGTGGCGATGCCGACGTGGCAGGTGTCGAGCTGGCAGCCGCGGCAGATCGTGCAGCCGAGGCTGACCATCGCCAGGGTGCCGAAACCGACCCGGTTGGCGCCGAGGCAGTGCAATTTGACGACGTCGTGGCCGGTGCGGTAGCCGCCGTCGGCCCAGATCTCGACCCGGTTGCGCAGCCCCGCCTCCATCAGCGCCCGGTGCACGGCGCGGGTGCCGATGTCCGACGGCAGCCCGACATGGCGCAGCGCGTGCTGGCGGGCGGCGCCGGTGCCGCCCTCGAAGCCGGAGAGGGTGATGATGTCCGCACCCGCCTTGGCGATCCCGAGCCCGATCGTGCCGATGTTCGGCACCACCGGCACCTTGACCGAGACCCGCACGTCGGGGTTGACGGTCTTCAGCTCGTCGATCAGCTCGGCCAGGTCCTCGATCGAGTAGAGGTCGTGGTTGTTGGAGGGCGAGATCAGGTCGGTGCCGGGCGCCGCGTTACGGGCGGCGGCGACCTTCTCGGAGACCTTCTTGCCGGGCAGGTGGCCGCCCTCGCCGGGCTTGGCGCCCTGGCCGATCTTGATCTCGGCGACGTAGGAGGAGTTGATCATCTCCGCCGAGACGCCGAAGCGCCCCGAGGCGACCTGCTGGCCGCGCCACTTGCGGTACTTGCCGTACATGTCGCGGATCTCGCCGCCCTCGCCGTTGACGCAGAGGATGTTGGTCGCCTTCGCCGCCTCGGCGTAGGCGCGGAAGGCGGGCTCGGACTGCGAGCCGAAGCTCATCGAGGAGATCACGATCGGGTAGTCGTGGTGGCCGATGCTGGCGTCGACCCCGGACGCGTCGGCGAGCGGCTCGCGGTCGCCCACCAGGCCCATGATGTGGCGCATCGAGATCGGGTTCTGCTTCTCCAGGTCGCGGACCTTCTCCGAGTACTCCGCGTAGGTGCCGGAGCCGTTCGCGGTCGCGATCGCCGCCTTGTAGACCTTCGGGTAGAAGCGGAACGTCTTCGCCGGTTTGGCCGCCTCGTCGTCGCCGCTCAGCGCCCGGGCGCGGGCGTTGGTGTCGGCGTCGAGCTCGGCGAAGCCGGTGCCGCCCGTCGCCGAGGAGGCGAAGGCCTCGGTCTGGAAGATCTCGGCCAGCTCGGGCTTGATCCCGATCGAGGAGAACTGGCGCGCGTAGCCGCGCACCTCGTGGATGCCGATCGTCGAGATCACTTTCTCGATTCCCTTGGTCAGCGCCGCGCAGAGGTTGCTGACGTCGCTCTCGTAGTCCTCGACGCAGATCACCTCGACCATCGTGTAGGGGCAGACGCCGTTGGCGCCGAGCCCGAGCGCCAGCATCGTGTCGTGGACGTTGCGGATCGCCGCCGAGCGCAGGACCAGGCCGCAGCGGCGGCGCAGGTTCTCCTCGCCGGGCTCGACCCTGAACTGCTTCAGCGCCATGTCGATCGCGGAGGTCGCCAGGTGGGGGTCGAGGTAGCGACGCTGACCGTCGTAGACGGTGCGGTCGGTGAGCACGAGCAGCTCGGCGCCGTCGCGCACGTGCTTGACCGCCTCCTGCTTGATCCGCTCGATCGCTCCCTGCGTCGTCTCCGACTCCAACAGGGAGATGTCGACGACCGCGGCGCGACCGCGGAACTCCTCCCAGAGGTCCTCGAGCAGGTAGGTGCGGTGCTCGCGGGCGATCGCCCGGTAGGTCTTGTCGGAGAGCGGCGCCAGCTCGTGGTGACCGCCGAGGATCACCGGGAAGGCGGTTTCGACGGTGCCGGTATCGAGGCTGGCGTCCTCGAGCGAGGGCCGGCGGCCGAACACGGCGCGGGTCGAGAAGTGCTCCATCTCACGCTCGCGGTCGATCGCCGGGTTGGTGACCACGGCGACCGTCTCCTTGAAGTAGTCGGCGAGGTTCTGGCGCTCGGGCGAGAGCGCCGCCAGCGGCCCGTCGTAGCCGAGCGAGCCGACCGGCTCGGCCCCGTTGGAGGCCATCTGCTGGACCAGTTTGACGTCGTCGCGCTGCCAGCCGAAGCCGGCGAGAACGCGATCGGAGACCTTGACCGGCTCCTCCGGCCCGGCGTCGGAGTAACCCGGCACGTCATCGCCCTCGAGCGGGCCGCCGGCCTCGATCGCGCGCTCGTACGGGGCCACGCCCTCGACCCCATTGCGCCGCAGCCAGCCCTCGCGGACCATCCGCAGCATCTCCGCGTGCGGGTGCAGGGTCGAGCGCCGCTTGCCGCGGTCGATCAGCACCATCGCCTTCTCGCCCGGCGCCAGCGGCTTCGGCTCGGAGACCATCTCTCCGACCGAGACGACCCCCGGCTCGGAGCTGAACACGTAGTCCTCCTCGGTCTCGACCTGCCAGAGCGGCCGCAGGCCGAGCGCGTCGGCGGAGAAAACGCACTCGTCGCCGTGGCGGGCGATCAGCGCCACCGGCCCCTGCGCGAAAGGGCCCATCGCCTGGCGCAGGTACATGTAGAAGCCCCGCAGCTCCTCGGGAAGGCCGCGGATCTCCTCGACGATCGGCGGCACCACCATCTCCATCGCTTCGGCCAGGCTGAGGCCCTCGCGGCTGACCAGGGTATCTATCGTCAGGTTCAGGTCCTGCGAGTCCGAGGCGCCCGACCGCACCGGCACCGCCAGCATCTTCGCCTCCTGGCGAAGCTGTTCGATCGTGTTGATCTCGCCGTTGTGGCCGAGCGCCGAGAACGGCTGCACGCGCTTGAACGACGGCCAGGTGTTGGTCGAGTAGCGGTTGTGGCCGAAGCAGCCGATCGTCTCGAAGCGCTCGTCGCGCAGGTCCGGGTAGTACTCGCCGAGCACGTTTGGCGAGCCCATCACCTTGTAGACGCAGGTCGTCGCCGAGAAGGACGGGACGTGAACGCCGAGCTGCTGCTCGAGCTCGATCAGCAGCTCGAAGAGGATCGCGTCACGGCGCGAGGCGTCGGGGACGAGGCCGGCGATCTGCCAGAAGTGCGGCTCCTCCTCGCGCGCGGTCGGGCCCAGCGCGGTCGAGTCAACGACGCCGAGCCGCTCGGCGAGGATGCGGAAGCCGCCCCGGGCGAGCAGCTCGCGGGCGTCGTGCTGGATCTTGTTGCGATCCTGCGAGCGCTCGACGAAGATGTGGGCGACGGCGAAGGCGTCGTCGAGGGTGAGCGAGGGGTCGTGGCCGCCGGAGCGGACCTCCTCCGCCCAGATCCGGCGCGGCAGGTCGAGCAGCAGGCCGCAACCGTCGCCCTCGCCGTCGACGTTGCCGGCGCGGTGGAGCATCTTCTGCAGGGCCGGAATCGCCAGCTCGATCGGCCGCTGGCTCGGCGTCGCGTCCTTGCGGACGGAGGCATAGATCGCGCAGGCATCCTTGTCCTCGACGCTCGGCGGCGAAACCAGCGGCTTGTAGGGACGCTCAGGCGAGTAGCGCTCAACACTCGCGCCAGCGGACTGGTGCTTCGACATCTGACCTCCCGGTTTCCACGCCTTCTTCGAGCGGGCGCGCGACGGGTTGACGGGCCGTCGGATTATATAGGCCAAATCGTCAGGCCCATGACATCGGCTCGTAGCCGCCCTCGGGCTGGACGCCGATCAGCATCGCCGTCAGCGGGGCTGCGGAGCGGTTGAGGATGGCGCGGCTGGCGGGCGGCTCGATCGAGGCGAAGGTGCCGGCCGGGGCGGGATGGTCCTCGCCCTCGATCCGCAGCACGCCCTCGCCCTCGATGATCGCGTAGAGCTCGACCTGGCCGCTCTGGGTCTCGTCGTGCTCGGGCATTTCGCCGCCGGGCTCGATTTCGACCAGGTTGAAGCCGAAGGCGGAGGTGCCGAGCGCCTTGCGGGCGAGCCGCCAGGTGCAGTCGCCGGACCCCTCCATCGACTCGAACTCGTCGCGGTGCTTGATCGTGTAGCCGCCGGCCATCGACTTCCTCCGTTCGCTCGGGTTCCCATGCGACCATACAGCCGCTTCGGCAACCGGGAAAGGAACGAATGAGCGATTCGGCGAAGAACTCCGAGGCGGCGCTGCGGGAGATGATCGACCGCTACAACGCCGCCTGGAACGCCCACGACCTCGACGCGATCATGGCGATGCACGCCCCCGACATGGTCTTCGAGAACCACACCGCCGGCGAGGCGGCCACGGGCGAGGCGGTGCGGGCGCACATCGGCTCGATCTTCGCGACCTGGCCCGACATCGAGTTCACGACGCGGCGGCTCTACGTGCGCGAGGGGTTGGTCGTGCAGGAATGGGACGCCGCCGCGACGCACACCGAGACGATGCGCCGCGGCGACCTCGTCGCCGAGCCGACCGGCCGCCGGGTCGAGTGGGAGGGCATCGACTCGATCCCCTTCGAGGACGGGCTGGTCAAGCGCAAGGACGTCTACTCCGACAGCGTCTCGATCCTGCGCCAGGTCGGCCTGCTCGACTAGCGGCTCCAGTCGGGTTCGAAGCCGCCTTTGACCAGCGTGCTCACCTTGCCGCCGCCGTAGGGCACCGTCGCCACCCGGTGGTTCGGG
Organism: uncultured Solirubrobacterales bacterium; assembly: GCA_963815885.1. Taxonomy (GTDB): domain Bacteria; phylum Actinomycetota; class Thermoleophilia; order Solirubrobacterales; family 70-9; genus VAYN01. The sequence goes on from CAWFIM010000003.1 coordinate 301,968, forward strand.
CCGGGTTCGAAGCCGCCGGTGAAGCCGAGCACGGTGCTGCCGTCGCGGGAGATCGCGGTGCCGACGAAGCCCTGCTCGCCGACCTTGTCGAGCGGCTTCTGCGCCCCGGTCTTCGGATTGACCGTGACCGCGTAGCTGGTGTCCTGGCCCTCGAACTCAGCGAGCAGGCGGCGGCCGTTGGCCGACCACTGGGTCGGATACAGCCCCTGCAGCAGCGGGTCGACCTTGGTGTGGGTGAGCCGCTTGACTCCCTTGCCCAGCGGGTTCATCAGGTAGAGCTCGTTCTTCGGGCCGTACTTGCGGTTCTTCGCCCCGAGCTGCTTGACGAAGACGATCTTGCCGGTCGGCCCCCAGAGCGGGTCCAGCGAGCGATGGTCCTTGGTGATCTGGGTCGGCTTGCCGCCCCCCACCGAGGCCGTGAATACGTCGCTGCGCTGCGGGAAGCCTTCGCTCGGCGCGACCGAGTAGGCGAGTTCGGTGCCGTCGGGCGAGAAGCTGATGCCGCTGAAGTAGCCACTGGCGACCGTGCGCAGCAGGGTGCCGCTAGTGACGTCGATCAGGACCAGCTTGCGCTCGCCGAGTTCGGGGCCGCGCAGCGCCGCGACCAGTTTCGAGTCCGGGGAGAAGGTCACGTAGAAGCTGTCCTGGAGATTGCTCAGAACCGTCGCCGAGCCGCCCCCGTTGGCGGCGGCCAGCTTCAGTTCCCGCTTGCCGCCGGAGCCTTCGTGCTGGTAGGCGATCGCGTCGCCGTCGGGCGAGACCCGCGGGTTCGACCCGGGCCCGACCCGGAAGGCGCCGCCGCCGTTGTCGTTGGCGGCGAAGACCGACGGGTGCATCGGGTTCTTGACGTACACCAGCGTCGCCCCGGCGGCGGCGGGAAGCGCGAGCAGCGCGGTTGCGGCGACGAGCGCCCCCAGCAGTGAGAACTTCGGCAGGCTTGGCATGGCGCGATGCTAACCGCGGGATCGGCGGGCCCTACGCCGGCCCGACGATCGCCGCCGCGAGGAGGCCGCCACTGACGCCGAGGAAGGAGACGACCGCGAGCAGGCGGTACCAGCCCCGCCGCTCCACCTCCGGGTCGAAGGCCAGCGGCACGAAGAGAAAGGGGTTGACCGCCGTGCCGAAGACGAGGGCGACGGCGATCGCGGTCGGCAGGCCCGGGACGGCGAGGCCGACGCCGATCAGGATCAGGCCCATCATCACGTAGTCGAGGTGGACCTGACGGATCCGCTGCGGGGCGACGACGCCAATCCGCCGCAGCCACTCCTTCTTCTCCTCGCGGATCACCATCGCCCAGCCGAGCAGGCCGCCGAGCGCCAGCTCGACCAGGCCGATCTGCACCACCCAGTCCATCTCAGAGCTCGGGGACGTCGGCGCCGTGGGGGCTGAAGGGAAGCCGGCGAACCTCGGCCCAGTCGCGGCAGCGCTCCTCCAGCGCGCCGGCGACGTTGCCGGCCTCCTGCCAGGTGGTCCAGACGAGCACGGTCGGCCCGGCACCGGAGATCGTCGCCCCCAGCGCCCCCAGCTTCCGAGCCGAGTCGACGATCTCCATCGAGCGCGGGTAAAGCTCACGACGGCGGCGCTGGTGGATGCTGTCTGCGAGGCCGTGGGCGACGAGGTCGAGGTCGGCGTTGCGCAGGCCGAGCACCAGCAGCGCCGCGGCGGAGACGTTGGCGACCGCGTCGGCGAGCGGGACCTCGGCCGGGATCGCCGCGCGCGCCCGCGCGGTCGAGACCTCCTCCGGCGGGATCACGGCGATTCCCTCGAGCCCGGCCGGAGGGTCGAAGCGGGCGGCAAGCGGCGTGTCGCCCTCCCCCCTCCCGCAGATGACGAAGCCGCCGTAGATCGCCGCGGCGACGTTGTCCGGGTGTCCCTCCAGCGCGGCCGCGCGCGCCAGCATCTCCTCCTTGCCGAGCGCCAGCTCGAAGAGGTGGTCGGCGGCGAACAGGCCGGCGACGATCGCCGCGGCGCTGGAGCCGAGCCCGCGCGCCAGCGGGATCTCGCTGCGCAGCCGGAAGGCGATGCCGTCGGCCGGGTGCAGGCTCTCGAAGGCGCGGACGACCAGGTTGTCGCGAGCGGTCGAGACCTCGAGCCCACCCGGATCGAGCGAAAACTCGCCGGTCTCCTCGACCTCAAGCTCGAGGTGCAGCGAGACCGCCGCCGCCATCGCGTCATAGCCCGGCCCGAGGTTGGCCGAGGAGGCGGGGACACGGACGAGTCGGTGGCGCGCGGTCAATCGAAGACGGCGCGCTCGACGGCGCTGAGGTCGTTGTCGCAGTTGATCACCGAGGGCGCTTTGCCGAGCGCGGTGTCGGGGTCCTTGAGGCCGTGGCCGGTGAGTACGCAGACGACCGACTCCGGCGTGGGGGCGTCCTCGACGGTCGGCAGCCCGTGGGCGAGCAGGCCGGCGACCGATGCCGCCGAGGCGGGCTCGCAGAAAACGCCTTCGTTGTCGGCCAGCCAGCGGTAGGCATCGAGGATCTGCTCGTCGGAGACCGCGGCGACGCGGCCGCGCGACTCGGTGAAGGCCGCCATCGCCTCCTCCCAGCGGGCGGGGTTGCCGATCCGGATCGCCGAGGCGACCGTCTCCGGTCTGGCGACGGGCGCACCGTCGACCAGCGGCGCGGCGCCCTCGGCCTGGAAGCCGTAGAGGACGGGCTTCGGCCCCTCCAGCTTGCCGAGCTCGGGGTCGCCGGAGGTGGCGGCCTCGCGAAAGCCGCGCCAATAAGCGGTCACGTTCCCCGCGTTGCCGACCGGGATCGCCAGCGCCCCCGGCATCCTGCCCAGCTCCTCGACCACCTCGAAGGCACCGGTCTTCTGACCTTCGATCCGGTACGGGTTGACCGAATTGACGAGTTCGATCGGGTGCTTCTGGGCCAGCTCGCGGACGATCCGCAGGGCGTCGTCGAAGTTGCCCTGCAGGGCGACGACACGGGCGCCGTGCATCAGCGCCTGGGCGAGCTTGCCGATCGCGATCTTGCCCTCGGGCACGATCACCGCCCCCCGCAGGCCGGCCCGCGCCGCGTAGGCGGCGGCGCTGGCCGCGGTGTTGCCGGTCGAAGCGCAGATCACCGCCTCCGCCCCGCGCCCCTTCGCCCGCGAGACGGCGACGGTCATCCCCCGGTCCTTGAACGAGCCGGTGGGGTTGGCGCCCTCGAACTTGAGGTAGGCGCGGGCGCCGATCCGCTCCGAGAGCCGCGGCGCCTCGATCAGGGGGGTGGAGCCCTCGTTCAAGGAAACGACCGGGTCGCCGGGCTCGAGCGAGAGACGATCGCGGTAGCGCTCGATCAGCGGCGCCGCCACGTCAGGCTCCAAACTGCGCCGGTTTGCAGGAGCCTGATCAGAACTCCTCCTCGATGACGTGGATCGAGCGCGGCGGCGAGCGCAGCTCGTCGAGGTCGCCGAGGGCCGCCACGGCGGCCGCAAAACGCGACTCCAGGCACTCGTGCACGATCATCACCAAGCGCGCGTCCTCACCGGCGCCGCGCTGGACGACGCTCTTGACCGAGACCCCGTGGTCGCCGAGCACCGTCGCGATCTGCGCCAGCACCCCGGGCCGATCGGCGACCTCGAGGTAGAGGTAGAAGGACGAGGAGACGTCGGCGACCACCGACAGCTCTGTGCGCGCCTCGTGGACCGGAGCCTCGCCGGCGAGGATCGAGACGACGTCGCCGAGGACCGCCGAGGCGGTCTGCACGCCGCCCGCGCCCGGCCCCGACATCGTCACCTCGGTGATCGCCGGCGCCTCGACCATCACCGCGTTGAACGGGCCGCCGATCGGCGCGAGCGGGTGGCCGGGATAGAGGAAGCAGGGGAAGACGCGGACGCTGATGCCGCCGTCTCGGCGCTCGGCGGCGCCGAGCAGCTTCAGCGACAGCCCCAGCTCCTTGGCGTAGGCGAGGTCGTCGGGCTGGATCTCCTCGATCCCCTCGTAGGAGACCTCGGCCAGCGAGACCGGGGTGTGGAAGGCGAGCCGGGCGAGGATCGCCATCTTCGCCGCCGCATCGGCGCCGTTGACATCGTCGCTGGGATCGGCCTCGGCGTAGCCGAGCTCCTGGGCGCGGGCGAGCGTCTCGTCGTAGCCGGCGCCGGTCGCCGCCATCTCGCTGAGGATGAAGTTGGTGGTGCCGCTGACGATCCCGAAGACCTTGTCGATCTCGGTGACGCCGAAGCTCTCCTGAATCGTGCGGACGATCGGGATCACGCCGGCGACCGCGGCCTCGAAGCGCAGCTGCACGCCGGCCTCGCGGGCGACCGCGAAGAGCTCGTCGCCATGCTGGGCGAGCAGCTGCTTGTTGGCGGTGACGACCGGCCGCCCGGCCCGCATCGCGTCGAGGACGAACTCCCGCGCCGGGTCGGTCCCCCCCATCAGCTCGACGATCAGGTCGGAGCGCTCGAGGATCGCGCCGAAATCGCCCTCGGAGCGGGTCAGCACGCCGGCGATCTGCGGACGCCGCCCGGTCGCCGCCTCGACCGCGCCTGCCCGTTCGTCGAGCAACTCGGCGAACGCGGCACCAACCGTGCCGCGCCCGAGCAGCCCGATGCGGACCGGTTTGGAGCCCTCAGCGTCAGGCATCGCGGGCGGTCAGGTCCTCGTAGGTCTCGCGGCGGACCACAACCCGCGCCTCGCCATCGCGGCAGAAGACGACAGGCGGACGCGGGACGCCGTTGTAGTTGTTGGCCATCGCGTGACCGTAGGCGCCGGTGGCGGGGGTGACCAGGACGTCGCCGACCGCCGGCTCGGCCAGCATCGTGTCGCGGACGAGCACGTCGCCGGACTCGCAGTGCATGCCGGCGATCGTCACCAGGGTGTCGGGGGCGGCGGCGGCGCGGTCGGCGACCAGCGCTTCGTAGCGCGAGCCGTAGAGCATCGGCCGCAAGTTGTCCGACATGCCGCCGTCAACCGCGACGTAGGTGCGAATTCCGGGGATCTCCTTGACGGTGCCGACACGGTAGGCGGTGACGCCGCCGTTGGCGACCAGCGAGCGACCGGGCTCGACCAGGATCCGCACCCCCTCGCCGAACACCTCGGCGACCCCGCGAACCTTGACCTCGACGTAAGCGTCGATCGAGGGCGGCTCGTCCTCGGCGGTGTAGGCGACCCCGAGGCCGCCGCCGACGTTGACGACCCGGCACCAGTCCCCGGCGAGCTCGCCGAGCGCGCGGATCGCCAGCTTGTAGGGCTCCAGCTCGAAGATCTGCGAGCCGATGTGCGCGTGCAGGCCGACCAGCTCGAGCTTGTCGGAGGCGAGCGCCCGCTCCACCGCCCGCGCCGCCAGTCCGTCCTCCAGCCCGAAGCCGAACTTCGAGTCGAGCTGGCCGGTGGTGATGTAGTCGTGGGTCGAGGGCTTGATCCCGGGAGTGACCCGGATCAGCACCCGCTGCGGCGAATCGAGCAGCCGCTCGCAGCGCTCGAATCTCGTCGAAGGAGTCGAGGATCAGGTGGCGGATGCCGGCGCGGGCGGCGAAGAGGATCTCCTCGTCGCTCTTGTTGTTGCCGTGCAGGTGGATGCGATCGGGGTCGAAGCCGGCGCGCAGCGCCATGTGCAGCTCGCCGCCGGAGGCGACGTCGACCGATAGCCCCTCCTCGGCGAAGAGCCGGTAGGCGGCCGTGCAGGGCAGCGACTTGCTGGCGAAGAGCACCTCGAAGTCGCTGCCGCGGCGTTCGAACGCCTCGCGGTAGGCACGGGCGCGGGCGCGCAGATCATCTTCGGCGTAGAGGTAGGCCGGCGTGCCGAGCTCCGCGGCCAGCTCGACCACGTCGCAGCCGCCCAGCTCCAGGTGGCCCTCCTCGTTCACCCGGCTGCCGGCGGGAAAGACCGCCGATCCCTCGATCGGGTCGCCGCTCACGACCGACCCGGCCTGTTCTCGCTCCGCCATCGGACCGGCATTGTGACCGGTCGGGCGCTCGCCGGGCTCAGCGACCGCCGGGAAGGATGCCTTTGACGGCGCCGACGGTTTCGTCGACGACTTTGCCTACGGTCGATTCGGGACCGGCGACGCCGTTGACGGCGCCTTCGGTGACCCCGGTCACGCCGCTGTTGCCGAGCGCGCCGCCGAGCGCCGATTCGTCGACCTGGTTGACCGTGTTGTTGACGGTTTCGGTGACCTGGCCGGAGGGCGTCGAGGCCGGGGTGCTGCCGCCACCCCCGCCGGAGCTGGAGCCGCCGCCTCCACCGGAGGCCGGTCCGCCGCCCGAGGCCCCGCCTCCGCCGGAGCTGGTGGTGCTGCCGCCCGGCGCGCTCCCGGCCGGGCTCTGCGGCGAGGCGGCGGTTCCGGAGCCGCCGCTGCCGCCGCCGGGGCTGGAGCCGCCGGGCTGCGTCGTTCCCTGAGCACCACCGGTGCCGGCCAGCCCGCCCCGGGCGATCGCCGCGCCGTCCTGAGCGGTGCCTGCCCCTCGCGCCTTGCCCGCCGCGGTCGAGCTACGGCTGCCGGCGCCGGCAGCGCCCCTGGCTACGCTCGCGCCCGTCGAACCAGCGGCTGGGTGCGCCGTGGAAACCGCGCCGCCGTCATCGTCGCCGCCGAGCGCGGCGATCGGCCAGTCGCGGAAGACTTGAGCCGAAACCAGCAGGACAAACGCGGCGATGGCGATCGCGATCAGCGTCACGCCCGACATCGCCCCCACCAGATAGGTGTGCGCTTGGCGAACCATTGGGGGGACCTACCTATTGCTAAAGGTAACCCATTGGGTCGGTTACGGAGCCATTTATCCGAACCTCGAAGTGGAGGTGTGGCCCCAGGCAGTAGCCGGTGCAGCCGCTGTAGCCGATGACGGCGCCCTGGCTGACGGACTGGCCGGCGGAGACGGCGAACGACGATTGGTGGGCGTAGCAGGTGGAGAGCCCGCCGCCGTGGTCGATGCAGGTGTAGTTGCCGTAGCCGCCGCTGCTCGCCTCCGACTCGGTGAAGATCACGGTGCCGCTCGCCGCGGCGCGGATCGGGGTCCCTTCCGGCACGGCGATGTCGATCCCCGGGTGGTACTCGTAGCCGGCGCCGATGTCGCGGCCGCCGAAGGGCGAGACGACGGGGCCGTCGACCGGCCAGATCAGGCCGCCGCTGCCCCCTCTGATCGGCCCCGCCGGCAACGGCATCGAGCCGGTCGCCGAGAGCTGCGCGGCGATCTTGCCCTGGATCGCGGCGACATCGCCGTCCAGCTCCTGCTCGTGTTCGCCGATCCGCTTCAGGGCCGCGACGCGCTGTGCGCGGACGTCGAACAGTTCCTGCTGATGGCTCTCCAGAGCGGCGCGGGCGCTTGCAAGCTGCCGCTCTTCGGCGGCGATCGCGTCGCGGGCGGCTTCGATCGTCTGCTTGGTGTCGCGCAGACGGGTGACGATCCGCCGCACCTGGTCGCGCAGCTCGCGCACCCGGCCAACCACCGCCTCGTCCATGCCGTGCAGGCGGTCGAGGTATTCGGCCCGCGCCGCGAGGTCGTCGACCCCCGAGGAGCCGACGATGACGCTGATCAGGTCCGGGCTGCCGGTCTCATACATCGCCACCAGTCGGTCGCGCAGCGCGACGAGGGCGCGTTTGAGGTGTTCGCGCACCCGCTCCAGTCGTTGCTTGGCGTCGTTCAGTTCGGCGACGGCTTCATCGAGCTCGGCCTGCTTGGCGTCGAGGCGGACCCGCACCGCCGCCTCGCGGGTGCGGATCTCGGCCACTTCGCCGGTCAGGCGGTCGATCTCGTCCTTGTAGTGGGAGATCGTCGTCGTCAGCACGCCTTGGCGTTCGCGCACTTGGTCCAGCTTCGACTGCTTGGCTTCGAGTTCGGACTGCAGGTCTTCCGCCCCGGCCGGAGCGGCGGCGAGCAACGGGCAGAGGGCAGCGGCGGCAAGCGCGAGCGCCACCGCGAGGAGGCGGTTGCTGGGCATCGTCCCGAGGCTAGCCAAGCCGTGTTTGCGGCTCGCCGGAGGCGAAGTCCCTGCAATTGGGGTTGCGCTCAGCCTTCGTCGGGAGCGTTTTCGACGCGCAGCAGGCCGCCCTCCGCCTCCTCCTCCATCTGCAGCGTCGTGTGCTCGATTCCGAACCGCTCGGCCAGCGTCAGCTCGAGCCGGCGGCGAACGAGGTCGCGGTCGCAGTCGCGGGCGACGACGACGTGGGCGGCGAGCGCGCCGAAGCCGGCGGTCACCGTCCAGACGTGGAGGTCGTGGACCGAGCGCACGCCCTCCTCACCGCAGATCGCCTCCCCCATGCCCTCGACGTCCGAGTCGGCCGGCGCCGCCTCCATCAGCACGTCGAAGGGCTCCTTGATCAGCCGCCAGGAGGAGATCAGGATCAGCGCCGCGATCAGCAGGCCGACGATCGGGTCGACGACGTCGGAGCCGCCGAGCAGGACGAAGCCGCCGGCGAGAAGGACACCGAGCGAGCCGAGGGCGTCGGCGAGGCTGTGGCGGAGCACTCCCTCGAGGTTGATGTCCTCGCGTTGGCCACGGGCAAGGACGAGCGTCGCCGCGAGGTTGCCGACGAGGCCGAGGGCGCCGAGCGCAAGCACGCCGGCGCCGTCGATCGCCGGCGGGTCGGAGAGGCGGCCGACCGCCTCGACCGCGATGAAGACGCTGACCGCGACCAGCGCCAGCCCGTTGACCAGCGCCGCGAGGACCTCGGAGCGCTGGTAGCCGAAGGTCCGGCGCCCGGCGGCCGGCAGCGCCGCCAGCCGCGCGGCGATCAGCGCCAGGACGATCGAGCCGACGTCGGAGAGCAAGTGGCCGGCGTCGGCGAGGACGGCGAGGGAACCGGTGAGGATGCCGCCGATCGCCTCGGCGAGCAGCAGGCCGACGTTGATCGCCAACGCGATCCACATCCGCCGCCGGCTGTCCTCGCGCCGCGCGTCGAGCGAATGCGAATGACCGTGCGGGCCGTGCACGGCTCCGAGCATAGGCCGACGGGCCGAAGGCGTCCGCCATGCGGACGCCTTCGGCCCGTCGGCGCGACGTTACGCGGGGACGGGCTCGGCCTTCTGCTCCATCGCCTTGGCGGCGACTTCGGCGCCGTAACCGAGCCGCTCGGCGTAGTCGCGGGCCTGCATCCGCGAGATCACCATCCGCTGGATCTCCGCCGTGCCCTCGAACAGCTGGTAGATCTTGGCGTCGCGGAAGAACTTCTCCAGCGGGTACTCGCTGTTCCAGGCGTCGGGCCCGACCAGGTCCATCAGCGTGGTCGTCGCCCACATCGTCACGTCGCCGGCCTTGAGCTTCGACATCGAGCCCTGGCCGCCGGTCATTGGCACGCCGTTGCGGCCCATCCAGGCGGCGCGCTGGACCAGCAGGCGGGCGGCTTCGATCTCGGTGGCGACGTCGGCCAGGGTCTGCTGGATGCGCTGGGTCTGCAGCAGCGGCGTCCCGCCGTCGGAGCGGCCATCGAGGTATTCGAGCGTCCACTCGTAGGCGGCCTGGGCGATGCCGAGCGCGGAGGCGCCAACCAGCGGCCGGGTCACCTCGAAGGTGGCAAGGGCGTCGGCGCCGCGCGATTTCTTGCCTTCGCGCCCGCGCTGCAGCTTCTTCTCGAGCTTCTCCTCGCCGCCGAGCAGGTTCTCGGCCGGGATGCGGCAGTCCTCGAGCACGATCTCGGCCGTGTGCGAGGCGCGGATCCCGAGCTTGGTCTCCTTCTTGCCCTGGGAGAGCCCGGGGGTGTCCTTGCCAACGACGAAGGAGGCCTGGCCGCGGGTGCCGAGCGCCGGGTCGACGGTGGCGACGACGACGTGGACGTCGGCGATGCCGCCGTTGGTGATGAAGACCTTGGTCCCGTTGAGCACCCACTCCTCGCCATCGCGTTTGGCGGTCGTCTTCAGGCTCTTGACGTCAGAGCCGGCCTGCGGCTCGGTGACGGCGTAGGCGCCGAGCTTGACCTCCTGCTCGTCGCCGAAGCACTCGGGTACCCAGCGGGCGATCTGCTCGGGGGTGCCGGAGGAGGCGATGCCGGCGGCGGCGAGGCCGGAGCCGGAGATCGCCAGGGCGATGCCGGCGCAGCCCCAGTGGAACTCTTCGGCGGAGATCACCTGCATCTGGCCCTCGGCGTCAGCGGCCGAGCGCTGGATTCCCTCGAGGCCGCCAAAGCCCTGCTTGCGCGCCTCCTTGATCACCTCCCAGGGGATGCTCTCCTCGCGGTCGTGCTTGGCGGCGGCCGGGCGGATCACCTCGCGGGCAAAGGTCCGGCATTTCTCCTTGTACTCGCGCTGCTCGTCGTTGAGTGCGAAATCCATGCTGTTCCTTCCTCGCCGTTGGCCGACCGATTGACTGGTCAGTCAACCAGTCTCTCACGACTTTAACTGACCAGCCAGCCAGGGTGGCCGGGCGCCGCCCGCCGAGCTGGCGGAATCCCCATGTAGCGTTCCGGCGGTGAGCCGCGAGCGACCGATCAACGCCGACGTACCCGCCGCGGACACCCTGGATCCCGGCGCCGGGAAGGCGCCGAGCAAACCGGCGGCGAAGCCAATGCCGGCGGCGAGGAAGCCCAAACGCCGACGGCGGTCGATCCCCGCGGCGATGAAGGGAATCGCGGCGCTGGTTGTCGTCGCCGTCGCCTTCATCGTCCTCGCCGTCGTGGCCGGGAGCGGCGGCTCCAACAAGGGCTCGGGCGAGGCCGCGCCGGCACCGGCGCCCGTCTCGTCGACCGGCTCCGACCAGGCCGCCGAGGTCCCCGCCTTCCAGAGCGCCGAACAGCTCGGCTACCCCTCCTTTGCCACCGGCAACACCACCCGGGTCGGCGGCTCGGACCCGGCGGCCAACGCCGCCGGCGTCGCCCTCGCCGTCTTCCCCTCGACCGCCCCGGCCCAACGCCCGGCGGCGGTAACGCTGGTCGGCGAAGACGACTGGGCGGGGGCGATCGCCGCCTCGGTGCTGATGTCGGCGCCGGTCCGGGCGCCGTTGCTGGTCTCCTCCGCCGACGGGCTGCCCGACCCGACCGCGGAAGCGCTCGCCGCGCTCGACCCGGCCGGCGATGGCTCGACCAAGGGTGCCGCCGCCTTCGCGATCGGCGACGTCGCCACGCCGGGGGGCGCCAAGGTGACCGCGGTCAAGGCCGGAGGTCCTGCCGCCACCGCCGCCGCGATCGCCGGGCTGCGCGATCGCCTCTTCGGCGCCGCGCCCCAGCACATCGTCATCGCACCTTCAGACCAGCCGGGGCTGGCGATGCCCGCCGCCGCCTGGGCCGCGCGCTCCGGCGACCCGGTGCTGTTCGCCGCGGGCGACGAGCTGCCAAAGCCGACCGCGGCGGTGCTGAAGCGCCACCCGAAGGTGCCGGTCTACGTGCTCGGACCCTCCTCGGCGATCTCCTCGCGGGCGGTACGGGCGATCGCCAGGGCGGGCGGCGACGTCCACCGCGTCTCCGGCGAGAACCCCGTCGCCAACGCGATCGCCTTCGCTCGCTACGCCGACGGCGACTTCGGCTGGAACGTCAACGACCCCGGGCACGGCTTCGTGCTCGCCCGCGACGACTCGCCGCTCGACGCGGCCGTCGCGGCACCGCTCTCGGCCTCCGGCACCTGGGGCCCGCTGCTGCTGACCGACAGCGCCAGCGCGCTGCCGGTGCCGTTGCGGGAATACTTCCTCGACGTGAAGCCCGGATACACGACCGACCCGACCCGCGCCTTCTACAACCACGTCTGGGTGATCGGCGACCAGGACGCGATCAGCGTGGACCAGCAGGCGCAGGTCAACGAGCTGGCGGAGCTGGCAAAGATCGGAGGAGGCGAACAGTGAGCGAGTCCGAGAACCCCGAGCTGCTCGAGCAGGCACACGAGGTGACGCCGGAGGACATCCGCGCCCTCGCCGCCGCCTCCACCCCCCACTTCGCGCTGCAGGTCCGCAACCGCATCCGCCGCCTGATCAAGCCGCTGCCGGCGGAGCATCCGGCCCGACTCGAAGGGGAACGCAAGATCGCCACGCTCGAAGACCTGGCGGAGCACAGCGGCGACCCCCGCGGCACGCTCGGGATCGGCCATTGAAGTACCTCGCCCCCGGAATCTGGCGGCTGAAGGAATTCCCGGCGCCGAGCATCAACGTCTACCTGGCCGAGGACGTGCTGATCGACGCCGGCCGCCGCTGGGACCGGCGGCGGATCTTCGCCGAGCTCGAGGGCCGCGGGGTCTCGATGCTCGCCCTCACCCACGCCCACCCCGACCACCAGGGCGTCGCCAAGGACGTCTGCGAGGCGCGGGGCGTGCCGCTCGCCTGCCACGCCGACGACGTCGCCGCGATGGAAGGGACCCGACCGATGCAGGAGGCCGCGGCGAGCCACCCGGTCAACCGGGTGATCCGCGCGATCTGGCAGGGCCCGCCCTACAAGGTCGACCGGGTGCTGAGCGAGGGCGCCGAGGTCGCGGGCTTCCGTGTCGTCCACGCCCCGGGACATGCCCGCGGCGAGGTGATCTTCTTCCGCGAGGACGACCGGGTGGCGATCTGCGGCGACGTGATCCGCAACATGAGCTACGCCACCGGCCTGCCGGGGATCAAGGAGCCGCCGGAGATATTCACCTACGACCCGGCCGAGAACCGCCGCTCGATCCGCAAGCTGGCCGAGCTCAACCCCTCCCTGATCCTCCCCGGCCACGGCCCCGCCGTCACCGACATCGCCGCCTTCGAGCGCTTCGTCGCCGCGCTGCCGGCCTAGCAAGGCGCAAAGTCAGCGCGCGGGCGCCGCTCCGGGTCCCCGCGCGCCAACGCTCGCATTATCGCCCTACTGGCTTGAGCCTATTCCCACCAGACTTTCACGTCGTTGGGTCCACCATCTTCCAGGCCTGTCACGATGGTGTTACCTGTGGTGTATTCACTTTCAGTGAATTTTTCACTTTCGAAGCCAACGTAAGGTTTGCAGCCAGCACCGACTTCTCCGGCGACTTTGGTCAACGTCACTTCAACTGTTATTTCTTTTTTTTCGGTCCCCGCATCGTGATATTTCACTGATTTCAGCGGTCCCTGTCCCGGCACCGCTACCGTGCATTTAACTGGTGCGCCAACTGTCAGCTGGATTTGTTTCCCGGTGAGACATTTTATAATCGTGACTTCCCCCGCTGCCGTAAACCTGAAATCGCAGCCGTTGAAATCCACCACGACCGGTTCTGACCCTATGGAACATCCGAGCGTGCTTTCTTTGGGATTCGCGGGCGAATATTCCAGGTTTTCATTGAGTGTTACTTCGGTAGTAGCTCCATTGACCGTCGAAACTGTCGCCTTTCCCTTCAGGTATTCACATGTAAATATCCCAGCAGAAGTACCTTTTTTCACGATAAATACATGATGGGCTGTTTTACTGACTCCATCTTTTTTCAGTTCGATAATGCAGTTCAGGTTCTGGCAGTGAAATTCAGGAATTGCTTGGGCACTTGATGCGCCAAGAGCCCCGAACGAGGCCACAGCCGTGGCGATCAGGGCAAAGATCTTAGGATTGCGAGTCATCGATCGCTCCTTCCTAGCCGGCGCCCGCACCCACGCTCCACGCCCTCCGGTCACCGTTCCGGAGATATACCGACGTTCCCAGGGGCGCTCAAGGGGCCGAAATGACGCGCGTGCTCTTTGGCGCGCGGCAAAACGGGTAGCGGGGCTCAAACCGCAGCTTCGATCCGGCTGCCGAGTTACCGAATTTCAGCTACCTGGAAGGGAGTCCAGCATGAGCACGCTCAAGCACAGGCGGCCCTCGCCGGCGATGGTGGTAGCGGTGATCGCGCTCGTCGTCGCCCTCGCCGGAACCGCCTACGCGGCGCAGACGATCAACGGCGGCGCGATCAAGAAGCAGACGATCGGCGCCGGCAAGCTGAAGCACAAGACGCTGACCGGCTACCAGATCAACCTCAACAAGCTCGGCGCCGTGCCGCTCGCCAAGCGCGCCGCGCACACCTACTGGGCGGTCGTCAACAACCCGGCGAGCCCCGGCAACGCAGTCCTGGCCCGGGCCAGCGACCAGGGGATCAGCGCAACCGAGGGCGGCGGCGCGGTAACCGTCACCCTCCCGGTCAACGTCAGCGGCTGCGCCGACGTCGCCGGACGCGACAACGCCGGCACCACCGTGCCCACGGCGGGCTACGCGCAGACCAACACCTCTCCCGCCAACCCGAACGCGATCGAAGTCCATACCCGCGACAAAGCCGGCGCCAACGAGGACGCCGACTTCCACCTGATCGTCGTCTGCCCCTGACGCCGCCGCGTCGTGCTCGCCGCGCCGCCGCGCGTCGACCGCGGCGGCGCGTGGGCCTCGAACTCAAACTCGGTCGAAAAGTGCAGCGATAGATGCACTAAACGACCCGGAACGATCCGCTTCAACCGGCGGCGTCATCTCGCCAGGCCCCATCTACCCGGCGCCGAGCCGGGCGACCGCCATGTCGACCCGCCCGCCCTTGAACGGCACGCCCTCGGCGATCAGGCGTCGCCGCTGCCGCGCGCCCTTGGCGAGCGAGCCGTCGGCGCGGACGACGCGCCACCAGGGCAGGTCCGGCTCGTCGACCGCGAAGAGGACCGAGCCGGCAAAGCGGGGCGCGCCCGGCGAGACGTCGCCGTAGGTGCTGACGAAGCCCTCCGGGATCGCCCGCACCCGCTCGAGCACTTCCAGCTCGCGAGTTGGCGATCCCTCGTTCATGGCGCCGCGAAGCGCGGCTCAGTCGTCGCGAGCGCCCGGCCCGAAGGCGTCGATGATCCGGTTCTGGAACTCGCTCAGCTCCTCGGGCGAGATGAAGTAGGTCGGCGGGGTGAGGAAGAGGCCGTCGGCGCGCTCGGCGGTCGCCTCGACCCGGGCTCGGACCTTGTCGAGCGGGCCAGCCGCGCAGTAGGCCTCGACCATCTCGTCGCTGATCGCCGCGGGCACGGCGGCGAGGTCGCCGCGGCGGAACGCCTCGCCGGCGGCGACGGCGTTGTCGGCGAAGCCGTGCAGCTCCCAGAGCGGCATGTAGGTCTTGACCGTCGCGTAGAAGGAGATCGTGCGCCGGGCCATCTCGATCGCCCGGCCCTCGTCCTCGTCGATCGCACAGCAGACGGTGGGCAGGTAGTCGAAGTCCGCCCGCTCGCGCCCGGAGCGCTTCAGCCCGGTCTCGAAGGCGTCGACGACCACCTCGTCGATCCAGCGCAGGCTCTGGATCGGGTGCCCGATCAGCCCGTCGGCGACGTCGCCGGCCATCCGCGCCATACCTGCCTGCACCGCCGCCGTATAGATCGGAACGACTTCTCGCGGAGCTGGGTGCGGCCGCACCCAGCCCTTGATGTCGATGTCGTAGTAGTCGCCCTCGTAGCGAATCGGTTCTCCGGCGCCCGCCTGGCGCATGATCAGCCGCGTCGCCTCGATCGCCTCGCGCAGGTGCAGCGCTGGCTTGCCGTAGTCGGCGTTGTGCCAGGTTTCGTTGAGGCGCTTGACCCCGGCCCCCATCCCCAGCCGGAAGCGCCCGCCCGACATCTCGTCGATGTCGAGCGCGGTGACGGCGTGGATGAAGGGGCTGCGGGTGAAGGCCCAGACGATCCCGGTGGCGACGTCGATCCGCTCCGTCTTCGCCGCCAGATAGGCGGCCTGGGTGGCGGCGCTGCGGAACAGCTCCGGCGCCCAGACGCACTCGACGCCGGCCGCCTCGGCCCGCAGCGTCTCGGCCTCGAGGTCGGCGACCGAGGTGCCGATCGCGGCGACGGAGATGCGGTCGAGAGCACCCACGTGCGGCCGTCGCTCAGGCAGCGGCCGGCTCGGCGGCGCGGGCGAGGACGGCGTCGGCGACGCGTTCGCGGTGCCACTTCGAGTCGCCGAAGATCGCCGCGTTGGAGCGGCCGCGCTTGAGGAAGAAGTGGAGGTCGTGCTCCCAGGTGAAGCCGATCCCGCCGTGGACCTGGATCGAGGCGTTGGGAACGCGCCAGCCGGCGTCGGAGGCGTAGGCCTTGGCCATCGAGGCGGCGAGCGGCAGCGACTCGGGCTCGGCGTCGGCGGCCCAGGCGGCTCCGTAGACGGCGGAGCGCGCGTTCTCGGTCTCCAGCAGCATCTGCGCGCAGCGGTGCGAAACGGCCTGGTAGGCGCCGATCGGGCGGCCGAACTGCTGCCGGTCTTT
The DNA here is from genome assembly GCA_963815885.1 of uncultured Solirubrobacterales bacterium. Taxonomy (GTDB): domain Bacteria; phylum Actinomycetota; class Thermoleophilia; order Solirubrobacterales; family 70-9; genus VAYN01. The sequence goes on from CAWFIM010000003.1 coordinate 317,971, forward strand.
GGCGTACTCCACCGCCATCTCCATCGTCCGCTGGGCGATCCCGGTCGACTCGGCGGCGAGAGCGACGCAGGCGCGGTGGAAGACCGGGTAATAGTCGGCAGCCTCGCCCGGAAGCGTGTCGGCGACCGGCACGCGGACGCCCTCGAAGCGGACCGAGGAAAGGCGGCGGGTCGGGTCGATCGCCTCCTCCGGCGTCACGGTTACGCCGTCGGCGCCGCTCTCGACCAGGTGGCGGCGGCCGTCGCTGGTGGCGACGAGGAAGAAGTCGGCGCTCGCCGCGTCCAAGACCAGCGTCTTCTCGCCGTCGAGAACTACGCCCTCGCCGTCGGCCCTGGCCTCCATCGTGAAGTTGCCAATCGTCGCCGGAGAGCCGGCGTCCCACAGTGCCGGGGCCCCGCGCAACTCCCCTTCGGCCAGCGGCCGCAGGTAGCGCTCTCGCTGATCGTCCGATCCGCAGAAGCTCAGCGCCAGGCCGGCGATCGTGTTGGAGAAGAGCGGAGAGGGAGCGAGCGCGTAGCCCATCTCCTCGAAGAGGACCGCCAGATCGACGATGCCGAGCCCCTGCCCGCCCCACTCCTCCGGTAGCGCCAGGCCGGGCCAGCCCAGCTCGGCCATCTGCTCCCAGCCACTGGCGTCGAAGCCGTCCTCGCTTGCGGCCAGCTCCCGCATCCGCTCCGATTTGAAGCGAGAGGCGAGAAAGTCGTGGGCGGTCGACTTGATCGCCTGCTGCTCGTCGGTGAGGTCGAAGTACACGTCGGGTCCCTTCAGCGCAGCCGCGGCAGGCCGAGCACCCGCTCGGCGATGATGTTCTTGAGAATGTCGGTGGTGCCACCCTCGATCGAGTTGGCGCGCGAGCGCAGGAACCCGTACTGCCAGGCGCCGTTGTCGATCGCGTGCTCGGCGCCGCGGGCCAGCGGCGCGTAGGCGCCCTCGATCTCCAGCGCCAGCTCGGTCAGCCCCTGGTTGATGTCGGCCCACTGCCACTTGCCGAGCGAGCCCTCGGGCCCGGGGATGCCCGACTGCATCGTCTTGGTCAGGCCCCGGTAGGCGTTGAGCCGCATCGTCTCGGCCTCGACGTGGAGCTGGGCGATGCGCTGGCGGTAGTAGCTGTCGTCGGCCGCCGAGCCGCCGTTGGTGTGGACCTCGGTGGCCAGCCGGGCCAGCCGCCCAAGGCTGTTCTGGATCTGCGCGATCGCGCCGAAGGCGAGGCCGGCGCGCTCGTTCATCAGCGTCGTGATCGCGACGCCCCAGCCGTTGCCGACACCGCCGACGATGTTCTCCTCGGGGATCCGCGCTTCCTCCATGAAGACCTCGTTGAACTCGCCCTCGCCGGTGATCTGGACCAGCGGCTTGGCTTCGACGCCCTCCTGCTCCATGTCCATCAGGAAGTAGGTCAGCCCCTGGTGCTTGGGGGCGTCGGGGTCGGTGCGGGCGACCAGCATGCACCACTTCGCGTACTGGGCGAAGGTCGTCCAGACCTTCTGCCCGGTCACCACCCATTCGTCGCCGTCCTTGACCGCGCGGGTCTTCAGCGAGGCGAGGTCGGAGCCGGACTCGGGCTCGGAAAAGCCCTGGCACCAGATCTCCTCGCCGGTCAGGATCGGCTCCAGGTAACGCTGCTTCTGCGCGTCGGTCCCGTGGGCGATCACCACCGGGCCGCCCATCGCCAGGCCGAGCACGTTGGCCGGGCTCGGCGCCTCCTGCGCCGCCGCCTCGCCGACGAAGATCGCCTGCTCGATCAGGGTCGCGCCGCGGCCGCCGTACTCCTTCGGCCAGGAGATCCCCGCCCAGCCGGCCGCGTGCAGCTTCAGCTGCCACTCGCGGCGGAAGGCCATCACCTCGTCGAGGCCGTCCTCGGGCTCCGGGCCCGGGTTGTTCTCCCGCAGCCAGGTGCGAACCTCGTCGCGGAATTCCTCCTCCGATGGCGACAGCGTCAGGTCCATCGGCTCCGCAGCATAACGGCCCTGGCCAGCTGGCCAGGGCCGGACTCGGTCAGGACTGGCCGCAGACCTTGAACCCGTATTCCTTCGCCTGCTTGTTGGCCGCGCCGAAAGGGTCGGACTTTTCGTCGAAGAGGGTTTCCGGATCCGCTTCGGCCTCTTCGATGGCTTCGTCGAGAGAGTCGAGCATCGCCGTGATTTGATCCTCGTCGCCTTCGGGAACCTTCAGCGCGCGAATTTCTTCGCCCTGGTTCTTGATGTTGGGCACGATCACCGTTTCGACGATTTCGGCCCCCTGCGCCTTGTTCGGTTCCTTGTTCTTGGGGATGTCGTTTTCTTTCGCGAAGTCTTCGAAGCCTTCTTCAATTTCCGCGTCGCCCTTCTTGCAGATCGCGTCGCCCTGCTTGACGAACTGCGCCTTGGTCAGCGCCGCGGCGGTCGAGGTGCTGTCGTCGCTGCCGCCGCAGCCAGCGACGGTGACGATCACCAGGACGCCGATCAGTACTGCGATCACTCGCTCACTCAACGGTTCTCCCTCTTTCGGCTGGACGGATGCACAAACCTAGCCGTGTCTGAGGTCGTCTGACCAAGCAGATCAAGGATGCAGGGAGCGCCGCGTGCTCTGCACGCAAGCGACCGAAGACGCCGAGATGCGCCGGTCAGACGACCTCAGACCCGCTCTATGAGGGTGCCGGTGCCGAGCCCGCCGCCACAGCACATCGTCACCAGGCCCATCTGCTTGTCGCTGCGCTCCATCTCGTGCAGCAGGGTGGTGATCAGCCGGGCGCCGGTCGAGCCGAGCGGGTGGCCGAGGGCGATCGCGCCGCCGTTGACGTTGACCCGGTCCATGTCGGGGCTCAGCTCGCGCTGCCAGGCGACGACGACGGAGGCGAAGGCCTCGTTGATCTCGACCAGGTCGATGTCGTCCATCGTCATCCCGTTGCGCTCGAGCAGCTTCCGCGTCGCCGGGATCGGGCCGGTGAGCATGATCACCGGGTCGACGCCGACCGTGGTCTGGTCGTAGATCCGCGCCCGCGGCTTCAGCCCCAGGGCGTCGGCCTTCTCGCGCGCCATCAACAGCACCCCGGCGGCGCCGTCGGAGACCTGCGAGGAGTTGCCGGCGGTGATCTTGCCGTCCTCCTTGAAGGCGGGCTTCAGCCCCGCCAGGCCCTCCAGCGTGGTCTCGCGCAGACCCTGGTCGGTGAGGTAGGTGTCGCCGTTAACCGCGAAGGGAATCGTCTCGCGCTCGAAGCGCCCCTCCTCGGTCGCCTTGGCGGCGAGCTGCTGGGAGCGCAGGCCGAACTCGTCGAGCTCGGCGCGGGTGATCTCCCACTTGTCGGCGATCATCTCCGCCGAGAGGCCCTGCGGGATCAGGTTGTAGCGGGCCATCAGCTCCTCGGAGAAGGGCGAGCCGTGCTCCTTCATCACCTCGTAGCCGGCGGCGAAGGAGATGTGGCCCATGTGCTCGACGCCTCCGCCGACGACGACGTCGTGGACGCCGCTGGCGATCTGCGCCGCGGCGAAGTTGACCGCCTGCTGGGCGGAGCCGCACTGGCGGTCGATCGTCGTCGCCGGGGTCTCGATCGGCAGCCCGGCCTCGAGCCAGGCATTGCGGCCGATGTTGACCCCCTGCTCCCCGAACTGTTGGGCGCAGCCGGCGATCACGTCGCCGGTCTCGGCCGGGTCGACGCCAGAGCGCTCGAACAGCTCGCCGTAGACCTTGGCCAAGAGGTTCGAGGGGTGCAGATCCTTGTAGTAGCCCTTCTCCGGATGCCCCCGCCCGATCGGCGTCCGCGCCGCCTCGACGATCACCACTTCGCGCCCACCGAACCTGCCGTTCCCGTTCTCCGCCATCGTCGTCTCCGTTCGATTGACTGGTCAGTCAACCAAAGGGTACCGAGGAGAGGGTCGGGCGCCCCTCTCCTCGGTGAGCCTGATAGGAACCCGGCCTATGAACGCAAGCAAGGGGTATGAGAGTCCAGGCATAGCAGGAAGCGGCGCCATCGCTACGGGTCTAGCTGCTGTTTCCACCACCACGGCAGACACGATCCTGCTGGCTCGCAGCGAGGCCTCGGCCTGGCGCGCGGAGGAGAAAGTGGTCGCCGCCTGCGCCAAGATCGAGGGCGCCGAGCCGTCGCGGCTGCGGGTCACGACCGACCCCAGCGATCTTGCGGACTGCGACGTAGTCGTCGAGGCGATCGTCGAGGAGGTCGGGCCCAAGGGGGAGCTGATCTCCACCGTCGCCGCGGCCTGCCCAAACGCCGACCTGGCGACGACGACGTCGTCGCTGAGCATCGCGGCGATCGCCGCCGCGGCCGACACCGACAAGCTCTACGGGCTGCACGTCTTCAACCCGGTGCCGCGGATGAAGCTGGTCGAGGTCTGCTTCCCCGACGGCGCCGGCGGCGCCCGGGAGAAGGCCCTGGCCTGGTGCGCGGCGCTCGGCAAGACCGCGGTCGAGGTCCCGGACCAGGCCGGCTTCGTCGTCAACCGGCTGCTCTTCCCCTACCTGTTCGAAGCGGTGCGACTGATCGAGCGGACCGGCATGGAGGCGGGAGAGGTCGATACCTGCATGAAGCTCGGCGCCGGCCATCCAATGGGGCCGCTGGCTCTGCTCGACTTCGTCGGGCTCGACGTCTCCCAGGCGATCGGCGACGCGCTCTACGCCGAGAACGGCGAGGACGCCAGCAAGCCGCCGGGGATGCTGGTCGAGCTGGTCGGCGAAGGCAAGCTCGGCCGCAAGAGCGGCGCCGGCTTTTACAGCTACGACTGAGCGCCGGCTCAGGCGAGGGGATTCAGCCACTCGACCTCGGCGAAGCGAGCGAAGTCGGTGTCCGCGGAGCAAACGGCCACCCCGTGCTCCATGGCAAGCGCCGCCAGGTGCGCATCGGGGACCAGATTGCCGCGCACGTCATAGCGCTTGATCAGCTCGCCGAAGAGCACCGCGTGCTCACGGCCCGGCGCGGGAACCCAGGCGGCCGGAGCCGCCAGCCAGTCGGCCACGCGCTTCCAGGCGACCGCAGCCTCGAGGGGTTGCTCGAAGGCCCGAGGATGGGTGGCTATGCGCAGAAAGGCAGCGAGGCTCTGCCAGGGAAGCCCAACCCTGCGCGGTCCGTTCAGCTGCTCAGTCAGCCATGACCTAGTCGCTTCGTGCTGGGCGGCGCGCTCGTGTACAGCGTAGAGAAGGAGGTTGGCGTCGAGGAGCATCAGCGGGCAGTCGGCCCGTCGAGCGTCTCGATCGCCTCGCCGATGTTCGTGTAGTCGACACCAGCCCCTAGGTCATGGGTCCTCTGCCGGAAGGCTCCGGTAGGCGAGGGAGCGGTCAAGCCAGCCCGAATCAGGTCGTTGACGGCCTCGCTGAGCCCCAGCCCCTGCTCGCGCCTGAGCTTTTCCACAGCCGCCACCGCATCCTCGGAAAGCGAAATCGTCGTCCGCATGCATCAAATCTAGCATCTTGATGCGGCGATCTCCGCATCGACGCTCCGAGACCTTAGCTCACGGAGCGATAGCGCTTGCCGGATAGGTCCCAGATCACGTCGGCCTCGGAGATGCCCTGACGGCGAGCCAGGGCCTCGATCTCCTCCCAGGGCAGTTCGGCCTCGGGAAGGTCGTCCCAGCGGGCCAGGTCGAGGGCCTCGATCGAACCCCTGAGCGCCGGACCGAGGTGTTCCTCGGAGCGCAGCAGCGCCCTCAGGACCTCGAGCTGCTTGTCGGTCAGGCGAACAACCCACATGCGGTACCTCCAACTTTCGGCGAGTCGCGGGTTGCCCGGAGAAACTAGGCCGACGGACGGACGGAACTGATCCGGACCGCCTCGATCCGGTTCTCGCGCACCGCTTCGACCCTGATCGTGTAGCCGTTGGCCTGGATCGAGTCGCCGCGCTTGGGCAATCGGCCCAGCTCGCCGAAGACGTAGCCGCCGACCGAGTTGTAGGCGTCGCTGTCGACCGGCAGCTCGATCCCGGCGTCGGCGAGGTCGCCGAGCGAGACGTGGCCGCGGACGAACCAGTCGCCGTTGGTCAGCCGCCGCAGCGCCGCCGCCCGCGGGTCGGTCTCGTCCTCGATCTCCCCCACCACCTCCTCGAGGATGTCCTCGACGGTGACGATCCCGACCGTGCGCCCGTACTCGTCGACGACCACGGCGAGCGAGGTGCGCTGAACCTGCAGGTCGTGCAGGAGGTCGTCGAGCGGCCGCGTCTCGGGGACGATCAGGGCGTCGCGGATCACCGGCTCGATCGACGCGTCCGGCCCCTCGCTCATGTAGAGGCGAGCGAGGCTGTTGTTATGGACGATGCCCTTGACCCGGTCGGGGTTGTCGTCCTCGATCACGACCAGGCGGGTGTGGCCCGAGGTGACACAGCGGCGCAGCGCCGCCTCGACGGCCTCCGAGGCGTCGACGGTGATCACCGCCGGGATCGGCGTCATCACCTCGCGCGCCTCCTGCTCGTGCAGGTGGAAGACCCCACCCAGCATCCCCGCCTCGCCCGGATCGAGGGTGCCGCCGAGCCGCGAGCTGTCGATGATCTGCTTCAGGTCCTCGGCGGTGTGGTGCTCTTCGAGGTCCTTGGGGTTGACGCCGAAGAGCCGCACGATCCCGTTCGAGAACCAGCTCAGCGCCATCGTCACCGGCGCGGTGGCGACGCGAAACCAGTTCAGCGGCCGCGAGACCCGGCGGGCGGTGCTCTCGGCATTGGCGATCGCCAGCATCTTCGGCACCTGCTCGCCGACGCTGATGTGGAGCGCGGTCACGAGCACGAAGGCGATCGCCAGCGAGAGCCCGGCGGCGACGCCGTGGGAAAGACTGCCGAAGACCGGCTCGATCAGCTTCGCGAGCGAGGGCTCGCCGAGGAAGCCGATCCCGATCGAGGCGATCGTGATCCCGATCTGGCAGGCGGAGAGCGATTCGTCGATCTTGTCGAGCTGCTCGATCACCTCTTCGGCGCCCGCTTCCCCTTCGGCGGCGAGCTGCTCGATTTTGCCGCGGCGGCTGCGCACCAGCGCGAACTCGGCGGCGACGAAGAAGCCGTTGATCGCGATCAACAGCAACAGGAGGACGAGCAGGAGGACGCTCATCGGCTATGCGGCCCGGTACTTCGGGCTGGGACATCCTCGGCCATTCGGCGAACGGAATATAGCTGGCCTCCCACTCAGCTTTTTCGATAAGTGCGATATTGGGCGACCAATGCGGGTCGCGACGCTGAGCGAGATGCTGGAAGAGGTCGTTCGCCTCGGCGAGGCGACCGGGATGGAAGCGCACGCGCACGAGCTGCGCGGCGAACTCGAGGGCCGGCTGGCGACCGTGCGCGCGGCCGTCTCCGGATCCTCCAGCCCGCGGGTGATCGCCCTGGAGCGACTCGACCCGCCCCGAGTCGGCGGCTTCTGGATCCCGGAGATGATCTCGATCGCCGGCGGGATCGACGTCGCCGGCGACCCCGGACTGAACCCACCCGAGGTCGGCTGGGGGGAGCTGGAGAGCCTCAACGCTGACGTCGTGATCGCGTTGCCCAGGGGCTCCGCCGAGGAGGCGCAGGCGCAGGCGATGGAGCACTGGGAGCGGATCGCGGCGCTCGGCGCCGGGCGGGTCTTCGCCGTCGACTCCGCCGCCGCCTTCTCCGCGCCCGGGCCACGCCTGGTCGACGGGGTCGAGCTGCTCGGCCACCTGCTGCACCCGGACCTGATCGACCCGCCGGGCAACACCGCTTTCATGCCGTTGAGCGCGCCGGTCACCAGGCCGCGCTAGCGGCGTTCAGGCGACGGCGAGGGCGCCGAGGACCGAGACCACGGCGACCGCGGCAATCGCCAGCAGCTCGGCCGGAAAGCGACGCGACCCAAACATTCCCCGCTCGCCGGCGACGATCGCCAGGGCGCAGAGAATCCCCCCGACCAAGCCGCCGAGGTGAGCGCCGATGCTGACCCGGACGGAGACGAGGCTGTAGACGACGTTGAAGGCGATTAGGAAACCGACCTCGGCGGCGAGCGCGTCCATCCCGCGGCCGCGAGCGATCACGAAGGTGGCGCCGGCGAGGCCGAAGATCGCCCCCGAAGCGCCCAGAGTGAGGGCGTCCGGAGACAGCACCAGGGCGCCACAAGAGCCCGCGAGCAGCGAGGCGAAATAGAGGGCGAGGAAGCGCGGCGTCCCCAGAGCCGGCTCCAGCAACCGTCCCAGAAAGAACAGGAGCACCATGTTGAAGCCGATGTGGATCAGGCTGGCGTGCAGAAAGCCACTGGTGAGGAGGCGGTACCACTCGCCTTCGGCGACGGAGGGGCCGAACAGGGCGTAGTCGAAGACGAACGAGCCTCCGACGCTGCCGAGCCCACCGGGTCCCGAGGCCACCTCGATCAGGTAGGCCACCACGTTGAGCCCGATCAGGATGAAGGTCGCCGGAGCCCGCCCGAAGCCGAAGCTGCCGCCGCCGACCCCCTGCACCACCTTGGTCCGCTGGCGCATGCACTCGGGGCAGCGCATCCCGACCGGGGTCGGCGTCATGCAGTCGGGGCAGATCGGCCGCCCGCAGGAGGAGCAGGAGACGCGGGTCTCGCGGTCGGGGTGGCGGTAACAGGTCTCGGCCATCGGGAGAGGCAGCCTACAATCGGCGCCGATGCCGCCCGCCAGCCCCGCCCGCCTCTACGCAGCGCTGGCCGGTGCGATCCTCTTCGTCGCCGGCCTGGTCGGCTTCTTCGACGATCGCTCCTGGCTCAACTTTCTCTACGCCGGCACGGGCGCGCTCGGACTGCTCCTCGCGGGCTGGGCGCCGCGCCTCTACGCGGCCGCGGCCGGCCTTCTCTACCTGGCCCTCGCCGCCATCGACTTCTCCGGCGCCGGCTGGGCGCACCTGGCGCTCGGCCTGCTCGGGCTGGCCGCGTTCGCCGGCTCAGAGCCGCGAGCGCAGGCCGCCGCCGAGCGCCCGTAGCCCGCTCTCGCTCTTCTGCCGGCTGCGGCGGCGCAGCTCCAACAGCACCAGGGCGCCGGTGGCGACTCCGCCGGCGCCGACCGCGACCACCGGCCGCACCCAGTTGCGCGGGTCGCGCAGCGCCCGCAGCTCGCCCTCGGAGAACTCCTCGGCCCAGTCGGAGAGCTCCTCGGCGGCGGCCTGGGTGACCGCCGCGAGGGTGTCCTCGAGTCGCCCGGAGAGGCGCTCGGGAGGCTCGATCGGGCGCAGCGCGTCGGCCAGGAGCTGCTCGACGTCCCAGCTGCGGCCGGCCGGCCCGCGCTCAGTCGGCTCGCTCATCGCTCATCTCCTCCTGCAGCTGCTTGATCGCGCGGTGGATCAGCACCTTGGTCGCCCCGTCGGTGCGGCCGAGGGCGCGGGCGATCTCGCGATTGTCCATGCCGAGCGCGAAGCGCATGATCAGCGCCTCGCGGCGGTCGTCGGAGAGGTGCCCGAGGTTGTCCATCACCCGCCGCAGCTCCTCGCGGCCCTCGGCGATCGCCACCGTGTCGTGGCGGGCGGCGATCGGGTCGGCGCTGTCGAGCGGGGTCTGCGGCCGCCGCGAGCGGTCGCGGTAGTAGTTCGAGGCGAGATTGTGGGCGATCCGGATCACCCACGGCCGCAACGGCCGGCCGTCGGACTCGCGCCGGGCCCGGTCGAAGTGCCGGTATGCCTGCAGGAAGGCCTGCTCGGTCAGGTCCTCGGCGTCGTGGTGGTTGCCGATTCGGTAGTAGGCGTAGGAGTAGACGTCGCGCAGGTGGGCCCGGTAGAAGTCCTCGAAGGCGCGGTCCAGGTCCGCCTTCGCCGCCGGCCCGAGGCTCGCCGGGCTCGACGTTCTCCGTGGGGCCGCTCACCGACCCAGCCTAGCCCCATCAGGCCGCCCGCCGCGAGCGCTCGACCCGGCGCAGGCCGGCGACCCAGTCCTCAGTGCCAATCTCGCCGCGGATCAGCGCCGCCAGCCCGTTCAGCGCCTCCGCCGGACCACCGGCGGAAGCGACCGCCTGGGCCAGCAGCGGCGTCGTGTCGAGGCCCTCGGAGGCCTGGCCGATCCGCCCGGGGATCTCCTCGGTCGCGACCCCGGCGCCGAGCAGCTCGCCGGCGCGGCGGTTGCGCCCCGCCGGGGCCATCATCGTCGCGGTCAGATCGCCGACGCCGGCCAGGCCGGAGAAGGTCTCGAGCTCGGCCCCGCGCTCGATCGCGTACTCGATGCACTCGCGCCAGATCTCGGCGACGGCGATGCCGGCGGCGTTGAGGCCGTGCGGCTCGGCCGCGGCGGCGGCGAGCGCGGCGGCGTTCTTGGCGGCGCCGGCCATCTCCACTCCGATGACGTCGCTGGAGCGCTCGCAGACCAGGCCGGCGCGGTCGAAGACCTCGCCCAGTTGGGCCCGCAGATCGAGGTCGGCCGAGCCGAGCACCAGCGCGGCGGAGCCGGAGATCGCCTCGCGGGCGTGGGCCGGGCCGCCGAGGCAGGCGATCGCCCGCGCCGGCACCCGTTCGCCGACGTACTCGGCCGGCAGCTGCGCCTGCGGCGCGACCAGGCCCTTGGTCAGCAGCAGCACCGCGGAGCGATCGCCGACCCGGTCGGCGATCGCTCCGACCGCCTGCGGCAGCGACTTCGAGGGGATCGCCAGGCAGATCAGATCGAGCCCGGCCAGCTCGATCCCCGAGGCCGGCCGCACGTCGATCGCCTCCGGCAGCGGCACCCCGGGCAGGTAACGCCGGTTCTCCCCCGCCTCGACCATCTCCGCCGCCCGCTCGGGGCTGCGGGCGCCGAGCTGGACCTCGAGCCCGCCGCGGGCCAGCAGCACCGCCACCGCGGTGCCCCAACTGCCGGCGCCGATCACCGCCGCACGGCGCATCGGCGGCAGGCCGCCGAGGTCTTCCCACTGCAACAGCACGTTTGGCCAGATTCGCCCGGTCACCGTCTCGGCCAGCGCCTGGGAGGGCTCCTCAGCGCGGGGGAAGGTCATCGCCCGGCCGAGCCGGACCTTGACCTTGCGCGGGCGGATGCGCCAGCCGCGCCGCACGTCTTCGGTCCCGAGGACCGCCGCCGGGATCACCGGCGCGCCGGTCTGCAGCGCCAGCCGGCCGACGCCGCGGTGCGGGTTGGCGAGGGTGCCGCGGCGGATTCGGGTCCCCTCGGGGAAGATGCAGACGGCGCCGCCGCGTTCGACGATCTTCCGCGCCGTCTCCATCGATTCCTCGTCGGACTCGCCGCGGCGGATCGGGAAGGCGCCGAGCCGGGAGAGGATCCAGGCCCGCCAGGGGCGCTCGAACAGCTCGACCTTGGCGACGTAGTTCATCGGCCGGCGCCAGGGCAGCGAGCCACCGACCGCGAACGGGTCGAGGAAGCTGCGGTGGTTGGAAGCGACGATCAGGCCGCCGCGCAGCCGCGCGTACTCGCGCCCGGTGCGGGCGTAGCGCCAGTAGACGAGGAAGAACGGGGTCATGAAGACCCGCGCCAGCAGGTAGAGCGGCCAGTTGACGCTGTGTGTGCGGCTGTAGGCGTGGTAGGGGGCGAGTCGCTCGGCGGTCACGCAGAGCGCTACACGCCGGGGCCGCCGCGGTTACCAGGCGCTCTCGATCAGCTGCTCGAGCTCCTCGCGGCCGGGCGGATCGGGGACGAAGGCCAGCTCGGGGCGGGCGAGGATCGAATCGAGCGCCTGGTCGAGCCTGGCGCGGTCGGCGCCGAGGGCGCCGAGCCCGGGCGGATCGCCGCCGAGCTGCAGGACCCGCGCTTCGACGTCTTCGAGGTCGGTCTCGATCGCTGCCGCCAAATCGCGCATCCGATCTGGGGCGCGGCCGGCGAGCAGGGCCAGCGAGCGGGGCAGGATCGCCGCGTTGGTCCCGGCGTGCGGGGAGCCGCAGATTCGGACCAGGGTCTGGCAGACGACGTGGTGGACGCCGAACATGCCGGAGTCGATCGCGTAGCCGCAGAGGATCGAGCCGAGCGCCAGCGCGGCCGGGTCGCGCTCACCGCGGTTGTGGTCGAGCGAGCCGGCGATCAGCTCGGCGCCGCGCAGCGCCGCGATCGCCGAGACCGGGTTGGCGAACGGCGTGTAGAGCGAGTCGGCGCCGTGGGCGAGGGCGTTCATCGAGCTGGCCCGCAGCGCCGGCTCCGACTGGCTGGTCATTGCCGCGGGGTCGGCGAGCACCAGGGCCGGGCGGACCATCGCCTCCACCCGGGACTCGGCGCCGGCCGGGAGCCGGTGGATGCCGGTCATCTCCGCCCCCGACATCGTCGTCGGGATCGCCGCGACGCGGGCACCGCTGACCGAGGCGATCGCCTTGGCGACGTCGATCGGGCGGCCGCCGCCGAGGGCGACCAACGCCGGCGAGGTCGCGGTCCCGAGCAGCGCCGCGGCCAGGTCGGGGACCTGCCCTGGGGGCACCTCGTGGACCGAGCTCGCCGCCGCCGCAAGCTGGTCGGCGCCAGCCAGGGCGCGGGAGGTGCTCAGCAGCTCGAACGGGGCGAAGCCGTGCTCGCGCAGCAGCTGCGGCGCCTGGGCGATGCCGTTGCGGCGGAAAACGACGGTCCGCCCCGCATCCCGCCAGATGAAGTCGCCGCTCACCCCTCCGTCCGCGGGTTCCTTACCGGCTTCAGGTTCGGTTCGACCTCGTCGCGAAGGTGCTCGAAGTCCGGCGGCAGCGAGAGCTTCTCGCCGAGGTGCTCCAACGGCTCGTCGACGGTGAAGCCGGGGCCCATCGTCGCCAGCTCGAAAAGCACGCCGCTGGGCTCGCGGAAGTAGACCGAGCGGAAGTAGAAGCGGTCGATCTCCGGGGTCGGCTCGGCGCCGGCGCCGAGCGCCCGGTCGCGCCAGGCCATGTGCTCGTCCGGCAGCGAGGCCCAGGCGACGTGGTGGACGCTGCCGGCGCCCTGCAGGCCACGCTCGGCCGGCGGCTGGTCGAACAGGTAGCGGCCGCCGCGCTTCTCGCCGCGGGCTTCCCAGGCGCCGTCGACACGCTCGAACTCGAGCGCTTCCAGCAGGCCGGAGCTGGCCTCGGGGGCGGCGCTGTAGGCGCGCACCGCGTGGAAGCCCTGTAGGGCGAGCTCGGCCGGGACCTCCGGGTGCTCGGCGACCAGCGGCGCGTCGGGGACGTCGACGACCAGCAGCTCGTGGTCGAGGCCCTCGGGGTCGGAGAAGAGCAGCCCGGCCCCGTCGCGCTCGGACTCGATCCCGGCCCCCCGCAGGCGCTCGGCCCAGAAGGCGAGCGAGTCCTCGGAGGCGACCCGCCAGACGACGCGGTGGACCATCCCGGCGCCGGCCCGGCCCGGCGGCACGCCGGGGTACTCGAAGAAGGTGAGGTCGGAGCCGGGGTCGCCGCCCTCGTCGGCGAAGAAGAGGTGGTAGACGGTCGGGTTGTCCTGGTTGACGGTTTTCTTGACCAGCCGCAGGCCCAGCACACCGGCGTAGAAGTTGACATTGCGCTGGGCGTCTTCGGTGATCGCGGTGACGTGATGAATGCCCTCAAGCTTCATCGGTCACGTATACCATCCCCGGCGATGAGCCGAGGGCGACGACGCACGGTCAAGGTCCTCGTGGCGCTCGGCTCGGTCCTCGCCTTCCTCAGCGTCTTCGCGATCTGGGTCGAGCGCCAGGCGCTCAACACCGACGACTGGGTGACGACCAGCGGCAAGCTGCTCGACAACTCGACGATCCGCTCCGCCCTCGCCGACTACCTGGTCGACCAGCTCTACGAAAACGTCGACGTGCAGAAGGAACTGAAGGACATCCTGCCCGGCGAAACCAAGGAATTCTCCGGGCCGCTGTCGGGCGGGCTGCGCCAGATCGCCGGCGACGGGGCGGAAAGGGTGCTGGAAACGTCGACCGCACAGAGCCTCTGGGAAGAAGCGAACCGCACCACGCACAAACAGCTTGTCGAAGTGCTGAACGAAGAAGGCAACACCGTCTCGACCGAAGAAGGCGACGTCACCCTCAACCTCGGCGCCCTGCTGACCAACCTCGCCGATCAGATCGGCTTCGGCGCCGACCTGGCGGAAAAACTGCCGCCCGACGCCGGCCAGATCGCGATCCTCCACTCGGATGAACTGAAGACCGCGCAGAACATCACCGTCGCGATCAAGGGCCTGGCGCTGCTGCTCTCGATCCTCACCTTCGCCGCCTTCGCCGCGGCAATCTACCTCGCCCGCGACAGCCGCTGGGTGACCGTGCTCTTCTGCGGGATCGGGCTGATCGCCGCCGGCTTCGCGGCGATCGTCGCCCGCCACATCGCCGGCGGCATCGTCGTCGACCAGCTGGTCAAGGAAGACAGCGTCAGGCCGGCTGCCGAGGCGACCTGGTCGATCGCCACCTCGCTGATGACCAGCATCGCGACCACGCTGATCGTCGTCGGCGTCCTCTTCGCGATCGCCGGCTGGCTGGCCTCGCCCACCGGAGCGGCCCGCAGCACCCGCCGCGCTTTCGCGCCGGCCCTTCGCGACTACTCCGCCTGGGTCTACACCGGACTGGCGATCGTCGTATGTCTCTATTTCCTCGCGGCTCCGATCCAGAACCTGCGCTCGTTCCTCACCACCCTGATCGTTGCCGCGATGGCCGCCTTCGGGATCCACGAGCTGCGCAAACAGGCCGCCGAGGAATTCCCCGACGCCCAATTCAGCGACGTCTTCGGGCGCACCAGGGACCGGATGGTCGGCGCCGTCAAGGACGCCAACATCGGCGAGCGAGTCGGCGAGCAGGCCTCGAAGCTGCGGCTGCCCGAGCGGCGGCCGGGCGGCGCGGACGCGCCGACGCGTGAGGCACCGACGGAGGTCCTCCCGGAGGAGGACGCGCGCCTGCAACGACTCGAGCGCCTTGGCACGCTGCGCGAGAAGGGCATCTTGAGCGACGAGGAGTTCGAGGCTGAGAAGGCGCGCCTGCTCGGTGGAGAGGACGGCGACGCGAGGTGAAAGAGCCCGCCGCCGGAATCGAACCGGCAACCTCCTGATTACAAATCAGGTGCTCTCCCAGGTTGAGCTAGGCGGGCGTGGTGGCTAGTCAGCTGGATGTGACGTTCCGGCTTCTGAGCCCGGAGGAGGGTGGCATTCTCACCGAGGCCATAGAAGCAGCTTACGGGACGACCTACGACGTCCGCTGGGTTTACGACCGGGAGGACGTTCGCGCCCGCCTCGCCGAGGGTCGCTACGTCTCCTGCGTGGCCGAGTCGAAGGCCGGCGGCCTGCTCTGCCACATCGGCATGAGCCTGGCCGCAGCCGACGACGCGGTCGCCCACTCGGGGCAGGCGGTGACCCTGGCGGCGGCCCGGGGACAGCACCTCTTCACCCGCACCAAGCGCTTCCTGATGGACTGGGCGCGCGAGCGCGGCCTGGCCGGGATGTACAGCGAGGCGACCGCCGCCCATCCCTACAGCCAGCGCGCGAACATCGAGCTCGGGGCCCACGAGACTGGCTTCCTGCTCGGCTGGATCCCGGCCTCGGTCGCCAACGACGCCGCCGCCGGGGATGCGCGTCGGCGGCAGTCGGCCGCGCTCTTCTACACCAAGCTCAACGACGGCCACGAGCGCCGCGTCTACGCGCCCGAGCGCCACCACGAGATCGTCGGCCAGACGCTCGCCCTCTGCGAGTTGCGGGGCACGCTGGCGAAGCCGCCGCCGGACGCCGAGCTGGCGGCGCGGACGGAGCTGCATGTCGAGGTCGACCGCGATCACAATCTCGCCCTGCTCACCGTCGATACGCCGGGGGCCGACCTCGAGGCGGCGATCGCCGCCGAGCGCCACCACCTCTTCCACCGCGCCGGACTCGACGCGATCTACATCGACCTGCCGCTCGAGCGGGCGGCGACGGCGTTGGTCGCCGACGACCTGGAGCGGCTCGGCGTCTCCTACGCCGGGGTCTTCCCCAATCCCCGCACCGACGGCGACGTGCTGCGGATGCAGTCGCTGCACCGGGTCCGAGTCAAGGCCGACGACGTTTGCGTCGCCTCGGACCACGGGCGCGAACTGCTCGACTACGTCCTGTCTGACCTGCGCATGTCGGCGTCCTCGGTCGCTCGCGTGCAGAGCACGCCGCGCTCCCTGCGTCCTTGACCTGCTTGGTCAGCCAGGCCGTAGTCGCTACACGGCCACCTCGCGCGAGGCGAGGTGCGAGCCGACCTTGCGCTTGACCCGCTGCAGGGCGTTGTCGACGGTCTTGGTGTCGCACTCCAGCCGCTCGGCGATCGCCTCGTAGGAGTGGCCGTCGAGGTAGAGCGAGAGCACCCGGCTCTCGAGGTCGGAGAGCACCCCGGAGACGCCGGAGAGGCAGGTGACCAGGCTGGCCAGCTCTTCGGAGGCGATCACCTGGTTGACCGGGTCGTGGACGCTCGGCCCCGGCAGGATCTCATCGAGCGTGGTGTCCGAGTCCCCCGCCGCCGCCGGCGTCTGGCTGAAGGAGACGTACTGGTTCAGCGGCGTGTGCTTGTTGCGGGTCGCGGTCTTCACCGCGGTGATGATCTGGCGGGTGATGCAGAGCTCGGCGAAGTTGCGGAAGCTCGACTCGCGGTCGGTCCGGTAGTCGCGGATCGCCTTGTAGAGGCCCAGCAGCCCCTCCTGGATCAGGTCGTCTGCCTCGCCGCCGAGAAGGAAGTAGGAGGATGCCTTGAGGCGGACGAAACCCCGGTAGCGGCGGACGATCGCGTCGTAGGCGTCGGGGCGCCCGTCCTTGGCCAGGGCAACCAGGTAATGATCATCAAGCTCAGCTTGAGCGTTAGCTTGATGCGCAGGCGTAGATAGAGCCACAGATCCTTCTCCTTGCTGAAGGGTCGTGGCGCCACTTACCTCCCCCGAGGCGCCCTTATGGGACTGGGCAGCCTCAACGCTCAAGCTGAGGTTAACCCTTGTTGCGCCGCTAGTTTACGGGCGCGCGGAGTTCTGTCAACCCCAAATTGCGACTTTTGCAACCGCCGTTGCAGGTGGTAGAAGCTCAGCCGCGCTGGCGCCGGGCCTCGAACAGCAGCGCGGTCGCCGCCGCCGAGACATTCAGCGACTCGACCTCACCCCGCCGGGGGAGCGCAATCAAGCCGTCGCAGGAGCCGGCGACCCGCGGCCGCAGGCCCTTGCCCTCGCCGCCCATGACCAGCACGGTCGGGCCTTTGAGGTCCACGTCCCAGGCAGGAGCTTCAGCCTCCGCGTCGGCCCCCCAGATCCAGAAACCGGCCCCCTTCGCCTCGGCCAGCCAGTCGGCGAGATTGCGCACATGGGCCACCGCGAGGTGCTCGACGGCTCCGGCGGAGGCCTTGCAGGTGGCGGCGGTCACGGCGGCGGCGCGACGCTCGGGAACGACGACCCCGCTCGCCCCGGCGAACTCGGCCGAGCGGCAGACCGCGCCGAGGTTGCGCGGGTCCTGGACCTGGTCGAGCGCGACCAGCAGCGGCTCCTCCCGCCGCAGCAGCCCACCCGGGTCCGCGTAGGGATAGGGATCGACCTCGGCTACGACCCCCTGGTGGTCCGGCGACCCGCAGAGCCGCTCCAACTCCCCCGCGGAGGTCTCCGGCGCCCGCCAGACCCGGTGCACGCGCCGCCTCCCCCGCTCGGCCTCGGCAACCGGCCGGCGCCCGTAGATGATCTGGCTGCCCATCAAGCTTTCTGCACGAGGCGCGGGCCCTCGGCCGAGTCTCGAACCGTCCATCCCAGCTCAGCCAGCCGGTCGCGGATCTCGTCGGCCCGCGCGAAGTCCTTCGCCGCCCGCGCCTGCTCCCGCTCCGCAAGCAACTTCTCCGCCCGCTCGTCGACCTCAGCTCCCTCTTCCGGCTGGGTGAGGGAGCTGAGCCCGACGAGCTCGAGCATCTCCGCCAGGACCGGAACAGCCACTACGGGCTCGACGCTGCCTCGGTTGACATCGCCCACCAGCTCGAAGACCTCAGCCATTGCCCGGGGGGTGTTGAAGTCATCCGCTAGGGCCTCCCGAAACCTCTCGGCACGGCCTCCGGGGCTGAGAGGAGAGTCGGGTAAGGGGTCGCCGGAGCCTCCCCGCTGTTGCTCCGCCGACCCCTTACCCGACTCTCCCCCAACGCCTGAACCGTCAACGGAATGCTCCCGGAAGAAGTTGCGAAGCCTCTCGACCTGGGCGGCGGCCTGCTCCATCTGCTCCTCCCCGAATGCCAGCGGCTGCCGGTAGTGCCCCGAGATCAGGTACGCGACCACCGCCTCGCGCCCGTAGCGATCGAGCGCCTCGGAGAGCTGAAAGATGTTCCCCTCCGACTTCGACATCTTCGCCGCGTCGGTCTCGATCATCCCGTTGTGCATCCAGATCCGCGCGAAGGGCCTCCCCGCCCCCTCCGATTGGGCGATCTCGTTCTCGTGGTGCGGGAAGACGAGGTCGGAGCCGCCGCCGTGGATCGCGAAGGAGGCGCCCAGCTCCGCCTCCGCCATCGCCGAGCACTCGATGTGCCAGCCGGGCCGCCCCGGGCCCCAGGGCGAGTCCCAGCTCGTGTCCTCGCCGGGCTTGTGGGCCTTCCAGAGGGCGAAGTCGAGTGGGTCCTCCTTCAACGGGGCGGAGCCCGCCTCCTCGCCCTGGTCCATGTCCTCGGGACGGCGGTTGGAGAGCTTGCCGTAGCCATTGAAGCTGCGGACCCGGTAGTAGACGTCGCCGCCGGACTCGTAGGCGTGGCCGCCGTCGATCAGCTCCGCGATCAGCGCGACGATCGCCGCCACCTTCTCGGTCGCGAGCGGCTCGGCGTCCGGGCGGCCGAGGCCGAGCCGGCCGGTGTCCTCGAGGTAGGCGCGGGTCATCCGCCGCGCGAACTCCGCCGACGGCTCCCCCGCCGCCTCCGCGGCGACGTAGATCTTGTCGTTGACGTCGGTGACGTTGACCACCAGCTTCGTCCGATAGCCCTCCGCGCGCAGGAAGCGGGCGAATAGCGAGAAGACGACGAAGGGGCGGGCGTTGCCGATGTGGATGCGGCTGTAGACAGTCGGGCCGCAGGCGTAGATCCCGACCTCCTCAGCGGGATCGAGCGTTCGCGACTCGCCGCTCAACGTATCCCTGATCCGCACCTCGCGCATGGCGAGGCCGAGACTAGATGATCGAACGCGGTCCGGCCGCGGCCGCTAGAAGGGCTAGAAGGTGCGGTAGCCGGCGGTGGAGCCCGCCTCCTCGGCCCGCAGCCAGGCCGGGGCCGCTTCGTCGGCGGCGGCCTGAGCCCCGCGCTTGGCCTTTTTCGCGCTGGCCTTGATCTCGTCCTCGGTGGCCTCGCGAGCCCGCTCGGCGCGGCGCTCGGCCTGGACCCTGATCCGATCGGACTCGATCCGCAACTGGTCCTCGGCCCTCGCCCGAGCCGCCTCCTCGGCCCCCCGCTCGACCTTGGCAACCAGTTTCTGGATGCTCTCCTCGGCTTCGCGCCGGACGTCCGCGGTGCCCTCCATCACCCGCCGCTCGATCTCAGTCTCCAGCCGCACCGCGGTCTCGTGCGACTCGGCCGCGGCGGCGTCGGCGTCGGCGGCGCGCTGCTCGGCGGCGGCGATGCGGCGGTCGGCCTCGGCATCGATGCGCTCGCGCTCGACGGCGACCCGCTTCTCGACCTCCGCCTCGAGGTTCCGCGCCGCCTCGGCGATCGTGTCCTCGGCCGCAGCCCGGACCTCGGCCGCCTTCGCGGCGACCGCCTCGTTCTCGGACTGCGAGCGCAGGCGCAGCTCCTCGAAGGCCCGCTCGGCACGGTCGCGGGCCCACTCGGCCCCGGCCACCCGCGACTCGACCTCGCGGCGAGCCCGGCGCTCGGCCGCGACCCGCTCGCGGGCCTTGCAGGCGACCTCGCGCAGCATTCCCATCGCCCGCTCTTTGGTCTCGGCGCGAGCGCGCCCGGCCCGCGCCTCGGCGGCGGCGACCCGCTCCTCGCCGACCCGGACCCACTCCAGCGCCTGGCTGGCGACGCCGTGCATGGTCTCGGTGGCCTCGCCGACCGCTCGCAGCTGCCTCGCCGGATCGCTCATCTCCCGGCAACCTACTATGGGCAGCGGAGGAGACCGACGGGTGCGGAAGCGGCTTAGGCCGCAATTTGCGCCGGCCGCGGGTCAGGCGGACTGCGGCATCTCGCGGGCGCGCAGATCGCGCTTGAGGACCTTGCCGGTGGCGTTGCGCGGCAGCTCCTCGAGGAACTCGACCTCGCGCGGGGTCTTGTAGCCGGCGAGGTTCGCCTTGACGTGCGCCTTCAACTCGTCCTCGCCGACCTCGCGGCCGGGCTTGAGGACGACGAACGCCTTCAGGCGCTGGCCGTACTCGGGGTCCTCGACGCCGACCACCGCGACCTCGGAGACCGCCTCGTGGTCGGCGAGCAGGTCCTCGACCTCGCGCGGGAAGACGTTCTCGCCGCCGGAGACGATCATCTCGTCGTCGCGGCCGTCGATGAAGAGGCGTCCCTCGGCGTCGATGTGACCGACGTCGCCGCTGCTGAGCAGCCCGTCGATCACCTCCTTGCCACCGCCGCCGGTGTAGCCCTCAAAGGACATCTCGTTGCCGACGAAGATCCGTCCGACCTCGCCCCGCGGCAGCTCGCGGCCGGTCTCGTCGAGAATCCGCACGGTGGTGCCGCGCGGCGGCCTGCCGGCGGTACCGGGAGCGGCGCGCAGGTCCTCCGGGGTGGCGACCGTCGCGTAGGCGACCTCGGTCGAGCCGTAGAGGTTGTAGACGTTGTCGCCGAAGCGGTCCATCCACTCGATCGCCAGCTCGCCCGGCAGGGCCGAGCCGGAGAGCGAGGCGATCCGCAGCGAGGAGAGGTCGTAGCGCGCCAGCACCTCGTCGGGCAGGGCGAGGATGCGCTGGACCATCACCGGAACCGCGGCCAGCACCTCGGCGCGGCTTTCCTGCACGGAGGCCAGCGCCCCCTCCGGGTCGAAGCGGCGGCGCAGCACCATCGTCGAGGCCGTCGGCAGGCTCATGATGAAGTGGAAGAAGCCCCAGGAGTGGAAGAGGGGCGCCGCGATCATCATCGTCTCGCGGCTGCGGAAGGGGATCCTGTCGAGCAGCGCGGCGATCGCCAGCAAGCCGTCCGGGCTCGAGCGCTGGGCGCCCTTCGGCGCCCCGGTCGTGCCCGAGGTGAGGATGACGAATTTCGGCTTGTCGGGCGGCGGGCCGAGGTCGGACTCCGCGCCCGCCGCGATCAGCCCCTCCAGCGTCACCTCCCCCGGCGCCTCGCCGTCCTCGACCCAGGCGACGATCCGCGCCACCGAGCCGTCGACCCCCTCCAGCAGGTTGGCGAACTCGGAGTCGTAGACGAGCGCCTTCGGCGCCTCGCGGCGGGTCACCTCGACCAGCTGCGGGCCGGCGAACATCGTGTTCAGATAGAGCGCGCTGGCGCCGAGCTTGGCCGCCGCCAAGGTCGCCTCGACGAAGCCGCGGTGGTTGCGGCACATGATCCCGACCCCGTCGCCGGGCCCGATCCCGATCGCCGCGAAGGAGTGCGCGAGAGCGTTGGTGCGCCGCTGCAGGCGCTCGAAGCTGAGCGCGCCGCGTTCGTCGATCAAGGCGATCTCGTGCGGATAGTGGATCGCCGCGGTCGTAATGCCGAGGGCCGGAGAGGCGCCCCAACGCACAAAGGCGGAGACGACCTTGACGGACTTGTCGGGACGGTGCAGGCCGAGGATGCCGGCCTCGTGCAGGACCCTGACCTCGAACGCTTTGTCCGAGGCGGCCTGGCGCACGGTTGCCGCGATCGAGTCGAGTTTGCTCATTGGGCCGCCAAGCCTAATCGCTCTCAATCGAAGCCACCGCGATGCAGGCGATGCCCTCGCCGCGGCCAATCCAGCCCATCCCCTCGTTGCTGGTCGCCTTGATGCTGACCCGGGCCGAGGTGGCGTCGGCGATCCTCCGCTCCATCTCCGCCCGGTATGGCCCGAGCCGCGGCTGCTCGCAGATCACCGTCGCGTCGACGTTGACGATGGCGCCAGCGATCGTGCCGACGACGGTGCGCAGGAGGTCGATCGAATCGGCGCCGCGCCAGCGCTCGTCGTCGTCGGGGAACATCGTGCCGATGTCGCCATCCCCGGCGGCGCCGAGGATCGCGTCGATCACGGCGTGGACGACGACGTCGGCGTCGGAGTGGCCGGCGAGCCCGCGCGGGTGGTCGATCTCGACGCCGCCGAGCACCAGCCGGCGCCCCTCCGCGAAGCGGTGGCTGTCGTAGCCGACCCCGACCATCAGATGACGCGGCTGCCGAGCGGGGCCAGATGGCGGCGGCGCTGCTCGAAGACGCATATCTCCCCCACCCCCAGCTCGTCGAGGAACTCGACCGCGCGGTCGTAGGCGAAGCCGACCTGCTCCGGCAGGTGGGCGTCGGAGGAGAGCGCGAACGAGGCCCCGGCCTCAACGCACATCTCGGCGAAGCCGCGCGCTGGGTAGAGCTCGCCGACCGGCTTGCGCAGGCCGGCGGTCGAGACCTCGACCGCGATCCCGCTCGCGGCGATCGCCGCCACCGCCGGCTCGTAGTAGAAGCGGGGGTCGCGTTCGGGCAGCGGCCGGTCGCCGCCCCAGACCTTGACCAGGTCAGGGTGGGCGAGGATGTCGAAGAGGCCGGAGCGGGCGCACTCGGCGAGCGACTCGAAGTACCGCCGCCAGACCTCGTCGGGGTCGTCGCTGCCCGCCCAGACGTCCCAGCCCGGGTGGTCGACCGCCTCGTCGCCGATGAAGTGGACCGAGCCGACGACGTAGTCGAAGTCGCGCGCCTCCAGCAGCGCGGCGGTGCGGTCCTCGGCGCCGGGGACGAAATCGCACTCGACCCCGAGCTTCAGCGGCGTACCGCGGACGAACTCGCAGTAGGCGTCGAGGTCGTCGCGGCCGCTGCTCTCCCAGAGCGGGTGGCGCCAGAGATCGAGCGCCTGGCGGAAGCGGTAGACGTGCTCGGAGACGCCCAGCTCCTCGACCCCGGCCGCGGCGGCGGCGGCGAGATAGCGGTCGACGTTCTCGGCGGTGAAGAAGCGCTCAGGGGGGGTGTCGCCGTCGTCCGGGCGCAGGTGCAGGTGGTAGTCGGTGAGCACCCACCGAGCCTAAGCCAAAGGCGTCGCCGAGGGCGATCCGGCGGGGCCTAGACTGCGGCGCGATGGGTCGCCAACTCTCGTTGCTCCTGCTCGCCTTCGCCGCCGGCACCGCCGTCGCCGAGCTGGCCGGCGCGGTCAGCTTCGGCGTCGCCCTCGGCGTCGGCCAGCTCTGCTTCGCCGCGACGTTGATCTGGGTCCTGCTCCGGGACTAGGGGGCCGCGCGCTCCGCCAGCAGCAGCTCGGCGACCGCCAGGTCCAGGGGGGTCGTGACCTTGAGATTCTCGGGCGGCGCCGGGTGGATCAGGACCCGCCCCCCAGCCGCCTCGACCAGCATCGCCTCGTCGGTCGCGGCGTCGCGCGTCTCCTCGTCGACCGCGAGCGCACCACGCAGCGCCTCCGTGCGGAAGACCTGCGGCGTCTGCGCGGCCCACAGCTCGTCCCGATCCTCGGTCCGCTCGACGACGAGAGGTGCATTCGACACCGCATCCGTGTCGAATGCACTCTTCGTGGCCGTACCTGGCTTGCCGGCAAGCTTGATCGTGTCGGCGAGCGGGGTCGCGGCGATCACGCCGGCGGCGCCGGGGTCGGCGTCAAGCCGCGCCATCAGCGCTTCGATCAGCTCCGGCGTGACCAGCGGGCGCGCCGCGTCGTGGATCGCAACCAAATCGGTGTCGACCACCGCCAGCGCGTTGGTGACCGAGCGCGAGCGGGTGGCGCCGCCCTCGACCACGTGCAGCGGCGGGTCGGTGCGGTCGCGCTCGGCGTCGCGTGGAGCCAGCGAATCAGAGGAACCGGCTGTGCCGCCCGCGGCGAAGCCGTCGGCCTGACCGGGCGGGGCGGCGACGACAATCGAGCGCACCGACTCGCAGGCCCGGAAAGCCTCGATCGACCACTCGACCAGCGGCCTCCCGGCCAGCGGCACGAAGGCCTTCGGGCCGCCGGCTCCGAGGCGCTCTCCGGAGCCGGCGGCCGCGATGACCGCGGTTACTGCGGACGCCTCAGGCGGTCGCGGCGAAGCGCTCCTCCAGCAGCCCGTCCAGGTATTCCTCGGCGCCCTCCTCGTCCTTGTCGAGGGCGTACATGAACTCCGACGCGAGGATCTTCTTGGCCCGCGTGTACATCTGCTTCTCGCCGGTGGAGAGGCCCTTCTCCATCTCGCGGATCGCCAGGTTGCGAACCACCTCGGCCAGCTCGAAGACATCGCCGGTCTTGATCTTCTCGCGGTTGTACTTGAAACGCCGGTTCCAGTTCTTCGGCATCTCAGAGACGTCGTCGGTGAGGACGTTTGTGACCTTCTTGATTTCCTCCTCGTCGATCACGCGGCGCAGGCCGGCCTTGCCGGCGTTTTCGCAGGGAACCATCACCGTCAGCTCGTTGTGGAGGATTTTGATCGTGAGGTATTCACGCTCGCTCCCCATCAACTCGCGGGTCTCTTTCGTCAGCACCAGGCCAGCCCCGTGGTGGGGGTAGACGACCTTGTCGCCCTCCTCGAAGTCGCAGACGTACTCGACGTCTTCCTCGAAGACCTCCTCAATGGCCTCTTCTAGCTCGGGAATCGGGGGCTCCTTTCGTTTTACTTCGACGGCGCCTCTCGCCGTCAGCTGTGCAAGTACCGATCGACCAGGTCGACCTCCTGCAGCCGGCGCATGCCTTCGCGGATGTCCTTGGCCCGGGTCGGGCCGACTCCGTCAACGGCGGCGAGGTCGGTGTCGGAGGCCGCCAGGACCTCGTCCAACCCGCCCAGCTCGTGGATGATCTTCTGGACGACAAGTTTGGGGATGCGGGGGATACGGCCGAGCGCGCGGTACCCGCGGCTGGCGACCGGGAAGTCGAGCGTGTTGAGCTTGCGGTCGTAGCCGAGCAGCTCGGCGAGGCGACCGAAGTCGAGCACGTCCTGGTGCGGCATGCGGCTCAGCGCCTGCAGCGCGGCGGCGAGGCTTTCCTCGGTGTCTTCCATGCTGTAGTCACGGATCAGCGCCGTCTTGTCGGCGGCGACACCGACCATCGTCTCCTCGAGCTGCATCTCGATCAGCCGCCCCTCGGTGCCGAGCTCGACGATGTAGCGCTCGACCTCGACCGCCATCCGCGTCACCAGCTCAGCCCGCTGCAGGACGGCGAGGGCGTCGTGCAGGACGGCACCGCCCTCGAACTCGAGCTGGGTCAGTCTGCCCGAGACCTGGTCGAGCCGCTCGCGGTACTTCTCCAGCGTCGCCAGGCCCTGGTTGGCCTTGGCCAGAACCGCGGGGATGTCCTGGAGGATGTACTTGGTTCCTTCGACGTAGAGCGAGACCACGTCGCGTCGCTGCGAGATCGCGACCACCAGCGCGTCGGTCTGTTTGGAGACGCGCTCGGCGGTGCGGTGACGGGTGCCGGTCTCGGCCGAGAGGATCGTCGGGTCCGGCATCAGTTGCACGTTGGCCCAGGCGATCGTCGTCGCCTCGCGGTTGAGCACGATCGCCCCGTCCATCTTCGCCACCTGGTAGAGCATCGCCGGCGTGTATTCGACGTCGAGCTTGATCCCGCCCGAGAGCAGGTGGGAGATGTCGTCGAGGTCGCCGACGACGATCAGGCCGCCGGTCCGCGAGTGGACGATGTTGTCGATCCCCTCGCGCAGCGAGCCGCCGGGGGCAACCACGTCGAGTGCTCTTAGGAGTCGGGGATCTTGACGTTCCGATAGCTCGTGGAGCTCATCCCCTGACAATGGTGGCATCTCCTCTAGGATGCCAAAAAGCGCTCTGGAATGCGGTCTGGTGATATCCGAGTGGAGAGCTCGGGATCGATATTGTCAACTGGATCAATCACTCAAATAGATATGATCAACCAGTCTCCGCACTGAAACGGCGGCGAACGTAGTTGTTCCCGCATACCGGGAAGAAGTACGTTCGAGCCGGGCGCGCCCCTAGAAGTGGAAGCGACGGTGGTGGCGATGGTGCCGCAGCTCGTCCGGAGCCGGCTCTCCGGCCACGGCCGGATCGGGGCCTGGCCGCTCCGGATCGCGCACGTAGGCCCAGGCAAGGCAGGCCCCCAGAGCGCAGAGGCCGGCGGGAAACCAGGTCGAGCCGGCGACCGCGGCGGCGAAGGAACGGCCGTCGCCGAGCAGGGCGTGGAAGACGGCGCCGGTCGCGGCGAGGGCGATCGCCCCGGCCAGCACTCGGTCCATCGCCAGCACGCCCGAGGCGATGCCGACCTTCTCCCCCGGCATCGCCGCCATAGCCGCGGTCGACATCGGCGCGTAGACCAGGCCGAGGGCGATCCCGAACAACAGGTAGCCGCCGAGGACGAACCCGAACGAGGTGTCAGAGCCGATCCGGGTCAGCAGCAACAGGCCGGCGACGCCGAAGACCATGCCGGCGGTCATCAGCCGGCGGGCGCCGAAGCGACCGATCAACCGGCCGCAGAAGGGCGAGAGGAAGACCATCGGCGCGGTGATCGGCAGGATCAGCAGGCCGGCCGCGACCGGCGAGTGACCGCGCACGTCCTGCAGGTACTGGGGTTGGAAGAACATCACCGCCCAGTAGGCGCCGACCAGGGCGAAGGCGGCGGCGCTGGCGCCGAAGTAGGGGCCGTTGCGGAAGAGGGCGAAGTCGACGATCGGCTCGCCGGTCCGGTGCTCGATCC
The DNA here is from genome assembly GCA_963815885.1 of uncultured Solirubrobacterales bacterium. GTDB lineage: Bacteria > Actinomycetota > Thermoleophilia > Solirubrobacterales > 70-9 > VAYN01. The sequence continues at coordinate 344,420 of CAWFIM010000003.1, forward strand.
GCCAGAAGGCGAACAGCAGGACCACCCCGGTCAGCGCCAGCGCCAGCGTCACCGTGCCCGACCATTCGCGCGACTGCACCAGCGCCAGGACGACGGCGGTGACGCCGGCGCTCAACGTCGCCAGGCCGGCCCAGTCGATCCGCGTGCCGGAGCCGGGGTCGGTCGACTCGGGCGCGGCGTAGGCGGTGATCGCGACCCCGAGCGCCGCGACCGGCAGGTTCATCCAGAAGATCACCCGCCAGTCGATTTCGATCAGCAGGCCGCCGACCAGCGGCCCGATCGCCAGCGCCACCGCCGAGACCGCCGCCCAGATGCCGAGCGCGCGCGGCTGCTCCGCCGACGGGAAGGCGTTGCAGACCAGGGCCAGCGAGAGCGAGAGCATCGGCGCCGCCCCGGCGCCCTGAACGACCCGGCCGGCGATTAGGGTCACCTGGTCGCCGGCGGCGCCGGAGAGAACCGAGCCGGCGGCGAAGACGACCATCCCAATCAGGAAGACGCGCTTGCGGCCGAACATGTCGCCGAGCCGCCCGGCGGTGACGACCAGCACCGCGATCGTCAGCAGGTAGCCGTTCATCACCCACTGCAGGCCCTCGCTGCTGGCGCCGACGTCGCCGCGGATCTGCGGCAGCGCCAGCGCTACCACGGTCGAGTCGAGCATCAGCAGGAAGAGGCCCGAGCAGGCCCCGCCCAGCGTCCACCACTTGCGGTCCACGGGCGCAGACTACGAGCGGGTGCGGCGGTGCCTGAACCCAGCACGAGGCAGGGATCGGGAGACCCTCCCCGGAAGGCTCAAGGACAGACACCTCGAGCCCACAGGGCTCGACCCAGCTGCGCAACGGCCTTCAGGGGAGGGTCTCCCGATCCCTGCCTCGTGACAACAGCCGGGGCTGTTAGCGGGTAGCGATGAGGTCGCGCTGGGGGTCGATGCCCCAGCGGTCGCCGACCGCGGCCAGCTCGTCGGTCAACGGCCAGCGGTCCGGCTGCTCGTCGCCCTCGTGGGTGGGGCTGGCGCCCTTCAGGGCCATGCAGCCGGTGTTGTCGCCGATCGCGCGGATCGCGGCGACGTCCTCGGGGGTGAGCCGCTGCTCCTCGGGCAGCCTGCCCAGTTCGACCCGCTTGGCCTCGATCGGGCAGGCCCGCTCGCCCACCTCCTGGATCAGAGTCGGGGCGACGCACTCGACCGCCGGGTGGGCGAGGTTCCACTGGCAGGCGAGCTGGATCGGGGTCAGCTCGGCGCGTTCGGCGGTCGGGAGCAGCTGCTCGAGCTTCTCCAGCCCGGCCTCGATCCAGCCGGCGGGGCGGAAGGAGCGGTGGTCGGTCCGCCCCAGCTCGATGCCGGCCTCGAGGTCGCCCCAGAAGATGCCGCCGTAATCGACCACCCGAGTGAGGACCTTGACCCCGTTGCGCTCGGCCGCCCCCAGGCAGAGCTCGCCCGGCCAGGGCTCGAACGGGTTGAGGATGATCATCGCCCAATCGATGCGCTCGCCGAACCGCTCCAGGCAGGAGATCAGGTCGAGGGTGAAACCGTTGGCGGGGCCGGGGGCGATCCCGATCTGGGCCGTCAGGCCGGCCTCGCGCAGCGCCGCCATCCCGTCCCAGACCGCCTCGCTGCCGTAGCCGCTGCGGTCGGGGTTGTGCAGGAGCAGGACGTCGAAGGCGTCGATGCCGATCCGCTCGAGGCTGCGCTCGGTCGCCATCCGCAGGTAGTCGGCATAGCGGTCGGGACCGCGCAAGCGCGGGTCGGTGAAGCGCGGGAAACCCCTCGGGCCGTCGCGCTCGCCCTCGTAGAAGTCGTGTCCGACGGCGCCGATCGCCGCGTAGCTCTCGCGCGGGACCCCGGCCAGCGCCCGGCCGAGCACCCGGTCGGCCTCGCCCTGGCCGTAGGCGTCGGCGCTGAGGACGGTGTCGATGCCGTCGCCGGGGCGCAGCAGCGCCGCCAGACGGTCCTCGTCGATCGCCGCGCCGAAGTGCAGGAAGCGCCCGCCGCTCCAGGTGCCGATCGCGCTGCGGCCGGGCTCGCTCAAGGAGCTGCGGTCAGGACTCGGCGCCGTCGTGCGCCGAGTCGTCGCTCGTCGCCCGACCCGTGCTCGCCGTCGCCCTCGTCCTGGCTGGCGCCGACCCCGACCTTCTCCGGCTCGGGCTTCTCCGGCGCTTTGCGCGGCGGCTTCTTCGGGGCGATGATCGTCAGGCTCAGCGGCTTGTCCTCCTCGTCGCCGGAGGCGTCGCGGGCGACCATCACCGTCGAGCCTGGGGTCATCTCGCCCTGGCGCAGGACTTCGTCGGCCAGCGGGTCCTCGATATAGCGCTGGATCGCCCGGCGCAGCGGGCGGGCGCCCATCGAGGGGTCCCAGCCCTTCTCGACCAGCAGATCCTTGGCCTCGTCGGTCAGCTCCAGCTGCAGTTCGTGCTCGGCGACCTGGACGCGGACGCGGTTGATCATCAGGTCGATGATCTCCTTGACCTCCTCCTTCGCCAGCTTGTGGAAGACGATCACCTCGTCGATCCGGTTGAGGAACTCCGGCCGGAAGACTTTTTTCAGGTCGCTCATGATCCGGTTCTTCATGTCGTCGTAGGACATGCCGGTCTCATCGGAGACGGTGAACCCGATCGAGGTGTTCTTCGAGATCTCCGAGGCGCCGATGTTCGAGGTCATGATCACGATCGCGTTGCGGAAGTCGACCGTGCGGCCCTGGGCGTCGGTCAGCCGTCCGTCCTCGAGGATCTGCAGGAGGATGTTGAAGACGTCCGGGTGCGCCTTCTCGATCTCGTCGAGCAGCAGCACCGAGTACGGCTTGCGCCGCACGGCCTCGGTCAGCTGGCCGCCCTCGTCGTAGCCGATGTAGCCGGGTGGGGAGCCGACCAGGCGGCTGACCGCGTGCTTCTCCATGTACTCGGACATGTCGATCCGGACCATCGCCTCCTCGTCGCCGAAGAGGAACTCGGCGAGGGTGCGGGCGAGCTCGGTCTTGCCGACCCCGGAAGGGCCGAGGAAGATGAACGAGCCGGCCGGGCGCTTCGGGTCCTTGATCCCGGCGCGCGAGCGGCGAATCGCCTTCGAGACGGCGGTGATCGCGACCTGCTGGCCGATCACCCGCTTGTGCAGTTCCTCCTCCATACGGATCAGTTTCTTGGTCTCGGCCTCGGTCAGCTTGAAGACCGGGATGCCGGTCCACATCGAGACGATGTCGGCGATCTCCTCCTCGCCGACCTCCGGCCGTTCGCCGTTCTCGCCCTCGGCCCACTCGTCTTCGAGCTGGCGCTTGCGGGTCGTCAGCTGGCGCTCGGTGTCGCGCAGGTTGGCGGCCTTTTCGAACTCCTGGGCCTCGATCGCCGCCTCCTTCTCGCGCCGCGTCGTCTCGATTTCCTCCTCGAGGTCGCGGTAGACCGGCGGCGTCGACATCGCACTTGATCCGCATCCGCGAACCAGCCTCGTCGATCAGGTCGATCGCCTTGTCGGGCAGGAAGCGGTCGGAGATGTAGCGGTCGGCGAGCTCGGCGGCGGCTTCCAGGGCGTCGTCGCGAATCGTCACCCGGTGGTGCTGTTCGTAGCGCTCACGCAAACCCTCGAGGATCTTCACCGTGTCCTCGGGCGAGGGCTGGTCGACCCTGATCTGGGCGAAGCGGCGCTCCAGTGCCGAGTCGCGCTCGAGGTACTTGCGGTACTCGTCGAGCGTGGTCGCGCCGATCGTCTGCAGCTCACCACGCGCCAGGGCCGGCTTGAGGATCGAGGCGGCGTCGATCGCGCCCTCGGCGGCGCCGGCGCCGACCAGGTTGTGGAGCTCGTCGATGAAGAGAATGATGTCGCCGCGCTGGGTGATCTCCTTCATCACCTTCTTCAGCCGCTCCTCGAACTCGCCGCGGTACTTGGAGCCGGCGACCAGGGCGGCCAAATCGAGCGTGTAGATCTGCTTGTTCTTCAGCAGCTCCGGCACCTCGCCTTTGTTGATCCGCGCGGCCAGGCCCTCGACCACGGCGGTCTTGCCGACCCCGGGCTCGCCCAGCAGCACCGGGTTGTTCTTGGTCCGGCGCGAAAGGATCTGCATGATCCGCTCGATCTCGGTCTCACGCCCGATCACCGGATCGAGCTTGCCCTCCTCGGCGAGCCGGGTCAGGTTGCGACCGAACTGATCGAGCAGTTTCGAAGACTTCTTGCCCTCGCCCTGGCCGCCTCCGCCGCCACTGCCCTGCCGGCGGCCGCCGGGCCCGGAGAGCATCCGGATCACCTCGTTGCGGATCTTGTCGGAGTCGGCGTCGAAGTCGAGCAGGATGCGGGCCGCGACGCCCTCGTTCTCGCGCACCAGGCCGAGCAGGATGTGCTCGGTGCCGATGTAGTTGTGGCCGAGCGAGAGCGCCTCGCGCAGCGCCAGCTCGAGCACCTTCTTGGCGCGCGGCGTAAACGGGATCTGGCCCGAGGTGACCTCCTCGCCGGAACCGACGATGCGGACGACCTGCGAGCGGACCCTTTCGACGGTGATGTCGAGCGACTCGAGGACGCGGGCCGCGAGGCCCTCCTCCTCGCGCAGCAGGCCGAGCAGGATGTGCTCGGTGCCGATGTAATTGTGCTTGAGCGTGCGCGCCTCCTCCTGGGCCAGGACGACTACTTGGCGAGCTCGCTCGGTGAATCGCTCGAACAAAAGAATCCTCTTCTTGGTCGAACCCGGTTACCCCGGGTTAGTACCGGCAGACGCCCGATCGATATCGGAAGGCGTCCATGTGGCCCTTAACGATACCGAGAGTGCCAGTCCGGCTCATCGCCCCAGGAAAGCGCTAAGAGCGGCGTTTCGGCGTGCACCCGACACAGTCTGGGCGCAAAATCCCGGCGCTTGCGGGCGGATCAGGCCCGCATCGACGGGAACAGCAGCACCTCGCGCAGGGTCGAGGCCCCGGCCAGCATCATCACCAGGCGGTCGATCCCGAGGCCGACGCCGCCGGTCGGCGGCATCCCCTGTTCGAGCGCCTCGACGAAGGTCTCGTCGTAGGGCTGGGCCTCTTCGTCGCCGCGCCGCAGCTCCTCCGCCTGCTGCTCGAAGCGGCGGCGCTGCTCGTCGGGGTCGTTGAGCTCGCTGAACGAGTTGGCGATCTCGACGCCGCCGACGAACGCCTCCCAGCGCTCGACCAGGCCGGGCTGGGAGCGGTGGGCCTTGGCGAAGGGCGAGAGCTCGACCGGGTAGTCGAGGACGAAGGTCGGCTGCACCAGGCTCGGCTCGACCTCGCGCGCGAACAGCCCGTCGACCAGCTTGCCCCAGCCCTCGGCCGGGTCCGGCTCGGTTCCCATCGCCGCCGCCAGCGCCTCCCGGGTCGGGTGCTCGGCGATGTCGATGCCGGCGCGCTCGAGGATCGCCTCGCGCATCGTCAGCCGCCGCCACGGCGGCGCCAGGTCGATCTCGACCTCGTCGCGGACGATCGTCGTCGTCCCCAGCACGCGCTCGGCCACCTCGGCGACCAGCAGCTCGAGGTCGTGGGCCGTCTTCTCGTAGTCGGCGTAGGCCTCGTACCACTCGAGCATCGTGAACTCGGGGTTGTGCTTGTGCGAGACGCCCTCGTTGCGGAAGTCCTTGCCGAGCTCGTAGACGCGGTCGATGCCGCCGACCACCAGCCGCTTCAGGTAGAGCTCGGTGGCGATCCGCAGGTAGAGGTCGCGGTCGAGGGCGTTGTGATGGGTGGTGAAGGGGCGGGCCAGGGCGCCGCCGTAGAGCGGCTGCAGCACCGGCGTCTCGACCTCGACGTAGCGGTGGTCGTCGAGCCAACGTCGCACCTCGCTCACCGTCCTCGCCCGGACCGCGAAGATCCGGCGGCTGTCCTCGTTGGCGATCAGGTCGAGCTCACGGCGGCGGAACCTGGTCTCGGTGTCCTCGAGCCCGTGGAACTTGTCCGGAGGCGGCCGCAGGCTCTTGGCGAGCAGGCGCCAGCGGTCGATCGCCAGCGACAGCTCGCCGCCGCGGCGAGTCGCCATCGCCGTGCCCTCGGCTCCGACGATGTCGCCGAGGTCAAGGTCGACGAGCAGCGCGTAGGCCTCCTCGCCGAGCAGGTCCTCGCGGGCGTGGAGCTGGATCTGGCCGCTGCCGTCGCGAAGGTCGAGGAAGCAGGCCTTGCCGTGGCCACGGCGGGCGACGATGCGCCCGGCGACCCGGTGGCGCGACTCGGTCTCGATCCCCGCCACCAGGCCCTCGTGGGCGGCACGGACCTCGGCGATGTCCTCGCGCTGGGCGAACTCGTGCGGGAATGGCTCGACCCCCGCTTCCCTGATCCGCTCCAGCTTCTCGCGGCGGTCGCGCAGGACGTCCGAAAGCTTCGGCTCCTCAGTCACGGTCGGCGAGCCTACAGCGCACGTGACGAGGCGATCCCGGCAGGGGTGAAGCGTCTTGTACTTTTCGCCGCCGCGAGTCGCGGACGGCCGCTGCGGCTCCACGAAAAAGTTAAGCGAAACCCTGCCGGGATCGCCTCGTCCCTAGGCCTTCTCGATTTTGGTGATTTTGAGTTTCTTCTTCGGCCCGCGCGGCACCTCGACGGTGACCACATCGTTGCGCTTGCGGCCGACCAGGGCCCTGCCGATCGGCGACTCGTTGGAGAGCTTGTGCTCCCGTGGATTCGCCTCGGTCGAGCCGACGATCTGGAACTTCTGCGAGTCGCCGGTCTTCTGGTCTTTGACGTGGACGATCGAGCCGAAGCCGACCTCGTCGGTGCCGAGCGCCTTCTCGTCGATCACGGTCGCCCGCCGCAACCGCTCTTCGAGCTGGGCGATCCGCCCCTCGAGCAGGGCCTGTTCGTTCTTGGCGTCGTCGTATTCGGCGTTCTCGGAGATGTCGCCGAATTCACGCGCCTCCTTGATCCGCGCCGCGACCTCGCGGCGCTTGGTCGTCGAGAGGTGCTCGATTTCGTCTTTCAGCTTTTCGAGACCCTCTGGGGTGATGACCGCCTGACGACTCACTTGCACTACCTCGCTTTGGATGTGGGAAGCCGTGCGAAGCGACTTCCAGACCGAAAAAAACGCCCCGATGCGACGGATCGGCCGCCACATCCGGGCACAGAGTCGCGGGATTATAGCGAGGCCCGTAGGCCGGCAATCAGAGACCTTTTAGGAAATCGCGGCGGCCTCGGAGAGGCCACCTACCAGCTCCCTGGCGCGGGCCAGATCGGCGCTGCGCTGGAGCTCTTCGGCGACCTCGGCCGGTGCCCGCAGACGTTCGACGTACCAGGGGTAGAACTTACGCAGGTAGCGTTCGGCCCGTTCGGATCCGAGGTGCTCCTCGGCGCGGTCGATCACCCAGAGCAGCTCCGCCGCGACCTCCTCAGGCGAGGGCGGTTCGCGGCGGCGGCCGGTCAGCTCCTCGAACAGCCAGGGGTTGCCGAGCGAGCCGCGGGCGATCATCACCGCGGCGGCGCCGGACTCCGCGTAGGCCCTGCGCGCGGCCGCGGCGTTGGAGAGACCGCCGGAGACGATCACCGGCACCTCGACTCGCTCGACCAGCTCTCGGGTCAGCACGTAGTCGGGCTCGCCCTTGTGGCCTTTGGTTGCCGCCCGCGGGTGGAAGGCGATCGCCGCCACCCCGGCCTCCTCCGCCAGCCGCACGGCGAGGTCGAAGCCGGAGCGGTCGCCGGCCTCGATCCCGGAGCGCAGCTTGACCGTGACCGGGACCCCGCCGGCGCCCTCGGCGGCTCCCCGCGCCAGGGCCAGCGCCAGCTCCGGGTCGCGCAGCAACTGGGCGCCGGCACCGGTGCGGCGCACCTTCGGCACCGGGCAGCCCATGTTGATGTCGATCAGGTCGGCACCCGCCGCCGCGGCGATCGCCGCCCCCGAGCGCATCACCTCGGCGTCGTGGCCGAACAACTGCACCGAGACCGGGTGCTCGTCGGGATGGATCCGCATCAGCTCGCGCAGGGTGCGCTCGTTGCGGTAGTGCAGGGCGAAGCTCGAGACCATCTCCGAGACCGCCAGGCCGGCACCGTGGCGTTTGGCCTGCAGGCGCACGAACCAGTTGCCGATGCCGGCCAGCGGCGCCAGCAGGACCCGGTTGGAGATCTCGACGTCGGCGATCCGGAAGGGATCAGTCAGCTGTGGGCGCGTTGCGTTCATGGATCAATCGCAGCCCCTTCAGGGTAAGGAGGTCGTCGACTTCCTCGATCGTCTCGGTAAAGGGGACGACCGTGGAGGCGTACCCACCCGTGGCGAGGACCTTCGGGTTCGGGAGTTCCTCTTCGATCCGCCTGACGATGCCGTCGATCAGGCCGGCGAAGCCGAAGATGAAACCGGAGTGAATCGCCGCGCGCGTCGAGCGGCCGATTGCTTCCTTTGGCTCTTCCAGGTCGATCCTGGTGATCCGGGCCGCCCGCTCGATCAGGGCGCTGAGCGAGGGCGCGAGGCCCGGGCCGATCGCGCCGCCGAGGTACTCGCCCTCGGCCGAGACGGCGTCGATGTTGATGCCGGTGCCGAAGTCGACGGAGACACAAGCCTGGCCGAAGCGCTCGTAGGCGGCGATCGCGTTGACGAGCCGATCGGCACCCACCTCGAGCGGGTTCTCGATCCGGATCGGCATTCCCGTCTTCACCCCGGGGCCGATCGCCAGGCACTCGGCCCCCAGGTAGCGCTGGGCGAGCTGTTCGAACTGGCTGCCGAGCGGCGGCACGACTGAGGAGACGCAGACGGCGTCGATATCGCCGAAGGACATCCCGCAGAGCGAGAAGAGACCGGCGATCCGCTCGGCCAGCTCGTCTCCGGTCGCCCCGGAACGGGTCTGGAAACGCCAGTGCTCGACCAGGCGCTCGCCGTCGAAGGCGCCCAGGTGCGTCTGCGTATTCCCGACGTCGACTGCGAGCAGCATGCGCGCGATTATCGCCGGATTGGACTGGCCAGGTAGCCAAACCGGGATCGATCCGCATAGGATCAATCCGTGGACGCCCGCCTCTACGTCATCCCCGCCTCGCACCCGAGCATCACCGCGGAACTGATGCTGCGGCACAAGGGCATCGCCTACAAGCGCACCGACCTGCTGCCGGTGATCTCGAAGGGAGCGCTGCGCGCGGTCGGCTTCCCCGGCGTCACCGTGCCGGCGCTGAAGATCGACGGCACCAAGGTGCAGGGCTCGCGCCCGATCGCCCGCGAGCTGGACCGGCTGCAGCCGGACCCGCCGCTGCTCCCCGCCGACCCGGAGAAACGGGCGGCGGTGGAAGACGCCGAGCGCTTCGGCGACGAGCAGCTCCAGCATCCGATCCGGCAGATCCTTTGGTGGTCGATCAAGCAGGACAAGAAGCCGCTGCGCAGCTATTCCGAGGGCGCAAAGATCGGCCTCCCGATCGGCCTGGCGATGAAAACCGCGGCACCGATCGTCGCCCTTTCCGCCCGCTTCAACGAGGCCGACGATGAGAACGTCAAGCGCGACCTGGCGGCGCTGCCCGATCTGCTGCAGCGGGTCGACGACCTGATCGCCGCCGGCACGATCGGCGGCTCGGAGCCAAACGCGGCCGACTTCCAGATCGCCCCCAGCATCGGCCTTGCACTGACCCTCGACGATCTACGGCCGGCGATCGAGAACCGCCCCGCGGCGCAACTGGCGAAGCGCTTCGTGCCCGACTACCCCGGCCAAACGCCACCGATTCTCCCCGCCGCCTGGCTCGCGCCGCTGCAAGCGGCCCTCGCTTAGAGCGAACCCTGTCTCCGCACGCGTTGGCCGGGGCCGAGCGCGGCGAGCGCGTCGGCGAGGCGGGTGCCGTCGGGCAGCGCCAGCTCGGGGTCGAGCTCGAGCAGCGGCACGAGAACGAAGCGGCGGCTCCTAACCTCGGGGTGCGGCAGGGTGAGGCGCTCGGTCTCCAGCTCGAGGTCGCCGAGCAGCAACAGGTCGACGTCGAGCGGACGGGGGCTGTGGTGCGGTGCTTCGAGAGAGCGGCCGCGCTCGGCCTCGATCGCCTTGCAGGCGTCGAGCAGAGCCTCGGGCTCGAGCTCGGTGCGGATACGGGTCGCGGCGTTGAGGAAATCAGGCTGGTCGAGGACCTCGCCCACCGGCTCGGTGACGTAGGCGGAGGAGACGGCCTCGACCGCGACGCCGCGCGCTTCCAGCAGCTCGACCGCGGCGCGCAGGTGCGCGGCGGAGTCGCCGACGTTGGAGCCGAGACCGAGGTAGCCGAGGCGCAAGGCGCCTAGCCCTCCGGCGCTTCGGCCTCGTCCTCGTCGACGGCGCGCTCCTGGGTCACCTCGACCGCGACCTCCTGGATCGCCAGCGGCAGCGGCGGCTCCGGCTTCGCCGCCCGCACCCGCACCGATTCGCAGCCATAGCGCTCGATCAGCCGCTGGCCGATCACCTGGGCCAGCCGCTCGAGCGTGCGGTAGCTGCGCTCGGTCGCCGCGAGGGCGACGATGTCGCAGACCTGGGCGTAGTCGACCGTGTCCTCGAGGCGATCGGTGAGCACCGCGTCGCAGTCGGGGACGTCGAAGGAGACGTCGAACTCGAGCCGCTGCCCGACCTCCTGCTCGGCCTCGCTGACGCCGTGGTGGGTGTAGATCGAGAGCCCGCGCAGCTCGACTTCGGCGCTCGACTCGATCCCGTTCCCGTGTGCCTCCATGACCGGGAACCTACCCGAGGATCGCCGTCGCGACCGCCATCGCCTGGCTGACCTCGGCGACGTCGTGGACGCGGAGGATCTCCGCCCCCGCGGCGGCCGCGAGGACGGTCGAGGCGATCGTGCCGCCCAGTCGCTCATCTGGAGCGGAGCCGTCGAGGCGGCCGATGAAGCTCTTGCGAGAGGTGCCGATCACCAGCGGGCGGCCGAGCCCACGCAGCTCGCCGAGCCGCCGCAGCAACTCGAGGTTGTGGGCGGCGGTCTTGCCGAAGCCGATCCCTGGGTCGAGCCAGATCCGCTCTTCGCCGATCCCCGCGGAAGTCGCCGCCTCCAGGCGTTCGGCGAGGAAGGCCTTGACCTCCGCGACGACGTCTCCGTAGCGCGGTTCCTCCTGCATCGTCCGCGGCGTTCCGAGCATGTGCATCAACACGACCGTCGCCCCGCGCTCGGCGCAGAGCGCGGCCATCTCGGGGTCGCCACGCAGCGCGGTGACGTCGTTGACGATCGTGGCCCCGGCGTCCAGCGCCGCCTCGGCAACCGCCGCCTTCGAGGTGTCGATCGAAATCGCCGCCTCCCCCCCAGCCAGCCCCGCGACCACCGGCACCACCCGCCGCAGCTCCTCCACCACCGGCACCTCCTCCGCCCCCGGCCGGGTCGATTCCCCCCCCACATCCAGAATCGCAGCGCCCTGCGCGGCCAGCTCGCGGCCATGCCCAATCGCCGCCTCCGGATCGAGGTACAACCCCCCGTCCGAAAACGAATCCGGCGTCACGTTCACGACCCCCATCAACTTCGGCCTCATAGCTGAAGTATCTCCCCCTCCCCTCTCGCGGGTGGCGTGGCGGCGGGGGTCCACCGCGGCGCGGAGGCGCGCAGCGCCGAGCACCGTGGGGGATGCCGCCACGACAGGACCCGCGAGCCGGAGAAGGCCGGAGTACTTAGCTGGCGTCGCCGCCGGCGAACCCGGGCCGTGGGCGCGGGTTCGGCCGCGCCCCTTCGCGCTGCGGCCGCTCCGGCTCCGGCGCCGGCTCGGCCGGGGGCGCCGGCTCTTCGTCGTCGGCGAAGACCTCCGCCTCGGACTTGCCTTCGAGCAGGGCGACGAACTGCTCGGCGTCGATCGTCTCCCGCTCCAGCAGCAGCTTCGAGATCCGGTCCAGACCGGCGCGGTTGTCGTTGAGCAGGCCCTTGGCCGTCTGGTGGGCGCTCTCGACGATGCGGCGGATCTCGTCGTCGATCTCGCGGGCGATCTCGTCGGAGTAGTCGGGTTCGGCGCTGAATTCGCGGCCGAGGAAGGGCTGGCCGCGATCGTGGCCGAAGACGCGGGGGCCGAGCCGCTCGGACATGCCGAAGCGCATCACCATCTGCTTCGCCGTCTCGGTCACCTTTTCGAGGTCGTTGGAGGCGCCGGTGGTGATCTCACCGAAGACGATCTCCTCGGCGGCGCGGCCGCCCAGGGTCATCGCCATCGTGTCGGTCAGCTCGGCGCGGGTGGTGAGGAACTTGTCCTCGGTCGGCAGGCTAATCGTGTAGCCGAGCGCCTGGCCGCGGCTGATGATCGAGATCTTGTGGACCGGGTCGCAGTTCGGCAGCAGATGGCCGACGATCGCGTGGCCGAGCTCGTGATAGGCGGTGATCAGCCGCTCTTTCTCGCTCATCACCCGGGTCTTCTTCTCCGGCCCGGCGATCACCCGCATGATGCCCTCCTCGAGCTCCTTCATGCTGATCTCGCGGCTGCCCGTGCGGGCGGTCAGCAGTGCCGCCTCGTTGATCAGATTGGCGAGGTCGGCGCCGGTGAAGCCGGGGGTCTGGCCGGCGAGCGTGTCGAGGTCGATCTCGCGCCCGAGCGGCTTGCCGCGCGTGTGGACCTCGAGGATCTGCTTGCGGCCCTTGCGGTCGGGGCGGTCGACGACGACCTGGCGGTCGAAGCGGCCGGGCCGCAGCAGTGCCGGGTCGAGGATGTCGGGCCGGTTGGTGGCCGCGATCAAGATGATGTTGTCCTTCATCTCGAAGCCGTCCATCTCGACTAGCAGTTGGTTCAGCGTCTGCTCGCGCTCGTCGTGGCCGCCGCCCATGCCGGCGCCACGGTGGCGGCCGACGGCGTCGATCTCGTCCATGAAGATGATGCAGGGAGAGTTCTGTTTGGCCTGCTCGAAGAGGTCGCGGACGCGGCTGGCGCCGACGCCGACGAACATCTCGACGAAGTCTGACCCCGAGATCGAGAAGAACGGGACCCCTGCCTCGCCGGCGACGGCGCGGGCGAGCAGGGTCTTTCCGGTGCCGGGCGGGCCGTAGAGCAGGACCCCCTTCGGGATGCGGGCGCCGAGCGCCTGGAACTTCTTCGGGTTCTCGAGGAATTCCTTGATCTCGCCCAGCTCCTGGACGGCCTCGTCGACCCCGGCGACGTCGCGGAAGGTGATCTTGGGAGCGTCGACCGACATCCGCTTCGCTTTCGATTTGCCAAAGTTCATCACCCGCGAACCGCCGCCCTGCATCTGGTTCATCAGGAAGATCCAGAAGCCGAAGAAGAGGATGAAGGGGAGGATGTAGGTGAGCAGCGAGAGCAGGCTGGAGCCGCCAGTCCCGTGCACGACCGTGCTCGTCGTGTTGTTCTTTTCGAGCAGCCCGAGCAGCCGTTCTTCGGTGTTCGGCGGGTAGCCGGTGGAGAAGCTTTCGCCGTTCGTCTTCTTGACGTCGAGGGTGCTGTCCTTGACGTTGATCGAGATTTCTTCGATCTTGTCTTCGACAATCAGCCCGTTCTGCGGGTTGACGAGCCGGTTGTAAGAGGGCGCTTTGGTGCCGGAATCACTGGTAATCACCCGCTGGGCGATAAAGGCCAGGATGACCACCAGCACGATCGGGAACAGCGCGCTTTTGAAAAAACGCCTCAAGGGACAGATCAGCGTACCAAGGGGAGTTTCCCAATCTACTCGGCGAGTGCGGCGACGAAGTTGAGGTTGCGGTACCGCTGGGCGTAGTCGAGCCCGTAGCCGATCGCGAACCGGTTCGGGATCTCGAAGCCGACATAGCGCGGCGAGAGGTCGACCCGCAGCCGCTCCGGCTTGGTCAGCAACGCGCAGACCTCGAGCGAGGCGGGGTTGCGGGCCCTGAGGTTGCGCATCAGGTAGTGCAGGGTCAGGCCGGAGTCGATGATGTCCTCGACGAGCAGCACGTGGCGGCCCTCGATCGGCGCGTCGAGGTCCTTGAGGATGCGGACCACGCCGGAGGAGTCGGTCTGCGAGCCGTAGCTGGAGACCGCCATGAAGTCGATCTCGCAGGGCACGTCGATCGAGCGCATCAGGTCGGCGAGGAACAGCACCGCGCCCTTGAGCACGCCGACCATCACCAACTCGCGGCCCTCGTAGTCGCGGCTGACCTCCGCGCCCAGCTCGGCGACTCGGCGCTGCAGGTCCTCTCTGGCGACGAGGGTCTCGCCGATCCGGGGCTCTGCCATCAGTGAGCGGCAGTCTAGATACATGCCGATGGGCCTGAAACGTCCCTTATATGGACGTTTCAGGCCATCGGCCTCAGCGTGGAGAACCCCGCGCTCGACCACCGCGCGGACGCCGCCGCCGAGGTCGAGCTTCGCGGTGCCGGTGCGGCGCAGGCCGCTGACCTGCTCGGCGAAGCGGGCGGCGCCGGGTACGGGGCGGCCGGCGGCGCGGTCGGCCAGCCGCTGCAGCACCAGCCGCTGCAGCGCCGGCGCCAGCTCCGCGAACCGCGCCAGCTCGACCGTTCCCCGCGCCGAGCCGCCGCTGCCATCGAGCTCGGCGTCGACCAGCGCGTCGAGGACCTCCGCCTCGTCGCGCAGCAGCGCCGCGGTGCGCAGCACGTTCCGCGCCGCTGCCGGATGAATCCGGGCCAGCTCCGGCAGCAGCCCGGCCCGGACCCGGTTGCGCGCGTAGGCGGCCCCGGCGTTGCTGGCATCCTCGCGCCAAGCGAGGCCCCGCTCTTCGCAGTAGGCAGTGGTCTGCTCCCGCGTGAAGCCGAGCAGTGGCCGCGCGAGGCGGCCGTCGCGCGGCTTCATCCCCAGCAGCGCCCGGCGGCTGGGCGAAGAGGCGAGGCGGTAAAGGATCGTCTCGACCTGGTCGTCGGCGGTGTGGCCGGTGACGATCGTCGCCCGCCGCGGCTCGGCCAGCGCCGCGGCGGCGGCGTAGCGAGCGTCGCGCGCCCAGGCCTGCAGGTTGCCCGGCCCCTCCGGCCGCCGCGGCCGCTCGACCGCCAGCTCGACTCCGAGCGACTCGCAGAGCGCCTCGCAGTGGCGCTCGTCCTCGCCGGCGTCGTCGCGCAGGCCGTAGTTGACGTGCAGCGCGGTCACCTCGGCGGCGCCGGCGGCACGGACCGCGAGGTCGGCCATGCAGACCGAGTCGCGCCCGCCCGAGAGCATCGCCACCACCGGCTCCCCTGGCGCGATCAGGCCGTCGGCCAGCACTCGCTCGAGCATCCGCTCCGCGTCCACCGGCTGAGTGTAGGAGCGGCTCAGCCGGCGGCGCGGACGACGAACAGCTCGGTCGGGACCGGGAACCCCTTGAGGCTGACCTGGCCGATCGGCTCCAGGCTGAGCCGCTCCCGCCCCTCGACCGCCGCGACGACCCGGTCGGTGACCAGGATCTCGCCGGCGAGCGCCCGGTTGACCACCCGGTGGGCGAGGTTGACCTGGCTGCCGAAGTAGTCGCCGTCGCGGTAGACCGCCTCGCCGCAGTGGATGCCGACGCGTGGCCGCGGCCGCCGCGGGAAGCGGTCGAGGAAGTCGACCGCCCATTCGGTCAGCGAGGCGGCGTCGGGCGAGACGACCATCACCTCGTCGCCGATCGTCTTCACGATCGTCGCCTCCGGCGGCAGCGTCGCCTCGACCGTCTCGACGAAGCGCTCGACCACGTCGACCGCCTCGATGTCGCCCTCCTCCTCGGTGTAGCGGGTGAAGCCGGTGAGGTCGATGAAGCAGAGAGCGAGCGTGACCTGGCCGAGCTCGAGTTCGGCCGTGTCGGCGTCGAGGCCCGACTCCATATGGCCGACCACGTCCTGCTCGATGAAGAAGCGCAGGTAGCGATTGTGCAGGTACTCGGTCAGCGGCGCCGCCAGCGGCAGGATGTCGGCCGCCAGCTCGCCCATTTCCTCCGCCATCTCCAGCTCCGGCACCGCGTCGCGGATCAGCGGTTCGTGCACGTAGAGGTGGAAGAGGCGGACCTCGGCGTCGGCGATGCGGCGCATCGACTGCACGTAGACGCGAACCAGCTGCAGGAAGGCGACCAGGGGGAAGCCGGCGGCGAGCACCCGGGCGCAGTGGCGGAGCGCCGCCGCGTCCTCGGCGCTGAGGTCGCGCTGGCGGCCTTTCGGGGTGCCGAGGATGACCAGGATGCGCTCGATCAGCTCCGGCTCGAGCCCGGTCTCGCGGGCCACCTCGGCGACCGGGATCCCATCGCCCGGCCGCGAGAACAGCTCCTCGGCGAAGCCGAAGGCGAGTTTGCCCTCGCGGCCAGCGCTCTTCAGGTCCTCGAGCGAGTAGCCACGCTCGCGCATCCGTGCGACGACGCGGGCCTGGGCGGCGGCGGTGGCGGTCCAGCGGCCGCGGCGGACCGGGACGATCTTCTCCGCGGCCCACCGTTTCAGCGTGCTCGACGGCACTCCCGACCGGCGCGCCGCCTCGCTCAGCGATATGCGCCCGTCGGCCATCGCCAGCGAGGCTAGCTCGGTCTCCGGCCGGCTAGGCTCGGCGCCGATGCCGGCGAGACTGCGCCCGACCGCCCCCTTCGCCGCCGACGCGGTGCTGGTCGGCGACCCCGGCCGCGCCCTGCTCCTCGCCCAAGAGCTGCTCGAACAGCCGAAGATGAGCAACCACGCGCGCGGGCTGTGGGGCTATTCGGGCCGCACCCCGGCCGGGCGCGAGCTCTCGATCCAGGCAACCGGGATGGGCGGGCCGAGCGCTGCCCTCGTCCTCGCCGACCTGGCCGAGCTCGGGGTGCGGCGGGCGGTGCGGATCGGGACCTGCACGGGGCTGGCGGTAGGGCTGGAGCCGGGACGGTTGCTGGTCGTCCGCGAGGCCCACGCCTGGTCCGGCGGCGGCGCCGGCGAGCCCGCCTTCCCCGACGGCGACCTGACCGCGGCGTTGGAGCGCGAGCTGGAGGGGGCCGAGCGAGCGGCGGTCGCCAGCCTCGATACCCTCCACGCCGGCGGAGCGCCGCCGCCGGTCGCCGCCGGCGAGGCGACCGACATGCAATCGGCGGCGCTCTTCGCCCGCGGCCGCGGGCTCGGGGTGGCGCTCGCCGCGATCCTGATCGTCAGCGAAAGCGCGCGCGGCGAGCAGCTCGACGAGCAGGGACTGGAGGCGGCAGCGAAGCGGGCGGGGCGAGGTGCCTCTTCCGTACTCTCAACCTCAAGTTAAGGCTTAGGCTTTGGCCTTCTTGGCCGGTTTTTTGGCGAGCTGGCGGCGGATCGCGCCGAGGTCGCGACTGAGATCGTCGATTTGCTCCTCGACGTCCTCGAGGCGCTGCGAGAGCGAGCGCAGGCGCCGCTCCAGGCGTTCGAGATCGGTGGCCGAGGAGAGATTGAGCGCCCCCATCGCCGCCTGCTGCGCCTCGATCGCCTTCTCGCGAGCGCCGAAGGCCGCCGAGATCGCGTTGTGCAGGGTCGGGTTCTCGATCAGCGCCTGCGCCAGCTCGCCCAGCGCCTGCTCGCTGCGCGCCCGAAGTCCGTCCTGCTCGTCTTGCTCGAAGGCTCACCCGCCACCTTTCGCCGTTGTTGACAGCAGCTTAACGAGCCCATCCGGTCCAGTTGAAACGCTGCAGCCTTTCGAGGTGCGGGGATTCTTGACTAAGTTGATCCAGTGTCATTTTAATGTTGATTAAGGCCTTGTTGGGGGGCGGCCGGGCCCGTTGCACCCCCATGGTGCAGTGGGTAGCGTGGCCGTGCCTGTCGCGCAGGGAGGGTGCGGGCATGGTTTCCGCCAACCCTGGCCGCAGGTACGGATAGGCATGGGATGAGAGCCAAGATCGCATCGATCGCCGTACTGGCCGCCTTCTTGACGGTGGCTGCGCTGGGCGTCGGCATCGCCGGCGCTGACCCCCTGGCGGAAAGCGCGCCGGCCGAACCGCCGGCGGCGACCACCACGACCGCGGTGCCCTCGCTGCAGGCGCCGGCCTGCGCCAACGGCGTCGACGACGACGGCGACGGGCTGGTCGACCTCGCCGACCCAGGCTGCACCTCGGCCTCCGGCACCAGCGAGGCGACGGTCGCGCCCGAAGCTCCCGCTCCAGCCCCGGTCCCAACCACGCCGGCGCCCTCGCCGGAAGCGAGCCCGAACGCCAGCCTCGGCGGCGGCGTCGAGCAGGGCACGGCGATCGGCGGCGGCGAAGGTGAAGCTGGCCGCGGGGTCAGCCACAACGACAGCCTCGGCGCGCCCAGCGGCTCCGGCTCCGCCGGCGGCCTGCGGGCCCCGAGCGTGACCGGCGGCGGCGATCAGCCCCTCCCCGAAGCCGACGACGGCGGCTCGGCCTTCGGCAGCGGCGGCTCGCCGACCACCGCCAACCCGACGACGACGATCGCGCCCTTCGGGCCGGCGCCGATCGGCGTTCCCAACTTCATCATCGACTCCTTCGAGATCCCGCCCTTCCTGCTGCCGATCTACCAGGCCTGCGGAACCGAATACGGGATCCCCTGGGAGGTGCTCGCCTCGATCAACAAAATCGAGACCGGCTTCGGAACGAACCTCAACGTCTCCAGCGCCGGCGCCGTCGGCTGGATGCAGTTCCTGCCCTCGAGCTGGGAGGCGTACGGGGTCGACGCCAACGGCGACGGCCGCAAGGACCCCTACAACCCGGTCGACGCGATCTGCGCCGCCGCCCGCTACCTGAAAATCGCCGGCGGCACCCACGACCTCTACGACGCGATCCTCGCCTACAACCACGCCGACTGGTACGCGCAGGAGGTGCTCCTCTACGCCCGCGCCTACGGCAAGCTGCCCTCCGACCTGGTCGGCTCGCTGACCGGTCTGACCGAGGGGGCGCACTTCCCGATCGCCGCCGACGCCCGCTACGCCGATGACATCTCAGCCCGGGCGGCGCTGAAGAGCGCCGGCACCGAGGCCCGGGTCTCCGGCAACGCCGCCGAAGTCATCTCCTCCTCCCCGACCCGGCGCGGGATCAACATCTTCTCCCACCGGGGAGCACCGGTGGTCGCGGTCAACGACGGCATAGTCCGCAAGCTCGGGTTCTCGCCGCAGCTCGGCAAGTTCGTCGTCCTCGAAGACACCTACGGCAACCGCTACACCTACGCCAAGCTGGGGCGGATCGTGCGCGACCACCGCCTGGTTGTGATGCCGACCGGCAAGGAGAAGCGGATACCGGTCGAAAGCCAGGACCTGCGGCCGCGGCTACGGGCGCTGCCCAACCGCGGCGGTCGCGAGGCCGAGCGCGGCGGGGCCGCCGGCGCGGACAGCGTCCAGGTCAGCGCCGGCGACGGCTCGCTGCGAGTCGGCTCGAAGGTGATCGCCGGAACCGTTTTGGCCCGCGTCGCCGCCGGCGGCGAAGGCGTCGATCCCCACATCAACTTCTCGATCCGTCCCGCCGGGCGTGGCGCTCCGCGGATCGACCCGAAGCCGATCCTCGACGGCTGGAAGCTGCTGGAGGCGACGGCGATCTACCGTGCCAAGGGCAAGAACCCCTTCACCTCGCGGCTCAGCGGCGCCGGCGTCCTGCTGCTTTCCAAGGAGGCGTTGCAGAAGCGAGTGCTCGCCGACCAGGGGCTCTCGATCTATCCCTGCGGGCGCGAAGACATCGCCACTGGCCGGATTGATCGCAGGGTCCTGGCGATGCTCGAGTACCTGCGCTCGAAAGGCTTCGAACTGACGATCACCGCGCTGGAGTGCGGCCACAGCCTGCTCACGACCTCGGGCAACGTCTCCGAGCACAGCAGCGGCGACGCGGTCGACATCGCCGTGATCAACGGGATACCGGTGACCGGCAACCAGGGACCGGGGACGATGACCGACGAACTGATCCGCGACTTGCTGCAGCTGCAGGGCACGATGCACCCCCACCAGGTGATCTCGCTCGAGGACCTGCCCGGCGAAACCAGCTTCGCGATGGCCGACCACTACGACCACGTCCACGTCGGCTACCACCCGATCGAAGGGGGCAACCCCCTCGAAGCCCAGTACTCGGCGCTGCTGAAACCGGACCAGTGGCAGCGTCTGATCGGCCGCCTCGGGCAGATCGAAAACCCCGAGGTGCCACTCAAGCCCTCGCCGTACTCGCTTCCGGACAAGCCGAAGTCGGGGAAGGCCGGCGGCGGCGGCACCGCGGGCGACGACTAGCCGCCAGAATCCGCCTCCTGGCACAGCTATTCGGATTCGCGCAGCTCGACTTCGCCGGGCCGCTGGCTCTGGCCGACGGCCGCTATCTGGCGCGCGCAGAGCCCGACGGCGAGAGCGTGCTGGTGATCGAGACGCTGGGCACTGCGCCTTCGCCACCGCGCCGGCGGCGTCGCTCGCGACGAGCTGACCCCGCCGCCGGCCCGGCGCCGCTGCCGCTGGCGCGGGTCACCGCGGTGCGCTCGTTCGCCCCCTTCGAGGGCGAGCGCGAGGCGGCGGCCTGGCTCGAGCAGGCGGCCGAGGCGGAGGACACCGCCGACACCCTGATCGCCGACGGGGTCGAGTTGCTGAACCGGGCGCTGCACGCGCACGCGGTTGCCGCCGCCGATCCCTACGGCCACGAGCTGACGCCGGAGCGCGCCGTCGCGGCGCGGATCGGCTTCGGCAGCGGCGAAGAGATCGCCGACGGCCGTTTCAGCGAGGCGCGCGAGGTCGACGTCTGGGCCAGCGCCGCCTCGCGCCGCCGGCGCCGGCAGGAGGACCTGCGCCCGCAGGAACGGATGGCCGCGATCCTCCGCGGCCGCGAGCCCGCCGATGCCTGCGAGACGCTACTCCTGCGCGCTCGGGCAGACCTCGACGCCGGTCGCCAGCGGGAGGCGGCGCTGCAGTTGCGGGTGGGCCTGGAGGCACTGCTGGCCGAGCTGGAGGATGGCCCATCGGATCCCGGGCACAGCGAGGACATGGCGACCCTGCGGGAACGGCGCGGAGAGGCGGGAGCGGCGGCCAACGTGGCGTTGAAGGGCGAGCTCGACGCCGCCGGCGCCGCGGCGGTGCGCGAATTGCTGGAGACCTGCGAGCGCGTCCTGCGCCGCCGCCGCGTCCTGCGCGGTTAGCGAGAGAGGGGTGCCCACCCCTCTCTCAAAGTGCAAGGTGCCGGGCGACGACTTCGTCCAGCAGCGAGTCGGCGAGGTGATGAGCTTCTTCGAGGGCGATCCCGTCGATCGACGGCACGCCGATCACCGTCAGCCCGGCGGCACGGGCGGCGGCAACTCCGGTCGGGGAATCCTCGAGGGCGACCACCGCCGGCCCCGGCTCGACCCCCAGCCGCCGGCAGGCCTCCAGGTAGGGATCGGGCGCCGGCTTCGGCGCCGCCACCTCGTGGGCGCTGAGGACGACGTCGAAGTGGTCGTCGAAGCCCGCCAGCTCCAACGAACGGGTGACGAAGGCCAGCGGCGAGTTGGAAACGAGGCCGATCGGCGCCCCCCGCAGCCGCAGCGCCGCCAGCAGCTCGCGGGCGCCGATCATCGCCTCCACCCCGTGCTCCAGCTCGGCGACGACGAGGGCGTTCAGCTCCTCGATCAGCTCCCCGGCCCGGCCCGGCTCGCCGAGCCGGCGTTCGAGGACGCCGCCGGCGATCCCCGCCGAGGTGCCGACCAGCTCCCGCTTGTCGGCCGGGGTGAACTCGGCGCCGCGGCGCTCGAAGAGGTCCTGCTCCGCCCTGGTCCAAACCGACTCGGTGTCCAACAGCAGCCCGTCGTTGTCGAAGACGACGGCCTCCGGGGCGGGGGCGGGCTCCATGGCCCCATCATCGCGAACCGGCTAACTTCGCGGCATGCCCTACCACGTCGAGATCAGCTCCTCGCCTCATCACGCGCGTGTCTTCAACCTCGACGAGGCTGAGCTGCAGGCGGCGGTACTCGAACCGTGGATCGCCGGGCTCAGCTTCGAGCTGGGCGAAAAAGAGTGGGACCCGCGCGAATGCCGGCTGACGATCCTCGAGGGCCGGCGGCTGGAGGGACCGGACCTCTCCTTCGGCCAGGGCTGGTCGAATGCGCTGCGGGTCGCCGAGGACGTGACCCGGGCGCGGCTCGAAGCCGCCGAGGCGAGTGCTCCCGCCCGGGCGGCGGCGACGATCGAAGCGACAACGCTGGAGGCGGCGCTGACCGGCCTGCGCAGCGGCCGCACCATCCAGACAGTCCACTGGGCGGAGGCGGTCGAAAGGGTCGCCGGCCGCGACCCGGAGGTCGCAGCCGTGATCCTCGTCCTCAGGCCACCCGAGCCTGAGGACCGGCAAAGCTGAGCGAGGCGCCGCGGGGGACGACCAGGACCGGGCAGGTCGCGGTCTCGACCGCGTAGTCGCTGGCGGCGCTGAGGGTGACTTTGCCCTGCGGCGACTCCGGGCGGGAGCCGACGACGAGCAGGTCGGGACGGGCACCGCCGGGCTCGCCGACCGCCGCGCCGAGCGCCGCGGCCAGGCCGGCGGCGGTCTCCCTTGCGGCGGCGTCGCCCTCGTCGAGCACGCGGACGGTATTGACGCTGACCGAGGGATTGGAGCGCAGCCCCGCCGGGGCGACCGCGATCGCCGCCGGTCCGCCCAGCAGCAGCTTGTGGGCGGGGATGCCCGGCTTGACCAGGCCGGGCGCGGTGCGGTACTCGGAGCCGAAGACGATCACGTCGGCGTTCTCGCGCTCGGCGAGCTTGGCCAGGCCGACGCTGGTGGCAGCGTTGACGACGACGCGCCGGGGCATTTCGGGAGCCCCAACCGAGGCGGCACCGCGGGCGAGCAGGTCCTCCGCCTCCTTCTCGTCCAGCGCTCCGCCCTGGGAGTGGCGGACGTAGGCAAGCGAGAGCTCGGCGCCGTTGATGGCGAGCAGCCGGCCCAGCGCCAGGGCGTCGCGATCGTTGTCGGTGTCGTCGTAGGAAACGATGATCTTCAGGGCCATCGGGCACCTCCTTGGGAGTGGTTCGAAGCTCGGAAGCGATGATGGCACCGGCGTTCCATTAGCGCAACTGCTATTACCTATTTGTAGAATAAGCAGAACTTATGATCAACTCGAGCCGATTGCGGATCTTCCGGGAGGTCGTGGCGCAGGGGTCGTTCTCCGCCGCCGCCGCCGCTCTCTCGTTCTCGCAGTCGGCCGTCTCGCAGGCGATCGCGACCCTCGAGGGCGAAGTCGGCGCGACCCTGATCGAGCGCACCCGCGGCGGCGTCCGGCCGACCGCCGCCGGCGCCGCCCTGGCCGGCCACGCCGGTGGAATCCTCGCCCAGATGGAGACCGCCGAGGCCGAGATCACGGCGATCGCGGCCGGCCGCGGCGGACGGCTGCGCACGGCCTCCTTCCCGACCGCCGGCGCGACGCTGATGCCGCGGGCGATCGCCGGCTTCCGCGCCTCCCACCCCGGCGTCGACGTCACCCTCGCCGAGGGCGAGCCGGAGCAGATCGCGCCGCGCCTGCGGGGGGCCGAGTTCGACCTCGTGCTGCTGTTCGAGTTCGAGGGCGTTGGCGAGCGCCTGGGAGCCGGGATGCGCCGCTTTGAGCTGCTCGACGACCCGCTCCACCTCGCCCTCCCCCGCGAGCACTCCCTGGCCGAGCGCGAGCGGGTGCGGCTGGAGGATCTGCGCGAGGAGTCCTGGGTGCAGACCTCGGCCGCCAGCCCCTGCGCCAGGCACGTGGTCCGCTCCTGCCACGCGGCCGGGTTTGAACCGAACGTCGCCTTCGAGAGCGACGACTACCAGACCGTGCAGGGCCTGGTCGCCGCTGGGGTCGGCGTCGCCCTGATCCCCGAGCTGGCCCTCTCCGGCGTTCGCGACGACATCCGCGTCCGCGCCCTTCACCCCCACAGCCCGGTGCGAAAGGTCTTCGCGGCGACGCCTCGCGCGGCCACCGCGACGCCGGCGATGGCGACGATGCTGAGCGTCCTGCGCGAGGCTGCTCGCCCCGCGCAGGACGCCCGCACCTGAGGCCCTAGGAGGCCCCGCTCGGGGCCGGTGCCGGCGTCGCCGGCACCCCGTCCGGGTAGCCGAGCGAGGGCACGTCCGACGGGTACACCTCGTGCCCGTGGACGGCGATGTCGCCCTCCTCCATTTCCGCCTCGCTCATCCGCAGCGGCACGACCAGGCCGATCAGCTTGAGCAAGATGAAGGTGCCGATCGAGGAGAAGACGATCACCCAGAGCGCGGTCAGCGCCTGCCAGCCGAGCAGATGCAGGCCGCCGCCGGAGATCGTGCCGGCCAGGGTCGTTTCCGCCATCGCGCTGTTGGCGAAGATGCCGACCAGGAGGCCGCCGGCGAGGCCGGCGAACCCGTGGGTGTAGACGACGCCGAGGGTATCGTCTACGTTGCGGAACGGTTTCGCCCTGCTCAGGTAGTTGAGCGCAAAGTAGACCAGCGTGCTGGCGACGACACCGATGATGATCGCCCCCCAGCCGTTGACGAAGCCGGCACCAGGGGTGATCGCGACCAGGCCGACAATCATCCCGTTGACGCTGCCGATCAGGCTTGGCTTGCGCCCGGTCGCGTAGTCCCAGGCGACCCATACAAGGAAGGCGACCGCGGTGCAGAGGTTGGTGTTGAGCACAGCCGCCGAGGCGATCGCGCCGGCCGAGTACCAGTCACCGCCGTTGAACCCGTTCCAGCCCAGCCAGAGGAGACCGGCGCCGACGGCGACCATAGCCAGGTTGTTCGGCGCGTCGACCTCGCGATCGCGCTGCAGGCGCGGCCCGATGACCCATGCCGCGACGAAGCCGGAGACACCGGCGGCAAGGTGGATCACGTAGCCGCCGGAGAAATCGACGGCACCGTGCTGGGCAAAGTAGCCACCGCCCCAGATCAGGAAGGCGTTGATCGTGTAGACGAGGACGGTCCAGAGGGCGACGAACGGGATCCAGGCCTTGAAGTTGATCCGGCCGAGGACCGAGCCGAGCATCAGGATCGGCGTGATCGCGGCGAAGACGATCTGGAAGTAGGCGAGCGTCGACTGCGGAAATTCGATTTCTTCGGATACCACGGGCAACAGGGGAATATGCCCGTGTCCAAGCTCACTGGCGCTGCTCAGAATCGAGCCCGGCTGACCCCACATGTTCGCCAGGAAGCTGCTGCCCCCCGCTCCAAAGATGTGCATCGGGGTTCCAAACGCCATCCTGAACGCGAACAAACACCAAAGGATGAGCACGATCGCGAAGGCGACAAAGGCCATCATCATCGAGTTCACCGACCAGCGCTTCTGCATCACGCCGCCGTAGAGAACGACCAGGCCCGGGATGCTCATCAGGCCGACCAGGGTCGCGGCGGTGAGCTGCCAGGAGTTGGCCCCTTCGCTCAACCATTCCATAGATCCGGTGTTTCCTTTCTGATCTGGGCTTGCCGGGCGCCTAACGCAAGGCTCCCCACCGGCACAACGCGCCCATTGGACTTGCCATAAGCCTCTATTCAGAGCGACGGCGCCAGTACATACAGGTGTCCAAAGATCGCATCCGAGAGTTCTCCCAAGTGTCGGATTTCGGTCTGCCGAGAGCCACTAAGCTGGCCTGGGATGCCGCTCGAAGGACATTTCAAACGCGTCAACACTCCGCTGCGGCGCCTGACGAGGCGCGAGCGCAACGTCGTCGTCGCCGGGGTCACGGTGACCTTCATCGCACTCGCCGTCCTGGTCTTGGCAACCGCTGGGGACAGCCAGCCGCCGCCGGCACCGGGTTGCATCCGGGTCGCCGTGGCCGGGCGCACGGGGGCCGAGCTGGTTCAGGCCTGTGGCATGGAAGCGAGAGAACTCTGCGCCCGCAGCGTGCACCTCGAAGACCCCCAGTCACGCGCGATCGCCGCCGGCTGCAGCGAGCGGGGCATCCTCCCGATCCCCTCGCCAGCCGCCGGTTCGGGCCCTCCGGGCTAAGCGAGAGCGGCGAGCAGCGCTTCCAGCTCGGCGTCGACCTCGCCGTCGAGCTTCAGCTCGGCGTCCCCGTCGTAGGGCGTCGGCCCCTTGGTCACGATCGCCAGGCGCCCGCCGCGCTCCAAGGTGAGCTGGGGCAGGCCCGCGACCGGGTGGACGGCGAGCGAGGAGCCGACGCAGAGCATCAGCTCCGCCCGTTCGGCCAGATCGCGGGCGCGGACGACCGCGCTCTCCGGCAACAGCTCGCCGAAGAGGACGACGTCGGGCTTGACGCCGCCGCCGCAGGTCGAGCAGGCGGCGACGCCGTCGGCGCCGAAGAGCGCCTCGACCTCCTCGATCTCGTAGCTTGCGGCACAGCGAGTGCAGGAGGAGGTCTCAATCGAGCCGTGGACCTCGACCACGTTGCGCGAGCCGGCGGCGCGGTGCAGGCGATCGATGTTCTGGGTGATCACGCCCTCCAGCAGACCACGATCCTCGAGCTTGGCCAGCGCCTCGTGGGCGGGGTTGGGGCGCTTGTCGCCGAGCGACTCCGAAGCGCGGCCGGTAATAGGCCCAGAAGCGGGCCGGGTCGCGCTCGAAGACGTCGATGTGGGCGACCTCCATCGGGTCGACGTTCGCCCAGAGCCCCGTCTCGGGAGTGCGGAAGTCGGGAATCCCCGAGGGGACCGAGACGCCCGCCCCCGTGAGCGCGACGGTGCAGCGCGACTCGCGGACCAGCTCCGCGAGTGGCTCCACCGCTGCCGCCGTCGTTACTTCCCGCGCCACTTCGGGGTGCGCTTGGCGAGGAAGGCGGCGATGCCCTCCTTCGCGTCCTCGCTGCCGAAGGCGGCGGCGAAGCCGGCCTTCTCGGCCTCGATGCCGTCGTCGATGTCGCCCTGGTGGGAGACGGTCTTGATCTGAGCGACCGCGATCGGCGCTTGGCCGGCCAGCTTGCGGCCCCACATCAGCGCCGTCTCGAACAGCTCGTGGTCGGGGACCACGCGGTTGACGAGGCCGAGTTCGAGCGCCTCCTCGGAGAGAACCGCGTCGCCGACCAGGTTCATCTCCAGCGCCTTGTTCGCGCCGACCAGCCGCGCCAGCCGCTGGGTGCCGCCGAAGCCGGGGATGATCCCGAGCTTGACCTCGGGCTGTCCAAACACGGCCGCCTCGGCGGCGATCCGCACGTCGCAGGCCATCGCCACCTCGCAGCCGCCGCCGAAGGCGATCGAGTTGACGGCGGCGATCGTCGCCACCCGCGAGGTGCCGAACTCGCGCAGCAGCGCGTGGGCGGTGTCGATCAGCTCCCCGCCGCCGCCCTCGTCCATCTGGGTGAAGGCCTTGATGTCGGCGCCGGCCGAGAAGACGACCGGGACCGAGGAGGCGATCACCATCGCCCCAATCCCCTCGGCCGCGTTGACCCGCTCCCAGACGGTCTTGAGGTCGCGGATCACGTCGGGGGAGACGGCGTTCATCGGCGCGTTCGCCAGCCAGGCGACGGCGACGTCGCCCCGGGTCTCCAGCTTCACCGTCTCCGGCT
Organism: uncultured Solirubrobacterales bacterium; assembly: GCA_963815885.1. Classification (GTDB taxonomy): domain Bacteria; phylum Actinomycetota; class Thermoleophilia; order Solirubrobacterales; family 70-9; genus VAYN01. The sequence continues at coordinate 371,454 of CAWFIM010000003.1, forward strand.
GCTCGCCCTCGTCGGGCCGCGGGTAGGGGTAGAAGCCCTGGCCGGCGGCGAGGCCGAGGCGGCCCTGGGCGACCAGCCGCTTCAGGGTCACCGGCGGCGCGAAGCGGTCGCCGTGTTTCTCCTGCAGCCGCTCCATCTGTTCCAGCACCTTGTCGAGGCCCTCGACGTCGGCTTTCCAGAACGGCGGCAACAGGCCCCGGCGAGGGTCCAGGCCGGCCCCGGCCATCATCCCGAGGTCGATGTCGCGGACCGAGCAGACTCCCTCCTCGACCAGCAGGCAGGACTCAATCAGGGCGCGGCAGGTGAACATCGCGACCAGCTCCTCGGCGTCCGGGTCGGCGTCGCCGGGGATCGTCTGCTCTCCGTCCTTGAAGAAACCCTCGCCGCCGCTCTTGGCGCCGAGCTTGCCGTCGGCGACCAGCCCCTTCAGCCCCTGGTGGACGTAGAAGGTCTCGCCGTAGGAGTCGTTGAGGTGCTCGGCGACGTGCAGGACGGTGTCGAGGCCGAGTAGGTCGGTGAGGAAGAAGGGACCCATCGGCGCCACCTTGGCCGCCGCGATCGCCTCGTCGATCGCCTGCAACGAGAGCCCGTGCTCCTCCTGGGCGCGCCAGATCTCGCCGATCGTCGCCATCAGGATTTTGTTGACGACGAAGCCGGGGACCTCGCCGCAGACAATCGGCTGCTTCTTGATCGCCTGGGCGAAGTTGTAGGCGGCGGTGGCGGTTTCCTGCGAGGTGTCCGCACCGACGATCACCTCGACCAGCGGCATTACCGAGGCCGGGTAGAAGAAATGGAAGCCGATCACCTTGTCGGCCCGCAGCGTCGCTTCGCCGATCTCGGTGATCGAGAGCGAGGAGGTGTTGGAGGCGAGGATCGCGTGGCCGGGCGTCGCGGCGTCGATCTCGCGGAAGACGGTCTGCTTGATCTCCATCTTCTCCGGCACCGCCTCGATCACGAAGTCGACGTCGGCGAACTCCTCGTAGGTGGTGGTGCCGGCAATCTGGCCCATCACTTCGGCCAGGCGGGCGTCGGCCTGCTCCTGGGTCAGCTTCTCCTTCTTGACCAGGCGGGCGAGCTGGCCCTCGGTGACCGCACGCGCCTTCTCGACGGCGGCGTCGACGAACTTCTGGTCAATGTCCTTGACGACGACTGGGATGTCGGCGGCGACGATCGCCTGGGCGATCTCGCCGCCCATCGTGCCGCCGCCGACGACGGCGGCCTTGGAAACGAACATGCGAGTGGGTCCCTCCGAAGTTTGGCTTGACGATGCGGCCTGCGGCCGCCGGGGCAGGCTATCCGTTCGTGTCCAGGAGAGGCCGGCGAACCCATGTGCGCGGGTCGACGCCGGTACCGTCGGGCCGTGTCCCCCGACCCCGCGATGCGCCGTCGCCTGCTCGACTTCGAGATCGGCCTCGACCGGCGGACCAGCGACGAGGTCCGCGAGGAGGATTGGGGCACCGCCTTCCTCTGCCCCAGCCTGCCGCTGGTCTGGGACGTGAGCTGGCTGGCGGTCGAGCGCACCGGGATGGGCACGGAGGAAGCGGTCGCGCTCGGCGACCGGGTGCTGGGCGGCGCCGGCTTCGAGCACCGCACGCTCGTCCTCTGCGACGAAGCCGACGGCGCCCGGCTGGCGCCCGAGTTCGAGGCGCTGCCCGGCTGGGAGGTCGAGTGCGTCCGCTACATGACCTGGCGCGGCGAAAGCGGGCGGGAGGCCGGTGCCGCCGTCCGCGAGACGACCCTGGCCGCGATCCTGCCGCTGCGGCGCGAGCTGATCCGCGAATCGCTGCCGGCCGGGGTCGAGCGCCCCGAGGAGACGGTCGAGCAGCTGCTGGAGATGGACCGCCGCTTCGGCGAGGCGGCGGGCGATCGCTGGTTCGTCGCCCCGGCCGAGGGCGAGCCCGCGGCCGCCTGCCGCCTGCTCGCCGGCGCGGGCATCGCCCAGGTGGAGGACGTGGCGACGTTGACGCCGGCCCGTGAGCGCGGACTGGCCCAGGCGGTTGTGCTGGCCGCCCTCGCCGCGGCCCGCGCCCTCGCCCCTGGGGTGATCTTCCTCGCCGCCGACGCCGCCGACTGGCCGCAGTTGCTCTACGCCAAGCTCGGCTTCGAGCCGGTCGGCGAGCTGCAGATCCCGCGCCGTCAGCCCGGGAAGGGCTCGGCCGGAAGATTGGACACTTAACTGGCCCAGAGGATCGGTAAGTCTCCAACCTTTCCGACCCGCGCCCTCAAGCGACGGGGCGATTTTTACGGCCATTGGCCGATAAAAGCGTCCCGACGGAAGGGACAAGCCTTCGGCGCCAACACTGTACGGGGGTACAAAGGCGCTCAAGAGCCTCGCCCATTAGGCTCTTTTGGCTCTTCATGAGGGAGTGAGACCGGTAACCGATCGCGACCCCGAGCGGGGCGCGCGCCAAGTGAGGACCAGCCAAGCGATGACTCGTATCCGCCAGCAGAACGTGACCGCCGCGCAGTGGAGCTCCAACGGGGAGGCCCTCGGCGCACTGGATTTGACCCAGCCGGAGAACAACCCGTTCGGCGCCAACGTCTTCTCCGTCGCCGTGCAGCGCGAACGGCTGCCCGGCGACGTCTTCGAGAAGCTGCAGGCGACCCTGGCGGGCGGCGAGGCGCTCGACCCGACGCTCGCCGACGCCGTCGCCGAGGCGATGAAGGAGTGGGCGCTGGAGAACGGCGCCACCCACTACACCCACATGTTCCAGCCGCTGACCGGCTCGACCGCCGAGAAGCACGACTCCTTCTTCGAGCCGGCCGGCGACGGCGAGGTGCTCGCCGGCTTCTCCGGCAAGGAGCTGATCCAGGGCGAGCCCGACGCCTCCTCCTTCCCGACCGGCGGCGTCCGCGCCACCTTCGAGGCGCGCGGCTACACCGCCTGGGACCCGACCAGCCCCGCCTTCATCCTCGAGAACCCGAACGGGGCGCTGCTCTGCATCCCGACCGCCTTCGCCTCCTGGACCGGCGAGGCGCTCGACGCGAAGATCCCGCTCCTGCGCTCGATGGACGCGCTCTCGCGCTCGGCGATCAAGGCGCTGCGCCTGCTCGGCGACGAGCAGAGCAAGCGGGTCTTCACCACGGTCGGCGCCGAGCAGGAGTACTTCCTGATCGACGAGCAGTACTTCTTCGAGCGCCCCGACCTGATCTCCACCGGCCGCACCCTTTTCGGCGCCAAGCCCCCCAAGGGCCACGAGCTCGACGACCACTACTTCGGCTCGATCCCCGAGCGGATCCTCGCCTGCATGCTCGAGTCGGAGCTGGAGATGCGCAAGCTCGGCATCCCGGTCAAGACCCGCCACAACGAGGTGGCGCCGAACCAGTACGAGATCGCGCCGGTGTTCGAGAACTCGAACGTCGGCTCCGACCACCAGCAGCTGATGATGCAGGTGATGGAAAGCGTCGCCCGTCGCTACGGCCTCGTCTGCCTCCTGCACGAGAAGCCCTTCGCCGGCGTCAACGGCTCCGGCAAGCACAACAACTGGTCGATGGGGACCGACACCGGCGTCAACCTGCTCGACCCGGGCGACACGCCGGCGGACAACATCCACTTCCTGTTCTTCTGCGCGGCGGTGATCCAGGCGGTCAACAAGCACCAGGGACTGCTGCGGGCCTCGGTCGCCAACATCGGCCAGGACCACCGGCTCGGAGCCAACGAGGCGCCGCCGGCGATCATCTCAATCTTCCTCGGCGCCGAGCTGGAGAAAACCTTCGAGGCGATCGCCACCGGCGCGGGCGACCCCAATACCCCCGCCTCCTTCCTCGAGCTGGGGGCGACGGTGCTGCCGGCGCTGCCGATGCACGGCGGCGACCGCAACCGCACCTCGCCATTCGCCTTCACCGGCAATAAATTCGAGTTCCGGGCGCTGGGCTCGAGCATGTCGCTGGCCTTCCCGAACACGGTCCTGAACACGATCGCCGCCGAGGCGATCGACGACCTCGCCGACAAGTTGGAGGCCAAGCTCTCCGGCGGCCAGGGCATGCCGGAGGCCGTGATCGAGGTCGTCAAGGACTCCTACAGCGCCAACAAAGCGGTCTGCTTCGACGGCGACAACTACGCCGAGGAGTGGCACGCCGAGGCCGAGCAGCGCGGGCTGAAAAACCTGCGGACGACGCCGGACGCGCTGCCGGAGGTGCTCAGCGAAGCGACGGTCTCCGCCTTCGAGAGCTACAACGTGCTCTCCAAGCGCGAGCTCGAGTCGCGCTACGAGGTCTGGATCGAGCAGTACGCGATCCGCGCCAACATCGAGGCCGAGGAGACGTTCACGATCGCCCAGACGATGCTCTTGCCGGCCGGGCTGCGGCAGCTGGCGCTGATTGGCGAGGCCGGGGTCTCGGCGCTCGAGGGCGAGGTCCGCGAGCTGGTCGACGAGCTGGTCGCCGGCCTCGGCGAGCTGAAGGAGGCGAACGCCTACCCCGACGACCTCGAGGGGATGGACTGGGCCGTCTACGCCCGCGACAAGCAATTGGCGGCGATGGCCAAGGTCCGTGAGACCGCGGACAAGCTGGAGGCGGTCGTCGCCGACGACCTCTGGCCGCTGCCGAAGTACGAGGAGATGCTGTTCATCAAGTAGCGGCGGTTTGAGGGCCAATCCCGGTAGGGGTTCCGCTTAACTTTTTCGACGGCCGGCCCCGGCTGACCGCAAAGGAAAGCGCCGAAAAAGTACAAGACGCTCCACCCCTACCGGGATTGGCCCTCATCGTCGTTGCTGTTGCTGTCGTTGCGCACGGCGCGAAAGATGATGTAGCCGATCGCGACCAGGCCGACGATGGGGATCAGGCCCCCGAAGACGGCGGGCCAGGCCTCGGTCGCAAGCGGCGTCATGACGACTGGCGCCCGAGCCTAGGCAGCGCGCTCGCGCACCCTCATCCGCAGGCCGCCCTTCGGCGAGAGGGTCGGCATCTGGCGGATCGTCATCGTCCGCCCGGGCAGCGAGTCGATGCGAAGCCGCCGCAGCAGCATCGTCGCCACCAGCTTCACCTCGGTCTGGCCGAAGCGCTTGCCGATGCAGATTCGCGAGCCGCCGCCGAAGGGGACGTAGGCGCCGCGCGGCAGCTGCGCCTTGCGCTCGCGGGTGAAACGCTCAGGGATGAAGGCCTCGGGGTTGGGAAAGACCTCGGGGATGCGGTGGCTGGCCCAGGAGCAGTAGTTGACGTAGGCCCCCTTGGGAACGGTGTAGCCGCCGAACTCGAACTCGCGGACGGCGCGGCGAGGGCCGATCCAGGCCGGCGGGTAGAGGCGCAGAACCTCGTCGAGGACCATCTCGAGGTAGGGCATCTCACACTCCAGCTGCTCGGCGGTCGGGATCGCTTCGCCGATCACCCTGTCCTGCTCCTCGTGCAGGCGGATCAGCGCTTCGGGGTGGCGCGCCAGCTCGTGCAGCATGAAGGTCAGGGTCGAGGTCGAGGTGTCATGGCCGGCGAACATCAGCGTCATCACCTGGTCGCGGATCTCGCGGTCGTCGAACGCCTCGCCGCCCTCACCGCGGGCGCCGATCAGCAGGCTGAGGATGTCGCGCTTGGCCGCGTCCGGGGCGGCGCGGCGAGCGGCGATCTCCGCGAAGACGATCTCGTCGAGGACCTTTCGCGAGGCGATCAGCTTGCGCCAGGGGGAGCCCGGCCCCCGCAGCAGCCGCAGCCCGTAGTCGATTCCGTAGTAGCCAAGCGCCCGCTCGAAGTGCTCGGCCGCCGCGGCGCCCTTGCCGGCGCCGTCGGGGTCGAGGCCGAGCAGCGCCCGCATCGCGATCCGCATCGCCAGGTTGCGCATCCAGCCGTAGACGTCGACGACGCCGTCCCGCGGCAGGGCGGCGATCGCCGCCTCGGACTCGGCCGCCATCGCCTCCACCGTGGCGACGATCTGCTCGCGGTGGAAGGCGGGCATCATGATCGCCCGGGCGCGGTCGTGGTAGTCCTCGTCGATGGTCAGCAGGCCGTCGCCGAGCAGCGGGATCAGGTCGCCGAAGCTCGACTCGCGCCAGTGGAAGTTCTCCGGGTGGGCGACGGTGACGAAGTGGTTCGCCTCCGGCCCCAGCATGAAGACGGCCCGCGAGTGGAGCAGGCGCATGCTGAAGATCGGCCCGTGCTCTTCGTAGGCGCCGAGCAGGATCGGCAGCGGGTCGTGGGCGATCTGATGCGTGCGGGCGAAGCTGAAGTCGCCGGGGCCGGGCGGGAACTTGCCGCGGCCGCGCCACTCGGCGACGACGTCTCCCACCACCCGCCGCACCGGGTTCGGCGACATCTGCGGCGGCCGGGCCGCGGGAGCGGTGGTGTCGGCGGTCGCCATCGGCGGATCATAACTGGCTAACTAGCCAGTTTTCGCCGTGGCGGCGAGCTGGCCGCAGGCGGCATCGATGTCGCGGCCGCGGGTGAGGCGGACGGTCGCCGCTAACCGGTGCTCGGCGAGGATCGCGCGGAAGCGCTCGATCCGCTCCGGCGATGAGCCGTCGTAGGCGCCGGTCGGGTTGTAGGGGATCAGGTTGACCTTGTAACCGCGCGGGTCGAGTAGCTCAGCCAGCTCGCGGGCGTGCTCGGGCAGGTCGTTGACGCCGTCGAGCATCACGTACTCGACGAACACCTTGCGCCGGCGGGCGGCCCGGTAGCGCTCGCATGCGGCCAGCACATCGGCGAGCGGGTAGCGGTCGTTGACCGGCATCAACTGCGAGCGCAGCCCGTCGTTGGGCGCGTGCAAAGAGAGGGCGAGGCTGAGCGGCATCTCGCATTCGGCGAGGCGGTCGATCCCCGGCACCCAGCCGACGGTGGAGATCGCGGTGCGCCGGTGGGTGACGCCGAGGTCGGGCAGCCGCTCACAGGCGGCGAGCACGGCGTCGATGTTCATCGTCGGCTCGCCCATCCCCATGAAGACGAGATGGTCGATCGCCTCGACGCGGCGGAAGTGCAGCGCCTGGTCGAGAATCTCGTCGGCGCTGAGGTTGCGGCCGAACTTCATCTGCCCGGTGGCGCAGAAGGTGCAGGTCAGCGGGCAGCCGGACTGCGAGGAGACGCAGACCGAGCGGCGACCGTCGCGGTAGCGCATCAGCACCGCCTCCAGCGGCCGGCCGTCCGCGGTGTCGAACAGCGACTTGACGGTGCCGTCGTCGGACTTCGCCTCCGCCCGCAGCGAGAGGGTCGAAAGCGGCACCGCGGCGGCAAGCCGCTCGCGCAGCGCCGCCGGCAGGTTGGTCATCTCCTCGTAGGAGCGCCCCCCGCGCGCCAGCCACTCCCACACCTGGGCGGCGCGGTAGGCCGGCTCACCGGCCGCAGCGAGGGTGTGCTCGAGCAGCGCGCGGTCCACCCCGCGAGTGTAGGCGCGGCCCTCAGCCGGCGAGCGCGTCAGCTGTGAATCTTCTCGCCGCGCTCGAGCATCGCGACGAACTTGCGCAGCCGCCGCTCCCGCGTCTGCGGCTTTTTCGCGTCGTTCAGCCGATAGACGATCGCGTAGCGGTTGGCGCTGTCGAGCTCGGCGAAGAACTCGGCGGCGGCGGGGTTGGCGTCGAGCTCGCGGCGCAAGTCGTCGGGGACCTTCGCCGTCCGCTGTCCCTCGTAGGCGGCCTCCCAGCGCCCGTCGACCCGGGCCGCCTCGACCTCCGCCAGCCCGGCCGGCCGCATTTCCCCGGCGGCAATCAGCGCTTCGGCCTTCTCGCGGTTGATCCGCGACCACCTGCCCCGCGGCCGCCGCGGCGTGAACCGCTGCAGGAAGTGGGAGTCGTCGAGGGCGCGCTTCTGGCTGTCGATCCAGCCGAAGCAGAGCGCCAGCTCGAGCGCCTCGGCGTAGGTGACGCTTGCTTCCCCGGAGCCCTTCTTGGCGATCTTCAGCCACAGCCCCCCGGACTCGACGTGGTTCTCTTCAAGCCACGCCTCAAACTCGCCCGGCGTCGCGAAAGGGAGGATTGGGAGATCGTCGGCCACGGCGTCATTCTGCCCTCGATCGGTGCCATGGGAGAACTCCCTCGCCCGAAGCGGCGCCCTTCAGCGACCGAGGCGGCTGCGGAGGTACGCGGGCCAGGTCCGGGGGTGGCGGAGGATCGCCAGCAAGAGCGGCGTTGCGTCGAAGAAGGAGACGCGTTCGCCGGCCAGCCCGTCCTCGCGCAGCGCTATCCGGTCGACGGCGCGCCATGAGACCGGGACCCCAGCGGTGCTGCCGGAGAGTGTGAACTCGATCAGGACGCCCTCCTCGGTGGCGCCCCAGCTATGCACCTCGCCGCTGAGGTCGGGGCTCAGCGCCAGCACCCTGGCGAAGGCGCGCTTGCCCTCGGCGAGCGTCGTCGTGGTCGGGGTCAACGGTGCGACGAGGCGGACGTCGGGCGCCAGCAGCGCGTCGAGGCCGTCGACCGTCGGCGCTCGCCAGTAGGCGGCGAAGCGCTCGACGAAGTCGGCGGCGGTGCTCATTCCGGCAACTCGGATTCGATCCGCCGCAGGGCGGCACGGGCGTGCTCGAAGACCTTTGCGTCGCCGCTGAGGCGGTAGCGCGCGTTGGCCGCCATCACCACCGCGTAGAGCTCGAAGGCGAAGCGCTGGGGCTGCTCGACGCCGGCGATCGTCGCCTGGCGCTCGAGCTCGGCCAGCCAGGTGTCGAGGGCGGCGGCGATCGCGTCGCGGACCGGGCCCGGCCGGTCGTCGTACTCGGCCGAGGTCGCACCCCAGAAGCAGCCGCCCGAGTAGAGGTCGAGGTGGTCGAGGTAGGCCTCCCCCATCGCCCGCAGGCGCGGGGCGCCGTCGGGGACGGAGCGCGCCGGCTCGATCACCGCCGCCCGGAAGCGCTCGGCCGCGGCGGCGATCGTCGCCAGCTGCAGCTCCTGCTTGGAACCGAAGTGGGCGAAGAGCCCGCTCTTGCTCATCCGCAGCTCGGCCGCGAGGCGGCCGATGGTCAGGCCCTCCAGCCCCTCGATCGAGGCCAGGTCGACGGCCCGATCGAGAATCGCGGCCCGGGTCTCGGCACCCTTGCCGTGCTCGGCGCCGGACGGCGCGGAGGCCGCGGCGGTTGGAGGCACGCTCATCGGCCCAGGTTACAAAAAAGCACGAACGTTCGTTCACGCTTAGGATTGCCCCAGCAAGCCCAGGCAGGGCCCAAACCCGAGGAGGAGCACAGTGAGCAGTCAGGTGAAGAAGATCGACGAGATGGAGGCGATCTACCGCGGCGCCTTCAAGCGCGCCCGCGCCGAGTTGGGGGTCGAGTCGTTCGGCATGCAGATCATCGACATGCCCGCGAACTACGAGAACTACCCGGAACACGACCACACGCATGACAACCAGGAGGAGGTCTTCCTGGTGATGCGCGGCGGCGGCGAGATCGAGATCGAGGGAGAGCGCTTCCCGCTCGACGGCGATCATGTCGCCCGGGTCGGCCCGGAGACGAAGCGGAAGATCTGGCCGGGCCCGGACGGCATCCGGCTGGTCGTCCTCGGCGGCGTCCCGGGCGAGGCCTACGAGCCCGCCGACATCACCAAGCTGGGCGAGCCCGACCCGATGGCGGCGAGTTAGGCTGGCCATGTGCTGAGACGGCTCTCGCCCCTGGCGGCGTTGCTGGCGACGATCGCGCTTGCCGCCCCGGCGGTGGCGGGCGCCGCCGGCAGCGGCCACCGCGGGAACGCCGTCGTGGTGATCTCCGGCGACGTCGCCGTCCCCCGTGGCGAAACGGTCGACGGGGTCTTCGTCGTCGACGGTGACGTCCGGGTCGCCGGCCGAGTCGACGGCGACGTCATCGTCCTCAGCGGCGACGCGCTGGTCTCCGGCACCGTCGAAGGCGACCTCTTCACCGCCAGCGGCACCGCCCGGCTGCTGCCGAGCGCGCGGGTCGACGGCGACGTCAGCTACGGCGACGAGCGGCCGCGGATCGCGCTCGACGCCCGCGTCCACGGCGACGTCTCCAAGCAGGGTTGGCCGGACCTGGGCGGCGGCCTGATTCCCGTGATCGGCGGCTTCATCGTCTGGCTCGCCATCACCGTCTCGGCGCTCGTGCTCGGCGCCCTGCTGCTGTTGATCGCGCCGCGCGCGGCCGAGGCCCTGGAGGCGCGCTCGCGCGAGCGCGTCGGGCCGACGATCGCGATCGGCGTCGCGATCCTGATCGTCCTCCCGGTCACCGCCTTCCTCGCCGCGATCACGGTGCTCGGACTGCCGCTGGCCGTGGCGGTTCTCCTCGCCCTGCTGCCGCTCGGCGCCGTCGCCTACCTCACCTCCGCCTACGTTCTCGGGCGCCGCATCCTGAAGCCGCCGCGCGAGCGGCTGCTCGCCTTCCTGGTCGGCCTGGCGATCCTCAGGGCGCTCGCCCTGATCCCGATCCTCGGCGCCCTGGTCGGCCTCGCGGCGCTGGTCTTCGGCCTCGGCCTGATCGGCGCCGCTATCGGCGCCGCCCGGGGCCCCGCGGGTCCGCCTCCGGTTCCGGCTCGAAGCCCGGACAGCTGAGCACCGGGACCCGCGGGTAGCGCGGGAACGCCGGGTCCTCGCGCGAGCGCTCGCAGAGGGAGAAGACCGAGCCGCGGGTGTTCGGGACCAGCCGTTGGTGACGGCAGGCGTCGCAGAGGCCGGCAGGCGACCGGCTAGACGGCACGCTCTCGGTAGCCGCGCTCATTGCGACGATGCTACGGCCCCGGCGCGCGACCCGCCTGCGGTCCGGCTAGCTTTGGAGCGTGAGCGGCGGCGACACCCTGTTCGAGACCGAGGGCGGTGCCCACTCGGCGACGGTCGAGGTGCTGCGGGTCATCTTCAAGGCCGAGGACGACGGCTACGCGGTGCTCGAAGTGCGCGATGCCGAGTCCCGCGACAAGCACCCGCTGGTCGGCCCGATCGGCCACCTCAATCCCGGCGACCGGGCCGAAGTCAGCGGCGACTGGCAGACCCACTCGACCTACGGCCGTCAGCTCCGCGCCCAACGGGCGGTGCCGATGGACCCCGAAGACCGCGAGGGGCGGATCGCCTACCTGGGCTCGCTGCGCCACATCGGCCCCGCCCGCTCGAAGCGCTTGGTCGACGAGCACGGCGAGGAGGTGATGGCCACGATCGCCGCCGACCCGGCCGGGGTCTTCTCCTCGCTCCCCGGGATGACGGTGAAACAGGTCGACGCGGCGGTCGAGTCCTGGCACGCGGGCCGGGCGATTCGCGACCTGCACGTCCAGCTCGCGCCGCACGGCCTCGCCCACCTCGCCGCGGCGATCCACCAGCGCTTCGGCGAGCGCTCGATGGTCGTCCTGCACGAGGATCCCTACCGGCTGACCGAGGTCGTCGGGGTCGGCTTCGCCCGCGCCGACAAGATCGCCCTCGCCGCCGACGTGCCACCGGAATCCTCGCGCCGCGCCCAGGCCGCCGCCTTCTTCGCCCTCGCCGAAGCAGAGCAAGGCGGCAACACCTTCCTGCCCCTGCCGGAGCTGGCGCAGCGGACGGCGAGGCTGCTCGGGGTCGAGCCCGACCCCGACGTCCTCGCCGAGGCGCCGGGGCTGGTCGTCGAAGAGGGCCACGCCTACCGCGAGGCGACCCTGGCGTCGGAGGTCGCCGTCGCGGCGACGATCCGCGGCCGGCTCGCGGGCGAGCCGGCGATCGACTACGAGCCGCCCGCGGCGCCGCCGGCCGAGGAGGAGCACAGCGAAGGCCTGACCCCGGAACAGTGGGCCGCGGTGCGCGGCGGCTTCGCCTCGCGGATCTCCGTCGTCACCGGCGGCCCCGGGGTCGGCAAGACCTCCTGCACCAACGCGATCGTCGGCGAGGCGTCCAAGGCCGGGCTGCGGATCGCCCTCTGCGCCCCGACCGGCCGCGCCGCCCGCCGGCTCGAGGAAGCGACCGGCCACGGGGCGCAGACGATCCACCGCATGCTCGAGTGGTCGCCGGGCAGCGAGCCGGCCTTCCGGCCGGGGCATCCGCTGCCGGTCGACCTCTGTGTCGTCGACGAGTCCTCGATGCTGAACCTGCGGACGATCGAGGTCCTGCTCGACGGCCTGGCGGAGTCGACCCATGTCGTCTTCGTCGGCGACGCCGACCAGTTACCGCCGATCGGGGCCGGCAAGCCGTTCGGCGACCTGATCGCCTCCGGCACGGCGCCGGTGGTGCGGCTGAGCTTGATCTTCCGCCAGGCGGCGCGGTCGATGATCACCACCGCCGCGCACGAGATCAACCGCGGCCAGCTCCCCCACCTCGAGCCCGAGGGCGACCAGGAACGGGACTTCTTCCTGATCGGGCGCGCCAACCCGGAGCGGGCGCGGGAGACCGTGGTCGACGTCGTCGCCGAGCGCGCTCCCAGCCGTTACGGGGTCGACCCGATCCGCGAGGTGCAGGTGCTGGCGCCGATGTACCGGGGGGTGGTCGGGATCGACGCCCTCAACGAGCGCCTGCAGGAGCGACTCAACCCGCGCGGAGAGCCGGCATTTGGCGAAAGGTTCCGGATCGACGACCGCCTGATCCAGACCCGCAACGCGCACGACCTCGGCCTGATGAACGGCTCGATCGTCTTCCTGCGCGAGGACGACCCCGAGGAGGAGATGCTCGCGGTCGACCTCGACGAGGGCGGTGGCCTCGATATCCCCTACGCCGACGCGGCCGACCTGCGGCTCGCCTACGCGATCTCGGTCCACAAGGCGCAGGGCTGCGAGGTGCCGATGGTCGTCGCCGTCTGCCACCGCTCGCACGCGCGGATGCTGACCCGGCCGCTCGTCTACACCGCGATCACCCGCGCCCGCCGGGCCTGCGTGATCGTCGGCGAGCAGGCGGCCCTGGCGCTCGCGGTCGGCCGCGACGACAGCGGCGAGCGGCACTCCGGGCTGGCCGAGCGCCTGCGAGCGGCTTCCTGAGCATGGCCAAGCGCCCGCGGCTGCCGCTGGCGGAGATCGCCATCACCCTCGGCGGCATCGCCCTGCTCGGGCTCGTGGTGCTGCTGGTGGCGCCGTTGCGCGAGGCCGCGAGCGCGGCGATCCAGGGAGACACCGCCGAGGTCCGCCACCAGATCGACAGGCTCGGGCTCGCCGGGCCGCTGCTGATCCTCGCCCTGGCGATGGTCCATACCGTCGTCTTCTACCCGGCCGAGATCGTCGACGCCGCCGCCGGCTTCGCCTACGGATTCGTGCCGGCGCTGCTGCTGGCGATGAGCGGCTGGATGCTCTCCGGCCTCGCCTGCTTTGCGATCGGCGGCTCGGTGGCGCGGCCGCTGCTCGATCGCTGGCTCGGGGTGGAGCGTTTCGAGCGGATCGAGGCGGCGATCGAGCGCGGCGGGCCGACCCTGCTGCTGGCGATGCGGCTGATCCCGATCCTCCCCTTCAGCATCGTCTCCTACGCCGCCGGCGCCGCCCGGGTACCGGTCTGGCGCTTCGTCTGGACGACCGCGATCGGCTACCTGCCGATCACCGCGATCTCGGTCTACTTCGGCACCCGGCTCGAGGGCCTCTCGCTGACCGACCCGCTGGTCTTCGGCAGCGCCGCGGCGCTGCTGGCGCTGCTCGCGGCCGGGCACTGGGCGATGCGCCGCCAGGGCGCCCGCCGGAACGCGTGAGCCTCAGCCGCCGCGCCCGACGCGCTTGACGCGGAAGTGGAAGACGGCCGGGGTGCGATCGACGTTGCCGGCGCGGTCCTGGGCCCGGACCTTGAGCGTGTGCCGACCGGCGGCGAAGCGGCGCGCGAGCCGCGGCCCGCAGAACCGCAGCAGGCCGCGGTCGACCTTGCAGACGAAGCTGACGTCGGCCTCGCTGGCGGCGAAGCGGAAGACGCCGCGAGCGAGGCGGTGGCGGGTCCGCAGCAGCTTCGGCGGGTGCTTGACGATCCGCGTCTGCGGCGCTCTGGTGTCGATCGCAAAGGAGGCGACGGCGCTGCTCCCGGTCCGCCCGGCGACGTCGACCCCGCTGACCACGATCCCGTGGGTCCCGTCGGCGAGGGCGGTCGGCACGGTGAAGGGCGAGGCGCAGGGCTGCGAGGTGCCGCCGTCGATCTGGCAGGTGAACGCCACCGGTCGGTTGGCGTTGAACTCGATCGTCGGCCGGCGGTCACGGCCGAGCGGCGGCGGCGCCTTGGTGATCGTGACCGTCGGCGGCAGAGCCAGCCGTTCCACCGCCCCGTAGGCGTCGATCAGGCCGGCGCCGACCGCGTCCGCCCCGAAGGCGCCGACCGGCCGCGAGGAGGCAGCGAGGTTGGCGCGCACGGCGGCGGCGTCCGCGCCCGGGTTGGCCTGCCGCATCAGCGCCGCCACCGCGGCGGCGTGGGGGGCCGCCGCCGAGGTGCCGCAGAAGCGCCAGACGCCTTCGGAGGGCCTGAAGGAGGCGAAGAAGGTCGTCACCCCGCAGTCGGTCGCGACCAGGTCGGGCTTGGAGATCGTCTGCGGCACGATCGCCGCTGCCGGCGCGGCGCCGGCGACGGGCCCGAAGTAGTGGGTCACCGGGCCGCGCGAGGAGTACGGCTCGGGTTCGGCGAGCTCGTCGAAGCGGACCGCCCCCGCGGCGATCGCCGCGGGCGGCGCCGGCGTGCCCGAAGATGGTCGGCCCGACGACGTCGCCGCCGGCCGATTCCGGGTACTCGGTCGCGCTGACCCCGCTCCCGTTCTCGAGCAGGGCGAACTTCAGCCGCGGCGAAGCGCCGCTGAAGCGGTTGACCACTACCTGCACTTCCTGGGCCGGACCTTCGTTGACCCAGGAGAGGAACTCGAACGGCCGCTGGCTGCCGTTGACGTTGTCTTCGACGCTGAGGACCGGGAAGCCTTCTTCTTCGGCCAACTGCCCGGCTTCGGTCAGCAGAAAGGCGTCGAGGTCGGTGCCGACGCCGTTCCAAGGTTCCGCCCACTGCAGGTCGAGCGCCAGTTCTTCCCCTGCTTCGACGGTGATGCCGAAGGTGTCGTCCTGCGGCGCGCCGGGATCGAAGTCCATGCAGTGGGAGGCCCGCAGGCCCTCTGGAGTGGGGTCGCCTTCCGCTTCTTCGGCTTCTTCGACTTCTTCGGAGAGTTCGACGACCGCGGTCGGGCAGCCGCCGGAATCGCGGAACTGCGGCGCCTCCCAGGAGGCGATGTCGCGACCAGCGGAGTCGAGCAGGTTGTCGTTCCCCGCGGCGGAGAAGTAGGAGGCGCCGCCGGCGACCACTTCGTTCACCGCGCTTGCGACGGGGCCGTCCTGGAAGAACGGCTCTTCGAAGTAGGCGACGTCGTCGGCGATCACCCTGGCGCCGGCCGCCGCCAGCGCCCTGATGTTGGCGGCGAAGGCGAGTTCCCCGGTGAACGCGGTGGCGAAGGCGAGCGAGGCGCCGGGGGCGAGGTCGTGGACGATCTGGGCCATCGCCCTGCCCTCGTCCTCCCCTTCGGATTCGGAATCGTCGAGCACGCTGACGGGCGTGTTCGAGCCGCAGGGGCTGCCGGCCCCCGGAAGGTCGCCGCCGGCGACGTCGCCGGCGGCATCGGTGGCGGCAAACGGATCGCGGTCGAAGGAGTCGGAGAGGATGCCGACCTCAACGCCGCTGCCGTCGACGCCGAAACTGGCGCGGGCGTTGCCGGCGTTGAGCTGGCCGTCGCCCTCAGAACGGACCGCGCCGCCGCAGTCCGGGCCGCGCACCAGCGGAGTCAGGACCGGGGTGACCGCGGCGACCTCGGGCAGTCCGCCGATCCGGCGCAGCTCAGCCGGGCGTACCGCGACCGTCGCGGTCCCGTAGCGGCGCCCGAGCTGGACGATCGCCGCGCCGGCGGCGCGCAGCGCGCTCGCGGTCGTGGCAGCGGGACCCTGGAGGCGGGCTTCGACGAGGATGCGGTCGCCGTCGCGCAGCAGGCTGCCGGGACCGCGGGCGGGGAGGCTGAGCCGGGCCGCCTGCTGCGCCCGCGGCGCGGCGCGGACGGACGGGCGCGACAGCTCGAACAGACGCGGCGAGAGGTCGGCGCGGGCGGCGGCGCGCATCTCCGAGGCAGTTGCCGGCGCCACGGCGGCGGCCAACCCGAGCACGACGAGCACGACCGGGGCAAGGGAGCGACCGGGCAAACTGGGACGTCGGTTCATCTGCGGGGGTATCGACACTTGGGGGTGATCCTGAAACACGCCTAGACGGGATTCCGAGCGCCGCCGCTCAGAGATAGGAGCCGCGGCGGAACCAGATAGAGCAACGCCACCACCGAGAGCAGCAGGCTGCCGATCCCGAGGCCGAAGAAGGCGGCGGCGCTGCCGACGTTTTCGACCATCCACTTGAAGTTCTGTCCGAAGAAGCCGACGATGAACGAGAGCGGCAGGAACACCGTCGCCACCACGGTCAGCTGCTTGGTGATCTGGTTGAGCCGGTTGGAGACGACCGAGAGGTAGGCGTCGCGGGTGCCCGGCGAGCAGGTCGCGGTAGGAGTCGATCTGGTCGGAGATCCTGATCGCGTGGTCGTAGACGTCGCGGAAGTAGTTCCGCGAGTCGGCTTCGAGGCCAGGGATTTCGAGGATGTCGTCGATGCCCCTCGCGAGCAGGTCGCGCTGGGGGGTGACGACCCGGCGCAGCGAGACGAAGGTCGCGGCGGAGGGCGGTGATCTCCTCGAGCTGGCCCGGGTTTGGCCGCTCGAAGATCTCGTCGTCGAGCGCTTCGATGCGTTCGTCGAGGCGATCCAGGACCGGAAAGAAGGTGTCGGTGAGAGCGTCGAGCACCCGGTAGATGACGAATTGCTCCGATCGGGGCGTCTGCGCGCTCATCCGCCGACGGGCCTCTTCGAGGGCGCCGCAGGAGCGCGGGTGCGAGGTGACGATGTAGCTGCCGCTGAGGAAGGCGTGGACCTCGTCGAGCTCGATCTCGCCGCCTTTTTCGCCGACCGCCCCGTAGTAGACGAGGAACATGTAGTCGCCGAAGTCCTCCAGCTTCGGTCGCTGGCGGCGTTTGGTCAGATCCTCGAGCGCGAGCGCGTGGAAGGAGAAGACCTCGGCCAGCGCCGTCACCTCGGCCGGGCCGGGATCGGTGAGGTCGAGCCAGAAGTACTCGTCGCGTTGCAGAAGGCCGCCGATCTCGTCCCGGTCGATGCTGTCGAGGAAGCGCACGCCGCAACGCTAGATCCGCCGGCGGACGCCGTGGAGCGCCGAATTCCCGGGCTCCGGGGCCGCCGATCCTGCTACGGTCCCCTGCGTTAGGGCCGGTTCAAGCCGGCAAAAGTTTGTGTCTAGCGCTCGCGTCGTTGCTTCACCGCATCCTCCGCGTTCGCAGCACACTAAGTGGAGGCAATGCATGCCCACTGGAACTGTCAAGTGGTTCAGCGACGACAAGGGCTACGGGTTTATCACTCCCGATGACGGCTCGAAGGACGTCTTCGTTCATCACAGCGCGATCCTCGGCGAGGGCTTCAAGTCCCTGACCGAGGGCTCCAAAGTGAGTTACGAGTCCGAAGAAGGCCCGAAGGGCCCGGCCGCCGCGAGCGTCCAGCAGACTTCGTAGACGCGAACCGCGCTTCAAACAGGTTTTGCGAAGCCCGCCTCCCGGCGGGCTTCGTCTTGCAGGGACCTTCCCTACTCTCCGCTCCACATGCCCACAACCCGAGACGACCTCCGCAACATCGCGATCATCGCCCACGTGGACCACGGCAAGACGACCCTGGTCGACGCGATGCTGTGGCAGACCGGAACCTTCCGCAAGGGCCAGGACGTCGCCGAGCGGGTGATGGACTCGATGGACCTGGAGCGGGAGAAGGGGATCACGATCCTCGCCAAGAACACGGCGGTCACCCACGGCGAGGTCAAGCTCAACATCGTCGACACCCCCGGCCACGCCGACTTCGGCGGCGAGGTCGAGCGCGCGCTGACGATGGTCGACGGGGCGCTGCTGCTGGTCGACGCCTCCGAGGGGCCGCTGCCGCAGACTCGCTTCGTCCTGCGCAAGGCGCTGGAGTCGAGGCTGCCGATCATCCTCGTCGTCAACAAGGTCGATCGCCCCGACGCCCGCATCGCCGAGGTCGTCGACGAGGTCTACGAGCTCTTCATCGACCTCGACGCCGACTCCGACCAGATCGACTTCCCGATCGTCTACACCAACGCCAAAGCCGGCTGGGCCTCGCTGGAGGAGGGCGTCGAGGGCACCGACCTCTCCCCCCTGCTCGACCTGATGCTGGAGCGGATCCCGGCGCCCGAATACGACCCCGATCACCCGCTGCAGGCCCACGTCACCAACCTCGACGCCTCCCCCTACGTCGGCCGCCTGGCGATCTGCCGAGTCCGCCAGGGGACGATCCGCTCCGGCCAGCAGATCGCCTGGTGCCGGGCCGACGGCGAGCGTCCAGCGCGCCACCGTCTCCGAGCTCTACGTCACCGAGGGTCTTGAGCGGGTCGCCGCCGAGGAGGCCGGCCCGGGCGAAATCATCGCCGTCGCCGGCCTCGAAGAGGTGACGATCGGCGAGACCCTGGCCGACCCCGACGATCCCCGCGCCGCTGCCGGTGATCATGGTCGACGAGCCCTCGCTCTCGATCGTGATCGGGATCAACACCTCGCCGCTGGCCGGCACGGAGGGCGGCGGCAAGCTCACCGCTCGCCAGATCCGCGACGCGACTCGACGCGGAGCTGATCGGCAACGTCTCGATGCGGGTCAACGACACCGAGCGCCCCGACGCCTGGGAGGTCCAGGGGCGCGGAGAGCTGCAGCTCGTCGTCCTGCTGGAGCTGATGCGCCGCGAGGGCTTCGAGCTGACCGCCGGCCAGCCCCGCGTCGTCACCCGCGAGATCGAAGGCGAGGTGCACGAGCCGGTCGAGCGGCTGGCGATCGACGTGCCCGAGGAGCACGTCGGCGCCGTCACCCAGATGGTGGCCGGGCGCAAGGGCCGACTGGAGCAGATGGTCAACCACTCGACCGGCTGGGTGCGAATGGAGTACCTGGTGCCCGCCCGCGGGCTGATCGGCTTCCGCACCGAGTTCCTCACCGAGACCCGCGGCAGCGGCATCCTCCACCACGTCTTCGACCGCTGGGAGCCCTGGGCGGGGGAGCTGCGCACGCGGCCGAGCGGCTCGCTGGTCGCCGATCGCCGCGGCAAGACCGCCAGCTACTCGCTGCACGCCCTGCAGGAGCGCGGCACGCTCTTCGTCGGCTCTGGCGAGGAGGTCTATGAAGGGATGATCGTCGGCGAGAACGCCCGCTCGGATGACCTCGACGTCAACCCGACCAAGGAGAAGCACCAGACCAACGTCCGCGCCGCCAGCGCCGACATCCTGGTCCGGCTGGCGCCGCCGACGCGGCTCTCGCTCGAAGGCGCGCTGGAGTTCCTGCGCGACGACGAGTGCGTCGAAATCACCCCCGAGTCGGTGCGCCTGCGCAAGCTGGTCCTCGACAAAAACCAGCGCCTCAAGGCAGCCAAGCGCGGCGACGCCGCCCCGCGGCTGGCCTGACCCGAGGCGGCGGGCCAACCCCGGCGCGGGATCGGGGCTCAGGCGTCGGTGGCTTCGATGCGGCCGGCGTCGATTGCTTCGAGCAGGGCGGCGTGGTCGCGCTCGCTCTGGTCGGCGTAGACCTCCGAGAAGTCGACGATCGCCTCGTCGAACGAGTCGCCGCCGCCGAGGTAGGCGGCGATCGCGATCCGGTCGCCGGAGCGGGCATGGGCGCGGGCCAGGGTCCAACCGCACATCCCCGCGTAGACCTCGAGCCCGCGCGGGGTCAGCCGCTCGACCTCGGCCGAGCGCTTCCAGTCCCAGAGCTGGCGCACGTAGAAGTCGCGCTCGCGCCCGTCGAGGCCGAGTGCCGGGCACCAGCCGAGGAAAATGTCGCTGGCCGCCTGCATCAGCCGCTGCCCCTCGACCACCCGCCGGCCGTGGTTGCGGAAGCGGCTGCGGCCGGCGTAGGGCTCGAGCACCGAGGCCTCGGCCTCCTTGGCCTGCAGGAAGAGCGGGTCGCCATCGTCGGCGCCGGTCAAGAGGACGACCCAGGCGCGGGTGCCGACGCTGCCGACGCCGACCACCTTGCGGGCGATGCCGCGGAAGCGGTAGCCGTCGAGCAGGTGCTGGCGGTCGGTCGGCAGCGTCTCCCGGTAGGAGTCGAGGACGCTGAGCAGGGACTCTTCGAGGTCGCGCGCCCGGCCGGCGTCGGCCAGCTCCTCAGCCGGCACGAGCAGCGGCGGTTCGCTGACGAAGCGGAGCTCGCCGTCGACCACCTCGGTCAGCTTCTCGAGCGCCCGCAGGCTGTCCTTGGAGCGGGCCTTGGTCACCCCCTTGCGGGCGCGCCTCACCGCCTTCGGGTCCTCGTCCTCGAGCTCCTCCATCGCCGCCTCGACGTCGAGCCGCGCGTACCAGACCTCGAGGTTGCGCAGCGAGGCGAAGGCGCGCATCGAGTCGCGATAGGCGAAGGCCGCCGTCCGCACCGCCCCCTCCCGCTGCCTGCGCTTGAAGCCGTTTTCCCGGCCGGCGATCGCGAAGCTGGCGGCGAGCCGCTTGACGTCCCACTCCCACGGCCCCGGCAGCGACTCGTCGAAGTCGTTGAGGTCGAAGACGAGGCGGCGATCCGGAGAGGCGAAGGCGCCGAAGTTGGAGAGGTGCGCGTCGCCGCAGGCCTGCACCTGCAGCCCCGAGACGGGGGTCTCGGCGAGGTCGGCGGCCATCACCGCAGCGGCGCCACGGTAGAAGGCGAAGGGCGAGGCCGACATCCGCCCGTAGCGGATCGGCACCAGCTCGGGGACTCGGGTCGCCGCCTGGCGCTCGAGGATCGCGACCGGGTCCTCCCGGCCCGCGGGCGGTTCCCAGACCGCGTGCGAAGAGCGACGCGCCGTCGAACGCGCCGCCCTTCCTGAGGCGGCGCGTTCGCGGGCGTCCATGCGCTAGACCGTAGCGGCTGCCTGCTCGGACTGGCTGTCGCGGGCGGCGTCGGCCTTCTTGGCCTCCGCCTCCGGCGTCGGCTCGTCGACGCTGCGCGGCAGCAGCACTTCTTTGGCGATCACCAGGCGCTGGATCTGGCTGGTGCCCTCGTAGAGCTGCATGATCTTCGCGTCGCGCATCAGCTTCTCGACCGGGTACTCCTTGATGAAGCCATAGCCGCCGTAGACCTGGACGGCGTCGGTGGTGATCTCCATCGCCGAGTCGGCGGCGAAGCGCTTGGCCATCGAAGAGACCTTGCTGTTGCGCACGCCCTGGTCGAGCAGGACGGCCGAGTTCCAGACCAGCAGCCGGCCCGCCTCGACCTTGGTCGCCATGTCGGCGATCATGAACTGGATCGCCTGGTGCATCGCGATCGGGACCCCGAACTGGACCCGTTCTTTGGAGTAGTCGGTGGCGTACTCGAGTGCCGCGCGGCCGATCCCGACGGCCATCGCCGAGACCCCGGGGCGGGTGCGGTCGAGGGTCATCATCGCCAGCTTGAAGCCCTTGTTTTCCTCGGCCAGCAGGTTCTCGGCCGGGATCTCGACTTCGTCGAAGGAGATGGTCGCGGTGTTCGACGCCCGCTGGCCCATCTTGTCCTCCTTCTTATCGACGCTGACCCCAGGGAGGTCGGCGTCGACGACGAAGGCGCTGATGCCGCGGTGACCGGCCTCGGGGTCGGTCTTGGCGTAGACGGTGAAATAGTCGGCGTAGGTGCCGTTGGTGATGAAGCACTTGGAGCCGCTGATCACGTACTTGTCGCCCTTCTTGACGGCGCGGGTCTTCATCCCGGAGACGTCGGAGCCGGCGTCGGGCTCGGTCAGGCAGAAGGAGGCCAGCTTCGGGCTTTCGGTCAGCATCCCGAGGTACTTCTTCTTCGTCTCCTCGGAGCCGCCGAGCGTGATCGGCGCCGAGGCGAGGCCGTTGGCCATCAGCGAGGTGCCGATCCCGGAGCAGCCCCAGCCCATCTCCTCCTCGATCAGGCAGCCGGAGAGGTAGTCCAAGCCCGGGCCTCCGTAGGCCTCGGGGACGTGGGTGTTCATCAACCCGACCTCCCAGGCCTTGTCGATCACCTCCTGGGGCCAGGTGCCGTCCTTGTCGTACTCCCAGGCGACGCTGCGCATCTCTTTCTCAGCGAAGTTGTGGGCCAGCTCGCGCAGGTCCTTCTGTTCGTCGGTCAGAGTGAAGTCAACCACCGGTCGGTGCTCCTTTTCGTGAGTCCGTTAAGTCCGTGTCGGGAGCGCCGCGCCCGGGGCGAGCGTTCCACCGATTGACTGGTCAGTCAACCAGGCCCCGAAGGTTAGCGAATGGGCGAAGGTCCATGGGCGGTCTACCCTTGGAGCCGTGGACCTGCCGCTGGCCATGTCACCGACCGAAAAGTGCTTCGCGGTGCTGGCGTTCACCGGCGTCGTGGCGCCGCTCGCGGGCCTGCTCTTCCGCCGCGTCGCGGGCGGCTGGGATACGTTCGGCAAGGGCGTGCTGGCAATCGAGCAGGAGCTGCCTCCACCGGCCCGCCTCGCGGCCTCCTCGGCGCCGGTCGACCCGGCGATCCAGGCGGCTGAGGTCAGGCAGATGCTGGAGGCGAAGGCGGAGCGGAGGCTGCGACGCGGCGAGGCACCGCTCGACGTCGAGCGCGAGACGGCCCTCCTGCTGGAGAGCGCGGCCGGGCCGGCCGCGGGCGATCCCGCCTCGGCGGCCACGCCGGGACCCGCCGCCGACCGGACACTGCGGGCGGAGGTGCGCCAGCTGGTCGTCGCACGCAACGAACGCCGCATGCGCCACGGCCTGGAGCCGCTCGACGTCGAGGCCGAGACCGAACGGCAGCTGTCCGATTTCGTAGGATCGCGTTGATGGCAAGCGCGGAGGAGAACCTCTACGAGGTCGAGGAGCTGCTGGTCCAGCCCGGCACCTACTTCAACCCGCAGACCGAGGTCGTCGTCGTGGTCGACGACTCCGCCTCGATCGACCAGGAGGTCTTCAACATGGAGGCCTACGAGGGGGCCGACTGGGTGCGGCTCTCCGAGGAGACGCCGATCGACGAAGACGGCCGCGACCGCATCCTCGAGACCTTCCAAACGCACTACCACCCGGGCTCGTCCGGGTCGGTCTCCGAGACCGCGCTCGAACAGGGCGACGAGGAGCTCGACTCCGACGAGGACGGCCAGGACCCCGGCCGCGAGGACTGAGCGATGCCGGCCGAGGGGGATGCGGCACCCGACTTCGCGCTGCCCGACCAGCACGGCAACGAGATGAGGCTGTCGGACCTGCGCGGAGAGACCGTCGTCGTCTACTTCTACCCCCGCGCCGACACTCCCGGCTGCACGACCCAGGCCTGCGGTATCCGCGACCGCGGCGGCGAGTACCGCCAGGCGGGCGTGAGGGTGATCGGGATCTCGCCCGACGAGGTCGGCGCCCTGGAGAAGTTCGCCGGCAAGTACGACCTCGACTTCACCCTGCTCGCCGATCCCGACCACGCGGTCGCCGAGGCCTACGGCACCTGGGTCGAGAAGTCGATGTACGGCAAGAAGTACATGGGCGTGCAGCGGGCAACGTTCATCGTCGCGCCCGACGGCAAGATCGCCAGGGCCTTCCCCAAGGTCTCGCCGAAAAAGCACGACGACCTCGTGCTCGGCGCGCTGGCTGAGCTGACCTCGGCCTGAGGCCGTTCAGGCGCTGATGGCCACGACGACGATGAAGCTGACAT
Source organism: uncultured Solirubrobacterales bacterium (assembly GCA_963815885.1). Lineage (GTDB taxonomy): Bacteria > Actinomycetota > Thermoleophilia > Solirubrobacterales > 70-9 > VAYN01. The sequence continues at coordinate 394,883 of CAWFIM010000003.1, forward strand.
AGAGCGCGAACCAGCCGGCGACGGCCGGCGGCGCGAAGCGGCCGGCGCGGTGCAGGCTGAAGTATGCGAGCAGGCCGCCGGCGACGCCGAGGCCGATCGAGAGCACGGCGTTGGCGTCGAGCGCCCAGTCGGTGAAGATCAGCCCGATCCCGACCGGGATCGTCGACTGGAAGACCATCGCGCCGCTGACGTTCCCCAGCGCCAGCGCGTCCTTGCCTTCGCGCACCCAGAAGAAGCTATTGACCTTCTCCGGCAGCTCGGTCGCCAGCGGCGCCAGGACCAGCGCCAGGACGAGCGCGTCGACGCCGATGCTCTCGGCGATGCCGAGCAGCTCTTCGACGAACAGGTGAGCGCCGCCGACCATCGCCCCGAGGCCGACCAGGAGCTGGAGGATGCAGAGGGCGAGGGCGGGGTCACCGGCGCGCTCGGGCCGGCGCTCGAAGATCAGCGGCGAGAGCGTCTCCTCGCCCTGAACCTCGCCGCCGCCGCGCAGGGTACGAGTGACGTAGACGACGTAGGCGGCGAGAAAGACGACCCCGACGGGGATGCGCACCGCGGCCGGGGGCCCCCAGGCGAGCAACCCGCCCAACGCGAAGAAGGCGAGAAAGAAGAGCAGGTCGCGCTCGAGCGTCGGAGCGTGCGCGTCCAGCCGGGTCCCCTGCTCTCGGCGTCCGCGGTAGAGGTGGGCGAACAGCCCGACCAGCCCCATCGCCAGCGTCGCCAGCAGAAAGGGAGCGCCGACGATCGCGCCGATCGCGACCCCTTCGGAGCCCTCGCTCGTCTCGAGCAGGGCGACAATTGCGATCAACGTCTCCGGCATCGCGGTACCGACCGCGGCAAGGATGCTGCCGACCGCGCCCTCCCCCACCCCCAGCCGGTGCCCGATCCACTCGATCGCATTGGTGAACAACAGCGCCCCGGCAAGGACAACCGCAAAGCTGAGAAGCAGGAGGAAGGCTTCCACCCGTCCGAGCCTATGTCACCTTTGAGCGGGCGCTCGGCTGTGGCTGGCAAGGACGCAGGGAGGCCAGCGAGGGGAGCGCACTTCGGTGCGTGACCCGAAGCTGGCCGACCGAGGACACGGCCAGGCGCGGCCGAGCGCCCGCTCAGGCGAAGTAGAACGCCAACCCGAACACGAAGTAGACCGCCAGCAGCTGAACCCCCTCGAACCAGGTCGACTCGCCGTCCTGGGTGACGTAGTTGGCGATCAGGATCGCGATCAGGATCGCCCCCAGCTCGAAGCCGTTGAAGACCAGCGCCAGGGGATAGGGGCCGATGAAGAAGGAGGCCAGCACCAGCACCGGTGCGACGAACAGCGCCACTTGGGCGCTGGAGCCGATCGCGATGTTGACCGCCAGGTCCATCTTGTCCTTGACCGCGACCAGGACCGCGACCCAGTGCTCGGCCGCGTTGCCGACGATCGCGACGACGATCACGCCGATGAAGAACTCGGAGAGGCCGACCGAGTGCGAGGCCTCGGTGATCGAACCGACCATGACCTCGGACATCACCCCGACCAGGACGCCGGCGATCGCCAGGGCGAGGACCGAGGTCCGCGTCGACCAGCCCCAACTGTCCTCGTCCCCGTACTCGGGATTGAAGATGTCGCGGTGGGTCTTCAGCGAGAAGAAGAGACCGATCACGTAGGTGGCCATGAGGACGATCGCGACCGCCAGCGAGAGGTGCTCGACGGTACCGCCGTAGTGGACCGCCTCGGCGCTCGGCCGCGGCAGCCCCTGGCCCTCGACCAGCTCGAAGATCGCCGGCATCAGCAGGGCTGCCGCGGCGAGCATCAGCATCGAAGTCTGGATGCTGGCGCCGGTGCGGCTGAAGCGCTGTTTGTCGCGGCCGATACCGCCCGCCAGCATCGCCGCTCCCAGGACCAGCAGGATGTTGCCGATGATCGAGCCGACGATCGAGGCCTTGACCACCTCCTGTAGGCCCTTGCCGAGCGCGAAGAGGGCGATAATCAGCTCCGGAGCGTTGCCGAAGGTGACGTTGAGCAGGCCGCCGATGCCCGGCCCCGAGCGCGCCGCCAGCTCCTCGGTGGCGCGCCCCATCAGCGCCGCGGTCGGGATGATCCCCAGGGCCGAGGCGGCGAAGACCACGGTCGCGGACACGCCGGCGAGCTCCAGCCCGACGGCGACTGGAATCAGCGGCGCCAGCAGGTAGGGCCAGCCCTGCGGCGTGCGCAGAAAGGACGCCCCGAACCTGACCCCTACTGGATCAGGTTCGCGCACTTCTGCAGATCCGCGGGGGTCTTTGCTCCCTTGAGGCAATCGAGGTAGGCCTGCTGGCCGCCGCCGCTCGAGCCGCCGGAGCCGCCGGACGACGAGCCGCCGCCCACGGAGTCCGTGAGCCCTTCCAGCAGGTCGCCCAGCCCCTTTCCACTGCTGCCGGCTTCGAGCAGTTCGATCGGGTTGACGCCGAGCTTGAAGAACAGCTTTTCGAGCGGCTGGGTCTTGCCCGTCGGCGCCGCGATCTGCTGTTCCTGGTTGACCCCGCTGAGCGTCAGATCGAGGTCGACTTCGACCTTCTTCTGCTCGCTCTTGCCCTTCGGTTCGATCGTCAGTTCGGCGACCAGTCTGCGGATGATGTTGTCATCGCCGACGTAGACCTCGACGTGGGCCTTTTTGACGGCGCTGGTGACTTCGCCTTTGGCCTTTTTGAGTTCGCCGATCGGCAGCGGCCCGGCGGCTTCGAGCTGCTTGGCGCAGGCCGGGTTTTCGGTCAGTTCGATGACCGCGTCGATCGCCTTGCCGGCGTTGAGGTCGCCGCTGACCTTGGTGGTGCTGGTGCCGTCGACGTCAGCGCTGCCGTCGCTGGTCAGGTTGTTGACGAAGTCGGCCACCTCGAGCCCTTCGGCGGCCTCCTGGCAGGCGGTGACGTCGGCCGGATTGCCTTCCGCGCCGCCTTCCTGCTGCGCCTGTTCGAAGCCCGACTTGACGAAGCCGAAGGTGGTCGGGTCGACTTCGTACTCGACCCCTTCGTAGTTGACGAAGGCACGGTCGGAGAGCAGAGTCACCCCGCCTTCGAAGTCGACCTTCTTCCCGCCGGTCTTCCCCTTGGCGCTGGCCGTCATCGCCAGCTGCGGCAAGTCCTTGGTGCCGGCGCTCTGGAACGGGCCGGAGAGGCTCGACGTCGACGTTGCCGCCTTCTTCGCCTTCGGAATTGACCTGGAGCGAGAGATCGACGTTGCCGCTCTTCACCCCTTCCAGAGTCGCGTCGTCGATGACCTGCTGCGGATCGTCGCTGCTGCTACCGCAGGCGGCAAGGGCGGTCGCGAGCGCGAGCAGGACGGCGGCCAACGCGAGTATGCGGAAACGGCTCAAGGGATCGGGCTCCTCCTGATCGGAAAGTCGGGTGGAGCGCCGAAGTATGGCTGATCGCGCCTACGGGAAGGCGTCGGCGGCGACTTTTTCAGCCAGCGAGCGAACCGCTTCGCCGCCGCTGCCGAAGCCGAGGAATTCGAACGGGTCGATGCCGAGCTGGGCGAACAGCACCGTGACCGGCTTCGCGCTGGCCGGCGTCTCGATCTTCTGCTTCCCGTTGACTTCACTCAGGGAGAGGTCGAAGCTCGCGCTGACCGGTCCTTCGCGATCCTTGGGCTCGGCGCTCGCTTCGAAGCTGAGCCGGCGGACGACGCCGTCGCCGTCGACGTAGACCGCGAACTCGGATTCGGGGGCCGCTTCCTGGAGTTCTTCCGCGGCGCTGCGCAGCTTGCTCAGCCCCCAGGGCGAGAGCGCTTCGTACTGGAAGCGGCAGCGCGGGTCTTCGGCCAGTTCGATCAGGGCGTCGGTCGCGGCCGCGAAATCGAGCTGGCCGCTGACCTTGGTCGTCTCGGTCCCGGCGACCTCGACGTTGCCGTCGTTGTCGGGGTCTTCGACCAGATCGGCCAGGTGGATGCGGGAGCCCGCGCGGCCACAGGATTTGAGGTCGGTGCCGGCTTCCTCGGCTTCTTCGGAGAGCGCCGGGAGGAACAGCGACCTGGCGAATTCGTAGTAGTAGGGACCGATTTCGTACTCGGTCCCCTGATAGTTGACGAAGCCGTTCTTGGCGAACAGGGTGACTCCCCCTTCGAAGTCGACCGGCTTGCCCCGGGCGGTCCCTTCGACCTTGGCCCGAGCCTCAAGGCCTTTGGTTTCGGCGCGGCCGTTGACGCTCACGTCGAGGTTGGTCTGTTCGCCCTCGGCCTTGAGCGAGAGCGTCGCCGCGAAGTCGGCGCTCTTGATGCCGGCGAAGCTGATGCCTTCGAGCACCTGCTGCGGATCTTCGCCGCCACCGCCACCGCAGCCCCCGAGGCCGATCGCGCCCAGGCAGAGCGCGGCGAGGAGGGAGAGGACGGCCAATAGGCGCACGATCAAAGTACTTTAATCAAAGTGACCGATCCTGAGCGGATTGGCGGGGAGCCTGGGCCGCCGACGATCGTCAGCTAGCCAGCGTCGCCGCGCGGTTCCTCGATCGGGGGCGGACGGTTTTCGCTGGTCACGTTGACCAGCAGGGGGAAGAGCAGGGCGCCGAGAAAGATCAGGATCACGCCGGATGCGATCAACCACCTGGCGCCGATCAGGTGGCCGAGGATGCCGATCGCGAATCCGGCCAGCATCAGCGCGATGTAGGGGCCGGGGCTGTGCGGAAGCAGCGCGGCGAGAGGCAGAGCGAGGTCGAGCACGGAGCGGGATTATCATCGCCGCCATGGCCGAGGGCTCAGTCGCGGAGGTGAAGCAGGCGCTGGCGAAGGTCGGCTACCTGGCCGACGAGCCCGCCGCGCTGGTCTCCTTCCTCGCCCAGAAGCTCGGCAAGCCGGTTCTGGTCGAGGGCCCGGCAGGGGTTGGCAAGACCGAGCTGGCGAAGGCGCTCTCCCGCGCCAGCGGGCGCGAGCTGGTGCGCCTGCAGTGCTACGAGGGCCTCGACGAGGCGAAGGCGATGTACGAGTGGAACTACCGCAAGCAGCTGCTGCGGATCCAGGCCGGCGGCGAGGGCGGCTGGGACGACGTGCAGGAGGACATCTTCAGCTCCGAGTTCCTGCTGACGCGGCCGCTGATGCAGGCGATCTCCAGCCCCGACCCGGTGGTCCTGCTGATCGACGAGATCGACAAGACCGATCAGGAGTTCGAGGCGATGCTGCTCGAGCTGCTCTCCGACTTTCAGATCACGATCCCCGAGCTGGGCCAGATCGCCGCGACGACGATGCCGATCGTCGTCCTCACCTCAAACGACTCGCGCGAGCTGACCGAGGCGCTGAAGCGGCGCTGCCTCTACCTCTGGCTCGACTACCCGGGGATCGAGCGCGAGATGGAGATCGTTCGCCTGCACGCGCCGGAGCTGCCGGAGACGCTGGCGCGGCGGCTGGTCGAGGTGATCCAGATGGTGCGGGCGCTGGATCTGAAGAAGCCGCCCTCGATCGCCGAGTCGATCGACTGGGCGCGGACGCTGCTGCTGATGGGCGCCGAGGACATCGACCGCGAGACCTTCAACCAGTCGATGTCGATCATCGTCAAGCACCGCACCGACATCGACCTGGTCGCCGAGCGGGTCGGGGTCAAACTCGCCGGCGCGACGAGCCCGACGGGGTGAGCCCCGCGACCTCCTCCCCTTACGGCCCCAGGGCTGACGCCGGCCCACCGGGGCTGGCGGCGAAGCTGCTCGGCTTCTGCGACGAGCTGCGCGGCGAGGGGGTCGCGGTCGGGACCTCGGAGATCCTCGACGCCTTCGCCGCCCTCGAACAGGTCGAGTGGACCTCGCGCGACGACTTCCGCGAGGCGCTGGCGACGACGATCGCCAAGTCCCAGGACGACCGCCGCGTCTTCGAGCTGCTGTTCGAGCGCTACTTCTTCCGCGCCGCCGAGGGGGAGGCGGTGCAGCGCGGGGTCACCGAGCGCGACGAGGCGATCGCCGGCGAGGCGGGCGAGCGGCTCGACATGGACGAGCTGCGCGAGCAGATCCGCGAGGCGATCGCGGCCGGCGACGAGGACCGGATGCGCGACCTGGCGCGGCTGGCGATCGCGGCCTTCGGCCGCGCCGAGGGCTCGGGTGTGGTCGGCGTCGACGTGCAGCGGATCCGCCGCACGCTCGGCCTCTCGGCCGGATCGCAGCCGCCGGCCGAGGACGGGAGCGAGCTGCCGCCGATCGACCGCGAGCAGCTGACCGGCTTCGAGCGCCACCTGCGCCGCGAGCTCGAGCGCGACCTGATCGAGCGCACCGAGACCCTGCCCCCCTCGCGCCCGCTGGCCGAGCTCGACCGCGCCCTGCCGACCAGCCCGACCCAGGACCTGGCCGCCGTCCACCGTGCGGTCTCGCAGATGAAGCGCCGGCTGGCGACGCTCGGGCACGAGCAGCGCGGTCACCGCAAGGCCAGCGCGGTCGACGTGCGGCGGACGATGCGCGCCTCGCTGGAGACCGGCGGCGTGCCGCTGCGGCTGAAATACAAGCCCAAGCGGCCGCGCCGCCCCGAGATCTACGTGCTCTGCGACGTCTCCACCTCGGTCACCTCGGCCAGCGTCTTCTTCCTCTCGGTCCTGCACGCGCTGCACGACTCGTTTCGCAAACTGCGCAGCTTCGTCTTCATCGAGCGGATCTCCGAGGTGACTGACGTCTTCGAGCACGAGCGCGACTTCGCCGTCGTCGCCCAGCGGATCTCCAGCGAGGGGGGCGTCGCCGACGTCTCCGGCTACACCGACTACGGCCGGGTCTGGCTCGAGTTCCTGGCCGAGATCTCCGACGAGCTCGACCCGCGCTCGACCGTGATCGTGCTCGGCGACGCCCGCACCAACGGCCGCGAGCCGCACGCCGAGGTCTTCGCCCAGGTCGCCGAACGCGCCGGTCGCCTGTTCTGGCTCAACCCGGAGCCGAAGCTCTACTGGAACTACGGCGACTCGGTGATGGCCGCCTACGAGCGCCACTGCGACGGCGCCTTCGAGTGCTGGACCACCCGGCACCTGGAGAACTTCGTCAACGTCGTCGCCGGCGGCGTCCCCGCCGCCGATTAGCTGCCGCCGTCGGCCATTTCCTTGGTCGCGGTGCTGGCCAGCCAGGCGTCCGGCGAGGCGGTCAGCTCCTCGACCACCGACGGCAGGCTGCCGGATACGAGATCGGCCAGCGTCACCTCCTCGAGCACCGAACGGAGGCTGGCGCGGACGGCGACCCAGACGTCCCGCAGATGCTCGGAGTTGCCGCGGTATTCGATCGCCTCGGGGGGGGTGGATTGCACGTCGGCGATCGGTCCCTCGACGGCACGGACGACGTCGGCGATCGTCACCTCGTCGGCTGGCCGGGCCAGCCAGTAGCCGCCCTTGGCGCCGCGGCGGGCGCGGACGATGCCGTGGTGCTTGAGCTCGAGCAGGATGTGCTCGAGGAACTGCAGGGGGATGTCCTGGGCCTCGGCGAGGCGCTCGCCCTTGATCGGGCCCTCCTCGCCGGCCGCCAGCTCCGCCGCCGCCCGCACCGCGTAGTCGGCCTTCGCTGAGACACGCATAGAGCTAGTAAATCAGTCGGCGGGCAGCGTGCGCGCCAGCGTCGCCTGATCCGGCTCTTGCAGGCGCTGGCGCTCGCGACGCTTGTTCACCCAGTGCGGCAGGTAGAGCACGAGGCCCAGTCCGAGGGCGGCGAGGGCGGCGGCGATCGGCCAGACCTGCGGGTCGCCTTTCTGGATCGTGACGATGCCGGAGCCGATCAGGACGAGGCCGAGCGCGGTGCGGATGAAGCCCTGCGGCGCCTTGCCGGAGAGGGCGGCGCCGATCACCACGCCCGGGACCGAGCCGAGCAGGATGTTGCCGGCGAGGACGAAGTCGACGTTGCCGCCGATCCAGTGGGCGATGCCGGCCGCCCAGAGCAGGATCGCGGCGTGGAAGATGTCGGTCCCGACCACCCGCTTCGGCGCCAGCCGGTAGATCGCGATCAGTAGGATCGCGATCACGGTGCCCGACCCGGCCGAGGTGATCCCGATCACGAAGCCGGTGGTCGCCCCGATCGCGATCGCCGCCAGCTTGTGCCGGCGCTCGACCTCGAAGCGGTCGCGCTCGTCGATCAGGTTGCGCAGGATCAGCGCCCGGGCGAGGGTGATGATCCCGACCATCAACAGGGTGCCGCCGAGGACCGCGTAGACCAGCGAGTCGAGCCGGTCTTCGCCGATCTGGTTCTGCAGGTAGGAGACCAGGGCGACGCCGGCGATCGCGGCGGGGACGCTGCCGGTCGCGAGCCACCGGACCAGCTCCATGTTCACCGTCTTCATCCGGAAGTGGCGCCAGCCGCCGACCGTCTTGGTCACCGCCGAGTAGAAGATGTCGGTCCCGATCGCCGTGGTCGGCTGGATCCCGAAGATCAGGATCAGCAGTGGCGTCATCAGCGAGCCGCCGCCCATGCCGGTCATGCCGACCAGTACGCCGATGCCCAATCCGAAAAGGACGATTGCCGGGTCCATGCTCTGTTCCTGTCTTCCGCACTTGGGTGCTTATCGACTTTCCTGACCTCCTTGGTCAGGAGTGCGGAGTGCGCCAGGATACCAGGATGAACGCGAAAACCGGCCAAATTCTCGCGCCGCGCGCGCCGCAATCGGCGTCCGTGAGCGCCGGGACCGGAGTCTCGATCGCCGGCCTCGCGCACGCCTACGGAGAGCTGCAAACGATCGCGGAGCTCGACCTCGAGGTCGCGCCGAACACCGTAACCGGCCTCGTCGGCCCCTCCGGTTGCGGCAAGTCGACCCTGCTGGAGCTGATCTGCGGCCTGCGCGACCCGAGCGCGGGTCGCCTCGCCGTCGGCGGCGCGAAATCGGCCGAGGAGCGCCTCGCCCACTGCGCCTACATGCCCCAGCGCGACACGCTGCTGCCCTGGTATTCGGCACTCGACAACGCCGCCCTGGCGCTGCGCAACCGCGGCCTCCGCCGCAACCGGGCCCGCGAGCAGGCCGGAGCGCTGTTCGGCCGCTTCGGGCTCGCCGGATTCGAGCGGGCGCGGCCGGACGAGCTCTCCGGGGGCATGCGCCAGCGGGTGGCCTTCCTGCGCACGCTGATCGCCGGCAAGCCGCTGCTGGCGCTCGATGAGCCCTTCGCGTCGCTCGATGCGATCACCCGGGCGGAGATGCAGGAGTGGCTGGCCGAGACGCTGCGGTCCGAGCCGCGCACCGTCGTCCTCGTCAGCCACGACGTCGAGGAGGCGCTCTACCTCTGCGACCGAGTCGCCGTGCTCTCGCCCCGCCCGGCGCGGATCGTCGCGGAGGTGCGAGCGCCCTCGCCTCGGGCGGCCGATCGTGACGCCGTCGTGACCGACGCCGGCTTCGTTGCCGCGCGCGAGCGGGCGATGCGAGCGCTGCACGAGCACGCCAGATGAGACGCTGGCTGCTCCCCGCCCTGCTGCTGGCGGCGCTGATCGGGGCCTGGCAGCTGGCCGCCGCCAGCGGCTTCCTCGCCAGCGTCCTCGGCCTCGAAGACCTCCTCGTCCCCTCACCGGCGGAAATCGCGGATGCGCTCTCCCAGAACCGCTCGCTGCTGGCCGAAAACGCCTGGGTGACCCTGCAGGAGATCCTCTTCGGCCTTGGCTGCGCGCTCGCCGCCGGGATCGGCTTCGCCGTGCTGATGCACTGGTCAGAGCTGATCCGCGATGCCGCCTACCCGCTGATCGTCGCCTCGCAGACGATCCCGATCGTCGTCCTCTCACCGATCCTCCTGGTCTGGCTCGGGTTTGGGATCGGTCCCAAGGTTGCGGTGGTGGCGCTGATCTGCTTCTTCCCGGTCACCGTCAACGTGCTCGACGGCCTACGTTCGACGGACGCAGAGGCGGTCAAGCTGATGCGCAGCCTCGACGCGTCGCGCTGGCAGGTCTTCCGCCGGGTCGAGGCACCCACGGCGCTGCCTGGCTTTTTCACCGGCGCGAAGATCGCCGTCGTCCTCGCTCCGGTCGGCGCCGTCTTCGGCGAGTGGGTCGGCTCCAGCTCAGGCCTCGGCCATCTGGTCCTCCAGGACAACGGTCAACTCGAAGTCGCGCGTGAGTTCGCGACCGTCGCCGTTCTCTCGGCGATGGCGCTGGTTCTGATGGGCCTGGTGGCCCTCGCTGAGCGGCGCGTCGTCACTTGGCGATAGAAAGCAGGGGATGAGGTCGCTCCGGAGCCCGGCGCTCGCCGCCACTCTCGCCCTGCTGGCACTGGCCTTGACCCTGAGCGCCTGTGGCGAGAAGTCCGAGGACTCGGGCGGCGAAATGCAGCCGCTCGAGCCTGACGCTCGACTTCTACCCCAACGCCGATCACGCCGGCATCTACATGGCGCAGAAGCTCGGATACTTCGAGGAAGCGGGCCTCGACGTCAGGATCGAGACCCCGGCCGATCCCTCGGCGCCGATCAAGCAAGTCGCCGCCGGGCGCACCGACCTGGCGATCTCCTACGAGCCGGAGGTGGCGCTGGCCGCCGACAAAGGGCTTGACGTGGTCGCGATCGGGGCCCTGGTCAACCGGCCGCTGACCTCGATGATCTGGCTGAGGAAGTCGGGGATCAAGGGCATCGCCGACCTCAAGGGCAAGACCGTCGCCACCGCCGGCATCCCCTACCAGGACGCCTTTCTGAAGACGATCCTCGCCCGCGCCCAGCTCTCACCGTCCGACGTCAAGGACGTCAACGTCGGCTTCGGCCTGCTGCCGGCGCTGGTCGGCGGCAGCGCCCAGGCGATGCTCGGCGGCTACAGCAACGTCGAGGGGGTCGACCTGCGCGAGCGTGGCAAGGCGCCGGTCGTCACCCCGGTCGACAAGCTCGGCGTTCCCACCTACGACGAGCTGGTCCTGGTCGCCAACCGCAAGCGCCTGGAAGAAGAACCGGAAAAGTTCCGCCTCTTCCTCGCCGCGCTGCAGCGCGGCACCGACGCCGCGGTGAAGCAACCGAGGCCTCGCCACCAAGGCGGTGCTGGAGGCCAACCACGACCTCGACGCCGAAACTGACCCAAGCCGAGGTCGAAGCGACGCTGCCGCTGCTAGCCGCCGGCACCTCCGGGCAGCCCTACGGCTACATGGACCCGGCCAAGTGGAAGATATTCGCCGGCTGGATGCGCGACAACGACCTGATCACCTCGCTGCCGCAACCCGGCGAACTGCTCAGCAACGCCTACCTGCCGGGCGAGATCCCCGAATAGCCGAGCGCGTCGTCGCGCAGCAGCCGGCTGACCTCGGCCGCCGGCATCGCCGGCGTGGAAGAGGTGGCCCTGCGCATAATCGCAGCCGAGCCGCCGCAGCTCCGCCAGCTGAACCTCGCTCTCGACGCCCTCGGCGATCACCTCCAGCGACAGCGCCCGCGCCATGCCCACGATCGCCTCGACGATCGCCGTCCGCTCCTGCTCGATGCCGAGCGCGTCGACGAAGGAGCGATCGATCTTCAGCGCGTGGAAGGGGAAGCGGTTGAGGTAGGCGAGCGAGGAGTAGCCGGTGCCGAAGTCGTCGAGGACCAGTCGCACGCCGATCTCGTTCAGCGCCTGCAGCGAGGCGATCGCGCGTCGCCGACTCCTCGACCAGCACGCTCTCGGTGATCTCCAGCCGCAGGTGGACCGGGTCAAGGCCGGTGCGGGCGATGATCTCGGCCACCGTCGCCGGCAGGTCGCGGTGGGCGACCTGGCGGGCGGAGAGGTTGACGGCGACGTCGAAGGGCCGCTCGTCGGGCCGTAGCTGATGCCACTCGAGGATCTGGCTCGCAGGCGCGCTCCTGGACCCAGCGGCCGATCGGCTCGATCACGCCGCTGTCCTCGGCGATCGAGACGAACTCGGCCGGGTCGAGCAGGCCGCGCTCGGGGTGGCGCCAGCGGACCAGCGCCTCGAGGCCGGTGATCTCGCCGGAGCGCAGGTTGACCACCGGCTGGTAGTGCAGCTCCAACTCGTCGCGCTCGAGCGCGTGGCGCAGCTCCCGTTCGACCTCCAGCCGACGCAGCGCGGTCGCCCGCATGCTCAGCGTCGAACAGCACGCAGCGGGCGCGTCCGCCTTCCTTGGCCCGGTACATCGCCGCGTCGGCGTCGCGGATCAGCAGCTCGGCACTGGCGCCGCGCTGCCCGGAGGGATGGGCGACGGCGACGCCGATGCTGGCGGTGACGAAGTGCTCGACGCCGTCGATCGAGAAGGGCTGGGCGAAGGCGGCTGAGACGCGGTCGGCGATCGCGATCGCCTCCTCTTCGTCGGCGAGACGGTCGATCAGGATCCCGAACTCGTCGCCGCCGAAGCGGGCGACCAGGTCCCCGGGCCGCAGATGGGCGCGCAGCCGCGGCGCCACCGCCCGCAGCAGCGCGTCGCCGGCGTGATGGCCGAGGCTGTCGTTGATCAGCTTGAAGTGGTCGAGGTCGAGGAAGAGGATCCCGATCGGCGAGCCGGAGACAGCCGCCTGCTTCAGCGTCTCGCCGAGCGTGTCGACGAAGCTGAGCCGGTTCGGCAAGCCGGTCAGGGAGTCGTGCAGGACGCGGTGGCGCAGCGCCTGGTCGGCGGCGTGGCGCTCGATCGCGTCGGCGAGGACGTTGGCCGCGGCCTGCAGGAAGGGGACGTCCTTGGCGCTGAAGCGGCCGGGCTCGGTGGCGTGGACGTCGAGCACCCCGAAGGGCCGGTCCTTGCCGTCGATCATCACCGCCAGGCTGCTGGCGGCGCCGACGACGCGCAGGACGGGCGGCATCGTGAAGCGGTTCTCGCCGGCCCAGTCGGAAACGATCGCGTGGGTGCCCGACTCCAGGGCGGCGCCGGCGTGGGAGTCGCGGGCGGCGGAGACGCGGCGGCCGGCGCCGATCACCTCGTCTTCGAGCCCGGCGCGCAGGTTGAGCCGGCGGCCGTCGCGGCCGAGCTCCCAGATGCAGGCGCTGTGGATTCCTTCGATCTCGCCGATCAGCGCCACCGCGGCCCGCATCAGCGACTCGGGGTCGCCGTCCTGGAGCGCTTGCTCGCCCAGCTTCGCGACCACGGCCTGCTGGCCGAGCGCCCGCTGCAGGTCGGCCTCGGCGCGCTTGCGCTCGGTGATGTCGTAGAGGACGCCGTGCCAGACCGGCACCCCATTCTCGTCGGCCTCGAGCACCGCCTCGTCGAGCATCCAGACGACATCGCCCTCGCGGGTCAGCATCCGGTACTCGACCGGAGGCGGGCGGTCGCCGACGTAGCTCTCGCTTTCGTTGGCCAGCGTCCGCTCGCGGTCGTCGGGATGCAGGAGGCGGGCCCAGAGCCCGCGGTCGGCTTTGAACTCCTCCGCGGTGTAGCCGAGGATCTCCTCGACCTGGGGGCTGACGTAGTGCCAGGCGCCTTCCTCGCCCATCTCGGAGCTGTAGACGATGACCGGCAGGCGCTCGACCAGGCGGCGGTAGTCCTGGCCTCCGGCGGTGATCTGGTCGAGGAATTCATCGACCTCGTGGTCGGGCCAGTTCCTATCCCCTTTCGAGGCATCGCGTCGTTATCGACATATCGTCCAGCCGCTTGACCGCACGTCCGTCCAGGCAGGAACTCCTGCAACGGTGACGAGGTGGTCAGGCGGCGACGCGCAGCGGCGGGCCCTGGGCGATCCGCCGGTGCAGCCCGGCCAGGGTCAGCGCCCCGACCAGCCCGCGGTAGGGCTCATACGGCGCGTAGAACTCCTCGACCTCGGCGACCGTGGCGCGGCGGCCGAGCCCGGCGAGGCGGCCGACCAGCTTGACGTAGCCGAGGTCGCCGGCCGGCAGCGAGTCCAGCTCGCCGCGGCCGAACAGGCCCAGGCACTGGACGGTCCAGGGCCCGATTCCGCGGCATCGCCAGCAGGCGGCGATCGGCGGCCGGAGAGCCGGGGTCACAGCGCCCGGAGGCGACCAGCGCCGCGGACCGTCGCAGCGCCGCCGCCCGGCTCGGCGCCAGGTCCATCGCGGCCAGTTCGGCCGGGGCGCGGCCGGCGATCGTCGCCGCGGCGGGGACATCGCGGAGGGCATCCTGCTCGGCGCCGAGCCGGGGGCCCCATCGCCCGACGATGCGCCGCTCGATCCCGACCGCCCGCTGTGCCTCGATCAGCTGACCGACGATCGCCGCCGCCAACGCCTCCCAGGGCCAGACCCGCCGGCGTGGGCGAAAGCTCGGCATCCGGCGGATCAGGGGCCCGAGCAGGGGGTCGCGACGGAAGCGGCGATGGAACTCGCCGAGGTCGCAGTCGAGCGAGAGCACGAAGCGCATCCGTTCGATCGCGTGCTCGAGCTGCGCGGGCCCAGCGGGTGGCGGCTCCGCGCCCGGCAGCGGCGAGGAGACCGTGCCCGGCGCGAGCGCCTCGGCCCTGATCGCCACCCGATCGGGGGCCTGCTGCCAGGCCCGGACCAGCACCGGACTGCCCTCGACCCGCAGCAGGCGAACCGCGACACCGCCGGAGATCCGCAGGGTGCGATCGTCGCTGCCGCGCGGCAGCCGGTAGGGCGCGGGCGGGCGAACCTCGGAGCTCGAGCGCCTTCACCTGCCGAGCAGGTGAACGTCCACGAGGAAGGAGCGGCTGGCGACAACGTTCTGCGGGCGCTCGCGGCGGCGACCGAGGCGGCGCGGCGCCCGCGACCTCGAGCCGGCGGCGCTGACGGCCCGCACCGCGGCCACGGTGGCGGCCCCGGCCAGCACTCCGCCGGCGGCGGCGAGAGCGGCGCTGCGGACCTCGCCGCGCAGGACCGGCAACCCCGACCCCTCGTAGGGCAACGGCAGCGCCCGCACCGGCTCGGCCTCCCGCGGCTCGGCGTCTTCCTCGGCGATGACCTCGCCCTCGATCTCGAGATCGCTCACCAGATCGACTCTAGCGAGACCCCAGGTCACTTCCCCAGCTCTCACCGCAATTAGCGGACGTTCGCGGGGTCCCCGGGTGGGGCTCGCCAAGCCTCCCCATCTGTTGCGCAGGTGAGCCCCACCCGGGGACCCCTACAACGCCCGCTCATACAACCGGTAGCGCTTGACGATCTTGCCGCCCATCCCTTCCATCGCCCGGTTCATCGGCCCGTTCGTCTCGAGGATCCAGCCCATCTCCCCGCCACCGATGCCGCCGGGCACCGCCGCCTCCTCGAGGTGCCTGAGATAGAGGCCGGCGGCGACGCCGCTGTGGCGGTACTCGTGCTTGACGCCCAGGGCGAGGACACGGCACTGGTCGATCTTGCGCTTGCCGAGCAGGAACCGCGCCCAGCCGAAGGGCAGCAGCCGTCCATTCAGCTTGGCCAGCACCTGGTTGATGTCCGGCAGGGTCAGCGCGGCGCCGACCACCTCCCCTTCCTTTTCGGCCATGTAGGCCCAGTTCTCGTCGATCACCTGCTTCAGGTTCTTGGCCTGGAACTCGACCTCGGCATCGGTGATCGGCACGAAGCCCCAGTTATCTCCCCAGGCCTCGTTGTAGACGTCGGTGAAGCGCCGCACCTCCGCCGCCATTTCGCGCTTGCGCAGGTTGCGGATGACGATGCCTTCGTCCTCAAGGCCCTTCCTGGCGGCCGCGTGAATCGAGGGGTCGAAGCGCTGGCCCTCTTTGAGGGCCCCGAACTGCAGTTCCCACATCAGCACGTCCATCGTCTTCGCGAAGCCCTCGGCCTCGATCAGCTCGGCGTAGTAGGGGGGGTGCCAGGGCTCGAGGATCATCGGCGGCCGCTCGAAGCCTTCGATCAGGATCCCGATCTCCTCGTTGGTCGTGAAGTCCATCGGGCCGAGGATCCGCTCGCGCCCCTTCGCCGCCGCCCACTCGGCCGCCGCGCCCAGCAACGCCGCGACGACCTCTGCGTCCTCGACAGCCTCGAAGAAGCCGAACATCGCGTCGCTGCCGCCCTGGAACTCGTCCCAGCGCCCATCGACCTGGGCGGTGATCCGGCCGACCGGCTCGCCGTCGCGCTCGGCCAGGAAGTACTCGGCCTCGGCATGCTCGAAATAGGGGTTCTTGCTGCGGTTGAGGAACGCCATCCGCTCGAAGATCAGCGGCGCCACCCACTGAGGCTGGTCGCGGTGGAGCCGGAATGGCACCTTGACGAAGCGCTTCAGCTCCCGCCGGCTGCGCACCGGCCGTATCGAGACACTTGCCATGGGGGGCGCAACCTACACTTTCGGTAGATGAGCGAGACCGCGAAGGCCCCGGTTGACGTCTTCGAGAAGGCGCGCAGCCACGATCGCCTCGAGCAGCTCGAAGCGGCGAAGGAACACGACCTCCTCCCCTACTTCCGCCTGCTCACCTCGCAGGCCGGCCCGGTGGTCGAGATGGAGGGCCGGGAGACGATCATGCTCGGCTCCAACAACTACCTGGGCCTGACCGGCGACGAGCGGGTCAAGGCCGGGGCGCGCGAGGCGCTGGAGACCTTCGGCACCGGCGTCACCGGCTCGCGGTTGTTGAACGGGACGACGCCGCTGCACCTCGAGCTCGAGCGGGAGCTGGCGGAGTGGATGCGGACCGAGGACGCAATCGTCTACACGACCGGCTATCAGTCCAACGTCGGCTGCATCGGCACCATCCTCGGCCCAGGCGACACGGTCGTCTGCGACTCCGGCGACCACGCCTCGATCCTCGACGGCTGCCGCCTCTCCGGCGCCAAGCTGCGGCCGTTCCGGCACAACCGCATGGACAAGCTGGAGAAGATGCTGCAGCGCGCCGCCGATGACGGCGGCGGCGTCCTCGTGATCGTCGACGGCGTCTTCTCGATGGAGGGCGACGTCTGCGACCTGCCGCGGATCGTCGAGCTCTGCAAGGCCCACGGGGCGCGCCTGATGGTCGACGAGGCGCACGGCGCCGGCGTCCTCGGCGAGCGCGGGGCCGGCGCCTGCGAGCTGTTCGGGCTCGAGGACGAGGTCGACCTGCGAATGGGAACCTTCTCCAAGAGCCTCGCCTCCTGCGGCGGCTTCATCGCCGGCCCGACCGATGTGGTCGAGTACCTGCGGATCTCCTCGCGCTCGTTCGTCTTCAGCGCCTCGGCCGTCCCCGCCGCGGTCGGGGCCGCCCTGGCCGCGCTGCGGGTGATCCGCGAGGACGGACCGGCTCTGTTCAAGGCGCTGCTGGCCAACGCCTCCTACCTGCGCGAGGGGCTGCGGCACCTCGGCCTCAAGGTGGTCGAGCCGGGCACCCTCGCCGACGGCACCGTCGCGACGACGCCGGTGGTGCCGGTGGTGGTCGGCGACGACTGGCAGGCGGTGCTGCTGTGGAAGGCGCTGTTCGACGCCGGCGTCTACACCAACGTCGCCATCCACCCCGCCGTTCCGCCCGGTGGTGCGCTGCTGCGGACCAGCCTGATGGCGACCCACGAGCGGGAGCACCTGGACGGGGCACTGGGGACGATCGCCCGGGTGATCGAGGACTTCCCGGAGCTTCCGCGGGCGTAATCCTGCGGTAACGGGTTCTTGACATCCCCCGTCGTGGGTAGTTTCAGGCTTGGCCGATTGGGTATCGGTCGACGTTCACCGCGAAATTGTTGCTCTTAGCGGTCGAGCCGGTGCGCGGTCGGGCTCCGTGGGTTGACGGCCCCACCCCCACGGCATAGCTTGGCCATCTCGCCGTTGCCCCGGGCGGGTGGCGGAGTTGGAGTTGAGAACTCGGTTCGATCCAGGCCACGGTCCCCAAGCCAGTGGTCGTGGGACGGAGGCGAGATACCCAGTTAACCGATTCCTTGAAGGGAGGAGTCCAGTGGACGCTGCCTCTACGGCACCCGCAACGACGATCGCATCTCCGGTGGAGGCCCCGCAACACATGCGGGCGCTCGAACGGGCGAACCTGGTCAGGCTCGCCCGCGCCGAGCTGAAGCGCGCGATCGCGCGCGGCGACCGCGACCCGTCGCGGGTGGTGGAGGAGTGCCCCTGGGAGACCGAGAGCATGACGATCGCCGAGCTGCTGACCAGCCAGCGCCGCTGGGGCCGCACCCGCGCACGTAAGTTCCTGCTGCCGCTCTCGCTGAACGAGAACAAGCAGCTCGGCACTTTGACTTCACGGCAGCGCCGCCTGCTCTCCGCGGAGCTTGCCGCCCGTTCCTCCGCCACCCCCCGGGACGCAGTGACCGCCTGACGCGTCAGCCGCGCATTCCGCCGATCCGGAAGCTGAGACCTCCGGAAGCGCGCTGGAATGCGCGGCGCGCCCCGTAAAACGAGACAGTGAAGGCGGCCGCCCCGACGGCGAGGGCGACCGCGAGGATCTCGTGGGCGAGGTAGAAGACGATCCCCGCCGTGAGCACGAAGACGGCTCCGGCGAGCAGCGTCGTGTGCGAGCGGTAACCGGCGAAGTGCTCCCGGATCGCCACCTCGAGGCCGCCGAGCCCAGCCATCGCGACGCCGATTCCGATCGCGGTCGGGTTGCCGCCGACGAGACCGACTATCAGCGCGACGATTCCGCCGAAAATCACCAGCTCCGCCAGCGGGAACGAGCCCCAGGGCGCCGACGGGCGGTCGTCAGGGGCGGCGACGCGCGGCGCCCTGGACTCCGGCGCAGGGGCCTTCGCAACCGGTTTCGCTGCTCGCGGGCGTCTGCGCTTGCGCTTCCCGCTCAACGGCCGCAAGCCGCCCGGATAACGGGCATCCCGATGAAACCTTGACCCGCCACCAGCCCATCAGCATCCCAACCGGACCGAGGCGGGGACGGCTGTGCCAGGCGCCACAGCCCGGTTCGCCGACGTCGGCACGGGTCACCCTGACCCACTTGTAATCGGCCGGGGTGGCCAGCACCCTGCGCAGCAGCTCACGGTTGCGGGTCTCGACGATGGCCCGGTCGCGCAGGGTCTGGCGGGCGTCGGCAACCCGGTCGGCGAGCTCGTCGCGCAACCGCTCGAGCTCGCCAAGGTCGAGCAGGCGCGGCTCCGGCGCAATCGCGCCGACCCGGTAGCCAACGTCGACCCGGCCGAACCCCTCGACGACGAGGGCCCCCAGCTGGTGCTCAAGCCGGCCGATCTGGCGTCGCAACTCGGTGCGCGCGAGGCGCTCGTCGGCATCGACGCGGAGCGCCATCGAACTCTGCCTGTCGAGCAAATCCAGCATCGAACTGTCTCGAGTGTAGATCACCGCAACGTCACCGCAACCATCCAAAGTGCCTCCTCGACCGCGATCTGGGGCACACCCTTGACCTGGACCGCGGCGATCGTCAGCCGACGACTGGCTCGCTCGACGCCGTAGCCCTCGCCGGTGTCGCCGAAGAGGAGCCGACACGGGCCGCTCGTCGTCGGCGATCGCCAGCGTCCCTTGCGCGAGCTCGCCCGGTCCGCCCCGCCAGCGACTCGCCCGGGGCCGAGTCGCGGATGCAGAGGCCGCCGCTGAGTCGGTCGGCGTCGAAGGCCCGCAGCGCGACTCCGGTCTCGACGATCGCCATCGTCAGCGCGTCGGCCGGCAGGCCCTGGCTCTTGAAGGCGCCGTCGTGCAGCCGGTCAAGGGCCAGTTGCTCGACCGGGGTCCGGATCCGGTCGGGGTCAAGGCCGATCTGGCGGAAGAAGACGCGGTAGGCCCAGGGGATCGGCCGTTCGCGCATCTGCACCGCCTGCGCGCCGTAGAAGCGGTCGGAGAGATCGCGCAGGCGACGGCGGACGGGCTCGGGGCTGCGCCCGGGATGGGCGTCGACCTCGACCCAGGCGATGCCCAGGCCCGGGAACTCGGCGGCGATGCGCGGCGCCACCCAGCCCTGCTCCGGCGCTGGGCTCCAGCCCAGCGAACGGGACGCGCTCGGCGCTCATTGCCGGCCTTCCGCCGAGCGGCTGGCGGCGAGCAGCCGCGCGACCCGGGTGCTCAGCTGGGCGGCGGTGAGGTCGCCGATGCCGGCGCTCCGAAGCGTCCCGCCCGGATAGGCGTAGGCGAAGGTCGGGCAGCCGCCGACCCGGTAGAGGCCGGCGACGGCGCCGTCGCGGTCGTAGCCGACCGGCATCCGTCCAGCCGTGTCTGGCGGATCAGGTCGCGAACGGTGTCGCGATCGTCGCGCACGTCCAGCGAGAGGAAGTTCACCCGCCCACGGTAGCGCCGGTAGACGGTCTCGACGGCGTCCTGCTGGTCGGCGCAGTCGCCGCCCTTGGTGAACCAGAACGAGATCACCAGCGGGCGGTCGAAGAGGTCGCAGACCCGGATCGCGCCCGGCGGCGCGGATGCGGCAGGCGGGCTGGCGGACGGCGTCGTCGGGACAGGGCACGGCCGAGCTTTCGCAATCGTCCTGGGCGACGTTCGCGTCGCCTTCGAGCGGCGCCGGCGGCATCGGGCACGGCGAACTCCGGCAGCGGCCAGCGGGGCGGCTGGCGGTCGAGCCCGAGCGTGCCCTCCTCCCCGCCGCCGTTGAGGGTCTGGACCGTGGCGAACGGCGATGATCGCGAGGAAGATCAGGCCGACCACGATCGAGTAGCGATCCCTCATCGGCGCTCGTTCCAGACGAGGATCGCCGGCAGCACCAGCATCACCCCGAGCAGCGCCGCGCCGAGGTCGATCACGGTGACGATGCCGAAGTCCCGCAGCATCTGGATGTCGCTCGCGATCAGCACCGCGAAGCCGGCGATCGCGGTCGCCGCCGAGGCGAGGACGGCGCCGCCGGTACGGGCGTAGGCGCGGCGCAGCGCCTCCTCCGCACCGACCGCCCTCCGCGCTCCTCGTGGAAGCGGCCGGCGAGGATCACCGCGAACTCGGTCGTGATCGCGATCGTCAATGCGCCCAGAGCCGCCGACATCGGGTTCAGCGGGATGCCGCTGATCCAGAGGATCAGCGAGGCCCAACCGGTGGCGAGCACGGTCGGCAGCAGCGGCACCAGGGCGCGGGCGAGCGAGCGGTAGACAGCGAGCAGGGCGAGGGCGACCGCAGCCAGGCTGGCGAGGGTCAGCCAGTAGCGGCTGGCGTCGAGGTCCGCCGCGGATTCGGCGGCGATCACCGGCAACCCCGCCAACTGCACCTCGACCCCGGTGGGCGGGCCGCCGCGGGAGCCGGGCGTGCCGATCTCCTCGCGGATGCGGTCGATCAGCGCCTGCTGGTCGGCGAGCGACTGGGCGCGGATCCCGAACGAGAGCAGAGCCTGGTGGCCAATCTCGCCGTCTGCGAGAATCGAGCGGCGCGACCTGGCGCAGGGCGTACGGCGAGAGCGCCGCCAGGGTCGCCTCGGATGCCCCGGCGGGTGAGCGGCCCTTCGCCGCGGGTGAGGAAGTCCGAGAGGGCCGGGCCGGGACAGACCTCGGCTTCCAGGCAGCTCGGGTTTTCGCCGCGGTAGCCGTTGACGCGCAGAACCCGCTGCTTGAAGGCCGCCATCCACTCGATCGTCGCCGGATCGGTCAGGTCGGGGGCCTCGACGCTGACGTCGACCTGGCCGGAGACGCCGGTCGCGTCCTGCAGCTCGGTCAGATTGCGGACGGGGGCCAGGCTCTGGGGCGCCAGCGAGCGGATGTCGGAGACGGTTTCCACCTGGGTGCCAACCCCCCAGCCGATCACCGCCAACAGCAGGCTGACGCCGAGGATCTCTCGCGGGCGCGAGAGAGCGAGGGACAGAAGGCGCTCCGGCGGGCGGGTCCTGTCACGGGGGGAGGGGCCTGCGGGCCTTACCCCGTGTGTGCCCCGGGGGGAGGATCCTGCGGGCGGGGGCGGAGCCTCCGTTCTCGGACCCTCCCCCCGGGGCCACCCAGGCGCGAAGCCGGCTTCCGGCAGAGCCAGCCGGACGCAGGCTGAGGGCGGCGAAGCCTGCGGTGAGCGTGAGCAGGAAGGCGACTCCGACTCCGATCAGGAGCAGGAGGCCGAAGGTTCGGACCATCGGGATCGGGGAGAGCTGGAGGGCCAGGAAGCCGGCGGCGGTGGCAAGGCAGGCGGTGGCGATCGTCGGGGTGCCCTTGGCGGCGGCCGTCCGCGCGGCATCGGCGCCCCGCTCACCGCTCTCCGTCGCCTCGTCGAAGCGGGATTGGAGCTGGATCGCGTAGTCGACGGCGAGACCGATCAGGATCGGCAGGACGGCGATCGAGGCCATCGTCAGTGAGCCGCCGGTTATCTCCAGCAGGCCGAAGACGAGGGCGGCGGCGGCGAGTGCAATCGCGAGCGGCAGCAGCCGCATGCGCGAGCGAAAGACGGCGAGCAGAGTCAGCGCCATCACGACGACGGCGACCGCGAAGAGCAACAGCAGGGCGTCCTTCAGCGCGTGCGCCAGCCCGTCGACGACGACCGGGACCCCGGAGACGACATAGCTTCCCCGGTGCAGCGCGAAACAGGGCGCGGCCTTGCCTTCCTCGGCGCAGGCCCGCCGGGGCGTGGTGTCCCCGACCGCCGCTTCGATCAGCCCGATCGCCCGCCCCCGCTCGGCCTCGCTCAGGTCCGGCTTCAGGCGGACGACGATCTGGGCGGAGTGACTGTTCGGGAACAGGTAGGCAAGCCGCGACTTCGGCGTGCCGCGGGCGCGGCTGAGGTCGAAGACGACGGTGGCGACGAATTCGGGGTTGTCTATCGCCGGCGGACTGGTGATCCCGTAGCGGGTCGCGACCGCGAGGAGGAAATCCCGCAGCCGCTGGGGCGGCACGTGCCGGGCGAGCCGGCGCAGCTGCCGGTCGATCTGCACCACCGCCTCGTTGAGGAAGGTCGCCGGGCCGGAGACGAACTCGACCGGTTCGAGGCGGGCGAGCTCGGCGCACGGGCCCGGGATCGGCTTGGCGCCGCGCGGCACCTTCCCCGACAGACACCCCTCAAGCCGCAGCAGGCGAAAGATGTTCGAGCTGAGGATCAGTTCCTGCAGGTCGCCCTCGGCGAGGACGACGATCGGTTCTTCGCCGAAGGCCTCGCGCACCTGCTGGGTCGCGCGGTAGGTGGCGGTGTCGGTATCGGTCAGGGTTCCGACGCCGGCGTCGGCCGGGATCTGCGTCGCCCCGACCCCAGCGACCACGGCCAGTACCAGGCTGAGCGCCAGCACCGGCCGGGCGTGCCCGGCGGCCCACGCCGCGACGCGGCCGAACCACCGCCCCGCGCCCAACTCAGTCCATCGAGAGCGGGCCGCTGACGTCCGCGTTGAGGAACTGGCTGACGAACGGGTTGCTGGAGTCGAACAGCTCTTCTTTCGGCCCCGACTCGACGATCTTGCCGCTCCACAGGACGGCGATGAAGTCGGCGATCCGCCGCGCCGTGCCGAGGTCGTGGCTGATCACCAGGTAGCAGCCGCCGTTCTCGGCGTGGACCTCGCGGATCAACTCGCAGAGCAGCGCCGTCCGCACCGGGTCGAGGCCGGAGTCGGGCTCGTCGAACATCACGATCGCCGGTTCCAGCACCAGTGCCCGGGCGAAGCCGGCGCGCTTGCGCATGCCGCCGGAGAGCTCGTTCGGCATCTTGTAGGTGGCCTCGGTCAGGCCCACCTCCTTGAGCCGGCGGTTGACGATCTCGCCGATCTCCTCCTCGCCTTTGTCGGTGTGCTGGCGCAGCGGGAAGGCGGTGTTGTCGTAGATGTTCATCGAGCCGAAGAGGGCCCCGTCCTGGAATAGCAGGCCGAACTTTTTGCGCACCTCGAAGAGTTCGTCGTCGGTCATGTTGGGGATCGATTCGCCGTGCACGAGGACGTCGCCGGAGTCCGGATAGAGCAGGCCGACGATGTGCTTGATCAGGACGCTCTTGCCGGTTCCCGACGGCCCGAGCACCATCGAGACCTGGTCCTCGGGCAGCCCCAGGTTGAGTCCGTTGAGGATGCGGGCGCGGCCGAACTGTTTGACCAGGTCGATGATCTCGATCGCGTCCTCGCCGCCGTGGTCGCGCTTGCGGCCGGTGTGGAAGCGGTAGGGATCGTGCTCGGCGGGATCGACGCCGGGGATGACGAAGTCCCGCCCCATCACGGCGCCGTCCTCGCTCACGTAGGGCCCGCTCGTGGTGGCGCTCTGCGGATGGCCCGGCTCGACGCCGGCCGGCTCGGCCAGCTCGGCGCTGGTCTCCGCCTCCTGCTCGAACTCGGCCTCCCCGGCCTCGTTGAAGCGCTCCTGCTCATCCATCGACACGTTCAGCCTCCTATCGGCGCCCTCGGGTTGGCCCCCCAGAAGACAAGGGTCCCAAGCATCCCGATGATGTGGACTAAGACGATGTTGAGGACCATCGACTTCGCGGTCGCGGTCCCGACCCCGACTGGACCCCCGGAGGCCGTGTAGCCGTAGTAGCAGCCGACCAGCACGATCGCGGTCGCCATAAACATGCCCTTGATTAGGCTGAAGATCAGGTCGGGCGGGTTCTGGAACATCCAGAAGATCAGTTAGTAGCCGCCCGAGGAGACGTCGCCGATCTGCTTGACGACGGCGAGGTAGCTGGCCAGGTACATGATCCCGATCCCGACCAGGTACATGAACGGGAAGGTGATCCAGGCGGCGAGCAGGCGGGTCGCGCAGAGGAAGGTGACCGGCGGCACCCCCATCACCTCGAGCGCGTCGATCTCGTCGGAGATCCGCATCGCCCCCAGCTCGGCGACGATCCCGGTCCCGACCTTCGCCGCCAGCATGTAGCCGAAGGCGTAGGGCATGATCTCGCGCAGGTCGCACCAGGCGGAGAAGACGCCGGCGTAGGCGGGCGCGCCCTGGGCGCGCAGCAGGTAGGCGCCCTCGATCCCGCACTGCAGGCCGAGGGTGAAGACCAGCCCCCAGATGATCAGGGCCGAGCCGAGGATCAGGATGCCGGCCTGGCGCAGGCTCTCGCCGAAGAAGCGGAAGACCCGGCCGGAGTAGACGAGGCCGCTGACGCGGGAGCCGAAGCGGGCGATCTCGCCGAAGGAGTCGAGCCAGCCGCGCGGGACTTCGAGCCAGGCGTTCATCGGATCGTTTGCAGCTCCGGGTTGGTGGCGAGCATCGTCTGGGTGAAGACGTAGTTGAAGGCAAAGACGCCCATGAAGGAGATCACCACGGCCTCGTTGACGGCGCGGCCGACGCCGGCGGCGCCCCCGGACGCGGTCATCCCTTTGTAGGAGCAGACGACCGCGATCAGCGCCCCGAACAGGGTGCACTTGATCACCGAGCCGGCAGAGGTCGGTGATCGAGGCGTTGGAGAAGAGGGTGGCGAAGAAGCCGCCGAGCGGCTGGTTGTAGAGGATCTCGGTGAGGACGCCGCCGCTGATCCCGAAGACGAGGGCGTAGATGTCGAGCAGGCCGGTGATCAGCATCAGCGCCAGGAAGCGCGGCACGACCAGGTTCTTGATCGGGTCGACGCCAAGCACCTGCAGGGCGTCGAGCTCCTCGCGGATCTTCCGGGCTCCGAGATCGGCGGTGATCGCGGTGCCGGCGACGCCGGCGACGACGACGGCGGTGACGAAGGGGGCGAACTCACGGATCGAGGCGAGGACGAAGAAGCCGCCGAGCCGGTCCAGCGCCCCGAACAGCGAGAGGAAGTTGGCGGCCTGCAGGCCGGGCGCACCGAACCCGAAGGCGACGGTGGAGACCAGCAGCGGGAACCAGCAGAGCTGCAGGGCAAAGAGGAACTGGCCGATGAACTCCTCGCCGTAGGGGTAGGGCGGTTTGACCGCGGACACGATCGTGCGCGCGGTGAGGATCATCATGTCCCCGACCTGTTCGAACAGCGACTTGGCGGGCAAGAACGCCCTGTTGACTGCGGATCCGACCATCTGCTCCTCCGACAAGCTGCGCCGCACCGGCGCGGCGCCCCACTCGCTGACCTGAGTCTATGGGATCGATCAGGCCCCTCGGTTAGCCCAGTGTTGAGATCCCGCTAACCCGTCTCAAGGGTCCCGAAAAGCGCCTGGAGACGGGCAAACCCCGTGCTATGTTCCGCCCGCTTTGCGGGGGACCGGACGACATTCCCGGCGGACCCGCCTCCGAGCCACCGCGACCGGGGTTGCCGCCGTGGCCGTGGCGGCGCTGCTGGCCGCCTGCGGCGGCGGATCGTCCTCCGATGCGAACCAGCCAGCCGGGACCTACCGGGTGCGGGTCACCGAAGCCGAGTTCCCGACCGAGCAGCAGCTCGGTCAGACCTCGCTGCTGCGGCTCGGCGTCCGCAACAGCGGCGAAAAGACGGTGCCGGAGCTGACGATGACGATCACGGTCGCCGGCAAGGAGGGGCAGGCCTCCTCGCTGCCGTTCGGGACCAGCGATCCGCAGCCCGGCCTCGCCCAGCCCGACCGCCCGGTCTGGGTACTGGCGGCCACCTACCCCCGCCTGGCCGGATCGCAAGAGCCCGGCGGCACCACGACCTCTAACCGCAAGACCTTCGCCTTCGGGCCGCTGAAGCCCGGTGCCGCCGTCAGGGCGGT
The DNA here is from genome assembly GCA_963815885.1 of uncultured Solirubrobacterales bacterium. Lineage (GTDB taxonomy): Bacteria > Actinomycetota > Thermoleophilia > Solirubrobacterales > 70-9 > VAYN01. Next base: position 420,962 of record CAWFIM010000003.1, read on the forward strand.
CTGGAAGCTGAGCGCGGTCAAAGCGGGCAAGTTCACCCTGCTCTACGACGTCGATGCCGGCCTCAGCGGCACGGCAAAGGCGGAGACGACCGGCGGCGTCGCCCCGGGCGGCTCCTTCGTCACCGAGATCTCCGCGATCCCGCCGGACACCGAAGTCACCGACAGCGGCGAGGTCGTCGAAAAACCGCGGCAGCGGTGAGCGTGGCTCGCCTCGCCGCGATCGTCCTCGCGCTGGCGCTGGGCCTACCCGCCTGCGGCTCCGCCCACTCGCCGGGCGACCGAACCGCCCGCCCGGCCGGCGGCACCCGGGGCCTCGCCCTGAAGAAGATCGGCGAATTCGACCACCCGGTCTACGTCGCCGGCGCGCCGGGATCGCCGAAGCTGCTGTTCGTGGTCGAGCAGCCAGGGCGGGTGATCGTCCTGCGCGGCGGCCACGAGCTGAGGCGTCCGTTCCTCGACATCCGCGGCTTGGTCGGCTTCGACGGCGGCGAGCGCGGCCTGCTCTCGATCGCCTTTCCCCCGGACTACCGGCGCAGCGGCAGCTTCTACGTCTACTACGTCGACAACGCCGGCAACATCAGGATCGACGAATTCAAGCGCGCCTTCCCGACCCGCGCCGCCGCCGGGTCGCGCCGGACCGTGATCGCGATCCCGCACCCGGTCAACGCCAACCACAACGGCGGCCAGCTGCAGTTCTTTGGCAACCTCCTCTACTTCGGCACCGGCGACGGCGGCTCGGCCGGCGATCCGCCCAACAACGCCCAGAACAAGGACGTGCTGCTGGGCAAGCTGCTGCGGATCGATCCCCGGGCCACCGGCGGCAAGCCCTACACGGTGCCCACCTCCAACCCCTTCGTCGGCAAGCCCGGGCGCGACGAGATCTACAGCTACGGCCTGCGCAACCCCTTCCGCTTCTCCTTCGACACGGTCAGCGGCAAGCAGCCGCGGATCGCGATCGGCGACGTCGGCCAGAACCAGTTCGAGGAGCTCGACTACACGGCGGTCGGCGCGGCCAGCGGCGCCAACTTCGGCTGGGACGCCTTCGAGGGCTTCGCCCCCTATCGAGACGAAAACAGCGGCACGCCGGACCCCGGCGGCACGGTCAAGCCGGTCTTCGCCTACAGCCACAGCCGCGGCGGCAGCTGCTCGATCATCGGCGGCTACGTCGTCGCCGACCGCAGCCTGCGCTCGCTCTACGGGCGCTACGTCTACGCCGACCTCTGCGAGGGCGAGCTGCGCAGCCTGGTGCCGCACCTGACGCGCGCCGCGCACGACCGCCGCCTCGGGCTCTCGGTTCCCAGCCCAACCTCGTTCGGCGAAGACGACGCCCACCACCTCTACGTCGCCTCGCTCGAAGGGCCGGTCTACCGCCTCGTCGAAAAGTGACGCTTTCTTGACGCTTCGCTGACACACACGTAGAAACTTTTTGTCTACGGTACCCTCGTGGAGGCGATGCGAAGCACCTGGACCGACGACCGCATGGACGACCTGGCGCAGCGGATGGACGCCGGCTTCGCCGAACTCAAGAGCGAAGACCGCGCGATCCGGACGGAACTGCGCGCCGAGATGCGTGGCCTCGCCAAGGAGCTTCGCACCGAGGCCGGCGAGTTGCGATCCGACATGAACCATCGCTTCAACGACGTCGAAGGTCGGTTCACGACCATCGAAGGCCGGTTCACAAGCATCGAAGGTCGGTTCACGATCATCGAGCGGCGCATGGACGTCCTCCTGGCAGCGATCCTCACCGGGATCGTCGGCGTCATCCTCAGCAACCTCCTCGGCTAATCGAACTCCTTAAGAAGGAGCAGCCGCGAGACGGCTCCCGGCCGGTTACTCTTGGCTGACCAGCCAAACGGGGTCGAGGAAGGGAGCACCCAGTGGAGAGCGGTACCGCCGAGACGAGGACGGAGACGACCGGGACGGAGAACGGAGTCGCCGCGGCTGCGGCCAACGACGCGCTGAAGGTGAGGAACCCGGCGACGGGTGAGACGATCGCGACGGTGGCGGTCGACTCGCCGGAGGCGGTGGCCGAGACCGTCGCCCGCGTCCGCGCCAACCAGGCCGAGTGGGAGGCGATGGGGATCGAGGGCCGCTACCACTGGCTCGGCAAGCTGCGCGACTGGATGCTCGACAACGCCGAGCGGATCGGCGACACGATGCAGGCCGAGACCGGCAAGGTCCGCGCCGACGCGACCACCGAGACGCTCTACCTGACCGACCTGATCAACTTCTACGGCAGCAAAGCGGAGAAGTTCATCGGCGACGAGACCGTCCGCCCCCACTCGCCGCTGCTGGCCTCGAAGAGGCTGACGATCCAGTACCGCCCCTACCCCGTGGTCGGGATCATCAGCCCCTGGAACTTCCCCCTCACCCTGGCGCTCGGCGACGCGATCCCGGCGCTGCAGGCCGGCGCCGCGGTGGTGATCAAGCCGTCGGAGTTCACGCCGCTGGGCCTGGCGGAGGTGGTCAAGGCGTGGAAGGAGGAGATCGGCGGCCCCGACGTGCTCGACTGCGTGCAGGGAATCGGCGAGACCGGCGGCGCCCTGGTCGACGCCGTCGACTTCATCCAGTTCACCGGCTCCGACCGCACCGGGCGCAAGGTAATGGCCCGCGCGGCGGAGACCCTGACCCCGGTCAGCCTCGAGCTCGGCGGCAAGGACCCAATGATCGTCCTCTCCGACGCCGACCTCGACCGCGCCGCCAACGCCGCCACCTACGGCGGGATGATGAATTCCGGCCAGATCTGCATGTCGGTCGAGCGGATCTACGTCGAGGAGCCGGCCTACGACGAGTTCGTGCAGAAGCTCACCCGCGAGGTCGGCGCCCTGCGCCAGGGAGCCGACGGCAAGACGCCGGAAAAGGACGTCGGCGCGATGACCTCGCCGAACCAGACGGCGATCGTCGAGGACCACGTCGAGGACGCCCTCGCCAGCGGCGCCAAGGCGCTGACCGGCGGCAAGCGGGTCGAGGGGCCCGGCGACTACTTCGAGCCGACGGTGCTGGTCGACGTCGACCACTCGATGAAGGTGATGCGGGACGAGACCTTCGGGCCGGTGGTCGGAGTGATGAAGGTGCGCGACGCCGAGGAGGCGCTGCGGCTCGCCAACGACACCCGCTACGGCCTCTCCGGCTCGGTCTTCGGCGAGAAGGAGCGGGCCGAGAAGGTCGCCCGTCGGGTCGAGTGCGGGGCGATCAACGTCAACGACGTGCTCGTCAACTATCTGGCGATGGACGTGCCGATGGGGGGCTGGAAGGAGTCGGGGATCGGCTTCCGCCACGGCGATTACGGGATCAAGAAGTACTGCCGGCCGGAGTCGATCGTCGCCACCCGCTTCGGCGGCAAGCGCGAGCCCTCCTGGTTCCCCTACACCAAGGGGCGCCGCAGGCTCGTCGGCCGGATCGCCCAGGCGTTCAACGCCCGCGACCTGAAGCGCCGCCTCGGGTTGCGCGGCTGAGGCGCGGGCGGGAAGGGGCGTGGGTCCCCCTCTCCCGGAGGCCGTCGCGCAGCTGAGTCGTCTGAGGCGATCCGGGAGGTAGGTCCATGAGCCTCCGGGAGAGGGGGACCCACGCCCCACCACGTACCTCGGCGCAGCTCCCACGTACTTCGGTACAGCTCGCGCGAGTGGCGCGAGCTGATCGTGGTTGTGCGGGCGCATCGCAAGATCCCGTACGGCGCGAACGGGGACGGGGACGACCCAAGGCCGGGACGGGCACCCTCCCACGGAGGCTCAAGGAACCACGTTGCGAATCGCCTCGGGCGACCCAGCTGCGCGACGGCCTCCGGGGGAGGGTGCCCGTCCCGGCCCAGCCGCCCAAGACTCCGCCAACCGGTCGGTAGCCTCTTTGGGTCCATGTCTGAGCGAGATTTCATAGCTGCGGTCAACGAGCGCGTTGTCGTCTTCGACGGCGGCATGGGCGCGACCCTGGAGCAGTTCGAGCTGACCCAGGAGGACTACGGCGGCCTCGAGGGCAAGTGCCACGAGGCGTTGGTACTGAACCGGCCCGACGTGATCGAGGGCGTTCACGCCTCGATGCTCGATGCCGGCGCCGAGGTGGTCGAGACCGACACCTTCCAGGGCTCGCGGTTGAAGCTCGAGGAGTGGGGCCTGGGCGAGCAGACGCTGGAGATCAACACTCAAGCTGCCGAAATCGCCAGGCGGGCTGCCGGCGAGGAGCGCTTCGTCGCCGGTTCGATCGGCCCGACGGGCTTCCTGCCGGCTTCGACGGACCCAACCCTCGGCGATATCTCCTTCGGCCGCCTGGTCGAGGTCTTCGCCGAGCAGGCCCGCGGCTTGGTCGCGGGCGGGGCCGACCTGATCATCATCGAGACCGCCCAGGACATCCTCGAGGTGAAGGCGGCGATCTTCGGCGCCCGCGAGGCGTTTGCCGAGGCGGGGCGCCGACTGCCGATCATGACCAGCGTCTCGCTCCTCCCCAACGGCGGCAAGATGCTGCTGGGGACCGACATCCGGGCGGTGCTGACGACGCTGGCGGCGCTCGACGTCGACGTGATCGGCCTCAACTGCTCGACCGGCCCCGAGGACATGCGCGACGCGATCCGCTTCCTCGGCGAGCGCAGCCCGCTGCCGGTCCACTGCATCCCCAACGCCGGCCTGCCGCTGCAGGGCCCGGACGGCGAGACGATCTTCCCGGAAGAGCCGGAGCCGCTGGCGGCGACCCTGGGGGAGTTCGTCGAGCGCTACGGCGTCGGCATCGTCGGCGGCTGCTGCGGGACCACTCCCGAGCACATTCGGGCGATCCGCGAACGAGTCGACGGGCGCGTTCCCGCGGAGCGACCCGCCGCCGGTCCGATCGAGGTCTCCTCGATGATGACCTCCACGCCCCTGGCGCAGGAGCCGAAGCCGACGCTGGTCGGCGAGCGGGTCAACTCGCAGGGCTCGCGCAAGGCGAAGGAACTGCTGCTGGCCGACGACTACGACGGCCTCGTCCAGGTCGCCGAAGACCAGGTCGAAGGCGGCGCCCATGTGCTCGACGTCTGCGTGGCGCTGACCGAGCGCGCCGACGAGGACGAGCAGATGCGCGCCGTCGTCAAGCGCGTCTCGCTGACCCAGCCGGCGCCGATCCAGGTCGACTCGACCGAACCCGAGGTGCTGAAGGCGGCGCTGGAGCAGATCCCCGGCCGGGCGGTCGTCAACTCGATCAACCTCGAGGCCGGTCGCGACAAGGCCGACGCGGTGATCCCGCTGGCCAAGGCGCACGGCGCGGCGCTGATCGCGCTGACGATCGACGAGGTCGGGATGGCGAAGACGGCGCGGCGCAAGGTGGAGATCGCCGAACGCATCCGCGAGATCGCCTGCGCCGAGCACGGCCTCGACCCCGAGGCGCTGATCTTCGACGCCCTCACCTTCACGCTCACCACCGGCGATGAGGAGTGGAAGCCCTCGGCGGTCGAGACGATCGAGGGGATCCGGCGAATCAAGGCCGAGTTGCCCGGCGTCAAGACCTCGCTCGGGGTCTCCAACGTCTCCTTCGGCGTCTCTCCGCGCCCGCGCGCGGTCCTCAACTCGGTTTTCCTCCACCACTGCGTCGAGGCCGGGCTCGACCTGGCGATGGTCAACCCGAACCACATCACGCCCTACGGCGAGATTCGGAGACGAGGAGCGCGAGCTGACCGACGACCTCGTCTTCAACCGGCGTGAGGACGCGCTGGAGCGGTTCATCGCTCATTTCGAGTCGAAGGGCGAAGAGGCCGAGAGTGAGGCTGCCGACCCGACCGAGGCGATGGAGCCCGAGGAGGCCCTGCACTGGCACATCCTGCGCCGCAAGAAGGACGGGGTCGAGGACTGGATCGACCGCTCGGTCGAGAAGATCGGCGCCGTCCCGACCCTAAACGAGGTGCTGCTGCCGGCGATGAAGGAGGTCGGCGACAAATTCGGCGCCGGCGAACTGATCCTGCCCTTCGTCCTGCAATCGGCGGAAGTGATGAAGCGCGCCGTCGCCCAGCTCGAGAACTACCTCGACCGGATCGAGGGCCACACCAAGGGCAAGGTCGTGATCGCGACCGTGTTCGGCGATGTCCACGACATCGGCAAGTCGCTGGTCAACACGATCCTCACCAACAACGGCTACACGGTGATTGACCTCGGCAAGCAGGTCCCGGTCGACTCGATCATCGAGGCGGCGGTCGAGAACGAGGCCGACGCGATCGGCCTCTCCGCCCTGCTCGTCTCGACCTCGAAGCAGATGCCGATCTGCGTCCAGGAGCTGCACCAGCGCGGGCTCGAGTTCCCGGTGCTGATCGGCGGCGCCGCGATCAACCGCGACTTCGGCCGCCGCACGCTCTACCCCGGCGGCAAGGAGTCCGACGAGGTTTACGAGCCGGGGGTCTTCTACTGCAAGGACGCCTTCCAGGGACTGGACACGATGGATGCGCTGGTCGACTCCGCCGCTCGGAAGGCGCTGGTCGAACGGATCCGCGGTGAGGCGAAGGCGCTGCGGGAAAAACCGACGGTCGTTGACGATTCCCCGCCGACCAGCGACGACAGCGTCCGCTCCGCGGCGAGCGTCAAGGTGCCGATCCCCCAGCCGCCGTTCTGGGGTGTGCGGGAGATCGACGTCGACCTTGACGACGTCTTCCCCTACCTCGATCGCCATGTGCTGTTCAAGCTGCACTGGGGCGGGCGCGGGGTCAAGGGCGAGGCCTGGCGCGAGCTGGTCGAGGGCACCGCGGAGGAGGAGGGATTTGCGCCGCGGCTGGAGCGGATGTGGCGCGAGCAGGACTTCCTGCGCCCACGGGCGCGGCTCGGCTACTTCCCCTGCAACGCCGACGGCAACGCGCTGGTCGTCTTCGACCCCGAGGAGCCGAATCGCGAGCTGGAGCGGCTCGTCTTCCCGCGCCAGCCGGCACACGACCGCATCTGCCTCGCCGACTTCTTCCGGCCGCTGGAGTCCGGAGAGCGCGACGTGGTCGCCCTGCAGGGCGTCACCGTCGGCCCCGAGGTGACCGAGCTGATCGAGCGGCTGGAGCGCGAGGGCGAGTTCGCCGAACAGCTCTACGTGCACGGCCTCGGCGTGCAGTCTGCCGAGGGCCTGGCCGAGTGGCTGCACGCCGAGGTCCGCCGCGAGCTCGGGATCGACCTCGACCAGGGTCGCCGCTATTCGTGGGGGTACCCCGCCTGCCCCGAGCAGTCCGAGCACGAGAAGGTATGGCGACTGCTCGATCTGGAACGAATCGGGCTGACGCTCTCCGACGGTTACGCGGTGATGCCCGAGCAGTCGACGGTGGCGATCGTCGCCCACCACCCCCAGGCCGTCTACTTCGGCATGAAGTCCGGGTTCATTCCCGAGGAGAAAGCCCCCGATGAGCTGATCGCGGGAACCGCGCGCGGTGGCGAGCTGCCGCCGGAGTCCGATCCGGACGAGGGCGACCCAGAGCCAGCCGCGGCGTCGGCCGGGGGTTGAACCGCCGCGGTTCTCAGTGGACTTTCGCCGGGTGCAACGCCGGCCGCTGCCAGTTTCGGCTGGGGTAGGCCTCGGCGAAGCCGACCCGGTGCAGGTTGCGTTCGGCGGCACCCAGGTGGGACCCGTCGCGTTCGCCGAGCTCGACGAAGGCGGTGTGGCACCCGGCCACGGCCGCGTCCAGCAGCCGGCGGCGCAGCAGGGCGGTGTTGCACCCGCGGCCCTGGGCACACGGCAGCGTCGTCCCGGGCCCGAGCTGGGCGATGCCGTTCTCGATCAGCATCGAGCCGGTGGCGACGATCTCACCGGCGCCGAGAGCCGCCGTGTAACAGCGCCAGTCCTGTGCCTGGGGTAGCGAGAAGAAAAGCGTGCCGGCGGTAACCGGCAGCTCGTACATCGCCGCGGCGATCATGCTCAGCCCTTCCCCATCCGCCTCGTCCTCGCCGAGCTCGAAGATCGTCACCTCGGGATTCTCGGGAAGTCGGGGCGGTGAGGTGTCGCGGACGAACTTGACCCAACCGCCGCCGCGCTCGTACCCCCGTTGGCTGAGCCAGGCCTCCGCCTCTGCCGCACCGGGCCGGGCCTCGGCCACCGGCACTCGGTAGTCGACTTCGCGCGCCCGCATCCATTCGACCGCGGCGGCGAGGTGACCCTCCTCGATCGCCCCGGGCTCGGCCGCTCCCTGGATCTGGTTGAGGCTGTGGACCTCCGGCAGATCGCCGAAAGCGGTCGCCTGAACGGGGCCGAAAACCTCGACCTCAACGCCCGATTCGGTGACCGCCTCCGGGACCACCGACTCCCACATCTCGCGCCGGAACCGCCGCGCGATTCTCTCCAGCACAGCCGCGTCGTACTTCATCCATCCGCCCCACGCCCGCTCTTCCGAGCTGTTTTACGCCACCTCCTTGAAGATATGAGAATGAGCCGTTACTTGTCAAGAAACTTCCGTACCCCGGGACCCCGCTCCGAGCGCTAGACGACGCCTTCGCGGCCCGGTGCCGACCGCTCGCGCGGCTTCGACTCAAGGCGCACGGGGGCGGCCGAGAGGGCCTGCACGCGCAGGTCGCTCCAGGTGAGTCCCTCGCGCACGAGCGCCGGCAGGCCCAGCGCCACCGCGGTCGCGATCTCGACCGCCTGCAGGATGACTCCATAGGCGAGCGCGTCGGCGGTGCCGACGCCGAAGCCGGTGTGCAGGACGCTGATCACCGCCAGCTGGAAGACACCGATGTTCGAGGGCGTCGCCGGCACGACGGCGGTCACGTTGACCGCGAAGAGGACTGCCGCGGCGGCGCCGATCCCCGCCTTGCCGTCGAGGCCGAGCGCGTACAGCAGCGCCCAGCAGGCGCCGAGCTGGATCGCCCAGGCGCCGAGCTGCGCGACCGCGGCCATGCTGCCCCGGCGCGGATCGCGGAAGACCGCGAGGCCGGCGCGGACCTGGATCAGGGCGCGGTGCAGCGTCGCGCCCAGCCGTGAAAGGCGGCCGTTGCGGTTGCGCCGCATCAACATCGGCGCGACCAGGACAACGACGAGCAAGAGCAGCGGCACCAGGCTGAAGGCGAACAGCTTCTGAGTGCCGGAGTGAAAGAGCGGCGTGGTCGAGACGATGATCACTCCAAGCAGGGCCAGGGCGATGAGGTTGAGCAGGGTCTGCGAGACCAGGGTGCCGAGCAGGACCGGGAAGGTCTCCCGCATGCGGCCGGTCCGGCGCGAGAGCGCCAGGGCGCGAGCCGGCTCGCCGAGGCGAGCCGGCAGCGTCGCCGACATCAGCACCCCGATCATCGTCGCCGAGGTGACGTCGCGGCGGCGAATCGGCCGGTTGGGCAGCGCCGCGCGGGCGATCCAGTACCAGGAGGCGGCGCGGAAGAAGAGCGAGACGGCCATCAGCCCGCAGGCGATCAGGACCCAGGTCAGGTTCGAGCGGACGATGCTGGCGACGACGTTGTCGACGCCGATTTTCTGGGCCGCCAGCGCGGTCAGGCCGAGTCCAAGGACGCCGGCCACCGCGAGGCCGACCCGTCGCGCCACCTGCCGACCGCTCTTGCCGGCGGCCGCGGGTGCCGGGTCCAGCGAGGGCAGCTTGCGGGCCGGCTGGCGGGGTCCGCCGTCGGCCGGGCGCAGGCCCGCCCAGTGCGCGATCCGTTCGCCCCGGCCGGCCGGCCGGGGCGCCTCGATCGCCCGCTCGTAGACCTCGGTCACCTGGTCGGCGACGCGGGGCCAGGCGTAGCGCTGGGCGCTGCGGCGGGCCGCCTCCCCCATCGCCCGCAGGCGCTCGGGCTCGTGGTGAACGCGCTGCAGCTCCTCGGCCAGGCGCTGCGGATCGCCGGGCGGGACCAGCAGGCCGTCGACTCCGTCGGTGACGACGTCGCTGTAGCCGGCGATGTTGGAGGCGATCGCCGGGGTCCCCGCCGCGAAGGCCTCGGTCAGGACCATGCCGAAGCTCTCGCCGGAGAGCGAGGGAGCGCAGAGGACGTCGGCGCCGCGCAACTCCGACCACAGCCGCTGACCGGACACACGCCCGTGGATGTCGATCCAGCGCAGCAACTCCGGATCGGCGAGGTAACGGAGGACGTCGTCGCGCTCGGCGCCGATCACGGTCAGGCGGCAGGGCACGTGCTCGACCAGGGCACCAAAGGCGGTGAGCAGGATCGGCAGCCCCTTGCGCTCCTCCGGGCGGCCGACGAAGAGGATGCGCAGCTCCTCGGAGGGCGGCGCGGGGCCATCGGGCACGACCTCGACGTCGACCCCGTTGGGGATGATCGTGTAGTCGCCGCCGAACCAGCGCCGGCCGGTCCATGCCGCCGCCTCGGAGACCGCGATCCGAGCCGAGAGGCGGTTGAAGAGGCGCCTGGCGCCGACCGCGTTGGCGACATAGTTGGGAACCGGCTTGGTCGAGTAGGTGTGGAACGTGCCGACAACGGGTGCGCGCGCTCCCAGCGTCGCGTTCCAGCCGACCAACGGCACCAGCGGCTCGTGAACGTGGATCACGTCGAATTCGCCCTGGCGCACCTCGCGGCGCGGCGCCACGACCCCGCCGGCCGGGAACGGCGCGAGGTTGGAGACCGACCCGTTGGCGCCGAATCCCATCGTGCGCCCGAGCGGAATCAGGTAGTCCGGCAGCTCACGCGCTTCCGCTGCCGCCCGGTGCAGCAGGCGACTGACCCGGCCCGGGGGGTCGCAAGGGGCGAGCACACGGACATCGTGGCCACGGCCGAGGAACTCCTCGGAGAGCGCCTCCACGTGCCGATTCACGCCGCCCTGGTAGGACCAGGAATATGGCGAGACGAGAGCGATTCGCACGAGCAGCTAAGGGTAGATCATCGCCCGGCTCCAGCCTCGGCCCAGACGAAACCGCTGAAGACGAGCAGGTAGGCGGCGCCAATCTCCAGCAAGAGGGCACCGGAGTCGTTGGCGAGGGTGCCGACGAGGGTCGCCGCGACGGCGCCGAGCAGGCCGGCGCGCATCGCCGGGCGGCCGACAAGCCAAGCGGCGATCCGATCGCGTCGCACGACCGCCAGCGCCGCGAGCGCGGCGATCAGCGGCAGGAAGACGAAGACGATCGGGCGTACGAAGCTGTGGGCGGAGAGCTGCAGGCGCCGCTGGGCAACGTCGCCGAGGTCGCCGAGACCGCCGGCATCGAGGACCGAGCGGGTGAAATGGGCGTTGGCGCCGGAAACCAGATCGGCGAGGGCGAGGACGGCGAGAACGGCGAGGGGCAGCGCGACCACAAGCAGCGCCGAGCGCCTCCTCGGGGCGGCAACCGCGGCAGCCGCGACCGCGGCGCCGAGCGGAAAGACGATCGCCGCGCCGACGTCGGCGCCGAAGCGGCCGGCGGCGAAGACCAGCGCCGCGAGGATCCCGACCGCGAGAAATGCCCCGGCCCGGCGCCGTGGCGACAGGTGCGGCAGAAAGCCGGTCAGCCAGGCGCCGGCGCCGGCGACGACCAGTACCGCGAGCAGCGCCTCCAGCTCGTTGCCGATGCCATAGAAGCGCACCCCGAGCCCGGGATTGGGGCCCAGTAACGAGAGCGAGGTCAGCGGCGAGCCGACGACGACGTCGGCGGCGTAGGCGAGGACGGTCGCGGCGGCGGCGGCGGCGAGGGCCCGGTAGCCGCGGAGGGCTGCCAGGGTCAGCGCCGCCAGCAGCGGCGGCGCCAGCATCGCCAGCAGCTGTTCGGCCACCTGACTCGGCTCAAGCGCGGCGGCGAGCAGCAGGATCAGCGGCAAGAAGACGATCGCCAGCGCCGTCATTCGTACGGCACCGCGGGTCACGTCCCTGCCGCGTGGTTCCTTTGTCACCTCAGACGAGACAAAGGAACCGCGCAAGCCAAGAATGGCGGCGAAGGCGAGAGCGACCAGCCAAGCCAAGAGCGTCAGCCCGATCACCGGCCCCCGCCGCTGCGAGATCACGGCGAGGCGGGCGCCGAGTGCCTCCACCGCCGCCGGATCGACGCTGCCCTCGGCCCGGATCGCCTGCCCCGACATCTGCGACGGCACCGGCACCCCAAGCCGCTCGAGGATCGTCGGCGCGAGATCCGTCGAGAGCACATAGCCGTCCAGGCGGGTGCTGTCCGAAGTGAGGTCGCCGTCGAAGCCCCGGCCGGCGATCCCAAGCGCCAGCGCCTCGTTCTTCCCAGGTGGCGGCCGCTCAATCGCGATCAGCAGGTCCTCGCCGCGCAGCCCGGCGACCAGGCGGCGTAGATCGGCGACGGAGGCACCCCGCACCGCGAATCCCCGTTCCGCCGCCGCGAGCGCTCTCGCCAACAGCCCGGGCTCGATCTCCGCCGGCGCCGACGCGGCCCGCGCGAGCACGGCCGGATCGCGCACCGGCCGGTTCACCGCGACCCGTAACCCAGCCGGCAGCCCCGAGTCATAGAGCGAATCGAACACCCGGTTCCCCTGCGTAACGTCCAAATAAGTCTGCTGCGCCGGCACCGAGCCCAACCCGGCGCTCATCAACCCCACCGACATCCCAGCTCTCGCCAGCTCCCCAACGGAGGTGCCTCGGGGCAGCCAGACAAGGGTCACACGCGTGCCGCCGTTACGGCTCTGAGCCGGGACCCGGGCAGGGGGCGAAACGTCTTGTACTTTTTCGCCGCCGCGATCCGCGGCCAGCCGGTACCCCCCCTCGAAAAAGTTAAGTGAAGCCCCCTGCCCGGGTCCCGGCACAATGGAGATACCGAATATCGCGAGCGCTATCGTCACCCCGATGCCCGACCGCACGTTCGCCAAGTTCACCTTTTTCAAAATCGATCCCGCCTGGCGCCGCCGCGACGCCGAGCTCCGCGCCGCGGACAAGCAGGAGTTCCTCGCCGCCTGCGAGGACTTCGCCCTCGACCGCTCGCTGCGCGCCTACTCAACCATAGGCACGCGGGGCGACGTCGACCTCGTCCTGCTCAGCCAGAGCCCGAACCTCGAGGACATCCACACCTTTCACGTCGTCCTCGGCCAGAGCGGCCTGGCCAAATGGGCCACGACCCCTCACTCGTTCCTCTCGATGACCAAGCGCTCGCCCTACTCCGACGAGCAAGCGCGGACCGAGATCTGCGTCTCCGAGCGCAGGTACCTGTTCCTCTACCCGATGGTCAAGCAGCGCCGCTGGTACGGCCTGCCGCCCGAGGAGCGCGGCCGGATCATGAAAAGCCACATCGAGGTCGGCCGCCGTTACCCCGAGATCACGATCAACACCACCTATTCCTACGGGCTCGACGACCAGGAGTTCGTGGTCGGATTCGAGGGCGACGACCCGGGCGAATTCCTCGACCTCGTGAACGAGCTGCGACCGACCGAGTCGAGCGAGTACACCGAGCTGGAGACGCCGATCTTCACCTGCGTGGCGATGTCCGCCCGCAAGGCCCTCGACGCCCTCGACGGCGTTCCCAGTGCGGTCCCCGCCCGTACCTGAGCGCTCGGAAGCCTCTAGCCTGCGGGAATCGCCGCGGTCGAGCTGAGCTACGTGATCGACGATCAGGATCGCCTGATCCAGATCGACGAGGGCTTTCGCCGCTTCGCCGAGGAGAACTCCTGGTCCGGCACCGACTCCTGCCTCGGCCGGGTCATCTGGGACTTCGTCGCCGGCGAGGAGCCGAAGAAGCTGCAGCGGATGCTGCTGCGCCGGATACGCGGTCCGGCCGGCGCGGTCGAGCTGCCGTTCCGCTGCGACGCCCCCGGGGCCAGGCGCGAGATGGACATCCGGATCGCGCCGTCCTCGGCCGGGCGCCTGGTCATGTTCAAGGCGCGCCTGCGGCACGAGGAGCCGCGCGAGTTCCAGCCACTCCTGGACGCGGAGGCCGAGCGGACCGAGGAGACGCTGGAGATGTGCGGCTGGTGCGACCGCTTCCGCGTCGAGGGCGAGTGGGTCGAGGTCGAGGTCGCGGCGAAGCGCCTGCGGCTGTTCCAGCGCCGGGAGCTGCCGGCGATCAGCCACGGCATCTGCCCGGTCTGCAGCGAGATGCTGCTGGCCGCGTAGGCCGCCCGGCTGGACCCATTCCCTATTCTTCCGCGTCCAATGAGCAAGATCGGCAGCCCCGAGAACCCCCTTCGCGTCGCCATCGTCGGCGCCGGCCCGTCCGGCTTCTACGCCGCCGAGCACATCCTCAAGGACGCCGACACGCACGCCCAGGTCGACCTCTTCGACCGACTGCCGACGCCGTTCGGCCTGGTCCGCGGCGGCGTCGCCCCCGACCACCCGAAGATCAAGTCGGTGATCCGCGTCTACGAGAAGACCGCGGCGCGCGACGGCTTTCGCTTCTTCGGCAACGTCAAGGTCGGCCACAACATCGAGGTCGAGGACCTCGAGCGGCTCTACCACGCGATCGTCTTCACGGTCGGCTGCGAGACCGACCGCCGGCTCGGCATCCCCGGCGAGGAGCTGTCCGGCAGCCACGCCGCCACCGCCTTCGTCGGTTGGTACAACGCCCACCCGGACTACTGCGAGGAGGAGTTCGACCTCTCCTGCGAGCAGGCGGTGGTGATCGGCAACGGCAACGTCGCGATGGACGTCGCCCGGATGCTGGCGCTGACCGACCACGAGCTGCGCCAGACCGATACGGCCGACCACGCGATCGAGCTGCTCGACCGCAAGCGGATCCGCGAGATCGTCGTGCTCGGCCGCCGCGGACCGGCCCAGGCCGCCTTCACTAACCCGGAGATCAAGGAGCTGGGCGAGATGGAGGACGCCGACGTCGTCGTCGATCCGGCCGAGGTAGAGCTGGACGAGGCCAGCGCCGCCTACCTCGAGTCCGAGGAAGCCGACAAGACGACCCGGGTCAACGTCGAGACGCTGCGCGAGTTCTCCCGGCGCACGCCCGAGGGCAAGAAGCAGCGGATCGTCCTGCGCTTTCTCGCCTCGCCGGTCGAGATCAAGGGCGACGGCAAGGTCGAATCGATCGTGATCGGCCGCAACGAGCTGGTTGAAGAGGGCGGCGCCCTGCGTGCCAGGGACACCGGCGAGCGCGAAGAGCTCGACTGCGGGCTGGTGCTGCGCTCGGTCGGCTACACCGGGATCCCGATCGATGGCGTGCCCTTCGACGAGAAGCGCGGGCTGATCCTCAACGAGGGCGGCCGCGTGCTCGACTCCCACGATGCCGGCCACAAGGTCGGCCACTACGCGGCCGGCTGGATCAAGCGCGGCCCCTCCGGCGTCATCGGCACCAACAAGAAAGACGCGCTGGAGACGGTCCGGCACCTGCTGGCCGACGTCGAATCGCAGGCGCTGCTGAGCCCGGCCAACCCCGAGCCCGGCGCGGTCGAGGACCTGCTGCGCGAGCGCGGCGTCCGCTACGTCAGCTTCGAGGACTGGCAGGCGATCGACCAGGCCGAGGTTGGCCGCGGCGAGCCGCACGGTCGACCGCGGGTCAAGTTCGTCAGGGTCGAGGAGATGCTCGACACGCTCGGCGAGAAGCTCCCCGGCTGAGGCGGGCTGTGGCTGCCGACCTGGCGGAGCTGAAGGCGATGATCGAGGCGGCCTTGCCTGGCGCCAGCGTCGAGGTCAGCGACGAAACCGGCAACGGCGACCACCTGCGTGCGATCGTCCGGGCGCCCCAGTTCGAGGGCCTTTCGCGAATCGACCAGCACCGGCTGGTCAAGGCGGCGGTCAAAGAGCGCTTCGACGACGGCACGATCCACGCGCTCTCGGTCAAGACCAGCCTGCCGAGCGAGTAGAGCGCGGATCGTCCGGGCTGGCCTCGAGCCCTCGCCCGCGGACAAAAAGTTACACTTCGGTTTCCCATACGTATGCTCTCCTTCCCTAGCCTGAGGAGCATGGAGTCGATGCGATCAACCTGGACCGATTCGCGACTGGACGACCTGAACGGTCGCGTCACCCAATTGAGTGGGCGGATCGACGCGCTCCAGCAAACGATCCTGTTGGTGGGAGGCGGACTCTTCGCCGCCTTCGTCGCAGTCCTCGCCGCGATCATCGGCCTGATCGCCACTCAGCTCTGAGGCCCAGCTCCGCCGCTCCCTACAATGCGCCCATGGCCGATCCAGAGCTGAAGTCGAAGGTCGAGGAGCTGATCGGGGCAAACCCGGTCCTGCTGTTCATGAAAGGCACTCCCGACATGCCGCGCTGCGGCTTCTCGATGCGAGTCGTGCAGGTCCTCGACCAGTTGGACGTCGAGTACGGCGCGATCGACGTGCTACCGGCACTGCAGCCGCTGCGCGAGGTCACCGCCGAGATCTCCGACTGGCAGACCTTTCCGCAGCTCTACGTCAACGGCGAGCTGCTCGGCGGCGCCGACATCGTCGAGGAGATGTTCGAGTCCGGCGAGCTGGCCGAGGCCCTCGGCGTCGAGCAGCCAGCGGCCGTCGCGGCGCCAGAGTCGTCCGCGCCTCCCGCGCAATCGCCGCCGCTGCAGATCGAATAGCCCAGCGCGCTGGCTAGACGGCGGCCTGCTCTGCCGCGTCCTCTTTGACCTGAAATGAGGAACCGCAACCGCAGGCGGCGACGACGTTCGGGTTGTTGACCTGGAAGCCGGCGCCCTGAAGCCCTTCGACGTAGTCGACCTCGGAGCCGAAGACAAACTGCATGCTGACCTTGTCGACGACGACGGCGACGCCGTCGGCCTCGAAGAGGTTGTCGTCCTCCTTCGGCTTGTCGAAGGCGAGCGCGTACTGGAAGCCCGAGCAACCGCCGCCGCGGACGGCGACGCGGAGGGCCTGGCCACCCTCCTCTTGGCCGCCGAGCAGCTCGCCGATCTTCTCGACGGCCTTCTCGCTGAGGGTGATCGCGGCTTGTGGCGTATCGCTCACTTCACAAAGTGTAGCTGGGGTTCGGCGGAAGCCCGGCGCACGGCCGGGTTCTGCGAGAATTGCGCCTTTGACCGTGAGCGCCGAGACCGCCGTCGTGTGCGACAGCACGGCATACCTGCCAAGCGCGCTGGTCGCCGAGCGGGAGATCCAGATGATCAGCCTCTACGTCTCGGTCGACGGGCACCAGGAGGCCGAGACCGAGATCGCCGACTACGCCGGTTTCTACGAGCGCCTGCGCGCGTCCGAGGGCGGAGCGACCACCTCGCAGCCGTCGATCGGAGACTTCATCGACGTCTACGAGCCGCTGCTCGACGCCGGGAAGGAGGTCGTCTCGATCCACATCTCGGCCGGGATCTCCGGCACCTTCGAGGCCGCCGGCCAGGCCCGGCAGCGGCTGATCGAGGAAGGCAAGCGCGGCGAGCGAATCCGGGTCATGGACTCGCGCTCGGCCGCCGGCGGCATGGGCCTCTGCGTGCTCGGGGCCGCGGCGGCGGCCGCTTCGGGAGCCGATGCCGACGGCGCCCTCGCCCGCGCCGAGCAGACGCGCGAGGCGCTGAAGATGTGGTTCGCGATCGACACCCTCGAGTACCTGCGCCGTGGGGGGCGGATCGGCGGAGCCCGCGCCTGGATCGGCGGCGCCCTGAAGATCAAGCCGATCCTGACGCTGGAGGAGGAGATCACCCCGGTCGAGCGGGTTCGCACCCGCGCTCGCTCGCTTGAGCGGCTGCGCGATTACGCCCGCAAGCGCCACGAAACCGGCGCGGACGGCTGGGTCGTGCAGCACATTCAGGACGACGCGACCGCCGGCGCTCTGATCGACGACTGCCGCGAGATCTTCGGCTGCGAGCCGGTCTTCGTCTCCGAGATCGGCGCCGTCCTCGGCGCCCACGTCGGTCCCGGCCTGCTCGGCGTCGGCAGCGTACCGACCGAGTTGGTCACATTCCCCTGACGAGGCTCAACCGGCGCCAGGCAAGGACGCAGGGAGCGTGGCGTGCTCTGCACGCGAGCGACCGAGGACGCCGCATGGCGCCGGTTGAGACCGTCAGGAGCGCCTGCGGCGGAGCATGGCGCGAACGCCGATCGCAAACCCGACCACAGCGGCGGCGGCGATCAGCTGGCCACGGTGCTCGTCGACCTGGCGGCGCCAGTCGGTCAGCTCGTTGACGCGGACGCGCAGCTCGGCGACCGAGCTGCCGACCTGCCGGCGCTGGACGTCGATGTCCCGGCGGATCTCAGCCGCGGTTCGCTCGGGCATCCCCCGCCTCCTCGCCTTCGAACATGGTCCTGGTCAGCTTCGCCTCTTCGATCGCCTGCTCGGGGACCGGCGGCGAGCCGGCGCGCACCGCCCGATAGGCGACGAACCCGGCGGCGGCGGCGATCAGCAGGAAGACGGCGGCCTCGATGAAGAAGCCGGGCCAGGTCTTGCCGTCGAAGACCTCTTCGTTGAGCAGCCAGGCGACACCCTCCATGACCAGGATCAGGGCGAGAAAGGCGAAGGCGCCGGCGGCGATGCCAACTACGGAGCCGCGCAGCAGCTTGCCGACTTTCTCGCTGACCTCGGCCTTGGCCAGCTCGAACTCCTCGCGGATCAGCGAGGACGTTCCCTCGGTTACCTCGAAGACGAGATCGCCGACGGACTTCCGCTCCGCCGCCGGCTCGACCGGCGGCACCGACGGCGGCGTCGGGGGCGCGGACTGGTTCGGGTCGGGCATGAGCCCCTCTCTACTCGGGGGGGTCTTCGTCGAAGAGGCGCCGCCAGGCGAAGGCGGCGAGCTTGGTCGCGACGACGCTGGCAAGAGCACCGCTGGCGGCGAGCATGCCGCTCCACAGCAACCGTCTGATCATCTCGTTGTCCATACCCGTTCGCGACCTTACCTATCGCGGCTCCAGCCCGTCGCAGATCGTCGTCACGACAAGCTCCTTTGCCTGATCGAAGTCGGTATCGGAAGCGGGGATGACCTCGAAGATCCAGCCGGAGAGCAGCTGCTCGATCGCCCCGTAGAAGGACATCGAGGCGAAAAGCGGCGCCACGTCGTCGCGGAAGGCACCCTGCTTCTGGCCGTCCTCGACGATCTTGGCGATCGACTGGTAGGCGCGGCGGATCTCCTCCAGGTGGGTGCGGCCGAACGAGTTCGCGGCCCGGGTGACCTCGACGATGATCACCTTCATCAGCTCCGGGTCGTGCCGGTAGGAGTCGACGATGAAGGCCGCCACCGCCGCCAGCTTTGCCCGCGGCGTCTCGCCGGTCCGGTCGGCCTCCTCGATCGCCGCCAGCAACAGCGACCAGCGCTCGACGAAGAGCCCCCAGCACCTCGTCCTTGGAGCGGAAGTAGTGATAGACGAGGCCGTAGGCGACGCCGGCCTCGTCGGCGATGTCGGAGACCCGGGTCGCGTGGAAGCCCTGGCGGGCGAAGACGCGGACCGCCGCGTCGAGGATCTGGCGGCGCTTGTCGACGGTCGGCGCTTTCGAGGCCATCAGGCGCGGGCCTCCGTCAGCTGCGGCCAGGCATAGGCCTGGGGGCGGCGGTTCGCCAGTGACGGCAGCGACTCGCGCACGTGTTCCTGCGCCGCCAGGTCCAGCTCGGCGGCGATGAAGCGCTCCCCCTCGGCAGCCGTCGCGAGAACGACCCCCCACGGGTCGACAATCGCCGAATGGCCGAAGGAGTCGAAGTGCGGCGGCGCGGTGCCGACCTGGTTGGGGGCGAGGACGAAGGCCTGGTTCTCGATCGCTCGCGCCCGCAGCAGCACCTCCCAGTGATCGCGCCCGGTCGCGGTGGTGAAGGCGGAGGGGACGGTGAGCAGCCGGGCGCCACGCAGGGCGAGGATGCGGAAAAGCTCGGGAAAACGCAGGTCGTAGCAGACGCTGAGCCCGGCGATCAGCTCCCCGACCGGCGCGGTGACCAGCTCCGAGCCCGGTTCCTCGTACTCGGACTCCCGGTAGGAGACACCGCCCGCGTCGACGTCGAACATGTGGACCTTGCGGTAGACGGCGAGGTCCTCGCCGTCGGGCCCGATCAGGACCGAGGCGTTCGCCGCTCGCTCGCCGCTGCCGCGCTCGGCGATGCTGCCGGCGAGCAGATGGACGCCGAGGCTCCGCGCCCAGCCGCGGGCGGCGGTCAGGCTGGGACCGTCGAGCGGCTCCGCCCCGGCGAGCAGCTCGTCGCCCCCAGCCAGGAGGTTCCACTTCTCTGGCAGCGCCACGAGTTCGGCGCCGTCGGCTGCCGCGGCGCGTACCAGGCGCTCGGCCGCCTCCAGGTTGCGGCTCTTGTCGCTATTCGAGTTGAGCTGCACGGCTGCTGCTCGCACGCGTCAGATCCTCCAAATTGGCTGATTGACCAGTCAATCAGCGGTCAGTATAGGGCGGGCGTCGCCAAGCAGATCAAGGACGCAGGGAGCGTGGCGTGCTCTGCACGCGAGCGACCGAGGACGCCGAGATGCGCAGCGCGACGTCCGCCCTATACACCCATCACGCGGGCGACGATCCGATCGAAGACCGGAGTCGGGATCAGCGGTCGCAGCCGGGCCTGGACCTTGGCGTCGAGGCCAACCAGGTAGCGGCTGCGGGGCCGCCGCGCGGTCAGGGCGTGCTCGATCACCCTCGCCACCTTCTCCGGCGGGATCCCCCGCTCGGCCAGATCCTGCACCACCTTGCGGAAGCTCTCTATCGCCGGGCCGTAGAGGGCGTCCTGGTCCGGGTGGGCGCGAGCTTCGATTTCCTCGGCATTGCGTTTGCCCCGCTCCCAGATCGGCGTGTCGATCGAGCCCGGCTCGACGATCGCGACCCTGATCCCCCAGGGCCGCAGCTCCTGGCGGAAGACGTCGCCGACCGCCTCCACCCCGAACTTGGCGGCGTGGTAGGCGCCGTTGAGGGGGAAGGCGATGCGGCCGCCGATCGAGCTGATGAAGACGATGCGGCCCCGCGCAGTGCGGATCTGCGGCAGCATCGCCTTGGTCACCGCCACCTGGGCGGTCAGGTTTACCTCGACCTGGCGGCGGAAGTCATCGAGGGGGAGGGTCTCGAGCGGCCCTGGGATGGCAACGCCCGCGTTGTTGACGAGACCGTCGAGGCCGTCCCCAGCCTCGGCCTCGATCTTCGCCGCGGCGACGGCGATCTGCTCGGCGTCGGTGACGTCGAGGATCAGCGGCTCGACCCGCTCCGAACCGGCCTCACGCAGCGCCGCGGCGTCCTCCTCCCTGCGCACCCCGGCGAAAACCCGCCAGCCCGCCGCGTCGAGCCGCAGCACGGTGGCGCGACCGATGCCGGTGGACGCTCCAGTGACCAGGACCAATGGCATCGCCCCAGGCTACTGCGGGCGTAACCTTTGGGCCAAGGTGATCAAGACGACGAGGGACGACGCCGAGCGCAAGCAGGTGACGGTGCTGTTCGCCGATGTCAGCGGCTCGATGGACCTCGCCGAGCGACAGGACCCCGAGGAGTGGCGCAAGATCATGCAGCGCTTCTTCTCGATCCTCGCCGACGCGGTGGCGAAATTCGAGGGCACGGTCGACAAGTTCACCGGCGACGGGATCATGGCCGTCTTCGGCGCGCCGGTCGCCCACGAGGACCACGCCAGGCGCGCCTGCTACGCGGCGCTGCAAATGCTCGACGACGTCTCCGAGTACGCGGCCGAGCTGCGCCGCGGCCCGGGCCTCAACTTCTCGACCCGGATCGGGATCAACTCCGGCGAGGTCGTCGCCGGGGCGATTGGCCAGGGCGACGAGGGCGAGTACACGGCGATCGGCCACACGGTCGGCCTGGCGCAGCGGATGGAGGCGCTGGCCGAGCCCGGCAAGGCCTACCTGACCGAGCACACCGCCGCGCTCGCCGCCGGCTTCCTCGACCTCAACGACCTCGGCGAATTCGAGATCAAGGGGGCGAGCCGTCCCGTCCACGTGTTCGAGCTGGCCGGGATCGGGCAGGCGCGCTCGCGGCTCGATCTCTCGCGGGCGCGGGGCTTCTCCCGCTTCGTCGGCCGGGCCGCGGAGATCGAGGCGCTGGAAGCCGCGCTGGAGCGAGCCGAGTCGAACGACGGCGGGGTCGTCGGCGTGGTCGCCGAGCCCGGCACCGGCAAGAGCCGGCTGCTGCTCGAGTTCCTCGAGCGCTGCCGCGCCGACGGCGTCGAGGTCTTCGAGGCGCAGGCGCAGTCGCACGGGACCTCAATCCCGTTCATGCCGGTGCTGCAGATGCTGCGCGCGTTCTTCGGTATCGGCGAGCGCGAGCCCGAACAGCTCGCCCGCGAGAAGATCGCCGGGCGGGCGCTGCTGCTCGACCCTGGTTTCTCCGAGGACCTGCCGCTGATGTTCGACTTCCTCGGCGTTCCCGACCCCGAGCGCCCGGTGCCGCAGATGAGCGCGGAGGCGAGGCAGCGGGCGCTGGGCGGGATCGTCTGCCGGCTGGTCAACGCTCCCGCCCGGCGCAAGACGCTGATCCTCGCGATCGAGGACCTGCACTGGATCGATGAGGGCAGCGACGCGATGCTGGCCAACCTCGTTGCCTCGATCGAGGGCACCAACACGCTGGCGCTCGTCAACTTCCGGCCGGAGTACTCACCGCCGTGGCGGGATTCCGGCTCCTATCGCGAGATCGCGCTGGAGCCCCTGGCCCGCGAGGACACCCGCGAGCTGCTGCGTGACATCGCCGGCGAGGATCCCTCGCTCGACGGTCTCGACGAGCCGATCCACGAGCGCACCCAGGGCAATCCCTTCTTCATCGAGGAGATCGTCCGCGAGCTGGCCGAGTCCGGGCAGCTCGAGGGGGAGCGCGGCGGCTACCGCCTGGTGCGTCCGATTGAGGACGCCGGCGTGCCGGTCACCGTCCAGGCGGTCCTCTCGGCGCGCATCGACCGCCTGCAGCCGGCCGCCAAGGAGCTGCTGCAGGTCGCCTCGGTGGTCGGCAAGGAGGTCGGCGGGCGGGCGCTGGGCCTGACCGCCGGGCTCGATGAGCAGGAGATGGAGGTGGGGCTGGCGGAGCTGCTCGGGGCTGGCTTCCTCTACGAGGCCGAGCTCTACCCCGAGCGGGTGCTCGCCTTCCGCCACCCGCTGACGCGCGAGGTGGCCTACGGGACCCAGCTTGCGGACCGGCGCGCCGCCACCCACGCGGCGGCGGCAAGGGCGGTCATCGAGCTGGAGCCGGACCGCCACGACGAGCTCGCCGGGCTGGTCGCCCAGCACTTCGACGAAGGCGGCGAGCATCTCGACGCCGCGCGCTGGTACGCGCGCGGCGCGCACTGGGCCGGCCACAGCCGCCCCCAGGACGCGCTACGCCTATGGCAGCGGGTCACGGAGCTGGCGGACGGCCTCCCCGACGACGAGGAGACGCTCGCGCTCGCGCTGCTCTCGCGGATGCTGCAACTCGAATACGCGTGGCGGCTGGGAATGGATCGCAAACGCATCGACACTCTGGCCGCCGAGGCGCGGGACCTGGCCGAGCGGCACGGGGACCTCCGTTCCCAAGCGCTGCTGCAGTTGCTCGCCTCGGCAGTCCCGGGGGCGCCCGGTCACATGGACGAATGGGCGCGATCGGCGGAGGAGGCGATCGACTTCGCCGACGAATCCGGTGAGGACGGCCTGAGGGCGGCGATCCGCGGGGCCGCCGCCTATCCGTACATGTTCTCCGGGGACATCGACCGCATGGAGGCGATCGCCGACGAGATGCTCGCGATCCTCGGTGGGGACCCCGACCTCGGCGCGGGAATCATCATTAACAGCCCGGCCGCCTGGGGCAAGATGGTCAAGTCGGTGGCGCTGCGCGAGCGCGGCCGGCCCGAGGAGGCCGAGGCGCTGCTCGATTCCGCGCTCTCCGAATCGACCGAACGCGGCGACCCGGAGACCGAGAGCTGGAGCCTTGGCTGGAAAGCGATGGTGCTGGCCGACCGCGGCGAGACCGAGGCGGGCCTCGCCCTCGGGCTGCGCAACTGCGAGCTGACGGAGCGGCTCGGCGACGTCTTCTCCCACACCAACGCGCTGACCAGCCTTGGCTACGTCCGCCTCGCCAGCGGCGAATACGCCGAGGCGCTGGAGGACGTGGAAATAGCCGAGCACGCCTACCGCGAGGCGATGGGCGGGCCGGGCGAGTCGGCCGGCTGGCGCGGCACCCTGCGAGCCCTGGTCCTGCTCGGCCTCGGCAGGACCGAGGAGGGTCGCCGAGAGGCGGAAGCGGCGGTCGAGAGCGCGCAATCGCGGGGAATCAACTGGCAGGCCCCGCTGGCGCTGCGGGCGCTGGCGCAGGCGCGGGCCGCCGCGGGCGAAGACTGCGTCGCCGAGGCGCTCGACGAGGCGGCCGAGATCGCCGCCAGGCTCGGTCACCGGATGACCCTGGAGAAAATCGAGACCGACCGCGGCGAGCTGGTTCCGGCCTGAGCCGGATCAGCCGCGGTCGCGGTGGCGCTCGAGCTCGGCGACGAGCAGCTTCGTGTGCAGCGCCGCGATCAGGTCCTTGAGCGGCTGGGCGCCCGCCTCCAGCATCTCGACCACCCGCTCCGGCGGCACCTCGCCGGCGAGCCGGCTCATCACCACGTCGACCTCCTGGCGGACCAGCTCTTCTAGCGCGGTCTTGTAGCGGAGGGTGTCGTAGACGGTGAAACCGATCTGCTCGTCATAGCCGCCGGCGCGGAAGCGGCTGATCGCCTCGATGATCGTCACGTCGGAGGGCGAGTAGCCGCGGCTGTTCGGGGTCAGCACCTCGAGCTCGGCGAGCCGGTCGAGCACCTCCTTGGGGACGCCGTAATGCTCGCGCACCTCGGCGGCGCTGGTCCGCGCTCGCTCGCCGGCCAGCGCCCGGTCGAGGATCCGGTCCTCCAGCTCGAGCAGCGCGCCCGCTCGCTCGGGGTCCTCGTCGAGCACCGACTTGATCGCCTTCAGCGGCATGAACCGCTCCTCCTGCAGACGCTTGATCAGCTTGATCCGGTCGACGAACTCGGGCGCGTAGTAAGCCATGTTGCGGCTGGTCTTGACCGGCTCCGGCAGCAGGCCCTCGCGCAGGTAGTGCTTGATCGTCGGCGCCGGCACTCCGGATGCCTCGGCCAGCTCGCCCATCCGCAGCAGCTCCGCCGGCTGCGTGCTCATGCGCGGAACTCCGCCGGCTTGGCGGCGCCGAGACCGGCGGCGGCGCCGGACTCAATCATCGCCGCCACCTCCTGCTCGGAGTAGCCGGCCTCGCGCAGGACCTCCTCGGTGTGCTCGCCGAAGGCCGGCGCCGGCCGGGTCGGGTCGGCCGGGGTGCGGCTCATCTTCACCGGCGCGCCCAACTGCCGCACCGTGCCCAGCCGCGGCTGCTCCAGGTCAACCACCATCTGCCGCGCCCGCACCAGCTCCGAATCGAGCGCCTCGTCGAGATCGAGGACCGGCTCGATGCAGCAGTCGTGCTCGTCGTTGAAGGCGAGCCACTCCTCGCGGGTACGGGAGCGGAAGACCTCGGCGATCTCGCGCCAGGCGTCGGAGCCCGGCGCCTCGAACTGCTTCTCGACCAGCTCCGGGCGGCCGACGCCGTTGCAGAGCGCGGCCCAGAACTTCGGCTCCAGGGCGCCGCAGGTCACCCAGCCGTCGGCGACCTCGTAGGGCAGGTAACAAATCAGGCCGCCGGCCAGCTGCTGCTCGCCCCGCCGCGGTACCTCGCCGTCGCAGAAGTAGCGGCCGGCGACCATCGCCAGCCAGGAGAGGGCGCCGTCGGCCATCGAGACGTCGACCAGTTGGCCCTGGCCGGAGCGCCGCCGCTCGTGCAGCGCCGCCATCACCCCGAAGGCGGCCATCAGGCCGCCGCCACCGAGGTCGGCGATCTGGCCCCCGGACTGCACTGGCGGCCCGTCCCTGGCGCCAGTCAGGCCGAGCAGCCCGACCAAGCCGAGGTAGTTCATGTCGTGGCCGGCGCGCTGGGTGTAGGGGCCGTCCTGGCCGTAGCCGGTGATCGCGCAGAAGACGATGCCCGGGTTGGCCTCGCGCATCCGCTCGTAGCCGACCCCGAGCCGGTCGAGCACGCCGGGGCGGAAGCCGTCGAGGACGACGTCGTGGCGCTCGACCAGACGCAGCAGCGCCTCGCGCCCGGCCTCGCTCTTGAGGTCGAGCCGGATCGAGCGCTTGCCGCGGTTGAGCGAGAGGTAGAGGGCCGAGCGGGTGCCGAGCGACTGCTCCTCCTCGCCGCCGTAGTAGGGAGGCGCCCAGCGAATGTAGTCGCCGATGCCGGTGTCCTCGACCTTCAGCACCTCGGCGCCGAGATCGGCCAGCAGCAGCGAGCAGAAGCCGCCGGGCAGCAGCCGAGTCAGATCGAGGACCTTGACGTCGCTGAGGGGCAGGCCTGCCATCGCCAGGCGATCGCCTAGGCCGCGGCCCGCTTCGGCACGCCAAGCAGCTCGCGAGCCTCGGCCACGGTGGCGGCGCGGCGGCCGACGTCCTCGGCCATCTGGCGCGCCTTGGCGATCAGCTCGCCGTTCGACTTGCACATCTCGCCGTTCGGCAGGTAGAGGTTGTCCTCGACCCCGGCGCGGACGTTGCCGCCGAGGACCAGCGAGGAGGCGAGCAGCTTCCACTGGTCGCGGGAGATGCCGATCACCTGCCACTGGTTCGGCCCCTCGGGGCCGCCCGGGATCTGGTCCGACATCAGGGTCACGTTGCGCGGCGTCGGGCGGATGCCGCCCGTCACCCCCATCACCAGCGAGATCTGCAGCGGCGGCTCGAGCAGGCCCATATCGATCAGCGGGTCGAGGTTGGCGACGTGGCCGGAGTCGAAGCACTCGTGCTCGGGCTTGATCCCGAGCTCCACCATCGCGGTAATGAATTGGATGATCGTGTCGAAGCTGTTCTCGAAGACCGCCTTAAAGACGAAGTCCTTGCGCCGCTTGGAGTACTTGGCGTAGTTCATCGAGCTCATGTTCAGGGCGGCGACGTCGGGGCGCAGCGCCCGCAGGTACTCGAGCCGCTTCTCGATCGGGATCCCGATCGCCCCGGTCGAGTAGTTGACGATCACGTCGCCGACCTCGGCCAGGATCGCCTCGGTGATCGCCTTGAAGTCCTCGACCTCATAGGAGGGCGTGCCGTCCGACTTGCGGGCGTGGATGTGGATCTGCGAGGCGCCCTCGTCGACCGCCCGCCGCGCCTCGGCTGCGTACTCCTCCGGCGTGTAGGGGATCGCCGGGCACTGGTCGCGGTTGGCGATCACGCCGCTGATCGAGCAGCTGATCACCACCGGGTCCTCGAAGCGGCTCATACGGGCATCACCCCGTGCCTTTTCTTCGGCTTCTCGACGTGCTTGTCACGCGCCATCCGCAGCGCCTTGACGATCGTCGGCCGCGTCTCGCGCGGGTCGATGATGTCGTCGATCACCGCGTTGCCGGCGGCGATGTAGGGGTCGATCTGCTGGCGCACCGCGTCGAGCATCGCCTCACGGGTCGCCTCCGGGTCCTCGGAGGCCTCGATTGCCGAACGACCGATGATGTTGACCGCGCCCTCGGCGCCCATCACCGAGATCTCGGCCCCGGGCCAAGCGACGATCAGGTCGGGCTCGTAGGCCTTGCCGCACATCACGTAGTAGCCGGCGCCGTAGGCCTTGCGCACGATCACCGTCACCTTCGGCACGGTGGCGCGGCTGACCGCGTAGAGCATCTTCGCCCCGTGGCGGATGATCCCAGCGTGCTCGACCTTCGAGCCGACCATGAAGCCGGGCACGTCCTGGAGGAAGACGAGCGGGATGTTGAAGGCGTCGCAGAGATTGATGAAGCGCGCCGCCTTGTCGGCGGAGTCGTTGTCGAGGATCCCGGCCAGTTGCTTGGGCTGGTTGGCGACGATCCCGACCGGCTGGCCACCGAAGCGGGCGAAGCAGGTGATCAGCGTCTTCGCGAACTTCGGCTTCAGGTCGAACCACTCGCCGTCGTCGACGATCTCCCGGATCACGTCGTACATGTCGTAGGGCTGGCGCGAGGAGTCGGGGACGATCTCCAGCAGCTTCTCCGACATTCGATCGATCGGGTCGGCGCTCTCGGCCAGCGGCGGCTTCTGCTCACAGTTCTGCGGGAAGTAGGAGAGGTACTTCTTGACGGCTTCGATGCACTCCTCGTCGTCCTTCACCTCGAGGTCCCCGACCCCGGACTTGCGGCAGTGAACCTTGGCGCCGCCAAGGTCCTCCATCGAGATCTCCTCGCCGGTCACCGCTTTGACCAGGTGCGGGCCGGCCAGCGCCATCGCCCCCTGGCCGGAGACCATCGGCACGAAGTCCGAGAGCGCCGGGATGTAGGCGGTGCCGGCGGCGCAGGGGCCCATCATCGCCGCGACCATCGGGATCACCCCCGACATCTCGACCTCCTCGCGGAAGAGGTGGCCGGAGCCGGCGAACAGCGAGCCGGCCGCCTCCTGGATGCGGGCGCCGGCCGAGTCGAGCAGCCAGACGAACGGCATCCGCTTCGAGAGCGCCATCTCGCGCAGGCGGGTGACCTTGAGCTCGCCGGTCATCCCCATCGAGCCGGCCATCACGGTGAAGTCGTAGGCGGCGATCGCGCAAGGGCGGCCGTCGACGTCGCCCCAGCCGGTGATCACCCCGTCGGCCGGGGCCTCGACCCCGTCCATCGCCCGCTGGGCAAAGTGGGGGCGGCCGTGGATGCCGAGCTCGACGAAGGTGCCCTCGTCGACCAGCAGGGCGATCCGCTCGCGCGCGGTCAGCTTGCCGCGTTCGTGCTGTTTGGCGATCTTCTCCTCGCCGCCGCCGAGCCGCGCCTTCTCGCGCCGCTCGTGCAGCTGCTCGTTCAGCTCGCGCAGCGGCGCCGTCCCCGGGAGGAGGTTCTTCCTGCCCTGCTCCTGTTCGGTGCTCGCCACGCCTACCTCCCCTTCCACTGCGGGTCGCGCTTCTCGAAGAACGCGGTCACGCCCTCGACAATGTCCTCGGTGCTGAAGGTGAGCGAGAGCTGCGAGCGCAGGAACTCCAGCGCGTCGTCGATGTCCATGTCCTGCTGGCGGTACATCGCGTCGTGACCGAGTCGCATCAGCACCGGGCTCTTCGAGGCCAGCTTGCCGGCCCAGTCGGCGACCGCGGCGTCGAACTCCGCCGCCGGCACGACCTTGTTGGCGAGCCCGAACTCGACCGCCTGCTCGGCGCTGAGCCGCTCGCCCAGCAGCATCATCTCGTTGACCTTCTTGCGCGGCACATTGCGGTAGATGATCGACATGATCATGTAGGGGAAGGCGCCGACGTTGATCTCGGGAGTGCCGAAGGTCGCCCCCTCCCTGGCGATCACCAGGTCACAGGAGAGCGCCAGCCCCATCCCCCCAGCCAGCACATGGCCGTTTACCGCGCAGAGCGAGGGCTTGCCCAGACGGGGCATCAGCCGGAAGAACTCGAGGAAGAGGTCGGAGGCGAAGTGTTTGGCGACCAAAGGCACGTCGGCCGCGAAGCCACCGAGGTCGGCGCCGGCGCAGAAGGCCTTCTCGCCGGCCCCGGTGAGGACGACCGCGCGGACCTCCTCGGAGGCTTGCGCCTCCTTCATCGCCGCGACCAGCTCCGCCAGCATCTGGCCGGAGAGCATGTTGCGCTTCTCCGGGTTGTTCAAGGTCACCGTGGCGACGCCGTCGGCGACCTCGTAGGCGACCAGCTCGTAGCTTCCCTGGCTCATCGGGGCTCAACAATAGCCGAACAGAAAGTGGGAAGTGCTACTGTCTACTCGCTCTGGGCGGCGGCGACCGCCCGCGACCGGGGCGGCCGGGCGCCGTCCGCGAAACCGAGGAGGAGAGACAGTGGCGACCGCGACGACCAACGGCTCCAGCGTGATCAAGCCCGACCATGCGGCCGGGCGCAAGCACTTCATCTTCAGCCAGGAGCACGAAGACCTGCGCGAGTCGATGCAGGCCTGGGTGAGGAAGGAGCTGTGGCCGCACCGCAACGAGTGGGAGGACACCTACTGGCCGACCTCGGCGATGCAGCGGGCGGGCGAGCTGGGCTTCCTCGGCCTCTGCTTCCCGGAGGAGTACGGCGGTCAGGGCGGCGACTACTTCTACTCGCTGGTCCGGGCCGAGTGCATGAGCTACTCCGGCTCCGGCGGCACCAACATGGGCTTCGCGGTCCAGAGCGACATGGTCCTCCCCCCGATCCATCTGCTCGGCAGCGAGGAGCAGAAGCGCAAGTACCTCGAACCGGGCCTGAAGGGCGAGAAGATCGGCAGCCTCGGGATCACCGAGCCCGGCGCTGGCTCCGACGTCGCCGGGATCCGCACCACGGCGATCCGCGACGGCGACGAATACGTGATCAACGGCTCGAAGACGTTCATCACCAACGGCCCGCGGGCCGACTTCATCGTCCTCGTCTGCAAGACCGACCCCGACGAGCGCCACTCCGGGATCACCCTCTTCGTCGTCGACCTGCGCGACTCCAGCGGCAACCACGTGCCCGGCTTCACCGTCTCCGCCGAGCTGGAGAAGATGGGGATGCACGCCTCCGATACGGGCGAGCTGGCCTTCGAAGACGTCCGGGTCCCCGCCGACGCGGTGCTGGGAGAGGTCGGCAAGGGCTTCTACCACATTGCCTGGGAGCTCCAGGGCGAGCGCCTGGTCGCCGCCGCCGGCTGCCACGCGGGGGCCGAGCGGATGATCGAAAAGACGCTCGACTACGCCAAGGAGCGCGAAGCCTTCGGCCGCCCGATCGGCAAGTTCCAGGCGATTCGCCACAAGTTCGCCGAGATGGCGACCAAGACCGAGGCCGCGAAGCAGTTCACCTACGCGACCGCCTGGCGCTTCGCCAACGGCGAGTACCCGGTGCGCGAGATCACGATGGCGAAGCTGTTCGCCTCGCGGATCGCCTGCGAGGTCGCCGACGAGTGCGTGCAGATCCTCGGCGGCTACGGCTACATGAAGGAGTACGAGATCGAGCGCGCCTACCGCGACGTCCGCCTCAACCGCATCGGCGCCGGCACCGACGAGGTGATGCTCGACGTGATCGGGCGGAGCTACGGGCTGTAGGGCGCGGGACTACTGGCTGCTGACCAAGATCGAGGCGATCACACCCGCCATTCCGATCATCAGCCCCACGCCAACCTGCATGACCACCGATCGCAAAGAGCCGATGTCGGACCGTAGTTCCCGAATATCGGCATCGACCCGCTCGAACCCGGCATCGACCCGGTTGGATAGATCGTCGAGCCGCTCGTCAGTCCACATCGTCCGCTCCATGCCTCCACGCTACGGGAAAAGTACGCACGAGAAACGCGTTGTCTGCAACGTTAGCGCAACTGCTTCATGACATGACTGTCGTCAAGGACACCGGCACACGGGCGACGCTCCCTCCCTTCGGCGCGGAGCACGAGGAGCTGCGGGAGACCGTCAGCCGCTTCGTCGCGAAGGAGATCGCGCCGAACGTCGATGAGTGGGAGGCGGCGCGGGAATTCCCGCGCGAGCTCTACTCGCGCTGCGCCGAGCTCGGCTTCCTCGGCCTCAAGTTCCCCGAGGAATACGGCGGCCAGGGCGGCACCCACCTGCACGACGCGATCTGGGTCGAAGAGCTGGCCCGGTCCGGCGGCTCCGGCGGCGTCGCCGCCGGGCTCAACGCCCACACCTCGATCGCGATGCCGCCGATCTTCAACTTCGGCAGCGAGGAGCAGAAGCAGCGCTGGCTGGTGCCGGGAATCGCCGGCGAGAAGATCGGCGCCCTCGGGATCACCGAGCCGGGGGCCGGCTCCGACGTCGCCGGGATCTCCACCACGGCGACGCGGGTCGACGGTGGCTACGTCGTCAACGGCGCCAAGACCTTCATCACCAACGGCGTCCGTGCCGACTTCCTCGTTTGCGCCTGCAAGACGACCGAGGAAGGCGGCCACGGCGGCATCTCCTTCTTGGTGCTCGAGCGCGAGATGCCCGGCTACGAGGTCGCGCAGAAGCTGGAGAAGATGGGTTGGCACTCCTCCGACACCGGCGAGCTGGCCTTCACCGACGTCGAGGTCCCAGCCGAGAACCTGCTCGGCGAGGAGAACGGCGGCTTCAAGCTGATCATGGCCAACTTCGCCTGGGAGCGGCTGCTGATGGCGATCGGCGCCGTCGGCGCGATGCAACGGCTGATCGACGTCACCGTCTCCTACGCGCTGGAGCGCGAAGCCTTCGGCCGCCCGATCGGCAAGTTCCAGGCGATTCGCCACCACGTCGCCGAGATGGCGACCAAGGCCGAAGCCGCCCGCGCCCTCACCTACAACGCCCTGCGCCTCTTCCACGAAGGCCGGGACTGCATCCGCGACGTCAGCATGGCCAAGCTCATCACCCAGCGCGCCGTCCTCGAGATCGCCGACCAATCGCTGCAGATCCACGGCGGCTACGGCTACATGCGCGAGTACGGCATCGAGCGCGCCGTCCGCGACGCCCGCCTCGGCCCGATCGGCGGCGGCACCGACGAGATCATGAAGGAGATCCTCGGCAAGGGGATGGGGTTGTAGGGCTGCCTGGAGAGGCCATTGCTGCCACAGCCTGTAGCTGGGATTGGCCGCACCCAGCTCAGGGGCCCAGCGAGGTGATCGGGATTACCTGAACCCCGTCCTCGCGCACGTAACCGTAGCCAGTTGCGACGATCACCGCCAGCAGAGCGGGCTCCCCGCTCTGCTCGGCGTCGATTTCGCCGGCGAACTTCAGAAGGCTCGAGGCAGCCTCGTTAATCGGTCCCTCTCCCCCTAGTTTCACCTCGAAGGCCGCCCAGGCGTCCTTTGTCTGGACGATCGCGTCGACCTCGAGGCCCTTGTTGTCTAGGTATTGCCTCACCTCGCCCCCGAGTGGCTGGGAATAGACCCGGAGATCGCGCACGACCAGCGACTCGAAAACGAAGCCGAGCAGGTTGAGATCCTCTAGTAGCGCAGCGGGGTCGGCGCCGAGCGCCGCCGCCGCTAGTGAGGGATCAACGAGGTGGCGCTTGGCCGATTTGCGCAGGATCGAGCGTGATCGCAGGTGCGGCTGCCAAGGTGGTTGGTCCTCGACCACGAAGAGGCGCTCGAGCGCGGCCAGGTAATCGCTCACGGTCTGGTTCTTGAGCGCGTCGGTGCCAGGGTCGGCGGTCTCCGCGGCGAGCTTGGTGATCGTCACGTGGGTCGCGACGTTTCGAGCCAGGCTCCGCAGCAGGCGCCTGACCCGCGCCGGATCGCGACGCACGCCATCGAGCCGGCCGATGTCGGTGCGGGCCACCTCCTCAAGGTAATCGGCGACCGAGGCGATCGCTCCCTCGATCGGCATATTCTGCAGTGCCGGCCAGCCGCCGCGGGCGACGGCATCAACCAAATAGGCGAGCCCAATCCCCCGGTCAGAAGAGCTGGACACACCGCCGCCGATCAACTCGGCGAGCGAAATCGATCCGTCGCTAAGACCCGACTCGACCAGCGACATCGGGCGCATACGCAACCTCGAGAAGCGCCCAGCGCCAGAGTGGCGGGTCAGCTCGTCAGCGGGCACCGCCGAGCCGGTGAGGATGAAACGGCCGAGCTCGCCGCTGTCATCGACGGCGCGGCGAACCAGATTCCAGACTTCCGGCTCGACCTGCCACTCGTCGATCAGCCGCGGCGCCTCACCGGCGAGCACCAACTCGGGCTCGACGGCGAGGGCGGCGCGAGCGCCGGCGTCGACGTCGAGACGCACTTCACTGGCGGCAAGCTGCCTCGCGGTCTCGGTCTTGCCACAGGCCTTCGGCCCCTCGATCAGTACGGCACCTATACGCTGCAAACGGCTTTCTAGCTCGCGATCCACGATCCTTGGGCTGTAGGCAGAGGCGTTCATAGGCAGGATTGTAAGGCCTACAGCGGTAAAAATGTAAGGGATTCAACGGCAAGATCGTAAGCGGTCCAGCGGCAAGAATGTAGGAACTGCAGACCGAAGACTGCGGGCTAGAAAGTGTCTTCGAGTTGCGGCACAACGACTCGCTTCAACCAGCGACTTGCCGTTCGGCAGCGCGCTCGCGGCGAACCTCTCTGACCGCCTTGACCGCCTCGCTTTCGACCTCCTCCATCGGCACCCCGGCAAAGCGCTTCCTCACACGGGCTATCGCCTCGCGTCCGAGCTGGATGCGGGCGGCGCTTCCAAGCAGCTCGCGGTCGCTCCGCTCGGGACGGCGCTTGCGCAGCCGATCGAGCAGATCGGTGTCGATCTCAAACACGGGTGGTCGGCGTAGTCGCCACATAACGATGGTAGTGCTCGTGCGGCCATCTCCCGCGGACACAATCCGGACACATCAGACGAACCACTCGCGATCATTCGCGGTCTTCGCCTTCTTCTTCGAACAGGCTCATTTGCGGGGTATCCTTGCCCCTCGGGTGATCCCGCGTGTCCTTCCGTGCCATCCTCGGCGCTCATGAAGGAGATCCTCGGCAAGCAGATGGGGTTATAGGGATTGGCAGGGGTTTTCTACAGAAAGTCGTACAGAAATCTGTACAGATTGCTAGGCTACAGTCATGGCTTCTCCACAGACTGTTATTCCGAGCGCCGAGGCTAGAGACCATCTGTCCAGTTATCTGAAGCTCTTTCGAGAGAGAGGAGGGCAGGCTGATCCGGTTGTCTTCGGCTCTCATCGCAAGCCCGAGGGCGTGATTCTCTCCTACGAGCGATACGAGTGGCAGACGGAAATTCTGGACGAGCTGGTTGCGTCGGAGGAGGTTCGCGAGGCCATTGCCCAGGACACTGGCAAGCGGGTCGAGTTGGCCGATGTCACCCGTGAGGCAGGATTTGACCCGGCGGAGTTCGGCCTGTAGGTGGCGCGGCTTCCGGTCGAGTTCTTCGACCCCACCGCCAGGCAACAGCTTCTCGATCTTCCTTCCAAGGAGCTGAAGCGCCGGGCGCTTGAACTACTCGCCCAAGTCTCGAAAGAAAATCCAACGCTAGGCAAGCCATGTGGCTTCGCGTTCAGCACCGGCAACCTCTCCGACTGCCGCAAGCTCTATTTCGACGTGGAGCGCGATGTAGACCCTCGTTACCGGATCATCTATCGCTTGCTTCCCCACGAGGACGGGCCGACGAAGGCAGAGGTCATTCGCATTGGGCTCAAGGTGCCCTACGGGGACGAGGAGCAAATCTATCGTCAGGTTGGGCGAGCGCTCGAACGCCTGCTCGGGCGCGGAATCACCGTACGTCGCTGCCGACAGCCCGACGTGCCCGAGGTACTGGAACTGTGGGCAGGGGCTCGAAGCGAGCATGCAAGCACGCCCGACCGCGTTGATGACGTCGAGCGCCTGGTCGCCGAGTCCCCGGCTGCCCTCCTGGTAGCCGAGCGAAACGGGGAGATAGTCGGCGCCCTGATCGCTGCCTGGGACGGGTGGCGAGGGAACATGTATCGGCTTGCCGTTCGCGACAGGTATCGGCGAAAGGGCATTGGGCTGGCGTTGACCCGGGCCGGAGAGGACTATCTACGCCAGCGCGGCGCCCATCGCGTGACCGCGCTTGTCGCTTTTGGGGACGAGGTCGCGGGAGGGTTCTGGGAGTCCGCTGGCTATCCGCTTGATCAAGAGATCGGCCGGCGAGTCCGCAACCTGTAGGACTCGGAATCTCGCTGTACTGGCGCCCGCTCAGTGCCGCGGGCCGGACTCGCAGTGGTGCGAGTAGCCGATGCCGGGGCCGCCGTCGCAGTAGTCGAAACCAGGGCCGCCGTAGAGCTGGTCGGGGTCGGCGCCGCCATAGAGGCGGTCGTTGCCGGGACCACCGTGGCAA
The DNA here is from genome assembly GCA_963815885.1 of uncultured Solirubrobacterales bacterium. Taxonomy (GTDB): domain Bacteria; phylum Actinomycetota; class Thermoleophilia; order Solirubrobacterales; family 70-9; genus VAYN01. The sequence goes on from CAWFIM010000003.1 coordinate 456,259, forward strand.
CCGTCTTCGCCGGGGCCCATCGAGCAGTAGTCACGACCTGGACCGCCCCAGCAGCCGTCGCTGCCGGCGCCGGTGCGGCAGTAGTCGTCTCCCGGGCCGCCGACGCAATCGCTGTTCTGTTGGCCGGTGATGCAGACGTCGTTGCCGCCGCCGCCGACGCAGCGGTTGCGGCGAGCGCCTTCGGGAAAGCAGGTGTCGCGCTCGCCGTTGCCGACGAATTTGTCGGAGCCGGCGCCGAGGTGGATAGTCAGCGGCAGCGGCAGCCGGTTGAGCACTTCGACGAAGTCGCCCGACGGCCCCATCGTGACTTCGATCGCGTCGACGCCCGCCAGCGGGCAGACGGCAAGCAACCGGAAGCGCTGAAAGCGGCAGCCCGGAGGCGGCGAGGAGGCCATGTAGCCATCGGCGACGATCCTGGCTCCGTCGCTGCTCAGCCTCAGGAAAGAACCCGAGTCGGCTCCGACGATCGCGATCCGCCCGGCCGGCGCGGCAGCCGACGGAATCAGCAGGAGCGCCAGGATCGCGATGCCGGCGGCGATGGTGGCAATGCGCTTCATCGGTGCTCCAACCCCAGCACAGCCGGCGCGGTTGCGGAGCGCGCCCGGCGTACGATCAGCCTTGTGATCTACCTGTTGCGCCACGGCGACGCCGAGGACGGAGACGGCGACGACGACGACGACGCCCGAGGGCTCACCGCGAAGGGAGAGCGCCAGGCCCGTGCCGCCGGCCGGGCACTGCTCGCGCTCGGCGCGGACGTCGACGCCTGCCTGACCAGCCCGAAGGTCCGGGCCGCCGAGACGGCGCGCCTGGCCTGCGAGCCGCTTGGGATCGAGCCGGAGACCGCGAGCGAGCTGCGCGGCGGCGGCTTCGACGCCCCCGAGCTGAGCGCCGGGCGAGGGGACGTGCTGCTGGTCGGACACGAGCCTGACCTCTCCACTGAGCTGGCGCGCCTAACCGGGGCAAACGCGAAGGTGCGCAAGGGTGGCCTTGCTGTGATCGACGGGTCGGTCCTGGTCGCCCTCCTGCGGCCGGCTGACCTACGGGTGATCGCCACCGGCTGAACCGCCCCGCCCACTCCCCGGGCGTAGGGTTCTCTGACCAACGAGCAGAGGAGGCGCCGATGCTGTCGTGGCTGGGAAAGAAGATGATCGCCCGCAACATGGCGCGGGCCAGCGCCGGAGACCTGGCGCCGACGCTGAAAATGGATGCCGACGACATCCGCTTTCGCTTCCCCGGGGACAGCTCCTGGGGAACTGACCTGCAGGGCAAGGACAAGCTCGAAGAGTGGTTGCGGCGCTTCGCCGACGTCGGCATCGAGATCTATCCCGACGAGGTCGTGCTGAAGGGGTTTCCCTGGCGCCAGACGATTTGCATCCGTGGCCGCGACCACCTCGACACGCCCGAGGGCGAGCGTGTCTATGAGAACCGCTACGTGATCTGGGGCCACATCCGCTGGGGACTCCTGCGCGACTACGAGGTCTACGAGGACACCCAGAAGAGCAAGGAGCTCGACAGCTACCTAGGCGTCACGCCACCAACGTAACCAGGCCACGCACCACCAGCAGGGCGCCGATCGCGGCGGCGAGAATCGCTCCCGTGCGGCGACCGTTGCGGCCGAGCCAGGCGCGGAAACGGGTCACCCGGTCCTGCGTCTGCTCGGGCGCGAACGTGTAGCCCAGCAGCGGCAACTCAATCAGCAGCTGCTGCATCAGGCAGAAGTAGATCACCAACAGCACGGTCGGGGCCACGCCGGCGTCGAGCCTGGCCATACGGTCCAGGGCGGTCAGGTAGGAGACGCCGGGGAACGTCAGCACGACGCCAACCGCGAAGGTGACCCGGGCCGAGCCGCGGCCGAGCATCCGCTCGGGCCACGATTCCTTCTTCTCCTCAACCGCCTCCTTCGCTTCCCTGCGGCGCCGCCGTCGCTCCTGCAGCGGCTCGTCGCGGCCCGTCCCCAGCACGAAGGCGACCAGCAGGGCGATCAGGCCGACGACGATGTCCTCCCCCGGCCCCAGCGTCTGCTTGGCGGTGCTGACGCTGGACGAACCATGCAGCGAGAAGACGATCAGTAGACCGAGCGTGATGCTGGTCGTGTAGGCGCCGAGGAGATAGCCGAACATCAGCCGCTTTGGGTTCGGCAGCAGCATCATCACCGTCACCGCCGCCAGCAGGGTCGGCGTGAACATCGCGAGCAGCGAGAGCAGGAAGATGCTGCCGAGGTCGCTCACACGGCCATTCTTACTGGAAGAATCGACCTTATGAAGCAACGGGTCAGCCTGATCACCCTTGGCGTCACGGACTTGGAGCGCGCTCGCGCCTTCTATGAAGCCCTCGGCTGGACGACCGGAGCCGAACCTGGCGACGACGTCATCTTCTTCCAGGCTGGCGACATGGTGCTCGCCCTCTGGGACCGCGCGCGGCTGGCCGAGGACAGCGCCGTCACGGACTTACCCGGCTGGGGAGGCATCACTCTGGCGCTCAACTACGGCTCCCGCGAGGAGGTCGACGCGACGATCGAGGAGGCCCGCGCTGCCGGTGCGACGATCGGCCGCGAGCCAGCCGAAGCTTTCTGGGGCGGCTACAGCGGCGTCTTCGTCGACCCCGACGGCCATCCCTGGGAGGTCGCCCACAACCCGCACTGGCGGATCGCCGAGGACGGCGGCACCCACCTGAGCTGACCCCGTCAAGCCGGCCGATCGTCGGGGAGGAGCCGGAAAGGCCGGCCGGCCGGCCCCCGCATCGCCCGGAAGTGACGCTGGTCGAAGCTGAGCAGGTCGACGGTCGCGTTCTTCTCGGCCAAGACGACGATCGAGGCGTCGGCCAAGCCCACGCGCAGGTCCTCGTATCGCCTCATCACCGTGCGCGCCGCGTCGATGTCGGCGCGACCGAACTCCGCCAGCTCGTAGGCGCCATCCCCAACCTGGGAGAGCATGGCGAGCTGCTTCTCCTGGCCGTGCCGCTCGCTCAGCATGTAATCGAGCTCGGCGAGGACAAACGGCGAGAGTAGGAACGGACCGTCCAGCTCCTCCACCACCCGCACCACGTCGGCGTGCCGCTGCCCGCTCGTGCTCGCCAACTGCAAGACGGCGCTGGTGTCGACGACGATCAATCCCGGCCAAACCCTTCGAGCGCCTCCTCGACCCGGTCGGGATCGTCGAGAACCGGGTCGGCGAGGGCGAAGAGCGGTCCGGGCTTGCGCGCGGCGACCCGGTGCGCGTCAAGCACCTGATCGAGCCCCTCGCGAATCAGGTCCGATTCGGTGCGGGTGGTGCTGGCGGAGAGCAACTCGAGCTCCCGCTTCTGCTCGTCGGTCAGATATATGGTCGTTCGCTTCACGCCATATATCGTGCCATACATAGCGGACGCCGTCTCCATTCTCCGGCCAAGGCCTACCGGCAGTCGGGTTCTCCCCCTTTTCGAAACTGGCCGGCTGACCAGGATTGCGCCCTTCCCTGTAGCCTCCGCGCCGACTTCACGAACCAAAAGGAGACGCGTACTGATGGGACTTCTCGATGGGAAAGCGGCGATCGTCACGGGGTCGGCGCGGGGGATCGGACGGGCGACCGCCGAGCTGTTCGTGGCTGAGGGCGCCAAGGTCCTGATTAACGACCTCGACGCCGACGTCGCCGAGCAGACCTCCGGCGAGATCGACGGCGAGACCGCCGTCTACGCCGGCGACCTGACCAAGGAGGGCGCCGCCGACGAGCTGGTCGCCGCCGCGGTCGACGCCTTCGGCGCGGTCGACATCGCGGTCAACAACGCCGGCTACACCTGGGACGGGGTCGCCCACCGGATGAGCGACGAGCAGTTCCAGGCGATGCTCGACATCCACACCGTCGTCCCCTTCCGGGTCGCGCGGGCGCTGGCCCCGCACTGGCGCGAGGCGGCGAAGGCCGAGCGCGGCGAAGACAAGGAGGTCTTCCGCAAGCTGATCAACGTCTCCTCCACCTCCGGCACGATGGGCAACGCCGGCCAGGTCAACTACTCCGCCGCGAAGATGGGCGTCGTCGGGCTGACCAAAACGCTGGCCAAGGAGTGGGGCCAGTTCAAGATCAACGTCAACGCGGTCGCCTTCGGCTTCGTCGACACCCGTCTCACCGCGGCAAAGGAGGAGGGCGGCGAGATGACCTCGCCGACCGGCGAGAAGATCGAGCTCGGCATCCCCGAGCAGATGCGGGCGATGGCCTCGGCGATCATCCCGCTCGGTCGCCCCGCCTCACCGCAGGAGGCCTCCGGCCCAGTCCTCTTCCTCGCCTCGCCGCTGGCCAACTACATGCACGGCCAGGTCCTCAACGTGACCGGCGGCATGTTCGGCGGGATGTACACCTGAGATGACCGCCGGAGCGACGGGAGGCAGGCGCCCGCCCCGCTACCTCGACGTAGCGGATCGGATCTGGCCTGCCACCCGTCGCTTCATGGGCCTCCACACGCTGCTCTACCGCCACAGCGGCGGGCGGCTCGGCCACTCGATCCCCGGCGTGCCGGGCAAGATGCTGCTGCTCGACCACGTCGGCGCCAAGAGCGGCACCAAGCGCACCTCCCCCCTGCTCTACGTCCGCGACGGCGAGGACCTCGTGATCGTCGCCTCCAAAGGCGGCTTCCCCAAGCACCCGGCCTGGTACCACAACCTGCTCGCCAACCCGGACACCACCGTCCAGGTCGGCTCGAAGCGGCTCGCCGTCCACGCCCGCGTCGCCACCGAGGAGGAGCGCCCGCGGCTCTGGGCGAAGGCCGTCGCCGCCTACCACGGCTACGAGGACTACGCGCTTCGCAGCAAGGGTCGCGAGATCCCGCTGGTCGTCCTCCAACCCCGCTGAGAACCCATCCCGGTAGGGGTTCCACTTAACTTTTTCGACGTCGGGTGCGACTGGCCGCGCTGGAAGGCGCCGAAAAAGTACAAGACGTTCCACCCCTACCGGGATGGGTTCCGAGGCCGCCGCTGCTCGGCCACGGGATCGCCCTCCTCAGTGGTAATCGCCTGCGGTGGCCAGGGGCCGGCCCAGTTGTCGCGGGCGCCGTCGATCGTGATCGTCGTGCCGGAGAAGAAGTCGCCGGCGGGGGAAGCAAGGTAGGCGACCAGCCAGGCCATCTCCTCCGGCCGCCCCGCCCGCCCGATCGGGATCGAGCGCTCGAGGTTGTCGACGACGGCCTGCGGATACTTGGTCAGCAGCGTCTCGGTCGCGAACTGTCCGGCAGCGAGAGCGCAGGTCTTGATCCCGAATCGCGCCCACTCGGTCGCCAGCGTTCGCATCATGTTCTCGACCGCGGCGCGGGCGGCGCCGGAGTGGACCATCCCCGGCATCCCGTTGTGCGGCGAGAGGGTGACACTCAGCACCTTGCCCCCTCCCTGCGGGATGAAGGCCTTGGTGGCGGCGGCATGGGTCATCAGCCAGGTGCCCTGGACGTTGAGCTCGATCACCGTGCGGAAGCCTTTCGGGGTGATCGCCTCGGCCGGGCTGAGGAACTGCCCGCCGGCGTTGTTGACGAGCACGTCGAGGCGGCCGTGGCGCTCCAGCAACCCGTCGAAGAAGCGCTCGACCGGCTCCTCCTCGCGGATGTCGAGCGCCTCGTACTCGAAGGAGCCCGGCAGGCCAGCCGCCAGCGCCGCCGTCTCCGCCAACGGCTCCTCCCGCCGCCCGCAGGCGACAACGGTGGCGCCGAGCCGCCCCAGCTCAAGCGCGGTCTCGCGCCCCAAGCCGCTCCCCGCGCCGGAGACGACGCAGACCAGATCGTCGAGCAAGCCGTCCCGAAATACCTGCGAATGCGCGCTTTCAGCCATAGCCGCGCAAGCCTATAGGCGACCCGATCGGCGGTAATGTCAGCCGCGATGAAGGTCCGAGTGGAGGCGCAGCCCCTGCACGAGCCGCTCGCCGGGGGGACGCCGGGAGCGACCGTCGCCGTCGAACCGCTCATCGCCGGTCACGTCGAATGGCCGCGGACGATGATGGAACGCCCCGGCGGGCGCTTCGAGACGCTGAAGCTGCTGCGGGCGCTGATCACCGGCAAGCCGGCGGCCAGGGTGCCGGTCCCGGCCTTCCTGATCCGCCACCCGAGCGCCGGCGCGATCCTCGTCGACACCGGGCTCCATCCCTCGATCGCCACCGACGGCAGCGAGAACTTCGGCGGCATGGCGACGCGGATCGCCCATCCGACCCTGGCGGCCGGCGAAGACGCGCCGGCGCAGCTGCGCGAGCGCGGCCTCGATCCGGGCGAGCTTCCGGTCGTGGTGATGACTCACATGCACATCGACCACACCTCGGCGATCTCCGAGTTCCCGAACTCGACCTTCGTCGTCAGCGAGACCGAGTGGGCGGCCGCCTCGGTAGGCCCCCGCCCCACCCTCAACGGCTTCCGCCGCCCCCACTTCGACTACGCCTTCGACTACCGCACGATCGACTTCGACCGCGCCGGGGCCGACTCCTACGCCAGCTTCGGCCGCAGCTTCGACCTTTTCGGCGACGGCTCGGTCCGGCTCGCCTACACGCCCGGCCACAGCCCCGGCCACATGTCCATCGTCGCCCGCCTCAAACAGCGCGACTTCGTGATCGGCGGCGACGCGACCTACATGTGGGCGCAACTGGATGGCGAGGCGCCGATGCCGCCGCGCCCCTTCGACGCCCACAACTTCCGCCGCTCGCTGCAGGAGCTGCGGCTCTTCCGCAGCCAGTTCCCCGACGCGACGATCACCCCGGGGCACGACCCCGACTTCTACGCAAAGCTGGGCGCCCGCTACGAGTGAGCGCGGGCTCCGTGCTCGGCCCGGCCTTCGCGCTCGGCCCGGGCCACGGCGCGAGGGCCTTCAGCCTCCAGTCGCCCGTACATCTCCCGCACCCGGTCGAAGACCTGCTCGGAGACCTGCCGGTGGCGCTCGCGACTCGCCCCCGCCTCGACCGGAAAGGCCATCGGCTCGCCGAACTGGACGGTGACCTTGGGGAAGCGCAGACGTTTCCAGCGCCGCACCCCGGCCGAGCCGTGGACCGCCACCGGGATCACCGGCACGCCGGTTTCCAGGGCGAGGCGGCCGACGCCGGGCTTCGGCTCGCCAAGCTCGCGGGTCCGGGAGCGCCCGCCCTCGATGTAGATCAACACCAGCCCGCCCTTGTCGAGGATCGTCCTGGCGGTGACAAAGGCCTCTTCGTCGCGGTTGCCGCGGCGGACCGGGAAAACGCCGCCGTGGAAGAAGATGAACTCGACCACCGGGTGCTTGAAAAGCTGGGATTTGGCCATGAAGCGGACTGGTCGGCGCAGGTAGACGCCGGTGAAGAAGTGGTCCCAGGCGCTGAAATGGTTGGGGGCGAGGATCACCGGGCCCCGCCTCGGCACGTTGCGGACGCCGATCCCGCGGGTGCGGAAGAGAAGGATCGTCGGCAGGGTGAGGACAAGGCGGGCGAGCGCGTAGATCCAGTCCGGCTCGCGGCTGCGGGCGCGCTCGTGGAAGCGCGTGAAGTACTCGGCGGGGCGGGGGTCCCGGTAGACCTGTGGCTTGATGTCGGGCATCTGGACGAGCGGCGGCAGAGGCCGCCGCTGGTGCCTACCCGCGCCCGCCGCGACGGTTACGCGTCGTCCGAGGACCCCGCCGGCCGGGCCCAGCCACGCGAGCGGTCCAGCGCCCGCCGCCAGTCCGCCAGCAGCGCGGCGCGCGCCTCACTCGGCATCCGCGGCTCGTAGCGGACCGCCTCGCGCCACATCCGCCCAACCTCATCGACGCTCCAGCGGCCGGTCGCGATCCCGGCCAGGTAGGCGGCGCCGAGCGCCGTCGTCTCCGCCACCTCCGGCACCGACACCGGCGCCCCCAACACGTCGGCCTGGAACTGCATCAGCCAGCGGTTGGCGACCGCGCCGCCGTCCGCCCGCAGCAGCTCCAGCCGTTCGCCGGCGGCGGCCTCCTGCGCGCGCACCGCGTCGACCGTCTGGTAGGCGATCGCCTCCAGCGCCGCCCGCGCCAGGTGGGCGCGGCCGCTGCCCCGGGTCAGGCCGACGATCGTCCCCCGCGCGTAGGGATCCCAGTGCGGCGAGCCGAGCCCGGTCAGGGCGGGGACGAAGTAGACGCCGTCGTTGGCGTCGAGCGAGGCCGCCAGCGCCTCGGTCTCCCCCGCCGCGGCGACGATCCCGAGCCCGTCGCGGAGCCACTGCACGGCGGCACCGGTGACGAAGATCGAGGCCTCCAGCGCGTAGGCCACCTCATCCTCGAGGCCCCAGGCGACGGTGGCGAGCAGCCCGTCGGGCGGCCGCGGCGCCTCGGCGCCGGTATTGAGGAGGACGAAGCTGCCGGTGCCGTAGGTGTTCTTCGCCATCCCCGTCTCCAGGCAGGCCTGGCCGAAGAGGGCGGCCTGCTGGTCGCCGGCGATCCCGGCCACCGGCACCTCGCCGCCGAACTCGCTCGTCGTCCCGTAGACGTGGGCCGAGGGCAGCGGCTCCGGCAACCGCCCGGGATCGACGCCCAGCAGCCCGCACAGCTCCGGGTCCCAGCGCAGGCGGCGGATATCGAACAGCATCGTCCGCGAGGCGTTGGAGTAGTCGGTGACGTGGCGCCCGGTCAGCTTGAAGAGGAGCCACGAGTCGACGGTGCCGAATACCGCCCGCTCCGCGCCCTCGGCGTTGCGCAGCAGCCACTCGATCTTGGTCGCGGAGAAGTAGGGATCGATCGTCAGCCCGGTGCGCTCCCGCACCAGCCCCTCCTGACCCCCCTCGCGCAGCTCCTCGCAGCGCCCGGCGGTGCGTCGGTCCTGCCAGACCAGGGCGCGGTGGACCGGCTCGCCCGTCGCCGGGTCCCAGGCGACCACCGTCTCGCGCTGGTTGGTGATCCCGATCCCGGCCAGCTTGGCGCCCTCGATACCGGCGTCGCCGATCGCCTCCGCCGCGACCCGGCGCGTCACCTCCCAGATCTCGGTCGCGTCGTGCTCGACCCATCCCGGGCGCGGGAAGTGCTGCTCGAACTCCGAATAGGCGCGGCCGGCGATCTGCCCCTCGCCGTCGAAGACCAGGCAGGTGGTGCCAGTCGTCCCCTGGTCGATCGCGAGAATCGGGGCGCGGGGCCCCACTAACTCTTTCTCACCCGGCAGGTGCGGGTCAGCGTCGAGCTGAGGGTGCGGCCGTCGGCGAAGGCCATCGTCGCCCGCGCGAAGGGGAAGACCGCGCCCGGGAAGCCCGGGGGTGCCGCGCAGGAGGCGCTGAGGTAGCTGTGCAGGCGGCCGCGGTAGGTGTAGGTGCGGAAGAGGTCGAACTTGACGCGCTTGAGGTAGCCCCAGCGGTTCAACCGTTCGGGCACCTCGCTGCTGAGCACGGTGCGAAAGGTGCCGGAACGTTCGGTGATGCGGAAGGCGACGACCCGCGTCACCGGAGCCGGGTGCGCCGCGTAGATGTGGGCCAGCACGGCGGGGCGGCCGCCGACCACCGCGTTGAAGGCGAGGACGTGACCGTACGACGGGAAGGCCGACTGTTCGGGGAAGGCGATGTCGGCCGAGTAGCTGCCGGTGCCGACCAGGGCGGGGCCGCAGCGCTGCAGGGCTTCTTCGCTGGAGGAGGGTTCCAGTTCCCGGCGGTGGCAAACCGGCAGCCCTTCCGTGTCGAGCCGACCGCCGCGGTTGAGCGCGATCGTGATTTCCCGCAACGCCGGAGGCTGATCGCCCGAGAGGGTCGTGACGACCCCTTCCACCTGCACCGAGACCGGCGCCATCCCGTGTCGCGGCAGCGCCTTCGGGGCGATGCCGCCGTCGAAGCGCACGAAGAGGTCGCCGCTGGCGGTCAGCTCGGCGTTGGCGATCGCCGCGCCGGCCGCGAGCAGACCGACCACAGCCGGCAATACCGCCATCTTCCCCAGCCTGCCGCGCATTGTGGAGACTCTACCGGTAGCGGGCGTAGGCGCGGGCGAAGTCCCGCAACTGGACCGCCCGGTGGCCGAAGCCGCGCAGGGTCCGGCCGCTGGCCCGGTGCTCGAGGTCGAGCTCGTACTCGCGCAGTCGGTAACCGGAGCGGACGGCGTCGACGGTGATCCCGATCTCCATGCCGAAGCCCGGGGCGAAGGGGAGGGTCGCGCGCAGGGCGTCCACGCTCAGTGCCCGCTGGCCGGAAATCGGCGCCTCGGTCTCGGCGCCGCAGAGGTGGCGGATCGCCCACCTGGCGAAGCCGAGGGCAATGCCGAAACCACCGCCGACGCGGCGCGAGAAGGCAGCGACGGCGAGGTCGCACTCGCCGCTCCGGACAGCGTCGACCAGCGGCGCCAGGCGCCCCGCCGAAGCGCCGAGGTCGCCGTCGCAGAGCAGCACGATCGGCGGCGCCGGCTCGGCGCTCAGCGCCGCTTCCACCGCGGCGGTGACGTTGGCCCCCTTGCCGTGCGGGCGCCCGCGGCTGACGACCTGGGCGCCGGCGGCGATCGCGACCTCGGCGGTGCCGTCCCCCGAGGCGTCGTCCCCGACCCAGACGGCCGCCGCCGGGAAGCGCTCGCGCAGGGCGGCGATCGTCTGCCCGATCCGGTCGGCCTCGTTGCGCGCCGCGACGACCACCGCCAGCCCGCCGCCCGCCTGCGCTTCGAGTCCCATCGCGCGGCTATTGTCCCGGCCATGCCAGATATCGAGGCCCACATCACCGGCAACGTGTGGAAAATCGAGGTCGCCGTCGGCGATCGGATCTCCGACGGCGACACCGTCGCCATCCTCGAGTCGATGAAGATGGAGATCCCGGTCGAGGCCGAGGACGACGGGACCGTAAAGGAGATTCGCTGCGAGGAGGGCCAGGCCGTGAGCGAAGGCGACGTCCTCGTGGTGCTGGAGTAGCTTCGTGGAGGAACGACTCGCGGGCGGCAAGCTCCTGCTCGATCGCCCCGCCGAGGCGGTGGCGCGGCTCCGCATCGCCAACCCCGAGCGTCGCAACGCGCTCGACCACGACATCCTCGATGCAATAGCCGAGGCGCTGCCGCAGCTCGACCGCGGCATCGAGACGCGCTGTGTGGTGATCACCGGCGCGCCGCCGGTCTTCTGCGCCGGCTACGACATCGCGACGATCCCCGAGGAGACCTTCGAGCGCGACGCCGAGGCGCTGGTCGCCCACCCCTTCCACGGGGCGATGGAGGCGGTCGCGAGCTATCCCTGGCCGGTCGTCGCGGCGATCAACGGGCACTGCCTCGGCGGTGGCCTCGAGCTGGCGATCACCTGCGACCTGCGGATCTGCGCCGCCGGCGCGAAGCTTGGAATGCCACCAGCGAAGCTGGGGCTGATCTACGGGCACACCGGGCTGCGGCGCTTCATCGACACGATCGGCTTGGCGCGGACGAAAGAGCTGTTCCTGACCGGGCGCAACCACGACGCGACCAGAGCCGAGCAGATCGGGCTGGTCAACCAGGTGGTCGGCGACGAGCGCCTGGAAGCCGAGTCGGTCGAGCTGGCGGCGACGGTCGCCGGCAACGCGCCGCTCTCGGTGCGCGGCAACAAACACGCGATCGACCTGCTCAACGCCTGCCCGGCGCTGAGCGAACAGCAGGAGGCCGGCCTCGTCGCCCTGCGGGAGTCGAGCTTCTCCTCGCAGGACCTGCGCGAGGGCATCCGCGCCTTCACCGAGAAGCGATCGCCGCGATGGACCGGTCGGTGAGTCCCAAGGCGCGCGCCGCCCTCGCCGCCTCGGACCCGACGATGGCGGCGCTGATCAAGCGGGTCGGCGAGATCGACCTGGCGACGCGGCTGCGGCGGCGCCGCGAGGAGCGCCCGAACGACGCTTACGGCGCGCTGCTGCGGGCGATCGTCGGCCAGCAGCTCTCGACCAAAGCGGCGCGGACGATCTACCTGCGGGTGCTGGACCTCTTCGCCGGCTCGACCCCGTCGCCGGAGCAGCTGCTGGAAGCGAGCGAAACCGACCTGCGCGGCGCCGGCCTCTCGGGGCGCAAGGTCGAGTACGTCCGCGACCTCGCCGCCCACGTGCTCAGCGGCGAGCTGGAGCTGGACCGGCTCGGGGAGCTCGGTGACGAGGAGGCGATCGAGGAGATCGTCGCCGTCCGCGGGCTCGGCCGCTGGACCGCGGAGATGTTCCTGATCTTCCACCTGGAGCGCCCCGACGTGCTCTCCGGCGGTGACCTCGGCATCCGCAAAGCGGTGCAGATCGAGTACGGGCTGGAGGAGATGCCGAAGCCCGAGCGGGTGATCGAGATCGGTGAGCCCTGGCGCCCGCACCGCAGCCTCGCCAGCCTCTACCTCTGGGAGTCGCTGGCGGCGGTGCCGGGATGAAGCTCCGCTTCTGGATCGGGCTTGCCGCGGTCCTCGCGATCGCCGCCGGCTCGGTGGTCGCGGCGTTGGTCGTCCACGCCGGCGACAGCGCCGACTTTCAAGCGCACCAGGACGAAGAGGCAATGCGCTCTGCCCACCAGGCCGAGTCGATGGCGAGGCTCTCAATCGACCAGCTTGCCAGCGCCGCCGCCTTCTTCCAGGCGGAGGGGCACTTCAGCGAGCACGAGTTCGACGTGGTCGCCGCACCGCTGCTGCGGCAGGGTGCGCTGAGCGGCACCGCCTACGTGCAGCACCTCCCGAACTCCGCGCGTGCCGCCTTCGAAAGGAGCCACGGCGCGCCGATCTTCGAGCCTGGACAGAATGGTCCGCGGCGCGAGGGAACGAAGCCGTTCTACTACCCGGTCGTCTACGCGGTCAGCAATTACGGCCCGGCCGCGCCGGTCGGCTACGACCTCAACGCCGACCCGGAGCGCGCCCCCTTCCTCCTCCGCGCCCGCGATAGCGGCAGGCCGGTGGCGACGACGCCGGCGAAGCTGCTGATCGGCGGCGTCGGCGTCAACGTCTACTGGCCGGTTTATCGCGACCGAGCCCCGACCCGCACCGTCGCCGAGCGCCGGGCCGCGCTGGTCGGCTTTGCCGCCGGCGCCTTCCGCGTCCACGACCTGGCGGCGGCGGCGATCTCGGCGGTGCCCGACGCGGTCGACGTGCAGCTGCGGATCGACCGCAGCACGGTCGTCGGCCACCGGGGGGCCCTTGATGACAGCGCCGAGGCGCCGATCCACATCGCCGACCGCACCTGGCTACTCGTCGTCCGCGACCCCAACCGGCCCGACTCCAGCCTGCCGCTGTTGCTGGCCGTCGTCGGCATCGCGCTGGCGGCGCTGCTCGCCGCGCTGATCCTCGCCTGGAGCCGCAATGAACAGATGCAGAAGCTGCAGTACGAGGCCAACTCGGACTCGCTGACCGGACTGAAGAACCGCCGCCGGTTCGGCGAGGACCTGCGGACGGCGATGGCGCGGATCCACCGCGAGGGTGCCACCGGCGCCGTGCTGATGCTCGACCTCGACCACTTCAAGCGGGTGAACGACAGCCAGGGCCACCCGGCGGGGGATCAGCTACTCGTTGAAATCGCCGACGTCCTGCGCCGCCGAACCCGTGAGGGCGACGCACTGGCCCGGCTCGGTGGCGACGAGTTTGCCGTCGTCCTGCCGCGCGCGACGCCGGAGGAGGCGCGAGCCGCAGCGGAGTCGATCGCGACGGCGATCCGCGAGCACCGCTCCAACATCGCCGGCGTCGGGCCGATCACCGTCAGCGTCGGCATCGCGATGTTCGGCGACGACCCGCGAACCAGCGCCGAGCTGGTCGTCTCGGAGGCCGACACGGCGATGTATTCGGCCAAGGACGGCGGCCGCGACGGCGTGCGGCTGTTCGACCCCGCCGCCGTGCGCGACGGGGCGGCCGGAGCGCCTTAGCCTGCCGCCAGCCGGCCTCCTCCCGGCGTCCGGGCGAATTCCTAGCCTTGCCGCAATCCACCCCCGGGAAAAGAGACGCCCATGCCCTCCTTGATCACCTTTGACGAAGCCCTCGACTACGGGCGGCTGAGCGACCACGACGAGATCGGGGCGCTGGTCGAGCGCGCCTGGCAGGTGCGCCGCGAGAACTTCGGCGACTCGACCGACATGTGCTCGCTGGTCAACGCCAAGTCCGGCGGCTGCGCCGAGGACTGCGGCTTCTGTGCCCAGTCGCGCTACGCCGAGGCCGACACGCCGATGCACGCGATGCTGGAGCCGGAGCAGATCCTCGAACACGCGAAGGCGGCCGAGGCGGCGGGCGCCCACCGTTTCTGCATGGTCACCCAGGGCCAGGGCCTCTCCAAACGGGACTTCCAGAAGATCCTCGAGGGCACCCGGCTGGTCGCCGAGCAGACCAACCTCAAGCGCTGCGCCTCGATCGGCCACATGTCGACCGAGCGGGCGAAGGCGCTGCGCGAGGCGGGCGTGCAACGGGTCCACCACAACGTCGAGTCCTCGCGCTCCTACTATCCCGAGGTCTCGAGCACGGTCCGCTACGAGGGCCGGCTACGAACGATCCAGGCGGTCAAGGAGGCCGGGCTGGAGACCTGCGTCGGCGGCATCCTCAACCTCGGCGAGACCCCGCAACAGCGGGTCGAGATGGCTTTCGAGCTGACTGATATCAACCCAACCTCGGTGCCGATCAACCTGCTCAACCCGCGCGACGGGACCAAGTTCGGTGACCGTCCGCTGATGGACGCCTGGGAGGTGGTCAAGTGGGTGGCGATCTTCCGCCTGATCATCCCCGGCGCGCTCTTCCGCCTCTGCGGCGGCCGGGTCGAGAACCTCGGCGACCTGCAACCCCTGGCGGTCAAGGCCGGCCTCAACGGGGTGATGATGGGCAACTTCCTAACCACGCTCGGCGCCGAGCCCGAGGACGACCGGGCGATGTTCGAGGAGCTGGGGCTGAACGTCGCCCGCCAGCCCGACAACGGCGCCAACCCGCGCCCGGACAACCGCTCCGGCTGGCTCGACGGCGAGACCCCGGCAACGCCGGTGGACGAGCTGATCGACCGCCAGGAGGAAGCCAACTTCTGGGACCCCTCGACGCAGCTGCGGGTGATCAAGAAGGCGAAGAAGCCGCCCCCTTACCCGCGGGCGGCGTGACCGACGTCGCGGAGCGGCTGCGGGAGCTCCGCGGCCGCGGGCTCCACCGCCGCCTGCGCCTGATCGAAGGCCCTCAGGGCGCACGGGTCCTGCTCGACGGGCGGCCGGTGCTGCTGCTCTGCTCGAACAACTACCTGGGCCTGGCCGAGCACCCGCGGGTGCGCGAGGCGGCGGCCGAGGCGGCGATCCGCTGGGGCGCGGGCGCGGGCGCCTCCCGTCTGATCTCGGGGAACATGGAGCCACACCGCCGGCTCGAGGCGCGCCTGGCCGAGTTCAAGGGCTACGCGACGGCGCTGCTGTTCGGCTCCGGCTACCTCGCCAATACCGGCACCGTCGCCGCGCTCGCGGGCGCCGGCGAGGTCGTCTTCTCGGACGAGCTGAACCACGCCAGCATCGTCGACGGCTGCCGCCTGGCCCGGGCCGAGACCTTCGTCTACCGACACGCCGACCCCGAGCACCTGGCCTGGGGGCTGCGCGAGGCGGGCGGGCGCGGCTCGCTGATCGTCACCGACGGGGTCTTCTCGATGGACGGCGACGTGGCGCCGCTGGCCGAGCTGCTGGCACTGGCGCAGCAGCACGGCTGCCGGCTGATGGTCGATGAGGCCCACGCGACCGGCGCGCTCGGGCCGAGCGGCCGGGGGTCGGTCGCCGAGGCCGGGCTCAGCGGCGAGGTCGACGTCGTCGTCGGCACTCTCGGCAAGGCACTCGGCTCCTACGGCGCCTACGTCTGCGCCGATCCGGAAACGATCGACTTCCTCCTCAACGCCGCCCGTTCGTTCGTCTTCTCGACCGCGCCGCCGCCCCCATCGGTCGCGGCGGCGGAGGCGGCGCTGGGGTTGATCACCGCCGAGCGGGTCGAGCGCCTGCAGGCCAACGCGCAGCGGTTCCGCGATGCCCTCGTCGCCGCGGGGCTCGAGGCAGGCGGGTCGCGGACCCAGATCGTGCCGGTCGAGATCGGGGCCGCCGAGCCGACGATGGAGCTTTGCGAACGGTTGCTCGAGGCGGGAGTCTTCGCCCAGGGCATCCGGCCGCCGACCGTTCCCGCCGGCTCCTCGCGGCTGCGCTTCACGACGATGGCGGACCACGAGCCCGCGGAGCTCGAGCGGGCCGCCGGGCTGGTCGGAGACGCGATTCGCGGGCTCGGCATCGGTACCAGCGAGCGGCGCCTGGCGCGGGCCGCCTGAGCAGGCGAGATGGCCGAGCCGCTCGCCGGCGTCTTCGTCACCGGCACCGGCACCGGGGTCGGCAAGACGGTCGTCGCCGCCGCACTCGCACACACGCTCGCCTCCGCAGGCCTCGAGGTCAACGTCTTCAAGCCTGCCGTCACCGGGCTCGTCGAGCCCGGTGAGGCAGACCACGAGCTGCTTCGCCGCGCCGCCGGCTCAGCCCAGAGCGACGAGCAGATCGCCCCCTATCGCTACCAGCCGGCGGTCTCACCCCATTTGGGCGCCGCCCTGGCGGGCGAGGAGCTTGAGCCGGAGAAGCTGCTGACGGCGGCGCGTACCGCCGCCGCGGGCGCCGACGAGCTGGTCTGCGAGGGGGTCGGTGGCCTGCTTGTTCCGCTCGTCACGGGGCACCTTTCCGGGTCTATGCCCGGGAAAGGCGCCCCGTCCTACCTGGTGCGCGATCTCGCGGCGGACCTCGGGTTGCCGCTCGTCGTCGCTGCCTCCCCCGAACTCGGCACGATCAACCACACGCTGCTGACCCTGGAGGCGGCGCGCGGCGCCGGCCTCGAGGTCGCGAGCGTGGTCCTCACCCCCTGGCCCGAGGAGCCGACCGCGATCGAACACTCGAACCGTGAGACGATCGCCGCCCTGGGCGGCCCCCCGGTCCAGACCCTGCCGCGCCTCGACCTCGCTCGCCCCGAGACCTGGCCCGAACTCCTGTTGATGGGCCGGAAATCCTCCATATAGGCGTATTGCCGGCCCATCAACCTCGGGAGGCGCGGTTCAGGCGGCGGGCTCGGCGGCCGCCAGTGCCTCGCGGCCGGCCAGTGCCTCGCGGCCGGCCAGTGCCTCGCCGCCGGGACTGATCTCCGCCTCGGCTGCCTCGACGCTGATCCTCGCTTCGCTGCGCTTGGCGCGGATCGCGGTGGCGCCGACCAACGCCCCGACCAGGGCGACGCAGCCGGAGACGGTCATCGCCAGACTGAGCGCGTCGACGAACTGCTGCGGGGCGACGCCCTCGAAGTTGCTGGTGCCGGCCGAGGCCTGGAAGATCGCACCGGTGACGGCGATGCCGAGGCTGCCGCCGACCATGCGGAACATCGAGAGCACCCCGGAGGCGATGCCGGCTTTCTGGACCGGCACCGCGTTCATCGCGGCGCTGGTCATCGGCGACATCGTCATCGCGATGCCGATGCCGAGCAGCATGAAGCCGGGCAGCAGGTCGAGGTAGCCGGAGTCGACCTCCACACCGCTGAAGGTGAAGAGCGAGGCGGCGGCGATCGTCAGCCCGCCGGCGATCAGCCAGCGCGGCCCGAAGCGGTCCGAGAGGCGACCGGCGACCGGCGCCACGCCGACGATCATCAGGGTCGAGGGCAAGAACCGCACCCCCGCCTCCAGCGGCGTGTAGTGGAGGATGTTCTGCATGTAGAGGGCGAGGAAGAAGAAGACGCCCATCATCGCGAAGGTGACGATCAGCGCCACCACCACGGCGCCGAGGAAGTTGCGGTCGGAGAGCAGGTCGAACTGGACCATCGGCGCCCTGACCCGGTTCTCGACCGCGACGAAAGCGCCGAGGGCAACGACCGCGCCCACCAGCAGCCCGATGATCTCGGTCGATCCCCAGCCCCAGGCGTTGCCCTCGACCAGGGCCAGAACCAGCGCGGTCAGGCCGGCGGTGAGCACGGCGACGCCGGCGTAGTCGACCTCGCGCCCGACGCTGGTGTCGCGTGACTCGCGCACCGCGAACAGCGAGGCGGCGACGGCGCCGATCGCGACCGGGATGTTGATGTAGAAGATCGCCCGCCAGCTGACGTGCTCGGTGAGGAAGCCGCCCAGCACCGGCCCGATCGCCAGCGCCAGGGCGGAGACGCCTGCCCAGGTGCCCATCGCCTTGCCGCGCTCGTGGGCGGGGAAGGCGTCGGTGATGATCGAGAGCGTCCCCGGCATCATCAGCGCCGCGCCGACGCCCTGGACGACCCGGCTGGCGACCAGCGCCGTCTCGCTTGGGGCCAGACCGGCGGTCGCGGAGGAGAGGGCGAAGATGACGACGCCGGTCATGAACATGCGGCGGCGGCCGAAGATGTCGCCGAGTCGCCCGCCCGTCGCCAGCAGCACCGCGAAGGAGAGCGTGTAGCCGTTGATCGTCCACTCGAGGCCGGAGATCGAGGCGCCGAGGTCCTTCTGGATCGACGGCAGCGCGACGTTCACGACCGTGTTGTCGAGCATGATCATGAACAGCGCGAAGCACATCGCTCCAAGCGTCCACCACTTGCGGTTGTCCTCGGTGATCAGGTGGCGATAGCGGGTCAAGCGGGTCCAACTCCCTTCAGGTGCTGATAGGTCTGTGCGATGTCCTCACGGTCCATCAGCGCATCGACAGCGGCGTCGAGCTTGCGGCGCTGGGCGGCGCTGAGGGTCGAGGCGAATGCTTCGATGCCGGTCTGGCGAACGGCGACCAGGGTCTCGACCAGGCCCTTCCCCTTCGGGGTGATCCGGACCTGGCGGGCGCGCCGGTCCTCGGGGTCCTCGACCCGCGTCGCCAACCCCGCCCTGACCAGCGCGTCGACCGCGCGGCTCATCGACGGCACCGAGACGCCAAACAGCTCGGCCAGGTCGCCGACCTGCCAGGCCTCCGCCGTCTGGCCGAGCCCGCCCAGCTCCAGCAGCACCTTGCACTGGGTCATCGACAGGCCCGACTCCTCGATCACCCGCAGCTGGTTGCCGCGGTCGTAGAGGAAGACGTGGCGCAGCAGCGCGGTCAGCCGGGCCGCCGTCTCCTGGGCCTCGGGCCCGGTCTCGGCGGCAGCTTTCTCGGCGATTGCCTTCACGTCGCTCGCTTGCATCGAAATCAATAGTTGCGTACCCACAACTATTTCTCAAGGGAAATAGTTGCTCGTGTGAGCAAGATCACGGATAGAACCGACCCGGTGGCGCGGAACCCGCTCCGGGCGAGCCTTCCGGGCGGAGATTCCGGCCGGATGCGGTTCTAGGGTCGTTTCGATGAGCACCGACCCCGCCCGCCAGGACCTGCGGCACCTCTGGCACCCCTTCACCCAGCAGCAGGGCTGGTCGGAGGAAGAGCCGCTGCTGGTCGAGCGCGGCGAGGGCGTCCACGTCTTCGACGGCGACGGGCGCCGCTACATCGACGGTACCTCCTCGCTCTGGTGCAACGTCCACGGCCATCGTCACCCGGCGATCGACCGGGCGGTGCACGAGCAGCTCGAGCGGATCGCCCACTCGACCATGCTCGGCCTCTCCCATCCCGGCGCCGCCGAGCTGGCCGGCCGCCTGGTCGCGATCGCCCCGCCCGGCCTCTCGCGCGTCTTCTACTCGGACTCCGGCTCCACCGCCGCCGAGGTCGCCCTGAAGATGGCCTTCCAGTACCAGCGCCAGCGCGGTTGCGAGGGCGCCGGCCGCACCTCCTTCGTCCGCCTGCGCGGCGCCTACCACGGCGACACGATTGGCTCGGTCTCGGTCGGCGGCATCGACCTCTTCCACTCCGCCTACGGGCCGCTGCTGTTCGAGACCCACGCCGCCGAGCCCGGCGACGCCGCCGACCTCGAGCGGGTCCTCGCCGCCCACGGCGAGGAGGTCGCGGCGGTGATCGTCGAGCCGCTGGTCCAGGGCGCCGCCGGCATCCTCGTCCAGCCGCCCGGATACCTGCGCGCCGTTCGCGAGCTCTGCGACGAGCACGGCCTGCTGCTGATCTGCGACGAGGTGGCGACCGGCTTCGGGCGGACCGGGACGATGTTCGCCTGCGAGCAGGAGGGCGTCGCGCCGGATTTCCTCTGCCTCGCCAAGGGCCTCACCGGCGGCTACCTGCCCCTGGCCGCAACCCTGACCACGGAACCGGTCTACGAGGCCTTCCTCGGGACGCCGCAAGAGCAGCGAACCTTCTTCCACGGCCACACCTACACCGGCAACCCGCTCGCCTGCGCCGCCGCCCTCGCCAACCTCGACGTCTTCGAGTCCGAGCGGACGATCGAGCGGCTGCAGCCGAAGATCGCGCTGCTTTGGGAGCGCCTGGAGCAGATCGGGGAG
Source organism: uncultured Solirubrobacterales bacterium (assembly GCA_963815885.1). GTDB lineage: Bacteria > Actinomycetota > Thermoleophilia > Solirubrobacterales > 70-9 > VAYN01. Next base: position 476,356 of record CAWFIM010000003.1, read on the forward strand.
ATGCCCGAGGTCGCGGAGGTCCGCGGCCGTGGCTTCATGGTCGGGATCGACCTCGGCGAGCACGGCCCCGAGCTGCGCATGGGCCACCGGGTGACGCTGGAGGCGCGCGAGCGCGGCGCGATCGTGCGCCCGCTCGGCGACACGGTCGTCCTCGTCCCGCCGCTCTCGATCTCTGCCGAGGAGCTCGCGGCTGCTGGACGTCGTCGCCGAGTCGATCGAGGCCGCCTGCGGGCCGGTTGAGCGGGCCGCGATCCCGCTGCGGGACCAGGCACGGATGCCCTACGCCGCCTGAGCGCCCAGCGGCCCGGGCGCCCTCGGCTAGGGTGGATCGATGAGCGAGAGGAAGCGGGGCCCAGCCGAGGCGCCCAACCTCGGCCCGCCGTCCGAGCCGCGGCCGGCGGCCTCGGTGGTCCTGCTGCGGCGCGGCGGCAAGCACGGCGACCGAGCGCTCGAGGTGCTGCTGCTGAAGCGCAGCGAACAGGCCAAGTTCATGCCCGGCGTCTGGGTCTTCCCGGGCGGCGCCGTCGACCCGGCCGACGGCGCCGAGGAGGCCGGCCACCGCGCCTGCGCGGTGCGGGAGCTGGCCGAGGAGGCGGCGATCCAGCTACCCCGCGACGAGGAGCTGGTGCTCTTCTCCCGCTGGATCACCCCCGAGGTGATCTCGACCCGCTTCGACGCCTGGTTCTTCCTCGCCCTCGCGCCGGCGCACAAGCCGCCGAAACCGGACGGCGCCGAGACGGTCGAGGCGGCCTGGTTCCAGCCGGACGCGGCCCTGGAGGCCCGGGCCGCCGGAGACATCGTGCTCGCCTTCCCGACGATCGCCCAGCTCGAGTCGCTGCGCGCCTTCGGCAGCTCCGAGGAGGCGATCGCCGCCCACCGTGGGCGTGCCGTCGAGCCGATCCTGCCCAAGGTGATCGGCAGCCGCGAAGACCACCGCGTGGTCCTGCCCGGCGACCCCGACTATCCGGCCTGACCAGGCGGGTCAGGTCTCGGGGAACGGCTCCAGACCGGCGTGCCAGGGACCGGGCAGGTAGGTGTGGATCCCGCTCTCGTCCATCTCGGACTGCAGCCGCTTGAACAGTTGGCCGGCGTTCTTCAGCGCCGTTTTCAGCTCGGCTTCGCCGCGCTCGCGCAGGCGCCAGAGGAACCAGAGCTGGCGGTCGTTGACGCCGAAGTCGAGCTCGCCGGTCATCGTCGTCACCCAGGCGAGGAACCCCGGGCCGAACAGCTCGCGCAGCGCGATCGGGTCGTACTCCTTCGGCACCGTGGTCCAGAAGCGCTTGTTGAAATCGAGCGACTCGAACTCGACCTTGCGGGAAAAGCGCTGGGCGACCGCCTCGTGGCCCTCGATCGACTCGACGTTGAAGGCCGGAACCACCCGCGCGAGATCGGGCATGTGAGCCTTGGCGAGCAGCGCGGTCGGCAGCACCGCCTTGCCGAAGAGGCCGCCGACCTCCTTTTCGTCGGCGTCGCAGGAGGAGCCCCAGAACCCCTCCGCCAACTGGCCGGTGAGGCGGTTGACGCCGCCGACGCAGAGCGCCACCGGCCCGTCCTTCGGATTGATCCCGCCGACTTCCTCATAGGTGAGGCCGTTGCGCTCGCCGTAGCGGCGCACGGCCGCGGCCCAGTCCTGCGCTTCCTGCTTCGCGCCCATCGCCCGATCCTATGTCCGCGAGCCGCCTGGGACGCCGCCGATCGGCGTTAGGATGGGCTGCAAGCCCGGTCGACCACAGGAGCCTCCATGACCATCGCCATCATCGTCGTCGTCGCGATCATCGTCATCGCGGTCCTCTACTACATCGCGAAGCGCAACTCGATCATCGCCTCGCGCAACCGGGTCGACGAGTCCTGGAGCGGGATCGACGTCCAGCTCAAGCGACGCCACGACCTCGTCCCCAACCTGGTCGAGACGGTCAAGGGCTACGCCACGCACGAGAGCGAGGTGTTCGAGAAGACGACCAAAGCGCGGGCCGAGGCGATGTCTGCCCAGAGCGTCGGCGACACCGCCCAGGCGGAGAACAAGCTGACCGGCGCGCTGACCGACCTGCGCGCCGTCGCCGAGAACTACCCCACCCTGCGGGCGACCGAGAACTTCCAGCAGCTGAGCCGCAACCTCTCCGAGCTGGAGGACGAGATCCAGGCCTCGCGGCGGATCTACAACTCCAACGTGCAGTCCTACAACACCGACATCCAGCAGTTCCCGGGCTCGATCATCGCCAACCAGGGCGGCTTCACCGCGCGCGAGTTCTTCGAGATCGACGCCGCCGATCGCGAGCCGGTCTCGGTCAGCTTCGGCGACAAATAGGACGCGTAGAATTCGAGCATGACCGCGACCAAGGAAGCGACCCTCTGGATCTGCGACAGCTGCGGGTTCATCTACGACCCGGCGATCGGCGATCCCGACGGTGGAATTCCGCCGGGCACTCCCTTCGAGGACATCCCCAGGGACTGGTTCTGTCCCGTCTGCGGCGCCCGCACGTCCGATTTCCGTCCTTTGGAGCCGGGCGAGGCCTGACTCCCGGTTAAGGGGGTGGGGTTTCGCTTAACTTTTTCGAGATCGGAGGGCGGCTGACCGTGGAGCGGAGTGGCGAAAAAGTACAAGACGCTCCACCCCACCCCCTTAACCGGGGCGACGGAGCGTTCGACTTCGATTGGATCGTGGTCGGGTCGGGGTTCGGGGGCTCCGTGTCGGCACTTCGTTTAGCTGAAAAGGGCTATTCGGTGGCCGTCCTGGAGTGCGGCAAACGCTTCGGCGACGACGATTTCCCGAAGTCGACCTGGGACCTGCGGCGCTACTTCTGGGCGCCGCGGCTGGGGCTGCGGGGAATCTTCCGCCTCACCCCCTTCAAGGACGTCGCCGTGGTCAGCGGCTGCGGGGTCGGTGGCGGCAGCCTTGGCTACGCGAACACGCTCTACGTCCCTCCCACCGCTTTCTTCAAGGACCCGCAGTGGGGCGACCTCGAGGACTGGGAGGCGACGCTGGCGCCGCACTACGCCGAGGCACAGCGGATGCTCGGCGTCGTCGTCCACGACCAAGACGACCCGGCCGACGAGCTGCTGCGCGAGTTCGGCGAGGAGATTGGGGTCGGCGACACCTACCGCAAGACCCCGGTCGGAATCTACTTCGGCGATCAGCCCGGCGAGACCGTCCCCGACCCGTTCTTCGATGGCGAGGGACCCGACCGGACCGGCTGCATGCAGTGCGGCCGCTGCATGGTCGGCTGCCCGCACGGGGCGAAGAACACGCTGGTCAAGAACTACCTCTGGCTGGCCGAGCGCCGTGGCGTCGAGGTCCGCCCCAATCGCACCGTGACCGAGATCCTTCCCCTCGGCGCCGCCGACGGCAGCGACGGCTACGCGATCGCCAGCGAGCGCTCCGGCCTCCTCCGTGGTCGCGGGCGCCAGACGCTGACCGCGCGCGGGGTGATCGTCGCCGCCGGGGCGCTCGGGACCAACAAGCTGCTGCAGCGCTGCCGCCTGGGCGGCAGCCTGCCGCGGATCTCGCCCCGTCTGGGCGAGTCGGTGCGGACCAATAGCGAGGTGATCCTCGCAGTCACCGTCCCCGAGGACTACCCCGAGGACCTGACCAAGCGGGTCGCGATCAGCGGCAGCATCTACCCCGACCCCCATACCCACATCGAGACCGTCACCTACGGCAAAGCCGGCGACTCGATGAACACCCTCTACACGCTGCTGGTCGGCGACGGCACCCGGGTCACCCGACCGCTGAAGCTGCTGGCCCAGATCCTCCGCCACCCGAAGAAGTTCGCCAAGGTGATGTGGCCGAAGGGCTGGTCGAGCCGCACGATCATCCTGCTGGTGATGCAGACGCTGGACAACGCGATCGCCCTGCGCCCGAAGCTGAAGCGCTCCGGCGACGTCCGCCTGCAGACCGAGCAGGACCCCGAGCGCCCCAACCCGACCTTCATCCCGGTCGCCAACGAAGCGGCCGAATGGCTGGCCGAGCGCACCGGGGGAATCGCCCAGAGCTCGATCAACGAGGCACTGATGAACGTGCCCACCACCGCTCACATCCTCGGCGGCGCGGTGATCGGCCACGGCCCCGAGGACGGCGTCGTCGACCGCCGCCAGCGCGTCTTCGGCTACGAGAACCTGCTGGTCTGCGACGGCGCGGCGGTGCCGGCCAACGTCGGCGTCAACCCGAGCCTGACGATCACCGCCTTGACCGAGCACGCGATGGCAGAAATACCGCCGGCCGCGGCCCTCGCAGAGACCGCGGCCGCGGCGCGGAGCGTCCCCGGTTAAGCGTCGGCGAGGCGCTGGGCGACGTAATCCCAGTTGACGACGTTCCAGAAGGCGTCGATGTAGTCGGGCCGCTTGTTCTGGTACTTGAGGTAGTAGGCGTGCTCCCAGACGTCGCAGCCGAGCAGGACGACGCTGCCGTCGGAGAGCGGTGAGTCCTGGTTCGGCGTCGAGACGATCGCGAGTCCGGAGGAGTCCTTGACCAGCCAGGCCCAGCCGGAGCCGAAGCGGGCGATCCCGGCGTTCTTGAACTCCTCCTTGAAGGAGTCGAAGGAGCCGAAGGTCTCGCCGATCCCCGCGGCGAGGTCGCCCTGCGGCTCGCCGCCGCCGTCCGGGCTCAGCATCTGCCAGAAGAGGGTGTGGTTGTAGTGGCCGCCGGCGTTGTTGCGAACCGGGCCCTGCTTATCGCCGGGGAGGCTCGCGAGGTTGCGCAGCACGTCCTCGACGTCCGCGTCGGCCAACCCGGTGCCCTCCAGGGCGGCGTTCGCTTTGTCGACGTAGGCCTGGTGGTGCTTGTCGTGGTGGACCCGCATCGTCGCCTCGTCGATGTGCGGCTCGAGCGCGTCGTAGGCGTACGGAAGATCGGGAACGGAGAAAGGCATCTGGTGACTCCTCGGTCGGATTCGAACTGGGCTACGGAGCCTAGCGGCGGCGTCCCGTCGGCCGCCGCGCCCTATTCGAACGCCGGCGGGGGAACTTCGGCGGGCTGGAGGGGATCGCCGGACGGCGCTTCTTCGCCCCGCTGGACGCCGCCGTCGAACTTCGCCCTGGGGACGGTGTCCGGGTCGCCGCCGGTCCAGGCGTTGAAGCGGTACCAGGACGGCTTCGCCTGGCGATTTTCGGTCAGCAGGCCGGCCGAGTGGCAGAAGCCGCAGCTGCCGCCTTCGTCGGTCCAGGTGAACCACCAGGCGCCGGCGACGCGCCAGCGCAGGCGGTTGGCCGAGAGCATCGCGAAGGCGCGCGAGAGCTGGTTCGCCTGCCCGTAGAGGCCCCGCTCCCAGCGGGTCGGGCCACTATCGGAGCCCCAGCCCAGCTCGGTCACGTAGATCGGCGTGGCGCCATCGCGATGGCGCCGCATCACCCGCCGCAGATTGTCGAGCTGGGCGCCCATCGCCGTCGCCCGGGCGACGTAGGGGTGCAGGGCGACGCCGTCGAAGTAGCGCTTGACGTCGTGGGCGCGGTAGAGGCGGGAGAGGAAATTCCCCGAGGCGACGTTCGGCGGGATCTGCAGCGGCCGGCCGAAGAAGCCGCCGAGAATCACCTTCGAGCCGGGGTCGGCGCGATGCAGGACGCGGCCGGAGATCCGGATCAGCGTCGCGAAACGAGCCGGATCGGGATCGTCGGCGAAGGTGACGATGTTCTCCTCGTTCCAGATCTCCCAGCGGCGGATCGGCAGGAAGGAGAGCTTGGTGTGGTCTTCCCAGAAGCTGCCGTCGGGGCCGTAGCGCTGCGCCGCTTCACGCAGCAGCTTGGTCCAGCCCCAGCGCTGCCAGGAGCTGCGCACCGGCAGGTCGACCACCTGCGGCGCCGCCCATTCCGGCGAGCCCCAGACAAACGGCATCACCCGGATCCCCGCTTCGGCCGCCAGTTCGACCTCGCGGTCGAAGCCTGACCAGTCGGCGTCGGCGAGCGTCGGTGCCTTCGTCTGGACCACGGTCCAGTAGAGCGGCAGCCGCACGCTGGTCACTCCCGCTTCCCGCATCAGCTTGAAGTCGGAGCTGCTGGAGACGCTTTGCGGCGAGACCCCGATGAACCCGGGCGGCAGGTAGGCACGGGCCGGCGAAGGCGAGATCGCCATCGCCACCAGCACGAGGATGGGCAGCAGCTTCCGGTTCATCGACGTAGGAACAGGGTCCCTGCGCAAAGTAGCGGCCCGCCGCCCGCGAAGGCGGCGCCGCGCCGCGCCGCAGCTTTGGGATAATCGCCGCTCTCGGGGCGTGGCGCAGCCTGGTAGCGCGCACCGTTCGGGTCGGTGAGGTCCCCGGTTCAAATCCGGGCGCCCCGATTGGCAGAGCCTCATTTGAACGCCGCCAGAGGAAGCGGTGTCTTGCGTGACGCCATCTAGCCGCCTCGCAAGCTCGGGGTCGGCAAGGGTCGCGAAGGGCTCGGCCCTGGCAATCGGCAAGCAGGTCGAGCGCCTTGGCGAGGGTGTCGGCGCTATAGCATCTGTCACACGGGTCGGCGTTCCGTTGTCCCATGTGTCCCTTGCGGATACCGGCCCGCGCGTGCGACCTTTGTACGGCATGGCTCGTACGCCGTTGGCTCGCAAATTGGGAGAAGCCGCCTCTGCTGCACACGCCGCTGCGAGCGAAGACTTCACCGAGGGGGTCCCCGAAGAGCGCTCCGGGCTGATCCGCCGCCGCGAGCTGCTGGCCGGCAGCGCCGGGCTGGGCGCGGCGGCGATGCTGGCCGGGCCGCTCTCGCGGGTGCTGGCCGCCGGCGAGCCGCGGATCGTTGTCGTCGGTGGTGGCCTCGCGGGCCTGACTTGCGCCTACCGCCTCAAGCAGGCTGGTTACCGGGCCGATCTCTATGAGGCCTCCGATCGGCTCGGCGGGCGCTGCTGGACGCGTCGCGGCGACTTCGCCGAGGGACAGATCGCCGAGCACGGAGGCGAGCTGATCGACCAGGGCCACACCCAGACCCGCCAACTCGCTCAGGAGCTGGGACTCAAGCTCGACAACCTGCTCTCAGCCGAGGTCAACGGAACCGATCCGTTCTACTACTTCGATGGCCAGCCGTACTCTTTCGCCGAAGCGACCGACGATCTGAAGGAGATTTGGCAGCAGCTGCACAAGGACGTCTCCGCCGCCAGCTACCCGACGCTCTTCAACCTCTCGACGCAGCGGGGTCGCGAACTCGACGCGATGTCGATCGCCGACTGGATCCGTGCCTACGTCCCCGGCGGCCTCAAATCGAAATTGGGACAGCTGCTGGACGTCGCTTACAACATCGAGTATGGGGCGGAGACGAAAGTGCAGAGTTCGCTCAACATGCTCTACCTGCTCGGTTACTCGGGTCAGGGCCAGCTGCGGATCTTCGGCCCCTCGAACGAGAAGTACCACGTGCGTGGGGGCAACGACCAGATCACGGCCCAGCTCGCCGCCGCGCTCTCGAGCCAGATCACGGCTGGCTCCGAGCTGGTCGCCATCGCGCGCAACTCGGATGGCAGCTACCGCTTGTCTTTCCAGTCCGGGCTGAGTACGAAAACGGTCACCGCCGACCGCGTCGTCCTCGCCCTACCCTTCTCGATCCTGCGCGACGTCGACTACTCGAAAGCCGGCTTTTCCCAGGTCAAGACCACCGCGATCGAGCAACTTGGCATGGGGACGAACTCCAAGCTGCACGTTCAGTTCAAAGACCGCTTTTGGAACACGCTGGGAAACCAGGGAGACACCTATTCCGACACCGGCTACCAGACCACCTGGGAGGTCACCCGTGCGCAACCGGGGACGGCGGGGATCCTCGTCGACTACACCGGCGGCAACATCGGCGCGAGCTTCGGCACCGGCACGCCCGCCGAACGCGCCGCGAAATTCCTCAGCCAGCTAGAGCCCGTGCTGCCCGGGATCTCGGCGCGATGGAACGGCATGGCGACGGTCGACTACTGGACCGGGGACCCGTGGACCAAGGGCTCCTACTCCTACTGGAAGGTCGGCCAGTACACGAAGTTCGCCGGCGCCGAGCGCCAACGGGAAGGTGCCTGCCACTTCTCCGGCGAGCACACCTCGATCGACTTCCAGGGCTACCTCAACGGCGCCGTTGAGTCGGGCGAACGCGCCACGAGCGAGATCCTCGCAGCGCTGCAAGGGAGATAGACCTCCTGCCCAACACGGAAGCGGTAGCGATCACCAGATTGCCACCGGGCGAGGATGTGCATGGTCACGAATCGCTCGATCCTTGCTCACCAGCCGAAGGTCATGCTCTACGGCGGTCGCGTAGATCAGGCGGTCGGCCGGATCTCCTGGGAAGGACGATGGAAGAGAAACGGCAGTGTGGGCGACCGCGGGGCTTATTGCGATGGTTCGCAGCTGCTCGGAGAGACCCTGAAGCCAAGACCGAATTGGAACGTTGACGACGATCCGCTCATGCTCTGCCAGCCAAGCCAGCTCATACCATGAGACTGCCGCGATCGCGAGCTCTCCGGCCCGATCGAGGGCTTCACGCGCTGGCTTGCTGACCCGGTGCGGCTCGGCCGACCACCAGTGAACCACGTGGGTGTCGAGCAAGACTGCGCTCACGACTCACGAGGCATTCCAGGGCTCTCCGGTGGAAAACAGATCCTCCTCGTCGACCGCGGTCATCGCCACTCCCTCGAAGGATCCTTTGAGGGAGCGAGCACCCGCCGCCGGCACGAGGCGCGCGACCGGGCGGCCGTGCCTAGTGATTCCGATCTCTTCCCCGGCGGCAGCATCATCGAGAAGCCGAAGGATCTTCTCCTTCGCATCGGTAGCAGTAACTTTCTTGGCCATATGGACAGTATAGCGACCAGATTGCCGAGGCACTTGGCCTTGCCCTTGACTTTCTTCTTTATTCCACTTCCTCGATCGCCCGTTCGATCTGGCCCAGCTTGGGGCCGTCCTGGAGGGTGCGGGTTCCCCCCGGGCCGCTGACGATGGCGGCTTGGCGGACGCGGATGCCGAGGTCGGAGCCGAGTTCCTCGTAGCCCTGCAGGCGCTTGGAGATCGAGCCATCGGGGCCGCCGTTGTCTTCCAGGTCCTGCTTCCATTCCGGGAAGTTGAGTTCCTCGATGCCGCCGGCAATCGAGTTGAGGAAGTCCTGGTCGACGCCGAAGTGCCCCGCTTCCACCTGGTTGCGAAAGAAGAGGTAGGTGTACTGCCAGCCGTAGCCCTGGTCGGCCGCCGCTTCGGCGCCGTAGAAGCCGAGTTGCTGGGCGTTTTCGCTGTTCGAATAGTGCCGATAGAGAAGCTGGACGTCTCCTGGACGAGCGTAGTCTTCGGTCAGCGCCGGAACCGTGCTGAGAAAGTCTTCGCGACATTCGGAGCACTGGAGGTCGTTAAAGACCTGGATCGTCACCGGCGCGTCGGCGGATCCGAGCCGATCGCCTTCCTGCGGCACCCCGCCGAAAAGCTGCTGCGCGTCGCCAATCCCGGCCACGTGGACGGCCGGGTCGCCCGGCTTCAGGGTGGCGATCGAGACGACCAGGTAACCGATCCCGAACAGGGCCAAGGCGAGCATCAGGATCACCCAGAGTCGCCCCCGTCGGGGAATCGCCTTGACCGCTGCTTCGGACACGGCGTCCATTATCGCCAGCGGCGCGACCCGACACCCCGGCGACCTCGCGGCCTCTGCCCTTAACTAGACTTCCCCCCGGCCATGCGACGGGGAACCGACTCGAAGACCCTTGCCGATCTGCTGCCGCTTGCGGCCCAGACCTACGGTGACGCTCCCGCCGTCCGCTACAAAGACGGCGAGCGGTGGGTCGACCGCAGCTTTAACGAGGTGCTGGAGATTGTCCGGCCGCTCGCCCTCGGCCTCGCCGAGCTGGGAGTCGAGAAGGGCGACCGGGTCTCGATCCTCGGCAACACCCGCCCGGAGTGGACTTACTTCGACTTCGCCGCGCTCTCGATCGGCGCCATCGTCGTCCCGATCTACCAGACCAACTCCCCCGAGGAGTGCCGCTATGTGATCGAGAACTCCGACGCCAAGGTGGTCGTGGTCGAGGACGCCGAGCAGCTGGAAAAGATCCGCAAGGTCCGCGACCAGCTGCCGCAGCTCGAGCACGTGGTCCTGATGACCGGCTCGGCCGAGGACGCGCTCTCGATGAACGACCTGGCCGCGAAGGGCGCCGGCGGGGACGAGGCACGCTGGGAGGCGCTCTACTCGGCGGTCACCCCGGCCGACATCTGCACCTTCATCTACACCTCCGGCACCACCGGACCACCCAAGGGCTGCATCATCAGCCACGGCAACTACCGGGCGATGCTCGACATGGTCAACGAGACCAGCGTCATCGAGGGCGAAGACGTCACCTACCTCTACCTGCCGCTGGCCCACTCCTTCGCCCTGCTGATCCAGCTCGGCAGCTTCGACCTCGGCGCGACGATCGCCTACTGGGAGCGGGACCCGCTGAAGATCATGCCCAACCTGTCCGAGCTGAAGCCGACCTACTTCCCCTCGGTCCCGCGCATCTTCGAGAAGATCTATACCGCCGCCAACAGTGGCATGGAAAAAGAGGGTGGGCTGAAAAAGGCGATCTTCGACTGGTCGATCCGGATCGGCGCGAAGATGCGCGAGGCGGAGCGCAGCGGCCGCAGGCCGGGCTTCCTGCTCAGCCGCGAGTACGCTTTCGCCGACAAGCAGGTGCTGTCGAAAATCCGCAACCTGTTCGGCGGCAAGCTGCGCCTCGCGGTCTCCGGCGCCGCCCCGATCAACCCGGAGATACTGCGCTTCTTCGACGCCGCCGGGGTCCTCGTGCTTGAGGGCTGGGGGATGACCGAGACCTCGACCGCGGCGACGATCTCCTCGCCCGACGACTTCAAGGTCGGCACGATCGGCAAACCGTTCCCCGGCTGCGAGGTGAGGATCGCCGAGGACGGCGAGATCCTGGTCAAGGGACCGAACGTCTTCCAGGGCTACCACAAGAACGAGGAGGCGACCCGGGAGACGATCGTCGACGGCTGGCTGCACACCGGCGACATCGGCGAGATTGACGCCGACGGCTTCATCAAGATCACCGGCCGCAAAAAGGACATCATCATCACCGCGGGCGGCAAGAACATCACCCCGGCCAACCTCGAGGCGGACATCAAGCAGCACCCGCTCGTCTCCCAGTGTGTCGTGGTCGGCGACCGACGCCCCTACCTGGTGGCGCTGGTCACCCTCGACCCCGAAGACGCCCTCGCCTACGCCAAGGAGCACGGCCTGCCCGAGGACCCGGTGAAGCTCGCCGCCGACCCCCAGATCAGAGCCTCGATCGAGGCTCACGTCGAGGAGATCAACAAGAACTACGCCCGGGTCGAGCAGGTGAAGAAGATCACCATCCTCCCCCACGACCTCTCCCAGGAAAGCGGCGAGCTGACGCCGACCTTGAAGGTCAAGCGCGCCGTCGTCGCCAACAAGCATGAGCAGGCGATCGAGCAGCTGTACGCGGCCTGACGCGCGGGTGCCGGCCCTTACGAAGGGGTGTGTTGACTATTAAGAGTTGATCTGGGAGGGTCGCGGCGGCGTGCCCTCCGAGAACGAGCCCGAAGCAGAGCCGATTCCCGGCGCGGCCAGCGCCGGCTCCACGCTCGCGCCCGGGCCCGCGGGCGATCCCAAGCCCGTGGAGGAGATTGAACCCAGGGTCGAAGAGCTGCGGGTGGCGATGGCCCTCAACGGCGGCGTCAGCCTCGCGGTCTGGATGGGCGGCTGCACGGTCGAGCTCGACCGTGCCCGCCGAGCGCATAAAGGCGTCGAGCGCGGCGCGCGGCGCGTCTACGACGACCTCTGCGAGTGCTTTGGCCGCCGCCTGGTGATCGACATCGTCAGCGGCAGCAGCGCCGGCGGCATCAACGGCGCCCTGCTCGGTGCCGCGATCGCCAAGAACCGCTGCCTCGAACCGGATTTCGTCCGCGAGAAGTGGCTGCAGCTCGGGGATCTGGAGCAACTGCTGCAGGATCGTGGCGAGCAGAAACCGACCTCGCTGATGAAGGGGGATACATTCCACAAAGCCCTCGAGGAGGCGTTCGAGGAACTGCTGGACGGAAAGGTCGGACCCGTCGCCGAGCTTGTTCCGCCGCTCGTGCCGAGCGTCGACGTGACGATGACCGACGTGATCGGGGTCGAACGCAGGTTCCGCGACGCCTGGGGCAGCGAGCTGATCGCCCGCGAGCACCGGCCGCGCTTCAGCTTCCGCGAGAAAGTGCATTTCAGCGCCGAAGCGCTGGCGGTGGCGGCAAGGACCTCCGCCTCCTTCCCGGGAGCCTTTGATCCCTTCTGGGTCGAAGGCAACCCGAGGATCCTGGCCGGATTGGCGCGCCCCACCTATGGCATCGACGGCGGCCTGCTCGACAACGCGCCGATCCGCGCCGCCCTGGACCTGATCCCGAGCCAGACCTCCTCCGCCCTGGTCAAGCGCTACGTCTGCTACGTGAACGGCGACCCGACCGCGATCGCGGCGGAAACCTCGCCGCAGAAGCCGACCTTGCGCGACGTCGCCTCCTACGCGGTCAACCTTCCCCGGACCGCGCCCCTGGTCGACCATCTCTACGCGATCCGCGACGCGGTCGAAAGGCCGCGCTGGTCCGGAATAGCGCAGGAGCAGCTGCTGAGGATGCCGCTCCATAGCCTCAACGAGGCCGCCGATGCGCTCTTCGCGGCCTACCGGGAACGGCGCACCGTGCAATCCCTGGAAGAGCTGTTCGAAGAGCCCGGAGACGTCGCGGCGGTTCGCGAGCTGCTCGAAAAGACGGGCGGCAACCTGCCCTGGATTCCAGGCAAATCGCGGCCTGTGGGCGAGCAATGGGAATGGGGGGTGCGACCGGCGCAGCGGATCGTCCACCTCCTGCTCGACCTGCTGCGCCCGACAATGGCGAAGGAGTGCGACCTCGAGGCCCGGGCGCGGCTGCTGAGCATCCGGGCACAGCTCTACGAAGCGCTGGAAACGCTCGCCGACGTCCGCGACCACGTGACCCGGGAAGAGAGCGAAAACAATCCCTCGCGCTTCGACGAGGAAGCGGCGCTCGAACGGCTGCAGAAAGCGGTCACAAAGGCCGAGGCGCAGGCGCCGAAGGCGCGCGAGGCGGCCGAGAAGGCGATCGAGGACTTCTTCACCGGCCTCAGCCCCGAGCGCCGCTCGTCCGAGACAGGGAGGGCGCTCTTCGGCGAGACGCTCGAGACCAAGGCGGCGGTAACCCACTTCCTCGAACGGGCGCTCTCGATCGAGGTCGTGCGCCGCGCCTTCTCGGACGAAGCCGACATCGAAAGCGCCCAGCGGCTGCACTTCACCCAGCTCACCCCCGGCGCCCCGACCCCGATCTTCACCAAGTCCCCGCTGGACCAGCGCAGCCCCGCCACCGCCGCCTTGAAGCTGACCGGGGTCGGCCTCGGGCACTTCGCCGGCTTCTACCGGCGCTCCTGGCGGGCCAACGACTTCATGTGGGGCAGGCTCGACGCAGCCGCTCGCATCGTCGACCTCCTGCTCGACGCCCGCCTGGAGGAGGACGACTTCACGGCGAACGCGGAGAACGAGCCCCGCACAGCGAACGACCCCGACGGGGGGAAGCGATGCGAGGAGCTCAGCCGACGCCTCGCCAAGGCGCTCCTCTCGACAAGGTTGGGCGCCAATGGCAGGGAACTGCTGGAGGAGACGCTGGCGAACGTCGCCGCAAACGCCGGCTCGATGACCGAGGAGGGTCGCGATGAGGGCAACCCGGAGTGCGAAGAAACGGGGGGAGATCTGCAAACTCGCGTCGCGCAGGCGATCGAAGCCGAGCTGAGGGACGCGAGCGGGAAGGGCGCGAGCAGGCTGCCGTTCACCCGGGCAGCGTTCCAGCGCGCGGCCCAGCTCGAAATCCTCGCGGAGGAGCTGGGGGAAATCGAAGCCGAGTCGACCAAGGACAGCGAGCTCGGAAGCGCCGCCAAGCCGCTCGCGCTCGACTCCCGCAAGAAGAAGGAGCAGGAGGATGGCGACAAGCAGACCGCCCTCTGGACCAAGCTCGAAGCGGTACGGGAGATCTACAGGAAGGGCGACTCGCTGCCCAAGCGCCTCAACGATCCCGCCGAAGCGGTCAGCAACCTCGGCCTGCGGACGATCACCCATGCCGCCTTCGTCACGCTCTCGGCCCTGCGAACCGCCGGCCTGCCGATGGCTAAATACCTCGGCCTGGCGCGCCCGCCGCTGCTGGGCGTCGCCGGCACCGTGGCGCAGAAGCGGCTGCCGCGGCTCACCGTGGCGGCCGGCTTTTGGGCCGCGGCGGTCTACCTGACCAGCCGGCTGGTCACCGCGCAATCCGATGGCAAGCTGGAATTCAGCTCGATCTGGTCGCTGCCCACCCTGGTCGCCCTGGTCGCGGCACTGGGCGCCCTCGGCGTGATCGCGGTCCCGGGGCTACGCGCCTGGCGCCGGGTTCAGAGCGGGCGAAACTTGCTCTACACGTTCGTGCTCGCCCTCGCGGCGGGAGGTCTGGCGGCGGGGCTCGCGGCGATCAACGGCTTCGACCTGCAACACATCCTCTTCACGCCCGGAGCCGAGACGCCACCTGAAGAGGCGCTGCTCGGCGTGCTCGGAGCCCTCGGCCTCGTCTCGCTGATCCCGCTGCTGCCAAAGCGGTTGCGCCCGATCGGAAAACGCCTGGACAAGGTCACCAGGGAAGGCACCGGGATGTGCCTCGTCCTCGTCGCCGCTTTCGCCGTCCTCGGCGCCTACGCGGGCCAGAGCCTGGTGCACTCGCTCGACGAGGAGCTGTGGAAGGCGGTCGCCTCCGGTACGGCGCTGCTCGCGGCCCCGGTCTTCGCCCTCTGCCTGGTGGCGATCTGGCTGCCGCGCCGCAAGACCGGCGAGCAGGCCGGGGCTAAGACGCCTCGCCAGACTGGCGCAGCAGAACCGACGTAGTCTGCTCCAGCACCCGCCGCCAGGCGGAGGTCTGCTCGGGCTCTTCCTCGGCGGCGCGCTCGACCACCCGACGGACGCGGCGCTCAGAGATCTCGAGGCCGTGGCGCTCGGCGATCTCGGCGTAGCGCTCGTAGTCTTTGGCCAGGGTCGCGGTGACCGATTCAAAGCCGTGGCGGGCGATCTCCAGCCGCCGCGAGTAGTCCATGATCGGCGTCCCGAACATCAGCTCGTCGTTGGGGTCGGGCTCGACCAGGATGATGTCGACGCCCGGGTACTTCTCCTGCCACATCCCGACCGCTTGGTGCAGGCGCTGGTGGGCGATCAGGCGGAAGGTCTGGTTGGCGATCGCCGGCAGCCCCATGTCGGAGACCCGGCGCACCCGGCTGCCGGTCACCGTCGGGATCGTCTTCTCGAAGTCGTTGACGTAGGGGACCAGGGGGTTGACGACGACGATGAACTTGGCCCCCTTCTCGACCGCGATGTCGACGTTGGTGGTCGAGCGAATGCCGCCGTCGACCAGCTGCCGGCCCTTCAGATCGACCGGCTTGTAGACGATCGGCAGGCAGGTCGAGCACTCGATCGCCTTCGAGATCGGGACGTCGCTCCAGCCCTCCTCGCCGAAGACGATCCGCTCGCAGGTGTCGAGGTCGGTGGCGGTCAGGTAGAGCTCGCGATCGAGCAGGCGGAAGTCGTTGATGCGGCCGGTCTCGGCCAGCACCTCCTCGACGTAGTCGGCGAGCCCCGAACCGGAGTAGAGACCGGTCGGGAGCGCCTCGGCGAGGCCGACGCCGATGTCGATCGCCGAGAGCTCGCCGATCCGCGCAAGCTGGCGCACCAGCTCGAGCGAGCGCAGCGGCAGCGAGACCGCTTTGCCGAGGAAGCCGAGGTAGTTGGGCCTGAGCACCCGGTTGAGGTCGAGGTCCTCCAGCTCGGAGGGCTCGCGCGAGTTCAGCACCTGCATCATCTCGTCGGGGGTGATGCCGTTGGCGAGCATCCCGGCGACGAAGGAGCCGGCGCTGGTGCCGACGTAGACGTCGAAGTTGTTGACGGTGCTGTTGACGGCAAGCAGGTCGAGGGCGCGCAGGGCGCCGATCTCGTAAACGCCGCCGGTGAAGCCGCCGCCGCCGAGGACGAGGGCGGTCTTCGAGGGCTTCTTGCGGCCACGCGGTTTACGGCGTGGCTTGGAGTCGATGTCGACGACCTTGCCCATATAAAACGGGATTATCTCAGGGCGGTCGGCTGGCGGGGCCAGGCGTCGGGGGGGAGGGGTCCTGCGGGCGGGGCAAACTGGCTCCGTTCTCGGACCCCCTCCCCCCGACGCCGCACGCCGCAGCGGCCGTTAGCTTGCGCCGCTCTCGGACTCTCCTCCCATGCCCACCCGCCCGAAGGAGCCGCTACCTTGCTCGTTCCCAGTGTTGGTACCGGCAATGAGGCGAACGGGCAGCCTGCTTGCAGCCGCATTCGCGGCCGCTTTCCTGCTGGCAGGAACAGCTCAAGCGAGCCAGGTCTGCGATCAGATGCGGGGGATGTTGACGCGCGGGGGTGGGCAGGCGAGCGGGTTGATGGTGGTCGAGAGCGAAAGCGGGGATGTGGTCTGTGCGCGGGCGCCTGGCCGGGCGCGTTCGCTGGCCTCGAACATGAAGCTGTTCACGACCGCGACCGCGCTCTCCAAGCTCGACCCCGACTCGCGGATCCCGACCAAGGTCTTCGCCGACGGTCGCCTCGACCCTGGCGGCGTCCTGCACGGCAGCCTCTACCTGCAGGGCGGCGGCGACCCGACGCTCGGCACCCCGACCTTCTACAACGGCTACCTGGCCGGGCTCGGGACCAACCTCTTCTCGCTGGTGCCGCAGATCCGCGCCGCCGGCATCCACGCGATCACCGGTCGCCTCTACGGCGACGACACGATCTTCGACCGCCGCCGCGGCGTCGCCGATTCCGGCTACTCGACCAGCCCTTACATCGGCCCGCTCTCCGGCCTCGCCTTCAACTCCGGCTTCAGCGGCTCGACCGCGAGCAGTGGCTTCGCCGCCGACCCGGCAAAGCTGGCGAGCGCGAAGCTGGCGCGCTCGCTGCGCGCCGCCGGCGTCGCGGTGCCGGCGCAGATCGCCCTAGCACCGACGCCGACGGACGCCGAGCGGGTGGCGATGGTCCGCTCTCCCAGCCTGAGCCAGATCGTCAACACGACCGACGTCTACTCCGACAACTTCTTCGCCGAGACGCTGATCAAGCTGCTCGGCGCGCGCTTCGGGGGCGACGGCACGACCGCCGCCGGCGCCTCGGTGGTCGAGTCCTTCGCCGCCGAACACGGCTCCGGCGTCCACGCCGTCGACGGCTCCGGCCTGACCCGCTCCAACCTCGCCTCGCCGCGCCAGGTCGTCGACCTGCTGCTGGCAATGCGCACCGACCCCGCCGGCGACGACTTCATCCAGGACCTCGCCCTGGCCGGTAAGGAGGGGACGGTCGACGACCGCATGCACGGAACCGCCGCCTACGGACGCTGCCGGACCAAGACCGGCACGATCACCGGCGTCAGCAACCTCTCCGGCTACTGCTTCAACAAGAGCGGCCGGGTGATGGCCTTCTCGATCCTGATGAACGGGGTTGGCGACCTCGCCCTCGCCCACCTCGAGCAGGACCGCATCGCCAGCCTCGTCGCCGGCTACTGACCGTCGCTGCGACGGCCGCTGGCCTCGCGCCGCCGCCTCGCCCGCTCGTCGAGGCCGCGGTAGACGATTCCTCCGAGGAGGAAGCCTGATAGACCGATGGCCTGAATCACGCCGTTGCTGGCGCCTCTGAACAAAAGGACGCCGACAAGGACGTACACGGTGCCGACCGCGATGCCGATGTTCGCGTAGCGAACCCCGCCCATCTCAGGATCTTTTTCTCAGACAAAACATTTCACGAACCATAGCGGACGATCGCGTCGGCAATCGCGAAAGCCAAAGCTAAGATGCCCCCGTAATAGCCGTCGGTGAGGACTCGTTCCTCCAGGCGCCTCCGCGAGCGCCGCGCCAATAGTCCGAAGGTCCCACCTCCGAAGCTGCCGAGCAGCATGCCGGAGCCAACCGCCGTCGCCAAGACTTCCGCGGCGCTCGTCAGGAGCCCTATCTGTGCCGTCACCATGCGCCCCGATCGTGCCGGGTGCCGACGCGCCCGTGGCGCGCAGATCGCGCCGAAAGCGCAGCCGGTCCGCTACCGAACCAGCGCCAGCAGGCCGGCTTCGTCGAGGACCTCGGTGCCGAGCGATTCTGCCTTGGCGAGCTTCGAGCCGGGGCTCTCGCCGGCGACCACGTAGTCGGTCTTCTTCGAGACCGAGTTGGTGATCTTGCCGCCGGCCGCCTTGACCAGCGCCGCTGCCTCCTCGCGGGTTAGCTCCGGCAGGGTGCCGGTGAGGACGACCGTCTTGCCTTCCAGCGGCCCACCCTGCTTGCGCCGTTCGGACTCCGCCGCCTCCAGCCGCAGCCCCTTCGCCTTCAGCTTCTCGACCAGGGCCCAGGTGAGGTCGTCGCCGAGCGACTCGGCGATCTGCACGGCCATGATCGGGCCTACCCCCTCGACCTCCTCGATCCGCTCCGGGTCGGCCTCGTGCAGAGCGTCGATCGAGCCGAAGTGGTCGGCCAGGGCCTCGGCGGTGACGTAGCCGACCCCCGGCAAGCCGAGCGCGTAGAGCACGCGTTTGAACGGTCGCTCGCGGGAGGCGTCGATCGCCGCCAGTAGGTTGCGGGCCGAGACCTCGCCGAATCCCTCCAGCCCCAGCAGCTGCTCCTCACGCAGCTCGTAGATGTCGGCGACGTCGGCGATCAGGTCGTCGTTCAGGAACCGCATCGCCTGCTTCTCCCCCAGTCCGTCGATGTCCATCGCCCCCTTGCTGACGAAGTGCTTGACGTGCTGGAAGGACTGGCCGGGGCAGCCGGAGCGGTTGGGGCAGATCGTGAACACCGCCTCCTCGGGCTTGATCGTCTCGGTGCCGCAGGCGGGGCAGCGCTTCGGTGGCTTCGGCTTGCGCGCGCTCTTGTTCTTGCGGCGCTGGATCAGCGGCGAGACGACCTGTGGGATCACGTCACCGGCGCGCATCACCACCACCTCGTCGCCGACCCGCACGTCCTTGCGGGCCAGGTCCTCCTCGTTGTGCAGGGTCGCGGTGGTGACGGTGACGCCGCCGACGTGGACCGGCTCCAGCATCGCAAACGGCACCAGGTGGCCGGTGCGGCCGACGTTCCAGACGACGTCGCGCATCGTCGTCGTCGCCGTCGTCGGCGGGAACTTCCAGGCGATCGCCCAGCGCGGCTCGCGCCCGACCACGCCGAGCTCGCGCCACAGCGCCCGCTCGTCGACCTTGACGACGACCCCGTCGATTTCGTAGTCGAGCGACTCTCGCCGCTCCTCCCACCAATGGCAGCGCTCGACGACCCCCTCGACCCCCTCGTGGTGACCGGTCTCCGGATTGACCTTGAAGCCACGCCGGTCGAGCCATTCGACCTCCTCCATGTGGGTCGCGAGGTCGAGCCCGCGCACGGCGCCGATCCCGTAGCACCAGGTCGAAAGCGGGCGTTCGGCGGCCAGCGCCGGGTCGAGCTGGCGGATCGAGCCGGCGGCGGAGTTGCGGGGGTTGGCGAAGGTCGGCTCGCCGGCCTCGGCGCGGCGCTCGTTCAGCGCTTTGAAGGCGGCGATCGGCAGGTAGATCTCGCCGCGGACTTCGATCAGCTCCGGCGCCTGCTCGATCCGCAGCGGCACCGAGCCGATCGTCCGCAGGTTCTGGGTCACGTCCTCGCCGATCCGGCCGTCGCCGCGGGTGGCGCCGCGGACCAGGACCCCGTTCTCGTAGGTGAGGGTGATCGCCAGGCCGTCGATCTTCGGCTCGGTCGTGTAGCTGAACTGGGCGGCGGTGATGTCGAGCCGCTTCAGGTAGTTGGCCAGGCGCGTCTCCCAACCCCGCAGCTCCTCCTCGTTGCGGGCGTTGCCGAGCGAGAGCATCTGCTCCAGGTGCTCGACCTGTGCGAAGCGCTCCAGCGGCGGTGCCCCGACCCGCTGCGTCGGCGAGTCCGGCGTGCGTAGCTCGGGGTGCTCGGCCTCGATCGCGCGCAGCTCGTCGAGCAGCTCGTCGTAGACGTCGTCGCCGACCTCCGGTTCGTCGAGGACGTAGTAGAGCCGGTTGTGGCGCTCCAGCTCCCGCCGCAGCTCGGCGGCCCGCTGCTCGTCCGCCCCGCTCACGCCGCCGAAGCGCTCGCCGCCAGCATCTCCTCGAAGCCCCAGCCACGCAGTCGCTCGAGCCCGCCGTGGTCGGTGAGGTCGAAGTGGATCGGGGTGACCGCGATCCGCCCGTTGGCGACCGCGAAGAGGTCGGTCCCCTCGATCTCCTCATAGCCCGGCTGCCAGCCGTAGATCTCGTAGCGACGACGCCCCGCGCCCTCCTCGCCGACCAGCTTCAGCTCGTCGTTGTAGATCCGTTTGCCGAGTCTCGTCACCTCGATTCCGCTCGGCTCGCCGGCGGGGCAGTTGACGTTGATCAGCGTCGCCTCGGGCATCGCCTCGGTCACCAGGCGGGCGACAAGCTGCTTGGCGAAGGCAGCGGCAACGCTGAAGTCGAAACGGCCGCTGACGTAGCCCATGCCGCCGCCCGAGGACTGTTGGGAGATCGCCACCGCGGGGATGCCGAGGACGATCCCCTCCAGCGCCGCCGCGACAGTGCCGGAGTAGGTGATGTCGTCGCCGAGGTTGGCGCCGTGGTTGATGCCGGAGACGATCAGGTCCGGGCGCCCGCCGACCAGGCCCAGCTCGGCGAAGCGGACGCAGTCGACCGGGGTGCCATCGGTGGCGTAGCCGCGGTCGCCGTCGCCGAACTCGACCTCCTCGATGCTGAGCGGCGAGCGGGTGGTGATGCTGCGGGCGGTGGCGCTGCGGTTCGAGTCGGGGGCGATCACGTCGAGCTCGACCCCATCGAGCTCGCGCAGGGCGCGGCGGGCCGCCTGCAAACCAGGGGCCGCGATCCCATCGTCGTTGGTGAGGAGGATGCGCACCCGGTCGATTCTAGGTGGGCGGCATCCCGGCATACTGGCCACGGTGCCGACGGTCAGGCTCGACATCGAATACGACGGCTCGGGCTTCCGCGGCTGGGCGGCGCAGCCCGGGCTGCGCACCGTCCAGGCGGAGCTGGAGACGGCGCTGGCGACCGCCCTGCGTGAGCCGGTCGCGCTGACCGTGGCCGGACGGACCGACACCGGCGTCCACGCGCTGGGCCAGGTCGCGAGCTTCGAGACCTCCGCCGAGCCGCCGCCGGACCTCGCGCGCAGCCTCAACGGCCTCGGCCCTGACGACGTGACGGTCACCGCGGCGAGGTCGGTGCCGGACGGCTTCGACGCCCGCCACGACGCCCGCTCGCGCACCTACCGCTACCGCCTCCTGGCCCGGCGGACGCCGAGCCCGTTCGAGCGCGGCAGGGCACTCTGGTGGCCGCATCGGGTCGACCGCGAGGCCCTTGACGCCTGCGCCGCGGCGCTACTCGGCAGCCACGACTTCACCGCCTTCACCCCAACCCAGAGCGACCACGTCCACTTCGACCGCAACATCCTCGAGGCCACCTGGGAGGCCGAGGGGGACATCCTCAGCTTCCGCATCGAGGCCGACGCCTTCATGCGCAACATGGTCCGAGCCCTCCTCGGCACGATGCTCGAAGTCGCTTCATCCCGCCGCAGCGTCGAGAACTTCACCCAGCTCCTCCAGGGCGCCCCCCGCTCCGCCGCCGGCGACACGGCCCCACCCCACGGCCTCTACCTGGAGTCAGTCTCCTACGACTGAGGCGATCCCGACTCGGCCTGACCCTTCTTGAGCCTGACCTGAGCGGTTCCTCGGGCGGGTGGCGCCGTAGGGGACCCATGCCCGAGGAAGCTTTAGCTACCGCAGGGCATGGGGGTTCCTGCGGCGACAGGACCCGCCGGCCGGCGCTCGCTAGACCAGCTCGAGGTAGACCATCTCGGTCGAGTCAGAACGCCTCGGCCCCAGCTTGACGATCCGCGTATAGCCCCCGGGCCGCGTCGCATAACGCGGCGCCACCTCGTCGAACAGCTTGTGAACGATGAACTTGTCGTTGTGCAAGGTCGAGAGCGCCTGCCGCCGGGCGTGCAGATCGCCGCGCTTGGCCAGCGTGATCAGCTTCTCGACCTCCGGCTTGACCGCCTTCGCCTTGGCTTGGCTGGTCTGGATCCGCTCGTGCTCGATCAGCTGCTTCGAGAGGTTCGAGAGCAGCGACTCGCGGTGCGAGGCGTCGCGGCTGAGCTTGTTCCGCTTCTTACGATGGCGCACAGGTCCTCTCCACTCTGCCTCTAGCGCTTCAGTCCGCCTGCAGGTCGAGGCCGCGGGCGTGCAGGGTCTCGATCACTTCCTCGATCGACTTCTGGCCGAAGTTGGGGATCGCGTTCAGTTCGCCGCGCGACTTGCGAACTAGGTCGCCGACGGTCTGCACGCCGGCCCGCTTCAGGCAGTTGTAGGAGCGGACGCCGAGTTCCAGCTCCTCGATTAGGATCTCGTCGAGGCCGTTGCTCCCGGCGTCACCGCCGCCGTTGCCAGCGAGCGCATCGGCGGGCAGCACCGGCGCCGGGTCGCGCGCGGTCAGCTCCTCGACCCGCTCGGCGTCGGTGAAGATCGCCAGGCTCTTGATCAGGATCTCGGAGGCCTCGCGCAGCGCCGCCGCGGGCTCAAGCGAGCCGTCGGTCTCGAGATCGAGGGTCAGTTTGTCGAAGTCGGTGCGCTGACCGACACGGGCGGCGGCGACCGCGTAGGAGGCACGGCGGATCGGCGAGAAGATCGAGTCGATCGGGATTACGCCAATCGGCTGCTCGTCGGACTTGTTCTCTTCGGCCGGCGAGTAGCCGCGGCCGCGGCCGATCGTCAGGTAGACCTCGAGTTTGGTTTTTTTCTCCAGCGTCGCGATCGGCGCCTCGGGGTTGAGGATCTCGACCCCGGAGGGCAGGTCGATGTCCTTCGCCTTCACCTCGCCGGGGCCGGTGGCAACCAG
This sequence comes from uncultured Solirubrobacterales bacterium, assembly GCA_963815885.1. Taxonomy (GTDB): domain Bacteria; phylum Actinomycetota; class Thermoleophilia; order Solirubrobacterales; family 70-9; genus VAYN01. Next base: position 499,185 of record CAWFIM010000003.1, read on the forward strand.
CGGTGCCTCGACCTCGTCGGCATCGGTGTGCATGCGAACGACCAGGTCCTTGAGGTTGAGAACGATGTCGGTGACGTCCTCCTTGACGCCCGGCACGGTCGAGAACTCGTGCGCGACGCCCTCGATGCGGACGCTGGTGATCGCGGCGCCGCCCAGCGAGGACAAAAGGACGCGGCGCAGGCTGTTGCCGAAGGTGTAGCCGAAGCCCTTGTCCAGCGGCTCGATCGTGAACGTGCCGCGGCGGTCGTCGACCTTCTCGGAGGTGATGCGGGGAACCTGGAAATCAGTGGTCATGAGTTCCTTGCGTATGCGTGTGCAGAAATTTGGTTTCCGGACTACTTGGAGTACAGCTCGACGATCAGCTGCTCCTGTACCGGCGCCGAGATCTCAGAGCGCTCGGGATAGCGCAGGATCTTGGCGGTAAGCGCGTCGTGGTCGGCCTGCAGCCAGGCCGGCACGGTGGAGACGAGTTCGGTCGCCCGCTGGATCGTCGCGGTGGCCGACGACCCGGACTTGATCGAGATCACGTCCTCGGGGCGCACCTGGTAGGAGGGGATGTCGACCCGGCGGCCGTTGACCATCCAGTGGCCGTGGTTGATCAACTGCCGCGCCTGGCGCCGCGAGGCGGCGAAGCCGAGGCGGACGAGCACGTTGTCGAAGCGCGACTCCAGCAGCCTCAGCAGGTTCTCGCCGGTGACACCGTCCTGGCGCGAGGCCTTGTCGTAGTAGGCACGGAACTGTTTCTCCAGCACCTGGTAATAACGCCGCGTCTTCTGTTTCTCGCGCAGCTGCAGCCGGTACTCGGACTGCCGCAGGCGGCCGCGGCCATGCTCGCCGGGCGGGTAGGAGCGGCGCTCGACCCCGCACTTGTCGGTGAAGCAGCGCTCGCCCTTGAGGAACAGCTTCTGGCCCTCGCGCCGGCACTGCTTGCACTGCGGTGAGGTGTCGCGGGCCACTAGACGCGCCTCCGCTTCTTCGGCCGGCAGCCGTTGTGGGCCTGCGGCGAGACGTCCTTGACAGTGGTCACGTCGAGACCGGCGGCCTGCAGCGAGCGGATCGCCGTCTCACGGCCCGAGCCGGCGCCCTTGGCAAAGACCTCGACCCGCTCTAGGCCGTGTTCCATGCCCTTCTTGGCGGCGGCGTCGGCGGTCACCTGGGCGGCGAACGGCGTCGACTTGCGCGAGCCTTTGAAACCGGCCGAGCCGGCCGACTCCCAGGCGATCACGTTGCCCTCGGTGTCGGTCAGGGTGACGATCGTGTTGTTGAAAGAGGTCTTGATGTGCGCCTGCCCATAGGTGACGTTCTTTTTGACGCGGCGGCGGGCACGCCCCTTGGCGGGTTTTTTCTCGGCCATCTCCCCGCCTATGCCTTGCGCTTGCCGGCGACGCTGAGGCGCCGCGGGCCCTTGCGACCGCGGGCGTTGGTCTTCGTGCGCTGACCGCGGACCGGCAGGCCGCGGCGATGGCGCAGGCCGCGGTAGGAGCCGACCTCCATCAGCCGTTTGACATTCTGGGAGCGCTCGCGCCGCAGGTCGCCCTCGACCTCGCGGTTCTCGACCGCCTCGCGCAGTTTGATGACCTCTTCCTCGGTCAGGTCCTTGCCATGCGTACCAGGGTCGATCTTCGTCTCGGTAAGGATCTGTTTGGCCGTCGAGTGGCCGATCCCGAAGATGTAGGTGAGCCCGATCTCGATCCGTTTGTTGACGGGGATGTTGACCCCGGCGATCCGTGCCATCGAGCTAGCCCTGCCTCTGCTTATGGCGCGGGTTCTGGCAGATCACCAAAACCGCCCCATTGCGGCGGATGATCTTGCACTTCTCGCACATCGGCTTTACGGAAGCTCGAACCTTCATCGCTCCGGTCTCGTGATCGAAAACAGGATTCCCGCGCGCCCCATGAGACGGACGGCAGGAGCAGACAACCGGCCCAATGGGCCGACCGGGAAAGATAGCAGGGGTAGGTCTTCGCAGGTGTTAGACGGCGGCCCGCACGCCGACGTCGAGCTCGACCGGCCGATCGGGCGCAGCCAGGGCGGCTTTGGCCGCCGCCATCAGCGCCTCGGCGTCGAGATCGTGGCGCTGAGCCGCGACGCGAAGCGACTGCTCAAAGCCGTTTCGGGCACCGATCACATCGATCACCGCCGGGCGGCCCCCGCCATAGCTGACGATCACGGCGCCATCGTCAATGACGTCGCTGCCTCCGCGAAGGCGATCCACCCGATCCAGCGTGATCTGGATCGTGTCGCACTTGCTCTCGTAGTCAGCTTTCATCACGCCCTCTGATCGTAGACGGTTATCACGGTTGTTCCGTCGTCCAACGCCACGACGGCACAGAGTCGGATGCCATGCACGTCCATGGCGTAGAGGGTGTTTCCCTCCGAATCCTCTCCTATCCGATTCTCCGGCGCAACGATCCCCCCGGCGGCCTAAGACTCGACGAGGGCGATCGTGAAGCCGTCGTAGCCCTTGGAGCCGACGGTCTGGATCGTGGTGGCGGTGACGCGGGGGTCGTCGGCGAGCATCTCGTGCAGGCGGCGCTGAGCCTGGGCGATCTCGTCGTCGCTCGAGGCCTCGGCCAGGCTGCCGCCGCGGACGACGTTGTCGGCGACGATCAGGGCGCCGGGGCGGGAGCGGTCGAGCGCCCAGGCGCAGTAGTTGGGGGTGTTGACCTTGTCGGCGTCGATGAAGACGAAGTCGAAGGGGCCGGCGTCCTCGTCCTCCAGCGCCGGCAGCGACTCGAGTGCCGGCCCGACCCGCAGCTCGGCGACCCCGCCCAGCCCGGCTCGCTCGATGCTCTTCCGCGCCACCTCGGCGTAGTCCGGATTGGCCTCGAGGCTGATCAGGCGCCCGCCCTTGGGCAGCGCCCGGGCCAGCAGGATCGTGCTGTAGCCGCCGAGGGTTCCGAACTCGAGGATCGTCTTCGCGCCCCGCAGCCGGACCAGCATCTGCAGCAGCCTGCCCTGGGGTGGGGAGACCTGGATCTGTGGCAGGCCGGCGGCCTTGGCCGCGTCGAGCGCCGCCTGCAGCGACTCGTCGTGCTGAACCAACGTCTCCTCGACGAAGGCGTCGACCGCCGCGAAGGCCTCCAGGTCCACGCCGGAGCTCAGCTCGCCTCGTGCCAGGGGGTGAGGATCCGCGGGCCGTCCGCGGTGACGGCGACGGTGAACTCGAAGTGGGCGGCGAGCGAGCCGTCTTCGGAGAAGACCGCCCAGCCGTCGTCGCCCATCCGCACCAGCGGGCCGCCGGCGTTGACCATCGGCTCGATCGCCAGCACCGTGCCGACCTCCAGCTCGGGGCCCTTGCCGGGCTCGCCGAAGTTGGGCACCTGCGGCTCCTCGTGCATCTCGCGGCCGATCCCGTGGCCGACCAGGGTGCGGATGATCGAGAGGCCCTCGATCTCGACCGCGCGCTGGATCGCCGCGGAGATGTCGCCGAGATGGTTCCCCGGCAGCATCTGCTCGACCCCGGCGAACAGCGCCGCCTTGGTCACGTCGAGCAGCCGGCGCGCCTCCGGGTCGACCGGCCCGATCGGCACGGTCATCGCCGCGTCGGCGACCCAGCCGTCCTTGATCACGCCGACGTCGAGCGAGAGGACGTCGCCCCGCTCCAGCTCGTAAGGGCCGGGGATACCATGGACGACCATCGAGTTTGGCGAGGCGCAGATCGAGCCGGGGAAGCCCCGGTATCCCTTGAACGCCGGCACCGCGTCCTGGGAGCGGATGAACTTCTCGGCCGCCGCGTCGAGGCCCCCGGTGCTCGCCCCGGCGCGGGCCTTCGACTCCAGCATCTTCAGGCAGCGCACCAGGATCTCCCCTGCGGCCGCCATCTGCTCGATCTGCTCTGGGGTCTTGTGGACGATCACCCGGTACACGCTAGCCCTCGCGCACGGCCCTAAACGGCCTCGTCCTGCTCCAGGCGCATCGTCGCCAGGGTGCGGCGGATCTCCTCCGCGACCTCCTCCGGCGGCGCCGTCCCGTCGATCCGGCGCAGCACGCTGCGCTGGTCGTAGTAGCCGATCAGCGGCTCGGTCTTCTCGTGGTAGGTCTCGAGCCGCTTGCGGATCACCTCCGGCTTGTCGTCGTCGCGGACGATCAGCTCGCTGCCGTCGAGGTCGCAGACTCCCTCCTGCCGCGGCGGGTTGAACTCAACATGGAAGACGTGACCGTTCTCGGCACAGGTGCGGCGGCCGCCGAGCCGGCGCACGACCTCCCTGTCGCTGACGTCGATCAGCAGCACGGCGGTCACCCCCCGCCCCAGCTCCCCCAGCTTGGCGTCGAGCGCCTCGGCCTGGGGTGTGGTGCGGGGGAAGCCGTCGAGGATGAAGCCGTCCCGCGCCTCGCTGGAGTCGATCCGCTCGGCGATCACGCCGACGATCACCTCGTCCGGGACGAGGTCGCCGCGGTCCATGTATTGCTTCGCGGTGCGGCCCAGCTCGGTTTCGTCGCGAACGGCGCCGCGGAGGATGTCGCCGGTGGCGTAGTAGGGCAGGCGCAGGTCTTCCTGCAACCGCTCCCCCTGGGTGCCCTTACCGGATCCGGGCGGACCGAGCAGCACTAGGTTCAGCTCGGGCATCGCCGCAGCCTATTTGAGAAAGCCCTCGTAGTTCCTCATCATCAGCTGCGCCTCGAGCTGCTTCACCGTGTCGAGCGCGACGCCGATGATGATCAGGATCGAGGTACCGCCGAAATAGAAGTTGGCCGACGTCTGGCTGATCAGGATCGTCGGCAGCGCCGCCACCGCCCCCAGGTAGAGCGCGCCGGGGAAGGTAAGGCGAGAGAGGATCCGGTCCAGGTACTCGGCGGTCGGCCGCCCCGGTCGGACGCCGGGTATGAAGCCGCCGTATTTCTTCAAGTTGTCGGCCTGGTCGACCGGGTTGAAGGTGACCGCCGTGTAGAAGTAGGTGAAGACGATGATGAAGAAGATCTCGCCCAGCACGTAGGGCCAGCTGTTGGGGCTGAAGAAGGCGGCGAAGTCAAGCGCGGCGGGAGTGTTGAGCAGCTGGCCGATCGTCGGCGGGAAGGCCATGATCGAGGCCGCGAAGATGACCGGGATGACGCCGGCCATGTTGACCCGCAACGGCAGGTAGGTCGAGCCGCCCGAGGTCATTTTGCGGCCGACGACGCGTTTCGCGTACTGGACCGGGATCCGCCGCTGGCCCTCCTGGACGAAGACGATCGCGACGATCACCGCCAGGGCGATGAACGGCATCATCACCACGAATACCTGATCGGGGTTGTCCCACCACTTGGTGATCCCGGTCGGGATCGAGGAGGCGATCGAGGCGAAGATCATCAGCGAGATCCCGTTGCCGATCCCGCGCTGGGTGATCAGCTCGCCCAGCCACATCAAGAGGGTGCAGCCGGCGGTCAGGCAGATCACGATCAGGAAGGTCTTGGCGAAGGTGAGGTTGCCGACCACGCTGGCACCCGCTTCGTTGCCGAAGGAGCGGAAGAGGAAGACGTAGCCGAGCGACTGGCCGAAGGCGAGGCCGACGGTCAGGTAGCGCGTGTACTGGGTGATCTTCTGCTGGCCGACCTCCCCCTCTTTCTGCAAACGCTCCAGCGAGGGCACGACCACGGTCAGCAGCTGCAGGATGATCGAGGCCGTGATGTAGGGCATGATCCCCAGCGCGAAGAGGCTGAGGCGCGAGAGGCTGCCGCCGGAGAAGAGGTTGAGGAAGCCGAGGATGTTGGAGCCGCCGAAGTTGTTCTGGATTTCCTTGACGGCGTCGACGTTCACCCCCGGCGCCGGGATGTAGGCCCCGAGCCGGTACAGCAGCAGCATCGCCGCCGTGAACGCGAGCTTCTTGCGAATCTCGGCGACGCTGAAGGCGTTCGCAATAGTTTTGAGCATTACGGCTCCAGAGTGTGACAGGAACCGCCGGCAGCCTCGATCTTCTCTTTGGCTGCCGCGCTGAAGGCGTGCGCGTGGACCTCTAGCTTCTTGCCGAGCTCGCCGCGGGCGAGGATCTTGACCGGATCGGAGCGCTTCGCCAGGCCCTTCTCCTTGAGCGAAGCGGGGGTCACCTCGGCGCCCGCGTCGAAGCGCTCCTCGAGGTCAGCGAGGTTGACCGGCTGGGTCTTGGTGCGGAAGTTCTCGAACGGCATCGACTTCTTCATGTGCGGGCCGCGCAGCTTTCGCATCCGCATGTGGATCGGGTTCTGGCCGCCCTCGTAGTTGACCTTGCGCTTGGCGCCCGAGCGCGACCCGGCGCCCTTGTGGCCGCGGCCGGAGGTCTTGCCGAGGCCGCTGCCCTCGCCACGACCGAGCCGCTTGCGCGGCCGTTTCGAACCCGGCTTCGGCTTCAGGTTGTGCAGCCCGATCTCCTGCGAGCGCGGCGTCTCGGCCATCAGGAGACCTCCACCAGATGCGAGACGACCTTCAGCTGCCCCTGCAGCTGCGGCGAATCCTTCCGCTCCACCGACTTGCCGATCCGCCCCAGCCCCAGCGCCGCCAACGTCGCTTTCTGACCTGGATTCGTCCCGGCTGTCGACCTCACCTGCGAAATCTTCACCGAACTCACGACCCCTCCTCAGCTTTCGGGGAGTCCTCCTCCGCGGCCGGAGCACGCTCCTCCGCCGCCGGCGCGGTCTCCTCAACGGCCACGGACTCCGCTCCTTCAGCGGGCGCGGCCCCTCCGGATGCGGCCTCCGCAGCCGGAGCCTCAGGGTCTGGTGCGGAACCCTCCTCGGCGGGTGGCGCAGAGTCCGATGGGTCGAGAACGGAGACACTGTCCCCGCCCGCAGGCCCATCGGACTCTGCGGCAGGCCCCGCTGCCAGATGCTCCCCGTCAGTTGCAGAAGTTCCGTTTTGAAGCCCCAGCACCTGAGCGACCGTCAGCCCGCGCAACTCGGCAACCTCCTCCGGCCGCCGCAGCCGGATCAGCCCGTCCATCGTCGCCTTGACGAGGTTGATCGGGTTCTGGGTCCCGATGCTCTTGGTCAGCACGTCGCGGACGCCGCCCAGCTCGAGCACGGCGCGGACGCCGCCGCCGGCGATCACGCCGGTACCGGGGCTGGCCGGGCGCAGGACGACGTGGCCGGCGCCGAAGCGGCCGATGATGCGATGGGTGATCGTCTGGCCGTATTTCGGCACCCGGATCAGGTTCTTGCGGGCGTCCTCGACGCCCTTCTGGATCGCCAGCGGGACCTCGCGGGCCTTGCCGTAGCCGATCCCGACCACGCCCTCCTCGTCGCCGACGGCGACCAGCGCCGTGAACGAGAAGCGCCGGCCGCCCTTGACGACCTTGGCGACGCGGTTGATCTCGATCACGCGCTCCTGGAGGTCGAGCCCGCGCGGACTCACCGTCTCCACGTCTTTAGTGTCCATTCCCTTCATCGCGAGCGGTCCAAGGTAGCGGACTAGCGCCTTGCCTCGTGGCGCAGGTAGGCGCTCAAAAGACCAGTCCCCCCTCTCGTGCCCCTTCGGCGAGGGCCTTGACCCGGCCGTGGTACTGGTAGCCGCCGCGGTCAAAGACGCAGGCCTCCACCCCAGCCGCCTTGGCCCGCTCAGCCAGCAGTTCGCCGGACTTCTTGGCCTGCTCTGTGGCGCTGAGCTTGCGCAGGTCCGGCTCGATCCAGTTGACGGCGGCGAGCGTGTGGCCCTTGGCGTCGTCGATGAGCTGGGCGAAGATGCCGCGGTTGGAGCGGAAGACGGAGAGGCGAGGGCGCTCGGCCGTGCCGACGACCCGGGCGCGGACCCGGCGGCGGCGGCGCAGGCGCTGCTCGCGCTTGGTGACGACGGACATTAGGCGCGCTTACCGACCTTGCGCAGGACCTGCTCGCCGCGGTAGCGGATGCCCTTGCCCTTGTAGGGCTCGGGCGGGCGGCGCTTGCGGATGTCCGCCGCGACCTGACCGACCAACTGCTTGTCGATCCCGCGAACCACGATCTCGGTCGGCTGCGGCACCTCGAACTCGATCCCCTCCGGCGCCTCGATCGCGACCGGGTGGGAGAAACCCAGCGCCAGCTCCAGGTTCTTGCCCTTGAGCTGGGCGCGGTAGCCGACGCCCTGGATCTCGAGGCGCTTCTCGAAGCCGTCGGTGACGCCCTCGACCATGTTCGCGATCAGGCTGCGGGTCAGCCCGTGCAGGGCGCGGTGATCGCCGCGATCGGTCGGGCGGGCGACGGTGACGACGCCCTCGCCCTGCTCCACCGACATGTCATCGGGGTAGGCCTGGGTCAGCTCGCCCTTCGGGCCCTTGACGGCGATGCTGCCGGGGGCGATCTCGACCGTCACGGCCTCGGGCACCGGCACTGGCTTTCTTCCGATTCGGCTCATCAGGTCCCGTCCCTCACCAGACGTAGGCGACGACCTCGCCGCCGACACCCTTGGTGCGGGCTTCGTGGCCGGTCATCACTCCGACCGAGGTGCTGACGATCGCGGTCCCGGTGCCGCCATGGACTCGCGGCACGTGCTTGTGGTCGACGTAGCGGCGACGGCCCGGGCGCGAGACCCGCTCGATCCCGATGATCACCGGGCGGCGGTCCTCGGTGTACTTGAGGCTGACGCTGATCGCCTCGCCGACCGTCGCCGGCTTGCGGTGGAAGTCTTTGATGTAGCCCTGCTCCTTGAGGATCCGCGACATCTCCATCTTCAGGCCCGAGAGGGGAATCTCCACCTCGTCGTGGCCCGCGCGGATGGCGTTGCGGATTCGGGTCAGGTAATCGGCGATCGGGTCGGTCTGCATTGCTCTCTCGGTCCTACCAGCTCGACTTGGTCATGCCGGGGATGTACCCCTCGTGGGCGGCCTCCCGCAGGCAGATGCGGCAGAGGCCGAACTTCCGGTAATAGGCGCGCGGCCGGCCGCAGCGCCGGCAGCGATTGTAGGCGCGCGACTTGAACTTGGATTTGCGGCCCTGGCGGACCTTCTGCGAAGTCTTAGCCATCTCTAGCTCTCCTTCTTCTCCGATGCCTCGGCATCGGCGTCTCCGGCGGGTGGCGTGGAGGATGGCTCCTCGCCCGCAGCTTGCGAGGACGAGGAGTCGTCCTCCTCGACAGGACCCGCCGGCTGAGACCGTTCGTAGGCCTCGGGGTTCTCCTCCTTCAGCTGCTCCAGCGCTTCCTGCTCGACCTCGGCCTTGAGGCGGGCCTCCTCCTTGCGCTGCTCCTCTTCTTCCGCGGCTTTTGCGGCTTCGCGCTCCTCTTGGCCCGGGCGTCCCCCCTGGGCGAACGGCATCCCCAAGCCGAGCAGCAGCTCGAACGCCTCGAGGTCGGTCTTGGCCGAGGTCGTGATCGTGATGTCGAGACCGCGCACCACGTCGATCGAGTCATAGTCGATTTCCGGGAAGATCAACTGCTCTTTGACGCCCATCGAGTAGTTGCCACGGCCGTCGAAGGAGCGCGGGTTGAGGCCACGGAAGTCGCGGATCCGCGGCACCGCGATCGAGGTCAGGCGGTCGAAGAACTCCCACATGCGGGCGCGGCGCAGGGTCACCGAGACGCCGACCGGCATCCCCTCCCGCACCTTGAAGGAGGCGATCGACTTGCGGGCGCGGCGCACATTCGGCTGCTGGCCGGCGATCGTCGCCAGCTGGCCCTGTGCCGCTTCGAAGGAGCGCGAATCCTGTTTCTCGTGGCCGAGGCCCATGTTGAGGGTGATCTTCACCAGGCGCGGCGCCTCCATCGGCGTCGAGTAGCCGAATTTCTCGGTCAGCGCCGGCAGCACGTCCTGCTCGTAGCGCTCGCGCAGGCGCGGCGGCGGAGCCACCTGCGAAGTCGGGGTCGCGGTCGCCTCCATCAGTCGATCTCCGCTCCGCTGCTCTTCGCGTAGCGAACCCGCTTGCCGCCGGAGTCGCGGCGCACGCCGACCCGCGTCGGTTTGTTGCCTTTGGGATCGAGCAGCATCACGTTGGAGGCGTCGATCGGACCCTCCTTCTGGACGATGCCGCCGGCCTGGGCATTTTTCAGGTCGCCCTGGGAGCGCGGCCGTTCGTGGCGCTTGACCATGTTCAGGCCCTCAACGTAGACGCGGCGCTTCTTCGGGTCGGTGCGGACAACGCGGCCGGTCTTGCCAGCGTCCTTGCCGCTGATCAGAACCACCTGGTCGTCGGTTTTGATCCGCATCGACTTCGCCATCAGAGGACCCCCGAACGGCCGTGAAAACCAAGCAGGTCGTGGGACGCAGGGAGGCTGGCAAGGGGAGCGCACTTGTTTGTGCGTGACCCGAACCAGCCGACCGAGGACCGCGAGATGCGCCGGTTTGCAGCGGCCGCCATCACAGAACCTCAGGGGCTAGCGAGATTATTTTCATGAAGTTGCGATCGCGCAGTTCGCGCGCCACCGGACCGAAGATGCGGGTCCCGCGGGGATTGTTGCTGGCCGGGTCGATCAGTACCGCGGCGTTCTCGTCGAAGGAGATGTAGGTGCCGTCGGGGCGGCCCAGCGGCTTGCGCGTGCGCACGACGACGGCCTGGACGACCTCGCCCTTGCGGACGCCGCCCTGCGGGCTGGCCTGTTTGACGGTGGCGGTAATGACGTCGCCGACGCTGGCGTAGCGGCGGTGCGAGCCGCCCTTGACGCGGATGCAGAGCAGCTCGCGGGCGCCCGAATTGTCAGCGACCTTCAGCCTCGACTCCTGCTGGATCATTTCGCCCTACCTCGCCTTCTCGACGACGTCGACCAGGCGCCAGCGCTTGGTCTTGGACAGCGGCCGGGTCTCGATCACGCGCACCACGTCGCCCTCGCCGGCCTCGTTGCGCTCGTCGTGCGCGTGCAGCGTGCGCGAGCGGCGGACGATCTTCTCGTAGGTCGGGTGACGGCGGGCGATGTCGATGCGGACGGTGATCGACTTGTCGCCCTTGTTGGAGACGACGATGCCCTGACGGACCTTGGCGGCGTTGGCGTCGCGCTCGGCCGGCGGCGTGCCGGTCCCCGGCGTCCGCTTCGCCTTCGCCGCGCCCCGCTCCTTGCGCCGTTCGGCAGCCTTCGCCTTGCGATGCTCCAAGCGAGCAGCCGCCCGCTCCTCCGGCGTCTGCGCCGGCTTCGCCTCGCTCGGCCGCCGCGACCGCTCGAGCCGCCGCCGCTGCTTCCAAGGCAGATCGTCCCCCGGCTCCGGCTCCGAAGCCTCTTTGGCCGGGGCCGCCTCGGCGGCAGGAGCCTCCTCAGCTTCCGGAGCAGGGGCGTCGTCAGGCGAATCCTCCTCGGCATCGGCCGCCGACGCCTCCTCCGCGGGTGCCGAGGAGTCGGGGGGTCCGAGAACGGAGGCCTCGCCCCCGCCCGCAGGACCCCCCGACTCCTCGGCAGGCCCCGCGGCCGGAGCGCCCTCGTCCTGCACCGGAGTCTCCTCAGCCGTCTCGTCTTTTTTCGTCTCGTCGTCGCTCATATCCGCTTGGTCTCTTTCTCCACGTCGATGCCGCGCGCCCTGGCCACGGTCAGCAACCGGGCTATGTCCTTCTTCGCCGCGCCGAGGCGAGCGGAATTCTCCAGCTCGCCGGTCGCGTGGCGGAAGCGCAGGTTGAAGGACTCCTGCTTGGCGTCGATCAGCTTCGCCACCAGCTCGTCGTCTTTCAGGTTGTGGACCTCAGAGGCCTTCATCAGCCCTCGGCCCCCTCGCGCTTGACGAATTTCGTTTTCACCGGAAGCTTGTGCCCAGCCAGGCGCAGCGCGTCGCGCGCCAGCTCCTCAGGGACGCCGGCCAGCTCGAACATCACCTTGCCGGGCTTGATCACCGCGACCCAGCCCTCGGGGTTGCCCTTGCCCGAGCCCATCCGCGTCTCGGCCGGCTTTTTCGTATACGGCTTGTCGGGGAAGACGTTGATCCAGACCTTGCCGCCTCGTTTGATCTTGCGGGTCATCGCCACGCGGGCGGCCTCGATCTGGCGGTTGGTGATCCAGCCGCGCTCCAACGACTTCAGGCCGTACTCGCCGAAGGCGACGCTGCTGCCGCCCTTGGTATTGCCGCGCATGCGGCCGCGCATCTGTTTGCGGTGCTTGACCCGTTTCGGCATCAGCATCAGCGGCCACCTCCTCCGCGAGAGCCGCCGCGGTCTCCACCACGCCCGCCGCCGGGACCGCGGCCGCCTCCAGGTCCACGGCCGCCGCCGGAACGGCCGCCACCCGGGCCACGATCGCCGCCGGGACCGCGGCCACCACGGCCGCCGCGCTGGCCGCCCTGCGGCTCCTCGTCAGCCGAAGCGAGGTCGGAGCGGAAGCCCTCGGGCATCACCTCGCCCTTGTTGATCCAGCATTTGACGCCGATCCGGCCGGTCGTCGTGCGCGCCTCGAAGAAGCCGTAGTCGATGTCGGCGCGCAGCGTGTGCAGCGGCACGCGCCCGTCGGCGTAGCTTTCGGTCCGCGCCATCTCGGCGCCGCCGAGGCGGCCGGAGACCTGGACCTTGACGCCCTTGGCGCCGGAGCGCATCGCCGAGGTGAGGGCGCGTTTCATCGCCCGTCGGAAGGCGACCCGGTTCTGCAGCTGCTCGGCGATCGACTGGGCGACCAGCTTGGCGTCGAGCTCGGGGCGCTTTACCTCGCGGATGTTCACTTTCACCGGACTGCCGGTGAGCTTGTGCAGCTCCTTGCGCAGGGCGTCGACTTCGCTGCCCGACTTGCCGATGACGATGCCCGGGCGCGCGGTGTGGATGTCGACGGCGACCTCGCCGCGGCGCTCGATCGTGATGTTCGAGAGGCCAGCGTGCGAGAGCTTGTTGACGATGTGGTCCCGGATCTGCAGGTCTTCCTGGAGGACGTCGGCGAAGTTTTTCTCCTCGAACCAGTTCGACTTCCAGTTGTGGATGTAGCCGACGCGGAACCCCTCGGGGTGGATCTTCTGTCCCATCAGACAATCTCTCCTAGTCCTCGGTCGGGGTCAGCGCCACGGCGATGTGGCTGGTTCGCTTGTGGATCGGGGTGGCGCGGCCCTGTGCCCGCGGCCGGTAGCGCTTCAGGGTCGGGCCTTCGTCGACGGTGATCGAGGAGATGCGCATCTCGTCGGCGACCAGGTCGTGGTTGTTCTCCGCGTTGGCGGCGGCGGAGTCGATCAGCTTGTGGATGTCCTGGGCGGCGCCGCGAGGCGAGAATTGCAGCAGCGCCCGCGCCTTTTCGATCTGCAGGCCGCGGACCTGGTCGGCGATCAGCCGTGCCTTGCGCGGGGCGATGCGGACGAAGCGGGCGCTGGCCCGGACGACCGGCGGCGCGGCCGGTTTCGGCGGCGCTTTTTTTGCGGCGGCTTTTTTCGCCGGCTCTTTTTTGCCCTTTGCCTTGGGCGCAGCCTCTTTTTTCGCCGCGGCTTTTTTGCCGTCGGCTTTTTTCGCAGCTTTTTTGGCGCCGCTCTCTTTTTTCGCGACGGGCTTCTTCGCGGCGGGTTTTTTCGCCGCGGCTTTCGGCTCTTTCTTGGCCGCGGCTTTTTTGCTGTTTTTCTTATCCGGGTTCTCGTCGGCCATCGCTATTCACCCCTGCCGGTGCCGGCGTGGGAGCGGAAGGTCCGGGTCGGCGCGAACTCGCCCAGCTTGTGCCCCACCATCGACTCGGAGATGAAGACCGGGACGTGTTTCTTGCCGTCGTGCACGGCAATCGTGTGCCCGACCATCTCCGGGAAGACCGTCGAGGTCCGCGACCAGGTTTTGACCATCTGTTTTTTGCCGGCCTCGTTCATCGCGACGATCCGCCCCATCAGGCGCTCCTCGGCCCACGGGCCCTTTTTCGTCGAGCGACCCATCAGCGGCCACCCTTCTTCTTGCCGCGGCGACGGCCGCGAACGATGTAGCGGTCCGAGCGCTTGCCCTTCTTGCGGGTGCGGTAGCCGAGGGTCGGCTTGCCCCACGGGGTGACCGGGTGGCCGCCGGGCGTGTGGTGTGCCTCGCCGCCGCCGTGCGGGTGGTCGACCGGGTTCATCGCCACGCCGCGGCTCTGCGGGCGCTTGCCCTTGTGCCGGTTGCGGCCGGCCTTGCCGACCTTGAGGTTCTGGTGCTCGGCGTTGGAGAGCGTGCCAACCGTCGCCCGGCACTCGGCGCGGACCATCCGCATCTCCGAGGAGGGCAGCCGCAGGGTGACCATCTCGCCCTCCTTCGCGACCAGCTGGATCGCGGTACCGGCGGCGCGCCCGAGCTTGCCGCCCTGGCCGGCGACCAGCTCGACGTTGTGGACGATCGTGCCGGTCGGCATCTCCCCCAGCGCCAGCGCGTGGCCCGGTTTGATGTCGGCGCTGGGGCCGGACTTGACCTCGTCGCCGACCGCGAGCTGCGCTGGGGCGAGGATGTAGTCCTTGTAGCCGTCCGCGTAGTGCAGCAGGGCGATGTAGCAGCTTCGGTTGGGGTCGTACTCGATCGTCGCGACCTTCGCCGGCACGCCGTCCTTGAGGCGCTTGAAGTCGATCTTGCGGTAGCGCCGCTTGGCGCCGCCGCCGCGGTGGCGGGCGGTAACGCGGCCGTTGGTGTTGCGGCCGCCGGACTTGCGCAAGCCCTCGGTCAGCTTCTTTTCCGGCTCCGAGGCGGTCAGCTGCTCGCGCAGGGGGTAGGTCGCGAAGCGGCGCCCGGGGCTGGTCGGTTTGGTTTTGCGGTTCGGCATCTCTCAGGCTCCCTAAGCGGTCTCCGCGCCCTCGAACAGCTCGATCCGTTCGCCCGGGGCAACCTGGACGACCGCCTTCTTCCAGGCTCTGGTGCGACCGCTCGAAAGACCGCGGCGCTTCGGCTTCGAGCGCACCTTCGAGGTGCGCACCTGCGCCACCTCGACGCCGAAGACCTCCTCGACCGCCTGGGCGATCTGGGTCTTGTGGGCGCGGTCGTCAACCCGGAAGGTGTACTTGCCCTCGGCGATCAGGGCGTAGCTCTTCTCCGAGATCACCGGGCGGATCAGGATCGTGCGGGCGTCCATCAGTGCCCCAATCGCTCCTGCAGCGCCGCCAGGGCGGTCTCGGAGACCACCAGCGCGGCGGCGCCGATCACGTCGGCGACACCGGTGGCGCCGACCTCGATCACATGCGTGCGCGGGATATTGCGGAAGCTCTTCATCGCGCCGGTCTCCTCGGCCGTGAGCACGACCAGGGTCGGGCTCTTCGCGCCCCATTTGGCCAGCGCCGTCGCGGCCTGCTTGGTGGACGGGGTCTCAAAGGCCGAGGTATCGAGGACCGCGACGGAATCCCGCTCGGCGTGAACCGAAAGCGCCGAGCGCATCGCCCGGCGGCGGGCTTTGCGGTTGACCTTGACCGTGTAGTGGCGCGGCTTCGGACCGAAGGTCACACCGCCGCCGAAGCGGCTGGAGACGCCGAGCGTGCCGACCCGGGCACGGCCGGTCCCCTTCTGGCGCCAGGCCTTGGCGGTCGTGAAGGCGACCTCTCCGCGGGTCAGGGTCGAGGCGGTGCCACGACGGCGCGAGGCGAGGTCGGCGCGGGCGGCCTCGTGTACCAGCGACTGGTGGAAGGGCTCGGCGAAGAGCTCCTTCGGCAGGTCGGCCTTGGTCGTCTTGCCGAGCACGGTCGCTTTAGACATCGGAGCGCACCTCGACGATCCCGTTGCGAGCACCGGGCACCGAGCCCTTGATCAGCAGCAGGTTGCGCTCGGTATCGATGTCGGCGATCTCCAGGCCCTTCTGGGTGACGCGCTTGTTGCCCATCTGGCCCGGCATCCGCATCCCTTTGAAGACGCGGGCGGGGAAGGCGCTGGCGCCGATCGAGCCGGGGGCGCGGACGTTGTGCGAGCCGTGGCTGACCGGGCCGCGGCTGAAGTTGTGGCGCTTGATCCCGCCCTGGAAGCCCTTGCCGATCGAGACCCCGGAGACCTTCACCTTCTGGCCGGCCTCGAAGCCCTCGACGGTGACGTCGTCGCCGATCTTCGGACCCTCCTCGTTGCCGAGGTCCTCGTCGCGGAACTCGACCAGGTGGCGCATCGGCGGCGCGCTCGCCTTCTTCAGGTGGCCTTCCTCGGCCCTGCTTAGCTTGCCCTGCTTGACCTCGCCGAAGGCCAGCTGCACGGCTGAGTAGCCGTCGCGCTCGCCGTCGCGGACCGCGGTCACCTTGCAGGGGCCGGCCTCGATCACGGTGACCGGCACGACGCTGCCGTCCTCGCGGAAGACCTGGGTCATGCCCAACTTCTTGCCGAGGATCGCGGGCATTCTAAAGCCGGATCTCGATGTCGACGCCGGCCGGCAGCGAGTCCAGCCGCTGCAGCGAGTCGACGGTTTTCGGCGAGGGCTGGAGGATGTCGATCAACCGCTTGTGGGTGCGGATCTCGAAGTGCTCGCGCGAGTCCTTGTCCTTGAACGGGGAGCGGATCACGCAGTAGACGTTTTTCTCGGTCGGCAGCGGCACCGGGCCGGAGACGGTGGCACCGGTGCGCTCCGCGGTCTCGACGATCTCGCGGGCAGCCCGATCGATGGCGTCGTGGTCGTACGCCTTCAGTCGGATCCGAATTTTCTGTGCCGCTATCGCTGCCACTTTGTCTGCTGTCTCTCGCTGTTCCTTGTCCTGGCTCGCGCGCGCTTACCGCGCATAAAGGGCGGGGCCCCTTTAGTTGGGGCGCCGCCCCGGTCGTATGTCCTTGCAGTTGTCTCGCCGCCCGGCGGGCGGCGAGAAGGGCGGGCCGGCGCCCGCCCTGGAGGTCGCTACTCGATAATCTCGCTGACG
This sequence comes from uncultured Solirubrobacterales bacterium, assembly GCA_963815885.1. Lineage (GTDB taxonomy): Bacteria > Actinomycetota > Thermoleophilia > Solirubrobacterales > 70-9 > VAYN01. The sequence continues at coordinate 515,741 of CAWFIM010000003.1, forward strand.
ACCCCCGAGCCGACGGTGCGGCCACCCTCGCGGATGGCGAACCGCAGGCCCTGGTCCATGGCGATCGGCTGGATCAGCTCGATCGTCATCTCGACGTTGTCTCCCGGCATCACCATCTCGGTCCCCTCGGGGAGGTTGGCGATCCCGGTCACGTCGGTGGTCCGGAAGTAGAACTGAGGCCGGTAGCCGGAGAAGAACGGGGTGTGACGGCCGCCCTCCTCCTTCTTCAGGCAGTAGACCTCGGCCTTGAACTTCGTGTGCGGCGTGATCGAGCCGGGCTTGCAGAGAACCTGGCCGCGCTCGATCTCCTCGCGCTTGGTGCCGCGCAGGAGGGCGCCGATGTTGTCGCCGGCCTGACCCTGGTCGAGGATCTTGCGGAACATCTCGACCCCGGTGACCGTCGTTTTGGTCGTGTCGTGGATGCCGACGATCTCGACCTCCTCGCCGGTGTTGACGATGCCCTGCTCGACCCGGCCGGTGGCGACGGTGCCGCGGCCGGTGATCGAGAAGATGTCCTCGATCGGCATCAGGAAGGGCTTGTCCAGCTCGCGGACCGGCTCCGGGATGTAGGAGTCGAGCGCGGCCGCCAGCTCGAAGACGGCTTTCTGGGCCTCCTCGTCGCCTTCCAGCGCCTTCAGCGCCGAGCCCTTGATGATCGGGGTCTCCTCGCCGGGGAAGTCGTACTCGTCGAGAAGTTCCTTGACCTCCTCCTCGACCAGCTCGATCAGTTCGTCGTCGTCGACCTGGTCGATCTTGTTGAGGAAGACGACTACGTGCGGGACGTTGACCTGGCGGGCGAGCAGGATGTGCTCGCGGGTCTGCGGCATCACGCCATCGGCGGCGGAGACGACCAGGATCGCGCCGTCCATCTGGGCGGCGCCGGTGATCATGTTCTTCACGTAGTCGGCGTGGCCCGGGCAATCGACGTGGGCGTAGTGGCGGTTGTCGGTCTCGTACTCGACGTGGGAGGTCGCGATCGTGATCCCGCGCTCCTTCTCCTCCGGTGCGTTGTCAATCTCGGCGAAGCTATGGGCTTCGGCGCCGCCGACGGTGGAGAGGGTCTGGGTGATCGCGGCCGTCAGCGTCGTCTTTCCGTGGTCGATGTGACCAATCGTGCCGACGTTCACATGCGGCTTATCGCGCTCGAACTTCTCCTTTGACATCTCTCTCCGTTCTACCTTTCGAAGTCGTGTTCTGTCTGGTTTGACTGCTTGAGTTCTGAAGACACTGCCTGGCAGCGAAATTCCTGCTGCCTGCGGGCGAACCTGGGAAATATAGCCAGATGCCGCAAGCTGTCGCGGTTGGGTCTAGGAGCTGGCCCCCACTGGCTCTCCGGAGCGGTGCTCGACAATCTCCTCGGCGATGTTCGAGGGGACCTCCTCGTAACGCTCGAACTGCATCGTGTAAGTCGCGCGACCCTGGGTCGAGGAACGCAGGTCGGTGGCGTAGCCGAACATCTCGCCGAGCGGGACAAAGGCCTGGACCGCGAGCGCGTTGCCGCGCTGCTCCTGGCCCTGGACTTTGCCGCGGCGGCGCGAGAGGTCGCCGATCACGTCGCCGAGGAAGTCCTCGGGGGTGACGACCTCGACCGACATCACCGGCTCCAGCAGGACCGGGCTGGCCTTGCGGGCGGCCTCCTGGATCGCCATCGAGCCGGCGATTTTGAACGCCATCTCCGAAGAGTCGACGTCGTGGAAGGAGCCGTCGACGAGTTCGGCGCGGACGTCGACCATCGGATAGCCGGCCTTGACGCCGTTTTCCAGCGCCTCCTCCATCCCCTGCTCGGCCGGGCCGATGAATTCTCCGGGGATGACCCCGCCCTTGATTTTGTTGACGAAGTCGAACCCCTCGCCGGGCGCCGGCTCGAGGTTGATGACGACGTGGCCGAACTGGCCGCGGCCGCCGGTCTGGCGGACGAAGCGCGCCACGACCTTCTCGACCCGCTTGCGGATCGTCTCGCGGTAGGCCACCTGCGGCTTGCCGACGTTGGCCTCGACTTTGAACTCGCGCAGCATGCGGTCGACGATCACCTCGAGGTGGAGCTCGCCCATGCCGTGGATCAGGGTCTGGCCGGTTTCCTCGTCGGATTCGATCCGGAAGGTGGGGTCCTCCTCGCCCAGGCGCTGCAGCGCGGTCCCCATCTTCTCCTGGTCGGCTTTGGTCTTCGGCTCGATCGCGACCGCGATCACCGTCTCCGGGAATTCGATGCTCTCCAGGGCCACCGGCGCGTCGGGGGCGGCGAGGGTGTCGCCGGTGCTGGTTTCCTTGAGGCCGACCCCGGCGCAGATGTCGCCTGCGTAGCACTCCTCGATCTCCTCGCGGCTGTTGGCGTGCATCATCAGCAGCCGGCCGATCCGCTCGGTGCGGCCGGTGGAGACGTTGAGGACGCGCCCGCCGGCTTCGAGCTTGCCGGAGTAGACGCGGAAGTAAGTCAGTTTGCCGACGTAGGGGTCGGACATGATCTTGAAGGCGAGGGCGGCGAAGGGCGCGTTCTCATCGGCCGGGCGCTCGGCCTCGGTCGGCTCGTCCTCGCCCTTGCCGGCGGGGACCAGCCCCGTCACCGGCGGCACCTCGAGCGGCGAGGGCAGCAACTCGACAACTGCGTCGAGCAGCGGCTGCACTCCCTTGTTCTTGAACGAGGAGCCGCAGAGGACCGGGGTGACCTTGGTGTCGAGGCAGGCGCGGTGCAGCGAGGCGGCGATCCGCTCGTGCGGGATCTCCTCCTCGCCGAGGTAGGCCTCCATCAGCTCGTCGTCGTAGTCGGCGCAGGCCTCGATTAGCTGGGTGCGGTATTCCTCGGCTTGGTCGGCGAGGTCGGCCGGGATCGCGACGGTCTCGAACTCGGTGCCGAGTTCGTCCTTCCAGATCAGCGCTTTCATCTCGATCAGGTCGACGACCCCGACGAAATCGCCCTCGCTGCCGATCGGCAGCTGGATCGGCAGCGGGTTGGCGCCGAGGCGATCGACCATCGTCTGCACCGAGTTGAAGAAGTCGGCGCCGGTACGGTCCATCTTGTTGATGTAGGCGAAGCGCGGCACCTTGTACTTGTCGGCCTGGCGCCAGACGGTCTCCGACTGCGGCTCGACGCCGGCGACGGCGTCGAAGACGGCGACGGCGCCGTCGAGGACGCGCAGGCTGCGCTCGACCTCAACCGTGAAGTCGACATGGCCAGGCGTATCGATGATGTTGATCCGGTGGCCCTTCCACTCGCAGGCGGTGGCGGCGGAAGTGATCGTGATCCCCCGCTCCTGCTCCTGTTCCATCCAGTCCATGACCGCGGCGCCCTCGTGGACCTCGCCGATTTTGTGGGTACGGCCGGTGTAGTAGAGGATGCGCTCGGTCGTCGTCGTCTTGCCGGCGTCGATATGCGCCATGATCCCGATGTTGCGGGTCTTCTCTAGGGGGAAGCTGCGTGGCATGTTCTAGGTAAGTGTCTCTCGAAGTGGGTTACGGGTGAAACGAAAGCGAAGCGAAACCAGGCGGGATCGGCGCAACCAGGCTCAGCGCAACCGGCCCAAAAAAAGGGCCCCAGCGGGCCCGGCGAAGCGAACTGCGAAAAAACTGCCTGAGCGACGGGCGATGATAGCAGCGCGGCGCCGTCGTATCGGCACCACGCTGCGGAGCCTGGCGAAGCGGCCCGGGCGCTGGAGTCGCGGCCTCGATCGGGCCGCCAACCGGGCGCTCGAGCGCACCCATCCGCCCCTGCTACGGGCCGCGCGGCGGACGCGGCGGGACGCGAAGCGGGCGGCCGCCTGGGCCGGGCCGCGGGCGCGCCCGGTCGCGGCCCGCTTCTTCCGCCTCCTCGCCGTCGCCGACCGCTGGACGCGCCGCGCGATCGCGGCGACGATCCAGGCCGCGACCGCGGCCAGCGCGGTGGTGACGCCGCGGCGGGCGATCGGCGCCGCGATCTTCGCCGCCGGCGCCTGCCTGGTCGTTTCCCAGTTCGTCGACTATCGCGGGGTCGAGATCGGCCAGCCGGGCTACGCCGGCCTGCCTGACGTCGCCACGCCGCCGACGCTTGACGTCAGGACCGCCGGCGAAGCCCACGCCTACCTGCTGGTGCCGCTGGGGGCGCTTGCCGCCCTGCTCGGGGCGTTGGCGGCACTCCGGGATCGCCGCCGGCTCGGCCTCGGCGTCGCCGCCCTGGGGTTGGTCGCGGTCGCCGCGATCCTCCTCGTCGACCTTCCCGCCGGCCTCGACGCCGGAGCCCAGACCTCGCGCTTCGCGGGGGCGACGGCGGTGCTGGACGACGGCTTCTACGCCGAGCTCGCGGCGGCGGCGGGACTGGTCATTGCCGGTCTGCTCTACTATGCGCGGCCGTGCCGAATACGAATCAACTCGTCAGGAAGGGCCGCAAGCGCCCGAAGAAGAAGACGACGACGCCGGGCCTCAAGTCCGGCCAGGGTCGCAAGAAGCGCGTAGCCGCCCCGCAGCGGCGCGGCGTCTGCACCCGCGTCGCGACCGTGACCCCGAAGAAGCCGAACTCGGCGCTGCGCAAGATCGCCCGTGTGCGGCTGACCAACGGCATGGAGGTCACCACCTACATCCCCGGCGAGGGTCACAACCTGCAGGAGCACTCGGTCGTGCTGATCAGGGGCGGTCGGGTCAAGGACCTGCCGGGCGTCCGCTACAAGGTCGTCCGCGGCACCCTCGACGCCGCCGGCGTCTCCGACCGCAAGCAGGCCCGCTCCCGCTACGGCGTCAAAGCTTCGTAATGCCACGCCGTTCCGCCGCACAGATCCGGCCGATCGAGCCCGACGCGAGGCACCGCAACCGCCTCGTCCAGCAGCTCATCAACAAGGTGATGAGCGACGGCAAGAAGTCGCTGGCCGAGCGGATCGTCTACGACGCCCTGGCGATCGTCGGCGAGCGCAGCGGCGAGGACCCGGTGGAGACGCTGGAGGCGGCGGTCAAGCAGCTGACCCCGGTGCTCGAGGTCCGTTCCCGCCGCGTCGGCGGCGCCACCTACCAGGTTCCGGTCGAGGTCCCCGCCCGCCGTGCCCGCACGCTCGCGGTTCGCTGGTTGGTCCAGTTCGCCCGCGCCCGGCGCGAGTACTCGATGGCCGAGCGTCTGGCCAGCGAGATCCTCGACGCCAACCAGCAGCAGGGCAGCGCCTGGAAGCGGAAGGACGACATTTACCGCATGGCCCAGGCGAACAAGGCGTTCGCCCATTACCGCTGGTAGAGAGGCCGTGAGGACGCGCCTGGCGGTGTCCTCGGTCGGACGGCTCAGGTCACGCACAGAGTGCGCTCCCCTCGCCGGCCTCCCTGCGTCCTGGCCAGCCACGCCCTCACGGCCTCTCTAGATTTTGGGTATGGGCAAGCCGATCCTGGCCATTGACGTCGACGGGGTCATCTCCGTATTCGGATTCGACGAGCCGCCGCCAAAGGAGGAGGCGCAGTTCGAGCTGGTCGATGGGATGGTCCATTGCATCTCGCTGGCCGCGGGCAAGCGGCTGCTGCGGCTCGGCGAGCACTACGAGATGGTCTGGGCGACGGGCTGGGAGGACCGGGCCAACGACTACCTGCCGAACATCCTCGGACTGCCGGAGCTGCCTTACCTCACCTTCAACGGCGCCGCCCGCTTCGGCTCCGCCCACTGGAAGCTGGGCCCACTCGACGAGTACTGCCGCGGGCGGGCGACGGCCTGGATCGACGACAACTTCGACGAGAGCTGTTACGAGTGGGCGCGGGGGCGCGATGAGCCGACCCTGCTGGTCCCGACCGAACCGCACCTCGGCCTCGAGGAGGCTCAGACCGAAGCGCTCCTCGCCTGGGCGCACGGTCTCTAGACTGAGAGCGGTGACGGGGTTCTGGCCGATCTTCTTCCTGCTCGTGGTCCTCAAGATCCCGGTCTTGAGCGCGATCTGGCTCGTCTGGTGGGCGAGTCAGCCGCTGCCGGAGCCGGAGGAGGCCGAGGATTCCGACGGAGGCTTCGAGCGGCGCCGGCCGCAGCCGAAGCGGCCGCGCGGCCCGCGTCGCGGGCCCCATGGCGGCGGCGGCGCACTGCCGCTGCCGGCCTGCCCGCCGGGGGGGCGCACCCGGCCGGTCAGGCCGGCTGCACAGCCCGCTTTCGCTCGCGCCGGATCTCGCGCAGATAGGGATAGAAGTCGACCTCGACGGTATGACGCTTAGAGGCGACGAACCGCTTCCCCTGCTTGCGTTCCTCCTCGGCGACCTGCCGCCGCATCTCCGCCGGCTCGGGTAGCGTCGCGCGGCCACCGAGCAGGTCGGCAACCCATTCGCACTGGGCCTCGGCCAGGGGCATGATCGGCCCCAGCGGCTGGATGAAGCCGATCAAGTAGAGGCCGGGGCGCTCGACCGAGGCGACGCGGCGGTACAGCGGCAGGCGGTTGTCCGGGGCCGAGAAGACCTCGGGATCGAAGAACGGGAAGGTCATCTTGTAGCCGGTGCAGTAGACGACGAGGTCAATCTCCTCCTCGCTGCCGTCAGCGAAGCGGACGGTGCGGCCGCCGGCGAAGCGGTCGATGTTGGGCTTGACCTCGATGTCGCCGTGGCCGAGCCGCGGCAGCAGCTCCGAGGAGACCGTCGGATGGGCCTCGAACAGCTTGTGGTCGGGCTTCGGCAGCCCGTAGCTGGTCATGTCGCCGGAGGCGATACCGAGGGCGCGGGTGACGAAGAAGCGCTGGACCGAGAATCGGCAGCATCGAGAATCAACGGGTTCGAGGTCTCGTCGATCGGCTTGCCGTTTATGTACTTGGGCAGGACGTAGGCGCCGCGCCGCATCGCAAGGAAGGTCTTCTCGGCGATCCGCGAGGACTCGACCGCGATGTCGGTCGCCGAGTTGCCGATCCCGAGCACCATGACCCGCTTGCCTGGAAGGGTGTCGGGCTCGCGGTAGTTGTGGACGTGGATCTGCTCGCCCTCGAACTCCTCGGAGCCCGGGAAGGCCGGTTCCGGCCAGCGCGGATCCCAGTGGTGCCCGTTGGCGACCAGCACGGCGCGGTAGCGCTCGCTGGTGCGCTTACCGTCGGTGTCCTCGACGGTCACCTCCCACTCGCCGTCGCGCGGCTCCACCTCGACCACCTCGGTGCGGAAGCTGATCTTCTCGCGCAGCCCGAAGTGGTCGACGAATTCGTCGAAGTAGGCGGCCATCTGAAAGTGGTCTGGATAGTCCGGGAAGTGGTCGGGCATCGGCAGGGTCTTGAAGGCCATCACCCGCCGCGAGGTGTTGATGTGCAGCGAGCGGTAGGCCGACGACATCCCGTTGTCGTTTTCGAAGCGCCAGTTGCCGCCGACCTGCGAGCCCTTCTCGAAGCAGTCGAACGGGATCTCCCGCGCGTTCAGCACCTGGCAGGCGACGATGCCCGAGGACCCCGCGCCGATCACACAGACTTTCTCAGCCCCCATGGCCGCGGAATCTACCGGACTGGCTGCCTGGCCAGTCCGCGCGCAGGGGTGAAGAGGTTCACCCCTGGGGTCCGTAGAGAGAACCGGCGATCGATTCGAAGCTTGGTCCATCGGATTTGCAAACAACCAAAAGGAGATTCCGATGACCAGCAAGACCCGTTCATTCCGTCCGTCCCCCGCGATGATCGTCGCCTGCGTGGCGCTGATCCTGGCCCTCACCGGCAGCGCGATCGCCGCCGGGATCGCCAAGAACTCGGTCCGCTCGGCGCAGATCGCCGACGGCACCGTGCGCACGATCGACGTCCGCGACAACGCCGTCAACGCGGCGAAGATCGCCCCCGACGCCGTCGGCTCGGAGGAGATCGCCGAAAACGCCGTCGCCTCCCCCGAGGTGACGCCGGATTCGCTGACCAGCCAGGACCTCGGCGCCGCCTCGGTCACCTCCTCGGAGGTCGCCGACCAGTCGCTGACCGCCAACGACCTCGGCCCCGAATCGGTCGGCGCCAACGAGATCGCGACCGACGCCGTCGGCTCGATCGAGATCTCACCCGGCGCGGTCCACGCCAGCGAGCTCGCCGCGATCACCACGGTGTCGAACACCGTCACGATCAAAGGCGGCAACAACGCCAGCGTCGACACGACCTGCCCGGCCGGGACCGCTCTGATCAGCGGTGGCGCCCGCGGCGGCTTCTACCAGGTCGCCCTGTCCGGGTCGTACCGCAGCGGCAACGGCTGGCACGTCGACGCCCGCAGCAGCGCCGTCGGCGACACCACCCTCACCGCCTACGCCAACTGCCTCGTCGGCTAGGCCCAACCCGCCCGCCGATGGGCCTGGATCGTCCGACATATGGGCGTTTCAGGCCCATCGACTCCGCAGTTCAGCTCCCCGGCGGTCGGCTTTCGAGTCGGCCGCCGGAATGCGTTCGTGAGAGGGGTCCGGCACCCCTCGAAACGTCTTGTACTTTTTTGCCGGAGGCGACCGGGGCGTCAGCCTCAGACGCGATCCTCAAAAAAGTTAAGTGGAGAGGGGGGCCGGACCCCTCTCCCCCAACCTATTTCGACTCCTCGGAGGTCGACTCGATCTCGTTCGCCAACTCCTCGAGCTCCTCGGCGAAGGAGGGCCCGAAGCCCTCGACCGGGGCCTCGACCCCGTCGACGCCCAGCTCGGCCGCCAGCTCGTCTTCGTCGAGCAGGTCCTCGTCGCTCGGCGGCGCGATCGGCACGGCCGGTTCGATCGCCACCGTGCGGTAGTGCTTGAGCCCGGTCGCGGCGGGGATCAGCTTGCCGATGATCACGTTCTCCTTCAGCCCGACGAGGCGGTCGCGTTTGCCCTCCAGGGCGGCGTCGGTGAGCACCTTCGTCGTCTCCTGGAAGGAGGCCGCGGAGAGGAAGGACTCGGTGGCCAGCGAGGCCTTGGTGATGCCGAGGATGACCTCCTCGCCTTTGGCCGCCGTCCCCCCTTCTTCCTTCGTCTTCTTGTTCAGCCGTTTGAGGTTGCCGCGGTCTTCGAGCTGGCCCGGCAGCAGGCTGGTCGAGCCCTTCGACTCGATCCGCACCTTCTTCAGCATCTGGCGGGCGATCAGCTCGATGTGCTTGTCGTTGATGTCGACGCCCTGGGCGCGGTAGACCTTCTGCACCTCGGCCACGAGGTAGAGCTCGGTCTCGGTGCGACCGCGGATCGCCAACAGGTCGGCCGGGTAGAGCGAGCCTTCGTTCAACTGCTGGCCAACCTCGACCTTGTCGCCGTCGGCGACGTGCAGCCGGGTTCGCAGCGGGAAGCTGTAAGAGTGCTCCTCGCCGCTGGACTCGGTGACGATTACTTTCAGCGCTTTGTCGGTCTCCTCGATCGAGACCTTGCCGGCCGCCTCGGCCATCTGTGCCAGGCCCTTTGGTTTGCGCGCCTCGAAGAGCTCGACGATGCGCGGCAGGCCCTGGGTGATGTCCTGACCGGCGACGCCGCCGGTGTGGAAGGTGCGCATGGTCAGCTGGGTGCCGGGCTCGCCGATCGACTGGGCAGCGATGATGCCGACCGCGTCGCCGATGTCGACGGTCGACCCGGTGGCCGGCGCAATGCCATAGCAGGAGCGGCACACGCCGGACTCCGCCTCGCACTTCAGCGTCGAGCGGACCGGGATCTTGGCCTCCTCGTCGCCGAACGCCTCGGCGATTGCCTCGACGTCGGGCAGGGTGATCTCCTGGTTGCGCTTGAGCAGCTCGCGACCGCGTTTGGTCTCGAGCTTTTTCGCCGCCAGCCGACCGAACAGGTTGTCGTTGAGCGAGCCGTCGTCCTTGCGCAGGACCATCTCGATGTGGTCTTTGGTCTTGCAGTCCTCCTCGCGCACGATCACGTCCTGGGCGACGTCGACGAGGCGGCGGGTCAGGTAGCCGGAGTCGGCCGTCCGCAGCGCCGTGTCGGCGAGTCCCTTGCGGGCGCCGTGCGTTGAGATGAAGTACTCCAGGACCGAGAGCCCCTCCATGAAGTTGGCCTTGATCGGCCGCTCGATGATCTCGCCTTTCGGATTGGCCATCAGGCCGCGCATCCCGGCTAGCTGGCGGATCTGTTTGAACGAGCCGCGAGCGCCCGAGTTGGCCATCATGAAGATCGGGTTCAGCTCGTCGAGGTTGTCCTCCATCGCCTGGGCGACCTCGTCGGTGGCCCGGTTCCAATGCGAGGTGACCGCCTCGTGGCGCTCCTCCGCGGTGATGTAGCCCTCGTCGTACTGACCCTGAATCGCTTCCGTCTCCTTCTCGTAGCGCTCGAGGATTTCCGGCTTCTCCGGCGGCGAAACCACGTTGTTCTTGGAGACGGTGATGCCCGCCTGGCTCGCGTACTGGAAGCCCAGGTCCTTGAAGGCATCGAGGACCTGGGAGACCGCCGGCGCGCCATAGGCCTCGACCAGGTTGCTGACCATCTCGTTGACGTCGCGCTTCTTCAGCGAGAAGTTGACGAACTCGAACTGCTCCGGATCGAAGTCGTCCTCGAGCGCTTCGGCGAGGGCGCGCTCGATCTTCTCGTTGAAGATGATCCGCCCGACCGTGGTCAGGAAGTGGCCGCGCCCAGCCCGCCGGTACTCGGCTCGGTCGTGCAGCTTGCAGCCACCGTTCTCGTAGACGAGCTCGGCCTCCTGCGAAGAACGGAACGTCTTCACGCCCGAGCCTGAGCCGTTGCGGCCCTTGCCCGCCTTCAGCTCTTCGTCGACCTTCTTCAGCTCCGCCTCGTCCGGTCCGTAGGTCAGGTAGTAGATGCCAAGCACCATGTCCTGGGTCGGGGTCGCCAGCGGCGCCCCGTGGGCCGGGGAGAGGATGTTGTTGGCCGACAGCATCAGGATCCGCGCCTCGGCCTGGGCCTCGGCGGAGAGCGGCACGTGGACCGCCATCTGGTCGCCGTCGAAGTCGGCGTTGAAGGCATGGCAGACCAGCGGGTGCACCTGGATCGCCTTGCCCTCGACCAGCACCGGCTCGAAGGCCTGGATGCCGAGACGGTGCAGGGTCGGCGCCCGGTTGAGCAGGACCGGGTGCTCGTGGATCACTTCCTCGAGCACGTCCCAGACCTCCGGGATCATCGACTCGACCATCTTCTTCGCCGCCTTGATGTTCTGGACGGCTTTGCGCTCGACCAGCTGGGCCATGATGAATGGCTTGAACAGCTCCAGCGCCATCAGCTTCGGCAGGCCGCACTGCTGCAGCCGCAGGTTCGGCCCGGAGACGATCACTGAGCGGCCGGAGTAGTCGACGCGCTTGCCGAGCAGGTTCTGGCGGAAACGCCCCTGCTTGCCCTTGAGCATGTCCGAGAGCGACTTCAGCGGCCGGTTGCCGGGCCCGGTGACCGGGCGCCCGCGGCGGCCGTTGTCGAACAGCGCGTCGACCGCCTCCTGCAGCATCCGCTTCTCGTTGTTGACGATGATCTCGGGCGCGCCGAGGTCGAGCAGCCTTTTCAGCCGGTTGTTGCGGTTGATCACCCGGCGGTAGAGGTCGTTGAGGTCGGAGGTCGCGAAGCGGCCGCCGTCGAGCTGGACCATCGGCCGCAGCTCTGGCGGGATCACCGGCACCGCGTCGAGGATCATCCAGTCCGGCTTGTTCTCGGAGTTGAGGAAGGCGGAGGCGACTTTCAGCCGCTTCACCGCGCGGGCCTGTTTCTGGCCTTTGGAGCTGTTGATGATCTGCTCGAGTTCCTCGCAGTCGGCCTCGAGGTCGACCTGTTCGAGTAGGTCGCGCACCGCTTCGGCGCCCATGCCGCCGCGGAAGTACTCGCCCCAGCCGAACGGAGAGCCGAAGCGGTCCTTGAGCTCACGGAAGACCGTCTCGTCGTTGACGACGTCCTTCGGCTTCATCTCGGTGAAGATCTTCCAGACTTCGTTCATGCGCTCGACGGCCTCTTCGAGGTAGGCCTCGGTGTCGGAGATCTCCGCGTCGAACTGTTTGCGCAGTTCTTTGGTCAGTTTGGCCCGTTCGTCGTCTTTCAGCTTGCGTAGCTGCGCCGCGGTCAGCTTCAGCGAATCGGCCCAGATGTGGTCTTCGTCGTCGAACTTGTCCTGCGAGCCGTCCTCGAGGTACTTGATCCGCCGCTCCAAGGACTCGTTTAGCTCCTGGCTGCGCTTCTGCAGTTCGGACTCATAGGAGTCGACGACTTTCTTGACCTCTTTCTCGAGTTTGCCGATGTCCTTGTCGCGAGCCTCCTCGTCGACCCAGGTGATCATCGAAGCGGCAAAGTAGAGGACCTTCTCCAGCTCTTTCGGGGCCATGTCGATCAGGTAGCCGATCCGGCTCGGGACGCCCTTGAAGAACCAGATGTGGGAGACCGGCGAGGCGAGGTCGACATGGCCCATGCGCTCGCGGCGCACCTTCGAGCGCGTCACCTCGACGCCGCAGCGCTCGCAGACGATGCCCTTGTAGCGGACTCGCTTGTACTTGCCGCAGTAGCACTCCCAGTCCTTGGTCGGACCGAAGATGCGCTCGCAGAAGAGGCCGTCTTTCTCCGGCTTCAGCGTGCGGTAGTTGATCGTCTCGGGCTTCGTCACCTCGCCCCAGCTCCAGGAGCGGATCTTCTTCGAGGACGCGAGACCAATCTCAATTGCGTCGAAGTTGTTGATGTCGATCATCAGTCCTCCACCTCGGCCGGCGTGGCCTCCTCGGCTTTTCCGGCGCCATCGCCGTCGGTCCCAGCCTCGCCCTCAGCGACGACCTGCTCCTCCTGCTCGTCGGCGGCCCCGTTGCCGCCC
>CAWFIM010000004.1:0-852341 GCA_963815885.1 uncultured Solirubrobacterales bacterium
AGGGTGGCTCAGCGGATCTTGTCGTAGATGCTGAAGATCGGCAGGTACATCGAGATCACGATGAAGCCGACGACGCCGCCGACGAAGACGATCATGATCGGCTCGATCAGCGAGGTCAGGGCCTTGACCTTGGCGTCGACCTCGGCCTCGTAGAAGTCGGCGATCTTGCTGAGCATCTGCTCGAGCTGGCCGGTCTCCTCGCCGACGGCGACCATGTGGGTGACCATCGTCGGGAAGACGCGGAGCGCCTCGAGCGGGCCGGCGATCGTGCCGCCGCGCTTGACCGAGGCGTAGACGTCGTCCATCGCCTGCTCGACGACGGCGTTGCCGGAGGTCTCGCCGGCGATCTTGATCGCCTGCAGGATCGGCACGCCGGCGGAGACCGTGCCGGCGAAGGTCCGCGACCAGCGGGCGAGCGCGACCTTCTGGACCACGTCGCCGATCTTCATCGGGATCCGCAGCTTGAAGCGGTCCCACATGTCCGGCCCCGCTCGGTCTTCTTCCACTGGAAGAAGGCGAAGAAGGCGACGGCGAGGCCGGGAATGAGGATGAACCAGGAGCCGGTGAGCAGCGTCGGAGACGCCGACCGTGATCTGGGTCATGAGCGGCAGCCGCACGGCTCTCGCGGGTGTTCTTCGGCGAGATCCTCGAAGATGCCGGCGAAGACCGGGACGACGAAGGCGACGATCGCGACATCACGATGATCGCGAAGCCGAAGACGAGCGCCGGGTACATCATCGCCGATTTGACCTGGCGCCTCAGCGCGTCGAGCTTCTCGAGCTGGAAGGCGACCCGGTCGAGCGCCTGCTCGAGGCGGCCGGAGCCCTCTCCCGCGCGGACCATCGAGCGGTAGAGGCGGTCGAAGATCGCCGGGTGGCGCTCCATCGACTGGTCCAGCGAGCTGCCGGCCTCGACGTCGGCGCGCACCCGGCGATGCGCGTCGCTGATCTCTCGTCCTCGGTCTGGTCCTCGAGCGTGTACAGGGACCGCAGCATCGGCATGCCGGAGGCGACCAGGGTCGCGAACTGGCGCGAGAAGACCGCCAGGTCGCGCATGTTGACGCTCTGGAAGCGCTTGAAGAGGCCCTCGATGCTTGATCGCCTCGCGCTTCTCGGAGACGTCGAGGACGATCAGGCCGCGCTGGCGCAGCTGCTCGGAGACCTGCGCCTTGGACTCGGCCTCGAGCTCGCCGCCGCGAGGCGGCGCCGGCGAGGTCGATGGCCCGGAAGGCGAAGGTGCTCGCGCCGGCCATCCGCTAGCCCTCCTGGGTGTAGGCGGGGTCGGCGGCGCCGTCGAGCTGCGGCCGGAGCGGAGCGGCCGGCCGTTCCGGGCGTGCCGGCCGGCGCCGCCTGCGGCATCACCGGCGCGGCCCGCCGAGCAGCCGCTTCAGCTCCTCGGGCACGGAGGCGCGCTGCTCGGCGAGCGAGCGGGTGATCCTCCCCGGCGGACGAGCTGGGCGAGGTGGGCGTCCATCGTCTGCATCCCGATCGCGCCGGAGGTCTGCAGCGCGGAGTAGATCTGGTGGGTCTTGCCCTCGCGGATCAGGTTGCGGATCGCCGGCGTCGGGACCAGCACCTCGCGTGGCGACGACCCGGCCCATGCCGTCGGCGGTCGGCAGCAGCTGCTGGGTGACGATCCCCTGCAGCGCGATCGAGAGCTGCATCCGGACCTGGTCCTGCTGCTCGGGCGGGAAGACGTCGATGATCCGGTCGACCGTCTGGGCGGTCGACTGGGTGTGCAGGGTGGCGAAGACGAGGTGGCCGGTCTCGGCCGCGGTCAGCGCGGTGGAGATCGTCTCCAGGTCGCGCATCTCGCCGACCAGGATCACGTCGGGGTCCTGGCGCAGGGCGGCGCGCAGCGCGAGCGCGAAGTCCGTCGGCGTCGGAGCCGATCTCGCGCTGGTTGACGATCGAGCGTTTGTGCTGGTGCAGGAACTCGATCGGGTCCTCGATCGTGAGGATGTGGTCCTGGCGCTCGCGGTTGATCACGTCGATCATCGCCGCCAGCGTCGTCGACTTGCCGGAGCCGGTCGGGCCGGTGACGAGGACGAAGCCGCGCGGTTTCGCGGTCAGCTCGCGCAGGACCTGGGGCACGCCGAGCGAGTCGAGCGCCGGGATCTCCTGCGGCATGAGGCGGAAGGCGGCGCTGACCGAGCCGCGCTGGAAGAAGCAGTTGACGCGGAAGCGGGCGACGTTCGGGATCGCGTAGGCGAAGTCGAGCTGCTTGTGGTTCTCGAAGCGCTTGCGCTGGTCGTCGTTGAGGATCCAGTAGACGATCTCGCGGGTCTGCTGCCCGGTGAGCACCGGGAAGCCGTCCATCGCCTCGATCTTGCCCTTTTCGCGGATCGCGGGCGGGAAGCCGGCGGTGAGATGGACGTCGGAGGCCTTCGCCTCCACCATGCGGCGGAGCACCTCTGAGAAGTCGAACTCCATTGGCATTAGATCGACCCTCCGGCCCGATTCCTCGATACCTGAAAACGGGGATGGGGCGCTCAGGCGGTGACACGGAGCACCTCCTCGAGGCTGGTCAGGCCGCGACCTCACCTTGGCGAGCCCGTCCTCGCGCAGGGTGAGCATCCCCTCCTCGCGGGCGACGGAGCTGATTTCCGCCTCCGAGGCCTGCTCGATCGCCATCTCCTTGATCCGCTCGCTCAGGCTCATCACCGAGTAGAGCCCGACCCGGCCGCGGTAGCCGCTCTGGTTGCAGCGGCCGCAGCCGAGCGGCTCGTAAGCCTCGATCTCGCCGCCGACGCGGATGTCGGCGCCGGCGAGCGCCTGGGCCGGCACGATCGCGCGTCGCTTGCAGTGGCTGCAGAGCTTGCGGGCGAGCCGCTGGGCGACCACGCAGTCGACCGCGGAGGCGATCATGAAGGGCTCGATGCCCATCTTGGTCAGGCGGGCGATCGCGCCGGGGGCGTCGTTGGTGTGCAGGGTGGTGAGCATCATGTGCCCGGTCAGCGCGGCCTCGATCGCGATCCGCGCCGTCTCGGCGTCGCGGATCTCGCCGACCATCACGATGTCGGGGTCGGCGCGCAGGATCGAGCGCAGGCCGGTGGCGAAGTCGAGGCCCGCCTTGCGGTTGACGTTGATCTGGTTGATGCCGGACATGCGGTACTCGACCGGGTCCTCGATCGTGATGATGTTCTTCTCGACTTCGTTCAGCTCCTGCAGCGCCGCGTAGAGGGTCGTCGACTTGCCCGAGCCGGTCGGCCCGGTGACCAGCACCGCCCCGTAGGCCTGGCGGAAGGCGGCCTCGAAGCGCTCTCGCGCCGAGCCGTCCATGCCGAGGTCGTCGAGCGAGAGCTGCGCTTTGTCCTTGTCGAGGATGCGGATCGTCGCCCCCTCCCCGCGCTGGGTCGGCAGCGTCGTCACGCGCAGGTCGACGCGGCGGTCCTCGATCGCGATGCTGACCCGGCCGTCCTGCGGCACCCGCTTCTCGGCGATGTTGAGCTCGCTCATGATCTTCACGCGGGAGATGACCGCGTTGACCATCCGCTTCGGCACGTGGGCCGCCTCGCGCAGCACGCCGTCGACGCGGAAGCGGATCCGCATCTCCCCTTCGTCTGGCTCGAAGTGGACGTCGGAGGCGCCCTCGCTGGCAGCCTGGCCGAGGATGCTGTAGACGAGCTTGATCACCGGCGCGTCCTCGGCGCTGACTTCGAAATCGCTGACCTCGGCCAGCTCGTCCTCGGCTTCCTCGTCCTCGACGAGGGTTTCGCTGACCGCGCTCTGCAGCGTGTTGAGGCGGCCGATCAGCGCCTCGATGTCGTCCGCGGCGGCGACCGCGACGTGGCAGTCGAGCGCGGTGGCGATCTGGATGTCGTCGACCGCCAGCACGTTGGTCGGGTCGGCGATCGCGACCAGCAGGGTCTGCCGGTCGATGAAGCCGACCGGCAGCGCCCCGTAGCGGCGGGCCGTGTTGACCGAGATCAGGTTCGCCGCGGCCATGTCGACGTGGTACTCGGAGAGGTCGACGTGGTCGAGGCCGTAGCGCTCGGCGACCGCGCGCGAGAGCTGGTCCCCGCTGATCGCGCCCTGCTGGAGAAGCAGCTGCTCGGGTGGGTGACCGGCCGTGCGCGCCTCTTCGATCGCGTGGCGGGCGCGGTCGTCGCCGACGTAGCCGAGGTCGACCAGCACGTCGGTGACGAAGCCGCTGGAGCGGCCCGCGAGCGACCGGGGGCGTCAGCCCCGGAGTGCCGCCGGCTTCGGGCTCGAGGACCGGCGCGGTCGAGTCGCCGGAGTCCGGTACCGGACGCAGGTGGCTCGGGAAGTCCCGCGCGTCCATGCTCACCTCACGGGTGATAGCCGAGCGTACGGCCCTTGTAGCCAGCGTCGACGACGGCCTGGACCACGCTCTGCGGGCTCTGGAAGCCGTAGGTGACCGAGGCGGAGGGGATGCCGTGGTCGAGGCGCTTCGGGCGCAGCACCACCAGCGCCGGCACCCGGTTCACGTCGACGCCCTGGGCGATCGCCGCGTAGCGGGCGATGCGCTTGGCGGGAACGACGAAGGTCGATACGCCCGGGAGCTTGCCGAGGCTGTGCGTGGCGCCGACGACGAGGCGATCGTCGATGCCGCCGTCGCGGACGAAGAGCAGGACGACCGTCCGGTTCGCGGCGAATGCCGCGGTGACGGCCGGCGGGGGTGGCGGGGCGGTGTCGGCGAGCGCGCCGGGCGGCGGTGGAACCGCGGCGACGCCCGAGCCTTCGGAGGCGGCCACGGTCGCGACTATCGATTCCGCGCTCGGGGCCGCCCCTTCTTCTTCGCCTCCACCACCCATCTTGGAGAGCAGGAAGAAGCCGGCGGCGAGCAGCAACACGCCGACAACGGCGGCCTGAGCGACCGGATTGCTGTTCAGCTTCTCTCTCATACGTTCGCTTATTAGCTCGGCAGCCGGCGCCGAGACCTTGAGCGCTGGGTCAGCAGTTGACGTCGGGTGGCGAGCCGGTGGCGCCGCTGCACTCGACGTAGCGGGCACGTTCGAGCAGCCCCGGGAAATACACTTCCGGCTGCGGGATGCGAAGGTCGGATTTGATCGTCGGGTTGCCGTTCATTTTTATGGTTTTCCCGGCGAACATGCCGATCCAGGTCGCGTTGCCGCCCAATTCCACGTTGCTGTAGGGGGCGTAGAGCATCAGCTCGTTCGTGCTGCCGGAGTTTCCGGTCAAGGTGACGGTGGTCGGGATCGTCGGCGAGCCCATCACGTAGAGGCCGGGCACGCGGCATTCTTCTGCATTGGACTCGCATTTTGCGAAGGAGCTCGACGTGACGGAGCCGCTGGCGGTGATGTTCACCTGGGTGTTGCTGGAGTCGAGTCCCGGGCAGTGTTCGGGGGTGTCGAAGAAGATCCGCACCTGGCTTTTGGGGGCCATGACCAGATTCGCCGTTGACGAAGAGCCCGCAAACCCAGTAATCGCCACCGCCGAGGATGAGGGTCGTGTTATTGGGAACGTTGATGAACCTGTGCGCTTCGTCCCACGGTTTGGTAGTGGTGCGCGTGCCGCTAAAGGGATCCACTTCTTCCGCTTTGGGACAATTGGGAACGAGCCGGCAGTTCGAATTGCTCGTCAGGATGTTTGCCGGCGGCACCACGGCCGGCAGCGTCTTGTAGCCTTCCGTGACCGTGCCCTGTTCGGGACAGGTCGGCGGTGGATTCGGCGTCGGAGCCGCCCCGCCGACGCCTTTGCGGATGTCGCCGCAGATGATCGGACTAGCGCCTTTTTCGCTGACGAGCGTGACGCTGCCGTTGGTGCCGATGTCGGTTTTGAGGGTCGGTCCTCCTTTGAGTTCGATCCCGCTTTCGCCGATCAGCTGCTCGGCTTTGAAGACTTCTTCGCCGTTCTTCGTGACGAGCTTGACGTTGACGCGGCGGCTGACTCCGCCGGAGGCGCCGACCGCTACCACGCTCATTTCGCTTTTCGGCTGGTAGGCGCTGACCCGGTAGGAGAAGGTGGCGCCGCCCACGGTCTCGGGGGTGGTGGCCGGGCACCAGCCGCCGGAGGCGACCTGGATTTCGCCGGCGGGCCCGATGCAGGGAGTCGACCAGTTGAGTTTGTTCTGGAACCGGTTGAGCCGCAGCAGCGCCACGCCGGCGCCGGCGTCGGCGGCGGCGATCGCGCTCTTGGAGGCGCTGTCGCGGGCCGTGCCCCTCTGGGCGTCGATCGAGGATAGGACGGCGACGCTGGCCAGGGCGAAGCTGGCGATCATCGCGAACAGCGCCGTCGGCAGCGCCATGCCGCGCTCGCTCCTCGCCAGCAGGCGCAGGCGGCGGCGCAATGGTCGCATGACTGCCATCCCAGGGCTGATCGACGCCTCTGACGATTCCCTTGAGCGGCGTTGCGGCAGCACGCCGCGCCCTGGACGGCTGCCCTACTCAGTCCTAGGACAGATTGGGGCCGTTACTGGTCCGGCTGGCCCGCCAGCTGCTCGATGCCGCTCGCCCGCTGGCCGCCCGCGGAGAGCATCAGCTTGAAGTCGTGCGGGACTGGAGGCGTAGTCCATCGCGATCTCCTCGGAGATCTTGCCCTCCATCACGTAGCCGAGCAGGGACTGGTCGAAGGTGCGCATGCCGTAGTACTCGCCCTCGGCGATCACCTCGGTGATCTTGCCGGTCTCCTCGGGGTTCATGATCAGGTCCTGGACGCGGCCGGTGACGACGAGGACCTCGGAGGCGGGGACGCGGCCGTCGCCGGTGACGTCGGGGACGAGGCGCTGGGCGATCGCGCCCTTGAGGGTCGCCGAGAGCATCACCCGCGCCTGGTGTTGGAGGTGGGGTGGGAAGAAGTCGATGATGCGGTTGATCGTCTCGGTCGCGTCGAGGGTGTGGACCGTGGAGAGGACCAGGTGGCCGGTCTCGGCGGCGGAGAGGGCCGTGCGGACCGTCTCCTCGTCGCGCATCTCGCCGATCAGGATCACGTCGGGGTCCTGCCGCAGGACCCGCCGCATGGCGCGGCTGAAGCTCTCGGTGTCAGAGCCGACTTCGCGCTGGTTGACGATCGAGCGTTTGTCTTCGTGCAGGTACTCGATCGGGTCCTCGAGGGTGATGATGTGATGCGTGCGGGTGCGGTTGATGTGGTCGATCATCGCCGCCAGCGTCGTGCTCTTGCCCGAGCCGGTGGTGCCGGTGACGAGGATGATCCCGCGCTGCTCTTCGGCGAGTTTGGTGACGACCGGGGGCAGGCCGAGCTCCTCGACCGAGCGGATGTCGAAGGGGATCGCGCGGCAGACGATCGAGATCGTGCCGCGCTGTTTGAAGGTGTTGACGCGGAAGCGGGAGAGGCCCGGGATCGAGTAGGAGAAGTCCGCCTCGCCGGCCTCCTCGAACTCGGTCTGCGAGCGCACCTCGGCGATGTCGTGGAAGGCCTTCTCGGTGTCCTCCGGGGTGAGCGGCTGGTAGCCCTCGAGGGGCGCCAGCTCTCCGTGCAGCCGCGCGATCGGCGGGACGCCGACCTTGACGTGAAGGTCGGAGCCGCCCCGCTCGACGAGCGTACGCAGCGCTGAATCGATCTCGAACATCCCGCAGGCCTGCGTATCGGCACGGACGCGGAAGTCGCTCCTGAGCGTGCGCAGCCGATCCTTAGCGCTCAGTTCGCCCGAACCCGACTGACTCCTCCCGTCCCACGCGCAGCGACAGGATGAGGCGGATCCGGCATCTGCCGGAAGCTGATGGGGATCGCGAGCCGGCGGGCCGGGTGCCTCCGGTGGTGCCGATCACATCCGCGGGAATGTCGCGAAGGCGCGATATGCAACTATTCTGCGCGCCTGCCGAGCGCATCGAGCTGCGCCCGCCAGGGCGCGCACTCATTCCCGTGCATCGACCCAGGCGCGCTGCGGCTAAGCGACCTCGCGCAGTTTCTGGGCCTCGCCCAGCGACTGCAGCTTTTTCAGGCTCTGGTTCTCGATCTGGCGGATCCGCTCGCGGGTGACGTTGAAGGTGCGACCGACCTCGTCCAGGGTGCGCGGGTGCTCGCCGCCGAGCCCGTAGCGCAGCTCGAGCACGCGGCGCTCGCGGTAGGAGAGGTTCTCCAGCGCCTCCTTCAGCGCCTCTTTGGTCAGCAGGTCGGCGGCCCGGTCGAACGGCGACTCGGCCTTCTCGTCGGCGATGAACTGGCCGAACTCGGACTCCTCCTCGTCGCCGACCGGCTTCTCCAGCGAGACCGGGGCCTGGGCGGAGCGCTTGATCGAGTCGACCTCCTCGGGATCGATCCCGGTCACCTCGGCGATCTCCTCCGGGGTCGGCTCGCGGCCCAGCTCGGTCACCAGCTTGCGCTCGGCACGGCCGATCTTGTTCAGCTTCTCGACCACGTGGACCGGGATGCGGATCGTCCGCGCCTTGTCGGCGAGCGCGCGGGCGATCGCCTGGCGGATCCACCAGGTCGCGTAGGTCGAGAACTTGAAGCCCTTGCGGTAGTCGAACTTCTCCGCCGCGCGGACCAGGCCCAGCGTGCCCTCCTGGATCAGGTCGAGGAAGGGAAGCCCCTGGTTGCGGTAGTTTTTCGCGATCGAGACGACCAGGCGCAGGTTGGACTCGACCATTTTCTGCTTCGCGTCGAGGTCGCCGCGCTCGATGCGCTTGGCGAGTTCGACCTCCTCCTGCGCGGTCAGCAGGCGGACTTTGCCGATGTCCTTGAGGAACAGCTGCAGCGAGTCCGTGGTCATGTCCGGTTTCAGGTCGAGCGCCTGTTTCTGGCGGCGCCGGCCTTTTTTGCCGGTGTCCGCGGGCATCGCCTCCGCGGCCGCTTTCTGGGCCGGGTCCATGTCCTCGACGAGCTCGATCCCCGACTTCTCGAGGTGCCCGTAGAGGTCCTCGACGTCGGACTCGTCGAGGTCGACCTCGGACACGGCCGAGGCGATGTCGCCGAAGGTCAGCACGCCGAGCTGCTGCCCGCGATTGATGAGGCTCTTTGACCTCCTCCAGCTCCTGAAGCTCTGCTACCAGCATCCGTTTCTACTCATTTCCCTTGCGCTTGTGTTTAGTCCTGCGATGAATGCCGCCGCGGCAAAGTCGCGCGGACGATGAAAAAGCGGACCGGGACCTGGTCCGCGAAGTAAGCGAAATCGATGCCCGGGCGGAGTGCGTCAAACGCTTGTTCGATGGTAGTCGCTTCAGTTTGTGAAGTCAATGCCCAACTCGATGCGCCAACCACGCCCCTGGCTGCGTGCCTTCTGGCAGCGCGCCTACCGCGAGAACGTCACCGGCCTCTCGGCGATGGTCGCCTACAACCTGATGCTCGCGGTCTTCCCGTTCGCGCTGCTCGTGCTCTTCGTCTTCGGCCAGGTGCTGAAGATCGGCGGCGTCGAAACCAGTGTCGTCAACGACCTCGAGCGGCTCTTCCCCAGCGTCGAGCAGCACACCCTGACCGACGTCCTCAACCGGATCCAGGACAACTCGACGACGATCGGGATCGCCGCCTTCCTCGGCTCGCTCTGGATCGGCGCCTCCTTCTGGGGCGCGATGGACACCGCC
Source organism: uncultured Solirubrobacterales bacterium (assembly GCA_963815885.1). Classification (GTDB taxonomy): domain Bacteria; phylum Actinomycetota; class Thermoleophilia; order Solirubrobacterales; family 70-9; genus VAYN01. The sequence continues at coordinate 9,464 of CAWFIM010000004.1, forward strand.
TTCTGCCGCATCTACCACGTCGAATGCCGCGGCTGGGTCGAGCAGAAGCGGTTCTCCTTCGCGATGCTCGGCGTCGTCCTGCTCTTCATCGCCGCCAGCATCTTCGTGCCGACGATCGAGAGCACCCTCGTCTCCAGCACCGACCGCCTCCCATTCGGGCTCTCCGACATCAAGGCGATCGACACGATCCTGCTGCTCGGCGCGGCGCTGCTGGTCACCTTCGGGGTCTGCGCGGTGATCTTCTGGGCGGTGCCGAAAGGGCACATGCCGTGGCGCGCGGTCTGGCCCGGAGCGGCCTTCGTCACGGTCGCCGCCGGGCTCGCCAACTGGCTCTTCCCGATCTACCTTTCGAACGTCTCCAGCCTCTCTCGATTCGGCTCGACGCTGGGCTTCATCCTCATCGCCCTGCTCTGGTTCTACGTGCTCAGCCTGGCGCTGATGGTCGGCGCGGTGATCAACTCGCTCCGCCACGAGCTGCACGACACCGGTGAGCTTCCCTATCGCGGTAAGGAGGCCCCCTGCGGTTGCAAGGAATCCGCCGACAGACGGTCATCCTCGTCCGCACACGCTGGTCCCCAATAAAAACTGTCATATTTTGACGTAGAGGTGGGTGCGCTGCGCCGTCGCCTGCGGGAGAGTTTGCGGATGGGTCCGCGGGGTAGCGGCCGACCAATTGGAATAATCGGTTTAATGCAAAAACGTGGGGGTTTCTCTGCCGTGCGGGGCGTGCTCGATCCGACCATTCCGATCGACATAGGCGAGCAATCGCAGCGTCAGCGAATCATCGCCGCAATGGTCGAGAGCTGCGCCGAGAAGACATACGCCGCAACGACGATCGCGGACATCGTCAAACGGGCCAGCATCTCCCGGACCACCTTCTACAAACGCTTCGCGAACAAGCGCGCCTGCTTCGACGCCGCGATCGACTCCTGCATCGCAGTGCTGCGGGAGACGGCCTCGGGGGCCTACGGCCCCGCGGACTCGCCGGCCGGGGCGGTGCGCAAGGCCGCCGCGGCGACGCTCGATCTGCTGGCCGCCAAACCGGCGCTGGCGCAGCTGGTGATGGGCGATGCCGTCACCGTCGAGCCGGCGGTGGTCGACCGCTATCGCAAGCTGCTGATCCCGGCGGTGGAACGACTTTGGGACGGCCACCGGGAGTCGCGGCAGCCGCACAGCGATCCCAACCTCGCGTTCGGGCGGGCGCAGGTTCTGATCTTCAACCAGATCGCCGCCGGCCGCACAGCGCAGCTTCCGGAGCTGCTGCCCGAAATCGTCTACATCGCGCTGCTCCCGTTCGCCGGCCACGAGGAGGCGGCCGCGCAGGCGCGGATGGCGGCGGATCAGGGCAACGCGGATCCGGCCTCGAAGGCGTGAGCGACAGCGGCGAAGACCTGCGCAAGTGGCGGCTGCCGCGCGGGCGTCACGGCCTGCCGCGGGAGCTGGTGGTGCGCTCGCAGCGCGAACGGCTGCTGGCGGCGATCGTCCGGGTGACCGCGTCCAAGGGCTACGAGGCAACCTCGGTGGCCGACATCCTCGAAGAGGCCGGCGTCGGTCGCGAGTCCTTCTACGAGCTGTTCGACGACAAACGCGACTGCATGCTCGCCGCCCACGCCCTGCTGGTCGACCACCTGGAAGAGACAGTCGAGGCGGCCTACCGGAAGCCCGGGCCGTGGAACGACCGCGCCCGCGCGGCGCTGGCGGCGATGCTCAACTGGTTCGCCGCCGACCCCGCGGCGGCGAAGGTCACGGTGGTCGAGCTGGCCGCGGTCGGACCGGTCGCCAGAGAACGCTTCGGGGAGGTCTTCCGGCGCTTCACCAAGTTGATCGAGGCGGGACGCGACCAGTCCGACCCGGCCCCGGACCGCCCGCAGGCACCGGAACTGGCCGTCGGCGCCGGCCTCGCCAGGATCTACGAGGAGATCATCCGCGGTCGCACCGCCCAGCTGCCGGAGCTGCTTCCGGAGCTGACCTACGAGATGATGGTTCCCTTCATCGGCGAAGCGGCCGCCCGCGAGGAGCGGCAACGGGCGCTGGATACGACCGGCACCCGATAGGAGACAGCGAGGGCGGCGACGGTTGGATGGGTTCCGCCGCCGCCACTCGCTTTGCGCAGGGACGCCGTCAGGGAAGAAGCGGCAACCCTGCATCTTGTGCTGTCAGCACAAGCTTTTCCCCACTCGAGGCTGCCCAAGCTGGGCACCGAGTGGGAGATGAATATCGCGAACACGGCCGTTCAGTCAAGGAATACCCCGACAGTCTGGCGATTTCAAACGAAGGAATCTCCGGCCGGGAATAAATTTCCCTGCAAAGTTCAGGATGTCCGATCCGCGCACGCGCGGATCGGACCGCAACCGGAATCGGCCCGAAAACGGTCTGGAAACGTTTTCACTCCGAAAAGGCGGAATGAAGACCGTCGACGACGTCTTCGGCGATCCGTCGGGTGCCGCCGAATTCGAGCTGCTGGGTATCCCCTTCTTGGACCGCTCGGAACCACCGGCCCGCCGAGCCGGAGGCGTAGGAGCCGGGGTTGTCTTCGAGGCGCGAGGTGCAGGAGACCACCCTGCCGTCCTTGACGGTGACCTGGACCCCCGCCGGCCGCGGCACGGCGCCGCCGTTTGCGCGCACCTGCAGCTGGCAGGAGCCGTTCGCGCGGGCCGGCAGGGCGACCAGGGGCATCGCCAGGAGGAACGCGGCCTCGATGTCGATCTGGGTCACCGGCGCGCTGCGGTTCCCCATGTGCAGGCGCTCGCAGCGGCTGGCGGCAGCCAATGGGACGACGCCGAAGCGAGCCCAGTCGGTGACCGCGTAGGGGGTGCCGGAGCGCTGGCTCCGCTGCGCCTCGACCAGGCCGGCGATGCGCATGCTCGAGAGGCGCCGCTCGAGGGCCGGGTAGCTGAGGTCGGAGATCAAGCTGTCGAGTTCGGTCAGCGAGAGGGGGCGGGCGGCGAGCGCCCGCATCATCCGCGAGCCCCAACCATCAATGAGCGCTTTCACGGCGCCCTTCGCCGAGCCGCTTTCGAGCGGGATCGGTCCCTCCGGCGCCCGCCCGAGCCATTGCTCGAGGCCGTCGGCGACACCCAGCAGGTCGCGCCCCATCTCGGTCAGCTGGTTCTCCACCGCGTAGGGCATCTGCTGCGTCGGCCGTTTCGTCACCACGCCGATCTCGGAGAGGTTGGCGAGGTGGCCGCGCAGCGTCGTCTGGGCCGGCAGCCCGGTGGCTTTGCGCAGTTCGGCGAGCCGCATCGGTCGCTCTGAGAGGGAGCGGAGAACCTGCAGGTTCAGTGGCGTGGCGAGCACGGAGAGCGCCCGCGCCCCCGCCCTGACCTGGGACCGAGTCGAGCTGACCGCAGTGGTCGCGGCACCACCGTCGCCAGTTGGGTCATCGTCAGGGCTACGCACTGCTCCGCTCCTCGCGAGCTGAGAATATCAAAAGTTTTGTATTGGAACAAAAACGTTCTACATACGAACAGCAGGGTTTTCCAGCGCTATCCGGAGCGCCTCGCGGAGTGGCGTACGCGCCACTCCGCGAAAAAGCTCCATGCCGGACGGGTCGATGACCACGGTCTCGGTTGCGAGCCCCTCAATCAGCGGACGCGCGACCCCAGCGTCGACGGGCGTGACCAAGCCGATCCATAACGCCGAGAGGCCCGGGGTGAGCACTGGGACGGTGAGGCGTCGCGGCCGCCTAACCCCGAGCGCCAGCGCCAGCTCGTCGATCATCCCGCCGTAGGTGGTGACGTCGGGACCGCCGATCTGGATACTCGCGATCGACGGGAGTGCCGAGGTCGGCCGCCGCGGCGAGGAAGGCGACAGCGTCGGCGGCGGCGATCGGCTGGGTCCTGGTCGAAACCCAGCGGGGGGTGATCATCAGCGGCAGGCGACAGACCAGGTAGAGGACCGTGCGGAACGACTCGCTGCCGGCACCGATCACGGCGGCGGCGCGAAAGTAGGCCAGCGGCACGCCGGCGAGCCCGAGCGCGGCGGCGGTGGCGTGGCGACTGGCGAGGTGCTTCGACCCCTCCCCCAGTCCGCCCAGGTAGACGATCCGCCGCACCCCGGCGGCAGCCGTGGCGGCGCCGAAGTTCTCGGCCCCGCGGCGATCGCGGTCGGCGAAATCCCCGTCCGCTCCGCGCCCCATCGAGTGGACCAGGTAGTAGGCGACGTCGACGCCCGCCAGCGCGCGATCCAGACTCGGGCGGTCGAGGACATCGGCCTCGCGCACCTCGCACCCGGCTTCCGCGAGGTCCCGAGCTGCCTCCGGATTGCGTGCCAGGGCCCGCACCTCCAGCCCTGCCTCGCGCAGACGATGGCAGAGCAACCCCCCGACGTACCCGGTGCTGCCGGCGACCGCGATCACAGCGTCTATGTAACCGCAGCGGCGGCCTTCTACCCGTAGCGCTCGCCGATGATCGTCCGCAGCTTCGAGCGATCGTGGCGGGCGTGGACGCGCCGCACCGTGCCCGAGCGCGAGCGCATCACCAGCGATTCGGTAGTCGCGCCGGGGCCGCGGTAGCGCACTCCCTGCAGGACGTCGCCGTCGGTGACGCCGGTGGCGGAGAAGAAGACGTCCTCGCCCGAGCAGAGGTCGTCGGCGCTGAGCACCCGGTCGAGGTCGTAGCCGGCGCCCAGCGCGGCCTGGCGCTCGCCGTCGTCGCGCGGCCACAGGCGCCCGAGCAGCTGCCCGCCCATCGACTTCAGCGCCGCCGCCGAGAGCACCCCCTCGGGGGTGCCGCCGATCCCCCAGAGCAGGTCGACCGGGGAGCGTTCGCTGACCGCCAGCAGCGCCGCGGAGACGTCGCCGTCGCTGATCAGGCGGATGCGGGCGCCGGCCTCGCGCACTTCGCGCATCGCCTCCTCGTGGCGGGGGCGGTCGAGCATGACGACGGTCACGTCGCCGACGCTGCCGCCCTTGCGCTCGGCGACCAGCTTCAGGGTCTCCGGCAGCGGCCGATCGAGGTCGAGCAGGTCGGCGATCTCCTCGCCGCCGGCCATCTTTTCCATGTAGACGCAGGGACCGGGGTCGAACATCGAGCCGCGCTCGGCCAGGGCGATCACCGCAAGAGCGCTGGGCATGCCGCGGGCGCAGAGCGTCGTCCCCTCGAGCGGATCGACCGCGATGTCGACCACGGGCGGGCTGCCGTCGCCGATCTGCTCGCCGTTGAAGAGCATCGGCGCTTCGTCCTTCTCGCCCTCGCCGATCACGACACGGCCGTCCATCGCGACCGAGTCGAGGACGAAGCGCATCGCGTCGACCGCGGCGCCGTCGGCGGCGATCTTGTCGCCGCGGCCGACCCAGCGGGCGGCGGCGAGCGCCGCCGCCTCGGTGACCCGGACCAGCTCCAGCGCCAGGTTGCGATCCGGCTTCGTCTGCGCGCTCTCCGGCATCGGCGCCGCAGGCTATAGGGTCGCGGCATGCCTCAGCGTTGGGGACTGACGCTGCCTCTGCCGGGACTATCCCTCGCCGATCACGAGGAGCACGTGAAGCGGGCCGAGGCGGCCGGCTACACCGACCTCTGGAGCGGCGAGACCGCCGGGCCCGACGGCTTCACGCCGCTGGCGCTGAGCGCCGCCTGGACCGAGCGGATGCGGCTGGGCACCGGCATCGTCGGCGTCTTCCAGCGCGGTCCGGCGCTGCTCGCCCAGGAGGCGGCGGCGCTGGCCAGCGCCTCGAACGGACGCTTCGTGCTCGGGATCGGCTCCTCCTCGGACCGGATCGTCGAAGGCTGGAACCGCATCCCCTTCGAGAAGCCGCTGAGCCGGGTCCGCGAGACGCTCGACTTCCTGCAGACGGCGCTGGCGGGCGAGCGCACCGAGACCGGCTTCAAGCTGGAAGCGCCGCCGCCCGAGCGGGTACCGATCGTGCTGGCCGCCCTGCGCGGGAAGATGCTCGACCTGGCGATGGAGCGCGCCGACGGCGCCTTCACCAACTTCCTGCCGCTCGGCGGGCTGCCGAAGGTGGCCGCCCAGCTTGACGGGGCACCCGAAGGATTCGAGCTGCTCTGCCGCTTCTTCTGCCTGCCCGGCGAGCGCGAGGCGGTCGAGCCGCTGGCCCGCTTCATGTTCTCCTCCTACATCACCGTCCCGGTCTACGCCGCCTTCTATCGCTGGCTCGGCTACGGCGAGCAGATCGAGCCGATGGTCGCCGCCTGGGAGGCGGGCGACCGTCAGGCCGCCGCGGCCGCCGCGCCCTGGGAGCTGATCGAGGACATGTTCCTCTTCGGCACCCCCGCCCAGATGAAGGAGCGCCTCGCCGCCTTCCTCGAGGGCGGCATCACCCTCCCCATCCTCACCCCCATCGTCCCCCCCGACCAGCTGGCCGAGACGATCGACGGGCTGGCCCCGGAGGAGCCGGGGTAGGGGTGGAGCGTCTTGTACTTTTTCGCCGCCCGAATCTCGGACGGCCGCAACCCCTCTTCGAAAAAGTTAAGCGAAACCCCTACCCCGGCTCCTCCGGGGCCCTTCGATGAGCGTCCCGTAGGCCTCGTGCCGGCGGGTGGTCAGGAACGGGAACAGCTCCAGCCAGTCGCGGCGCTGGTCGAGGTCGAGGTCGGCGACGAGGACGGCGGCCTCCTCGCGCGGTGCCCGCGCGAGGACGCGGCCGTAGGGGTCGGAGATGAAGGAGGAGCCGTAGAAGCTGAGCGGCGGCTCGGGGCCGAAGCGGTTGACGGCGACCATGAAGACGCCGTTGGCGATCCCGTTGCCGACGATCACCTGTTGCCAGAGCGGCTCGGTGTCGAAGCCCGGGTGGTCGGGCTCGGAGCCGATCGCGGTCGGGTAGACCAGCACCTCGGCGCCCCCGAGGCTGTAGGCGCGGGCGAGCTCGGGGAACCACTGGTCCCAGCAGGTCGGCAGGCCGAGGCGGGCCTCGCCGAGGTCGAGCACCGGAAAGGCATCGGGGCCGGCGGGGCCGGGGCGGAAGTAGCGGTCCTCGTGGTAGCCGGCGGTGACCGGGATGTGGAGCTTGCGCGTGCGCGCGATCAGCTCTCCGGCGGGGGAGACGACGATCGCCGTGTTGAAGCCGAGCCCGTCCTCTCCGTCGGCGCGCTCGTAGAGCGAGGCGTGGACGTGGGCGCCGGTGGCCGCGGCCATGCGGGCGGCGAAGCGATGGGTGCGGCCGCCCGGCAGCTCCTCCGGCGCGGCGCCCGCCGCCCCGGGCCCGCCGGGCTCGACCGCGAAGTAGCGACTCAGGGTCAGCTCCTGCAGGCAGACCAGTTGCGCGCCCTCCGCCGCCGCCAGCTCGATCCCCGCCGCCAGCGCCGCCTCGTGCTCCTCCGGATCGGGGTGCCAGCGCTGCTGCACGGCGGCGATCCGGAAGGGCGGCCGCTCCGCCGCCCGCGTCCGCGCCGGCGAGGGCGGCGGGTCGGTGGCGACGATCAACCGGAACTCCTCCATCGCCCGACTGTAGCTTCCGCCGCCGCGCGGTATGCAGTTCTTCCCGCATACCGGGAAGAACTGCATACCGCGGAGGAAGATGGGGGTGTGAGCACGGCGATCGATTCGACCCCGGCCGCCGACGGCTTCCGGATGCCGGCGGAGTTCGAGCCGCACGACGGCTGCTGGATGGCCTGGCCGGAGCGGCCGGACAACTGGCGGCTCGGCGCCGGACCGGCGCAGGAGGCGCTTCGCCGCGGTCGCCGCGGCGATCGCGGCGACCGAGCCGGTGACGATGGCGGCCTCGACCGGCTCAGATGGAGCGCGCCCGCGACGCTCCTACCGCGCTCGGTCCGCATCGTCGCGATCGACGACCGACGATGCCTGGATCCGCGACACCGGCCCGACCTTCGTCGTCGACGGCGCCGGCGGCCGCCGCGGCGTCGACTGGCGCTTCAACGCCTGGGGCGGGCGCGAGGGCGGCCTGTACTCATCGTGGGAGCGGGATGACCGGGTCGCCGCCGCGGTGCTGGAGGTCGAGGGCGCCGAGCGCTACCGGGCGCCGCTGGTGCTGGAGGGCGGCTCGATCCACGTCGACGGCGAGGGCACCGTGCTGAGCACCGAAGAGTGCCTGCTGAACCCGAACCGCAACCCGGAGCTGTCACGGGGGGAGATCGAGCGGCACCTGCGCGACTACCTCGGCGTCGAGAAGGTGATCTGGCTCGGGCGCGGGATCTTCGACGACGAGACCGACGGGCACGTCGACAACATCGCCTGTTTCGCCCGCCCTGGCGTCGTCCTGCTCTCCTGGTGCGAGGACGAGTCCGACCCGCAGGGCGCGATCTCGGGCGAGGCGCTGGCCCGGCTCGAAGCGGCGACCGACGCCCGCGGGCGGGCGCTCGAGGTGGTCAAGTTGCCCTCCCCCGGCCCGATCCTGATCTCGGCCGAGGAGGCGGCCGGGGTCGAGGCGGTCGAGGGGACGCTGCCGCGGCGGGCCGGCGACCGCCTCGCCGCCTCCTACGCGAACTTCTACCTCGCCAACTCGCGCGTCGTGATGCCACTGCTCGACGAGCGCTTCGACGCCGAGGCGCTCGACGCCCTGAGCGGCTGCTTCCCAGAGCGCGAGGTGGTCGGCGTGCCCGCCCGCGAGATCCTGCTCGGCGGCGGCAACGTCCACTGCATCACCCAGCAGGTTCCAGCCGTCTCAGATCGCGATGCTCGCTAGTTTGTCCTTCGGGCAAGCGAGAGCGCGTAGTCGCCGGCGGCGTCGGTGAACCAGCCGCGCATCTCCATCCCCGCCCCGGCGTAGCTCGATTCGAGCCGCTCGCGGGTGAACTTGGTCGAGATCTCGGTCCGCATCTCCTCGCCCGCGGCGAAGGAGATGTCGAGGTCGAGGCCGTCGAGGCGGACGTCCTGGTCGACGAGCGAGCGCAGGCGGATGTCCATCCGCTCGGCCTCGGCGTCGTAGCGGGCGACGTGCTCGAAGGCCTCGAGCTCGAAGTCGGCGCCGAGCTCGCGGTTCAGCACCTCGAGCACGTTCTTGTTGAACTCGGCGGTAACCCCTTCGGCGTCGTCGTAGGCGGCCTCGAGGCGGGGGGTGTCCTTGATCAGGTCAGTGCCGAGCAGCAGGTGGTCGCCCGGCCCGAGCAGCGCCGCGATCCGCTCGAGGAAGGCGTGGCGCCGGCGCGGGTAGAGGTTGCCGATCGTGCCCCCGAGGAAGGCGATCAGCCGCGCACCGTCGCCGTCGGGGATGCGCTCCAGGTGCTGCTCGAAGTCGCAGACCAACCCGCGCACCGTCAGCCCGGGGTACTCGTCGACCAGGCTGGCGGCGGTCGAGTGGGTGATCTCCTCGGAGATGTCAACCGGAACGTAGGTGTCGAGGCCGCCCGCGTCGCGCATCGCGCTCAGCAGGTGGCGGGTCTTCGCCGCCGAGCCGGAGCCGAGCTCGACCAGGGTGGCGGGGTGGCCGGCGGCGTCGAGGATCTCGGCCGCGCGCTCGGAGAGGATCTGCCGCTCGGCCCGGGTCGGGTAGTACTCGGGCAGCTCGGTGATCTGCTCGAACAGCAGCGAGCCGCGCTCGTCGTAGAAGTATTTCGGCGCCAGCTCCTTCGGATATGCGCAGAGGCCGGCGCGGACGTCGCGCGCCATCGTCGCCGCCGCATCGGCATCGAGATGGACGTCGATCGCGATCATGCGTCCCTCGCGCAGCGCAGGCCGGCGAAGATCTGGCTTCGCTGCGGCAGGTCCCAGTTGCGGAAGCTCGGGCGGGCGACCCGCGGGTGGGTCGCCCAGGAGCCGCCCCGCAGCACCTTGTAGGCGTCGCCGAAGAAGACCTCGGAGTACTCGCGGTAGGGGAAGGCCTCGAAGCCCGGATAGGCGAGGAAGTCAGATGAGGTCCATTCCCAGACCTGGCCGATCGACCCCAGGTGGCCGCGCGCCGCCTCCCACTCGAACTCACTCGGCAGTCGCTTGCCCGCCCAGCGGGCGAAGGCGTCGGCCGCCTCCCAGGAGACGTGGATGACCGGGTGATCGGGCTCGATCGGGTTCCGGCGCCCCATCGCGGTACCGACCCAGCCCTCGCCATCGCGCTCCCAGTACAGCGGCGGCTCGGCGCCGGTCGCCTCCATGAACTCGATGTACGCGGCGTTGGTGACCGGGGTTCGATCGATCTCGAACGGCGCCAGCTCGACCGTGTGACGCGGGCGCTCGTTGTCGTAGGCGAAGCCGTGCGGCGGCGCGCCGACCTCGTACCGGCCGCCGTCGAATGCCAGCGTCTCCACACCGCCGGTCGCGGGCTCGACCGGCTCGGTCCCGACCGGCACCAGCGGTTCGTAGCCAGCGACCAGCTGCAGCAGCTGCAGCATCGTCTCGTTGTGCTGCAGCTCGTGCGCAAGCAGCATCTCGTAGACGAAGCCGTCGCGCAGCAGCGGGTCCTCGGACTCGGGCCCGACCTCGACCGTGAGCAGCACCTCCAGGGTGCGCTCGCGGACCTCGGCCATGTAGGCGCGCAGCTCGGCGTCGCGCAGGATCGGCAGCTCGCCGCGCGTCCTGCGCGGGTTCTCGATCGCGTCGTAGAAGCGCCCGAGGTCGCCGTGCAGCGGCGCGCACTCACCGATCGTCTGCACCAGCCACAGCTCCTCGAAGTTGGCGATGTGGCCGAGGTCCCAGGCGAGCGGGCTGAGGATCGGCGAGTGGACCCGGTTGAGCTGCTCGTCGTCGAGCGGCTCGATCAGCTCCAGCGTGCGCGCCCGCGCCTCGGAAAGACCCTCCGCGATCGCTGCCTTGGAGTTTGCCGTCACCTCGGTGGCGATACGAAAAGCCTATAGCGGTCGGATTACCGGGTGTGAATAGACGACGAGGAGTGCATTGGACACCCTATCGGTGTCCAATGCACTCCTCGTCGATACGCTCCGGCCGATGAACGTGCAGGGAGTGCGAGCGCTGGTCGCAGGCGGGGCCTCGGGCCTCGGCGCCGCGACCTCGCGGGCGCTGGCCGCGGCGGGGGCGGAGGTGACGATCGCCGATCTCAATGCCGAGCGGGGCGAGGCGCTGGCGAGCGAGCTCGGCGCCGCCTTCGTTGCCGCCGATGTCACCGACGCCGAAGCCGTCAGCGCCGCGGTCGAGGCCGCGGCGGGCGGCGGTGGCCTGCGCATCTGCGTCTGCTGCGCCGGCATCGGCTGGGCCGAGCGGGTCGCGCACAAGGGCGGTCCGCACAACCTCGAATACTTCTCCAACGTCGTCAAGGTGAACCTGATCGGCAGCTTCAACGTGCTGCGCCTGGCCGCCGCGAAGATGAGCGAGAACGAGCCCGACGCCGAGGGCGAGCGCGGCATCTGCGTCAACACCGCCTCGATCGCCGCCTACGACGGCCAGATCGGCCAAGCCGCCTACGCCGCCTCCAAGGGCGGCATCGTCGGCATGACCCTGCCCGCGGCGCGCGATCTGGCCTCGCGCGGCGTGCGGGTGATGACGATCGCCCCCGGCCTGTTCGACACGCCGCTGCTGGCGGCGCTGCCGGAGGAGGCCCGCACCGCCCTCGGCGCCGGCATCCCCTTCCCCTCCCGCCTCGGCCGGCCCGAGGAGTACGCCCGCCTGGTCCTGGAGATCGTCGCCAACCCGATGCTGAACGGCGAGACGATCCGCCTCGACGGCGCCCTGCGGATGCCGCCCAGGTGAGCGACCGCACGCCGGGGTTTCAAACCTCCGTCCCGTAGAGCAGGTCCTCCCCCTCCTCTTCTATCTCCCACTGCCTGACCCGGCGACCGCGATTGACGTCCCAGTGAGCCACAAAGCACGTCACTGCGAGGACGGCGGCGGCGGCGGACACTGTCCAGAGCACCGAGCCGCTCACGGCCACCTGTTCGGATAGGGCGCTCGCGGTCACCGCGGCCCCGGCGGCGAAGGCCATCACGGTCAGGCCGATGGCCAGCCAGACTCCGGATGCAGCAGGGATCCCACGCTCACGGCGAGTTATTCGTTGTCTTTGCCTCGCTCCGACCGATGACGGTGTACGAAACTGCTGTCTCTCCCCATGAGACCTTCGCGGTCGCAATTTGCCTCCCTGTGAGAGTTCTGTCGGTTGCTGGCCAAATGCCAGGCAAAACCGCAGGCAAATCGCGACTAAGCATGAAAAAGCTCATCTACCACCTGCCCGTGATTACCAGTTCAGCCACCCATTCCTTGACTTCATGTTTGCTCTCCCTTGACTGGTTCGCATCACCCCTCCGGACGGAGGGCTCCCATCGGCGAACGTATCGGAACGCTTCGTTTCCTGTCAAGGAACGAAATCTTTTAGGAATTTGAAGCGTTTAGCCGGGTTCAATCGGTGCCGCTGGCTTCGGGATCACGCCAGACACGCTTGCGCCAGGGTGGGACGATCGCGAAGGTCGGGGTGGCCGTTGCCGCGATCGGCTCCAGGGGCACCAGGTGGACGCGGCGGCCGAGGACGACCCGGTCGAACCCGGGGATGCCGCGGGTGTTGCCGGCGTGGCTGCCGCCGGAGACGAACAGCAGGTGGGTCTCCGGTTCCCAGCCGTTCTCGGCCCGCAGGCCGAGCGCTTCCGCCCCCGCCCTGAGCGGCCCGACTCCGGCGTCGGAGCCCCAGTTGGCGGTGCTGCGCTCGCTGTTGTAGCCATCGTGCGAGGAGGCCCGCTCGGAGGTGCGGCCATCGGGGCCGATGCGGATCTGCACCCCCTCCCAATCGTCGGCGTGGAAGCCCTCCTCGCCGGCGATCGGGATGCCGCGAAAGGTGGCCGAATCCGCGTAGTAGGTCCAGTACTGGATGTAGAGGTTGCCGGCGCGCTCGCCCGAACAGTCGGCGCCTTCGGCTTCGGCCGGCCCCGCCCCCTCGGCCCGGCAGTCGACGACGTGGACGAAGGCGGTGACGGCGAGGCCGCCGTCGGTCCGCCCCAGCCGCCCCTCGCCAGGCGCGTCGCCGCAGACGCTGCTGCGGCAGCGGCGGAAGTCGACCGGAAGCGCCTGCGAGCCCGGCTCGAAGACGAGGATCGGCATGTGCCGCCGGACCAGCCTGCCGATTTCGGTCCCGTAGGCGGCGATCAGCGCCGGCCCGTCGCCGCAACCGTCAGCCAGCGCCGCCGCGCAAAGGATCCGCGACGCGACCCCCCGGGCGAGCGCCGCGCCCGGTACCCGCACTCCCGCCGCCACCAGCCCGGCCAGCAGCAGGCCCACGAACACAAAGCGTCCCCACCCACTCAACCGTCCCCTGCCCCCGCTCCGAACCCCGCATCCCCAGCTAAGGAACAGAACGTCGACGCTACTCCCCTCTACACAACGGGCCTGTCCCGGTAGGGGTGAAGCGTCTTGTACTTTTTCGCCGCTTCCAATCTCGGACGGCTGGGGCGCGCCCTCGAAAAAGTTAAGCGAAACCCCTACCGGGACAGGCCCGCCGCTAAAGGTTCTGAATCTCGGCGGCGATGTCGGCCGCCGCCTTCTTCGCGTCGTCGAACAGCATCGAGGTGTTCGCTTCGTAGAAGAGGTCGTTGTCGATGCCGGCGAAGCCGGGACTCATCGAGCGCTTGATCACGATCACCTGCTGGGCCTCGTTGACCTCGATGATCGGCATCCCGGCGATCGGGCTGTCGGGGTCGTTCTTCGCCGCCGGGTTGGTGACGTCGTTGGCGCCGACCACGACGGCGACATCGGTGCGCGACATTTCCGGGTTGATCTCCTCCATCTCCTTCAGCTGCTCGTAGGGCACGTCGGCCTCGGCGAGGAGGACGTTCATGTGCCCGGGCATGCGGCCGGCGACGGGGTGGATCGCGTAGTTGACGGTGACCCCGCGCTGCTCGAGCTCGTCGGCGACCTCCTTGATCGCGTGCTGGGCCTGGGCGACAGCAAGGCCGTAGCCAGGGACGATCACAACCGAGTCGGCGTAGGCGAGCTTGATCGCCGCGTCCTGGGCGCCGATCGAGACGTGCGGGCGCTCCTCGGTGGAACCGCCACCGCCCCCAGATGGGGCGCCGCCGAAGCCGGCGAAGAGGACGTTGGCGACCGAGCGGTTCATCGCCGTCGCCATCTCCATCGTCAGGATCGTTCCCGAGGAGCCGACCAGGGTGCCGGCGACGATCAGCGCGACGTTGTCGAGCGCGAAGCCGGCGGCGGCGGCCGAGAGGCCGGTGAAAGCGTTGAGCAGCGAGAATCACGACCGGCATGTCGGCGCCGCCGATCGGCAGCACGACCAGGTTGCCGAGAATCGCGGCGGCGATCAGGATGCCGATGAACAGAGCCTGAGAGGGGTCGCCGTTGTTGACGGCGATGTCGACGCAGGCGGCGATGATGCCGATCAGCAGCACCGCGTTGATCACCTGCTGCCCCGGAATCGCCAGCGGCCGGGTCGGGATCAGGTCCTGGAGCTTGGCGAAGGCGATGTTCGACCCCCAGAAGGAGATCGAACCGACCACGCCGGCGAAGAGGACGGGGATCAGGGTGTCGAGCGGGATCTCCTCGCCGAGCGAGATCCCGTGGCGGATCTCCGACCAGGCGATCAGCGCCACGGCGCCGCCGCCGACGCCGTTGTAGAGGGCGACCATCTGCGGCATCTCGGTCATCTGCACCCGGACCGAGGCGGTCACGCCGATCGCGGTGCCGACACCGAGGCCGAGCGCGATCAGGCCCCAGTTGCCGATCCCGTCGAGCAGCAGCGTCGTCACCACGGCGACGGCCATGCCGACCGCGGCAACCAGGTTGCCCTGCTTGGCGGTGGTCGGATGGGTGCCGCGTTTGATCCCGATGATGAACAGCGAGAAGGCGACGATGTAGAGCGCGGTGGCGGCGTCGCCACCCGGCTTCAGCACCGAATAAGGGAAAGAGAGAGGATCAGGCATGCCTCATCCCTTTTTCGACCCGTCCGCCCCCGGACGCGAAGCGGAGGAGGCGGACGGCTTTGATTTTTTCGAGAACATGCCGAGCATGCGGTCGGTGACCATGAAGCCGCCGACGATGTTGATCGTGCCGAAGGCGATCGCGATCGTGCCGATGATGTACTCGAGCGGGTCGTCGGCGTAGCCGACGACGATCAGCCCGCCCAGCATCACGATCCCGTGGATCGCGTTGGTCTGGGACATCAGCGGCGTGTGCAGCGTCGTCGGCACCTTCGAGATCACCTCGAAGCCGACAAAGACGGCGAGCACGAAGATCGTGATCTCGGTGAAGAGACTCATTTGGCCGCCCTCTCGTTCTTGATCTCGCCGCCCTGGGTGATGCAGGCGGCGGCGATGATGTCGTCCTCGAAATCGACGTTGACCTTGCCCTCCTCGTCAACTAGCAGGCCGAGCAGGTTCTCGAGGTTCTTCGCGTAGAGCTGGGAGGCCGGCGCCGGCATCTCCGAGGCGAGGTTGCGCGGGCCGATCACCTTGACCCCGTTCTCGACCACGGTCTCCCCCGCCTGCGTCAGCTCGCAGTTGCCGCCGGTCTCGGCGGCGAGGTCGACGATCACCGAGCCGGGCGCCATCCCCCGCACCGCGTCGGCGGTGATCAAGAGCGGCGCCGGGCGACCGGGGATCGCCGCGGTGGTGACGATGATGTCCTGTTTGGCGGCGTTCTCGGTGAGGGCGTCGCGCACCTGCGCGTTCTCCTCGTCGGTCAGCGGGCGGGCGTAGCCGCCCTCGCCCTCGGCGTCGGGGATGAAGTCCAGTTCCAGCGGCCGGCCGCCGAGCGAGGCGATCTGCTCCCAGGCGGCGCGGCGGATGTCGAAGCCGGTGACGATCGCGCCCAGCCGCTTCGCGGTGGCGACCGCCTGCAGGCCGGCGACGCCGGCACCGAGCACGAGAACCTTGGCCGGCGGCACGGTGCCGGCGGCGGTGGTCATCATCCCGAAGAAGCGGCCGGACTCGCGGGCAGCGATCAGGGTCGCCGCGTAGCCGGCGGCGGCGGCCTGCGAGGAGAGCGCGTCCATCGCCTGGGCGCGGGTCGTGCGCGGGATCGCCTCCATCGCGAAGCTGGTCACGCCCGAGCGAGCGAGGGCGTTGTTGGTCTCGGCCGAGGTCCAGGGGGCGAGGTGGCCGATGAAGATCTGGTTGGAGTTCAGCTTGCCGATCTCGGCGATCGACGGGGCGGCGACACGCAGGACGACGTCGGCGCCCCACGTAACCTCGCCCTCGACGACCTCCGCCCCCGCCTCCTCGTACTGGGCGTCGGGGTGTCCCGAGGCCTCGCCGGCGCCGCGCTCGACGAGCACGTCGACGTGCTCGTTCCGCTTCAGCGACTTGACCGCGTCGGGGACCAGCGCGACTCGGCGCTCCCCCTCGCTCGACTCTTTCGGCACTCCGATTCTCATACCCGTGCGGCGCGGAAGGTTATGGGAAAGGGTCAGCCGCGCGCCGCGACCCCGGCCATCGCGGCCAGGCGCTCGAGGGTGTGCAGCTGCTCGGCCCGGTCGACGTGGACCGCGGAGACGATCAGGCGGTCGATCCCGGCGCCGCGAAAGCGCTCGACCCGCTCGGCGACCTCGTCCTCGGTGCCGACCAGCGAGGTCGCCTCGACGATCTCGTCCGGCATCGCCTCGAAGGCGCCGCCGCGGTCGCCCTCCTGGAAGCGGCGCTGCACCTCGTCGGCGACCTCGCCGAAGCCGAAGCGGTGGGCGAGGTCGACGTAGAAGTTGGTCTTGCGGCTGCCCATGCCGCCGAAGTAGAGGACGAGGCCGGCCTTGACGACGTTCTTCGCTGCCTCGAGGTCGCCGTCGATCGCCACCTGCAGCGAGGGCGAGACCTCGAGGTCGGAGCGCTGCCGGCCGGCTTTGGCGAAGCCCGCCTCGAGGTGCTCGCCCCAGGTCTCCTCGAAGGCGTCGACGCTGAAGAAGATCGGGATCCAGCCGTCGCAGATCTCCGCCGCCATCTCGACCGATTTGCGCCCGATCGCGCCGACGAAGACCGGAATCCGGTTGCGCTCGGGGTGGAAGTTGAGCTTCAGCGGCTTGCCCTCCCCGCCCGGCAGCGGCAGCGTGTAGTGCTCGCCGGCGTGCTCGAGCGGTCCTTCGCGGGCGACGATCTCGCGCACCACTTCGATGTACTCGCGGGTGCGTCCCCAGGGCTTCGCGTAGGGCACGCCGTACCAGCCCTCGGAGACCTGCGGGCCGGAGGGGCCGAAGCCGAAGAGGAAGCGGCCGCCGGAGAGCTTGTCGATCGTCGCGCCGGCCATCGCCGCCGCGGCGGGCGGGCGCGCCGGCACCTGCATGATCGCCGCGCCGAGATTGATCGTGCTCGTCCGCCCGGCCAGCCAGGCGAGCACGCTGACCACGTCGGAGCCGTAGGACTCGGCCGCCCAGACCGACTCGTAGCCGAGCCGCTCGGCCGCGCTGACCACCTCCAGGGCGTCCTCGCCCGCGGGCCCGATGCCCCAGTAGCCGAGGTTGAATCCGAGCTTCAGAGCCATCCGGGGCGCACCCTATTGAATACTCGCCATGGGCAATGGACAGCCGCCAGCCGAGCAGGGCCTCGCCGCCGTCGAGGCGAAGAAGCGGCTGCGCAAGCTCGGGCCGCCGCCGGAGAACTCCTCGCGCTCGACCTCGAGCATCGTCGCCGGCAACGTCTTCACGCTGTTCAACGCGATCATCGGCGTCTTCTTCGTGCTCGACCTCGGGCTCGGGCTCTACGCCGACTCGCTCTTCGGGCTGATCGCAGTCGTCAACTCCTACATCGGCATCCGCCAGGAGCTGAAGGCGAAGGCGACCCTCGACGAGCTGGCGGTCCTCGTTGCCCCCCACGCCAGGGTCCTCCGCGACGGCGCCGTGGTCGAGCTGATCGCGAACGAGATCGTCCCCGGCGACGTCGTCCAGGTCGAGCCCGGCGACCAGCTGGTCGCCGACGGCGAGGCGATCGCCAGCCGCGGCATGACCCTCGACGAGTCGATGCTGACCGGCGAGGCCGACGGGATCCCCAAGGGCGTCGGCGATCGCGTGCTCTCCGGCTCCTTCTGCCTTTCCGGCTCCGGCCACTACGTCGTCGACGCGGTGCGCGAGGAGAGCTACGCGGGGCGCCTGGCCGGCGAGGCGCGAGCCTTCCGCCACCCGCCCTCGCCGCTGCAGGAAGAGGTCAACCGGGTGATCGTCGCCTCGACCTACGTGATGCTGCCGCTGGCGGCGATCCTGGTCCTCAGCCTCAAGGTCCGCAGCGTCGGCCTGCAGAGCGCGGCCCAGACGGCGACCGCCGGCCTGGTGACGCTGATTCCCGAGGGGCTGGTGCTGCTGATGAGCGTCACCTTCGCGGTCGCGGCGGTGCGGCTGGCCCGCCGCGACACCCTGATCCAGCAGATGAGCGCCAGCGAGAGCCTCGCCTCGGTCGACACGATCTGCGTCGACAAGACCGGCACTCTGACCGCGGGCGAGCTGCGCCTCGCCGGGGTCGAGTTCGCCGAGGGTGTCGACGCCGCGGTCGCGCAGGCGGCGCTGGGCCGCTTCGCCGCCAGCGCCGGCGATCGCAACCGCACCCTGGAGACGATCGCCGAGCGCTTCCCCGGCGAAGCGAGCCGGGTCGGTGCCGAGGTCCCGTTCTCCTCGGAGTGGAAGTGGAGCGGCGTCGCCCTGTCCGGGAACGGCGCGGCCGGCTCGACCTACGTGATGGGGGCCCCGGACGTCCTCGCCGAGCACGGGGCGCTGACCCTGCCACCGCGCCTCGCCGAGAAGCTCGAGCGGGAGACCGCGGCGGGGCGGCGGGTCGTCGCCTTCGGCCGCGCCGAGGCCGCGCTGCCGGCCGACCCGGCGGCCTCGCCGCCGCCGCGGCTGGCGCCGCTGGCCCTGGTCGTCCTCGAGGAGACGCTGCGGCCCGACGCCGCCGAGACGATCGCCTTCATGCGCGAGCAGGAAGTCGACCTGAAGCTGATCTCCGGCGATGCCCGCGCCACCGTCACCGCCGTCGCCTACGCGGTCGGGGTACCACGCGAGGCGGGCGTGGTCGAGGGCTCCGAACTGCCCGAGGACGACCCCGAGGAGCTGGCGAGGTCGCGCTCGCCAACACGATCTTCTGCCGGATCAAGCCGGAGCAGAAGAAGGCGCTGGTCGCGGCGCTGGTCGGCGCCGGGCGCTACGTGGCGATGATCGGTGACGGGGTCAACGACGTGCCGGCGCTGAAGCGGGCGCGGATGGCGGTGGCGATGGGCTCGGGGACGCAGGTGACCAAGGGGGTCGCCGACGTCGTCCTGCTCAAAGACGAGTTCTCGAGGCTGCCGGAGGCGGTCGGCGAGGGGCGGCGGATCGCCCGCAACATCCACCGGCTCGGCCGCCTCTACCTGACCAAGACCGTCTACGCGGCGGCGCTGATCCTGCTCGTCGCCGTGCCCGGCTTCGCCTTTCCGTTCCTGCCGCGCCAGCTCACCGTGGCGGCCTTCCTGACGATCGGCATCCCCTCCTTCGTGCTCGCCCTGGCGCCTTCGGACGGGCCGCTCTACCGCGGTCGCCTGCTGCGCGCGCTGGCCGCCTTCGCGGTCCCGGCCGGGCTGGCGACGGCGATCGGCTCAATCCTCTCCTTCTTCCTCGTCGACACCGTCTTCGGCGGCAGCCTCGATGCCGGTCGGACCGCGGCGACGACGACCCTGATCGTGCTCGGCCTCTCCTTCGTGCTGCTACTGGAGCGCGGCCCCGGCCGCGAGCACATCGCGATCCAGAGCTACATGCTGGCGATGATCGCCGGCCTCGGCGCCCTCTACGCGCTGATCCTCGCCGCCGCCCCGGTGCGCGACTTCTTCGAGATGGAGCTGCTCAATGCGACCCAGTGGTTCCTGGCCCTGCTCTCCGCCGCGATCGGCCTGACGCTGGCGAGCGTTTTCTGGCGACTCCCCCAGATCGAACGGTTGGAAGTCCCCTGATCAAGCAGATCGAGGACGCAGGGAGCGTGGCGTGCTCTGCACGCGAGCGACCGAGGACGCGGATATGCGCCGATCAGGGGACTTCCAACGGATTTCAAAAGTGCATGTTTTGAACGTTTGATTTTCGACTTTGGGCCATGTCTCGCACGATTCACCACGGGTAGCGTCCTTGCATGGCGACGACCTTGGATCCGGCCCGCTCTCTCCCGGTGCCGGGAAGTACCCGCTCGACCCGGGTCGCTTCGATTAGGCGTTCGCCCCTGGCGGCATCCCGCGCTGTCCCTACGCGGAGGTGCTCGATGCGCTCGCGCGGCACGAACTGATCGTTGCCGCGCGAGCGCGTCCATTGCCCACGGGTAGATTCCTTGGACGCTTAACGTTGCCCTGACCCCGGTAAGCGTCCGGGTCAGTCGTAAGTGCCCCGGATTAGTCGTCCGCGTCGGACGGCGGCGCCGGGTAGCGCGGCTCGAGGTCGCGTTCGGGGAACGGCAGCGGCTCGGTCGTCCGCTCGTACTCCTCCAGCGCGGCGGCGCCGAGGGCGGCGAAGCCACGACGAATCAGGCCGACGTACTGGCGACTGACGTGGATCTCATCCTCGGAGGCCAAGCGGCAACGCTCGCGTGCCGCCTCCGTTCCCCGGTAGGCGAAGACCCGGTACTCGAGCCTGGGCCGGAAGGCGGCCGAGACGTCGATCCGCATGTAGTTGAGCTCGCGCCGGTCGAGCTCGTCAAGGCGCGCTGGGTCGGCCGGAATCGCCAAGCCGTTGACGGTCGTCTCGGGCGCCACATCGATGTCGAGGTAGGCGACCCGGATCCGCGGTTTGACCTCGGTGCCGACATCGACGAAGTGCTTCTCCGTCTCGCTCGCCTCCCAGTTGTTCATCGCCGCGCCCCAGAAGCGGCGGAAGCCGTGCAGCCGGCCAGGGATGGCTGGAAGGGCCTCACCGGCGACGACGAGCGGCTCCGTGAACGAGACCAGCGAGCCGTAGCCGAACACGTAGGCGATCGGCGGTAGCTCGTCAGCCACGGTCCCTAACCCGCCCGCGGCGAGAGCACGAACTGGGTGACGATCAGGTTGGCGGCGAGCTTCGCCTCGCCGTCGCGGATGCGCTCGATCTTCACCTCGATCACGACCGTGGTGCGGCCGGCGTGCAGCGGCGAGGCGACGGCGACGATCTCGTCGCCCGGCAGGCTCGAGCCGAACACGTTCAGCTTCAGCTCGATCGTCGTGAAGTCGTGGCCCGGGGGGATGCTGCGGAAGGTCGCCCAGGCGGCGACGGTGTCGCCGAGCGCGGTCCAGGCGCCGCCGTGGACGAAGCCGCCGGGGTGCAGATGGCGGCGGTCGACGACGATCCGGCCGCGCGCGTGCGTGTCCTCGATCTCCAGCGGCTCGATCCCGAGGTCGCCCGGGAAGCTGCCGCCGAGGAAGCCGCGAGCGTCCTCGGCGGTGACCCGGGAGAGGTCGGCGGCGCGCGCCACTAGCCGAGCCCGAAGCCGTCGAGCCCGTGGTCGCCGAATGGCTCGTCGCGCTCCCGCACCGCCTCGCGGAAGCCCGACTCGGCGGCGCGGCGGACGAAGGCGTGGCCCTCCTCGGTGTGGCGGGCGATCCCGTCGAAGAAGGTGCCGAGTACCTGCGACTGCTGCAGGCCCTGCGACCAGACGGCCTGGTTGACCAGCAGCTTCATCATCACCAACTGGTTGATCGGTAGCCGCGCCACCCGCTCCAGCAGTCGCTCGAAGCGCTCGTCGAGGCGCTCGGCGGGCGCCGCCTCGGTGGCCAGGCCCCACTCGGCCGCCTCGGCGCCGGTCAGCGAGTCGCCGGTCAGCAGCAGCCGCTTGGCCCGCATCGGCCCCAGCCGCAGTGCCCACATCGCCGTCGTCGGTGAGCCCCAGACCCGGGCCGGCGGGTAGCCGATCTTCGCGTCCTCGGCGACCACCAGCAGGTCCGAGCAGAGCGCCATGTCGGTGCCGCCGGCGACGCAGTAGCCGTGGACCTTGCAGAGCACCGGCTTCTCGGAGTGGAAGAGGCTCATGAAGCCGCGCACGTTGCGGCTCATGAACTGGTAGTCGACAACCGGGTCCCAGTTCGAGTCGGGCGCGTGGTTGGCGCCGATCGTCGCCGGGTCGAGCGGCGAGCCCGGCGGCGCCTCGACCCCGCCCAGCTCAGACATGTCCCCCTCGGCCGAGGCGACCAGGTCGTAGCCGCCGCAGAAGCCGCTGCCGTTGCCGGCCAGGGCGATCGCGTGCACCTCCGGGTCGAGGTTCGCCCGCTCGACGCACTCGGCCAGCTCCGCCGGCATCCGCGGCGTGATCCCGTTGCCGCGGTCGGGACGATTCAGGGTGATGCGAGCGACCCGGTCGCTGCTCTCGTAGGTCAGCGTCTCGAGTCGCATCGCGTCAGGCGCTTCGGCCTAGTTGGTCCTCTCCACGATCATCGCCTTGCCCTGCCCCCCGGCGACGCACATCGTCTCCAGGCCGACCTGCTGGTCGTCGGTCTCCAGCACGTTCAGCAGGGTGCCCATGATCCGGGCCCCGGTCATCCCGAACGGGTGGCCGAGGGCGATCGCGCCGCCGTGGGTGTTGAGCTTGTCGATCGTGATCCCGCATTCGTCCATGATCGGGATCACCTGGGCGGCGAAGGCCTCGTTCAGCTCGACCGCGTCGACGTCGTCGATCGTCATCCCGGCCCGGTCGAGCACCTTCTTGATCGCGCCGATCGGGGCCACGCCCATGTAGCTCCGGCTCGTTGCCGTAGGTGGCGGCGGTGACGATGCGGGCGCGCGGGGTCAGGCCCAGCTCCTTGGCCTTGGTGTCGCTCATCATCAGCACCGCCGCGGCGCCGTCGTTGAGCGGGCAGGAGTTGCCGGCGGTGACGCCGCCGCCGCCGAAGGCCTCCGGCAGTTCGGAGAGCTTCTCCAGCGTCGAGGAGGCGCGCGGGCCGTCGTCCTTGGCGACCTCGGTGCCGTCGGGCAGCGTCACCGGGACGATTTCGCGGTCGAAGAAGCCGTCCTCCTGCGAGCGCACCGCCAGTTCCTGCGAGCGCTGCGCGAACTTGTCCATGTCGGCGCGGCTGACCTCGTACTTCTTGGCGACGTTGACCGCGGTCGCGCCCATCTCGATGTAGGCGTTGGGCTGGCCGTCGTTGCCCTGCAGGTTCTCGTTCTGGTCGGCGGCGCCGGCCGGCTCGGTGCGCTCGTTGTAGCGGCTCACCCACTCGACCCCGACCGCGAGGTAGAGCGTCGCCCTCGCCGGCCTTGATCGCGTTGCCGGCGTGGCGGATCGCGTCGAGGCTGGAGGAGCAGTAGCGGGAGACGGTGACGCCGTTGACCGTCTGCGGCAGCTTCTCGGAGAGCAGCGAGATGATCCGGGCGATGTTGAAGGCCTGCAGCCCCTGCGGCATGCCGCAGCCGCAGAAGACGTCCTCGATCAGGGCGGGATCGACCTCGGGGTTGCGCTCGAGCAGCCGGTCGACCACGTAGGCGCCCATCTCGTCGGGGCGCAGCTGGGCCAGCGAGCCCTTGAAGGCACGGCCGATCGGCGTGCGGACGGTGTCGACGATCACTGCTTCGGGCATGCGGGTTCTCCTTGGGCGCTTGGTGAGTGCTGAGTGCGGGCCGCAGGGTAGTTGACCCGGCACCTCGCCGTTTTGTGCGGATTCGCACGATACGCACGCGTCGCGTCCCCGGGCTGCGTTACATTCGCCTCAATCCACCTCGCGTTCAGCGCGAGCTTTGCCGCGAAGCGGCAGCCGAAAGGAGGGCCCGTCATGCCGAGGGCTACTGCGTCAAAGAGCGCAAGAAGGTCGAGATCCAAGACGCCAAACAGGTGACCATGAAGAACGGTCGCCCGGCGATCCAGGGCGTCTGCCCCGATTGCGGGACGAAGATCTTCAAGATCGGGAAACTCTAACGGTCCCGAGCTGCCGATCCCGGCGTCGGCACAGCCGGCCGGGGCGTCGCCCATGTTCCGGGTGCCTGACCGTAGGCGTACGTAGACCGGGTGCGGATTCCCAGCTCAGGATCCTCGGTGAGCACTGGTGCCTAGCCACGAGCGGGACGTGCGCGAGGCCTACGCCGCGCACTCCGGCGAGCTTTACGGCTTCGCGATGCGCTCGCTCGGCGACTCCGGCCTCGCCGAAGAGGCGGTGCAGGAGACCTTCCTTCGCGCCTGGCGGGCGGGCGAGCGCTTCGATCCCGCAGATCGGCTCGCTGCGGACCTGGCTGTTCGCGATCCTGCGCAACGTCGTGATCGACCTCGGCCGCGCCCGCGCCGCCCGCCCCGGCGTCGCCCAGGGCGGGGTCGAGCCCTCGGTCGAGCCGCTCGAGCAGGCGCTGCTCGCCTGGCAGGTCGAGGAGGCGATGCGGCGGATCGGCGAGGACCACCGCCGGGTGCTGGTCGAGACCCACTACCGCGGCCGCCCCTACGCCGAGGTCGCCGAGGAACTCGGCGTGCCCGAGGGCACCGTGAAGAGCCGCGTCTACTACGGCCTGCGGGCGCTGCGGGTCGTGCTGGAGGAGATGGGCTATGAAGACTGAGGGCTGCCGCGACTGGCGCCAACTCGCTCGGCGCCTACGCGCTCGGCGACCTCGGCGCCGGAGGAGCGGGCCGGGCTCGAGGCGCACCTCGAGGGCTGCCCCGACTGCCGGGCCGAGGCCGAGTCGCTGGGCGCGGTGGCGCAACTGCTGCCGCTGGCCGATCCGGAGCGCTTCGCGCAACCCGCCCCGCAGCCCTCGCCAGAGCTCGGTCCGCGCATCGCCGCCGCGATCGGCGGCGAACGCCGGGGCGAACGCCGCCGGCGCCGGCGCTTCGGCCTCGCGCTCGGCGGCGCCACGGCGGCGGCGGCGGTACTAGCACTCGTCGTCCTTCCCGGCGGCGATGGCGGCGGCAACCCGGAGCAGCACGTCGAGTTCGCGGCGCTGCCGCCCGGGATCAAGATCGGCGCGACGCTGGAGCCGCACGCCTTCGGCACCGAGATCCGCGTCTACGTCAAGGGCGTCCGCTCCGGCACCCTCTGCCGAGTCTTCCTCCGCGGCCCGCACGGCGAACGGGTCTCGGCCGGCAGCTTCCGCTACCGCTGGGGCGACGACTCGACCGCGACCCTCAGCCCGCACTCGACCTCTCCCGCACCAGGGCGATCGGCATCCGCGCCGGCAACCGCACCTTCGTCGCCCCGGTCGACTCGGCCGGGGCGACCGCACTCGACAACTCAAACCAGGAGGACGTGACGTGAACAGAGGCACCTACGCATTTGCGCTGCTGGCGGTCGCCGCGGCGCTGGCGATCGCCGGCTGCGGCAGCAGCAGCGACAGCAGCTCGAGCGGCGAATCCGGCGGCCCCTACGGCGGCGGCAGCAGCAGCGAAAAGAGCACGGCGAGCTCGCCGAAAGCAAGCCAACCCCGGGTGCCGAAAGCGGCGCCGCGGTACTGACCGTCGCCAGCGCCCCGAAGGTCGGCCCGATCCTGGTCGACGCGAAGGGCTTCACCGTCTACGACTTCCACAAGGACAAGGGCACGACCTCGTCCTGCTACGGCGGCTGCGCCCAGGTCTGGCCCCCGGTCCTGACCGAAGGGAACCCGCAGGCGCGGCGAAGGCGCCATGTCCTCGAAGCTGGGCACGACCAAGCGCACGGACGGGACCGTGCAGGTCACCTACGCCGGCCACCCGCTCTACACCTATACCGCCGACAGCAAACCGGGCGAAGCCAACGGCAACGACTTCTCCTCCTTCGGCGCCCAGTGGTACGCGCTGAAGGCGAACGGCGAGGAGGCCGGCGACTAGCCCTCCGCGCGCGCCTTGGCGCGCTTGCGGTAGGAGAGCGAGGGCGGGACGAGCGCGCGGATCTCGGCCAGCAGCCGAGCCGAGAGCTCGCCCGGGTCCTCGCCGGGGCGCGGCTGGCCCCCAGCCGGATCGAAGAAGCGGACCCGCAGCCGCGGTCGGCGGGGGAAGCCGGTCAGGTCCGAGGTCCCCTCGATCGAGACCAGGGTGACGTGGGCCTCCGGCACCTCCAGCGCCAGCCTGCCGACGCCGCTGCGGGCGCGCAGCACCTTGCCGCGCGAGCGGGTGCCTTCGGGGAAGACGCCAATGCAGACGCCGGCCCGCAGGGCCTCGATCGCCCGCGCCAGCGCCTGCTTGTCGCCCTTGCCGCGCTCGATCGGGATCTGTCCCATCCCGTTGAGGATCGGGGCCAGCCCGCGCACCTTCCAGAGGTCCGATTTCGCCAGGGCCCGGATCTGCCGCCGCTTCACCGCGGCCATCCCGACCATGAGCGGGTCCCAGTGGCTGTCGTGGTTGCCGACGACCAGCAGCGGGCCACTTTCCGGTAGGGCCTCGAGCCCTTCCACCTTCAGGCGACCCCACCGGGCGACCGGCCGGTTGACGGCCATCGCGACGCGGTAGGTGCGGGTTCGCTCGCGCATGCGCCGTGATTTCTACGCGCTCGGACCGCTCAGGGGTCGTGCGCCCGGCGGGGCGGCCGGATCCGGTCGCCTCAGGAATCGTGACCGGCGCCGGCGCGGCGCAGGATCCCGACCAGCGCCTCGCGGTCCTCCCCGGAGAGCGCCTCCACCCACGCGGGCGGCTTGGCGACGGCGCGAACCAGGCGGGCCCGCAGCCGCCGGCCCTCGGCGGTGAGCGCGATCAGCTTCACCCGGCGGTCCTCCGGCGCGGGCTCGCGGATCGCCAGCCCCCGCTGTTCGAGGCCGTCGACGATCCCGGTCACGTTCGAGTTGTCGCAGTGCAGGACCTCGGCCACTTCGCTCATCGTCCGCGGGCGGTCGAGCGCCCGCAGCGCGCCGAAGGTCGAGGGGCGCAGGTCGAGCCGGCGGGCGATCGCCAGGAACGGCGGCGGGTATACGAGCTTCACCAACAGGCCCCAGGCCTCGTGGGCCGAATCGGCGGACGCCCCACCGTTGCGCTGTTTCGTCGCGGTCCCCATGGGGAATATTGTAACCCGATCTTTGTTAACCTCAAATATTGAGTCTGACCACTGACTTTGAGAGGGACGATGGGCACTGAGAACGCGAACCGCACCGGCATCGAGGTCGAGGGCCTGGTGCGGGTCTTCAAGAACGGGCCGCGGGCGGTCGACGGCATCGACCTCCGCGTCGCGCCCGGTGAGATCTACGGCTTCCTCGGGCCCAACGGAGCCGGCAAGTCGACCACGGTGCTGATGCTGACGACGCTGTTGCCGCCGACCGCGGGCACGGCACGGGTCGGCGGCTTCGACATCGTCAGCGAAGGCCCGCGGGTGCGCTCGGCGATCGGCGCCGCCCTGCAGGAAGCGGCGCTGGACCCGCTGCTGAGCGGTCGCGAGCACATGCGCCTGCAGACCGCGCTGCACGGGATCGCCAAGGCCGAGCGCGAGCGCCGCGGCGCGGAGCTGCTGGAGCGGGTCGGCCTCTCCCAGGCGGCCGACCGCAAGGTCGGCGGCTACTCGGGCGGGATGAAACGGCGCCTCGACCTGGCGCTGGCGCTCGCCCACCGGCCGCGCATCCTCTTCCTCGACGAGCCGACCACCGGGCTCGACATCCAAAGCCGCACCGCGCTCTGGGAGGAGGTCGCCCGGCTCGCCGCCGACGGGGTCACCGTCTTCCTCACCACCCAATACCTGGAGGAGGCCGATGCGCTCGCCAACCGGGTCGGGATCATCGACCACGGCAGGATCGTCGCCGAGGGCACGCCGGCGGCACTGAAGGCGGAAATCGGCCGGCCCACGGTCGAAGCGACGCCCCGCGACCCCGGCGAGCAGGAGCGCACCCGGGCCGTGCTGGCCCGCTTCGGCGAGGCCGCTGGCGCTGCGCCCAAAGGCGCCGCCGTGCGCCTCTCCGGCGGCGAGTCCGAGCTGGCCGAGGTCGTGCGCGCGCTCGACGCCGAGGGGATCGCGATCGAGCGGCTGCAGCTGCACGCGCCCTCGCTCGACGACGTCTTCCTGACCAAGACCGGGCGCTCGCTCGAGGGCGCCGAGGAGGCCGAGGAGGAGGCGGAGGACGCCGCCAAGGAGGCGGTCGGCCCGGTATGAGCGGCAGCCTCCGCACCCAGGTCGGCCAGCTCGCCCGGCGCTCGGTCCTGCGCACCCTGCGCCAGCCGGCTCAGATCGTCCCGGCGCTGATCTTCCCGCTGTTCCTGCTGGCGGTGAACTCGGGCGGGCTCAAAGACGCGACCAACCTGCCCGGCTTCCCGACCGACTCCTACCTCACCTTCGCCCTTGCCGTCCCCTTCATGCAGGGCGCCCTGTTCTCGGTAATGAACGCCGGCACCGACCTCGCCCGCGACATCGAGACCGGCTTCCTCAACCGCCTCGCGCTGACGCCGCTGCGCGGCGCGGCGTTGCTCAGCGGCCTGCTGGCCGGCGCCGTCCTGCTCGGGCTGCTGCAGGCGATCACCTACCTCGTGGTCGGGCTGACCGCCGGCGCCGACCTCGCCGCCGGCCTCGGCGGCGCCGTTGTACTCGTCGCGCTCTCGGTCACCGTCACCGTCGCCTTCGGCACGATCGGCCTCTTCGCCGCGCTGCGCACCGGCTCCGGCGAGGCGGTCCAGAGCCTCTTCCCGGTCTTCTTCGTCTTCCTCTTCCTCTCCTCGATGGCGCTGCCGCTGGACCTGCTCCAAACCGACTGGTTCCACGCGGTCGCCAGCGCCAATCCGGTCTCCTACCTGCTGCAGGCCTTCCGCTCGCTGCTGATCGAAGGCTGGGACCTGGGCGAGCTGGCGCTCGGCTTCGGGATCGCCGCGACGATCCTGCTGATCGGCATGTACGCGGCCAGCGCCGCACTGAAGACGAGGCTGGTGCGGACGTGAACGCCGGCGCGAGTCCCCCGGCCGACCCGGCGCCCCGTCCCGCCGGCCTGCGCACGATCGCCCTCGCGGTCGCCTGGCGCAGCATCCGCATCTTCCTCGGCAACCCGGCCTTCCTGGTGCCTGCGGTCGTCTTCCCGCTGTTCTTCTTCGTTTCCTTCGCCGGCGGGCTCTCGGCGATCGCCAACGTGCCCGGCTTCGACTTCCCCAGCGGCTACACCGCCTTCCAGTTCGTCTTCGTGTTGCTGCAGTCGGCCGCCTTCGGCGGCGTTTTCACCGGCTTTGGGATCGCCCGCGACTTCGAGACCGGCTTCGCCCAGCGCTACCTGCTCGCCGCGTCGAACCGCAACGGCATCGTCGCCGGCTACGCGCTGGCGGCGCTGGTCCGCGCCATCCTCACCTGGACCATCCTCACCGTCGTCGCCCTGCTCGCCGGGATGAACGTCGACGGCAGCGGCGTCGACCTCTTCGGCCTCTACGGGCTGGCGGTGCTGGTCAATCTCGCGGCGACGATGTGGGCAGCCGGTGTCGCGATGCGGGTGCGCTCGATCCAGGGCGGGCCGCTGATGCAGTTCCCGACCTTCCTCGTCCT
Organism: uncultured Solirubrobacterales bacterium; assembly: GCA_963815885.1. Lineage (GTDB taxonomy): Bacteria > Actinomycetota > Thermoleophilia > Solirubrobacterales > 70-9 > VAYN01. The sequence continues at coordinate 38,531 of CAWFIM010000004.1, forward strand.
CTTCCTCGCCCCCGTCTACGTGCCGCTCAGCCTGCTCAGCGGTTGGATCCACGCGGTCGCCTCGGTCAACCCGGTCACCGCCCTGCTCGAGGCCGGCCGCGGCTTCATCTCCGGCGAACCGGCCGCGGTCGCGCTCGCCTTCGCGGCCGCCGTGGTCCTGCCGGTGGTCTTCGCGCTCTGGGCGCGCGGCGGCCTGCGGCGGGCCGAAGCCGCCGGCTGAGCGCATTCGGCCCGGGTGCCGCGGCGGGGGGGTGTGAGTCTACAGAGAAGGGATATACGTGAGCAAAATCACTCAGCCGGATAGGCCGGGCGAGGAGGCTTGCCCCTTTCCGGCTTTCTGCAGGGCAATCCCGGCAAATGCTCAGCGCTCGATACCCGACGAACTAAAGTGTCATTTGTGACGCAGAAGCCCCTCGAGCTGATCCTTGCCCGCAATCTGATGTCGGCCCTCTCGACGCCGGCCTTTCTGGTCGACGAGGGCGGGGTCCTCGTCTTCTACAACGAGGCGGCCGGGATGATGCTCGGCAAACGCTTCGAGGAGCTGGGAACCGTCGAGGCGGTGGAGTGGGGCTCGATGTTCGGTCCCTTCGGCGAGGGCGGCGAGCCGATCCCCTACGACGAGCTGCCGTTGGTCACCGCGGTGCGCAACGGCCGCCCCGCCCACGCCGAATTCGAGATCCACTCGGCCGACGGCGCCAGCCACCGGGTCGAGGTCTCCGCCTTCCCGATCCTCACCGCGCACGGCTCCCAGGGCGGGATCGCGATCTTCTGGCCCACCGAGGCGAGCGGCAACGGAGCGCGGCCGGCATGAAGGTCAAGCTCTGGGGGACGCGCGGCTCGATCCCCGCCCCCGGGCCGGAGACGATCCGCTACGGCGGCAACACCTCCTGCGTCGGCGTCACCCTCTCCGACGGCTCGCTGCTCGCGCTCGACGCCGGCAGCGGCATCCGCAGCCTCGGCCTCGCCCTCGGCGAGGAGCCGACACGCCTGCACATCCTCCTCACCCACCTTCACCTCGACCACATCCAGGGGCTGGTCTTCTTCGCCCCCGCCTTCCGGCCGCAGACCGAGATCGTGATCTGGGGGCCCGCCTCGCCGGAGGCCTCGCTGCGCGACCGCATCGCCCGCTACATCTCCGCCCCGCTCTCGCCGGTCGAGGTGCGCGAGCTGCCCTGCGACGTCTCCTTCCGCCACTGCCCGGAGAGCGAGTGGGAGATCGGCCCGGCCCGGATCCGCGCCGCCTCGGTCGCCCACCGCGGGCCGACGCTCGGCTACCGGATCGACGACGGCGATTCCTCGCTCACCTACATCCCCGATCACGAGCCGGCGCTCGGCGCCGACCTCGACCGGCTCGAGGAGGACTGGATCTCCGGCTTCGGCCTCGCCCGCGATACCACGCTGCTGATCCACGACGGCCAGTACGCCGATGCCGAGTACCCCGAGCACATCGGCTGGGGCCACTCGGCGCTCTCCCACTCGCTCGCCTTCGCCCGCCGCACCGGGGCCGAGCGCACCCTCCTCTTCCACCACGACCCGATGCACTCCGACGCGTTCCTCGACCGCCTGGCCGGCGAGGCCCGCGAGCGCTGGGCGGAGCTCGGCGGCGCGCCGGGCACGGTCGAGCTGGCCGCCGAGCGCAGTGAGTACGAGCTGCCGGCGCGGGCACCGAGCCCGGCTGCCGGCGCCCCCGCCTGAGCGGCGCGCCGCTACGCTGCGCCGAGATGCCGGCCACCCCCCGGATCGAGGCAACCGCCGCGCGCTCGCCGCTCGTGCGCGAGGCGGCGGAGGTCGCCGCCGAGGCCCACGCGGGCCAGATCCGCAACGGCAGCGGCGGCATGCCCTACATCGAGCACCCGAGGGCGGTCGCCGAGCGGCTGGCCGAGCATGGATTCGACGACGAGGTGCTGGCGGCAGCGCTCCTGCACGACGTCGTCGAGGACAGCGACCTGACCGTCGAGCGGCTGCGCGAGCGCTTCGGCGACAGGGTGGCCGACCTGGTGGCCGCGCTCAGCGACGACGAATCGATCGACCACTACCGGCAGCGCAAGCAGGAGCACCGGCGGCGAGTCGCGGCGGCCGATGGCGACGCGCTGGCGATCTACGGCGCCGACAAGCTGACCAACGTGAGCACGCTGCGACGGGCCTATGCCGAGCAGGGCGAGGCGGTCGCCTCCGAGTTCAAGGTGCCGCTCGAGCTGAAGATCGAAGTCTGGGAAGCGGACTCCGAGCTGCTGCGGCAATTGGTGCCGCAGCTGGCGTTCCTCGACGAGCTGGAGGCCGAGCTCAGTCGTCTGACGGCGGATCGAGCAGCGGCAGCCCCTCGTCGCGGTACTTGAACCGCCGCTTCAGCGGCAGCACCGCCCAGAGGACGGCGAACATCGCCAGCGCGGCGGTGCAGGTGACCACCGTGGCCACGGTCCCGAAGAGAATGTCGGTGATCAGCAGGATCGCGCAGGTCATCGCCAGCGCCAGCGTCACCAGGCCGGCGATCGCCAGCCGGTTGGAGATGAAGACGAGGCGGTGCTTCTGCTGGTAGCGGAAGGTCAGCCGATGGTAGGCGGAGGGGGCGATCAGCAGCGCCGCCGAAAGCGCCGTCAGCAGCAGCGTCGCGAAGTAGACCTTCTTCTCGAACTCGGAGATTTTCGTGAAGTTCTGCTGGAACGGGACCGCCAGCAGGAAGGCGAAGAGGACCTGGACGCCAGGCAGCGCCACCCGCAGCTCCTGCAGGAGCTCGCCGAGGTTGCGATCGAGGCGCTCGGCCTCGCTCTCGTCCCTTCCTGACGGCCGCTCGGCCATGTCGGGCACCATAGGTGAACTCGGCGTAGGATCGCCCGCATGGGACGGCTGGCGGTGATCCTCGGCAGCAACGCCCTCGGGCCCGGCGGCGAGGAGATCGCGGCGGCGGCGGCGGAGCACGGGGGGGCGATCGTGCAGCGCCACGGCGAGGGCGACACCCCCTACGTGATGCCGCACGAGATCGACCACGCCGCCAACCTGCGGGGGCTGTCCGAGCAGGGCTGCGACCGGGTACTGGCGATCGGCTCGGTCGGTTCGCTGAAAACCGAGATCCCGGTCGGCAGCTTCGTCTGCCCGGACGACTTCATCGCCCTGCACCTCGGGGTCACCAGCCTCAACGACGCCGGCGCCCACATGAGGCCGGGCTTCAACCCGGTCTGGCGGCGCGAAATCATCGAGGCCTGGGACGGGGGACCGGTTGAGCTGCGCGACGGCGGCGTCTACTGGCAGACGGTCGGGCCGCGGTTCGAGACCCCGGCCGAGATCCGGCTGCTCGCCGCGCACGCCGACCTGGTCGGGATGACGATCGCCGGCGAGTGCGTCGTCGCCGGCGAGATGGGCCTGGCCTACGCCGCCGTCTGCGTCGTCGACAACCTCGCCAACGGGCTTGGCGACGGGGCGCTCTCGCTGGAGGAGATCGAGGCCGACCGCAGCGCCAATGCCGAGCGCCTGCGAGCCGCCCTGGCGACGCTGCTGCCGCGCCTGGGAGCGCTGGGATGAGCCGCCGATGGCGCTGACGGTGATCGGCGCGGTGCTCGACGGCGAGACCGTCGGCCTGCGCTGCGAGGAGGGGCGGATCGCGGCGATCGGGCCCGATGTCGTCGCCCGGATCGGCGATGAGACGATCGACGCCGCCGGCGCCCCACTGGTCGCACCGCTGCTCAACGGCCACACCCACGCGGCGATGACCCTGTTCCGCGGCAGCGGCGACGACCTGGCGCTGATGCCCTGGCTGGAAAAACGGATCTGGCCGGTCGAGGCGAAGCTCGAGGCCGAAGACGTCTACTGGGGCGCGCGGCTGGCCTGCGCCGAGATGACCCGCACCGGCACCACCCGCTTCTGGGACATGTACTGGCAGCCGGAGGCGACCGCGCGCGCCGTCGCCGACGCCGGCCTGCGGGCGACGATCGGGGCGCCGCTGTTCGACCACGACGGCGACGACGGGCGCCTGCGCGAGAGCGCCATCGAGAGCCTCGAGCGGCTCTCCGGGCTGGGCCCGATGGTCGAGCCGGCACTGGCGCCACACTCGATCTACACGGTCAGCGAGGACTCGCTGCGCTGGATCGCCGAGCTCGGCGCCGAGCGGGGGGTGCCGATCCAGATCCACCTCTCCGAGACCGAGCGCGAGGTCGAAGACTGCCGCGCCGACCACGGCCTGCGCCCCGCCGCCTACCTCGACGAGCTCGGGGTGCTGAACGAGCGGACCGTGCTCGCCCACGGCGTCTGGCTCGACCACGCCGAGCTGGAGCTGATCGGCGAACGCGACAGCACGGTGGTCGCCAACCCCGCCGCGAACATGAAGCTCGCGGTCGGCGGCTCCCTGCGCTACCCGGCGGCGCGCGAGGTCGGGGTCGCGGTCGGGCTCGGCACCGACGGCGCCGGCTCCAACGACTCGCTCGACCTGTTCGCCGACCTGAAGCTGTTCGCCCTGACCCAGAAGCAGGCCGCGGGCGACCCGACCGCAATCGCCGCCGCCGACGCCTGGGCGGTCGCGACCGGCGCCCGCGCGCCGTTGCTCGGCGCCGGCGAGCCGCTGCGCGCCGGCGCGCCCGCCGACTTCCTGCTGCTGCGGCCCGACGCGCCGGAGCTGGCGATCGGCGACTTCGTTTCCAACCTCGTCTACGCCGCCTCCGGTTCGGTCGTCGACACCACCGTCGTCGCCGGCCGGGTGCTGATGCGCGGCGGCGAGGTGCCGGGGATCGAGGAGATCGTCGCCCGCGCCCGCGAGCGCGCCGGCCGCCTCGGCCTCGCCTGAGTCAGGTTGATGGGCCTGAAATACGCCTATATGGAGGGAAATAGGCCCATCAACCTCTAGAATACCCCCCTAGGGTATCTGTTACGGTTCTGTCATGGTCGGATACCAAGCGGACAAGGACAGGCTGTTGAGGCGGCTCTCGCGGGTCGAGGGGCAGGTGCGCGGCATATCGCGGATGGTCGAGGAGGAGCGTTACTGCATCGAGGTCCTGACCCAGATCGGCGCGGTCCAGGCGGCCCTCGACAAGGTCGCGCTGGGCCTGATCGACGAGCACACCCGGCACTGCGTGGTCGAGGCCGAGGGCGGCGAGCGGACCGAGAAGGTCGACGAGCTGATGGCGGCGCTGGGTCGCTTCGTGGGCCGATGAGCGACGTCCTGGCCAAGATCGGCGAGGGCTTCGAACAGTCCTTCCTGATGGCCTACGAGGTCTGGTGGGCGCTGGTGCTCGGCTTCGCGATCTCAGGCGTAGTCCAGGCCTGGGTGCCGCGCGAGCGGATCGAGGGCGCGCTCTCCGGGCACGGCTTCGGGCCGGTGGCGAAGGCGACCGGGCTCGGCGCCGCCTCCTCCTCCTGCTCCTACGCGGCGATCGCGATCGCCAAGTCGCTGTTCCAGAAGGGCGCCTCAGCGGTCACCACGCTGGCCTTCCAGTTCGCCTCGACCAACCTGGTCTGGGAGCTAGGGCTGGTGCTCTGGGTATTGATGGGCTGGCAGTTCGCCCTCGCCGAGTTCGTCGGCGGCGTCGTCCTGATCGCGCTGATGGCGGTGCTGCTGCGCCTCTTCGTCTCACCGCGGCTGGAGGAGCGAGCCCGCCGCCACGCCCAGCAGGCGCAGGCGGGGCACGTCCACCACGCCGAGGCGGGCGGCGTCGACTGGCGCCGGCGCCTCGCCTCCGCCGACGCCTGGGCCGAGGTCGGCGGCAACTTCCGCAGCGACTGGGGGATGCTCTGGAAGGAGATCGGGCTCGGCTTCCTGCTCGCCGGCTTCATCGGCCTGCTCGGCGACGACTTCTTCAACTTCCTCTTCGTCACCGACGCCCCAGCAGCCGTGCGGACGATCGAGAACGTCCTGGTCGGGCCGCTGATCGCGATCCTCAGCTTCGTCTGCTCGATCGGCAACGTGCCGCTGGCGGCGGTGCTGTGGTCGGGCGGGATCAGCTTCGCCGGGGTAATCGCCTTCATCTTCGCCGACCTGATCGTGCTGCCGATCGTGCTCGCCTACCGCAAGTACTACGGCACCGCCTTCGCGCTGCGGATCACCGCCCTGATGTTCGTCACGATCGTGATCGCCGCGCTGCTCGTCGACGGCCTCTTCGGCCTCGCCGGGCTGATCCCGAGCGGCCCCCGCCCCACCCGCATGGACGTCTTCGGCTCGATCGAGCTCGACTACAAGCTGGTGCTGAACGTCCTCGGCACGGCGGTCTTCGCGACGCTGTTCTGGCTTGGGCGCAGGCGTGACAGCTCGCGCCACTGCGCCGCCCACGCCGAGACCGCCTGACCGGGGGTATCGGGGGTATAGGCTCGTTCACAAGTGCCCGAGGGAACGGTCGTTCACGAGCCCCAGTCCCAACCCGGAGCCTCCTCCGTCAGGTACGAGGGCGCGACCAAGCGCTACGGGGATTCGGAGAAGCTTGCCGTCGACCACCTGGACCTCGAGGTCCCACCGGGCGAGATCTGCGTCCTCGTCGGACCCTCCGGCTGCGGCAAGACGACCGCGATGCGGATGGTCAACCGCACGGTCGAGATCACCGCGGGCGACGTCCTGGTCGGCGAGGAGTCGGTGCGCACGCGCGAGCCGGCGCGGCTGCGGCGCGAGATCGGCTACGTGATCCAGCAGATCGGCCTCTTCCCGCACCGCACGATCACCGAGAACATCGGCGCCGTGCCGCAGCTGCTGGGCTGGAAGAAGGAGCGGATCGCCGCCCGCTCGCGCGAGCTGCTGGAGCTGATCGGCCTCGATCCCGAGCTCGGCGACCGCTACCCGGCCCAGCTCTCCGGCGGCCAGCAGCAGCGGGTCGGCGTCGCCCGGGCGCTGGCCGCCGACCCGTTGGTGATGCTGATGGACGAGCCCTTCGGGGCGATTGACCCGATCAACCGCGAGCGCCTGCAGAACGAGTTCCTGCGCCTGCAGGCGCAGGTTCGCAAGACGGTCCTCTTCGTCACCCATGACATCGACGAGGCGATCAAGATGGGGGACCGGATCGCGATCCTGCGCGAGGGCGGCAGGGTCGCCCAGTACGCGACCCCGGCCGAAGTCCTGATGGACCCGGCCGACGAGTTCGTCGAGGATTTCGTCGGCGCCGACCGCGCACTGAAGCGGCTGGCGCTGATGCGGGTCGCCGACATCGACCTCTGGGAGGCGCCGCTCGCCTTCGTCGGCCAGCCGACCGCCGAGGTGCGGGCGAAGCTCGAATCGCCCGACGTCGAAGTCCCCTACCCGCTCTTGGTCGACAGTGAGCGTCGTCCGCTCGGCTGGCTCTCCGAGCGGGACCTCCAGGCCGAGACGGTGCCGGCGCGACCGGATTCGCCGCTCGGACCGCTGCTCGACCGCGACGACGTCATGCGCGACGCCCTCGCCGACCTGCTCCAGGGCGAGGCCCAGTACGCGGCGGTCGCCGACCACGAAGGGCGGATCGTCGGCGTGCTCTCGGTGGAGATCATCGCCGAGTTCCTCAAATCGCCGCAAGCCAAGGTCGAGGAGCACAGCGCCGTGGAGCGTCCCCATGACTAGCCCGGCGCTGTTCGCCGCCGTCGGTGAAGTGGGCAAGGGGTTCATCCACGAACGGACCTCGGAGACGCTGCCGTGTCAGGCAACCGACAAGTTCTTCTGCTGGGACTGGGCGAAGGAACACATCGGCCGCTACGGGACGCCGACCGTTCAGCATCTGGAACTCGTTCTGATCTCGGTCGTCCTCGGCTTCGCCGTCGCCTTTGCCCTTGCCCTGCTGGCCCACCGCCACCGTTGGCTGCAACCGCCGCTGCTGGCGGGCACCGGCGTCCTCTTCACGATCCCCAGCATCGCCTTCTTCTTCCTCCTGCTTCCCTTCACCGGGCGCGGGCGGGACACCGCGATCATCGCGCTCGGCGCCTACACGCTGCAGATCATCTTCCGCAACACCACGGTGGGCCTCGCCAACGTGCCCGACTCGGTCAAGGACGCGGCGCGCGGCATGGGCCTGACCGAGCGCCAGATCCTCTGGAAGGTCGAGCTGCCGCTGGCCTCGCCGGAGATCTTCGCCGGGCTGCAGATCGCCACCGTCAGCACCGTGGCGATAGCGACTCTGGCGGCCTTCGCCGGCGCCGGCGGCCTCGGGGAACCGATCCTGCGACAGGGCATCAGCTTCGAGACCAACATCATCATCGCCGGCGGCATCGCCCTGCTGATCGCGATCTCCTTCGGTCTCGTCCTCTTCGGAGTCCAACGTCTGCTGACGCCCTGGCGACGGGCCGCAGCATGAGCAACGCCCTCCCACACCCGGTCTTGGCCTCGATCCAGGGCGCGGTCGAATTCATCTTCGAGCCCCAGACCTCCAACGTGACCGGAGGCAAGACCGTCGGCGGCATCGACCAGGTGGTCGAACTGGCGCTCAACCAGCTCGAACTGACGGTCCTGGCGATGGCGCTGGCGCTGATCGTGGCGCTGCCGGTCGGCCTCTACCTCGGCCACCGGGGAACCGGCGAACTGTTCGCGATCGCGATCGGCAACCTCGGCCGGGCGATTCCCGAGCTGGCGCTGATCGCCTTCATGGCGGCGCTGATCGGCGTCGGCGTCCTCAACCTGACGATTGCCCTCGCCGTTCTCGGCGTGCCGCCAATCCTCGCCAACACCTTCGTCGGTATCCACCAGGTCGACCGCGGGACGGTCGACGCCGCTCGCGGCATCGGCATGACCGAGTTCGAGATTCTCCGCAAGGTCGAGATCCCGCTGGCGATCCCGACCATCTTCGCCGGTATCCGTGGCGCAACCATCGCAATCGTGGCCACGGCGACGATCGCCCCGATCGCCGGGGTTCTGACCCTCGGCGACTTCATCATCAACGAAAACGTCTACGGCGTTAACGGAGTTCTGGCCGGGGCGATCATGGTCGCTCTGATCGCGCTAGTGCTCGAGTTCTCGCTTGCCGGTTTGCAGCGCCTGCTCACCTCGAAGGGCCTGAAGCTGAAGAGCGCCTGATTTGACCACCAACCAAGGAGGACGTAAGTGAGGACCAAGAAGACGAGACTGAGGGGAGCGGCGGCGACGCTGTTGGCGCTGGCGCTTACCCTCGGCGTCGCCGCCTGCGGCAGCAACGGCGATGACAGCAGCTCGACCGAAGGCGGCGAAGGTGGCGGCGCGATCGTCTCCAATCCCGACAACGGCAAGGTCAGCCTGACGATCGGCTCGAAGAACTTCCCCGAACAGGAAATCCTCGGGGAAATCTACGCCCAGGCCCTGGCCGCCGCCGGCTACAAGGTGAAGACCGACCTCAACCTCGGCTCCGAAACCGTCGCCCTGAAAACGCTGAAGGCCGGGCAGATCTCCGGCTACCCGGAGTACGCAAGCACGGCGCTGACCTCGTTCTTCGGCCTCGAACCGGAAGAAGTCCCCGCCGACGCGACCGAAGCCTGGGAAAAGGCGAACGCCGAATTCGAAAAGGAAGACCTGACGGCCTACCCGCCGACTCCGTTCGCCAGCGCCAACGCCGTCGGGACGCTGAAGAAGACCGCCGAAAAGTACGGCCTGAAGACCGTCTCCGACCTCGAAGGCGTCTCCGAAGAACTGACCCTCTACGGCTCGCCCGAGTGCCGCCAACGGATCGACTGCCTGGCCGGGCTCGAAGAACTGTACGGGTTGAAATTCAAGTCGTTCAAACCGGTCGACATCGGCCTGCGCTACACCGTGCTCGAAAAGGGCCAGGCCGACCTCTCGATCCTCTTCACCACCGACCCGCAGCTCTCGGCGGAGAAGGACAAGTTCGTGATCCTCGAAGACGACAAGAAGGTCTTCCCGGCCGGCAACGTCATCTTCGTCACCAAGCAGTCGACCGCCCAGAAGGCCGGGCCCGACTACGAAAAGACGATCGTGCAGGTGCAGAAGGGCTTGACGCTGCCGGTGATGCAGGAGCTCGACGCCCGGGTCGAACTAGAAAAGCAGACGCCGAAGGAAGCGGCGGCGGCGTACCTGAAGAGCGCCGACTACACGGGCTAGGGCTGGGGGCCGGTGCCGGGAGGGGTTTCACTTAACTTTTTCCGAACGCAGTTATCGGCTGACCGCCGACGATGCAGCGGAAAAAGTACAAGACGTTCCACCCCTCCCGGCACCGGCCCTTTCACTGAGGCGGCTGTAGCTGGCGCGGGCGGCCCAAGCCGCCGCGATTCCCGTCATTCCGGCAAGCAGTAGAGCTATGCGCGGGTCGTAGGTTTCGGAGAGCCAGCCGGTCAGCGGGCCGCCGATCGGGGTCGAGCCGAGGAAGACGACCGAGTAGAGCGCCATCACCCGGCCGCGCATCTCGGGGGCGACGGCGAGCTGCAGGGTCGAGTTGATCGTCGCCGCGAAGGTGACCGCGGCGGCGCCGAGCAGGGCCAGCATCGGGATCTCCAGCGCCAAGGTCGGCATCGAGGCCGAGAGCAGGCCCAGCAGCCCGAAGGCGAGCGCGCCGCCGGCGATCAACCGCGGGCCGGTGCGGCCGTGGTGGCCGTTGACCAGGGCGCCGACGATCGAGCCGACCGCCATCGCCGAGACCATCGCCGCGTAGGTACTCGCGCCACCGTCGAAGCTGAACTTCGCCAGCAGCGGCAACACGACCTGGAAGTTGAAGCCGAGCGTCCCAACCAGCGCCATCAGCGCCAGCGGCACCGCCAGCTCCGGCGTGCGGAGGACGTAACGCAGCCCGGCGCGGATCGCCCCGGGCCCGCGCGGCGCCACCGGCTCGGGGTGCAGCCGGCGCGGGTCCATCCCCCAGAGCGCGAAGATCATCGCCACGAAGGTGAGCGCGTTGAGGCCGAAGCAGGGGATGACGCCAAAGCCGGCGATCAGGATCCCCGCCAGTGCCGGGCCGACGATCCGCGCCATCTGCACGATCACGCTGTTGAGGCTGACCGCGTTGACGACCCGGTCGGGGCCGACCATCTCGATCACGAAGCTCTGCCGGGCCGGGTTGTCGACCGCGTTCACGGAGCCCATCGCGAACACCGCGAGGAAGACCATCCAGGGCTCGACGATCCCGGTCGCGGTCACCGCGAAGAGGAAGAGCGCCGGGATCGCCATCAGCGTCTGGGTCGCGATCAGCAGCCGTCGTTTCGGGATCCGGTCGGCAAGCAGCCCGCCCCAGGCGCCGATCAGCAGCATCGGCAGGAACTGCAGCGCCGTGGTCAGGCCGACGGCGACGCCGCTGCCGGTCAGGGTGAGGATCAGCCAGATCGCCGCCACCGTCTGCATCCAGGTGCCGGAGAGCGAGATCAGCTGGCCGGCGAAGTAACGCCGGTAGTTGGGCACCTCGAGCGAGTTGAACGAGCGGCGCAGCGCGGCGCTTGGTCGCTTCGCGCTCAGGATTCTCCTTCTTCCAACATCTGCTCGAGAATCTCCGCCGCCCGCTCCAGCGTCGCGACGTCGTCGGCGGGCAGGTCGCGCATGCGCCGCGCCAGGTAGGCGTTCTTGCGCCCGCGCAGCCGCCGCAGCCGCTCGCGCCCGGCGGCGTTGACGCTGACCAGGGAGCTGCGCCCGTCGGCGGGGTCCGGCGTCCGCTCGACCAGTCCCTCCCGCTCCAGGCAACCGAGCGTCCGGGTCACCGTCGGCCGCTTCACCCGCTCGAGCGTGGCCAGCTCGCTCGGGGTCAGCGGGCCGTGACGCTCGATCGTCGCCAGGGCGGCGGTCGAGGTCGGGGTCAGGCCCGTCGCCTCCGTCGCTGCCTCCTGGCGCAACCGCCGCGCCGTCCGCACGATCCCCAGCCGCAGGCTGGCGGCGGCGTCGGTGAGCGAGGTTTCCTTGGCGTTCCCGGTCATTGATTAGCTCTGGTAATTAGTTTAGCAAACTACTTTCTCCCAGGCTGCAAGTATCAGATGTCACGGGTTTGGAACTTCACTGTGTCAATTGCGTCACACCGCTATGACAAGCGAGCTCTCGGGACTACGCTCGGCTGCAGGAGGGTGAAGGAGACAGGCGTGCTCCGGGTAGCTGATACCTACTGCGTCCAGCCAACCACTGGATCCGATTCGAGTCCGGCGCCCTCCGCGGATTCGCTGAGTGCGGGTCGAGTCGGGCGTAGGCCACCGTGTAACCTGGGAGGTGGGTATCAGCTACGCGCGGGGTGGTTCCCCGCTTTGCCAGACTCGACCCGCTCCCGGCGGGTCTTGTCGTTTCTGGGGTCGGTGATGCGCGGGCGAAGCGGGCGAGCGTGCGGGGCGCTCCGGCGCGGGGCGCTCCTCAGTACCGGTAGTGGTCCGGCTTGTAGGGGCCCTCAGCGGGGATGCCGAGATAGGCGGCCTGCTCGTCGGTCAGCTCGGTCAGCTTGACGCCGAGGGCGTCGAGGTGCAGGCGCGCGACCTTCTCGTCGAGGTGCTTGGGCAGGACCTGGACCTCCTTCGCGGCGAACCCGTCCGGCTGCCCGAACAGCTCAATCTGAGCGATCACCTGGTTGGTGAACGAGTTCGACATCACGAAGCTCGGGTGGCCGGTGGCGTTGCCGAGGTTGAGCAGGCGTCCCTCCGAGAGCAGCACGATCGCGTGGCCGTCGGGGAAGCGCCACTCGTCGACCTGGGGCTTGACGTTGATCCGCTCGGCGTCGCTCTCTTCCAGCGCCGCCATTTCGATCTCGTTGTCGAAGTGGCCGATGTTGCCGACGATCGCGTTGTGCTTCATCCGCCGCATGTGGTCGACGGTGACGATGTCGCGGTTACCGGTCGCGGTGACGAAGATGTCGGCGCTGTCCACGACTTCGTCGAGGGCGCGCACCTCGTAGCCCTCCATCGCCGCCTGCAGGGCGCAGATCGGGTCGATCTCGGTGACGATCACGCGGGCCCCCTGGCCGCGCAGCGAGGAGGCGCAGCCCTTGCCGACGTCGCCGTAGCCGCAGACCACCGCGACCTTGCCGCCGATCATCACATCGGTGCCGCGGTTGATCCCGTCGACCAGCGAGTGGCGGCAGCCGTAGAGGTTGTCGAACTTCGACTTGGTGACCGAGTCGTTGACGTTGATCGCTGGGAACAGCAGGTCGCCGGTCTCAGCCAATTGGTAGAGCCGGTGCACGCCGGTGGTCGTCTCCTCGGTCACGCCCTTGATCCCTGACGCGACCTTGGTCCAGCGCTCCGGGTCCTCCTCGAGCGAGCGCCGCAGCGTCGCCAGCACGATCCGGAACTCCTCCGACTCGGCCGAGGCCGGGTCTGGCACCGCACGGGCCTTCTCGAACTCGACCCCCTTGTGGACGAGCAGGGTGGCGTCGCCGCCGTCGTCGAGGATCATGTTCGGCCCCTCGCCCTCGGGCCAGAGCAGCGCCTGCTCGGTGCACCACCAGTACTCCTCCAAGGTCTCGCCCTTCCAGGCGAAGACGGGGACGCCGGCCGCCGCGATCGCCGCCGCGGCGTGGTCTTGGGTCGAGAAGATGTTGCAGCTCGCCCAGCGCACCTCGGCGCCGAGCGCGACCAGCGTCTCGATCAGCACCGCAGTCTGCACCGTCATGTGCAGGGAGCCGGTGATGCGCGCGCCTTTCAGCGGCTGCTCCGCCGCGAACTCCTCGCGAGTCCGCATCAGGCCGGGCATCTCGACCTCGGCCAGGGCGATCTCCTTGCGCCCGAAGTCGGCGAGGTCGATGTCGGCGACCTTGTAGTCCTGCGTGGCGGTGCTGACGCTCATTGGGTTGAAATCTCCTGAGTTAGTTGATTTGCCGCGGTTCATGGTACGCGAAGGGGGCAAGCCGCCCGGCGTCGAATCAGTCGCGGTGAGGCAAGGAGCGGCAGAGCAGCCGGTGCGCTACCCGCCGGGGATGGACGCCCGCAGCACCCGGGTCGCCGAACTCCTCAACACGCCGATGCTGATCGCGGCGGCGCTGACCCTGCCGACCGTGGCGCTGACCGAGGCGCAGACCCACGGCACCCTTCGCGACATCGCGGTCGTCCTCAACTGGGTCACCTGGACTGCCTTCCTGGTCGAGCTGGTGACGATGCTCGCCGTCGTCCCCAACCGCTGGCAGTGGCTCCGCCGCCACCCGCTCGACATCGTCATCGTCGTCCTCACCCCACCGATCCTCCCCGCCGGCCTGCAGAGTCTGCGGGCGCTGCGCCTGCTGCGGCTGTTGCGCCTGCTGCGCCTCGCCCAGCTCTCGCGCGAGGTCTTCTCGCTCGAGGGGCTGCGCTACGCGCTGCTGCTCGCGGTGCTGACGGTGGTCGGCGGCGGCGCCCTCTTCGTCGGCTTCGAGCGCGGCCACCAGCACCTCACGGTCTGGGACGGGATCTACTGGGCGGCGACGACGATGACCACGCTCGGCTCCAACATCTACCCGACCACGACCGGCGGCGAGATCGTCACCGTCGTCGTCCTGATCATCGGGATCGGCTTCGTCGCCCTGCTTACCGGCGCCTTCGCCCAGCGCTTCCTCGCCCCCGAAATCGCCGAGATCGAGGAAGAGCTGGAGAGCGAGCAGGTCTCTCCTGAGGCGATCGCGCTGCGCGAGCTGCGCGGCGTCCAGGAACAGCTGCAGGCCCTCACCGTCGCCGTCGAGCAGATCGCCGGCGAACGCCGCCCCGGACCCTCCGGGTAGCCGGTGCGAACGTAGTTGTTCCCACTATGCGGGAACAACTACGTTCGCAGTCCTCCCTGTCCCGCTCCTCAGTCCTCGCTGTCCCGCTCTGCGGCGATCTTCGCCTCCAGCTCCTTCATCACTTCCGGGTCGCGCAGCGTCGTCACGTCGCCCAGCGCCCGGCCCTCGGCGATGTCACGCAGCAGCCGGCGCATGATCTTGCCGGAGCGGGTCTTCGGCAGGTCCTCGGCCCAGACGATCCGCTTCGGCCGGGCGAATTTTCCGATGTGCTGGGCGACGGCGCCGCGCACCCCCTCGACCAGCTCCTCGCTCGGCTCGGTCTCGCCGCTGAGGGTGACGAAGGCGCAGATCGCCTGGCCGGTCTCCTCGTCGTGCTGGCCGATCACCGCCGCCTCGGCGACTTTCTCATGGGCGACGATCGCCGACTCGACCTCGGCGGTCGAGAGCCGGTGGCCGCTGACGTTGACGACGTCGTCGATCCGGCCGATCACCCAGAAGCAGCCGTCGGAGTCGCGCCGGGCGGCGTCGCCGACCAGGTAGCGCTCCCTGCCGAAGCGGGAGAAGTAGGTCTCGACGAAGCGGTCGTCCTCCTTGTAGAGGCCGCGCAGCATCGAGGGCCAGGGCCGCTCCAGGATCAGCAGACCCTGCCCTTCGTCCACCGGCTCTCCCGTGCTCTCCTCGACCACCCGCGCCTCGACCCCGGGGAACGGCAGCGTCGCCGAGCCCGGCTTGGTCGCGGTGATCCCCGGCAGCGGCGTGATCATGATCGCGCCGGTCTCGGTCTGCCACCAGGTGTCGACGATCGGGCAGCGCTCGCCGCCGATCACCTTGCGGTACCAGAGCCAGGCCTTCGGGTTGATCGGCTCGCCGACCGAGCCCAGCAGCCGCAGCGAGGAGAGGTCGAACTTCTCCGGGATCTCCGCCCCCCACTTGATGAAGGTGCGGATCGCGGTCGGCGCCGCGTAGAGGATCGTCGCCCCGTAGCGCTCGACCAGCTCCCACCAGATCCCCCTGTGTGGGTAGTCCGGCGCCCCCTCCCAGAGCACGCTGGTGGCGCCGTTGGCGAGCGGGCCGTAGACGATGTAGGAGTGGCCGGTGACCCAGCCGACGTCGGCGGCGCACCAGTAGACGTCCTCCTCCGGCTTCAGGTCGAAGACGTAGCGGTGGGTCGCGGTGACCCCGGTCATGTAGCCGCCGGTGGTGTGGAGGATGCCCTTCGGCTTCGCGGTCGAGCCCGAGGTGTAGAGGATGTAGAGCGGGTGCTCGGCCTCCATCGGCTCCGCCGGGCACTCGGGGTCGGCGGCCTCCATCACCTCGTCGTAGAAGACGTCGCGCCCTTCCTGCATCGGGCACTCGATACCGGTGTGGCGGACGACGACGATCGTCTCCAGCGAAGCGAGATTCCCCATCTGCTCGTCGACCGCCGGCTTGATCGGCGCCGTCTTGCCCTTGCGGCGGGCGGCGTCGACGGTGACCAGCGCCTTCGCCTGGGAGAACTCCATCCGCTCCCGCACCGACTCGGCCGAGAAGCCGCCGAAGACGACGTTGTGCGGAGCGCCGATCCGGGCGCAGGCGAGCATC
The DNA here is from genome assembly GCA_963815885.1 of uncultured Solirubrobacterales bacterium. GTDB lineage: Bacteria > Actinomycetota > Thermoleophilia > Solirubrobacterales > 70-9 > VAYN01. The sequence goes on from CAWFIM010000004.1 coordinate 54,610, forward strand.
GCGACGACGACCTCGGGGATCATCGGCAGGTAGATCCCGACCACGTCGCCCTTGCGCACCCCCTGGTCGGAGAGCGCGTTGGCGAAGCGCTGGACGTCGCGGTGCAGGTCGGCGTAGGTGAGGTCGCGCTCCTCGCCCTCCTCGCCGCGCCAGTGAAAGGCGACACGGTCGCCGTTGCCGGCCTCGACGTGGCGGTCGAGGCACTGGGCCGAGGCGTTCAGGCGCCCGTCCTCGAACCACTTGTAGAAGGGCGGGTCGGCGTCGTTCAGCCCGCGCCTCGGCTCCGTGTCCCAGTCGAGCAGCTCGGTCGCCTGCCGCAGCCACCAGGCCTCCGGGTCCCCCGCCGCCTCCTCATAGACGGCGGGATCACTCCACCGCGCCCGCTCCCGAAACTCCGCCGGCGGCTCAAACCGCTCGACGGAGAGCATCTCCTCCAGTTCCCGCTCCAACCCCATTTCTCAAAAACTAGCCTAGGGCGGGCGCGACCAAGCAGATCAAGGACGCAGGGAGCGCCGTGTGCTCTGCACACAAGCGACCGAGGACACAGATATGCGCCGGTCGCGCACGTCCTCGCTAATAGCCAGCCGGATGCCGCGCGATGAAACCTTCGGGGGAGTCGACCCAGGGGTCGTGCCAGCGGGGGCCGGGGCCGCCGACGGTGTCGAAGGCGATGCCAGCGATCACCATCCAGGCGTGTTCGGCGTTGGCGTAAACGGTGATCCACTTGCCCGGTCCCGGTTCGCCCCAGGTCTCCAGACCGGTCGAGTCGAGCGGGCTTTCGAGGAAGCCGCCGCCGTGCAGGGCGAAGCTGACCGCGCCCGAGCAGTCGTAGCCGGACGATTCGAAGGAGCCGTGGCCGCCGCCCCAGATGTAGGGCGTGGTGGCGATCGAGTTGGCGGCGGCGATCGCGCTCTGGACCGCCGCCGGCGCCGAGGCCGGGGCGCTCGCTTCGCTTTCGCTGATCACCTGGGCGGACTCGCCCGGGGTGAGCGGCGCCGGCACCTGGCCGGTGGTCGCTTCGCCGCCTTCGGAGGCGATCTGGTTCGAGATCGCGGCGAGGTTGCTGCCGAGCGCTTCTTCGCGGCTTTCCAGCGCTTCCATCGCTTCCTGGCGTTCGGTCTGAGCGGCCTTCAGTTCGGCGAAGCGGGCCTCCGCTTCCTGCCTGGCGGCGGCGACTTCGCGCTCGCTCGCGGCGATTTCGTCGCGAGCGCGCTTCACCTTCGCGCGGGTATCGGCCAGCTGCGCAACCGCGCTGGTGACCTCGTCGCGCAGCGTCTTCACCCGCTCGACGACCGCGTCGTCGTAGCTCTGGATCCGGTTCAGGTATTCGGTCTGGGCCGCCATGTCGGACCAGCTCTGCGATTCGAGGATCGCGTTGACGACGTCGGGCGAGCCGGCCTCGTAGATCGCGACCAGTCGCTCGCGCAGCACGCCGATCGCGCGCCCGAGCTGCTCGCGGACCGCTTCCAGGTGCGCCTTTTCCTTCTCCAGCGCCGCCGTCGCCGCTTCCAGCTCGCCCTGCTTCTGGGCGAGTTCGGCCTCGACCGCAGCCTGCTTCTGGCGCAGCGCCGAGACTTCGCCGATCATCGAGTCGATCGCCGCGTTCTGTTCGGCGATCGTTTCCGCCAGCGCGCTCTGGTTTTCGCGCACGCCTTCGAGCTTGCCCTGAGTCGCCTCGAGCTTTTCCTGCGGGGTCTTCGCCGGGGCGCTCGCCTCGGAGAGCGCCAGCGCGCAGATCGCCGCCGCCAGCAGCGCCGCGAACAGCAGGGCGCGCCGCTTGGGCGCGCCGTGGTGAGTGTCGAGGAAGAGGGCCCGCATCGAGGTCCGCGCCGACCTCGAACAACCGATCGGCAACGGCCGCGCAGGCTAGCGAAGACGCCTAAAGACTGTTAGGAGTTGCTAATAACCTGCAACTTCCCTTGCAAATCGGGCACTTTGCAGGAGTCGAGACGTCAGCCCCGACTCCTGCAAGAGGCGATCAGGCGAGCAGTTTCGCCTTCGCCTTGTCGAACTCCTCGGCCGAGAGCGCGCCCTTTTCCTTCAGCTCGTTGAGCTTGTGCAGTTCGTCGGCGGGCGTCGCGTGCGCCTGCTGGCGGACGTATTCGTCGAAATGCTTTTTCGCATCCGCCTGGGCCTTGATCGTGCGGTCGCGCATCCCGGAGCCGCGGGCGATCAGGTAGACGAGCGCGGTCAGGAACGGGATGAAGACGAGGAACAGGACCCAGGCTGCCTTCGCCCATCCCGAGAGCTCGTGGTCGCGGAAGAGGTCGGAGAGGATCGTGATCAGGATCCAGATCCAGATCACGAAGAAGAAGATCTCCAGGGCGATGAGGAGAAGTTCTCCGAAGCTGATGTCTGCAAGGGACAGGGACAAGGCGCTTCCTTTCGTCAAGGGACGGCTGGGCGGGGGCGGCGTGGAGGCCGCGAGTTCATCCTAAGCGCTGGCTGAAGAGGGTGATCGCGACCGAGGTCGCGAGGTTGAGGCTGGAGACGCCCTCACGCATCGGGATCGAGACGCGGCCGTCGGCCCGGGCCAGCAGATCGCCGCTGATCCCGTGGCGCTCGGTGCCGAAGGCGAGCACGGCACGGGGCGCCAGCGCCCGGGGGTCCAGCGGCTCCCCCTCGGGGTCGATCGCGAGCAGGGGCCGGTCGCTCGCGGGCAGCGACGCGACTGAGGCGACCGGCAGCGCGAACTGCAGCCCGGCGGCGCCGCGCACGGCGTCGGGGAACCAGGGATCGTTCTCGCCGGTCGTGATCACCGCGGCGGCGTCCGCGGCGGCGGCGACCCGGATGCAGGCGCCGATGTTGCCCATGTTCTTCGGCCGCTCGAGCAGGACTACCGGGGCCGGGTGCGGATCGGCGAGCGTCGCGGCGACGTCGATGGCGGGGCGCCGGGCGATCGCGACGACGCCGGTGTGCGGCACCAGCGGCACCAGCCGCGCCAGCTCGGCGGCGTCGATCGGCTCGACCCGGTCGCTCAGCCGCCCCAGGTCCGGCGCCAGCTCGGCGGCCAGCGCGTCCAGCTCCGCCGGGTCGACGGCGACCGCCTCGACCAGCTCGGCGCCGAAACGCAGCGCGTGCTTGAGCGCGTGGAAGCCCTCGACAACGGTCAGCCCGCGGTCGCGCCTCGCGGTGCGGAACCGAACCGTGCGCTCGTGGTCGCCCATCGGCGCATCATTACTCGATTCGCGGAGCTTGGACGAGCCGATCCCGGCCCGCCGCCTTGGCCCGGTATAGGGCGCTATCGGCGCGCCCGACCAGGTCCTCGACGCTCTCGCTCAGGTCCCAGCAGGCGACGCCGGCGGAACAGGTCTGCGCCCCGGGAGTCGCCGCCCGCAGCCGCTCGACGATCTCCGCGCCCTGCTCCAGACTGCAATCGGGCAGGACGGCGAGGAACTCCTCGCCGCCGAAGCGCACCAGCGTGTCTTCTCCGCGCAGCTCCGCGTCCCATGCCCGCGCGCATCGCCGCAGCATCTCGTCGCCGGCGAGGTGCCCCTCGCTGTCGTTGTAGGCCTTGAAGTGGTCGAGGTCGATGATCGCCAAGCAGAGGTCCGAGTCGGCACGGCGGGCCCGCGCCATCTCGTGCGGCAGCTGGTCGTCGAGCGCGCGCCGGTTGGGCAGCCCGGTGAGGGCATCGCTGCGGGCAAGCGCCGCCACCTCGGTCAGCAGCTCCTCGCGTTCGGCCTCGACCCGCTTCAGCTCGGTGACGTCGGTGGCGCGACCGTAGAGCATCGACTCGTCCGGGGCCAAAACCGAGCTCCAGCGCAACCAGTGCCAGCTCCCGTCCTTGGCCCGGTAGCGGTTCTCGAAGCCAACTGTTTCCACGCCTTCGAAGAGCTTCGCGGCCTCGGCTTCGGTGCGCTCGCGGTCGTCCGGATGGACCAGGTCGACGAACGGCACCGCGCGCAGCTCCTCGGGGCTGTAGCCGAGGCGGCCCCAGGCGGCGTTCATCTCGACGAAGTGGCCGTCGAGGTTGGAGGTGCAGAGCATGTCGTGGGAGAGGTCGAAGAAGCGGCGAGCCCGCTCGTCGGAGCGCGCGCGACGGGCGACGATGACGCTGGTCAGTGTCATCACGACGGTGAGCGATACCGCGGTGAACAGCCAGCGGGTCAGCGGCGAGTAGCCGGCCGTGCTGCCGACGACGGCCAGGGTGATGGCGTAGACGGCGAGGCTCCAGACCAGGTATGCGATCGCAACCCGGCGCGGGAAGAAGTAGGCGACGAGAAGGACGGCCCAGACGTAGATCGAGCCGTACTGGCCGGCGGCAACGCCGCTCTCGTAGGTGAGCAGACCGGCCATCGCCAGACCGGCAATGAGAGCGGCGTGGGTCAGGGCCACGGGAACGCGTCGCGCACCGAACCAAACCAGCAGGCCGACGACCGCCATCGCCGTCGCGATGCCGATCAGCGCCGGGGTGTCGCCGCCGCTGGGGTGCGGCAGCGAGAGCGAGAGGGCTACCAGGCCGGCGCCGGCGACCAGCAGCGCCCCGGTGGCGCGCGCCTCGGAGCGCCCTGAGGTCGGCAGGTCCTCAGAGCGACCGGAGGTCTGCGGCTCCTTCTTATTAAGTAACGCGGCCAACGCGCCATAGACATCGGCGGCGGCCGGGAGGACTTTAGCCCCGCACGACCTCGAACTGGCTCATCAGGCCGTGGTCCTCGTGATCGAGCATGTGGCAGTGGATGACGAACTTGCCGAGGTGGTCGGCGAAATGGCCGGCGAGCAGGATCCGTTCGCCCGGGATAGACGAAGAAGGTGTCCTTGAGGCAGTCTTCCCAGGGCGGCGGCGGCTTGCCGTCGCGGGAGAGCAGGTACCAGTCGTTGTGGTGGAGGTGCATCACGTGGGCGACCGCGGTGCGGTTGACGAACTCCCAGACCTCGGTCGTGCCGAGCTTCGGGAAGGCGTCGGCGCGGGCCGGGTTGAAGGTCGTGCCGTTGATCAGCCAGGTCGTCTTGAACAGGCCGCCGACGTGATCTCCCAGCGGCGGTCGGGCTTGCGGTCCCGGCGACTGGCGAGCCCGCTCCGCCCACTCCGGCAGCGGCCGCAGCCGCCGCGGCACCCTGGTCCGGTCCGGCACCCGCTCGCGGCCGACGCGGAACTGCATCAGCGCCCCGACGTAGGCGCGGGAGCCGTCGCGGGTTGCGGCCGCCGTGGGCGCGGCTGCGCAGCTCGACCGACTCGCCCGCGGCGGCGGCGAAGTCGACGATCACCTCGACCCGCTCGGCCGGCCCGAGCAGGATCTGGCTGCGGCGGACCGGCTTCGGCATCAGTCCGCTGTCGCTGCCGATCTGGACCATCGGCGCGCCGTTGGAGAGGTGCAGGTTGTAGGTGCGGAACTGGGAGACGTTGAGGATCCGCAGCCGGTAGCGGCGGGCGCTCGACCGCGGTGATGGGGCATGAAGGCGCCGTTGACGAGGACGCTGCGCGCCGGCGATGCCGTCGGCGGGCGGGCGCAGGCCGGTGAACGGGTCGGTCAGCTGGTTGTGGCGGTCGAAGCTGCGGTCGGCGATCATCAGCGGCAGGTCGCGCTCGCCGCGCGGCAGCGGCAGCGCGGCCTCGAACTCGTCGTCGACGATCCACATCCCGGCCAGGCCGCGCCAGGTGTGCGGGGCGGTGCGATCGAGGCGGTGGTCGTGGTACCACTGGAACGCCGCGCGTTCCGGCTCGGCCGTCCTCGATCAGGTCGTAGACGTAGGTTTTGGCGCCGCCCGGGGCGAGCAGCAGGTCGTTGCCGGACTGCCGCGGCGAGAGGCCGCGGGGGATGTGGCAGAAGTAGGAGACCGGCTGCGACTTGGTCAGGCCGCCCGGCTGGCCGTCGAACTGGGTGCGGTTGTGGCCGCCGTGGAGGTGGACCGAGAGCTCGCCGGCGCGGGCGGCAGCTCGTGGCGGAAGGTGACCTTGGTCCGCTCGCCGGCCGGCCGGCGCACCGTCGGCCCGGGGAAGGTGCCGCCGTAGGTCCACAGCCTCGTCTTGGGGCCGGGCAGGATCTGCGCCTCCGCCTCGCGGATCGGGATCTCGAGCTCCGCGCCGGTCAGCTCGCGCGGGATCGGCAGCCGCGCCCGGAAGGGGACGGCCGCCAGCGCCGTCGCGGGCTCCCCCGCGAACGGCAGCGGCCCCGCCCCGCCGCCGCGCAGCGGCAGCAGCGAGGCGAGGGCGCCGCCGCCGAGGGCGCCGAGGAAAGCTCGGCGCCCCAGGCGCGGCGTCGATGAACTCTGACCAGACGTGCCGCTAGCTCGCCGGGCAGCACCTTCACCTGATGCCGTGCATCCAGGGATGGATGGCGCAGATGAAGTAGAGCGTCGGCGTGGTCGCCGGGTCTGCGGTCACCTGCTGGGTGAACGAGGTGCCGGGCTTTTCGCCGGTGAACCAGGAGTCGCCCTTCTTGGTGTTGCTGCCGAGGGTGCTCCAGCCTTCCGGGCCCGCTTTCGCCGGGTTGATCGTGATCTTGTCGGTTTTCGGGTTGAACCCGTGCCATTTCGAGATCGACATGCAGATGTGCTTCGGCGTGAAGCAGTTGTGCCGCGTGTTCGCCGTCTGCGGGACCGACGCTTTGGTGACCAGCGAGAAGGTGTGCGGGCCGACCTTTTTCGGGTTGGTTTCGTTGACGATTTCCAGCTCGTCGCCTTGTTTGACCGATTCCGGCGCGACGAACTTCAGCGAGTGGCCTTTGCCTTCTTGGATGTAGATCGTGTCGGTCGTGCCAGTCGGCGCGGTTGCCGCGCCGGCGAGGCTGGGGCCGAAGGCGGCGAGCACGATTGCCGCGGCCGCCGCGGCCGTCACGAGCAGATGTTTTCTCAAAGTTGAGTCCTTTCTCTGTGCAGCGGACGCCGGCGCCGGCGCACAAGCTTTTGCGAAGGCTCTGCAATGTAGCCTCTCTTCCGCGCGATGGCCAGCTTCCTCCACACCTGCTACCGAATCGGCGAGATCGAGCGCTCGGTCGCCTTCTACGAGAAGCTCGGCTTCGAGGAGGTGGCGCGGATGCCGATCGGCGAGGAGGCGATCAACGTCTTCATGGCGATGCCCGGCGAGGATCCGCGCCTGGAGCTGACCTACAACCACGGCGTCGACGCCTACGAGCACGGCACCGGCTACAACCACATCGCCCTCGCGGTCGACGACCTCGACGGCACCCTGGAGCGGCTGGCCGGCGAAGGGGTCGAGCCCGAAAAGCCGCCCTACCGCCCCGGTGGCCGCACCGAGGGCCACCGCATCTGCTTCGTCCGCGATCCGGACGGCTACCGGATCGAGCTGATCGGCGAGTAGCTTTTCGGCCCTGGACGGGCCGCGTGGCGGGCCGGCGCCCTATTCGCAGCGCGTGTGCCGGCGACGCTGGTGAATGAACCCGTCGCTCTTCACACGGTTTTCGACGATGAAGACGCAAAACCCGTCGCGATAGATGTTGTCGGCGGCGCAGTCGACCCGGTCCGCCCGGATGCGGGCGCAGTGACCCACCTTCCAGGTCAAGCAAACCGGCCCACTCGCTTCGCACGCTTCCCGCGCCCAGACCTTGCTGAGCCGTCGCGCCTGCCCGAATGGCAGAAAGTAGGAGGACGCCTCGGCCGCCGCACAGAAAAACAGGAGCAGACCGACTACACACACGGTGATCTTGACCTTCACATTTCCTCCCCAGTCGTCGCGATACTCGCGAGGACTCTATCCGTTCCTAAATCTCTGTCTAGCCCGGGCTGATGCCGCCGCCGACCGAGGGCGGCGGACCGGTCGGCGCCGGGGATGGCGCGGGCGCCGGCGCCGGTTCGGGCGACGGTTGCGGTTCCGCTTCCGGTTCTTCTTCGGCTTCCGATTCGCCTTCGTCCTTCTTGCCCTTCGAGCCCTTTTCGGTTTCGGGCTTTCTTCTTCTTCGTATTCGTTCGGCGCGTATGAGGACGAAGAGGTGTGGTCGCTGTGCAGCCCGGAGAGTTCCGGCAGGCTGTCCGGGACTTCGAATTCCGGGCAGTTGCCTTCCTGGGCGGATTCCATGTAGTAGCGCCAGATCGGGCCGGCGGTGGGACCGCCGAAGCCGGTCGCTTCGCGCGACTGCGGATGGCCGACCCAGACCGCGGTCGAGTACATCGGCGTGTAGCCGACGAACCAGGCGTCGGACTCGCCCTCCGAGGTGCCGGTCTTGCCGGCCTCCGAGGGGCAGCCCATGTAGGTGTAGCCGGCGCCCGTTCCCTGGGTGATCACGCCCTCGAGCAGCTGCGTCACTTCGTAGGCCTCGCCCTCGGTCAGAACCCGTTCGCCGGAGTCCGAACCGGCTTCGTCGACCTTGCCGTCGGGGAATTCGACCCGGCTGATCGCGGTCGGGTCGTGGTGGACGCCGCCGCTGGCGAGGGTCGCGTAGGCATCGGCCATTTCCAGCGGCGTGACGCCGATCGGCGAGACCGCCGATCGCCTCCGCCGGGACCGATTCCAGCGGCGCTTCGATCCCCATCTGGTGGGCGGTTTGGGTGACGTTTTCGGGCCCGACGTCGAGGTCGAGCTGGGCGAAGACGACGTTGACCGAGTCCCAGGTCGCCGCGGCCAGCGACATCATGCCGCCGCCCGGCTCGGCGTTGTTGACCGTCCAGGTGCCGCCGCCGGGAAGCGCCAGCGTCTTCGGCGAGGTGCCGTCGTAGTAGGTGCGTGGCGGGGTCGATGCCCTGCTTGATCGCCGTCGTCAGCACGTAGGTCTTGAACGAGGAGCCGGGCTGGCGGTGCGCCTGCCAGGCGTAGTTGAACTGGCTTTCGCTGGCGTAGCCTTCGGTCGAGGCGAGGGCGACGATCTCGCCGTTGCTCGGGTCGACCGAGGCGAGGCCGGCGGCCGGCCCGCCTTCCGGATAGCAGACGGCGCAGGAGTCTGACCGCTTCTTCGGCCTTCGCCTGCAGGCTCGGGGTCGATCGTCGTGTAGGCCTTGAGGCCGCCGTTGCGCACGGTGTTGATCCCGTAGCGGTCGATCAGTTCCTGCTGGACCAGGTCGAAGAGGAAGGGGTCGCGGATCACCTTGTACTTGTTGCCGGGGTTGAGCCCGAGGCCCCCGCTCGATCGCCTCGCGGTATTCGGCGGTGGTGATGTAGTCCTGTTCCTCCATCGTCCCCAGCACCTCGTTGCGGCGCTCGAGCGCCGCCGCCGGGTCGAGGAACGGGTTGTATTCGGAGGGTGCCTGCGGCAGCCCGGCGATCAGCGCCGCCTCGGTCAGGTCGAGGTCCTTCGCCGGCTTGCCGAAGTAGGTCTGCGCCGCCGCCTCGGCGCCGACCGCGGTCTGCCCTTCGACCGTGCCGTAGGGGGCGGTGTTGAGGTACGGGGTGAGGATCCATTCGCGATCGTGCGCGTCGAACAGGTCGCTGGCCAGATGGGCTTCGATCAGCTTTCGCTTGATCGTGTCTTCCGGGTTCTGGATGTAGAGGTTGCGGACAAGCTGCTGGGTGATCGTCGAGGCGCCCTGGACCGGCTTGCCGCCGGCCAGCAGGTCCTTCCAGGCGGCGCGGGCGATGCCTTCGGGGTCGAGCGCGCCGTGGTGGTAGAAGTTCTTGTCCTCGATCGCGACCGTGGCGTCCTTGAGGTCCTGCGGCAGCGCCGTCGCCGGCGACCGGCTGGCGGATGTTGTTGGAGCGGATGAATCCGATCAGGCTGCCGTCGGCGGCGTAGATCGCCGAGGAGCGACCCTTCTGCACCGGTTTCAGGCTCGAGAGCGGCGGCGCCGAGTTGTAGACGTTGAGCGCCCAGGAGGCGGCGATTCCGCCGGCCACGGCGACGAGGGCGACGATGACGACGACCGGAATCGCGAACTTATGCCAGCGGGCGCCTGGCGGCTTGCGCCGCCTCCTGCGAATACGGGTCGCCATCGGGCCAGCGATTGTAGAGAGCAGGGCTCATTGGTCCGAACGCCTTTACGATGCCGCAATCCCGCTTGCCGAGTACATCCAGGTCCTGACCACGGCCGGCTCCGAGCAGGAGGCGGAGCGGATCGCCGCGGCGCTGGTCGCGGACCGGCTCGCCGCCTGCGCTCAGGTCGTCGGCCCGATCGCCAGCACCTACCGCTGGCGGGGAGCGGTCGAGCGCGAGCGCGAGTGGCAGTGCCTGGCGAAGACCGAGGCGGGGCGCTTCGAGGCGGTCGCGGCGGCGATCCGCGCCCTCCACTCCTACGAGGTGCCGGAGATCCTCGCCATCCCCGTCCTCGCCGGCAGCCCCGGCTACCTCGCCTGGATCAGCGACAGCGTCGGCGATTGACCCTCCTTCCCTTTCCATGGTTCCTTTGTTACGTCACGGGTTACAAAGGAACCATGGAAAGGGAAGGAGGGGTTAGGCGCGCAAGCGGTAGCCCCTCGAGAAGAGGCGCAGGTTGACGAGGAAGAGCGCGGCGGTAGCGGCGGTCAGGGCCAGCAGTGAGAGCGCGACGCTGACTTCGCTGTAGCCGACGAACCCGTAGCGGACCAGGTTGATCATGTAGAAGATCGGGTTGAAGCGGGTCAGCGTCTCGAACGGCTGCGGCAGCAGCGCCGCCGAGTAGAAGACGCCGCCGAGGAAGATCAGCGGCTGCAGGACGAAGGTCTGGGCGAAGGCGACATCGTCGAACTGTTCGGCGCGGACGCCGATCAGCACCCCGAGCTGGGAGAAGAAGAAGCCGACCAGGAACAGCGACGGGATCAGCACGAGGACGTGGTCGACCGGGAGGCCGACCAGGATCAGGGCGACGACGAAGGTCAGCAGCGCGACGATCAGCCCGCGCACGAAGCCGCCGAGCGAGAAGGCGAGCAGCAGCTCGGCCGGCGAGGCGGGCGAGGAGAGCTGGTCCTGGATCGCCCCCTGGAACTTCTGCTGCAGGATCGAGGAGGAGTTGTTGGCGAAGGCGTTGGTCGAGAAGGCCATCATGATCAGGCCGGGGATGACGAAGAGGATGTATTCGATCCCGTGCAGCTCCTTGATCCGCGAGCCGAGCGCGGCGCCGAAGACGGTGATGTAGAGGAAGGTTTCCAGCAGCGGCGCGCCCAGGGTCTGTTTCTTGATCTTCATGAAGCGGTTGACCTCGCGGCGCCATAGCGTCGCGAAGCGGATCTGGGCGGTGCTCACGAGGGAACCTCGGCCTCGACATGCGAGCGCGACAGCTCCTTGCGGCCGACCAGCGCCAGGTAGGCGTCCTCGAGGTTGGGCACGCCGAAGCGGTCGGCCAGGGCGGAGCTGGTCCCCTCGGCGACGATCTGGCCCTCGTTGATGAAGGCGATCCGGTTGCAGAGCTGCTCGGCCTCCTCCAGGTAGTGGGTGGTGAGCAGGATCGTCGTCCCCTCCTGGTTGATGCGCTGGACGTAGTGCCAGAGCTCCAGCCGCAGCTCGACGTCGACGCCGGCGGTCGGCTCGTCGAGGATCAGCAGTCGCGGCCGGTGCATCATCGCCCGGGCCAGGATCAGCCGCCGTTTCATCCCGCCGGAGAGGGTGCGGGTGCGTTCGTCGCGCTTCTCGGTCAGCGAGAAGTCCTCGAGCAGCTCTTTGGTCCGCTCGCGGCGCTCGCGCTTCGGCATGCCGAAGTAGCCGGCGTGGTAGTCGAGCGTCTCCTCGACCGTGAGGAACCAGTCGAGGTTGAGCTCCTGCGGCGCCAGGCCGACCGCCTGCCGCGCCTCGGCGTAGTTGTCGATCGCGTCGTGGCCGAAGACCTCGATCGAGCCGGCGGTCGGCTGGGCGAGGCCGGTCGCGCAGTGGATCAGCGTCGACTTGCCGGCCCCGTTGGGACCGAGCAGGCCGTAGAACTCGCCCGGCGCGATGTCGAGCGAGACGCCGCGCAGCGCCTCGACCCCGGTCGGGTAGCGCTTCGCCAGGTCCTCGATGTGGAGCGCCTGCATGCCGTCCAATCTATTGAGCGACGGCGCCCGGCCAGGGGCGTGTCCGACCTTTCGGGCCCATGGCGACCCAAAAACTCGGACACGTCCCATATAAGTGGGTGTGTGCCGGGACCGCTGCTCGCCGTCGATACGCCCTCGATGCTGTTCCGCGCCTTCTACGCGCTGCCCGACAAGATCGTCGGTCCCAACGGAAAGCCGGTCAACGCCCTACTGGGGACGGCGAACCTGATCCTGCGCGAGGTCGAGATCCACGCGCCGCGCGCGGTCGTCCTCTGCTTCGGTCCCGACGCGGCCGCCTACCGGACCGAGCTCTACCCCGCCTACCACGCGGAGCGTGAGGCGGCGATGCCGGACGAGCTGGCGCCGCAGTTCGAGCAGGCGCGCGGCTTCTTCGAGGCCTTCGGCTGGACCGTCGCGACCAGCGGCGAGCTGGAGGCCGACGACCTGCTCGGCACCTACGCCCGCCGCGAGGTCGAGGCGGGCGGCCGGGCGCTGCTGCTGACCGGCGACCGCGACATGTACCAGTGCGCCGGCAACGGGGTGACCGTGCTCTACATCCGCACCGGCGGCAAAGGCGCCGAAGAGGTCGGCCCGGAGGAGGTACGCGAGCGCTACGGGATCGACCCGGAGCTGGTCCCCGACTTCATCGCCCTGCGCGGCGATCCCTCCGACGGCCTGCCCGGCGCCAAGGGGGTCGGGCCGAAGACCGCGGCGGAGCTGCTGCGGCGCCACGGCTCCCTGGAGGCGGTCCTCGATCAGGCGATCCGCGAGCGGCGGCCGAAGCTGCGCGGCGCCCTGATCGAGGCGCGCGAGGACCTGCTCGCCTTCAAGGACATCGCCACCCTGCGGGACGCCGGCGTCAAGCGACCGCCGGACGGACCGACCGACTGGGACGGCGCCGCGGCGGCCGCCCGTGAGCACGGCATGAACCGTCTCGCCGAGCGGCTCGAACAGAGCGCCGAATAGCTGGGCGCGACTACGGTGGGTCGATGAACCTCGGGCAGATCCCCTGGCGCGGGCCCGGGCCCGGCCGCCCTGACCTGCCGCTGCCGCCCGACCCGATGCCGCTGCGGCGCGACGGCCAGCTGCGCAAGCGCTGGCGCTACGTCGGAGTCTTCGGCGAGGAGGTGATGCTCTGCGCGGCGCGGGCACAGGTCGGGCCGCTCGGCCAGGCGTTCTGGGTCCTCTGGGACCGTGACGGCAGGCGCCATGACGCGCGCACGACGCTGCGGCCGGGGAGCCGCGAGCTGACGATCGACGGCCCGAGGATTGAGATCGACTCGCCCGGGCTGTGGGTGAGCCTGCGCCTGGGCCAGTGCGCGCCGATCGAAGCGATCTGCCCCAGCGACTCGGGCTGGGGCTGGACCCGGAAGCGGGCCGGCGTCCCGATCGAGGGCACGATCGAGGTCCCCGGCCGGCGCTGGCGGGTCTCCGCACGCGGCGTCGACGACGAGTCCGCCGGCTACCACCGCCGCCAGACGAGCTGGCGCTGGTCGGCCGGGGTCGGCCGCGCCGCCGATGGTCGCCGCCTGGCCTGGAACCTGGTCGAGGGCGTCAACGACCCGGTCCGAAACAGCGAGCGGGCGATCTGGGTCGACGGCGAGCCCCACGAGCCGGCGCCGGTCAGGTTCCGCGGCATGGATGGCATCGACTTCTCCCCCACGGGCCGGCTCGGCTTCGCCTCCGAGTCAGCCCACGCCCGCGACGAGAACTTCCTCCTCTTCCGCTCCCGCTACCGCCACCGCTTCGGCAGCTTCTCCGGCTCGCTCGACGGCCTCCCGCTCGCCGAGGGCCTCGGCGTGATGGAGGAACACGACGCGGTGTGGTGATCGCCGCTGCGGACTTTGACCTCGCTATAGCGGGATCAAAGTCCGCAGCGCTGACTAAGGACCTATCCCGGTAGGGGGCGTACCACTGGGACGGTTCAGGACCAAGCGGGGCGGCCACGGCGTGGATTCCGCATGGCAGTGCCATGTGGGAGCCGCGACGGGGGCGCAACCGCGCCGTGTCCTGGGCCGTATCCAGGGGTGCGATCGCCTATCGGGATAGGTCCTAAGCGCGGTGCTCGGGGTTGGGGAAGTCGAAGCGGCAGCCGACGTCCCATGCGGTGCGCTGGTTGCCGTGGGCGGGAATGCCGCCGGCGTCCTTGAGGATCCGCGCCAGGTGCAGCAGGTTCCAGGCGGCGAACGTCGTATTGCGGTTGGTGAAGTCGTTCTCCGGCCCGCCCGAGCCCTCGTCGAGGTAGGACGGGCCGGGGCCGGCCTCGCCGATCCAGCCCGAGTCGGCCTGGGGCGGGATCGTGTAGCCGAGGTGCTGCAGCGAGTAGAGGACGTTCATCGCGCAGTGCTTGACCCCGTCCTCGTTGCCGGTGACCAGGCAGCCGCCGACCCGGCCGTAGTAGGCGTACTGGCCCTGGTCGTTGAGCAGGTGCGAGTTGCCGTAGAGGCGCTCGACGATCTGGGTCGCGACCGAGGACTTCTCCCCCAGCCAGATCGACATCCCGAGGACGAGGATGTCGGTCGCCATCACCCGCTCGAAGATCGCCGGCCACTCGTCGCGGTCCCAGCCGTGTTCGGTCATGTCAGGCCAGACGCCGGTGGCGATCTCGTGGTCGACGGCGCGGATGCACTCGACCGCGACCCCGTTGCGGCGCATGATCTCCATCGAGATGTCGATCAGCCCCTGCGTGTTCGAGACCTCCGGGCTGCGCTTCAGCGTGCAGTTGATGAAGAGCGCCTTCAGGTCCGAGTAGTCAACCTCACTCTGCTCGCAGAGCTCGGCCTGCATCGGGGTCAGCTCGGTCACTTCGTCTCCTCTCGTTGGAACCGCTGTCTCACCAGGTGTCGACGAAGCGAGGGCCGCCGTTCGGCTCAGCCGTGCTGGCCGCCGCCAGCGTCGCGGCGATCAGCGAGCGGGTCTCGGCCGGGTCGATCACATCATCGAGCTCGAACAGCGCCGCCGCGTTGAGCGCCCTGGCGTTGTCTTCGGCGGCGGCGGTGAGGTCGCGCACCCGTTGCTCGCGCTCGCCCTCGTCGGCGATCGCCTCCAACTCCTTGCGCAGGGCGAGCCGCACCGCGCCCTCCAGGCCCATCGGGCCAAGGTGCGCGCCCGGCCAGGCGACCGTCAGCAGCGGCTCGTGCAGGCTGCCGCCGACCATCGCCTGCGCGCCGAGCCCGTAGCCGCGCCGCAGCACCACAGCGACCAGGGGCACCCGCAGCGCCGCCGCCGCGACCAGCAGCCGCGAGGCGTGGCGGACGAGGCCGGTCGCCTCGGCGTCGGTCCCGACCATGAACCCGGGCGTGTCGAGGAGCGAGACGACCGGCAGCCCGAAGCCGTCGCAGAGCTGCAGCAGGCGCGCCGCCTTGTCGGAGCCCTCGCTGGTGATCGCCCCGGCCATGTGGCGGCTGTCGTTGGCGATGAAGCCGACCGGCCTGCCCTCGATCCGCCCCAGCGCGGTCACCATCTCCGGCGCGAAGCGCTCGCGCAGGAAGATCACCGAGCCCTCGTCGGCCAGGGTCTCGACGATCGGCCGCACGTCGTAGGCGCGGCGGCGGCGCTCCGGCACCGCCTCGCGCAGGGCGGCCTGGTCGGGCTCCGGCCCCGGCGGCGTCGCGCCCTGGAAGTAGGAGAGCAGGCGCTTCGCGACCGCGGTCGCCTCCGCCTCGTCGGCGGCGACGACGTCGACCACGCCGTTGCCCGCCTGCATCGCGATCGGCCCGACCTCGTCGGGATCGACCCGGCCCAGCCCGCCGCCCTCGATCATCGCCGGGCCGCCCATCCCCAGCGAGACGTTCTCGGTGGCGACGATCAGGTCCGAGCAGCCGGCGATCACCGCGTTGCCGGCGAAGCAGCGGCCGGCGACAACGGCGATCCGTGGCACGATCCCCGAGAGCTTGGCCCAGAGCGCGAAGGCGCGCGTGTCCAGCGCCGAGACGACCGGGTAGTCGGTGTCCCCGGGCCGGCCGCCGCCGCCCTCGGCGAAGAAGACGGTCGGCAGCCGCATCCGCTCGATCAACTCGAACAGGCGGTCCTTCTTGCGGTGCCCGAGCGCACCCTGCGTTCCGGCCAGGACCGTGTAGTCGTAGGAGAGGACCGCGCAGGCGGCGCGCTCACCGAACAGCTCGCCGTTGATCCGCGCCGTGCCGGCGATCAGGCCGTCGGCGGGGGTGCGCTCGATCAGCTCCTGGAGCTCGCGCCGACCGCGCTGAGCGGCGATCGCGAAGCGACCGTACTCGACAAAGCTGCCGGGGTCGACCAACTCGGCGAGGTTCTCACGCGCGGTTCGGGCGCCAGCGGCGTGGCGGCGCCCGACCGCGTCGGGCCGGGCGGCATCCTCGGTCAGCGCCCGGCGCGCGAGCAGCTCGGCCAGGTCGTCGCGACCCTCCTCCGTCATCGGCTCAACCTTAAGCGCTCCACTGCCTCAGCCGAGCAGCTGCGCCAGTCGCCGCATCGCCCTGCCGTTGGCCCGGCGCATGAAGGCGCGGGCGAGCGGTGGCGCCAGCCGTTCGGAGCGCGGCACCTTGGTCCAGGCCAGCTCGAAGGAGACCTCGGTGCCGCCGTCCGGCAGCTCGGCGAGCCGGTAGGTGCCGGTGGTGTGGCGCTTGCCGTGGGCGCTGACGCCGGCCTCGACGAGCCGCTCCGGGCGCTCCGCCTCGACCAGCTTGAACTCGGCCCATTCGCGGGAGCCAGGGGCGCTGACCCGCGCGCGCCCCCTGGCGCCGACCCCGCTGCGCGGCCCGGAGAAGCTCCAGGCCTCGAACATGTGGTCGAGGAAGGCCTCGTGGTTGGCGAGCACGGCGAGGAACTCGAAGACCTCCTCGCGGGGCCTCGGCACCGCGGTCGAGACGGTCACCGGCTTCACCGGCGCGATCCTACGGAAGCCGCGCGCCGCTAGCTGGGCTGCTTCTCGCCGCCGTCGAACGGCCGCACGCTGAAGGCGGCGATCGCGAGATCGATGAAGCTCTGAATCGTCGCCGCGGGCCGGAAGAAGTGCTCAACCGCTCCCCGCCGGGGCTCGGTCCGCACCAGCTCGATCACTTCGCAGTCCCTGAGGACGTTGACGTGGTAGCTGACGTTGCCGAGCTTCTGGTCGAGCTGGCGGGCGATTTGGGTCGGGCTCTGCTCGGATTCGCGGACCAGCGTTTCGAGGATTTCGACCCGCAGCGGATGCGCGACCGCTTTGACCAGACGCTGGTCGATCACCCGACCCCGGTTCCCCCCCACAAACGCTCCTTCCGACGCTCGATACATCACCATTCGCTTACTCCGCCATCCTTACGCATTGCCGCCCAGGTTGGGCGACAATCGCTGAATTGTGCAAAAGAATTTGTGTATTCACTGATCGGGGGAATCGCCGGGGCGGTGACCGGGCCGCGTGGGTCCTCGTCGCCGCGGCAGGATTCGTCGCCCACGCTCAGCTCGGTGCGGTCACCGCCGCCGGCGAGACCAGCTTCCTCCCGACCGACGCCGAATCGACCCGCGCCGTCGACGCCCTGCAGCGCAGCACCGGAGGGGCGAAGAGGTGCCGGTCGTGCTCGTCTTCGAACGCAGGGGCGGCCTGACCGGCGCCGACCTGAACGCGATCGGCGGATCGGGCTGGAGGAGCTGATCCAGATCGGGGCGACGGTGGCGATCGGCGTCCTGCTCGACACCTTCGTCGTCCGCGCCCTGTTGATCCCAGCGATCGCCTACCGGCTTGGCGAGCGCACCTGGTGGCCGTCGCGCCCCCAACCGCGAAACGGGCGTGGCGCTTTATTCCCCCGTGGAGGAATAAAGCGCCACGCCCCGCTCAGTAGCCGGTGCCGGTCTTCACCCGCTTGCGCTCGCTCGGGTGGGCGCCGCCCTTCTCGGCCAGCGTCCTACAGGCCTGCTCGATGTCGTCGGCGAGGCGATCGACCTGCTCGCGGCTCAGCGTCTCCTTGACCAGCGCTCGCATCACCTTCACGTCCTCGGCGTTGGGCGGCATCGTGTAGGCGGGCAGCATCCAGCCGCGCTCGGCCGAGAGCTGCCAGGAGAGGTCAAACTCGTCGTAGTTCTTGCCCTCGACCAGCTTGAAGGCGACCAGCGGCAGCTGCTCGCGGTCGGCGCCGATCAGCTCGAAGTCGCCGCGGGCCTGCAGCCGCTTCTCCAGCGCCCGCGCGTTCTGCTCCATCGCCTCGATGATGTAGCGGTAGCCCTCGCGGCCGAGGCGGACGAAGTTGTAGTACTGGGCGAGCACCATCGAGGCGCCGGTCGAGAAGTTGAGGGTGAAGGTGGCGTCGGTCTTGCCGAGGTAGTTCTCGTAGAAGACGAGGTCCTCGGCGAGGTCGGCTTCCTCGCGGAAGACGAGCCAGCCGACGCCGGGGTAGACGAGCCCGAACTTGTGGCCGGAGACGTTGATCGAGCGCACCTGCTCAAGCCGGAAGTCCCACTCGGAGTCCGGGTAGAGAAAGGGCCAGACGAAACCGCCGCTGGCCGCGTCGACGTGCAGCGGCACGTCCAGTTCCCGCTCTTTCCTGATCCCGAGCAGGAGCTCGTTGATGCCGGGGATGTCGTCGCTGTGGCCGGTGAAGGTGGTGCCGAGCACGGCGGCGACGCCGATCGTGTTCTCGTCGACCAGCGGCTCCACGTCCTCGGCGCCGATCGTGTACTTGCCTTCGCGCAGCGGCACGATCCGCGGCTCGACGTCGAAGTAGCGGCAGAACTTTTCCCAGACCACGTGCACGTCGCCGCCGAAGACGAGGTTCGGCTTCTCGACCGGCAGCGAGGCGGCTTCGCGGCGCTGTTTCCATTTCCACTTCAGCGAGAGGGCGCCGAGCATGATCGCCTCCGAGGAGCCCTGGGTGCGGGCGCCGGTGGTCTCGCCGGGGGCGTTGAAGAGGTCGGCCAGCATGCGGATGCAGCGTTTCTCGATCTCGGCCGAGATCGGGTACTCGGCGTGGTCGATGAAGTTGCGGTAGAGGTTCTCGGAGATGATCCGCTGTGCCTCCGGCTCCATCCAGGTGGTGACGAAGGTGGCGAGGTTGCGCTGCGGGTCGCCCTCCACAGCCAGTTCCTCGTCGACCAGCCGCATCGCGTCGAGCGCCGACATGCCGCTGTCGGGGAAGCTGCGATCGGGCGCGTCCTCGGTCAGGAACCGGTTTCCGTAGAGCATCGCGGCGTCGGGAGTGGTGGGGCTCTTTTTCATGCGTCCCAGCCTACGTGCCGGCGCGCTAAGGTGCCGACGGGACATTGCTTCGGGAAGGTTTTCCATTGACGAAAGGGTCCGGTGTGAGCGACGACGAGTTGAACGAGATGGGTCCGATCGACTACATCCTGGTCGAGTGGCCCGGGCGCCAGCCGACCGGAGAGGCGGTTCCACATCTGGTCGACCTCGTCGATCGGGGACTGATCCGAATCCTCGACCTGGCCTTCATCACCAAGGCTGAGGACGGCTCCATCGCCGGGCTGGAGCTGGCCGAGCTCGGCGGCGAGGTGACCGAGTTCGCGGTCTTCGAGGGCGCTTCCTCCGGGCTGCTCTCCGAGGACGACGTCAGCGAGGCGGCCGGGGCGCTGGAGCCGGGCACCTCCGCGGCCCTGCTCGTCTACGAGAACCGCTGGGCGGCGCCGTTCGCGAGCGCCGTGCGCCGCTCCGGAGGCCAGCTGGTCGCCAGCGGCCGCATCCCCGTCCAAGCCGTCCTCGCCGCGCTCGACGCGGTCGAGGCCGCCTGAGAGAAGGAGAACACAGTGCCAGGACTACTCCGAGGCGTCGCCCGTACCGCCGTCATCGCCGGCACCGCGACCGCGGTCAGCAACCGCGTCTCGAAACGCCAGGGCGAACGCTGGGCCCAGCAGGAAGCGGCGCCGCAGGCTGCCGCCCCGGCATCGGCTCAGGAGGCGCCCGGCGCCGGCGAGGCCTCCGTGATCGACCAGCTGAAGGAGCTCGGCGAGCTGAAAAGCCAGGGCATCCTCACCGAGGAGGAGTTCGCCGCCCAGAAGGCCAAGCTGCTCGGCTGAGCGGTGGCGGGCGCGGAGAGACTTCGGTGAACGTCCGCCTCACCCACATCGGCGGCCCGACCGTCCTGATCGAGTTCGATGGCTGGCGGCTGCTGACCGACCCGACCTTCGACCCGGCCGGGGGCAGCTACCGGTTCGGCTGGGGCACCGGCTCGCGCAAGCTGGCCGGGCCGGCGATCGCCGCGTCGGAGGTCGGCGCGATCGACGCCGTCCTGCTCAGCCACGACCACCACGAGGACAACCTCGACGCCGCCGGTCGGGAGCTGCTGCCGGCGACCGGCGCCGTGGTCACGACCGTTCCCGGCGCCCGGCGGCTGGGCGGCAACGCCCGCGGCCTCGAGCCCTGGGCGACGACGCGGCTGGAGGCGCCGGGGCGGCCGCCGATCGCGATCACCGCCACCCCGTGCCGCCACGGCCCGCCGCTGAGCCGGCCGATCGTCGGCGACGTGGTCGGCTTCGCGCTGCGCTGGGAGGGCCAGGAGCACGGCGAGCTCTGGATCTCCGGCGACACCGTCCTCTACGACGGTGTGCGCGAGGTCGCCGAGCGCCTCGACGTGGGCACCGCCCTGGTCCACCTCGGCGGGGTCCGCTTCCCGATCTCCGGGCCGATCCACTACACGATGACCGCCGCCCAGGCGGTCGAGCTCTGCGGCCTGATCGAGCCGGCCACCGTGATCCCGATCCACTACGAGGGCTGGAAGCACTTCCGCCAGGGCCGTGAGGCGATCGAGCGCGAGTTCGCCGCCGCGCCAGCGGCGCTCGGCGAAAGCGTTCGCTGGCTGCCGATCGGTGAGCCGAGCGACGTCGAGGTCTGACGCCGCCGGGCCGCTCAGGCCAAACGGCCGGGTTCGGCCTCCTCGACCGTCAGCTCGGCGGTCGGGTTGGCCTCGAGGCGCGCATCGGGAATCGGCTCGCCACTGCGGACGGAGCGGCCGTAGGTGCCCTCGGCGAGGCGGGCCTCGGCCCGCTCGAGGGCGCCGAGGCGTTCCTTCAGGTCGTCGGCCCGGCCGGCGTCGAACTCGTCCTGGTAGAGGCCCTCGGAGTCGAAGTCGCCCGGCTCGCGGCGCTGGTCGCCCTCCTCTGGGCCCTCGCCTTCGAGGTTGGCCAGCTCGCGCTCGAGCTGCTCGCGTTCGGCGGCCAGCAGTTGGCGTGCGCGTTCGGAATCCATGCCGACACCGTACCCGACCGCAGGCTGCGCTCGGGTCGATCCGCACCCCGACCGGCAAGCCAATCTCGGTCGATAACTGTCGTCATAGGCGCACGAAACGACCGAGTTTGGCCGGGAGGAGGTAGGCGCTATCCTATTGGAGGACTAACTACAGAAAGTGGACTTGGACATGGCCTATCTGCTGATTCCGCTCGACGACGCGATCGTCTTCCCCACCGTCACCGCCACCCTGCCGATCGACGTCGGCGAGGAGGACCGTGTCTTCCTGCTCCCTCGCTCCGACGGCGAGTTCGCCCGCACCGGCGTCGTCGCCGAGGTGCTCGAGCGCGGCGCCTCGCGCCGCGGCAACCCGGTCGCCACCGTGCTCGGCCTGCACCGCGGCCTCGCCGGCGCCGCGGTTCCGGACCCCGACGGCGACAGCTTGCGCATCGACGTGCAGGAGTTCCACGACGGCCATCCCGACGACGAGCAGACGCGCGAGCTGATGCGCGAGTACCGCGCCGTGGTCGAGGAGATCCTCGAGCTGCGCGGCGACGACGGCCGCATCGCCGCCTTCCTGCGCTCGGTGCAGGAGCCGGGGTCGCTGGCCGACACGACCGGCTTCAGCCCCGACGTCCCGCTCGAGCAGAAGCTGCGCCTGCTCGACACGCTCGACGTCAGCGAGCGGCTGCGGCTCGCGGTCGAGCTGCAGCGCGAGCGACTGGCCGAGCTGCAGGTGCGCAGCAAGATCCGCGAGGACGTCGAGTCCGGCGCCCAGCAGCAGCAGCGCGAGTACTTCCTGCGCAAGCAGATGGAGTCGATTCGCAAGGAGCTGGGCGAGGACGAGGGCAACCTGATCGACGAGTACGAACGCAAGATCGCCGAGGCGGAGATGCCGGAGGCAGTCGCCGAGCAGGCCGAGAAGGAGCTGCGGCGGCTCGAGCGCCAGGGCGAGCAGTCGCCCGAGTCCTCGATGATCCGCAGCTACCTCGACTGGCTGATCTCGGTGCCGTGGGCATCGCTCCGAGGAGCGGCTCGACCCGGTCCACACCCGCGAGGTGCTCGACGCCGACCATGCCGGCCTCGAGGACGTGAAGCGGCGGATCACCGAGTTCATCGCCGTCCGCAAGCTGCGCCAGGAGCGCGGCAAGGATGACGGGGACAGCCGGGCCAACGGCGCGATCCTCACCCTGGTCGGACCGCCCGGCACCGGCAAGACCTCGATCGGCGAGTCGATCGCCCGTGCCCTGGAGCGCGAGTTCGTCCGCATCAGCCTCGGCGGCGTCCACGACGAGGCCGAGATCCGCGGCCACCGCCGCACCTACATCGGCTCGATGCCGGGGCGGATCGTCCGCGCCCTGCGCGACGCCGGGACGATCAACCCGGTGGTGCTGCTCGACGAGGTCGACAAGGTCGGCGCCGACTGGCGCGGCGACCCCTCGGCGGCGCTGCTGGAGGTGCTCGACCCGGCGCAGAACAACACCTTCCGCGACCACTACCTCGACGTCGAGGTCGACCTCTCCGAGGTCGTCTTCATCGCCACCGCCAACCTCGCCGACCCGATCCCCGGGCCGCTGCGCGACCGCATGGAGATCATCTCCTTCGACGGCTACACGACCGACGA
This sequence comes from uncultured Solirubrobacterales bacterium, assembly GCA_963815885.1. Taxonomy (GTDB): domain Bacteria; phylum Actinomycetota; class Thermoleophilia; order Solirubrobacterales; family 70-9; genus VAYN01. The sequence continues at coordinate 77,164 of CAWFIM010000004.1, forward strand.
GAAGCTGGCGATCGCCCGCGGCTACCTGCTGCCGCGGCAGCTGACCCGCAACGGGCTCGAGGCCGAGGAGGTCGAGGTCGGCGACGAGGTCCTGCGCGCGGTCGTCACCGAGTACACCCGCGAGGCGGGCGTGCGCCAGCTCGAGCGCGAGCTGGGCAAGCTGCTGCGCGGGGCGGCGACGCGGATCGCCTCGGGCGGGGCCGAGCTGCCGATCGTGCTCGACGCCGACGCGGTCCACGACACGCTTGGTCGCCAGCGCTTCTTCCAGGAGTCGGTCGAGCGCACCGCGATCCCCGGGGTCTCGACCGGGCTGGCGGTGACTGGCACCGGCGGCGACGTCCTCTTCATCGAGGCGACCGGGATGGACGGCGACAAGGGCCTGGTCCTGACCGGCCAGCTCGGCGACGTGATGAAGGAGTCGGCGCGGATCGCCCTCTCCTACGTGCGCTCGCACGCCGAGCAGCTGGGGATCGACCCCGCGCGCTTCGACCGCGAGTTCCACCTGCACGTGCCAGCCGGGGCGATTCCCAAGGACGGGCCCAGCGCCGGCACCGCGATGACCACGGCGCTGGTCTCGCTGCTGAGCGGCCGGCCGGTCAAGCACACGGTCGGGATGACCGGCGAGGTGACGCTGCAGGGCCGGGTGCTGCCGATCGGCGGCCTCAAGCAGAAGGTGCTTGCCGCTCACGCGGCCGGGCTGACCGAGGTGATCCTGCCCGAGCGCAACCGCGGCGACCTCGCCGAGGTGCCCGACGAGGTCGCCGAGGAGATGGCCTTCCACCCGGTGATGAGCGTCGAGGAAATGATCGACCTGGCCCTGGAGCCGGCCGAGAGGAAGGCCGATGTCGCGATGTCGTAGCTGCGCGCCGGTCCCATCCGAGCTGCGGGCGGCCGCCGGCCTGCTCGAGCGCCGCTGGACGATGGCGACGATCTACGCCTGTGCCAGCGGCGCCGCCCGCTTCAACGAGTTCCGCCAGTCGCTGCCCGGCGTCTCGCCGACGACGCTCTCGGAGCGGTTGGAGCAGCTCGAGGCGGCGGGGATCGTCGAGCGCCGGATGGTCGCCGGTCGTCCCCCCCACACCGAGTACACGCTGAGCGGCCGCGGCCAGCGGCTCGCTCAGGCGGTCGCCGAGCTACTCGAGCACCGCTAGCCCGCCGGCGGTGGTGGCGGTGGCGCATCGGGCACAGACGGCGCCGGCGTCCCCGTGATAGCCCGCAGGCGGAAGTAGAGGACCGAGGCGACGAGCGCCCCGATCGGCGCGGTCAGGGTCGAGGCAAGGGCGCTGAAGACGATGCGGACGATCGGCCCGTTGGAGATTCCCTCGGCGATCAGGCCGAAGACCGTGCTGGCGACGATGACGATCACGAAAGTGACGACGATGACGCCGAAGACCGGCCAGCCGTTGCCGCGCACCAGCTCGCGGGAGCGCTCGAACGAGCCCAGGGCGCCGGTCCGCTCGACGACGATTACCGGCGCGATCACCGCCCAGATCGTCGCCAGGAAGAGTCCCGGGACGAGCAGCAGGATCATCCCGATGCCGATCGCGATCCCGGCCAGCAGGCCGGCGACGATCAGCGGCAGCACGAACGGCAGCGCCGAGCGGATCAGATCGCCGGCGGAGGAGTCGCGGCGCCCGTCCTGGACGTCGCTGACCAGCTCGACGACGGTGCCCTGGTAGATCGTCCCGGCGATCGTGCCGACGGCGAGCGCCACCGCCAGCATGATCAGGTTGCCGCCAATCAGCCCGTTGACGATCGCGACGACGAGGAAGAGCCAGAAGGCAACGGGGAGGAGCACACCCGCCTGAGCGCCGTAGATCGAGAAGACCTCGCTGAGGACGGCGCCGACCTCGATCTTGCGGTTCATGGGCCGCTACTTCGATCCCGCCGGCGCAGAACCTTTCGAGACGCTGTAGCGGATGTGGGTGACTTCATCGGTGTGGAGCACCCGCGTTTGGCGCAGGCCCAGCTCGCCGCCAGTGTTCTCGAACAGCCGCTCGCCCGCCCCCAGCACGACCGGGACGATGTTGAGCTGCAGCTCGTCGACCAGCCCGGCCGCCATGTACTGGGCGGCGACGCTGGCGCCGCCGCCGAGCCTGACGTCCTTGCCCTCGGCCGCCTCCTCGGCTCGTTCCAAGGCGGCCTCGATGCCGTCGGTGACGAAGTGGAAGGTCGTCCCGCCCTTCAGCTCCAACGGCTCGCGCCGATGGTGGGTGATCACGAAGGCGGGAACGTGGAAGGGGGGATCGTCGCCCCACCAGCCGTTCCAGGGCGGATCGGCCGGCCACGGGCCGGGCCCGCCACCGAACATGTTGCGACCGAGGATCACCGCGCCGACCCCCTCCATCGCCTCCTCGACCACCTGGCTGCTGGCGTTGACCTCGCCTCCGCCCCCGCGACCGTGCGCTCGGCGCCAGGCCTCGAGCTTGACGACCCACTCGTGCAGCTGCATCCCGCCTTCGCCGAGCGGGTTCTGCTCGCTCTGGTTGGGGCCCGCGACGTAGCCGTCGGCGGAGATCGAGATTTCGAACCGAAGCTTTCCCATCTGCCGAGCCTATTCTGCGCGGATGCCCGACCCGTCCCCGAGCCGACGACCGCCCCTTTCGGTTGTGGTTCCCGTGCGCGAGGGCCTGGCCGAGATCACCGCGGTCCTCGAGGCGCTACTGCCGGCGGCCGAGGCGATCGGCGCCGAGGTGGTGGTCGTCGGCGATCTTGTCGGCGAGGAATCGCCCCACGACTGCGTCCGCCTCATCGAGCTGCCGAGCGAGGACATGCTGGAGCTGCGCCGGCGGGGGATCGAAGCGGCGCGGGGCGAGATCGTGGCGATCGGCGAGGACCACGCGGTGCCGCGGCCGGACTGGTGCGAGAGCGTGACCCGCGCCCACGCCGAGCATCCCGAGCCGGCGGTGGTCGGCTGCCTGGTCAACGCCACCGACGCCACCCTTGCCGGGCGCGCCAACTTCCTCGCCTTCGCCTCGCCCTGGCAGCCGCCAATGCCGACCCTGCCGGGCCAGCGACCGCCCCCCTCGTCGACCCTCTCGATCAAGCGCGCGGCGCTGGCGGAGATCGCCTCGCGGCCACCCGGCTGGTTCGAGGCCGACCTAATCCCCTCGCTCTTCGCCGCCGGCTGCATGGTCGCCGACGAGCGCGTCGTCGTCGACCACCACCAGGACCACGGCGGCCTCTGGTCGATCGTCAACGCCTACGACAGCGCCCGCGCCTCCTACGGCTACGAGCGCTCCAACCTCACGCCGGAGCGCCGCCGGGAGCTCGCCCGCTGGGCGATCGCGAACATCCCCTGGGGCCTGCGGGCCGAGACCAGGGCGGGAGCGAACGGCGCGAAGATGAGCGTGCCCGAATCGCTGCTGGTCTCGCTGATCGCGATCGCCGCCGGGCTCGGCGGCGCGCTGGGCACCCTGCGCGGCCCCGGCCGCTCGCGCGACCGGGTCGCCTAGAACGGGCGGGCTGTTGCGATCGGCGAGCGATCGCGGCACGTCAGGCCAGCAGCTTTTCGACCCTGATCGCGGCAAGCTGCGCGTCGAGCGCGCCGCCGTTGTAGGTCTCGCAGGCGATGTCGACGAAGTTGCTCTCGCCGACGATGACACCGGCCTGGACCGAAGCCGCCACGCGGTCCGCGTCTTCCCGCGCCGGGATCGCTATGTACGTTTCGTCGAGTTGTTCGAACGGTCCGCTCGAATGCCCGTCGGACTGCCTTAGATGCACCCTCGCGTCCTGCGAGTCGTCGTCGAAGTTGATGAACGCGACCTTGCCGAAGACCACGTAGGGGCCCTCCGGGAGCTCCAGGCTGACGATCGGGGTGTGCTCGAAGTGGTCCAGGTTGACGATTTGGCTCCTGGCGGTGGTGTAGGCGATTACTCCGCTCATTTGTTACCTCACTGGTTCGCGGATCGGCATTTGCGACTCCCACCGAAGGGTGGCATCACCCGACATATCATTCATTAATAAGGAATACTTAAGGAAGTGTCGGCCGCAACTGAGAACGACCTGGATGGCGAGAAGGGTGAGCTGGCAGCCGTCTTGGACGCGGGACCCGACCACGACGCAGAGGAGGTCTTCGAGCTGGCCCAGGGGCTGCGCGGCGAGCTGCTCGAGCTTGACGTGGACGCGGTCGGGCTGGCCAACGACGGCGAGGCGCCGGACGGCGCCAAGAGCCCTGAGTTGCTCGCCATCGGCGGGCTGGCGATCCGCTTCGCCCTGAGCTCGTCGGTCCTTAAATCGGTGGTGGACACGACGGTCGCCTGGCTGGGACGACAGCGGGCGCGGAGTGTGAAGCTCACCCTCGACGGCGACACGCTCGAGCTGACCGGGGTGTCCTCGGATCAGCAGAGCAGGCTTGTCGAACAGTGGATCGCCCGCCATGCCGGCGAGTGAGCGAGCGGCCGGGCGCCGCCTCGCCCTGGTCGTCGCGACGGGCACCTACGCCGACCCGACCTTGTCGAAGCTGCGGGCGCCGGGCAACGACGCCACGGGGCTCGCCGCGGTGCTCGGGGACGCGACCGTCGGCGGCTTCGAGGTCGAGACGGCGCTCGACCAGCCGGCGGAGTCGCTGCGACGGCGGATCGCGCGGTTCTGCGCGCAGGTCGGGCCCGCCGACATCGCCCTGATGTACCTGTCCTGCCACGGGGTCCTCGACGATCGCGGCCGGCTCTACTACGCCAGCTCCGACACCGACCGCGCGCTGCTCTCGGCCACCGCCGTCTCCTCCGCCTGGCTGAACGAACAGCTCGAGGACTGCCGCAGCCGGCGCCAGATCCTGGTGCTCGACTGCTGCCACAGCGGCGCCTTCGCGAAGGGTGCCAAGGGGGAGGGCGCGCTGGCGCTGCGCGATCGCTTCGAGGGGCGGGGCCGGGTCGTCCTCACCGGCTCGCGCGGGACGGAGTACTCCTTCGAGCACGACACGGTCGTCGGCGACAGCGTCTCGTCGGTGTTCACCAGCGCGCTGGTGGAGGGGCTGCGCAGCGGCGACGCCGACCGCGACGGCGACGGCGTGGTCACGGTCGGCGAGCTCTACGACTACGTCTACGAGACGGTCCGGGCCAAGGAGGTGCGGCAGACCCCGACGCTCTGGACCTACGGCGCCGAGGGCGACCTGCTGGTGGCGCACAGCCCCCGCGGCGCGATCGTCAAGCCGGTGCCGCTGCCGGAGGACCTCGTCGGCCTGCTCGAGAGCGCCCGGCCGCGGGTTCGGGAAGGTGCCGTGACGGAGCTGGCCGACCTGCTGACCGGCCCCGACCCGGGCCGGGCGCTGACCGCTCGCGAAGCGCTCGAGCGAGTCGCCGCCGAGGACGTGCCAAACGTCGCCGGCGCGGCCCGCGCGGCGCTCGAAGCCGCTCCGGCCGAGGCCGGGCCGAGCCCACCGTGGCCGGCCGCGCCGGTACCTTCGGCGCCTCCGCCCCCGGCGCATCCCCCGCCGCCAGCGAGTCCCCCTCCCCCGTCGGACCCCCCGCGGCCGCCGGACCCGGCGTGGCGATCGACCGCCCCCCGGAAACGTCCGTCGAAGCCCCGATATCCCCTGCGCGCCCGCCGCCGCAGGATCGCGATCGCTACCGGGGTCATCGCCGCCATCCTCGTCGCGATCGCGATCGCGATCGCGGTCAGCGGCAGCGACGATTCCGGCCCGGAAACGATCTCGCTGAGCGGCTCCCCGCGTGGGATCGCGGCCGGCGGCGGGGCCTGGGTCGCGCGCTATGGGGCGGGCGAAGTGACCCGGGTCGACCCGTCAGGAAGCCGCGAAGACTTCGCCGCCAACCCCCGCCCCAACAAGATCGCCTCCGGGGAGGGCGCGGCCTGGGTGAGCTTCGACGAAGGCCGCAAGTTGAAGCGGATCGAACACCACACCTACACCGTCAAGCTGGCGCCCTTCAACGCCGGCGACGCGGAATGCAGGTGCCTTATCGCCGAGCTCGCGATCGCCAAAGGCACGCTGTGGGGAGGCTCGGCCGAGGCCCACGCGATCGTCACCTTCGACGCGAAGACCGGCGAACAGCTGAAGACCTATGAACTCGGCTCAGGTTTCGCGGGCATCTTCGCGGTGGACGAAGACGACGAAGCGATCTGGGCGGCCGAAACCGACGAATCCGAACCCAGCCTGGCGCGTCTGATCCGGATCGACATCCCCTCGGGGGAGAGGGAAACCAAGCTTTCAAGCACCGGTTCGTTCTTCAACGGGGTTGCGTACGGCGACCAACGAGTCTGGATCGCCGATGCCGGGAAGAACGTCGTCATCGCCTTCGACCCCGAAACGGAAAAGCCCGTCAGGGCCAAGGTCAGGAACGGCATCTACAACGACGACATCGCGGTCGCCGGCGGCTCCGTCCTCGTCTGGGACCCGGTCGACGGGGTGCTGACCAAGATCGACGCCGACACGGGGAAGATTGTCGGTCACCCGCCAGTCCCCCACTACCGGACCGGCAGCCAGCTCAACAACGAATGGAGCGACCTCGCGGTCGGCGACGACTTCGCCTGGGTGACCGAGCCCGAGGCGCATACAGTCCACAAGGTCGAATACTGAGCGGGACAGGGGAGTACGGGGGTAGATCGACCCCGACTGCTACGGTGGATCGGTCGGGTTTGGCCGATTCGCCACCCGAGAGGTTCCGTTTCCTCCGCGTGCCGTCTGGCGCCTAGGGGCCGCTGGATCTCCCCTAGACGTTCAAGAAGGAGTTCACAAACATCACTTCGTTTGCCAATCTCGGCATCTCCAAACCGGTGGTCCGCGCGCTGACGCGCCGCGACATCACCAAGCCCTTCCCCGTTCAACAGCTGGTCGTGCGCGACGCCCTTGGCGGCCACGACCTGCTCGTCCAGTCCCCGACCGGCTCGGGCAAGACGCTCGCCTTCGGAATCCCGATGGTCGAGCGGATCGAGCCCGGCGCCGGACACACCTCGGCCCTCGTGCTCGCCCCCACCCGCGAGCTCGCCGGTCAGATCGTCGACGAGCTGCGCTCGGTCGCCGACGCCCGCGGCCTCAGCATCGCCGCCGTCTACGGCGGCGTCGGCTTCGGCCCGCAAAGCAAGGCGGCCCGGCGCGCCGACATCCTCGTCGCCACCCCGGGGCGGCTCGAGGACCTGATCGCTCGCGGCGTCGTCTCGCTGCAGCGGGTCCGCATCCTCGTCCTCGACGAGGCCGACCGGATGCTCGACATGGGCTTCAAGCCGACGGTCAGCCGGATCGTCGCCCAGACCCCGGACCGCCGCCAGACGCTGTTCTTCTCGGCCACCCTGGAGGGGGCGACCGGCAAGGTCGCCGCCGCCTACACGCGCAAGGCCCGCCGCCACACTCAGGCCGCCGACCAAAGCACCAAGGCCGACATCGAGCACCGCTTCCTCCACGTCGATTCCCAGAGCGCCAAGCTCGATCATCTGGTCGAGCAGCTGCGCGAGGCCGAGGGCGGCAGCACGCTGGTCTTCGTCCGCACCAAGCGCGGCGCCGACCGCCTCGCCAAGCGGCTGCGCGGCCGCGAGCTCGAGGCGGTGGCGATGCACGGCGACAAGAGCCAGCGCCAGCGCGAACGGGCGCTGGCCCGCTTCGAGGCCGGCGAGGTCGACGCCCTGATCGCGACCGACGTCGCCGCCCGCGGCATCGACGTCGCCGGGATTACCCACGTGGTCAACTTCGACGCCCCCGGAGACCGCGACGCTTACGTCCACCGCGTTGGCCGCACCGGCCGTGCCGGGCGCCGGGGGACGGGCATCAGCTTCGTCCTCGCCGACCAGGCCGACGAGGTGCGCCGGATGGCCGGGGACCTCGGCCTCAGCCGCGAGTTCGGCGACGTCTCCGGCGCGCCAGGCGGGCACGGCAAACGGCCACACGCGGGGTCGCGCCGGCCCAGGCGGCATCGCTCGAAGGCGGCACGCTGAGTGGGGGTCGCCGCCCGCAAATGGACCTGCGGCCGCTGCGGCATGTCGGTCAGCCGCATCGACGGCACGCCGGCGCCGCTGCCTCAGAGCTGGGATAGCTGCGTGGAGGGTGACTTCTGCCTCGCCTGCCGCCGCGAGCGCGCCGCCGACGCCGGCGAGGCCGCGGCCCCAAGCGACTGCAACGTCGAGGTCCGGGCCAAAGCCCGCCGCGCCGGCCTGATCGAGTTCGAGGTCCGGCGCACGCCGGACCTCACCGACACGGCCGTCGCCAGGGCCTGCCACACCACCGCCCCGGCGGTCGCCGCCGCGCGCCGGCGACTTCGCATGGACGAGGGCCCGCCCCCCGCCGCCGGCGGCGCCCGGACCGAGCGCCGCGCCGTGGCCAGCTCCCGGTAGGCCTCAAGCCGGCCGCGATGCCTCCCGGCCACGACCGGGGCTAGACGGCCAGGGGCACCCGGGCGCGCTCGCCCAGCGTAACCCGAGCTCCCCCGGGCGGGCCGCACCGTGATGTTCCGCCGCTGGGCGACCTCGACTCCGTCGCCGCAGGCGCTCAGCTCGCAGGCGCCGAGCAGGGTGCCGAGGACCACCTTCATCTCGAGCATGGCGAAGCTGGCGCCGAGGCAGCGCCGCCGGCCGCCGCCGAACGGGATCCAGGTGTAGGTGCCGGGGGACTGATCGAGGAAGCGGTCGGGGCGGAAGGCGTAGGGGTCGGGATAGATGTCCGGGTCGTGGTGGATCAGGTAGCCGTTCGCGACCAGGCTGCAGCCCGTTGGATAGCTCCAGCCACCGATCTCGACCGGCTTCGCCACCAGCCGCGGCGCCACGTTCGGGAGGACCGGACGGGCCCGCAGCGTCTCCTGGATCGTCGCGGTCACGTAGGCGTCCTCGCCGCCGTCGATCTCCTCGACCAGCCGATCGAGAACCGGCCGCTCGTGGACAAGCCGCTCGAAAGCCCAGGCGAGCGCGGAGGCGGTCGTCTCGTGGCCGGCGACGAGCAGGGTCATCAGCTCGTCGCGTATCTCCTGTTCGCTCATCGGCGAGCGGTCCTCGTGCCTCGCCTCAAGCAGCATCGCAAGCACATCGTCGCGATCGGCGTCCTCGTCCCGCCGCTCGGCGATCAGCGCGAAGATGATCTCGTCGACTTCCTCCTGCATCCGCACGAAGCGGGCAAAGGGGCCGACGCGTTCCGCCGTGCGCGCCAGCAGGCTTTCCGGCTTCGGCGGCATCAGGCTGATCGGGCGGTCGCCGAAGGCGAGCATCCCCTGCAGCCGCTCCCGCAGCGCGTCGAAGCGGGCTCCCGGGTCGAGGCCGAAGACCGCGCGGAGGATCACCTTCAGCGTCAGATCCTGCATCCGGGGGTGAAGGGCGACCGGCGTCCTCCTCGGCAGCGCCGCGACCTCCGTGGCGGTCACCTCCTCCATCAGCCCGGTGAGGCGTTCCATGCGCTCGCCGTGGAAGGCCGGGAGCATCAGCTTGCGCTGCTCCATGTGCGCCGCTTCGTCGAGCAGGATCACCGAGTTGGCGCCGACGACCGGCTCCAGCACGCGGGCGCCCTGCCCCGGGCGGAGGACGTCGGGAGGGGAGGTGAAGACCTGCTTCACCTCGTCGGGATCGGTGAGCATCACGAACGGCGGCGTCGATGGGAGCCTGATCGTGAACCGCTTTCCGTAGCGCGCGCGACAGCGCTCGAGGAAGGCGAGCGGCCTCGTCCAGAAACCGACCATCTGCATGGCCGCTGGAAACGAGGGGCCGGGCGGTAGAGCGGAACGTCGCCTCATGGTTGCCTCCTGCTGGACGGAGTGACCCTATTCATAGGCTTGCTGCCGAGGCAGCGGTAGTGAGATGCCTCACACAATGGCGCTTCCCGTGTCCGCCTGGCTGAAACCCTACGCAATCGAGACGCCGGGGAGCTCGACAAAGCCACTTCGGTCGAAGCTCACGACCTGCCGCTCCCAGGCTCGTGCCGTCGCAGCGATTATGAGGTCGTGGGCGCCGCGAGGCGTGCCTGACCGCCGGACGTGCGCCAATAGAGCGGCGTGTGCCTCGGCCACGTCGAGGTCGTAGGGCTCAATCGAGACAGCATCGAGAACCGCCGCGACGAAACGCTCGCGCTTGTCCCGCCTGCGCCCTCTCGCCAGGAGAACCCCGACCCTCAGCTCCGCCACGGTGATCGCCGCTACCGCGACATCATCGCCGTCGTCGATCGCCTCACTCAGTGCGTCCCCCCCACGCTCGGCGTCGACCAAGACCGTCGTGTCGAGGATCAGTCGTGCCAGGGGTCCGTCACGGGCTCCATGCCCTCCCGAAGCTCCCGCAACTCGTTTGCCCAGTCATCGTCGGGCCGATTGGCGCGAAGCGCCTCCTTGAGCGCTTTCCCAGTCCCGCCGCTCGCCGGGCCGATAGTCGCCACAGCACGACCGTGGCGGACAACGACGTAGGACTCGCCACTACGCTCAACCCAGTCCAACACCTCCGAGAACCGGCGGGACGCATCGGTGGCGCTGAGCTGCTTCATGGAATCAGATTATCAGATTTATCCCTTCCCGCATTTGGCGGGCGAGCGGCCGTCAAACGTGTCCGCGACGGCCTCGGTCAGGTGCCGATGTAGGCCGCGAGGTGCTCACCGGTGAGGGTGGAGCGGGCGGCGACGAGGTCGGCGGGTGTGCCCTCGAAGACGATCCGGCCGCCGTCGTGGCCGGCGCCGGGGCCGAGGTCGACGATCCAGTCGGCGTGCGCCATGACCGCCTGGTGGTGCGCGATGACGATCACCGACTTGCCGGAGTCGACCAGCCGATCGAGCAGGCCGAGCAGCTGCTCGACGTCGGCGAGATGGAGGCCGGTGGTCGGCTCGTCGAGGACGTAGACGCCGCCCTTCTCGGCCAGGTGGGTGGCCAGCTTGAGCCGCTGCCGCTCGCCGCCGGACAGCGTGGTGAGCGGCTGACCAATGCTGAGGTAGCCGAGCCCGACGTCGGCGAGCCGCTGCAGGATCTTGTGAGCCGCCGGGATCCGCGCCTCGCCGGCGCCGAAGAACTCCTCGGCCTCGGTCACCGACATCGCCAGCACCTCGCTGATGTCGCGGCCCCCGAGGTGGTGGTCCAGCACCGATGCCTCGAACCGCTTCCCCTCGCACTCCTCGCAGATGGTGGCGATGCCGGCCATCATCGCCAGGTCGGTGTAGACGACGCCGGCGCCGTTGCAGTTGGGGCAGGCGCCGTCGGAGTTGGCGCTGAACAGCGCCGGCTTCACGCCGTTGGCCTTCGCGAACGCCTTGCGGATCGGGTCGAGCAGCTTGGTGTAGGTCGCCGGGTTGCTCCGTCGCGAGCCGCGGATCGGGGTCTGGTCGACCGACACCACTCCGTCCCGCCCCGACACCGAGCCGTGGATCAGCGAGCTCTTTCCCGACCCGGCCACACCGGTCACCACCACCAGGACGCCGAGCGGGATGTCGACGTCGACGTCCTGCAGGTTGTGGGTGCTGGCGCCGCGGACCTCCAGCACCCCCGACGGCGTCCGCACCGACGGCTTCAGGGAGGCGCGGTCGTCCAGGTGCCGCCCGGTGAGAGTGCCACTGGACCGCAGCTCCTCGACGGTGCCCTCGAATACCACCTCGCCGCCCTCGGTGCCGGCGCGCGGGCCGAGGTCGACAAGGTGGTCGGCGATCGCGATCGCCTCCGGCTTGTGCTCGACGACCAGGACCGTGTTGCCCTTGTCCCGCAACTGCAGCAGCAGCTCGTTCATCCGCGCGATGTCGTGCGGATGCAGCCCGATGGTCGGCTCGTCGAAGACGTAGGTGGCGTCGGTGAGCGACGACCCGAGGTGGCGGATCATCTTGGTGCGCTGCGCCTCGCCGCCGGAGAGCGTGCCCGACGGGCGATCGAGCGAGAGGTAGCCCAGCCCGATCTCCACGAACGAGTCGAGGGTGTGCTGCAGCGCCGCGAGCAGCGGCGCCACCGACGGCTCGTCGACGCCGCGGACCCATTCGGCCAGGTCGCTGATCTGCATCGCGCAGGCGTCGGCGATGTTGATCCCCTCGATCTTCGACGATCGGGCCGCCTCGCTGAGTCGGGTGCCGCCGCAGTCGGGGCAGGCGGTGAACGTCACCGCACGCTCCACGAAGGCACGGACGTGCGGCTGCAGCGCGTCGACGTCCTTGGCCAGGAACGACTTCTGGATCTTCGGGATCAGACCTTCGTACGTCAGGTTGACTCCGTCGACCTTGATTTTGGTCGGCTCCTTGTGGAGCAGGTCGTCGAGTTCTTTCTTGGTGTACTTGCGGATCGGCTTGTCCGGGTCGAAAAAGCCGCAGCCGCGGAAGATGCGGCCGTACCAGCCGTCCATGCTGTAGCCGGGGATCGTCAGCGCGCCCTCGTTGAGCGACTTGCTGTCCTCGTACAGCGCAGACAGGTCGAAGTCGGTGATCGAGCCCCGGCCCTCGCAGCGCGGGCACATGCCGCCGGTGCGGCTAAAGGTCGCCCTCACGGTCTTTTTGGAACCGCGTTCGACCGTGATCGCACCGCTCGCTTTGACCGAGGGGACGTTGAAGGAGAACGCGTTGGGCGAGCCGATCTGCGGCTGCCCGAGTCGGCTGAAGAGGATGCGCAGCACCGCGTTGGCGTCGGTGGCGGTGCCGACCGTGGAGCGGGCGTCGGCGCCCATCCGCTCCTGGTCGACGAGGATCGCCGTCGTCAGCCCGTCGAGCACGTCGACCTCGGGCCGCGCCAGCGTCGGCATGAAGCCCTGCACGAAGGCGCTGTAGGTCTCGTTGATCAGCCGCTGCGACTCCGCGGCGATCGTGCCGAACACCAGCGAGCTCTTGCCCGAGCCGGAGACGCCGGTGAACACCGTCAGCCGGCGCTTCGGGATCTCGACGCTGACGTCCTTGAGGTTGTTCACGCGCGCGCCCTGCACGCGGATCAGATCGTGGCTGTCGGCAGCGTGCAGGGCGGGCGACCGCGTCTCCTTCTTCGTAGCCATGACCCGCTCTACGCGGCGGGCGGCTGGTCGATGCGCACCAGATTGCCGGACGGGTCACGCACGGCAAGGTCCCGCGTGCCCCACGGCTGGTCGGTCGGCTCCTGCACGATCTCGGCGCCCGCGGCGCGCAGCTTCTCGAAGGTGGCGTCGAGGTCGTCGGTGTGGAAGTGGACGCCGTTGAGGGCGCCCTTGGCGACGAGGGCGGCGACCGCGTCGCCGTCGGCGGGGCTGCCGTTCAGGTAGTTGGTGAGGACGATCGCGACGTCGGGCTGGGAGGCGGCGCCGACGGTGAGCCAGCGGAAGTCCCCTTTGCCGACGTCGTTGCGCAGCTCGAGGCCGAGTGAGTCGCGGTAGAAGGCCAGCGCGAGGTCGGGGTCATGGACGATGACGAAGCATTGGGAGAGAGTGAGGTTCATGCCCGCAAGGCTAGGGAGCCGGCGCCATCGGCGTTTCTCCGATCCTGCTCGGCTCGCGACTCGGGCGGGTGAGGTCCCTGGCGATGCAACCCGGCACACCCGCGAGCGCGCCGTGGTCACGCGCCCGATAGGCCGTCGGCGTCTCGCCGACCAGCTCGGTGAAGCGGGCGCTGAACGAACCGAGCGACGAACACCCGACCGCCATGCAGACCTCGGTGACCGACAGGTCGCCGCGGCGCAACAGCGCCTTCGCCCGCTCGATTCGCCGCGTCATCAGGTAGGCGTAGGGCGTCTCCCCGTACGTCGCGCGGAACTGCCGCGAGAAGTGCGCGGTCGACATCAGCGCAGCGCGGGCGAGCGCGGCGACCTCGAGCGGGCGCGCGTAATCGCGGTCGATCAGATCGCGGGCGCGGCGCAGATGCGCAAGGTTGGCGAGCTCCTCCGGCGTCACGGTGCGAGCGTAGCGGCGTGCTAGCACCGACACCCCACCTCGCCCCCAGACCATTTTCGCGAAACCCGCTTGATAGGCGGGTTTTCGTCTCGGCTGAGCTATGTGGAGCACGGCTGCAAGCGGTTTCGCGGGATCGAGATCGGCTGGAGTCTGTGGGGCTTCTAGCCCCATTTCTTGCCCCAGTCCGACGAGCTCGATTCGATCAGGTCGCCGACCCGGCGGCCCGCGCCTCACCCGCGAGACGATCGAGGCCAAGCAGCGCGACGAGGACGCGCCGATAAGAATCCGAAAAACGTCGAATCCGCGCGTCCCCATTCGTCTCATGGGTAGAGGGGGCTCAGAGGGAGCTTCCCGTGACCGAAGGAGAATTGAGATGGGAAAGCTGATCGCGACGGCGCAGGCCACCGTCGACGGCGTCATAGACCCGGTCGGCGAGTGGGTGGAGGCGGACGGAGACCACGGGGACTACTCGTTCGAGCGTCAGGCGAGATCCAGTGGGCTGGTGCTGGGCCGCAAGACCTACGAGGGGATCGACGAGTACGAGGTCTACCTGAACCCGCTCGTCTGGGGCGAGGGAAACGTCCACGTGCTCGGCGACAGGGGAACCGTCCGGATGGAGCTCGACGACGTGAAGCGGTTCGACTCCGGAGTGGTCCTCCTCACCTACCTCCCGGCGCCTTGACCGCGGCTGGGGCCGCGAGGCGGCGGTTGTAGGCGTCGGCCTCGCGGATCCCTCGCCCATCGACCGGGCCGCTGCACCAGTCACCGTCGGGAGAAATCTCGTCAGAATGGCGTCCGTGACCGAAAGCGAAGGATCGGGCGCGGTTTCGCCGACGGCTCACTACACCGGGGAGACCTGGGTCCGGAACGGCCTCTCCCATCCTCAGCTTGCGACGTGGCAGGGGCGAATGCTTTATCGAGGGTTCGCTTTACCCCTCGCGGCAAGCAAGATGCTCGGCGGGCCGACGCTGAACGGGCCGCTCCTCGCTCGTCACCGAATCATCGACTCGATCCTTGAGGATCTAATTCGCGGCGGCGTCAGCCAGGTGGTTGAGGTCGCCTGCGGGATGTCTCCCAGAGGCTGGCGGTTCACCGAGCAGTTCGGCGAGCGGCTTACCTATGTCGAGGCGGACCTGCCGGGGATGGCACAGCGAAAGCGCGACGCGCTGGCTCGGATGGAGTCGCTGACGGACCGCCATCGTGTGGTCGGCTTGGATGTCCTCCAAGAGGGCGGGCCGGGCAGCCTCGAGGCTCTTGTCGAGACCCTGGATCCGGCCGAGGGACTGGTGATCGTCATCGAGGGCCTGCTGACCTACCTGGACGATGACACCGTAAACGCGCTGTGGGCCCGGCTGGCCACGGCACTCGGACGGTTCGACAAGGGCGTCTACCTGTCGGACCTGCGCTTTGCGAGGCGGGACCGGGGACTCCCGGAGCGGACTTTCGACGTGATCCTCGGCGCCTTCGTGCGCGGGAAGGTCCACGTCTATCGCGGCGACGAAGCTACGGCCGAGGCGGCGTTGCGCAGCGCCGGCTTCGAGGAAGCCCGGCTGCACCGTGGAGATAAGCATCCAGCGGCCGCGGACGTTCGCAGCGATCCGGGCGCGGGCGTGATCTGCATCGTCGAGGCCGGCTGCGGCTAGTCGCCCGTCGGGCCTGCAACCGGTGGTCTGGGGACCGCCTCGACGGCCCCGCCGACGTGATTGCAGACCAGTTCGTAGAGCCCTTCGCGCTGGTCGTGGTGATGGCGGGGCCCCCTCCTCTCGATAGGGCACCGAGGACGAGCCTGCGACGCGGTTCAGGGCCGCCTACGTCAGTACCGTTTCTCTCGCATCGAAGGCTGGTCCTTCGATGCGAGGCCCCGGGGCGTTCCAGCGCCGCTGGGGCCACTCATTTCTGTGTTTCTCGCGGCCGAACAAAGGGGGATCGGAGACGCCGTGCAAGGTCTAAATCGACTTCACTTTGACCTCACCTTGCCCCAGTGCTTGCCCCAAGGACGTTTTTGAACCCTGTTGTCTGCGCTCTCGGAAAGACGAAACCCTGCATTTGCGGGGCTTCCGTCCTATAGCGGGGCGGGATTCGAACCCGCGACCTCGGGTTATGGGCCCGGACCTAGGACCCCGCTGGACTTCGTGGAGCACGGTTTCAAGCGGTTTTCGCGAGATCGGGATCGGCTGGGATCTGTGGGGTTTCTTGCCCCATTTCTTTGCCCCAGGGAACTCCGCGAGCGGCGCCCCGAGCTTGGCTCGGCCTCAGCGTGGATCGCTGCCGTAGGCGATGGCGCGGTGGCGGATGGCGGCGACTCGCACCGTCTGCCCGCCATCGGTCAGCTGGTAGAGAATTCGATAGGAGCCGACCCGCAGCGAGTACAGGCCGCGAAGCCTTCCCCGCAGCGCATGGCCCGCCTGCGGCTCGCGCTCCAGCAGGCCTAGGACGTCCTCAATAGCGTCGATCAGCGGCCAGCCCAGCTCAAGCAGCTCGCGACGAGCGCGCCGGGCAAGTACAAGCCGTGCCAACGATCAGCTGGCTGTCGATCGACGCTCCGCCAGCTCGCCGCGAAGCTCAGCCAGAGTGATCGTTTCCCCGCGCTCGATCTCGGCGAGGCCGGCCTCCAGGGCGGAGAGGGCGTCGGGGTCAGAGAGGACCTCGGCGGTCTCCTCCAGCGCCTCGTACTCGTCGATCGGGACGAGTGCCGCCGCCGGGGTCCCGTTGCGGGTGACCAGTACGTGATCGCGGCGCTCGCTGACATCGTCAAGCAAGCTGCTGAGGTTGCTGCGCAACTCGCGCACCGGAACGGTCTTGGCCATGCGACTAGTGTACAGGATCGTGTACACGGCCGCAGTTCAGAAGAGCAGCGCGCATAGTCGTGCCTCTTCGGGTGGTTGCAGCCGGCTCGAAGCGACGGCGTAGACCCTTTTATTCCGCGGTGAGACGGAGATGTCGCTTCTCGCGCAAAAGGGAAGCGCGATGCCCGGGCACCAGGGCTCCTGCAATGCATGGAAGGCAGTACCTACTGTCTGACCGCGGAGCGCCGCCGGGAAGGAACCTGACACCGCGGCGCTTGACGCATTAGATCGGCGACCCAGTCAGGGGGGCCATAGGATTGCGCCGTGCCATTCACGCTCAGGAACCTCAAGGAGGACCTGGAGGATTTCGGGTCCAACTTCGACGGCGCGCCGGACCTTGAGTTCCGCCTCGCAACCAAGGCACTCAAGCTCGAGCAGTCCGGGCTTTGCTATCAGCGCATCCCGCCCGGCTATCGCTTTCCGTACGGCCACACGCACAAGAAACAGGAGGAGGTGTACGTGGTCCTGCGCGGGAGCGGGAGGATGAAGGTCGACGACGAGATCGTCGACCTCAAGGAATGGGACGCGGTGCGCGTCCCGCCCGGTACGTGGCGAGGCTACGAGGCCGGGCCGGAGGGCCTCGAGATCCTCGTCATCGGCGCGCCCAACCTCGGCGAGAATCCGCGGGAAGACGTGGAGGGTCAGCGGGACTGGTGGGCTGACTAGCCTGGTCACAGGGTCGCATGGGGAGCACGACGCGGCGGCTCGGCTGAGCTATGTGGAGCACGGTTGCAAGCGGTTTTTGCGGGATCGAGATCGGCTGGGATCTGTGGGGCTTCTTGCCCCATTTCTTGTCCCAGTCATCGTGAGAGGTCTCTCCTAAGCTAAGAGCCCGCCGCGGGCGGAAACCGATGACGAGTGTGGCTGAAGCCACCCTTTCCAAAAGCAAGGACCTTGGCCGGTCGCACCGCGAAGACGTGGGCGATGCCCTCACCCTCGGAGTGGCGGAATCCCTCGGCAACCGGCTCGAACTTCCAGGAGCCGTCCCACTTCTCCGTCCAGGCGCGCGCCAGGTCGTCCAGCCTTGCCTTGTCGGTCACCCGCTCAGCCTCTCCCTCGACGACGATGTCGAGGCCCTCCTGCCAGCCGTTACAGCCGGTGTTAAGCGCCACCTGCGGGTTGGCTTCGAGGTTGAGCGCCTTCTGCTCGCCCGGCCCGGTGCTGAAGTGCAGTGCGCCGCCATGCCAGACAGCCACCAGGGGCGTCACGTGCGGGCGGCCATCGCGGCGCACGGTCGAGATCCAGAACAGCTGCGCCTCGCGCAGCGTCCGTTCGGTCTGCGCCCAGGGGGTCGGCTCGGCCCCGGGGTCGCTGAAGCGCTCGTCCAACTCGGTGGTCACGTTCTCCATCGTCTCCTCCTCAGGTCTCTTCCTTGACGATCCCGTCGATCGCGGTGAGCGCCGTCGGGTCGGCGTCGAAGCGATTCCGCATCACCGCCACCGCTACCCCGGAATCGATATCCGCATAGGCAGCGGAGCCGTTCGCCCCCACCATCCCGAAGGTCGAGCCCGGGCGCGATCCCGCGGGGCGGAACTGGCTGTAGCCGAGCGCCCAGGTCGTATCCATCTCCATCACCTCGTCGCGGCCCTCGAAGGCGGTGGCCGAGAACTCGGCGCGGCGCGCGGCGGAGACCGGCTCGAGCCCATCGATCCCGCCAAGCATCGCGGCGTAAAGGCGGGCGGCGCCGCGGGCGCTCATCGTTCCGGCGGCGGGGATCTCGGCGGCGAGGACGGCACGGCGGTTGGCGTACCCGGCGCCCGGCCGGACCGCCTCGGGGATCGCTCTGGCGAGTGGCGAGCCCGGCGACGGTTCGGGCAGCGGTGCCGGCGCCGGCACCGCTCGCGCGACCCGATCCAGCAACGACTCCGGGACACCAAAGTGGACCTCGTCCTCGATCCCCAGCGGACCCGTCAGGAGCCGCCGCAGCTGCGCCGAGAGCGTCTCGCCAGTGGCGCGGCGGACGAGCTCGCCGAGCAGGAAGCCGAAGGTGAGCGCGTGGTAGCCGAACCTCTGGCCGGGCTCCCACCAGAGCGGCTCGGCCACCACCACCTCGCACATCCGCTCCCAGTCGCACAGTTCCTCCACGCTGAGGTCCGCGGGCAGCCCCGGCAGCCCGGCGGTGTGCATGAGGACGTGGCGCAGCGTGATCCCACCCTTGCCGGCGGCGGCCATTTCCGGCCACACCTCGCCCGCCTCCAGCCCATAGGACATCTCCCCCGCTTCGACCAGCGCGTGGGCGATCGAGGAGGCGACGCCCTTCGCGCTCGAGGCGGCGTAGAAGAGCGTCGCGGAGGCGACCGGCTCACCGCTCGCCGGGTCGGCGAGGCCGGCGGCCGCGTCGGCAACGAGCTCACCGCCCGCGTAGACGGCAACCTGCAAGCCGACCTCGGAGCCACTCGCGACGAGCTCCACCACCGCCCTACCCACCCGCTCGTCGAGCGCCGCGTCCACTACGCAGTCTCCGCCGCTCGGCGCCGCTCGATCAAAACCCTGGCCACCTGCCTTCCACGATCCTTCTGCACTCTCCTCACCGTAGCCCGGGCCGACCACGGCGCACATCTTCGTCGGCGTTCTCGAGAATCTGCTCCTCCCGGTCCGTGGCATCGCGTCGAATTGGCCAGGGCGAACGACCACTCCCGCCAACGATCGGCCTCCGCCGGGCCGAACGGTTCGCGCCGGCCGGGGTGCTCGGCGTTGGCGTCCTCCCGCGCTGGTCACGGTCGATGGGTATCGTCTCTCTCGCATCGAAGGCTCGGCCTGCGGTGCCGGGCCCGGGGGCGTTCCAGCGCCGCCGGGGCCCACGCATTTCGCGCTTCTCGCGGCCGAACGTAGATGGACCGTAGGCCCTGCGCAACGCGAAAACCCGCCTGCTAAGCGGGTTTTCGTCCTATAGCGGGGATTCGAACCCGCGACCTTCGGGTTATGAGCTTTCTCGGAGGGGTTGGCTGGGCCGCTTTTTGGCTTGTTCAAGCGAACCGCGTTGACCCGAGTTGACCCCACTTTCCCTCAAATTGGTACCCGTTTGGTACCCGTAGGCTCCCCGGATCGCAGTTGCAGGGGACGGAAAGACCAAGCGGCCTCGGCAAGCAGCCCGATCAGGCAAAGACTACGTTTTCCGCATGACGCAGATCGTCGTTGCTCTCGTCGGAAACAAGAAGGCGCCGAGCGGGGCCTTCCCTCCGGACTCCGAGTGGTCGAAGCCCTGGGATCAGCGTCGGCGAGTCGCGGTTGAGGCAACCCCGACGACGACCTATGGGGAGATTGTCGAGACCGCGCTTGAGGATCTCTGCGATGGCGCGGCAGCCGGGTATCGACCATACGCGATCTCGTTCTGGCAAAACCGTCGGACGACGACGGATCGGGCCTCGGTCGATCCTCGTACGTCCTCGCAGTTGTTCGCTCCGACGGCAGCGCGGACTGGAAGCCATGGCACGAGGTCACGGTGAAGGAGGCCGAACAAGCGCGTGCCCATGGTCTTCTCGCCGGAGACCACAAACGGCCGTACGCCTTCGTCCTTCCCCAGATCGGCAACGGGACGCTGCCGATCTGGGCCGACCTCGCGCACATGCTGGAGATCCTCCGGCAGGTCGCCGAGCTACTCACGGTCCCTGGCGGACTGGCTGTGACCTACTGGCTGATCCGCGGTCGACCGAAGGAGGCGCAGGACGCCGTCGCCCGGCACGGAGGTGACTGGCAGGAGCGAGGCTTGGACCCCTACCTCCTGGACGAGTGGCTCGACAACCACTCGTGGGAGGCGAAACAGATTGCAGCGGCGCTTGCCTGCACGGATCAAGAGGCCGCGGCCGTCCTCTGGGCGCTCGGCTTCGCCGAGGGCGAGGACGGTCGCTGGCGCCGCTCGGTCGATCCCGAGTCGGAGACCCTGAGCGGGGTCCGGCGCCTGCTGATCTCAACGGCATCCCCTCTCGCCAACGATCCGCAGCTCGCGCAGGAGCTGCAACGGAGGTTTGATCACCTCTTGGCTACGGGCGAGGCGCCCCAGGAGCGCGACTGGGATCGGCTGCCCTGGCTGCAACCGAAAATGCCTGGCACCGAGGCAACGCAGTCTCGCAGTCGGCGCGCCTTCGACAAGATGCTGCGCCGCCTCGGCAAGTCGGTCGACTAGCCGAGCGTCGCGTCCTCAGATCGGCGCGCTTGGTACTAGGGTGTTAGAGGTTCTTTCTTCCTAGTCCCCTCCCTAGAGCCGACGAGCCCAAGATCGCGGGCGGGAAGGACTCTCAAAACAGGCGGACCGATTTCAGAGGGTCGGGCCAGCACCGCACCAGGCCCACATCCGCACGATCTGCACCCGCGTGCAGTTCGCCGCCGGCTCCTGCCCGAAGGGAGCGATCTACGGCAAGGCCAAGACCTTCACGCCGCTCCTTGACCGGCCCCTGGAAGGCCCGGTCTACCTGCGCTCCTCCTCCCACCCCCTGCCGACATGGTCTTGGCTCTGCACGGCCAGCTCGACACCGCCGCGGTGGCCCGGATCGACTCCCACAACGGCGGCATCCGCGCCAGCTTTGAAGCGGTCCCCGACGTTCCTCTCTCCAAGGTGATCGTCGACTTCCAGGGCGCCAAGAAGGGCCTGCTGGTCAACTCGCGCAACATCTGCAATCACACCAACCGCGCCACCGCCCGCTTCATCGGGCACAACGGCAAGGCCTATGACTTCCGCCCCCTGCTGAAGGACGACTGCAAGGGCGGGGGCAAGAAGCACAAGCGCGGTTAGCGCGCGCCGAGCGGCGCGCGCGCCACAAGCAGCTCCTCTTGACTCCGCCTAACTGGTGGGCCTATACCTGAGCCTCCGGCGACCGGGGGGCGAGGAGCGCGGGTGCGGGCGCCGGCTAGAAAGGAGCGATCCGATGATTGGCAAGCTCAGGGTCCTCGGGCTGGCGGTGCTGGCGGTGGGGGTGTTTGGGGTTCTTGATGTCTCCGGGGCGCAGGGGGCGGAAGAACGCTTTCACTGCTCGGTGCAACCCTGTTCATGGACATTGAAACAGGACGGCACGAGCAAAACAGCGCACCAGGTGTTCGAAGTGACCGACAAAACCAACACGGTGTCCTTCACATGCAACGAACTCAAAGGCCACGCGACATCGGCGACCAAAACAACCAACCAGCTCACATTCACAGGCCTGGAATATGCGGGGTGCTCGGTTGCTGGGGGCGGCGCTGTCAAAGTCAGGATGAACGCCTGCGCCTATAACTTCGTCGGCACAGCGGAAGCAAAAGGCGATATGACAATCGAGTGCGAAGGCACCAAAAAGATCGAATACGAAATCGAAGAAACCAAATGCATCGTGACAATCGGCTCGACCGAAGACCTTCCCGGGCTCCAATTCCACAACATCGGCGAAGAAGCCAAAACCACGACAGAAACCACAGTCGAAACGAACGTCTCAAACGTCCCAGTCACCGCTGACGGCACCAAAGAACAGTGCGGAGTCGATCCGGCGAAAAGCCTCACCGGGCACTATTCGACAGGCAACTCAATCATCACAGGGGAGAACGACCTGACCCTGACGATGGCGAATGCTTGGACCGATCTCCTAGGTGAATTCCACTGCTCAGCCGAACCCTGTTCATGGACATTGAAACAGGACGGCACGAGCAAAACAGCGCACCAGGTGTTCGAAGTGACCGACAAAACCAACACGGTGTCCTTCACATGCAACGAACTCAAAGGCCACGCGACATCGGCGACCAAAACAACCAACCAGCTCACATTCACAGGCCTGGAATATGCGGGGTGCTCGGTTGCTGGGGGCGGCGCTGTCAAAGTCAGGATGAACGCCTGCGCCTATAACTTCGTCGGCACAGCGGAAGCAAAAGGCGATATGACAATCGAGTGCGAAGGCACCAAAAAGATCGAATACGAAATCGAAGAAACCAAATGCATCGTGACAATCGGCTCGACCGAAGACCTTCCCGGGCTCCAATTCCACAACATCGGCGAAGAAGCCAAAACCACGACAGAAACCACAGTCGAAACGAACGTCTCAAACGTCCCAGTCACCGCTGACGGCACCAAAGAACAGTGCGGAGTCGATCCGGCGAAAAGCCTCACCGGGCACTATTCGACAGGCAACTCAATCATCACAGGGGAGAACGACCTGACCCTGACGATGGCGAATGCTTGGTATGCATAGAAGCGATCAGTAGGACGCTTTCGGCGAAGCGTGCGGGTCTCGATATCGCGGGCCCGCACGGCCATACCTAGCCAAGGGAGCTGATCGTTTCGTATTCTTCAAGGCCTTGATGAAAGTGCACGGGACTGATCTAACCCCCAGCTCCGTCCGCTTCGCACGAGAATCCAGCTAGCTGGATTCTTTCTGATGGAACTCCTCGAACTCCGTTGGTGTGAGCATATTGAGCGAGCTGTGGCGCCGGCGGTTGTTGTGGAACGACTCGATGTATTCGAAGATCGCGTTGGCGAGCTCGACCCTCGTCTTCCATCGTCGGCGGTTGAGCAGCTCGACCTGCATCCGGCCCCAGAAGGACTCCATCATGGCGTTGTCAAGGGCGGTCCCGGTGCGACCGACCGACGGCATCAGCTCCGCCTCCTTCACGCGCTGGGTGAAGGTCCAGGACGTAAATTGGGTGCCGCGGTCGCTATGAATCACGGTGCGATCGGGGTCGCGGCCTCTGATCGCCATCCCGAGCGCGTTGGTCACCAGGGCGGCCGTCTGGGTCGAGTCGATCGACCAGCCGACGACCTTCGGCTAAAGGCATCGAGCACGGCACAGCAAAAGACCTTGCCCTCTCTGGTCGGGTGAGCCAGGCCAGGTTTGACGGAGACCCTGATCTACCCCCGATCTGACGGAGTCCTGTTTCTAGAGTCCTTCGGCACCAAGGAGGATTCAGATGCCCCACCGCTACCCAGCAGAGGTTCGTTTTCAGGTGATCGAGCTAGCTCGATCAGGCACCAAGGTCGCCCAGCTCGCCGAGACCTTCGGCATGAGCGACGCCACCATCTACAACTGGCTAAAGCAGGAGAGAATCGATCGCGGTGAGACCGCCGGCCTGAGCACCGAAGAGGCCCTCGACCTCGCCGCCGCTAAGCGCAGGATCAAGCAGCTGGAAACCGAGCTGGCGGTCTCGCGCAAGGTCAACGAGGTCTTCCTCGAGGGAGACCTGCCCCAAAAGGCTCTTCCCGGTGATCGACTCCCTGATCGGGCAGGGGATCAACGTGCGCCACGCCTGTCGCGTGCTCGGCGTCTCGGAGTCGGGCTATTACGACTGGAAGGACCGACCGGACCCGCCACGCACCTTGCGGCGGATCTGGCTGGCCGGGGAGATCGCCGATGTCCACAAGGCCTCCGCCGGCACCTACGGCTACCAGCGTGTGACCGCTGAGCTGCGCCACGGCCGCGACATCGTCGTCGGTCACAACACGGTCGGGGCGATCATGCGCGAGATCGGGCTCAAGGGGCTGCCCACCCGGCGTCTGCCCAAGGGAGCACGACTGGCGCAGGTCACCTCCCTGGACCTCGTCCGGCGCGAGTTCGGACGCAACGGGCCCAACCAGCTGTGGATGACCGACATCACCGAGCACCCAACAAGGGAGGGCAAGATCTACTGCTGCGTCGTCCTCGACGCCTTCTCACGGCGCGTCGTCGGCTGGGCCATCGAAAGCACCCAGACCACCGTTCTCGTGACCAACGCCCTCGGCATGGCGACCAACCGCCGCGACCGCGCCGAAGGCCTCGTGATCCACTCCGATCGCGGCGTGCAATTTACGTCCTGGGCCTTCAGCCGCAAAGTCCGCGACGCCGGCATCGCCCCCTCGATGGGAGCCGTCGGCAGCGCCTACGACAATGCGATGGTCGAGTCGTTCTGGGGGCGGATGCAGGTCGAGCTCTTCAACCGCAAACGCTGGACCACCCGAATCGAACTCGCCACCGCCATCCACGACTACATCGAGCTCTTCCACAACACCCGCCGCCGCCACTCGGCGCTCGGCATGCTCAGCCCCACCGAATATGAGGACCTACACAACACGACCCAGGAGGCCGCCTGACTCCGAAGCTCCGACTCCGTTTTATCGGGGGTAGATCAAAGTCTCCGTGGAACCTGGTCCGGCTCAGATCCCGCAAAATCGGAAACTGGTTCTGACCCGTTCTTTGAGCCCCACCCAGAATGGCGAGATTGGTCGCCAGGTGATCAAGAGCGGCTCGAAGGTTGTGAACGGCATCCCCCACGATTAGACCCAGTCGAACAGGTGGGCGCTCCTTCAGGCGAATCCGAACTGAATATCGACCGGCGTCCTTGTCCACCTCTCCTCGAAGCTCAAACGGGTGGGTCCGCAAGAACGCCAACGTTTCAGCGCTCAGCGCCTCCAGATGCTCGTCTGCGCGGTCAAGCTTCGCGATACAGCCATCAATTGATGCTTGCGCGGTCATGGGTAGCGCCCATGCAAGCGCTTGTGGGCGCGCTCGTAGACGGTGCGGGTGGCCGGATTGTCTGGATGACGCTCCCCGAAGGCGATGAAGTTCCAGACGAAGCTGCCGTCCGGGTCCTGCGCCAACTGGAACACGAAGCCGAACGGCGCCTTAGAAGCACCCTGCTTCCCGAGCGGCACATACTGCTTCACGCAGCCGAGGAGACTCGTTCCTTCCTCTCCGCCAGCTTCGCACTTTTCAAAATCGAGAGCCGCATTGCCGCCTTCGATTTCTCGACGAGCGCGCTCCGCCTGGATGCGCGACGCCGAGCGCTCGTCCAAGCGCCCAACCTCTTCACGCCACTCCTCGCGGTCGAACCTAACCGGCAGATCTCGCGCTGACAATGTCACGCGCCGCAGGATAAGCGCGTCCGAGAATCGTTACCGCAAGCCTCTGATTCGGGTCGCCGAAGCGGCCCGTGGATCGCTAGCCCTCGCCGTCGGTCGGGAGGTCGCCAGCGATTCGCTCGAAATCCTCCGCCGAGGCGGGTTTCATGCCCCGCTTCTCGTAAAGCTCTGAGATCGGAGTTATCGGCGGCTCAATCGTCAACCCGCCGGTCTTGTCCGGCACGACCTCGTAGCGCCGCCCCTCGATTTCGACCAGCTCGCCAACATGCAGGTCGAGCTTCTTCACAGCAGTTGCCATGCGACAAGTGTAAAGGGGGGTTACGAGGGTTGTGAAGGGGGTGGTCAATACGCAGACCAGCCCGCCGACGTCGCCAAAGCAGTAGCGCCTCTGTCCCGGCCGTCAACCCCTGCGGGGTCGGACGCTGCGCGTCACGCCGCCATCGCCTCCCGTCCCTCCCTGATGCAGCGGCTCACCTTGGTGTAGGTCCAGCCCTTGATTTCGGCGATCTCTTCATAGGAGTAGCCAGCCGCCTGGAGGCTCAGCGCGCTCCGCTGAGCGGCCTTCAAGGGAGAGAGCCGTCGGCCGCGTGGTCTCGCGGCGGATCATCACCCCCGGCGAAGGCGAGCGCGGTCGCTCCGCCATAGACCAGGTGGTAAGAGAGGTCGAGAGCCAGCACCGGCGCCGAGTATTTCCAAGGCGGTTCGTAGATGCCCATCGACACCATCTGCCAGGTCCTCGGCGAGCTTCTCGGCGACAGCGAGCACGGTCAGGGCAGGACTACCTACGGGTGGAGCGCAATCAGCTCAGCCGGCGTTGAACGTAGCGCGCTCGCTCGGGGTCAGCTCACGCACACTCGCCTTCTCGGCGAGCTCGGCCAGGCGCTCGGGGTTCTCGCAGACGTCGCACGTATCCCAGACCCGCAGGACGTTGCTCGTGTCCTCCACGGCCAGCTCGCGGCCGTCCGGCGAGAAGACGAGCCTTTGGATCGCGCTGTCGAGGGTATGGTGGCGGACGAGCTGCAACGTCCGGGCGTCGTACTCGTCGAGCGTCCCATCCAAGCGGCCGATCGCGTAGAAGCGCCCGTCGGGCGAGATCGCAAAGGCCCTCGCCTCGGTCTCCGCTCCGGGACGCACGACCGTCTCCCCGGAGCCGAGGTTCACGCGCACGAACGATCCGCCGAGCACGGGCACGAGCACGTAGTGCCCGTCGGGCGAGAGCACCGCGCCCGACCCGCTGGAGCGATCCGGTAGCTCGATTGCCCGCTTCACCGCTCCGCTCTTGAGGTTCCAGACGACTACATTCAGGCAGCCGTCGACGATTGCCATAAGCCGACTGTCGGGCGTGAACGAGGGCGTCGTCGCGGCGCACCCGTCGCTGCTATCGCTGGGCTGCAGATCGCGGGCCCGTCCGGTGCGCGGATCGATGACCCGTGCGAAGAACCGATCACCGTTGACGTATGCCGCGACGATCCGCCCGTCGGGCGCCACGCCCTGAGCATCGAGGCGCGGCACGGTCACGGTGGCCAGCGGGCGCCCGGTCCGGCCGGCTATCTCGCGAATCCGAAAGCCCGCCGAGCCGGGGTCCAGATAGGTGAGCCGGCGCAGCTGGGGAGAAGCCCCGAAGCAAAGGGAGCTGCAGCCCTCCAAGACTCTCGTCGCCGGGAAGCCCGGGAACCTGCGCACGGTCTGACCGGTGCGCCGATCGACGATCATGCCCCGATCCCCGACCAGCACCAGGCGCCTGCCGTCGGGGGTGAAGTCGATGGCGGTCGCGGCGGGGGCCTGCAGGCGAAGCTGCTCGCTTCCGTGCGCCGACCAGCCGCGAATCACGCCGTCGAGCGCCACGCTGACGAGCGAACTGCCGCCCGGGGGGAAGGCCATGTCACCCGCGCCGATGCCGGCGCTGCTGGCGTCACGCACGACGAGACGACCGGTCGAGGCGTCGAGCACGTCCGTTGCGCCCTGGCTGTAGCCAACGGCGACAAAGCGGCCGTCCGGCGAGGTCTGGACCGGGCTGGCGGTCGCGCCGAGTGGACCGCGCGCGATCCAGCGCAGCCGGCGTGAGCGAGCGTCGACGGCCCACGTCGCCCCGACCTGACGGTTGCCTTTCGGGTTCACGTCGGCACCGGTGATGAACCATGTCCGCAGGTCGGGCGAGACCCGCAGAAAGTTCACGGCGGCCACGTGGCCGGGCTGCGCGAGCGACACGGTTTTCCGCGTCCCGCTGTCGGTATCGAGAACGGTGAGGCCGCCGAACAGGTCGCCGTGTCCCCGAGTCTGGCCCAGGGATGCGACGAGCAGCAGTTTGGGCGACGCCCACATCATGCCGTTGATGACGTTGGCGCTTGCGTCGCCGTGTGCGATCACCCGCACGCGCTGGCGGCGTAAATCGACGATGCCAACTTGTTCCTTGTCCGCGATCGCGAACGTACGCCCGGGCACCCCGGCGAGCTGCTCGATCACGAACGGCGCCGTGAAGATCGTCCGCCATCGCCCTGATTTCACGTCGAGTCTGACCAGCCTGTGCCCCGTCGCGACGATCAGTGCCGTGCCCGATCGGCTGAGGACCATCCCGGTGGAGGTCGCGCCGACCTTGATCCGCCGGACGATCCGCTTGCGCGCCAGGTCGGCGAAGATCACGTACCCGTCGCAGGTGTTGTCGGCCGCGATCCGCCCGTGGTCGAACAGGAAGAGGAAGTTCGCCTCCTGGCAGCCCTGGACCCCGAACGAAGGAAGCTGCCAGCGGGCCGTGTTGGCATCGAGCGCCTCCGACGCGGCGAGCTGGGCGTCGGCCGTGGGCGCAAATTCCAGCGCCGTCCGCGCCAGCAACAGGGCGCGCTGCGGATCGCGGCCGAGCTGGGTCTCCGCCGCCGCGGCGATCGCCTGGGATCGCGCGGTGGCCTCCGTCTCAACGGCGTCGTGGCGGCTCACGAGCGCGAAGATGAGCAGCGCGCCGGCCGCGACGAGCAGCACCCCGGCTCCGACCAGTGAGCGGCGCAGCCGGCGGTTGGCCTTCAGCTGGTCGCGCTGCACGCGTGCCGCCTCGTCCACGCTGGCGCGCAGGAAGTCGCGCTCGGTCTCGTTCAGCAGCTCGGCCTTCGTCCTCGCCCACTCGGTTGCAGCATCGAGTCGCGTCCCTCGGTAGAGGTCGGCGACCTCGCGGCCGCCCGCGTCCCAGAGCCGCGCGGCGTCGCTGAGGCGGCGATGCAGCCGGATGCCCTCGCGGTCCTCCTCCAGCCACCGGCGCAGGGTGGGCCAGCGGCGGATCAGGACCTCGTGCGCAACCTCGGCGGTCCCCTCGTCGAGGATCACCAGGCGCGCCTCGGCGAGCCGCTCGAGCAGGATCCTCACAGCATCGGGCGAGGCGTCCCGCAGGACGAGCTCCTCAATCCTTACGCGCCGCCTGGTGTCCTCCACTTCTTCCCCGATCTCGGTGAGGCGCAGGAACACATTGCGCAGCAGGAGCCGGTGCGGGACCGGAGTCCGGGCGAGTACGTCGTCCGCGGTCTGCGCGATCGCCGAGCCGACGCCACCGCTCTCGCGATACGCGTCCAGCGTGAGCGTCCTGCCGTCGCGGCGCTCCCAGGTCTCGCGCAGCGCATGGGACATCAGCGGCAGGGCACCGGGCTCGCCGGCAACGTCCCTCAGCACCAGATCGATGAGCCCGGGCTCGAGCCGCAGCCCCGCCAGCCGGGCCGGCTCCGCGATGGCGCGGCGCAGGTCTTCGTCTCGCATCGGGCCGAGCAGCACCTGGTTGCTCGCAACGGCCTCAGCGAGCCCGGGGTCCGCGCTCATCTCCCCGTAGAAGTCGGCCCGCACCCCGATCGCCACGGGTCCGGGGCGGGCCAACAGCGCCGCGATGAACCGGGTCCGGCGCTTGCCATCGCGGCACTGCGTGTAGAGCTCCTCAAACTGGTCGACGACCAGGAGCTCGCCCGGGTCCTTGCCGAGATCTAGCGGCGGCTCTTCTCCAGGGGTGATCAGTCGGGCCGAGCCGGCCGATGCCACCTCGCCAGCCTCCGCGGCGCCCACCAAGCCGGCGCGCAGGAGTGAAGACTTGCCGCTCCCCGACGCGCCGACCACAGCCAGCAGCCGCCCAGGCGCGATCCGCGCCAGGACGTCGGCGACCGCCTCCTCGCGACCGAAGAAGAGGCGGCGGTCCTCTGGCTCAAAGGCCAGCAGGCCGCGATACGGGCACTCGGTGGCCGCTGAGGCTGTCGCCAGACCCGGACCCGTAAGCGCCTTGATCGCCTCCGGCTGCTCGATCCCCCTGAGCCTGTGCGGTCCCAGATCAACGATCTCATACCCCGCCGGGAGATCCCTCTTCGCAAGCGCCGACGTAGTCTCCGAGAGCAGGAGTTCGCCCCCGTTCGCCTGGTCTCGAACCCGAGCGGCGATGTTCAGCGACGTGCCGAAGTACACGCCGTCTCGTTCCTGGGCAACGCCGGTGTGCAGGCCGAAGCGGGCCCGGATCTCGAGACCATCCGGCCACGGCTCATCGGCGAGGGCTCGGGTGGCGTCGATCGCCGCCCGCACGGCGTCGGTCACGGATTCGAAGGCCGACACAGTGGAGTCTCCCTCGCCCATGGAGTGCAGGAAGCGCCCGCCGTGTGCCTCGACGGCGGCCGCGATCAGCTCGTCATGGCGGGCGAGGGCCTGGGCCATCGCCTCCGGCTGGCTCTCCCAGAGCCTGGTCGAGCCCTCCAGGTCCGATAAGCAGAAGGTGAGCACCGCCCTGTCGATCGACTCAGCCATCGGCGCGCGCCTCCCCCTATGGGGACGGACGGACTTCTCCTGTGGATCTCTGGCTGTCTGCCATTTTCTTGGTCCTTCTGAATCCGATCAGCCGAGACAGGAATTATTTTCAAACCTGTTCTCGCGGCTGCAAACGGCTGTGTCTTCGGCCACCCGCGTAGCTCCGCTATGCGGGAGATAGCTGTGCGCATCGAGCTCGCTACGCAGAAGAGTCAGATTTCGACTGCTTGCTCGCTCGGTGCTCCAGCGCCTTGCGTCCTTGCCGTCCTCGGTTTTCGCTCGCGAGAGACAGTCCTGTCTCGGCCTCACGAATTCCTCATGACTAACTGCAACAGCTGAACTGCTAACTGCGGACAACACTTCGGTCAAATCGACCACCAAGCCCAGGCCAATACCCGCTGCAGCTGTCGGACGCGTGCAAGGCGCTCGCTTCTCATGCCTCGAATCCGGTCAAAAAACCCGCCTCCACCATTCGCCTCCGCTGCTGGCAGGATATCAGCGAGTACCCCAAAGAAACAGAATCTTAGTCTGGAATGCGTTGCTCCTTAGGACCTATCCCGGTAGGGGGCGTACCACTGGGACAGTTCAGGACCAAGCGGGGCGGCCACGGCGTGGATTCCGCATGGCAGCGCCATGCGGGAGCCGCGACGGGGGCGCAACCGCGCCGTGTCCTGGGCCGTATCCAGGGGTGCGATCGCCTATCGGGATAGGTCCTTAACGAGGACAGCTCCCACCAAGACGCCCATCCGGTTCCGCGCGCCGATCCTGCGGTCGGCGGCACGCGCCGGACCCGCCGGGAAACCGTAGGTGATACGACTCCCAGCAGTAGTCAGGCATCCCAACCCCAACGCCCATAACGCCGCATGATGCAAACGGAGCGACGGTTCCAACCTCGCTGGCGGTGAGCGAAGGGAACCTGATGTGGTGGAGGCACAGCAACTAGCCGAGGCTCTGCCACCCGCTATGCGGCTGGACTACGTGGGGCAGGGTTTCAAGCGGTTTCGGCGAGGTCGAGATCGGCTGGAATCTATCGGGCATCTTGCCCCAGTGATCCCGACGTGGGCACGAATCCCTCGGCTTTGCCTGAAAGGCCACGGCGGAGACACTCATCTCCACGGGCTTCGGTGTAGCCCGCGAGCCGCGCGGTGGACGGCATACCATCGCTCTATGAGCAGCCAGCGAGTCCCCGGTGGCGTGATGCACAAGCTGCCCGCAGACCTGCGCAAGGCGCTGATCGCCAACGCCACGGCCCTCGATGCCTGGAAGGACATCACGCCCTTGGCCCGCAACGAGTTCATCTGCTGGGTCGAGGACGCCAAAAAGGAGATAACCCGAGAGCGTCGCATTCGCCGGACCCAGGAGGAGCTGGAAGAAGGCCAGCGTCGGCCCTGCTGCTGGCCTGGGTGCAAGCACCGCGAGCGCACCGGCAGGTAACTTTGCATTTAAGCCACGTCTGCTCTCAGAGAGCGGATCTCACCGCTCTGGGATCTGTGGAGTTCCCTGCCCCATTTCTTGCCCCAGCGACGATCCAACCACTCGATCTGATCCGACATCGAAGGCTCGTTCTTGGGTGCCAGGCCGGGGGCGGGGAAGAAAAGGTGGTGACGCCCTGGAACAACGAGCATTGGACCGTCGCCAGCGTCGGCACGATCGTCCGCAACCGCGTCTACCTCGGCGAGGCGCGGGCCGGGAAAATCGTCAACCCCGACGCGCACAAGCCGATCGTGACTCTGGCCGAGTGGCAGGCTGCCAACAAGGCCCGCGGCGTCCACCCCGGCCGCTCAGGCAAGGGAACGGGTCTGCTCTCAGGCGTCCTCCGCTGCGGCGGATGCAGCTACGCAATGAAGCCGAAGATGGGCAAGACGCGCCACGGCAAGGATTTCCTTGAATACGGCTGCAAGCCCGACAAGGCCGGTGGGCGGTGTCCGGCGCCGGCTTCGGTCAAGGCCAGCGTGATCGAGCCGTTCGTCCTCTCGCACCTGTTCGCCTTTGCCAAGAACGCCACGGCTCACACCCAAGAGGAGGACGGGTCGAACCTCGACGCCGAACTCGCCGCCGCGGAAGCCGAGCGAGATGCTGCCCTTGATGAGCGCCTCGCCGAAGCGTTGGGAGGTCGGAATCCGATGTGTACCTGCGCACGGTCGAAAGCCGTCAAGCGCGGGTTGACGCGCTGCTCGAAGAGCGCACCGAACGCGATCAAGAACGGCAGCCGGCTGAGATCGAGGCCAACCTTGAGCAGGTTTGGGACGACCTCACCCTCGAAGATCAGCGCCGCATACTCCACTCGGTCTTCGATTCCGTTTTCGTCTGGCGAACCAGCGATAGCGGGCGCAACGGAAAGCTGCCGATCACTGAGCGAGCGCGCCTATTTTTCGCTGGTGAAGGACCGCCCCGTCCCAATCCGAGGTCAACGGGGAAGGATCCGGACCCTCCCACTCGACAGCCCAGCGGCCGCCGAAGCGCCCTGAAGAGAACCTTCCGCCAAGATTCCGCGCGGCTGGCTGCGCAGGTCCGACACACCTTCGTCGGTGCGGCAGCCGCCCACACCCGCTACGGCAACCGCGTGGTCCGACCCCCTCGGAATTCTCGTTGCTGAGCTGGTGGCAGTAGGGCCTCGGGAGTGAACTTTAGGAAGTTACCACTAGGGGTAACCAGGTATGCCGGCACGGCCTTGGCCGAGCCTTGAACTTGTCGTTCGCCGAGAAGTACTCATCGGACGGCGCGAACTCCCCGGCATGGGAGTGATAGGTGGCTACGACCGTTGCTCCCGGGGGAACCTTCGAATCCTCCGCTCGCGAGGTCAGCCTGTCGCCCGGAACCGGCGGGGAAAAGGAAAAGGTCCCATCCGGATTTCGGTAGATGTTGCCAGCGTACTCAACATCCGCATCGACTGAAGGCTCGTCTATCTCACCTAGCGCCGCACGTGCGGCGGCAGCGGCGTCGAGGTACGGCTCACCCGCGTGACTCGGCGGGGCGCCGCCATCGGCGCTCATCTCAGGCCGACCGTGAATCGTTATCTCTGGCAGCACGAACACCGGCTTCCCGTCGGGATCCACCATCACATGGGACTCCTGCGGCGGGAGGTCCCCCGGCATCAACTCGACCTTGCTCCCGGGAATGTCCCTGGATAGCCGATCGGCGTCCTGGTCCGGGCCCGGCAGGCTCGGCGGCTCCGGCAAAGGATCATCGCCGGGCGGAACAGCGATGGGACCTTCGGGGGGAAGGGGCGGTGGCTCCGGCAACGGAGCGGCGTCGGGTGGAGCAGCGCTGATGTGATCGTTGGGAAACGTAATCGGATCAGTTGCCGAGCCGGTGCCAGTGGGGCCCACGGGTGGCCCCTCGGCAGGGGAGTTCGGAGTCGAAGGGCTCTGCGAGGGTGGCGGTTCCAGCGGTGGCGGTGGCGGTTCGGGCGGTGGCGGTGGCGGTTCGGGCGGTGGCGGTGGCGGTTCGGGCGGTAACCCTTCTTCGATCCCCGCCATCCGTCAAGGACTCCCGTGACTCAGGATCAGATAAGCCACAACAGCGAACGCCGCAAGGAACAGGAAGAGAAGGACGAGTTTGAAAATCAACGTGACCCCACGTCCCACCCGGCGTGCGACCGGATGCGGTCGGCTGGTCACGCGGACGGTCGAGTTCGAGGTCAGGTTCTGAACCTCGCGCACCTGGACGATGGCGCCATCCTTTGCGATCGTGTCAATCTGGACCTCGTCCCCGTTGCCAATCGCCCCCTCGAATGCGAAGCCGCGCATATCGACCGCTACCGGCGGCCCATTCGGTCGCTCTACCCTGAAGTTCCACACAGACACATAGCGCTTGCCGACCTGCTCATTGCGCTGCTGAAAGCCGGCTACGCGACCCCCGAGATGAGAATTCGCTGCATCAGGTTCAGGCTGCCTGATATCGGATCCATCGGCGGCCCTCCACGCGACTCGCGCCTGGTTCGCAACCTCATCCTGGCTTACCCTTGCGGCGAGGGCGTTCATCGCGGCATCGGTCGCGGCATCGATCTGCGCTGTATTACCGCCAAGGCCGCGCTGAACCCACACTCTCCAGCGCTCACGAACAGCATCATCCGCGCCGGTCTCCATCGCCCCAGTTTCTCATGCATTCAATGTGTTGACAACCAACCCCGGACGCAATGGCAGGCTGCCCAACTTCGGGCGAGCCTGACCTAATGCTCGCTGACGGCAAAGGACCGCCCCTCCCAAGGATTCGCACTCTCCCAGTCGACGGTCCAGGTCCACCGAAGCGCACCGAGAGAACGTCGGCGAAGGTACGGGCGAACCGCTCACGCGCCTCCGCGGTGCCGCCAGTCGGTCGCGCTGGAAGGCGTCTTTTCGGCCCACCTCTTATCGGTGGCGCGCTGGGATTGAGCGCGACTGCTTTCCTTGAGTGCGAGGGGAATCGCGCCCGACACTCTTTGGAACCTTCCCAGGAGGCGATGAAGGCAAGGGGCTCACACCGTCCTAATCCTGGACCGGGACAAACTTTCCCCCGCCTTCATCACTCGGAATTCGCAAGTCGCGGTCATCCGGCCTTCCGCATCGCCGATGGCTCCCACGCCGCCAGGTTCTCGCTGCCGCAGAAGTGACAGCGGAAGGCGACGTCGCGGGGTCCGCGTTCGTAGCGCCCGCTCGGGATCGGGATAGGTGACCTCCTCGCAGAGGCGGCAGAGCCGCAGAGACTTGCGATCAATCTCCTCGAGAAAGTCCTCCGGCCCGCTGCGAAGGCGCGTGACGAGGGCGTTGGGACTTCCAGCGATAGAGCGCCCTCTCTTCGCGGGAGGAGAGGTAGTCGGAGCCCAGCCGCTCCTTCTCGGCTCGGGACCGCCCCGTCATCGGCCGCCTCTTGGCGCAGCCAGGACATATCGCCTGGAATCGCCGGTTTTGGAGACCGTGCGCGCGCATTGAACAGCCGCAGGATGATTTTCCTCGCAAAATTGGTACCCGCTTGGTACCCGCGGCAGCCCCCGCCCTGGAGTCAGGGATCGGGTAGGGGCGGGGCTTACCCCCGCCCCTCCCACACCACCGGACGTGCGGGTCCGCATCCGGCGGTTCGCGTCACATCCCGGAGACGGCGGTAGGGATCGGTGAACCCCTGAAGGCCCTGCTCGCGCCAGTAGGCGTTGGTGAGGCTGCGGGTGAGCACCCACAACCCCGCGATCCGCCAGTAACCCAGCCGGCTGTTGGCCCATTCCCAGGCCTTGCCGTCGGGGATGCCGGTGACGGGGGCACCGGCGTTTTGCTCGACGCGTCTGAGCGCCGCCGCCAGGTTGCCTCTGGAGAGGAACTGCTCCCAGAGGTCGCCTGCTTCGGCGGCGGGGTGAGGCTCGGCCTCGCTCGGCGCCGGGAAGCCGCTTTGCTCTTCGCGGGGAGCTTCGGGCTTCACCCTAGGCATCCATTGCGCAAAGGCCCCGCCTGGGCGGGGTTGGCTGCTGTGGCTTCCGCGAGCACGGGCGCGCTTTGCCTCGGCTTCGCGTTCGGCCCTTCGCGGCGCACGATCCCGCCGCTACTACGGCCTCTGCTGACTCCTGCCGGGTGACCGGCCGCCTTTTGACGGCCGGGGTCGGGCGACATGCGTCGAGGCCGACGTCCCGGCAGGCCTCCCCGGATAAGGCCAGCAACCTTCCTCGCGCACCCGCCGCATCTACGTTGCGGTCCCTTGATGACCCGGACTTCGACGTGTTTGGCCGTCTCGTCCGGACCGCCCCGCCTTCTATGCGGTTCGTGTTCCTCGGGTCGCGATTTCGCCTCCACCTTCCTTCCCACCCCGCCTCGCGACGACGCAGTTGGCTTCGGCTTGTGGTTTCGGTCATCTGATCCACGGGGGACTCGCACCCCCGAGCTGCTGCCCATGCCGGGCGTACCACGAAAAAGGGTAAGCGTTCAGCCCCAGGCAGGGGGACATAACGGCCCGGCGAACTCCTTGGTGTGGAGCGCGCCGAAGCCGAGGCGGTCTATGACGCCGGTCGTGAGGCGTGCGTCGAGTTCCTGGTCGAGCTGACTGCCCGCTATGAGCGCCAGGTCACTCGCCTGGAGGCGCGGATCGAGCGCCTTGAGGAGAAGCTGCGCGAGAGCTCCAGAACTCCTCCCGGCCGCCTTCGGCCGACCCGCCGAGCAAGCCTTCTCGGCAGGGGCGTGGAGCGAGCACCCGCAAGCAGGGTGCCCAGCCCGGTCACAAAGGAACGGCTCGCAAGCTCGTGGCCGAATCGGAGCTGGATGAGATCGTCGATCACTGGCCCGAGCGTTGCTCGGGCTGCGGGCAGGATCTCGATCGCAGCGATCATGCCGCCCCGCCTCACCGCCACCAGGTCACGGAGCTGCCGCCAATCGCGGTCAGGGTCACCGAGCACCGGGCTCACTCGCTGCGTTGCCCCGGTTGCGGGACGAGCACCCGGGCATCGTTGCCCGAGGAGATCCGCCAAAGCGCCTTCGGACCCAGGTTGCAGGCGGCGGTCTCATTGCTTTCTGTGCGCAACCGGATCTCTCGCCGCGATGCCTCAGAGCTCTGCGGCGAGCTGTTTGGCTGCGAAGTCTCGGCCGGCTCGGTCGATGCGATCTGCCAGCGCACTTCCGGCGCCCTGGCCGAGCCATACGCCGGGCTGCGCGAGGCGGTCAAGGACTCACCCGTCATCTGCGTCGATGAGACCGGCTGGCGCTGCGCCGGGCAAAAGCGAACCCTGTGGGGCGCAATCACCGACAGCCTTGCCGCCTTCCATATCGCCGCCGATCGCCATGAGCGTGAGTTGCCGGGGCTGATCGGGGAGAGCTTCGCCGGCATCGTCTCCTCGGATCGCTGGTGGGCTTATGACTCCCTTGATCCCGCTCGGCGCCAGGTCTGCTGGGCTCACCTGCTGCGCGACTTCCGCCGCCACTCCGAAGGGCTCGCAGACCAAGGGCGCTTCGGCGAGGCGGGGCTTGAGATCTCCAGGGAGCTCTTCCGTGCCTGGGATTCCTTCGCCGGCCACGGCGATCGAGATCGTCTCGCCCGCGAGATTGCACCGATCAAGCGCCGCCTGCGGGCTCTGCTTGAGCCCCACCGCAAGAAGAGCATGCTCAACCGTCAGTTCCGCACCTTTGCCCGCAACCTCTTGAAGCTCTGGCCGGCGCTTTGGACCTTCACCGAGATCGAGGAGGTGGAGCCGACCAACAACCGTGCCGAGCGCGGGCTGCGTGGAGCGGTGATCTACCGCAAGATCTCCCTCGGCAGCCAGTCCAATGCAGGCGAGCGCTTTGCCGAGCGGATGCTCTCGGTCTCTCAGACCTGCCGGCTGCAGGGCCGCTCACTCTTCGGCTTCCTGGTCGAGGCGATAACCGCCTCGGCACGGGCAAGCCCCGCGCCTTCGCTGGTCTGAGCAGAGCCGACTCGGGCACGTCTACCCCACAGGGCATGAGGGGCTGAACGCTTACGAAAAAGGCCCCGTTTCCGGGGCCTTTTCCTATAGCGGGGGCAGGATTCGAACCTGCGACCTTCGGGTTATGAGCCCGACGAGCTACCTGGCTGCTCCACCCCGCGGCGGACCGTGGATGGTAGCAACGCTGGGTTTCGCGTGAGGGAGGCTGTGGCTGCCGGACGGTGGCGTGCGTGCTCTCTTTAGAGTGCCGGCCGATGACAGCGGATTCTCAGCGCGTTGCGGTGGTCGACGTCGGCAGCAACTCGACGCGGCTGCTCGTTGCCGACGTCGCCGACGGGCGGGTGGCGCCGATCGATCGGCGCAGCACCGTGACCCGGCTCGGGCGCGGGGTCGACCTGACGGGGCGGCTCTCGGCCGGGGCGATCGAGGACGCTTGCGTGGCAATCCGGAGCTACGTCACCGCGATCGAGGAGCTGGGTGCGGACACGGTCGAAGCGATCGCCACCAGCGCCGTCCGCGACGCCGAGAACGGCAGCGCCTTCGTCGCCGAGCTGCGCGAGCGCTTTGCCCTCTCCCCCCGCGTCCTCGACGGCGAGGAGGAGGCGCGCCTCACCTACCTTGGCGCCACCTCGGAGAACCCGCCCGCCGAGCCCACTCTGGTCGTCGACATCGGCGGCGGCTCGACCGAGATGATCGTCGGCACCGGCTCGGAGATCTCCTTCCATACCTCCCTTCAGGCCGGCGTCGTCCGCCACAGCGAGCGCCACGTCGCCTCCGACCCGCCCACCGCCGTCGAGCTGGAAGCGCTGGCGAGCGACGTCCGGGGCCTGATCGAAGCGGCGGTCGGCACCGGCGTCGAGGCAGACGCCGGAATCGCCGTCGCCGGCACCCCAACCTCGCTGGCGTCAATTGAGCTCGGGCTCGAGCCCTACGACCCAGCACAGGTACATGGTCACGTCCTCTCGCTGCCCTCGATCCAGCGAATGCTCTCGCGGCTAGCCTCGGCTCCACTGGCGGAGCGGGTCGAGATCCGCGGCATGCACCCGGACCGGGCGCCGACGATCGTCGCCGGCGTCGTCATCCTGGTTGAGACGATGCGGGCCTTCGGGCTGGACAAGATCGCGGTCTCCGAGCACGACATCCTCTACGGAGCCTCGATTGCCGCGGCCTCAGGCAGACCCCGGCTTGCCTGAGTACTGCCCGTTTCACTCGAAGAAATTATCGGTACCGGGTGTACAGGATGGTTCCCGGCGACAGTCCAGATGGGTAAGACTTCGTACCGAACCCCCAAAAGTTGGTAGGCTGCGGCTACCTGGTTATGGGTATCGGGTTTCGCAGCGACTAGACGCAGCGGATAGTCGAGCGCATAATCAGCTCACCGGGGAAGAGTTGTGGATCGTCCGCAGCTTCTGCCCCCGGCACAGGGCTTAGGCGATTGCCGCATCATGGCGCCTCCCGCCGTCTGAGCCCATCGAATACATGGTCCCTGAAGACGTACCCCTGCCCGTCCTGAGGGACCAGCCTGAATCGGCCGCCAGCGATGGCGGCCGATTCTCGTTCCGGCCGCCTGTCCAAGTCGCCATACCGACCCTTACACCGAAATCTGGCTTGATCAAGCCAGATTCGACTTGCGCGGGTAGGCAACCTCGGGGTCGGTGAGGACGTTCACCAAGGTCGGACGGCCCGACTCGAAGGCCCGTTCGAGCGCCGGCCGCAGCTCCTCCGGGCGGCGCACCAGCACCCCGTCGCAGCCCAGCGACTCGACCAGCTCGTCATAGCGCGTCTCCGGCCGCAGCTCCGCCGCGACGGAGTATCCGTAGAGGAATTTCATCGGGTGATGCTCGAGCGCCCAGATGCCGTTGTTGCCCATTACCCCCACCACGCCAAGACCGTGACGCGCCATAGTGTCGAACTCCATGCCGGCGAAGCCGAAGGCGCCGTCGCCAAGCAGCAGGCAGACCTGGCGGTCGGGATGGACGACCTTGGCGCCGATCGCCTGGCCTGGCCCGGCGCCAAGGCAGCCGAACGGACCGGGGTCCATCCAGCACCCCGGCTCGTAGGTCTCGATGAAGCGGCCGGCGTAAGAGACGAAGTCGCCGCCGTCGCCGACGACGATCGCGTCGCGGTCGAGCAGCTCGCCCAGCTCCTTGTAGACCCGCACCGGGTGCAGCGGCGAGCGCGAGTCGTTCAGCTCCGCCTCCTCCGCCCCGCGCTTCTCCGCCTCGGCCCCGCGCAGCTCCTCCAACCAGCGCCCACTCCGCCGCTCGCCTCCGGCCGCCTCGCGGATCGCCTTCAGCGTCGCCCGCACGTCGCCGACCAGGTCGACCTGCGGCGCGCGGTTGGCGGTCAACGCGTTCGGCGCAACGTCGACCCGGACGAGCTTCGTCGCCTCGCCGAAGCTGCCGCCGAAGCCGAGCCGGAAGTCCATCGGCACGCCGACGACCAAAGCCACGTCCGCTCCCTGCAGGGCCGCGCCCCGCGCCCGGCTGAAGGCCAGCTCGTGATCCGCCGGTAGGCAACCACGGCCGAGCCCGTTGAGGAAGACGGGGATCCCGAGCGCCTCGGACAAGGCCCGCAGCTCCGCCTCCCCGTGGCCCCAGTAGAGCCCGGTACCGGCCATGATCGCCGGGCGCTCGGCCGCGGCGAGCAGCGCCGCCGCCTCCTCGACGCCCGCCGCCGGCTCGGCGGACCCCGCCGCCGGCAGCGCCGGGATCTCCGGCTCGGCCTCGGTGAAAACGACGTCGAGCGGATAGTCGACAAAGGTCGGCCCGGACGGAGCCGTCAGCGCCAGATCGAGCGCGGCCGCGGTCACCGCGGCGATCCGTCCCGGCTCTTTCACCGTCGCGGCCGACTTGACCAGCGGCGAGACGAACGGCAGGTGGTCGATCTCCTGCAGCGAGCCCGAGCCCCAGCGCAGCTCCGGCGCCCGCCCGCCGAGCACGCAGAGCGGCGAGCCGTTCGCCTGCGCCCCGGCGATCGCGCTGATCCCGTTGGTCACCCCCGGTCCGGCGGTCAGCGCCGCCACGCCGAGGCCGCGGGTCGCCTTAGCGACGCCCTCGGCGGCGAAAGCGGCGGTTTGCTCGTGGCGCACGTCGACGAGCCCGATCCCCTCCTCCCGGCAGCCGTCGTATATAGAGAACAGGTGTCCCCCAGACAACGTAAAGAGATGGTCCACCCCCCTGGACCTCAAGACCTTCGCGACAAGGCGCCCCCCATGCTCCGCCATGGCCCGGACCATATAGATCCCGACCGGGCACTCCTGGCGTGGCACAGGGAAGCCGAGGCAAGGACGCAGGGAGCCTGAATAGCAGCCTATTCAGGCGACTGAGGACGCCGCATCGGCGACCTGGGGCCGCCAGGAGTGCCCGGGGCGGGACTCGAACCCGCAAGCCCCATACGGGGCAGCGCCTTTTAAGGGCGCCGCTTTTGCCAGTTTCGCCACCCGGGCCCGACGATGGTATCCCGCTTGCAAGCTCATAAAACGGGAATAAATGTTCAGCAGCCGCAACTCAGCCGCTGTTACGGTGTCCTTAGTCATAGAGACGACGCCTTCCCTGGAGGAGAGCTTGGAGGCATCCGCCCTAACGCACGCCAGTCGCCGCGGACTACTCGCCCGCCGCTCGCCCCTGCTCAAGCTCCAGGGCGACGCGAAGCTGATCGCGATGGCGCGCAGCGGCAACCCCGGCGCCTTCGAGACGATCGTCGATCGCTACCAGGGTCGCCTGCTCGGTTTCTGCCGCCAGATGCTCGGCTCCACAGAGGACGCCGAAGACGTGCTGCAGGAGGTCTTCGTCAACGCCTACCGGGCGATGCTGGCCGACGAGCGCGAGATCAACCTGCGCCCGTGGCTCTACCGGATTGCCCGCAACCGCTGCCTCAACCACCTCCGCAAACCGACCGCTGACGCGCAGGAATCGATGGACATGGTGCCCGCCGTCGAGGCCTCCTCGACCGCCGAGCGCGTCCACAACCGCGAGGAGTTCCGCCAGCTCCTCTCCGACGTCAAGAAGCTTCCCGAGACCCAGCGCTCGGCCCTGCTGCTGCGCGAGATGGACGCCCTCTCCTATGAGGAAATCGCCGCCGCGATGGACACCACCGTGCCGTCGGTGAAGTCGCTGCTGGTGCGGGCGCGGATCTCGCTGGCCGAGGCCAGCCAGGCCCGCCTGCTGACCTGCGGCGAGGTCCGGCTCGAGCTCTCCGAAGCCGCCGAGGGGCTGCGCAAGGTCTCCCCACCGGTCCGCCGCCACGTCCGCGAGTGCGAGGACTGCGCCGACTTCCGCACCCAGGTCCGCTCCAACGAGAAGGCGCTCGCCGC
Organism: uncultured Solirubrobacterales bacterium; assembly: GCA_963815885.1. Taxonomy (GTDB): domain Bacteria; phylum Actinomycetota; class Thermoleophilia; order Solirubrobacterales; family 70-9; genus VAYN01. Next base: position 118,944 of record CAWFIM010000004.1, read on the forward strand.
GCTCTTCCCGGCTGGCGCGCTGGTCGCCTTCAAGGGCTTCATCGCCTCCAAGCTCGGCCTCTCCGGCAGCGCCGGAACCGCCAGCGCGGGTGCGGCGGGTGCCGGCGCGGCCGGGGCCGGGGCCGGGGCGGCGGGGGCCGTCGGCGGCGTCGGCGCGGCGCTTAGCGGCGGCACCGCTGGGGGCATCGGCGCGATCGGCGGCGCGATCGGCGCCAAGGCCGTGGCCGGGGTCGTCACCGCGGCGGTGCTCACCGCCGGGGCGGTCAAGGTCGAGCAGGAAACCGCCGGTCCGGTCGACCCCCAGCCCAAGGTGGCCCATATCCAGTCGCTGGATCCGTCCGGCCCCGCCCTCGCGGCCGCGCAGCCGACGGCGCCAAAGCTGACGGCCAGCCATCCGGAAGCGCCACAACCGGCGCCGGAAGCGGTCGAACCGACCCCCGCGCCTGCCGCAGAAACGACGCCCGCGGCAACCGCCCCCGAGGAGGAAGCGGTTGGGCAATCCAGCGACGGCGAAGAGACGGTCGACGGCAGCGACCCGGCCAGCGAAGCGGTGACCGGCGCGACCGCCCAAACCCCCGCCGGCGCTGGGCCCCACGGCGGCACCACCGTCGTCGTCACCGTCGGCGGCTCGACCGGTTCGCCGCCGCCCCCGCCACCGCCAGCCGCCGAACCGGAACCCGCTCCCGAAACGGCGCCGCCGCCCGCCGAAGCGCCGCCGGCCTCGAGTTCCGGCGGGCCCGAAGAAGAAGCGCCCTCTTCCGAACCGTCCGCCTAGCGCTCCCCCGCCGCGGCGAAGCCGCTAGCCGAGGCCGATTACTTTGAGGCGCCGCATCAGGCAGGTGCCGGCGAACTGCCGGGTTTCCTCGAGCGAGTAGCCGAACAGCTCGAAGTCCTCGTCTTCGGCCCAGGGCGGCGAGAGGACACCGTCGGCGACCGGCAGGGATTCCTCCAGGGTGCGCTGGATCGCCTGCTTGTAGCGGTTGTCCTCGCGCGCCTTCTCGCGCAGGAAGACCGAGCCGAAGGCAACGTGGCGGTGCTCGTCGCGGGCGACGTTGCCGAAGCCCTCGACGAAGGTCGGCAGCGTCCCTTCGCGTTCGTTGAAGTCCATGATGAAGTGCTGGCCGGTCAGGGCCAGCATCCCCTCGATCACCATGTGGTAGAGCGTCACCGCCTCGACCAGGGCCTCGGTGTCCTCCGGTTCGGCCGAGAGGCGGTCGGTGCGCTGCTTCAGCATCTCGTCGAAGAGGCGGCCAAAGTTGTCGTTGAGGTGGGTCGAGGTCTCGGCCAGCATCTCGCTGAGGCCGTCGGACTCGAGCACGCCGACCTCGCGGTAGAAGCGCTCGAAGAAGCGCACGTGGCGGGCCTCGTCGGCGATCTGCGTGCAGAGGAAGATTCGCTGGTCCTCGGTCGGGGCCGCCCGCATGATCGGCCCCAGCTCCTCGGCCACCTTCTGCTCGCCGATGAAGAAGGAGGAGAGCCCGTACATGCGCTGGAAGCGCTCCTCCTCGCTGATCCGCTCGTGCCAGTCCTCGCGGTCGCGGCTGAAGTCCAGCTCCTGCGTCTGCCACTGCTGCCGCTCCCAGAGCAGGTAGAGCTCCTCGTAGGTCAGGAGTTTGACGTCGGCGGTGCGGTCCGCCGCCTTCATCAGGGCCGGGTCGGCGGTCTCCTGGAAGTCGGCGCGCTCGGTCCTCAACTCGGTCCCGGTCGCCTCTCTGGCCTCCATCTCAGCTCTCCTCCTCCGGTCGGCTGCAGGGTTCGGGCGAGGTTAGCACCCGACTGGCTGGTCAGCCAGTTTCAAACTCGGTCGATCGCTGCAGCCAGGGGTGCAGCGATCGACCGAGTTCGCGCCCCGGCCTCAAACGGTGTGCGACTCGCCCGGTTTGAGGATCACCACCTGGGATGAGGTCTTCGCCTCGACGTCGGCCTTGAACGCCCCGGCGTCGGTCTCGATCGGCGGAAAGGTGTCGTAGTGCATCGGGATTACCGTTTTCGCGCCGACGAACTCGGCGGCGACAGCGGCGTCGTGGCGGTCCATCGTGTAGTGGCCGCCGATCGGCAGCAGGGCGACGTCGATCGGATTGCGATCGGCAATCAGCTCCATGTCGCCGAACAGGCAGGTGTCCCCAGCGTGGTAGACGGTGACCCCGCCGATCGAGATCACCAGCCCCGCCGGGGGCCCGGTGACGGTGCCCGTGGTCGGGCTGTAGGGGGCCTCGGAGGATCCGGCGATCGTGCTCGTGTGCCAGGCGGGAACCAGCTTCACCCAACCCCAGTCGAACTCGATCGTGCCGCCGAAATTCGGATCGTGGACCTTCTCCACGCCCTGCTCTCCGAGCCAGTTTGCGATCTCGACGATCGCGACGCACTCGGCACCGGTGCGCCGGGCGACGCCGACGGCATCGGCCATGTGATCGACGTGCCCGTGCGAGATCGCGATCTGGGTCGGCTCGACCTCCTCCGCCGTTGCCACCGCAGCCGGGTTGTTGGGCTTGAGGAACGGGTCGACCAGCAGGGTCGCCTTCCCGTCGCTCAGCTCGAAGCAGGACTGGCCGTGAAACTTGATCTCCATCTTCAGCGCTCTCCCTTCGGTTCGCCGCCCCCGCCTCCGGGGTCGGTCATCTCTTCCTTCAGTGCCCAGCCGACGGCGACCCCAACCATCATCCCCATCCGCGCCTCCTCGGCGAGCAGCGCCCGCACCGCGGCGACGCGCTCGTCGGGATCGGGAGCGGTGGCCGCCTTCAGCGCCTCGGCTTCGTGCGGCTCGCCGAACCAGCCGCCCTCGGCGAGGGCCGCGGCCAGGACCTTCTGCAGCTGCGGCGCCGCCTGGGCGACGACGCGCTCCGCCGCGGAGAAGCGCTCCGGGTCGAGCAACCGCTCGATCGCAGCCTCCAACTCGCTCTCCTCGGGCATCGATTCAGCCTATTCAGTCGCCCGCGTGCGGATGGTCAATCGCCCGAGTGCAGGGCCGAGGAGGCCAATCCCGCCAGGCCACCGACCGCCCCGCCGGTGAGGCAGGCGACGAAGTCGGCGGTCGGGACGAACAGGGGCAGCGCGATCAGCACCGCCGCGACAACGATCACCCCGATCAGGTCGTACTCCTCGTCGATCGCCCCATGCGCTTCGGCGCGGCGGATCGCGAACCAGGCGGCGACCGCGCCCAGCGCCATCCCGTTGCCGCCGGCGATCACGGTGATTTCCCCCTGGGCGTTGGCGACGCCGCTCGCCGCGACCATCCCGAGCGAGCCACAGGCGAGGAGCAGCACCGCGGTGGCGAGGCTGCCGAGCCGCCGCTCGACCCCGGTGGCGAAGATCGCCAGCGCGATCGCGACGACGAACAGGTAGCCGACGTCGACGTAGGCGAAGGGTGCGGTGAGGAAGCGCCACCACTCGCCGTGGAGCGGGACGATCAGCCCGCCGAAGGTCGAGAGCGGATCGCCGCTGGCCTTCTGCACCAGCAGCAGCAGCGCCGAGCCGAGCACCGCCGCCAGGGTCGCGTAGGGCCGGAAGGGCCGCGCCTCGGCGCGGCTGCCGCGGCGCCGCAGCAGCCGGGGCCGGCGGCGGCGCGGGCGCAGCGCCTCGAGCGCGTCGCCGCGGCGCTCCAGCTTCGGCGCGCGCTTGCGCAGGCGGGTGCCGCAGTAGGGGCACTCGGTGACGTAGGGACTGACCTCGGAGCCGCAGTTCTTGCAGATGACGCTGAGCTCAGTCTCGCTCATGGTTTGTCGAGGATAACCCCCTCGTGCCGGACCCCGCCCCGCTTGCCGGTGGCATACTCCCGGGACACCCGTCTTCGAGGAGGAAATTTCGTGGAGCTGAAGAGCCTGACCGAGCAGAAATCGCTGCTCGCGACCCTGCCGCCAGGCAAGCGTGCCCGACTGCACCGGCTGCTGTTCGAGTTCGGCCCCGGCAACGGAACCCTGATGCTGCTGCCGATCGACCAGGGAATCGAGCACGGGCCCCGCGACTTCTTCCCCAACCCCGCCTCCAAGGACCCCGACTACCAGTTCCGGCTCGCCGCCGAGGCCGGCTACTCGGCGCTCGCCTGCCAGATCGGCATGGCGGAGAAGTACTACCCGGACTACGCCGGCCGGGTACCGCTGATCCTCAAGGTCAACGGCAAGACCGACGTCCCCTCCTCGGCCAAGGCCTTCTCCTCCTGCAACGCCAGCGTCGAGGACGGGGTGCGGCTCGGCGCCGATGCGATCGGCTACACGCTCTACGTCGGCTCGCCGCGCCAAGACGAGGACCTCGCCCAGCTGCGCCAGGTGCGCCAGGACTGCGACCGCTACGGGATGCCGCTGGTCGTCTGGTCCTACCCACGCGGCGAAGCGATCGACGCCAAGGGCGGCGCCGGCGGCTTCTACGCGATCGACTACGCGGCGCGGATGGCAATGGAGATGGGCGCCGACATCGTCAAGCTCAACATGCCGAAGATCGACGCCAAGAAGGACAAGGACTCGCCCGCTCCCTACAACGAGATGGAAGTCGACCAGGCGGAGGCGATCCGCCAGTGCGTCGAGTCGGCGGGACGCGCCCTGGTCGTGCTCTCCGGCGGCTCGAAGACCGACGATGAGACCGTCCTGCTGCACACCCGCGAGGTGATGGAGGCGGGCGGCTCGGGTGTGATCTTCGGCCGCAACGTCTGGCAGCGCGAGTGGAGCGAGGCGCTGGCGATTATCGACCAGATCAAGGAGACCCTGTTGTCTTCCGTGCGGCGCACGCCGTAGGCGCCTGCAAATCGGCGCATCTCGGGGTCCTCGGTCGTTCGGATCGAGTCACGCACGGGAGTGCGCTCCCCTCACCTCACTCCCTGCGTCCCCCGACCTGCTTGATTTTCGGCGCCTTGCCCGAGGGAAGAACATTGGGTTGCCGTGAGCTTTCCGCTCCATGCACAGACACTGGATCGGCAGCGTGGTGCTGCTCGTCGCGGTGGCGGCGATCCTGCTGCGGCCGTGGGAGCACGATCCCGGCGCGACGGCGGCCGGGCCAGGCAGCGCCCGTGCCTTCGTCATCCGCGCCGTCGACGGCGACACGGTCGAAGCGCGGATCGGCGACCACGTCGAGGACGTCCGCTACATCGGCGTCGATACCCCGGAGACGGTCAAGCCGGACACGCCCGTGCAGTGTTTCGGGCACCGCGCGTCCGACTTCGACCGGCGCCTGGTCGAGCGCCGCCAGGTGCGACTCGTCTTCGGCGCCGAGCGCCGCGACATCTACGGCCGCCTGCTCGCCTACGCGTACGTCGGCCGCAGGTTCGTCAACGCCGAGCTGGTCCGGCGCGGCTACGCGCGAACCCTGAGGATCCCGCCCAATACGCTTCACAGTGCGCTTTTCGCCCGCCTGCAGCGGCGGGCGGCGCTGGCCGGGCGCGGACTCTGGGGCGCCTGCCCGCCCTGAACGCGTTCTTGCAGCTTTGCTACGGTGCCCGGCGGCCCCTAGGGCCATTGCCCCTATGAGAATGCGACAGAGCATCTCCCAGTTCGAGACGGCCTTCGAGCAGGAGACTTCACTCGAGCGCCGCCGGCGCGAGCAGCTGCGCCGGCGCGCCGCCAACCGCTCGCGCGCGCGCCGGATCAACCGCACCGAGCAGCACAGCAAGGTCCGCTTCAGCGTCCTCGCCGTCTGCCTGACCGTGACCGTGATCGTCGTCGTGATCACGATGTTCGAGGCGCTCGCCTTCCTGATGGCCTAGAGGCCCGCCGAGCGCTCCGCGAACGAACGTCCTCGTTGAATAGACTCGCCCGCCGATGGCCCGACGCTCACTGAAGCCGCAGCTCAACCAGATCCGCGCCTGGGTGCAACAGGGGCGGACCGACGCCTGGATCGCCCACCAGCTGGAGATCAGCGCCACCGAGCTGCGCGAGTTCCGCAAGCAGTACGACCTCTCTCCCGAGGAGGGCGCCGGCTCCAGCGAAGTCGACCTCCGCGATGAGATCGAAGCCGAGATCGAGGCGGCGGCGCTCGAGCCCGAGGAGCCGGAGGACGAGGAGACCGAGGACGGCGAGGAGACCGAGGACGGCGAGGAGACCGACGAGGAGCGCGGCGAGCCCGAGAGTGGCGGCTCCCGACCCCGGCGGCGACGTCGCCGCGGTCGCCGTGGCGGTCGCGGCCGGCGCAAAGAGCTGGAGGCGACCTTCGACCACGGCGAAGACGAGGGCTACGGGCTCTGGCTAGACGCCTCGGTCAAGGACAACCCGGTCTACACCGAGCACTGGGCCGGCAAGCGCGAGGTCACGGTCCGCATCGAGGCCGACCAGATCGTCATCCGCCGCGCCGGCGCCGCCGAGCCCGACGAGGAGTCCGAATCGGACTCCGACGCCGACGAGTAGCTCAGCGAACCAACTGGCGGCCGCCGGCGAAGTCACGGGGCCCCCCGCAGGTAGAGCCAGAAGGCCGCGTCGGCGAGCGACTGCGCATCCGGCTCGGCGCTGGGCGCGACGTCGATCGTCAGCTGCAGGCACCAGTCGGTGCCGCGCCCGTACAGCTCGGCGAGCTCGGCCGCGGTGAAGGTCGGCCCGATCCGCCGCCGCAGCTCCTCCCGCACCGCGTCGACGACGCGGTCGGCGAGCCGCCGCGCCCGCGGGTCGCTCAACGCCTGCAGCCGCCGGTGCCCCTCCTCCCACTGGAACAGCGCGTTGTTGAGCGGATACGACATCCCGATCGGCCTCCAAGCCTTGGCGTCGGCCCATCCTAGCCAGCCCGACGTGGCGCCCCACGCAGAGCTTGCCCGGCGCCTTCGCTGCCGCCGCGCGCTTGCAATGGGCCGGCGGATGTAAGAGGTTCTGCTGAACAGTCAGAAAAGCCCTCGCGGCAACGCGGGCAGGGGGACCTGGTGCATGAGGAAGTTCGAAGTGATTTTGCGTAGGAAATCAGCACCAGATCCGGCGGCGGCCGCACCCAGCCAGTCGGCTTCCCCCGGCGCGGGAAAGACGGCGGCGCCTCCCGACAAATCGGGCGGCGGGGAAGAAAAAGGCGGCGGCCTGGCCGGCATCGGGGTCGCCCTCACCGGACTGGTCGCGACGATCGGCGCGCTGACCCTGACCGGGACGATGGGCCGCGTCCAGCGCGACAACCCGGAAGCGATCATCGCCGCCCTGATCCTCGTCGTCGCGGCCGGCGGAGCCTGGACGATCGCCGTGACGGTCGACAGCGTCGGCTACAAGAAGTGGGGCCTGGGCCTGAAAACCGCCGCCACCGTCCTCGGGGTGGGCGGCTTCATCGTCGCCCTCTGCATCGCGGTCAGCACCGCCAACCACCAACCCCGGCCGCAGATCTCCGCCGAGCTGAGCGGCGACCACAAGACGCTCACCTCGACCGTCACCGCCTCGAACTTGAGCAGCACCCGCCGCCTCGCCTTTCGGATCAACCTGAACCGCGCCGACAAGACCGCGCAGCCGCTCTACCGCTCCTACGTCGGCCCGACCTCCGACGGCGACGTCAAGCAGACGATCGTCACCCCGCTGCCCGAATCTCTCGCCCTACCGCCAGATCGAAGTCCAGGCCTACTCGGGCACGACGACGCCGTTCTGCAAGGAATACGAAAGGGTCACCGAAGACGCGTCGATCGGCTCGGGAACCGGCTGCATCCTGATCACGCTGCTGCCGGAACGGAAGTCGAAGGTCCCCCCGGGCACTGGCTCGTTGCCGTAGCCGAGCCGGCCGCCACCGAGCGGCGACCTAGCGAGCGGGGGTGTCGGGGATTTCGCGCAGCGGCTCGTTGCGGGGCCCGCAGGCGCCGGGGTCGAGGCGGCCGCGCACTCGCCAGACGGTGACCGGGCCGCTGTGGAGGATCGGGGAGACGGTGTGCTCGCCACGCAGCCAGCGTTCCTCCGGCGAGGCGATCGGACTACCGGGATGGATGAAGTTGAGGAAGGGCGCGGTGACCAGGTAATCGAGGTCGGCGGCGTCGACCGCGGCGCGGAAGGCGCGGCAGCTCGGGATCGCGTTGAACGCCCCGTGGGGGCCCTTGGCCCCGAGGTAGACGACCCGGTTGGAGAGGTCGGTGCCGAAGAACCCGTACTGGGCGAAGCCGGCGGTGGTGCCCGCCAGGCCGATGCGAGCGCTCCGGACCCCGCGCGCCCAGCGGTAGGCGGAGTCGAGGTCCATCCCCGGGATGCCTTCGGCCGCGACCTCGTTGCGAAAGCGTTCGTCGAGGTAGTGGCGCTGCAGTGGGTAACCGACCGCGATCATCGCCAGGGCCAGGGCAACGAAACCGCCCGCGACGATGCCGCGGCTGGCGCCGCGGGCGCGCGCCAGCAGCAGCGCCGCCGGAATCGCCACCGCGAGCGCGATGACCAGCAACGCGAAGAGCCGGCCCGGGTCCCTGGCCACGATGTCGGCGCGATCGGTCAGCGCCAGGACGACGAGCAGGGCTGCCAGGAGCCACCACTGCCGCCTCTCCCGGTCAAAGAAGCGCGGCAGCGGCACCAGGACGAGGCCGGCGAGGACCGCCGCGTAGACGTAGCGCAGGTTGATGCCGAACGCCTCCGGCGCGCCCTCGGCCCCGGCGGCGCTGAGCGGGGTGAAGAGGTAGGCGAAGAGGCCGAAGAGCGCGACCGCACCGGCCGCGCGGACTGCGCGGTCGCGTCCGCGCAGGAGGGCCGCCAGCGCGGCGAGTGCCGCGCCACCGATCACCAGCGGCCAGAGAGCGCCGAAGGCGTCGTGCAGGCCGGGGAAGAAGTAGTGGCGCCAGACGTCGGTGTCGGTCGCGTAGTGGGCAACGGTGAAGTCGGGGCGCCCGACCTGCAGCCGCTCCGGGTGGGGCAACGAGATCGGCCCGAGACGCTCCACCGCCGGCAACGGGTTGCCGGCGACGACGAGGTTGCGCAGGTACCAGAAGCCGCCGGCGAGCAGAGCCGGCACGAACCACCATGCCGCTGCCGCCCAGCGCCGCCCAACGGGCGCCAGAACGAGCACAGCGACGCTCAGCGCCACCGCCATCGCCAGCGCCGTCACCTTCGTCCCCGCCGCCAGCCCCACCGCGAGCCCCGCGACCGCCAGCGGCCACCCCACCGGCAACGGATGTCGACGGGCCGATTTCCCTCCATATAGGCGTATTTCCGGCCCATCAACCTGGTTTTTCTCTTTCCAGGCGTTGATGAGGAGCGCGATTGCGGACAGCAGGAGCGCCGCCGCCATCAGGTCGTTCTTAGCCGCCCCCGGCTCCCGCACGACGAGGATGTGCGACTCGAGGAGGATCGCGGCGGCGACCACGCTGAGCGACCCGCGCCCGTACGGCCGTCCGACGCACCAGGCAGCTAAGAAAGCGATCGCGAGCCACCCGTAGTTGAGGAACACGGAGAGCATGTCCCTTCCCGTCAGAGCCATCCCCACCGCGTGCAGCAACTCCGAATTCTGCGGGTAGAACCAGTTGGTGAAAACCGTGTCGACGTAGTGCATCCCCGTCACCGAGTGGCTCTGCACCATCTCCGCCGCAAAAGGCAGGTGGTACCACAGCGAATCGAAGTTGAAAATCCCTCTGTCCAACGCGTGCTTCGTCGTCAGTGCCCAATGACCGACGACGACCGCGATGACGCCAGCCATGATCACTAGGCGCCACACGCCCTCTCCGGTGGGTGGCGGTGGGGCGGGGGTCCCCCGCGGCGCGGAGGCGCGTCCAGCGCCGAGCACCGTGGGGGATGCCGCACCGACAGGACCCGCCGGCCAGAGCGCGATGGCCCCTGCGAGCAAGACCGCCACGCCGACCACCGCACCGGCGTAGAACAGGTCGACGCTGCCGAGGGCCTCGACGATCCAAACGAGCAGCGTCACCGCGACGATCGCCTCCACCAGGCGGGCGGGGGCGCCAGCCCATGACGGCATCAACCAGCGGCGCAGCCTGTAGGCGCTGAACCCGAGCGAGAGGGCGAGGAGCGCCAGCTGCACAGCTCCCAGTAGGTAGGAGCCGAGGCTAACCACCGAGCGTGCCTCCGCCGAAGGAGCTCAGTTGGGCAGACCGCGGATGACGACCGGGGTCTCGCCTTCGGCGACCATCCCCTGGCCCCGCGCCAGGCGCTGGACGACAATCGGGTCGTCGACCGACTGAACGCGGGTGTGCAGCCTGGTGTTTTCGTGCTGCAGCTCGTGCAGCTGGGCTTTCGCCGCGGTGGTCCCCGTGTAAGTCTTGACGAAGTCGATCGCCGGGTTGAGGTAGGAGTAGAGGACCGCGGCGAGGACGACGGTCAGCGCGATCCTCCCGACCCGGTCCCAGTTGACCCGGCTGGCGCCGCGGCGGGCGGCCGGTTTGCGGCGTGCGGCGGGCCGGCGGCGCGGCCGGATCGCGGCCGGAGCGGCCTGAGCGCGTGCTGCCATGCCCGGTCCTTTGCGGCCGGGCCCCGCATTCCTTCATTTAGGAGCGGCGCTGGACGAATGCCTGCAGGCCGGGGAATTCCGCCGCGGACCCGAGCTCCTCCTCGATGCGGAGAAGCCGGTTGTACTTCGCCACCCGGTCCGAGCGCGAGGGGGCGCCGGTCTTGATCTGGCCGGCGCCGGTGGCGACGGCCAGATCGGCGATCGTCGTGTCCTCGGTCTCGCCCGAGCGATGGGAGATCACCGCGGTGTAACCGGCCTCGCGGGCGATGCGGATCGCCTCCAGGGTCTCGGTCAGGGTGCCGATCTGGTTCACCTTGACCAGGATCGAGTTGCCGACCCCGAGCTCGATGCCGCGGCGCAGGCGCTCGGGGTTGGTGACGAAGAGGTCGTCGCCGACCAGCTGGACGCGCTCGCCGAGGCGCTCGGTCAGCAGCTTCCAGCCGTCCCAGTCCTCCTCGTCCATGCCGTCCTCGATCGAGACGATCGGGTAGCGCGAGCAGGCGTCCTCCCAGTAGGCAGCCATCTCCTCGGGCGAGAGGCTGCGGCCCTCGTGCTGGAGCACGTAGGCGCCGTCCTCGAAGACCTCGCTGGTCGCCGGGTCCAGCGCGATGAAGACGTCGCCGCCCGGCTCGTAGCCCGCCGCCTCGACCCCGTCCAGGACCGCCCGCAGCGCCGCCTCGTTGGAGTCGAGGTCCGGCGCGAAGCCGCCCTCGTCGCCGCCCGCGGTCGAGAGACCGCGCGAGGCGAGCGACTTCTTCAGCGCGTGGAAGACCTCGGCGCCGATCCGCAGGCACTCGGAGAATCCGGCGGCGCCGGCGGGGACGATCATGAACTCCTGGAAGTCGACCGAGTTGTCGGCGTGGGCGCCGCCGTTGAGGACGTTCATCATCGGCACCGGCAGCAGCGCCGGCTCGCCGCCGCCGTAGAGCTCGGCCAGGTAGCGGTAGAGCGGCTGAGCGGAATCGGCCGCCGCCGCCTTCGCCGCCGCCAGCGAGACGCCGAGCAGCGCGTTGGCCCCGAGCCGGCCCTTGTTCGGCGTTCCGTCCAGCTCGATCATCGTCTGGTCGAGCGCCCCCTGCTCGGCGGCGCGGGCGCCGGTCAGCGCCGCCGCGATCTCACCGTTGACGTTGGCGACGGCGCGCGAGACCCCCTTGCCGGCCCAGGCGTCGCCACCGTCGCGCAGCTCGACCGCCTCGAACTCACCGGTCGAGGCACCGGAGGGAACGGCGGCGAGGCCCCGCGCCCCGGACTCCAGCACGACCTCGACCTCGACCGTCGGGTTGCCGCGCGAGTCGAGGATCTGGCGGGCGTGGATGGAGGAAATGGCGCTCACGGACGCGCCACTCTAATGATCGACGGCGACTATTCGCCGGTGGGGATCGGGGCGGCCCCGGTGGGCAGAGCTTCTTCGGCCGCTTCTTTCAGGCCCTCCGGCCGCGGCCGCTGCGGCAACCGTTCCCCTTGCGGTTTGAGCAGGGTGACGCTGCCCGGCAACGCGGGCGAGACCTGGGCCACCGGAGCCGGGCATTCTTTCGGCGTGCCGCCTTTGGGATCGGCTTCGTAACAGGTCGCCGGGGCGCCGGACGGGTGTCCGGAGCCGACGAAATTGGCGCACCGTTCGACCACGAAGCCATCGGCGCAGAAGGTCCGCGAAGTCCACTTGCTCTGGTAGTCGCTGACGAATTCGGAGAAGACTTCCTGCCCCAACTGCTGGGTGAGCTGGGTTCTGATCTGGGCGTTGACTTCTTTCAGCGACTGGACTTTTTCCGGGTTCAGTTTGTCGACCTCGATCACGAACCAGTTGCCTTCCTGGTCGATCAGGTCGCTGACCACCCCGGTCGGGCTGCTGAAGACCGCCCCGACCAGCGGTTCTTTGCCCTGCAGGAGTTCTTCGGTCAGCGCCGGCTGCAGACCGCCTTTGGTTTTCGTCGTCGGATCGCTCGAGTACTTGGCGGCGACCTTCTTCCAGCTCGCCGGCGAGTCGTCCTTGTCGAGCAGCTTTTTCGCTTCTTCGACTTTCTTCTTGTCTTTGTTGACGACGATGCGGACGTCGCGGGACTCGGCTTTGGTGAACTGCGTGGCCTTGGTTTCGTTGTAGTAATCGGCGACCTGGCCTTCCGATGGGGGCGGCGCTTTGCGGGCGATCTGTTCCTGGATCCGGGTGCCGAGAACCTGCGTCTTCACCCGGGCGTTGACTTCCTCCTGGGTGAATTTCGATTCGTTGAGGAATTTCTGGTAGGCGGCTTTGGTTTTGAAGTTCTGTTTTTTGATCTGGGCCAGTTCGGTCGCGATTTCTTTCGGCGTCACCGCGATGCCGAGTTCTTCCGCTTCACCCTGCAGCCAGATCGAGTCGAAGATTTCGTTGAGCGCCGCTTCCTTCATTTCTTCGTATTTTTTTTCGCCCGGTTTCGGCAGTTTTTTCAGGCCGCTGGGACCGAGCTGGTGCAGCATCGTCCGCCGGAAGTCCGCTTCGCTGACGTGGCCGAGGTCGGAGGGCACGCCTTCGACGAGCGCGATGTCCCCGGCGGGGACGCTCGGCCGGCCGATGCCCTGGGCGATCGCGAAGCCGACGAACAGCGCGATCAGCAGCGCGCCGAACAGCACCAGCGCAAAGCGCTGCAGGCCAGCCGACCTCGATTTGCCGCCAGCCGACCTCGACTTCTTGGTCTGCCCCTGTTTCGCTCCCACGAAGCGGGCAGCATAGTCAAATTGCCCCGCCCGGGTTGGCGAGAGCTCAGGCGGCGGCGGGCTCGCCGGCGCGTCGCGCCTCGCGCAACCCGCTCGCCATCGCCAGCACCGCCGCCAACCGCTCCTCCGGGTCGGCGCCGACCCGGATTGCCGCCGTCTGCTCGCGCCATTCGTAGAGCGCGCCCTCGACCCGCTCGGCCAGCACCCCGGCCCCCTCGGAGTCGAGCTCGACCCCGGTCACGCTCAGTCGCCCGCCGCGGAACTCGACGGCGCGGGCGCCCGCCAGGCCGAGCTCGATCCGCGCCCGCTGCAGGCGCAGCAGGTTCTCCGCCTGCGGCGGCAGCTCGCCAAAGCGGTCGCGCAGCTCGTCGCGGATCGCCCGCAGCTGCCCCGGCTCGCGGGCGGCGACGATGCGGCGGTGAACGTCGATCTTCGCCGCCTCGAAGGGGACGAAGGTCGCCGGCAGGTAGGCGTCGACCGGGACGTCGAGGCGGACCGGCTCCGGCGCCTCCTCGCGCTCCCCCTCCTCCCCGGCGGCCTCGGCCACGGCCTCGTCGATCATCTGGCAGTAGAGCTCGAAGCCGACGGCGGCGACGTGGCCCGACTGCTCGTCGCCGAGCAGGTTGCCGGCGCCGCGGATGTCGAGGTCGCGCATCGCGATCCGGAAGCCGGAGCCGAGCTCGGTGTGGTCGGCGAGAGTGGAGAGCCGGGCCGCCGCATCCTCGGTCAGCGCCTCCGCCGAGGGGTAGAGCAGATAGGCGAAGGCGCGCTCGCGGGAACGGCCGACCCGGCCGCGGATCTGGTAGGCCTGCGAGAGGCCGAGCTGGTCGGCGCGCTCGACGATCAGCGTGTTGGCGGTGGGAATGTCGAGGCCGGACTCGATGATCGTCGTCGTCACCAGGCAGTCGGCCTCGCCGCGGAGGAAGCTCAGCATCGTCTCCTCGAGCGCCCGCTCGTCCATCTGCCCATGGGCTTCGGAGAAGCGCGCGCCGGGAATCAGGGCGCGCAGCCGCTCGGTCGTCTCCGGCAACGAGTCGATCCGGTTGTGCAGGACGAAAGCCTGGCCCTCGCGCTCGACCTCGCGCGCGATCGCCTTGCGCACCAGCTCCTCGTCGTAGGGGCCGACGTAGGTGCGGACCGGCCGGCGGCCCTCGGGTGGCGTCTCGATCACCGAGATGTCGCGCAGGCCGGCCAGGCTCATCTGCAGCGTCCGTGGGATCGGCGTCGCCGAGAGCGCCAGCACGTCGACCTTCAGCTTCAGCTGCCGCAGCAGCTCCTTCTGCTTGACCCCGAAGCGCTGCTCCTCGTCGACGATGACCAGGCCGAGCTCCTTGGCGCGGACGTCGCGCGAGAGCAGCCGATGGGTGCCGATCATGACGTCGACCTTCCCCGCCGTGAAGTCCTTCAAGACCGCTTTCACCTCGGCCGCAGGCCGCAGCCGGGAGACGCCCTCGATCCGGAACGGCAGCTCGGCGAGGCGCTCGCGGAAGGTGCCGTAGTGCTGCTGGGCGAGAATCGTCGTCGGCACCAGCACCATCACCTGCTTGCCGTCGCTGGCCGCCTTCACCGCCGCCCGCAGCGCCACCTCGGTCTTGCCGAAGCCGACGTCGCCGCAGACCAGGCGGTCCATCGGCCGCTCCGCTTCCATGTCACCCTTGACCGCCTCGATCGCTTCCATCTGGTCGGCGGTCTCGCGGTAGGGGAAGGTGCTCTCCATCTCGATCTGCCACTCGCCGTCCGGCGGGAACGCGTGGCCCTTGCGCGCGCGCCGCTCGGCGTAGAGGTTGAGCAGCTCGCCGGCCAGGGCACCCGCAGCCTTGCGCGCCCGCGCCTTCAGGTTCTGCCAGCGCTTGCCGCCCAGCGCCGAGAGCGACGGTTCGCCGCCGGCGCCGACGTAGCGGCTCAGCTTCGCCAGCTGGTCGGTGGGGACGTAGACGCGGTCCTCGCCCTTGTATTCGAGGTAGAGGTAGTCGCGGGTGACGCCGCCGACCTCGCGCGTCTCGAAGCCGGCGAAGCGGGCGACGCCGTGGTCCTCGTGGACGACGTAGTCGCCGACCCGCAGGTCGCTGAAGGCGAGCCGGCCGCGGCCGGCTCCCGGCGCCGGCTCCTCGCCGCGGCGGCGGTGGACGAGCCGGCGGAAGGGATAGACGGCGAGTTTCAGCTCAGGGCTGACGAAGCCCTCGCGCAGGCGCGCCTCGGCGAAGGAGAGACCGGGGTCGGGCGAGAGCCGCCCACCTTCGAGGATGCGGACGTCGAGCCGGTCGAGGCCGTAGCGGGCGCGCTCCGCCTCCCCCATGCTGTCGAAGGCGACGACGGCGCGGTAGCCGGAGCGGACCAGTTTCTCCAGCTCGGACTCGGCCTCCTTGACGCTGCGAGCGGGCGACTCGGCGCGGGCGGCGCGGAAGGCGTCCTCGTCGTCCTCGCCGGCATCGGTCAGCGCC
This sequence comes from uncultured Solirubrobacterales bacterium, assembly GCA_963815885.1. Taxonomy (GTDB): domain Bacteria; phylum Actinomycetota; class Thermoleophilia; order Solirubrobacterales; family 70-9; genus VAYN01. The sequence continues at coordinate 134,381 of CAWFIM010000004.1, forward strand.
AGGGTCGCGCGCGCCGCCAGCGGCCCGGCGACGTCGACGTAGAGGTGCTGGGCGTCGTCGGCGTGCATCGCCGCGGTCGCGTCCTCCCAGTGGTCGCGCAGCGCCGGCTCGATCTCCTCGGCGGCGGCGAGCACCACCGCGGCGGCGGCGGGCACGAGGTCGAGCGGCGCTCGGAAGTGATCCAGCGGCAGCAGCTCGGCGAGGTTGGTGAGGCTCTCGCCCTGCTCGGCGGCTTCTATCGCCGCCAGCTCGGCCAGCTCCCGGTGCTCGGCGTCGAGCTCGGCGGCCGGCGCCAGCTCGACCCGCTCGCCATCCCCCAGCGAGCGCTGGGTGAAGGTCGAGAACCAACGCATCGAGTCGACCTCGTCGCCGAACAGCTCGATCCGCACCGCCCGTTCCTCGGTCGCCGGATAGACGTCGAGGATGCCGCCGCGGACGGCGAACTGGCCGCGCTCCTCGACCTGCTCGACCCGCTCGTACCCGGCGGCGACGAGGTCATCAGTGATCGCCCCCAGATCGACCTCCTCGCCCTTCGCGATCGCGAAGCCGGCTGGCCGCAGGGAGGCGTCTGGGACCGCCTCGGCCAGAGCCGTGGCGCTGGCGACGACCACCGCGTCGGCTTCGGAGCCGAGCGCGTCGAGGGCGTCGATCCGCAGCCCGACCAGGTGCGGCGGCGGCGTCACGTGCGAGGCATAGCCGGTGCCGCGCGAGGGGTAGAGGCGGATGCGCCGCGGCGCCAGGTAGGCGCGCAGGTCGGCGGCGAGGTCGCGGGCGGAGCGGTCGTCGGCGGCGACCAGCAGCGCCGGGCGGCCGGCGAGCCCGCGATCGTCCTCGAGCAGGGCCGCCAGCAGCGGCGGCCGCAGCATCGTCGAGGCGCGAACGGTGACTGCCTCGCCGGCGCCGGCGGCCCGCACGCGACCGGCGAGCGCGTGCACGCGCTCGCTCTCGGCGATGATCTCGATTAGAGGTCGGAGACTCATGGCCTGGCGAGTCTAAATAGGCGTCCTCGGCTGACTCGGCGAGGTCCTGAGGTCGTCAGGCAAGGACGCAGGGAGCGTGGTGTGCTCCGCACACGAGCGACCGAGGACGCCGCATGGCGGCCTCAGGACCTCGCCGATCAGCCGAGGACCGTGAACTTGCGCTTGGCGGGCTTGCCGACGTTGCCGGCCTTGTCGATCGCACGCACCTTGAAGAGGTGCTTGCCCGGCTTCAGCTTCTTGTAGGTCTTCGGCGAGCGACACTTCTTGAACGGCTTCTTGTCGAGCTTGCACTGGAAGGTCGAGCCGGCCTCGTTGGAGCTGAACTTGAACTTCGCCGTGGTGCTGCTCGATTTCGCCTTCGGGCCTTTGGAGATCTTGGCGCGCGGTGGGGTGGTGTCGCCGCCTCCGGGGCACGGCGCTTTCACGCAAACGACCTTCCCGCCGCCTCCGCCGCCGGAGCCGCCTCCGCCTCCGCCGTTGTTGCCGCCTCCGCCGCCATTGCTCGGTTCCGCCGGCGTCGTCGCCGTGGCGAGCTCCGAGGTGCCGCCTTCTTCGCTGGTCTGGGTCGCGGCGACGATCGTTTCCCCCGGAATCGACGCGTAGGCGACTTTCCATTTCCCTTCGCCATCGGCTTCGGCTTCGCCGAGGAACGACTGCAACTCGCCCGCTTCGGCGCTCGCCTTGCGGAAGACGCGGACCAGGGCGCCGGCTTCGGCGGTGCCGCTCGCTTCGGTCTGTTTTGCGCTCGCGAAGGCCGGCGGTTCGATGCCTTTGTTGGGCGGGAGCGATTCGGTGAACGGATCGGCGGGAATCAGGTGGATGAAGCGTCCGGCGTTGCCGTTCCCATAGTTGCGCCCGACCTCGTTCTCGCTTTCTTCCAGGTCGCGGATCGCGATCGCGTCGCCGCCGCTGCCGAAGATCGCGTTTTCGCCGGCTTCGGTGTTCCCGCCGACCAGGTTGCCCGAAACCGCCGAGACGGTCGGAAAGGTCCCCGCGAACTGGACCTGGATCCCGGACGCGCCGGCTTCGACCACTTCGTTGCCGACGACTTCGTTCGCGTCGCTCTTGAGCAGGATCCCGATGCCGGTGGGCCCTTCGATGAGGTTCCCCTGGATCAGGTTCCCTTCCGCGCCGGAGCCGGTGGTGAGGATCCCGGTTTCGCCCCCTTCGAGGAAGTTGCCGGCGATCGTCGCGCCGAGGAAGCGCTGTTCGATCCCGACGCCGGCGTCCATGCCGATAGCGTTGCCTTCGATCGTGGTCGGTTCGGTGCTGCTCAAGCAGAAGACGAACAGGCCGGTTCCGGGGGAGGCGACCGCCACGCCGTTCGGGTTGAAGCCGATCGCGTTGCCCAGCACCTGCAGGTCGTCGGCGCTTTCCTCGTAGACACCAAAGCTGCCGCCGGCGAAGAAGTTGGCTTCGTCTTCTTCTTCGGGCCCGCCGACCAGGGCTCCGTCGGCGCTGCCGACCAGGACGCCGGCGAACCCGTTGGCGACCACGGTCGTGCCGTCGGCGCCGAGCCCGACGAAGTTGCCGGCGACGTGGCTTTCGATCGAGGGGGACTCGCCCTGCAGGCTGTCTCCCTGGAGGTCGACGCCGCTGCCGGTCGCGCCGGCGATCACGTTGCAGCCCTTGTCGCAGCCGGGCGTGGTCGCCGCTCCGGATTCCGCCTGGACACCGACCAGGTTCCGTTCCGCTTCGAAGCCACCGGCGGACTGCGAGGCGACCTCGACGTCCTCGCCGTTGCCGGCCAGCGTAGCCCCATCCGGTTTGACGCCGAAGTAGTTGCCCAAGACGAGGGTTTCGTCGGCGCCGAGGATCTGCAGGCCGTCGGCGGCGTTGTTGGCGAAGACGTTGCGCGCTTCCGCCGATTCGCCGCCGATCCGGTCGCCGTTGGATTCGGGGTCGATGAAGATCCCAGTCGTGTTGCCGCCGGCGCTGCCATCCAGTTTGACCCCGAGCCAGCTGCCCTTGACCCGGACTTCTTGGGAGCTGTCGATGATGTTGACGCCGGTCTGTGCCCCGGTCACCGCCAGCCCTTCGATTTCGACGCCGTTCGTGTCTTCGATCGTGAGCGCCGGGTTGGAGGCGCCGGGTCCGTTAATTCCCTCGCAGGGGCCTTCGACGCCGGCCGCGGTCGCGCACTGCCGGCCTTCGATCCGCACGTTGTCGACGATCGCCGGCAGCGAGCTGCCGAGCGCGATCGTGTCCGCGAGCTGGCCTTCGAAGACCGTTCCGTCGAAGACGACGACGTCGGATTCGCCGACCGAGGCGTTCGACGCTTCGAGCGCCGCCCGCAGCGTGCATTCTTCACCGACCCCGGCGGGGCAGTCGATCCCCGCGGAGGCGTCGGGTTCGTCGCCGGTGCCGTTGACTTCGAACACTTCCGCGGCGGCGCCGGCGGGCACGAGGAGCGCGCAGGCAAGCGCGGCCAGGACCGCCACCAGCGCCCAAGCCCGATTCCTCTCCCCTGCGTCGCCGAACGACACGCCGCGACTCTAACCTGCCGGCGCTCATCGGGCAAGTGCACTTATCCGGTCGAGGAAACCTTTTTAATCCGGCGCCGGCAGCCCGGGGCCCGTCCGAGCCCAGTCGACCTGGCCGACGCCCTCGACCTTGGAGCGGCCGACGACGTCGTCCCACTCGTGCAGCATCCGCTTCAGCTGGGCGACGGCCTCGGGCGGGTGGGCGGCGACGGCGGCCGCCAGCTCCAGCGCCGATTCCTCGGTCGCCGCCGCGGGGGCGACGCGGTTGACCAGGCCCAGCCGCAGCGCCTCGTCGGCGCCGACCGTGCGCGAGGAGAGCAGCAGGTACTTGGCGGCGGCGAGCCCGCAGAGGGTGACGAGGCGGGCGGGGCCGACCGGCACGCCGAGCGCGGCACCGGGGAAGCGCATCCGCAGGTTGGCGCCGCCGACCCGCATGTCGCAGGCGACGGCGATCTCGGCGCCGCCGCCGACGACGTCGCCATGGCAGGCGGCGATCGTCGGCTTTGGGAAGGCGACGATCGCGTCGTAGAGGTCGGCGAACAGCTGCATCCGCTCGACCTTGGCCTCCTCGTCGAGCTGCTCGCGGACGTCGGCGCCGGCGGAGAGGCCGAGGTGGTCGGCGGAGCTGATCACCAGCACCCGCACGGCCTCGTCGTCGCGCGCCACCGCCAGGTGTCCGAGCAGCTCGACCAGCATCTGGGTGTTGATCGCGTTGCGGGCCTCGGCCCGTTCGAGGCGCAGCAGGGCGATGCCCTGCTCGTCGACCTCGTAGCTCGTCAACTCGCTCATTCGCCGCCGCAACCTAGCCGCTCAACCAGCCTCTCGGTCTCCTCGGCGGCGGCGCCGAGCAGCGCCTCGACCTCGGCCCGCGGCTCGCGGAAGCGCCCGAGGACATAGGAGGAGACGACCTCGGGGTCGGTCGAGTCCGGCCGCCCGACCCCGACCCGCACCCGCCAGAAGTCGGCGTCGCCGAAGCCGCGCTTGAGGCTCTTGAGGCCGTTGTGCCCGGCGAGGCCGCCGCCGAGCCGCGCCTCGATCTCGCCGAACGGCAGGTCGATCTCGTCGTGGAGGACGACGGTGCGCTCGAGCGGCACCTTCAGCGAGCCGCGCGCCGGTCCGGCCGAGTCGCCGGAGGCGTTCATGAAGGTCTGCGGCAGCAGCAAGGCGACCCGCGGTCCGCCGGGTCCGGCCCGCCCTTCGTAGAGCTCGCCGCCGAACTTGCGGCGCGGCCGCGCCGAGGTCCCAGCGGCGCACCAGCTCCTCGGCGACCTCGAAGCCGACGTTGTGGCGAGTGCCGGCGTGCTCGGCCCCGGGGTTGCCGAGGCCGACGATGAGGATGCGCTCGCCCTCCTCGCCGCGCCCACCGCGACGGCCGAACAGCGACAGGGGCTACTCGCCCTCGGACTCGCCCGAGTCGCCCTCGGCGGCCTCGCCCTCGGGCGCCTCGCCCTCCTCGCCCTCGCCGACCAGCTCGGTCTCCTCCTCGACCTCCGGCTCAGGCTCTTCCTCGACCCGCGGCGGCGAGAGGGTGACGATGGTGACCTCCTCGGGGTCCTCGGCGACGAAGGTGACGCCATCGGGCGCCTGGATCGCCGAGAGCTGAAGGGTGTCGTTGATCTCCATCGCGGAGACGTCGGCGACGATCTGGTCGGGGATCTCGGTCGGCAGCGCTTCGACGGTGATCTCGCGGGTGACGTGCTCGAGCACGCCGCCGCCTTTGACGCCGGGGGCGGTCTCCGCCCCCTCGAGCTCGATCGCGACCTCGGCCTGGATCGCCTCGTCGAGCTTCACCTCCTGCAGGTCGATGTGCTGGAGGCTGCCGCGGACCGGGTGCAGCTGCTGCTCCTTGACCACCACCGGGACGGCTTTGCCGCCGTCGACCTCGAGGTCGAAGAGGGCCGCGCCCTCGCCGATGATCGTCCGCACCTCGCGTTCGGCGACCTGGAACGGGGTCGCCTCCGAGCCGCCCGAGTAGACGACGCCGGGCACCAGCCCTCGCCGCGCAGGCGGCGCGAGGAGCGGGAGCCGAAATCGGCGCGGGGAGCGACCTTGAGAGTGGAACGTGCGGTGGCCATCGGACGGGAGAGGATAGAGAACCGGCGCGCGAGGCAGACCTGTGGCAACCTTCGCCGTGGCCGACGACTCGAAGATTCCCAAGGGCAGGGTTCGCCGCTCGGCCAAGCTGGGCTCGATCGTCGGCGTCCAGGGCGCCCGCTACGCCGGGCACCAAGGCGGCCAACGTCGGCCGCTCCGAGGAGGGCGGCAAGGAGCGCGCTCGAGCAGCGCCACCTGGAGACGGCGATGAAGATGGTCGGGGCGCTCGGGCCAGATGAAGGGCGCGGCGATGAAGCTGGGCCAGTTCGCCTCCTTCATCGACACCGAGTTCATCCCCGAGGAGTACCGCGAGATCTACCAGGAGCAGCTGGCGAAGCTGCGCACCGACGCGCCCGGCGATGCCCTGGGAGAAGGTCGAGACGGTGCTCGAAGGAGGAGTACGACGGCGAGCCGCTCTCCGAGCTACTTCGCCGAGTTCGAGACCGAGGCCTTCGCCGCCGCCTCGATCGGCCAGGTGCACCGGGCGGAGCTGCTCGACGGCCGCCGGGTCGCGGTCAAGATCCAGTACCCGGGGATCGCCGAGGCGCTCGACGCCGACCTGCGCAACGCCGGCACGCTCGTCCGGCTGGCGCGGGCACTCGCCCCCGGCCTCGACGCCAAGGCGATCGCCGAGGAGCTGCGCGAGCGGGTGATGGAGGAGCTCGACTACGAGTACGAGGCGCAGAACCAGCGCACCTTCTCCCGCGCCTACCGCGAACACCCCTTCATCTACGTGCCCGAAGTCGTCACCCGGCTCTCGCGGCGGCGGGTCCTGGTCACCGAGCTGGTCGAAGGGATGGGCTTCGAGCAGATCAAGGAGCTGCCGCACGAGGAGCGCAGCCGCTTCGGCGAGATCGTCTTCCGCGGCAGCTTCGGCTCGATCTATCCACCTGCAGCACTTCAACGCCGACCCCCACCCCGGCAACTACATCCTGATGGAGGACGGCCGCGTCGCCTTCCTCGACTTCGGGATGACGAAGAAGCTCGACCGCGAGCAGATCCTGCTCGAGCAGCGCGCCTTCGACGCCGCCTCGCGCAACGACCCCGAGGCGTTCCGCCAGGCGCTGCACGACCTCGGCTTCGTCAAGAAGCCCTCCAAGCTCGACGCCGAGCGGCTGATGGACCACATGCGCGCGGTCGGCGGCTGGTACATCGAGGACCGCGAGATCGAGATCACGCCGCGGCGGGTGATGAAGATCATCGAGTCGACCAACGACCCGCGCTCGGAGTACTTCGACCTGATGCGGCGCGAGTCGATCCCGGCCGACGAGCTGATGGGGCGGCGGATGGAGATCGGCGTCGTCGCCGTGCTCGGCCAGCTGCGGGCGAAGCGCAACTGGCACCGGATCGTCCGCGAGTGGGTCTACGCCGACCCGCCCGCGACCGAGCTCGGCGAGCAGGAGTGGGAGTACTTCGAGGAAAGAGGAGTCAAGCGCACGCCGGGGCTGGCCGAAACGCTCTAGAGATCGCGTGCCCGACGACAAGGAGGAGCGATGAGCAGGATCCGACGCGGTTGGGCGACTGACCAAGAAGAGCTGGGGGCTGCTGAACGGGCACCGCGAGCTGATCCGCTTCCCGCTCTACGGCGCCGTCGCGACGACGCTGCTGGCGATCGTCTTCCTCGGCCCGGGCCTCTACCTGCTCGACCAGGACAGCCTCGGCGGCGCGATCCCGCTGCTGGTGATCGGCGTCTACGTCCTCAGCGTCGTCGGCTTCTACTTCAGCGTCGGCCTCGCCGCCTGCGCCGACATGATCTTCCGCGGCCAGGCAGGCGACCGTCGCCGACGGGCTCGCCGTCGCGCGCGAACGCTTCAGCCAGATCTGCGGCTGGGCGGCGCTCTCGCACCGCGATCAGCGTGCTGATGGGCGTGCTCGAGAACCAGGGCGGGATCGGCGGCCAGATCGCCGCCCGCCTGGTCGGCATGGCCTGGTCGCTGGTCACCTTCCTCGCGGTGCCGGTGATCGCGATCGAGGGCACCGGCCGATGCGGACGCTGAAGCGCTCGGCCTCGATGTTCCGCCAGCGCTGGGGCCAGCAGATCACCGGCAACATCGCGATCGGCGGCGCGATCTTCCTGATCGGCGTCCTGCCGGCCGCGATCCTGATCGTCGCCGGGGTCGCGTTCTGGTCCTCGGCCTCCTTCCTCGGCGCCCTGCTGGTCGTGGTCGGCGCGCTGGTGCTGGCGATCGCGCTGCTGATCTCGCGCGCGCTCAGCGGCATCTTCGGCGTCGCCCTCTACCGCTACGCGCTCGACGGCGAGGCGGTCGGCGGCTTCACCGCCGAGGAGCTCGAGTCGGCGGTGAAGGCCAAGAAGGGCGGCCGCAACGCGCCGCCGACCGCGACCCCCGGCACCGTCTAACGCGCCGTCGACGCGCCGCTCGATCTTTTTAGCGGCCTACAGCCGCCAAAATCGATCGAGCGGCGAGTTATGTCGCCTGGGGCTACGCGAGGGGACGCGGGCGGGTGGCTACTAGAGGTGCGAGAAGAGGCGCGGGTCGTTGGAGCAGAGGCCGGTGACGCCGGCCGTCGACGAGCTTGCGCATCCGCGCCGCGTCGTCGACGGTCCAGGCGATCAGCTCGACCCCGGCGAGCTTGCAGATGCGGGCCAGGCGGGACGTGACCAGCGGGTGGTAGACCCACATCGCCTCGACGCCGATCTGCGGCAGCTTCTCGCGCGGCGAGGCCCGGCAGGCGGTGGCGCATCGCCACCAGGGCGGCCAGCATCGGCCCGCTTCGCCCAGCGCTTGGAGGTCCAGTCCTTGGTCACTTTCGGATAGGTCCAGCCGCGCCGCAGGTTCGGGTCCAGCTCCGCGATCCGTTTCAGCGTGTAGCAGCTCCATCGTCGAGACCATCGCTCGGCCGACCAGGTCGCGCTCGCGCAGCGCCGCGACCATCTCCTCCTCGCGCCCCGGCAGCTTGACGTCGAGGTCGATCTCGACCCGGTCGAGCGGCGGCTCGAGGAAGGCGTCGAGCGCCTCGGTCAGGGCCAGCGGCGTGCGGCGCTCGGCGTCGTGCCCAGTCGTGGGCGACGACCAGCGGCGCCCGCTGCTCCAGCGGCAGGTGCGCGTCGCGCAGCCAGAGCACGTCGAACTCGATCGTGTCGACCCCGGCCTCGACCGCGGCCTGGAAGCTCTCCAGCGTGTTGCCGGGGGCGATCAGGTCGGCGCCCTTGTGGCCGACTAGGCGCAGCTTGCTTGGGGCCTCGGTGGCCAGAGCGCTAGAAGAGCTGGTTCTCGCCGGCGAAGATCTCGGAGACCGAGTCGTCGGTGAAGATGCGGCGGATCGAGTCGGCGAAGGTGCCGGCGGTGGAGAGCACGGTGATGTTGTCGGGGGCGCCGGGGCGCAGCGGCAGCGTGTCGGTGACGACGATCCGCTCGATCCGAGCTCGAGTCGGCGAGCCGCTCGTAGGCGGGGCCGGAGAAGACGCCGTGGGTGGCGCAGGCGATCACCCGCGCCGCGCCCTCGTCGAGCACGGTCTGGGCGGCGGCGCAGAGGGTGCCGGCGGTGTCGATCATGTCGTCGACCAGGACCGCGGTCTTGCCCTTGACGTCGCCGACCACGTAGCCGATCTCGGCCACCTGCTGGGCGGGGCGCTCCTTCTCCATCACCGCCCAGTGGGTGCCGATGCGGCGGGCGAAGTTGCGCGCCGTCTTCACCCGGCCGGCGTCCGGGGAGACGATCACCAGCTCCTCTGTCAGTTTCTGGTCGACGAACCACTGGGTCAGCATCGGCATCGCCGTCATGTGGTCGACCGGGACGTGGAAGAAGCCCTGGACCTGGCCGGCGTGGAGGTCCATGGTGAGGACGCGGTCGACGCCGACGCCCTCCAGGCACTTGGCGACGATGCGGGCGGAGATCGGCTCGCGCGGGGCGGACTTCTTGTCCTGGCGCGCGTAGCCGTACCAGGGCATGACGGCGATGATCCGGTGGGCGGAGGCGCCCTGGGCGGCGTCGATCATCGTCAGCAGCTCGATCAGCGAGTCGTTCGGGGTCATCCCGCTCTGCTCGTTGGCGCAGGTCGACTGGACGATGAAGACGTCGGCGCCGCGGATCGACTCCTCGTAGCGGCAGTAGACCTCGCCGTTGGCGAAGGTCTTCAGCGTCACCTGGCCGAGGTCGAGGTCGAGCTTGCCGGCGACCTTGGCGGCCAGCTCCATCGAGCTGCGGCCGCCGAAGACCATCAGCCGCTTCGAGTAGTCGTGGGGGATCGCGGTCGCCGCCTGCGGGACGCTCCTCGATCGTGCTCACGGCTCCTTGTCCTCTCGCATCTCGCGCGGCCTTGCGATCCGCGTATCCCTCGATGTTCCGCTGCGCGTTCTCGCTCACGGCCAGCGCCCCGTCGGGAACGTCGTCCTTGATCACCGCTCCAGCGCCAGTGTAGGCGGAGTCGCCGACTTCTACCGGGGCGATCAGCATCGTGTCAACGCCGATGCGGACACCGCGGCCGATCACAGTCCGGTGCTTGCGGAATCCGTCGTAGTTGGCGGTGATCGTGCCGGCCCCGAGGTTGCTGCCGGGGCCGATGTCGGCGTCGCCGACGTAGGCCAGGTGGGGGACCTTCGGAGCCCTCGCCGACGTGCGAGTTCTTGATCTCGACGAAGGTGCCGGCCTTGGCGCCGGCGTCGAGGCGGGCGCCCGGGCGCAGGTAGGCGAAGGGGCCGACCAAGCAGCCGTCGCGCACCTCGCACTCGACCAGGTAGGAGTGCGGCGACCGCGGACACCGGCGCCGACGGTGGTGTCGATCAGCGTGCGTCAGCGGGCCGACGACGGCGCCGGCGCCGACCTCGGTCTCCCCGCGGAGGCTGGTGCCGGGCTCGATCCGGGCGTCGGCGGCGATCTCGACGCCGGCGTCGATCCAGGTCGAGGCCGGGATCGACGACGGTGACGCCGGCGAGCATGTGGGCCTCGAGGATGCGGCGTCGCGCCTCCGCCTCGACCGCGGCGAGGTCGGCGCGGTTGTTGACCCCCATCGTCACCGCGAGGTCGTCGGCGAGATGGGCGGCGACGGAATGGCCGGCCTCGCGCAGGGCCGGGAAGACGTCGGGCAGGTAGTACTCGCCCTGGGCGTTGTCGTTGGAGAGCCCGGCGAGCGCGTCGGCCAGCGGCGCCGGCGTCGAAGGCGTAGGTGCCGGCGTTGATCTCGCGGATCGCGAGCTGCGCGGGGTCGGCGTCGCCGGCGGCTTTGGCCTCGACCACCCGCTCGACCTCGCCGCTCTCGGTGCGGACGAACGCGGCCGTAGGAGCCGGGGTCGTCGAGCTCGATCGTCAGCATCGTCGCCGCGGCCAGGGAGACGGCGTGGGCCTCGAGCAGGCCGGCGATCGTCTCGGCGCGAGATCAGCGGCACGTCGCCGGAGAGGACCAGCACCGTCTCGACTCGCCTCGATCAGCGGCAGCGCCGCGCGGATCGCGCCGCCGGTGCCGTCGGGCTGCGGGCTGCACGACGGTCTCGACGCCTTCGGGCAGGCCGGCGGAGATGTCGCTGCCCGGGCGAGACGATCGCCGCGACCCGCCCGGCCCCGGCCTCGCGCGCGGCGAGGATCGGCCAGGCGACCATCGCTCGTCCGCAGACGGGATGCAGCATCTTCGGCAGGGACGAGCGCATGCGGGTGCCCTCGCCCGCCGCCATGACTAGGACGAGGGGCGACTCACCCGCGAATCGTATTGGGAAAGCGTCCGTGTGCCCCTCCCTCGGAGGCCGTTGCGCAGCAGATTGCGGGAGGCGATTCGGCTCGCTGGTCCTGGAGCCTCCGAGGGAGGGGCACACGGACGCTTCATCGAGCCCTGCGGGAAGACCCGCCACCACGCCAGCCGTGAAAACGCTCCGAGAAATCCAGTTCCTCTGGCTGCTCCCGCGCCTGAGGCGGCGCAGATCAAGGATGCAGCGAGCGCCGTGTGCTCTGCACACAAGCGAGCGAAGACGCAGATATGCGCCGCCTCAGGCGCGGGAGAGGTCTTTGCCGACCAGGGCGACCGAGGTCAGGGTCCAGCCGGCGAAGATCAGGTCGATGCCGACCAGGAGGCCGATCGCCCAGTCGGCGGAGCTCGGGGAACTTGGCGAGGACGAGGATGCCGATCAGGAGGCCGGCGACGCCGCTGAGGCCGACCAGGCCGGCGTTCTGCTGGCCGCGGCGGCGAAGGCGACGGTGATCCGGGTCAGGCCCATGAAGAGGAAGTAGATGCCGAGGACGAGGGTCAGGGTGAGGGTGCCGTTGTGCGGTTCGACGATCAGCCAGATGCCGACGACCACGGTCAGCGCCGCCCACAGCAGCCGCAGCACCACGGTCCCGATCGAGTGCGCCGAGAAGGCGGCGGCGACCAGGAAGGCGCCGGCGATCGAGCGAGGATCCAGCCGATGAAGATCGCCGTCCCGACCGAGGCGACGGCGGGGACGAGGATCGCGATGCAGCCGACGACGATCGCCAGGACGCCGACCGCCATCAGCGCCTTCCAGCTCCGCGCCAGGCCCTCGCGGACCTCCGGGTCCATCGACGCTCCTCCGATCTCCACGAGCAGAACCGTAGGCCCCCATCGGACGGGTTCAACCGTTGAGGAGTGCATTCGACATCGCATCGGTGTCGAATGCACGCCTCGTGCCAGCCGGCGCTACGCTCGGGGCGCGATCCGGGGTGGTGTAGTTGGCTAGCACGCCAGGTTTTGGTCCTGGAAGTGGGGGTTCGAGTCCTCCCCCCGGAATGGCTTCGAGGCCCGGAACGGCTTTTCCGACAGCGGCTGCACCGCTGCCGGCGCAAGCGAGCTACTCCTCGGCGCCGCGGGCGACCTTGCCGCCCTTGGCGCCCGGCTCCAGGGCCGGGCCCGCGCGGCGAGGCGATGCCGAGGACGCGCATCGCCTTGAGGCCGAGGCCGAGCTTCTCGCGGCCCTCGGTGGCGGAGACGTCGTGGCCGCAGAGCTCCTTCACGCGCTCCAGGCGGTAGCGCACGGTGTGGCGGTGGGTGAAGAGCTGTTTGGCGGTGGCGGCGACGTTGCCGTCGTTGTCGAGGTAGGCCTCGACGGTGGCGACCAGCTCGGTCTCGTACTGCTCGTCGTAGCTGGACAGCGGCTCGATCGTCTCGGCGTAGAAGCGTTCGAGCTCGCCCGGGTCCTCGCTCATCGCCGGCAGCAGCAGCCGGTAGGCGCCGGTGTCCTCGAAGGCCAGCAGCGAGCGGCCCTCGGCCTCGCCGACGTTGACCGCCAGGCGCGCCTCGTTGCCGGCCCGGTAGAGGTCGACCGGGATCGGCGCTGCGGCGGCTGCGGCCGGTCGTCAGGTGGAAGCCGGAGAGGCTGTCGTCGAGCTCGCGGGCCAGGCCGGCGGCGGCGCGGGCGAGGCGCTCGTCGTCCTCGGCGGGAACGATCACCGCGATCTCCGCCGCCACCTCGTCGTCCGCAGCGCTCGCCAGCGAGCCCGGCGCCAGCGAGCGCAGCGCCCGCAGCGCCAGGGTCAGCACCCGCTCGCGCCACTCGCCGGTCTGCGCCGCCCGCGGCGCCGCCCGCAGCACCAGCACGCCGGCGCCGCGGTCGAGGTCGGCGCCGAGCTCGGCGGCGCGGGCGACGATGTCGCCGCGGTCGGTCACCTCGCGGGCGAGCACGGCGGCGACGAAGGCACTCGCCACCTCCTCGCTCTCCCACTCCGGCGAGCGCGAGCGCTCCAGCTCCAGCGCCAGCAGCGTCGTCACCATGCGGGCGATCGCCGGGTCCGGCGGCCGCCTTGGCCCGGTAGCGCAGCTCGCCGACGGCGGCGTCGGCGACCCGCAGCTCGACCGCGGTCACCCCCTCGCCGCCGGAGAGCAGCTTCTGTCTCCTGGTCCGGCGAGGCGCCGGCCACCGCCAGCACCGCGCTGGAGCGGTCGATCAGGGCGACGCTGGCGTCGAGCAGCCGCGCCGCCGCGCGCGCCACGGCAGGCAGGCCGGCGCCCGACTCGACCGCTTCGGAGAGCGCGTCGAGCAGCCCAGGATCTTCCGCTTTTGCAGGGATTTCAGCCCCCTCGAGGTTGCCGGCATCGGCGCATTATTCCCGCCTCGGCCGCCGGCGTGCCCAGCCGCGCCGGCCTGACGCCTACTTGCCGTTGAGGAAGTTGGCGATGTCGGTGTAGTAGTAGACGATCGCCAGGCCGATCACGACGCCGACCACCAGCAGGGCGGCGAGCACGAAGACCGAGAGGAAGCCGGCGGCCGCCTTCTCCCAGATCCGCCCGTGCGCGCTCACCGCCGGCGCGAGGATCAGGGTGACGAAAGCGACGAGGCAGATCAGGCCGGCGGCGCCGAAGAGGAAGTACTGGTGGCCGATTTTGGCCAGCGCGTAGAAGCGTCATCGCTGCGGATTCTGCCGCAACCCGGAGACGACGAGCGCGATGGCGGCGCAAAACGAGAAGCAGGCGGCGCCGAGCGCCCAACCGCCGCTGACGTCGCTGAGGTAGTGGACGTTGAGGTAGACGCGCGAGAGACCGATCAGGATCGTCAGCGCCGAGCCCGGTCGCGACGACCGCCGCCCCCCGCGCCATCCCCGGCCGCAGGCGCAGCACGATCGTCACCGCCAGCCAGAGGTAGAGGACCGAGTGGGCGGCGTGGCCGCTGGGGAACGAGGAGCCCGAAGTGGCGACCAGCGCTTCCTCGGGCCGCGGCCGGTCGACAGCCGCCTTGATCTCGTGGATGCCGACCGAGGTCAGCGCCATGCCGGCCAGCAGCACCCCGACCTCGGCCCAGCGACGGCGCCAGAGCAGCAGGCCCGCGCAGATCGCCGTCAGGCCCCAGGTGAAGACGGCGGAGCCGAGGAAGGTGACGAGCTTGGAGACGATCGGTGAGCCAGGCGACGCGCAGGTGTTCGACGACTTCGATCGCGGTCATGTCGCCGGGGGTCGGCCCCGGTTCGCGGCCGATCAGGACGATGTAGGCGACGAGCACGAAGAGCGAGACCGCGAGGGTCGCCATCAGCGAGGTGAACTCGAGGCCGAAGGTGCCGCCGGGGGTGACGCGGTCCCAGAGGAACCGCAGCTGCGGCTGGTAGCGGCGGCCGAGCACGACGAGCCACCGGGTCGCCGCGTGCCGCTCCATCCAGCGCACCGCCGCGGCGCCGGTTCTCCGCCACCCGGAAATAACGGTAAAGAGCGACCGAGCCGACGACGACGACGATCAGCGTCGCCAGCAGGAAGGCGCCTTTGCCGGCGTACTTGGCGGCGGTCTCGATGCTGCGCGAGAAGAAGTAGCCGATCAGGATGTGGGCGCTGGCCCAGAGCCCGGTGCCGAGGACGCTATAGGGGACGAAGGCGCGGTAGCGCATGCCGGAGCTGCCGGCGATGAACGGCGCGAAGGCGCGGACCAGGCTGATGAAGCGGCCGATGAAGATCGTCTTGCCGCCGTGGCGGGAGAAGTAGTCCTCGACCTGTTCGAAGCGCTCGTGGCTGATCCCGACCCGCGGCCCGTGGCTGATCACGAACTCGCGGCCGAGCCGGCGGCCGATGAAGAAGCTGGTCGTGTCCCCCAGCCAGGCCGAGAACCAGGCGATCGCGATCAGCAGGTAGATGTCGATCGCCCCCTGGCCGGCGACGGCGCCGCCGAGCAGCATCACCGTCTCGCCGGGCACGACCAGGCCGACGAAGGCGCCGGTCTCGGCAAAGGCGAAGACGCCGACCAGCAGGTAGGTCCAGGCGCCGAGCGTGTTGGAGACGTCTTCGAGCAGGTTCTGCAGGTCGAGGTGGCCGAGCTCGCGGCTGATCAGGTAGTAGCCGACGCCGACCGCCGCGGCCACAGCCGCGATCAGCAGCCGTTTGCGGTTGCCGGCGCCCTCCCCCGGCAGCCTCACCGGCGGCCCCTCCGAGTGGGTGGGCGGCCGTCAGCTCCCGGCCTCGCAGACGATCGCGTCGTCGCGGTCGATCGCGGCGGCCGCGGCGCGGGCGGCGGCCAGGTCCGCGAAGAGCCCGACCGCGGTCGGGCCGGAGCCGCTCAGCAGCGCCACCGGGGCGCCGGCGTCGCGCAGGGCCTCGAGCGCGTCGCCGATCGTCGGGTCGCAGCGAGCGGGCCGGCGCGCTCGAGGTCGTTGACGAGCAGCTCCGCGTAGGAGAGCGGCGAGGCGCCGGCGCCGGCCGCCTCGGCGCAGGCGCACCGCCAGCGCCTCCAGCTCGTCGGCGCGTCGCGGCCGAGCGCCGAGCCGGTCGGCCTCGGCGAAGACGTCGGCGGTGGCCAGGCCGCCGCCGCCGGGCAGCAGCACCGCCGCGTGTGGCGCCGGCTCCGGCAGCGGCTCGACCCGCTCCCCGGCGCCGCGGACGAGCGCCAGCGCCGGCCGCAGCTGCGAGGGCACGTCGGCGCCGAGCTCGGCGGCGAGCCCGTGCAGGTCGTCGACCTCGCCGGCCGGCGAGCCGCAGGACCGCGGCCGCGTCGGCGCTGCCGCCGCCGAGCCCGGCGGCGACCGGCACCCGCTTCTCGATCTCGATCCGCAGCGGCGGCCGCTGCCAGCCGCGCTCGCGCAGCGCCGGCCAGCGCCGCGCGCGGCGAGGTTCTCGCCCTCGACGCCGGGGCAGACGACCTCGTCGCGCTCCGCCTCGCGAGACCTCGATCAGGTCGGCCAGCGCCAGCGGCTCGAACAGCGAGCAGAGCTCGTGCAGCCCGTCCGCGCGGCGCGGGCCGAGGTAGAGGCAGAGGTTGAGCTTGGCGGGGGCGTGGACGAGCATCGCGGCGGGAGGGTTAAGCGTCGACCTGGAGCTTCGCGGACAGGGCGGCGAACTGCCGCGGGCGAGAGCGCCTCGGCGCGCGCGTCCTGCGGCCAGCCCGAGCTCCGCGAGCGCGCGCCCGGGCCGGCGCCAGCGAGCCCGGCCGGGCGTGCTCGAGCGAGCGGGCCAGGGACTTGCGGCGGTGGGCGAAGGCGGCGCGGACCAGCTCGCGGGTCGGCGGGTCGGCGGCCGGGGCCGGTGCGGCGCAGCCGCAGGATCGCCGAGTCGACCCGCGGGCGCGGCCGGAACACCGCCGGGTCGACCTTGCGCGACCAGCTCGACCTCGCAGGCGAGCTGGACCAGCACGCTCGGAGAGCCGTAGGTGCGGCTGCCCGGCGCCGCGCGCAGGCGGTCGGCGATCTCCCGCTGGACCATCACCGTCCAGCTTCGCAGCGAGGGCAGCTCGCTCGATCGTGCGCAGCAGCAGCGGCGTCGCCACCGAGTAGGGCAGGTTGGCGACCATCGCCGTCGGCGCCGGCTCGAGCGCCGCCGAGGTCGATCCTCATCGCGTCGGCCCAGTGCAGGGTGACGTTGTCGCGGGCGGCGAGCGGCGCCAGCGCCGTCTCCAGCCCGCGGTCGATCTCGATCGCGTGGACGTGAGCGGCGACGAGCGCCAGCCGCTCGGTCAGCACGCCTTCCCCCGCCCCGACCTCGAGCACGACGTCGGCCGGCGCGAGCTCGGCGTCGCGGACGATCGCGTCGAGCAGGTTGGGATCGGCGAGGAAGTTCTGCCCGAGCCGGACCACGGACCGCTACCAGCCGAAGAGGGCGCGGGCGTTGGCCTCGACCTGACGCTCCAGCTCCTCGTAGGAGGCACCGCGGACCTCGGCCAGGAGGCGGGCGGTGGCGACGACGTTGGCCGGCTCGTTGCGGCGGCCGCGCTTCTCCTGGGGGGCCAGGTACGGGGCGTCGGTCTCGACCAGGAGGCGATCCCCGGGGACCCGCTCCGCCGCCTCGCGCAGCGCCTCCGCGCTGGGATAGGTGAGGTTGCCGGCGAAGGAGCAGTACCAGCCGCGCTCGGCAGCGTCGCCGACCCGTTGCGGGGCCATGAAGCAGTGCAGGACCACCGGCAGGCCGGCGGCGTGCGCGTCGAGCGTGGCGAAGATCTCGTCGGTCGCCTCGCTGCTCCCCTCGGGATCGCGGGCGTGGATCACGATCGGCAGGTCGAGCTCGCGGGCGATCTCGATCTGGGCCGCGAAGGCGCGGCGCTGATCGGCCGCTGGCGCGGTGTCGCGGTAGTAGTCGAGCCCGGTCTCGCCGACCGCCCGGACCTTCTCGTGGGCGCCGAGACGGGCGATTTCCGCCGCCGCCTCCTCGTCGAACCCGCCCGCCTCGTTCGGGTGGCGCCCGACCGCGGCGAAGACCTCCTGGTGGCGCTCGGCAGCGGCGATCGCCGCCCGGTTGCTCTCCGCGTCCATGCCGACCGTGAGCATCCGCCCCACCCCCGCCTCCCGCGCCGCGCCGACGACGTCGGCCTCATTGCCATCACAGAGCACAGGTGCGTGTGGGAGTCGATCACCGGCACTCCCAGCCTATTCGGGCGGCGCCGCCCGAAGGTCGCGGCTACTGGCAGGCGCAGGCCGGCAGTGCGCTCTCCCTCAGCCACCGGCCTGGAATAGCCTTGCGGGTCCGATGGCCCAGTTCGCCGACTACTACCGCGAGATCTACATGCGCGGCCTGGCGGGTGAGACGCCGGCGGTGCCGGTCTCGATCGCCGAGCTGGAGCAGCGGGCGGTGGCGGCGATGGAGCCGCGGGCCGCCAACTACGTCGGTGCCGGAGCCGGCAGCGAGGACACGATCCGGGCCAACGCCGAGGCTTTCCGCCGCCGCCGGCTCGATGCCGCGGATGCTGCGCGACGTCGCCGCGCGCGACCTCTCGACGACGGTGCTGGGAACGGCGATGCCGGCGCCGCTGATGCTGGCGCCGATCGGCGTGCAGAAGGTCCTCGACGACGAGGGCGAGCTGGCGACCGCACGCGCCGCGGCCGCGGTCGGCACGCCGATGATCGCCAGCACCGCCTCGCACTTCAGCCTCGAGGAGATCGCCGCGGCCGGCGGCGAGGCTCCGCGCTGGTTCCAGCTCTACTGGGCCAACGACCGCCGCCTGGTCGAGAGCTTCGTCGGCCGCGCCGAGCGGGCCGGCTACGGCGCGATCGTCGTCACCGTCGACACCTTCATCCCCGGCTGGAAGCCGCGCGACCTGCAGCAGGCCTGGCTGCCCTTCCTCAACGGGATGGGCGTCGCCAACTACTTCCAGGACCCGGTCTTCCGCGAAGCGCTGGAGAAGATCGCCGGAGGAGGACCAGGGCGCCGCCACCGGCCACTTCCTCGGCGTGCAGGCCAACCCCTCGCTGACCTGGGACGACCTCGCCTCGCTGCGCGAGATGACCTCGCTGCCGATCCTCGTCAAGGGGATCCAGCACGTCGACGACGCCCACGAGGCGGCCCGCCGCGGCCTCGACGGCATCGTCGTCTCCAACCACGGCGGCCGCCAGGTCGACGGCGCGCTCGCCTCGCTCGACGCCCTGCCGCCGATCGCCGCGGCGGTCGGCGGCGAGCTCGCGGTCCTCTTCGACAGCGGCGTCCGCGGCGGCGCCGACGTCCTCAAGGCGCTCTGCCTCGGCGCCGACGCGGTCTGCCTCGGCCGGCCCTACGTCTGGGGCCTGGCGCTGGACGGGCAGGCGGGTGTCGAAGCGGTGCTGAAGATGGTGCTCGGCGAGCTCGACCTGACGATGGCCCTCTGCGGCCTCACCGGGCTCGACCAGCTCGGCCCGGACTGCCTCGCCTAGCGCGTCCTAACCCCGAGTTGTGCCGACAACTCGAGTTCATCGCACGCTCGCCATCTTGCGGGCACCGAAGACGATATCCGCCGGCACCCGTCCCTTCGTCAGCCTGCCGGTGTGGGCGCGGTCGGTGTTGTAGTAGCGCAGGTACTCATCGAGGTCGCGCCGCAGCGCGGTGATCCTTGGCGCCAGCGAGCGGGAGAAGGCCGGTCGCCAGCACTCCTCCAAGATCGTCAGCTGGACCCGCTCCACGCAGCCGTTTGAGTTCGGCCGCCCGGCCTTGATCTTGCGCTGCGTGGCTTTGTGGTTGGCGATCGCCTTGCCGAAGTCGGCGGCGCGGAACTCCGAGCCGTTGTCGGTGGTGACCTCACCGAGCTTCCAGCCCGCCCGCTTGAGGTCTTTGGCGACCAGATGGACCAGCTCGGTGGTGTGGCGGGCGGTCGGGTTGTGCTCGGTGGAGCGCAGGAAGGCCCAGGTGTAGGCGGAGGCGACGTCGATCGCGCTGTATTGCCAGATCACCCCTTTGCTGCCGGCGAGCCGACCGACGTAGAAGCAGTCCATCTGCACCTTCTCACCGGGCACCGAGGCGTCGATGCGCAGCTCCTTTGGCGGAAGCTCGGGCTTGCGCTCATAGGGGTCGGCGTGGCGGGCGATCAGCGCCAGGCGCTTGGAGCGGGTGTTGAGGTTGAAGCGCTTGAGCACGCACCAGACGCCGTTCTCAGAGATTTGGATGCCGCCCCACTTCTCCCTTGCCAGCTCAGCCGAGACGCGCCTCGGGCCGAAGCCGGGATGGCCGAGACAGAAGGCGAGGATCCGATGCTCGAGATGGGGGCCGATCTGGTTGGGCATGCGCGGCCTTCGCCGCTCCCTGACCCGCAGGCCGTCGAGGCCGTAGCGCTCCAGCTTCGGCTTCCAGGCGTAGTAGGTGGATCTGGCAACGCCCATCGCCCGGCAGGCCTCCGAGACGTTGCCGAGCTCCTCGGCCAGGGTGAACAGACGCAGGCGGAATCCGAACAGCACGTCATCCTCTGTCATTGCGCGCTCCCTTTTGGTGCTTCGTTGATTGGCGTCAGGAAGCGTGGGTGAGCGCGCGGACGCCCCGGCCATGGCCGGGGCGTCCGAATGAAGGCGTCTCTATGGGGCCCGGAGGTGTCCGGGGTACTTGGGGTTAGTCCGGCCTAGCGCCGCGCCTCGCGCCCGGTCAGCGCCTTGTAGAGGTCGTTGGCCCGGGTACCGGTCAGCGCCGCGACGACGCTGGCGGCGGCGCGGGGCCGGGCGCCGGACTGGACCAGGTGGCGCAGGGCGTCGACCGCGAAGCCGACGTCCTTGTCGTGCTCCTCGGCGGCGGCCGGCCCGATCACCAGCACGATCTCGCCCTTGACGTCGCCGCGGAAGCGCCGTGCCAGCTCGCCGAGGGTGCCGCGGGCGACCTCCTCGTGCATCTTCGAGAGCTCGCGGCAGACCGCCGCGGGGCGGTCGGGAGCGAGCGAGGCCATCGCCGCCAGCGACTCGCCGACCCGGCGCGGCGACTCGAAGGCGACCACGGTCTCGGCCGAGCGCAGCACCCGCTCCATCTCGCCGGCGCGGCGGGGCAGGAAACCCTCGAAGCGCCAGCGATCGGTCGGCAGTCCGGAGGCGACCAGCGCCACCGGCACCACCGAGGGGCCAGGGAGGACCGTGACCTCGAGGTTGCGCTCGATGCAGCGGCGGATCAGGCGGAAGCCGGGGTCGGAGATCGCCGGCATGCCGGCGTCGGAGACGAGGGCGACGACGTCGCCGCGCTCGATCCGCTGCGCCAGCTCGGTTGCCCGCGCCGTTTCGTTGCCCTCATGGTTGGAGACCAGGCGCGGCGCCGGCCGGATCCCGAGCTTGTCGAGTAGAGAGCCGGTGCGGCGGGTGTCCTCACAGGCGATGAAGTCGGCGCTGACCAGTGCCTCGCGCACCCGCGGCGTGACGTCGTCGAGGTTGCCGATCGGCGTCGGGCAGACGACCAGCCGGCCCGCCATCAGGCCTCGCCCCGCTCCACTTCGGTCCGGGCCAGGGCGGCGGCGCCGATCATCCCGGCGTCGTTGCCGAGGATCGCCTCCAGCACCGGCGTCTTGTTCATCGGCGTCAGCGCCCGTTCGCGCAGCTCGCGGCGGGCCGGCTCCAGCAGCAGCTCCCCGGCGGCGATCACGCCGCCGCCGACCACGATCGCATCGGGCTGGAAGATGTTGGCGAAGCTGGAGAAGGCGACCCCGAGCCGGCTGCCGATCAGCCCAAAAACCGCGACCGCGGTCTCGTCGCCGGCGATCGCCGCCTCGGTCACGGCGAGGCCGTCGACCGTCTGCCCTTCGGCCAACAGCTTGCCGAGTGCCGAGTCCGGCGCGCTTTCCGCCGCCGCCAGGCCCTCCCGCCCCAGCGCCGTGCCCGAGGCGAGCGACTCGATGCAGCCGTGGTTGGGGCAGTTGCCCTGGCAGGGTGGGCCGTCGGCCTGGATCACCATGTGGCCCAGCTCGGCCCCAGCCCCGGTGGCGCCCCGATAGACCTCGCCGTCGAGAATCAGGCCGCCGCCGATCCCGGTGCCGACGGTGATCATCACCGCGTTCGGCTTGCCCTGAGCGGCGCCGTAGAGGTACTCGGCCAGAGCGGCGACGTTGGCGTCGTTGTCGACGAAGACCGGCAGCCCGACCCGCTCGGCGACCAGGTCGCGGATCGGCAGGTCGTCGAGCGGCAGGTTGACGGCGGAGACCGCGACGCCGCGGTCGTGGTCGATCGTCGCCGGGATGCCGAGCCCGACCGCGACCGCATCGGGGCGCGCCCGCCGCGCCTCGTTGACCTCGCGGACCAGCAGCTCGACCAACTTGTCCTCACTCTGGCCGGTCGATGCCTCGCGGCTCTCCCAGCGAACTTCGGTCCCGTCGAGGACGCCGACCAGCATCTTCGTGCCGCCGAGATCGACCCCGATCGTCGCGACCCCGCTCACGGGCGATCGGAGGCTGGAAGGCGGGCGACCGAAGACATCGCCATGATTTCTAGCCCTTTTATGCCCGACGATGGCGAGCAGCGGCCTTCGGGACCGCCCGAGTACAAGGTCTACCGGTCCCGCAAAGGCCTTTTTTCACGGCTGAGATCGGCCGATCTCTCCGGCCTGCGCGAGCGCGCAAAGCTGCCTGGCAAGCGGCCTCGGCGCGAACGTGAGCCCCGCGAGGGCCGCCGCCTGCGGCCACCGCGCACGGCCGCGAAGCGGATCGCGAAATGGGTCGGGATCGCCGTTCTGGGATGGATCTTGCTCAGCTTCCTCGCCTTCGCGGTCTCGGCGCAACTGCAAGCGTTCAAGCTCTCCGGCGAAGCGAAGGAGGCGCTGCACGGCAACCCCTTCCTGCTGCCGAGCGCGCAGACGATCCTCGTCCTCGGCACCGACGCGCGTCCACCGGACACCAAGGAGCCCGGCGCCCCCCACTCGAAGAAGTGCTTCGAACAGCAGTCGCACGGCGACGCCCCTCACGACGGCTGCGAAGCGGGCGAATACCGCGCCGACACCCTGATGCTGATCCGCGCCGGCGGCGGCAGCTTCCGCAAACTCTCGATCCCCCGCGACAGCTACGCCGAAATCCCCGGCGAGCAGCCGCAGAAGATCAACGCCGCCTACTCCTTCGGGGGCGCCGCGCTCCAGATCAAGACCGTCGAGCAGTTCCTCGGGATCCAGATCGACCACGTCGCGATCGTCGACTTCACCGGCTTCGAAGACCTGATCGACGCGGTCGGGGGAGTCGAAGTCAACGTCCCCCACAAGCTCTGCGCCGACATCTCCGGCGGCGCCGGTGGCGGCCAGGGCGGCGTCACCCTGCACCTGAAGAAGGGTGAGAACACGCTCGACGGCGAAAAGGCGCTGGCCTACTCGCGGATCCGCGAGCCGAGCGAATGCCCCGGCCCCGGCAGGAGCGCCTACACGCTCGGCTACAGCGATCTCGACCGCGAGAAGGCGCAGCAATCGGTGATCAACGGGATCAAGAGCCGCCTCACCGATCCCCTCCGCGCCCCCTACAACTTCATCAGGGGCCCGATCATCGGCTGGGACGCGCCGAAGGCGTTCGTCAGCGACATGGGCTTCTTGACGATGCCGCAGCTGATCCTCGCCGCCGCGATCGGCGGCAGCGCCCCCGCCGACGTCCTCTGCGGCTCCCCCAAGGCGGGCTGCGAAGAAGGACCGGAAGGCAGCATCGAGGTGCCGGAGTCGGTCCGGCGCCACGCCGTCAACCGCTTCCTCAACGGCTGACCCTCGCCGTTCGATGCTTTTTGGGGCCTATAGGCGCCAAAATCGAACGAACGCCGCTCAGTCGGCGGTCGAGGCGGCCGCCTTGGTGTCGCTGGAGCTCGACTTCGAATCGCTCGACTTCGACTCCGAAGGGGCGGCGGAGCCGCCGGACTCGGAGCTCGCCGGCTCCTTCGCCCCCTCGCCGGCGGCGCCGTTGCCGGCGCCCTTCTTCTTGCCGTAGTCGGTGTTGTAGAAGCCCGAGCCCTTGAAGTGGACGGCGGGAGAGTGGAGGACGCGCACCGCGGGAGCGCCGCACTCCTGGCACTCGCTCAGCGGCTCGTCGATCATCTTCTGGATCACGTCGAAGACGTGGCCGTTCTCGCACTTGTACTCGTAAATGGGCACGGGCTCGGCGATTATCGCAGCCGCTACGGTTCCGGCATGGCCACCGCCGAGCACGACATCCGCCCGACCGAGGTCTCGATGGAGGAGATCGTCGCCCTCTGCAAACGGCGCGGCTTCGTCTTCCCCTCCTCGGAGATCTACGGCGGCCTCGGCTCGACCTACGACTACGGCCACTACGGCGTGCTGCTGAAGAACAACGTCAAAGCCGAGTGGTGGCGGGCGATGCTGCAGGAGCGCGACGACATCGTCGCGATCGACTCGGCGATCCTCCAGCACCCGCGGGTCTGGGAGGCCTCAGGGCACCTCGAGGGCTTCACCGACCCGCTCGTCCAGTGCCTCGGCAAGTGCAAGCGGCGCTGGCGCGAGGACCACCTGCGCGAGGCGGTCGAGGCCGAGGGCGGCGACCCGGATGCCGAGCTGCGCTGCCCGGAGTGCGGCGGCGAGCTCTCCGAGCCGCGCCAGTTCAACCTGATGTTCGAGACCCACATCGGGCCCGTGGCCGGCGAGGGCTCGGAGGTCTACCTGCGGCCGGAGACGGCGCAGGGGATCTTCATCAACTTCAAGAACGTGCTCGGCTTCGCCCGCAAGAAGCCGCCGTTCGGGATCGCCCAGATCGGCAAGTCGTTCCGCAACGAGATCACCCCCGGCAACTTCATCTTCCGCACCCGCGAGTTCGAGCAGATGGAGATGGAGTTCTTCGTGCCGCCGGCCGAGGCCGAGACCTGGCACCGGCTCTGGATGGCCGAGCGCGAGCGCTGGTACACCGAGCTCGGCATCCGCCCCGACCACCTGCGGGTCCGCGCCCACGGCGCCGAGGAGCTCTCCGCACTACTCCTCGGCGACCAGCGACGTCGAGTACCTGTTCCCGATCGGCTGGTCGGAGCTGGAGGGGATCGCCAACCGCGGCGACTTCGACCTCACCCAGCACGCCAAGTTCAGCGGCGAGAAGCTCGAGTACTTCGACCAGCAGACGAAGGAGCGCTACGTCCCGCACGTGATCGAGCCGGCCGCCGGCGCCGACCGTGCCACCCTCGCCTTCCTAGTCGACTCCTACGAGGTCGAGGAGGTCGAGGGGCGCCAGCGCACCGTCCTGCGCCTGCACCCGCGCCTCGCCCCGGTCAAGGTCGCGGTGCTGCCGCTCGTCTCCAAGGAGGGGATGCCGGAGAAGGCTCGCGAGGTCTTCGGCGCCCTGCGCCACAGGCTGCCGGCCGAGTTCGACGAGGGCGGCTCGATCGGCAAGCGCTACCGCCGCCAGGACGAGATCGGCACCCCCTGGGGGATCACCGTCGACCACCAGACGATGGAGGACGACACCGTCACCCTGCGCGACCGCGACTCGCTCGAGCAGACCCGGGTCCCGATCGACGGCCTCGGCGAGGAGCTGGCCGGGCGCCTGGAACAGCCCTGGCGCAGCCCGAAGCTGAGCTGACGTTTCGCGACAGCGATTCGGAATCGGCCCCACCCTGGGTTAGGCTCGCCCTGTCCTGGTCCCCTGGCGAACGGAGAGACGATGGCCGAGGAAATGCAGATTCGAGGCACCCAGAGCGAGGTGAAGATCCGCAACCCGTGGGCGGTCGCCCTGCTGCCGATCATCACCCTCGGGATCTACGCCCTGGTCTGGTGGTACAAGATCAACAAGGAGCTGAAAGAGTTCGGCGAGGCGAAGGGCCAGGACCTCGGCCAGAACCCGACCAACTCGGTGCTGGCGCTGTTCCCCGGCGGGATCATCGTCATCCCCGCCCTGGTCACCTTCTGGCGGGGGACCAAGCGGGTCCAGGCCGCGGCGGGCCTGGCCGGCAAAGAGCCGGTCAACGGCTGGATCGCGCTGCTCCTCTACCTGATCATCTCCCCCGCCTTCTGGGCCTACCTGCAGGTCTCGCTCAACCAGGTCTGGGAGCAGGAAGCGGAAGCGCTGTCGGCCCCGCCGGCGCCCCCCGGCCCGGCTGACCCCGCGCCGCCTCCTCCCGCAAGCTGACTCAGGGATCAACCGCGAGTCGACCTCGTCGATGCAGGTCTGCGGCCGCGAATGCGGCCTGGAGTGCCAGGGCCCGTCCTGGACGGAGACGTCGCTCATGCCCTCCAGCGGCAGACAGCGCCAGTCTCCGCCGGGGGCGAGGCCGCGGGCGCTGGTTCCGCCGAACTGGAAGAACAGCGCCCGCGGTTGCCCGTCCCTGGTGCCGATCGCGTGCGGGCAAAGGCGCCGGCGGTGACCGCCGAAGTTGGCGTGGACCTGGCGCCTGCGCGCGATCGCGTCCCGGACCAGCTCGTAGACGGCCGCCTCCACGCGTTGCCTCGGCCCGCCGCCCGCGGCTACTCCGGCGCGCTCTGGGTGAGGCCGACCACGTTGCCCTCGGGATCCCGGAACTGGCCGAGCGTGATGCTCTCCATGATCGTCTCCGGCCCCATCACCCGGGTGCCCCCGAGGCTCTCGGCCTTGGCCAGCGCCGCCTCGACGTCGGGCACCTCGACGTAGAAGGTGATGTGGCCGTCGTAGCCCTCGGGGCCCTGGCCGATGCCGCCGGCGATCCCCGGCCCGACCGAGCCCTCGGCGGCCTCGACCAGCCCGTACTTCATCGGGTTGTCGTCGTTGATCTCCCAGTCGAACATCTCGGCGTAGTAGCCCTTCAGCTTGTCGCCGTCCCTGCCTACGACCTCGAAGTGGACCACCGGCTGTGCCATGACTCTCCTCTCATCGGGTTTCCATGAACTGAAGCACCTCGGCCGCGTCGGCCTCAAGTGCCGCTGCCGCCTTCTTGGTGATCTTGCCGAGGTGCTCGATAGTGACCTTGCCGCCGGCAAGCCTCCAGGTGGCGACCGCGCGGCCGCCGACCAGGGCGAAGGGCCGGAAGATGCCGTTCGTCGTCACCAGCAGCTTGTGCGGGCCGACCACTTCCTCGCGCGAGGTCCAACCGAGCAGCAGCGGGTCGAAGGCGCCGAGCAAGCGCGGCTCCGGGATCTCCGCGCACGGAGTGCGCTTGGCGAGGTCGACCAGCCCGTCATCGCGCTCGACCAGCTCGGCGGCGATCGCGTCCAGGCCGGCGCGGGCGTCGCGCAGCGGCAGCCCCGCCCACCTGGCGAGGTCGCGGTCCTCGGCGGGACCGTGCCCGACCAGGTAGCGCCGCGCCAGCTCGGCCAGCGCCACATCGCGCTCCAGCGGCGCCTGCGGGCCGAGCCAGTCGCGGACCAGGACGTAGGCGTGCTGCTTGCCGATCATCGGGCCCCGCACGGCGATCCTCCGCAGGGCGGAGAGGAACATCAGGTGGATGAAGGCCTGCCCCTCGACTCGCACCCGTGCCGCTTCCAGGCGCTCCTTCAGCTGCTGCGCCGCTCAGCGGGCCATCCTCGGCGAGCGCCCGCTCGATCGTCTGCACCCCGCGCTCCGCGGCCGCCTCGGATACCCCCTCCTGGCGCAGCCGCCGGGCACTGCTGGTGAACAGCGGCGGCGTGGTCAGCGCCTGCAGCAGCGGATAGTCCTCGCTGCGGACCAGGTGCAGGGTGCCGCGGTTGAGCCAGGTGATCAGCAGCGAGCGATCCTCGGTCAGCGCCCGGTCGACGTCGGCGGCGGTGAGCCCGGCGCTGCGGGCGCGAACCGCCAGCCGGGCGCCGCGCGGGTCCTGCCCCTGCACCGCCAGCAGCCGCTCGGCGACGTCGACCGCCCGCTTCATCGGCGGCCCCGCGAGGCCCTGGGCGGTCAGTCTTGCGGCGATCGGCGAGCGCTTCACGCCGGCGATGATGGCGGTTCCGGCCTCGCTATTTGACCGCGAGCAGGTCGACCACGAAGATCAGCGTTTCGTTCGGGCCGATCGTTGGCGGCGAGCCGGCGGAGCCGTAGGCGAGGTTCGCCGGGATGATCAGCTCGCGGCGGCCGTCGACCTTCATCCCCGCGATTCCCTGGTCCCAACCCGGAGATCACTTCGCCGGCGCCGAGGGTGAAGGTGAACGGTTCGCCGCGGTCCCAGGAGGCGTCGAATTCTTCTTCGCTCTGGTAGCCGACGCCGACGTACTGGACCGTGACCTTGTCGCCGCTTTTAGCTTCGGCGCCGCTGCCTTCGATCAGTTCGACCTCTTCCAGCTTCTTCGGCGGGGCGCCGCTGGGCACCACGACTTTCGGCTTGGTGCCGAGCTTGCCGGGAGGCTGCTCCGAGGCGGCTTGGGTCGATTCGCTCGAGGACGTCGAGGACGAGTCGTCCCCGCCGCCGCAACCGGCGACAACCAGGGCCAGAACGACCGCGATGTCATCATCCCTCCCCTGCTCATGACCGGCATCCTAGCCATCGCCGCAAAGAAATGCTTGACCGATCAGCCCTTGCCGGAAAGGCGGTCCCAGACGCGGCCGAAAACCCCGCGCCGGCGGCCGACCAGATCGGCCGGATTGACCGAGAGCGTACCCGGATTGGCGGCGGGTTTGGGCAACGCCGCCGCGGCAGCGGCGTCGATCTTCAGCACCACCCCGCCCTCGTAGATCTCCGCCACCTCCGGCGCGTCGACGAAGCGGTGGCCACCGGGGCCGGCGGTGGTGTCGAAGACGATCCCGTCGAACATGTCGATGTTCGACGCCGAGAGCACCTTGACCACGCGGCCCAGCCGCTCGCCGTCGCTCGAGTAGACCGGCACCCCCCGGGCAACGGTCGAGATAGGAGCTCGGCGCGCCCAGATCCTCCATCGCGAGCGAGCCTAGCGGGTCCTATCTGTGCGTAGACTGGGCGGCGGGGAAGATGGCTCTGAATCTCGCATCGATCGTCACCGGAGCGCCGAGCGAACGCCGGACGCCGTCGCCGTGCGCCTCGGCGAGGCGCGAGCTGACCTACGCCGAGCTCGACGATCGCAGCGCCCGCCTCGGCGACGCTGCTGCGCGAAAAAGGCGTCGAGCCCGGCGACCGGGTCGGGGTGATGCTGCCCAACGTCCCCGAGTTCCCGATCGCCTACTACGGCGTCCTGCGGGCCGGCGGCATCGTCGTGCCGATGAACGTGCTGCTGAAGCGGCGCGAGATCGCCTTCTACCTCGAGGACTCCGGCGCCAAGCTGCTGCTCGCCTGGCACGGCTTCGCCGCGGAGGCGGCGCGACGGCGCCGCCGACGCCGGAGCCGAGCTGATCGAGGTCGAGCCCGAGGGCTTCGCGCGAGCTGCTGGCCGGGCTCGAGCCCGCCGCCGGCCTCGCCGACACCGACGAGGACGACACCGCGGTGATCCTCTACACCTCGGGCACGACCGGCAAGCCGAAGGGCGCCGAGCTGACCCACCTCAACCTCTTCCGCAACGCCGACGTCTCCTCGCGCACCACCTGCGAGATCGCCGCCGGCGACGTCGTCCTCGGCGCCCTGCCGCTCTTCCACTCCTTCGGCCAGACGGTGAGCATGAACGCCTCGCTGCATGGTCGGCGCCTGCCTCACCCTGGTGCCGAAATTCGACCCCGGCGAGGCGCTGGCGACGATGCAGCGCGACGGCGTCACCCACTTCTACGGCGTGCCGACGATGTACGGGGCGCTGCTGCACCACCCCGGTCGCGAGAGCTACGACACCTCGGCGCTGCGCACCTGCATCACCGGCGGCGCCTCGATGCCGGTCGAGGTGCTGCGCGGCTTCGAGGACGCCTTCGGGGCGATCGTGCTCGAGGGCTACGGCCTCTCGGAGACCTCGCCGGTCGCCTGCTCCAACCACCCCGACCGCGAGCGCAAGCCGGGCTCGATCGGCACCCCGCTGGAGGGGGTCGAGATGCGGGTCGTCGACGAGGACGACAACGAGGTCGCCCAGGGCGAGGTCGGCGAGATCGTGATCCGCGGCCACAACATCATGAAGGGCTACTGGCAGCGCCCCGACGCGACCGAGGAGGCGATGCGCGGCGGCTGGTTCCACACCGGCGACATGGCCCGCACCGACGAGGAGGGCTACTTCTACATCGTCGACCGCAAGAAGGACCTGATCATCCGCGGCGGCTACAACGTCTACCCGCGCGAGGTCGAGGAGGTGCTCTACGAGCACCCGAAGATCCGCGAAGCGGCGGTCGTCGGCGTCCCCCACGACGAGTGGGGCGAGGAGATCGGCGCCGCGGTCGTCCTCCACGAGGGCGAGGAGCTGGGCGCGCGAGGAGGTCAGCGCCTACGTCAAGGAGCGGATCGCCGCCTACAAGTACCCGCGCCTGGTCTGGTTCATCGACGAGCTGCCGAAAGGCCCGACCGGCAAGATCCTCAAGCGCGAGATCGAGGCTGCCGCAGCCGGGCCGACGCCTAGCGCAGCCCAGGAACTGGCCAGCCAGCCAGGAATCGCGCTAGGCTGCTCTGGCAGCCGGGAACGCAGACACCAAAAGGAGAAGAGATGAGCGTCGCCTCCCAGAGCCTGATGGACAACGTCACCTACGAGGACCTCTACCGGCGCTGGGAGCAGGGCAACTGGAGCGCCTACGACATCGACTTCTCCGACGACCGCGAGGGCTGGGAGGGCCTCAGCGACATCCAGCGGCGCTCGGCGATGTGGATCTACTCGATGTTCTTCTACGGCGAGGACCGGGTCGCCGACACCCTCGCCCCCTACATCACCGCCGCGCCGACCGAGGAGCAGTCCTACTTCCTCGCCACCCAGCAGGTCGACGAGGTCCGCCACTCGGTCTTCTTCCACCGCTTCTTCAAGGAGGTGATCGGCGTCGGCGGCGAGTCGATCCAGTCGACGCTCGCCTCCACCCTGCCCCAGCTCAACTGGGGCTACCGCGGCATCTTCGACCGGCTCGACGTGATGGCCGAGGAACTGCGCAAGGACCGCTCGCTGCCGAAGTACGCGCAGGCGATCACCCTCTACCACCTGATCGTCGAGGGCAGCCTGGCCCAGCCCGGCCAGCACTTCATCGAGGACTTCTTCGCCTCCGAAGAGACGATGCCCGGCTTCAGCGCCGGCATGGCCAACGTCTCCCGCGACGAGCAGCGCCACATCGGCTTCGGCGTCAAGGTCCTCTCCGAACTGCTGGGCGAGGGGAACCCCGGCTGGGAGGAGAACCGCGCCGCGGTGGTCGAGCTGCTGCGCGAGGTCCTGCCCTACGGTCCGGCCGTCTTCTACCCGCCCAACCTGGACCGCTCCTACACCGAGTGCTACGGCTTCTCGCTCGAGGACATCTTCGCCTTCGGCCTGAAGCTGATCCGCCAGCGCTGGCGCACGATCGGCTACCCGACCGAGGAGATGCCGCCCGGCGTCTTCCCCTTCGACCCCGACGCTTCCGAGGAGGAGATCGCCGCGCAACCAGGTGAAGCTGATGATGGCCGGCATCCTCGGCCCGCCCGACGGCCGATGCCCGAGACCTCGCCGGAGCTGCAGCGCCTCTACTTCGACGTGGTCAAGCGCGTCGCCGACCCGGGCGCGGCCAACGGCTCGCCGCTCGTCTACCAGTGGCGCTTCACCGACGCCGACCCCTGGCACCTGGTCATCGACAACGGCTCGACCCGGGCGGAGCCGGGCGAAGCGCCGAACCCGACGCTCGTCCTCGAGGCGAGCTGGGCGGACTTCGTCGCCACCGGCAAGCCCGACGCCAACCCGCTGAAGATGATCCTGCAGCGCCGCCTCCGCCCGCGCGGCACGATCCGCGAGCTGGCGCGGATGCGCAAGGTCTTCCCGAGCTAGGTTCGCTCCGCCCCGGCGGCTGCGAGCGGCGAGCTAGGAATCGGCGGGCGCTTGTCCGCCCAGGGGCGCTCGGCCTCGAGCTGGGCGGCGAGCGAGAGCAGCGTCGCCTCGTCGCCGGGGCGGCCGATGATCTGGACCGAGAGCGGCATCCCGTCGGCGGCGAAGCCGGCGGGGACCGCCATCGCCGGGTTGCCGAGGTGGTTCCAGGGGATGCAGTAGGGATAGAAGCGGCTCATCCCGAGCACGGTCCAGAGCGCACCGCGGCCCTCCCAGCGGCGCACCGGCAGCGCCGTGCCGCCCATCACCGGCGTCATCAGCACGTCGTGGGAGTCGAAGATCGCGTTGACCCGGGCCGCATCGGCCCGTTCGCGCTCGCCGCGCCTGTTCGAAGAGCTTGTCGGGGATCGAGCGTCCGAGCCTGCGCGAAGCCGCGGGTGCGGCGTTCGAGCCGCTCGGGGTGGGGCACCGTCTCGAAGTCTTCGGCGACAGCCGCGCAGGTAGCGAGGCAGCGAGTTGTTGCCGATCGCGCCCCAGTCGGGGTCGCGCTCGCGTACCTCGTGGCCGAGCGAGCGCAGCAGCTCGGCGGTCTCGGCGACCGCGCCCTTGGCGACGTCGGAGACGGTCGGCGGCGCGGCGGCCCGCGGCGCGGCGGTCGAGCAGGCGACCCGGAGCTTGCCCGGGGCGGCGTCGTGCCGCCTCGACAAAGGGCCGCTCGGGCGGCGGCGGCGCTCCCGGCTCCTGCGAGCCGCCGCTGACCACGTCGAGCCACAGCGCGGTGTCGAGCACGGTGCGGCTGACGCAGCCGTTGACCGAGAGGCCGTTCCAGTGTTCGAGGTCGGGGGCCAGCGAGATCCGCCCGCGCTGTGGCTTCAGCCCGAAGAGCCCGCAGCAGGCGGCGGGGATGCGAATCGAGCCGGCCGCCGTCGGAGGCCGAGGCGATCGGGACCAGACCGGCCGCGACCGCGGCGGCGCTGCCGCCGCTGGAGCCGCCCGGCGTCCGCTGCGGGTTCCACGGGTTGCGGGTCACGCCCCAGGTCGCCGACTCGGTGAAGCCGCAGATCGCCAGCTCCGGCAGCAGCGTCTTGCCGATCACGATCGCCCCCGCCTCGCGCAGCCGCCGCACCATCTCGGAGTCGGCGGCCGCCGGGTCGGGGAAGCCATCGGTGCCGTGGGTGGTCAGCTCGCCGGCCAGGTCGATCAGTCCTTGAGCGCGATCGGGACGCCGAGCAGCGGTCGCTCCTCGCCCCCCTTCAGCCGCGCCTCGGCCTGCTCGGCCTCCAGCAGCGCCCGCTCGGCGAAGCACAACCCGGAACGCGTTCAGCTGCGGGTCGAGCCGCTCGATCCGCTCCAGGCAGAGCCTGACCAGCTCGGTCGGCGAGACCTCCCCCGCCCGCACCATCTCCGCCTGCCGCGCCGCCCCCGCGCAGGCGATCTCGCTATCCGCCACTCCGCGATCCTACGTCCTAGAGGTTGATGGGCCGATTTCCCTCTATATAGGCGTATTTCCGGCCGCATCAAATACTGGACTCAAGCTTCGGCCGGCTCGGCGGTGGCCCGCCTCGAAGCTGAGGTCGGGGAGAGCGCGGTCGAGCCAGGACGGCATCCACCAGTTCCAGGCGCCCAGCAGCTTCATCGCCGCCGGCACCAGGATCAGCCGCACCAGGGTCGCGTCGAGCGCGATCGCGACCGCGCAGCCGAGGCCGAGCTCCTTGATCGAGGGCACGCCGGTGAGGACGAAGACCGCGAAGACCGCGGTCATGATCAGCGCCGCCGAGGAGATCGTGCGGGCGCTCGAGGAGAGGCCCTCGGCGACCGCCCGCTCGTTGTCGCCGTGGCGCACGTAGCGCTCGCGGATCCGCGACATCAGGAAGACCTCGTAGTCCATCGAGAGGCCGAAGACGACGGCG
The DNA here is from genome assembly GCA_963815885.1 of uncultured Solirubrobacterales bacterium. Classification (GTDB taxonomy): domain Bacteria; phylum Actinomycetota; class Thermoleophilia; order Solirubrobacterales; family 70-9; genus VAYN01. The sequence goes on from CAWFIM010000004.1 coordinate 167,571, forward strand.
AAGATCAGCGGCACGTTGATCGTGTCCAGCGCCCCCTGGCTTTCGAAGCCGAGCAAGCCGTCGAGCCAGCCCCACTGGAAGATCGCGACGAGGACGCCGAAGGCGGCGCCGATCGAGAGCAGGTTCATCAGCACCGCCTTCAGCGGCAAGCAGCAGCGAGCGCAGCATCACCATCAGGACGATGAAGCTGAGCGCGAGGACGAAGAGGACGATCTTCCACATCGAGCCGCTGATCTGAGCGCGCACGTCGTGGCTGCGCGCGGTCTCGCCGCCGACGTCGACGGTCGCGACCCGGCTCAGGGCGGTGCCGGGGACGACGCTGTCGCGCAGGCGGTCGACCAGCGCCAGGGCGGCGTCGGACTCGCTCGGCGCGCTCGGCGTCGCCTGGATCAGGACGCTCTCGCCGGCGAAGGCCGGCGGCGCCACGGCGGCGATGCCGGGCGTGGCCTCGAGCCGGCGCACGAAGCCGGCGACCGCGGCGCGGTCGGCGGCGGTCGGCGCGGCGGGGAAGGCGGCGACGATCTGCATCGGGTCGGTGCCGCCGCCGAGCTGCTTCGAGGCCAGTTCGTTGCCGACCCGTACGTCGCTCCCCCGCGGGAACTGGCTCAGCGCCTGGGTGCCCGTTTCGAGCGAGAGCACCGGGATCGCCAGGGTCAGCAGCACGGCCGAGACCGCGATCACCGCGGTCCACGGGCGGGCCATCACCCGCCGCGTCCAGCCTTCCCAGAAACGGCTGGCGCCGGCGGTCTCCGCGACCGCAGCGGCGCGCTCGGGCCGGCGGAGGACCCGGTGCTTGAGGAAGCGCTCGACCCTGCCGACGATGCCGCCCGGCAGGACGCGGTCGCCGAGCATCGCGATCAGCGCCGGCAGCAGCGTCGTCGCGGTGAGGATCGAGACCGCGACCACGGTCATCGCGCCCAGCGCCATCGAGCGCAGCGCCTGGTTGTCGACCATCCAGAGGCCGGCCAGGGAGATGATCACGGCCAGGCCGGAGAAGGTGACCGCCAGGCCCGAAGTGGAGAGCGCCTGCGCGCGCGCCTCGCACTTGTTCCGCCCGGCTTCGCGCTCCTCCCGGTAGCGGGCGAGGATGAACAGCGAGTAGTCGACGGCGACGCCGATCCCGATCATCGAGGCCATGTTGGTGACGAAGACCGAGGTCGTCATCTGCAGCGAGATGAAGTAGATCAGGGCGCCGGTGACGAGCACACTGACGAAACCCAGCGCCAGCGGCAGCGCCGCCGCGGCGAGCGAGCCGAAGACGACCAGCAGGATCAGGGCGACAATCGGGAAGCCGCTGCCCTCGGCTTTCGAGAGGTCCTGCTTGGAGATCTCCTGCATCCCCGCCCAGATCGTCGGCTGGCCGATCAGGTACGGGGTGACGCCGGCGGCCGCGGTGCCGGGGTCGAGGTCTTCGCGCAGCGTCGTCGCCGAGTCGATCAGCTCGTCGGAGGACTGGTCGCTGCGCAGGGGCAGCATCGCGACCCCGGTCCGCTGCAGCTGGCGCCGCCCGGCCAGCGCCGCGGCGCGGTGGCAGCGTCACCTTTTCGATCGTCGCCACCTCGCGGCGCACGCGGCCGACGGCGGCGGCGCGTTCCGCCGCGCTCGGCGCCGGGCGACGCCTTCAGCAGCACCGCGATCCCGTCCGCCTTGGTGCCGAAGTCGCGCTGCAGCGCTTCGCTGACCGCGAGCGACTGGCTGCCGGGAACGTCGAAGCCGCCGCCGGTCAGGTGCTCGGTCTGTTTGGCGGCGAACGGAAGGGCGCAGACGACGATCGCCACCCAGGCGAGTAATACCCAGCGCCGGCGGCGGCCGAGAACTCCCGCAAGTCGATTCATCGCGTCGCGCATTGGCTGGTTGGCCAGCTTTACGCAGCGGCGGCGCTCAGTCTGTGAGGCGTCACGCGTCACTACTCGGCGACGAGCAGGAAGCGGGCCGAGTCGGCGCCGGCGGCGAGCGCGGCGGCGTTGTCGCGCTCGGGATCGGAGAGGGCCTGCAGGGCGAAGCCGTCGCCGACCGCGAACAGGTAGGAGACGATCGCCTCGGCGTCGTGGCGGAGGCTGATCACGCCCTCCCCCTCCTTCGCCCGCAGCACCTCGGCGACGTGGGAGCGGGTGCGCTCGAACAGCTGGCCGACCTCGTGCTGGATGTCGGGGTTGCGACGGCCGGCGCTGAACAGCTCGTAGAGGAGGAGGAAGAAGCCGGGTTCGTTCTCGATCATGTCGGTGAGGCTGGAGACGAGGACGTCGAGGACGTCGTCGACGGTCTTCGCCTTGGCCAGCGTCTCGTCGAGCCGGGCGACCCGCAGCTCGGCGTCGCGGCGCACGACCTCGACCAGCAGCCGCTCCTTGGTCCCGAAGTAGTAGTGGAGGAGGCCGCGGCTGACCCCGGCCTCGCGGGCGACGTGCTCGAAGGTCGAGCCGGCGGCGCCGCGGCGGGCGACGCTCTCGCGCATCGCGTCGACGATGCGCTGCGCCTTCTCGCCGCTCAGCTCACGTTCTTTGGTTGCTGCCTCCATCACTTCCAGTCTAGGAGAGAGACGGGCGGCGAAGCCACCCGAGCCTGACTTAGGGCGTATCCCGGTAGGGGTGGAGCGTCTTGTACTTTTTCGCCGCCGCGACCCTCGGACGGCCGCAGTCGCCCCTCGAAAAAGTTAAGCGAAACCCCTACCGGGATACGCCCTACTAAGAGCCGTTGATGCTGGTGGCGCTCGTGTACTCGAACTCCTCTTCGGCGCCGAAGAGGGCGTCGAGCACGGTCTTGCGGGCGTCCTCGCTGAGCACCAGCGCGATCGCCGCGCCGACCAGGGCGAGCAGGATCAGGCGGCCGAGGCGGCTCTTGCGCTTCGCCGGCTTGCGCAGCTGCTCGGAGGCCTCGCGCAGGCTCTCGGCGGCCTCGCGCAGGTCCTTCTGCACCTTCTTGTCGGTGGTCACGGCCTTGACCGTGCCCTTGCCGTTGCCGGTCGCGCGGCCGTAGGCGCCGCGGGCGGCCTCGAAGGCGTCGCGGAGGCTGTCGCGCAGCTCGTCGTCCTCGATCAGCCGCTGCACGTAGGGGTTCTCGCGGGCGGTCGAGTAGATGTCGTTGGCGCGCGCCGCCTGTCGTCTTGCCCATACCCTCTCCTCGCTGGTTCTCCAAGTCCTTGCGGAGGATATACCCGAACTTCGCGAGTGCCTATCCCGGGCCGACTCCGTCGAGGAGGACGCCGTTGTTGCGGAAGTCGAGCTGCGCCCAGCTTCAGCCTCCGCAGCCGCAGCGGCGCCAGTCCCGGCCCCGGCAGCTCGAAGCGGCGGATGAACAGGCGCCCGGTGTCCTCGGTCCCGGTTTCGCGGAAGCCGGGACCGAGCGTTTGCCGCAGTGGCGGCGCCACCTCGCCGTCGGAGACGAAGTCGACCTCGTGGACCAGCCAGTCGTAGCCGTCGTCGGGGGTGACCTGGATCGCCCCGGTCGAGAGGTAGTAGCGCAGCGAGGCCTCGCCGAGCGTCCAGGTGACGGTCGCCCGCGGCGCCGCCGGTTCGCCGAGGTCGGCGGCGACGGCGTCCCAGTCGGGCCGCTGCAGGTCCGGCGAGGCGCTGGCCCAGACGCAGAAGCCGAGCGAGTAGGCGAGCAGGACCGTCGCGAGGATGGCGCCGAGGCGGCGCGCGGCGGGGAGGGTGAGCCCGATCGCCACCGCGACCAGCAACGGCACCAGCGCCGGCAGGAGGTTGCGGGCGAGGACGTAGTCCTTGCCCGGCGCGCGCCAGGGCGAGGGCGAGCGGAACGCCGATCGCCGCGGCGGCGACGCTCAGCGGCAGCGCGCGCGGCGCGCCGTTCCCGGCGGGCGCCGCGGGCGGCGAGCAGAGCGAGCGCCGCCAGCGCCAGGGCGAGCGGGGCGAAGGCGAGGGCGGGCCGCTCGGGGCGGGCGATGATGTCGGCCGGTCTCGCCGGTGACGAAGGTCGCGGCGGTTTCCCAGAGCCGGTGGCCGAGGGTGAAGTTGGCGATCCATTCGGCGTGGGCCAGCGACATCTGGTGGATCGCCAGCGGCGCCAGCGCCAGGCCGGTGAGCGCCGACGATCGCCAGCCCCGGCCAGCAGGCGCGGCCGCGACGGCGCGCCAGCCAGACCGCCTCGGCGGCGATCGGGAAGATGGCGAAGTAGTGGGTGGCGAGGGCGAGCCCAGAGGCCAGACCCCAGAGCGTCAGCTCCCGCCGTCCCCCCCGCCGCAGGGCGCGGGCACAGTAGAGCAGCGAGACCGCGCAGAGCAGGGCGAACAGCGCGTAGCCCCGCGCCTCCTGCGAGTACCAGAGCAGCATCGGGTTGACGGCGACCAGCGCCGCCGCCAGCAGCCCGGCGCGGCGCCCGCGCAGCTCCAGCCCGAGCAGGTAGGCGACCGGCACCGTCGCCACCCCGGCCAGCGCCGAGAGCGAGCGCAGCCCGAACTCGCCGGTCCCGGTGAGCTGGGTCCAGACCCAGGCGAGCGCGTAGTAGAGCGGCGGCGCCGACTCGCTGAAGCCGACCGCGTCCATCGCGTGGCCGAAGCCGCCGCGAAGGATGCGGCTGGCGGTGACGATCTCGTCGTGGTGGTAGCTCTGGACGCCGAGCGTGGCGAAGCGCAGCGCCGCCGCCAGCGCGGTCAGCCCGGCGACGATCCAGAACGCCCGCGAGCGCGCGCGGGCCGCCTCGCGCAGCGTTTGCGGCGAATGCCGCGGGGCGGCCCTGTTCGAGAGTCGCGGCCTCCATCGCGCTTACGAGAGAGCTGCGTCGAGCGCCCTGGAGACCTCGTCGACGAAGACGAACTCGAGGCTCGCCGAGCTCCTGCTCGGGGATCTCGGCGACGTCGCCCTCGTTGCGCTCCGGCACGATCACCCGCTTGATCCCGGCCCGCTGCGCCGCCAGCGACTTCTCCTTGAGGCCGCCGATCGGCAGCACCTGTCCCGTCAGCGTCACCTCGCCGGTCATCGCGACATCGTTGCGGACCGGCCGGCCGCTGACCAGCGAGGAGAGGGCGACGGTCATCGCCACCCCGGCCGAGGGACCGTCCTTGGGCACCGCCCCGGCCGGCACGTGGATGTGGATGTCGTGCTCGGCGAACCAGTCCTCGCCCAGCTCCGGGGCGATCTCCGGCCAGTGCCCGCGGACCTAGGAGAGCGCCGCCTGCGCCGACTCCTTCATCACCTCGCCGAGCTGGCCGGTGATCGTCAGGCTGACCCGAGCCCGGCATCGCCGTCGCCTCGATGAAGAGGACGTCGCCGCCGGTCGGGGTCCAGGCGAGACCGGTGGCGACGCCGGGGTCCTTGGTGCGGCGGCGCTGCTCGGCGAAGACGCGGCGGCGGCCGAGCAGCTCGCGCGCCTTCTTGCCGGAGACCCGGACCTTGCCCTTCGCCTTGCCCTCGGCGACGTCGCGGGCGACTTTGCGGCAGATCGTGCCGATCTGGCGCTCGAGGCTGCGAACGCCGGCCTCGCGCGTGTACTCCTCGATGATCGCGGTCAGCGCCGCGTCGGCGAACTCGATCTGCGAGGGCTTCAACCCGTTGGCCTCGATCTGGCGCGGGACCAGGTAGCGGCGGGCGATCTGGCGCTTCTCCTCGACCGTGTAGCCGGCGAGCTCGATCGTCTCCATCCGGTCGAGCAGCGGCCCCGGGATCGTGTCGAGGACGTTGGCGGTGGCGATGAAGACGACGTCGGAGAGGTCGAACTCGAGGTCGAGGTAGTGGTCGCGGAAGGAGTCGTTCTGGGCCGGGTCGAGCACCTCGAGCATCGCCGAGGCGGGGTCGCCGCGGAAGTCGGCGCCCATCTTGTCGATCTCGTCGATCATGAAGACCGGGTTGCGGGTGCCGGCGTCGCGCAGGGCGCGGATGATCGTCCCCGGCATGGCGCCGACGTAGGTGCGGCGGTGGCCGCGGATCTCGGCCTCGTCGCGGACGCCGCCGACCGAGATCCGCTCGAACTCGCGGCCCAGCGCTTTCGCGATCGAGCGGCCGAGGCTGGTCTTGCCGACGCCGGGCGGGCCGACGAAGCAGAGGATCGGCCCAGGCGAGTCGGGGTTCAGCTTGCGCACCGCCAGGTACTCGAGGATCCGGTCCTTGATCTTCTCGAGGTCGTAGTGGTCGGCGTCGAGCACCTCGCGGGCGTGGCTCGATGTCGAGGTTGTCCTCGGTCTCCTGCGCCCAGGGCAGCTCGACCAGCCACTCCAGGTAGGTGCGGATGACGCCGTGCTCGGCGGCGGCGGGCGGCAGTTTCTCCAGCCGCGAGAGCTCGCGCTCGGCGGCTTTGCGGGCGTGCTCGGGCAGCTCCGCCGCCTCGATCCGCTCGCGCAGTTCGTTCACTTCGGCCTGCTGCTCGTCCTCCTCGCCGAGCTCGTCCTGGATCGCTTTCAGCTGCTGGCGCAGGAAGAACTCGCGCTGGCCCTTGTCGATCTCCGACTGCACCTGGGACTGGATCTGGGTCCCGAGCTGGACCACCTCGAGCTCGCGGGCGAGGATCTGGACGAGGTGGCGCAGCCGCTTGGCGACGTCGACCTCCTCGAGCAGCTTCTGCTTCTCCTCGGTGCCGATCCGCAGGGCGCCGGCGATCAGGTAGCCGAGCGCGGAGGGGTCGTCGATGTTGGCGACCGCCATCTGCAGCTCCTCCGGCAGGTAGGGGATCTGCTCGATGATCTCCGAGAAGGTGCGCTGGACGTTGCGGGTCAGCGCCTCCAGCTCGGCGCTCGGCTCGCTGACGTCGGGCAGCTCGGTGATGCGGGCGACCAGGTAGGGCTGCTCGGCGACGTAGGGGCCGAGGCGGACCCGCTGGGTGCCCTGGACGAGGATCCGCAGCGAGCCATCGGGGACTTTGATCATCCGGGCGACGACGCCGACGACGCCGACCTCGTAGAGGCCCTCGGGCCCGGGCTCCTCGTCCTCGGGGTCGCGGGCGGCGACCATCGCCAGCATCCGGTTGGCGCCGAGGACGTCGTTGACGAGCTTGATCGAGCGCTCCTGGCCGACCGCCAGCGGGGTCAGCGTGTCCGGGAAGGTGACAGTGTCGCGCAGCGGCAGGACCGGCAGCGCGTCGGGGAGCGGCTGGTCGGCGCGGATCGCGTCCTCCGCGTCGAGCGGCGAGTCGACGACTTCGAGGACCGGGGCGCCCTCCATCACCTGCGCCCGATCGGCACCCGGCGGGTGGTCTCGGCCGGGGTCGCGCAGCGGCAGCTCGATCCGCAGCACCCCGTCCTCATAGGTCGCGCTGGCGCGCTCGGCGTCGACCTCGACCTGCAGCTCGACGACGCGGCGGAAGGGGCCGGAGGGAATCTCGACCTGCTGGTAGACGCGGCCCTCGGTCTCCTGCACCGGCCGCTCGCCGACGATCGCCAGGTGGCGGCCGCTGACCTCGATCCCGACCTCGCTCAGCTCGACCCCGGCGAGGTCGACCTTGACCACCGCCTGCTGCGGATCGCCGCAGTAGTAGACGTCGACGTTGGGCGAGAAGCCGCTGGTGCGGCGGCTGACGTAGCGACCGCGGCCCCAGGCGTCCCCCATCATCTGATCCATCTCCCGCCGCATACGAGCAAAGTCGGCGAATAGGTCGCGCTGCGGCATGCCCGCACAACATAACCCGCTCCAGCGCGCGGGGCCTGGCATGAGGAGGGAGGGTCCTGCGGGCGGGCCGAACTGGGTCCGTTCTCAGACCCTCCCTCCTCATGCCACCCACGCGAGGAACGGTTCAGCGAGACAGGTGCCCACCGGGAGCATCGCGAAGCTGGAAAGGATCTCGCTAGGCCGCGCGGGAGGCCCAGCGGGGGGCGCGCATCAGGAGGACCGGCTGGCGGGGCGGGACGAGGCCCTCGGGGCGGTTGGGGCGGAAGGTGGCGCAGGGCTCGTTGAGCTCGAGGGCGCAGAGGAGGTTCTTGTGGAAGTAGCAGTCCTCGCAGGTCGGGGGCTTCGGCTTGCGCGGCATCGCGGCGCGCATGTTGGCAGGCCGTCGCGACCGCGTGAGGAGCAATTCCGCAAATCGCTACCTCTTTGAAACAGGGCCGTCACAACTTCCCCGCGTCTTGCGGGGCTGCCGGGAGGCCGTCGCTAACATGGGCCTTCGATGGAGGCTCACAACCGCACCGAGAAGCTCTCGGCATCTCCCCCGCTCTTCAAGAGCGAATTCCTCAACTTCTTCTCCCGCGTCCACCCCGCCGTGCCGGCGGTCGTCTTCGTGCCGGTGATCGTGGCGATGGAGTGGCTCGGGGCAGACCGCGGCTACGCCGCGCTCGGCAGCTGATCGCTGCTCACGCTGGCCGGGATCGGGATCTGGACGCTGACCGAGTACTGGCTGCACCGGCTGGTCTTCCACTGGGAGCCCGACAACGCCTTCGGCCGCCGCATGCACTTCATCATCCACGGCATCCACCACGACCATCCCAACGACAAGATGCGGCTGGTGATGCCGCCCTCGGTCTCGATCCCGCTCGCCGCCCTCTTCCTCGCTCGGCTTCTGGCTGATCTTCGGCACCGCCGCCTTCCCGATCTTCGGCGGCTTCATCCTCGGCTACCTCGGCTACGACTACACGCACTACTACGTGCACCATTTCGTGCCCGAAGTCCGAGCTCGGCAAGAAGCTGCGCGAGCAGCACATGCGCCACCACTTCCAGGACCACCGCTACGGCTACGGCGTCTCCTCCCCGCTCTGGGACGTCGTCTTCCGCACGCTGCCGCGCCGACGGAACAGCTAACGCCCGGGCGCTGGAGAGCCCTGGGTGACCCTCCCCAGGAGGCCGTTGCGCAGCAGATCGTCAGCTGCGGGTTGTAATGCCCGTCCTTGAGCCTCCTGGGGAGGGTCACCCAGGGCTCTTTCACCACCCAGGAAATCAGCTCCCGGACACGGGAGGAGAGCACGGGCACCCTCTCCCGGAGGCTCCTGGGCAAGCGAACCGAAGCGGGGCAAGCGCTCAGCTGCGCGACGGCCTCCGGGGGAGGGTGCCCGTGCTCTCCTCGCCCGCCCGAAGCGCGATCTCCAGCTCGAAGCGGGCGTCGGGATCGTCGAGCTGGTCGCCGAGCAGCTCGCGCAGGCGGGCGATCCGGTAGCGGGCAGTCTGCGGGTGGATGTGCATCTCCGCCGCCATCGCGACCGCGTTGCCGCTGTGGCGGACGTGGGCAAGGGCGGTCTCGCGCATCCGCTCCCGCGCCTCGCTCGGTCAGCCCGTCGAGCGGGGCGAGGCGGCGGGCGGCGATCCGGGCGGTCAGCGGCGGGGACTGAAAGAGGATCAGCTCGGCGAGATGGTCCTCGGCGCGCAGCAGCCCGGCGGCGGGCAGCACGCCCGCGGCGGAGGCCCGCAAGGCACCGCGAGGCCAGCGCCCAGGACTCGGCCAGGGCCGCCGGCGCAACGGCGGGGCCGAGGGCGATCGCCGCGGAGGGCGCCACCCGCTCCAGCGACTCGGCGCGACCGGGAGCGTCCGGGTCGGGCAGCAGCAGACAGCCGGTCTCGTCGAGCACCGTCGCTAGCGCCTCCGGCGGCAAGCGCCGGGCCAACGGCGCCAGGTCCGGCTCGGCGCAGGCGAGCGCGGCGGCCGTCGCGGCAGGGGCCAGCCGGCAGCTTCGGCGGCGGCGCGAGCTCGGCCGGGTCCGCGGGCTGCTCGGCGACCAGCAGGCGCGCCAGCTCGCGGCGCCGGCGCCGGCGCACGTCCTCGACCTCCGCCTGAGCTTCCGCGTAGCCCTCGACCGAGTCGGCGGAGAGCTCGTCGATGTAGGCGAAGATCGCCTCGGCGAGCAGGCTGAGCGCCTCCGGGTCGAGATCGGCGCGCCGCCCGGCCGCCGCTATCCGCCTCCAGGCGACCCGCGCCCCGACCCGGTAGGCGGCCTGCAGCGAGTCGAGCGTGCGACCCTGCTCCTGCTCGCCGCGGCCGAGCTCCACGTAGACCTCGCGCCCGGGCCGCGGCCGGCGTCCGGGTCGCGGATCAGGGCGACGAACTGGCGCAGGGCTTCGTCGACGCCGGTGCGGATCCCCCGCCCGAAGCGGCCCTCGAGCGGCCGCGCGTACTCCGGCACCTCGCGGGCGATCGTCGCCAGGATCTCCTCGGTGATCGCCGGCCAGCTCCGGCTCGATCAGGTCGGCGACGGCCTCCGACAGGCCGCGCCAGGGCTCAAAATCTAGCATTTTTTATCATCTTGCTTGACAATAAATTACTTCTGAAAGTGAGATAGAAGCTAATAGATATATGAAATGTACGCCTAAATTGCCAACATGGGCGAGATGAGCCGCACCGAGAAGGCGGCCAACCTGGGTGCCGTCGTCATCCCCTTCCTCGCCACGCTCGCCGCGATCGTGCTGCTCTGGAACAGCCTCGTCGACCCGACCGACCTGGCGATCGCCGCGGTCATGTACATGCTGACCGCGATCGGCATCACCGTCGGCTTCCACCGCCTGCTCACCCACCGGTCCTTCCAGACCTCGAAGCCGGTCGAGTACGCCTTCGCCATGCTCGGATCGATGGCCGTGCAGGGCCCGGTCATCGCCTGGGTCGCCGACCACCGTAAGCACCACGCCCACACCGACGAAGAGGGCGATCCGCACAGTCCGCACGTCGGCCACGGCGGCGGCGTCCGCGGGGTCCTCGGCGGCCTCTGGCACGCCCACAGCGGCTGGCTGATGTCGACTCAGGGGCGCGCCGACTGGAAGCGCTACGCCCCCGATCTCTACGAGGACCAGGGCATGAGGGCGATCGGTCGCAACTTCGTCCCGCTCGTACTGCTCAGCCTGCTACTGCCTGCCGCTCGCCGGGTGGCTGGTCAGCGGGACCCTGGTCGGCGCGCTGACCGGGCTGCTCTGGGGAGGATTGGTTCGCATCTTCTTCGTCCACCACATCACCTGGAGCGTCAACTCCGTCTGCCACTTCCTCGGCAGCCGGCGCTTCGACACCGAGGATCGCTCGACCAACGTCTTCTGGCTGGCGCTGCCCTCGCTTGGTGAGTCATGGCACCACAACCACCACGCCTTCCCCCGCTCTGCCTTTCACGGCCTCAAACGGTGGGAGCTGGATCCCTCGGGGCTGATCATCGCGGCCTGGAGAAGGTGGGGCTCGCGCGCAACGTGATCCGGATCTCACCGGAGCGCCAAGCCGAACGCGCCGGTTAGGTTCTTGGACGATCGACGGGCGGCCAGGGCGTTTTCATCCAAACGGCCACTTGCCAAGAGGGATCTTGACTAAATTAAGAGTCACAGTGACTATCACTGTGCGACACTCCCTACACACAGACCCCAAACTCTTATGGATGGAAAGGAAATCGATGCCCAGCACGACGAACGTACTCGACGAGGCCCGCGAGCTAGTCCAGAAGCGCCTCGCCGAGCTCGACGAGGAGCGTAAGCGCCTCGAGCGGGCCCTGGCCGAGCTCGGCGGCAAAGCGAGCCGTCGCGCCCCGGGCCGTCCCCGCGGCACGCAAATCCACCTCGGCCCCAACCGCACGCGCTCCCCGCCGTCGCCGTAAACGCCGTGGCGGTACCCGTGCCGACCAGGCGGTCGACCTGATCGTCAAAAATCCGGGGATCAGCGCCTCCGACGTCGCCAAGCAGATGAAAATCAAGCCGAACTACCTCTACCGGGTGCTCGGCGACCTCGAGAAAGAGGGCCGGGTCAAAAAGCAGGGCCGCCAGTACTTCCCTGCCGGCTGACCCAGTCACAGTCAGCTTCTCAGAGGCCGGCCCCCCGGTGGGCCGGCCTCTTTGCGTCAAGGGCCTAGATCAGGCCGAGCTGGCTGACCGCGTCGCGCTCCTCCTGCAGCTCCATCACGCTGGCGTCGATCCGCTCGCGCGAGAAGTCGGGGACCTCGAGGCCCTGGACGATCGACCACTCGCCGCCGCTGCAGCTGCAGGGGACGCCGCAGACGATTCCCTCGCCGATGCCGTAGGAGCCGTCGGCCGGGACCGCCATCGAGACCCAGTCGCCCTCGGGGGTGCCCAGCACCCAGTCGTGGACGTGGTCGATCGCGGCGTTGGCGGCCGAGGCGGCGCTGGAGGCGCCGCGGGCGTCGATGATCTCGGCGCCGCGTTTGGCGACCCGGGGGATGAACTCGTCGGCGATCCAAGCCTCGTCGTCGACCGCGTCCCAGGCGCTTTCGCCGTCGACCCTGGCGTTGACCAGGTCGGGGTACTGGGTGACCGAGTGGTTGCCCCAGGTGGTCATGTTGGTGACGGCGGAGACCGGCTTGCCGAGCTTGTTCGCGAGCTGGGAGATCGCCCGGTTGTGGTCGAGCCGCATCATCGCCGTGAAGCGCTCGCGCGGCACGTCCGGGCGCGTTGGACATCGCGATCAGGCAGTTGGTGTTGGCCGGGTTGCCGACCACCAGCACTTTCGACGTCGTCGGCGGCGCCGGCGTTGATCGCTTCGCCCTGGGGCTTGAAGATGCCGCCGTTGGCCTCGAGCAGGTCGGAGCGCTCCATGCCCGGCCCGCGCGGCCGGGCGCCGACCAGAAGCCCGATGTTGCAGCCGTCGAAGGCCTGCTTGGGATCGTCGCTGATGTCGATCCGGCTGCAGCAGCGGGAAGGCGCAGTCGTCGAGCTCCATCGCGGTGCCCTCCGCCGCCTTGATCGCGTCGGGGATCTCCAGCAGGCTCAGCTCGACCGGCGTGTCGGGACCGAGCATCTGCCCGCTGGCGATCCGGAACAGCAGCGCGTAGCCGATCTGGCCGGCGGCGCCGGTGACGGTGACCTTGACGGGGGTGCTCACGAAATCGTCTCCTCGGAGTTCGGGGTTTGGGACCGTTACGCCATCGCCTCGCTGCAGGTTCTCGTCGATCGAGGCCAGGAACTCCTGCGTGGTCTGGTACTCCTGGCCGCCGCCGACGAGCAGCGCGAGGTCTTTGGTCATCTTGCCGCTTTCGACCGTCTCGATGCATACCCGCTCGAGCGTCTCGGCGAACGCCGAGACCTCGGGGGTCTCGTCCATCCGCCCGCGGGCCGCGAGGCCGCGGGTCCAGGCGAAGATCGAGGCGATCGGGTTGGTCGAGGTCGGCTTGCCTTCCTGGTGCTGGCGGTAGTGCCGGGTCACGGTTCCGTGCGCGGCCTCGGCCTCGACCGTCTTGCCGTCGGCGCTCATCAGCACGCTGGTCATCAGCCCGAGCGAACCGAACCCCTGGGCGACGGTGTCCGACTGCACGTCGCCGTCGTAGTTCTTGCAGGCCCACACGTAGCCGCCCTCCCACTTCAGGGCCGCCGCGACCATGTCGTCGATCGAGACGGTGTTCGTAGGCGATCCCGGCGGCCTCGAAGTCGGCCTTGAACTCACTCTCGTAGACCTCGGCGAAGATGTCCTTGAAGCGCCCGTCGTAGCGCTTGAGGATCGTGTTCTTGGTCGAGAGGTAGACCGGGTAGCCGCGATCTAGCCCATATCGCATCGAGGCCCGCGCGAAATCGCGGATCGAGTCGTCGAGGTTGTACATCGCCATCGCGATGCCGCCCCCGGGGAAGTCGTACACGTCGAGCTCGACCGGCTCCGCGCCGTCCTTCGGGGTGTAGGTGAGGGTCAGCGTCCCCTCGCCGGGGACCACCATGTCGGTGGCCCGGTACTGGTCGCCGAAGGCGTGGCGGCCGATCACGATCGGCTTCGTCCACCCCGGCACCAGGCGCGGGACGTTGGAGATCACGATCGGCTCGCGGAAGATCACCCCGCCGAGGATGTTGCGGATCGTCCCGTTCGGCGAGCGGTACATCTCCTTCAGGCCGAACTCCTTCACCCGCGCCTCGTCCGGGGTGATCGTCGCGCACTTGACGCCGACCCCGTGCCGCTTGATCGCGTTGGCGGCGTCGACCGTGATCCGGTCTTCGGTCGCGTCCCGGCTCTCGATCCCGAGGTCGAAGTAGATCAGCTCGAGATCGAGGTACGGCAGGATCAGCTGCTCTTTGATGAACGACCAGATGATCCGGGTCATCTCGTCGCCGTCGAGCTCGACGACCGGGTTCTCGACCGGGATCTTGGGCACGGCGCGCGATGCTATCTACCTGCCACAATCGGGGGCGATGGCGACCGCCGGAGAGGACCGGCTTCGGCAACCACGAGGTGGCCAACCAGCCACCGCCGCTGGTCGACTACAACGTCTACGAGGCCGACCGGCCGCTGGTCGAGGCGGTCCGGCGCGAGGGCGCCGAGTGGGCCGAGGCGCGGATCGCCGCGGTCGGCGAGTACGCCGGCAGCGAGCGGGCGCAGACCCTGGGACGGCTGGCGAACGAGAACGGGCCGGCGCTCCGTACCCACGACCGCTACGGCAACCGCGTCGACGAGGCCGAGTTCCACCCGGCCTGGCACGAGCTGCTGGGCAAGGCCGTCGAGTACGAGCTTCACGCCTCGCCCTGGAGGGAGCCGCGGCCCGGCGCCCACGTCGCCCGCGGCGCCGCCTTCATGTGCATGTCACAGGCTGAGGCCGGGATCGGCTGCCCGATCTCGATGACCTACTCGGTGATCCCCGCCCTGCGCACCCAGCCCGAGCTGGCCGCCGAATGGGAGCCGCGCTTCTTCTCCTCGCACTACGACCCCCGCAACGCGCCGGCGACGGAGAAGGCTGGGGCGCTGGCCGGGATGGGGATGACCGAGAAGCAGGGCGGCACCGACGTCCGCGCCAACACGACGGTCGCCCGGCCGGTCAACGGCGGCGGTCCGGGAGCCGAGTACGAGCTGAGCGGCCACAAGTGGTTCATGTCGGCGCCGATGTGCGACGCCTTCCTCGTCCTCGCCCAGGCCGACGGCGGCATCTCCTGCTTCCTCTTCCCGCGCTGGACCCCTGACGGCGAGCGCAACCGCTTCCGCCTGCAGCGGCTGAAGGACAAGCTCGGCAACCGCTCCAACGCCTCCAGCGAGGTCGAGTTCGACTCGGCCGCGGCCTGGCTGGTCGGCGAAGAGGGCGCCGGGGTGCGGACGATCATCGAGATGGTCAACCACACCCGGCTTGACTGCGTGATCGGCGGCGCGACCGGGATGCGTGCCGGCGTCGCCCAGGCGATCCACCACGCCACCCACCGCTCGGTCTTCGGTCGCGAGCTGAGCGAGCAGCCGCTGATGCGGAACGTGCTCGCCGACCTCTGCGTCGAGTCGGAGGCGGCGACGATCGCGGCGCTGCGGCTGGCCCGTGCCTACGACGAGTCGATCGCCGGCGACGAAGAGGCGGCCAAGCTGAAGCGGATCGCCAACGCCGTGCTCAAGTACTGGATCTGCAAGCGGGCACCGATGCACGCCGGCGAGGCGCTGGAGTGCCTCGGCGGCAACGGCTACGTCGAGGAGTCGGGCATGCCCCGCCTCTTCCGCGAGAGCCCGCTCAACTCGATCTGGGAGGGCTCCGGCAACGTCCAGTGCCTCGACGTACTGCGGGCGATGATCAAGAGCCCCGCCTCCCTCGACTCCTACTTCGCCGAGGTTCAGGAGGGCGCCGTCTCGGAGCCCCGGCTGGATGCCTACGCGAAGCAGCTGCGCGAGGAGCTGCCGGGCGACATCGAGACGATCGAGACCCGCGCCCGCCGCCTGGTCGAGAAGATGGCCCTCGCGCTCCAGGCCTCCTTCCTGGTTCGCTACGGCGACGAAGCCGTCGCCGACGCCTTCTGCGCCTCCCGCCTCGCCGGCGACTGGGGCCAAGCCTTCGGCACCCTCCCCGCCGACACCGACTTCACCCGCATCATCGACCGCCACCGCCCGGCGATCTAGCCCAGCTCGAACGTAGTTGTTCCCGCATACCGGGAAGAAGTACGTTCGAGCCCTACCGGGTGCCCGCGCTCGCGTCCCGCAGGGCTCGGCCAACCTGCTCGACGGTGATCACCCCGCTGAGCTTGCCGTCGGCGTCGACCGCCATCAGGGCGCCGAAGCGGCGCAGGTTCTGGTTGCTGAGCAGGGAGTCGAGCGGGGTGTCGTCGCGGACCTGGAAGGTGCCGTCGTCGCGCTCGAGCAGGTCGTAGACCAGGGAGCTGGCTCGGGATACCTCCGGCACCTCGTCGGCTTTGTCGCGGTCGAGCAGGCCCAGGAAGCGGTGGGCCGCGTCGACGACGGGAAACCAGGGCCAGCGGTAGCGCAGGAAGTACTCGTCCAGAGCCTGTTCGATGCTCAGCTCGCCCGGGATCGCGACCGGTTCGCGGTCCATCACGTCGGCGACGCGGACGTCGCTGATCTTGCTGCCGATCGCCGTCTGCATCGCCGCGCCGCGGGCGGAGCCGTTGACGACGATGCCGATCAGGGCCAGCCAGATGCCGCCGAAGGTGCCGAAGATCGAGTCGGTGAGGACCATGTAGAGGCCGGCGGCGATGAACATGTAGCCGAAGATCCGCCCGAGGTTGGCGGCGAAACGGGTCGCCGCGCTGCGATCGCCGGTCCGCCACCAAGCGATCGCGCGGGCGACGCGACCGCCGTCCATCGGGAAGGCGGGCAGCAGGTTGAAGACGAGGACGATGGCGTTGATCGTCGCCAGCCAGGCGATCATCGCGACCACGCCCGAGGCCCCGGAGGTCGATTCGAGCACTGCGGCGTCGCGGAACTCCTGGCCGCCGACCGCGACGATCCCGCCGGCGGTGAGGGCGACGACGATCGCCAGCGTCACCAGCGGGCCGGCCAGGGCGACCTTCAGTTCGGTGCCGGGGCTCTCGGCTTCGCGGTCCATCCGCGCCATGCCACCGAAGATCCAGAGCTGGATGCCGGAGATGCCGATGCCGTTGCGGATCGCCACCACCGCGTGGCCCAGCTCGTGCAGGAGGATCGAGCCGAAGAAGCCGACCGCGCTCGCCACCGCGAGCAGGAACGGCGCCGTCGATGACCCGGACTCGCCCAGCAGGCGTTCGTAGAACTGGGCCATGTAGAGGATGACCAGGAAGAGGACCAGGAACCACGACCAGTCGACCGAGATCCTGATCCCGCGAACACGGAAGAGCGTGAAAGAACCGCCACCCAGCATCCACCCATGGTAAGTGGGTAGCTTCCTCGTCTCCATGGCGATCGAGGAGACCTGGCTGCGCGAGCGCCTCGAGGAGCTGGAGCGGATCGACCGCGAGGCGCGGATCGAGGCCGAGACCGCGCACGGGACCTACTGGTGGCCGCTGGGGCTCGGGGCGGCCCTCGGCGCCGCAACGGCACCGACGGGCTGGAGTCGATGGCGGCCGGATATGAGACCGCGGCGCTCTGCAGCTGCACCGATCTCAAGCAGCCGGCCAACTATCACTGGTGGCACGACCTGGCCGAGAACGTCGACTTCGACACCGTCGCCGACGGTATCCGCCTCGCCGAGGCGACGATCCGCCGGCTCGGCGAACGCTGGCTCTAGGCCGATGGGCCTCAAGCGTCCACGATGTGGACGCTTGAGGCCCATCGGCCGGGCGGTTAAATCCGACCGCGGAGTCGGATTTCGGCTCTATAGCATCCGGCGCCGTGCCATCCTATGACGTGCTCGTAATCGGCGCCGGCCTCGCCGGCCAGCGCGCCGCCCTCGCCGCCGCCGAGGAAGGCGTCTCGGTCGGGATCGTCAGCAAGGTGCACCCGGTGCGGTCGCACTCCAACGCCGCCCAGGGCGGGATCAACGCCGCCCTCAACCCCGGCGACTCCTGGGAGTCGCACGCCTTCGACACGGTCAAGGGCTCCGACTACCTCGGCGACCAGGACGCGATCGAAGTGATGACCCGCGAGGCGCCGGAGGAGATCCTCCACCTCGAGCACCTCGGCGTCACCTTCCACCGCAACGAGGAGGGCAGACTCGGCACCCGCGCCTTCGGCGGCGCCTCGGCCGCCCGCACCTACTACGTCGCCGACATCACCGGCCAGGCGATCATGCACGTGCTCTACGAGCAGCTGATGAAGTACTCCGAGCAGATCGCCCGCTACGAGGAGTGGTTCTGCTCGGCGCTGGCGATGGACGAGAGCGGCGAGTGCTGCGGCGTCGTCACCCGCAACGTCGCCGATGGCTCGATGGAGCTGTTCGGAGCGAAGTCGGTGATCCTCGCCTGCGGCGGCAACGGCCAGGTCTGGAAGCCGACCACCAACGCGCTGATCTGCACCGGCGACGGGATCGCGATGGCCTACCGGGCGGGCGCGAAGCTGATGGACATGGAGATGATCCAGTACCACCCGACGACGCTGGCGGGCAAGGGCTTCCTGATCACCGAGGGCGCCCGCGGCGAGGGCGCCCACCTGCTCAACGCCAACGGCGAGCGCTTCATGGAGCGCTACGCGCCGAACAAGATGGAGCTGGCCTCGCGCGACGTCGTCTCCCGCGCCGAGCAGACCGAGATCAACGAGGGGCGCGGCTTCCCCGACGGCACCGTCGCCCTCGACATCACCGTGGTGCCGCGCAAGCGCGTGCACGAGGCGCTGCGCGAGATCGTCCTCGTCGGCCGCGACTTCGCCGGCGTCGACATCACCCGCGAACCGATCCACATCAAGCCCGGCAACCACTACACGATGGGCGGCATCAAGACCGACGTCGACGGGCGCACCGACATCCCCGGCCTCTACGCCGCCGGCGAGACCGCCTGCGTCTCCGTCCACGGTGGCAACCGGCTCGGCGCCAACTCGCTGCTCGACACGCTGATCTTCGGCCGCCGCTCCGGCGCCGACGCGGCTGCCCGCGCCAAGCGGATCGAGGGCTCGCGGCCCTCGCGCAAGGTGCTCGAGGACGAGGAGGCGATGATCGCCGAGATCAACGCGCGCGAGAAGGGCTCCGGCCGCCGCGTCTCCGAGATCAAGCTCGAGCTGGGCCAGACGATGGACGCCAAGGTCGCCGTCTTCCGCGACGAGGCGGGGATCCAGGAGGCGCTGGAGATCGTCCGCCGGCTCAAGGAGGAGGCCGCCTCGGCCTACATCGATGACCACGGCGGCGTCTTCAACCAGGACCTGCTGGGGGCGATTGAGCTCGGCTACATGCTCGACAACGCCGAGTGCACCTGCGTCGCCGCGCTCGAGCGCAGGGAGAGCCGCGGCGCCCAGTACCGCACCGACTTCCCGGAGCGCAACGACGATGAGTGGCTCAAGCACATCGACCTCGAGCAGACCGACGACGGGCCCGAGATCTCATACTCCGAGGTGACCATTACCCAGTGGGAACCGGAAGCGAGGACTTACTGATGGCCGAGTTCACGATCAAGGTCCGCAGGTTCCAGCCCGAGAGCGGCGAGGGTCCGTACTGGGAGCAGTTCGACGTCGACCTCGAGCCCTCGCTCTCGGTCCTCGACGGACTGCTCCAAGCCAAGGACCGCGACGACGGCTCGCTCGCCGTCCGCTGCTCCTGCCGCGCCGCGATCTGCGGCTCCTGCGGGATGAAGATCAACGGCCAGTCCGGGCTCGGCTGCAAGACCCAGATCGGCGAGGCGCAGCGACTCGCCGACAAGGTAGCCAGCGCCGGCGGCGAGAAGGTCGCGAACGCGCCGATCATCATCGAGCCGATGGGCAACATGCCGGTGATCAAGGACCTGGTCACCGACATGGAGTCGACCCACTGGACCAAGATCCGCCGCGTCACCCCCTGGCTCCTCCCCCACGGCGAGGCGCCCGAGCGCGAGTACGTGGTCGAGCCGGAGTCGATGCTGGACATCACCCAGTCGATGGCCTGCATCCAGTGCGGCGCCTGCGTTTCCTCCTGCCTCTCGATGGAAGCCGACCCGGAGTTCATCGGCCCGGCCGCCCTGGCCAAGGCCTACCGCTTCGTCGGCGACCCGCGCGACGCCGAGACGGTCGAGCGCCTGCACGACCTGGCCGAGGACCCGCACGGGATCTACGACTGCACCCACTGCTTCAGCTGCATCGACGCCTGCCCCAAGGACGTGGCGCCGATGGACCAGATCATGCGCCTGCGCCGCAAGGCCGGCGAAGAGGGGATCGAGGACCCCAACGCCGGCCACGACCACGAGGTCGCCTTCGTCAAGATCATCGAGAAGAAGGGGACCCTGGACGAGGCGATGCTGGTCCAGGAGTCCTACGCGCCAGGAATAAAGGGCAAGCTGAAACCGAGCAAACGCGGGATCAGGGAAACGATCAAATCGCTGCCGACGATCCTGCGCCCGCTGCGCAAACGAAAGGTCAAGCTCAGGCAGGCGATCCCGGGCACGCATCACAAGCTCCCCGGCGACGCGATGGATCAGGTCAAGGCGATCTACCGCCACGCCGAGCAGCACAAGGTGGAACTCAACCTGTACATCCGGGGCGAGGAGGACGTCGAACCCGAGCCCGACGAGCCGACCGACGCGACCCTCTCTGCCGAGGCCGCGGCCGGCGAGGAGGCAAGCAATGGCTAGCGAGAAGATCAAGGTCGCCTACTGGCCCGGCTGCGTCTCCCGCGGCTTCACCCCGGAGCTGCACGGCTCGATGGCGCTGGTCGCCGAGCGGCTCGGGATCGAGCTGGTCGAACTCGATCGCGCCAACTGCTGCGGCGCCGGCGTGATCGCCGAGCACAACCAGGAGCTGGCCGACACGCTCAACGCCCGCACCTTCGCGCTCGCCCAGCAGACCGGGCTGGCGATGATGAACATCTGCTCGACCTGCCAGGGCGCCCAGTCGGAGTGCCAGCAGCGCCTCGACGCCGACTCCGCCTACCGCGCCCACGTCAACGAGGCGCTTTCGGGCCAGGGGCTGGCCTACGAGAAGGACAAAGACGGGTTCACGAACAAGAACTTCCTCTGGCTGCTGGTCGAGGACTACGGGCTCGACCGTCTCGCTGCGCTCGTCAAGCGCCCGCTGACCGGCCTCCGCGTCGGCCCCTTCTACGGCTGCTACATCGTCCGCCCGAAGGGCCGGCTCGGCTACGACGAGCACCCCGACCGCGACGTCTACCTGGAGCAGGTGATCGAGGCGCTCGGCGGCGAGGTCGTCTCCTACGACGGCGCCCGCAAGTGCTGCGGCTTCCCGGTGGTGACGATGAACCGCGAGACCTCGCTGAGACAGGCCGGCACCCACGTCGGCGACGCGCTCGACGCCGGCGCCGACTGCCTCGTCACCCCCTGCCCGCTCTGCCACCTCAACCTCGACATGCAGCAGCCGGAGGCGGCGAAGGTCGTCAACCGCGACCTCGGCCTCGCCGTCCTGCACCTGCCGCAGCTGGTCGGCCTGGCGCTCGGCGCCGAGCCGAAGGAGCTCGGCATGAACCGGCACGTCGCCGGCACCGACCGAGTCGTCGAGCGCCTCGCCGGCGTCGCCGCCTAGCTTCGCGTCGCGATCTCGACGGCTACAAAGACCCACGCCGCGATCAACGGCAGCCAGCCCATGGCGGCGATCACTCGGTTCCTAGCCTCGAACCTCTGAAGCTCGATCTTGTTCACCCGAGCTTCTAAACGCTCGATCCGCGCGTCGCGCCAGTCATGTCGTGCATCTGCCATTCCCCCACGGTAGAAGACAAAACATTTCTATTGCTGTGGCAGGTGTGCCAGAAGTGTGAATTTTCAGGTCGGGCGATCGAGACCCACCCGGCGGGCGAGCCAGCGGGCGCCGACGGTGTCGGTCAATCCGTGAGCGACGATCGAGGCGATGATCGCAATCGCGGCGACGTCGAAGATCAGGTTGCCGTCGCTCACCTGGGACTTGAGCACGAAGAGGGCGAACAGCATCGAGGCGACGCCCTTGGGGCCGAACCAGGCCATGAACAGCTTCTCCGAGCGCGGGATCCCGGTGCGCAGGAAGGAGAGCAGCACCGCGGCGGGCCGGGCGACCAGCAGCGCGAAGAGGACGAAGACGACCAGCGGCGGCACGCTGTGGTGAAAGCCGGTGGCGACGATCAGGCCGCCGAAGACGAAGAAGGTCAGCACCTGCAGGATCGCGCTCGCGTTCTCGGCGAACTCGACGAAGCCGTCGGGGACCTCGCGCTCGCTCGCGCCCATCGCGATCCCACAGACGAAGGCGGCGATCAACCCGTTGCCGAAGCTGACGTCGGCGAGGCCGAAGGCGACCAGGGCGAAGCCGACCGCGTAGATCCCCTCGTAGCGGGCGGTGAGGCCGCCGCCGGGCAGGTGGTGGTGCAGGCGGCCGCCGGCGACGCCGAGGCCGACGCCGATCGCCGCCCCCACCGCCGCCTCGCCCAGCAGCTTCGCCGCTTCGGCGCCGGCGTCGCCGCCGGGGCTGGCGAGCACGAGGAAGAAGAGGACGAAGGGCAGCGCCAGCCCGTCGTTGAGCCCGGACTCGAGGTTGAGCGTGTGCCGGACCGAGCTCGGGACCAGGCGCGAGGTGACCACCGCCGAGGTGACCACGGGGTCGGTCGGCGAGAGCACCGCGGCGAGCAGGAACGCCTCCGCCCAACTTAGCTCGGGGAAAAGTGCCTTGCCGGCGAGCGCCAGCAGCGCCATCGTCACCGGCATCGCGATCACCAGCGCCCGCGCCACCGGGCTCCAGTGGCGGCGCAGCAGCTCGCGCTCGACGAACATCCCGTCGGAGAACAGGGTGAGGATCAGCGCCAGCTCGATCAGCTCGACGATCGCCTGGTCGCCGGCGTCGACTTCGACCACGCCGGCGGCCGCGAGGGCGATCCCGAACGCGACCGACAGCACCGAGGCCGAGAGCACCGTCCCCTTGATCAGGCCGGAGAGCGCCGCGACCATCGCCAGCAGCCCGCCGAACAGGAGCAACGCCTGCCCGAAGCCGATGTCCATCCAGGGCTTATATGCGTTTCGCGCCCGGCGTGCTCGAAGGATGCCCTAGGCGCGCCAGAGCAACGACACCGGCCAGGCCGCCAGCCCCTCGCCGAAGGGAATCACGCGTTCACCGGTGTAAAGCACGACCCCGCGCACGAAACGCTTGCCGAGGCTCTCCTGGAGCCGTTCAAAACGCCTGAAGTCGCTCCCATCGACGCTCTGGGCCGCCTTCACCTCGACTCCGGCCACCCGGCCGTCTGCCGTTTCGACGAGATAGTCCACCTCGACCCCCTTGGGCGTCCGGTAGTGGAGGACGCTCGGTTCTCCGGGCACGAAACCGACGCTCTTGACGAGTTCGATACCAACCCAGCCCTCGAGGGCAAGGCCGAGCGCCGTCGCATCGGACTCAAGGCGGCCAGCGTCAAATCGGAGCAGATGGCAGAACAGGCCCGAGTCGGCGACAAGCAGCTTCGGCGATTTCACCAGGCGGGGCTGCAGTCGGCTGTGCCACGCCGTGAGGCGCTTGACCAGGAAGACACGATCGAGCAGCGCCAGGTAACGGTCGATGGTGCTGTTCGGAATCCCCAGGTCCTGGCTCAGGGCACTCTTGTTGAGGGGGCCGCGTGAGCGAAGTGCAATCGAGGTGAGCAAGGTGGGGAGCTGCTCCAGACGCTCGATGTCGGCGAGCCCGCGGACGTCGCGCTCGAGAATCGTCGTCAAGTAACTGGCGAACCAGCGACCTCGGCGATCGCCGGCGCGTACGACCGCCTCCGGATAACCACCGGCGACCAGACGCGAGATCAGAGCGGAGCGAGTCGTCGCCTCGGGGCCTGGCAGGTCTGGATGGGGCGAGAGCAGCAGTTCCGCGAAGCGGCTGGTCGCCTCCCCCTCCAGCTCCGCAGCCGAAAACGGCCAAAGGGTCAGGACCTCCATCCGTCCCGCCAGCGCGTCCGCCAGCGATGGCACCAGGAGGGCGTTGGTCGAGCCGGTAAGCAGGAACCTTCCCGGTAGACGGTTCCGGTCGACGGCGGCCTTGATCGGCAGAAAAAGCTCGGGTGCGCGCTGGACCTCGTCGAGGATCACCCTGCCGCTGAAGCGATCGACGAAGCCCACGGGGTCGGCACGGGCGGCGGCGAGCTCGGTCGGGTCGTCGAACGTTACGTAATCGGCCTCATGGCCGTGATCGGCCAGCCCTGTTACCAGCGTGCTCTTGCCGGTCT
This sequence comes from uncultured Solirubrobacterales bacterium, assembly GCA_963815885.1. Classification (GTDB taxonomy): domain Bacteria; phylum Actinomycetota; class Thermoleophilia; order Solirubrobacterales; family 70-9; genus VAYN01. Next base: position 191,299 of record CAWFIM010000004.1, read on the forward strand.
GGCGCCCACCGACCAGCATCACCACCGGCGTGTCGTTCAGGGCGGTGAGCAGCGGGCCACCCAGGGCTCTCTCGATCATGGCGAAAATTTACCATAAAGTGGGGAAAATTCCCCCATCTCATGGTGAATATATGCCTAGTTGGTCAGCCCCCGTTCGACCAGCAGCTCGGCCAGCTGGACGGTATTGGTGGCGGCGCCCTTGCGCAGGTTGTCGGAGACGATCCAGAGGTCGAGGGCGCGCTCGTTGCCGGGGTCGCGGCGGATGCGGCCGACAAGGACGTCGTCGCGGCCGGCGGCCTCGACCGCCTGCGGGTAGAGCCCGGCGGCCGGGTCGTCGACGACGGTCACCCCGGGCGCCGCGGCAAGCAGCTCGCGCGCCCGCTCCGGGCTCAGCGGCTCGCGGGTCTCGACGTTGACCGCCTCGGAGTGGCCGGTGACGACGGGGACCCGCACGCAGGTGGCGCTGATCCGGATCGAGGGGTCGCCGAGGATCTTGCGGGTCTCGTTGATCAGCTTGCGCTCCTCGTCGGTGTGGTCGTCGCCCGCCGCGAAGCGGCCCGCCTGGGCGAGGGCGTTGAAGGCGATCTGGTGCGGGTAGATGCTCGCCTCCGGCTGCTGCCCGTGCAGAATTGCGTGTGCCTGCTCGTTCAGCTCGTCGATTGCCGCCTTGCCGGTGCCGGAGACCGCCTGGTAGGTGGCGATCACCAGCCGCTCGATCCCGGCCTCGTCGAACAGCGGCTTCAGCGCCACCACCATCTGCATCGTCGAGCAGTTCGGGTTGGCGACTATCCCCCTGTGCCCGGCGAGGGCGTCGGGGTTGACCTCGGCGACGACCAGCGGCACGTCGTCGTGCATGCGCCAGTAGCTGGTGTTGTCGACGACGGTGGCGCCGGCCCCGACCAGGCGCGGCGTCCACTCGGCGCTGACCGCGCCGCCGGCCGAGGAGAGGACGAGGTCGAGGCCCTGGATCGAGTCCTCGCCCAGCGCCCTGCAGGTGAGCGTCGTCCCGTTCCACTCCAGCTCACGGCCGGCGGAGCGCTCGGAGGCGAGCGCGACCACCTCGCGGGCGGGAAAGTCGCGGCTGGCCAGCAGCTCGAGGATCGTCGTCCCGACCAGCCCGGTCGCGCCCAGCACTCCGACTCTGTATCCGTCGCCCGCCATCGCCTGAGTATGACGCGGGCTCAGCCGGCGACCGTCGGCCGGTGCTCGGGACCGGTCGGGTCCTCGGGCCGGACCGCGTCGTCGCCGAGCTCGAACGTGCTGTGCAGGGCTTTGACCGCGTCCGGCACCCGATCGGCGGCGATGACGCAGGAGATCTTGATCGGCGAGGTGGAGATCATCTCGATGTTGATTCGCTCGGCGCCCAGCACCTCGAACACCTTGGCGGCGACGCCGGGGTGCGAGCGCATGCCGGCGCCGACGATCGAGACCTTGCCGATCCGCTCGTCGGCGCGGACCTTGAGCGAGACGTCGCCCAGCGCGGCGATCGTCTCCTTCGCGGCCGCCAGGTCGGCGCGGTCGACGGTGAAGGAGAGGTCGGCGAGCTGGTCGCCGCCGACCGGCTCGTTCTGGATGATCACGTCGACGTTGACGTTCGCCTCGGCGAGGGCGCTGAAGATGCGGCCGGCGACCCCGGGCTCGTCGCGGACGCCGGTCAGCGTCACGCGGGCCTCCGCGTTGGAGTGGGTGACGGCGGTGACGAAGGGCTGCTCCATGGTCTCCTCCTCGGCAACGACGAGGGTACCGGGGCCATCCTCGAAGCTGCTGCGGCAGTGGATGCGGACGCCGTGGTTGCGCGCGTACTCGACCGAGCGAAGCTGCAGGACGCCGGCCCCGGAAGCCGACATCTCCAGCATCTCCTCAAAGGAGACCCGCGGCAGCTTGCGGGCCTCGGGGACCAGCCGCGGGTCGGCGCTGAAGACGCCGGCGACGTCGGTGTAGATCTCGCAGACGCTGGCCCGCAGCGCCGCCGCCAGGGCGACCGCGGTGGTGTCGGAGCCGCCGCGGCCGAGGGTGGTGACGTCGCGGCTTTCGGTGGAGACGCCCTGGAAACCGGCGACCAGCACGATCCGGTCCTCCTCCAGCGCCTCGCGGATGCGCTCGGCGCGGACGTCGATGATCCGCGCCTTGGTGTGGGTGGAGTCGGTGACGATCCCCGCCTGGGAGCCGGTCAGCGAAATTGCCTCGTGGCCCAAGTCGTGGATCGCCATCGCGCAGAGCGCGCAGGAGATCCGCTCCCCGGTCGAGAGCAGCATGTCCATCTCGCGGGCGACCGGGCGCGGGGAGATCTCCTGTGCCTGGCTGACCAGTTCGTCGGTCGTCTTGCCCCGCGCCGAGAGCACCGCGACGACCCGGCTGCCGGCCTCGCGGGCGGCGACGATCCGCCTGGCGGCGCGCTTGATCTGCTCGGCGCCGGCAACCGAGGTACCGCCGAACTTCATCACGACGATGTCGGACCCGCTCCCACTCATCAGCGACTGAGGTCAGGCCTGAGAACCCGCGTGCCGCCATCCGCGGAGACGAGCACCGCGGCGAGGCCTTTTTCGAATGCCTGTACGATTTCCCGCTCCGTGAACGGCGTACCGGCGTTGATGAACATGGCGGCTTCGGGATAGGGCGATTCTTCGGCGATCGCCAACTCGATCGCTTCATCCATGACTTTGCTCGCGGGAGATCGCTCTTTCTTCACGCTCATTGCCGCCATCCTTCGATGATCTCGACGAAACTGTCTTCCGCGCCGGTAATCGCGGCGCGCATTCCTTCGTCCAGGCTACCGCTGTGGAAAAGCTTTCCGGCTTGCTTGCCTCCGGCTCGCGTATACCGGTGCATCTCGTTGTAGCCGTGGGCGCTGTCATAGACCCGGATCGTCTCAGCGCCCTGAGGGGTATCGAACAGAAGTACCACCCGGTAGTCGACCACGTTCCCGCGCTCGGTCGTGAAATCCACCCGGAGCCCAATCCCCAGCCCCCAATCGAGAGCTTTGTAGTAGCGCGCACTCACGCGGCAATCGTGCAGGCGATCGCCCCACCGGTGGTGCGCTGAAAGTCAAGAGTTCGTCAAGGGACAGGGGCAATTCAGCCCGCGCTGGCTTGCCCCTACGACCCGCCGCCGAGGTTGCCGAGCATCGCCTGTTCGGCCATCCGCACCAGGCCGAGGCCGCTGTGCGGCCGCATGTCGCTGCTCCGCACCCGCACGTGGGAGCCGTGGGGCCCGACCACCTCGACGATCGTGCAGACGTCGCCGATTTCGCAGTCGTCGCCGTAATCGTTTTCGATCGCCTCCATCTGCTCGGCCACAACCCGGCCGACTTTGCTCTGGTCCAAGGCCATCTCTTCAGCTCCTTCTTGCGGGGATAGGTGGGCGAAACGCTGAGCGGCGACGATAAGTGATCAGTATCACGCATCCCGATATATCCGTTCGATATATACTGTGGACGATGGAGCGGCTCAACGCCACCGCCTACGTGATTCTCGGGATGGTCCGCGACCAGCCGCGGTCAGGCTACGAGATCAAGGCCCTGGTAGACGAGACGACCCGCTTCTTCTGGGCCGCGAGCTACGGACAGATCTACCCGGAGCTGAAACGGCTCTCCGAAGCCGGCTTGGTCAGCGGCGTCGACGCCCCGACCGGCGGCCGCCGGCGCACCGTCTACGAGATCACCGCCGACGGCGAAGAGGAGCTGATCGCCTGGCTGCGACAGCCGCCCGCCACCTACGAGATGCGCGAGGAAGGACTGCTGAAGCTGTTCTTCGCCGCCGCGCTGCCGCGTCAGGAGGCGGCGGAGATCCTGCGGGCGATGGGCGCGCACCGCCGCGCCGTCTCCGCGCAGCTACGGGCGATGGAGCCGCAAGCGCTTGAGAAGGACGACCCCTTCCCGCTGATCGTGCTGCGGGGCGGGATCGAGTTCACCGAGTGGTTCGCCGAGTGGTGCGAGCGGATGGAGGCGCAGCTCCTCGAGTCCGCTCCCGAGAAAAGGAGCAGCTGATGTTCGATTCCCTTGCCCGCTTCGCCGACGGCAACGCCCGCCGCATCGGCGTCGCCGCGATCGCCTTCTTCCTCCTCGCCGCGATCGTCGGCGGCTCGGTCGCGAGCCGGCTCGACCCCTACGGCGCCGACGATCCGTCCACTGAGACGGTGGTGGCGAGGGAACGGCTGCAGGACGCCGGCCTGCGGGTGCCGGCGGTCCTCGCGATCGTCGAAAACGCGCCCGTCGCCACGGCTTCCAGCCGCACCCGGGTCGAGGCGCTGGAGCGCGAAGTGCGCCGGCGTGGCGACGTCAAGTCGGTGGTCGGCTACTACGACACCCGCTCCCCCGCCTTCGTCTCGCGCGACCGCGACGCCAGCTACTTCGCGATCGCGCTGAAGCCGACCGGCGACAAACAGCTGCAGGAAGCCGGCCGCGACATCGCCGCGCAGCTCTCCGCCCACCCGGGCGTCGTCGTCGGTGGCTTCGCCGTCGCCCAGGAGCAGGTCAACAAGCAGGTCGAGAAGGACCTGCGGATGGCCGAGATGATCGCCTTCCCCCTCCTCTTCCTGCTCTCGCTGCTGTTCTTCCGCAGCCTCGTCGCGGCGGTGCTGCCGCTGATGATCGGCGGCCTGGCGATCGTCGGCACCTTCCTCATCCTTCGCCTCGCCAGCGAATTCGGCTCGATCTCGATCTTCGCCCTCAACCTGACCACGGCGCTGGGGCTGGGGCTGGCGATCGACTACAGCCTCTTCGTCGTCTCCCGCTACCGCGAGGAGATCGCCAAGGACGGCCCCGGCCTGGAGGCGATGCGGCGGGTGCTCGCAACCTCCGGGCGCACCGTCTTCTTCTCCTCGCTGACCGTCGCCGCGGCGCTGGCCTCGCTGCTCGTCTTCCCCCAGCGCTTCCTCTACTCGATGGGCCTCGGCGGCGCCCTGGTGGCGCTGTTCGCGGCGCTGATCTCGCTGACCGTGCTGCCGGCGGTGCTGACCATGCTCGGGTCGCGGGTCAACGCCGGCGCCCCGAAGTTCCTCCAGCGCCGCGCCGAAGCCGACGCCCGGCCCGACGAACACGGCTTCTGGTACCGCCTCTCGCGCTTCGTGATGCGGCGGCCGGTGCCGGTGGCGACGCTCAGCGCCCTCTTCCTGATCGTGCTCGGCCTGCCCTTCCTCGGGATCAAGTTCAACACCGTCGACCCGACCGTGCTGCCGACCTCGGCGAGCGCCCGTCAGGCCTACGACACGGTCAGCGAGCGCTTCCCGCCCTACCACGAGACGCCGATCTGGATCGACGTCGAAGGCGGCGGGCCGAAGGCGGCGGCGGCGGTCGCCGCCCGCGTCTCGCGCCTGCCCGGCGTCGCCGAAGTGCTGCCACCACAGCGGTTGCGCGGCGACGTCACCGTGGTTCAGGCGATCTCCGCCAACCCGTTCGCCTCCGACGCCAGTCAAAGCACCGTGCGGGCGATTCGCGAGGTGCAGGCGCCGCCGGGGGCGACGGTGCTGGTCGGCGGCGGCACCGCCGACTTCGTCGACTTCCAATCGAGCCTCGGCGCGCACTTGCCGATCGCGCTGGCGATCGTCGTCGTCGCCACCCTCGTCATCCTCTTCCTGATGACCGGCTCGGTGATCCTGCCGATCAAGTCGCTGCTGATGAACTTCCTCAACCTCAGCGCCGTCTTCGGTCTCCTGGTCCTGATCTTCCAGGACGGCCGGCTGGAGTCCTTCCTCAACTACTCCAGCCCGGGGGCGATCGAGCAGACGATGCCGATCCTGCTCTTCGCCGTCGCCTTCGGGCTCTCGACCGACTACGCCGTCTTCCTGCTCTCGCGGATCAAGGAGGCGCGCGACAACGGCGCCTCGGACTCCGAGTGCGTGGCGATCGGGCTGGAGCGGACGGGGCGGATCGTCACCGCGGCGGCGCTGCTGTTCGCGGTGGCGATGGGCGCCTTCGCCACCTCGCAGATCATCTTCATCAAGGAGAACGGGGTCGGCACGGCGCTGGCGGTGCTGATCGACGCCAGCATCGTCCGCGCCCTGCTGGTGCCGTCGCTGATGGAGCTGCTCGGCAAGTGGAACTGGTGGGCGCCGGCGCCGTTGCGCCGCCTGCACAAGCGGATCGGGATCGGCGAGCACTCGGTGCCGGCCGGACCGGCGACGCCACCGGCGCCGGAGCGCGCGTGAGCGAGGAGACCGCGGCGCCCGCGCTGCCGGGGTTCGACGCCGACACCGCGGTGGAGCCGCTCGGCGGCGGCCGCTTCGCGGCCGAGCTGAGCGAACGCTGGTGGGTGGCGCGGGGGCCGAACGGCGGCTACGTCGCGGCGGTGATCATGCGGGCGATCGAAGCGGCGACCGGCGGCGGGCGACCGCCGCGCTCGCTCACCGTCCACTACCCGCGGGCGCCGCTGGCCGGCCCGGTCGAGCTGGCGGTGACGATCGAGCGCGAGGGCGGCCGGGCGACCTTCGTCTCGGCGCGGATGGAGCAGGCGGGAGAGGTACAGGCGACAGCGCTCGCCGTCCTCTCCGAGGACTGGAGCGAGGATGGCTTCTCCGAGCTGGAGATGCCGGCCGAGGCGGGCGAGCCCAGCGATCTGCAGGGCTTCGACCCGGAGGCCAACCCGGGGGCGCCGAAGATGTTCCAGAACTACGTCTCGCGCCCGGCCCTCGGGGAGCCCGCCTTCTCCGGCGGCCCGTCGCGCAACGGCGCCTGGATCCGCACCCGCGAGCCGCGGTTGCTCGACGCGCCGCTGGCCGCCGCCTACCTCGACACCTGGTTCCCGGCGCCCTACGTGCGCCTCGAGCGGCCGCGCCCGGCGCCGACGATCGACTACACGGTCCACTTCCGGACGCCGCTGCCGCCGCCCGGCTCCGCCCCGGAGGACCCCTACCTGATCGCCTTCCGCTCCGGCCTCGCCCGCCACGGCTTCTTCGAGGAAGACGGTGAGCTGTGGTCGGCCGACGGCGTCCTCTTGGCGCAGTCGCGGCAGCTCGCCCTGCTACTCGATCCGGTGGCCTGAGAGGCGGTCGAGCTTTCTTCGGCGTTGTAGATGCTGCTGTCGAAGCCGGTCAGGGCGATTTCGCCGGCGTAGCCGAGCGGTTCCAGTTCGAACAGTTCCTCGATGCTGAGCAGCAGCGAGTAGTGGTTGTAGTAGCCGCTTTCGTTGACGCTGCCGGGCGCGACGAAGGGCGAGAGCAGCAGCAGGCCGACGTGACCGCCGCCGCCGCTCGGCCTGACCGGGCCGGTGACCGGTTCGGCCGCGGACGGGGGTGGCAGGTTCGGGTAGGCGGGGGCGATGCAGCAGGAGCTGGCGTCGGCGTGGGGGCCGCTCTGTGGAGCCTCGGCCGAGGTGATCGCGATCAGCCCGCCTTCTTTGTAGGCGGGGGAGGCCTCGATCGCCGGTACCACCCGCTGGAGGAATTCTTCGGCCGCGAGCGGGCCGGCCGGCTTGCCCTCTTCGCAGGGGAGTTCGGCGCCGGCGTCGCAGGCGTTGGGGACGATGTAGGAGAGCGCCGGAGTCTTCGCCGCGGTCTTCAGGTCGGTGGCGAGCTGGTCGAGCCCGACGTCGCTCTGCAGGCAGGTGGGGATGTCGATCAGCGAATGGAAATAGACGAAGGGGTCGCGCGAGCCCGCTTCGTAGGCGCAGGGCGTCGCCCGGTCCTCGACGTAGGCCTTCCATCTCAGCTGCTTTTCGACCAGCTGCCCGGGCAGCGTCGGCGTCGTCGCCGGGTAGACGCAGCCGGCGCCTTCGACCTGCCCCGCGGCGGAGAGCGTCCCGGGCAGGAGGTCAGCGTAGGTCGGGCACTCAGACGCGGTCTCGGGGGTCGGCCCCTGGCCGCTGAGCAGGGCGACCTGGTTGGCGAGTCGGCTCGGCGCCACGGCGTAGTAGTTCTTCACCAGCTCGCCCTTTTCGGTCAGCGTCTTCGCCAGGTAGGGAGCGGGAGAGGCTTCGCCGAACGCTTCTTCGAAGCCGTTTTCGCCGAGCACGACCAGGAACACGTGCTCGATCGGGGGCAACGTTTCTTCTTCCAGTTCCGGCTGCAGCACCGGTTCTTCCGGTTCTTCGGGCGCCGGTTCTTCCGGGGCGGGTTGTTCGGCGGCGGGGGCGCTGGAAGCGTTGGCGGGCGGCAGCGGTTCGGCCTCTTCGCCGGCGGGCGGGGCGGCTGCCGCTTCGGTCGGCACTTCTTCTGCTTCCGGCGGCGGCGCCGACACTTCGAGCAGGATCGACTGCAGGCCCGCACTCTGCGCGAGCTGGCTGGTGGCCGAGCCGAGGAAGACCCCGAAGGCGAGCATGCCCATCACCGCCGCCGCGGCAACCCGCGGGGTCGGCATGAAGCCGGGGCTCGCCGACGACTCCTCCTCGGGGTCTGGGCTCGCGGACTCCTCCTCGCCGCGATCGCGGCGCATCAGCTCGGCTATGCCCGCGGCGATCGCGGGTGGCAGCGGGCCGCGGCGCGTACCGCACCGCAGGCAGTAGCGCTGGTCTCCCGAGAACGCCGCGCCGCAGCTGGAGCAGCCAGCGCCCGCGGGACCGCGGGTGTCGTCTCTATCGGTGGCCACGCTTCGGCCCGAGTATCGCGCCGGCTCGTTACCAACTTGTGAAGATTTGGATTCGCGGACGCCTCGGACAGGCCTCCTCTTCACAACTCTTAAACATTTGCGCCGGGGGGTCGGGCTGATGATGGACGGGTGACTGTCGGCCCCGACCAAAGCGCGCGGGTCGTCCCCGGCGGGCAGCCTGCACCCGGGCCCGCGCCATCCCCACTTGAACCGCCGACCCAGCCGCTTCAGGCTGCGCCGGCCCCTCCCGCCGCCGCACCGACCCCCGCGGTGCAGGGATCGGTGGCCGCGACGAGCGGCGACCAGTGCCCGACCTGTGGATCGCGCATGGCGGCCGACCAGCGCTACTGCCTCAACTGCGGCCACCGTCGTGGCGATCCACGCCTTCCCTTCATGGACGCGGTGGTCTTCATGGACGCGGTCAACCGTCCGCGAGATGCCGCGGCGGCGCCTCCTCCGCCGCCGGCCCGGGGTCCGCGGATGTCCGCCAACGCCTCGCTGATCGCCGGAATCGCGACTCTGGTCCTGGCGATCGGGGTCGGCGTGCTGATCGGGCGCTCGGGCGACAACGGTTCCGCCCCGGTGGCGAACAACGCCCCCCAGGTGATCAAGGTCGAAGGCGGCGGGGGCGGCGCCAGCGAAGCGCCCAGCACGCCCAAGGGCTCAAGCGTCGGCGGCGGCAAGGCGGGTGGGAAGGACAAAGGCTCGGCGACCTCCAAGGAAGCCGAAAAGGAAGCCGAACAAGCACAGGACGAAGTCTTGAAACCGAATCCCAACGTGCACCTGGCTCCACCCACCCAGGAAATCGGGGGGGAATGCGAAAAGGGCACCGCCGGCTGCAGCGACAATGGCAAGTTCACAGGCGAATTCTTCGGCGAATGAAACTGAAGCTGCCCAAGCCGCAAGCGCGCCACGACGCCCGCCGGCTCCGCCGGCAGGCGACGGGGTCCGCACCAAGCCCGCAGCTCAGCGCCGCCTACGGCCAGGAGTTCGTCGTCGACCTGCAGCGTCGTCGCGACCAGCTGGTCGCCCGGGTCGCCGAGCTGCAGTGGGACCTCGGCGGCCTCGTCTACGAGATGGCGATCCGCAACAGCATCCGCGTCGAGGTGCTGGTCAAGCGCGCGGTCGTCCTCCAGGACGCCGACGCCGAACTGAACGAGGTCGAACGGATCCTGCGCATGGAGGAGACCGGCACCGCCGGCTCCTGCGCGTCCTGCGGCGCCCCGCACAGCAGCGGCGCCACCTTCTGCTGGCAGTGCGGCCAGCCGCTGCTCGAGCAGGTCTCGGGCGACGCGATCCTGCGCCGCTGACCGCGAGCCCGGCGGCGCGCTCAGCCGAAGCGGCCGGTGACGTAGTCGCGCGTGCGCGGGTCGGCCGGGCTGCGTGAAGATCGTCTCGGTGTCGTCGAACTCGATCAGCGTGCCGACCGGCTCGGCGTCGCTCGGAGTCGAGGCTGAAGAAGGCGGTCCGGTCGGCGACCCGCGCCGCCTGCTGCATGTTGTGGGTGACGATCACGATCGTGAAGCGGCCTTTGAGGCTGTGCATCAGGTCCTCGATCGACGCCGGTGGCGATCGGGTCGAGCGCCGAGGCGGGCTCGTCGAGCAGCAGCACGTCGGGCTCGATCGCGATCGCGCGGGCGATGCAGAGCCGCTGCTGCTGGCCGCCGGAGAGGCCGAGGGCGCTGTCCTTGAGCCGGTCCTTGACCTCGTCCCAGAGCGCCGCGCCGCGCAGCGCCTGCTCGACCCGCTCGTCGAGGTCCGTGCTTCAGGCCGAGGTTGCGCGGCGCCCAGGCGACGTTGTCGTAGATCGACTTCGGGAACGGGTTCGGTTTCTGGAAGACCATGCCGATCCGCCGCCGCACCTCGACCCGGTCGACGTTGCCGCCGTAGAGGTCGTGGCCGTGGTAGAGGATCTGGCCCTCGATCCTGAAGCCCGGCGACCGAGTCGTTCATCCGGTTGAGGCTGCGGAGGAAGGTCGACTTGCCGCAGCCCGAGGGCCCGATCAGCGCGGTGATCTCGGCCGCGGTGGATGCTGCAGGATGACGCTCGGTGAGCGCCTGCTTGCTGCCGTAGAAGACCGAGACGTTCTGCGCGTCGAAGACGACCTCGGCGCGCAGCTCGGCGGTGCCGTTGCCGCTCGGCGGACGCCGGTCTGGCGGCAGCGGTCCGGTCTGGATCCGGACCCGCCGGGACGGGAGCGCGTCGGATCGAGCCCTGGCCTGGATCGATGATCGCTCATGAGGTCATCTTCCGTTTGCTGCGGGCGAGCAGCGCCCGGGCGCCGAGGCTGGCGAACAGGATGAAGGAGACCAGCACGCAGCGCCAGCGCCCCAGGCCTCGCGTGAACCCTTCCGGGTTCGCTTCTTCGGAGAGCGTGTAGATCGTGCACCGGGATGTTCGGCAGCGCTTCGAACGGGTTGAGCGAGAGCTTGGTCGTGTCGAAGACCGAGGTGATGAGGATCAGCGGCGCCGTCTCGCCGGCGGCGCGGGCGACGGCGAGCACGGTCGCGGTGACGATCCCGCCCAGCGCGCTCGGCAGGATGACGCTGAGCACCGTGCGCCAGCGGCTCACCCCGAGCGCGTCGGCGGCTTCGCGCAGGCTGTTGGGGACGAGCAGCAGCACCTCCTGGCTGCCGCGGGCGATCAGCGGCAGCATGATGATCGCCAGCGCCACCGAGCCGGCGAAGCCCGACTGCTGCGTCTGTGGCTTCGACGAGCAGGCCGAAGACGAAGAGGCCGATGATGATCGAGGGCAGGCCGTTCATCAGGTCGAGCGTCAGCCGGATCGGCCGCCGCCATCCGGTTCCCGGCGAACTCGGTCAGGAAGAGCGGCGATCAGCACGCCGATCGGCATCGCGATCGCGGTCGCGATCGCGACGATCATCGGCCGGTGCCGACGCAGCTCCGGCCCGATCCCGGTCGGCGCCGCCTTGATGATGAAGTCGAGGCTGATCGCGCCGGCCCCGCGGGCGACGACCGTGTAGACGACGATCGCCAGCACGGCGACGGCGAGCGACGGCGGCGGCGGTGGCGCCGTACTCGGCGAGCGGCTGAAGATCTGCCGCCGGCGCAGGTTGCCGGTCGGCGTCAGCGGCGCGGTCGGGTCCGAGGACTCGCGTCGCCGCTCATCGTGCCGTCGCCCCCCTGTGACGCCGAAGCGCCTGCCGATCCACTGCGCGACCAGGTTGGAGACCAGCCCGATCACGAGCAGGATCACGCCGCAGGTAGAAGAGCGACGCTTTGTGCAGTTCGGTGAGCGCCCCCGGGAACTGGTTGGCGATCCGCGCCGCGAGCGTGTCGCCCGTCTTGAACAGCGAGGCCTGGATTTCCGAGCCGGCGCCGATCACCTGGGCCACCGCGATCGCCTCGCCCAGGGCGCGGCCGAGCCCGAGCAGCGAGGCGGCGACCACGCCGGAGGCGGTCGACGGCAGGACCACCCCGCGCACCACCTCCCAGCGCGTCGCGCCGAGCGCGCTGGCGCCGTCCTGGATGTCCTGCGGGACCGCGAGGAAGAGGTCGCGCGAGATCGAGGCGATGATCGGGATCACCATGATCGTCAGGATCAGGCTGGCGGTGAAGACGCTGGAGCCGGTCGTTTCGGGGGCGCCGAAGATCGGGATGAAGCCGAGGGTGTCGTGGAGCAAGGGCTCGATCGTGGTCGTGGACGAAGGGCGCCAGGATCAGGATCCCCCAGAAGCCGAGGATGACGCTGGGGATCGCCGCCAGCATCTCGACCAGGGGCCCGACGACGCCGCGGACTCCCGGTCGGGCGCCAGCAGGCTCAGGTAGAGGCCGATCGAGATCGCGATCGGCGCCCCGAGCAAGAGCGCGCAGAAAGGAGCTGACGAGGGTGCCGAAGAGCAGCGAGCCGGCGCCGAATTCGCCGAAGTTCGGCTGCCAGGTCGTGTCGGACCAGGAAACCCAGCCCGAATTTGGAGATCGCCGGGATCGCCCCGTGGACGACCTGGTAGGCGATCAGCGCGATCACCGCGATCGCGAGCAGGGCCGCTGCGCAGGCAGATCCCGTAGAGCAGTCGGTCTCCGAGCCGGTCGCGCTTTCTTGCGACGGGCGTGCGGCCCGGGCGGCACGGACGGTTCGTGGAGGCGCGGCCGGCGGTGCTCATCGGGCCGCAGCGTAGAGGAGCAAACCTGACTTTCGGGGCCGGTTCTCAAATTTTCACAGAATTGAAACAACTCACAGCTTGAGTAACAAAATCGTTACATCACTGACACCGGCTATTCACACGATTGAAACAAATCATCGACCTTTTCCGGCCACCCTGGCCTCGGTCTGGGTCCCCCTGCGAGATCCAGACAGCGAGATGCATCCCAACGAGCTGAAAGGATCACCCTTGATTCGCAACAGGTTGCTAGCGCTCCTCATCGCGGTGGCCGGATCGGTTGGAGGAATGGCAGCCGTGTCCACGGCCGGCGCCTCCGCCGCGGTCTGACCGGCGCCGGTTCCACCCTGGTCGCGCCGCTGATGGCCAACTGGATCAACGGCTTCGAAATCAAAGAAGGCATCCCGGTCAAATACGGCGCCGTCGGCTCCGGAGCCGGGATCGCCCAGATCACCGCCCGGACCGTCGACTTCGGCGCCTCCGACGCGCCGCTGACGCCGGAACAGGCGTCCGCCTGCAACGGCTGCGTTCAGATCCCCTGGGCCCTCTCGGCGACCGGGGTCGGGGATCAACATCCCCGGCGTCCACAAGGTCAACCTGACCGGAAAGCTCCTCGCCGGCATCTACTTCGGCAAGATCACCAAGTGGAACGATCCGAAGATCAAGAAGGTCAACCCGAAAGCCAAACTGCCGAACCTGACGATCACCCCGGTCTTCCGCAGCGACGGCTCCGGTGACACCTACGCGTTCACCAACTATCTCTCCAAGATCAGCCCGGCCTGGAAGAACGAAGTCGGCTTCGCGACCTCGGTCGGCTTCAAGGCGGGCGTCGGCGCCAAAGGCAACGCCGGCATCACCTCGACGGTGACCAAGACCCCGGGCGCGATCGGCTACATCTCGGCCTCCTACCTGATCGCCGCCGGCCTCGGCGCCGCCGCGATCCAGAACAAGGCCGGGAACTTCGAGTTCCCGAACCTGAAGAACATCGAAAGCGCCGCCTCGACGGTCAAAAGCCTGCCGGCGAGCAACGCGATCAGCATCACGAACCCGCCGAAGAAGGCGACGATCGCCTACCCGATCTCGACCTTCACCTACGCGATCGTGCCGCACAACGCCCCCCAGAAGGGCTTCCTCCAGCAATTCCTCAACTACGACGTGACGATCGGCCAGAAATACGGAGCGGCGCTCGACTTCGCGCCCCTTCCGAAGGTCGTTCTCAACGCCGCCAAGGCGGCAATCGCCTCGCTCTAGGGGATCTGGCAAGCGCCCAGAGGCGCGACAGCTCTCCGCACCGGCACAGGGCCCACGGGCTCTGTGCCGGTTTTTTTGTGCGCCTCCCCGAGCACATTCACGTTACGGAAACAAATGGGAGCGGGGCTGGCGCAAAGCTGCCCTTTCCGCCAGGGACAGCTGGTCGCCTTGGCGTGGAAGCCGACAAACGAGCGGAAAGGGACTTACGTGTTTCGCAAAAGGCTGCTGGGTCTGTCCATCGCAATCGCCGCATCTATCGCGTGCATGGGAGCGGTTGCGAGCGCAACCGCCTCCGCCAGCCTCACCGGCGCCGGGTCGACCCTCGTAGCGCCGCTGATGGCGAACTGGATCAAGGGGTTCGAAGCCAGCGGCGGAACCTCGGTCAAATACGGCGCCGTCGGCTCCGGAACCGGGATCGCCCAGATCACCGCCAGGACCGTCGACTTCGGGGCCTCCGACGCGCCGCTGACGCCGGAACAGGCGTCCGCCTGCAACGGCTGCGTTCAGATCCCCTGGGCCCTCTCGGCGACCGGGGTGGGGATCAACATCCCCGGCCTCCACAAGGTCAACCTGACCGGACCGCTGCTGGCCGAAATCTACCTCGGCAAGGTCAAGAAGTGGAACGACAAGAAGATCAAAAAAGCGAATCCGGGCGTCAAGCTTCCGGGCACCAAGATCACCCCGGTCTTCCGCAGCGACGGCTCCGGTGACACCTACGCGTTCACCGACTACCTCTCCAAGGTCAGCCCGACCTGGAAGAGCCAGGTCGGCTTCTCCACCTCGGTCGGCTTCAAGGCGGGCGTCGGCGCCAAAGGCAACGCCGGCATCACCTCGACGGTGACCAAGACCCCGGGCGCGGTCGGCTACATCTCCGCCTCCTACCTGATCGCCGCCGGCCTCGGCGCCGCCGCGATCCAGAACAAGGCCGGGAACTTCGAGTTCCCGAACCTGAAGAACATCGAAAGCGCCGCCTCGACGGTGACCCGGGTGCCCGCCAGCAACGCGATCAGCATCACGAACCCGCCGGCGAAGGCGAAGCTCGCATACCCGATCTCCACCTTCACCTACGCGGTGGTCCCCCACAACGCCTCGCAAAAGGCGGCCCTGCAGCAGTTCCTCAACTACAACATCACCACCGGGCAGAAATTCGGCGCTTCGCTCGACTTCGCGCCGCTGCCCAAAGCGGTCCTCAGCGCGGCGAAAAAGGCGATCGCCTCGCTCTGAGCCGAGCGCCGTCCGGACGGAAGTCCGGGCGGCGCTTCGCGTTTCAGGCGAAAGCCTGGGCGGCGCGGCGGCGCAGGTCCGCGTTCAGCATCCCGGTCACCTGGCTCGGGCTGTCCCCGGCCGAGGGGACGGCGGCGCCGATCAGGCCGGCGGCGCGGAAGCCGTAGAGCGGGGCGACGAAGCCCAGCTCGCGGATCTTGCGGACCAGGCTAACCGCGTCCCTGGTCTCGGCGCCGGGGCCGCAGAGGACGATCGCGGTCGGGTCGAGGGCGCCGAGCGCGCGCTCGAGCCGCTCGTCGCCGAGCTCGTTGGAGAGGACGAGGACGCGGAAGCCGGCCCGGCGCAGGGCGAGGTCGAGCGCCTGCGTGTGCACCTCCTCGGCGTCGAGGCCGGCGCTGGCGTCGAGCAGCAGGATGCCGGCCGGACGCGAGGCGGTAGGAGCGAGGCGGCGGGCGCCGTGCAGCCAGCCGGTCGCCCAGCGCGAGGCGAACTCCAGCTCCGCCTCGCGTTCGGGGTCGGCGGCGAGCTCGTCGATCGCCGGCAGCAGCAGCTCCTCGACCGTGCGCTCCAGCGGCCGCAGCGCCAGGCTCTCCTCGACCGTCCGGTCGGCGGCGCTCTCGTCGAAGCTCTCGAAGGCGGCGAGGATGTCGCCGCCGCTGGCCGGCGCCGACTGGCGCTGGCGGGCCAGCTCGATCGCCGAGGAGATGTTGCCGGTCTGGGCGAGGGCATCGCGCAGGGTCTGCAGCTCGACCAGCTCGTAGTTACGGTGGTTGCCCTCGGTGCGCTTCGGCTGCGGGTAGCCGTAGCGACGCTCCCAGCTGCGGAGCGTGTTGGGGCTGACGCCGAGCACTTCGGCCGCTGCGTTGGTTCGGATTCCTGGCATTTGAAGAAGGTCTGTACCGGTGGCTTGTCGCGCGATCATTCGACGCGCGGGCGCCATTCTCCCACCGCAAATGCGGGTTTACACCGGTTATGGACAGATTTCGCGAATCTGTCAGCGATCTTGCACGGGCTCGAGCGCCCCGACGCCCACCGGCTGCCCGACCGCGCGCGCCCGCCACATCGCCGCGTCGGCCTTGTGCAGGAGCTGGTTGACGTCGGTGCCGTGCTCGGGGCAGGCGACGACGCCGGCCGAGAGCGCAATTCGCAGCCCGCCCGCCCGCTCCAGCTCCTCCAGCAGCCCGAGCAGGCGCTCGGCCATCTGCATCGCTTCGACCGTGCGCAGGTTCGGGGCGAGGACGCAGATCGCGTCCTCCTCGAGGCGGAAGACTTCGTCGACCAGGCGGATGCTGTCGCGCAGGGCGGCGCCGACGATCGCCAGCGCTGTCTCCGGACCGCTGTCGGCACCGCGGGCGTCCGGCCCGGAGGCGTCGAAGATCGCCAGCGCGAAGGGGTGGCCATAGCGGCGGTGGGTCTCGGCCATCTGGTCGAGCCGGCGGCGCATGTGGCCGGGCTGGTAGAGGCTGGCCAGCTCGCGGTGGCCGTCCGGCGCCGGGGCCACGGCGCTCGCCTGCGCGTAGGCGGCGTCGACGGCGGTGGCGGCGACTGTGCCGAAGTCGGAGGCGAGGCGCTGGGCGGCGGCGGCGAAGCGCTCGGGGTCCTCGCGGTCGAGTTCCTCGCGCAGCTTCTCCAGCAGCGAAGCCTGCAGCGAGGAGACCTCCCGCGCGAGCCGGCCCGCGGGCGAGCCGCTCTCCGAGTCGTTACCCGAGTCCATCCGCGCCGCCACGCAGTGACCTTGGCGCAAGCGGCGGACGCCTGGGCGCCAAAAACTCGCTATTTGCGAGGCGACGGTCGTCCAGGACGGATATCCAATTTGCGGACTGTTTTGGCGCGGACGTCCGTCCGGGGAGCTACTCGAGGCTGCGCCGTCCGGCCAGCGCCTTGCCGAGCGTGACCTCGTCGGCGTGCTCGAGGTCGGCGCCGACCGGCAGGCCGCTGGCCAGGCGGGTGACCGCGACCTTCCCCCGCAGCGCCTCGGCGATGTGCAGGGCGGTCGCCTCGCCGGTAGTCGTCGGGTTGGTGGCCAGCACCACCTCGCCGATCCCGCCGCGCTCGACCCGGCTCAGCAGCTCGGCGATCTTCAGGTCCTGGGCGTCGACCCCGTCGATCGGCGAGAGGGCGCCGCCGAGCACGTGGTAGAGGCCGCGGTATTCGTGGGTGCGCTCGATCGGGATCACGTCGGCCGGCTCCTCGACCACGCAGATCGTCGCCCGGTCGCGGTTCTGGTCGGCGCAGATGCGGCAGAGCGGCCCCTCGGCGAGGTTGAAGCATTCCTCGCAGAGGCCGACCTTCTCCTTCACTTCGCGAATCGCGTCGCCGAGCGCGAAGGCCTCTTCGTCGGGCGCCCGCAGCAGGTGGAAGGCGAGCCGCTGGGCGGTCCGCTGACCGATCCCCGGCAGGCGCGAGAGCTCGGCGACGAGGCGCGCGAGCGGAGCGGGCCCCTCCGTGCTCAACCGCCCAGGGCCCCCAGGCCACCGCCGAGCTCGCCGGTGATACCCCCCATCTTCGAGCTGGCCAGCTCCTGGGCGGCGCGCAAGCCCTCGTTGACCGCGGCCTGGACCATCTCGGAGAGCATCTCGGCCTCCTCGGGGTCGATCGCCTCGGGGTCGATCGAGATCTCGCGCAGGGTGAGGTCGCCGCCCATCTTCACCTTGACCATGCCGCCGCCGGCGCTGGCCTCGACCACCTCGTCCTTGAGCTGCTCCTGTGCCTGCAGCATCTCGTTCTGCATCTGCTGCGCCTGTTTCATCAGGGCGTTCACGTCGAACCCCCCGGGGCCGCCTCCTCGTGCCACCTAACTGACCTCCTCCGCGTCGAACTCGCTCTTCAGCCGCTCCAGCAGCTCCTCGTCGCCGACCTCGTCCTTCGCCTCCGCGGCCGGCGCGTCGGGCGTCTTCTCCCCGCCCTCCAGCAACACGTAGGTCGGCGCCATCGCCTCGCCGGTTACCGCCTCGAAGGCGCCGGCTACCGCCTCGCGCCGCTCCGGCGACTCCGCCTTTCGCTTGTTGAAGGTCTTGTCGGCGGGAAACCCGATCTGCAGGCCCTCATCGTCGAAGGCGACAGGATGGGCGCCCTCGAAGGTGGCGGCGAGCGCCGGGGCGGTCTCCCCCAGCTTCTGGAGGACGGTCGGCCAGACGCGCTGCAGCTCGTTCAGGTCGCCCGCGGGTCCTGTCGCGGCGGCATCCCCCACGGTGCTCGAAGGCTGCTCCGCAGCCTTCTCCGCGCCGCGGGGGACCCCCGCCCCCGCGCCACCCGCGGGAGGGGCGGGCTCGATGGACGGCTCGGGCTCCACATCTACATCAGCTTCCGCGACTGGCGGCGGGGCCGCTTCAGGGGACGGCTCGGGCTCGGGGGCTGGAGCTGGCGACTCGGGTGCCGGTCCTTGCTGAGCTGGAGAGGGATCGACCGGAGCGGCATCTGCGGGGGGTGGCGCGGTGGCGGGGGTCCCCCGCGGCGCGGAGGCGCCTCCGGCGCCGAGCACCGTGGGGGAGGCCGCCGCGACAGGACCCGCCGCCTGCCCGCCACCGAGCTGTCCCTCCAGCCGCTCGATCCGGCGCAGCAGTCCCTCAGTGCTCGGGTCGAGGTCCGGGCGGGCCGCTTTGAGCAGCGCGATCTCGACCGCCATCCGCGCGTCGTCCCCCTCGCGGACCGCGGTCAGCGCGCCCGCCAGCTCGTCGATCGTGCGGATCAGGGCCGCCGTGCCGATCGAGGCCGCCTGGGCTTCGAGCCGCGCCGAGTCGGTCGCGGTGACGACAAAGGCACTCGGCACTTCATCGGTCGTCTGGGTGACGAGGAGGAAGCGCAGGTGGGCGAGCAGGTCGCGGGCGAACTGGGATGGGTCGCGACCGGAGCGGGCCATCTTCTCGACCCCGAGCAGGACTCCCTTCGGGTCCTCGGCGATCACCGCGTCGACCGCGTCGAACAGCAGATCGGCGTCGGCGGCGCCGAGCATCTCCAGGACGTCGTCGAGCGCGACCTGGCTGCCGCCGAAGGCGACCAGCTGGTCGAGCGTGCCGAGGGCGTCGCGGAAGCTGCCGGAGGCCGAGCGGGCAATCATCGCCAGCGCCCCCTCGTCGACCTCGATCGACTCGGCGGCGGCGACCCGGGTCAAGACCTCGGAGATCTGCTCCAGCGAGGGGCGCTGGAAGTCGAAGCGCTGGCAGCGGTCGGCGATCGTCGCCATCACCTTGTGCGACTCGGTCGTGGCGAGGACGAAGACCGTGTTCGGGGGCGGCTCCTCGAGCGTCTTCAGGAAGGCGTTCCAGGCCTCCTTCGTCAGCATGTGCGCCTCGTCGAGGATGTAGACCTTCCAGTGGCCGCCGGCGGGGGCGTAGGCGACCCGCTCGCGCAGGTCGCGGACGTCGTCGACCGAGCGGTTGGAGGCGGCGTCCATCTCGATCACGTCGACCGAGGTGCCGGCGGCGATCGTCAGGCACGACTCGCACTCGCCGCAGGGGGTGACGGTCGGGCCGCCGCGCTCGCAGTTGAGCGAGCGGGCGAGGATCTTCGCCATCGAGGTCTTGCCGGTGCCGCGCGAGCCGACGAACAGGTAGGCGTGGTGGACCTTGTCGCGCTCGACCGCGTTGCGCAGGGTGCGGACGACGTGCTGCTGACCCACGACCTCGTCGAAGGAGCCCGGGCGGTGGCGGCGGTAGAGGGAGGTCGACTCGGCTGACATCGCGACTGAGGCCAGTGTATCCACGCCCCCCGCCCGCCCCTGCGGGGGCGTGTCCGACTTTTTGGGCTCCATACGACCCATAAAGTCGGACACGCCCCCAGGGGGCTGCCGCCGGTACGGTGCGCGCGTGCCACCGAGGGTCTCCAGCTGGCTGACGCCGGCCGCCTGGGTCGCCGCGGTGACGGCGGCGCTGCTGCTCGTCTTCCCGGTCGGCTTCCCCAACTACGACACGATCTACGCCCTCGTCTGGGGGCGGGAACTGGCACACGGGGTCAGCCCCGACTACGGCGCCGCGCTGCCCCCGACTCCGCACCCGCTGGCCGATCTGCTGGGGCTGGTGACGACGCCGCTCGGCGACGGCGCGATCACCGTGACGATGGTCGTCGCCTACGCCTCGCTCGGCCTGGTCGGCTACCTCGTCTACCGGCTCGGCGCGCGCTGGTTCGACCACTGGATCGGCGCCGTCGCGGCGGCCTTCGTCCTCACCCGCGCGCCCTTCCTCTCCAACGGCCTGCGCGCCTACGTCGACCTCCCCTACATCGCCTTCTGCCTCGGCGCCCTGGCGATCGAGGCGAAGCGCCCACGCGCCGGCTGGCCAGTGCTGGCGCTGCTGGTCCCGGCCGGCCTGCTCCGCCCCGAGGCCTGGCTGTTCTCACTCGCCTACCTGGCGTACCTGGCGATCGACCCTGATCGCTGGTCTGAGAAGACGACGAGGGAGCCCCTCGAACGGGCGGATACTCAAAGTGCCGGTCTAATTAGACCGGCACTTGTCCGGACGAGGGGCTCCCTCGTCGTCCCCCCATACCGCTGATCGTGCTCGCCGCGGCCGGGCCAGTCCTCTGGGTCCTCTTCGACGCGAATCACCACCGGCAACCCGCTCTACTCGCTGACCGGGACCCAGGAAACGGTGGAGACGCTGAAGCGGCACACCGGCCCGGTCGACCTCGTCCTCTACGGGCCGCGGGCGCTCGGCGAAGTGATGCAGTGGCCGGGGATGGTCGGCGCGCTCGGCGGCCTCGTCCTCGGCTTCGCCTTCCTGCGCCGGCGCTCCGCCCTCGGCATCGCCGCCGTCGTGCTCGCCCTCGCCGCCTTCGCGCTGCTTGCCGCGGCCGGCCTGGCGATCATCTCCCGCTACACGATGCTGGCGGCGGCGATCCTCTCGATCTTCGTCGCCCTCGCCCTGCTCGGCTGGCGCCTGCTGGAGGCGGGGCACCCCTGGCGGCGGCGCTGGCAGCTCTTCGCCGGGCTGGTCGCTGGCGATGTCCGTGCTCTGGGGGCCGAACCAGTGGGACCTCGACGCGCGGGTCGACACCGACCTCACCAACCAGGCCCGGATCGAGAACGACCTCACCGACCTGGTCGATGCCGGCGCCTTCGAGCCGCTCTGCGGACCGATCGCCGTGCCCAACCACCGCGCCGTCCCCCGCCTCGCCTTCGGCCTCGACGTGAAGCCGACCCGGATCGTCAGCGCCAGCGAGGAAGGGGCGCCGCGCCGGGGCTACTTCGTCGCCCCGGCCAGCCCCTTCGTGATCCACAACTTCGTCCTCGACCCCAACGACCCGACCGACTTCCACCTCGCCGTGCCGGCCGGCTTCCGCGAGGTCGCGCGCAACGAGTCCTGGCTGGTCTACCGCCGCTGCTGAGAATGGGCGTCCCCACCAGGGGTCAGCCGCCGCGCTCGACCGCCTCGACCGCGGCGTGGGTGGCGGCGGCGAGGTCGGGGTCGGCGAGGTCGACCTGGGGCGGCAGCTCGACGTGGAGGTCGTCGGAGGGATCGAGCCGGGCGCGCACACCGGCCGAGCGCGAGTCGAGCACGTGGCCGCCGCGGCTGCGGGCCGCGTCGACGAAGTGCAGGTGGTAGCCGGCGACCTCGATCCCCTCGACGTAGGTGGGGAAGCGGAAGCCGAGCATCGTCCCGGCGACGTCGGCGAGCTCGAAGACGTGCTGGTCGGCGACGACCTCGGTCAGCGGCCGGTAGGGCGGGCTCTGGGCCGGGACCGAGCGGGCGCGGAGGAGCTCGAAACGGCCGTCGAGCCGGATCGCGCAGGTGGCGGCACCGGCCGGGGTAAGCGCGTCGAGCCGCGCCAGCAGCTGCTCGTGCGAGAGCCGGCCCTCGATCAGCTCCTCGACGGTCGGCTCGAACCTGCGTCACCACCGCGAACGGCGTCTTCGCCTCAGGCGCCACCGGGTGGATGCCGCCGTCGACGTCGGCGCGGAGGAAGTCGCCGTCGAGGGCGATCATCTCGCCGTCGAGCCGGTTCAGCGTGCCCAGGCCGAGGTCGCCGTGCTCGGCCAGCTCGGCGAAGGTCAGGTCGCCGTCGAAGGCACCGTCGAGCAGGGCGCCGATCGTCGAGGCCTGGAAGAGGACGTGCGGCTCGCGCTCGGCGTGCAGGTCCGCCCGCCGCATCGACTCCACGTGCAGCGACCTGATCCAGCGCTCGTCCAGCACGCCGGCAGTCTGCCACGCCGCCGTCGGGGAC
This sequence comes from uncultured Solirubrobacterales bacterium, assembly GCA_963815885.1. GTDB lineage: Bacteria > Actinomycetota > Thermoleophilia > Solirubrobacterales > 70-9 > VAYN01. The sequence goes on from CAWFIM010000004.1 coordinate 213,572, forward strand.
GGCGCCGTGCAAGCATCGGTCGCGATGGCTGCGATCGAACTCAGCGGTGTCGTCAAGCACTTCGGCCCGATCACCGCGGTCGACGGGCTCGACCTGGAGGTGCCGCCGGGCATCTGCCTCGGCCTGCTCGGCCCCAACGGCGCCGGCAAGTCGACGACGATGCGGCTGCTGACCGGCCAGGCGATCGCCGACGCGGGCCGGCTGCGGGTGCTCGACTACGAGCTGCCGGGCGAATCGAAGGCGGCGCGGGCGGAGATGGGCGTCGTCCCCCAGCTCGACAACCTCGACGTCGACGTCACCGTCGAGGACAACCTCGCCGTCTACGCTCGCCTGTACCGGGTCGGGGACGTCGGCGCCGCGGTCAACCGCGCCCTCGATCTGGCGCGCCTGCGCGACCGCCGCCGCGACGCCGTCGACAAACTCTCGGGCGGCATGCGCCGCCGGCTGCTGCTGGCCCGCGGCCTCGTCCACGAACCGCGGCTGGTCCTGCTCGACGAGCCGACCGTCGGCCTCGACCCGCAGATCCGCACCGAGCTGTGGACGCTGATCGGCGAGCTGAAATCGCGCGGGACCACGATCCTGATGTCGACCCACTACATCGAGGAGGCCGAGCGGCTGGCCGACGAGGTGGCGGTGATGCACCACGGCAGGATCATCAGCCGCGGCACCCCCGCGGCGCTGATCGCCGACCACGCCGGCTCCCACACGGCCGAGATCTACGCGCCGCCGCAGCGGCTGACCGAATTGCGGGCCGACGCAGAGGCGGCGGGCCTGCGGGTGCGGCCGGCGGGCCCGGCGATCGCGATCGTCGGCTCCGAGCGGGCCGCCGACGGCGCCGTCCCGACGGACGCCGTGGTCCGCGCCGCCACGCTCGAGGACGTCTTCGTCCTGCTGACCGGCGAGGAGGCGGAGTGAACGCCGCGCCCTCGATCGAAGCGGAGGCGAAGTGAGCGCCGCCGCCGACACCGCGGCCCGCCCCGCCCCGCGCCGCCGATGCGGCGGCTGGAACCGGCGGCGATCGCCGGGGTGATGAGCCGCGAGGTCGCCAACTTCCGCACCTACTGGCGGGGGACGACCTTCTCCAGCGTGCTCGAACCGATCGTCTACCTGCTCGCCTTCGGGCTCGGCCTCGGGGCGACGCTGGTCGACGAAGTTGAAGGCGTTCCCTACATCCAGTTCGTCGGCACCGGCATGGTGGCGACGGCGGTGATCTTCTCCAGCGCCCTGCCGGCGATGTTCGGCACCTTCGTCAAGCACCGCTTCCAGAACACCTACGAAGCGATCCTCGCGGCGCCGGTCGACGTCGAAGAGCTGGTCAGCGGCCGAGATGCTCTGGATCGCCACCCGCTCCGCCGTCTACGGCTGCGTGCCGCTGATCGTCACCTTCTTCTGGGGGCTCGACCCGGCGCCGGGGATGCTGCTGGTCCCGGTCTTCTGCTTCGTCACCGCGCTCGGCTTCTCGGGGTTCGGGGTGGCGATGGCGGCAACCGTCGCCAAGATCGACCAGTTCAACTACGTGACGGCGCTGTTCGTGACGCCGCTGTTCCTCGTCGCCGGCACCTTCTTCCCGATCAGCGGGCTGCCCGAGGGCGTCCAGGTCGCCGCCCAGTTCAACCCCCTGCACCAGCTGGTCGAACTGGTGCGCGGCGGCGCCTTCGGCTTCGAGGCGGTCGACCTGGCACGGTTCGCCGGGCTCGTCCTCTTCGCCCTGGTGATGTGGCGGATTGCGATCAGCCGCATGAGCGCCCGCCTGGTCGACTGACCGCTACGCGCCACCGGTGCACGAACGTACTTCTTCCCGCTATCCGGGAAGAAGTGCCTACAGCGAGAGGCAGAGCGGCGAAAATGGACCGTGCACCCGCCTTCGAAGCGAGGTCACCGGGCGTGTCCGTCGTTTCTGGCTCTTGCCGGGCTCGCCTGCGGCACCCGCGGCATCCGCTTAAGGCTGCTTCCTTCCGGACCTGACCTGATTCGCGTGCCCACGTCGCGCAGGACCCGGCCGTCAACGCCGCCGCGACGCACTGACCCCGACGGCCAGCCCCTCGGAACGGGATTCGGCCCCGCTAGAGCGGATTGCGGGTTACAGGGCACCGCTGATTCCCCGCCTAGCACGGTCCGCTGACGATCCTACCCTGCCGACATAGGATCAGCCCGCTTGACCTTCCTGCCGACAGCCGCGATCGAGGTCGATACCGGGTCCTTCTTCGTCATCGTCGTCGTCGCGGCAGCAGCGGCGATCACCGTCGCCGTCCTTCCCAAGCAGTTCGCGCCGCCCGTCGTCGTCCTCGAGCTGCTGCTGGGGATCGTCGTCGGACCGCAGCTCCTCGACCTCGCCCACAACGACGAGTTCATCGAATTCTTCTCCAACCTCGGCCTCGGGATGCTCTTCTTCTTCGCCGGCTACGAGATCGACTTCGAGCGAATCCGCGGCCAGCCGATGAAGCTCGGCGCCTGGGGCTGGCTGCTGTCGGTGGCGTTGGCCTACGGGATCGGCGGCGCCCTGGCGGCGGCCGGGATCGTGCTCTCCTTCCTCTACACCGGCTCGGCGATGGCGACGACGGCGATCGGCACGCTGATCCCGATCCTGCGCGACAACGGCGAGCTGAAGACCCGCTTCGGCACCTACCTGTTGGCGGCCGGCGGCGCCGGCGAGTTCGGCCCGATCCTGCTGGTGACGCTGGTCCTCTCGACCGCCAACCCCCTGCACGAGTCGGCGATCCTGCTCGCCTTCGTCGCCTTGGCGCTGGTCCTGGCGCTGGGCTCGATGCGCTACGCCTGGCGCGGCTGGCCGGCTCTGGAACGCACCTTCGAGTCAAGCAGCCAACTGGCGGTCCGGGTGACCGTGGTGCTCGTCTTCGGGCTGGTGCTGCTGGCCAGCAAGCTCGGCCTCGACATCCTGCTCGGCGGCTTCGTCGCCGGGATGATCACCCGGCTTGCCCTGAAGGGGCACGAGCTGCAGGTCTTCGAGTCGAAGCTAACCGCGGTCGGCTTCGGCTTCTTCGTGCCCTTCTTCTTCGTCACCAGCGGCATCGACTTCGACCTCGGCGCGCTCGGCTCGGTCGGGGCGCTGCTGAAGCTGGCGATGTTCTTCGGCCTCTTCCTGGTCGTCCGCGGAGCGCCGGCGTTGCTGCTCTACCGCGGCGTGCTGAGCGCCCGTGACCGCGCAGCCCTGGCCTTCTACTCGGCGACCGAGCTGCCGCTCGTCGTCGCGATCACCACGATCGCCACCGAGACCGGGCACATGAGGACCTCGACCGCCGCCGGGCTGGTCGGGGCGGCGATGCTCTCGACCCTGGTCTTCCCGTTCGTCGGCCTCGCCCTGCGCAAGGGAAGCGAGAACGCGCCGGGCGAGGCCGATCTTCGCCGGGCCGATGCGCCGCGGGAGGCGGCCGTATGATCAGCCTTCCCGGGCGCGTAGCTCAGTGGGAGAGCGCTCGCTTCACACGCGAGAGGTCGCTGGTTCGAAACCAGCCGTGCCCATAGATGATCGACATCGAGTTGATCCGGCGCGAGCCCGACGCGGTGGGCGCCGCGTTAAGAAGGCGGGACGATGGGGTCGACCTCGAGCCGATCCTCGACGCCGACCGCGCCCGTCGCGCGCTGATCGAGGACCTCGAGCGCAAGCGGATGGAGCGCAAGCGGATCTCCAAGCAGATCGGCGAGCGACGCCGGGTCGATGAGGACGCGGCGGAGCTGGAAGCGGCGGCGACCGCGCTGCGCGACGAGATCGCCGCCCTCTCCCCCGACCTGGAGGCGACCGAGGGCCGGCTGCGCGAGCTGCTGCTGGAGCTGCCGAACCTGGCCGACAAGCGGGTGCCCGACGGCGGCAAGGAGAACAACGAAGTGGTCAAGGTCTGGGGGGAGAAGCCGACGATCGAGGAGGTGCGCGACCACGTCGAGCTCAGCGCCGCGCTCGGGCTGGTCGACTACGAGCGCGGGACCAAGCTGGGCGGCAACGGTTTCTGGATCTATACCGGGACGGGCGCGGCGCTGGAGTGGGCCCTGCTCAACTTCTTCTGCCGCGAGCACCTCAAGGACGGCTACGAGTTCCTGCTGCCGCCGCACCTGCTGCTCGACGAGTGCGGTTACGCCACCGGCCAGTTCCCGAAGTTCTACGACGACGTCTACCACCTGGCGCCGGGGGAGGGAGAACGGCCGCTGTTCCTCCTCCCCACCGCCGAGACGGCGATCCTCAACGTCTACCGCGACGAGATCCTCGACGCCGACTCGCTGCCGATCAAGTCGTTCGCCTACACCCCCTGCTACCGCCGCGAGGCCGGCAGCCACCGCTCCGAGGAGCGCGGGACGATCCGCGGCCATCAGTTCAACAAGGTCGAGCTGTTCCAGTTCGTCGCCCCCGAGGACAGCGAGGACGCCCTGGCCGAGCTGGTTCGCAAGGCGGAGTCGCTGGTCGAGCAGCTCGGCCTGCACTACCGGACCTCGCTGCTGGCGGCGCGGGACGCCAGCGCCTCGATGGCGATCACCTACGACGTCGAGGTCTGGATTCCCAGCATCGCCGCCTACAAGGAGGTCTCCTCGGCGTCGGCCAGCCGCGACTACCAGGCGCGCCGCGCCGGGATCAAATTCCGCCCCAGGGGCGAGAAGCGCACCGCCTACCTGCACACGCTCAACGCCTCGGCGCTGGCGACCAGCCGCCTGGTACCGGCCCTGCTGGAGCAGGGCCAGCAGCCGGACGGCTCGGTGGCGGTGCCCGAGCCGCTGCGGGACTGGCTGGGGACCGACGTGCTGCGCCCCTAACGCTCCTGCAGCACCGAGAGCGTGTTCCCGGCCGGGTCCTTGAACCAGGCGACCAGCGGGCCGCCTTCGCGCATCACCCCCTTCTCGTCCTGCGGCATCTCCTCATAGCGCTCGAGCTCGACGCCGCGCCCAGCGAGCCAGTCCACAGCGGCGTCGATGTCGTCGACCGGGAAGTTGAGGATCGTGTAGCTGGGCGGCGTCATCCCGGGGCTGAGGTAGGCCAGCGTGTCGCGATCGCCGGCCAGGTGGAGCGTCAGCAAACCGTGCTCGGAGTCGAGCACCTCGACGTTCAGCCCCAGCGTCTCGCCGTAGAACCGCCTCGCCCGATCCAGGTCGTCGACCGCAAAGCCGTTGAATGCCTTCGAGTCCGCGAGCATGTCTGCTCCTTCCGTCGCTGGTGGATTCGTCCTACCCATTAGAGACCGCCTCTATTCGGCGTCGGGACCCGGTCGCCGCCGCCCGCGTTTGCGCTCGCCGGCGCGGCGCTTCTGCTCCAGCCGGCGCTGGCGCGAAGCGCGGGTCGGCCTGGTCGGGCGGCGGGTACGGGGAACGGCGAGCGCCGCGGAGAGCTTCGCGGCCAGCCGTTCCAGCGCCAGCTCGCGGTTGCGCGCCTGGCCGCGTGCGTCCTGGGCGACGGCGCTGACGGTCGGCCCGGCGCGGGCCAGCAGGCGCGCGCGCTGCGCCTCCTCCAGCGCCGCCGACGCCGCGACGTCGAAGACCGCTTCCACCCGCGAGGCGGTGACGTTCGCGTGCTGGCCGCCCGGCCCGGAGGAGCGGCTGGTCCGCAGCTCGATCTCGGCCAGCGGAATCGCCAGGCGCTCGTCGATCCGCAGCTCCTCGGCCACGGCTATCCCGCCAGCTCGGGGAAGTAACGTTCGAGGTGGGCGGCGATCGTCTGCCGCACCCAGCGCTGCGTCTCGGGGTCGGCCATCCGGTAGCGGCCGAGCAGCATCTTCTGCTCGGTCAGGGGCAGCCCGGCGATCTCCCAGCGCACCGCGAGGCGCTCGAAGAGGGCCTCGGAGCGACGTTGCCAGGCGTCCTCCAGCGAGGCCGCGTCGCTCGCGGGCGGCTCGCCGACCTTGGCGATCGTGCCGGCGCTGAGCGACTGCCGCAGCGTCAGCACGTTGCCCTCGGCGTCGACGTAGTCGACCGTCGGCGCCTTCTCCCGCGGCCGTCGTTGCTTCCTCCGCTTCGCCATCGCAACCGAGTTTGCCACCCGCCGGCCGCAACGGGTCGACGTTTGGAGCTTTGTACCCCCTATGCGGGGCACAACTCTCCAAACGCGGCGTCAGGCGAGCACGCGTTTTGGCCAGAGAGCGCCTCAGGCGAGCGCGTCGATTTTCGCCGCCAGCTCGAAGTCGGCCGCGGTCAGGCCGCCTTCGGAGTGGGTCGAGATCGTCACCTTGACCGTCGACCAGGAGATCTCGAGGTCGGGATGGTGGTTCATCGCCTCGGCCGGCTCGACCAGGGCGGCGACGAACTTCACCGAGCCGACGAAGTCGCCGCGGTCGAACTCCTTGGCGATCGCCTCGCCGGAGCGCTTCCAGCCGCTCAGCTCGGTCAGCCTCGCCTCGATATCGGGGTCGCTCAACAGCGCCATCGCCCCTATGCTGACAGGCGGAGGACACGCGATGGCCGACGAACCGACTCTCTGGCAGCTCGAAATCTCGCACTACAGCGAGAAGGCGCGCTGGGCGCTCGCCTACAAGGAAGTCGAGCACCGCCGCCGCTCGCCGCTGCCGGGGATGCACATCGGCGTCGCCCTCTTCCTCACCCGCGGTGCCGAAAAGACCTTCCCGATCCTGCAGCTCGACGGTCGCACGATCGGCGACTCGACCGCGGTGATCGCGGCGATCGAGCAGCGCTATCCGGACCCGCCTCTGTACCCCGCCGATCCCGAGCAGCGCCGCCGGGCGCTGGAGCTGGAGGACTTCTTCGACGAGGAACTCGGGCCGCACATGCGGTTGCTCCCCTTCCACGAGCTGATCAACGAGCCCGCGATGTTCGCCGAGGTCGCCGCGGCGGCGGTGCCGGGCCCGCTCGGCAAGGCCAAACGCTTCATCGGCGCCTACGCTCGCACCTACACGACCCTGCGCTTCGGGGCCAATAGCGACGCCGCGGCGGCGATCGCGCGGACCAAGATCACCGCGGCGATGGACCGGCTCGACGCCGAGCTGGCGGCCAACGGCAGCGAATACCTCGTCGGCGACTCCTTCAGCGTCGCCGACCTCACCGCCGCCGCCCTCTTCTACCCGCTGGTCGGACCCGATGAGGGACCGCTGGCCGCCGCCGAGACGCCGACCCCGCCGGCACTCGAGCACTTCCGCGAGGGCCTCAGCGACCGCCCCGGCTACCTCTGGGTCGAAGAGATGTTCCGCCGCCACCGCCGGCCGAGCCGCGAGCCGGCGGCGACCGGCGCCTAAGCCGCGGATATCCCGGCACAGAGAATTGTCTTTGCGCAGACAACACGTTGCGTCAGCTTCTTTAGGGTGCGACCATGCACCGCATGGCCTGGACCGACAAGCGCCTCGAGGAGCGCTTCAACGCGATCGACCAGCGGTTCGACGAGGTGGACCGCCGTTTCGACCGGGTCGAAGGCGAGATCCGCGAGCTGCGACGGGAAATGCGGGCCGGGTTCGACGCCCTTCAGTCGCTGCTCAACAGGGCCGGCGCGGGGATCATCCTCAGCCTGATGGGCGTCATCCTCGCTGTCCTGCTCCAAGGCGTCTAGCGACTCGGCTCTCGCGCTGAAACCGGCTTCGCGCTCAGCCGCCGATCGGCGCCCGCGGGTTCGACCCCCAGAAGACCACGGTGCCGAGCATGCCGACGATGTGGACGACGATGATGTTGACGACCATCGACTGCGCGGTGGCGGTGCCGACGCCGACCGGTCCGCCCGAGGCGGTGTAGCCGTAGTAGCAGCCGACCAGCACGATCGCCGTCGCCATCACCATCCCCTTGATCAGGCTGAAGAGCAGGTCGGGCGGGCTCTGGTACATCCAGAAGACCAGTTCGTAGCCGCCGGCGGAGACGTCGCCGACCTGCTTGATCACGGCGAAGTAGCTGGCCAGGTAGGCGACCCCGATCCCGACCAGGTAGAGGAAGGGGATCGCGATCCAGGCGCCGAGCAGGCGCGTCGCGGCGAGGAAGGTCACCGGCTGGATCCCCATCACCTCGAGCGCGTCGATCTCGTCGGAGATCCGCATCGCCCCCAGCTCGGCGACGATCCCGGTCCCGACCTTGGCCGCGAGGATGTAGCCGAAGGCATAGGGAACGCCCTCGCGCAGGTCGCAGTAGGCCGAGAAGAGGCCGGCCAGCGAGGGAGCGCCGATCGAGCGGTTGAAGTAGGCGCCCTGCAGCCCACACTGGAGGCCGAGGATGAAGACGAAGGCCCAGATGATCAAGGCGGAGCCGAAGATCAGGATCCCGGCCTGGCGCAGGCCCTCGCCGAAGAAGCGAAAGACGCGGCCGGAGAGGACCAGGCCCGCCACCCGGGTGCCGAAGCGCGTCACCTCGCCGAACGAGTCGAGCCAGTTGCGGGGGACGTCGAGCCAGCCGATCATCGGATCGATTGCAGCTGGGGGTTGGTGGCGAGCAGGATCGAGGTGACGACGAACTGGAAGAAGAAGACCGCGACCAGGGCGATCACGACCGCCTGGTTGACCGCCCGCCCGACCCCGGCGGCGCCGCCGGACGCGGTCATCCCCTTGTAGGAGCAGACGATGGCGATGATCGCGCCGAACATCGTGCACATCGCGACCGAGGCCCAGAGGTCGGTGACGGTGGCGTTGCTGAAGAGCGTCGCGAAAAAGCCGCCGAGGGACTGGTTGTAGAGCAGCTCGGCGGCGATACCCGCGCTGAGGCCGAAGACGATCGCGAAGATGTCGAGCAGCGCGGTCACGATCATCAGCGCCAGGAAGCGGGGCACGACCAGGTTCTTGATCGGGTCGACGCCGAGCACCTGCAGGGCGTCGAGCTCCTCGCGGATTTTGCGGGCCCCCAGATCGGCGGTGATCGCGGTGCCGGCGACGCCGGCGACGACGACGGCGGTGACCAGCGGCCCGATCCAGCGGATCGCGGTCAGCACGAAGAAGCCGCCGAGGCGGTCGAGCGCGCCGAACAGCGACAGCACCCCGGCCGCCTGCAGGCCGGGGGCGCCGAGGTTGAGGGCGAAGGTCGAGACCAGCAGCGGGAACCAGGAGAGCTTCAGCACGAAGAGAAACTGGCCAACCAGCTCCTCCCCGTAGGGGTAGGGCGGCCGGATCGCGGAGACGATCGTCCGCGTGGTGAGGATCATCATGTTCCCCACCTCGGTGAACATCGAGGTGGCGGAACGGGCGCCTCTGGCGACTATGGCTTCGCCCGCCACCAGCTCATCGCCCTGCTGAGCGGACCGCCCTCGTGGCTCGACCCCTCCTCGCGGGCGCGCTGGCGGCGCACCCGCGTCTGCGCTTCGCGGCGCACCTGCCGCTCGGCCTCCCTCTGCGCCTCGGAGAGCTGGGCGATCAGCGTGTCGCGGGTCTGCTCCAGCTCCTGGACGCCGGCGACGTGGGCGACGGCGCGACGCGAGGCGGTCGGCAGATCGGCGCTGAGGTAGCGGGTGTAGCTCGCCAGCTCGGCCTCGAGCCGGCCGATCTGGCGGCGCAGCTCCCGCCGCACCTCGATCGCCTCGCTCTCCTCGTCGAGGTCGGGGAGGTCCGGCCCGGGTGGGGCCGGAGCCTCCCCACCGACGTTGCCGGGCATGCTCGCGCAGGCGATCGCGACGATCGCCAAGTCGCGCGGGACCGAGCCCCGCTTCGCCGGCTCGCCGCAGCGCCTCGACCGCGATCTGCTCCAGCTCGGGGGTCGCTTCGACGCTCTCGGCGACGAAGGTCCCCCGCCCCTGGCGGCTGACCACCAGCCCATCGGCCTCGAGGCCCTCGTAGACGGCGCGCACCGTGTTGAGGTTGACCCCCGCCCACTCGGCGAGGCGGCGAAAGCTGGGCAGGCGCTCGCCCCTGGCAAGCTGGCCGGTGGAGATCAGCGCCCGCAGCCGCCACGTCAGCTGCAGTCCGACCGGCAGCTCGTCGCTGGGATCGATCGCAAAGGGGTTGAGCTCGGCCCGCACGGCGCCGTCCTTCTGTGCCATCAGGCGGCACAGTAGTTAACACAACTGTTCTAGTCAAGCAGCACAGTTGGGAAAGCCCGCTTCAGCGCCCGCCAGGGGCCGTCGGGCCGCCGCGCGCAGCCGCTTCGGCGCGACGACCGCGCAGAGGCCGGACCACCAGCGGCCGCGGCCGCTGAGCAGGAAGAGCCCGTAGCGGCGGCCGATTCGATCCGGCAGCGCGCAGGCCGCGGCGACGCGCGGGCCGATCACCTCCACGATCGAGCCCCGATCGAGCTTGGAGGCGCCTCGATAGACGCCCAGGATCTCGTAGCGGTAGGCCGCGTGGCTGCCGCCGTGCGGCTCGACCGAGAGCAGGCGGCCGACGATCGCCGCGTCGGAGGCCGCCAGCGATTGCGACGGCGTCGCCGGCGCGCAGGAGCAGGCGAGCGCGCCGGCGGCCCCGAGCAGGCCGAGCAGCACAGTAGCCACCAGCGCGATTGCGATGCGCCCCCCGCGCACCGGGTCAGATTAGAGAGAAGCCGGCGTATTTACAAACGCCGCAGCGGGCCGTTACGGAGTGAGCACGATCTTCAGCGCTTCGCGGCGGTCGTAGAGGGCGTAGGCCTCGCTCGCCTCTTCCAGCGGCATGTGGTGGGTGACCAGCGGCGAGGGATCGAGCTTTCCGGCCACCATCAGCGCCAGCACCCGGTCGACGTGGGCGATCACGTTGGCGAGGCCGAGCCGCAGGTCGAGGCCCTTGAGCCAGGCCAGGCCCAGCGGCACCTCGCCCTTGCCAGCGTAGGCGCCGATCCCGGAGACGGTGCCGGCGTCGCGGGCGAGGCTGATCGCCAGCGCCAGCGGCCCCGGGTCGCCGACCGCGTCGACGACGACGTCGACGCCGAGGCCGCCGGTCGCCGCCCTCACCTCGCGCTTCGGGTCGCTCTCGGTCAGGTGAAGGGGCGTGGCTCCGAACGAGGCGGCCATCTCCAGCCTGGCGGCGACGGTGTCGATCGCGAAGACCTCGACGGCGCCCCCGGCCAGCGCCGCCTGCACGGCGCAGAGCCCGACCGGGCCCAGCCCCAGCACGGCGACGGTGTCGCCGCAGCGCATCCCGGCGTGGGCGACGGCGTGGTAGCCGGTCCCCATCACGTCGCCGGCGAAGAGGGCGACCTCGGCGGACATCCCCTCCGGCACCCGGCGCAGGGTCAGGTTGGCCCGCGGCACCAGCAGTTGCTCGGCCTGGGCGCCTTGGAGGTCGCCGAGGTTGGCGCCGTGCCCGAAGGTCTGGCCGTTGCGGCAGCGGTGGTAGTCGCCGCGCAGGCAAGAGGCGCAGGTCGCGCAGGCGGTGTGGAAGGTGCCGAGGACGCGATCGCCGACGGCAACTCGGGTGACGCCCTCACCGGCGGCGAGGACGGTGCCGACGAACTCGTGGCCGATCGTGAATCCGGGCTCGACCGGCACCCGGCCGTGGTAGATGTGGAGGTCGGAGCCGCAGATCCCGCTGGCCTCGACCCGGATCACCGCGTCGTCGGCGGCGTGCGGCTCGGGGTCGGGCTTCTGCTCGATCCGGACCTCTTCAGGTGCCTGAAACGTAACGGCGCGCACAGGCCGAACCGTATCGCCACCAGCTACCGACAGCCCGGCCTCAGGCGCTGACGCCGGCGACCTGGAAGCGGCTTCCTTCGCCGTCGGGGCTCGCCGTCTCGGCAATCCTCGATTCCAGCGCCAGCTCTTTCTCGAAGTCGGCCGCCTCGCCGTGCTGGAAGGAGACGTCCTTGCCCTCGAGCAGCTCGATGAAGACCTCGACGAAGCGGGCATCGAGCTGTTTGCCGGCGACCCGGCGCAGCTCGACGATCGCGTCGTAGCTCGACATCGGCGTGCGGTAGGAGTCGCGCGCCGTCATCACGTCGTAGGTGTCGGCGACGGAGATGATCCGGGACAGTTCGGGGATGTCGTCCCCGGCGAGACCGCGGGGATAGCCTTTGCCGTCGATCCGCTCGTGGTGGGCGAGGATGATCTCGGCGACCGGCCCGTAGCCGTCGAGCGAGGAGACGACGCGGGCGCCCTGCTGGGGATGCCGCTTGATCAGCATCCAGTCCTCGTCGGTGAGCGGCACGTTGGCCTTGAGGATGCGGTCGGGGAGGATGAACTTGCCGATGTCGTGCAGCAGCGCGGCGATGTGGACCAGCTCCTCCTCGCGGCGCGAGAAGCCGGCGCGCTGGGCGATCGCCCGTGAGTAGCGCGCCACCGCGGCGGAGTGCCGCGCGGTCATCTGGTCGCGCAGGTCGAGCGTGCGCAGCATCGCGCTCAGCATCCCGACCTGGAAGCTGGCGAGCTGCTTGCTGCGCAGCTCCAGCTCCTCGGCCCGCTGCTGGGAGAGCAGCAGCTGCCCGAGCAGGTACTGGAAGGTGACCATGGCGATGCCGAAGAAGACGATCGCGCTGATCCCGAGCTGGTGGTAGATGAAGGTGATCCCGACCGCGAGCATCGCGCTCGCGAACTCGGAGGGCAGCACCGGCGGCAACAGCTTCAGTTTGCTCGAGAACGGGGTCCGCTCGACGTAGCTGCCATAGCCGGCGACCATCAGGAAGTTGAGCGCCAGGGCGAACTGGAACAGGGCGAAGATCAGCAGGTAGAAGGCGGGGTCCGACGCGGTCAGCCCGGTTTCGTCGACGACCGCGTGGAAGAGGACGCCGCCGAGCAGCGGGAAGAAGGCAAAGGTGAGGACGTTGTTCAGCAGGTAGCCCCAGCCCTCGCGCCAGCGCAGCCAGCCGGCCAGCATCGTCGCGACGCCGAGCAGGGCGGCGGGGGTGCCGCCGAGCAGGACCATCGCGACGACCAGCGAGAGGAAGCTGCCGGAGATCAGGACCCGGGACTGGGTATCGACCGCGGTCAGGTCGCTGAAGACGCAGAGCGCCAGCAGCGAGAGGAAGAGCAGCAGGTTCCAGTCGGCTTCCGAAGCAGCCCAGACGGCGCCGGCGGCCGTGACGAGAAGACCGGCGAACATGCAGGCGACGACGCTGCGCGATGGACGGCTATCTGGGCTCTCGGGCATTGGTCTACGCCCCAGCACGAATCTCACGCACCCGGGCGTGGATACAGATTCCGGGATGTATCGGCATTCCCTGCGTATAAGTTAAGACCGCTTTGAAGAAATCAAAGCCGACAGGGAGCCCGCACCGGCGGGACCAGCGGCGAATGGCGGGTCGGCTGGCGTCGAGGGACCACCGGGGGCGCCGGGATTTGGCCCTGGAACGGGGGAATCCGGTCCCCGAGCACGAAAAAAAGAGGGCACCCCGAAGGGCGCCCTCGAAATGGCACGAACGTTGCAAGATCTTCGTCCCTGCCTCAAGTCTTAGAACTGACTGGAATTAGTGACCGCGGAAGCCCATTCTTTTCCCCTTTCGTCGGTGGAAGCCCTCAGATGCGCGGGTGGCGCGTCTGAAACTCGTGCATTGCCTATGCAAGTTTGTAGCACAGACTAGCGGAAACCTGTGCAAATGCAACAAAAGTTGTGCAGAAATATACACCATGAGCCTCCCCACGAATGAGTAGTCCACGCCTGCGGGCCCCCCTGCGCCGCCCGGTCTTCCGCCGGCTCGCCGTCTCCTACGCGGTCAACGAGCTGGGCGACTGGATGGGGGTGATCGCCCTCTCGGTGCTGGTCTTCGACGAGACCGGCAGCGCCGTGGCGACCGCGGTCCTCTTCCTCGCCACCCAGTTCCTCCCGGGCCTGGTCGCGCCGGTCTTCGTGACCAAGGTCGAGCAGCGCCCGCCGCGCCTGACCCTGCCGTTGATCTACTGCGTCGAGGCCGCCGCCTTCGGCGGCCTGGCGCTCTTGGCGACCAACTTCTCACTGCTCGGCGTGGTCATCTTCGCCAGCCTCGACGGACTCCTCGCGGTCGGCAGCCGCGCCCTGACCCGGTCGGTCGTCGTCTCCCTGCTCGAGCCCGAGGGCGAGCTGCGGGCGGGCAACGCGATCCTCAACCTCGCCTTTACCTGGGGGGCGGCAGTCGGCCCCGCCGTCGCCGGCGTCGTCGTCGCCGGGTTCGACGTCCAGACCGCCCTGCTGCTCGACGCCGTCTCCTTCCTGGCGATGGGCGGGCTGCTGGTTTCCTGCCGGGACCTGCCCCAGCCCGAGGTTGAACCGGGGTCGCTGCGCGAGCGGGTGCGCGCCGGCATCGCCCACATTCGCGGCCGGATCACCCTGCGCCGCCTGCTCCTCGCCCAGGCCGCGGCCTTCGTCTTCTTCTCCGCCGTGATCCCGGTCGAGGTGATCTTCGCCAAGCAGACGCTCGGCGTCGGCGACATCGGCTACGGGGTCCTGCTCGCGAGCTGGGGAGCCGGCATGGTCGTCGGCGGCTTCGCCTTCGCGCTGCTGCGCAGGGCACCGCTGCCGATCCTGCTCTTGCTCAGCACCGTCGCGGTCGGCGTCAGCTACCTCGGCCTCGCCGCCGCCCCGACCCTGGCGCTCGCCTGCGCGGCGTCGGTGGTCGGCGGCACCGGCAACGGGGTGCAGTGGGTCGGCGTGATCAGCGCCGTGCAGGAGTTGACCGGGGCCACGATGCAGGCTCGCGTGCTCAGCGTGCTGGAGTCGATCGCGGCGGCGATGCCCGGCATCGGCTACATGCTCGGTGGCCTGATCGCCGCCGGCTCCGGACCGCGGGCGACGTTTCTGGTCGCTGGGATCGGGGTACTAGCGATCGCGCTGCTCTCCGCCGTGGGCCTGCGCGCCCACTGGCCACTGGCCGCTGCAACGGCAGATTCAAGGAACCTTGACGGGGATAACGAAATTGTGTTGGAGTTGATTCCAGCCGTTGCAGCGGTAAAAAATCCCATTCAGCCGACTCGGAGGTCGTGAGTTGAAGAAGCTAGGCGTGGTTCTGGCAGCGATCGTGCTCACCGCAGGGGCGGCTTTCGGCCTCGCCGCATGCGGCAGCGGCTCCTCCGGGGGCGGCAAGGAAGGAGGCACGCTCGAAGGCGCCTACACCTCCTTCCCCGACTATCTCGACCCCCAGCTCTCCTACACCGCCGAGGGCTGGACGGCCGAGTACAACACCTACATCCCGCTGCTGACCTTCAAGCACGCCGAAGGCAAGGAAGGCAGCGAAGTGATCCCCGGCCTGGCAAAGGCGATGCCGAAGATCAGCAACGGCGGCAAGACCTACACCCTGGAACTGCGCAAGGGCCTCAAATACTCCAACGGCGAACCGGTCAAGGCCTCGGACTTTAAAAACGCGATCGAACGCATGTTCAAGCTCAACTCCGGCGGTTCCTCCTTCTACACCGACATCGTCGGCGCCGAAAAGTTCGCCGAAACCAAGAGCGGCGGCATCCCCGGGATCGAAGCCGACGACGCCAGCGGCAAGATCGTCGTCAACCTGATCAAGCCGCGCGGAACCTTCACCGACGAGCTGGCGATCCCATTCGCCGCGCCGGTGCCGCAAAGCACCCCGGACAAGGACCAGTCGCCGAGCCCGCCACCGGCAACCGGGCCCTACGAGATCACCAGCTCGCAGCCGGGGCGCGGCTGGGCCTACGACCGCAACCCGCAGTGGGAGAAGACCAACGCGAAGCTGATGCCCGACCTCCCCGGCGGCCACCTGGACAAGATCAACATCACCGTGATGCGCAACCAGTCGACCCAGATCAACGACGTCGAACAGGGCAAGCTCAACTGGGTCTTCGACCCGCCGCCGACTGACCGCTACACCGCGGTCAAGGAAAAGTACGACGGCACCCAGTTCCGGGTCGAGCCGACGATCAGCACCTACTACTTCTGGATGAACACCGAACGGCCGCCGTTCGACGACCTCAAGGTCCGCCAGGCGGTCAACTACGCGGTCGACGCCAGCGCCCTGGAGCGGATTTACAGCGGCCAGATCTCGCCGACCCAGCAGATCCTGCCCCCGGCGATGCCGGGCTACGAAAAGTTCGAGCTCTACCCGCACGACATGGAAAAAGCGAAGCAGATGATCGAAGAAGCCAACCCGTCGGACATGGACATCACGGTCTGGACCGACAGCGAGAGCCCGAACAACGACGCCGGCGCCTACTACCAGGACGTGCTGAAAAAACTCGGCTTCAACGCCGAACTGAAGATCCTCAACGCCGACAACTACTTCACCGTGATGGGCAACGAAACGACGCCGAACCTGGACACTGGCTGGACCGATTGGTTCCAGGACTACCCGCACCCGAACGACTTCTTCCAACCGCTGCTGAACGGCGCCAGCATCCAGCCGACCAACAACCAGAACTTCTCGCGGACGGCGATCCCCGAGCTGGACAAGAAGATGGAAAAACTCGGCGAAGAACTGCTCGGGCCCGAACAGGAAGCCGCCTACGCGGAACTGGACAAGGAATACATGGAAACCGCCCCCTGGGTCCCCTATGGCAACCGGGTGCTGTCGACCTTCGTCTCCAGCGACATCAACCTCGACAAGATCATCTGGAACCCGACGTTCGAGGACGACTTCTCCAGCATCCAGTTCAAGTAGGGCCGCGGGCGACGTCAGACTAGGAGCGTGGCCTCCGAGCCCTACGCGCAGCCGGGCTTGCCGGGCGGGAACCCCGACGAGGGATTCCCGCCCGCCCTGGCCGGGGTTCAGACGGCGGGGCGAAGCCCCTGGTACCTGGCCTACCGGCGGCTGCTGCGCAACCGCGTCGCCCTCTTCTTCCTCGCGATCTTCGTCCTGATCGTCGTCTTCGTCCTGGCGGCGCCGCTGTGGGCGAACGACGTCGCCCACACCGGGCCGAACGCGACGCACACGCTGGAAAAGATCGAAGTCGACGGTGAAAAGAAGGAAGTCGTCGAGCCCAGCGGCAAGCCGATCGGGCCGGTCTGGTTTGGCGCCGGCGGCAAGTTCTTCCTCGGCGCCGACGGCCACCTCGGCCGCGACGAGATGGTGCGGCTGATGTACGGCGGCCGCACCTCGCTGATCATCGGCCTCACCGCGGCCCTGATCACCACCATCCTCGCCGTCGTCCTCGGCCTGCTGGCCGGCTTCTACAAGGGCTGGGTCGACGCGACAATCTCGCGGGCGATGGACGTGGTCTGGTCCTTCCCGGTCGTCCTGCTCGGCCTGGCTCTGGGGACCGTGCTCGCGGTTGGAGGCCTGAAGCTTGGGCCGATCGTGATCTCCGGCAACTCGATCTGGATCCCGACCCTGATCATCGGCGTCGTCTACACGCCGTACATGACGAGGCCGATACGCGGCGAGGTGATGGCGCTGCGCGAAAAAGAGTTCGTCGAGGCCGCCGTCGCCCAGGGGGCGGGGTCGCTGCGAATCATGTTCGTCGAGCTGATGCCGAACCTGCTCTCGACGATCGTCGTCTTCTTCTTCCTCAACGTCGCCAACAGCATGCTGCTGGAGTCGCTGCTCTCCTTCCTCGGCGCCGGCGTCCAGGCCCCCAACTCCTCCTGGGGGACGATGATCTCCGACGGCTTCGAGTCGCTCTACAGCTCGCCGTTGCTGACGATCATCCCCGGGGTGATGATCCTGCTCACCGTCCTCTCGCTGAACGTTTTCGGGGACGGCCTGCGCGACGCGCTCGACCCGCGGGCGAAAATCCGCCTCGAGGCCCACCTCGGCAAAGCCGAGCCGGAGGGGACGGCGGTCTGATGGCCCGCTTCGCCGCCCGGCGCCTGATCGGGATGGTCTTCGTCCTCTTCGCGGTCTCGGTCGTCGTCTTCCTGATCTTCAACGCGATCCCCAACTCCAACCCGGCGCAGGGGATCGCGGGCAAGAACGCGACGCCGCAGCTGGTCAAGAACGTCGAAGAGGAATTCGGACTCGACAAGCCGCTGCCGCAGCAGTACGCGACCCAGATGAAGCTGATCTTCAGCGGCGAACTGATCTCCTACAACAGCCGCCTCAACGTCGACGAAAAGATCGTCGAAGGGATCCCCGCCACCTTCTCGCTCTGCATCGGCGCCGCGGTGATCTGGATGTTCTTCGGGATCCTCTTCGGCTATCTCTCGGCGACCCGGGCGGGGCGCTTCACCGACCGCGCCCTCTCGGTACTGGCGCTGACCGGGATCTCGATGCCGGTCTTCCTGCTGGCCTCGATCATGCTGCTGCTCTTCACCTACAAGCTGCAGATCTTCCCCAACAGCGGCTACGTCCCCTTCACCGAAGACCCGGTCGAATGGGCCAACCACCTGATCCTCCCCTGGATCACCCTGGCGATCCTCTACATCGGCTTCTACAGCCGCGTCCTGCGCTCGAACATGCTCGACGCGATGAACGAGGACTACGTGCGGACCGCCCGCGCCAAGGGTCTGAGCGAGCGGCAGGTGATGACCCGCCACGTCCTGCGCAACTCGCTGATCCCGATCATCACCCTGTTCGGGCTCGACTTCGGGGCCGCCCTCGGCGGCACCGCGATCGTCACCGAGTCGGTCTTCAACCTCAACGGGATCGGCCAGTACGTGGCGGAATCGGCCAGCGGCCTCGACCTGCCACCGATCATGGCGATCACGATCTTCGGCGCCTTCTTCATCGTCCTCTTCAACGCCCTGGTCGACATCGCCTACGCCCGCCTCGACCCGCGAATCAAACTCGGGACCTCGGCGCAATGAGCGAGCCGCTGCTCACGGTCCGCGACCTCCGCGTCGGCTTTGCCACCGAAGACGGGCTGCTGCGCGCTGTCGACGGCGTCTCCTTCGCCCTCGACCCCGGCGAGGTGGTGGCGATCGTCGGCGAGTCCGGCTCGGGCAAGAGCGTCACCGCGCAGTCGATCATCGGCCTCACCCGCTCGCACAACGCCCGCATCGACGGCTCGGTGAAGCTGCGCGGCGAGGAGCTGCTGGACCGTGACGAGGGCGACCTGCAGAAGATCCGCGGCAGCGAGATCGCGATGATCTTCCAGGACCCGATGACCTCCTTCAACCCGGTCTACCGGGTCGGGGCGCAGATCGTCGAGGCGATCCGCGCCCACGACGCCAGCGTCGGCAAGGAGGAGGCGCACCGGCAGGCGGCCGAGCTGCTTGACTCGGTCGGCATCCCCGACGCGCAGCGGCGGGTCGACGACTACCCGCACGAATTCTCCGGCGGGATGCGGCAGCGGGCGATGATCGCGATGGGGCTGGCGCTGGAACCGAGCGTGCTGATCGCCGACGAGCCGACGACCGCGCTCGACGTGACGATCCAGGCGCAGATCCTCGGCCTGATCCAGGACCTCAACCGCGAACGCGGGCTGGCGACGATCCTGATCACCCACGACCTCGGCGTCGTCGCCGAAGTCGCCGACCGGGTGCTGGTCATGTACGCGGGGCGGGTGGTCGAGCAGGGCACCCTCGATGAGCTCTTCTACGACCCTCAGCACCCCTACACCTGGGGGCTGCTCGGCTCGCTGAGCCGGATCGACCGGCCGCGGCCGCAGCGGCTGCCGCAGATCAGCGGCTCGCCGCCGTCGCTGCTGCACCTACCCGAGGGGTGCTCGTTCCGCCCCCGCTGCCCGCACGAGTTCGAGAAGTGCGCGGAGCTGCCGGGGCTGGACGAGCGGCTGCCGGACGCTCCCCGCCATTGCGATCGCTGCTGGCTGGCACCCGAGCAGAAGCGAGCGCGGCGTCAGGTCGAAGGCGGAATCGGGTTGGAGGCTCCGACCGGATGAGCGCCAACGGGATCAGCGCCGAGCCCTTGATCGAGGCGACCGACGTCGTCAAACACTTCCCGATCAAGAGCGGTCTGCTGATCGACCGCGAGGTCGATCGGGTGCGCGCCGTCGACGGGGTCAGCCTCAGCGTCGGGCGCGGCGAAACGATGGGCCTGGTGGGCGAGTCCGGCAGCGGCAAGTCGACCTTCTGCCGCACGATCCTGCAGCTGCTGGAGCCGACCTCGGGCTCGGTCCGCTTCGAGGGAGAGGAGATCGCCGGGCTCTCGCGACGCGAGCTGCGGCCGCTGCGGCGGCAGATGCAGATGATCTTCCAGGACCCCTACGCCTCGCTCAACCCGCGCAAGCGGGTCGGCCAGATCGTCGGCGACCAGCTGAAGATCCAGGGAGTGGCGAGGGGATCGGAGCTGCGCGCGCGGGTCCAGGAGCTGCTCGAGCGGGTCGGCCTCTCCTCCGAGCACTACAACCGCTTCCCCCATGAGTTCTCCGGCGGCCAGCGGCAGCGGATTGGGATTGCCCGGGCGCTGGCGCTGAAGCCGAAGCTGATCGTCGCCGACGAGCCGGTTTCCGCGCTCGACGTCTCGATCCAGGCGCAGATCATCAACCTGCTTGACGATCTGCAGGACGAGCTTCGGGCTCACCTACCTCTTCGTCGCCCACGACATCGGCGTCGTCCGCCACATCTCCGACCGGATTGCGGTGATGAACGACGGCAAGATCGTCGAGCAGGGCAGCGCCGACCAGGTCTGCGAGCACCCGAGCGACGCCTACACGAAGAAACTGCTCGCCGCGGTGCCGATCCCCGACCCGCGCGAGAGCCGCGAGCGGCGCGCCCGCGCGTAGCCGCGGCCGGCGCGGCCGCGCCGGCGAGCCCATGTCGCTTCCTTGGACATTTAGTGTCGCCCTGGCAGCACTAAATGCCCGACTTTCGAGCGGCGGCGTCGTTCCCAGCGGCCGCGTCGGAACTCGGGCTAATCTCGGCGGTGCGTGGACCTTCCGCTCTCGCCACCGATCAAGCCGCAGCTGGCGCTGACCCGCAAAGCCCTGCCGCTCGGCGAGCAGTGGGCGTATGAGCCGAAGCTCGACGGCTTCCGGGCGATCGTCTTCGTCGACGGCGAGGACTTCTACATCCAGTCGCGCGGCGGCAAAGAGCTGCGGCGCTACTTCCCGGAGCTGAGCTTCGCGCCGGGGCGCTGGGTGCTCGACGGCGAGCTGGTGATCCGCGACGCCGACGGCAACCTCGAATTCGACGCCCTGCAGGAACGGATCCACCCGGCCCAGTCGCGAATCGAACTGCTCTCGAAGGAGATCCCGGCCGGCTACATCGTCTTCGACCTGCTCGCGGAGGGCGATGAGTCGTTGCTGGAGAAGCCGCTCTCGGAGCGGCGGGCGCGGCTGGAGGCGATTGCCGAGCGGGCCGGGCTGGAGCTGACCCCGCTCACCCCCGACGCCGAACAGGCCGAGCGCTGGCTGGGCAGCATCGAGGGAGTGATGGCGAAGCAGCTCGATGCCCCCTACCTCCCCGGCAAACGCAAGGGGATGGCGAAGGTGAAGCGCGAGCGGACGATCGACTGCGTGGTGATGGGCTGGCGGCCGGGCAAGGAGGAGGGCACGGTCGGCTCGCTGATCCTCGGCCTCTATGACGGCGCCAAGCTGCGCTCGGTCGGCCACATCTCCGGCTTCTCGGCGGCGGCGAAACGGAGCATGCGGGCGATGCTGGCGCCGCTGGAGACGGGCGAGAGCGGCAGCGCCGAGCCGAGCAGGTGGACCGGCGGCCGCGACCTCGAGTGGGTTGCGCTGCGGCCGGAGCTGGTGATCGAGGTGGGCTATGACCACGCGGCTTCCGGGCGGATCCGGCACGGGGCGCGGTTTCACCGGTTCAGGGACGACAAAGCGCCGGCGGACTGCAAGTTCGAGCAGTTGGACGAAGGGGCTTAGAACAGAGGTTCCTGGCGGGCGGGTCCTGTCGGTGCGGCATCCCCCACGGTGCTCGGATGCTTCGCATCCTGCGCGCCGCGGGGGACCCCCGCCCCACCGCCACCCGCCCCGAGGAGCGCTCTGCCTAGAGGAAGCGCCACCCCCCGCAGAGGCCCGTCTTCTGGACGGTGTCGACTTGCTCGAAGAAGCGACCTCCTGTGAGCTGGGATTGCTTCGCAACCTATTCCGACCCCAGCCCCGCAGGGCACGGGTTGCATGCTTGCGTTGGGCGGGCTTCATGTAGGCGCGGCCGTTGTAGAGCTGCTCGTATTTCGGCAGCAGGTCGGGGCGTTTCTCCTCCAGCCAGGCGAAGAAGACGTCCTTGACCTCGTCGCGGAGGTGGAGGGCGACGCCGCCGAGGAAGGTGGCGCCGGCCTTCCTCGGCGCGTTCGACGATCGGGCGAACCTGGTCGGGGTCGTCGTTGATCCCCGGCATCAGCGGCGCGATCAGGACCCCGGAGTCGATGCCGCGGCGGCGCAGCTCGGCGACCGCGTCGAGGCGGGCGGCGGGGCTCGGGGTGTGCGGCTCGGTCGCCCGCCAGGCGTCCTCGTCGAGGGTCGGCACCGAGAGGTTGACCGAGACCGGCAGGCGCTTCGCCATCCGCTCGAAGATCCTCACGTCCCGCATCGCCAGCGGCGACTTGGTCAGCACCGAGACCGGCGTTTCGGCCGCCTCCAGCGCCGCGAGGATCTCGGGCATCATCCGGTAGCGGCTCTCGACCCACTGGTAGGGGTCGGTGTTCGTCCCCAGCGCCACCAGCTCCCGCTTCCAGCTCGGTCGCGCCAGCTCCGCCCGCAGCAGCTCCGGGACGTTGACCTTGACCACGATCTCGCGCTCGAAGTCCCGCCCGGCGTCGAAGTCCAGATAGGTGTGGGTCCTCCGAGCGAAGCAGTAGACGCAGGCATGGCTGCATCCTCGATAGGGGTTGATCGTCCAATCGAAGCCGTAGCGCCCGCCGGGCACGTGGTTGAGGGCGGAGCGGGCGCGGACCTCGTGGAAGTTGATGCCCATCGCCTCCGGGGCATCGAAGGTGCGGACGGCGGCGCCGTCGCCGACTCCCGGCAGCCGCAGGTCGTTCTCGACTCGCTGTTCGTCCCAGCGCACGAACATACGTTCGCATATGGGGCGGCGGCACAACTGTCGAGTTGGACCCCTATAAGGGGGTCAATCCGTCAACTCGACAGATCTAGACGCTGGAGCCGGTCTCGTCGCGACGGAAGGCGGCGAGCTGGGCCAGTGCTTTGGCGCGGGCTTTGGCCCGCAGCGGCGGCAGCAGGGCGACCAGGTGGCCGCTGGGGCCGAGCGCCTGGGCGGCCCAGCGGCGGAAGTCGAACTCGTCGACGTGGTCGACGATCCGGCCGTCCTCGTCGAAGCGGAAGCTGGCGTGGATGTCGTTGACGACGTGGCGGCCGGTGGAGAACGTGTAGCGGGCGATCCAGTGCGCCGTCCCGGTCTGCTCGACCGCGTCGTGCTCGTGCAGCTCGATCTCGAGGTCGGTGGCGCGGCCGGTAAGCATCCGCCACATCGCGCCTACCTCCTCGCCCTCGAGGTCGCCGAAGGCGGGGTCGGAGAAGTGGGCGCCCGGCGCGTAGCAGGCGGTCATCGCCGGGCCGTTGCATTGGCCGAAGGCCTCGTAGAGGCGCTCGATCGTCGCCTTGTTCTCGGCAGCGGACACGCGGGCAGCCTACCCGGGCGAGGCTGGGAAGCTCGCCGCGGATGACGTAGCGGAGGACGTCGACCACCTGCTCAGCCGTGCGCGCGGTCGACTGCGCGGCGCGGTCGACCTCCTTCAGCGCGTGGTCGAGGTCGGGGTCGTGGAGGGTGATCATCGGCTTGCCGAGCGCGGCCGCGAAGCCGGCGTCGAAGGCTGCGTTCCACTGCCGGTACTTGTCGCCGAAGCGGACGACGACGAGGTCGGCGGCGCGGATCAGCGTCTGGGTGCGGATCGCGTTGACCCCGGCGCCCTTGTGGTCGCGCCAGAAAGAGTCGCGCTCCTCGCCCAGAGTGCCGGTGCCGGCGTCGTCGGAGGCGGCGTGGTCGGTGACCGGAGCGGCGAAGGCAACCGGCAGTTCCTCGGCCGCGGCCCCGGTTTCGATCCGCTCGCGCCAGTCGGAGTGGATCTCCCCGGCCAGATAGACGTTCCAGGTCCGTTCGGCCATTGGACCGATCCTAGACCAGGCGCGAAACCGCGGAAACCCGCGTTATTCGCGGTTTGTCGCGGTCTCGCGGTAGGGGAAAAGCAGTTGGGGGGTTGCTATAGTAATTAACGTGAACGTAAGGAAGCGATTGGTGGGCGGGGTCGACGCGGACCACGAGCACTACAAGTGGTGGGCGCTCTCCTGCACCAGCCTCGGGATGCTGCTGGTCGCGACCAACTCGGGGACGCTGATCATCGCCCTGCCGGACCTCGAGCGGGCGCTCGGGACCAGCTTGCTGGAACTGGTCTGGGTGATCCTCGCCTACATGATCTCCTCGACCGTGCTGGTGCTCACCGCCGGCCGGCTCTCGGACCTGTTCGGCCGCAAGACCGCCTTCGTCGGCGCCTTCGTGATCTTCGCCGCCGCCTCGCTCGGCGCCGGCTTCGCCGCCGACGGCACCCAGCTGATCCTCTGGCGGATCGTGCAGGGGATCGGCGGCGCCTTCATCTTCGCCAACGGGCCGGCCCTGGTCACCGACGCCTTCCCGCGCGAGCAGCTCGGCCTGGCGATGGGGACGAACACGATGGTCGCCGCGATCGGGCTGGTAATCGGCCCTGTGCTCGGCGGCGCCCTGGTCGCGATCTCCTGGCAGTGGGTCTTCTGGTTCAACGTGCCGCTGGCGCTGGCGGGCGCGCTCTGGGCGGCCTTCATCCTGCGCGAGCTGTCCAGCCGCGACCCCGTCCGCGGCCTCGACCTCGGCGGCACCCTGACCTTCGTCGTCGGCCTGACCGGGCTCGTCTACGGGATCTCGCGCGGCGGCATCTCCGGCTGGGACGACTCGCTGGTGATCGGCAGTCTGGTGGTCTCGGCGGTCCTGCTGCCGCTGTTCGTGGCGATCGAGCACCGCGGCTCGGCGCCGATGCTCGACCTCGCGATCTTCCGCAACCGCCTCTTCGCGGCCGCCACCGCCGCCGCCTTCATCAACGGGCTCTCGCGCTTCGCGCTGATGTTCATCTTCGTCTTCTACTACCAGGGGGCACAGGGGGACGACCCGATCACGGCCGGGATCAAGCTGGCGCCGATGGCGATCGGGATGCTGGTCTCCTCGCCCCTCGCCGGGATCTGGGCCGACCGCCACGGCTCGCGCACGCTGGCGGCGCTGGGGATGCTGGTCACCGCGCTCGGCCTCGCCCTGATGACGACGCTGCAGGCCGACTCCGCCTACTGGGAGGGCGGGCTCTGGCTGGCCCTGGTCGGGATCGGCTCGGGGATGTTCAACTCGCCCAACACGGCGGCGATGATGGGACGGTGCCGACCGAGCGGCGCGGGATCGCCGCCGGCGCGCGGACGATGCTGCAGAACACCGGCGCCGTGATCTCGATCGCCTTCGTGCTGGCGATCGTCACCGCCGCGGTGCCGAAACCGGTCCTCTTCAAGATCTTCTCCGGCCTCGCCTCGGGCCTGACCAGCGCCCAGCTCGACCCCTTCATCCACAACATGCACACGGCGCTCTGGGTGCTCGCCGCGACCTCGGTCCTCGGCGCCGGCGTCTCGCTGCTGCGGCCGCGGCACGCGCCCGCCGGCGAGGAGGCCCCCTGCCCCCCGGCGGAGGCGATCGAGGAGGCGATCACCGGCGAGGTGCGGGCGATCCCATGAGCGAGCGCGAGCTGCGGATCGGCGAGGTCGCCAGGCTGGCCGGGACGACCCCGCGGACGATCCGCTACTACGAGGAGATCGGGCTGCTGCCGGCGGCGAGCGGACGCCAGCCCGGCGCCCACCGCACCTATGCCGAGGCCGACGTCGAGCGCCTGACCGAGCTGCTGCGGCTGAAGGACCTGCTCGGCCTCTCGCTGGAGGAGCTGAAGGAGCTGGTCGAGGCCGAGGGGGCGCGGGCGGCGCTGCGGCGCGAGTGGCGCGGCGGCGTCGAGGATCCGGTCCGCCGCCGCCAGATCCTCGAGCAGTCGCTCGGCCACATCGCCCGCCAGCTCGAGCTGGTGCGGCGGCGGCGCGACGAGATCGCCAAGCTCGAAGCCGAGCTGGTGGCGAAACGCAAGCGGGTGCGAGGGCTGCTGCGCGAGCTCGACGCAGAGCCGGCGAGCCGCTAGGCGGCTTCGCCGGAGGAGCCGGCCCCGGCGGTCTGCTCCTCGAAGTGCTTGCTCAGCATCGTCACCTGGCCCTGGTAGTTGGAGCCGAGGTCGGCGCCGTAGAGCCGCTCGGCCGGCGCCTCCATCCACTCCAGGCCGAGCTTGCAGACCGGCTGGCGGTGCTCGACCATGAAGGAGACGTCGCGGGCCCGCACCTCGAGCGCGGCGCGGCTGCCGTGGCGCCCGCCCCCCGGGTCGTAGCCGAAGCCGGGGTCGAAGAAGCCGGCGTAGTGGGTGCGCAGCTCGCCGGCGGTCGGGTCGTAGGCCATCATCTCGGCGGCGATCTGGGGCGGGATGCAGACCCCCTCGGCCGAGAGCAGCAGGTAGAAGATCTCCGGCTCCAGCACGATCCGGCCGCCCGGCTCGGGGAAGACCGGGTCCCAGTAGTCGGTCCAGCGGTAGGCGCGGATCCGCGAGAGGTCGACCGGAAGGCTGTTCTTCTTCGCCCGGTAGCCGACGGTGCGGTCGCCGGGGCCGGAGAGGTCGACGCTGAGGAAGAGGCCGTCGGCGAGGGCCAGCTCGGACTGCGCGCAGCGGCGTCGGAGTCGAGGTAGAGCAGCGGCGAACTCGTCCTGCAGCTCGCGGATCTCGCTCGTCGCCGAGGCGGACGTCGCCGCGGGCGAGGCGCAGCTGGTTGAGCGAGAGGCCGGTCTTGACCTGGATCGCGAAGGAGCGCGGCACGATCTCGAGGTAGAGCTTGCCGCGGTAGCCGGCGCGGACGTCGTCGAAGCGGTGATGGCGGTCGGTGATGACGCGGGTGAAGACGTCGAGGCGGCCGGTCGAGCTCTTCGGGTTCGCCTTCGCCCGCACGTCATCGGGCAGCGCCAGCTCCTCGATCAGCGGCACCAGGTAGGGGCGGTCGCGCTCGAGCACGGCGCCGTCGCGGAGGTCGACCCGCTGGAAGGCGAGCCCCTCGATCTTCTCCTCGACGGTCGAGTCGACGTCGGGGAGGAAGGAGCAGCGCAGCGCCCAGGCGAAGTCGCCGAGCCGCAGGTCGATGCTGGCGGGCTGGATCGCCTCGGGGCGGATCCGGTAGTCGCCGGAGCTGACCCACTCGCGCCTCGATCGCCTCGGCTCAGCGCCTGCGAGGGAAAGACGCCGCGGGCGGTGCCGGTTGGGGGTGCCCCGAGGGCCGCCCCAGCCGCGCTTTCAGCCTCGCTCATCCGCCAGAGACTATTCGCCTCGCCTCGGCGGTGCCGAGGTACGGCGTCAGCGCGAACTCGAGCACGTCGGGCAGCAACTCGACCATCCGCTCGGCCTCGCCGGCGAGCACGCGGCGGCCCAGCAGCGAGGCGATTCCGCCCACCACGGCCTCGTCCATGGCGACCGGCACGATGCCGCCGTTCGGGGCCGCCGGAGCGCCCTCCCGCAGGCGCGGGACGAAGCTTTCGATCGCCGCCTGGTAGCGGTCGTAGACGCCGGGGCCGGCTCGCAGCCCCTCGACCAACGAGATGCTGGCGAGGGCCGGGTTGGCGGCGAACAGCCGCAGCAGCGAGGAGATCCCGTCCCGCATCCGCGCCGGCCACTCCCGCTTCGGGTGCTCGTCGCAGGCCTCGACGATTTCGGCCCGGATCCGCTCGATTGCCGCTTCGTAGGCGGCAAAGAAGCAGTCGTCCTTGCTTTCGAAGTGCTTGTAGAAGTCGCTCTTGGAGACGGCGGCGCGCTGGCCGATCAAGGACACCGTCGTTTTCTCGTAGCCGACCTCGTAGAGGACCTCGGTCAGCCCAGCGATCAGCCTTTCGCGCTGATTCTGGGCAACAAACTCAGGGGAAAGACCGTGGCGGCCGCGAGGGAGACGCTCCATTAACCATTGGAGTCTGCCACCGTACTGTTACTTTCGCCTCCACGTCACCCGCCGAGTTTCCCTACACCGTGGTACGGCGAGAGGACGAACTCGGATAGCTCGGGCAGCAGATCGAGCGCCTGCTCGGTGCGCCCGCGGCGGATCTGCTGGTGCATGATCCAGGCGACGCCGCCGACCAAACTGTCGGCAATTGTCTCTGGCAGACCGGTGTCGGTCGGGGTGCTCTCGCGCAGCACACCGACGAAGCGCTCCATCGCCTCGTCGTAGCGGGCGGAAGCTGTGGGGGTCGCCGAAACCGCCTCGATCAGGCACATCCGCGCCGCCGCCGGGTTCTCGGCGACGTATTCGAGGAAGGCGCGCAGGCCGGCGTGGACCCGGGAGGTCCAGTCCTCCTCGCCGGCGCAGGCCTCCTCGATGCGGGCGAGGGCGCTGTCGACGGCGCTGTCGAAGGCACCGAGGAAAACCTCTTCCTTGCCCTCGAAGTTGTCGTAGAGGGTTTTGCGGGCGACCCCGGCGCGTTTGACTATGTCGGCGATCTTGGTCGCCTCGTAGCCCTGTTCCGCGGTCAGCTCCGCCATCGCATCCATGATGCGACGTCGCTTACGCACTGCGATGAACTCTCGTGGAAGCTCGGGCCGAGTCGGCTTCACCTGGGCTCCCCTGGGTGGGGGTGGGAGCATTTCGTGAAGAATAACCGCGGCTGGGAAAATTGCACGCAGAGCAGCGACTCTTTTGGTACCGTGAAGAAACCTTCAATGTTTTTATTGGAAACGCGGTGGTTTCCCGGTGCCATTCGAGCGAATTCAACTGAGCCAGGAGAAGCTGCTCGCAGCGATTGGCGACAACTGGGCCCCCGCCGAGGTCGACGCCGCGGTCGCGCTGCTGAGCAGCGACGGTAAGTTCCCCTCCGGCGTTCGCAAACTGCCCTCCGATTTGGTCAGCGCCGTGCAACGCGAGCGCCTGCTGGCGGCGATGCTGCGGGCGGCGGCCGAACTTGGCTACCGGGAAACGAACGTGCAGGACGTGATCGAACGCGCCGGCGTCTCCCGTCCCACCTTCTACGAGCACTTCGCGAACAAAGAGAACTGCTTCCTCGCGGCTTTCGACACCACCGCCGGCCGCCTGCGCGAGCGGATGGACGCCGCCGCGCGCAAGGGTGGCGAGAACTGGCGCAACCGGTTGCGCTACGGGCTGGAAACCCTGCTGCACTTCGCGGCGACCGAACCGGACGCCGCCCGCACCCTGATCGTCGAGGCGCGGGCCGCAAGCGCCGACGCGGTGATGCGCCGCGACCAACTGCTCGACCACTTCGCCGGCTGCATCGACGAACAGGTGCGGGGCCGGGTTCCCGACGCTCCCTCCTACTCGCCGATCACCGCAGCGGGGATCGTCGGCGGCGTCGAGGCGCTGCTCTACTCCCGCCTCAACAAGGGTGAGGTCGAGGACCTCGATGCGCTGCTGCCGTCGATGATGTACTTCCTGGTGCTGCCGTACGCCGGGCATGAGGCAGCCAGCGAGGAGCTCGCGATCGCGGTCCGCTGAGCCGAAGCGGCGGTCATCGCTGCCCCCGCTTGCGGTGTTTCTTCCCCTTGCGCCCCTTCTTCCCGCAGTCGTTCTTGATCAGCGGCTGGGCACTGTAGGTCTTGCCGTTGTGCGCGGTGAAGGAAGCGCTCGCCTTCTGGGCTTTGCGGCAGATGTTTTCGGAGTTGACCAGCAGGCCCTTCTTGCCGCCCTGCATTTCGAGGATGAACTTGGAGACCGGGGCGTCGGGTGCGGCTTCGAAGGTGTTGCGGATGCCGTCGTTTGAGCCGGTGTCGACTTTGCCGACCAGGTCGACGTCGACTTGGCCGCTAAGAGAAGCGACGAGGTCCGGGAGTTCGCGGCTTGAGGAGCGCAGGTAGACCGGGCCTTCCAACGGTTTGTCCAGGAGCGGCGTGAAGGCCCTCGCCTTGCCGTAGATCGAGCGGGCGGGGCAAGCGTTGGCGGCGAACTGCACGCGGGTGCAGATCGTGCCGATGTGGCCCTGTTCGAGGAACTCGGAGTGCGGCAGGGTTACCTGGGCCCTTGCGATGTTGGCGTAGCTACCTCCCTGCGGATAGGTGACTACGGCTTTCAACGCCGGGTATTTGTTGCGCTTGGTTCCTCCCTTGAGGCTGACGGCCAGTTTGGGCTTGAAGCCGAGCGCCGAGCAGCCGCCGACCTGGAAGGGGGAGACAAGAGCTGAGCTTTGTCCGGTCAGCATCGCCGCGGACCCGGTGATCTGGGCTGGGTCGCAGCTCGTCGGATTGAGGGTGAAGCTGGGCCGGTCGAGCCTCAAGGAGACACTCCTGAGGTCCAAGGGGATGCCCTGGATGATCGAGGGCAGCGGGTCGGAGACCGCGTGGATCTGGGCGGTTTCGGGGTTGACGTAGAGCGCCGTGCGCACCACGACCGCTCCGAGGTCGAAGGGGCCGGCCACCGCCGGGGTGATGATCGCCAAGGAAAGCGGCGCTCCCTTATAGGGACCGGCGAGGTAGGCGTGGCCGCTGACGTAGAGCGGCGTGATGCCCGCTCCGGCGCCGACCGTCACCGAGCCGACTTCGGTGGCCGAAGGACAAGAGGGGCTCGATTGCTCCACCGCTCCCTGGTTGGGGGCTTCGCGGCTCTTGGCCTGGGCGATCTGAGCTTCCGAGCAGTAGGGGATTCCGGCCAGCTTGCCGGTCAGGCCCGGGGGCAAAGCGGCGTCCAGGCCGGTGAGGCGCTGGGAGCCGTCGGGGCGGGTGAGCTTTAAGACGAAGGGAGAATAGGCGCCGGCTTGGGGGGCAAGGGTGCCGGCGTTGAAGTTAGGCGCCTTGGGGGCTTCGGATTCGTCCTTGGGGCACGCTCCGCTTGCCCCCTCCACCCCGGCGGTGGTCGCGAAGGAGCTTGAGGGATGGGCGTCGGCGCCTTCGGGCGTCGACCAGGGGACCAGGGTGGAGGTGGTGGTGTATTCGCCGCAGGTGGCCGGGGTCTTCAAAGGCGCCCTGGGGCCTTTGAAGAAGTGCAGGTCGAAGTCTTCGATCGGGAGCTGGGGGTTTTCCCTGAAGACCGCGGTGAGCTGGCCGGTTTTTGGATCGGGCTTTACTTCGCCGGCGAGCTTGGCGTGGATGCCGCGTTCTTCACTTTCGATCGCCAGATAGATCGCCAGCAGCGAGCCGAAGGGGTTCTCGTAGGGCTTGGCGAGGTAGACGGCGCCTTCGAGCTTTTCTTCGAGTAGGGGCGTTGAGACCTCAAGCGTGCCGACCTTCGAAGCATCGGGGCAGCTCTGCGGCTGCGCAGAGAAGTGGACCTTGCCGCCGGAGGGCTGGTAGCCGATCTGGGCGTTAGAGCAAGAATCCAGGCCATTGCCCGCGGATGGGTTCAGGGTCACGCCCGCCGGCAGGGTGACCGTGGCGTCCTTCAACCGCGCCGTTGCCAGCCCTTCATAGTCTTCGCTTTGCGGCTGGTGCAGGTTGAAGTCGAGGCCGGTGGGGCTATCGGCGCGGTTGGTGCTCGGCAGGGAGGTGATCGTCGGGTCGAATTCCAGGGCGTTGCAGCCGTCGACTCCAACCGGGTTCCCTTCGCTGTCTTCGGTGTGGGAGGAGCCGGTGACGAATTTGCCCTGTTCCTCCCAGGAGTCGGCTTTGACCGTCAGGGTCAGCGGGGCGCTCGAGCAAGCGCTCGGCATGGTCAGCAGTGGGATGTTGAGCCGTTCGGTGGTGCAGGCCCCAGAGCTGTTCGGGAAGGCGCAAACGCCGCGGCGGTGGTCGTGGCTCGGGTCGGAGGGATTTCCCCAGAGGTCGATCCTCGCCCCGGAGACGCGGCCTTCCGATGGGATGTCCTCGGTGGTCGCGGTGCGAGCTCGAATTCGCCGGCCGAGTTGACGCCTCCCAGCAGGTGGACGAAGATGCCGATCCCCACCGGGTTGAAGCCAAAGGCGGCCGCATAACCGGGTGGCGGCACCATGTTGTAGAGGGGGGCGGTATCAGGGCTGAGGTAGCCGAGGGGGTTGAGGATCGCGTGAACAACGCCGACCGCGGAGCCGTCAGGGCATTCGGTTTCGAGGCTGGCCTCGAACTGGACCTCGGTGCAGCGTTCGGGCGTCGAGTTGGGGTTGACGATCACCCCGCGCGGCAGCGTCGCGATCACGTCCTTGGTGGTGCCGGCGGAAAAGGCGCCAAGTTTGGGGTCGAAGGCGCTGTTGAGCTTGAAGTCGGTGTGGAACTGGTAAGGGTGACCGCCGGCCTGGGTGAAGGGGGCGCCATCGGGGCCGAGGAAGGAAGTGTGGAGGGCTTCGAAGCCAAACGGGATTGGCTGGGAGCTGATTGGGGTCCGGTGGACGGCCGAGACGTCGGGGGCGCCGCCGCCTGAGACCTCGACCTGGTTGATCACTTCACCGGAGGCGCTGGCGGACACGGTCACCGGTACGTTCATGTTCAGCTGCATGCCCGGATACAGAATGGTGGAAGCCGCGGCGCAGGAAACCGGCGGGCCAACTTCGCAAGGGTAAAACTGAGATGCGTCGTCGACCATCTCAAGTTCAGGAAAAGCAGATGGATTGAGGTTGATCCCGGCGGGGAGAACGTCGGTGACGGTGATCGGCGAGCCGTCGGTGGGGGCGCCGCCGATGTTGGTGACGGTGATCACGTAGAAGGCCCGACCCGATTCATCGCCGGGGAGGAAGCGGGTCGGCGAGGGGAGGATGTCGACCCTGAAGACCGGGGCGGCGGGCGCGGAGGCCTGGGCGGCCGCGGGCGCGAAGGCCGGGGCGAGCGCCGCGACGGCGAGCGATAGAACGGCGCGGCGAATGACGGCGATCACTTCGAACCTCCGCGGTTGGTGTGGGCTCCTCGAGACTTCTTGGAATGGGATTTCCGGTGCTTCTTTGCCTTTTTGCACTTCTTCTTCGCGCTCGACTTGCAGCGCTTCGCCGGCTTCGGCGCCGGGTTGGCTGGCCCGCTGAAGGTCGAGCTGCCCACCGCGGAGTCCTGCGGGGGGCCGCTCGAGCCGCCCTTGCAGGCTTCACCGAGACAGGGAGCGGCTCCCTCACCCTGATGCTGGGAGGCAAGTCCGCCTCCAACGCGGGCGTCGTAGGCGTCGACGAGCTGGTCTTCGTCACCGGGCACCAGGGGCTGGTCGGTGAAGAAGAAGGCGTCGTCGCCCGATGCGGAGATGTCACCGAGGTAAGAGGGCCTCGGGTTGGTCCCGGTTGAAAGCAGGTAGATGCAGCCGCCGCCTGCGGTAGCCGTCTCGCAGGAGCCGGTTCCCTGCGCCTCCCACTCGTAGGGGTCGATCACCCCGTTGACGTCGCGGGGGACGAGGGCGTCGGGGCTGTCGAAGAAGGCCCGGTTGCCGTCGGAAGATAGGTTGCGGGTGAGGAACCTATTGCGGGGGCTCGGAGCGTAGGATCCCCCCACGTTCTCCAGTTTCGCCGCTCCGCTGGGCGCGGCTGCGGCAGGGCTGCAGGAGATGCAGCTCAGCGCCTCTTCGCCTGGGGCGAAGCGGTAAAGCTCGGTGCAAGGTTGGGCGGAGCAATTGGCCGCGCTCGTTGGCGCGTTGTCGTAGCTGCTGAGCCGTTGGGTCGAGCTGAACAGCAAGGTGCCGTCAGCGGCAACGCGGGCAGACCGCCAAGGCGCGCCCGGCACTTCGGGAGCTCGCGACGAGGACTTCGTGATCTCGGTCTCCGATCGGAGCGACGAAGGTAACGGTGCCGGCGTGGTAGAGGTAAAGGTTGCAGGCGCCGGTGCCACCCTGAAAAAAGATGCTGTTTTGGCAGTTCCCCGGCGTGGCCCCGGGGGCGAGGACGCCGTTGGCGGCGAAGTAAACGTAGGAGCCATCGGGCGAGGCGCCGAGGACACCAACGACGCCGGCGCGCTGGCGGTCGCTGGGCTGGGGGTCGACGGTCAGGTCGGTGAGTTGACCGGAACCGGCATCGTAAGAGTACAGGTCCTGGCCCTGGTCTTCTTCACCACCACAGGTTGGCGCCGAGGTGGAGACCGCGGTTGAGTCGTTGGCTAGCCGCTCACAGCTGGTGAAGAAGACCTTGGAGCCATCAGGGGTGGCGTCCATGTACGCCGCCGGCTTGGGACCGTTGGGGTCCGGAGTGGCTGCTTGAGAGGCCGAGAATCCGGGTGGTCCTGGTGCCGTCTTCACGCACGTAGAGCTGGCCGGTACCGGCGGCGGTGAAGAAGACCCGGGAACCATCATCGGAGATCGCATGAAAGGTGTAGTAGGTAAAATTTGAACCGCCCTGTGAGGTGCGGGACTGTTCCCAGTTGTAAGGGCCGGCGAAGGCGCCTTGGGGGGCCGGAACGCACGCTGGAGCGCCGGCGTCGTCACAGGAGGCTGCGGCACCAGATGGAATGCGACTGGCGAGGGTGAGATTCCCGTGGTCGAGGTCGTAGACGTTCAACCCCCCTTCACCCCCTGCAACCGCACCGGGGAGTAGGGCGGATCGGCTTTCGAAGATCAGGTGGGAGGTGTCGTCGGCGAAACCGGCGAGCCTGGGGAGGATTTCGGAAGAGTTATTGAGCGCGAGCTGGAAGGTGCGGCTGGCGGTATCGCCGAGGGAGATGCCGTTGTTGAGAGCGCTGACAGTGGTGACGATTTCTTCATCCCAGCCGAGGAATCTGGCACTGTGGCCGGCTTCCACCGGAGGCACGGTGCCGTTGGAGCCTCCAGGCAGCGGCACCGCGGCTGGCGACGAAGAGCGAGGAAGGGGAGCCGGTGGTCGGCAGGCCCGGGGGTGCGGCGAAGGTGAAGCGGTTGCCCGAGGCGGCGGCCTCGATCATGCCGCGGGCCCACTGGATGTTCGCCCCGTGCTTGTTCGCCGGCGATACCTGCTCGTAGGCGCGGCAGTCGGGCAGCAGGGCGCTGGGGCCGGTGCGCAGGGACTGGTTGGGGCAGCCGGTCTGAGCTGCGGGTTCGGGCGCGAAGGTGGTGAAGGTGCGATCGGGGCCGACCGAGGTGCCGAGTGGGTTGGTGGCGAGGACGCGCCAGTGGTAGGTGGTGGCTGGGGTGAGGCCTTCGAGCAGGTCGCTGAGCGTGTGGCTACTCACGTCTTCGCCGATGAAGACCGCAGCGGTGCTCTGCCCGTAGGACGTATCGGTGCCGTATTCGAGCTGGTATTCGGTCGGCGCGCCCTTCGGGTTTATCTTGGTCTCAAGCGTCGCTTCTTCGAGGCCGACGCTGATCGCGCGGCTCGATTCGATCGTCGCCCCGGGGGCCTGGAAGCTTGCGTCTTCGCCAGCTGAGCTGCCGTCGGCGTTGGTGGCGACCAAGCGGTAGTGATATGCGGCACCGAAGGTGAGGCCGGTCAGGTTGGCGTGGACCGTGACCGGGCTTTCGCCGCTGCCGATCGTGCCCGGGGACTCGGCGCAGGGCGCGGTCTGACCGTAGGCGGTGGTGAGGCCGTACTGGAAGGCGCATTCGGTGAGCGCGGTGCCTTCGGGGTTGACCGTGCCTTCGACGCTCGCGGTTGGGGGAGCGATCGCCGAGGCTGCGCCGGTGGTGACCGTGACCTGGGTTTTGAAACTCTGATCGACGCCGTGGATATCGCCGCCGCGGTCGATCACGAGCCGGAAGTGGTAGCGAAAGTTCGGGGTCAGGTGAGCGATGGAGGCGGTGACGGCGTGTTCGCCTGCGTCGGTGGGGATCGACCCTTCGCAGGGCGCGGTCAGCCCGTAGGCGAGGCCGGCGCCGTATTCGAAGAAGCAGTCGGTCACTTCTTCACCTTCGGGAAGGACGACGCCGTTCAGGATCGCCCTGGCGCCCTTGACTTCGCTCGCTTCGCCGGTGATCGCCGGCTGGTTGGTGGAGAAGGTCTGATCGGCAGTCTTGCTGGTGCCGTTGGCGTTGGTCGCGACGATCCGCCAGTGGTAGGTGGTGGCGGGGTGCAGGTTCGCCAATGCGGCGCTGATCGGGTGATCACTGCCGTCGGTTGGGATCGACCCTTCACACGGCACGGCGGAGCCGTATTCGGCGTTCGGGCCGTATTCGAACTTGCAGTCGCTGACCGCTACTTCGTCGGGGTTGATCGTGCCGTTCAGGGTCGCGGCGACACCGGTGACACCGCTTGCCGCTTCCGGGTTCAGGCCGGGCAGGACCTTCGCCGCAAAGACCTCGACGGCGGAGGTGTCGAGGTCGGAGACGTAGACGTCGGCGTTGGCGCCGCGCACCGCGATCCCCGCGGCTTTGCCGATCTCTTCGGCGCCGAAGCTCTCTTTCAGTAAGCCGCCGGCGTAGCGCTTGACCTGCGAGCTTTCCTCGCCGACGTAAAGGTCGTCAGTGGCGGGGTCGATCGCAAGGGCGACCGCTTCGCCGCTAGTGTCGGCTTCGCCCAAATCGACTCCCGCCGCGCTGAACTTCTCCACGAACGGGGTGCCGCGGACGACGTAGAGGTTGGCGGCGGAGTCGACCGCGATCCCCACGAGGCTGACCTGGTATCCGCCGTTCCACTGGGCGAGGAAGGACCCAGCCGCGTCAAACTCGCGCATCTGGGCGCTTTCGGTATAGACCCAGAGGTTGCTTGAGGCATCGACCGCGATCCCCGCCATGTTGCTGAACGAGCCACCCGAGCCGCTGCCGTCGTTGGCCGAGAGGAAGGCGCCGGCCGAGCTGAACTTGTCGACTACGTTGGCGCCGGAGTCGGCGACGTAGACATCGCCGTTGGCCGGATCGACCGCGATGAAGGAGGGTGCGGAGAAGCCGCCGTTGGTGTCGAAGCCCGAGCCGCCCGACCCCTGCGTCCCGGCCCCGCAGGTGTTCCCCGAGGCGGCGGTGCAGACGTCGCCGGAGGTGGTTTGGTTTACGCCCTTGCCGAAGGCGAGGACGAAGTTGCCACTGGCGTCGAACTTCTCGACCCGGTAGTTGCCGGCGTCGACGACGTAGACCGAGCCGTCGGACTGGTCGATCGCGATGCCGCGATTGGCCGAGAACTGGCCCGAACCCGAGCCGGCGCTGCCGAAGGAAGAGGAGGGGAGGTG
Source organism: uncultured Solirubrobacterales bacterium (assembly GCA_963815885.1). Taxonomy (GTDB): domain Bacteria; phylum Actinomycetota; class Thermoleophilia; order Solirubrobacterales; family 70-9; genus VAYN01. Next base: position 250,079 of record CAWFIM010000004.1, read on the forward strand.
GACTTCGACCGCAAAGGCCGAGGCTGCCCCAAGGCAGCCGCAGATGGCCAACAGACATAGCGCGGCGGTGAACCTCGCCGCGCGCCCCGCCAGAGGCGAAAAGAACCCGTTGCCCTGCCTGCCTAGCTGCTGTCTGCTCATCGAGTCGCCCTCTGTCTTCGTCGTTTGCGTTGGTGGAGAGTTCGTTTGTTGTGAAGTTCGTTGGTGGTGAAGTGCGTGAAAGAGAGGAAGCGCCGGGCACAATGCCCGGCGCTCCCATGGCTTGCTAAGGCGCCAGCTTCAGCACCTCCCCCGCGGTGGTTTCGATCTTGCTCGTGCCTACCAGCGAGACCGGCTGACCGCTCATCGTGAGCCCGGCGGTGCTCGCCTGGGTGAATTCGATCGAGGACGTCGCGTTGTTGACGAGGCCGCTGAACCAGCCGCTGATCGAGAGAACACTCCCGTTCAGGAATGCAAAGCCTCCGCTGCACCCTTCGAGGCTGAATTCCGCGAAGTTGCCGGAAGGAGTGAATTTCAGCGCCGGTTTTGCTTCCCATTCCCAGTTGATGCCGCTGAAGTTCAGAATCCAGAGTGCGTTGCCTTTGAAGTGGCAGCCCGATTCAGCCGGTTTGGTGATCGAGCAGCCGCTGAGTAGGTTGGACGCCGAGCTGACCGTCGCGCCGCTCGGGTTGTCGATCGTGCCCGTGCCGCTCTGCGAGGTGCATTTGGCGGTGAAGGTGACGCCGCCCAGCGTCCAGCTCAGCGTCAGGGCGGTGCCGGCTTTCAGCGCGACTTTGGTCGACGCGGTGAGCTTGCTCCAGGCGTAGGCGGGTTTGATGCCCCCTTCTTTGGAGCAGGCGGCGTCTTCGAAGACGCCGGCGCCCGCGCCGAGGTTCTTGCACGCGTACCAGTACTCAGGCGGAAGTACCATCACTTTCGTCGCTTTGGAGAGCGCGGTAGTGCTGCCTTCGCTATTTTTCGCCGTGACCGATGAGATGAAGGAATGGCCGAAGTCGGCTTCGGTCGGGGTGTAGGTAGAGCTGGTGGCACCGGCGATCGAGGTGCATTCGACGCCGCTGGCGTTGCAGCGAGACCAGGCGTAGGTGTAGCTGGTCGGTTTGCCGTTCCATTCGCCGTTGCTCGTGGTCACGTTTTTCCCGTATTCGGGCGGATTCGGAGAGACCGTGGGCGGGGCGATGTTCTGAGGCGCCGCCGCGAGCGCCGAGGCGGGAGCCAGTCCGCCGACGGTAAATGCCGCGGCAACCAGCGCCAGCCCAAAGACCGCGCTAATCCGCTTCAATGATCTGGGTTTGCTAACCATTGTTCTGCGAACTCCTTCTCCCAGGCGTATCCCTGGGTGTTGGTTTCGTTCAGTGCACGGCCCTCGGCGGGCGGCCAGATGCAACTGGTCGCTCGCTGCGGGGGCCGTGACTCCCCTGCTGCAGAGACAACTGACTGGGTGGTCAGCTGGTTGGTGGTGAAGCTTTGGTGGATCGAGTTGCGCACTCGATGCCTCTCCTTGTCCCTTGAGCCTTGCCGGCCGCTTCCCTTGGCGGCCCCCTTCGGCTCGGTTTTCCCTGTGTGGCGATGCGTGCGCTCTTTAAACGGGCTCGTTCCCTGAACTGACAAACCGGTTCCCAAAGCGCTGAGCGAAGGTAAACATACTGGTTTGTAATTGTCAAGGTACGCGATTGGTATAGAGCCCAAAACACGCGCATTTGCAGGGGCGTTTATGCTGCGCGGATGCGCTCCCCCACCGCTGCGCGGGCTGCCCTGGCCTTCCTCTTCGTCTCGGCAGCGGTGATCGGGCTGACCGCAGCGGTCCTGCCGCGGACCTTCTACGACGACTTCCCCTTCCTCGCCCACTGGGTCGAGTTGCTGCCCCCCTACAACGAGCACCTGGTCACCGACGTCGGCGGCCTCTACCTCGGCTTCTCGGTCCTCTTCGCCTGGGCGGCGTGGACGCTCGACCGCACCCTGGTCCGCGCCGTCTGCGTCGCTTGGCTGCTGACCGCCGGCATCCACCTGCTCTTCCACGCCGGCCACCTGGCCGGCTTCGGCACCGCCGACGCGATCGCCGAGATCGCCACCCTGGCGCTGCTGCTGGTGCCGCCGCCAATCGCGATCTGGGGCACCTCGCTGGTGCAGTGTGCGGCAACGCGTCACACCGGCTCTACGGTCGACTGACCGAAGAGCTCGGAGACGAAGCACACTCCCGCTACAACGCAATCCTCGCCCGTGTCGCCAGCTTTGCCGGAGCCGCATAGCGTGCGCAACGCGGCTGATGAGGCGTCAGTCGAAGGGTGCGTCGAACGGGGTAAGGCCGGAAGCCTCGTAGAGGCGGCGGTGATGATCGGCCCAGCGGCGGGCGATCGTCGCCTCGGGGGTGCCGTCGTCGTAGGCAGGTGAGGTAAGCGGTTGGGCCGAGGTGACCGCGATGAGGACAGCAGCGCGGACGCGGGTGGTGTCGGTGCCACGCTCGCGACGGAAGCGGTCGAGGATCGCGTCGAAGCGGCGGCCCTCGGAGAGGACCTCGGCGCGGCCGGCGAAGCGGTAGCCCTTGCGGAGGATCGGGTCGACGACGTTGAGCTCGACGTTGGGGTTGGCACGGAGGTTGGCGACGGTGCCGGGGGAGCGGATGTCGAGGAAGACGAGGTGCCGCTCGTCCCAGACCGCGGTCGTCCCCTTTGGCGAGAGAGCGGGGGTGCCGTCGGGGCGGACGGTGGCAACGAAGCCAAGGGATTGCTCACGGACCAGGCGCTGCATGTCCTGAGTGAGGGGCACGGGGCGATTTTGGCAGGGCCTCTTCTCCCTCCCTCGCCCTGCGACCGTCAGCCTCCCTGAGTTAGGTGGTGGCGAGCAGCTCTATGCGGTTGCCCCAGGGATCGGCGGTGTAGAACCTACGCGTGTCGGGGATCGCATCGTCCCACCGCACGGCGCTCCCCGCCGCGGCCAGCCGCGCGGCGATCGGATCGAGGTCCGCGTGATCGACCCTGAGCGCGGGGTGCGCCTTCGTCGCGGGCGAGAAATCGGCGGCCACCCCGACGTGGAGCTGCTGGTCGCCGCAGGCGAACCAGACGCCGCCCCGGCCCCGCAGGGCCTCGGGCTTCTCGAGCTCCGGGAGGCCCAGCAGGTCTCCATAGAACCGGCGGGCGTCGCCCTCGCCGCCAACCGGCGCGGCGACCTGCACGTGATCCAACCCGACGATCGGCACCCGAGTCAGGATAGTCCAGCGGATCTCGCCTCTCGCCGCGGATGGCTGGCGCCAAGGGAACGGTCCTAAGGAACGAAACCGAGCCGAAATCGCAGCTGCATAGACCCGCAATGAGCCCCGCGAAGCTGCGGCCTTAGGAGCCGGCGTGCTCGTGCGAGTGGGCGGGCGCGGGCGCGTTAGAGCCCGTGTCCCCGTCCATCCCGATCACCGCCAGCACGAGGCGGGCGATGAGGGCGAGCACGATGAGCGCGATGAAGCCGAAGAAGAGGCTGTCCAAGGCGAAGCCGACGCCGATTCCGGCGACGAGAGCCGCTCCCAGAACGACGACCTCGGCGTTGCCGGCGCCCCTGACGAGGCCGACCCTGCTCTGCCTCCGGGGCGACTTGCTTTTCGAATATGGCTCGGTGCGCATCGATTCCAGTATAGGCGGGCTATCTGTCAAGTCCAGCGCGAAAATTTACGCTCGGCATTTTTGTACCAATACCCGGGTGACGGCCACTATAACCAGCGTGCCGAGCAGGAAGACCAGGACCGAGACGACGTCATGGTTGGCGATCACCAGCAGGATGCTCCAGCTCAGCCAGCCCAGGGGAAAGGCGAGGCCGCCATAGGGCCGTTCGATTTCCCGGTGGATTTCGAGAAATTCCGCGAACTCCTGAGCGGCGCCCAGAATCAGGCGGAGGGCGCCCAGAATACTCATCAGCAGGATGACCCAGCCGATTACGGAATGCGGCAGGGGGTCGCCGAAAATCTCAGGCCCCATTGCACGCCTCCCCCAGAGCGATCTCCAAAGCCATGAGCGTTCAATCCTCTCAGATCGCCTGGCGGCACTCTGAGAGAGGGACCAACGGAGGGGGTGGGATTCGAACCCACGACGGCCAAGCTTACAAACTTTTTCAGGGTTTATCAGATTGCGATAAAGGAAGATAATGTTGATAAGCTCCCGGGCCATGCGACCTCACGACAACCCGTATACCCCCAATGCTGGGGCCCGTCCCCCAGCGCTGGTGGGTCGCGATGATCAGTTGGAATCCTTCGAGATACTCCTCGACCGCCTGCGTCGCGGCTATACCGAGCAATCCATGCTGATAACCGGCCTTCGAGGTGTCGGCAAGACGGTGCTCTTGACGAGCTTCGAGGAGAAGGCGCGCGAGCGCGACTGGATCACGGTGGAGGCCGAGATTACGAAGGGCGCTGAGTTTAGGTATCGAATGGGCCAGTTGGTCCGCCGCGCACTCTTCCAGCTGGCGCCCAAGGCCCGTTGGAAGGGGCGAGCGAACCGCGCGGCGGCAGTGCTGAAGTCCTTCCAGTTGACGCTGACCAGCGACGGAACCCTGAGCGCTGGACTCGACGTAGAGGCTGCGGAAGGCTTCGCCGACAGCGGCGCGCTTGATGAGGATCTGACCGATCTTCTCGTTGCACTAGGGGAGGCAGCGCGGGAGCACGACAGCGGCGTCGTCTTCCTAATCGACGAGGTGCACTTCCTCACCTCTCCCGAGCTGGAGGCGCTGATCGCCGCCCTTCACAAGACGGTGCAGCGTCAGCTGCCGATCACCTTGGTCGGTGCGGGACTTCCGCAGCTGCCTCGGCTCGCGGGAGAGGCAAAGTCCTATGCCGAGCGACTCTTCAAGTTCCCGCAAATCGGCGAGCTTTCGGTCGCTGAGGCAGGGCAAGCGCTTGTCGATCCGGCGGAGCAACTGGACGTTGCCTACGACAGGCCGGCAATCGCAGCGATCGTCGACTACACCGAGGGATACCCCTACTTCCTGCAGGAGTATGGCAACGTCCTCTGGGATCTAGCCGAAACCTCGCCAATCACCTTGATGGATGTCAAAGAGGCGCGGGAGGCGGTGGAGGCAAAGTTGGATGGCAGCTTTTTCCGCGTACGCGCTGAGCGCACGACCGAACTCGAGCTTCGCTACATGCGAGCGATGGCTGAGCTGGGACCGGGAGCCCAGCAAGCCAAAGATGTGGCAGCTCTGCTCGATCGCCGTTCCGAGCAGATGGCCCCAACGCGGTCGCGTCTAATCGACAAGGGCTTGCTTTACACGCCCGGCCACGGCCTAGCGGCGTTCACGGTGCCGCAATTCGACCGCTTTATGCGCCGCACCTATTCGCTGCAATGACTGCACTGGTGCTCGAATCCACGAGCGCCTTGCGACGCCAACGGTCTCGAGACTGCCCGACTGCTCGCCCGTAGCTCTCTGCAAAGCCGAACTCGTGCCAGTGAGACACTTCTGGATATTGAGCCTTTGAAATGAACGGCCTAACTCCTGATATCACCGCTGCAGAGGTCGTCCGCCAGGGCGTCCTCCGGCTGACCTTCGCCGACGGGCTGAGCGGCGAGGTCGACGTGCTCGACCGCATGCGCGGACCTGTCTTCGAGGACGCTCGCACCTCTGACGGCTTTTCCAAGGTCAATGTCGACACGGAGACGGGAACCGTCGTCTGGCCCGGGGGCTCTGACCTTGCCCCCGACACGCTCTACGAGCGCGTTCGATCCGGTGCTTGGCCAGATTCTCGCGCTGCGGCCTAGCGCGCCAGCTTCGCCAGACTCGAGGATCCGAGCCGAAGCGATATCCCTCTTGTGGTTCCGTTTCGCCTCGGGAAATCCCTGCACGGCATGACGATCGGCTCAACAAAGCGGAGGGGGTGGGATTCGAACCCACGAGCGCCTTGCGACGCCAACAGTTTTCGAGACTGCCCCGTTCAACCACTCCGGCACCCCTCCGGGGCTTAAACAAGCCAAATCCTATCGAGACCAGCCGCCGGGGACGACGCTTTGGCGAGTGGGCTCAGCTCTTCTTCTTGACCTTGAAGCTGAAGGTCGCCGGGATCGGGTCGGCGGCGCCGGCGCTCACGGCCTGGACCGAGAATTTATGGCTGCCGCGTTTCACCATGTAGCTCTTGGGAGAGGTGCACGATTCGAACTGGCCTTTGTCGAGCTTGCACTGGAAGCTCGCCCCAGCGGCGTTCGACGAGAAGCTGAACTTGACTTTGACCTTTTTCTTCTTGGTCTTGATCGTTTCCCTGGGATGGGCGCCGAGGCTGGTGTCCGGCAACGGGGATGGTGGCGGTGGCGACGGACTCGCCGACGACGTTGACCCGCCAGTGGGCGCGGGGGGCGGAACGACGGTGTAGGTGACGCTTTTTTCGCCTTCGGCGCCGTCCTTGTCTTCGCCTTCGACTTCGAAGGTATGTGGTCCCAGCGTCGAGGTGTCGAGGGCCACCCCGTTGGCGACCGACCCGGCGCAGATTTCCACGGTCGTGCCTTCGGGCGGAGTGCAAGAATAGTTGGCGATGACCGCCTGGCCCTGCGTGTAAGTGGCGCCGTCAGCGGGCGAGAAGATCGAGATCGTCGGTGGCACGAGGGTGTAGGTGAGCTGGATTTCCGGCGGCGCCGACCCAGACGCCAATTCCAGGCTGCCGCCAAGGGGGACGAGGGAGGAACCGCCACCGCCGCCGCTGCTGCCAACCAGGCAGGCGCCGCCCCCTCCACCGCCGCCGAAGTACCCACCGCCACCACCGCCGCCGGGGTCGCTTTCGATCGCGCTGTCCCCCCCTGCCCCGCCGGAGCCCAACTGCCCGTTGAGACCCTGGCCGGAGGGTTCGCAGCCGCCGGCACCCAGGCCGCCTTCGCTTTCCGTACCCGCACCTCCGCCGCTATAGCCTTCGCTCGGGCTGCCCGGATTTCCCGCCGCTCCACCGTTCCCGCCCGCCCCGCTCGGACCGCTGCCGCCGCCACCGCCACCGCCAGCGGCGATGATCAGGCGGTGATCGGGGGAGAGGCCCGCTTCGCGCGGAGAGGTGCGGACGTCCGACGCGCCGCCGCCGCCGCCCGCGCCCACGGCCCCGCCGTTAAAGCCGCCGCCGCCACCTTCGCCCACGTTTTCGCCGTTGCCACCCACCTCGACGTAGAGCGTCTGGCCGGGGGTCACGCTGACATCGCCGACCACTTCCGCCGCGACGCCGCCGGAAGCTTCGGTTGCCGCGCCGCCCTTGCCGCCGATTGCGACGACGTGGATGCTGGTCACGCCACCCGGCACCCTGAACGTCTGCTCGACCCCGGTGAATTCGAAGATCGTCGTCGTTGCCTGCGCGGGCGCGGCGGCCCAGGCAGACGTTCCGGCCACGAGACAAAGCGCGGTCAGAAGCACTCCCCGCCGCGCACGGTTGAGAGATGGGCCTGAGGTCTTCCGAGATCCCGCCATCAACACCAGAGCGCTAAAGCTCCCAGACGCATCGGATGAAGTCAATCGGGTCCGCTCTATATAGGGCCCTGGTCCCTGGCGGGGCGCGGGACCCCGCTGGCGAACCTCAAGGGATCGCGTGGGCTGCCGATCAACCCGTGTGGACAGCCGCGAGCAGACTCGAGCAGGACGCTTCTTCGACCGCCACCCCCGCCTGCTGCGGGCGGTGGCCCTGACCGCCCTGATCTGGGGGCTCGGCTACCTGACCTGGCGGATCGGCTGGAGCGGCGAAGGGGCCAGTCCGGTCGCCTTCGCGATGCTGCTGGCGACCGAGCTCTACGGCATCTACGCCCTGGCGATCCTCACCTGGTTCTCCTGGTCGCTGCCGCCGGCGCAGCGGCCACCGACGACCCCCGGGCGCACGGTCGACGTCTACGTCTGCACCTACAACGAGCCGGCCGAGGTGGTGATGGCGACCCTGGCGGGCTGCCGCGCGCTCACCTACCCCCACACCACCTACCTGCTCGACGACGGTCGCCGGCCGGAGATGGAGGAGCTGGCGGAGCTGGCCGGCGCCCGCTACCTGACCCGCTCCGACAACTCCCACGCCAAGGCCGGCAACCTCAACGCCGCCCTGCCCCGCACCGAGGGCGACCTGGTGCTGATGCTGGACGCCGACCACGTGCCGATGCCCGACGCGCTCGACGCGCTCGTCGGCTACTTCGACGACGAGCGGATGGCCGTCGTCCAGACCCCCCATGACTTCTTCAACCACGACTCCGCCCAGCACTACGACGCCGGTCGCCACGAGCAGTCGCTCTTCTACCGCGTCGTCTGCCCCGGCAAGGACCGCCACGGGGCGGTCTACTGGTGCGGCTCGGCGGCGCTGATCAACCGCCACGCGCTGCTCGAGATCGGCGGCGTCGCCACCGAGACGATCGCCGAGGACTTCCACACGACGATCCGCCTGCAGCGCCACGGCTGGCGCAGCCGCTACCACGACGAGGTCCTGGTCCAGGGCCTAGCCCCGCACGACCTCGACGGCTACCTGTTGCAGCGCGACCGCTGGGCGCGCGGCAACCTCGCCGTCTTCACCCTGCCGGAGTCCCCCCTGCGCGCCCGCGAGCTGACTCGCCGCCAGCGGTTCTCCTACCTGGCCAGCCTGCTCGCCTACCTGGCGCCGCCGATGCGCCTGCTGCTGATGCTGACCCTCGGCCTGGTCCTCTGGAGCGGCGAGCTGCCGATGAAGATCAGCGTCGTCGCCCTGGCCGCCCTCTGGCTGCCCTACCTCACCCTCAACCTCGGCGCCGGCATGGCGCTGGCGCGCGGCTACATGCGGATCCCCGAGACCGCCCACTACGAGCTGCTGACGATGGAGATCTACACCCGCGCCCTGCGCTGCATCGTGCGACCCGGCCGCACCGCCTTCAAGGTGACGCCGAAGCAGGGCAGCGACCCCGGCGGCCTCGGCGCGGTGCGCAAACTTCACCTGGTCCTCTTCTGCACCGTCCTGCTGGCGACCGGCACGGCGATGCGACTGCTTGACCTGGCCGGCGCCGGGCCGCTGCCGGACCTGCCCGGGATCGCCGCCGTGATCGTGCCGCTGCTGGGCCTGTTCGAGCTGCAGCGGCTGGCAAGGACGCTGCTCACGGTCGGCCGCCGGCGCCAGCGCCGCCTGATCTACCGCTTCGAGGGCGACGCCGCCGCCAACTGCTTCTCCGAGGAGGCCCACATCCCGGCCCGGCTGGTCGACGCCAGCGCCTCCGGACTCGGCCTGGTGGCCGAGGCGCCGCTCGAGATCGGCGCGCACCCAGTGGTGCTGCTGGAGCTGGCCGACGCCGGCGGCGCCACCCACGAGGTCGCCGCCCAGGTCGAGGTCCGCAGCTGCCGCGAGGTCGACGGCCGCTTCCTGGTCGGCGCGACGATCGCCGAGATCGACCGCCGATCCCGGATGCGGCTGATGGAGTGGTGCTACGTCGTCTGCAGCCACGAGCGCCTGCGCGGCCACCGCCCGTCGGCGGCGCCGATCCCGGAGGAGGAGGCGATCGTGATCCCGCTCGACGAGTACCGCCAGACCGCCACCGGCGGCGGCGAAACCGGCCTCCCCGCCGTCGCCCAATAGCCCGAGCTAGGCTTTCCGAGCACCCCGGAGAGGTGTCCGAGTGGCTTAAGGAGCGCGACTGGAAATCGCGTGGGCGGGGTTAACCCGCCTCGTGGGTTCGAATCCCACCCTCTCCGCTAGAAGGCCCTTATGTCGGCAAAGAATCCCAAGCGTCCTGGACGCGATCAGGTCATTGGCGCTAATCACCGTAGGCCGGTATGCACCGTGAAAGAGTGGTGCCTCATGCTGACAACCATAGGAGGGAGAGTCAGTGGACATATTTGAGGTTGAGAAAAAAGAAACCCTCACTCGCAAAGAACGGCAGCCGTCGTAGGGGGGCCGGGCCCCCCGGACTCCGGCCCCCCACTTCCCTTTGCGGCGCCACCCTCGCCGCACTCGCGAGCATCCAGCTCTATACAGAACGATGCAAGCGTTCAGGCAAAATGGTTTCTATCTATTAAGTGCTGGAACGCTTCGACTGCCGGGTAGGGTTGGGTGGGCTCCGCCGGCCAGCCGGCCGGCTTTGGGCACACCGGCGGCGGCGCCGACATCGGCGTCTCCGTCCTCACCAACCTCGGCGACGATCAGGTCGACCGCCGCCGCCCCTCCGAGCGCCGGGGCAAGCGCGATGTAGGAAAGCACCGGCGCCGCGATCGGCAGCTGCGCGCCGCGCCCGATGGCGACGAAGTGGTGGATCACTCCCCACATCGCCCCAACCGATGCTTCTGCCGCGAACTCGCTCGGCTGCCGCGCCGGGGGGGCTCCCCGGCGAAGCATCGTCGCCAGCTTGGCGATCATCTCGCTGCGCCATTGGATCGCCTCGGGGCCTGGTGAGAAGACCTCGAGGAAGGCGAGGCTGGCGAAGGTGGGATCGCACGCGAGGTGCTGGCAGAGGCTGGCGATCATGCGGTGGACGCCGCTCGCCCAGTCGTCGGCTGTGAGGTAGCAGGGCGCCGCTGCGGCCAGGGTGCGGCCGCTGAGGGTCGCGAGGGTCGCCAGGAAGCAGTCCGCCACTCCCTCGAAGTGGGTGTCGAAGCTGCGCCTGGAGACACCGGCGGCGGCGCGTACCCGCGGCACCGTCAGCGTCGCGTACCCCTCCTTGCTCGCCAGCCTCGCCGTCGCTGCCAGGATCAGCGCGCGCTCGTCCCCCAGCGGCACCTCGGCAGCGGTCGCGGGTAGCAGCGGCGCCCCGGCGACCCCGAGGCCACGCAGGCGAACGACGTCGTCGTCGCAAAAGGAGAGCGCCCACTCCATCAGCTCGCCCCCGTCGAGCGTCAGCTGCAGCGGGTGTCCGGAGAGCAGCCGCGCCCGCGCCACCCGGCTGCCACCGGCGACGATGCCTTTCACCACCAGCCGCGGCAGCCGGGGGGTCCCCTCAGCGAGGGCGAAGTTCTTCGCCACCAGCGCCTCGAAGAGCCGGTTCGTACGCTGCATCCGCTCGACCGCGACGGCGCCGGCGGCGAAGACCTCGACCAAGGCCAGCCGCGCCGTCTCGGGGCTGGCGGCGATCTGGCCCGCGAAGGCGAGAAAGCCGAGCCGAAGCCGCTCGCACCACTCCTCCTCGCCCTCGATGGCGGCGAGGATCCCGCGCACCGAGTTGCTGACGATTGTGTCGTAGGTGGCGAGAAAACACTCCTCCTTGCTGTCGAAGTGTTTGTAGAAATCTCGCTTTGAGACGCTGGCGTGGTTGCTCAACGTTGCCACGGCGACGGCGTTGTAGCCGTGCTCGGCGACGAGCTCGACCATCGCCTCCTGCAGCCGGCCGCACTGGTGCGCGGCGACGTCCTCCGCCGAACGTCCCGGCCCCGGCCTCAGCTTCGGATAGCGGGAGCTCCGCGATCGTGCGCCTCGCGATGAGTTAGATCTGCCGGTCGCCCCGGCACCCGTGCGTCCGCGCGAGCCATTCGTGCCCATGGACTGGACCCCCCAACCTTTCGGAACAGCCCGTCACCCCTGTTCCTTGATGAGAACCACCAGTACCAAAACAGGGAGCGAACGTAAGTTGCGTACGCCCCGGCTTATCGGCGCGGAAAGAAACCAACGCCCGGATGCGGATGGGCCTTCGTGGAAGAAGGCCCATCCGCAAACCTGCCGGGCTTAGCCGAACTTGCTGATCGACGCGACTGGCGCGACTGGCTCGATCTTGCAGATCGTCACTTTTCACCCCCTTCCGGGCTGGAAGAGCGTTCGCGAGTACCGGATCGTCGAGTACTTGACGAGTTTCAATTATAAACAGAGAATTACTCAGCGGTGCGGTTACGTCGCCTGGCCCCGGCGCGCGTCGAAGAACTCGTGCAGCAGGGCGGCGCACTCCGCCTCGCGGATGCCGGCGACGACCTCGGGGTGGTGGTTGAGAGCGGGCTCGGCGAGGACGTCGAGGACGCTGCCAGCGGCGCCGGCCTTGTGGTCGGCGGCGCCGAAGACGACGACCGGGATGCGGGCGAGGACGATCGCGCCGGCGCACATCGCGCAGGGCTCGAGGGTCACGTAGAGGGTCGTGCCGGGCAGCCGCCAGCCGCCGAGCGCCTCGGCCGCGGCGCGGATCGCCAGGATCTCAGCGTGGGCGGTCGGGTCGCGGCGCAGCTCGCGCTCGTTGCCGGCCGCCGCCAGCGGCTCGCCGTCGCGGAGGATCGCGGCGCCGATCGGCACGTCGCCGTGCTCCTCGGCCCGGCGCGCCTCGCGCAGGGCAAGCTCCATCCCGTGCGCGTGCGCGGCTGTGGCGGCGGGGTCCATCGATGCGGGAGTATGTCCCCTACAACTTCACCGGCACACCCGTGTTAGGTCTAGAGCTCGACGGGACCAGGGGACCCGGCGCGACGAGCGACCCGATGAGACGACTGCTTCCGATACTCGTTACCGCCGCCCTGCTCGCCACGGCGGCCGCCGCGCCGGCCTCGCCGTCCGCCCAGACCGGCGTCGCCGCGGCCCCGGCGAACGCCCGCGCGGGCCTCGCCCCGGCGCGCGAATTCGCGCCGCGGCAGGTCGTGGTCAAGTTCGAAGGCGCCGGGCGGGCCCGGGCATTGCGGCTGCCCGCCGGGGCCGGAGTGCGGGCTACGGCGGCGAGCTTGCGGCGCAACCCGCGCGTCGCCTACGCGCAGCCCGACTACATAGCCACCGCCTCGGCCACGGACCCTGGGCAGGTATTGGCGCTACCGAACGATCCCGGCACGCTCGGCGGCGCCTCCGAAGCGGCCGCCACGGCCGGCGACTGGGCCTTCAAGCAGTGGGACTTCCTTCCCTGGCAGGAAGGGGAGGGCGGCTCGCGGCTGCCGGTCTCCCCGGGCGGGATCGACGCGGTCGCGGCCTGGCGCAACCTCGCCGAACTCGGCCACCCCGGCGCCGAAGGCGTCACCGTCGCGGTCCTCGACACCGGCATCGCCTACCGCGACCTCGGTAGCCGCTTCCTGCGCAGCCCCGACTTCACCGCCGGCCAGTTCGCCAAGGGCCACGACTTCATCGACAACGACGCCCTGCCGCTGGACGAAAACGGCCACGGCACCCACATCGCCGGCACGATCGCCGAGAAGACCGGCAACGCGATCGGTCTCACCGGGCTCGCCTACCGGGCCAGGCTGATGCCGGTCCGGGTGCTCGACCGACACGGCCGCGGCCAGGCGACCGACATCGCCAAGGGGATCCGCTTCGCGGTCGCCCACGGCGCCCAGGTGATCAACATGAGCTTCAACTTCGGCTGCGGGAAGCAGGTCCCGGAGGTCGACGAAGCGCTGCGCGAAGCCTACGCGCGCGGCGTCGTCGCGGTCGCCTCAGCGGGCAACCTCGGCTCGGAGACCTGCGTCTCGGAGCCGGCGACCGGGCCACGGGTGATCGGCGTCGGCGGCACCACCGAGGGCGGCTGCCTCGGCGACTACTCGCTGGCCGGCCGGGGGATCGACCTGGTCGCCCCCGGCGGCGGCAACCCGGCCGCCGGCTGCGCCTCGGTCTCGGCCCGGCCGATCTACCAGGTGACGCTGAAGGCCGGCAGCACCCGCGTCTTCGCGATCCCCGGGAACTACGTCGGCACCTCGATGGCCGCGGCGCACGTCAGCGCCGTCGCGGCGATGGTGCTTGCCGCCGACACCTACGCCGGCCCGCGCTTTTACCCGGAAACCGGGAGCGGCGCCAAGCCCCGGGTCGACGGCGTCGCCAAACAGCTACGCCGCACCGCCCGCGACCTCGGCCTACCCGGCTCCCTGCAGGGAGCCGGCCTGATCGACGCCGGCGCCGCCACCACTCCCCGTGTCGGGACCGGCTGACGCCGGCGCCGGCCAGACGGTGTCAGGTGGTGCGAACGATGATCACGCTGCAGGGCGCGTGGTGGGAAATGTTGTTGGGAACGCTGCCGAGCAGGAAGCGGCGGGCGCCGGTCATGCCCTTGTTGCCGACCACGATCAGGTCGGCCTTGGTCTCTTCGGCGACTTTGAGGATCGCTTCGGCGGGATCGCCCTCGATCGGGTGAGTCTGGACCTCGAGCCCCTCTTTGCGAGCCTCGGCGGCGGCGGCGTCGAGGACGAGGTTGACGTCCTCGCGCGGCCCGATCTCGTACTGGACGTCGGCCGGCGCGTCGCGCTGCTGGTCCTTGACCTTGCGCTCGGCGACAGGTGCGTAGGCGCTGACGATGCTGAGCGTGGCGCCGGAGAGCTTGGCGAGGTCGAGCGCCTGGCGCACCGCCTCGCCGGCGGTCTCGGACCCGTCGGTTCCAACCACGATGCGAGTGAACACGCCCCCTCCTCTGCTCGGTCGCCGGACGGCCCGGATACTAACGGCGATGCTTGACCGGGAGGCCGTGGAAGCCACCGCCGAGGATCTCGGTCGGCGTCGTCGTCAGCCGCACGATCGCGATCGCCATCGAGGCGAGCAGGCAGACGATCAGCACCACCATCCCGACTTTCCAGATCCAGGGCATGGCGGCGAACCCTACTGCGGTCGATGGGCCGATTTCACCCCATATAGGGGGTGAAATCGGCCCATCGACGGTTAAGGTGGGTGGATGGCGCTGGAGAGGGTTGCCGACGGGGTCTGGCTGCTGCGCGGCGACTTCCGCGGCGCGATGAACATCTACTTCATCGAGGACGGCGACGGCGTCGTCCAGTTCGATGCCGGGACGAAGGGCATGCGGCGCAAGGCCCGGGAGGCGGCGGAGCAGCTCGGCGGGGTCAAGCGGGTCGTGCTCGGGCATGCCCACGCCGACCACCGCGGCACCGCCCCTTATATGGGGGCGCCGGTCTACTGCCACCCCGACGAAGTCGCCGACGCCGAAGGCGACGCCGCGATCGCGCCCTACATGGACCTCTCGCAGCTTCCCGTCGCCTGGGTACGACGGCTCTACCCCTTCCTGCTGCGGCGCTGGGACGGCGGCGCGGTGAAGATCGCCGGCACCGTCGCCGAGGGCGAGGAGGTCGCCGGCTTCAAGGTCCTGCACTTCCCCGGGCACGCGCCGGGCCTGATCGGCCTCTGGCGCGAGAGCGACCGGGTGGCGCTGGTCTCCGACGTCGTCTACCTGGTCGACTCGGCGCGGCTGAAACCGCTGCCGGAGGGCGAGGCGAGCGTCCCCCATCCCGCCTGGGCCTGGGACCACGCGCAGGCGAAGGAGTCGGTGCGCAAGCTGGCGGCGCTCGACCCGAAGGTGGTCGCCCCCGGGCACGAGCACCCGCTGCGCGGCGAGAGCCTGCGGGCGACGCTGGAGCGGGCGGCCGAGAAGTACTGAGGCGGGCGGCGGGCCGGCGCCCGGGCATCCGGCGCCGTGCTGCCATAACTTGCCGTTCCTGATGATCGGGACCTACGCCTCGGCGGCGCTGATCTGCGCCGCTTCGCTGCTGGTCGGCCGGGCGCTGCTGTCGCTGGCCGGCCGGCGGTCGTGGTCCTGGCTCGAGCCCGCGGCCGGGCTCGCCGCCGTGCTCACGGTCACCGGGGTACTGGCGCGGGCGCCGGGGCACGGCACCAGCGTCATCCTCGGCGCGGTTCTGCTGCTCATGGTCGCCGCGGCGCTGGCCTGGTGGCTGCCCTACGAGGCCCCGGGGGCGCTGCGGACCGGCCTGCCGGTCGCAGCCGCGGTCCTCCTCGCGCTCGCGATCCCGTTCGCGGTGAGCGGTCGCTGGGGCCTGCTCGGGGTCGGCTTCAACAACGACCTCGGACTGCACCTGGCCTGGGCAGAGTGGCTGCGCAGCGGCTTCGGCCCGGCTCCCGACGCCGGCTACCCGCTCGGGCCGCATGGATTGGCGGTGGCGACCGCCGCCTTCCCGGGCATCGGACTCGGACAGGCCTTCGTCGGCGAGATCATCGCGATCGGCGTGCTGACGGGGCTGACCGCGCTCGGCGTCCTGCGCGACCTCGGCGCCGCCCGGCGAGTTCTCGCCGCGACGCTGGTCTCCCTCCCCTACCTCGCCGCCTCCTACTTCGCCCAGGCCGCCTTCAAGGAGACCGCCGAGGCGCTCTTCGTGCTCGCCTTCGCCATCTATCTAACGACCGTCGAAGGGTCGACCGCAACTACCAGCCAGGTCCCCTCACCAGACACTCAACAGCGAGCGCAGCGAGCTGTGTCTGGGGTGGGGACCTGGCTGGTAGTGCCGCTGGCTATCGCCGGCGGCATCTTCTTCTCCTACAGCTTCGCCGGGCTCGCCTGGCCGCTGGCGATCCTCGCCTTCTGGAGCCTCACCCAGCCGCCGGTGCGGCGGGCGCTGCGGCCGCGGGCGCTGCTGCGGTTCCTGTTGCGCCCGGCGACGCTGGCGGCGCTGGTCGTACTCGCCGGCCTGGCTCTGGTGCTAACGATCACCGGCCCCTTCGGCTTCGCCCACGGCTTCAACAAAGTCGCCGGCAGCAACACCTACGGGCCGGTCTCCCCGCTCGAGGCGCTGGGGGTCTGGCCCGCCGCCAACTACCGCCTCGACGCCGCCGGCGGCGCCCACCTGACCGGCCTCGCCGGGGCGATCGCGGCGCTGGCCCTACTTGCCGGCGTCGCCTGGTGGGTGCGGCGGCGCGAGCCGACGATCCCGATCGCGCTCGGCGCCTGCGCCGTCCTCTACCTCGTCTCCCTCCCCTTCAGCGGCGACTACTCCCAGGCCAAGGCGCTGATGATCGCCGCGCCGCTGGCGATGCTCGTCGCGATCCGCCCCCTGCTGGCCGAATTCCCCGGTCGACGGGCCGCAAATACGCCTATATGGAGGGAAAACGGCCCATCAACCGGGGGGTTCGTCCTGTCGACCGGGAGGTTCGCGCGGGTCGGCTGGACGGTGCTGGCGGTGGCGTTCGTCGGCGGCGCGGTGTACTCGAGCTTCCTGGTCCTGCGCGACGCGCCGGTCGGGCCGCCCGGGCACGGCGCCGAGCTGCAGGCATTCCTGCCGATCGTCCACGGCAAGCCGGTGCTCTACGCCGGCCAGGACCGCTACGCCGCCTACGAGCTGCTCGGCGCCGACACCCACGTGCCGCTGGTCGAGTTCCCCGACGCCGAGGTGTCCGCCAACCCGGAGAAGCCGTTCGACACCGGCGACGCCTACAGCCCGATCGACTTCGACTCCTTCTCGCGCGGGACCCTCGACCGCTTCCCGTTCGTGATCACCGGGCGCGCCGCCTGGAACAGCCAGGCGCCCACGAACTTCGAGCGGGTCGCCGTCACGCCCTCCTACGTGCTCTGGCGGCGGACCGGGCCGGCCCCGGAAGACCGCCACGTGCTGCTCGAGGGGACCGAGGCCGCCGCCCGCTCCGGCTGCGCCGCCCCCGAGGTCCGCATCCTGCTCGCCAACCCCGGCCGCGCCTCGCTCTTCCCGGCCGCGGCGATCGGCCCGAAAGCCGCCTGGGACGGGAGCAGCGTGCTCGGCACCGGCGAGCGCACCTCGCAGGCCCTGGAGCTGCCGCCCGGTGCCTGGAACCTCTCGATCCAGTACTTCTCGCCCTTCGACCTCACGCTCACCGCCCCCGGCTTCCGCGAATCGCTGCCGGCGGCGCTAGACGGCCAGCGGCCGAACACGATCAGCCTCGGCAACAACGGCCAGTTCTGGCCGGCCGGGCGCTACCGCAGCAAGGGCGGCAAGGTCGAGTTCACGCTCGCGGCCGCCGGGGCGAGCGCGCTGCAGAGCCTCAGCGGCTACGACGGCAAGGCCTACGTCGGCGAGCTGGTCGCGGTGCCGGACAGGCCGCACCGCATCGTGCCGCTGGCCGAGGCCTGCAACGGCTGGCTCGACTGGTACGAGTCGCCGGCCGCGCCCTAGATCTAAGCGGCTTTCGCCGCCATCCGCTCGGGACTGACCCGCACCACGTCCCAGACAAGATCGAGCTTCTCCAGCCCGTCGATTACCAGGGCCGAGATGTCGAGCTGGTAGCGGCCGAGGCCGTGGGTGGCCGAGGTCGGGAAGGCGTGGTGGTTGTTGTGCCAGGCCTCGCCGAAAGTCGGGATCGCGATCAGCGCCAGGTTGCGCGACTCGTCGGCGGTCTCGAAGTCGCGGTTGCCGAAGACGTGGCAGAGCGAGTTGATGCTGTAGGTGAAGTGGTGCAGAACGAAGACGCGGACCAGGCCGCCCCAGAGCAGGCCGGTGACGGCGGCGAAGAGGGTGCCGCCGATCGCCCAGCCGAGGGCGAAGGGCAGGAGGAGGCCGCCGATCGCCCAGACCAGGAAGGTGCCGTCAACCCAGTTGATCGTCGGGTCCTTCAGCAGGTCCGGCGCGAAGCGTTCCTTGCTGCCCCGCTGAGTATGGATGAAGAGCCAGCCCATGTGGGCGTGGAAGAGGCCGCGCATGGCCCCGCTCCAGCCGTGACCGTGGTCGACGTGGGGGCTGTGCGGGTCGCCCTCGACGTCGGAGAAGGCGTGGTGCTTGCGGTGGTCGGCGACCCAGGAGATCACCGGCCCCTCGATCGCCGCCGAGCCGAGGATCGCCAGCAGCCCGTGCAGCCATCGCTTCGCCTTGAAGGCCCGGTGGGTGAGATGGCGGTGGAAGCCGACCGTGATCCCCAGCCCGGTCAGCACGTACATGCCGACGAAGAGGAAGACGTCGCTCCAGTGCAGCGCCTTGCCCCACACCTGCCAGCCGGCGAAGCCGATCGCGACGAACGGGATCAGCGTCACCAGGCCGGTGATGATGCGGTCGCGGGTCTCGTTCTCGACGGGCTGGATGTCGGACGGGAGTGGGCCGGCGGCGGAAGACATTCGCCCGCGATCATAGGGGTAGAACATGAAGCGATGACGAGGTCGCGCCCAGGCGGGCGCGGAGATAAGGTCAGCCGATGCCGTTCGCGAACACGGGGCCCCTGCGGCGAGAGATCGAGGCTCGCATCCCGGAGCGGCCGTTCACGGTTGAGTTCTGGGACGGGACCAGGCTCGCGTCGACCTCCGGCAACGGGCCGGTTTTCACGGTGCACTCGCCGCGTGCCGCCGCCCACGTGCTGCGGGCTCCGGGCCAGCTCGGGCTCGGGCGCGCCTACGTCAGCGGCGAGCTCGAGGTCGACGACATCGACGCGGTGATCGCGCTGCTCGACGGCTGGCAGCCGCCATCGCTGGACGGCGCCGACAAGCGGGCGCTGCTGCTGGGCGCGGTCCGCGCCGCCGGGGTGACGAAACCGCCGCCCCGCCCCCAGGCCGAGCTGCGCCCGAGCGGCCGCCGCCACAGCAAGGAGCGCGACGCCCGCGCCGTCCGCCACCACTACGACGTCTCCAACGAGTTCTTCGAGCTCTTTCTCGGCCCGACGATGGTCTACAGCTGCGCGATCTTCTCGCGCGGGGCGAAGACGCTAGAGGAGGCGCAGGAGGAGAAGCTCGACACGGTCGCCCGCAAGCTCGATTTGAAGGAGGGCGAGCGGGTGCTCGACGTCGGCTGCGGCTGGGGCGGCTTCCCGCTCTGGGCGGCGACGAAGTACGGCGCCAGCGTCGTCGGCATCACCCTCTCGCCGCCGCAGGCCGAGAAGGCGCGGCAGCGGGCCGAGGAGGCCGGAGTTGCCGACCGGGTCGAGATCCGGGTGATGGACTACCGCGACCTCGCCGGCAGCGGCGAGCGCTTCGACGCGATCGCCAGCATCGGCATGGTCGAGCACGTCGGCGCCTCGCAGATCGAGGTCTACGCCCACACCCTGGCCGAGCTTCTGGAGCCGGGCGGGCGGCTGCTCAACCACGGCATCACCCGCCTGCGCCACACCGACGCCGAGGCCGGGGCGTTCTCCGAGCGCTACGTCTTCCCCGGCGCCGCGCCGCTGCACCTCTCGCGCAACCTGCTGGCGCTGGAACGGGCGGGCTTCGTCACCCACCACGTCGAGGACTTCGCCCCCGACTACGCGGAGACGCTGCGCCACTGGGCCCGCAACCTCGACGACAACCTCGAGCGGGCGATCCGCCTCGCCGGCCCGGAACGGGTCCGGGTCTGGCGCCTCTACCTGCGGGCGGCGCGCAACGGCTTCCAGTCCGGCTTCACCTCGATCTACCAGGCCCGCTGCGAGCGCGCCTAGCCGCTCGCGATGGCGAAGCCGTTGGCGGCGCCGGCGTGATCGAGGCGATCCTCCCCGCCGCGGCGAGTGTCGCCGAGGCGCGCGACGACGAGGCCGCCGTCGCGCTGTTCCCCGCGGAGGAAGAGCTGATCGCGGGGGCGGTCGAGCGACGGCGGCGCGAGTTCGCCAGCGGCCGCGACTGCGCGCACCGGGCGCTCGCGGGCCTCGGCCTCGAGCCGGGCCCGGTCGGCGCCGGCGCGGGCGGCGAGCCGCTCTGGCCCAAGGGGGTCGTCGGCAGCATCGCCCACTGCCACGGCTACCGCGGCTGCGCGGTCGCCCGGACAGCCGAGCTGCGGGCGCTAGGCATCGACGCCGAGCCGCACCAGCCGCTCTCGGAGCGCCTGGTCGAGCGCCTGGCCACGCCGGCCGAGCGCGAGCGCCTGGCCACGCTGGCCAAAGTCGAGCCCACAGTGCACTGGGACCGGATCCTGTTCAGCGCCAAAGAGGCCGCCTACAAGGCCTGGGCCCCGCTTGCCGGTCGCGAGCTCGGCTTTGCGGAGATCGCGGTCGACGTCTCCGAGCGCCGGACCTTCGTCGCGCGCCGAGGTGCCGAGATGGCGGCGGGGCGCTGGCTGGTCGCGGACGGCTTGTTGCTGACCGCTGTCGCGCTCGCGGCTTGAAGCCGTCCAAAACCCGAGATGCGGCCGCCCTGAGGACCGCCCTTCACTCGAACTCGGTCGAAAAGTGCAGCCATAGGTGCACTAAACGACCGAGAACGATCTGATTACCTCAGGTCCTTCCCGGGACGTCCTGAGACAGCGTCTCAAGCGGGAAAATCCTGGGCGACGTTGGCCAAAGCCCAGTCGGCGCCGGCGTCGCGAAGCTGCTCGACGCCGTAGGAGCCGGTGGCGACGCCGGCGACGCGGATGCCGGCGCCGTGTCCGGCCTCGACGTCGCGCGGGGTGTCGCCGACGGCGATCGCGGCGGCGCGGTCGATCTCCTTGCCGGCGACCCCCTCGCCGCGCTCCAGCGCCTTCCTGGTCAGCTCGGTGCGGTTGCGCGAGTCCGAGCCGTAGCCGCCGAAGGCGAAGTAGCGGTTGAGGTCGCCGCGGGCGAGCTTGAGGTGGGCGGCGGATTCGATGTTGCCGGTGACGAGCCCGAGCAGCACCCCCGCCTCGACCAGCCGCGGCAGCAGCTCCTCGATCCCCTCGATCACCACGTAGCCCTCCGATTCGGCGACAGCGTCGGCGAGGTGTCCGAGATAGCAGCCGATCGCCTTGGCCAGTTCGACGGCGCTGCCCTCACGCCCAAGCACCTCCTTGAAGACGATCTCGGCGATTTCGGGGTCGGTCATCCCGGCGTGGGTGTGTTCCTCGATGTTCGCTTCGACGTCGTAGAGCTCGGTGAAGGCGCGCTGCCAGGCGACCGCCCCGGCGCCGCCGGTGTGCAGCAGCGTGCCGTCGATGTCGAAGAGGATCGTCTCGATCACGGCGCCGCAGCGTACAGCCGGGCGCGGCTTCAGCCGCCGTTGACCGCCGTGCGGCCGAGCAGCCCCCTCGTCCGGCGGCAGGGCTTCGCCGCTGGGCAGCGGGCCTGGCCCGCGAAGAGCGCTGCGCCGCGACCGAAGCGGCGGCGCTTGCCGCGGCTCGGGACCGGGGGCTTGGCGACGTTCGCGGCGCTGGCCGCGGCGCCCGCGGCGGACTGCGGCTGCCCCGCCGTAGAGCCCGAGACGCCTTCGCCGGCCAGCATTACCATCGTGCCGCCGTCGCTATCGCCGAACAGGGCGAGGCGCGCAACCTTCTCGCCGAGATCCTGCGGCTTGAAGCGGACGCGGACGACGCAGGTGCCCCCGGGGGCAATCGCATCGCCGGTGCAGGTCTCGTCGATCAGTTCGAAGCTGCCGACGCTGCCGCCGGCGATCACGGCGATGAAGTAGCCGCCGGCAAGGTTGCCCTCGTTGGTGAGGACGATCGTCTGCACCGGGCCGCTCTTGCCCACCGTCACCTGGCCGAAGTCGACCGGGTTGGAGTCCGGTTCCAGCTGTGGCCGGCCGCCGGTTCCGGCGAGGTCCGCAGTGAAGGAGACGCCGTAGGCGTAGGCCTGCAGCTCGGCTTCGTAGGGGGTCGCGTCCCAGGGGTTGAAGTAGACCTGCAGGTTGCAGCTCTCTCCGGGCTGCAGCCACCTGCCGCCCCAGCAGTCGTTGTTGCCGATCCAGAAGCTGCCGGAGTCGCGGCCGCCGGTCCCGACCGAGCCGACCTGGGCGGCGGCTTCGCCGCCGTTGGTGAGCTGGAAGCCGGTCGAGGCGCTGTCGTTCGTGCGCCGGATGCCGAAGTCATAGGAGCCGGGAGAGAAGCTGAGCTGGACCGGGACAGCCTCGCCGGAGAGCGGCACGGTCTGTTCGGGGGCTTCCTTGAGCTGGAGCCCGAGGGTGGTGCTCTTCGCACCCGGGCTGCCCGGCGCGAAGACGACCCAGGCCGTGCAGTGCTGGCCGGGGTCGAGCCAGCCGCAGTTGCTGCCGGTGAGCTTGAAGTCGCCGGAGTCCCCACCTTCGACCGTGACCTTGTCGACCGAAACCGCGGCTTCGCCGGCGTTGTAGACGTCGACCGCTTCGGTGGTGGATTCGGCCCCGGCGGTGGTCTTGGCGAAGCTGACCGGGGCCGGCGAAAAGCTCAGCACCGGGCCGGTAGGAGCGCCTTCGTCGCCAAAGCCGGCCGCCGGGAAGGCGGCGAGGATGGAGAGGACGAGGGAGAGGGCCAGCGGGCCGAGTTTGGTCATGCGCCGCCATCGACAGGCCGGCTCCTGGACCCGCGAGCTGGATGGGATCGTTCATCCAATACTCGGGAAAGCGCCGTGCGGTCAGTGCTCGAGCAAGTCCTTCTGGCTGAGCGCGTAGAGCAGCCCCAGCGAGGGCAGGACCAAGACCGCGGCGACGGCGAAGACGACGAAGACGATGTCCAGGGTCGGGTCCGGGGCGGCGGCTTCGCCGATCTTCAACGAGGTCGGCAGCAGGTAGGGAAACTGGGCGACCCCCCAACCCCAGATCACCGCCACCACGGCCCCGGCGGCGAGCGGCCGCAACAACAACCGCCTGCCGACGGGCCTCGAAGGTCCGGCATCTGGACGTTTGAGGCCCGTCGAGCGCAGGAGCACAGCCAGCAGGGCGACGCCGCAGAGCGCGGAGAGGATCACCAGCGGCAGCCCCTGGTCGACCAGACGGTCGAATACGTAGCGCGCTTCGGCGTGCAGCTCGACCAGCCCGAACGCGGCGGCGAGGCCGGCGGCCGCGGCCGCGGCGAGCGCCCGCCGCACGAAGTAGCGCTCCAGCTCCCCGTCCCCAGCCCGCCGCGCGTCGCCGACCAGGAAGACCGCGGCGAGGTAGGCGCCGGTGGCGACGAACATCGCCCCGGTCAGGAGCGGCAGCGGCTCGATCCAGCTCGAGAAGGCGTCGCCGTTGCCGTCCGCCGGCACGTTGCCGGAGGCGATCGCGCCGACCGTCGCCCCCATGAAGAACGGGGTCAGGACCGAGGAGATCGCGAAGGTGGCGCCGGCGGCCCGCTGTCCCGAGAGTCCTTCGATCGACTTGCGGAAGGCGAAGCCGGCGCCGCGCAGGACGATCCCCAGCGCCGCCAGGGCGATCGGCACGTAGAGCGTGGTGAAGACCGCGCTGAAGGCGGGCGGGAAGGCGGTCCAGAGGACGACGAGAATGAAGATCAGCCAGACGTGGTTGGCCTCCCAGACCGGGGTCAGCGAGCGTTGGATCAGCCCCCGCGGCCGCTCGCCCTTCTCGGCGTCCCCCGCGATCAGGTCCCAGAAACCGCCGCCGAAGTCGGCCCCGCCGAACAGCGCGTAGAAGGTCGCCCCGACCCAGAGGATCGCCGCCGCGGCGTCCGCCTTGGTCATCGCCCTAACCTCCCGCCGATGGGCCTCAAACGTCCGATATATGGACGTTTCAGGCCCATCGGCCCTCTTTTTGGGGCGCGTAGGGGCCCTCGGCCTCCGGCTCGGCGCCGGACTCGCGCCAGCGGCGCGACATCCCGCGCAGGACTCCGATCGCGACGCCGCCGAGCGCGGCGTAGACGAGCAGCACCAGCGCGAAACTGAACCAGATCCCCTTCGCCTCGGTCACCGCTTCGGAGGTGCGCATGTAGCCCTGGACGATCCAGGGCTGGCGGCCGACCTCGGTGACGATCCAGCCGCACCACAGGGCGAGGATCGCGCCGGCCCCGGAGACCGCGACCGCGCGCAGGAACCAAGGGGTGCGCGGGATGTCGCGCTTTTTCCACCAGACCCAGGCGAACCAGACCCCGAGCGCCAGCAGCGCCGTGCCGATCCCGACCATCGCGTCGAAGGCGAGGTGCAGCAGCGTGTTCGCGGGCGGCCGTTCGTCCTCGGGGATGTCGGCGAGGCCGGTCACCTTGGTGTCGGCGCTGAAGCCGACCAGGAAGGAGTCGAGGTCGGGGATCGGGATCGCCGCCTTGACCCCGTCGGAGGTGCAGATGCCGCCGACGTACTCGGTCTGGTGGGTGCCGGTCTTCTGGATGCACTCGATGCCGGCGAACTTGGCCGGCTGGTGGTCGGCGACCGCGCGCGCCGCGGTGTCGCCGACGAAGAGCTGAATCGGGGTCGCGATCAGGCCGATCGTCAATGGGATCAGCAGCCCCAGCCGGTGCAGGCGATCGCGCCGCCCCTTCAGCATCCCGACCGCGTAGATCGAGGCGACGAGGAAGCCGACGACCATGTAGGCGGCGAGGATCATGTGTGGCACCTCGTAGCCGGTCGCCGGGTTCCAAAGCACCTTCAGAGGCTCGACGTCGACGACCTTGCCCGCGGCGTCGAGCGTGAACCCCTGCGGCTGGTTCATCCAGGCGTTGGCGGCGACCACCGAGAAGGCGCCGCCGATCCCGGTGATCACCATCGGCACCCCGGCCCAGAAGTGGGCCCAGCCGGAGAGCCGCTTCCAGCCGTAGATGTAGATCGCGAGGAAGATCGCCTCGAGGAAGAAGAAGATCCCCTCGATCGCGAAGGCAATCCCGAACGCCGCCCCGAAGCGATCCATGAAGTGCGGCCAGAGCAGCCCGAACTCGAAGCTGAGCACCGTGCCGGTGACGGCGCCGACCGCGAAGGTGACCGCCATCGCCCTCGACCAGCGCCGCGCCAACTCCAGCGCGTCGCCGTCGCCCCGTTTCAGCCCGATGTAGTTGGCGAGGAGGATCGTCGCCGGCAGCGCCACCCCGAGGCAGGAGAGGACGATGTGGAAGCCGAGCGTGAAGGCCATCTGCTCGCGCGCGGCGAGCAGGTTGGATGCCGACGCGGCCAGCGGAAGCGCGTCGGGCAGGTGCATGGCGGCGAGACTATTCCCCGCGGCGGGCGTGTCGGTAGTGGCGGATCAGCGCGTTGGTCGAGCTGTCGTGGCGCAGCTCCGGATCCTCGCTCGCCTCCAGCTCGGGGATGATCGCCACCGCCAGGACCTTGCCCAGCTCGACCCCCCACTGGTCGAAGGAGTCGATCCCCCAGACGGCCCCCTGAGTGAAGACGCTGTGCTCGTACAGCGCCACCAGCGAACCCAGCGTCTCCGGCGTCAGCCGCTCGGCGAGGATCGTGTTCGAGGGCCGGTTGCCCTCCATCACCCGATGCGGCACGACCTCCTCCGGCGTCCCCTCCGCCCGCACCTGCTCCGGCGTTTTGCCGAAAGCCAGCGCCTCGCCCTGGGCGAAGACGTTGGACATCAGCAGGTCGTGGTGGCGCCCAAGCGGGTTGTTGGAGTGGGCGAAGCCGATGAAGTCGCAGGGGATCAGCCGCGTCCCCTGGTGGATCAGCTGGTAGAAGCTGTGCTGGCCGTTGGTCCCCGGCTCGCCCCAGTAGATCGCGCCGGTGTCGTAGTCGACCCGGGCGCCGTCGAGGGTGACGTGCTTGCCGTTGGACTCCATCGTCAGCTGCTGCAGGTAGGCGGGGAAGCGGTGCAGGTACTGGTCGTAGGGGAAGACGCCGCTGGTCTGGGCGCCGAAGAAGTCGCCGTACCAGACCGCCAGCAGGCCCATCAGCATCGGCAGGTTCGACCCGACCGGCGCTTCGCGGAAGTGCTCGTCGATCGCGTGGAAGCCGGCCAGCATCTCGGCGAAGCGGGCCGGGCCGATCGCCAGCATCGTCGAGAGACCGATCGCCGAATCCATCGAGTAGCGGCCCCCCACCCACTCCCAGAAGCCGAACATGTTCTCGGTGTCGATCCCGAACTTCGAGACCTCCTCGGCGTTGGTCGAGACCGCGACGAAGTGCTTGGCGACCGCCGCCTCCTCGCCGCCGAGCCCGGCGAGGCACCACTCGCGGGCGGTGCGGGCGTTGGTCATCGTCTCCAGCGTGGTGAAGGTCTTCGAGGAGATCACGAACAGCGTCTGCTCGGGGTCGAGGTCGCGGGTGGACTCGGCGAAGTCGGTGCCGTCGACGTTGGAGACGAAGCGGAAGGTCATCTCCCGCCGCGAGTAGTGGCGCAGTGCCTCGTAGGCCATCACCGGCCCGAGGTCGGAGCCGCCGATGCCGACGTTGACGACATTGCGGATCGGCACCCCGGTGTGGCCGAGCCACTCGCCGGAGCGGACCCGCTGGGCGAAGGCACCCATCCGGTCGAGCGTCTCGTGCACCTCCTTGACGACGTCGACGCCATCGACCACGAGCGAGCGGTTGCGCGGCATCCGCAGCGCCACGTGCAGCACGGCCCGGTCCTCGGAGACGTTGATGTGCTCGCCGGCGAACATCGCTTCGCGGCGCTCCTCGACCCCGCGTTCGCGCGCCAGCTCGCCGAGCAGCAGCAGCGTCTCGTCGGTGACGCGGTTCTTCGAGAAGTCGAGGTAGAGGCCGGCGGCCTCGGCGACCAGCCGCTCACCGCGCTCGGGGTCGGCGGCGAAGAGGTCGCGCAGGTGGGCCCCGCGGATCTGCTCGTAGTGGCCCTGCAGCGCCGCCCAGGCGGGCGCTTCTCGCAGTGCGCTCAATCGGTGTTCCTTTTTCTCGCTATGCGAGACAAAGGAACACCGATGCGGAATCCCGGCCTCACGCGCTCGCCGCCGCCTGGGAGGAGATCGACTTCAGCAGCTCTTCCCAGGACTTGTTGAAGCTCTCCTTGCCCTCCTCCTGGAGGCGAGCGGCGAGCGCGGCGACGTCGATTCCGGCGTCGGCGAACTCCTTCAGCACCTGCTCGCAGTTGCCACCGTCGGCCGGGAACAGGTCGCCGACCTGCCCGTGGTCGGCGAACGCCTTCAGGGTCGGCTCGGGCATCGTGTTGATCGTGAAGGGCGAGGCGAAGGCCTCGATATAGAGGGTGTCGGAGGCGTCGGGGTCCTTGGTCCCGGTGCTGGCCCAGAGCAGCCGCTGCGGGCGCGCGCCCTCGTTCATCAGCCGTTGCATGCGGGGGGAGTCGAGCAGCTCGCGGTAGGCCCGGTAGGCGCGGCCGCCGACCGCGATCCCGAGCCGGTTGACCAGCTCGCCGGGCACCTCCTTGCCGACGGCGACGTCCCACCTGCTGATGAACAGCGAGGCGACCGAGGCGACGTTGGGGTCAAGCCCGGCCTCGATCCGCCGCTCGATCCCGCGCATGTAGGCCTCGGCGGCGCCGAGGTACTGCTTGTCATCGAACAGCAGGGTGACGTTGATCGGAATGCCGGCGAAGATCGACTCCTCGATCGCCTTCAGGCCGGCCTCGGTGCCGGGGATCTTGATGAAGAGGTTGTCGCGCTCGGCCTTGGCGTGCAGCGCCGTCACCTGCTCGATCGTCTCGCCGCCGTTGTCGGCGAGCAGTGGCGAGACCTCCAACGAGCAGAAGCCATCGACGCCATCGGTGCGCTCGTGCACGCCGGCGAAGAGGTCGGTGGCATCACGCAGGTCGGTCAAGGCCAGCTCGAAGAAGATCCGCTCTTCGTCGTTGGCGCCGACCCCCTCCCCGGCCGCGGCCTTCGGGGCCAGCTCGGCGATCTGCTCGTCGTAGGCCTCGCCGCCGGAGATCGCCTTGTCGAAGATCGTCGGGTTCGAGGTCAGCCCGGTGACCGAGAGCTCGTCGATGTAGCCCTGCAGGACGCCCTCGCGCAACATCGGGCGGGTGATGTTGTCGAGCCAGAGGCTCTGCCCCAGCTCGTGCAGTCGTGCGGTTGGCTTCACGGCGACCTCCTCAGGTCGTGGTCTTGACTGCCGCCCCGCGGGCGACCTCGCGCGCCACCTCGGCCACCCGCTCGGGGGTGAAGTCGAACTCGGCCTCAACGTCCGCGAACGGCGCCGACTGGCCAAAGGTGCTCATCCCCATGATTACCCCCTCCTCGCCGACCCAACGCTCCCAGCCGAGGGTCGAGCCCTCCTCGATCGCCACCCTGGCGGTGACCTCCGGCGGCAGCACCTCGTCGCGGTAGGCGGCGTCCTGCTGGAGGAAGATCTCCCAGCACGGCAGGCTGACGACGCGCGAGCGGATGCCGTCCTCCTTCAGCGTCTCGTGGGCGCCGAGCGCGAGCTGCACCTCGCTGCCGGTGGCGATCAGGATCAGGTCCGGGTCGCCGTCGTCGGGATCGGCCAGCACGTAGCCGCCGCGGCGGGCACCCTCGGCCGAGGCGTAGCGGGAGCGGTCGAAGACCGGCACGTTCTGGCGGGTGAGGACAAGCGCCACCGGGCATTGGGTGCGGTCGATCGCCATCCGCCAAGCCTCGACCACCTCGTTGGCGTCGGCGGGCCGGATCACGTCGAGGTGCGGCATCGCCCGCAGCGAGGAGAGCTGCTCGATCGGCTGGTGGGTCGGGCCGTCCTCGCCGAGCCCGATCGAGTCGTGGGTGAAGAGGTGGATCACCGGCAGCTCCATCAGCGCCGAGAGGCGGATGCCCGCGCGGCCGTAGTCGGAGAAGGTGAGGTAGGTCGACCAGAGCGGCCGCAGCTTGCAGAGCGACATCCCATTGCAGGCGGTGGCGGCGGCGTGTTCGCGGATCCCGAAGTGGATCTGCCGCCCGCCGAAGCTGCCGGGCTCGAAGTTGGAGACGCCGTCGAAGTTGAGCCGGACCGAGGTCGAGTCGGTGAGGTCGGCGGAGCCGGCGATCAGCCAGGGGACGCGCTCGGCGATCGCGTTCTCGACCTTGTTCGAGGCCTTGCGGGTGGCGAGGCCCTTCTCTTCGTCGGCCTCGAAGGTGGGCAGCGCGACGTCCCAGCCCGCGGGCAGCTCGCGGCGCTGCATCTGCTCGATCTCGGCGCCGCGCTCGGGGTTGGCGCCCTGGTAGGCATCGAGCTTCTCGCCCCAGGCGGCGCGCAGCTCGGCGCCGCGCCGGCCAACGCCCTCCGCGAAGCGCTCCATCACCCCGTCCGGGATCAGGAACTGGGCGTCCTCGGGCCAGCCGTAGGCGCGCTTGGTCAGCACCACCTCCTCCTCCCCGAGTGGTTCGCCGTGGGCGGACTCGGTGTCCTGCTTGTTCGGCGAGCCCCAGCCGATGTGGCTGTCGACGACGATCAGGGTCGGCCGGCCGGTCTCGGCCTTGAACTCCTCGAAGGCGCGCCCGAGCAGGCCGCGGTCATTGGCGTCGCCGACCCGCAGCACGTTCCAGCCGTAGCCCTCGAAGCGGGTGAGGACGTCGTCGCCGTAAGCGAGGGCGGTGTCGCCGTCGATCGTGATGTGGTTGTTGTCGTAGAGCCAGCAGAGGTTGTCGAGCTTGAGGTGGCCGGCCAGCGAGGCCGATTCGTGGGAGACGCCCTCCATCAGGCAGCCGTCGCCGGCCAGCGCGTAGACGTCGAAGTCGAACAGCTCGGCGCCGAAGCGCTCGCCCTGCCACTTCGAGGCCAGCGCCATCCCAACCGAGGTCGCGATCCCCTGGCCGAGCGGCCCGGTCGTCGTCTCGACCCCGGAGGTCCAGCGGTACTCCGGGTGGCCGGGGGTGCGCGAGTGCAGCTGGCGGAATTCTTCGATCTCGTGCAGGCTGACCGCCGGCTCGTCGAGCACGTTGTAGTCGGCGTCGACCCGCTTCACGCCGGCGAGGTGGAGGACCGAGTAGAGCAGCATCGAGGCGTGCCCGGCGGAGAGCACGAAGCGGTCGCGGTTGGGCCAGACCGGGTCGGCGGGGTCGTAGCGCAGGTGGTTCTGCCAGAGCTCGTAGGCGACCGGCGCCATCGACATCGGCGTCCCCGGGTGCCCCGAGTTCGCCTTCTGCACGGCGTCGATAGAGAGCGTGCGGATCGTGTTGATGGCGAGCTGGTCGATGTCCTGGGCCATGCGCGGAGCCCGATCCTAGCCACTACCGGCCGACGGCCCGATTTCCGGTGGTACGGAGCCGGCCACAGCCTCTGGGTGGCCTCACTCGACATACCAGATATACATATTTAAATATCTTTATATAAGGTAGATAAATATTGTAATATCTCTCTAAATGAAGAGTAGGCCGCATACCTTCTCCCCCCTGACCGTCGAGGCGGCCCGGCTCCTCGGCGCCCGTGTCCGCCTGGCCCGCCGGGAGCGGCGCTGGACCCTGCAGGAGCTGGCCGACCGCGTCGGCGTCACCGCGGTGACGCTGCGCAAGGTCGAGCGCGGAGACCCGAGCGTGAGGCTGGGCATCGCCTTCGAGGCCGCGGCGCTGACCGGGGTGCCACTGTTCGCCGAGGATCGCTCGCGCCGCTCGCTCGAGGCGGCCAGGGTCGACGATCGGCTCGCGGTCCTGCCCGAGCACGTGCGCAAGCCGGCCGCGGTGGACGATGACTTCTGAGTCGACGCAGGCCTTCGTTTGGGTCTGGCTGCCCGGCGCCGCCGAGCCGGTCGTCGCCGGCCGGCTCGACGCCGCCGGCTCGATCTTCACCTTCACCTACGGACGCAGCTACCTCGAGCGCGACGATCGGATCCCGCTCTACCTGCCGGAGCTGCCGCTGGAGCGCGGGCCGATTCCGCCGCTGGCCGGGGAGATCGCCGGCTGCATCGCCGATGCGGCCCCGGACTCCTGGGGGCAGCGCGTGATCCTTAACCGCCTGATCGGGCGGCCCGAGGCGGAAGCCACCGAGCTGACGCCGCTGACCTACCTGCTGGAGTCCGGCTCGGACCGGATCGGCGCCCTGGACTTCCAGCGCTCGGCGAGCGAGTACGTGCCGCGCTCGCTGGACCGGGCGACGCTGGCGGAGCTCGCCGAGTCCGCGGAGCGGGTCGAGCAGGGCGTGCCGCTCTCGCCCGCCCTCGACCAGGCGCTCCTGCATGGCAGCTCGGTGGGGGGCGCACGGCCCAAGGCCCTGCTGCGCGACGGCGGCCGCGAGCTGATCGCAAAGTTCAGCTCGGCCACCGATACCTACCCGGTCGTCAAGGGCGAGTTCGTGGCGATGGAGCTGGCGCGGCGAGCGGGTATCGACGTGGCGAAGGTCGAGCTCGCGCAGGCGCTGGGCAAGGACGCGCTGCTGGTCGAGCGGTTCGATCGACCCGCCGGCGGGCGGCGGGCGATGGTCTCGGCGCTGACGATGCTCGAGCTGGACGAGCTCTCCGGCCGCTATGCCAGCTACGCGAGCCTCGCCGACCTGATCCGCGCCCGCTTCGCCGACCCGACCGCGACGCTGCGCGAGCTCTTCGCCCGCATCGTCTTCAACGTCCTCAGCGGCAACAACGACGATCACGCCCGCAACCACTCCGCCTTCTGGGATGGGGCGGAGCTGACCCTCACCCCTGCCTACGACATCTGCCCGGCCCCGCGGGCCGGAGGCGAGACGGCGCAGGCGATGGCGATCGGCGGCGACGGCTACCGGATGAGCCAGGTCGCGGGCTGCGTCGAGCGCGCCTCCACGTACCAGTTGTCCGAAGCGGACGCCCGGGCAATCGTCGACGCCCAAATCGAGGCGATCGAGAGCGACTGGGACGAGGTCTGCGACCTCGCCGCTCTGACCGAGGTCGACCGCAAGAGATTCTGGCGGCGTCAGTTCCTCAACCCGTACGCGACCGAGGGCTACTGACCGATTGTCGCAATCTCGGCCGGAGGGTCGATCGATCGCTCAGGGTTCAATCCGCGTCACCGCGCCCTCGCCGTTGTCGGCCACCCAGACGGCGGTTTCGCCGACCGCGACGGCGCCCGGTTCGGAGCCGACCTCGATCGGGGCGCCGACCCGATCGCCGCTTTCGAGGTCGAGCCGGGTGACCGTGTCCTCGGCGGCGCTGGCGACCCAGACGGCGCTGGTGCCGGCATCGATCCCGCCCGGGCGCCCGCCTACCTCGATCGGGGCGCCGACCACGGCGTGGATCGAAGGGTCGACCCGGGAGACGGTGCCAGAGCGGCTGTTGGCGACCCAGACCAGGCCGCGGGCGACGGTCACCCCAGCCGGGCCGCGCCCGACCGGGATCGCCTCGCCGGGGACGACGTCGCCGAGGTCGATGCGGCGCACCGAGCCGCTGGTGGCGCTGCTTGCCCAGAGCCCGCCGGCGCCGACCGCGAGGCGCAGCGGGGCCGCGTGCGGCGGCAGGCCGCGGCGCTCGACCCGGGCCCCCTTAGCCGCGATCGCGGCGATCCCCGCGCCGTCTTCGTCGGCGACCCAGACCTGCCCGCCGCCGAAGGCGATCGGGCCGGGGCGGCCGCCGACCGCGACCCTTGCGAGGACGCGGCCCGCGTCGGGATCGACCCTCAGCACCTCACCGCGAGGCGGGTCGCTGACCCAGACCGAGCCGGCGCCGACGGCAACACCGGAGATCCCGCGGCCGAGCCGCAGCGGCGCCCCAACCGGTTCTCCGCTGTCGGGATCGAGGTGGGTCAGCGTGCCGTCGGCCTCGCTCGTCATCCAGATCGCGTCGGCGGACGCGGCGAGCCGCAGCGGCGCCCGCCCAACCGGGATCGGCGAGGAGACGTCGACCCCGTCCCCGCCGAGCAGGGTCAGAACCAGCACCGCCATCCCGGCGGCGACCGCCACCGCGGCGCCCACCCATTGCAGGCGCCGACCGCGCAGACGACCGAAGCTGGGCCCCGACCCCGCCGCCGGCGCCGCGGTCGGCCGCTCGTCCGATTCGGATAGGACCTGGGTCGCCGCCGGCGCCGCCCCCTCACGCGCTCGCGCGGCGGCGATCAGCGCCCCGGCACTCGGATAGCGCTCGGCGGGGTCCTTGGCCGCGGCCCGCTCGATCACCTCGTCGAGGCCCTCCGGCATCTCCGGCTCGGTGTCGGCCTGCTTGCGGGCGAAGGGGACGATCCCGGTCAGCGCCTCGTAGAGGACGCAGCCGAGCGAGTAGACGTCGGCGGCGGGGCCAATCGGACCGCCGCGCCACTGCTCCGGCGACATGTACTCGGCGGTGCCGACGATCGAGGCGCCGCTCTGGGCGCCGCTCTCGTCGACCGCCTTGGCCAATCCGAAGTCGGAGAGGAAGGCGCGGTCGCCTTCGACCAGGACGTTGTGCGGCTTGACGTCGCGGTGGACGATGCCGGCGGCGTGGGCGGCGTCGAGCGCTTCGGCGACCTGGCCGAGCAGCGCGACGGCGCGGGCGGGCGGCAGCGGGCCGTCGCGGTCGATCGCCCGCCGCAGGTCGCCGCCCTCGACCAAGCGCATCGCGACGATCAGCTCGCCATCGACCTCGCGCGAGTCGTAGACCGGGACCACGGCCGGGTGGTCGAGGCTGGCGGCAAGCCGCGACTCGCGCAGGAAGCGCTCGCGGAAGCCCTCCTTGCCGGCGAGGTCGGGGGCGATCACCTTCAGCGCCACCCGCCGTTCGAGGCCGAGGTGGGTCGCCCGGTAGACGACCCCCATCCCGCCCCGGCCGATCACCGCGTCGAGCCGGTAGCCGGCGAGAGTTGTGCCAAGGGCGGGGTCTCCCACCGGCGGGTTATACCGCCGTCTGGGAGACGGAGCCGAACGCACTTCTTCCCGGTATGCGGGAAGAAGTGCGTTCGGGGTGCGCCTGGTTCAGCGAGCGGAGCGCGGGACCGGCTGCCAGGCGATCACCGGGCCGATCGCGGTTCCGCCATCGGTCGACTCGGCGTAGCCTTCTGCCAGCTCGCTCTGGCGGCCGCTGGCGACGTCGATCGAGACCAGCGACTGCGAATCTTCGACCGCGACGAAGGCGGCGACCCGGCGGCCGTCGGAGGAGAAGACGCCGTTGGTCTCCGAGCCGTCGGGAAGCTGGCAGAGCTTGCGCGCCTTGCCGGGGCCGATCCGCTTCGCCCAGAGGCCCTGGTCGCGGCGGAACAGCACCGTGTGGCCGTCGGGGGAGACGTCTTCGACGTAGGCCGAGCCGACGCCGGCGACCTGCGCCTTCACCTTGGCGCCGTTGGCCCGCATCGTGTAGACGTCGGCGTAGGCGGCCGGGCCCGGGCTGCTCTCGCCGCGGCTGAAGAGGATGCCGCCGGCGAAGAAGCGCGGCGCGAACTCATCGACGCCGGCGGTCCGGGTCAGGTGCCGCAGGGCGCTGCCGGACGGCCGAACCGACCAGAGGTCGTCGTTGCCGCCTTCGGCGCCGGCGAGGCCGCGAACGAAGACGATCGTCCGCCCGTCGGGCGAGAAGTCGGCTTCGCTGTCGTCGGCGGGGCCGCTGGTCAGGGCCCGCAGGCCGCCGCCCGTGGCGCCGACGACGTAGAGGTCGGCCGCGGTGCCGGCCGCAGCGCGGCGCTCGAAGACGACCGTGCGGCCGTCGGGCGAGACGATCGGCCGCGAGTCGAGCGCGGGGCCGCTGCTCAGCCGCCGCTGGCCGGAGCCGTCGGGGCGGACCGAGTAGATGTCGCCGCCGCGGGCGAAGGCGATCGTCCGCCCGTCCGGCGAGAACGCCGGTTCGCTGTCGGTGGGATCTTCGGTCAGCTGGTTGAGGCGGCCGTCGCGGACCGCGTAGAGGCCGCCCTTGGCGACGCCGCCGACGGTCGACGATTTCGAGAAGACGACCGCGCCGGAGTGCGGCGCCGCGGTGGCGGCGGCGGGTACGGCAAGTGCGAGAAGCGCGAACAGTGAGATGACGCAGTGACGAAAGCCCATGATTCGTTCCTTTCGGTTGGGATGACCTTGCCCAACCGATGCTCGGCCCCGCACCCGTACCCGCCAACGCCACCCCCGCCCCCCACCGAGCCGCCCTTGGCCCGGTCCGCGCCACTGCCGGCGGGCCGAAAACGTCCGCTATCGGGACGTTTTCGGCCCGCCGGCGAGCATCAGCGGTCGAGGCCGAGCTCGATCACGCGGGCGGCGATCTGGCGCGGGCGGTCGCGGCCCGCCTCGCCGGAGATCCCGAGCTTGGCGGCGAGCGCGTCGAGGCGGCGCTGGGCGGTGCGCTCGCTGACGCTGAGCGCGGCGGCGATCTCGGCCCGGGTCGCCGGCCGCCCGGCGAAGGCGCCCTCGCTGCGGTAGGGGGCGGCCAGCGCCGTCGCCGTCGCCCGCTCCTCCTCGGTCAGCGCCACCGAGGGCGCGTCGCTCGGGACGGTCGCCCCGACCGGGGTCGCCGGGCCGACCGAGACTTCGAGCCGGTGGCCGCCGACGATCAGGGTGTCGCCGTCGCGCAGCCGCCGCGGCCGGTCGAGCGGCTCGCCGTTGAGCGCGGTGCCGTTGCGGCTGTCGAGGTCGGTCGCCATCAGCACCTCGCCGCGGCGCTCGATCTCCAGGTGATTCCAGGAGACCGCCTCGTCGTCGAGCCGCACGTGGGCCTCCGGCGAGCGGCCGACCACGGTCAGCTCCGCGCTCAGCGCCACCGATCGCGGCGCCTCGCCGCCGCTCGATACCCAAATCCGCGCATCCATCCCGCGCGACTATAGGTCGATGGGCCGGAAACCCTCCATATAGGCGTATTTCAGGCCCATCGACCGGGGGATAGAGTGCGGCCGGTGAGCGGGGCGGACACGGAGAAGCGGCTCGCCGCCGAGGCGGCGGCGGAGCTGGTCGAGGAGGGGATGACGGTCGGCCTCGGCACCGGCTCGACCGTCGCCCAGCTGCTGCCGGCGCTGGCCCGCCGTGGGCTGAGCGGCATCCGCTGCGTCGCCACCTCCCTCGCCACCGAGGCGCAGGCGCGCGAACTGGGGATCGCGGTCGAGGAGTTCGACTCGCTGGACCGCCTCGACATCGCGATCGACGGCGCCGACGAGGTCGCCCCCGACGGGTGGCTGATCAAGGGTGGCGGCGGCGCCCACCTGCGCGAGAAGATCGTCGCCGCGGCGGCGACCCGCTTCGTCGTCATCGCCGACTCCAGCAAGCCGGTCGACGCTCTGCGCGGGCCGGTGCCGCTGGAGCTGTTCGGCTTCGGCGCCGCCTCGACCCTGGGGCGGCTCGGCCCCGAGGTCGAGCTGCGCGACGCCCCCCCCAGCCCCGACGGCGGCGTCATCGCCGACTACCGCGGCGCGATCGGCGACCCGGCCGAGCTCGCCATCCGGCTCGAGGCCGACCCCGGCGTCGCCGCCCACGGCCTCTTCCCGCCGGATATGGTCAGCGAGGTCCTGGTGGCGAAGGGTGGCGCCGTCGAAACGATAACCCCGAGCTGATCCTGAGGAGGACGCAGTGACCGACCTATCCGAGCTGACGATCGACGGAAGGATCGCGACCGCGAACGACCCCGACTGGGACGAGGCGCGCGCCGCCTGGAACCTGGCCGCCGACCAGCGGCCCAGCGCGGTCGCCTTCGTCGAGAGCGCCGGCGACGTCGCCAAAGCGGTCGCCTTCGCCGCGGCGCACGAGCTCCGGGTCGCCGGGCAGGGCACCGGCCACGGGGCGGTGGCCCTGGGCGACCTCGAGGACACGATCCTGATCAAGACCGAGCGGATGCGCGGGGTCGAGGTCGACCCGGACGCCCAGACCGCGCGGGTCGAGGCCGGGGTACTGGTGCTGGAGCTGAGCCAGGCCGCCCAGGCCCACGGCCTCAGCTCATTGCCCGGCTCCTCCCCCGACGTCGGCGTCACCGGCTTCACGCTCGGCGGCGGCCTCAGCTGGCTTGGTCGCCACTACGGCTTCGCCTGCAACCGCGTCCGCGCGATCGAGCTCCTCACCCGCCGGCGGTGAGGAGCGGACCGTCGACGCCGAGAACGAGCCGGACCTCTTCTGGGCGCTCCGCGGCGGCGGCGGCGACTACGCGATCGTCACCGCGCTTCACCTCGACCTGGTGCCGGTCGCCGACGTCTACGCCGGCGCCCTCCTCTATCCCGCCGCGCTGGGCGCCGAGGGCGTGCGCGTCTACCGCGACTGGGCGGCCGGCGTCGGCGACGAGGTCACCTCGGTCGTCCGCTTCATCCGCCCGCCCGACCTGCCCGACGTCCCCGAGCCGCTGCGCAACACGCCGCTGCTGACGATCGACGGCGCCTGCATCGGTAGCCAGGCCGAGGGGGAGACGACGTTCGCGCCGCTGCTCGCCGGGCTGGGCGAACCGATGATGAGCACCCTTGGGCAGATCCCCGCCGAAGGGCTCTGCCGGATCCACATGGACCCCGAGCAGCCGGTCCCCGGTCTCGGCCATCACCGGGTGATCCGCGAGCTCCCCGACGAGGCGATCGACGCCTTCGCGGCGCTGGCCGACTCGGAGACCTCGCCGCTGCTGCTGACCGAGCTGCGCCAGCTCGGCGGAGCGCTGGGGCGCCCGGACGAGAACAGCGGCGCCCTCACCCACCTCGACGCCGCCTTCGCCATGTTCGGCGTCGGCCTGCCGATGACCCCGGAGCTGGGCCAGGCGATCGAGGCTCGGCTCGACAGCTTCGACGAGGCGATGGCGCCGTGGACGGCCGACGGCGGCTACTTCAACTTCGCCGAGCGCCCCTGCGACGCCGACGCGATCCTGCCCGCCGAGACCTGCGCCCGCCTGGCCGAGGTCAAGCGCCGCTGGGACCCCGACGGCCGCGTCGTCGCCAACCACGCCGTCGCGCTCAGCCCCGCCGCCTGACCCAAGCGCCGACTCCTCGACGCTCGGGACTCGACCGCGCCTACGACTGGCCGGCGAGCAGCCGCTCGACCGCGGCCGGATCGAGCGGGTCGACCCGCTCGAAGCCGGCGAGCCCGTCGAACGCCCGATCGGCGGTCAGCACGACGTCAATGTCATGCTCGGCGCAGGTGCCAAGATGGAGGCGATCGTTGGCGCCGAGACCGGGGTGGTCGATCGAGAGGGCGTGGACAAGAGCCGCCTCGGTCACGGGCAGCAGCGGCGAGAAGATCTCCAGAGCCGCACGGGCGAGGCCACCGAATTTGTCCGGGTCACGGCTCAGGGCGACATGCCAGACCTCCTCCAGCACCGCCGGCGAGGTCTGGCCCTGGGCTTTCCCCGATGCGACCGCCGCGAGCAGTTTCAGGCAGCCAGCCCGCCCGGGCCCATCTACGGCGCTGTAGAGGATGACGTTGGCATCGACGAAGAAGGTCACCCGGGCCCCTTGAGGCCTCGCTCGATCTCATCGGCATGCGCCTCGTCGATCGCCCGCTTCAGCTCATCCGGCTCGAGATAGGGGCCCATCTGCATCGACGCGATCGCCTCGACCGCCTGCAGCCGAGCCTGCCGCGAAACCCCGCCCAGCTCCCGCTCGACCGCGCCGCGGATGACGCTGGCGACCGAGGAGCGACGGCACTTCGCCTCCGCTTCCAGCCGCCGCCGCTGCTCCTTGCTGACCAATATCTGGAGCCGCTCCGAGTACATGCGCATAGCATACACATGCGTAGGGGCCCTGAGCGACCGGTAACGCCGACTTCAGGCGGGATTGGCGGAGCGGATCAAATTCAGGCGCTTGTAGGAGTCGTCGTCTTCGCCGACCAGCTCAGCCAGCGTCTCCGCCGCGCTCTCGATGTCCTCGGGCGTCGCCAGCGCAACCGCCTCGATGTCACCCCAATCTTTGGTGCGGTCGAAAAAAGACTTGAAGACGACCAGGGAGGCGCAGTCGAGAACCGGCGCCTTGCGGCCCTCCAGGGGCACCCAGACGACCGCCGCCGAGACGGCATCGTGCAGGGGTAAATTGTTCAGAAACACATCGATCGGCACGCCGTCCCAAAAGAGGCGCGTCTGCCCGTCGCGCTCCACCCTTGCGATGTCCTCATCGCCCACCTTGACCCCGTCGGGGAGCCCCTCGAGCACCTTGCGGGCATTGGCCGCGTCGACAAAGATGTTGACGTCGAGGTCGCGCGTCCCGCGCGGCTCTTCGACGCAGTAGGCAAGCGCTATCGCCCCCCCGAAGGCGTGGGGCAGCGATCGCTCCTCGAGCGCATCGTGAATCGCGTACAGCTTGTCGACCAGCTCGCTCATGCCGACGCCGCCTTCGCTTTCAAGCGCTCCGCCAGGAGCGGGTACTGGATTTCGGAGCGCGGCCGGAAGGGCAGCGCCTCGGCTAGCTCGAGCACCTGAACGAGGATGCGCCCGGCACGCTCGGCGTCGACCGGGGGCTTTCGATCGTCGAGCTTGACGTCCAGCCCACCGGCCGCGGCAAGCTTGAGGAGCGTCTCGGCTCCGGGCTCCCGGCGGCCGTGCAGATAGACGTTCAGCACAGATCGGGGGATGCCCGATCGACGGGCCAGCTCGGCCTGGCTGAGACCGCTTCGCCTCTGGATCTCCTCGACCAGGGCTGCGGCCGGGTTGACTGAGTCGCGCGTGGGCACCCTCCTATGTTAGCGAATGCGCTAACGCGCGTTGGAAGTTACGGAGCCGCGGCCTCGTCGGCGACGACGATCATCTCGCCGTTGCGGACGCGGCCGGCGGGGATCGAGGGGTCGCCAGCCAGGAGCTTGGCGAGGGGCTCGCGCTTCTCGGCGCCGGTGACCAGCCAGAGGATCTGGCGGGCCTCGTCGAGCGCGGGATAGGTCAGGGTCATGCGGTGGTGGCCCTGGTAGGCGGCCTCGGTCAGGGCGACGCGGCGGTCGCGCACCTCAAGGACGGGATCGCCGGGCACCAGCGAGGCGGTGTGGCCGTCGGGGCCGAGGCCGAGGTGAACCAGGTCGAGGCGCTCCGGCAGCGAGCTTTCGTATTCGCGCGCCGCCGCCTCGAGGTCGCGCTGGGTGACCGGCATCGGCCGCAGCGCCGGCTGGTGCTCCATCGAGAGCCCCAAGACCATGTGAGTGAGGTTGCGGTCCTCGCTGCCCGGCGAGGCGATCCGCTCGTCGACCTGGAACAGCTCGGTGTTGTCCCAGGGCATCTGCTCGAGGTCTCCGAGGATCGCCAGCATCGCCCAGGGCGAGCGGCCGCCGCTCATCGCCATCCCGAATGGACCGCGCGCGGCCGCCGCCTCCGCGCCGATCTCGGCGATCAGCTCGGCGGCGCGCCGCGCCGCCGCCTTCTCGTCGGCGACCACCTCCAGCCGGGGAGCCATCGGGCGCCCCTAGCTCGGCTTCTCGTCGTGGCCGCCGAACTGCTTGCGCATCGCCGAGAGCACCTTGTCGCCGAAGTCGCCGAGGCCGCGCGAGTAGAAGCGCTCCTGCAGGGCGGTGGTGAGGACCGGCGCCGGCACCCCCTCGTCGATCGCCGCGATCGCCGTCCAGCGCCCCTCGCCCGAGTCGGAGACGCGGCCGGCGAAGTCGGCCAGGTCGGGAGATTCCTGCATCGAGGCCGCGGTCAGGTCGAGCAGCCAGGAGCCGATCACGCTGCCGCGGCGCCAGACCTCGGCCACCTCCGGCAGGTCGAGGTCGTACTGGTAGTACTCGGGCTGCTCCAGCGGCGCCGTCTCGGCGTCGGCCTGGCGCTGGACCTTGCCGGCGTCGGCATTGTCGAGGATGTTCAGCCCCTCGGCGTAGGAGGCCATGATTCCGTACTCGATCCCGTTGTGGACCATCTTCACGAAGTGCCCCGCCCCGTTGGGGCCGCAGTGCAGGTAGCCGTTCTCCGACGGCGAGGTCTCGCCGGAGCGCCCCGGCGTGCGCTCGGCCGCCTCGACCCCCGGCGCCAGCGAGGCGAAGATCGGATCCAGCCGCTCGACCGCCCGGTCCGGCCCGCCGATCATCAGGCAGTAGCCGCGCTCCAGGCCGAAGACGCCGCCGCTGGTGCCGCAGTCGACGTAGTCGATCCCCCGCTCGCCGACCTTGGCGGCGCGGCGAATGTCGTCGCGGTAGTAGGAGTTGCCGCCGTCGACGATCGCGTCGCCGCTCTCCAGCACCGCGGCGACGTCGTCGACCGTCTGCTCGGTGATCTCGCCCGCCGGCACCATCACCCAGACCGCCCGCGGCGCGCTCAGCTTCGCGGCCAGCTCCTGCAGCGAGGAGGCCGCCTCGGCGCCCTCGCCGGCGAGGGCGGAGACCGCGTCGGGGTTGACGTCGAAGGCGACGATCTTGTGGCCGTCCCGCATCAGGCGGCGGGCCATGTTGGCGCCCATGCGGCCGAGGCCGACGATTCCGAGTTCCATCACAACCTCCGGGGGGTAGGCGCTGCCAGGACGGGTTGGCCACGGGGCCAGTCGCAATCCTAGGCGCTCCGGCCGAGGTTGCATTTGTGTCCGCACAGCGGACGCTGGCGCAGACTCGTG
Organism: uncultured Solirubrobacterales bacterium; assembly: GCA_963815885.1. Lineage (GTDB taxonomy): Bacteria > Actinomycetota > Thermoleophilia > Solirubrobacterales > 70-9 > VAYN01. Next base: position 291,293 of record CAWFIM010000004.1, read on the forward strand.
GCCGGCGGCCGGTAGCCTGCGCGGCCGGATGGCCAAACGCGCCGCGAGCCACACGGACACGGACGCCGACGTCCTGGTGATCTTCGGGATCAGCGGCGACCTGGCGAAGAAAATGACCTTCCGGGCGCTCTACCGACTCGAGGCCAGCGGCAAGCTCAAGTGCCCGATCGTCGGCGTCGCGATCGACGAGTGGGACGACGAGGCGCTGCGCAAGCACGCCCGCGAATCGATCGAGGCCACCGTCTCCGACCCCGACGAGGACGTGATCGCCCGCCTCGCCGAGCGCCTCTCCTACATCCAGGGCGACTACGCCGACGCCGCCACCTTCGAACGCGTCGCCGCGGCGGTCGGCGACGCCGAGAACCCCGTCTTCTACCTCGAGATCCCGCCCTCGCTGTTCGCCACCGTCGTCACCGGACTCGGCAAGGCGGGGCTGGCCGAGAACGCCCACGTGGTGATCGAGAAGCCGTTCGGCCACGACCTCGAATCGGCCCGCAAGCTCAACGACGAGCTCTGCGCGGTGCTCGACGAGGACCAGATCCTGCGGATCGACCACTACCTCGGCAAGGAGCCGGTGATGGACATCACCTACCTGCGCTTCGCCAACTCGATCCTCGAGCCGGTTTGGAACCGCGAGCACGTCTCCCACGTGCAGATGACGATCGCCGAGGACTTCGGGGTCGACGACCGCGGCCGTTTCTACGACGCGGTCGGGGCGATGCGCGACGTGATCCAGAACCACGCGCTGCAGGTGCTGGCGCTGATCGGGATGGGGCCGCCCACTCCCAACCACCACGACTCGATCCGCGACAAGAAGCTCGAATTCTTCAAGGCGATGCGGGCCGCCGACCCGAAGCGCTACGTGCGCGGCCAGTACCGGGGCTTCCTCGAGGTCAAGGACGTCGCCCCCGACTCCACCACCGAGACCTTCGCCGCGGTCGAGCTAGAGGTCGACAACTGGCGCTGGAGCGGCGTCCCCTTCTTCGTCCGCGCCGGCAAGTGCATGCCGGCGAAGGCGAGCGAGGTGACGGTCGTCTTCAAGCGACCGCCGCAGCTCGGGATCGGCCACGGCAAGACGCCGGAGCCGAACAAGATGACGCTGCGGATCGAGCCCGAGCCGGGCTCGCGGATGCGCCTCTACGCGAAGAAGGCGGGCGAGGAGGCCTTCGAGCCGGCCGACCTCGAGGTCCTGTTCGAGAAGGCGCCGGGCGAGGAGCCCGAGCCCTACGAGCGCCTGCTCGGCGACGCGATCGCCGGCCGCCACACCCTGTTCACCCGCCAGGACGCGGTCGAAGAGACCTGGCGGGTGGTCCAGCCGCTCCTCGACGACCCCGGCCCGGTGCATCCGTATGAGCCCGGGACCTGGGGCCCGAAGCAGGCCGACGACCTCACCCGCGGCATCGCCCAGTGGTCGGAACCGTGGCTGCCGGAGCCGATGTCCAGCGGCGTGCTAGGTTTTTAGCCCCTGTTAGGGCAACCTAACGCCGGGCCGACCCCCGGGCTAAGGACTTCACCCGCAAATGATCCCCACCTTCGTCATCACCCTTCGAGAGGGCGTCGAGGCCTCGCTGATCGTCGGCATCATCGCCGCCTTCCTGGTCAAGGAGGGGCGGCGCGACGCGATGCGGCAGATGTGGATCGGGGTCGCGATCGCAATCGCCCTCTGCACCGCCGTCGCGATCGTCCTCGACGTCGTCGGCCAGCAGCTGCCGCAGCGCGAGCAGGAGGGGCTGGAGTCGGTGATCGGGCTGATCGCGGTCTCCGCCGTCACCTACATGATCGTCTGGATGCGGCGCCACGCCCGCGGGATCAAGGCGACGCTGGAGGGCGAGGCCGCCTCGGCCCTCGCCGCTGGCTCGACGATCGCGCTGGTCGCGATGGCCTTCCTCGCCGTCCTGCGCGAGGGCTTCGAGACCTCGGTCTTCCTGCTCGCCGCCTTCCAGGACGCGACCGACACCACCGCCGCCGGCGCCGGCGCCGTGCTCGGGCTGCTCGCCGCCGTCGCGATCGGCCTCGGCCTCTATCGCGGCGGCGTCCGCATCAACCTCTCCCGCTTCTTCCGCTTCACCGGCCTGATCCTCGTCTTCGTCGCCGCCGGCCTGCTCGCGACCTCCGTCCACACCGCCCACGAGGCGGGCTGGATCAACGGCCTGCAGGGCCAGGCGCTCGACCTCTCCTGGCTGGTCCAGCCGGGCACGATCTCCGGCTCGCTGCTGACCGGGATGCTGGGGCTGCAGCCGACCCCGACCGTGATCGAGGCGCTCGTCTACGTCCTCTACGTGGTGCCGATGGCGCTCTACGTGCTCTGGCCGGACCGGCTGCGGCCGCAGCGGCCGCTGCGCCGCGTCGCCCGGCGGCGCGAGGGCCAAGCCGCCCCGGCCGAGACCCCGGCGTAGGTGGGCGGGGCGACTTGTCGGGCCCATATCCGGCATAACTCGACCCCGGGAGGCGAACGATGACCCGATCGGGCGCCCGCGAGGGCGGCTACGTCGGCGAAGCGCTGCTCGGCTGAGGCGCGGCAGTCCTTTGGTGCCGCTATGGGGCACAAAAGACTGCCGCTCCCTATTCCGACTGGATTCATCGGTCTTTGTTAGGGTGGCCTAAGTCTTGTCCGAATCCTTCTCTCCAAGGAGCTCGCTTAGATGAATCGCATTCCCCTTGGCGCGGCGCTGACCGCGGCCGCGGTCGCCCTGCTCGCCCTCTTCGCCGCCGCCTGCGGCTCCAGCGACGACGCCCCAGCCGGAGCGAAGAAGATGGTCTTCAAGCTGACCGACGCCGGCTGCGAGCCACACGACGCCCAGGCGCCGGCAGGACCGATCGAGTTCGAGGTCGAAAACGCCGGCACCTCGAAGGTGACCGAGATCGAGATCATGGACGGGGAAACGATCCTCGGCGAGAAGGAGAACCTCTCCGACGGCTTCTCCGGCAGCTTCGCGCTGACCCTCGAGCAGGGCGAATACACGATCTACTGCCCGGGCGGCGACGACGAGCGCGGCACCCTCACCGTCAGCGGCAAGCTGAAGGCAGAGAACAGCCCGCGGGTCGAAGCGGCGGTCGAGCAGTTCCGCCGCTACCTGGAGAAGAACACCGCCGAGCTGGTCGCGGAAACGAAGCCGTTCGTGGCGGCGGTCGTCGCCGGCGACATCGCCGCGGCGAAAGCGACCTACGCGGCTGCCCGCATCCCGTACGAGCGGATCGAGCCGGTGGCCGAGTCCTTCGGCGACCTCGACCCGCGCATCGACGCCCGCGAGAACGACGTCCCGGCAAGCGAATGGGGCGGCTTCCACGTGATCGAGAAGGCGCTCTGGGAAGAAGACACCGCCCAGGGCATGGCGCCGGTCGCCGAACAGCTCGAAGCCGACGTGGCCGAGCTGGCCCGCAAGGTGAAGACGGTCGACCTGCAGGCAGTGCAGATCGCCAACGGCGCCAACGAGCTGCTGGGCGAGGTCTCGGCCTCGAAGATCACCGGCGAGGAGGAGCGCTACTCGCACATCGACCTGGTCGACTTCGAGGCCAACGTCGAAGGCGCCGAGGCGGCCTTCGAAGCGGTCGAGCCGCTGCTCAGCGCCTCCGACCCGAAGCTGGCGAAGGAAATCGAAGCCGACTTCGGGAAGGTGTACGCGACGCTGAAGCCCTACAAACGGGGCGACGGCTTTGTCTCCTACACGGAGCTGACGCAGGCCGATACCCGCAAGCTGGCGCAGTCGATCGACACCTTGGCCGAGAAGCTGAGCCAGGTGCCGGCGGCGATCGTCGGCGGGGAAAAGAGCTAGGAGTTCCGGGCGGCGGGGCCTGTCACGGGAGGGGAGGCCTGCGGGCGGGGCAAACAGGCTCCGTTCTCGGCCTCCCCTCCCGCGCCACCCGCCGCTGGAGCGCATAGCCTGGGCTCCGTGACGATCGACGCGGCGGAAAGAGCTGACGGCCTCCTTGCGGAGCTTGGGTTTGAGTCCTGGCGGGCGGGGCAGCGGGAGGCCGTCGTCGCGGCGCTGGAAGGGCGGGATTCGCTGATCGTGATGCCGACCGGGGGCGGGAAGAGCCTCTGCTACCAGCTGCCGGGGCTGGCGAGTGAGGACCTGACGATCGTCGTCTCGCCGCTGATCGCGCTGATGCGGGACCAGTGGACGCGGCTGACGGCGGCCGGGCACAGCGTCGCGATGGTCTCCTCGAACATGGACCCGGAGGCGATCCGGTCGGCGCTGGCGGCGGTGCGCAGCGGCGAGGCGCGGATCGTCTACTGCGCCCCCGAGCGCTTCGCCTCCAACTTCTTCCTCGAGGCGATCGCGCAGCGGCGGATCGACCTGATCGCGGTCGACGAGGCGCACTGCGTCTCGGAGTGGGGACACGACTTCCGCCCCGACTACCTGCGGCTGCCGCAGATCGCCGACCGGCTCGGGCGCCCGACCGTGATGGCCTGCACCGCGACCGCGACCAAGCCGGTCGCGGCCGAGATCGCCTCCCGCTTCGGGATGCGCGACCCGCTCCAGGTCCGCTCCGGCTTCGACCGGCCGAACCTCTCCTTCGACGTCGTGCCGCTGGAGGGCACCGGCTCGAAGGCGCGGCGGCTGGCGCTGCTCGAGGCCGGCCTCGCTGACCCGGCCAACCGGCCGGCGATCGTCTACTGCGGCACCCGCAAGGACACCGAGGAGCTGGTCGAGGCGCTGGGCGAGGGCGGCCGCCCCGCCCTCGCCTACCACGCCGGCATGGAGCCCGAGCAGCGCAGCTCGGTCCAGCACCGCTTCATGGGCGGCGAGGCGGACGTGATCGTCGCCACCAATGCTTTCGGGATGGGCGTCGACAAGGCCGACGTGCGCTCGGTCTGGCACGTGACGATCCCGACCAGCGTCGAGGCCTACTACCAGGAGGCCGGCCGCGGCGGGCGCGACGGCCTCCCCGCCCGCGCGGTGCTGCTGGCGATGAAGGCCGACCTCGGCCGGCTGGTCCGCTTCAACCAGCAGCGCAGCGGCGACCCCGAGCTGGCGATCGCCCACGAGCGCGGCTGGCGCGCCTACCACGCGATCAAAGCGTTCATCTACTCCGAGCGCTGCCGGCGACGGTCGCTGCTCGACCACTTCGGCGACCGCGAGGCCGGCGCCCCGCTGGAGCGCTGCTGCGACGTCTGCGACGGGCGGACCTGGCTGCCGGACCCGGAGACGATCGCCGTTCGTCGGCCGAAGCGCGCGGGGCGCGGAGCCGCCCCCGCGCCCGACCTCTCCCCCGGCGACGCGCCGCTGTTCGAGGCGCTGAAGGCCTGGCGGCTGCGCGCCGCCGACGGCAAGCCCGCCTACACCGTCGCCAACAACCGCACTCTCAGCGCGATCGCCGCCCTGCGCCCCGCCAGCCCGGCGGCGTTGATCGAGATCAGCGGCGTCGGCCCCGGCTTCATGTCCAATTACGCGGACGAAGTCCTGGCGCTGGTGGCCGAGCACGCCGGGCTGGCGGCCGAATCGGCCGCCTAACCGGGCGCTGCTCACGCCTTCGCTTCCCACCGCGTCGCAAGCCGGCAAGCGTCGGGCTGCCGCCGGACGCGCCCGCGTCAGCGCGAGCGCCGCGCGGTCAGTCCCTGCAGGACGACCTCAATCGGGGAGCGATGAGCGGCGCTGTTCGCGCCGCTGCCGTTCTCACGCGCGCGCCGGCCCTCGAAGGCCAGTTCGCCGACCTGGACGCCGAGGTCGCCGACCTTCCGCGCCGCCTTCGCCAGGTCGTCGGAGCCGATGCCGGCGACGCCGCGGTGCCGGTGCGCCTGGCGGGAGCCGAGCGCGAGGCCGCCGGCGGCGCCGGCAAGCGCCGCGCCTCCGGCCAGCAGCGGCACTTTCGCCTTGCCGGCCGCGCGTCCTACCGCCCCGCCGGCATCCTTGGCGGTCTCCTCGATCGCTTCGCGGGCGGCCTGCGGTTTGCCCGCCGCCGACCTGCGCACGGCCGCCAGCGGTTTGCTCGTCGCCGCCGTCGGGTTGCTCGTCGCCCGTTTGCTGCTCGTCGCCCTTTTGCTCGACGCCCTTTTGCTCGACGTCGAGCGGACTTTTTTGGCTTTGCCAGCCGCGCGTGCTTTGGACCTGCTCGATGGGCGCGTTTTCGGTTTGGCTTTGCTCGTACTGGTTTTGGTCTCAGCCATGCTCTTCCTCTCCTCCTCTCGATCCTGCCTCTACTCGCTGAGCTCCCGCTCGCGGGCGGCGGCGCGCTCCTCGTCGAGCTCCGCCTCGACCTTGGCCCGCTTGGCCCGCTCCTCCGCGATCGCCGCCTCGGTCCTGCTCTCGTCCGCCCTCTCCCGGTGGTGGCGGACATCATCGTGCTGGGCCTCGCTCTGGGCGTGGCCAAGCTCACGGCGCCTGGCGGCTCGGCGGCTCGCCGCCACCAGGATCGCGATCACGATCAGCGCCGCGACGATCAGTACGACCACTGCAAGCGTCGACATCTCTCCTCCTTGGGGTGCTTACACAACCTTTCTGCCCCAATAGGAAGGATCGAAACAACGGAGCACCCGCCTCCCGTCCGCCCGGCGTGGGGAAACGCCGGACGGAAATTGCCGATCACTCTCCCTGGCTAGCTTTGCGCCCGAGTTCGGCGACGTAAGTCCAGGACCGAGGATACGCGCGCCCCGCCGTGTTGTGAAGGTCATGGCCGTACCCAGTCGAAGAGAACGCGGATGAGCTCTGGACGCAAGGCCCGGGCGGCCGGGCTGGCGCTGACCGCGGTCCTGGTGCTGGCGCTCTCCTGCGCGGCGACCGCGGCCGGCGGCCTGCTCGAACCGCGCGGCAAGAACGTCTGGTTCGGCGTCTCCGACACCGGCGACCCGGCCCAGTTCGGCGAATTCAGCAAAGCGGTGCACAAGCACCCGGCGGTGATCGAGTCCTTCCGCACCTGGGGCACCGACTTCCCCGACTCGATCCGTCGCTGGCAGACGGCGCGGGCGCGGCCGATGATCCACATCACCACCGCCGACAACAACGACGGCCACGAGATCATCACCCCGCGGGGCATCGCCCAGGGAGAAGGAGACGACTACCTGGTCCGCCTCAACCGGCTGTTCGCCGAAAAGGAGATGCGCGCCTACGTGCGGCCGCTGGGCGAGCCCAACCGCTGCCTCAACGTCTACGCCGCCTATGACTGCGGCGGCAACGCCCGCGACGCCGCCCACAAGCCGCGCTGGTACAAGCTCGCCTTCCGCCGCATCTACGTGATCGTCCACGGCGGCGGCAAGGCGGCGAAGATCGACGAACGCCTCGCCGAAGCCGGGCTGCCACCGCTGAGGAGCGAAGTCGGCGGCCTGCCGAAAGCGCCGGTGGCGATCGTCTGGAGCCCGCTGCCGGCCGGCTCGCCGACCGTCCCCCAGAACCGGCCCCGCCACTTCTACCCCGGCTCGCGCTGGGTCGACTGGATCGGCACCGACTTCTACGCCTCCTACCCCGAATGGAGAGCGCTGACCGGCCTCTACAACCGCTATCCGGACAAGCCCTTCGCCTTGGCCGAGTGGGGGATCGAAAACGGCGACGACCCGGGCTTCGTCAGCAAGCTGTTCGCCTGGCTGCGAGACGCACCCGCGCTGCAAGATGCTCGTCTACTACCAGGACTTCGGCAGCACCAGCAGCTACCGGATCCAGAACTACTCGGCCAGCCTGGCGGTGCTCACGGCCCGCCTCCATACGGCCGTTTCCCGCCTTTCGCGCCGGGTGCGCCTTACCTACCGCCACCACCGCCCGGTGGGGTTGCAGCGCGGTGATGCTCGAGTAGCCGGTCAGGTAGATGCGGCGGCCGTCGGAGATCACCGGCGTGTAGGTGCCCTTCGGGTAGTGGAAGACGCGGCGGCCGCTGCGCATCATGAAGCCGCTGGTCGACTCGTTGCTGAACTCGGCGACGTAGACGATGTCGCCGACCGCCGAGAGCGAGCCGACCACCTGGCCGCCGGCCGAGCGGCTCCAGCGCAGGCTGCCGTCCTTGGCGTCGAGCGCGTAGACGTTGCCGTCGAAGGATCCGATGAAGACGGTCGGCGGGCTGTGCCTGGTGTTGGCGACGGCCGGGCCGGAGTAGGCGTAGCCGCCGGTCGAGTAGCTCCAGGCGAGGGTGCCGTCGCTGGTGTCGAAGCTGTAGACGCGGCCGTCGTTGTTGCCGGCGTAGACGCGGCCGTAGGCGACCGCGGGGCTCGAGTAGAACTCGCCGGTGCCGCCGAACCCCGGCCCGAGCGAGCCCGACTGCCAGACCAGCTTGCCGCTCTTGGCGTCGACCGCGTTCATGTAGCCGCCGTAGTCGCCGACGTAGAGGCGGCCGCCGTAGTAGGCGGGCGCCGACTTGACCGGGCCGCCGAGCGCGGTCGCCCAGCGCACGTTGCCGCTGATCGTGCTGAGCGCGTAGAGATTGCCGTCCTCGCAGCCGAAGTAGACGCTGCGGCCGACCACGATCGGCGAGGACTCGGCCCGCCCGGGCAGCGGCCTTTTCCAGATCGTCTTGCCGGTCTTGGCGTCGAGCTTGACGATGTGGCCGGGGACGAGGTTGACGATGTAGAGCCGGTGGCGGGAGTAGGCCGGCGAGGAGGCGTTGAGGCGACCGAGCCGCCGTTTCCACAGCACTTTGCCGCTGTCGGCGTCGAGCGAGTAGGCGTAGCCGCTGTTGTTGACGAGGTAGAGCCGGCCGCCGACGTAGATCGGCGGGAACTCGAGCAGCGGCTGCTCGGTGAAGCGCCAGAGCTTGTCGAACGGCGGCTTGATCCCGCGCGCGGGCAGGTAGCGAGTGCGGGCGCGGTTGTAGCCGAAGATCGGCCAGTTGACCGTCTTCGCCTTTTTCGGCTCGGGCGGCTTCTGCGGCTTGAAGATCGCGTTCGGGTTGTGGACGTCGGCCGGTCGCTTCAGCAGCTCGTAGCCGACGATCGCGGCGCTGAAGGCGATCGCGGCGGCGAGCAGGGCGACCGCGGCGGCGCGGTTGTCGTGCAGGAGGCGGTCGGCGTCGCGCAGCAGCGGTGCGTCGCGCAGGCGGCGGGCCTCGGGCCCGCGCTCAAGCATTCGCGGCGCGCCGCTCGGACTCCTTGGCGATGCCGTCGAAGAGCCGCTTCACCCCGAACTTGGCGACGGCGACCGCCGCCGCGCCCACCAGCGGCAGCGTCGGCGTGGTGCGGACCGCGTAGACGCACCAGGTCCCGCCATCCCTGGCCGTCAGCTCGACGGTGCCGACGTGGTCGCGCAGGGGCGCCCCGGAGAGCAGCTTGTAGGAGAAGCGCGACGGCGGTTCGTAGGCGATCGTCTCCTCCCGCAGGGGAGGCCCGACGGTGCTGAGCACCCGCACCGATCCGACCCCGTTCGGCGCCGGCTCCCCCTCCCGCTCCAGCTCGGACTTCCGCAGCGGCGTGATCTCGCTGTAGCGCCGGTGATCGGTCAGCACTTCGAACACGGTCTCCGGCGACGCCGCCACCTGCCGCTGAAAAGTGAAGCTGGCCATCGGCGGAAGGCTATAGAGGAGTCGGGCGCCACTCCCCTACGCCAACCTCCACCTCTGCGGGTCAGTCTCACCGACCTTGCTCACCTCGCCGGCAATCGCAAGGTGGTCGAGGCAGGAGAGGACGATCTGCAGCACCCAGGCGCTGGCGGGCGTGTCGAGGTTCTCCGGACCGACGATCTCGGCGACGATCTCAAAGGCGGTGCGTTCGCGCTCGGCCAGCGACTCCCGCACCTTGCCGAGCAGCTCGTCGACCTGGCGGCGCGCCTCGGCGATCTTCGCCTCGGGGTCGCGGAAGGGGCGGCCGTGGCCGGGCAGGCAGAGTTCGACCTCGAGCGGCTCGACCTCGGCGAGGCCGGTGAGGAATTCGCCGACCGGGTCGGGCGTGTGGCCGTAGTCGAAGAAGAGGACGGTGCGGCCGAGCAGGTGGTCGCCGGAGATCAGCAGCTTGCGCTCGGGCTGGTGCAGGACGACATGCGAGGGGGCGTGCCCGGGCGTCTCGTGCACCTGCCAGGCGCCGAGCTTGGTCTCGACCTCGACGCCGGGAACGAGGTCGCGGTCGGGCACCTGGATCGCGTCGATCCCGGTCTCCTGGTCGCCGCTGCGGGACTCGCGGTAGCGCTCCAGCGCCGCGACCGGAACGCCGCTCTGGCGCGCCACCTCGAGCCGGTGTTCGAGCGCCGCCACCGGGTCGTCGGCGAGCAGCCGCACGTGCTCCCAGGCCGGGTGCATCCAGAGCTCGCAGCCGGCCGCCTCGACGATCCCCGCGGCGAGGCCGTAGTGGTCGATGTGCGAGTGGGTGCAGACGAGCAGGCCGACGTCCTCGACGCCGTAGCCGGCCTGGGCCAGCGCCAGGTCGAGCTGCCGCAGCCGCCCCTTGCCGCCCATGCCGGTGTCGAAGAGGACGATCCCTCCCTCGGCCTCGACCGCCCAGGCGTTGCCGTGCGGCACCCCGGGCCAGGGCAGCGGCAGCCGCAGCCGCCAGATCCCCGGCAGCACCTTCTCGGTGCGCGGCGCGTTGGCTCGAGCCTCACCGGCCATCGCCGCCATCCTCTCAGGCATCGACGGCGTCAAGCAGATCGGCCGGCGCGAAGATCGGCGCGCCGCCGGTCAGGTCCAAGAGGTCGGAGTCGCCGGAGACGAGGCGGAGCTCTGGCTGAAGGCCAGCGCCAGCAGATAATCGTCCTTCGGATCGACCGAACGCAGCGGCGCCGGCTCCTCGGGGTCGGGTGCGACCCGTGCCTCGTGCCGCAGGAGCTCGAGGAAGGCCCGCACAGCATCCGCATCGACATAGTGGCGGAACTTCGGCCGGCCCAGCACGGTCTCCAGCTCCGCCAGCAGCCGCGGCGAGACGATCACTTCCAGCCCCCCGGTCCGCATCTCCTCGACCAGCTTGGCCGAGGAACCAACCGGAGTGATCAGGGCGGAGACGAAGACGTTGGAGTCAAGGACCGCACGCCGCACGCCGCTCCTCCCGCACCGCGTGCACCTCCGAAACCGCGAGCGCCATGCCCTCGGCCTCCGGAGCCGGACGCACCGTTGCCCAGATCCGGTCGAGCTCGTCGAGCCGGAGGTCGCGCCGCAGCGATTCCTCGATCACCTCCGAATCTCGCCTGCCCTCGCGCGCCGCCTTGACCCGCACCGCCCGCAGGACCTCGCTGTCGACGGTGAGCGTGGTTCTCGTCTTCGGCATCAGAGCACCTTAACATCAAGATGCACTCACTCGGCTGGGCCGCTCGAACTCCTGCATCAGGCCGGCGAGCGCGAAGCAGAGGGCGCCGGTCAGCGTTCCCCAGTTGGCGATGCCGATCGCGATCATGTCGCCGCTCGCGCGGACGAAGGAGGCGACGGCGGAGACCATGAACAGGACCGAGCCGAGCTGGTTGGTGGCGACAATCCGCCAGCCGAGCTCGCGCGGTCGCCAGCAGGGCAGCCAGGTGCCGGAGATCTGGACCATCGCCAGGTGCCCGGAGACGAGGAAGAGGGCGCAGCCGACCATGTCCGGCGACCAGACCAGGCGGTCCTGCTGGGCCGGGCTGAGGTCGCCGATCAGCGAGTCGAGCAGGTTGATCGCGAAGACCAGGGTGCCGACGAAGAGGACCAGCGCGCTCAGCTGTTCCAGCGGCGGCCTCCCGCGCGAGAGCCGTACCGAGGCGGCGCCGCCGGTGCTGAAGAAGACGCCGCCGAGCAGGTAGACGGCGGCGACCAGCCGCGGGCCGCCCAGGTCCGCCTGGGCCAGCGCCGCCCCCAGCGCGAACAGCGACCCGCCGACGAGGAAGGCGGTAGCCGCCAGCGCGTTGACCCGCCGAACCATCGGCGGGGATTATTCCTACGGCGCCACGAAGGTCGACGGGTCGGGGCCGATCCGCTCGCCGTTGTCGAGCCGCGCGATCGCCGCCATGTCGTCCTCGCTCAGCTCGAAGTCGAAGAGCTCGAAGTTCTCGCGGATCCGTTCCGGCGTCACCGACTTCGGGATCACCACGTTGCCCAACTGCAGGTGCCAGCGCAGGATCGCCTGCGCCGGGGTCCTGTCGTGGTGGGCGGCGACGGTCGCGATCGTCTCGTCCTCGAGCAGCTCGCCCTGGGCCAGCGGGCTCCAGGCCTCGGTGGCGATGCCGCGGGCGGCGTGGAAGCCGCGCAGGTCGGCCTGCTGGAGCTTCGGGTGCAGCTCGATCTGGTTGACGGTCGGCAGGCGGTCGGCCTCGCGCTCGAGCCGTTCCAGGTCCTCGACCCGGAAGTTGGAGACGCCGATCGAGCGGGCGCCGCCCTCCGCGGCGATCCGTTCGAAGGCGCGCCAGGTGTCGAGGTAGCGGTCCTCGGTCGGCACCGGCCAGTGGATCAGGTAGAGGTCGACGAAGTCGAGGCCGAGCCGCTCGCGGCTCTGCTCGAAGGCGCGCAGGGTCGAGTCGTAGCCCTGCTGGGAGTTCCAGAGCTTGGTCGTGACGAAGACCTCCTCGCGGGGCAGTCCGGCGGCGGCGACCGCCGCCCCGACCCCGGCCTCGTTGCGGTAGGCGCCGGCGGTGTCGATGTGCCGGTAGCCGGTCGCCAGCGCCTCTTCGACCACCTCCTGGGTGTCGGCGGGTGGCACCTGGAAGACGCCGAAGCCGAGTTGGGGGATGGCGACGCCGTCGTGCAGGTCGACGGCGGGAATCGAGGTCACGTCGGCCATTCCCCTTCCCTACCCGAGAAGGACGTCGCCTATTCGCTAGCTGGTCGCGAGACCGATCGCGAGCAGCGGGAAGGCGAGCATGACGCCGAGGTAGGCGCCGATCGCGGCCCCGCTGCCGAGGCTGCCTGTACGCGAGCGGGCGCCGGAGACGCAGCCGACGAGAAATACGAAGCCGGCGATTCCGAAGCCGATCCAGAAGACGGGAGGCATTGCGGCGGCGACAATACCGCAACGCAAGGCAGGATTCGGCCGGCTTCGCCGCGGTGATGGCGGTCGCCTTCGTCGTCGCGCTGGCGACGATGCCGAAGGGCAAAGTCGAAGAACAGGTCGAAGAGCCCGGCCCCAGCGCTCCGGCCGGCCCCGCCTGACGCTGGTACTTTGGCCGGGCTGATGGCCTGGCTGCGCCGCTCGTTCCTGGGGCTCGCGACGATCGCGCTGCTCGCCCTGCCCGTCGCCCCGGCGGCGGCGAGCGAAGAAGCCGCCCAGCGCCTCGCCGAGACCTACGTCCCGATCACGATGCTGCGCGAACAGCAGAAGCCTCCCTGCGAAACCAGCGCCGAGCAGTACCAGCCGACCAGCGCCGGCACCGTGCTCGGCAATCCCACCGTCACCCTCACCCACGACAACCTCACGACCGGGCGGCTGGAAAAGGTCAAAAAAGCGCCGACGGCAAGCGACATCGCCGGCCTCCCCGACGGCTACTACCTCGACCTCGAAGGGGAGGCGCTCGGCGAAACCTGCGTCTACGCCAAAGGCTTCGAGAAGCTCGTCGAGGAAGGCAAGGCGCCGGCGATCACCTACGCCCACATCGCCCGCGAACCGAACCACTCCGGGTTCGTCCTCCAGTACTGGTTCTTCTGGTACTTCAACCAGTTCAACGACCTCCACGAGGGCGACTGGGAGGGGATGCAGCTCAGCTTCGAAGCGGAAACCACGACCGAGGCGCTGCGCGAAGAACCGAGCGAAATCATCGTCTTCCAGCACGCCGGCGGCGAGCGCGCCAGCTGGAAGGACTCCAAGGTGCACAAGGAAGGCACCCACCCGATCGTCTACCCCGCGGCCGGCTCGCACGCGACCTTCTACGACTCGGCCGTCTACATCCAGAACGGCCAGCACGGCTCCGGCGTCGGCTGCGACAACACGACCGAGCCGCTGCGCGAACTGAGGCTGCGACCGGTCCTGCTCCCCGAAACCGCCTCCGAACAGGGACCCTTCAAGTGGCTCAGCTATGACGGCCGCTGGGGGGAAAAGGAAAAGGGCTTCAACAACGGGCCGACCGGGCCGCCGACGAAGACGGTCTGGAAGGAACCGTTCGCCTGGATGGCCGAACAGCGGACGACCAGCCCGCGCCTGCCCGGCGGCTCGATCGCCGGCCCGCAGATCACCGGCGCCTTCTGTGGCGCCGTCGCCCAGGTCTCGGACTTCGTCAACCTCGAGGCGAAGTCGCGAACCCTGGCGATCGTCACGATCGCCGGCCTGGCGCTGCTGATCGCACTCTTCATCGGGCTCACCCGCTGGGGCCCGGTCGACCTCACCGAGCTGCGGGCCAAGCGCGCCTTCGGCCAGTTGGTCCGCACCGCCCGCCGGCTCTACGGCCGCCACTGGACGGTCCTGCTCACGATCGCCCTGGCCGGGCTGGTGATCGTCGCCGGGACCAACCTCCTCGCCACCCTGCTCGCCGGCGGCAGCTCGGCCGACGAGGCGGCGGGGCGCTCCGGCGTCAACCTGGCGCTCGCCGACCTGGTCGAATCGATCGCGCGACCGATCGCGCTGGCCGTGGTCGCGGCGATCGTCGTCATCTTCATGCGGCTGCTGGTGGAATCGCGGCCGGCCGGCTTCCGGGCCTGCTGGAACGGCATGCGGGAGCGCTTCTGGCGGATCGTCGCCGCCCTGCTGCTCGCCACCCTGGGGATCCTCTTGATGGCGATCACCGTGATCGGCCTCCCCTTCGCGATCTGGAAGCTGGTCGGCTGGTCCTTCGTCGGGCAGGAAGTGCTGTTCACCGACAAGTCGCTGCGGGAGTCCTTCCGCGGCAGCTCCGAGCTGGTCCGCGGGCGCTGGTGGCACGCGGTCCGGGTCGTCGTCTTCCTCGTCGCGCTGCTCTTCGTCGCCGGGCCAGTCCTCACCCTGGGGCTGATCTTCACGCCGCTGCCGTTCCTGGCGATCAACCTGCTCGGGGCGCTGATCTTCTCTCTGCTGATCCCCTACGCGGCGATCGGCCAGACGCTGCTCTACTTCGACCTGCAGGCCCGAGAGACGAGCGGATAGGTTGGGGCCGTGAAGCTGCTCGCCTTCAGCGACCTGCACCGCGACCTCGAGCAGGGCGCGAAGCTGGTCGAGATGTCGGCCGACGCCGACGTCGTGATCGGCGCTGGCGACTTCGCCTCCGTCCACGAGGGGCTGGAGGAGACGATCGGCGCCCTGGCGGCGATCGCGACGCCGACCGTGCTCGTCCCCGGCAACAACGAGACCGTGGATGCATTGCGCGCCGCGGCCGCGGGTTGGGACGCGGCCACGGTCCTGCACGGCGAGGGCGCGACGATCGCCGGCACCGAGTTCTACGGGCTCGGCGCCGGCATCCCGGTCACGCCCTGGGAATGGAGCTTCGACCTCGACGACGAGGCGGCGACCGAGATGTTGGCGCCCTGCCCCGAGGGCGTGGTCATGGTCCTCCACTCCCCCCCGCGCGGCCACTGCGACGCCAGCGCCGACGGCACCCCGTTCGGCAGCCCGGCGCTGCTGGCGGCGATCGAGCAGAAGCGGCCGCGGCTGGCGGTCTGCGGCCACATCCACGAGTCCTGGGGCTGTGAGAGCGCGATCGGCGGCGCGCCGGTCCGCAACCTCGGCCCGGCCGGCACCTGGATCGAGATCTAGCCCGGCGATGGAGTCGAGCGGCCCCAAACGCGCCGGTGTGGTCCTCGCGGCGCTGATCCTCGTCGCCGCCGTCGCCAACCTCAACCTCGCCGTCGCCAACGTCGCCCTGCCCGACATCGGCAAGGCCTTCGACGCCAGCCAGACGACGCTCAACCTGGTCGCCGTCGGCTACTCGCTCGGGCTCGCCGCCTCGGTCCTCTACCTCGGCGCCCTCGGCGACCGCTACGGCCGCAAGATGATGCTGTTGCTGGGGATGGGCCTCTCGATCCCGGCCTCACTGCTGGCCGGCTTCGCGCCCTCGATCGGCGTCCTCTTCGTCGCCCGCCTGCTCGGGGGGGTCGCCGCCGGGATGGCCTTCCCGACCACCCTGGCGCTGATCACCGCGCTCTGGTCGGGGGCGGCGCGGACGCGCGCGATCGCCCTCTGGTCGGCGCTCGGCGGCGCCATCGCCGCGCTCGGCCCGCTGCTCTCCGGCGCCCTGCTGGAGCGGTTCGACTGGGGCTCGGTCTTCTTCATCACTCTGCCGCTGGCGGCGCTGGCGCTGTTCATGGCCTGGCGCTTCGTGCCGGCTCACGTCAACGAGGCGACGGCGCCGGTCGACAACCGCGGTGGCCTGCTCTCGATCGTGATGGTCGCGACCCTGGTGATGGGGATCAGCCTGGCGCCGGCGCCGGGCAAGCTGACCCTGGCGATCGGCCTCTGCGCGATCGCGCTGGCGGCGATCGGGGCGTTCGTGCTGCGCCAGCGGCGCGCCGCGGAGCCGCTCTACGACCTCGAGGTGGCGGGCAGGCGGGTCTTCTGGGTCGCCGCCTGCGCCGGGATCATCGTCTTCGGCTCGCTGATGGCGGCGATGTTCGTCGGCCAGCAGTTCCTCCAGAACGTGCTCGGCTACTCGACCCTGGGCTCGGGGGCGGCGATCCTGCCGGCGGCGCTGCTGATGGTGATCGTCGCGCCGCGCTCGGCCAAGCTGGTCGAGGCGCGTGGGGCCCGCTTCACGCTGCTGATCGGCTACGCCTTCTGCCTGCTCGGGTTCCTCTCGATGCTGCTGCTGTGGAAGGAAGGGATCCCCTACTGGGAGGTCGCCCTCGGCTACGGCTTCGTCGGGATCGGGGTCGGCTTCGCCGGCACCCCGGCCTCGCATTCGCTGACCGGGTCGGTCCCGGTGCGGCGGGCCGGCATGGCCTCCGCCACCGCCGACCTCCAGCGCGACCTCGGCGGCGCGATCATGCAATCGATCCTCGGCGCCCTGCTGACCGCTGGCTACGCCACCGCCGCCAACGCCGCGATCGCCGCCTCCCCCCAGCAGGCCCGGGTCACCGAGGACGTCGAAGCGGAGCTGACCAAGTCCTTCTCCAGCGCCGCCGACACCGCCACCCAGTACCCGCACTACAGCGCGCAGATCGTCGCCGCCGCCAAGACCTCGTTCCTGCAGGGCGACGCCTGGGCCTACAGCGCCGGCATCGTCGCCGTCCTGCTCGGCGCCGCCCTCGTCTTCTTCCTCTTCCCCAAGCTCGACGAGGAGCGCCGCCTGCTCAAGGGCTACCAAGCCGAGGACGCGGCCGCCGAAGCAAAGCCCGCCTGAAACTCGGTCGTTTGCTGCGCCTATAGCTACAGAAATAGTCCGCGTTCGGGTCGAGGGCGATAATCCGGCTGTGGCCTATCGCCTGCTCCGCTCCGCCGATGCCTTCTGGCGGCCCTCGAACCAGATGTCGGTGCTGAATACCGACCTCGGCAGGCAGCTCGAGGCGAGCGCGCTCGGGGCGCGGCTCTGGCGGCTGACGCCGGGACAGGCGTCGACCAGGCACCGCCATTTCGAGCAGGAGGAGCTCTACGTCCTGCTCGAGGGCAGCGGTCGCGTGCGGGTGGACGACGAGGAGCCACTCACCCTGGAGCCGCTGGACACCCTGCTGGTCGATCCCAGCTCGCTGCGCCAACTCTTCAACGACACCGAGGCCGACCAGCTCTGGCTGGTGGTCGGCGCCCCGGCGGAAGCCATCACCAGCACCCTGGAGATGAGCGAGGCGCAGCTGCGCGAGATGTATCCCGATGGGCCAAAGGCGCTGCCGCCCGAGCTGGAGAGCTGAACCGCGTGGAGGCGCACGCGGCAACCCCCGGCGTCGCCTTCGAAAGCGGAGCTGGGCGGTGGCTGTTGGCGGTGGCGGTAGCGGGCTCGGGGATGGCCTTCCTCGACGGCACCGTCGTCAACGTCGCCCTACCGGACATCGGTCGCGACTTCGACGCCAGCACCAGCGCCCTGCAGTGGATCCTCAACGGCTACCTGCTGACCCTGGCCTCGCTGATCCTGCTCGGCGGCTCGCTCGGCGACCGCTACGGGCGGCGGCGCGTCTTCGTGCTCGGGATCGGCGTCTTCACCGCCGCCTCGCTGCTCTGCGCGGTCGCCCCCAGCGTCGAGCTGCTGATCGCGGCGCGGCTGCTGCAGGGGATCGGCGGGGCGCTGCTGACCCCCGGCAGCCTGGCCCTGATCGAGGCCAGCTTCCGCCCCGGCGACCGCGCCCGGGCGATCGGCGCCTGGTCCGGGTCTGGGCGGCGTCGCGACCGCCTTCGGGCCACTGCTCGGCGGCTACCTGATCGGGGCGATCTCCTGGCGGGCGATCTTCTGATCAACCTGCCGCTCGGCGCTCTTCGTCGATCTGGGCGGCGGCGCGCCACGTGCCGGAGAGCCGCGACATGATGCGCGAGCGGGCGACTCGATCTCAGCGGCGCCGCGCTCGCCGCGCTCGGCCTCGCCGGCACGACCTACGCGCTGATCGAGGCGCCCGGGCAGGGCGCCTCGGCGGCGATCGTCGTCACCGGCCTCGGCGGCGTGCTGGCGCTCGTCGCCTTCTTCGTCGCCGAGCGCCGCAGCCCTAACCCGATGCTGCCGCTGGAGATCTTCCGCTCGCGCCAGTTCAGCGCCGCCAACGCGGTCACCTTCGTCGTCTACGCGGCGCTCGGCGGCTTCTTCTTCCTGCTCGTCGCCTTCCTGCAGATCTCGATGGGCTACACGCCGATCGAGGCCGGCGCCGCCTCGCTGCCGGTGACCTTCCTGATGCTGCTTTTCTCGGCCCGCGCGGGGGCGCTGGCGCAGCGGATCGGGGCGCGGCTGCCGCTCACCGTCGGCCCCCTGATCGTCGCCGTCGGGCTGGTGATGATGACCCAGATCGCACCCGGCGACGCTTACGTGACCTCGATCCTGCCGGCGGTGATCGTCTTCGGCCTCGGCCTCACCCTGGTCGTCGCCCCGGTCACCGCGACCGTCCTCGCGGCCGCCGACACCCGCCACTCCGGCGATTGCCTCCGGTGTCAACAACGCCGTCGCCCGGGTCGGCGAGCCTGCTCGCGGTGGCGGTGCTGCCGATCGTCGCCGGGCTGACCGGCGACAGCTTCTATGACCCGGCGAAGATGACCGACGGCTTCCACATGGCGATGATCGTCTGCGCCGGGCTGGCGGCGCTGGGCGGCGCTGCTCGCCTGGTTGACGATCAGCGCCACCGTCCTGCACGCCGAGGCCGAGCCGGGCGGCGACACCCCCGAGCGCCTCGGCGAGGACTTCAGCTGCGGCTTCGGCAGCCCGCCGCTGCGGCCCGGCCGCGAGGCCGAGTGCGAGGTCGCCGCGGTCCCTCAGAGCTGAGTCGCGACGAACGCCAGAACCGCAGTCAGGTAACCGGCCAGCATCATCCGCTGCAGCGCGTCGAAGCGCCCTTCGAGCCGGTCGAAACGCGACTCCGTCTTCCCTCTCAGTGATGCGATCTCGGTCTTCAATTCGGTGCGGAGGCCACCAATCTCCCCCTTGAGCTCGGTGCGGAGTTTCGAGATCTCGCCGGTCAGTTCCGTGCGGAGCCCTGATACCTCACCCGTCAGTTCCGTGCGTAGCTCCGAGATCTCGCTGCGGATTTCGCGCAGGTCGCGGTCGATCCGGTCGAAGCCCCGGTCCATCCGTTCGGACAGGTCATCGAGCCGCTCGTCGGTCCAGGCTTCCCTCATCACCGCCATGATGGCAGCTTAGACAACAAGTTTCGGCCTGTGGGCCGAGAGGTGTGCCAACTTTGTGCCAATTTTTCGGTCAGCCGAGCAGAGCGGCAACCGCGGCCTGGCGCAGCACTTCCATCGCGATCGCGCGGGTGAGCTCGAGTTGGCGCGCTCGCATGCGGCCGACGTGGTCAACGTGCGCCGGCGCCTCGGGCAGGGCCGGGCCGCGCGTTTGCAACGAGGTGGCCGTCGTCGCGCCCGACTCGAAGGCGAGGCAGTCCATCACCCCCTGGGCGATCAGCCGCGCCCGCGCTTCGGCCCCGGCTTCAATCGGGTGCAGGTCATCGGCCTGCATCAGCTCCGGGTGGCGGGCGACGAAGCCGGCCCAGTTCGGAGTCTGCGTGCCGGGGCGCGAAGCAGCGAATTCCCGCACGGTCAGGTTCTTGCCGGTGTCGTCGACGCCGCCCGGGTGCAGGCCGTGAATGGTCGGCACGACCATGCAGCGGCTGCCCACCATGGCCGCGACCTTGGCCAGATTGCCGGCGAGGGTCTGCGGATAGCTCGGGTTGTCGTTGGTGCCGGCATCGAAGACGATCACCCGCTGCGAGGGCTCGTAGCTCTGCTCGAAGAGGTCGAAGATCTGGAAGCTGTTGGAGCCGCCGACGGCGTTGACGGTGAGCGGAATCCCCGGCAGGAACCTGGCGAGGTAGGGCGAGGTCAGTTCCTCGAGGCTGTCGCCGACGACGAGCACCCCACCGCCCGGCGGAACGATGGAGGCGGACGGTGCGGTCGGAGGGGCCGGCGCGGCGGAGGCGGGTGGCAGGGCGGCGGAGGCGTCCGGCAGAGAGTCGATCGGAGCGGCGACCGAGGTCGCGCCGAGCATCGCCAGCGCCACCGTCGCCACCGCGGACCGCCCCAGCTTCGGCATCGCGCGCATTTCTACACTACGACCGGATGACGCCCGCCCACCCCGCCAGCCGGCTGCCGCTGCTCGGCTGCGCGCTGGTCGCGGGCGCGCTGAGCCTCGTGGGATGTGGAGGCGGCGACGCGAGGCCGGCCGGCCGCGGGCAACAACCCTGCCCGCCTGCCGTCGGCGACTTGGTCGGCTCGCTGCGGGCGCTGCGACGCCAGCTCGCGGTCGGCCTCAGCTACGAGCAGTACGCCGCCAGGGTCGACGGCCTGCGCGCCTCCTACGACCGCGTCCCGGTCGAGCGCCTGACGATCGCGTGCCTGGCGGAGACCGGCACCCCGGCCGAGACCGCCCTCAACCGCTACATCGACGGCGCCAACGCCTGGGGCGAATGCCTCGCCGACGCCGCCTGCACCACCGCCTCGATCGAACCCGTCCTGCAGAGGAAGTGGCGCGTTGCGTCCCACTTCGTCTCCGCGGCCGGATAGATGCCACCGAGGCGGGCGGACCGGCCGCGCCGAGAGCGACCTTGCCTACTTGCCGCCGACCTTGCAGTTGCGGGTCAGGGTCGAGCTGACGGTCCTGCCTTTGAACGCGAAGCTCGCTTTGGCGAAGGGGAAGACGGCGCCCGGGAACCCCTTGGGTGCCGGGCAGGAGGCGGTGAGATAGCTACGGGCCTTGCCGTGGTAGCGGAAGCTGCGGCCGAGGTTCAGCGAAAGCCCGGTGATGTAGCCGGAGTCGCCGGTGACCGACGGCAGCGAGGCGCGGAGGACGGTGCCGAAGGTTCCCTTCCCCCGCTCGATCGTGAACGGCAGGGTGAACGAGGTCGGGACCGGATCGGTGCCGTAGACGTGGGCGAGGATCGCGGGCTTGCCGTGCAGGGAGCCGTTGAAGGCGTAGACCTTGCCCTCGGCCGGGAACGGGCTCTGCTGGGCGAGCAGGACCTTGGCGGAGAAATGACCTTCGCCGACCAGCGAGGATCGGCAGGCGGCGAGCGCGTTCTCCGTCGTCGAGGGCTGGATTGCGCGCAGCGAGCAGACCGGCAGGCCCTGAAAGAAGAAATGGCCGAAGCGGTTGATCGCGATCGACATCGTCCGCAACTGCGGCGGCGTGCCGCCGTGGCTCGAGCCGATCCTGGCGGCGACCGCGACCCGCACCGGCGCCGAGCCGGTGCGCGGCAGCGCCTTTGGGATCAGCTTGCCGTCGAAGCTGACCCGGACCGGGCCGCGCTGGACCACCTCGGCGTTCGCCAGGCCGGCGAGGGCGAGCAAGAGGAGCATGGCCGCCAGCAGGCCGATTTTCGCTTTGCGACTTGGCATCTCAGGTGAATTTCGAGGTGTCGAAGCGACAGTAATCGAATTCGAAGGCGAGGACCTGAACGTTGGCGACGTTCGCGGTGTGGGTAAGGCGAACGACCATCCCCTGAGCTTCCGATCTTGTCGCCGGCCTTCAGTTTCTTCGAGGTCGACGAAAAGAGTTCGGCCTCTTCTTCGACGTAACCGAGCCATTTGTCGAGCCGAGCACCGTCGGCCGGCGGCTGGGGGACCGCCTTCAACTGGGCGATCGTCTTCTTCAGGGCGCTCGCCGCCTTGGCGAACTGCGTGGCGGCGGGCTTCAGCTTGCCGGCCTTGACCTCCTGTTTGACCCCCTTGAAGATCTTTTCGTTGGCCTGGGTGTTGGCCTTGCAGATCGGTTCGACCTTGGCGGTGTAGCTTTCGCGGGTCACTTCGGCGAGCTGCGCGGCCACCCCCGCGGCCGCCGCGCTGACAGCCGCCGGACCGGCCGCGGCGGTAGCCGCCCCCTGCGGGGCGGCGGGAGGCTGTTGCAGGGCGCTGAAGGACACGTAGGGCCCGAACGCGAGGACTTCGGATTCTTCGCTGTTGCCGGTGGTGACGTAGAGGATGCCGGCGCCGAAGGCGAGGCCCGACGGCCCGCCGTCGACGAATTTTTTCGACACCTGGCCGAGGAAGGTCCCGTTCGTTTCGAACTCGTCGATCGCCGCTTCCGGATGTTCGAAGCCCGGCTGGAGGTTGTCGATGACGAGCAGGTGCCCGCTGGTCGGATCGATCGCGACGGTCGCGTCGACCAGCGAGTTGAAGCCGCCCTGCGGGGTCGCCGCGCCGTCGATCACCAGCGCCGGGTTGGTGGCGTCGACCGCGGGTTCGTAGACCTTGACCGTGCTGTCGGCCGCGTCGGCGACGTAGACCCTGCCACCGGCGACGGCGAGCCCGAAGCCTTCGCCGAGCGTCCCCAGCCCGATTTTCAGCAGCGGGGCCCCGGAGGGTTCGTAGACGGCGACGTAGCTGCGGTCGTCGACGTAGACGTTCCCAGTCGCCTGGTCGACCTCGACCCCGGTCGATTCGAGGGGAGCATCCGACGGTTCGAACGGTTCGAAGTCGAAGCGGCTGGGAAGCAGCCGGCTCACGCCCTGGTGCCAGTTGTTCGCGTACAGGGCGCCCCCCGCCGATATCGCCAGCTGGCAGGGGCCGTCGAGCGGGTCGCCGGCGATCTGCGACTGGTAGGTCTTCGAGTTGAGGTTGAAGATGTCGACCGCGTGGTGGTAATAATCGGAGACGTAGAGCGTGGTGCCGCTGACGGCGAGGCCGCAGGCGCCTTCGATCTGGCCGCCCGGGACTTTGCTGTACTGGAGCCCGAGCGGCGGCAGCAGCGCCCGTTCGGCCTGCGCGGCCGGCGCCGCCGCCAGCGCGATCGCGACGGTGGCGAGCGCCGCCAACCAGAGGCGCCGCGTGCTCGTCCTAACCCATGCGGTGCCGTGTCCGCTCATCGCTTCGTTCCCTTCTTCGGCTTGTGCTTGCCTTTGCCCTTGCCCTTCTTGCCGCACTTGATGCCGAGGCGCGGGCGGAATTTCTCGCCGAGGTTGTTGTGGCCGATGAACTTCGCGGTCGCGTACTGCGGCGCCCGGCAGGTGTTTTCAGCGTTGACCAGGAGGCCGTGCTTGCCGCCCCGCAGGGTCATCACGAATTTGCTCACCGGCGCGTCGGGGACGATGTCGAAGGTACCGCGCAGCCCGCCCCGAACCGAGTCGATCCGGCCGGCGAGGTCGATCGAGATCCCCTTGCCACCGCCGCGCAACGCCGCGACCAGGTCGGGCAGCGGGTTGTCGGAGGCGCGCAGGTAGACGTTCCCTTCCAGCGGCTGGTCGAGCAACGGCGTGAAGGCGCGGGCGCGACCGTAGATCGAGCCGCCCGGGCAGGCTTCACGCGCGTACTGGCCACGGGTGCAGATCGTGTCGATGTGTTCCTGGGCGAGGAACTCGGAGGCAGGCAGCGCCACCGCGGCCGAGGCGATGTTGGCGTCCCCCGGCCGCGGCCGCACTTCGGCGCGCAGGGACGGGTAGTCGCCGCGCTTGGTGCCGCCCTTCAGCTTCAGGCTGAGTTTGGGCGCGAAGCCGAGCGCTCCGCAGTTGAAGACCTGGAAGGGGCTGGTGGCGGTCGCGGTCGAGTCGTCGCCGGCGTCGCCGAAGCGCTGGCCGGAGCCGTTCAGGGTCGAGACGACCGGGAAGCGTTCGCAGCTGGTCGGGTTGAGCGTCAGGCCGGGGCGGCTGATGTAGACGCGGACGTCGCGGAGGTGGATCGGGATGCCGTCGATGATGTGGGGGATCGGGTCCGAGCCGGCGGAGTCGATCGACACCTGGGCGGTCCGGGGGTCGACCCTGATCGCCGAGCGGATCACCACGGTGCCGAGGTCGAAGGGGCCGACGGTGGCGGAGTCGATCGCGACGACCGAGAAGGTGGAACCGTGGAAGGGCCCGGCGAGGTAGAGGCCCCCGGGGGCGTAGGAGAGGACCGGGCCGAGCCCATAGCCGGCGATCGTGTGGCCGATTTCAGTCGAGGCCGGGCAGGAGGGATGTTCGGCCTCCTCGAAACCGCCGCGGTGCTTGGCCGCCTCGATCGCCGCGTCGGAGCAGTAGGGGATGCTGCCGATCTTGCCGGTCAGCCCCGGCGGCAGCGCGGTCGAGTAGGAGGTGATCTCCTGCTCGGTGTCTTCCCGGGTGAGGTGGAGGTAGAAGGGCGTGTAGGAGCCGGCGTTGGAGTTGAGCGTGCCGGCCTGGGCGCGCGGGGTGAACGGAGTCACACTTGACGGGCAGGGGCCGCCGTTGACGCCGGCGGAGATCGTCAGCGGGGAGCTGCTGTGGCGGGTGCCGGCGAGCCCGCGCCACGGGGTCAGGTCCATTTCCGTGGAGAAAGACCCACAGGTCGCCGGCGTCGCCAGGGGGCTGCGCTGGCCTTCGCGGAAGTGCACCTTGAGGTTGGTGTACGGCAGTTGGGGCAATTTGTCGAAGGTGGCGACGAGCCGGCCGCTGGCCAGGTCGGCGTCGAGCTTGCCGGCGACTTTGACGAGAATGCCCCGGTCGGAGTTCTTCGCGACCAGGTAGACCCCGATCAGGGTCCCGAACGGGTTGTCGTGCGGAGCGGCGAGGAACAGCGACCCTTCGACCGTCTTTTCGAACAGCGGGCTCTGGACCGTGAAGTCGCCGATTTTCGAGACGTTGGGACAGCCTGCGCCAGGCGGCGATGAGACCGTCTCGGCCGCGTACTGGGCCGGGGTGCAGACGCCGAGACCGGCGCCGACCGAGGGGTTGATCGTCATCCCGTCCGGAAGCGTCACCACCGCCTTGCGAACCGGCGAGGGAGCGAGCCGCTGCGGCGTGAGGAAGCCGGAGTTGTCGACGTTGAGGTTGAAGTCGAAGCCACTGGGAGAGGAGGCGCGGGGGTCGGTGACGAAGCCGACAGGATTCGGTTCGAAGGCCAGCGCGGCGCAGCCTTCGAGATTCTGGCCGCTGTAGGTGCGGCTGACCGAGGTGGCCGGCTGCTGCCAGGAGGTGGCGACGGCGGTGAAGGAAAGCGGGCCTTCGCAGGCGGTCGGCAGCGTCAGGTAGGCGACCGGCACGTTGAGTTTCGGCGGCCCGACCGAGCATTTGGCCCAGCCGAAGTCGGGCTCGGTCTCTTTCAGGCAGTTGCCGCGCTGGGCGTTGTGGACGACCCCCCAGGGCGTCCCCCAGACGGTCAGCGTCAGGCCTCTGAAGTTGACCAGCTGGGGGATGTTCTGGGCGACCAGGGTGAGGCCGTATTCGCCGTCGGCCTGGCGCACGTGGGGGATGAAGGTGATCGGCGCCCCGTAGGCGTTGAAGCCGAGCTCGGACGGGGCGCCAGGGGGTGGGTCGAGGTTGAAGACGCCGAAGGTGCGGGTCGAGCCGCCGCCGAAGGAGGAGCGCACCTCGACGGTGCCGATCTGGGTGCGGTCCGGGCAGCTCTCGCCCGAGAGGCTGGCTTCGTAGGGGGACTGCCGCGGCGTGTGGAAGGCGGCGAGCGAGCACTGGGGAACGGCGGCCGGGTTTTCGACCAGACCCGGCGGCAGGTTGATTTCGAGGTCCTTGACGTCGCCTTCGCTGAACGGCACCCCGGGTTCGCCCGGCGCTTCGGGTCCGAGGTTGAAGTTGACTTCCGTCCTCAGCGTCTGCGGATGGGAGCCCGCCTGGTGGTCGACCGAGCCGCCTTCGGCCGTGGCGGTCGACGAGAAGCCTTCGGCGCCCGGCTTGAAGCCGAAGGCGGCGAACGCCGGCGGCGCCGCGAGGGCACAGAGGACGAGGGTGAGGCCCGCGCAGAGGGCGACGCGACGGCCGATCATTTCCCGCCCCCATGCTTCTTCTTGCCGTGGTGGTGCTTCTTGTGCTTCTTCTTCGTCTTCTGGGTGACGAAGTGCAGCGGCGGGTTGCCCGAGTTGGGAACCAGGGTGCCGGGGGTCGGGTCTTCGGGCGGAGCGGGAAGGCTCTGGCAGGCGTCGCCCTCGCAGGGGATCGCCGGCGCCGGCGGCAGGAAGCCGCCGTCGACTCGGGCGTCGTAGACGTCGAAGGAGCCGGGATCGAGCGGGAACAGCGAGCTGTCGGTGAGGAAGAAGGCGTCGGAACCGTTGGCCGACGCGTCGATAAAGGTCGAGGGCTGCGGGCTGCGGCCGCTGGAGATCAGGTTGACGCAGCCGTTTTCCCGCTGGCAGCTGCCGGCGCCCCGGGCCTCCCACTCGTAGACGTCGGGACGGGAGTTGGTGTCCTGCACGACCAGCGAGTCGCTCGAGTCGAAGAAGACGCGGGAGCCGTCGTTGGAGAGCGAGCGAGGCTTGTAGCTGCGGGTGACGTCGGGGCCGGTGCCGTT
Organism: uncultured Solirubrobacterales bacterium; assembly: GCA_963815885.1. Taxonomy (GTDB): domain Bacteria; phylum Actinomycetota; class Thermoleophilia; order Solirubrobacterales; family 70-9; genus VAYN01. The sequence goes on from CAWFIM010000004.1 coordinate 317,802, forward strand.
GGCGATCGCGCCGGGGATCGAGGAGGCCCCACGCGGCCGTTCGCCGGTCGGGTTACAGGAGACGCAGGTCAGCTTGGCGGCGCCGCCGCCGGGCGGCGGACCGTAGAGGAAGACCTCGGTGACGCCGTTGTTTTCGTAGCCGGTCAGTTCGGCGGCGGAGACGAAGGCGAGGTAGCTGCCGTCGGCGCTGACCCGGGCCGTGCCGGTGGTCGGCGGGTAGTCGCCGGCGGCCGCGGCGAAGGCGACTTCCGTCGTCACCCCACCGTTCCAGAGGAAGAGGCCGGCGGCGCTGACGTAGTAGACGTGGGAGCCGTCGGCGGAGGCGCCGAGCACGCCCTGCACGCCGCCGCTCGGGGTCAGGTCGCTCGAGGCTTCGGTCGTCGCGTCGTAGCGGTAGAGGTGGGCGGCCTTGGTGAAGAACGCGAAGCGGCCGTCGGAGGAGGCGGTCTGGAAGGCCGCCCCACCGCCGACCGTTTCCGGTACGAGTTTCGTCGGCCCGCCCGCTTCGCGCAGGTAGAGCGGCCCGTCTTCGATCGGGGTCCAGTAGACGCGCGCGCCGCTGGTCGAGACCGCGGCGCCCTGCGCCGCCACCTTGGCACCCGGAGTCCCTTCGCTGTCCCCCGGCAGCAGGTTGAGCAGCGACAGGCCCGCGCCCGACCACTCGTAGAGGTTCTGCTCAGCGGGGTCGCAGCCGCCGCTCGCCGCGACTTCGGTCGCGTTCGCGGTCAGCGCGGCGCAGGTCGAGACGACGACGTGGGCGAGGTCGGTCGAGGCCGCGACGAAATTGAGCTCGAACTGGTCCGCGGCGAGCGACGTGTGCGTCAGGTCGGTGCTTTTCAGCAGCGATCCGAAGCTGCCGATCGCGTTGCTGCGCAGGTAATAGTTGCGAAAGCCGGCCGGCGCCCCGGTGCCCGGCAGCGGCGGGTTCGCGACCGGGCATTCGCCCTCGGAGCCGCGGCAGCGCTCGCCGTTGGAGAGCAGGCCGTTCGAGAGGTCGGTCGAGAAGAGCTGGTACGGAACGCCGTTGGGGTCGTCGCCGTAGCTGCCCGAGAGCAGCGGGGTGGTGATGTTGTCGCTGACCCAGCCGCCGCCGCCGCGGGCCGCGATGTACTGGCTGGCGGCGGGCGCCCCTTCCGGGCTCGCCGCGAAGGAGTCGGCCGAGCTGTAGGTGATGCTGTTGCCGTCGGTCGCGGCCTGCATCACGTCGCCGCCGAAGTTCTGATTGAAGCCCTGCACGGCGCCGCCGTTTTTTTCGATCGGCGAGACCATCTCCCAGCCGCGGTTGTCGAGCAGGCTGAAGACGTTGGTCGCTTCCTCGGTGCCGAGCGAGTGCGCGGGTCCGGTGACGGTCCCTTCGGAGCTGGTCGCCACCGCCCGGAAGCGGTAGACGGTGACCGGGCTGAGCGCGGCGATGTGCTGGACCACGGCGACGAGCGCGTTGCCGGAGCCAATGCCGGCGGCGCCGCTGGGCGGCGCTTTGGCGGCGCCGCTGAAGCCTTCCCGCGGCGGGATGGCGTTGAGGTTCGCCTGGTAGCCGGCTTCGGAGATGTATTCGAAGCGGTAGGTCGTGCTGTGCCCGTTGGGGTTGATCTGGGCGCGCAGGTTGGCCGAGGTGGCGGTGACTTCGGTCACCCACGAGGCGGCGATCTGCGGCGCGGCGGCGAGGGCGGAGGAGGCACCGGCAGCGAGGACGGCTGCGCAAATGGCCAAGGCCGCAAGCGCCCGCGCCGACAGGCGCAGCAAGTTCTTGATCACGTCACCGTCCGTCATCCCTTTCCCTTGGGGAGTCCCTGCTTATGTAGTCCCTGTACGCGCCAATTCAAAGCATCGCGTCCCTCAATAAACCGGCGTGTAGCTGAAAGGTAGCGGAATTCGGGGCAAGGATCGACCCTCGAGGTCCAAATCCCCGGGCCGCGTCCAGCGGCCCGGGGGATAGCTCGGTCGTTTAGTTAAGAGGCCAGCTTCAACGGTTCGCCGGCTTTGGTTTCGATCTTGATGGAGCCCGAAAGCCAGGCCGGGTATGAGCCCCCCAGCAGGAGGGAGCTACCCGCTTTGCTGAATTCCAGCGAGGAGGTGGTGCTGTTGGAGACCCCGCTGAAGGCTCCGCTGAATTTGTAGTACCCGGACACCGCGCAGGGCGGTTCTCCTCCGGGCACGATCTGCAGAGTGAATTCCGTGCTTTCGTCGAACCTGAGCGCCGGTTTGCCTTCCAGTTCGGTGGCCTGACCGTTGAGCGAGAAGATCGCCCCGATCACGCCGCATTTGGAGACCTGGCTGGCGGGCTGAGTCAGCGCGCATTCTTTGAGGTTGAAACTGCCCACGCCCTCGGTCCCGGCGCCTCCGCCCGCGGGGTTTGCGACAAAGCCTTCGCCGCTCGGCGTGCAGGCGACGGCCATCGAGATGCCGCCGAAGGTCCATTCCACTGAGAGCGGCGCCGCGGCTTTTTTCATCGTGATGGTGGATTCGGTGAGCTTTTTCCAGCCGTAGATGCCTTTGGCCACTTCGACCGTGCAGGCCGGGTCGCTGTAGGCGTTGGTGAGTCCCCCACCCGCGCCTTTCTGGCACGCGTACCAATACTGCGTCGGCAGCACGATTTTGCCGGTCGGTTTGGACTGCGCGGTGGTCGAGCCAAAGGCGTTTTTGGCCGTCACCGCGGAGACCAGGGTGTGCCCGGCGTCAGCTTCGGTGACCGTGTAGGAGGAGCTGGTGGCGCCGGAGATTGAGACGCATTCGGTCCCGGCGGTGCTGCAGCGGAGCCAGGCGTAGGTGTAGCTGGTCGGTTCGTTTTTCCAGGTGCCGTTGGTGGTCGTCGCGGCTTTGCCGATCGTCGGCGTGGTCGGCGAGACGACCGGGAGCGCGGTGTTTTCGGGCGGCAGTTTTTCTGCCAAAGCCACGCTGGTGAAGACGCTGAGCGCGAGGAGGGCAGTGAGCGCGAGAGCGCCAAGCACCTTCCTTGGTTGACTGGGTTTACTGACCATTTCTGCGAACTCCTTCTCTCCCGGGCGTATCCCCGGGTTTGGTTTCGTTCAGTCGCGTCCTTTGGCTTCGGCCGGATGCAACCGGCGTGGCTTGGGGACGCGACTCCCCTGCTGCAGAACAACTGACTGGTTGTCAGTTGGTTGGTGGTGAAGTGGTCCCTGACTGGGTGGCTAGTGCTTGCCTCCGCGCTTTTGTCCCTGGCGCTTGTGCTTGGCTTTCTTCCCGCAGTCGTTCTTGATCGCCGGCTTGGCCGTGTAGGTGGCGGCGTTGTGGGCGCTGTAGGTGGCGAGGGCCCGCTGCGCTTTGGCGCAGATGTTTTCGGAGTTGACCAGCAGGCCCTTCTTGCCGCCCTGCATTTCCAAGACGAACTTCGATACCGGGGCGTCGGGGGCGGCTTCGAAGGTGTTGCGGATGCCGTCGTTTGAGCCGGTGTCTACTTTGCCGACCAGGACCACCGGGACCTGGCCGTCGAGCTTGGCGATAAGGTCGGGGAGTTCGCGGCTGGAGGACCTGAGGTAGACCGGGCCTTCAAGCGGCTTGTCGAGGAGCGGGGTGAATGCCCTGGCTTTGCCGTAGATCGACTTGGCCGGGCACTGATCGGCTGCGAACTGCACGCGGGTGCAGATCGTGCCGATGTGGGCTTGTTCGAGGAACTCGGAGTGGGGCAGGGTGACCTGGGCGCTTTTGATGTTGGCGTAGCCGGAGCCCTTGGGGTAGGTGAGGACGGCTTTCAGGGCCGGGTATTTGTTGCGCTTGGTGCCGCCTTTGAGGCGCAGGGCGAGCTTCGGCTTGAACTTCAGCGCGTCGCAGCCGCCGACCTGGAAGGGGGAGACAAGGGCGGAGCTTTGGCCGCTGAGCATCGCAGCCGATCCGGTGATCTGGGCTGGGTCACAACTCGTTGGGTTCAGGGTGAAGCTGGGGCGATCGAGCTTCACGACGACGCTGCGCAGGTCCAGCGGGACGCCGTCGATGATCCTCGGCAGGGGATCGGAGACGGCGCGGACCTGGGCGGTTTCGGGGTCGACGTTAAGAGCCGTGCGTACGACCACGGCGCCGAGGTCGAAGGGGCCGGCAACGGCCGGGGTGACGATCACCAGGGAGAGCGGGGCTCCCTTATAAGAACCCGCGAGGTAGGCGTGGCCTTGGACGTAGAAGGGGGTCAAGCCCGCTCCGGCGCCGACGGTCACGGTTCCGACCTCGCTTGCCGCGGGGCAGGAGGGGTTGCTCTGCTCCAGCCCGCCCATGTTGGGCTTTTCGCGGCTTTGGGCCTGGGCGATCTGGGCCTCGGAGCAGTAGGGGACGCCGGCGAGCTTTGCCGCCAGGCCCTTGGGCAGGGTGGTGTCGATCGCGCCTATTTGCTGGGAGCCGTCTTGCCTTCCCAGCTTCAGGGTGAAGGGGGAGTAGGCCGCCGCCTGGGGAGCAGTAGTCCCGGCGTTGAAGTTGAGGGACTTCGGAGCTTCGCCTTCGCTCTTCGGGCAGATGCCCGAGCCTCCCGCGGGCACCGCGGTCTCAAAGGAGCTCGATGGGTTGACGTCTGCTCCTTCGGGAGTGGACCAGGGCACCAGGGTCGAGGTGGTGGTGTATTTGCCGCAACTGAACGGCGTCTTCAGGGCGGCACGGGTGCCTTTGAAGAAGTGCAGGTCGAAGTCTTCGATCGGCAGTTGCGGGTTCTCTTTGAAGGTGGTGGTCAGCTGGCCGGTCTGGGGATCGGTCTCGACCTTGCCGGCGAGCTTGGCGATCGTGCCGGTCTGTTCGTCTTCGGCGACGAGGTAGATCGCCAGCAGCGTGCCGAAGGGGTTTTCGTAGGGCTTGGCGAGGTAGACGGCCCCTTGCAGCTTGTGGTCGACCAAGGGGGTGCTGACTTCCAAGGTCCCGACCTTGGAAGCATCCGGGCAGCTCTGCGGGGCCTTGGAGAAGTGGATCTCGCCGTTGCTCGGCTGGTAGCCGATCTGCTGGTTGGAGCAGGCGGCCAATCCGTTGGCGGCGGAGGGGTTGAGGGTCACGCCCGCCGGCAGGGTGACTTTGGCGTCTTTGAGGTGGGCGGTTGAGAGCGGGAACTTGAGCGGGGCGCGTTGGAGCTTCGGGCCCGCTTCGTAGAGCGCGCTTGGGATCGCCGGTTCCAGCGGCGGTTCTGAAGTCACGTTTTCGCTGAAGGCGACGACGGTGCCGCCGGCGTTGGTGCCGATCGCCTCGCACTGCAGGCTCAGCGGTCCTTCGCTGGGGTGGTAGGGGATGCTTTCCGCCGTTGCTCCTGGGATCAGGACGCCGTCTTTGAACCAGCGGCGCTCGATCGTCGGTTCACCTTCCCAATAGGATTCGCAGATCGCTTCTTCCAAGCCTGGGTAGAGGCCGAGGAAGGCCCCGTAGGCGAAGGGGGGTTCGGTCGGCGGTGCCGGCGGAATCGTCTTCGCGGCGCTGACCGCGCGCCCTGGGCCCGCGGCCGCCGGGTTGGTCGCGGTGACTTCGCACTGCAAGACGGTCGCCTGATCGGCGCCGGTGGGGGTGTATTCGGATTCTTCCGCGCCGGGAATAGCCACGCCGTTGCGCAACCACTGGAAGGCGAATTCGCTCGGTTCCCCGCTCCATTCGCCGCTGGTGCAGAATTCGGCCGGTTCGCCCTGGGGGACGTCTTCTGCCTGGGGCTGGTGCAGGTTGAAGTCAAGGCCGGTCGGGCTGTCAGCGAGGTTGGTGGTGGGCAGGGCGGTGATCTGCGGTTCGAACTGCAGGGCGTTGCAACCGTCGGTGGCGGTGGGGACGCCTTCGTTCAGCAATTCGTAGGTTTCGGTGTGGAAGACATCTGGTTCTTCGATCGAGTTGACGTGGAGGGTGGTCTTCAGCGGACCCGAGCAGGTGGTCGGGAGGGTGAGGAAGGGGGTTGGGGAGACGGTGCTGGGGCAACCTGCACCGATTCCCCCATCGACGACGCAGTACCGTTCTGCGTCATGGCTGGGATCGGCCGGCACCCCCCAGATCGTCTCGCTGACCGCCTGTATTTCGACGCTGGGGAGGGTGAGGTCGGAGACGCTGATCCCGTAGTCGCCGTCGCTGCGCAGCGACGGTTCCTGAAAGCTGTTGAGGCCGACCAAGCTGAAGCCAAAGCGCGCCGGGGAGCCGAGCACCGGGGTCAGGTTGTAGATCGGCTGGGTGGCTTCGAGTCCGGAGCCACCAAAGGGGATGTGGACGATCCCGACCTGGGTATTGCCGGGACAGAGTGAGCCTATGCCCTCAAGCGTCGGCGTCGGGCACTTAGGCACCGCCAGCGGGGCGCCGACCAGGCCCGGGGGCAGGTCGACGACGAGGCTGCGCAGTTCCCCTTCGGGCAGGTTTTTGGAGTCCTGGTTCATCGTGAAGGAGACCGTGTAGTCGTAGGGGTGCGAGCCGGCCTGGAAGTCGGGGGCGCCGTCGGCTTCGGTCGCGGTGGCGCTGAAGCTGCCCGGCTGGATCCCGAAGGCCGCCTGGGCTCCTGCGGGGGAGAGCAATGCGATCGTCAGCAGGGCGAGGCCGATGGTGGCGCTCAGGTGCTTGCGGGCGTTCACTTCGAGCCTCCGGTCTTCTTGTGCTGGGCCGATCGCTTGTGAGCCTTTTTGTGCTTCTTGCTTTTGTGTTTGCGGTGTTTTCCGTGTTTGTGGGGCTTCTTGTTCGATGGGCCGCTGAAGGTCGAGCTGCCGGGGGTCTCGGTAGCCGGAGCGCTCGAAGAAGCGCCCTTGCAGGCTTCGCCCAGGCAGGGCGGCGAGATGTCTTCGGGGAAGCCGCCGCCCACGCGGGCGTCATAGACGTCGAGCTGGTCGTCTTTGTCGCGCTGGGCAAGCTGCTCGCGGGTAATGAAGAAGGCGTCGTTGCCGCTCGGGGTCGAGTTGAGGAACATCGAGTCGTTGGGGCTGTGGCCGCTGGAGATCAGGGCAAGGCAGCCGGCGGCTCGTTTGCAACTCCCGACCTCGTTGGGAGTCCACTCATAGACGTCCTGGATGTGGCCGTTGGTGTCATTCACCGAGAGCGTGTCCTGGCTTTCGAAGAAGAGGCGCCCTTCGCCATCGGCGGGGAGGTTTTCCAGTGGCATGAACGGCTGTTGTCGATAGTTAAACTTGATCAGACTTAGGTTGGACCCTCCCAGCGGCCGCTGCCCGTTCGGGTTGCACGGGGGGCAGATGAGTCTCCCCGCTTCCAGGTCGTACTCGTAGACCTCGGAGCACGCCAATGGCCCTTTAACTTCTCTACCTTCTTTAGCAGCGCATGCAATACGGCCGACGACGCGGTTGTCATAGCTGGTCAGCCGCGCTTGGGACATGAACGCCAGATAGCGTCCGTCTGGGCTGACCTGCGCCGTGCGGTTCGAGCGCGCAGCCTTCCAGCTTCCCAGGTGACTGTTCAAGCCGGAGTTGTTGTCCATTTTGAAAAGCGTCGCGACGAAAGTGACGTCACCGTGGTCGTAGGCGTAGAGGTTGCAGCCCAGCCCCGCCGGGACTTTGCCTTCTTCTTCTTCTTTGCTGCCGGTTTTGAGTTTCGAGAATTCGCATGACTCCGGCTGCGCTCCCGCTGCCAGCGCTTCGTTGCTGAGGAAATAGATCCGCGAGAGGTCTTCGCTCGCGCCCATGGTCCCGAGGAAGCCCGCAGGGCCGCCGGTCAGGTTCGCTTCGCATTCTTCTTCTTCGAGGCTGTAGAGGCAGCCGTCGCTGAGGAGCACCTTGGAACCGTCTATCGAGGCCGTGAGGAACTGGCCGGGGTCTTCGATTTTCACCGTTTCTTTGCCGTCAATGCGGACGTAGACCTGGCCGCTGCCGTCGCTCCAGAAGATGCGGCTGCCGTCGGCGGAGATCGCGTGGTCGACGTTTTCCGATTCGAACCTCGGATCTCCGTTGCTGGCCAGGGATCTCGCCAGCCGCCGGCCCGAGCCGATCACTGCGTGCGTGGTCGCCGCTTCGTTGCCGGGCAGGACGTTGATCAGCCGAAGCTGCCCGCCGACCCACTCATAGAGGTTGCAGTCGCTGGCCGGGAAAAGGCCGGCCGGGAAACCCCCGCAATTGCCTTCGCCGACTTCCGGCGCTGCCGGCGCGATCGTCGGCACCGGCGGCGTAAGCGCGCCGTTGGCTTCGAAGACGAGGTGCGCGAGGGCGGGGACTCCCCCCGCGCCGGAGTTACCGCCGGCGAAGGAAAGTTCGAAGGAAAAGGGATCGCGGTTGGGGGGTTCGACCGTCACCAGCGGCCGCAGGGCCGGGCTCCCCGCTTCCCAGAGGTAGAGATTCTTGTACGCTTCGCCGCTTTCGCTTACCGGCGCTTCTGGTGATAGTGCTTGCTTGCGTTGGAACAGGACGCCGCGGGAAAGGTCCGCCGAGAAGGCCTTGAAGCCGCTGGATTCATCTCCGGCGCCACTCGCCGCCAGGGGTGGAGAGATTGGCTGCGTGGCCCAGCCGCTACCCGAGCGCCGAGAGATGTACTCGTTTTCGCGAGCGGCTAGGCCGGCGGACAACGGCTGGCCCTCGAAGGCAAGCGCTTCGCCGTCGGGCGAGCTTTGCATCGGCATCAGCATGTCAGTGCTCCCCGGCAGGCATTCAAAACAGCTCCCGCCCAGGATCCCGCTCGGTTCCGGCGGGAACACCTCGCCGATCTTCAGCGGCGGGGAGACCATCTCGTAGGCGCGTCCGTCGGGAAGGCCGGTATCCACGGGGGAGGTGGAAAACTGTTTGTCGGGCCCGAGGTAGGTGGCGTCGGCGTTGGTGGCGACGAGGCGGAAGTGGTATTCGGTGTCGGGGGCGAGGCCTTTGATCGGCTGAGAGACGGCGGCGGTCGTCGAGGTGAATGAGAGCCCCGAGCCGACAGCGATGGCGAATTGGGAGAGGGTGAGAGTCGAGCCTTCGATCTTGATGATCGTGGTGCCGGGCGCGATCGCTGCGCCGACGATGTCCTGGCCGACCACGAATTCGCCCTGGGACATGAACACGTTTTTGACGATTCCGGTTCCGGAGCTACCGGATGAGACATCCCCCGCACCGATGGGGATAACCCCTGCGGTGGCGTCGGGAACCGGGACGCTGGAGCCGTAGCTTGCGGTCGGGCCGTAGTCGAAGTGGTAGGTCGTCGCTTTGCCCTGTGGGTTGATCAGGCCGGTGAACGTCGCGGCGGTCGTGGTGATGTCGGTAACGCCGCTGGCGGCGACCGTAGGGCCGAGGGTGAGGAAGCTGAGCGCCGCGCCGGCGTTGGCGCCGTTGGCGTTTTCGGCGCGGAGGCGGAAGCGGTAGGTGGTTCCCGGGGAGAGGTTGGCGATTGGGGCGCTGACCGCTTCAGAGCCGGCGCCAGTAAAGGGACCAGTGGGCGAGCATTCGGAGCTGGTGGCGCTCTGGAAGGCTTCGTGATGTTCTTTGACGTTGGCCTGGAAGGCTTCTTCAGTGATGTACTGGAACTCACAGCTCGCTTCCGGGCCGCCGGCGGCGCTGATCGTCCCGTGCAGGGTGGCGCTTGTAGCGCCGACGGCGGTGGCTGCTTCGGTGGTTACATCGGGGAGGATGACCGTCGGGCCGTAGACGTCGACCTTGCCGCTGCCGCCGTTGGCGACGTAGGCCCCTTCGGCGCTTGAGCCGATCGCAATGCCGCGCGAGTTGAAGAGGTCGGCTGCGCCGTACTGACCTTTGAGCTCACCCGAAGAGGAGTAGAAGCGGATTTCCGAGCCCGCTCCCGAGGAGGAGCCACCACTGTCCAGGTGAAGTTCGTTGGTCGTGGGATCGATCGCGAGCGCCGGTCCGCCCGGTTCGATCAGGGTCGGACTGGGATCGGTGAGACCTTCCAGCTTGGCCGTTGCCCCGCCGGGGTAGTAGTGGCTCGCGTAGACGTTGCCGAGGCCGTCGACGGCGACGTTGCAGATCCCTGGCAGGCTGGCAACGGACTGGCCGCTCTTATCGCCGTTCACGGCGGGGTTTGCCGAGGGGGTGTATTCGCGTACAGCGTTGGGGTAAAAGCCGACGAAGACGTGGCCGGCCGGATCGGTGGCCACCCCGCAGGCCTCGTGGCCGACTTCTTCGTCGCCGCTCAGTTCGCCGAGGAGTTCTCCCCCCGGGGAGTAGATCTTGACCACGGAGTTGTTGGCGACGTAGATGTCGCCGGCGGTTCCACCCGGGGATCCGGGAGGCGCGATGGCGATCTCGTTTTCAGCACCGAATTCCGAGCCGCCGACGCCTTCGATGAAGTTGTCGCCGAGCGCGGAGAAGTCGACCGGTTCTCCGGTGGCGTCGAACTTGTAGAGGCGGCCGCCTTCGCCGCCGTCGAGGGCGTAGACGTCGCCGCTTGCCTGCTCGACGGCCACGGATTGGAGGGCTTTGAAGGTCGCCGATCCAGTAGTCCCTTCTGGCCCGAGGGAGGTGCCGGAGTAAAGGCGGGTTTCAAGGGCGAGGGCCGAGGAGGCGCTGAGCGCCATCGCGGCGAGGAGCAATCCGAAAACGAGCAAGAGCCCCAGTGGGTGGGCCGACGGTGCCTTCGCGTAGCGCGTCACGTATCGCTCTCCTTGTCCCTTGAGCCCCTCTGCCGGCCGCTTCCCTTGGCGGCGCTCCCGCGAGGCTCGGTCTATGTCCCTTTGATCGCCGGCTCCGCTCCCTGTGCGAACCCGGCTGCGCGGACTGTAAACGCTTACTTTCATAAAGTCAAGAAGACGTTTTTGAGAAAAGGACAGCGTTTAAAGAGGGCCTCGCTACGGTTGGCTGGGAGCCGTGATCGTCTCGGTGCACATCGCTGAAGCGGGGCCGCGTGAGGCAGCGGCGCTGCTCCTGCGTCCGCCGCGACAGGACCGGGTGCCGGGGCTCCTCTACGCCGAGACGACGACCACGGCCGCGCTGGGCGAGCCGCTGCTGCCGCCACGGGGGCTGCGGCGCGTCGGGATGATCGCCGCCTGGGAGGGCGACGAGGCGTTCGAGGAGTTCTCCCGCCGTCATCTTGTCGCCAAGCGCCTCGCCGACGGCTGGCACGTCAGGCTGCAGCCGCTGCGGGTCTTCGGCGCCTGGGCCGGAATGCCGGGGTTGCCGGCGCGAGCGCTGCCGGTCGACGACGAGGAGCCGGTGGGGATCCTCACCCTGGGCCGCCTGCGCCTACTGCGCACGGGCGCCTTTCGCCGCAGCGCCGCCCCCGCTGAGGCGGCGGCGATCGACGACCCGGCGCTGCTGGCCGGGACCGGGTTGGCGCGGCCACCGCGCCTGGTCGCGACCTTCTCGCTCTGGCGCAGCGCCGCCGCGATGCGCGAGTACGCGACCGGCGCCGGCGGCCCCCACCGCGCCGCGATCGCGGCCGACCGGCGCCGTCCCTTCCACCACGAATCGGCCTTCATCCGCTTCCGCCCCTACGCCTCCCAGGGCACATGGGGCGGTCGCGACCCGCTCGCGGACCCGATCGGCGTGGCGCCTTCTTCGCCGCGCTCCTAACGGGGCAATGGCGAGTCGCGATCAGACAACCAAGGCCGAGCAATTACCATTCCAAATCTGAACGATTGTCAGATAGAATCTGAACGATTGTCAGATGACTGGACTCTACTCAAGGCATATCAAGGCCGGGCTGGACGCCGCCCTCGACGACACTCCGGTGGTCGTCGTCGTCGGGCCCCGGCAGGCGGGGAAGAGCACGCTGGCATCCCTCGTGGCCAAGGAGCGAGGCGCACGTTACGTGACCCTCGACGACGACGGCCGGCGGGAGGCGGCGAACGAGGATCCGACCGGCTTCATCGAGGGCGCGGCGCTTCCCCTCTGCATCGACGAGTTCCAGAAGGCCCCAGCCTTACTGCCGGCGATCAAGGCCAGGGTCGACCGAGCGCGAGCCGGCGGGAAGCGCCCAGCGGGAATGTTCATCCTCACCGGCTCGGCGAACGTCTGGGCGACCCTTCGCATCTCTGAGTCCCTCGTGGGCAGGGCCGAGCGCGTGCCTCTCTGGCCGCTCTCTCAAGGCGAGCTCAGCGGCCAGCGCGAGACCTTCATCGACGACCTATTCGCCAGCCGCGTGCCTCAGCTTGTGGATGCGCCGATCAGCCGTCCGGCGATCGCCGAGGCGCTCACTGTTGGTGGGTATCCAGAGGCCATTGCGCGTGCGGAGTCGCGCCGGCGGGGGCGCTGGTTCGAGGAGTACATCGCGATGACGCTTGAGCGCGACGTGCGGGATCTCACCAGGAACGCGCAGCAGCTCGACGAGCTTCCCACGCTCCTCCATCTCGCCGCCGCACGCATCTCGGGGCTGCTCTCCCCTACCGGGATCGCTCGCGATGCGAGTATGAGCCGCCCCACCGTGCAGCGCTATCTCACCCTCCTCGAGCAGCTCTTCCTGCTGATCCGCGCAAGGGCATGGAGTCGCAACATCGGCCAGCGGCTGATCAAGGCCCCGAAGGTTTGGATCCCCGACACGGGATTGGCTTGTCACCTTCTCGACTACGGCCAGGCTCGATTCGAAGAGGATGAAACGGCTCTTGCCGGATCCCTATTCGAGAATTTCGTGGCTATGGAGCTGGTGAAGCAAGCAGCGTGGGCCGAAACCAACGTCCGCATCCATCACCTCCGGACCGCGGGAGGGCGCGAGGTTGACATCGTGCTCGAGAGGGGTGACGGGTCGGTCTGCGGCATCGAGGTCAAGCTGGGCGCCACCGCGCATTCACGGGACTTCGGCGCTCTGCGTCACCTCCAGAGCAAACTGGGTGCCCGGTTCAAACTCGGCGCAGTCGTATGCACGGGCTCGGAAACGCTGCGCTTCGGCCCCGACCTATGGGCTCTGCCAGTTTCGGCGTTGTGGACGCCGGCCGACGCGGCTGATGCTTAGCGGAACTTCTATGTGTCCAGCCCGGGGATCGGGGCGATCGGCAGCTCGCCGTGAATCTCGGTCAGGCCGATCAAGTCGTTGCGGTCACGGGGACGGTCGGCCAGGCGCTTGAAGCCGACGATGCTGCGCAGCCCCGCGACCAGGAACTCGATTCGCCAGCGAATGCACCCGCACAATTCTGCTACAGTGACGCTACACATGGCAACGGCAGCCCATCCATACGCACGCGAGGCGAGCCGGGTTCACGACATCGCCGGACTCACCGATGCCGACATCGCCAGGGCGACGGGAGCGGCGCCGTCGACCGCCCGCGCATGGCTGGCCGGGACTCGCAATCCCACCGGCGAGCGTGCCGATCGGCTGATCGAGCTCTCGGCCTTGGTCGAGCGACTGCAGCGAGTGATGGACAGCTCCTACATCCCCGTGTGGCTGCGCCGCCCGATCGAGGTTCTGGACGACCGCAAGCCGCTGGACCTCTTGGCGCGCGGCGACTTCCGCCGGGTTGCCCGCGTGGTCTCCTCGCTCGAGGACGCTCCGTTCACCTAACCGATGCCGTCGATCGGCGGGGTCTGGTGGAGGCACCTGCCGCACGACGGCGACCCGCTGCGCTATGCGGATCCGCCGTCTGACGGCCGATGGCAGCGCGGCGACGTGGTCCCCGCCCTCTACTTCGCCGAGAAGGAAGAGACCGCCTGGGCCGAGTGGTATCGCGGCCTTGCCGAGAGGGGGATGCCTCCCGAGATGGGCCTACCCCGCGATCTCTGGCGCTACGAGATCCATCTCGACGATTGTGTCGACCTCTCTACCGATGATGCGCTCGAAGAGAGCGGCCTCCAGAGACCCAGACCGACCCGGCGGCAGTGGAAGTCCTTCCAGCGCGTCGGAGAGGGTCTCTGTAAAGCCGGAGCCAAGGCGGTCCTCTACGAGAGCGCCGCCCACCCCGGCAACTCAGCGCTCTGTGTCTTCGCCACCAACGAAGGCATCGCCAGCCTCCGCCCGATCCAACCGCCCCAGGTCTTCAACAGCCCACCACCGCTACCGGCCGACATGCGAACCTAACACGACGACAGAAGTTCGTGTAGAAGCGGTCTTGCAGAGGGGCGATCAGCCGTCGAGCCGCTGGACCGCCGCGGCGAACTGGCGGAAATCGTCAAGCCACTGCAGGGAGGCGAAGACGGCGCGATCGTCGATCTCCATGTAGAGGTGGACGAGCAGGTTGCGCTGCCGCGCCGCGGCGCCGAGCCGATCGGCCAACTCCTCCGGGAGGACGCCCTTCTCCCCCAGGACCTTGAACACGTCGGCATAGCTCGACGGCGGCGGCGCCGACTGCTCGCTGACGACCTGGGCGCCGAGGTCGAGGCAGGCCTGATCGCTCGATCCGCGCCTCGACCCGCTCAGCGTCGTCCAAAGCGGCCTTCCTCGAGGCGCCGACGCACTCCCCGCCCCAGCTCCGCCCGCAGCGGCGCGGTGTCGAGGTAGTCGAGGATGGCTCGCGTCTCCAGGCGCACCCGCTCGTCACGGTCGCGCTCGACGAGGCGGTGGCCGTCGCGGATCGCGCGGTGGCGCATCAGCGGGGTCGCGTCGTTGAGCATGGCGATGTCGACCTCGTCGGTGCCGAGGGCGCGGGCGGCGACGTCGGCGAGTCGCAGGCGCAGTTGCAGCCGCGCCTGGGGGTCGAGACCCGGCCGGTGCCAGACGCCGACGTCGACGTCGGAGAGTGGCCCCGCCTCGCCGCGCGCCTGGGAGCCGATCAGCATCGCCGCGACCACGCCGTCGCGGTCGAGGGCGCCGGCGAGCCGCCGCAGGGCGCCCGCGTCGAGCGGCGGCACGCGCGACTTCTCATCGACCACGGTCATGCCCGACATCGTCCCCGATCCCCCGGACCGCGTCCAGGGTCAGCCCGGCTCGGCGAAGACGTCCTCGGCGGTGATCGTCAGGACGTCACCGGCGTCGTCGACCCTTTCGCGGGCGGCGATCGCGTAGCGGGGTGCGGCGGCCAGGCGGGGGAGGGCCTCGCTCTTGCGTTCCAGGTCCGCCCGCACGCGGGCCCCATCGACCCGTTTCGCCCACTTCGCCTCGCCGATCAAGACCGCCTCGCGCTTCCGACCGGCAAGGGCGACGGCGTCGATCTCCGCCGGGTCGGCCGCGGCCGTCCAGAAGGGGCCCACGGCGACTACCTCGGGGCCGAGGTCACCGCTCCCGGCCAGCATCCGCAGGTGATCACGAAACGCCTCCTCCCACGGCCCGCCCATCTGGTCGTCGATCGAGTCCAGCAGGACCGGCAGGATGCTCTCGCCCAGCCCGCGCTCGATCTCCGGCCGGTAGCGGTCGAGCAGGCCCAGCCAGAAAGCGAGGAAGTTGTCGGCGATCCGGTAGATGCGCCGGCGGGTGCGACGGGGGTCCTCGGTGACCGGCACCACGCGTTCCACCAGGCGCAGCGCGACGAGCCGGTCGAGGGTCCGCCCCGGGTCCGCCCGCACCGCCTGCTCGATCTCGTTGAACTTGGTCCGCCCGGCGGCGATCGCGTAGAGGGTCTGGCGCGCCAGCTCGCCGCCCTCGCCCTCGGTCGCGAGCACGAGCTGGCCCTCGGTCAGCAGCTGGCCGCCCGGGGTGCAGGCGAGGCGGGAGAGATTGGCCCGCACGCTGGCGTCTTGGTCCCACCACTGGAGATAGAGCGGCATCCCCCCCACCAGCCCCCAGACCAGGGCGCGATCGGGCGGGCGGAGGGCGGGCAGCATCAGCGCCGCCTCGTGGGGGCGGAAAGGGTGCAGGAGCAGGGCCAGGTCGAGGCGCCCGTAGAGCGGCGAGCGCTCCTCCTGCATCGCCTCCATCACCCGCACCGCGGAGCCGCAGAGCAGCAGCTTCAGCTTGGTGCGGGAACGAACCCGATCCCAGGCGGCGCGGATCAGATTCGGCAGCTCGGGTGAGCTTTCCACCAGGGCCGGCAGCTCGTCGAGGACCAGCAGCAGCCGCCGGCCGCGGGCGGCGGGCGCCAGGGTCTCGAATGCGTCGTCCCAGTCGGTGAAGGGACGAGCGTCAAGGTCGCGGACGCCGCCGGCCAGCAGCGGCGCCGCGGCTCGGGACAGCGCCGCCAGTTCGGCGCTCGCCGGCCGCCCGCCGCCGGTGTGGAAGACCGTCGGCAGCTCGGACGCGAAGTGCTGCAGCAGCGCCGTCTTCCCGACCCGCCGCCGGCCCCAGACGATCGCCATCCCGGCCCCGGGGGCCGACCACCAGGACTCGAGCTGTCGCAGCTCCTGTTCTCGGTTGACGAAAGGCACGCTCCGGACGTTACCAACATCGGAGGTCGGCGACACCAGGTGTCGGCGACCCTGGGAGAGGCCTTGCCCCTTGGCGGGCGCTCGGCTCAGCCGCGCGTCTGGCAGGGGCTGACGAAGGTGCCCTTCATCCGGGTGCCGTCTTTGAAGTCGAACTCGCCCACTGCCTGCAGGCGGCCGTCGGCGCAGCGGGCGTTGACGTAGCTGTGCTTCTTGCCCTTGTAGGTCCATTTGCGGCCGACCCGCAGCGAGCCGGAGAGCGGGATCCCGGCACCGCCGGCGATTTTGGGGATGCGGGCGTTGACCCGGTAGCCGTAGCGGCCGTGGTGGATCGTTTCGATCCGGATCGGGACGACGAAGGTGGTCGGCGCCGGGACCGTGGTGTAGGCGTGGGCGAAGAGGGTCGGGTCCCCGCCCACCCGCGGGCCGTTGAAGAGGGTGATCGGCGAGGAGACCGGGATCGGGGCCTGTTCGGGGAACTTGACGACCGCGTGGCCGTGGCCCTTGCCGACGATCGCGCCCGGGCAGAGCTTGCGCGCCTGCGGCACCGTCGTCGCCTGCAGTTTGGCGGCGCTGCATTTCGCCAGGCCGGTGGTGTCGACCGAGC
Organism: uncultured Solirubrobacterales bacterium; assembly: GCA_963815885.1. Lineage (GTDB taxonomy): Bacteria > Actinomycetota > Thermoleophilia > Solirubrobacterales > 70-9 > VAYN01. Next base: position 334,434 of record CAWFIM010000004.1, read on the forward strand.
CGTGCTTGTCGAATTCGAACTGGATCGTCTGCAGCACCGGCGGATAGCTGCCGTCGGCGGTGCTGATCCGGCCGCGGCCGAACAGCGTGATCGGCGCGTCGACGTTCTTCGGCAGCGCCGTCGGCGAGAAGCCCCCTTCGCCGTCGACGACGATGTTGCCGACCTGTATGTGGATCTTGGTCACCTTGCGGACCGCGAGGGCATTGCCGGCGATGGCGAGCACCAGCACGGCGGCGACCGTCAAGACGAGCCCGCGAATGGTGCTCCTACCCATCGGTCTAGGTTAGCCCGGCGGCATCGTCGAGCCCCGGGATCGGGTCGATCGGCAGCTCGCCGTGGATCTCTTCGAGCCCCAAGAGATCGTTGCGGTCACGAGGTCGGTCGGCGAGGCGCTTGAAGCCGACGATGCTACGCAGGCCGGCCAAGCGGAATTCGACCCCGTCGTAGGCCGCAGGTATGGCGTGCCGCTCGACAGTCTCGAAGTCGAGGGGCGGCAATCCTCCACGCAGGATGTCGATGATCCCAGCCTTGGATCTGACCCGCAGATGCGTACATCCCAGAAGATGCTCGTCGCTCAAAGCGGCGCCGTCCCGCAGGCGAACGGAATCGAGGCGGCGAAGAGCACCGAGGATTCGACGGTCGTTGTCCATGTCGTCGGGAACCAGGAAATCGACATCTTCAGTCGCTCGAATGAAGCGGTTGGCGATGACCGCGAATCCTCCGACGACAATGAAGCGTGCGCCCTCAGCGACCATCGCCGTGGCGGCGACGTCGAGCTTAGGCTCGGGGATGGTCATCTGCCCGCTCGACTCCTCGCAGCAACCTCGCCGCCTGGGCGGAAAGATGCTGGCCGCGCCTCAGCAACTCGCTGACGGGAGTGTCGGGGGCCGGCGTCAACGCTTGGCGCTTTTCGGCGTTGAGTTGCTCCCACTCGGGCTCGTTACCGGGGGAAAGGAGCGGTTTGTCCGCAGGAGCCGCCATCAGGTCAATGGTACGCCACCTAAATCGACAGCGAGGCGACACGCCTCGCCTCCTCCGCCCCCAGGTACGGGGTGAGGACGAACTGGATCGCCTCGGGCGCAAGCGCGACGAGCTCGTCCTCCCTACCCAGGTCGAGGCGCTGGGCGACCAGGGCGACAACCCCGCTCGCCATCGCCTGCTCGGTGATCTCGGGGAGACGATCGTTCTCCGGTCGCTCCCCCCGTCCGGGAACAAGGAAGGCACGGAGATATGCGATCAGCCGTTCATGCCGAGCGATGCCCTCGCGTCCCCGTGCCAGTGCTTCGTTGGTCAGTAACTGGGCCGCGGCGGGATCGGCGGCGGCGAAGCGCAACCCGGCGCGCACGCCGGCCGCAACCTTCGCCGGCCATTCGTCCTCCTGCCCGCAGGCCTCGAGAATGGCGACCTGCAGCCGGGCGAAGGCTGCCTCGAAGGCCTGGGGGAACTTCTCCGGGGCGTCCGGCTTCTCAGCGCCTATGGCTCGATCGGCTCATCGGCTTCCCCCGCCGTGCTTGCCGCCCCGCTTGTGCTTCTTCCCCTTGCGCCCCTTCTTGCCGCAGTCGTTCTTGATCGCCGGCGTGGCGCTGTAGGTCTTGCCGTTGTGCGCGGTGAAGGAAGCGTTTGCCTTCTGGGCTTTGCGGCAGATGTTTTCGGAGTTGACCAGCAAGCCCTTCTTGCCGCCCTGCATTTCGAGCACGAACTTGGAGACGGGAGCGTCGGGAGCGGCTTCGAAGGTGTTGCGGATGCCGTCGTTTGAGCCGGTGTCGACTTTGCCGACGAGGTCTACGTCGACTTGGCCGCTAAGAGAAGCAACGAGGTCGGGGAGTTCGCGGCTTGAGGAGCGCAGGTAGACCGGGCCTTCGAGCGGCTTGTCTAGGAGCGGCGTGAATGCCCTCGCCTTGCCGTAGATCGAGCGAGCGGGGCAAGCGTTGGCGGCGAACTGCACGCGGGTGCAGATCGTGCCGATGTGGCCCTGTTCGAGGAACTCCGAATGCGGCAGGGTGACCTGGGCGCGGGCGATGTTGGCGTAGGCGCCTCCCTGCGGATAGGTGACGACCGCTTTCAGTGCTGGGTATCTGTTGCGCTTGGTCCCGCCTTTCAAAGAGAGGGCCAGTTTGGGCTTGAAGCCAAGCGCCGAGCAACCGCCGACCTGGAAGGGGGAGACAAGAGCTGAGCTTTGTCCGGTCAGCATCGCCGCGGACCCGGTGATCTGGGCTGGGTCGCAGCTGGTCGGGTTGAGGGTGAAGCTGGGACGGTCGAGCTTCAAGGCGACCGAGCGCAAGTCGAGTGGGATGCCCTGGATGATCGAGGGGAAGGGATCGCTCACCGCGTGGATCTGGGCGGTTTCGGGGTTGACGTAGAGCGCCGTGCGCACGACCACGGCGCCGAGGTCGAAGGGGCCGGCTACGGCCGGGGTGATGATCACCAGCGAAAGCGGCGCTCCCTTATAGGGACCTGCGAGATAAGCATGGCCGGTGACGTAGAGCGGGGTGATGCCTGCTCCGGCGCCGACCGGCGCCGAGCCGACTTCGGTGGCGGAGGGACAGCTCGGGTTGCTTTGCTCCACCGCTCCTTGGTTCGGAGCTTCTCTGCTCTTTGCCTGGGCGATTTGGGCCTCAGAGCAATAGGGAATGCCGGCGAGCTTGCCGGTCAGGCCCGGGGGCAGGGTGGCGTCAAGGCCGGTGAGGCGCTGGGAGCCGTCGGGGCGGGTGAGCTTGAGCACGAAGGGACTGTAGGCGCCGGCTTGAGGAGCGATCGTGCCTGCGGTGAAGACCGGCTTTTTGGGAGCCGCCGCTTCGCTCGTCGGGCAGGAGCCTTCGGTCGGGTTGACGCTGGTCGCGAAGGAGTCAGACGGATGCGCATCGGCGCCTTCGGGAGTGCTCCACGGCGTCAGAGTCGAAGTCGTGGAGTATTCGCCGCAGATCAGAGGGGTCTTGAGCGCCGCCCTGGGCCCGTTGAAGAAGTGCAGGTCGATGTCTTCGATCGGCAACTGGGGGTTGTCGGTGAAGGTGGTGGTGAGCTGACCCGTTTGGGGATCCGCCTCGACCTTGCCGGCGAGCTTGGCGACGATGCCTCTTTCTGGGTCTTCGATCGCCAGGTAGATCGCCAGCAGCGAGCCGAAGGGGTTGGCGTAGGGCTTGGCGACGTAGACGGCGCCGGGGAGCTTTTCTTCCAGCAAGGGCGTACTGACTTCAAGCGTGCCGACCTTGGCCGCGTCGGGGCAGCTCTGGGGAGAGGCCGAGAAGTGGATCTTGCCTTCGCTCGGCTGGTAGCCGATCTGCTGCTCGTCGCAGCTACTCAGGCCGTTGCCCCCCGAGGGGTTCAGGGTCATGCCCTGGGGCAGGGTGACCTTGGCGTCCTTGAGCCTGGCGGTGGAGAGGCCTTCGTAATGCTCGCTCTGGGGCTGGTGCAGGTTGAAGTCAAGGCCGGTCGGGCTATCGGCGAGGCTGGTAGTCGGCTGCGAGGTAATCGTCGGTTCGAATTCCAGGGCGTTGCAGCCGTCGACGCCGATCGGGTTGCCTTCGTCTTCGGTCACCGAAGAGCCGCTGACGAATTTGCCCTGTTCTTCCCAGGAGTCGGTGCTGATCGAGGTGGTGAGGGGATCGGCCGAGCATGCGCTCGGCATCGTCAGCAGCGGCGTGTCCACGGGTTCGGTCGGGCAGATGTGGCCGAATTCGCCCCCGAAGGCGCAGGGGCCCCGCCGGTAGTCGTGGCTCGGGTCGGAGGGGTTGCCCCAGAGCTCGACGGTGATCCCCGACACTCCGCCGAGCTGGAGGATGTCCCTGGCATTGGCGGTGAGCTGGTACTCGCCGGCGGAGTCGACGCCACCGAGCAGATGGACGAAGATGCTGGCGCCGGCGGCATTGAAGGCAAACGAGGCGGCGGCACCGGGCGGCGGCACCATGTTGTAGAGGGGTTCGGTGGTGATCGGGTCGGCGAAGCCGATCGAGATGGTGGTGTGAACGATGCCCACGACCGAGCCGAGAGGGCACTCGTCTTGGGGGGAGACCTTGAGTTGGGCCTCGGTGCAGCGAGTGGGCGTCGCGCTGGGGTTGACGACCATGCCGGGGGGAAGTTTCGCGATCACGTCCTTGAGGGTGCCGGTGGGCAGGCTGCCATTACCGACCGCATTGCGCGCCATGTTGATCTGAAAGCCGGTGTGGAACTGGTAGGGGTGGCCGCCGGCCTGGGTGTAGGGAGCGCCGTCGTCGGCGGTGATCGAAGTGTTGAGTTCCCGGAAGCCGAAGCCAGCGGGTTCGGCGCTGAAGGGCGTGCTCTCGGTGGCCGAGGCGTCGGGGGCGCCGCCGCCGGAGACGCTGACCTGGTTGACGGCGGTCCCGGCGGCGCCGGGTGCGATGTCGACCGGCACGAGCATATTCAGCCTCATGCCAGGTTGCAGGACGCTCGAGGGGGCGACGCAGGTGACGGGCGGGCCGGCTTCACACGGGAAGTATTGTTCTCCATCGTTAAATAGCCCGAGTTCGACGAGGAGACTCGGGGTCGGATCGAAGCTGACGCCGGTGGGCAGGATGTCGGTGAGCGTGATCGGCGAGCCGTCGGTGGGCGCGGCGCCGATGTTGGTGACCGTGACCACGTAGATAGAGGAGCCGGTTTCATCGCCGGGGACAAAGCGCGTGGGCGAGCCGAGCGAGGTGATCTTGAAGGCCGGTGCGGCGGCCTGAGCCGACGCGGGCAGGACGGCGGCGACAAGGACCAGCGCCAGGGGCAGAGCGGCGCAACGAAGCCCACGCGGGAACAGTCGCTTGGCGGTAATCACTTCGAACCTCCGCGGTTGGTGTGGGCTGCTCGGGACTTCTTGTGCTTCTTTGACTTCTTGCACTTCTTCTTGCTGTGCTTCTGGCACGGCTTGGCCGGCTTCTCGTGCTGGTTGCCCGGGCCTCTGAAGGTGGCGCTGCCCGCGGTTGAGTCGCTCGGGGCGACAGAGGAGGCGCCCTTGCAGGCTTCCCCAAGGCAGGGCGGCTCAGCGGCAGGCGGATGCTGGGAGGCGAGGCCGCCGCCGACGCGGGCGTCATAGACGTCGACCTGGCTGTCCTTGTCGGCGGGGACGAGGGACTGGCCGGTGAAGAAGAAGGCATCCTCGCCGGAGGCCGAAACGTCGCCGAGGAGGGAGGGCTCGGGGCTGGTGCCGCTGGAGAGCAGGTAGAGACAGCCGCCGTTGACTTCGGCCGATTCGCAGGAGCCGGTCCCCTCCGCCTCCCACTCGTAGGGGTCGACGACGCCGTTGGCGTCGGCGGCGACCAGCGGGTCGGGGCTGTCGAAGAAGGCGCGGTTGCCGTCGAGGGAGATGTTGCGGGTCAGCAGGGCGGTGTGGGGGGGTTGGCTAAAGGCGGCTGCCTGCACGGACTCCAACGTCACGGATCCAGTGGGCACGGCGCCGGTGGGATTGCAGGAGACGCAGTTCAGCTCGCCGGCGGGGCTGTAGCGGTAGATCTCGAAGCAACGATTGCCGGCATTGGCCGCGCAGTTTTTGCTCGCGTCCACCAGAGTGTTGTCATAGCCGCTGAGGCTCTGGGTCGAGCCGAAGAGCAGGGTGCCGTCGGCGGCGACGCGGGATTCCTTCACTTTGCTTAGGCCTATGTCGAACTTCGGAATCCAGTCCTTGAAGTCATCGGTTCCCCTGTCGAGCGGCGCGACAAAGGTGATGGTGCCGGCGTGGGAGAGGTAGAGGTTGCAGGTGCCGCTGGCGTAACCGCCGACGATCGGGCAGCTCCCCGGCGAGGCGCCGGAGGCGAGTTCGCCGTTGGCGGCGAAGTAGACGTAGGAGCCATCGGCGGAGGTGCCGAGGACACCGATGACGCCGGCCCGCTGCGGATCGCTGACATTGGAGTCGACGGTGAGGTCGGTGAGATTGCCCGTGTTCGTGTCATAGGCGTAGAGATCCTGGCCCTGTTCTTCAGTGGTGCAGGTTTCCGCGGCGGTCGATACGGCGGTGGAGTCGTCGGTCAACTGCTCGCAGCTGGTGAAGAAGACCTCCGAGCCGTCGGGCGTCGCCGCCATGAAGGCGGCGGGCTTGGGGCCATTCGGATCCGGAGTGCTGGCTTGCGAGGCGGAGACCTGGGTGGTCGCGGTGCCGTCTTCGCGAACGTAGAGCTGGCGGGCGTCGCGGGTCGTGAAGAAGACCTTGGAGCCGTCGTCGGAGATCGTGCTCTGGGTGTAGTAGCGATGCGAGGCGCCGCCCCCTCCTTCATTGCCCTGCGTTTCATAGGAGCCGGCGAAGGAGCCTTCTGGGGCGGGGACGCAGGCGGGGGCACCGGTGTCATCGCAGGCGGTGGCCGGCGAGGCGGGGATGCGCCCGGCGAGGGTGATGGCCCCGTGGTCGAGGTCGTAGAGGTTTTCGTGGCCCGCGACGGCGCCGGGAGCGAGGACGGATTCACTCTCGAAGATGAGGTGGGCGGTGTCGTCGGCGAAGCCGGCCAGGGACGGGAAGGGGTTGCTGGGAGTCGGAGCGGCGAGCTGGAAGGTGCCGGTGGCGGTGTCGTTGAGGTAGATGCCGCCGCTGCCCAGGCTGCTGGCGGCGGCGGCGATTTCATCGTCCCAGCCAAGCGTTTCGGCCCCGTCGCCCAGTTTGGTGAGGGGCAGGGTGCCGTTGGAGGTCCAGGCGCCGGCGCCGCGGCTGGCGAGGTAGACGGGGAAGTGGGTGCTGCCGCCGGTGCTGGGCAGGCCGGCGGGGTCGGAGAAGGTGATGCGGTTGCCGTCGGCCGAGGCCTGGGTCAAATTGATGCCCCCGGAGACGCTGCCGCCGTGCTTGTCGACGGGAGTGGCCTGCTCATAGGCCCGGCAGTCGGAGAGGTTGGCGCCGGAGCCGCTGCGGAGGGGGTCGTTGGGGCAGGGTTTGAAGGAGGGGGTCGCCGCGTAGACCGAGAAGGCCTGATCGCCGCTTCGGTTGGTCCCGTTGGCGTTGGCCACGACGATGCGGAAGTGGTAGGTCGTGCTGACCGTGAGGCCGCTCACCACGGCGGTGACCTGGTGGTCGCTTTCGTCGGCCGGGATCGCCCCTTCGCAGGGCTTCGTCGAGCCGTATTCGGTGCTGGTGCCGTATTCGAATATGCATTCGGTGACCGGGAGGCCTTCGGCATTGACCCTGCCGAGCAGGGTCGCTTCGGACCCGCTGATCGCGCCGATCGATTCGGCGCTGACGTCGGGGATGGCGATCGCCGGGCCGAAGACTTCGACGGTGTGGCTGGCGCCGCCGCCGACATAGACCTCGCCGCTGGTGGCGTTGACCGCGAGGCCGTCGGAGCCCGATAGCTGTCCGGAGCCGAAGCTGCCGAGCAGGTTGCCGGCGGAGTCGTACTGGGCGACGACGCTGCCGCGGTCAGCGTAGACGTCGTTGTTGGAGGGGTCGACCGCGAGCGTCGTGGCGCTGGGGTCCAGCGGCCCGGCGCTCGGGCTGCTCAGTCCTGCGAGCTTGACCGTGCCGCTGCTGCCGGCGTAGTTGGCCGCGTAGACGTTGCCGAGCCCGTCGGCGGCGACGTTGCAGATTTCCGGCAACGCCGCGGTGGATTCACCCGACTGATCGCCACTGGTAACCGGGTTGGCTGAGGGGATGTATTCCCTAACGCTGCTGGGGCTGGTGTAGATGCCGACGAAGACGTGGCCGGCGGGGTCGGTGGCGACGCCGCAGGTTTCCTTGCCTTCGGCGGTAAGTTCGCCGAGCATTTCCCCGCTGGGCGCGTAGACCAGGACCGCGGTGGACCTGGCGACGTAGATGTCGCCGGCGGTCCCGCCCGGGGAGCCGGCCGGGGCGACGGCGATTCCGTTTTCCCCGGCGCCGGTGCCGCCGGCGCCTTCGATCGCGTTGCCCGTGAGGGCCGAGAAGTTGACCGGTTCGCCGGCGGAGTCGAACTTGTAGACCTTGCCGGCGCCGGCGTCATAGACGTAGACCTCTTCGGTGGTCTGATCGACGGCGACGCCCTGGACGTTGGCGAAGGTTTCCGAGCCCGCGGCGCCATCGGGGCCGAAGGAGGTGCCGGTATAGGGGTGGATCTTGGCGGCGAGGGCGGGGGAGGCGGAGAGCGTCAGCGCCGCGGCGACGGCGAGACAGAAGAGGGCGAGGGCCTGCGAACGGCTGTTGCGGTGTGCCGGCGTCGATCCCGCCGACGATGCCTTCACGTGGCTTCTCACGTAACTCTCTCCTTGTCCCGTGAGCCCCTCTGCCGGCCGCTTCCCTTAGCGGCCCCTTTGGGCTCGGTTTCCCTGTGGTGGCGCTGACTGCTTCCCTGGCGTTGCCGCGATCCAAAGGTGGATAGCCGTGTTTCTAGATTCAGACAGGAGGGTAGATACTGATGTTCCCAATGTCAAGCGAAATCGCAAAACTACCTGCAAATACCAGGAATCTAAACTAGATAAAGGCGTTTACCGAACCCCGAGAGATGGGCGAACCGGCGCGGCCGGCACCGCGGCGGTCCGCGCCCGATCTGGAGGGCACCGGGCCGCGTCCGCGGCCCGGTGCCCCACTCCCACTTGCCTACAGCGCCAACTTCAGCGCTTCGCCGGCCGTAGTTTCCATTTTGCTGGTGCCCGCAAATGCACTGGCTATGCCGTTGTGGGTGATTTTGCTGCTTGCTTTGGTGAATTCGAGTGAGGAGGTGGAGCTGTTCGCGATGCCGGTAAAGGTGCCTTTCACGGCCTGTTCTCCGTTGAGTGCTTCGGCACCGCCGCTGCACCCTTCGATTTTGAAGGTGATCAGTCTGCCTTCGGCATTCAGGGGCGAGAGCTTCAGCGCCGGTTTGCCTTCGAATTCGGTGGCTTCGCCCGCCATCTGTTCGAAGTGGAGCGTGCCGGCTGGAACCGCGCATCCGGAGCCCGCCGGTTTGGTCACCGTGCAGCCGCTGAGGATGAAGCTCGCTTTGGCTTCGCTCAGGGCTCCAATCGTTCCGCCTTTGCCGTAGCTCTGGTTTTCGATCGTGCTTTCGCTGGCCTGCCCCGAGCAACTGATCGTGACCAAGATGCCGCCGCCAAATACCAGTTCCAGGGTGAAGCCGCTGGTGCCCGACGTTTTGAAGCCGGTCGGGGCTTTGGTCGCCAGCTTGGTCCAGGCGAAGGCTTTGGTGCCGCCTTCTTTGCTGCAGGCGGCGTCTTCGAAGAGGCCGCTGCCGGCGCCCACGTTCTTGCACGCGTACCAACTGAGCGGTCCCGAGGGGGCGACCGGGCTCGTCGGTTTGGAATACGCCGTGTTGGAGCCCGACGCATTGCTCGCCGTCACCGCGGTGACCAGGGCGTGGCCGAGGTCGGTGCTGGTCGGGGTGTAGGAAGAGCTGGTGGCGCCGCTGATCGCGGCGCATTCGCCGCCGCTTGAGTTGCAGCGCTGCCAGGCGAAGGTGTAGCTGGTCGGTTTGCCGTTCCAGGTGCCCGTCGTCGTGGTCGCGACCTGCGCCACCTTGGGTTCGGTCGGAGAGATGACGGGCAGGGTGATGTTTTCCGGGGCGGCGGCCGAGGCCGAGGCGGGGGCGATGACCCCGCTGCCCAGTGCCAGGGACGCGAGCAGCGCCAGCCCGAAGGCCGTGCCGATCCGTTTCGATGATTTCGGTTTGCTAACCATTGTTTCTGCGAACTCCTTCTCCCAGGCATATCCCTGGGTGTTGGTTTTCGTTCAGTGCACGGACCCGGGCATCGGCCGGATGCAGCCGGCGCGGTGCCTGGGTCGTGACTCCCCTGCTACAGAGACAACTGACTGGGTGGTCAGCTGGTTGGTGGTGAAGACGGTCGGGGGATCGAGAGTGGGAGCTAGGCGCTGGCCGCGCGATGGATCGCCGCCGACCGCACGAATTGGTCTCGCAAACGTCCTCACGCTGGCGCGCCTCTTCTTCCTGGCGCCGTCCGCCGGCGCCGCCCCTGTCGCTGCTACTTCCCGGTCTACTGCTTTCCGCCACTCCTGGCCAGAGGGCAGACAAGCATGTTTACCAATGGCCGCAATCTATACAGGGAAGCGCGGGAAAGTCAAGCTGGTCACGCCGCGCGAGAGGCGGGAGAGCGCGCGAACGAGGAGTGCTACTGACTTAGCAGCCTCTCTATGGCCGCTATGAAGTCCCCCGCCCCAGCAACGAACTCAGTGGCTTCCTCGGCGCTTGGCGGAGCGGCTTCGTAGTCTCCCTGCTCGCGAGCCTCCTTGGCTCGGCGAGCGAGCGCGCTCAGCGCCTGGTCGAATTCCCCGGTGGAGACGAAGACTCGGCTGAAGAGCGTCCAGGTGCCACTATGGGTCTTCGCGTACTCGTTGCGCTCGGAGAGGGCGGCGCGAGCGGCATTCAACATCGCGTAGTAGGCGGTGCTGACGACGACGGCCGGGTGGGCCGTATCCAGAATCGCCCGAGCGTCGGCGAGGCGGTCGCGGGCCTGGCCCATGAACTCTTCGGAGCGGGGGCTCATTGCCTGACGCCCCTTGTCATAGGGCGCTGCCGGCGAGGACCACCTTGTCGCGATCGACCTCCTGGATAAAGAAGGATTCGATCTCGCGACGGGGAGCTCAGCCACTCCGGATCGTGAACGTGCACGGAGTAGGCGAACGGGTTCTCGCGCTCCGCGATGGCCGCCTCGAAGCTCAGGTCCAGAGCCGCTCGTCCGTGGCGCTCACGACCGCCCTCGGCGATAACCAGCAGGTCGACGTCGGAATCTGGATGGGAGGCCTCGCCACGGGCTCGCGAGCCATACAGCCATACCGCCTTCAGGTCGTCGCCGAGCTCATCGGCGAGCACCGCCAGGAAGCGCCGCACGGTGCGGCGCTCCGACTCCGAGAGGGCGGCGCCGGCAAGGGGATCGCCGACGCTCTCTTGGCGTTGGGAGGCCATGGGCTATGAGGATAGGGGCGGGCGCGATGGATTTCCCCGGCCGCGATGTTGCGCCTTAAGCAGGGTGGCGACGTCCTCAAGATCGCGGTCGCGACCGGACTCCCTCTTGAGGCGGATCAGGTCGTCGAAGCCGACGGCTCGAATGCTGACCCCCTGCACAACCGCTTCGACGGCGCGGGGGCGCATCTCCTCGTAGGGACGGCCGCCGGGAATCTCGCTCGGGTCGAAGAGGTCGAGGCCGCCGGCCGCCGTACGCAGGCTGAAGTTGCCGCCATTCAGAAGAACGTCGGGATCGCGAGGATCCACATCCAACGGCTCCGCGTCGACCCCGAAGAGCCTGGCGTCGAGATCGCCGAGCGCCGCGGCGAGGCGGCGCATGTTCTCCGGCGTCCACTCGATCAGGACGTCCACGTCGCGGGTGTTACGGACATGGCCATGCACGTTGACGGCAACGCCACCGATCGTCAGGTACTCCACCTCGTGGCGCTGCAGCGCTTCGAAGATCCGCACCGGATCCAGCGGACCGCGGTCAAGTTCGGAGGGGAGGTCTTCGAGCAACTCAGTCCTCGCGATCGGCAAGGGGGCGCAGCTCGGCGCGAGCCAGACGATCGCCGAACTTCATCCACTCGAAGAGGCTTTCCAGGCGCTGCGATGGGGTCCGCTGCGCCTCGGCGGTCAGATGGACCGGGTCGGCCTCGCTTCCGGAGAGCTTCCCGCAACTCGACGCTTGGCTCAAAGCCCAATGCCGTCATCAAGGAGGTGAAACGCTCAAACGAGGGCGACTCGTGACCGTTTTCGATCCGGCTGATCGCCGGCGCCGCGACTCCGGTCCGGATCGCGAGCTGGCGCTGGGAAACGCCTGCATTGCGGCGAGCATCGCGAAGGACGGCGCCGAGGGCCGACTGTTTCATAACGGATACGTTAACACTGCCAGCCAGGCGCTTCGCGTCAAAGTCAGAGCTGCGTGGCGATCAAGCCGGCGAAGCCAACCGCGAAGGTGGCGATCATGCCGCCGCCGAGCTGGAGCATCGAGCGTTGGAGGGAGTCGATCCAGTCGTTCATACCGTCGAGCCTTTGATCGATGCGTTCGAATTGACGATCTACGCGCTCGAATTGACGATCGACCCGCTCGAATTGCTGGTCCATGCGCCTCGCGAGCTCGTCAACCCGGCCGTTCAGGTCGTCCATCCGCTCGTCGGTCCAAGTCGCTCTCATCGCCTCCACGATGATGGCACTGTAGACAAGACGTTGCTACACGTTACGCCCGGATTGGCCAGCTCCGGCTTTCCGATTCCCAGGGAGAGAGCTGCACCTCTGAGCCCTTGGCACTTGGTGGAATCCAGAGTCACCGACCCGGAGGGGCGCGCGGTCGTCTTCGATACTCGAACGTGGGCACATCTGGAGCGAGGGCGACCTCAGATGCTGAGACATACCGACGCCATCTTGGATGCTGTGCGCCGCCCAGACCTTCGAGTCGAGGACCCGCGTCCCGGCCGTAAGCAGTTCTATCGACGCGATTTGGATCCCGGACGATGGCTCCGGGTGGTCGTAGACTTCAGTGAGGTGCCGGGCTTCATCGTTACGGCATTTGTCCAGCACAACGACCCGCAGGGTGAGAGATGAACATCAGCATTGCTGGAACCGAGTTCGCCGACGTCTATTACGACCAGCGGGGGGACGTGCTCTACCTGCGAGTGTCGCCGACGCGGGAGCCGACGCGAACGCTGGAAACCCCAGAGGGACATGTAGTCGACTACGACGATGCCGGCAATGTGATCGGCGTGGTGCTGCTCAACGTGCGCTGGACGTTGGGGCGAGACGGTGCGATCACGCTCACCCAGCCAGCGGAACGGCTGGAGGCGGACCAGCTAGAGCCGGCGCTGTCCGCCGCCTGAGCGGTTGGAGATGTGGACGTCGCAGGTGCGCTCGTCGCCGTCGAACTCGGTCTGCCAAAGCTCGTCTCAGATACGGGTCAGCCGGTGCGACGCAGCAGAAGTCCCGGAACTTCGGCGCCGTATATCCGTATTCGCCTTTGCGGATCCGGTAGAGGACGCCCGCCTCGACGAGCCTTCCCAAGAGGACGTTCACGTTGCCCGGAGTCTTGTCGGAGACCCTGCCGAGGTCCGCGGCTCGAAGCGGCGGATAAGGGCACAGAGCGGAAGCGAGGAGCACATCCTGCTCAGCCGGGGTGAGAGTCGAGATCCGAGGCTCGTAGAAGTCCCGATCGAGGCGTTGGTAGATTCTCAGGGCGGGCCTCGTCGAGCAGCTCTGCCGTCAGGCGTTCGACGCCGGCGAGATTGGCCGCGTCCCACAGCTCCGATCCCCACAACTGGATGAAGTATGGATAACCCTCGACCTCCTCCACCACCGCCCCGGCGACGTCTGAGTCCGTCGTACGCCCGGTTTGTTCGAGCGGGCGCGTGAACGCCGCCAGCGCCTCGTCGACCGGCAGCGAATCGACCTCCTCGCCCCGGAATAGCCGCTCGCTGTAGGAACGGGCTTTCTGCAGATTTGCCGCGAGGGTCGGCAGGCCGCATACAACCACCGCCAGCGGCAGCTCCTGGCGCTGCAGAGCCACCAGGGGTGCGATCAGCAACGACAGCGGGTGCTCTCCGTGTCGACCGCGCTCATCGCGAATCAACTGCGCCTCGTCCAGAAGCAGGACGAGGCCATCGCGGCCCTTGCTCACCGCCAGCTCGACGGTCTCGAATATGTCTCTGGCAAGATCGCTCTCCCGCTCAGAGCCTGGAGCGATGGCAAGCGATACGTCCTCCCAGGTGACCGAGAGGCTTCCCGCCTGCAGCGCCCTACCCGCAGCCGCGCGCAAACGCTCAAAGCGAGAGAGTCGTTCCCGAGCACGCTGGAGAAGGCCGGCAAGGGCTTCCCGCAAGGCCTCGTCGGTGTTGTGAGAAGGCTGAAACTCGAACTCGGCCGGCTCCCAGTTGGCCTCCCCGGCAGCTTCCGAAAAGGCACCGAGCAGCACCGTCTTGCCCACCCCGCGCAGACCGGTGACCCGCATGCTTGCCTGCTGCTCCGGCGCGGCGCGGAGCATCCCGGAGAAACGGCGAAGGGAGGGATCGCGGCCCGCTAGATACAGCGGACGGATGCCAACACCCGGGCGATACGGATTCTTAGTCGAGGCTTGGATCATTACAGAGTCCTCTTTAGATTCATCGATCATAAAGATAAATCTGTAATGACTGCTGCTTAGCTCAGCCGTTGCCGCTGTACTTGTAGCCGACGCCGCGCACGGTCACGACCAGCTCCGGCTTCTGGGGGTCGCGCTCGACCTTCTGGCGCAGGTTGGAGATGTGGACGTCGCAGGCGCGCTCGTCGCCGTCGAACTCGGTCTGCCAGAGCTCCTCCATGATCTGGGAGCGGGCGAAGACCTCGCCGGGGCGGCCGACCAGGAGGCGCAGGAGCTGGAACTCGGAGCGGGTCAGGTTGATCGGCACGTCGCGGACCATGGCGACGTGGCGGACGAGGTCGATCGAGACCGGGCCGGATTCGATTTTGACCGCCTGGGCGAGCGGCGAGCGGTCGAGCTCGCGGCGGCGCAGTTGCGCCCGCACCCGGCCGAGCAGCTCGCGCACCGAGAATGGCTTGGTCATGTAGTCGTCGGCGCCGACCTCGAGCCCGACCACTTTGTCGACCTCGGCGTCCTTGGCGGTGAGGACGATGATCGGCACGGCGCTGCGCGAGCGCACGTCGCGGCAGAGGTCGAGGCCGCTCGGGCCCGGCATCATGATGTCGAGGATCAGCAGGTCAAAGGGGACCGCCTCGCCGAGTTTCGCCGCCGCCTCGTCGCCGTCGGCGGCGGCGGTGACGTCGAAGCCCTCCTGGGCGAGCGCGTAGCCGACCGAGTCGCGGACCGAGGGCTCGTCGTCGGCGATCAGGATGCGGCCGCTGCTCATGTTCGCGCTCCATATATATGGGGACGCTGGAGTCGGTGATGCGGGCGCGGTGGTAGGCGCATGCTCACGCCACCGGGGTCGGGCTCGGCTGCGCGATCGGGAGGCGCACCCAGAAGGTGCTCCCCTCTCCCTCCACCGACTCGGCGCCGATCCGGCCGCCCATCACGTCGACCATCCGCCGCGCGATCGCCAGGCCGAGGCCGAAGCCCTCCTGCTTGCGCGACTCGCTGCGCCGGTAGAAGCGCTCGAATACGCGCTCGATCTCCGCCGCCGGAATGCCGGTTCCAGTGTCGATTACCTCCAAGATGACCTCTGCCTCGCCGTCGTGGCGGCCGCGAACGGTAACGGTGCCGGGGGGCGGCGTGTTCCTGAAGGCGTTGGTCAGCAGGCCGATCATCACCTGGCGCAGCAGCGTCGGGTCCCCGGTCGCGGCGAGGTCGGGCTCGACCTCGACCGCCACCGCGATGTGCGGCGGCGCCTCAACCGCGGCGACGACGTCCCGGATCGCCACCGCGACGTCGACCACCTCGCTCTCGGCCGCCCCCCGCGACTCGACCCGAGCCAGGGTCAGCAGCGACTGGGTCAGCCGCCCCATGCGGTCGGCGTCCTCGGCGAGGCGGTTGAGGAAGTGGTCGCGGTCGCGCGGGTCGTTCTTGGCGCCTCCCTGCAGGACCTCGATCGCGCCGGAGATGCCCGCCAGCGGGTTGCGCAGCTCGTGCGCCGCGTTGGAGACGAAGTCGGCTTCGGCCAGCTCGCGGCGCAGCTCGTCGGTGCGGTCGCGGAGGACGGCGAGGACGGCGCGCTCGTCGGGCAGGGAGCGGGCGGTCATCGCGTAGGCGCGGTCGCCGATCCGCAGCGCCGGGTGGGCGGAGAAGCCAACTTCGGAGGCGCGGTGAAGCTGCGGCAACACCACCCCGGGGGGGTTTCCGGCCAAGTCGAGCAGGCGCGTGGCGGCGCTGTTGGAGAAGCGCACCGGGCCTTCGAAGTCGACCACCATCACCGCGTCGGTGAGGCCGTCGAAGATCGCCGCCAGCTTGTTGCGGTCGGCGGTGAGGACGCCGAAGCTCTCCTTCAGCGAGGCGCGCATCGAGTCCAAGGCGCGGGCGAGGTCGCCGATCTCGTCCCGCCCGGAGACCTTGAGCGGGACGTCGAAGGAGCCGCCGGCCATCTGCCCGGCGGCGCGGGCCAGGCGGACGACCCGGTGGGAGATCGCGACCGCGATCAGGAAGCCGGCGAGGATCCCGATCGCCACCGCCGCGATTAGCGCCTTGCGATCGTCGCCGAAGAGGAAGACCGCACCGGCGGTGATCAAGGTCACGGCGGCGAAGGCGGCGGTGAGCCAGAGGCGCATGCTCATGAAGATTTACTAACACAATCCTTTCACCGACCGCGCGGCGGCCGGGCCGCCGCCAGCCTTCATGGGAGAATCGGCGGGTGAGGACGCTGGTCTTTATCCCCGCCTGGAACGAGCAGGCCTCGGTCGCCGCCGTGGTCGCCGATGTGCGCGCGCACCTACCCGCGGCGGACATCCTCGTCGTCGACGACGGCTCGATCGACGCGACGGCGGCGCGGGCGCGCGAGGCCGGCGTGCTGGTCGCCACCCTCCCCTTCAACCAGGGACTGGGGGCGGCGCTGCAGACCGGCTACCTCTACGCGCTGCGCGAGGGCTATGACTGCTGCGCCCACCTCGACGCCGACGGGCAGCACCCCGCGGCGGAGGTGGCGCGCCTACTGGCCGAGGTCGAATCCGACCGCGCCGACCTGGTGATCGGCTCCCGCTACCGCGACCCCGCCGCGGCGGAGGCCGAGAGCGGCGATTACCGGCCGACCTTCTCGCGGCGGATCGGCACCAGCGTCTTCCGCTTCTTCCTCACCCTGGCGACGCGCCAGCGCTTCACCGACACGACCAGCGGCATGCGCGCGGCCAACCGCCGGGTGATGCGCCTGTTCAGCGAGAACTACTCGCCCGACTTCGCCGAGATCGAGTCGCTGCAGCTCGCGGTGCGCGAGGGGCTGCGGGTCGAGGAGGTGCCGGTGCGGATGCTGGAGCGGGCCGGCGGCAACTCGTTCCTGACCCCGCTGCGCTCGGCCTTCTTCATCTTCAAGGGCCTGGTCGTCCTGCTGGTCGGCCAGTTCCGCCCGCGCCACGCGGAGGCGGAGCGATGAGGGCGGGGGCGGCGACATGAGCTGGCTGCTGGCGGCCGACGGCGCCAAGGTCCACCTGACCGCGCAGACCCGGATCGTCGCGGCGCTGATCGCCCTCGCCTTCATGCTGATGATCCTCGAGCTGATCCGCCGCGACCGCCTGCAGGAGCGCTTCAGCGTGGTCTGGCTCCTCGCCGGCCTGGGGATGCTGGCCTTCGCCGCCTTCCCCGGCCTGCTGGAACTGCTCGCCGACGCGCTGGGCGTCCGCGACACCAACGTCGCGCTGTTCTCGGTCGTGCTGCTGCTGCTGCTGGGGCTGGCGCTCAACTTCAGCGTGATCATGTCCCGCCAGGCCGCCCAGATCACCCGCCTGGCGCAGGAGCGCGCGATCGAAAAAGCCCGCGAGCAGGCGGCGGAGGAGCGCAACGGCGACGGCGCCGTCGAGCGCGAGCGCGCTTAGGCCTGCTCAGGTTCCCCGATCATGCCGACCCCGATCGCGCGTCGGGATTTCGTCCTCGTGCGCGATGCAGTAGCTCGTGAGGATCAGGCTGCCGCCGACCAGGGTCACCATCAAGAGCATCATCGCGAGAGCGGGGCCTGCATGAAGAACGTTCACAAGCACGACCAACGTACCGACGACGACGCACAAGACGGCGAAACGTATTGTCAGCCCTCGAATCATGTCTGCACTCTAGCCAAAGAACAGATCCAAGCCGAGGATGATCGCTCCGAGGGCGAGTCCGGCGACGAATCCAGCCGCGGTCAGCCACTCGATTTGATGGTCGGGCCGTCTCGTCAGAATCGCCGCTGCGCGGGAGGCCCCGGCGAAGAGACCGGTCGAGACAATCAGCGTCCCCGCCACCCCCGAGACCACTTCCACCAACACGCCGCCGAGCGGGAGTGTTGGCAGGCTTCGAAGCACTCCATGACCGTAGGAGCGGGCGGTGCGCAGGTGGCGCGCAAATCCTGACGACCCCGTCTTTTCTTCAGCTCAACTTACGCTCGAGGCGGAAGAACAGCGCCTCCAGGGCGAGCTCCTCGGAGACGTTGAGGTCGAGGCTGCGGCGGGTCGCCTGGACCGCCTCGGCGGCGCGGCGGGCGGCGGCGGGATCGAGGCCGGCGGCCTGGGTGCGGAGGAGGTCGAGCCGGTCGCGGTTGAAGGCGACCTCCTCGGCGCCGGCGGCGACCGCGGCGAGGTCGCGGAGCCAGTCCGCGCACAGCTCCAGGGCGAGGTCGAGGGTCTCGGTGCGACGGCGGCGGGCGGCTCGTTTGGCCTCATCGGCGACGTCGCGGGCGGTGCGCTTGAGGCCGGCCTTCGCTTCCTCCTCCAGCGCTTCCCGCGTCACCGCCTCGGCCTCCTCGCCGGCGGCCTCGGCGCGATCGAGGATCCGCTTCCAGGGAGCCGAGGCGAGCTCGCCTTCGAGCGCGGCGGCGAGGCAGTGCTCCGCCTCGGCGCGCAGCTCGCGGCCACGCTCGCCGAGCAGCAGCCGCGCCCGCTCGAGGTCGCCCGCGGCGAGCCGCGCGGCGGCGGCGACCTCCTCGGGCCGATGGGCCGCAAACGTCTGCATGGCAGACGTTTGCGGCCCATCGGCGGCCAGCTCCGCTTCGAGCACCTCGGGCGAGAGCGGCGCGAAGTCGACCGGCTGGCAGCGCGAGGCGATCGTCTCGAGCAGCGCCTCCGGCTCGGAGCTGAGCAGGATCAGGTGGACGAAGCCGGGCGGCTCCTCCAGCGTCTTCAGCAGCGCGTTCTGGCTCTCGTCGCGCATCGCCTCCGCCGCCTCGACGACGAAGACCCGCTTGCCGCCTTCGAAGGGCCGGTAGGCGGCGGCACGGATCACCCGCTCGCGCACCTCCTCGACCAGGTGCTGGGCCCCCCGCGGCACCAACCAGACCAGGTCGGGATGCGGCGAGGGGTCGAGCAGGGCGCGGCGCCGCGCGTCATTCGGATCCTCAGCCGCCGCGGCCAGGATCTCCGCCGCAAACCCCCGCGCCGCCGCCCGCTTGCCGGAACCTCGCGGGCCTCGGAACAGGTACGCGTGCGACGGTCCGCTCGCCAGCGCCGCGCTCAACGCGACACGGGCTCGGGGCTGATGCTCGGTCTCGTGGTCGAGAGTGCTGGTCACCGTCTCCTCCCGCGGGTGACGCGCGGGCGGGGGACCCCCGCGGCGCGCAGGATGCGGAGCATCCGAGCACCGTGGGGGTGGCCCGCGCGGCAGGACCCGCGGTCGCAGCGGTTGGTCCCTATCGCCGTAACGAAACCGCCTCCATCACCCGGTCATGCACCTGCTCGACGCTGCCGCTCGCGTCGATCACGACCACCCGGTCGCTGGCGATCACCGCGATCTCCTCGTAGGCGGTGGCGACGGCGCGCTGCAGCTCCAGGCCCTCGGCCTCGAAGCGATCTTCGCCATCGGCGCGGCCGAGGCCGACCTCCGGATCGACCGCCAGCAGCAGGGTGAGGTCCGGCCAGAGGCCGTCGGTGGCGGCCTCGCAGAGGCCGATCACCTCCCCCACTCCGAGCCCCCGCGCGGCTCCCTGGTAGGCGACGCTGGAGTCGGAGAAGCGGTCGGAGACGACGTCGTGCCCAGCCTCCAGCGCCGGCCGGATCACCCGCTCGGTGAGGTCGGCGCGCGCCGCGAGGAAGAGCAGCAGCTCGGCCATCGGGTCGAGCGGGACCGCCGGGTCGGCGAGCAGGTCGCGGATCCGCTCCGCCGCCTCGGTCCCCCCCGGCTCGCGGATCGCCACCGTCTCCGGACCGAGCGCCTCGACCAGCAGCCGCGCCTGGGTGCTCTTGCCCGAGCCGTCGACGCCCTCCAGAGAGATAAACGTCATTTGGCCGTTGCTTTGGCCCTTTTTCTTTTCCGCGTCGCGGTGGTCGACTTGTCTTTCGCGGGCAGCGGTTTCTTGTCCATCTCGGCTTTCGCCGCTTTCGCCGCTTCTCGCTCGGCCCGCCGTTTCTTCATCTCCTGCATCGACTCGCAATCGTCGTTGAGGCAGAGGTTCCAGGGGCGGCCGCGGAAGGGGACGACTTTCAGCCGCGGCGTCTCGCCGCAGATCGAGCAGCGGTCTTCGAGCTTGAAGACGTCGCCGCGCTGGGGCAGCGGGAAGGTCTGGTCGCAGGACTCCGGATCGTCCGCGGTCCAGCCCTGGCAGCCGACGAAGCGTTTGCCCGATTTTTTCGCGCGGATGATCCGCAGCATGTTGGGCGAGCCGTCCTCCTTCTTGCGGCCGGCTTCCTCGCAGACCTTGCAGGGACCGAGGATGCGGTCCTCGTCCATCCCTTTCCAGATCACCTTGGCGAGGTCCTCGCGGCTGCCGTCGATTTCGGTCCAGGTCTTGTGCAGGAGGTCGCGGCTCTCGCCGACGACCGCGCCCTTGGTCATCTCGCCGGCGGCGATCCGGTCCATCTCGGCCTCGAGCTGGGCGGTCATCTCCGGCGTCGCCATCGCCGGCACGTAGTTCTTGAACGCCTCATAGAGGGCGATCCCGGTCTCCGAGGGGACCGGCGGGTTGCTGTAGACGTAGCCACGGTCGAACAGCTTCTGGATGATGTCGGCGCGGGTGGCTTTGGTGCCGAGCCCGCGCTCCTCCATCATCTCGATCAGTTTGGCCTGCGGAGATCCGCGAGGGCGGCTGGGTCTCCTTGTCGACGATCCAGGGCTCGCCGTCGAGGTCGAGCTGCTGGCCCTCCGCCAGCGCCGGGATCTCCTCGTCGGAGGAGCGGGCGTAGGTGTAGATGCCGGCGTAGCCGGGGTCGACGACGACCGAGCCGCGGACGAAGTAGGTCTCCGAGCCGGCCTCGATGTCGGCCCGGGTCGACTCGGTGATCATCGGCGGGCTGAAGGTGGCGAGGAAGCGGCGTACGACCAGTTCGTAGACGCGCTTCTTCGGGCCCTCGAGCGCGCCCGGGTGGATCGCCTGGGTCGGGTAGATCGGCGGGTGGTCGGTGGTCTCTTTTTTGCCCCGGGTCGGCTTCAGCTCGCCGTCGAGCAGGCCGGCGGCGGCGGAGAACTCCTTCACCCGGACCAGCGAGGAGACCAGCTCGCGCAGCGGCAGCGAGGCCGGGTAGACCGTGTTGTCGGTGCGCGGGTAGGAGATGAAGCCGTCCATATAAAGGTCCTCGGCGATCCGCATCGCGCTGGCGGGGGTGATGCCGAGGCGGCTGGAGGCGTCGGTGCTGAAGGCGGTGGTGTTATAGGGGGTCGGCGGTCGGCGGGTGTTCTTGCGCGCGGTGACCGACTTGACGACGCCGGGGGACCTGGTGCCGGCGAAGGCGGTGTCGGCCTCGGCCTTGTCCCAGAATTTGTCGACGCTGTGGTGGGTCTCGAAGCTGCCGTCGGGATGCTCGAACTTGGCGAACAGCTCCCAGAACGGTTTGGCGACGTGGGCGCGGCGCTCCATCTCGCGCTCGACGATCAGGCCCAGGGTCGGGCTCTGGACGCGGCCGACCGAGAGGAAGTTGGAGCCGAAGCGGCGGCTGGCGAGGGAGACGGCGCGGGTCAGCGTCGCCCCCCAGAGCAGGTCGATGTCCTGGCGGGCGGCGCCGGCGTTGGCGAGCGGGTAGGAGAGCTCGTCGAGCTCGTCGAAGGCGCGCTCGATCTCCTCCTTGGTCAGCGCCGAGTAGCGGGCGCGCTTGATCCGCAGGGTGCCGTCGGCGGTCCCCTCGCGCGAGCCGAGGCCGGGGTTGGCGTCGAGCATCTCCTCCAGCGCCTCGAGCCCGATCAGCTCGCCCTCGCGGTCGAAGTCGGTCGCGATCACCAGCTCGTCGGCCTCCACGGCGACTTTGCGGATTGCCTTGACGACGTTTTTGTCGGTCGGTTCCTTGATCAGCTCGGCGTCGATCAGGTCGTGCAGGTCGGTCTTCTGCCAGTTCGAGTAGCCCTCGGGGAAGGCGGGGCCGAGCACGTGGCCCTTGAGCCCGATCGTCATCTGCTCGCCGCCGTCGTCGTCGGTCCAGGTGTAGAAGGGGACCTTGAAGGTTTTGTCGCTGGCGGCGCTGCCCTTGCCGAGGATGTCGGCGATCTTCTTGGCGCTGTTGTTCTTCTCGGTGACGATGAGGCGCATGGGGCGGCGAGGGTAGCAGGGGCGGTCGGGGGCGCTTTTCGTCCGCTCCCACGCCTGGGCTCCGCCGATCCCTCTAGGATCGGCGACCTGATGAGGTGCCTGGTCACCGGCGGCGCGGGGTTCATCGGCTCGAATTTGGTCGACGCCCTGCTCGCGCGCGGTGACGAGGTGACGGTCGTCGACGACATCTCCACCGGCCGCCGAGCCAACCTCGACGACGCCTTGGCTAACGGCGCCGAGCTGGCCGAGCTCGACATCCGCGACGCCGTGGCGCTGGCGAAGCTGGCGGGCGAGCGGCGGCCCGAGACGGTCTTCCACCTGGCGGCGCAGATCGACGTCCGCAAGTCGCTTGAGGACCCCGCCTTCGACGCGGCGGTCAACGTCGGCGGCACCGCCAACGTGCTCGACGCGGCACGGGCGGCGGAGAGCGGCCGCGTCGTCTTCGTCTCCACCGGCGGCGCGATCTACGGCGAGGGCGATGGGCAGCAGTTGCCGCTGGACGAGAGCGCGCCGATCGCCCCCTTCTCCGCCTACGGCCAGAGCAAGTTCGCCGCGGAGGGGTACCTGGCGCTCTACGAGCGGCTCTACGGGCTGTCGAGCATCGCCCTGCGGCTGGGCAACGTCTACGGCCCGCGCCAGGACCCGCTCGGCGAGGCCGGCGTGATCGCGATCTTCTGCGGGCTGCTGCGCACCGGCGGGCGGCCGACCGTCTACGGCGACGGCACCCAGACCCGCGACTACATATATGTGGGCGACGTGGTCGCCGCGGCGCTGACCGCCGCCGGCTCTGAGGTCACCGGCCCGGTCAACCTCGGCACCGGCCGCGAGACCAGCGTCCTGGAGCTGGTCGAGGCGCTCGGCAAGCTCGGCGGCGGGGGCGGCTTCGAGCCCGAGTTCGCGCCGCCGCGGGTGGGCGAGGTGCAGCGGATCTCCCTCGACGCCTCGCGCGCCGAGCGCGAGCTGGGCTGGCGCGCCGAGACCGGCCTCGACGAGGGCCTGCGCGTCACCCTCGACTCCATCTAGGCCGCCGACGGGCCGGAAACGCCCACTATATGGACGTTTGAAGCCCGTCGACCGCGGATCGCTAGCCTTCGTTGCATGCCCGCCCAGGCCTATGCCGGCAAGGAGTGCGTCTGCCAGCTTCGCAAGGGGATCTGCGATCAGTCCTGCGTGCGGGACATGCTCGAGACCCCCTTCTATATCGCCTGCCTGAAACTGAAGGGGCGGCGTTGCGTGGTGGCGGG
This sequence comes from uncultured Solirubrobacterales bacterium, assembly GCA_963815885.1. Classification (GTDB taxonomy): domain Bacteria; phylum Actinomycetota; class Thermoleophilia; order Solirubrobacterales; family 70-9; genus VAYN01. Next base: position 357,606 of record CAWFIM010000004.1, read on the forward strand.
CGGCGGCGACATCGGGCTCGAGAAGGTCGAGGGGCTGCTCGCCTGCGATGCCGACGTCACCCTGATCGCCCCGGTCGCCCACCCCGAGCTGGAGGAGCTGGCCCGGGAGGGCTCGATCGAGTGGGAGAAGCGGGCCTACGCGGGCCCGGCCGACCTCGAGGGCGTGTTCCTGGTCATCGCCTGCACCGACGACACCGACGTCAACATCGCCGTCTTCGACGACGCCGAGCGGCGGGCGATGCTGGTCAACATCGTCGACGTGCCGCCGCTCTGCAACTTCATCCTGCCGGCGATCGTCCGCACCGGCCCGCTGGCGATCGCGATCTCGACCGCGGGCGCCTCGCCAGCCCTGGCGAAGCGGATGAAGCGAGAGGTCGCCGACCTCTTCGGCGAGGAGTACGCGCGGCTGGCGGTGATCCTCAACGCCGCCCGCGGCTGGGCGAAGGGGACGCTGCCGACCTACCAAGACCGCAAGGAGTTCTTCGAGGGGATCGTCAACGGCGACCCCGACCCGGTCGAGCTGCTGCGCGACGGCGAGGAGACGGCGGTGCTGGCGATCGTCGAGTCGGCCAAGGAGCGGGCCGCGGCGGCCCTGGCATAGGGCCTGTCCCGGTAGGGGTTTCGCTTAACTTTTTCGACGGCGCTTGCGGCTACCGCGGTGGATAGCGCCGAAAAAGTACAAGACGCTCCACCCCTACCGGGACAGGCCCAAGGTCAGACGACGCCGCTACAGGCGGTCGTTCGGATGCCATCCAGGGTCTCGCGCAGCTCGTTGGCCTGCTCGGCGCTGATGTTGGCCGAGAAGGCGATCTGCAGCTCGCCGACGATCACCGGCCGCATCTCCGCCAATAGCTCGCGGCCGGCTGGCAGCAGGGTCGCGTAGCTGACCCGGCGATCGGTCTCGCAGAAGGTCCGCTCCAGCAGGCCGGCCTTGACCAGGCGGTCGACCAGCTTGGTCAGGCCGCCGCGGGTGATCACCAGCACCTCGGCCAGGTCGCCCATCCGCATCCGCTGGTCGGGCGCCTCAGCGACCGCGGCCAGCACCTCGTACCAGGGCAGCGGGGGGTAGTCGCCCTGCGCCAGCGCTTCCTGCAGCCGCTGGGTGACCGCGGCGTGGGTGCGGGTGAGCGCGCCCCAGGCCTCGCCGTGCGGGGTCGGGGTCGGCGCGGTCGCGGGGGTCGGGATGGACGCGGTCGCCTGCTCACTCATATCCCCATCTTCGCAGATGAACCTTGTCATGACAATAGTTGTATTTACAAGCTTTTCTGCTACGATTGTTTCTGCATCAAGTATTTACCAGGCAACTACGAGGGAAGGAATGAAGATGAGCACGCAGACGATCAAGCAGGAGATTCCGGCCGGGACCTACACGGTGGATCCAGTCCACTCGTCGATCGGCTTCGCGGTGATCCACAACGGCGTCTCGACCTTCCGCAGCGGCTTCCGCGCCTACGAGGCGAGGCTGACCGGCGGCGGGGAGCCGCGGCTCGAGGGCACGGTCGAGGTCGCCTCCGTCGACATCGACGAGGAGATGCTGAAGGGCCACCTCCTCTCCCCCGAGTTCTTCGACGCCGAGCGCTACCCGCGGCTGAGGTTCCGCTCGACCGGCTTCGACGTCGCCGAGGACGGCGCGCTGAAGCTCCGCGGCGAGCCGAGATCCACGGGCGGACCCACGAGGTCGAGGCGAGCGGTCGCTTCGCCCGGCTCGGCGCCGACCTCGGCGGCAGCGAGCGGGTCGGGCTCTCGCTCGAGGCGAGCGTCGACCGGCGCAGCTTCGGGCTCGACTGGCAGGCCGAGCTGCCGAGCGGCGGCGAGGTCCTCGACTACCGGGTCGAGATCGCGGTCGAGCTGGAGCTGGTCCGGGAGGGCGAGTAGCGATGCGGGTCCTGGGCATCGTCGGCAGCCTGCGCCGGGACTCGCTCAACCGCGCCCTGCTGCGGGCGGCCGCCGAGCGGCTGCCCGCCGGGGTGGAGCTGGTCGAGTTCGAGCGGCTGCGGGAGATCCCGCCCTACGACGAGGACGTCGAACTGGCCGGCACGCCGGAGCCGGTGCGGGCGCTGCGCGAGGCGATCGGCGGCGCCGACGCCGTCCTGGTGGCGACGCCCGAGTACAACCACTCGATCCCCGGGGTGCTGAAGAACGCGCTGGACTGGGCCTCGCGCCCGGCCGGGCAGAGCGCCCTCAACGGCAAGCCGGCGGCGGCGATCGGCGCCTCGACCGGGATGTTCGGCGCAGTCTGGGCGCAGGCGGAGACCCGGAAAGTGCTCGGCGCGCTGGGCGGCCGCGTGGTCGAGTCGGAGCTGCCGGTGGCGCGAGCGAACCAGATGTTGGTCGACGGCAGGCTGGAGCTCTCCCCGCAGCAGTCCGAGCAGCTCGAGGAGCTGCTGGCCGAGCTGGTCGCCGCGGTCGAGGAGCAGGTCGGCTTCGAGCGCGAGCGGGTCGCGGCCTGAGCGGGCGCGCGGGTGCGACCCGGCCGCGTTCCGCCGCGCCGCCGCGCGGCGGCCCTCAGCACGGCGGCTCAGCCGCTGAAGACCCAGACGACGTGGCGGGCGTCCGGCTCGTGCACCCGCGCGGCGGCGCGGCGGAACGCCGTGCCCTTGGTCTTGGCGAAGCCCGAGGCGAAGGTGCCGTCGCGCGTTTCGACCAGCGCCGCGTAGCCGTTGAGGACCCAGACCGAGACCTCGCACCTGGACTGGCCGCAGCGCTCGCGCGCGTGGTGTCTGGCGACGGTTGCAGTGGCGGCGTGACGGGAGAGCCCGACGGTGCCGCTGTCCGGGTTGACCGCGATCGCCCCCCAGTCGGCCTCGGCGGCTGCCGGCAGCGCCAGCGTGAGGAGGACCGCGGCGGCGGCGATGCCCGCCGCAACGGCCCGCGAACCGGCTCGGGAGGCGGTTGGGCGAGCGGGCCGCAAAATGGCTCGGAGACGATTCACGTTGGCTGGAGGACGATTCACATTCCCATTCTTACCCATTTTTGTGTAAGACAGTCCCGAACAGGGATAAAGACGGTCGCACCGGAAGCGGAAGAGCCGTCGCGCCCTGATCGAAGAGTGCGTTTGCCACGCATATGGTGGCGAATGCACCCCTCGTCGTCGCTCAGGCCTTCGGCAGGGCGAAGAAGGCGATTGCGGAGAAGTGGGCGATCGCGGCGGCGATCACGAAGAGGTGGAAGACCTCGTGGTAGCCGAAGATCGCCGGGTTCGGGTTAGGGCGCTGGGTCGCGTAGACGACGGCTCCGGCCGTGTAGAGAAGGCCGCCAACGGCGACCAGCATCGTCCCCACCACTCCAATCTCCGACCACAGCTCGGGAAAGGCGGCCACGGCGACCCAGCCGAGCGCGAGGTAGATCAGCGCCGCCACCCATTTCGGGTGGTGGATCCAGACCATCTCGACGATCGCGCCGGCGATCGCGCCGATCCAGACGACGACCAGGATGGCGTTCGCCAGCGCCCCGTGCAGAACCAGCAGCGCGAACGGCGTGTAGGTGCCGGCGATGAGGAAGAAGATCATCGAGTGGTCCAGCCGCCGCATCCACAGCCGCACGCTGGGGCGGGTCCAGTTGACCCGGTGGTAGAGGGCGCTGGTCCCGAGCAGGGCCGAGAGGCTGACCGCGTAGATGCCGACCGCCAGGGTCGCCCTCGGCGTCTTCGCGAGGATGATCAGCGTCGCGCCGAAGCCGAGCGAGAGGAAGAACGCCCACTCGTGCGAGACCCCGCGCAGCTTCGGCTTGACCAGCGCGATCGCGTCGGCGGTCGCCTCTTTTGCGGCGGCGGCTCGCTCGCCCATCGCCTCTTTGGCGGCGGTTGCACGATCGCCCATGGCGTCGCGGGCGGCGCTGGCGCGCTCGCCCATTCGCTCGGCTCCCCTGCGGAGGTCTTCCACCATCTCTTCTGAGGGTAATGGCACAGGCTTCTCGTTTTGTAAATCCGTGGCCGTTAGGAAGGGAAATGGCTTTGAAACCAGCCTTCTGCGTCTACTCCCGGCTGTATTTTTTAAGGGTTTTGGGGAAACCGAGTTGGCGATCGGTCCCGTGCGCAAAAATATCCGTGATAGCTAGCTGACGGATAAGCGCCTTGTTCTCGTCTCCTTTTCCAAAAGCGCTTTCCAGATCGGCAAAGAGCGCGATTTCTAGGGCGGTTTTGCCGCCGCAAGCGATGAAAGCATTACTAGCCCACAAAAGATCAAAAAGGGCGGAAAAGATGGCTAAAACTGCAGAGAAAAACCAGACGGGCACTCTTCAGGGCCTAGCCATAGAACGTCGTTTCTCGACTACCGGCGTGCATCCTTTCGATCAGATCGAGTGGGAGATCCGCGACGCGGTGATCGGCAATCCGGAGAGCCCGGCGTTCGAGCAGCGCGGGGTCGAGTTCCCCAAGAGCTGGTCGCAGAACGCGACCAACATCGTCGCCCAGAAGTACTTCCGCGGGCAGCTCGGCAGCCCCGAGCGCGAGAGCTCGGTCAAACAGATGATCGGCCGGGTCGCCGGCACGATCTCCAACTGGGGCCGCGAGGGCGGCTACTTCGCCTCCGCGGAGGACGCCGAGGCCTTCGAGATGGAGCTGACCTCGATCCTGCTCAACCAGAAGGCGGCCTTCAACTCGCCGGTCTGGTTCAACGTCGGCTTCGAGGAGACGCCGCAGTGCTCAGCCTGCCAGCCGTATCATGCGCTTGTCTCGACCCCCGAGGGAATGATCCCGATCGGCGAGCTGGTCGAGGGGGAGCAGACGGGCCGCGAAGTGTATGACGCGAGCGGCGTGACGCGAGTCGTCGCCGTCAAGGCCAACGGTCGCAAGCCCGTGATGCGAGTGAAGCTACGCAACGGCGGCTTCGTCGAAGCCACGCCGGACCATGTCGTCAAAGCCGTTACAGAGCGACGCACTGAGCCGCAGTGGCTTCGTGTCGATCAGCTCGCGCCGGGGATGCGACTCCACCTTCACCCCCACCGAGCCAAGGTTGCCGACCGAGCCCTTGTCGCCGCGGGTGGTCCCGCCTCGACGGAGCTTGACGACACTGACTCTCTAGAGGCCCGCGACGAGATGACGCGCGTCGATCGCGCCGAGGCGGCCCTTGCCGGCTGGCTGCAGGCCGACGGTTTCGTCGGTCAATATCAGGGCGAGACGAACAGCTCACTGACCATCGAGTTCCAGGTCGCCAGCGACGACGAGTACGCCTGGGTAATGGAGAACCTCGACATCGCTCTGCCTGACGTTCATCGCAAGGTTCGTGTGGCCGACACGCAGGAGGTCGAGGTGCGGAGGATCCGCCTATACGGCGAGGTGCTTCGCGACTTCGTGGAACGCTGGGGGCTCTCTCCGCGCGGGACCGAGATCCGCGTTCCCTCCCGGCTGTGGACGGCCACCCACGAGGAGATCTGCGCCTATCTGCGCAGCGTGTTCCAGGCAGACGGCTACATGACCGTGCAGCGCAAGCATGGCTATGAGAACGCCCGGATCGGTTTCGCCGTGATCGGCGAGGGGTGGACGGAGGACCTCCAGATCCTCCTCAACTCGATCGGGATCTATTCCCGCGGCACTCGGAAGCATGAGAAGCGAGCGGATCGACACGACCTGCATGAGCTTTCGATCAACATCGGCTCGGAGCGGGCCCGCTTCGCGGAGCTGATCGGATTCGTCGGGGAGGAGAAGCAACGTCGACTGCTCGAATCGTTGAACCTGCGCAATCCGAAGATCTGCCCGGACCTGCGGGAGGAGGAGATAGTCGCGATCGAAGAGCTCGGCGTTCAGGAGGTCTACGACATCCAGACCGAGTCCGGCGAGTACTTGAGCAACAACATCGCGGTCCACAACTGCTTCATCCTCAGCGTCGAGGACACCATGGAGAGCATCTTGGACTGGAACACCAAAGAGGGCAAGATCTTCCGCGGCGGCTCCGGCTCCGGCATCAACCTCTCCAACATCCGCGGCTCGATGGAGCCGCTGCGGAAGGGAGGCACCGCCAGCGGTCCGGTCAGCTTCATGCGCGGCGCCGACGCCTGGGCGGGGACGATCAAGTCCGGCGGCAAGACGCGGCGGGCGGCGAAGATGGTCGTGCTCGACGTCGACCACCCGGACATCGAGCACTTCATCTGGTGCAAGGCCGACGAGGAGAAGAAGGCCGAGGCGCTGCGCGACGCCGGCTTCGACATGTCGATCGACGGCGAGGGCTTCACCTCGATCCAGTACCAGAACGCGAACAACTCGGTGCGGGTCACCGACGACTTCATGGAGGCGGTCGCCGCCGGCGAGGACTGGCGGCTGACCGCGCGCAGCACCGGCGAAGCGGTGAAGACGCTCGACGCGCGCGAGCTGATGAACCAGATCGCCGACGCCGCCTGGCGCTGCGCCGATCCCGGCATCCAGTACGACACGACGATCAACCGCTGGCACACCTGCCCGGAGTCGGGGCGGATCAACGCCTCCAACCCCTGCAGCGAGTACATGCACGTCGACGACTCCGCCTGCAACCTCGCCTCGCTCAACCTGATGAAGTTCCGCCGCCCCGACGGCAGCTTCGACGTCGCCGACTTCGAGCACGCGGTCGACGTCGTCTTCCTCGCTCAGGAGATCGTCGTCGGCTTCTCCTCCTACCCGACCGCGGGGATCACCGAGAACGCCAACCGCTTCCGCCAGCTCGGCCTCGGCTACGCCAACCTCGGCGCCCTGCTGATGTCCGACGGCCTCCCCTACGACTCCGACACCGGCCGCAACGTCGCCGCCGCGATCACGGCGCTGATGACCGGCCGCGCCTACCGCCAGTCGGCGCTGATCGCCGCCGGCGCGACCGGGCCCTACGACGAGTACGAGCGCAACCGCGAGCCGCACAACGGGGTGATGCGGATGCACCGCGACGCCTCCCACGAGATCGACCCGGGCGGGATCAAGGGCGACCTGCTCGAGGCGGCACAGCGGGCCTGGGACGAAGCGGTCGAGCTCGGCGAGGAGCACGGCTACCGCAACGCCCAGGCGACGGTGCTGGCGCCGACCGGGACGATCAGCTTCCTGATGGACTGCGACACGACCGGGATCGAGCCCGACTTCTCGCTGGTCAAGTTCAAGGAGCTGGTCGGCGGCGGCCAGATGACGATCGCCAACCGCTCGGTACCGCTGGCGCTGCAGACGCTCGGCTACTCGGAGGCTGAGATCGACCAGATCGCCGCCCACATCACCGAGAACAACACGATCGTCGGCGCGCCCGGCCTCAAGGAGGAGCACCTGCCGGTCTTCGACGTCGCGGTCGGCGAGCGGGCGATCTCCCACACCGGCCACATCGAGATGATGGCGGCGACGCAGCCGTTCATCTCCGGCGCGATCTCAAAGACGGTCAACCTGCCGCAGAGCGCCACGGTCGAGGACATCGCCGACGCCTACACGCGCGGCTGGACCGGCGGCCTCAAGGCCCTGGCGATCTACCGCGACGGCTCGAAGACGGCGCAGGCGCTGCGCACCGACGCCCAGGAGGAAAAGGAGGCCGAGGCGGAGGTGACGATGGCGGCGCCGGAGCGCAAGCGGATGCCGCGCGAGCGCGAATCGATCACCCACAAGTTCTCGATCGCCGGCCACGAGGGCTACATCACCGCCGGCAAATACGAAGACGGCTCGGTCGGCGAGATCTTCCTCACCGACATCGGCAAGGAGGGCTCGACGATGCGGGGGCTGATGAACGCCTTCGCGACCGCGATCTCGCTCGGCCTGCAGTACGGCGTCCCGCTCGAAGACTTCGTCCGCAAGTTCAGCTACATGCGCTTCGAGCCGGAGGGCATCACCGGCAATACGGAGATCCCGTTCGCCAAATCGCTGCCCGACTACATCATGCGCTGGGTCGCGAGCCGCTTCATCGAGGACGTCGACACGCTCGAGGAACTGGGGATCATGACCAGCGAGGTCCGCGCCAAGCAGGAGGCGGAGACCTCCCAGCTCGGGCTGGGGATCGCGACCGACACCGCCGGTCCCGCCAACGGCGGCAACGGCCACTCGAAGCCGGGCGGCGGCGCCAAGGCGAAGGGCGGCGATCCCGTCCCCGCCGCGGCGGCCTTCACCGACACCCCGCCGGTTGTCCCGGCGAAGATGTCCGGCCTCGACCTCGGCCCCGCCTGCGAGCAGTGTGGCGGGATGATGCAGCGGACCGGCTCCTGCTACACGTGCAGCAGCTGCGGCAACAACACCGGCTGCGGTTGAGGCGTTAGGACACACTGCGCCGGAGAACACCCACACGGCTACGCGCCGTGCAGAGCACTGTCGCTCCGCCGCGCGCGCTCTCCGGCTTGGTCCTATCGCCTCAGAGCTGCCCGGATTAGAGTGAAGGAATGAGGGCGTCGGGGAAGGCCGCCGCAATCGGGCTTGTCGTCGCGGCGCTGTGCGTACCGGTGGCCATCGCGTCCGCACCATCGAGCGACGCCAACGTCGCGACCTGCGATCAGGCGGTGATCGGGCACGGGCCGCCGGGCTGGAAGCAGCGGGCGTTGATCGCCGGCCCGGTTGGGGTCTTCCGGCACCCGCTGAGCCAGATGTCACGGACCGGCAACGGGCAGTACGTGGCGAAGATGCCGCTCGTGGTCGAAGGCCACACGCCGGTCACAGTCAGCGTGCCGCCGCCCTTGCGCCACCGCGTCTTCCTCTACTACGGCCGTGTTCTCGACAGCGCCGGCCATCCGACCACCTCCTTTGCCGCGCCGGGCTACGCGGAAACCCGCCTCGAGCCGTGCGACGGTCGGCCGCGCACGCCCTGGCCGGGGGGAATCCGCATCAAGGGCACGGCGCCGGTGCACCTGACCGTGCGCACCGAAGGCAACGACGAAGCCTTCCAGCTTCGCCTCGGCCGGCCCCACGTTTACCGCTCAGCTGGCTGATCCTCCGGGGCGGCGCCCGCCGACTCGGGCGGAGACGCAGCGGGAGTGCCGGCCTTCGCCGGAGCCGCCCCGCGCGCCCATGCCGCCTCCAAGACCATGAAGTTGGTGGACTGCCGGAAGAGGCCGAGACATCCTCTCGACTCGACGGTGAAGACGGAATGAAAGCGCCAACCCTGCTCTCCGACGCTGTTGAGTTTTTCCTCCAGGCGCTTCTGATCCTTGTTCGAGAAGCTCGCTCCTATGTTGACGATCGAGTAGATCGGTTAACCCCTTTCGGATAGTCGACGACGCCGAGGTTCTCGGCCCTACATCGCCAGAGACGAGAGCCGGTGGCGACAAGCCCGCGGACCAGCCCCCGGCGCTCGATCGCTAGCACGGCGTACTCGGAGCAGGTGGGTTCGAAAACGCATCGGGAAGAGCGCCGGGACGAAACCAGCCGTTGATAGGCGGTCACCATGCCGATGGCGACGCGACGGGGGCGTGAATTCTGGCTCAACCGCTTAATCGGCGCTGAGCATATATGTATGCCCGAACAGGGAGCCGGGACGGGGCCGGCGGAGACAGCTGCGAAAGTCCTGCCTCTCTTGGAGGTCAGCCGAGCACGACCTCGGCGTCGTGCCGAGGGGTCTCGGTGATCGCGCGACGGAAGGGGCGCTCGGAGTCGGGGCGCGCCGGCCGCACCTGGCGGCGCTTGACCAGCTCGCGCAGCACCACCTGCATCTCGAACTGGGCGAAGGCGGCGCCGAGGCAGCGGCGGATGCCGCCGCCGAAGGGGATCCAGGTGTAGGTGCCGGGCGGGTTGTCGAGGAAGCGCTCGGGCAGGAAGCGCTCCGGTTCGGGGTAGATCGCCGGATCGCGGTGGATCAGGTGGATGCAGGGAGTGACCGAGGCGCCGGCCGGCAGCTCGTAGCCGCCCAGCTCGACCGGCTCGGTCAGTTTGCGGATCACGATCACGATCACCGGCCGCAGCCGCAGCGTCTCCTGGACCGTCGCGGTCAGGTAGGCATCCTCACCGGCCTCGGCCTCCGCCCGTAGGCGCTCCAGCTTCTCGGGGTGGCGGGTCAGCCGCTCCATCGCCCAGGAGAGGGCGGTGGCGGTGGTCTCGTGGCCGGCGACCAGCAGGGTCAGCAGCTCGTCGCGGATCTCGGCGTCGCTCATCGGGCTGCCGTCCTCGTGGCGGGCGGTGACCAGCATCGAGAGGACGTCGTCGCGCTCGTCGAGGTCATCGGCGAGCCGCCGCTCGGCGATCTCGGCGTAGATCAGCTCGTCGACCGGGTCGACGCGGCGGCGGAAGGCGGGCAGCTTCGGCACGCGCTCGGGGCCGACCATGATCGCCGGCAGCAGGATGCGCGGGTTGGTGGTGAGGTCGAGGAAGGACCGCAGCGCATCGCGCAGCGCCCCCATGCGCTCGCCGCCGTGGACGCCGAAGACCGTCTCGAGGATGATCTCCAGGGTGATCGCCTGCATCCGCGGGCGCAGCTTGTAGGGGGTGCCGGTCGGCCAGCTCTCGATCTCGCGGGCGGCGATCTCGGCCATCTTCTCGCCGTAGCCCTGCATCCGCTCGCCGTGGAATGGCGGCAGCAGCAGGCGGCGCTGGCTGATGTGCGGCTTCTCGTCCAGGACCAGGACCGAGTTCTCGCCGAGGATTGGGCGCAGGATCGCGTTGCCCTCGCCGGCGTGAAAGACCCTCGGGTCGCCGGTGAAGACCTGCTTGACCAGCTCCGGGTCGGAGACCATCACCCAGGTCCCCTCGTAGGCGATCCTGACCGTGAACATGCCGCCGAAGCGAGCGCGGCTCTGCTCCAGCATCCACTGCGCCCGCCGCGACCAGATCGCGGTCTGCAGCGCCCGCGGCATCCGCGGCCCGGGCGGCAGGCTCCTGCGCACCGCTCGGGGCGCCACCGGCGCCGCCTCTTTCACCGCCGCCTCCATCGCCCCCCGAGCGTACCCGGCCCCCGGGGCACTTTGGTGTGACGTTCCTCCGCCCCCGCTCCTCCGAACGGTGTGACGTTCCTCCGCCCCACCCTCCGAACGTATTTCTTCCCGCATACCGGGAACAACTACGTTCGCGCCGGGGAAGCGGCGGTAGCCTGGCGGCCGATGGCCACGCTTCCCCGGCTCCCCCCGCGCCTCGAGCACGGCGTCGTCAAGGCGGTCTGCGGGTTGCCGCCACGGCTGCAACGGCTGCTCTTCGGCCGGCCGCCGGAAATCGACGGCCAGGTCCTCGCCAGCGACACCCACGCGCTGCTGAACCTCGCCAATCTGGCCGGCAGCCCGTCCTTCATGGCCGGGATGAGCGTCGAGGAGGCGCGTGCCTCCAGCCGCTATGAGGCCAGGGTCACCGATGGCCCCCGGCCGATCCCGCTGGCGCGGGTCGAAGCGCTGGAGGTCCCCGGCCAGGGAGGGCCGATCCCGGCCCGCCTCTACGTCCCCAAGGGGCTGCCCGCGAGCGTCCCGACCCCGCTGCTCGTCTACTACCACGGCGGCGGCTGGGTGATCGGCGACCTCGACACCCACGACGGCGTCTGCCGCTTCCTCGCCGCGGCTGCCGGGACGGCGGTGCTCTCGATCGGCTACCGGCTGGCGCCCGAGCACCCCTTCCCCGCCCCGGTCGAAGACGCCTGGGCGGGGTTCTCCTGGGCCGCCGCCAACGCCGCGGCGCTCGGCGCCGACCCGGCGCGGATCGCGGTCGGCGGCGACAGCGCCGGCGGCAACCTCGCGGCCGTCGTCAGCTTGCTGGCGCGGGAAGGCGGCGGCGCGATACCCGCGATGCAGTTGCTGATCTACCCGGTCACCGACTCGGCCGAGGACCCGCGCTCGCGCCAGCTCTTCGCCGAGGGCTTCTTCCTCACCAAGGCCGACATGGACCAGTTCGAGCGGGCCTATCTGCCCCCGGGGACCGACGCCACCGATCCCCGCATCTCGGTCCTGCAGGCGCCGGACCTGAGCGGGTTACCGCCCGCCTACGTCGCCACCGCCGGCTTCGACCCGCTGCGCGACGAGGGCGAGGCCTACGCGCTGCGCCTGCGCGAGGCGGGGGTGCCGACGGCGCTGCGCCGTTACTCCGGACTCGTCCACAGCTTCACCCACCACCTGGTGATCAGCCGTACGGCGCGGGCGGCGATGCAGGAGATCGCCGGCGCCCTGCGGATGGGGCTGGCGCCCGACCATCGCTAGACGACCTGGCCGCCGGGCTGACCACCGCGCGGCCGCCCTCCTGCCGCGGGACACCCCCACTGTGCGATAGCCCTGCGGCCGCTACTCGTACTGCAGCGACTCGATCACGTCGAGGCGCGAGGCACGGCGCGCCGGCAGGATCGCCGCGACCACTCCAGCCAGCGCGGCCAGGATCAAGAGGACGATCAGCGACCCGACCGGATAGGAAAGCGTGAAGCCTTCGTCCTTCAGCGGCTGCGCGATCAGCGCCGCGAAGACGATCCCCAGCACCATGCCGAGGATCGCCCCGATCAGGGCCGTGATCACGGCCTCGTAGCGAATCATCGTCCGCACCTGGCGGCGCGACATCCCGATCGCCCGCAGCATCCCCAGCTCGCGGGTGCGTTCATGGATCGAGAGGGCGAGCGTGTTGGCGATCCCGAACAGCGAGATCACGATCGCCAGCGCCAACAGGGCGAAGATCAGGTTGACGAGCTGGTCGACCTGCTTTTCGCGGTTTTCCTTCAGTTCCCCCTGGTTCATCACTTCGGCGGTGGGGAAGGCGACTTCGGCGCCTTTGGTCAGGAGCGCCTGGACCTGGTCGGCGTCGGCGCCGGGCTCGGTCTTGACGAAGTCGATCGTGTCCTGGGTCTGGGCGAATTCCTTTGCCAGCGCCGCCTGGGTGATGAGGACGCTGCCAAAGATGTCGAGCTTGGAGTCGAACTCGCCGACGACTTCGAAGCTGGGGCGCTTGCGGGTCTGGCTCAGCAGCCGGAAGCGGTCGCCAACTTCGAGGCCGTGGTCGGAGGCGAAGGAGTCGGTGACGACCGCCTGGTCGTCGCCGAGGTTGCGCAGGTCGGCGGGCCCGCCCCGCGTCCATTCGACCTTGACGGTTTCTTCGATGTCCGGGGTCGGCGCCGTCAACTGCACGCCGGAGCCGCCGGGCAGGAGCTTCGCCTGCGCGGCACGGATCGTCGCCACCAATTCGACCCCCGGGGCTTTGCGAGCGGCCGTGGCGGCCCCGTTGGGGATCGGCGAGAAGCCGTCGCTGTTCTGGATCACCAGCCCGCCGGCGAAGTTTTCGTCGACGATCTGGGCGACCGAGCTCTTCAGCCCGGCGGAGAAGACGGTGACGAAGGTGACCAGGGCGAGCCCGATCATCAGCGCCGCCGCGGTGACCGCGGTGCGGCTGGGGTTGCGCTGCGCGTTCTCGCGCGCCAGGCGCCCGATCAGGCGCCGGGCCCGCTCCAACGGCCAGCCGGCGACCGTCGCCAGCGGCGGCACCAGGCGCGGGCTGAACAGCGAGACCGCGAGCACGACCACCACCGCGCCGCCGCCCATCAGGCCGGCGCGGGCGCCGGCGTCGCCGCTGCCGAACAGGCCGATCAGCACCATCGCCAGACCGGCGACGCCGAGCAGGATCGAGAGCACGGCGTAGAGCAGCCGGCGGCGGCGAGTCGGCGTCGGCACGAAGGCATGCAGGGCAGCGATCGGCGGCACCCGGGTCGAGCGCACCGCCGGGATCAGCGAGGAGACCAGGGTGACGATGACTCCCACCAGCAGCGAGACGATCACAGTCCGCGACTCCATCACCAGGCTGGTGGTCGGCAGGTCGATTTCGAACGCTTCCAGCAGCGCCTGGAGAAGCATCGCGATTAGGAAGCCGCCGACAACTCCGATCACCGCCCCCAGCAACCCGATTACCAGGGCCTCGACGATCACCGCCGCGAGGATCTGGCGCCGCGAGGCGCCGAGCGTGCGCAGCATCCCGAACTCGGTCACCCGCTGGGCGACGGTGATCGAGAAGGTGTTGAAGATCAGGAACGAGCCGACGAAGACCGCGATGAAGCCGAAGACCAGCAGGAAGGTCTGCAGGAAGCCGAGGTTGTCGCGGATTTCTTCGGAGCTGCGATCGGCGCTTTCCTTGCCGGTCTCGACCCGCACCCCGGCGGGCACCTCGCGCTCGATCCGGCGCTTCAGCAGCGCCGGAGAGACCCCGGCGGCGGCGACCGAGATCTGGTCGAAACGGCCCGTCTTGTGGGTCAGCGCCTGGGCGACCGGAAGCGTCACCTGGGCGATGCTGGCGCTGCCGAAGGAAGCGCTGCCGAGCTGGGTAAAGCCGACCAGGCGGAACTTCCTGGCGCTCCCCTGACCGATCAGCTCGATCGCTTCGCCGAGCGCGAGGCCGGAGCTGTCGGCGGCAGCCTTGTCGATCGAGGCTTCGGTTGGCCCGCGCGGCCGGTGGCCGTCGACGTAGGTCAACGACTCCAGTTCCCCGGGCAACGTCGAGGAGATGAACTTCGGCGCGAATTTGTTGCCGATCTTCTCGCCCTTGGAGTCAAAGAAGCCGCCGGAGGTGAAGATCGCACCGGCCGCCAACTTCACGCCCGGCGTCCCCTGCACCCGCGGCAGCAGCGAGGCGCTGATCGTCGGCACTTCGCCGTTGTCCTGTTCGACCGGGTTCTGGGCGGTGATGACGACGCTGGTCCCGCTCAGCGACTCGCTGAAGATCTCGTCGAAGGCGGCGAAGATCGTGTCGGTGAGGATGAAGCTGCCGGCGACGAAGGCGACGCCGATCACGACCGCGAAGGTCGTCGTCAGGGCCCTGACCTTGCGAGCCAAGAGGCTCTTGAGCGCGAGGCTAGTCAAGCTGCTTCATCAGCTCGATCACCTCGTCCGTCGAGCCGGGAGCGCCGTCCTGGACCAGCCGGCCGTCGCGGAGGGTGATCAGCCGGTCGGCGTGGGCGGCGGCGGCCGGGTCGTGGGTGACCATGATCACCGTCTGGCCGAACTCGTCGACGGCCCGGCGCAGCAGCGCCAGCACGTCGGCGCTGGCCTTCGAGTCGAGGTTGCCGGTCGGCTCGTCGGCGAAGACGACCGCCGGCTTGGAGACCAGGGCGCGGGCGACGGCGACCCGCTGCTGCTGCCCGCCGGAGAGCTCCGAGGGCCGGTGGGTGCGGCGGTCCTCGAGGCCGACGGTGCGGATCAGCGTCTCGATCCACTCGCGGTCAGGCTTGCGGCCGGCGATCGAGAGCGGCAGCATCAGGTTCTCCTCGGCGCTGAGGACGGGCAGCAGGTTGAAGAACTGGAAGATGAAGCCGAGCTTGTCGCGGCGCAGCTTGGTCAGCTCGGCGTCGTCGAGGGCGGTGATGTCGGCGCCGTCCAGCTCGACCCTGCCGCTGGTCGGCTTGTCGAGGCCGGCGAGGATGTGCATCAGGGTCGACTTGCCCGAGCCCGACGGTCCCATGATCGCGGTGAAGCGGTCGCGCTCGAAGGAGGTGGTGATCCCGGCCAGCGCGTCGACCGCGGCGTCGCCCTCGCCGAAGCGGCGGGTCAGGTCGGTTGCGACCACAACCTGTCCGTTCGTGCTCACTCCTTCGCACCGTATCGAGATCGACCAATAGCCTGCGAGCCGTGGCCCTGGCCGACCGCTTCGACGGATTTCTGATCGATCTCGACGGGGTCGTCTGGATCGGCCGCGAGCCGGTGCCGGGGGCGGCGGAGACGCTGCGGGCGCTGATCGAGGCGGGCGTGCCGCTCGTCTTCGTCACCAACAACCCGGGGCGGCCGCCGAGCGTCTACGCGGAGCGGCTGCGGGGGATGGGCGTCGAGGTCGGCGCGGAGCGGATCGTCACCGCGGGGATGGTCGCGGCGCGGCTCGCCGGCGAGGCGGCGGGGGCAGGCGGGGGCGCCTTCGTGATCGGCGCCGAGCCGCTGAAGGAGATGGTCGCGGCAGTCGGCGCGAGGGTGCTGGAGGGCGAGGCGGCGCAGGACGCCGGGGTGGTCGTCGTCTCCGGGCACCGCGGCTTCGACTACGACGAGCTGCTGACGGCGACGCGGGCGCTGCAGCGCGGCGCCGCCCTGGTCGCGACCAGCCGTGACCCGACGATGCCGATGCCGGGCGGCGAGTGGCCTGGAACCGGTGCGGTGCTGGCGGCGGTCGAGACGGCGTCGGGGCGGCGAGCCGAGATCGGCGGCAAGCCGGAGCGGCACCTGTTCGAGCTGGCGCGGGAGGCGCTCTTCTCCGACGATTCCCCCTTGCGTGGTTCCTTTGGGACGACGGGCGTAACAAAGGAACCACGCAGGGGAAGAGGGTGGCGATGGTCGGCGACCGCATCTCCTCCGACATCGAGGGTGGGCGGCGGGCCGGGCTGACGACCGTCCTCGTGCTCAGCGGCGCCAGCGGCCGCGCCGAGGCCGAGCCGGCCGAGCCGCCGCCCGACCACGTGATCGCCGACCTGAGCGGCCTGCTCTCGTGAGCGCCGAGCCGACCGAGCGCGGCATCGAAGGCGGCGCGGCGCTGGGCGGACCCGGCCCGGACCCGGCGGCGGCGCCGATCGCCCGGCCGGGCGTCGCCTTCGCCGGCGTCTTCGCCGTCACCTTCTGCGGGCTGCTCGCGGTCGGCGCGGTGCTACCGGTGCTGCCGCGCTACGTCGACGGGCCGCTCGGCGAGGGCAAGGTCGCGGTCGGGGTGGTGATCGGCGCCTACGCGATCACCGGGCTGATGCTGCGCCCCTTCGCCGGGCGCTTCGCCGACTGCCGCGGGCGCCGGCCGACGGTGCTGATCGGCTCGCTGCTGATGGCCGCGGGCGGCTTCCTCTACCTGCTGCCGCTCGGGGTCGGCGGGCTGATCGGCGCCCGCCTGGTACTCGGCGCCGGCGAGGGCACGGTCTTCACCGCCGGCTCGGCCTGGATCGTCGACCTGGCGCCGCCGGCGCGGCGCGGGCGGGTGATCGGCCTCTACGGGCTCGCGGTCTGGTCCGGGCTCAGCGTCGGGCCGCTGATCGGCGAGCTGATCCAGCACAGCGCCGGCTACACGCCGGTCTGGCTCTTCGCGGGGACGCTGCCGCTGCTCGGGGCGCTGATCGCGACGCGGGTGCCGGACCCGTTCCGCCCGCGCCCCTGGCTCGAGCACGAGCACCAGTCGCTGATCGCCCGCGAGGCGGTCCTCCCCGGCACCGCGCTGGCGCTCGGCTCGACCGGCTACGCGGCGGTGGCGACCTTCGTCGTCCTCCACCTCGACGCGCGCGGAGTCGGCCACGGGGCGCTGGTCTTCGGCGCCTTCGCGACGATGGTGGTGCTGACCCGGGTGATCGCCGGCGACCTGCCGGACCGGGTCGGGCCGGCGCGGGTGGCGACGGCGGCCGCCGTGGTCGAGGCGGCGGGGCTGACGACGATCGCCTTCGCCCACAGCCTCGGGGTGGCGATAGCGGGCGCGCTGGCGATGGGCGCGGCCTTCTCGCTGCTCTACCCGTCGCTGTCGCTGATCGTCGTCGACCAGATCCCCGAAGCCCGCCGCGGAGCGGCGCTCGGCACCTTTACCGCCTTCTTTGACGCCGGCGTCGGGCTCGGCGCGCCGCTGGCCGGCGCGGCCGCGGCGTTGACCAGCTACGAGGGCTCGTTCCTGCTCGGCGCGGCGATCGCGATCGGCTCGGCGACCCTGATCGCGCTGGCTATCGGCCCGCACAGCCGGCGCTGGTCGCGGCGCGGAGCTAGCGCGAGGACGACCGAGCCGCGCCGATTCCGTCCTGTATAGGACGTTTTCGGCCGTCGACCGACGCGGCATAGAGGGTCTGGAGGGCGCGGCCGATGCGGCCGCTCCGGTCGGAGAGGACCGACTCGGCGGTGCCGACCCCGTTCGGCTGCGGCAGGGTGACCGCGTCGACGCAGATCCACTCGCCCTCCGGCATCCGCTCCAGGTGGACGGTGAGGTCGACGTTGATGAAGAGGAAGCGGCGGTAGTCGAGGCTGGCGCTGACCCCGTTGCCGACGTCGGCGGCGACCATCACCCGCTGCAGCGGCGTCGGCTCCTCGCCGGCGACGAGCGGCTGGCGCATCCGCAGCCAGACGACGGCCGGGCCGGGCTCGACGAAGCCGCCCTCGACGAAGCGGACCTCCATCGCCGTGTGGTAGCCGAGCTCCTCGCCGGTCGGGAAGAACTCGACTTCGGAGCCCCGCTCCGGGCCGCGGCGGGGGATCGGCCGCGACCGCCGCCTCGGGCGGCAGCGTCGACCGGGGCAGTGCGGATCCGCCAGGCGCTCGCCCGCATCAGCGGCTCGCCGGCCTCGTCGCTCAGCTCGGCCTCGAGCAACTGCACCCGGCGCCCGGGGCGGACGACACGGGCGCTCACCCGGACCGGGCCGATCGGGACCGCGCGCAGGATCTCGCAGGTGACGCGGCCGATCTGGAACTCGTCGGCGTCGGGCAGCCGCTCCAGCTCCCGCGCCAGCAGCGCCGCCGGCGGCCCCGCGTGCTGTGCCCCGGGGTCCCAGGGCCCCCGCGTCAGCTCCGTGGCGAAGAAGCGATCCCCGTCGGGCTCGTAGAAGGCGTCCGGCACCCGCCCATCCTAGGTCGCCCGGGGGGCGTGTCCGAGTTTTTGGGCCGATAGGAACCCTTTTCCTCGGACACGCCCCGGGGGGAGTGGGCGGGCGTCACAGACTCGTGAGGGAGACGGCGTAATCTGGAGACAGAGACAAAAGGAGAAAGATGGCGACGAAGGTTGAGAAGTCCGAGCAGGAGTGGCGCGAGCAGCTGACGCCGGAGCAGTTCGAGGTGACCCGCAAGGCGGGGACCGAGCGCGCCTTCACCGGGCCCTACGTCGACGAGAAGGGCGAGGGGATGTACCGCTGCGTCTGCTGCGGGGCCGAGCTGTTCTCCTCCGACACGAAGTTCGACTCCGGCACCGGCTGGCCCAGCTTCACCGAGCCGGTCAACCTCGAGCACGTCGAGCTGCGGCCCGACAACAGCCTGTTCATGCGGCGCACCGAGGTCGTCTGCAAGCACTGCGACGCCCATCTCGGCCACGTCTTCGACGACGGGCCCGCCGACCGGGGCGGTCAGCGCTACTGCATCAACGGCTGCGCGCTGAAGCTCGAGGAGAAGTAGGGCGGCGCGGACGGGGGCGGCGACGGTACGCCGCCGCGACCGCCTCGGTGCGGTCCTATTGCTGGACCGCGCCGCCGGCGCCGAGGTAGTTGAAGCGCACGGCGAGCGCCACGGCCTCGGTGCGGGTATCGACCTCGAGCTTGCCGATCGCGTTGCGGACGTGGGTGTGGACGGTGGCCGGGCTGAGCTGCAGCCGCTCGGCGATCTCTTTGACCCGCAGCCCCTCGGCCAGCAGCTCGAGGATCTGGCGCTCGCGCGGGGAGAGGTCGAGCAGCTTCTCGACCTCGGAGGGCTTGCCGCCGGCGAAGTCGCCGCCGAGGAAGGTGCCGCCCCCGGTCACCGCTTTGACCGCGCGGGCGATGTCCTCGGCCGGCGCCGACTTCAGGACGTAGCCGGAGGCGCCAGCGCGCAGCGCCAGGGCCAGCAGGTCCGGCTGGGCGTGGGCGGTGAAGATGATCACTTTGGTCCGGGGACGCGCCTTCAGCACTTCCTTGGTCGCCTCGATCCCGTCGCGTTTGGGCAGCTCGACGTCGATGATCAGCACGTCCGGCTCCAGCTCCTTGACGACGTCGACGACGTCGCGGCCGTTGCTGGCCTCGCCGACGATCTCGACCACGTTGGAGTTGGCCATCCGCGCCTTGATCGCCTCGCGGACGATCTCGTGGTCGTCGCAGAGAACTACCCGCCTTGCTTCGCGCACAGTGGAGCTCATTGCGGCGCGATTCTCTCAGGACAACCGAATCGATGCAAAGTATTAGGTAGCGTGAAGCAGCCGTCCCGCCCCGGGTCGGACCGGGGCGGCATCAGCGCGGCCACGTCGCCCCCGCGCTAGGGCGAGGTTTGGCCGGGGCGCGGCGAGGATTCCGCGTCTTCGCCCGCGTACTTGGCGACGAACCGGGCGACGGCTTCGGCTTCGTCGCCGACGACGATGTTCTGGGGCATGATCGCCCCCGAGAAGCCGCCGTTCTGGATCGCGAAAAGAGCATCTTCGTAGGTCTCAGTTCGCTGGTTGAGGTTCGGCCCCTGCGTGCGCTGGCCGCGATTGCCGCTGCCCTGGGTGCCGGCCGCGGCCAGCGTGTGGCAGCCGGAGCAGTGCGTGGCGAAGAGGACGGCCCCTTCGTGGTTCGGGTCGTCCTTGGAGACCGAGATCCCCTCCTCGCCGAAGCCGCAGGCGGTGAGCCCGAAGGCGGCGGCGACCACCATGGCTGTGATCAGTGCAGCGCGCACGCGGCGGGCATCATATTGTCTGGCGGCGATCCCGATCTTCTGACGATGCCGCCGCCCGATCCAGCTCGCTTCCGCGCCGCGATGGCAGCCCTGCCGACGGGCGTGGCGATCGTCGCCGCGACGGGGGAGGACGGGCCGGCGGGCGCGACCGCCAACGCCGTCTGCTCGCTCTCGATCGAGCCGATGCTGATGCTCGCCTGCCTCGACCGCGGCTCCCGCACCCTGCTCGCGGTCCAGGCCGCCGACCGCTTCGGCATCAGCTTCCTCCACGCCGGCCAGGAGCAGGTTGCCCGCTCCTTCGCGACCAAGGCGCCGGTGGCGGAGAAGTGGGCCGGCGTCGCCTGGAGCGACCGCAACGGCATCCCGGCGATCGACGACGCCCTGGTCTGGATCGGCTGCGAGCTGCACGACGTGATCCTCGCCGGCGACCACGTGATCGTCACCGGCGCGGTGCGCGAGCTCGAGACCGTGCCCGGCGACCCGCTGCTGTTCCACGGTGGCGAGTACCGGCCCTTGGGCTGAGACGGACCGGCGCGCCATCCCCAGCGTGCGGGGATCCGCGCACGCTCCCTCTCGCCGCACGAAGTTTGCAGCGTAAACGCGAGTGGCGCCCAGAACTCCTTGCAGCGCGACCGGGCCGAGCGTATATCTGCTCGACCGGTAGGCCGGAGGGGCAAGAAGCGTGGGTCCGGGCGCCGGGCTTAAAGAAAGAGTGAACCGATGACTCGCAAGCTCAAGGTGGCGATGCTCGCCGTGCTGGCGCTCTCCGCGTTCGGAGCGCTGGGCGCTTCGAACGCTCAGGCGGCACCCGAATTCCACTGCTCGGTGGAACCCTGCACATGGACACTCCAGCCCGACGAAGTGTCGGCGACGAAAACAGCTCACCACGTGATCCAGATCGACGACCTGATCCAGAAAACGTCGATCTTCTACACATGCAACCGGATCACAGGCACGGGAACAACCAAAACCAAAACATCTCCCGAAATCACATTCGAAAAAATTGAATATGACGGCTGCCTTAATCAGCTTGGCGTCGTAACGAAAGTCAAAATGAACGGCTGCCATTACCTATTCAAAACCACGGCGACGGCTCCAGAAGGCACCCTGACCATCCAGGGATGCGAAAAAGACGAAAAAGGCAATCCGAAGAAAATCGAATTTGAAGCCGAAAAATCGGGTTGCATCACCACAATTCCAGAACAGGGACCGCTGGCCGGCGTCGTCTATCACCTCCACCAGGGCAAATTCGAATTCGTCACAGCCGAACTCAACATCCAAAAAATCTCCGTCACCCTCGATGGTGACCTCGCAAAATGCGGCATCGAGCCCAAACACTTCCTCGAAGCCACATACACGACAGGTAACACGCTCTTCACAGGCGAGAGCGATCCCGGCGGGGTGATGGCAAACGCCTGGTACGAATAACCAGGAACGCCGTTGCATCTCAACGGCAACTAGGTAGTCGACTAAACCAGAGCCCGGTTGGCGAATTCTCGCCGCCGGGCTCTTAGGTAGCAGCCGACCCCGACCAAGCTTAGCCTCTACGCGCCAAACCGCCCACGCGCCGATCGGCCCGCGCACCTACCTTTGGTAGGGGGAACCGAATCGCAGCCCATCTGGCAGTTGAAGCGTGGGCCCACTTGACCTCCGCCGGATACGAGCGTATATCTGCTCGACCGGTAGGCCGGAGGGGCAAGAAGCGCGGGTCCGGGAGCCGGGCTTAAAGAAAGAGTGAACCGATGACTCGCAAGCTCAAGGTCGCACTGCTCGCCGCTGCGGCGCTGACGGCGTTCAGCGCTCTGGGGGCTTCAAGCGCCCAGGCGGCACCGGAATTCCATTGCAATGTGGAACCTTGCACATTCACACTACAACCCGATGAAGTGTCGGGCACGGAAACAGCCCATCACGTCATCCAGGTTGATGACCTAGTCCAGAAAACGTCAATTGCCTACGCATGCAACCGGATCACAGGAACCGGGACAATCAAAGGGAAAACGGCCACCGAAATCACATTCGAAAAAGTAGGATATGACGGCTGCAAATTAGTTGGGGGTTTTGGTGCCACCGTCAAAATGAACGGCTGCGACTATCTGTTCAAGACCACGGCGACGGCTCCAGAAGGCACCCTGACCATCCAGGGTTGCGAAGCTGGGAAAAGCATCGAATTCGAAGCCGAAAAATCGGGCTGCAAAACCACAATCCCAGAACAGGGCCCGCTGAGCGGCGTCGTCTACCATCTCCACAAAGCCAAATTCGAAGAAATAACAGCTGAACTCAGCATCAAAAAAATCTCCGTCACCCTCGATGGTGACCTCGCAAAATGCGGCATCGAGCCCAAACACTTCCTCGAAGCCACATACACGACAGGTAACACGATCATCACAGGCGAGAGCGATCCGGGCGGCGTGATGGCCAACGCCTGGTACGAATAGCCAAGCATTCAGGCGGACCGCGATCCTCGTGGTCCGCGCTGCAGCTCGTGCTCAGGCGGCGCTGCGGGCGAGGGGGTGGCTCTCGCCCGCGGCCGCCGGGGCTGGGTTCGTGAACTCGATGCCGTCGTCGAGCGGGCCGCGTCGCAGTAGCTGGATGTCGCGAATGTAGTTCTGGTGCAGGCGCCAGGGGCGGGTGGAGCCCTGCTTGGGCAGCAGGTGGATGGAGCGCTTGACGTAGCCGGATTTGAGGTCGATGAAGGGTTCGACCTTGACCGAGGGACCGGGCGCGCGGGGCGTCGCGATCCGCTGCCCGCTTGCGTCCATCCGGTTCAGCAGGCGGCAGACGTATTCGGCGACCAGGTCGCACTTGAGGGTCCAGGAGGCGTTGGTGTAGCCGATCGCGATCGCGAAGTTGGGGATGCCGGAGAACATCGTCCCCTTGTAGGCGACGGTCTCGGAGAGGTCGGCTCGCTCGCCGTCGACGGTCAGCTCGAGGCCGCCCACGAGCTGCAGGTTGAGGCCGGTGGCGGTGATGATGACGTCCGCCTCGAGCTTCTCGGCCCGAGGCCAGACGCACCCCCCGCTCAGTGAAGGTCTCGATCCGGTCGGTGACGATCTCGGCCTTGCCGTCGCGAAGCGTGTTGAAGAGGTCGCCGCCGGGGACGAGGCAGAGGCGCTGGTCCCAGGGGTCATAGCGCGGTTCGAAGTGGGTGTCGACGTCGTAGCCGGCGGGCAGGCCGGCCTCGGCGCCCTTGCGGACGAGGCGGCGCATCGTCTTCGGGGCGCGGCGGGCGAACTGGTAGCTGAGCATCATCCGCAGCACGTTCTTCCAGCGCACGATCGAGTAGACCGCCTTCGGCGGAAGACGGCGGCGCAGCGCTGCGGCGAGACCGTCCTGTGCGGGCAGGGAGACGACGTAGGTGGGAGAGCGCTGCAGCATCGTCACCCGCTCGGCCCGCTCGGCCATCGCCGGGACCAGCGTCACCGCGGTGGCGCCGCTGCCGATCACCACGACCCGCTTGCCGACGTAGTCGAGGTCCTCCGGCCAGTGCTGGGGGTGGACGATCCGGCCCTTGAAGCGCTCGCTGCCGGGGAACTCCGGCGAGTAGCCCTCGTCGTAGCGGTAATAGCCAGTGCAGCCGTAGAGGAAGTCGCAGGTCAGCTCGACCGTCTCGCCGCCGGCGCACTCGGCGACCACGGTCCAGCGCGCCTCCCCGCTGCGCCACTCGGCGCGCACCACCCGGTGGCCGAAGCGGATGTTCTCCTCGACGCCGTACTCGCGCGCGGTCTCGTTGATGTAGTTGCGGATCTTGCCGCCGTCGGCGATCGCGTCGGTGTCTTCCCAGGGGCGGAACGAGTAGCCGAGCGTGAACATGTCGGAGTCGGAGCGGATGCCGGGGTAGCGGAAGAGGTCCCAGGTGCCGCCGATCGCCGCGCGGGACTCGAGGATCGCGTAGCTCTTGCCCGGACAGTTGCGCCGCAGGTGGCAGGCGGCGCCGATGCCGGAGAGGCCGGCGCCGACGATCAGGACATCGACGTGGTCGGTGGCAATCTCTGCTCGCTCGGCCATCGGCGCATTATCCAGGCTCAGGCGGAAGCGCCGACCGGCTCCGGGCGCGGCTCCTCCCAGAGGCCGAAGCGCTCGCGCCAGTAGTCGCTGAGGAAGATGTTGTTCGGGTCGCGCTCGGCCCGCAGGGCGAGGAAGTCGTCCCAGCGCGGGTACTGCGAGCGGAAGAAGTCGACCCAACCGCGGTCGCCGGCGGGATAGAGGGGCTGGAACTTGCCCCAGTGCAGCCGGAACGGGATGCCGGCACCGCGCAGCAGCGACCAGAGGCCGGCGAACATCGTCTTCGCCGGGTCCTCTTCGTTGCCGACGAACCAGTAGGGGTCGACCCGCAGCGCCCCTTCGCGCCATTCGTCCTCGCCGTCGCTGTGGGCGGCGTTGAGCCAGAACCGCTCCGGCATCGACGAGTACAGCTCCCAGGAGAAGGTGCCGGTCCGCCGCAGCGCCTCGTGGTCGTCCTTGGGCGCGTCGAAATAGTCGCGCAGCAGCCGCATCGTCTCGGCGCTCCGCGGCAGCGGGATCCACGCCTCGGTGAACTCGGCCGGCACCAGCACGTCGCTGACCCCGTTGTCCATCGGCAGCCCGCGCCAGCTCCAATCGGCGAATTCCTGCGGCTTGCCGCGCTCGGCGCCGTCTTTGTCGGCGTCGAGCTCGACGAAGACGTCGACCAAGCGCGGCAGGAAATCGGGCAGCTCGCGCTCGATCAGGGAGGCTGCCGGCTCCAGCACGGTGATCGCGGCGTCGACGCCGAACTCGAGCGCAGCGGCCAGCACCTTCGCGAGCAGCTCCCCCACCGCCCCCAGCTCCTTCTCGCCCAGCTTCGCCAGAACCGCCTTCAGCTCGTCGAAGCTCGCGTCCAGCTTCGGCTTCGCCCGAGAGAGGTCGGCGAGGTTGCCGATGATCGTGTAGAGGACGCCGATCAGGTGCTGGGTCGTCTCCGGGTCCTCGCCGAAGCGCTTGTAGGGCACCGGCTTGAAGCCGGCCTGGGCGGGACGGCGGTGGGCCTGCCAGGTGACGATCCGGTCGACCCCGCGCTGAGGCCACCATTCGAGCCGCGCGAACTCCGCCCCGCGCAGGAACTCGGCGAGCGAGGGGCGCCCGCCGTCACCGTCGCCGAAGACGTCGACCGGGCAGGTCGCGATCGTGTCGGTCGACTCGGTGCCGTCGATGTCGAAGGCGTCGACACACTCGAAGGTGACCGTGGAGACGACGCCGAGCAGGCCGAGGTTCGGGCACATCGCATAGAAGAGGTCCGGGTCGGCGTCCTCGCGGGTCACCTCGTGCACCTCGCCGCGGCCGTCGATCAGCCGGAACCCCCAGAGGTTGCGGTTGGCGGAGAACTGCAGCGAGCCGCCGGCCGAGCCGGTCGCGGTGAACCCGCTCACCGTCTGGTGGGTGATGCCACCGGTGTCGAGCAGCGTCCAGCGCTTCTCGTTCGCCAGCTGCCAGAGCAGGCTGGTCTCGAGCGTCGCAGTGCCGGTTGGATCGCTTGGATCGAGGCCGAGGTGAATGCCGGCGTCCGCCTCGACCAGCTTGCGGCCCTCGTCGCGCACCCGCCAGCCGCGGTAGCGGTCGAGCATCACGTCGACGTTGTCTCCCACCGGCGCCGACTGCTCGCCGACGCGGTTGCGCCGTTCGCCCTCGGGGTCGGTGTAGATCGCGTGGGAGACCGAGTGGGCGGCGCCCCGCACCCGCAGCTGCCGACCTTCCCGGTAGGCCGCTCGG
Source organism: uncultured Solirubrobacterales bacterium (assembly GCA_963815885.1). Taxonomy (GTDB): domain Bacteria; phylum Actinomycetota; class Thermoleophilia; order Solirubrobacterales; family 70-9; genus VAYN01. Next base: position 383,442 of record CAWFIM010000004.1, read on the forward strand.
ACGAGCGCGACCAGCTCCCGCTCGCCGGCGGGATGGTGGAAGCCGTCGGCCCCCGGGCCGGGTGCGGAATCGTTCATCCGGCCGGCGGCTGGGACCACAGTTGTTCCAGCACGCCGAGGGCATTGCCGAAAGTCATCTTCGCCGCTGCCTCCGGCCCGTACTTTTTGACCAGGGCCGCCTCCAGCCCCGCCAGGTCGGCCATCGTCTCCAGCCCACCCATCGTCGGTTTGATGAAGCCGTCGAAGTCGGTACCGAGGGCGATGTTGTCGTAGCCGCCGGTGATCTTGGCGATTGTGTCGATGTGTGTGTAGATCACCTCGAGCGATTCCTCGAGTGTCTCGGTGTAGTCGTTGGGCTTGCGGACGCCGTCGTTGAGCTGGTGCTGGGCCATGATCAGGCCGATCACCCCACCCCGCTCGGCGATCTTGCGGACGATCCCCTCGTCGCACATGTACTGCTGCTTGCCGAAGCGGTAGCCGGCATGGGTGGAGACGACCGGGAATTCCTTCCCCCGGTCGAGCTCGCGGTCGAGCAGATCGAAGACCTCGTGGATCGCCGGCGGGTCCATATGGGTGAGGTCGATCAGGATCCGGTTGTCCACCAGTCCGCGCACGACCGCCTCGCCGCGGGAGGTCAGCCGGTCGCTGACGCGCTGCGGGAAGACGAGGTTGTAGAGCCAATCCGGGAGGAACGGGAGCGCCGGGGCGTTGGTCGCGACCTGGCGGAAGAAGAGGTGGGCGACGGTGACGTAACCGACGCCTTTCCTGCCCAGCGTCCGGCAGTTGTCGGCGATTTCCTCCTCGCTGTCGCCGAGGTGGAATCCACCCTCGACGGCGTGGACGAGCGCGATCGCGCCTTTTTTCAGGCAGTCGTCCAGCTCCTCGCGGTTGCCGACGATGCGGATGACGTCCTCCCCGTGCGATTTCACCTCCGCCTCGACTTCGGCCATTTCCGTCAGCAGCCCGTGGAAGTAGTCGGGTGTCGGCGGCGCCGCGTAGCGCTTGCTCAGATCGATCTCCTCGAACGCCTGGAAGAGCACCGACATCGCCAGGCGGACGTCGCCTTTCCGCATGCTCTCGATCGAGATCCGCGGGCCGCTGTCCAGGGTCCGGTCGCTGCCGATTTTCATCGCCACCCAGAGGATCGCCGCCTGGATCCGCCCGCGAAGGCCGCGCCGCTTGCGGACCGTGCGCATCAGCTTCAGCGTGGGTTCGAGCCGAGAGTCCGCATCCGCGTCGCTGACGACGTGCATCGGATAATGCGCATGCAGGTCAGCCCACATGCCAGCTAACTGTACATATTAGTCAGGGAACTTGTATGTGCGCGACCCACGCGAGCCACGGGTGCGCACCTACGCGACCCGCGCGGCTTCGGGAAACACAGCGAGGCCCTTGGAGACGAGGTCGCGCCAATCGCAACTGACCAATCGACGCTCCCCCTCCGCGGCCGCGGCGACATAAGCGGCATCGTAGACCGAGATCCCATGATCTTGGGCTGTCGCAGCCGCTTGCGTGAGAAGCGCATTGGTTGACGGAAGGAGGCCGCCATCGTCGGCGATTCGCTCCAGAGCTGCTAAGAGCGGAGAGACCGCCTGAGGCGCCGCCCACGCTCGGACGGCAACGTTGGTCACCTCGTATCGAGCGAGATCGAGGCTGAGCAGAGTGGTCGAACTGTCGACAAGGAGGGCCCGTGCGGACTCGTAGTGTTGGTCCTCCCGATCGAACGCCGCCAGGACGGTACTGGCGTCCAGCAGCAACGTGGTCATGGCTCGGGACGCGTTGTCTTGACCAGCTCGGCCGCGCTGCCGCCATGAGGAGCGGCATGGCGCAGTAGCAGCGTGCGCATCGCCGCCGCTCGGTCTTTACGTCGACGCCGAAACGCTTCCTCCGCGTACCCACGCAGCACCGCACTGCGGGTGCTGCCGGTGCGCTCAGCCTCCGCATCGACCTCTGCAAGCAGCTCGTCAGGCATCGAGACCATGGCCTTCGCCATATTCATGAGTATACCCGGGTATACCAAGGTACTTGCCTTGTCTGGATCCCTGCAAGGACATCTGCGGATCGTCGCCGACGAGGAATGACGGAACAAGACGCGTATGTGCCGGGAGCGGATCGTCATTGCCACCGCTCGGCGCCGGGTGCGAACATGGGCGCCGATGAGCTTCCTCTCGCCGGCGCCGCCGCCGTTCGACTTCGAGGAGTGGCGCGCGCAACCGCACCTGACGCGGTTGAAGCCACTGGTCCGCGACTGGGGGGAGAACGGGTTCGGCTCGCCCTCGTTCGTGTACCTCCTCTACGCGGTCAAGCTGGTCGTCTTCGCGCTCGGGGCGCTGCTGGCGATCTCGCTGACGCCGGGGCTCGGTGGGCTCGGCGACTTCGGCGACTGGTGGAGCGAACCGATCGTCTTCGAGAAGTTCGCGCTGTGGACGCTGCTGTGGGAGATCCTCGGGCTCGGAGCGGGCTCGATGCCGCTCAGCTTCCGCTTCGTGCCGCCGATCGGCGGGCCGCTCTACTGGCTGCGGCCGGGGACGGTGCGGCTGCCGCCGTGGCCGGAGCGGGTTCCGTTCACCCGCGGCACCCGGCGCACCGTCCTCGACGTCGCCATCTACGCGGCGGTGCTGGCGACCGGCTTCTATCTGCTGTTCGCCGACGGGAGTGGCGCAATCGCCATCGGCTCGGTCGATCACACGAGCGTCGTCTTCGCCGGATACCTGCCGAAAGGCGGGATCGCGCTGCTGCTCGGCCTGCTGGCGCTACTCGGCCTGCGCGACAAGGTCTCCTTCCTCGCCGCGCGGCCGGAAATCTACGCGACGATGCTGGCGGTCGGGCTGTTCCCGCTCGGCCAGTGGATCGTCGCCTGGCAGTTCGTCTTCCTCTTCATCTGGTGGGGCGCCGCCTCCTCGAAGCTGAACTCCCACTTCCCCTTCGTCGTCTCGGTGATGATCAGCAACGCGCCGCTGGTGCGGTCGAAAGCGCTCAAGCGCAGGCTCTGGCGCGACTACCCGGAGGACATGCGCCCCTCGCGGCTATCGGCGGGCATCGCCCACTTCGGCACCGTGCAGGAGTTCGGCTGGCCGCTGCTGCTGATCACCGTCGACAACAACACCGTTCGCGCGATCGCGATCGCCGGGATGATCCTCTTTCACCTCAACATCACCTCGATGTTCCCGCTGGCGGTGCCCCTGGAGTGGAACATCTTCATGATCTTCGGCACCCTGTTCCTGTTCGGGCACTACGGCGACGTGGCGCTCTCCAGCCTCGACGAACCGCTGCTGATCGCGATGCTGGCGGCGATCTGCGTCGGCCTGCCGCTGCTCGGCAACCTCCGCCCCGACAAGATCTCGTTCCTGCCCTCGATGCGCTACTACGCGGGCAACTGGGCGACGACGCAGTGGCTGTTCCGCAAGGGCAGCGGCGCCGAAGAGAAGCTCGACGCCCGGATCGAGAAGCCGGCGCGGGTGGTCGGGCGGCAGGTGGGCGAGATCTACGATCCCGAGATGGCCGAGTTCCTGCTCAACAAGGGGCTGGCGTTCCGCTCGATGCACTCGCACGGCCGCGCCCTCAACGCCCTCCTTCCCCACGCCGTCGACGATGTCGAGGTCTACGACGCGCGCGAGGGCGAGCTGATCTCAAACGTCGTCAACGGCTGGAACTTCGGCGACGGCCACTTCCACGGCCGCCAGCTTCTGGAGGCGGTGCAGGAACGGTGCAACTTCGCGCCGGGGGAGGTGCGGGTGATCGAGCTGGAGTCCGAAGCCGCGAGGAGCGGCCGCCAGCGCTACCGCATCCACGACGCCGCGACCGGGCTGGTCGAGGAGGGCTCGGTGGCAGTCGCCGACATGGTCGCGCGGCAGCCGTGGCTGGAGGAGTCCTGGGAGTTCCCGGTCGAGGTTACGCGGCGGCAGGACGGGGAGAGCCTGGACAATTACCGGTCCGATAGGCACGGTAAGGGTCCAAGGAACGACGAACACATGGTCAGGTGAGCGAGGCGACCATCGTCGGCTCCGGCCCCAACGGGCTGGCCTGTGCCGTGGCGCTGGCGCGGGCGGGCGTGCGGGTGACCGTGCTGGAGGCGGCGGAGACGATCGGCGGCGGCGTCCGCAGCGCTGAGCTGACCGTGCCGGGGCTGGTCCACGACGTCTGCTCGGCGACGCACCCGATGGCGGCGGCCTCGCCCTTCCTGCGCTCGCTGGAGCTGGAGCGCCACGGGCTGCAGTGGCGCTGGCCCGAGCTCGACCTCGCCCACCCGTTCGAGGACGGCGACGCGGCGACGATGGAGCGCTCGCTGGAGCGGACCGCGGCCGGCCTCGGCGAGGACGGGAACGCCTGGCGGCGCCTGTTCGGCCCCGCAGCGGCCGACTTCGACGCCCTCAACGAAGACCTGGTCGAGCCGCCGATCCACTGGCCGAAGCACCCCGTCCGCATGGTCCGCTTCGGCCTGCCGGCGCTGGCGCCGACGACGCTGCTGACCCGCGGCTGGCAGCCGCGGACGCGGGCCCTGTTCGGCGGCGTCGCGGCGCACTCGTTCAGCCCGCTGAGCCGGCCGCTCAGCGCCTCGGTCGGCATGGCCCTGGTCTCGGCCTGCCATGGGGTCGGCTGGCCGGTTGCGGCGGGCGGGTCGCAGTCAATCACCGAGGCGCTGGCGGCGGAGCTGCGCGAGCACGGCGGCCGGATCGAGACCGGCGTCCGCGTCCGCGCGCTGTCCGAGCTCGGCGACCCCGACGTCGTCGCCTTCGACCTGGCGCCGGGCGCGGTCGCGGAGATCGTCGGCGAGCGGCTGCCGAACCGGGTCGCCCGCGCCTACCGGCGCTACAAGCACGGCCCCGCCGCCTTCAAGCTCGACCTCGCGGTGCAGGGCGGCGTGCCCTGGACGGCGGAGGCCTGCCGCCGCGCCGGCACCCTCCACGTCGTCGGCTCCTTCGAGGAGCTGATCGCCGCCGAGCGCAAGGTCAACCGCGGCCGGATGCCGGCGCGCCCCTTCGTCCTGGTCGGCCAGCAGTACCTCGCCGATCCGTCGCGCTCGGCCGGCGACGTCCACCCGGTCTGGGCCTACGCGCACGTGCCACGCGGCTACGACGGCGACGGCAAGAAAATGATCCTCGACCAGCTGGAGCGCTTCGCCCCCGGGTTGCGGGAGCGGATCGTCGCCACAGCGGTGCGGACCCCGGCCGAGATCGAGGCCGGGAACGCGAACTACGTGGGGGGCGACATCCTCACCGGGGCGAACACGCCATGGCAGTCGCTGGTCAGACCCCGGCTCGCCCGCGACCCCTACAGCACCGGCGTTCCCGGGCTCTACATCTGCTCCGCCGCAACGCCGCCGGGCGGCGGCGTCCACGGCATGGGCGGCTTCAACGCCGCCCGCTCGGCGCTGCGGTACCTCGCTCGGAGCTGAGCAGCTGTTGGTCGAATGTATTAACGGCAAACGCATAGAGTGGGTGCGATGTCGGCGGCGGCGAAGCGGTGGGTTTTCGGTGGGGTGCTGGCCCTCGCCGCGCTCGGCGGGCTGTACGGAATCGCTGATGCGCTGAACGTGTGGGCGGCAGTTGCGGTCGGCGCGCTCGCCCTCACCCTCACGGTGTGGCGGCTCGCCTGGTTCCACCTGGTAGTGACCGCGATGCACCTGCTCGGCGCCACGCTGGTCGCCTTCCTGGTCCTGGTCGGCGTCGACGTGCTGCTCAACCTGCCCCACTGGCGGCTGCCGATCTGGGCCGGGCTCGTGCTGGCGATCCTCGTCTTCGGCTTCGCCGCTTATCTCTACCTCCGTGGCCGCAAGTGGAACGGTTACTGGTCCGCGCTCGCGGCCTGCGAGCTGACCTTCCTGGCGATCGTCGCCGCGCCCTTTGTGGTCGGCAAGCTCGACGCGAAGAGCGAACAGGTCCAGGAGTCCAAGGCGGTGCCGTCCAAGCTCGACCTGATGATCGTCGGCGATGGGCAGCCGCAGCCGCGCCCGCCGGCGCTGCCGCGGAGTCCGGTGCTGGACGAATTCGACGTCAGCTACTCGGTCGGCTTCGCCACCGGCGACAGGGTGCGCTGGACCCTGGTCGAAGGCACCGACCCCGGGCAGGCGCTGGAAGCGCTGGCCCGCGGCGACCAACTGGCCCCGGCCGGGCGGGTGCCGGCGACGCGCGAAGGGAGCGACGCCGTCCTGCTGCTGCTCCCCGACGGCACGCCGGCGGTGACCGAGGATCCCGCGGACCTCCCCAACCTGCCCTTCCGGCGCGGCGAAGTCGGCCGCTGGAAGCGGATTGCCGGCGCCTTCCCGGCGACACCCGTCTTCGCGCTCCTGCAGACGACCGACCGGGCCCGGCTGGAACGCTGGAAGCCGGTCGCGAGGCCGCGTGCCGTCTCGCTCCAGGTCCTGGAAAGCCGGACCGCGACCGATGCCGCGGCGCGGCTGGCGATCGGCGCCCCGACCGCCGCGTCGGACCTCAGCCTGGCGATGAAATACCGGCCGGTGCTGCTCTTCGACCAGGACGAGCCGGTGCCCTGGCCGCTCTCCGTGCGGGCGCTGTTCGGCGAAGGGCGGGTGCAGCTCTGTCACGACCAGGGGGTGGTGAAGACCGGCTGCAAGGAGGTCGGCGACCCGCGCGAACTGGAGAACGGCGGCACCCACCTGCGGCTGGCGCTGCGCGGGTCGGCCGAGCTGCGCGCGCTCGCCAGGCGCGAACTCGAAGCCCAGGAAGAAGAAGCGGCGCCGGAGCCAGCGGCGCGGGAAGCGGGCTCAGCGCCGGCCGAAGGCGCGGCGCCGGCGGATGCGGCCCGGGTGTCCACGCCGCCCACCGCCACGCCCCCACCGGGGACCGTCGAACGGTCGGCCGTCGAGAGCGCGCCCGCCGCCGCGGGCAGCGCGATCTACGTTCACCCGGTCGAGGTCGAACGCGAAGGCAGGGAACTCGTCTATCTCGACTACTGGTGGTACCTGCCGGACAACCCGGTCAGCCTCGGCGGCGGCGCGCTCTGCGGCGCCGGGCTGGTGATCGCCGGCGTCACCTGCCAGAGCCACCAGTCCGACTGGGAGGGGATGACCGTGGTCGTCGACCGCGGCGGTCGCGAACCGCGGATCGTCGCCGTCCAGTACGCCCAGCACGCCGCGGTCGTCCGCTACGGCTGGAAGCTGTTGCGGGAACGCTGGGAGGACCCCGACGTGCGCCGGCTCGTGGCCCCGATCGCCGACGCCGCGGTGCGGCCGCTGGCCTTCATCGCCCGCGGCACCCACGCGACCTACCCAATCCCCTGCGCGCGCTGCCACCAGGTGGCGCATGCAGACCTCGGCGAGGAACCGCACCGCGGCGGCCTGCGCTGGGTCGGCGACGACTCCGGCGCCTGCGGGCGCTCGAGCTGTCTGCAGCCGCTGCCGACCCGCGCCTCGGGCGCCGAACCGGCGCTGTGGAACGGCTACGAAGGCACCTGGGGCGAACACGACTGCTTCCTCACCTACTACTGCGACTCCGGCACGCCGCCGACCGCACCCGGGAGCCAGGGGCGCTACCTGCACCCGACTCGCTACGACGGCTTCCTCGACTCCCGCTGGCGCTTCCAGGAAGCGGCGTTCGGAGAATGAGCGAGCCGACCGCGAGGCCAGACGGAGCCGGCGCCCACCTGAGCGCCGTCGAGGGAATTTCAAACGAAGGAGGAACCATGGGCAGGATCGTCGTTACCGAGTTCGTCTCGCTGGACGGGGTGATCGAGGCGCCGGGCGGAGGCGAGGAGTTCGAGCATGGCGGCTGGACGTTCGAGATCGACCGCGGCACCGAGGGCGACAAGTTCAAGCTCGACGAGCTGCTCGAGGCCGAGGCCCAGCTGCTCGGCCGCCGCACCTACGAAGGCTTCGCCGCAGCCTGGCCGACGATGGAAGACGAGGCCGGCTTCGCCGAGAAGATGAATTCGATGCCGAAGTACGTCGTCTCTTCGACCCTGGAGGAGGCCGAGTGGAACAACACGACCGTGCTCAGCGGCGACGTCGCAGAAGAGGTCGCGAAGCTGAAGGACGAGGTCGACGGCGTGATCCTGATCGCCGGCAGCGCCCAACTCGTCCAGACCCTGGTCGAGCACGACCTGGTCGACGAGCTGCGCCTGATGATCTTCCCCGTCGTCCTCGGCAGCGGCAAGCGCCTCTTCGGCCCGAGCGCCGAGAAGAAACCGCTGAAGCTGGTCGACTCAACCACCGTCGGCGACGGGATCGCGATTCTCACCTACGAGCGGGGGTGAGCACGTGCCAAACCGCGCGCGCACTCTTCGTCGCTATTGAGCGAGCCCTGAAGTTGCCCTATACCTGAGGAGCGGCTACCGGAGGGCGAGGAGCGCGGGTGCGGGTGCCGTCGAGAGAAGGAGAATCCGATGATTCGCTATCTCAAGGTGCTGCTCGGCGCCGCGCTGGCGCTGACCGCATTCGGAGCGCTGAGCGCCTCCGCCCATGCGGCGGAAGAACGCTTCCACTGCTCGGTGGAACCCTGCACATTGACACTGCGGGAGGACGGTACGTCAGGGACCAAAACAGCGCATCAAGTATTTGAAGTGACCGACGGAGCCAACACGATCTCCTTCACATGTTCCCAGCTTTTGGGGTATGCGACATCACAATTCAAAACAACTACTCAAATTGCATTCACAAATTTGCAATATAAAGAGTGTGGTTCCCTTTCGATCAAGATGAATAACTGTACCTATAATGTTCTTGGGGCCCCAGAAAAAAGGGGCTCTCCTGACGTTTCCGTGGGTCACGTAACGGTGACTCTCCCCGGCAGCGGCGGGCACAGCCCACCGAGCTTCAGCATCGCCAGGGAGATCAACGCCTCGGGTGTGTGAAAGCCGAAGGCGCGGCGGGTGATCAGGCGGATCTGGGTGTTGATCGCCTCCACGCGGGCGTTGGAGAGGCCGTGGCGGATCGCGGCGACGATCCCCTCGCGCTGGTCGGTGATCGTGCGGGCGAGCTTGACGAAGGGCCGAAGGCGGCAGCGCCGCGCCCACTGCAGCCACTCGTCGAGCAGGCGCGATCGCCGCCTTCGGCCGGCGAGCCGGTAGATCTGGCGCAGCTGCTCCTTCAGCAGGTAGGCGCGGTAGAGCGGCCGGTTGAGCCGCTCGATGTCGGCGAGCTTTGACTGCTGGCGGGCGGTCAGGTTCTCGGGGTTCTTCCACAGGCGAAGCGGGCGCCCTTGAGCTCGCGGGCCGCATCGCCCTGGCCCTGCGCGGCGGGCCTCGTTCCAGACCTCGCGGCGGACCTGGTCGAGCGCTTCGGTGGCGAGCGCGATCACGTGGAAGGGGTCGACGCAGCGCTTGGCCTTGGGGCAGCGCTCGGCCGATCGGGCCGGCGATCCAGCCCGCCATGTCGCAGGAGACGAGCTTCGAGCTGCTTTGCAGCGCTGCTCGCCGAGCGCGTCGAAGAACGCCTCGACGGTCGCCTTGTCTCGGCCCGGCGCCGCCCAGACCAGCCGCCCGGTGTCGTGGTCGACGACCACCGTCAGGTAGCGGTGGCCCTTGCGGTGGGAGATCTCGTCGATCCCGATCCGCCGCAAGGCCGGCGAGGAGGTCCGACCTCGCGCCCGGCCTCCGCTGCCGACCCGCTCGCAGATGCGGCCCACGCTGCGCCAGCTGATCCGCATCAGCTCGGCGACGGCGCTGCCGGAGGTGTTCACCGCCAGCCAGGCGACCTGCTGCTCGAAGGCACGGGTGAAGCGCGAGCCGTGGCGGGCCCACGGGCACCGCGCAGACGACCACGCCGTGCTCGGCGGCAGCGCACCCTCGGGGCGTCGGCCTCCAGGTAGGCGATCGTCGTGCCGAGGTCCAGCGCTCGCCAGCGCCGCCGTCCCTCGCCGAGGTCAAAGCCCGGCGCCCGGCGCCGGCAGACGCCGCAGCGGTCGCGCTCGCGGTGGTGCGGCCGGACCGCCACCACTACCTGCCCTTCGTCGTCGATCTCCACGCTCTCGACCACCGCCCGCTCCAATCCGAGCAGGCGTGCCCATACCCTTTCCTCGCGCACGTCGTTGCCGCTCCTTTCGATTTCCAGCCTTCGAGAAGCCGGAAACCTAGGCGCGGAGCGGCGTGCGCCCCTCTCAGCGCCTTACTTCACCCACGGAAACGTCAGGAGAGCCAGAAAAGGGTAACTTAACAATAGAGTGCGAAACCGGAAATGCGATCGAAATCGAACTCCTGGTAACTGAATGCATATTTACAATTGGCTCGACGGGGAACCTATCTGGAATTAAATTCCACAACATTGGCGAAGCGGCGAAAAATACGACAGAACTGACAGTAGAAGTTGACGTCGAAAAAATTCCGATCACGGCCGACGGCACCAAGCCCAGTGCCTTTTCGACCCCACGAAAACCCTCACCGTTCACTTTTCGACAGGCAACCTGATCGTCACAGGGGAGACCGACCCCGGTGGCGCGATGGCCAACGCCTGGTACGAATAGTCCGCGCTTCAACCGGCGGCCACAGGCGGAGCAGCTCTCAAGACGCCATGGATGCGGGCCATGCCAAAGCGCGTGGCTCGCAATCTGGCAAGTCGCAAGGCTCTTTTGCGCGCACTCGCGCCTTCGCCAAACCGCGCAAACGGCGAGCTTGCCGAAGCTCAAATGCAGGGGTTTGGAAGCTCTCTCAGGTACGCGGAGGCTAAATGCACCAACTTTTTTGACCGACCGCCAGCCACGCTCTATGCATGTCGCGACCGCCCGGGCACAGAGCCCGGCGACGACAGACAAGGAGTCAATCGATGATTCGCTATCTCAAGGTGCTGCTCGGTGCCGCGCTGGCGCTGACCGCATTTGGGGCGCTGAGCGCCTCCGCCCATGCGGCGGAAGAACGCTTCCACTGCTCGGTGGAACCCTGCACATTGACACTGAAACCCGATGGGGCAGTGGGCTCGAAAACAGCGCACCACGTGTTTGAAGTGACGGACGGAACCAACACGGTGTCCTTCACATGCAACCAACTAGCTGGCCACGCGACATCGAAAACCAAAACAACCAACGAAGTAACATTTACAAAACTGGAATATAAAGAATGTGGTGGCATCACTCCAATTGTTGTTAGGACGAATAACTGTGCCTACACATTCAAGGGGCTTGCAGAAGGGAAAGGCGAAGTAACAATCGAGTGTGAAGCTGGGAAAACAATCGAAGTTGAAATCGTCGAAACCAAATGCATCATGACAATCTCCACGCAGATAGGGAAAGACTTCCTGCCTGGAATTAAATTCCACAACATTTTTGCTGTAGATAAAGAAGGTAAAAAAATAGCAAACACGACAGAAGTTACAGTCGAATCCAATGTTGAAGGAATTCAAGTGACCGCACACGGCACTCAAAAACAGTGCATCGTGGACCCGGCGAAAGTCCTCACCGGCCACTACTCGACAGGCAACACGCTCGTCACAGGGGAGACCGACCCCGGCGGCGTGATGGCAGAAGCCTGGTACGAATAGAAGCATCTGAGTAACGCGGCACCTCGAGCGACGGCAGTCGCCTTGGACCGCATCGGCACGGGCCACGTTCGCGTGGCCCGTGCTTTTTCAAAGCCGACCACGCGGGAGCCTTGCGAATACTCCAATGTTCCGTTAAGGTACGGACAGTTGTGGCTTTGAGAATGCCGCAAGGGGACGACCGACCACAGATAGCTAAAGGGGACCGCGGTGAGGAGCAGGAGCGCCTTCGGGGCATTTGCCGTCGTCGCGCTCACGCTGCTCACGCTGAGCTCGGCCGCCTCGGCGGAAATCGCTCCCTTCTGCACGCCCGGTCTTGGCATCGGGCACTGCAGCGGACCCCACGGGGTCGCGGTGGACACCGAAGACGCCCTCGTCTACGTCGCCGATCGCGGCAATGATCGCGTCCAGGTCTTCAAATCGGCGGGCACAGAATTCGCCAGCTCGATCGGCGCAGGCCAGCTCTCCTCCCCGGCCTGGGTCGCGGTCGACAATGCCGCCGCCAGCCCCTCCCACCACAACCTCTACGCCAGCACCGAAGGGTTCGTCGTCAAGAAGTTCAAACCAAACGGCGAATTCCTCGAATCGATCGGGGAACAGGGCAGCGGCCCCTGCCAGCTCGAACGCGAAAACGACCCGATCGCGGTCGGCTCGGGTGGGGACCTCTACGTCGCGGACAGCTATGACAAAGACGGCGCCGGCCCCTCGCGCATATTCCTCAATCGCATCGAGCGCTTCGACCCGGCGGGCAACTGCGTGGAAGAGGTGGTGCTGTTCGAAGGCGACACCGAATTCATCTTCACCTTCGCGGTCGACTCGGTAGGCAACTTCTACGTGACCGTCGCCGGCGCCGGTGGCGTCCTGCGCAAGTACGACCCGAGCGGAGAACTACTGGACGAACTGGACCCAGGCATCGAAAGCGAAGGGCCTGGCGTCGACGGCGCAGACGACGTCTTCGTCAAGCAGCAGGGTGTGAGGAAAACGAAACCCGCGCCGATCTACTTCTTCACCGAGTACGACTCGACGGGCACGATCCTGCGCCGCTTCGAATACGTCCTACTCGGCGGCTTCACCGTCCCCTCCACCGCCCCCTTCTCAACCCCCGACGGCGACCTCTACGCCTCCGAGGGAAACGCAGGAGTCAAGTACCTCGAACTGCCCCCGCCCGGCCCGGTCACCGTACCAGAAGCCTGCAAGGTCAAAGACGAAGAAGGCGCCCTCGGCAATACCAAGGCGACCCTGCAGGCCGAAGTCAACCCCGAGGGCAAAGCGACCGGCTTCCGCTATCAATACCTCACCCAGGAACAATTCGAAGCAAAAGGGGGATTTAAAAACTTCGAAGAAAGCCCCGAAGTGCCACTGGAAGGCAGCCCGGACTTCGAACTGCATGAAGCAGCGCAAAGGGTCGAAGGCTTGCTGCCCGAAACCGTCTACCACTGCCGGATCGCCGCCAAAAACGCCGACAGCGCCTCGCCGACGCTCGGCGAAGAAGGGGTCTTCAAAACCGGGCCGCCGTTTAAATTCGGCCCCGCCTGGGCCTCTGGGGTCGGCGAAACCTCGGCCACCGTCAACGCCGAAGGCAACCCGCTGGGGATCCCGGCCACCGGCCAGATCGAATACGTCGAAGACGCCAAGTACCAGGCAAGCAATGGCTTTGCCGAAGCGCTGAGCGCCCCGACCCCCGAACTGGACTACGGCGCAAGCGAAGAAATGCAGCTGCGAAGCGTGGTCCTGGAAGGCCTGACGCCCGGCACCCTCTACCACTACCGGCTGCGGGCCCGCAACGGCAACCCGCCGGAGGGGATCGTCTGCACGGAAGGCAAAACGAGCTGCCCCGAGCTCGAGCACACCTTCCGCACCTACCTGCCCGAAGTGGCGGGATTCGACGGCCGCGGCTATGAGCTGGTCTCCCCGGGGATGAAGAACAGCGCCGAAGTGGCGGTGCCGGGCGAAGCCAGCGGTCTTCTTTTCGTAGAAAGCGACAAAGCGCAGCGGATCCAGGCCTCCTCGGGCTCCGGGGAAGCCGCCACCTACACCTCCTGGACCTCCTTCGGGGCGGCCGAAGGGGCGCCGGCGACCAGCCAGTACCTATCGAAGCGAACCGCCGGGGGCTGGGCGACCGAGAACGTCTCGCCGCGGGGCTTTCAGTCAAATCCCCTCATTCCCCCCTACCTGGGCTTCGACGCCGGGCTCTCCTTCGCGGCGGTCAAGGTGACCGAACCGCCGCTGACCGCGGACTGCCCGCCGAGCTATGAAAACCTCTACCTGCGCGAGAACGGAAGCGGGACGCTCACCTGCCTCACCGCCGAAGCGCCCAACAGCCCGACCGGGGCGGAAACCTGCCTCACCTACGCCGGCGCCAGCCAGGACGGCTCGCGCGTCTTCTTCGCCACCAAGCTCCCCTACGCCGGCGCCCCCACCGGCAAAGGCTTCAGCCTCTATGAATGGCACGAAGGGCAGCTGCACCTGGTCAGCATCCTGCCGGGGCAAAGCGAAGCGGTCGCTCCCAGCCTCAAAACCTCCTTCGGGCCCGGCAACGGCGGCTGCCAGGTGGGCCAGACGATCATGCGCCACGTCGTCTCCGCCGACGGCTCGCGGGCAATCTGGACCTACGTGCCCAAAGCCTCGGCGACGATTGCACCAGTTGCGCCCGGTGCGCAGACGCTGACCGTCACCGGCGCCGCCGCCGGCACCTTCACTCTCACCTTCCAGGCGCAGACCACCAAACCGATCGCCTTCAATGCCAAAGCCAACAGCATCCAGAAAGAACTCGAAGCCCTCGCGACGATCGGTCCCGGCAACGTCGAAGTAACCGGCACCGGCCCCTTCCAGATCATCTTCAAAGGACCGCTCGCCGGCACCGAAGAGCCGATCGGCGCCAACGGCTCCGGGCTCATAGACGCGACTCCCCAGCTCCTGGTCCGGGTGAACGGCAGCGAAACCGTCCCGATCGACAAGAGGGTCTCCGGCGCGGGGAAAACTTCGGGCGAGGGCGTCTTCTGGGCGGCCAGCGCCGATGACTCGGTCATCTACTTCACCGATGAGAACCCCCTGGTCAGTGGTTCCAAAGCCGAAGCGGGCGCCCCCGACCTCTACCGCTATGAACTGGGCGCGTCCGAACCGCTCACCGACCTGACCAAAGGCACGGTCCCCGGCGACGTCAAGGGCGTGGTCGGGGCGAGCGATGACGGCTCCTACCTCTACTTCGTCGCCGGCGCGGTGCTGAGCGAAGAACCCAACGAAGGCGGAGAGGAAGCCCAGGCCGGCGAGGACAACCTCTACCTCTTTCACGCCGGGCAGACCAGCTTCATCGCGACCCTCGACCCCGAAGACGAACTGGACTGGGACTCCCAGCCCAAGGGCCTCAGCGCCCGCGTCTCCCTCGACGGGCGCCACTTGGCCTTCCTCTCGATTAACGCCAAGGCGCTGGTGGGCTATGACAACCTGATCGCGCCCACCACCGGGGTCTTCGCCGGCGGCAAACACTGCCGGCTCAACCGGTTCGGGGAACCGCTCGCCAGCCCGCTGTGCCCGCAGGCCTTCCTCTATGACGCAGAAAGCGGCGCCCTTGCCTGCGCCTCCTGCAACCCGGCCGGGGAAAGGCCGGCTGGCCCGACCCTTCTGCCCGGCTGGACCAGCGTCTTCGAAGGCCCGCGCTACCTCTCCGAGGACGGCTCGCGCCTGCTCTTCGAGAGCTACGACGCCCTGCTGCAGGGCGATGAGAACCTGAAGCGCGACGTCTATGAGTTCGAGCTACCTGGAACGGGCAGCTGCACGGAAGCAAACGCCAACTTCGACCCCGTCGCGGGCGGCTGTCACTTCCTCCTCTCAAGCGGGCGAAGCGAAGACGAAAGCTATCTCCTCGATGCCTCGGCCAACGGCCGCGACGCCTTCTTCTCGACCCGCGATCGGCTGGTGGGATGGGCAGACCCCAACGAGAACTTCGATGTCTATGACTACCGCGAAGGCGGGGGGTTCCCCGAACCCGCGGCGACGGTTATCTGCACGGGGGAAGCGAGCTGTCTCACTCTCCCGCCGCCTGAGCCCTCCCCACCGTCCCCCGCAACCCCGACCTTCACCGGCCCCGGCAACGCCAAGCCCAAGCCGGCGAAGAAGCACAAGCACAAAAAGCACCACAAGAAGAAGCACAAGGCAAAGTCAAAGCAGCGCTCCCACAAGCGCGGAGGCGGGCGATGAGCGCCAGGAGGCTGCTCTCAGCAATTGTCGTCGTAGCAGCGCTGGCCGCCCCGGCGAGCGCCGCCGCCGCCGCGCCGGCCTGGAGCATCCAGTCGCTGGCGGCGCCGACCAACTTCGCCCCGGGCGATGCCAGTGGCCTCGATCGCTACCAGGTCTTCCTCACCAACAGCGGCGGCGCGGTCACCGACCAGAGCCCGATCACGATCGTCGACACGCTGCCCGAAGGCCTGGAAGTGCAGAAAGTCGAGCTGTTCCCGCCGCGGACCGGGCTCCAGATCCCCGCCTCGGCGTGTGAAACCGAGATGCCCGCCGCGGTGGCGACGGTCAGCTGCGAAATCACCGACTCGCTGCTGCCCGAAGTCGAACCGACCAAGCTCTACCCCGGCGATGGGCTGCTGCTGGAAATCACGGTCGCCGTGCCGGCCGACGCCTCCGGCCCCCTGCTGAACCGGGTCGAAGTCGAAGGCGGCGGCGCCCCGGCGGCGGTGGGGGAAGGTGAAAACCAGGCCAGCGAGGAAGACGCGAGCGCGGGCTTTGAGGAATTCCACGCGGTGCTGGGCGACGAAGAAGGAGGGGTGGCGAGCGCCGCGGACTCCCATCCCTACCAGTTCACGACCACCTTCGGGGTCAACCTGGTGGCCGCGCCGCCGGGGGCGGCCTCGCCGCGGATTCCCGCCCAAGGCGACCTGAAGCGGATCGAGGTGGCGCTGCCGCCGGGCCTGGCGGCCAACCCGACGGCGATCGAGCGCTGCAGCGCCCAGGACTTCATCACCACCCACAGCGTCACCTCCGAGCACGGCGGCACCGCCGTCGCGAACGAATGCCCGGCGTCCTCGGCGGTGGGGCTGGCGCTGGTGCAGCAGACGGATGGGGAAAGGTTCGACTCCAAGCTGCCGATCTATAACCTGATCCCCCCACCGGGAGTGCCGGCTCAGTTCGGCTTTGAGATCCTCGGCGCCCCCACCTACATCAACGGCCACCTGCGCAGCGACGGGGACTACGGGGCGAGCGCGATCGTGGAGAACGTGACCGAGGCGGAGCGGGTGACGGCGGCGCGGTTCGCGTTCTGGGGGACGCCGTGGGATCAGAGCCACGACGCGGTGCGGGGCGAGTGCGCGGTGACGGAACGGATCTGCCCGGCGGAAAAAGAACCGGCACGGCCGTTCCTGCGGCTGCCGAGCTCGTGCGCGAACCCGCTGCTGACGACGATGGGCTTCACGACCTGGGCGCAGCCGCCGGCGGGGGCGCAGGCAAGCGAGGGAGCCGGCGCGCCGGTGGGCTGCGGGGAGCCGGACTTCAGCCCGAGCGTCAAAGCGCAGACCACGACCAACGTGGCCGACTCCCCGAGCGGGTTCGACTTCGAGCTGCACCTGCCCCAGGCAGAGCACGAAGTGCCGGCGGCGCCGGGGGAGGCCGACCTGCGCGAGGTGGCGGTGCGGCTGCCGGTCGGGCTGGCGGTGAACCCGGCTTCGGCATCCGGTAGGGGTTCCTGCTCCCCCACCGAGGTCGGCCTGAGCACCCCCCCCGGCCAGAGCCCGGTCCACTTCGACCTCGCCCCGGCCCAGTGCCCCGACGCGTCCAAGGTCGGCACCGTGGTCGCCAAGGCACCCGCCCTGGACCACGAAATCGAGGGCGCGGTCTACCTCGCGACCCAGGAAGAGAACCCCTTCAACTCCCTGATAGCCCTCTACATCGTCTTCGAAGACCCCGCAAGCGGGATCGTCGTCAAGCTCGCGACCAAGGTCAGCCCCGACCCCGTGAGCGGCCGGCTGACCACGACGCTGGAAGAAGCCCCCCAGCTCCCAGTCGAAGACTTCCGCTTTCACTTCTTCGAAGGCGCCCGCGGGCCGCTTCGCACCCCCGCGACCTGCGGCCCCTACACCACGACCACGAAGCTGACGCCCTGGACCGCGCCCGAAGGACCAAGCACCGAACCGAGCGACTCCTTCTCGGTCACCTCCGGCCCCACCGGCCCCTGCCCCTCCGGCGCCCTGGCCCCCAAGTTCTCGGCCGGGCTCGCCAACCCCACCGCCGCCACCTACAGCCCCTTCTCGCTGCGCCTGACCCGGGCTGATGGGAGCGATGAATTCGCCGGCCTGGGGGCAACCACGCCGCTGAGCCTGACCGCCAAGCTCGCCGGCATCCCCTACTGCCCGGAGTCGGGAATCGCCCAGGCCGCGGCGCGCTCTGGGCCCCGCGAGGGCGCCAAGGAGGCGGCCTCGCCCTCCTGCCCGGCGGCCTCGCAGATCGGCACCACCACCGCCGGCGCCGGTGCGGGCCCGACCCCCTTCTTCACCTCCGGCAGGCTCTACCTCGCCGGCCCCTACAAGGGCGCCCCGCTATCGATGGTGGCGATCGTCCCCGCGGTGGCCGGTCCCTTCGACCTCGGGGTGATCGTCAACCGCATCGCCCTGCACGTGGACCCTGAAACCGCCCAGGTCAGCGCTCAGAGCGACCCCCTGCCGAAGATCCTCTTCGGGATCCCGCTCGACGTCCGCGACATCCGGGTCAACCTGGACCGAGCGGGCTTCACCTTGGCGGGGACGAGTTGTGCAGAGCAGGCCGTGAGCGCGAGCGTGCAGGGGGTATCGGGAGCCACGGTGGGGGTATCGGATCGCTTTCAGCTGGGGGGTTGTGGGGCGCTTCGCTTTAAGCCCGCCCTTTCACTGAAGCTCAAGGGCGGGACGAAGAGAAGCGCCCACCCCGCGCTTCGGGCGATCGTCACCTACCCCCAGGGCTCTGGCTACGCCAATACCGCCTCGGCCTCGGTGGGCCTGCCCCACTCCGAGTTCTTAGACCAGGCCCACATCCGCACGATCTGCACCCGCGTGCAGTTCGCCGCGGGCTCCTGCCCGAAGGGAGCGATCTACGGCAAGGCCAAGGCCTTTACGCCGATCCTCGATAAGCCGCTGCAAGGCCCGGTCTACCTGCGCTCCTCCTCGCACCCCCTGCCCGACATGGTCTTGTCCCTGCACGGGCAGATCGACGCCGCCGCGGTGGGGCGGATCGACTCCCACAACGGCGGCATCCGCGCCAGCTTCGAAGCGGTCCCCGACGTCCCCCTGGCCAAGGTGATCGTCGAGATGCAGGGCGGCAAGAAGGGCCTCCTGGTCAACTCGCGCAACATCTGCAACCACGAAAACCGCGCCACCGCCCGCTTCCTCGGCCATAACGGCAAGGCCTATGACTTCCGCCCCCTGCTGAAGGACGACTGCAAGGGCGGGGGCAAAAAGCACAAGCGCGGTTAGCGCGCGCCGCTCGGCAACTCTTGACGGCGCCCCGCGGGCGGGCCTATACCGCGGGTTCGCCGCCAGTCTCCACAGCGACCGCTACGTGATGATCGCGATCGACGAGCTCGACAAGATGGAGTCCGAGGACTCCGCGCGCGAGTTCCTCAACAACGTCAAGGGCGTGTTCGGGGTGAAGGGGTGCTACTACCTGGTCTCGGTCTCCGAGGACGCGATGAGCGCCTTCGAGCGGCGCGGGCTGCCGATCCGCGACGTCTTCGACAGCTCCTTCGACGCGATCCAGCGGGTCGGGTACCTGACGCTGGAGGAGTCGCGCACGGTTCTCGCCGGGCGGCTGACCGGATTGCCGGTCCCCTTCCAGAGCCTCTGCCACGCGCTCTCCGCCGGGCTGCCGCGCGACCTGATCCGGGTGACGCGCGAACTGGTCCAGCGCGGCGAGGGGGAGGAGGCCTCGCTCGGCTCGCTCTGCGGGGAGCTGGTCGGGGCCGAGCGCGAGCGCAAGCTGGCGGCGGCGCATCGACGGGGAGGAGGAGGGGGACGACTGCCGGGCGCGGCGGATCGCGGTGGAGATGGCGATGTTCAACTACTTCGCTGCGAGCGCGCTGGAGCTGTTCGCCGAGGGCGCGCCGGAGGACTCGACTGTCGGCCGGCTCGCCGTCGCCCGCCAGCAGTTCGCGGTCAGCTCCGGCCTGGCATGATCCACCCTGGACTCGATCCGCGAAGCGGCGCGGCTGGAGACCTGGACCTCGCCGACGCCGGTCTGAGCAAGCCGCTGAATCTCGAGAGCCTCGACCACGGTCGGCGACGGCATCGCGATCCTCACCTACGAACGCGCCGAATGACGCGCGCGCCTTTCGTCGCTATTGAGCCGCGCCCGAAGCTGCCCTATACCTGAAGAACGGCCACCGGAGGGCGAGGAGCGCGGGTGCGGGCGCCGTCGAGAAAAGGAGAATCCGATGATTCGCTATCTCAAGGTGCTGCTCGGTGCCGCTCTGGCGCTGACCGCATTCGGAGCACTGAGCGCCTCCGCGCACGCGGCGGAAGAACGCTTCCACTGCTCGGTGCAACCCTGCACATGGACACTGCGGCAGGACGGCGCGGCCGGGACGAAAACAGCACACTTCGTCATAGAAGTTACCGATGGGATCACTGTGGTTTCAACAACATGCAACGAAATCTCTGGTCACGCTACATCACTGACCAAAACAACCAACACACTGACATTTACAAATATTCAACTCGGAGGTTGCTCGGTTGCAGGTGGCGGCGCAATTACCGTCCGGATGAACAAATGCGACTTCCACATCATCGGCACACCGCCAGTTGGAGGAATAGGTAAGGCGCACCTGACAATCAAGTGTGAAGAAAAAAGCAAAATCGAAGAGGAAATAAACGAAACCAAATGCATCATGACAATCGGTGAAACGGGAGACCTCACCGGACTCACTCCTCACAACATTGGTGAAGCCGCTAAAACCACAACAGAAATGACAATTGAATTCAATGTACCCAATATCCCAGTCACTATGGACGGCACCAAAGCCCAGTGCGGGGTTGACCCGACGAAAGCTCTCACCGGACACATCTCAACAAGCAATGTGATCGTCACAGGGGAGACCGACGTTGAAAAACCAGTGATGGCCAACGTCTGGTACGAATAGAGACGTACGTGTAGCCTGCCCCTCCGAGCGACAGGCTATCCGCTACAAGCGCGGGCCACGATCTGCGTGGCCCGCGCCCGTCATGAGGCCGGCAACGCATCCACGCGGCGCACCAAATCGCGTAAGGACAGATCAGCGAAGGCCAAATACGCGAAACGGCGCGACTGGAGACCTGGACGTCGCCGGCGCCGGCCTGAGCGCCGTCGAGGGAATTCAAACAAAGGAGGAATCATGGGCAGGATCGTCGTTACCGATTCGTCTCGCTGGACGGGGTGATGGAGGCGCCGGGCGGAGGCGAGGACTTCGAGCACGGCGGCTGGACGTTCGAGATCGACCGCGGCCCCGAGGGCGACAAGTTCAAGCTCGACGAGCTGATCGAGGCCGAGGCCCAGCTGCTGGGCCGCCGCACCTACGAAGGCTTCGCGGCAGCCTGGCCGAAAATGGAAGACGAGGCCGGCTTCGCCGAGAAGATGAACTCGATGCCGAAGTACGTCGTCTCCTCGACCCTGGAGGAGGCGAAGTGGAACAACACGACGATCTTGAGCGGCGACGTCGCCGAGGAGGTCGCGCAGTTGAAGGACGAGGTCGACGGCGTGATCCTGATCGCCGGCAGCGCCCAGTTGGTCCAGACCCTGATCGAGCACGACCTGGTCGACGAGCTGCGGCTGATGGTCTTCCCCGTCGTCCTCGGCAGCGGCAAGCGCCTCTTCGGCAAGACCACCGAGAAGAAGCCGCTGAAGCTCACCGGCTCGACCACCGTCGGCGACGGAATCGTGATCCTTACCTACGAGTGCGCCGAATGACGCGCGCACCTTTCGTCGCTATTGAGCCGCACCCGAAGCTGCTCTATATCTGAAGAGCGGCTACCGGAGGGGAGGAGCGCGGATGCGGGCGCCGTCGAGACAAAGGAGCAACCTCATAATTCGCTATCTCAAGGTGCTGCTCGGCGTCGCGTTGGCGCTGACGGCATTCGGGGCGCTGAGCGCCTCTGCTGCCCATGCGGCGGAAGAACGCTCCCACTGCTCTGCGGAACCCTGCACATGGACACTACAGCCCGACGGTGCGGTCGGCTCAAAAACAGCGCACCAGGTGTTTGAAGTGAGCGACGGAACCAACGTTGTGTCACTCACATGCAACCAACTCACAGGACATGCAACATCAACCAAAACAACCAATACACTTACATTCACAGGGTTGATATATCATGGCTGCTCAGTTGCTGAAGGGAGAGCCCAAACCGTCAGAATGAACAAATGCGACTATCACGTTACCGGCACACCCGAAAAAAAGCACATCTGACAATACTCTGCGAAAGCGGCAGTAAAATCGAAATTGAAATCATCGAAACGAAATGTACTCTTACATTTGGGGAAACGGGCACCCTTCTCGGACTGACTCTCCACAACATCGGCGAAGCGGCCAAAAACGACAGAAGCGACACTTGAAGCCAACGTCGAAAACATCCCGGTCACCGCCGACGGGACCAAAGCCCAGTGCGGAGTGGACCCGACGAAAAAACTCACCGGGCACCTTTCGACAGGCAATATGATCATCACAGCCGAGACCGATCCTAAAGATGGTTCGAAACCCGTGATGGAAAACGCCTGGTACGAATAGTCACGCTCCATTAATCGCAGCGGCGTGTGGAGCGATTACCAGCTACCAAGGATGCGGGCCACGCCAAGCGCGTGGCCCGCATCCTGGCTGATGCGTACCGGGTTAGCTCCAAATAGCTAAGTCAGGCAGCGCGATCGATGATGTCCCGGTAGGTGATCGGCTCATGCTGGGTGCCGAGCCCGAGCAGCGTCTGGAAGCTGGCCATCGGCGAGCGGCGGCGGTTGTGGCGGAAGACGTACTCGTCGAGGTAGACCTGCAGGTGAGCGTCGGAGACTCCGCGGTGGGTGCCGTGCATCCAGGCCTTCAGGTTGGAGACGGCGCGGTGGACCCGTGGCAGGAGTCCTCCCCCGGCTCGACGCTCGCGACTTTGCGCGGGCGATGGTCGTAGCCGAGCTTCGGCAGGCCGTTGTAGGAGGGGAGCCCGTCGGTATGCACGATCGCGCCGGGCGCGGTCGTCGCCTTCGTGAACGCTTCGAGCGTCTTCGCCCGCGAGTTCTCCAGCACCCGTAGACGAAGACGCCCCGAGCCCTGGCCCCGAACCTCGATTGCGATCCCTACCAGGGCCTTCTTGCCGTGCTGCCGGCCGCCCTTGAGGCCCTCCTCGTGCCCGCCGAGGAAGAACTCGTCGATCTCGACCTCGCCCTTGAGGGGATCGCGCTCGGGGGCGACCATCGCGCCGCGGAGCTTGTGCAGCATCGCCCAGGTCGTCTCGTGGCAGCCGACTCCGAGCTGGCGCTGGAGCTGCTTGGCGGAGATCCCGGGCTGAAACGTCGAGACCAGGTAAGCCGCCCAGAACCATGTCCTCAGCGGCAGCCTGGTCTTGTGCATCACCGTCCCCGCGGTGATCGAGGTCTGGCGGCCGCAGGCCGTGCAGACCCACAGATGGCGACGGGTCTGGGCACCGGCGTCGCGCCCGCCGCAGGCGGGGCAGACGAACCCGTCCGGCCAACGCGAGGCAAACAGGTACTCGCGGCAGGCCTCCTCGGTGCCGAAGCGCTGCTGGAACTCCAAGATCGTCAACGGGAAGTCCGGGCGAGCCACTCCCCAAAGCTACGAATCGGCCCGGATGGAGCTAAGTCAGGCAGCGCGATCGATGATGTCCCGGTAGGTGATCGGCTCATGCTGGGTGCCGAGCCCGAGCAGCGTCTGGAAGCTGGCCATCGGCGAGCGGCGGCGGTTGTGGCGGAAGACGTACTCGTCGAGGTAGACCTGCAGGTGAGCGTCGGAGACTCCGCGGTGGGTGCCGTGCATCCAGGCCTTCAGGTTGGAGACGGCGCGGTGGACCCGTGGCAGGAGCTCCTCCCCCGGCTCGACGCTCGCGACTTTGCGCGGGCGATGGTCGTAGCCGAGCTTCGGCAGGCCGTTGTAGGAGGGGAGCCCGTCGGTATGCACGATCGCGCCGGGCGCGGTCGTCGCCTTCGTGAACGCTTCGAGCGTCTTCGCCCGCGAGTTCTCCAGCACCCGTAGACGAAGACGCCCCGAGCCCTGGCCCCGAACCTCGATTGCGATCCCTACCAGGGCCTTCTTGCCGTGCTGCCGGCCGCCCTTGAGGCCCTCCTCGTGCCCGCCGAGGAAGAACTCGTCGATCTCGACCTCGCCCTTGAGGGGATCGCGCTCGGGGGCGACCATCGCGCCGCGGAGCTTGTGCAGCATCGCCCAGGTCGTCTCGTGGCAGCCGACTCCGAGCTGGCGCTGGAGCTGCTTGGCGGAGATCCCGGGCTGAAACGTCGAGACCAGGTAAGCCGCCCAGAACCATGTCCTCAGCGGCAGCCTGGTCTTGTGCATCACCGTCCCCGCGGTGATCGAGGTCTGGCGGCCGCAGGCCGTGCAGACCCACAGATGGCGACGGGTCTGGGCACCGGCGTCGCGCCCGCCGCAGGCGGGGCAGACGAACCCGTCCGGCCAACGCGAGGCAAACAGGTACTCGCGGCAGGCCTCCTCGGTGCCGAAGCGCTGCTGGAACTCCAAGATCGTCAACGGGAAGTCCGGGCGAGCCACTCCCCAAAGCTACGAATCGGCCCGGATGGAGCTAACCCGGTACGCACTTGTTGGCTAGTCGCAAAGCCCCTTTGCGCCCACCCGCGCCTTCGCCAAACCGCGCAAACGGCGAACTTGCCGAAGCTCAAATGCAGGGGTTTGTGGGCTTTTTCAGATACGCGAGACCTAAATGCGCTGACTTTTTTGACCAGTTCCGGGTGACGCTCTATGCATGTCACGCCCGCTCGGGCACAGAGCCCGAGCGACGACAGACAAGGAGTGAATCGATGATTCGCTATCTCAAGGTGCTGCTCGGCGCCGCGCTGGCGCTGACCGCATTCGGGGTCCT
Source organism: uncultured Solirubrobacterales bacterium (assembly GCA_963815885.1). Classification (GTDB taxonomy): domain Bacteria; phylum Actinomycetota; class Thermoleophilia; order Solirubrobacterales; family 70-9; genus VAYN01. Next base: position 407,912 of record CAWFIM010000004.1, read on the forward strand.
GAGCGCCTCCGCTCATGCGGCGGAAGAACGCTTCCACTGCTCTGCGGAACCTTGCACATGGACACTGCAGCCAGACGGGGCAGTCCCTTCGAAAACAGCGCACCATGTGTTTGAAGTAACGGACGGGAAAAACGTAGTTTCCTTTACATGCAACCAACTCACAGGACATGCAACATCAACCAAAACAACCAATACACTTACATTCACAGGGTTGATATATCATGGCTGCTCAGTTGCTGGAGGAGGAGCTGTTACCGTCAGGATGAATAAATGTGACTACCATGTCACCGGTACACCCGAAAAAAAAGCACACCTAACAATACTTTGTGAAAGTGCCAGTAAAATTGAAGTTGAAATCAACGAAACTAAATGCATTATTACAATTGGTCAGTCAGAAAAAGACCTTACTGGACTGACTCTCCACAAAAACATCGGCGAAGCGGCCAAAAAAACGACAGAAGCTACACTCGAAGCCAACGTTGAAAACATTCCAGTCGCCGGCGCCGACGGGACCCTCGCGCAGTGCGGAGTAGACCCAGCGAAAGTCCTCACCGGGCACTACACGACAGGTAATACCCTGATCACAGGGGAGACCGATCCTAAAGATGGCTCGAAACCCGTGATGGAAAACGCCTGGTACGAATAGAGTGCCTAGGTAGCACTAGCAACGGTACGAGAAGCGATGAACCATCGCTTCGGAGCTGTCAGGGGGCAACGGGCCGCGATCACGCGGCCCGTTGCCTTTTCTAGACAAGCCACACGGGGATCTTGCGAATACTCCAATGTTCCGTTAAGGTACGGGCAGTTGCGGCTTTGGGAATGCCGCGAGGGGACACAAGCCGACCACAGATAGCTAAAGGGGACCGCGGTGAGAAGCAGGAGCGCCTTCGGGGTAGTTGCCGTCGTCGTGCTCACCCTGCTCGCGCTGGGCTCCACCGCCTCGGCGGAAATCCCCCCCTTCTGCACCCCCGGAATCGGCACCGGGCACTGCAGCGGACCGCATGGGCTCGCGGTCGACACCGAAGACGCCCTCGTCTACGTCGCCGATAGCGGCAACGACCGCGTCCAGGTCTTCGAATCCGACGGCACCTTCGTGCCCCCGCCGATCAGCGCCGGCCAGCTCTCCAAACCGGCCTGGGTCGCGGTCGACAACGCCGCGGCCAGCCCCTCCCACCACGACCTCTACGCCAGCACCGAAGGCTTCGTCGTCAAGAAGTTCAAACCGAACGGGGAATTCCTCGAATCGATCGGGGAACAGGGCAACGGGGTCTGCCAGCTCGAACGCGAAAACGACCCGATCGCGGTCGGGTCGGACGGGGACCTCTACGTCGCCGACTACTACGAACTTTCGCCGGGCATCTTCAAGAACCGGATCCAGCGCTTCGACCCAGCTGGCAGCTGCGTCAAAGAAGTGGTGCTCTTCGAAGGCACTGACGAAAGGAGCTTCACCTTCGCGGTCGACTCGGCCGGCAACTTCTACGTGACGGTCACTGGCGCCGGACTGGCCCTGCGCAAGTACAGCCCGAGCGGAACGCTGCTGGACGAACTGGAAGGCACGCCGAACGAAGGCCTCGCCGTCGATGGCGGCAATCACGTCTTTGTCGAGCAGCGGGAAACGCAGAAGACGGAACTTGACACCATCTTCCTTTTCACCGAGTACGACTCGAGCGGGGCGATTCTGCGCCGCTTCAACTATGTGCAGCTCGGCGGCTTCACCGTCCCCTCCCTCGCCCCCTTCTCAACCCCCGACGGCGACCTCTACGCCTCCGAGGGAGCCGAAGGCGTCAAGTACCTCGAACTCCCCCCGCCCGGCCCGGTCACCGTGCCGGAAGCCTGCAAGGTCAAAGAAGGCGCCCTCGGCAACACCAAGGCGACCCTGCAGGCCGAAGTCAACCCCGAGGGCAAAGCGACCGGCTTCCGCTACCAATACGTCACCCAGGCCCACTTCCAAGCCGAAGGGTTCGCCAACCCCGAAGAAAGCCCCGAAGTCCCGCTGGAAGGCACCGTGGACTTCGAACTGCACGCGGCCGAACAGCGGGTCGAAGGCTTGCTGCCCGAAACCGTCTACCACTGCCAGGTCGCCGCCAAAAACGCCGACAGCGCCTCCCCAACGATCGGCAAAGAAGGGGTCTTCAAAACCGGCCCGCCGTTTGAATTCGGCCCCGCCTGGGCCTCTGCGGTCGGCGAAACCTCGGCCACCGTCAACGCCGAAGGCAACCCGCTGGGGATCCCCGCCACCGGCCAGATCGAATACGTCGAAGACGCCAAGTACCAGGCAAGCCAGGCAAGCGATGGCTTTGCCGAAGCGCTGAGCGCCCCGACGCCCGAACTCGACTACGGCGCAAGCGAAGAAATGCAGCTGCGAAGCGTCGTCCTCGAAGGCCTGACGCCCGGCACCCTCTACCACTACCGGCTGCGGGCGAGGAACGGCAACCCGCCCGAGGGGATCGTCTGCACGGAAGGCAAAACGAGCTGCCCCAGCTCGAGCACACCTTCCGCACCTACCTGCCCGAAGTGGCCGGGTTCGACGCCCGCGGCTATGAGCTGGTCTCCCCAGGGATAAAGAACAGCGCCGAAGTGGCAGTGCCGGGCGTGGCGGGGGGCTTCGCCGAAAGCGACAAAGCGTCGCGGATCCAGGCCTCCTCGGGCTCCGGGGAAGCCGCCACCTACACCTCCTGGACCTCCTTCGGGGCGGCCGAAGGGGCGCCGGGGACCAGCCAGTACCTCTCCAGGCGCAGCGCCGGGGGCTGGGTGACCGAGAACGTCTCGCCGCGGGGCTTTCAGTCCAACGTCTTCGTCCCCCCCTACCTCGGCTTCAATTCCGAGCTCTCCTTCATGGCGGTCAAGGTGACCGAACCGCCGCTGACCGCGGACTGCCCGCCGAGCTATGAAAACCTCTACCTGCGCGAGAACGGAAGCGGGACGCTCACCTGCCTCACCGCCGAAGCGCCCAACAGCCCGACCGGGGCGGAAACCTGCCTCACCTACGCCGGCGCCAGCCAGGACGGCTCGCGCGTCTTCTTCGCCACCAAGCTCCCCTACGCCGGCGCCCCCACCGGCAAAGGCTTCAGCCTCTATGAATGGCACGAAGGGCAGCTGCACCTGGTCAGCATCCTGCCGGGGCAAAGCGAAGCGGTCGCTCCCAGCCTCAAAACCTCCTTCGGGCCCGGCAACGGCGGCTGCCAGGTGGGCCAGACGATCATGCGCCACGTCGTCTCCGCCGACGGCTCGCGGGCAATCTGGACCTACGTGCCCAAAGCCTCGGCGACGATTGCACCAGTTGCGCCCGGTGCGCAGACGCTGACCGTCACCGGCGCCGCCGCCGGCACCTTCACTCTCACCTTCCAGGCGCAGACCACCAAACCGATCGCCTTCAATGCCAAAGCCAACAGCATCCAGAAAGAACTCGAAGCCCTCGCGACGATCGGTCCCGGCAACGTCGAAGTAACCGGCACCGGCCCCTTCCAGATCATCTTCAAAGGACCGCTCGCCGGCACCGAAGAGCCGATCGGCGCCAACGGCTCCGGGCTCATAGACGCGACTCCCCAGCTCCTGGTCCGGGTGAACGGCAGCGAAACCGTCCCGATCGACAAGAGGGTCTCCGGCGCGGGGAAAACTTCGGGCGAGGGCGTCTTCTGGGCGGCCAGCGCCGATGACTCGGTCATCTACTTCACCGATGAGAACCCCCTGGTCAGTGGTTCCAAAGCCGAAGCGGGCGCCCCCGACCTCTACCGCTATGAACTGGGCGCGTCCGAACCGCTCACCGACCTGACCAAAGGCACGGTCCCCGGCGACGTCAAGGGCGTGGTCGGGGCGAGCGATGACGGCTCCTACCTCTACTTCGTCGCCGGCGCGGTGCTGAGCGAAGAACCCAACGAAGGCGGAGAGGAAGCCCAGGCCGGCGAGGACAACCTCTACCTCTTTCACGCCGGGCAGACCAGCTTCATCGCGACCCTCGACCCCGAAGACGAACTCGACTGGGACTCCCAGCCGAAGGGCCTCAGCGCCCGCGTGTCCCCCGACGGGCGCCACCTGGCCTTCCTCTCGATCCAAGCAAAGGCGCTGGCGGGCTATGAAAACCTGATCGCGCCCACCAGCGGGGTCTTCGCCGGCGGCAAACACTGCCAGCTCAACCAGTTCGGGGAACCGGTTCGCAGCCCGCTGTGCCCGCAGGCCTTCCTCTATGACGCCGACAGCGGCAAGCTCGCCTGCGCCTCCTGCAACCCGGCCGGGGAAAGGCCGGCTGGCCCGACCCTTCTGCCCGGCTGGACCAGCGTCTTCGAAGGCCCGCGCTACCTCTCCGAGGACGGCTCGCGCCTGCTCTTCGAGTCCTACGACGCCCTGCTGCAGGGCGATGAGAACCTGAAGCGCGACGTCTATGAGTTCGAGCTACCTGGAACGGGCAGCTGCACGGAAGCAAACGCCAACTTCGACCCCGTCGCGGGCGGCTGTCACTTCCTCCTCTCAAGCGGGCGAAGCGAAGACGAAAGCTATCTCCTCGATGCCTCGGCCAACGGCCGCGACGCCTTCTTCTCGACCCGCGATCGGCTGGTGGGATGGGCAGACCCCAACGAGAACTTCGATGTCTATGACTACCGCGAAGGCGGGGGGTTCCCCGAACCCGCGGCGACGGTTATCTGCACGGGGGAAGCGAGCTGTCTCACTCTCCCGCCGCCTGAGCCCTCCCCACCGTCCCCCGCAACCCCGACCTTCACCGGCCCCGGCAACGCCAAGCCCAAGCCGGCGAAGAAGCACAAGCACAAAAAGCACCACAAGAAGAAGCACAAGGCAAAGTCAAAGCAGCGCTCCCACAAGCGCGGAGGCGGGCGATGAGCGCCAGGAGGCTGCTCTCAGCAATTGTCGTCGTAGCAGCGCTGGCCGCCCCGGCGAGCGCCGCCGCCGCCGCGCCGGCCTGGAGCATCCAGTCGCTGGCGGCGCCGACCAACTTCGCCCCGGGCGATGCCAGTGGCCTCGATCGCTACCAGGTCTTCCTCACCAACAGCGGCGGCGCGGTCACCGACCAGAGCCCGATCACGATCGTCGACACGCTGCCCGCAGGCATCGAGGTGCAGAAAGTCGTGCTGATCCCGCCGCGGACCGGGCTCCAGATCCCCGCCTCGGCGTGTGAAACCGAGATGCCCGCCGCGGTGGCGACGGTCAGCTGCGAAATCACCGACTCGCTGCTGCCCGAAGTCGAACCGACCAAGCTCTACCCCGGCGATGGGCTGCTGCTGGAAATCACGGTCGCCGTGCCGGCCGACGCCTCCGGCCCCCTGCTGAACCGGGTCGAAGTCGAAGGCGGCGGCGCCCCGGCGGCGGTGGGGGAAGGTGAAAACCAGGCCAGCGAGGAAGACGCGAGCGCGGGCTTTGAGGAATTCCACGCGGTGCTGGGCGACGAAGAAGGAGGGGTGGCGAGCGCCGCGGACTCCCATCCCTACCAGTTCACGACCACCTTCGGGGTCAACCTGGTGGCCGCGCCGCCGGGGGCGGCCTCGCCGCGGATTCCCGCCCAAGGCGACCTGAAGCGGATCGAGGTGGCGCTGCCGCCGGGCCTGGCGGCCAACCCGACGGCGATCGAGCGCTGCAGCGCCCAGGACTTCATCACCACCCACGGGGTCACCTCAGAGCACGGCGGCACCGCCTTCCCGAACGAATGCCCGGCCTCCTCGGCGGTGGGGCTGGCGCTGGTGCAGCAGGTGGAAGGGGAAAGGTTCGACGCCAAGCTGCCGATCTACAACCTCGTCCCCCCACCGGGAGTGCCGGCTCAGTTCGGCTTTGAGATCCTCGGCCTGCCCATCTACATCAACGGCCACCTGCGCAGCGACGGGGACTACGGGGCGAGCGCGATCGTGGAAAACGTGACCGAGGCGCGGCGGGCGACGGCGGCGCGGTTCGCGTTCTGGGGGACGCCGTGGGATCAGAGCCACGACGCGGTGCGGGGCGAGTGCGCGGTGACGGAACGGATTTGCCCGGCGGAAAAAGAACCGGCACGGCCGTTCCTGCGGCTGCCGAGCTCGTGCGCGAACCCGCTGCTGACGACGATGGGCTTCACGACCTGGGCGCAGCCGCCGGCGGGGGCGCAGGCAAGCGAGGGAGCCGGCGCGCCGGTGGGCTGCGGGGAGCCGGACTTCAGCCCGAGCGTCAAAGCGCAGACCACGACCAACGTGGCCGACTCCCCGAGCGGGTTCGACTTCGAGCTGCACCTGCCCCAGGCAGAGCACGAAGTGCCGGCGGCGCCGGGGGAGGCCGACCTGCGCGAGGTGGCGGTGCGGCTGCCGGTCGGGCTGGCGGTGAACCCGGCTTCGGCATCCGGTAGGGGTTCCTGCTCCCCCACCGAGGTCGGCCTGAGCACCCCCCCCGGCCAGAGCCCGGTCCACTTCGACCTCGCCCCGGCCCAGTGCCCCGACGCGTCCAAGGTCGGCACCGTGGTCGCCAAGGCACCCGCCCTGGACCACGAAATCGAGGGCGCGGTCTACCTCGCGACCCAGGAAGAGAACCCCTTCAACTCCCTGATAGCCCTCTACATCGTCTTCGAAGACCCCGCAAGCGGGATCGTCGTCAAGCTCGCGACCAAGGTCAGCCCCGACCCCGTGAGCGGCCGGCTGACCACGACGCTGGAAGAAGCCCCCCAGCTCCCAGTCGAAGACTTCCGCTTTCACTTCTTCGAAGGCGCCCGCGGGCCGCTTCGCACCCCCGCGACCTGCGGCCCCTACACCACGACCACGAAGCTGACGCCCTGGACCGCGCCCGAAGGACCAAGCACCGAACCGAGCGACTCCTTCTCGGTCACCTCCGGCCCCACCGGCCCCTGCCCCTCCGGCGCCCTGGCCCCCAAGTTCTCGGCCGGGCTCGCCAACCCCACCGCCGCCACCTACAGCCCCTTCTCGCTGCGCCTGACCCGGGCTGATGGGAGCGATGAATTCGCCGGCCTGGGGGCAACCACGCCGCTGAGCCTGACCGCCAAGCTCGCCGGCATCCCCTACTGCCCGGAGTCGGGAATCGCCCAGGCCGCGGCGCGCTCTGGGCCCCGCGAGGGCGCCAAGGAGGCGGCCTCGCCCTCCTGCCCGGCGGCCTCGCAGATCGGCACCACCACCGCCGGCGCCGGTGCGGGCCCGACCCCCTTCTTCACCTCCGGCAGGCTCTACCTCGCCGGCCCCTACAAGGGCGCCCCGCTATCGATGGTGGCGATCGTCCCCGCGGTGGCCGGTCCCTTCGACCTCGGGGTGATCGTCAACCGCATCGCCCTGCACGTGGACCCTGAAACCGCCCAGGTCAGCGCTCAGAGCGACCCCCTGCCGAAGATCCTCTTCGGGATCCCGCTCGACGTCCGCGACATCCGGGTCAACCTGGACCGAGCGGGCTTCACCTTGGCGGGGACGAGTTGTGCAGAGCAGGCCGTGAGCGCGAGCGTGCAGGGGGTATCGGGAGCCACGGTGGGGGTATCGGATCGCTTTCAGCTGGGGGGTTGTGGGGCGCTTCGCTTTAAGCCCGCCCTTTCACTGAAGCTCAAGGGCGGGACGAAGAGAAGCGCCCACCCCGCGCTTCGGGCGATCGTCACCTACCCCCAGGGCTCTGGCTACGCCAATACCGCCTCGGCCTCGGTGGGCCTGCCCCACTCCGAGTTCTTAGACCAGGCCCACATCCGCACGATCTGCACCCGCGTGCAGTTCGCCGCGGGCTCCTGCCCGAAGGGAGCGATCTACGGCAAGGCCAAGGCCTTTACGCCGATCCTCGATAAGCCGCTGCAAGGCCCGGTCTACCTGCGCTCCTCCTCGCACCCCCTGCCCGACATGGTCTTGTCCCTGCACGGGCAGATCGACGCCGCCGCGGTGGGGCGGATCGACTCCCACAACGGCGGCATCCGCGCCAGCTTCGAAGCGGTCCCCGACGTCCCCCTGGCCAAGGTGATCGTCGAGATGCAGGGCGGCAAGAAGGGCCTCCTGGTCAACTCGCGCAACATCTGCAACCACGAAAACCGCGCCACCGCCCGCTTCCTCGGCCATAACGGCAAGGCCTATGACTTCCGCCCCCTGCTGAAGGACGACTGCAAGGGCGGGGGCAAAAAGCACAAGCGCGGTTAGCGCGCGCCATAAGCAGCTCGCCTTGACTCCGGCTCGGCGGCGGGCCTATACCTGAGCTCCGGCGACCGGGGGGCGAGGAGCGCGGGTGCGGGTGCCGAGCTAAAGAAGGAGCGATCCGATGATGCTGGAGCTGGGCAGGCGGCGCCGTGTCGACGGGGAGGGGGACGACTGCCGGGCGCGGCGGATCGCCGTTGAGATGGCGATGTTCAACTACTTCGCTGCGAGCGCGCTGGAGCTGTTCGCCGAGGGCGCGCCGCAGGACTCGACGGTCGGCCGACTCGCCGTCGCCCGCCAGCAGTTCGCGGTCAGCTCCGGCCTGGCATGGTCCACCCTGGACTCGATTCGCGAAGCGGCGCGGCTGGAGACCTGGACGTCGCCGGCGCCGGCCTGAGCAAGCCGCTGAAGCTCGTCAGCTCTACCACCGTCGGCGACGGCATCGCGATCCTCGCCTACGAGCGCGCCGAATGACGCGCGCGCCTTTCGTCGCTATTGAGCCGCGCCCGAAGCTGCCCTATACCTGAAGAACGGCCACCGGAGGGCGAGGAGCGCGGGTGCGGGCGCCGTCGAGAAAAGGAGAATCCGATGATTCGCTATCTCAAGGTGCTGCTTGGCGCCGCGCTGGCGCTGAGCGCATTTGGGGTCCTGAGCGCCTCCGCTCATGCCGCGGAAGAACGCTTCCACTGCTCGGTGGAACCGTGCACAGCTACACTGCGGCAGGACGGGGCGTCAGGGACCAAAACAGCGCATCAGGTATTTGAAGTGACGGATGGTAAAAACGCCGTCTTCTTCACATGCAACAAATTAACGGGAGAAGCCACATCAACCACCAAAACAACCAACACACTCACATTTAAAAACCTGGAATATAATCACAATATTAGTGGTGAAAAGTGTGACACTGCCGGTCAAAATGTCAATGTTACGATGAGCGGTTGTGAATATCACGTCATCGGCACACCACCGGTTGCGGGGGTAGGTAAGGCGCACCTGACAGTCAAATGTCCAGCCGGTAAATCGATCGAAGTTGAAAACGAATCAACCAAATGCATTTATACAATTGGCACGACGGCTAATGATCTCACCGGGCTGTCCCTTCACAACATCGGTGTAAAAGGTGGAGGTACGACAGAAGTCACAGTCGAAGCCTTCGTCCCGAACATCCCAGTCACCGTCCTCGGGACCAAAGCCCAGTGCGGGGTGGACCCGACGGCAGCCATCACCGGCACCTACTCGACAGGCAACGTGATCGTCACAGGAGAGACCGATCCTAAAGATGGTTCGAAACCCGTGATGGCAGAAGCCTGGTACGAATAGAAGCATTTGAGTAACGCGGCATCTCGAGCGGCGGAGTCGCTTTGAGGCTGCATCGGCACGGGCCACGCGATCGCGTGGCCCGTGCTTTTTGACATGAGCGAACTCAAAGGCCACGCAAGGACGCTTTCGGCGAGGCGTGGGGTCTCGATGTCGCGGGCCGCATGGCCATACCTAGCGAAGGGAGGCGGATCGTTTCGTATTCTTCAAGGCTCTTGATGAAGATGCGCCGGACGCAGGAGCGGGGTGTGATAGCTACGGGCGCGATTGCGGTGATCGCGGTGCTCGTGGCGGCGGGAACATGCGCGGCTACGGCGCCAGCCGCCCTTATTCCTTGGGGCGCTGGCTGCATGCCGAACTCTTCCGCAGGCGAGCGCACCAGCTCGACCTGTGGAGCCGCCCTCGTCGACGGGCGCGCGATTGCGCCCCGAGAGGCGCCGGCGAGGGTAAGAGAGGTGATCGCCGCGGCCAATCACATCGACGGGCGACCGTACGTGTGGGGCGGCGGGCACGCCGACTGGCTCAGTCGCGGCTATGACTGCTCGGGGGCGGTCGGTTACGCGTTGCACGCGGCCGGGTTGCTCGACGTGACGATGGTGTCCGGGCAACTCGCGCGCTGGGGGGGAGCGGGGGTCGGGCGCTGGATCACCGTCTATGCGAACCCCAAGCACGTCTACATGCTCGTCGCCGGCCTGCGCTTCGACACGCGCGAAGACCCGCGCGGCGTCTCGGGGGCGCGCTGGCACCGGGCCGTCGTCAACCCGCCCGGATTCGTGGCGCGCCACCCGCCCGGGCTCTGAGGCAACAAAGCCGTATATGAAGAGATAACCCCGTATTCCTAATGTCCTAGACTTACCTCGTGTCGTTGTCTGGGAGCGGAGACTTCGAGAGCGACCTCCTCGCGGCGAAGGAGCGAGACCTCAAACCGCTGCTCGAAGAGAGCGAAGACTGGCTCGGCCTGGATCGCGACCAGGCCTGGGACATGGAGTCCTTCCTCAACGATGCCTGGTTCTCGGGCAGCCGCTCCGGCCACGCGCAGATGCGCGCTCGGGCCCTCGAACGTCGGGTCGATGTGCGTGCGGTCGCGACCGAGCGGCTCGAAGCCGAGTTCAAAGATCTGATGGAGGAATCGGCGAATGCGCTCAACCTGAGCGTCCCGCTGACGATTGGCATGTGGGGATTCCTCGAGCAGGCCTGGTTCGCGGGTCTGAGGACCTGCGAAGCCGAGATCATGGCGCTCTTGCTGGAGCTGAAATCGGACGTAGCCGAGGAGGCTCAGGAATGGCTCGAGGGAGGCGGCGAGCCGGATTCTTAATGCCCAGGTCTGCGCAGGAAGACCGCCCTCTGCGCAGCGTGTGTGGGAGCGCCGCCGTCCGCGGGCACGAAGGTGAGCGCAACCTCGACTCCGAGCCGCCCGCTCGGGGCACGGTGCAGCGCGCGGCGGCCGACGGCGTCCAAGCGCAGGGACAAAGCGATCCGACCCGCTATGACGGGGAGCGCGCGAGCGGGGCGCAATCCCTTCCCGCCGGCCAGGAGCTTCCCGGCGCCAGGCACCCAGACCTGCAGGATCCCGGCCGCTCCGTGCGCGAGCAACCTGCGCGCCCTAAATGGGCCGGGGGTGCCAGTCCCGGTGTCCCCATCGACTCCGGGCACCGAAGCGAATGAGGAGCTTGGCAACGTCGGGGGCGGCCGAAGCGGCGTCGCTTGAGCCGGTTCGAATTCGGCGCTGACGGCCCCGGCCCCGGCCATCGTCACCCGGCAGGTACCCGGCGCCGGCTCCACCTCACACCCGGTCCAGCCGGCCAGGGAGCTGCCGGGGAGCGGGGTTGCCGTCAGGGTCACTTCGGAGCCTTCGTCGAAGTCAGCTTCGCAGTCGACCCCGCACACGATGCCGGACGGGGTGCTGAAGATAGTGCCGCTTCCGGAGCCCAGTCGCGTCACGGTCAGCGGTTGTTGGGGGATCGGCTCGAAGTCGGCGCTGACGGCATGGTCTTCGATCATTGCCAGTTCGCACTTGGTCGGCGTCCCTTGGAGGGGTTTGCAGCCGGTCCACCCGGCGAAGCGGCTATGGAGGGCGGGAGCAGCCGTGAGAACGACCGTGCTTTCCAGCGTGAATTCACCTTCGCAGGCAGTGCCGCAGCCGAGGCCGGCGGGGCTGCTGCTGAAGACGGTTCCAGCGCCGGCTCCTATCTTGGTGGCGGTGAGGATTCGGGTTTCGACATCAGCGGTCGGACCGAAGACCAGCACCCTCGAGTTCGGATGAGGGGGTTCGTCGTTGTCGTTGAAGTAGTTGCCGCTGGTCAGGTAGACACTGCGTTTGAAGATGGCCACCGCGCTGGGTTCCCCGTCGATCACGTTCGAAGGACCGCCACCCGCTGCTTCCGGTGGAACCGAGCCGCGATAGTGCCCAAGGGAGCTGAACTCGTCCACCACCGCTTCCGGTTCTTCGAAGCCCGGCTTGAGGTTGTCGACGACATAGACATGCCCGTCGGCGGGGTCGACGGCGACATCGGAGTCGATCAGGTGATTGAAGCCGAACTGGGGAGTGCCGTCGCCGTCGATCACCTGCACCGGGACGGAGGGGTCAGCCGAGGGGTCATAGACCTTGACCGTCTCGTCCGCAGCGTCGGCGACGTAGAGGCGCCCGGCGCTCGCGGGGAAGCCGGGGGTCCCGGTAAAGCCGGAGACCGCGACGCCATAGCCTTCGCCGAGGCTGCCCAGACCGATCTTCACCGGTTCGCCTTCGCCGTCCAGCACCGGCGCCCCCGAGGAGTCGTACTCGGCGACGTAGGTGCGGTCGTCGACGAAAACATGGTCGGCGGCGTCGACGGTGACGCTGGTCGGTTGGTGCGAGTCGACAACCACGCCGGAGTCGTAACTGGGCGGTGCGAGCCTCAGCACGTCGTGATGCCAGCGGTTGACGTAGAGATTGCCGGCGGAGTCGAGCGCAAGGTCGCAGGGGCCGGCGATCGCTTTGCCGGTCGGGGCAAGCGGCGGCTGGTCAATTTCGATCCGGGTTTCGAATTCCCGTTTGGCGTTGAACACGTAGATCGCGTGCTCGTAGTAGTTGGAGACGAAGGTCCTGCCGGTGGGATCGACGGCGACGCCGCAGGCATCCTTTAAGGGCACCGGCTGCAACGGTGGCACGGCTACGATTTCGTGTTCGAGGGGGTGGCCCTGTTCGACCGCCGCGGCGGGCGGCGCTCCCGTCGCAAGCACCAGCAACGCTGCCGATACAAGGAGCACCCGCCCCCTCATGGCTTGCCTTTCCCGCAGTCAGCCCGTAGCAGCGGGTGCGTCACCGCGCCGGCGTTGTCCTGGCCGACGAATCGCGCCGTGGCCCGCTGCGGGTGGGCGCAGATGTCTTCGGCGTTGACGAGGATGCCGCGCCGCCCTCCCTTCAGCGTCAGCGCGAACCTCGTCACCGGCGCGTCGGGGACGACGTCGAAGCTCGCACGGAGGCCGCCGCGGTGGGAATCGATGCGCCCGACCAGGTCGATCGCGATGCCGCTGCCGCGCAGCGCCACCACCAGGTCGGGCAGCGTGTTGTCGGAGGAGCGCAGGTAGACCGGGCCGCGCAGCGGCGCCGCGAGCAGTGGCGTGACCGCCACCGCCTCGCCGTAGACAGAGCCGCGCGGGCACTGCTCGGCGTCGAACTGGCGCCGCGTGCAGACGGTTCGGATGTGCCGCTGTTCGAGGAACTCGGAGCGCGGCAAGGTCACCGTGGCGTGGCCGATGTTGGCGTCGCCGGGTCGCGGCCGCAGGTTCGCGCGCAGCGACGGAAAGTCGCCACGTTTGGTGCCCCCCTTCATATGGAAGCCCAGCCGAGGGCCGAAGCCCAGGGCGGAGCAGTTGGAGACCTGGTAGCGGCTGGAAACCGCCGCGGTGCTGTCGTCGCTCGGGTCGGAGAAGCGCTGACCGGCGCCGGTCAGCGTCGAGACGACCGCGAACGGATTGCAGCTAGTGGGATTGAGGGTGGTTTGCGGTCGGTCGATGTAGACGCGGACATCGCGGAGGTGGATCGGCACGCCGCTGAGGATGTGGGGGATCGGATCCGAGCCGGAGGAGTCGATCGAGACCTGGGCGGTGCGGCGGTCGACCCGGATCGCCGAGCGGACGACGACGACGCCGAGGTCGAAGGGCCCGACGGTCGCGGAGTCGATTGCGACGATCGAGAAGGTGGAGCCGTGGTAGGGACCCGCGAGATAGAGCCTGCCCGGCGCGTAGGCGAGCACGGAGCTGGCCCCGTAGCCGCTGATCGTGTGGCCAATCTCGCTGGCCACGGGGCAGGACGGGTGCCGTTCCTCCTCCCGGCCGGTCTTCAGCTTCGCCGCCGCGATGGCTGCGTCGGAGCAGTAGGGGATGCCGGCGATCTTGCCGGTCAATCCCGGCGGCAGGGTGGCCGAGTAGGAGGTCAGCTCCTGTTCGGAGTCAGCCCGCGTCAGGTGCAGGTAGAAGGGAGTGTAGGAGCCGGCGCCACCGCTAAGGCTGCCACCGACCGCGCCCGGGGCGAAGGGCGGGAGCGCCCCCGAGGGACAGGCCTCGCCAGCGCCGATTCCCTTCGCGATCGTGAATTTCGGCGCCGAGTGGGCGACCATGCTCGGGTCGCTCCACGGGGTCAGGTCGACCGAGGTGGTGAATTCGCCGCAGGCCGAAGGGGTGACCAGGGGCGCCCGCTGCCCTTCGCGGAAGTGGAGCTTGAGGTTGGCGTAGGGCAGCTGCGGCAGGTCGTCGAAGGTCGCAGTCAGCCGCCCCGTCGCCGGGTCGGGGATCAGCTTCCCGGCGACCTTGACCAGCACTCCGCGGGCGGGGATCTTTGCCACCAGGTAGACGGCCAGCAGCGAGTCGAAGGGATTCTCGGCACCGGAGGCGGCGGTTGCCGGGTCGTCGGGCTCGGCGAGGAAAACCGCGCCTTTGACGGTTTCTTCGAAAAGCTGGCTCTGGACCGTGAAGGTGCCGATCTTTGAGGTTTCCGGACAGCCGGCGCCGGGCGCCGAGGTCGCCGTCTCGGCCGCGTAAGATGCCGGATCGCAGACGCCAAGGCCGGCCGCGAGGGAGGGGTTGATCGTCATCCCTTCGGGCAGGGTGACGACCGCCCTGCGCGTCTGCGAAGGCACCCCTTTTACGGGGTTGGTCAGCGCTTCTTCCTTGGGAGTGACGGTGAAGTCGAAGCCGCTGGGCGAGGAGGCGCGAGGGTTGGTCGCCTGCGCGGTGGTGCGCGGTTCGAAGTGCAGGAGGGCGCATTCGGTGAGGCCCGCGGGGGCGCCCGAGGAGTCGCGGCTGAGCGCACTGGCGGTGGCGAACCCAGGTTGCTGCCAGGAATCGGCGGCTATCGAAAAGGCGATGGGTCCGGCGCAGGACGCGGGCAGGGTCAGGTAGGCGAATCGCCCGTGGGGCCGCGTGCCCTGTTCGACTGGGCATTTGGCGAAGGGGAATCCGGGTTCGGACTCGTTGAGGCATTCGCCACGCTCGCCGTTATGGGAGATCGCCCAGGGGACGCCCCAGATCGTCATCGTCAGCCCGTAGACGTCGAGTTTCTGGGAGAGATTGCGGAGGTCCAGCGTGGTGCCGTATTCGCCACCGAGTTCGCGGATGTGGGGGGTGAAGGCGATCGGGATGCCGTACGGGCTGAAGCCGATCTGCGAGGGGAAGCCCGGCGGCGGCTCGAGGTTGAAGACGCCGAAGGTGCGGGTGCCGTCGCCGGCGCTGGAGCGGATCTCCACCACGCCGATCTGGCTCAGGGGCGGGCAGCTCTCGCCGGAGCGGCTGGCTTCGAACTGCGATACGCGCGGCGTGTGGAACTGGTCCTGGCTGCACTTGGTGACGGCGCTGGGATTTTCGATCAGCCCCGGCGGCTGTTCGAGCCGGATGTCGCGCGCGTCGCCGTCGGTGACCGCCACTCCCGGCCGGTCTTCGGCTTCTCCGGCGAGGTTGAAGTTGACCGTGGTGACGATCGAACCGGGGTGGGAGCCGGCCTGGACGTCACGGGTCGCTCCACCCTCCCCGTTCACCGCCACGTCGAAGCCGCCGGCCGGCTGGAAGCCGAAGCCGTGGAAGGTCGTGAACGGCTGCGCGGAGCCGGTCGCAACCCCCTCGGCATTCTGGGCGAGGAGCCGGTAGCGATAGGCGGTGTCGGGCGTGAGGCCGGTGATCGCGGCGCTGACGCTGCGTTCGCCGCTGCCGGCGGCGAGCGAGGCGAGCGGCGTTGAGGCGGCATCGGCGAAGCCGTTCGGCTGGTCGGCTTCGAAGCTCGCCAGGTCGACGTATTCGAAGCGGTAGGTCGTGGCGAGCGCGCCGGGGTCCACTTTGCCGCGTAGAAGCGCGGAAACGCCCTGCAGGTTTGTCGCCGAGTTGGTGGTCGCGGTTGGTGGCGCCGCCGACGCTGGGGCGGCGAGCAGCAGCAGGGCAAGCACGACGGCCATGGCTCCGAGGGCCCTCACCGGTGTGACCTCCTGCCGGCATGGTGCTTGCGGTGACGCTTCTTCTTGTGCTTGCGCGGGAAGTGCACCGGCGGGTTGCCCGGACCGGCGACAAGCGTGCCCGGACCGGGGTCGTCCGGGGGCGAGGGCAACGGCTGGCAGGCGTCCTCTTCGCAGACGAACGCGGCCGGCGGTTCCGCGAAGCCACCCCCCTCGCGCGCGTCGTAGAGGTCGGCCGAGCCGGGGTCGGTTTTCACCAGCGAGTCGTCGGTGAGGAAGAAGACGTCCGCGCCGCCGGCGCTAGCGTCGACGAACGAGGAGTCCCCCCGGGCGCCGGCGGACACGAGCTGCAGGCACCCATGCGGCAGTGCGCAGGTGCCGATCCCCCCGGCCTCCCACTCATAGACGTCCTGCCCTTCGCCGTTGACGTCGGCCGGGACCAGGGCGTCGCGGGACTCGAAGAAGAGGCGATTGCCGCCGGCCGTGAGCGCGCGCGGCTTATAGGCACGGGTGGCGTCTTCGCCCTGGCCGTTGGAGCTCGCGCCGGGGAGCGTCGAGGAGCCCCGGGGTCGTTCCCCGGTCGGGTTGCAGGAGACGCAGCGGGGGGGGCCGCCGCCGACGTCGTAGAGGTAGACCTCGGTGGCGGGATGACCCGACGCTTCGGTGTTGTCGAAGGTTTCGAGCAGCTCGGCCGAGGAGACGAAGGCGAGGCGGTTGCCGTCGTCGCTGACCCGGGCCGTGCCGGTGCTCGGGGGGAAGTTCGAAGGGTCTGCCGCCGTGGCGACCGGGGTGCTGGTGCCGCCGCGTGAGAGGAAGAGCCCGGAGGCGGCAAGGTAGTAAACGCTGAGACCGTCGGCCGAGGCCCCCAGCACGCCGACGACGCCCCCGGCAGGGGTCAGGTTCGTCGTCGTTCCGGCGACGGCGTCGTAGCGGTAGAGCCTTCCTTCCTTGGTGAAGAGGACGACCGAACCGTCGGTCGCCGCGGTCTGGAAAGCCCCACCCCCTCCCACGGCTTCGTCGACCTGAACCGTGGGTGCCCCCTCTTCGCTCAGGTAGAGATCGGCTCCGTCGGTCCAGTCGACGCGCGAGCCATCGCTCGAGATGGCCTCCGACGGTGCCGCCAGCCGAGCCGGGGGCGTGCCGACCGAATCCCCCGGCAGCACGTTCAGCAGCCGCAGTCCGGCGGCCGACCACTCGTAGAGGTTGGGCTGTTGCGGGTCGCAGCCTTCTTCCGCGCCCGGCACTTCGACCGCATCTGAGCTCAGTGCCGCGCAGGTGGAGAGCACGACGTGGCTGAGGTCCGGCGTGGCACCGGCGAAGCCGAGTTCGAAGCGCTGAGGGGGGATCTCCAGGCCGGCGACGTCGGCGTAGGTGACGAGCGCCGTGTAGCCACCGGCCGATCCACGCAGGTAGTAGTTCCGGTAACCCGCCGGCGCGGCCGTCCCCGCCAGGGGGGGATAGCCCGGTGCCGAGAGCAGCCCAGCTGACAGGTCGCTGGAGAAGAGCTGATAAGGCACCCCGTCCGGTTCCTCGCCGTAGCCGCCGGCGGACAGCGGCGCGGTGACGTTTTCGACCGTCCACCCACCGCTGCCGCGTCGCGATACGTACTGGCTCGCGGCCGGTGCGCCGGCGCCGCCCGTCCCGAAGGAGGACATCGAGCTGAAGGTCACCGCCCCGCCCGGCGAGGCCGCTTGGAAGACGCCGCCGCCGGAGACGCCGCCCGGCGGCTGGATCTCGCCGCCGTTCTTTTCCACCGGCGAGGCCATCTCCCAGGCGCGGCCATCGAGCAGGGCCAGCGGCCCGCCCGGGCCCTTGGTCGTGAGGCGGCGTGCCGGGCCCAGCGCGGTGCCCTCCGTGTTGTGGACCACCACGCGGTAGCGGTAGCTCGTTTCCTGCTGCAGGCCGTCGGCTTTCTGCGAAACCGGCTGGTCGCTGCCTTTGCCGGGGTTACCTTCCGGCTGGGGCACTTTCGCCGCGCCGCTGAACCCGTCTTTCCCCGCCAGTTCGTTCGCCTGAAAAGCGGCCTCGGGGATGTAGTCGAAGCGATAGGTCGTCGGCGGGGTGCCGCTGTCAACCCGGGCATGAAGGACGGCACTGGTCGTGGAGACGTTCTGCACCCAGGTTTCGTGCACCTGGGGAGCGGTCGCGTGAGCGATCGAACTGGTGCAGCCGCTCACGACCACGGCGATGACGCCGAGGCCGGCTAAGAGCCGTCCCCTCAGAGCAATCCACCTCCCCACTACGAGCCTGGCCTTTATCTCTAAGTAACTATATCGGTACGGCTCCGTATCTGAAAGGCGTTATTGCGTTTGCGCGCCCAGCGATCGGGTAGGGGCGGGGCTTACCCCCGCCCCTCCCACACCACCGGACGTGCGGGTCCGCATCCGGCGGTTCGCGTCACATCCCGGAGACGGCGGTAGGGATCGGTGAACCCCTGAAGGCCCTGCTCGCGCCAGTAGGCGTTGGTGAGGCTGCGGGTGAGCACCCACGACCCCGCGATCCGCCAGTAACCCAGCCGGCTGTTGGCCCATTCCCAGGCCTTGCCGTCGGGGATGCCGGTGACGGCGAGGTTTCGGTGCTTGGTGCGGATTCGTTTCCACTCCTTCCACCTGACCTGCCGCAATCGGCGGCGCAACCATTCATCGAGGTCAGAGAGCGGACGCGGGGTGTCGGCCAACGAAAAGTAAGCCGTCCATCCCACCGTAAAGCGGTTGGCTTCACGGATTCGCCGCTCCATCGAGATGCCCCAGCGGCGCGATGTGATCTTCCGCAGGCGATCCTTGGCGCGCTTGCGCGCTTTCGGGTCGATCCTGATCTTGATCTCACCGTCGCGCCGCAGGAAGCCGAACCCCAGCAGGGTGGCTCTGAAGGCTGAGGCAGCCGAGGACTTATCCCGGTTCATCCGCAGCTTCAGGCGTGCCTCGATGAACTCACTGGTGCTTCCCATCACTCGCTGCGCCGCCCGCTTTGAGGCGACGTAGATCGTGATGTCGTCCGCGTAGCGAACGAAGCGGTGCCCTCGCTGCTCCAACATCTGGTCGAGGTCATCCAGGTAGACGTTGGAGAGCAGCGGGCTGAGCGGGGAGCCCTGTGGGGTCCCCTCCTCGCTCGGCTGCTGAGTGTCGCCACTTGCAGTGGCCCCGGCTTCGACACCTGAACTGGCCCCACCTCATGCCAGTTGTTCGGTTGGTCTGATTGTGCCCGATGTGCCGTAAGGCCGTCACCGTGGAGCCGAGCCCGAAGGGCGAGGCGGAGCGGTGACGGCGGCGGCTCTCGCCCTCCTCAACCTCCCTTCTTCTTCGCGCCGCGTTTCTCCAGCCCGTGGCGAAAGCGCCAGGACTCGGTGCCGGTCTCGATGATGTGGGCCTTGTGGGTGAGCCGGTCGACGACAGCCTTGGCGAGGCGGCGGGCGTCGGCAAACACCTTGGTCCACTCGCCGAAGGGGAGGTTGGTGGTCACCATCAGCGAGCCGCGCTCGTTGCGTTCGGAGATCACCTGGAAGATCAGCTCCGCGGCGCCGTCGGGAAGCGCCAGATAGCCAAGCTCGTCAAGGACGACAAGCTCGGTCCGCGCGTAGCGGCCGACCACCCTGCCCAGCTCCCTTCTCGACTCCGCTTCCTGCAGCTCGTTGGCGAGGCCGGCGAGCGTGGTGAAGCGCACCCGCCGTCCCTGCCGGCAGGCGCAGACCGCCAGGGCGGTGGCCAGCATCGTCTTCCCGGTGCCGGACTCACCGACGAAGATCACCGACTCCCGATCGTCGATCCAAGAGCACTCCGCCAGGGCGGCGATCGTCGCTTGCGGGATCTTGGGGTTGTCTTCGAAGCGGAATTCCTCCAGCCGCTTCATCACCGGGAAGCGGGCTTCGACCAGGCGCCTGCGTTCGCGCCGCTCGGCCCGCTCCAGGTGCTCTGCCTCCAGCAGCGCGGCGAGGTAGGCGATCGGCGTCTGTTGGTCGCGGGTGGCCTCCTCGGCCATCGCCCGGAAGCGGGCCTTCACCGTCGGCAGCTTCAACTCGCCGGCATGGGCCTCGATCAGCGCCTCCATGGCGGCGCTCTTGGGGCTGGGCGTCTTCTTCGCGGGCATCACGCCACCTCCCGCAGGCGGTCATAGCCGGAGAGATCTTGCGGCGGCGGTGAGCCGACCGCGGCCAGATGCTCTTCGAGTAGGAGCACCGGCGCTGCCGGGCGCTCGGAGCGCCGTGCGAGGAGTGCCACCGCCCTGCCGTCATGGGCGCCGGCGGCAAGAGCGCCGCGCACGGCCAGCTCCACCTTGCGGGGCCCCAGCTCACGGCAGAGCATCAAGACGTCGACCATCTGCCGCGCCGCCTCCTGGCGCCCGACCCGCTCGTTGATCTCGCCCCAAAGCTCATCGAAGCACTGCGGCCAATCGCCGCGATCACGCTCCTGTCGCAGCGCAAGGGAGCGTGCCAGGGCACCCGGCTTGCGAGTGAGCAGGTCGAGGTAGTGCTCCAGCTGGGCGGAGGCGCCGTGCTTGCCGGCGAGGCGCTCGTGGGTGGCGACGACCTTGCCGTCATGCCAGAGGGCGATCTCCCGGGCGCCGACCTGGGCCCGCACCCGCATCCCGGCCAGGCGGGCGGGGACCGAGTAGCGGTTTTGGCGGATCGTCACCATCGCCTTGGAGTCCACGCGAGGGCTCGCCTCCTCGGCAGTGCAGTGCGGCTCGGCGGGGAGGTCGGCCAGGAGCGTCCGCTCGCGGGCCAGCATCTCCCCGACCGGCTCCGGCCGGCCGACGATCGTGCGCTCCAGGTCTCCCCAGCAGGCCGTCTCCAAGCGGCCGTTCAGCTCGCCCAGCGACTCGACCTTGGGCACCGGCACCAGGTGACGACGGCGAAACCGGCCGACTTCGCTCTCCACGCCTCCCTTCTCATGTGCTCCCTGCTCGCCGGAGAGGCAGAAGGAGGACTCGAAGCCGTAGTGGGAGCGCATCGCGACGAAGCGGTCCGACTCGACCCGGCGGCGGCCTTTCATCATCCGTGCCACCGCCGCCTTCAGGTTGTCGTAGCGGATCAGGCCGAAGACGCCGTCGAAGAACTCAAGCGCGGCGACGTGGCCCTCGAGGAAGGCCTGCTGGGTCTCGGCCTCGAAGGCCGCCACGTAGGAGGCGCTCGAGTGGCAGGCGCGCATCAGGAAGAGGTGGACCTTGACCGGCTCCCCGCGCATGATCACCTGGGCCTCGCCCCAGTCGACCTCGGCTTCGACGCCAGCGTCAGAGACCAACGGCACGCAGGCCTCGACCTCGCCGATCTGTCGTCGCTTCGCGGCAACGTAGCGGCAGACCTGGCGCTCGGAGACCTCGGCGCCGTGCTCTTCGAGGAGGCGCTGCCAGACACGGCGGGCGGTGTGTCGCTGCTTGCTCGGCGCTTCGCCGTCGGCCTCAAGCCACTCGTCGATGATCGGTCGGTAGGGGCCGAGCTTCGGGGCCGGCCGACTTTCCGGCGCTCGCTTGGGCGGCGGCACCGCAGACTTCAGGGCCTGGCGGACGGCACGGCGGTGGACGCCGTGGCGGCGGGCCAGCTCCCTGATCGACAATCCCTCTTGCGCTCGATCGCGCCTGATCTGCTCGAACTGCTCCACTCTGGACGCTCCCATCCGACCTCCGCCTCGCGCTCGATAGAGCGCTCAGCGTCAGTCTCGGTTCGGACAGAGGTGGGGCCAGTTCAAGTGTCCATAGTGGGGCCAGTTGAGGTGTCTACACCCAGCTGCTTCACCCCGTCTGCCATCACTCCCGCTTCCAGGTAGCTGCGGATCAACTTCAGCACCTTCTTGTCGGTGACCCGTCTTGGGACCCTTGCCATCAGCGCGTCGTGCTGGACTCGATCAAAGAAGCGATCGAGGTCCAGATCGACGGCCCACTCATGCCCCTCGGCGATGTCGCGCTTTGCGCGCTTGATCGCGTCGTGGGCCGAGCGCCCGGGGCGAAAGCCGAAGCTGCGCTCCGAGAAGCCAGGGTCGAAGACGGGCACCAGCACCTGCGATAGGGCCTGCTGGATCACTCGATCCAGAGCCGTCGGCACCCCCAGCTCCCGCTCGCCTCCGGAGGGCTTTGGGATCGTGACCCTCCTGGTGGGTTGCGGGCGGTAGGTGCCCGCGTCGAGCGTTGCCCGGACCTCGGGCCAGTGGTCATGCAGCCAGGAGCGAAGCTCCGTGGTCTGCATCCCATCGACGCCGGGGGCACCGGCGTTTCGCTCGACGCGTCGTAGCGCCGCGGCGAGGTTGGACCGGGAGAGGAACTGCTCCCAGAGGTCGCCTGCTTCGGCGGCGGGGTGAGGCTCGGCCTCGCTCGGCGCCGGGAAGCCGCTTTGCTCTTCGCGGGGAGCTTCGGGCTTAACCCTAGGCATCCATTGCGCAAAGGCCCCTGGCGGAGTTGGCTGCGGTCATCGCTTCCGACGCGAGCACCGTGGTCGGTTGCTCGGCTTCGCGTTCGGCCCTTCGCGGCGCACGACCTCGCCGCTACTACGGCCTCTGCTGACTCCTGCCGGGTGACCGGCCGCCTTTCGACGGCCGGGGTCGGGCGACATGCGTCGAGGCCGACGTCCCGGCAGGCCTCCCCGGATAAGGGCAGCAACCTTCCTCGCGCACCCGCCGCATCTACGTTGCGGTCCCTTGATGACCCGGACTTCGACGTGTTTGGCCGTCTCGTCCGGACCGCCCCGCCTTCTATGCGGTTCGTGTTCCTCGGGTCGCGATTTCGCCTCCACCTTCCTTCCCACCCCGCCTCGCGACGACGCAGTTGGCTTCGGCTTGTGGTTTCGGTCATCTGATCCACGGGGGACTCGCACCCCCGAGCTGCTGCCCATGCCGGGCGTACTACAAAGCGCGGGCCGCGAAATCGCGGCCCGCGCCCGTTGCGGCCCTGAGGGGATTGTCGTCGCTCCTCGTGCCGTTGCAACTCAGGTGCTTCTATTCGTACCAGGCGTTGGCCATTACGCCGCCGGGGTCGGTCTCCCCTGTGACCAGCGTGTTGCCTGTCGTGTAGTGCCCGGTGAGGGTTTTAGCCGGGTCCACTCCGCACTGGGCTTTGGTCCCGTGGGCGGTGACCTCGATGCCTTCGACGTTAGCTTCGACTGTCACTTCTGTCGTAGTTTTAGCCGCTTCACCGATGTTGTGGAATTTGAGACCAGGCAGGAAGTCTTTTGCCACCTGCGTGGTGATTGTCATGATGCATTTCGTTTCGAGTTCGATTTCGATCGCTTTCCCAGCTTCACACTCGATTGTTACTTCGCCTTTCCCACCTGCAAGTCCCTTGATTGTGTAGGCGCATTTATTCGTTTTAACGGTGACTCCTCCGCCACCGGCAACACTACATTCTTTATAATCTAGTGCTGTAACTGTGATTTCTTTAGCTGTTTTAGTTGCCGATGTTCCGTGGCCAGCCAGTTGGTTACATGTGAAAGAGGCGACGTTGGTTCCGTCCGTTACTTCAAACACGTGGTGAGCTGTTTTCGAGCCAACTGCGCCATCTGGTTTCAGTGTAAATGTGCAGGGTGCCACCGAGCAGTGGAAGGGTCCTTCTTCCGCTGCGTGAGCGGAAGCGCTCAGCGCCCCAAATGCGATCAGCGCCAGCGCGGCACCGATCAGAGCCTTGAGATAGCGAATCATCGATTTCTCCTTGCTTGTCGTCGCCCAGGCTCTATGCCCGGGCGGGCGCGACATACATAGAGCGTGGCTGGCGGCCGGTCAAATAGACCAGTTCAGTCAACCAAACTGGTGGTGATGGAGGGAATGTCGAGCCCCTCGAACACCCTGCAAAGCACCTGCGGCGGATTTCGCGTGCGCACCGATCGGTGCAGGGCATAAAGATGTGCAACGGCCGCAACGGCGCAGGGACCTTCGGAGCGCGTGCACGGACCAGGGCCGTGATTGGCGACTTCGAGTCGCAAGCCGCGAGACGAGAGCAGCAAATCGAGCGGCTGCAGGGCGAGGCGCTGGCGCTCCGAGAGATTGCCAACGGCATGCGCACGCTGCTTGGCGAGGCGCCTCGAAGGAGCTCAGGGAAAGAGCGGCCGACCGTTGTGCCGCCCCAGTCCAGTGGCATGCGCCCAGAAGGGATGGAGGCGGTGCGCCGGATCATGAGCGAAGGGGGTATCTGGACCGCTGCGCAACTTCTCGCGGAGATGAAAAAACGCGGCTGGGAGTCGAGGGGGTCCAAGAACCCAATCCGGCCGACCGAAGCGGCGATCAACCGTCTCTGGAAAGTGAGGGGAGAGATTGAACGTCGGCCGGGGACAGTACCGGTATATCGGTCCACCCACTTATTAAAAAGAGCGCGTGGCGGGAAACCCCCGGCCACGCGCTCGGAACTTCAGGCTCTGAGAGCCTTCAGCTCAATGCCTATTCGTACGGGAACAAAGCGTTGACGACTTCGGCATTGAAATTCTGCACCGTCTCGTTGGTCCCCGCCGCAGCCGGCAGACCCGACTGGGAGTTGACCAAGCCGTTGATGCTGATCGGGATGAACCCGAACAGAGTCAGGACGCAGCCGTTGGCACCAGGTGCGGCAAACGAGTTGTCCACGTAGGTGCCGCCTTTGGCCGTCGTAATTTCCCGAACCGGTTCGAAGCCGAAGGTCGGTTCAGTACCGGTGATCGGTTTGTTCGGTGCCGGCGGGTTCGTCGTCCCCGTGATCAGGTTGAGGACGATCGGACTCGAGCTCGAGCCCACGTAGCATTTGCTCCCCAGAACCGCGTTTTCAAGGTGGACCTTGATCGGCAGCTGCGCAAACGCGGTGCCCGCGATCACCGGCGTGCCGGCGAGTTCGGTCGTCGCGTACAGGGTCAACGCTTCGCTACCGAGCAATTCAAGCAGCCAGGTGAGGCCGGTAAGACCGATGACCCCTCCGGGTACTTTCTGTTTGACTTTGGTCAAGCCACCTTCGGAGTTGAAGTACAGCACCGAGGGCGAGAACAGTTTTTCAACGCCACCGGTGAGGACCATCGGGTGTTCGATCGGCACGTCCTTGCTGCCCATCTGGAAGTGGCCGCCCGTGATTTCAGAGCGAACACAGGTTTTCACTTTCGAATTTTCGGTAGTCGGATTCGGGCAGCCAGCGAACTGTTCATAGCCGGCGTGCGGTTTTTCAGCCTGAGCCACCGGGCTGAGCATCGCAAAGGCCAAGACAAGGCCAGCGACTGCCACGAGCAGCCTGGCAAAGCGGTTCGAGTTCATCTATTTCTCTCCCTTTGACTGGAGTTTGGGTCTTGGACAGGACGTGCCGCACAAGTGCCGCGAAGGCGCTTCCGCTACTGGCTAGCCGTTCCCCCTCGATTTCCCCGTGTGCCCGTCCGTTCGTGATCGAGCCCGGACCCAATCCGGGCTGCCTGCGACCCTATCGGAACGCCTTGGTATTTGTCAAGGAACGTCCGAAGAAAGGGCCAAGGAGTGGACACGTGACCGAGAGTAGGTCAGAGCCGAAGGGCCAGCGAATTGTGCGGCCCTTCGGCTTGCTCCGCTTGGTTCAAACCTTGATCAGCTGATCATTTATTCGTACCAGACGTTTGCCATCACACCGCCGGGGTCGGTCTCCCCTGTGAGGACAACGTTGCCTGTCGAATAGTGCCCCGTGAGCGTTTTCGTCGGGTCGACTCCGCACTGGGCTTTGGTGCCGTCTGCGGTAACGGGGATTTTTTCGATATTGAGTTCCATTGTAATTTCTGTCGTGGTTTTGGCCGCTTCCCCGATGTTGTGGAGTTTGGCTCCGGAGAGTGCTTCCGTTGAATTGATTGTATAGATGCATTTAGTTTCGGGAATTTCAATTTCCATCTTTTTCGGACTTACACACTGAATCTTAGGTACTGCAATACCTGAGATAATTATAAAGTGATAATGACAGCCATTCATCCTGATAGCCACTGCTGAGCTACCGGAAACACTACATTCGGAATAAATAATATCTGTCAGTGTTATTGTCGTAACTGTTTTAGTTAGCGTTGTAATATGCCCTTTTAGTTGACTGCATGTAAAGGAAACCGTGTTAGTTCCGTCCGTCACTTCTATCACTTGATGCGCTGTTTTGGTCCCGGCCGTGCCGTCCTGCCTCAATGTGTATGTGCACGGTTCCACCGAGCAGTGGAATTCATTCGCCGCCCGCGCCCCGGAGGCATTTACCACCCCGAACATCCCTAGCGCCGCCACCGCCAGCGCCAATACCCTTAGCTTGCCCATCATCGGATCGCTCCTTCTTTAGCCCGACACCCGCACCCGCGCTCCTCGCCCCCCGGTTTGCCGGAGGCTCAGGTATAGGCCCGCCTGGGGGCGCCGTCAAGAGTTGCCGAGCGGCGCGCGCGCCGCTCGGCGCGCGCTAACCGCGAGTCCGCTTGTGCTTTTTGCCCCCGCCCTTGCAGTCGTCCTTCAGCAGGGGGCGGAAGTCATAGGCCTTGCCGTTATGGCCGAGGAAGCGGGCGGTGGCGCGGTTTTCGTGGTTGCAGATGTTGCGCGAGTTGACCAGGAGGCCCTTCTTGCCGCCCTGCATCTCGACGATCACCTTGGCCAGGGGGACGTCGGGGACCGCTTCGAAGCTGGCGCGGATGCCGCCGTTGTGGGAGTCGATCCGCCCCACCGCGGCGGCGTCGATCTGCCCGTGCAGGGACAAGACCATGTCGGGCAGGGGGTGCGAGGAGGAGCGCAGGTAGACCGGGCCTTGCAGCGGCTTATCGAGGATCGGCGTAAAGGCCTTGGCCTTGCCGTAGATCGCTCCCTTCGGGCAGGAGCCCGCGGCGAACTGCACGCGGGTGCAGATCGTGCGGATGTGGGCCTGGTCTAAGAACTCGGAGTGGGGCAGGCCCACCGAGGCCGAGGCGGTATTGGCGTAGCCAGAGCCCTGGGGGTAGGTGACGATCGCCCGAAGCGCGGGGTGGGCGCTTCTCTTCGTCCCGCCCTTGAGCTTCAGTGAAAGGGCGGGCTTAAAGCGAAGCGCCCCACAACCCCCCAGCTGAAAGCGATCCGATACCCCCACCGTGGCTCCCGATACCCCCTGCACGCTCGCGCTCACGGCCTGCTCTGCACAACTCGTCCCCGCCAAGGTGAAGCCCGCTCGGTCCAGGTTGACCCGGATGTCGCGGACGTCGAGCGGGATCCCGAAGAGGATCTTCGGCAGGGGGTCGCTCTGAGCGCTGACCTGGGCGGTTTCAGGGTCCACGTGCAGGGCGATGCGGTTGACGATCACCCCGAGGTCGAAGGGACCGGCCACCGCGGGGACGATCGCCACCATCGATAGCGGGGCGCCCTTGTAGGGGCCGGCGAGGTAGAGCCTGCCGGAGGTGAAGAAGGGGGTCGGGCCCGCACCGGCGCCGGCGGTGGTGGTGCCGATCTGCGAGGCCGCCGGGCAGGAGGGCGAGGCCGCCTCCTTGGCGCCCTCGCGGGGCCCAGAGCGCGCCGCGGCCTGGGCGATTCCCGACTCCGGGCAGTAGGGGATGCCGGCGAGCTTGGCGGTCAGGCTCAGCGGCGTGGTTGCCCCCAGGCCGGCGAATTCATCGCTCCCATCAGCCCGGGTCAGGCGCAGCGAGAAGGGGCTGTAGGTGGCGGCGGTGGGGTTGGCGAGCCCGGCCGAGAACTTGGGGGCCAGGGCGCCGGAGGGGCAGGGGCCGGTGGGGCCGGAGGTGACCGAGAAGGAGTCGCTCGGTTCGGTGCTTGGTCCTTCGGGCGCGGTCCAGGGCGTCAGCTTCGTGGTCGTGGTGTAGGGGCCGCAGGTCGCGGGGGTGCGAAGCGGCCCGCGGGCGCCTTCGAAGAAGTGAAAGCGGAAGTCTTCGACTGGGAGCTGGGGGGCTTCTTCCAGCGTCGTGGTCAGCCGGCCGCTCACGGGGTCGGGGCTGACCTTGGTCGCGAGCTTGACGACGATCCCGCTTGCGGGGTCTTCGAAGACGATGTAGAGGGCTATCAGGGAGTTGAAGGGGTTCTCTTCCTGGGTCGCGAGGTAGACCGCGCCCTCGATTTCGTGGTCCAGGGCGGGTGCCTTGGCGACCACGGTGCCGACCTTGGACGCGTCGGGGCACTGGGCCGGGGCGAGGTCGAAGTGGACCGGGCTCTGGCCGGGGGGGGTGCTCAGGCCGACCTCGGTGGGGGAGCAGGCGGCGAGCCCGTCGGCCGAAGCCGGGTTCACCGCCAGCCCTGCCGGCAGCCGCACCGCCACCTCGCGCAGGTCGGCCTCCCCCGGCGCCGCCGGCACTTCGTGCTCTGCCTGGGGCAGGTGCAGCTCGAAGTCGAACCCGCTCGGGGAGTCGGCCACGTTGGTCGTGGTCTGCGCTTTGACGCTCGGGCTGAAGTCCGGCTCCCCGCAGCCCACCGGCGCGCCGGCTCCCTCGCTTGCCTGCGCCCCCGCCGGCGGCTGCGCCCAGGTCGTGAAGCCCATCGTCGTCAGCAGCGGGTTCGCGCACGAGCTCGGCAGCCGCAGGAACGGCCGTGCCGGTTCTTTTTCCGCCGGGCAGATCCGTTCCGTCACCGCGCACTCGCCCCGCACCGCGTCGTGGCTCTGATCCCACGGCGTCCCCCAGAACGCGAACCGCGCCGCCGTCGCCCGCCGCGCCTCGGTCACGTTTTCCACGATCGCGCTCGCCCCGTAGTCCCCGTCGCTGCGCAGGTGGCCGTTGATGTAGATGGGCAGGCCGAGGATCTCAAAGCCGAACTGAGCCGGCACTCCCGGTGGGGGGACGAGGTTGTAGATCGGGATCTTGGAGCCGAACCTTTCCCCTTCCACCTGCTGCACCAGCGCCAGCCCCACCGCCGAGGAGGCTGGGCATTCGTTCGGGAAGGTAGTTCCCCCGTGCTCGGAGTTGACGCTGTGGGTGGTGATGAAGTCCTGGGCGCTGCAGCGCTCGATCGCCGTCGGGTTGGCCGCCAGGCCCGGCGGCAGCGCCACCTCGATCCGCTTCAGGTCGCCTTGGGCGGGAATCCGCGGCGAGGCCGCCCCCGGCGGCGCGGCCACCAGGTTGACCCCGAAGGTGGTCGTGAACTGGTAGGGATGGGAGTCCGCGGCGCTCGCCACCCCTCCTTCTTCGTCGCCCAGCACCGCGTGGAATTCCTCAAAGCCCGCGCTCGCGTCTTCCTCGCTGGCCTGGTTTTCACCTTCCCCCACCGCCGCCGGGGCGCCGCCGCCTTCGACTTCGACCCGGTTCAGCAGGGGGCCGGAGGCGTCGGCCGGCACGGCGACCGTGATTTCCAGCAGCAGCCCATCGCCGGGGTAGAGCTTGGTCGGTTCGACTTCGGGCAGCAGCGAGTCGGTGATTTCGCAGCTGACCGTCGCCACCGCGGCGGGCATCTCGGTTTCACACGCCGAGGCGGGGATCTGGAGCCCGGTCCGCGGCGGGAACAGCTCGACTTTCTGCACTTCCAGGCCTTCGGGCAGCGTGTCGACGATCGTGATCGGGCTCTGGTCGGTGACCGCGCCGCCGCTGTTGGTGAGGAAGACCTGGTAGCGATCGAGGCCACTGGCATCGCCCGGGGCGAAGTTGGTCGGCGCCGCCAGCGACTGGATGCTCCAGGCCGGCGCGGCGGCGGCGGCGCTCGCCGGGGCGGCCAGCGCTGCTACGACGACAATTGCTGAGAGCAGCCTCCTGGCGCTCATCGCCCGCCTCCGCGCTTGTGGGAGCGCTGCTTTGACTTTGCCTTGTGCTTCTTCTTGTGGTGCTTTTTGTGCTTGTGCTTCTTCGCCGGCTTGGGCTTGGCGTTGCCGGGGCCGGTGAAGGTCGGGGTTGCGGGGGACGGTGGGGAGGGCGGGGGCGTGGCAGGGGGCTTGCAGCTCGCTTCCCCTACGCAGATCGACGGGACGGGAGGTTCGGGGAACCCGCCGCCCGCGCGGTAGTCATAGACGTCGAAGTTCTCGTTGGGGTCTGCCCATCCCACCAGCCGATCGCGGGTCGAGAAGAAGGCGTCGCGGCCGTTGGCCGAGGCATCGAGGAGATAGCTTTCGTCTTCGCTTCGCCCGCTTGAGAGAAGGAAGTGACAACCGCCTGAGGCGGGGTCGAAGTTGGGGTTACCTTCGGTGCAGCTGCCGGCGCCGGGCAGCTCGAACTCATAGACGTCGCGCTTCAGGTTCTCATCGCCCTGCAGCAGGGCGTCGTAGCTCTCGAAGAGCAGGCGCGAGCCGTCCTCGGAGAGGTAGCGCGGGCCTTCGAAGACGCTGGTCCAGCCGGGCAGAAGGGTCGGGCCAGCCGGCCTTTCCCCGGCCGGGTTGCAGGAGGCGCAGGCGAGCTTGCCGCTGTCGGCGTCATAGAGGAAGGCCTGTGGGCACAGCGGGCTGCGAACCGGTTCCCCGAACTGGTTGAGCTGGCAGTGTTTGCCGCCGGCGAAGACCCCGCTGGTGGGCGCGATCAGGTTTTCATAGCCCGCCAGCGCCTTTGCTTGGATCGAGAGGAAGGCCAGGTGGCGCCCGTCGGGGGACACGCGGGCGCTGAGGCCCTTCGGCTGGGAGTCCCAGTCGAGTTCGTCTTCGGGGTCGAGGGTCGCGATGAAGCTGGTCTGCCCGGCGTGAAAGAGGTAGAGGTTGTCCTCGCCGGCCTGGGCTTCCTCTCCGCCTTCGTTGGGTTCTTCGCTCAGCACCGCGCCGGCGACGAAGTAGAGGTAGGAGCCGTCATCGCTCGCCCCGACCACGCCCTTGACGTCGCCGGGGACCGTGCCTTTGGTCAGGTCGGTGAGCGGTTCGGACGCGCCCAGTTCATAGCGGTAGAGGTCGGGGGCGCCCGCTTCGGCTTTGGAACCACTGACCAGGGGGTTCTCATCGGTGAAGTAGATGACCGAGTCATCGGCGCTGGCCGCCCAGAAGACGCCCTCGCCCGAAGTTTTCCCCGCGCCGGAGACCCTCTTGTCGATCGGGACGGTTTCGCTGCCGTTCACCCGGACCAGGAGCTGGGGAGTCGCGTCTATGAGCCCGGAGCCGTTGGCGCCGATCGGCTCTTCGGTGCCGGCGAGCGGTCCTTTGAAGATGATCTGGAAGGGGCCGGTGCCGGTTACTTCGACGTTGCCGGGACCGATCGTCGCGAGGGCTTCGAGTTCTTTCTGGATGCTGTTGGCTTTGGCATTGAAGGCGATCGGTTTGGTGGTCTGCGCCTGGAAGGTGAGAGTGAAGGTGCCGGCGGCGGCGCCGGTGACGGTCAGCGTCTGCGCACCGGGCGCAACTGGTGCAATCGTCGCCGAGGCTTTGGGCACGTAGGTCCAGATTGCCCGCGAGCCGTCGGCGGAGACGACGTGGCGCATGATCGTCTGGCCCACCTGGCAGCCGCCGTTGCCGGGCCCGAAGGAGGTTTTGAGGCTGGGAGCGACCGCTTCGCTTTGCCCCGGCAGGATGCTGACCAGGTGCAGCTGCCCTTCGTGCCATTCATAGAGGCTGAAGCCTTTGCCGGTGGGGGCGCCGGCGTAGGGGAGCTTGGTGGCGAAGAAGACGCGCGAGCCGTCCTGGCTGGCGCCGGCGTAGGTGAGGCAGGTTTCCGCCCCGGTCGGGCTGTTGGGCGCTTCGGCGGTGAGGCAGGTGAGCGTCCCGCTTCCGTTCTCGCGCAGGTAGAGGTTTTCATAGCTCGGCGGGCAGTCCGCGGTCAGCGGCGGTTCGGTCACCTTGAACGCCATGAAGGAGAGCTCGGAATTGAAGCCGAGGTAGGGGGGGGCGAAGATGCTCGACTGAAAGCCCCGCGGCGAGACGTTCTCGGTCACCCAGCCCCCGGCGCTGCGCCTGGAGAGGTACTGGCTGGTCCCCGGCGCCCCTTCGGCCGCCCCGAAGGAGGTCCAGGAGGTGTAGGTGGCGGCTTCCCCGGAGCCCGAGGAGGCCTGGATCCGCGACGCTTTGTCGCTTTCGGCGAAGCCCCCCGCCACGCCCGGCACTGCCACTTCGGCGCTGTTCTTTATCCCTGGGGAGACCAGCTCATAGCCGCGGGCGTCGAACCCGGCCACTTCGGGCAGGTAGGTGCGGAAGGTGTGCTCGAGCTCGGGGCAGCTCGTTTTGCCTTCCGTGCAGACGATCCCCTCGGGCGGGTTGCCGTTCCTCGCCCGCAGCCGGTAGTGGTAGAGGGTGCCGGGCGTCAGGCCTTCGAGGACGACGCTTCGCAGCTGCATTTCTTCGCTTGCGCCGTAGTCGAGTTCGGGCGTCGGGGCGCTCAGCGCTTCGGCAAAGCCATCGCTTGCCTGGCTTGCCTGGTACTTGGCGTCTTCGACGTATTCGATCTGGCCGGTGGCGGGGATCCCCAGCGGGTTGCCTTCGGCGTTGACGGTGGCCGAGGTTTCGCCGACCGCAGAGGCCCAGGCGGGGCCGAATTCAAACGGCGGGCCGGTTTTGAAGACCCCTTCTTTGCCGATCGTTGGGGAGGCGCTGTCGGCGTTTTTGGCGGCGACCTGGCAGTGGTAGACGGTTTCGGGCAGCAAGCCTTCGACCCGCTGTTCGGCCGCGTGCAGTTCGAAGTCCACGGTGCCTTCCAGCGGGACTTCGGGGCTTTCTTCGGGGTTGGCGAACCCTTCGGCTTGGAAGTGGGCCTGGGTGACGTATTGGTAGCGGAAGCCGGTCGCTTTGCCCTCGGGGTTGACTTCGGCCTGCAGGGTCGCCTTGGTGTTGCCGAGGGCGCCTTCTTTGACCTTGCAGGCTTCCGGCACGGTGACCGGGCCGGGCGGGGGGAGTTCGAGGTACTTGATCCCTGCGGCCCCCTCGGAGGCGTAGAGGTCGCCGTCGGGGGTGGGGTAGGGGACGAGGGAGGGGACGCTTGCCGGGGCTCCGTAGCCGAAGCGGCGCACGATCGTCCCCGTCGAGTCGTACTCGGTGAAGAAGTAGAGAAGCGCGGATTTCGTGACATACACCCCGCGCTGCCTGACAAAGACGTGGTCGGCGCCGTCGACGCCTGGGCCTTCGCTTTCGATGCCTGGGCCGAGTTCGTCTAGCAGCGCTCCGCTCGGGTCGTACTTGCGCAGGACGTCGCCGGCGCCTTCGACGATCACGTAGAAGTTGCCGGCCGAGTCGACCGCGAAGGCAAAGATGAATTCGGTGTCCCCTTCGAAGAGCACCACCTCTTCCACGCATTTGCCCGCCGGGTTGAAGCGCTGGATCCGGTTGACGAATATGTGCGAGGGGCCGGCGCCGTCTTTGTCGTAGCTGTCGGCCACGTAGAGGTCCCCACCCGAGCCGACCGCGATCGGGTCGTTTTCGCCTTCGAGCTGGCAGGGGCCGCTGCCCTGTTCTCCGATCGATTCGATGAATTCGCCGTTCGGTTTGAACTTCTTTACGACGAAGCCTTCGGTGCTGGCGTAGAGGTCGTGGTGGGAGGGGCTGGCGGCGGCGTTGTCGACCGCGACCCAGGCCGGGGCGGAGAGCTGGCCGACGCCGATCGAGCTGGCGAATTCTGTGCCCGCCGATTTGAAGACCTGGACCCGGTCGTTGCCGCGGTCGGCGACGTAGACGAGGGTGTCTTCGGTGTCCACCGCGACTCCATGGGGACCGTTGCAGTGTCCGGCGCCCGCGCCGGGGGTGCAGAAGGGAGCGATTTCGGCTGAGGCGGCGGAACTCAGCGCGAGCAGCGCGAGCGCGACGACGGCAAATGCCCCGAAGGCGCTCCTGCTCCTCACCGCGGTCCCCTTTAGCTATCTGTGGTCGGCTTGTCCCCTTGCGGCATTCCCAAAGCCGCAACTGTCCGTACCTTAACGGAACATCCGAATATTCGCAAGATTCCCGCGCGTGCGGGCCTAGAAAAAGCACGGGCCGCGTGATCGCGGCCCGTGCCCTCGACGGCTCTAAGGCGATTGCTCATCGCTCTCAATGCCGTTGCTGCTCAGGTGCTTCTATTCGTACCAGGCGTTAGCCATTACGCCACCGGGGTCGGTCTCCCCTGTGAGGATTACGTTGCCTGTCGAGTAATGACCAGTGACTTTACCCGGTTCCGTGCCGCATTGGGCCTTGGTCCCATCCTGAGTCACCGGGATGTTCGCCACGTTAGATTCGACTGTCACTTCTGTCGTGGTTTTAGCCGCTTCCCCGATGTTGTGGGGAGTGAGCCCGGTGAGGTCTCCCGTTTCACCGATTGTCTGGATGCATTTGGTTTCGACGATTTCAACTTCGATTTTCGATTTTTCTTCGCACTTGACTGTCAGGTGCGCCTTACCTACTTTTTCAACCGGCGGTGTGCCGATGACGTGGTAGTCGCATTTGTTCATCCTGACGGTTACTGCGCCGCTACCGGCAACACTACATTCTGTGTATTCAATACCTGTAATTGTCAGTGTGTTGGTTGTTTTGGTCAGCGATGTGGCGTGTGCTGTCAGGTGATTACATGTGAAAGAAACCGTATTAATTCCATCGGTTACTTCGAACACTTGGTGCCCTGTTTTCGTGCCAACCGCACCGTCTTGTTTGAGTGTCAATGTGCAGGGTGCCACTGAGCAATGGAATCGTTCTTCCGCCGCGTGCGCGGAAGCGCTCAGCGCCCCGAATGCGGTCAGCGCCAGCACGGCGCCGATCAGCACCTTGAGATAGCGAATCATCGATTCACTCCTTGTCTGTCGTCGCCCAGGCTCTGTGCCCGGGCGGGCGTGACATGCATAGAGCGTGGCAGGCGGCCGGTCAAATAGACCAGTTCACTCAGCCATACTGGTGGTATGGAGGGAATGTCGAGCCCCTCGAACACCCTGCAAAGCGCCTGTGGCGGATTTCGCGTGCGCACCGATCGGTGCAGGGCATAAAGGTGCGCAACGGCCGAAAAGGGCGCAGGGACAGGATCGGGTCTGAGACCCAGTGCCCAAGAGTGCTCTAGAAATGATAGATTGGAGACATGAAAGAGTGGACACCGGACGCGTTGAACGAGGCGCTCAGAGTTCTGCACACCAACCCCGGAAATCCCGGAGCCGTGATCGCCGACTTCGAGTCGCAAGCGGCAAGGCGGGAGCGACAAATCGAGCGGCTGCAGGGCGAGGCGCTGGCGCTCCGAGAGATCGCCAACGGCATGCGCACGCTGCTCGGCGAAGCGCCTCAGGGGAACTCAGGGGAAGAGGGGGCGACCGCTACGCCACCACGGTCCAGTGGGATGCGCCCGGAGGGGATGGAGGCGGTACGCCGGATCATGAGCGACGGGGGGATCTGGACCGCGGCGCAGCTTCTCGCCGAGATGAAGAAGCGAGGCTGGGAGTCGAGGGGGTCCAAGAACCCAATCCGGCCGACCGAAGCGGCGATCAACCGCTTATGGAAGGTGAAGATGGAGATCGAACGCGTCGGTCGAGGGCAGTACCGGTACATCGGCCTACCCACCTGACTAGCTGCTTGGTTCTGGGATCCGTAGGAATAAGCAACTTTGGAGACGCCCAGGAAAGTCCTGGGCGTCTCCAAGCCATACGGGCAATATTATTCTTCGGCAGTGACCGCCCAGACACCCAGTCCGTAACAGTCATGTTGTTCACACTTCAGTTGGAGCGTCGTACCGACCTGGTTGACGCCAGCGGCTTTACCACCACCGTCGGCGTCGGGGATCAGGGAGCCTCCGGTGTAGATCTGGGCCGGTTCAGCCGGGCTCCTGATCGTATTGGTCAGGCCGGTGCCGGCTGGTTTCATCCTGAATAGGTAGCTCGCATACACGCAGAGGTGCCCCGGGTCGGCGAGGGGTACGCCTTCTTCATCGAAGCCCCGGCAGCCATGATCGGCGCCTTCTTCGAGGATTTCGGTAATTTCAGATGGTTCGAAATTAGTTCCATCACCCGGGTAAGAAAGCCACACGATGGTCAGTTCGGGTGCCGCTTCAAGGGGGATCGGGAATGAAATCGGGACGTACTGATCGGGCACTTCTTCCCCGCCTACGCCGGTCGCCCAGGTCCCCGTCTCGGTTTCGCCAGGTGGGAGGGTTTCGGTGAAGCCAGTTTCCCCGTTACAGACGAATTTCTTAGTCGATGGTTCACCCGCTACCTGAACCGTGGCGCCACCGTCTTTACATTCTCCGGTGGGTCCACTGGTCGCGGTGCCGACTTCGACGCTTTTGCCAGCGGCGCCATCGGTCCCGTCTATGCCGTTCGTCCCGTCCTTGCCGTTGGCGCCATCTTTGCCGGCTGCCCCAGCGGGACCCTGAGGACCAGCCGGCCCAGTGCCCTGAGCCTTCTTGGCTTCGGCCTGGGCGATCTTCTTGACTTCTTTCTTCTGCTTGCCCGTGAGGCTGAGGCCGCCTGAGGCAGCGTAGGCGCCGCCGGCAAGGGCGGCAACCAAGGCCACGACGGCGATCGCGAAGCCGGCAGGCCCGAGTTGCGCTCGGATTCTCGAAATCATATCTCTCAACTCCTTCTGCCCCGGCCGCCGGACGGCGCCCTGTGGGCGTCACGTAGGTGTCGCTCCCTGCGACCTCGCTGAATTTCCCATGCGGTACAGACGCGGTTCTACTAAGGTCCGGGCTGATCCGCACGGTCAATATCCCATAACCCGCTTGGGGCCGCAAGATGCGGTGTGCCGTTCAGCTCAGCGCCAGCGGCGCTCCCAGCTCGCCGCCGCGGCCAGGGGCGCGGCCGCACGGAGCAGCCAGTCGCCGACCGTGTACCGGGTTCGGCCGTTGCCCGAGAGGACGCTCCGCACGAGGCCGGAGCGGCGCATCGCGGTCAACCGGCGCTCCAGCGCCGGATAGCTGAGGGCGGGGATCGCCGCGTCGAGTTCCGTGAGGGAGAGGGGCCGGGTCGCGAGAGCGTCGACGATACCCGTCGCCCACCCCTCGAGCAGCGCCACGATCGCCCGCCTGGCGGCGGGCGTGCCGAGGGCGATGCGGGCGCCGGGCGCGGCGACAAGCCACGCCTCCACGCTCTCGGAGACTCCCAGGAGCTGACGGCCGGTCGGGGTGAGCCGGTAGTCGACGGTGCCGGGAAAGCCGCCGTGACGCCGCTTCTCCGCTACGCCGGCCGCGGCAAGCGAGCGGAGGTAACTGCGCAGCGTCGTCCGCGCAGGCGAGCCGACGGCGCGGTGGAGCTCCGCAAGCGTGCGCGGACCGGCGGCGAGCTCCTTCAGGAGGGTGTGGCGGGAGGGTGTGGCGAGGAGCATCAGAGTGGAGCCCCCGGCGGGCTTCCCATCTCCATTCCTCTCGATCGCTGAGCTAATGCTCAAGATTCGCTGATTATGTCAGGGGAAGAATTTGTGGCAAAATTTCCTGATCAAGCTAAGGTGTTCCCGGGAATCGGTGGGAGCGAGGAAATCGATGAGCGAAAACGGAGAGGCACTGTCGCGTGGCGAACTGCTCCTGAGAGGCGCGCTGGCGACCGGCGCGCTCTACGGACTGGGCGCGGTCTCACCGTACGTGCGCGGGGCGCTCGCCGCAGACGAGGCGAGCGACGTCGACACCCTCAACTTCCTGCTCCTGTTCGAGTATCTGCAGGTGTCGATCTACAACCGCGCCAAGTCGGAAGTCAACGACAAAGGCGAAAAGATGAGCCTCAAGACCAAAGAAAAAGAACTGGTCGACCTGCTGTTCACCCAGGAGGGCGAACACGTCGCCGCCGTCAAGAAGATGATCGAAAAGGCGGGCGGCAAGCCGATGGAGAAAGGGGAATACGCCTTCGCCTTTCGCGAATACAAAACTTTCCTGTTTATCGCTGCAGAGATCGAGACCACCACGATCGGCGCCTACAACGGCGCCATCCCGCGGCTCGAATCGGAGGAGGCGCGGCAGCTTGCCAACTCGATCGTCCAGGTCGAGGGGCGGCACGCGGCGATGACCCGGATTCCGATCAAGGAAGAACCGGCTCCGGAAGCCTTCGACGAGGGACTGGTCGAAAACACCGCGGCGATTCAGGTGGAGAGGTTCACCGGGCCTGAACAGGTTGAACAGTTCCTGACCGTGCCAGGGGAATGAGATCCGTGCGAGAAAGGGAGATGCCCAAGCGTGGCTCAGTCTCGCGGCGTGGGTTCATCGCGCTGGCGGGCAGCTCGGTCGCGGCCGGCTCGCTCCTCTCCGCCTGCGGCGGCGACAGCAGCGCTTCGGCCGACGAAACCTCCCAGTTCGGCGACGGCGATGTCGGCATCCTCAACTTCCTGCTCTCGCTCGAGTACCTGCAGGTCGCCTTCTACGCCGAACTCGCCAAGAGCAACCGCCTCAGCCCACCCGGGCGCAAAGCGATCGGGGGAAAATTCGGCGAAGAGGAGGAAGAACACGTCGAGGCGCTGACCAAGGCGGTCGAAAAGCTGGGCGGCGAACCCCCCGCGAAGCCGCAGCCGTCGTTCTCGCTCAAAACGGATACCGGAGCGCTCGAAACGGCCAGCAAGCTGGAGGACATCACCGCCGCGTCCTACCTCGGGCAGTTGCCGAACGTCGAAAGCGATTCCGTGCTTTCGACCCTGCTCTCGATCCACAGCGTCGAGGGGCGCCACGCGGCGGCCATCGCCGAGCTGCTTGAAGCCTCGCTCACGCCCGACGGCGCCTTCGCGAAGCCGGCGACGGTGAAGGAAGCCCTTAAAGCGGTGAAGGCCTACACCGCGGTCAAGGCACCGGACTCAGGCAGCGCCTGACGGCGCCGCGAGCTCGGCGTGCAGGCCGTCGAGGATCGCGCTGACCAGCGGCCGGTCGCCGCCGGCCTCGAGGCGGCCGAGATGGCCGTCGCGGACGGCGCGGAACCAGCTCGCCACCGAGCCTGAGGCCCAGGCGGTCGCCTCGCCCTCTAGCCGCGCCCTGCAGTGGGCGATCCTGCCCTCCTCGATGCCGGTCAACACGCCGACCACCCGCCGCTCGCTCCCGTTCGCGGAGCCGACCGCGAGGCGGCAGAGGCCGGAGAGGTCCGGCGCCAACCGCAGCAGCGGCAGCGTCAGCAGGAAGGCGGTCTCGATGTCGATGCGGCCGACCGGCGTCGTCCGCTCGGCCAGGTTGCGCCGCTCCCAGCAGGCCGCGGTGACGAGCGGCGCGACGGCGCGGCGCAGCCAGTCGGTGACCGCGTACGGAGTGCCGCGGCCGCGGCCCGGGGTCGCCTCCACCTGCCCGGAGATGCGCAGCGCCACCAGCCGGCGCTCCAGCGAGGGATAGCTGACGCCGGCGATCAGTGAATCGAGTTCGGTCAGGCTGAGAGGTCTGGCGGCGAGCGCGCGCAGCAGGGTCGTCGACCAGCCATCGACGAGCGCCTTGATCGTGCTTTTCGCGGCGACCGTGCCGAGCTCGATCGGACCCTCGGGGGCAACCGCCAGCCAGCTCTCGACCACCCTGGCGACGCCGACCAGCTCAATGCCCGGCTTGCACAGCGCGTAGCTGACGACGCCGGGGAAGCCGCCCTCCCGCTCCTTGACCAGGATCCCGGCCTCCGCCAGCGCCGCCAGGTGCTTGCGCATCGTCGTCTGCGGTGGCGCCCCCGCCCCTCGCCGCAGGTCGGCGAGAGACTTCGGTTCCTCCGATAGAGCCCGCAGGATCGTCACGTTCAGCGGCGCCGCCAGCAGCGACAGCGCGTACTCCCCAGCTCTTGCCTGGCTCTCCGCCTTCCCTTTGACTTGGCTAATAGTCAAGTCATATTGATTATCTCATTTTTCTTCTTGAAACCCAAATTAAGGGCGCTACTGTTGCTCCGAGATGTCTGAGCAGCCCAAGATAACTTTCGTCACGCTCGGCCCCGAGGGCACCTGCCATGAACGCGCGGTGCGGCGCTATGCCGAGTTCCAGGGGATCGAGGAGTTCAAGTTCGAGCTGATCACCGACTTCTTCGTCGGGCTGGAGGCGATCCGGGGGCGCGACGACGCCTTCCTTGTCCAGTGCAGCGCCCACCCGAAGGTGCACGAAATCACCGAGAAGTACTGGACCGAGGTCTTCGTCGTCGACACCTTCATCTACCCGACCAAGCACCTGGTCCTGCTCAGCCGCCGCGAGGTCGAGCGGCCGCGCTCGCTCGGCATCGTCCCCGCGACCAAGGGCTACGTCGACCTCTCG
This sequence comes from uncultured Solirubrobacterales bacterium, assembly GCA_963815885.1. GTDB lineage: Bacteria > Actinomycetota > Thermoleophilia > Solirubrobacterales > 70-9 > VAYN01. The sequence continues at coordinate 447,556 of CAWFIM010000004.1, forward strand.
CGGTGGGAGGAGGTCGTCGACGTCGCCTCGAAGCCGCTGGTCGCCGAAGGGCTGCTGCGGGGCGACTACGACTCCGGCCTGACCCACATGGAGCACGTCGAGGAGCACGCCGGCGAGCTGCGGCTCGACCTCGACATCGGCGAAATCGATACCACCTGGGTCATCTACGGCACCAGCAAGCGCTTCCGGGGTGAGGTGATCGGCATCCCGTCCCCGGGGGTCTACCGCCAGGCTCAGCCGGCCCTTCGCTGACGCTCCTCGCGCCGGTGGCGGCGCACCAGCGGGGCCACGTAGCCGATCAGAGCGCCGATCGCGACCGCGACGAGCAGGGTGACGATCAGCGGCGCGTCGACGTTGACGAAGAGGACTTCGACCTCAACGCTCTGCGAGTTCTGCAGGGCGACGATGACTACCAGGGCGACAAGGATCCCCACGATCCAGGCGCGCCAGTTGACCGGCTTCTTCTCGGTGGCCACCGACTTGATCTTGATGAACAGAAATTGCTAACTGTTCATAAGAAGTTGTGTATTCTCGCGCCCATGGCGAAGCGGGGAGTTGCGAAGCGCAGGCGGTACGGCACGGACAACGGGCTGGCTGAACCGCAGGAGGCGGAAAGGCCGGCGCGCAAAAAGCTGTCCGAGCGCCGGTTGTCGGCCGAGCGCCGGCTGCCGAAGGCACTCCCCCAGCCCGCCGCCGCCGCGCTCGTCTTCGTCGCCGCCGGCGCCGTGCTGATGCTCGAGATCCTCGCGGTCCGCCTGCTCGCCCCCTACGTCGGCCTGACCCTGGAGACGACCACCTCGATCATCGGCGCGGCACTGGCCGGAATCGCGCTCGGCGCGGCGGTGGGCGGCTACTTCGCCGACCGCGTCGACACCCGCCTGCTGATCGTCGGCCTGCTGATCGCGGGCGGCGCGCTGACCCTGCTCACCGTCCCGGCGATGCACTGGCTGGGCCCCGGGGCACGCGGCAGCGGCACCCTGGCCGCGCTCGGCATCACCGCGATCGCGCTGATGCCCGCGGCGGCCGTGCTCAGCGCCGTCTCGCCAGCGGTCGCGCACCTGCAGCTGCACGACCTCCACGCCAGCGGCACGATCGTCGGGCGGCTCTCGGCCTGGGCGACGGCTGGCGCCCTCGTCGGCACCTTCGGCACCGGCTTCGTCGTGATCCCGCTGATGCCGGTCAGCACCGCGGTCTTGCTGATCGGCGCGGTGCTGCTGCTGGTCGGCCTGGGGGTCGGGATATCCGGCCCGATCGTCTCGCTCGGCGCCGTCGCGGGTGTGGTGGTGGTCGCCCTCGGGCTCGGCGCGCTGACCGCGAGTTCCCACTCCCCCTGCCTGCGCGAAAGCGACTACCACTGCCTCAGCATCGAAGCCGATCCCGCCCGGGCGAGCGGGTACGAACTGCTGCTCGACGACGCTCACAACTCCTACGTCGACGTCAACGACCCGAAGCTCCTGGAGTACCGCTACACCCGCTGGATCGCGCACGCGATCGACGTCAAGGACAGGGGGCAGGGGCCGCTCAACGTGCTCGTCGTCGGCGGCGGGGGCTTCACCCTGCCGCGCTGGCTGCTGGCGACGCATCCGGGTTCGACCGCCGAAGTGCTCGAGGTCGACCCCGAGGTCGTCGAACTCGACCGCGAACGGCTGGGCCTGCGCACCTCGCCCAATCTGCGCGTCACGATCGGCGACGCCCGGATGACGATGCTCGACGTCCCGGACCACAGCGCCGACGTCGTCGTCGGCGACGCCTACAGCGGCTACACGATCCCCTGGCACCTCACCACCGCCGAGTGGACCGACGAAGTGCAGCGGGTACTCAAGCCCGGCGGCCTCTACGCGATCAACATGATCGATAACGAACCGCTGGACTTCCTCAAGGCCGAGGCGGCAACGCTGCTGGAGTCCTTCAACGACGTCAACCTCGCCTCACCCGCCCTTGTCGGCGGCCAACCCACCGGCGGCAACATGATCCTGCTCGCCTCCGACCGACCGCTGCCGAACCTGGTCAGCCCAATGGCCTCCGAAACAGAAGGGTTGTACGACTTCCCGCAGAGGGAACTGGAAACGATCGTCGGCGACGCCGAACCGCTGCGCGACGACTTCGCCCCGGTCGACCAACTGCGGACGGCCGGCAGCGGCTAGCCCAGCGCACCGAAGACGGGATCGGGGACCAGAGCCTCCGGGGCGAATTCCGCGAATGCGCCTGGGAGCTGGCCGGCATCTACGCCGTGGGTCGACCGGAAGTTTCGATCCGCGGGCGCTGGATGGCTGAGCGCCAACCCAGCGGAGCGGTTCGTGGCTTTGCCGAGGTGGGCGTAAACGCCCCCGCCTCACCTAGCTCGATCCCCCGGTCCCCATAGTCGGGTGCTCCCACCTCTCCTTAGCCCGGGACCCACCCGGATATCGAAAACATAAGGAACTGTCAGATATCTGTCAAGAAAAGGGTGCATGGGCGCCGGCGCGGCACGCGGCATCGAAGAGGGCGCCATTGAGCCCGTCGACGAGGGCGCAGGCGAGCTGACGCTCCCCGCCGATCTCCAGGCCCTCGCGGTCGTGCTCGATCACGGTGGTCAGCCAGGCGGCGGCGGAGCCCGAGGCCCAGGCGGTGGGAGTGCTATCCAGGCTCGTCAGGCAGGAGACGACCTGGCCGTCGACCACCTCTACCATGACGCCCGCCAGGCGACGGGCGCCACCGTTCGAGGTCGTCTCGACGCCGAGGCGGCAGGAGCCGCTCAGATCATCCGCCAACTGCAGCAGCGGCACAGCCAAGAGGAACGCGGCCTCGATATCGAGCCGGCCGATCGGCGTCGTCTCCTCCGGCGCGTACAGGCGCTCCCAGCGTGCCGCGACGATGAGCGGGACAATACTGTGGCGCAGCCATGCCGTCACCGTGTATGGGGTGCCCGGCGTCGGAGAGGGCAAGGGTTCGATCTGTTCGGTCCGCCGCATTGTCCCGAGGCGCCGCTCCAAGGACGGGTAGTTGAGGCCGGAGATCAAACGGTCCAGCTCGGTGAGCGTCAGCGACCTCGCCGCCAGCGCGCGAATCAGGTTGGACGACCAGCCCTCAGCCAGCGCCTTGATCGCCCCTTTCGCCGGGTGCGTCCCGAAAGTGATCGTTTCCGCCGGGCAATTCGCCAACCAGAGCTGCATGGCCGCGACCACGACCAGCAACTCACGGCCGGGCTCGGCGAGCTCATAGTCGAGGGCTCGCGGGAACCCGTCCTGCCTCGACCTCCTCAGCACGCCGAGCTGGGTCAGCTCGCGCAGCCGAAGCCGCAGGGTGCTTTGGGACGGAGAGCCGGCGGCCCGACAGAGGTCCATCTGCGACTTCGGCCCATCTGCCAGTGCCTGCAGCACCGCGGCGTTGATCGGTGCCGCGAGCAGGGAGAGCACCCGGGTACCGGCGCGCTCCCGACGCTCCTTCGCCGCTTGAGCCTCCGCAACGGTCAAGTTAGTTTGATTATGGCGTTATTTGGATACGTGTCAATACCTGCTACCGGCCAGCAGCTCCGCGTTGACCTGGAGAACAATCAATGGACGACCAAGCGCTTCCAGGGCGAGGCGATCGGGATCCCATCGCCCGAGCTCTTAACATCGGGGCCATGGCCACGGGCCCCAACGGCAGAGAGAGAGCGACGAACTGGAGGGCCTGGATGGTGGGGGGCCTCGTCGCGCTGGTGGTGATCGTTGCCCTGCAGAACTCGCAGGAGGTGCGGATCGACGTCCTCTTCGTGAGCGTGAACGCACCGTTGATCGTCACCCTGCTGGCGGCTGTTGCGATCGGCGCCTTGATCGGCTACGTCGCCCCCCTCGTCCGTCGCCACCGCCGCGACGAACGCCGCGCGCGCGCCTCCGACGCGTAGGGGGGGCGACTTCGGCAAACTCGAACGCTTACTGGGCCTATGGCCCCAGAAAAGATTCGAGTTCGATCGGCGGAGCTCTGGGAGCTGGCGAGGAGACAGCACGGCGTAGTGGCGAGAACGCAGCTGGCGGACCTGGGGATGGGACCGGACGCGATCCGCCACCGCCTCACCAACGGACGGTTGCACCGGCTGATGCCGGGCGTATACGCAGTGGGCAGACCGGGCGTGACGGCGCGGGGCCGCTGGATGGCCGCCGTCCTTGCCTGCGGGCCGCGCGCCCTTCTCAGCCACCGCAGCGCCGCCGCGCTGTTGGGCCTCCGCAAGTCGGTCCTGGGCATGGTCGAGGTCGTCGTCCCAGCCGGCTTGGCGAAGCGTCGCACCGGCATTCGCGCGTATAGGCGCGCCGCTTCGCACGGGGACCGCGTCGGCGCGGCCGCCGTCTCGAGCGAGGACCGCGGGCTGCGCTGGCGCCTCGTCGACAACATCCCCGTCACTGGCCCGGCAGTCACCCTCGTCGACCTGGCCAGCTGCCTTCCGTCCACGGGGCAGCTCGAAGCGGCCGTCAACGAGGCGGATCATCTCGATCTGATCGACCCCGAGGCCCTGCGCGCGGCGATCGACGAGCTGCCGCGCCGCCCTGGCGCGCGCCGCCTGCGCGTTCTCCTCGACAGCGCCGTCCACGCCCTCACGACCACGGCGCTCGAGCGCCGATTCCTCCCCCTCGTCCGCGGGGCCGGCCTCCCCCGCCCGGAAACCCAGGCGCAGCTTGGCAGCCATCGAGTCGACTTCTTCTGGGCGGACCTCGGGCTCGTCGTCGAGACGGACAGCCTCAGGTACCACCGCACCGCTTTCAAGCAAGCCGCCGACAAGCGTCGGGACAACGCGCACGCCCGCTCCGGCCTCATCACTTTGCGTTTCACCCACGGGCAGGTGTGCAATGAACCCGACTACGTGCGGGCGGAGCTGCAGACCGTCGCCCGTCGGCTGAGAACCCAACTCGAAGAAAAACTGGGGCTATAGCCCCAGTTTTTCTTCGAGTTGGGGAGGGCGGTGGACCTCGCTGACGTGAGCGGTCAGACGTTCGTCGCGGCTGGGGTCCGCTCCACCCAGGGCCGCGCCGCTTCGAGCTGGGCGCCGAGGCGGATCAGGGTCTCCTCGCCGAACGGGCCGCCGGTGAGCATGGTGCCGACCGGCAGGCCCTCCTCGGTCCAGTAGAGCGGCAGCGAGATCGCCGGCAGGCCGGTGATGTTGCCGAAGGCGGCGAAGGAGACGGAGGAGACGACCTCGAGGGTCGCCTGCTCGGGCGCGGCGTGCTGGGCCTTGAGGACGGCGCCGGACTCGGGCGGCAGGATCGCCGAGGTCGGGGTCAGCAGGACGTCGAAGTCGCCGCCCCAGCGGCGCACCTCGCGGCGGGAGATCTTCTCCAGCGTCTGCGCGGCGACGACGTAGTCGTAGGCGCTGATCTCGTTCTTCGCCACTTCGTAGCTGTGCCGGTTGTGCGGCTCGACCTTGTCCCAGTCGACGCCGTCATAGTCGGCGAGCCCGGCGGCGGCCATCGCCGTGAAGGCGGGGACCAGCTCCGGCGAGATCGTCGGGACCTCGACCTCCTCGACCGCGTGCCCCAACTCCTCCAGCAGCGCCGCGGCGTCGCGGGCGGCGGCCACGCAGGCGGGGTCGGTGGGGATGCCGAGCGGCGCCTCGGCCATCAGCCCGATCCGCACCTGCCCCGGGTCTGCCCCGAGCTCCTCGGCGAACGGCCGCTCCGGCGGGATCGCGTTGTTCCAAGCGAAGAAGTCGGGGCCGGCGGTGACGTCGAGCACGGCCGCGGCGTCGGCGACGGTGCGGGTGACGACGCCCTCGACCACGGCCCCCATCCAGGTCTGCGCCCGCCGCGGGACGCGGCCGCGCGCGGACTTCAGCCCGACCAGCCCGCAGTAGGCGGCCGGGATGCGGATCGAGCCGCCGCCGTCGTTGGCGTGGGCGATCGGGAACATGCCGCCGGCGACGGCCGCCGAAGCCCCTCCGGAGGAGCCGCCGGAGGAGCGGCTCGGGTCCCAGGGGTTGCGGCTGGCGCCGTAGCGGTCGTTCTCGGCGACGGTGATCGGCCCGAACTCGGGCGTGTTGGTGCGGCCGCAGAGGACGAAGCCGGCGAGCTGCAGGGCCGTGACGACCAGCTCGCTCTCCTCGCTCGGCCCCTCGGGCGCTCCGTGGGAGCCGTAGGTCACCGGCCAGCCCTCGACCGCGGTCAGGTCCTTGATCGGGATCGGCACACCGAGGAACGGCGCCTCCACCCCGGCGGCGAGTTGCTGGTCGGCCCAAGCTGCGGTGGCGCGGGCGGCCTCGTCGTCGCGCCAGACCACGGCGTTCAGCTCCGGGTTGCGCTCGTCGACGGCGGCCAGGCAGGCGTCGAGCAGCTCGACCGCGGAGAGCTCGCGAGCGCGCAGCGCGGCGGCGGCCTCGAGGGCGGAGCTGGTCGGTCCTGGCTGGCTCACCGGCCAAACCATATGTCAGGCTAGGTCGAGGCAGGCATCCCGCTGACAGGAAGGCCCCGATGGGAACGATTACCGAGTACGAGACGCAGCAGATCGAGCAGGCGAACGCGAGCGGGAAGACGCCGATTGTCTTCATCCACGGGCTCTGGCTGCTGCCGAGCAGTTGGGACAGATGGGCGGAGGTCTTCGAGCAGGCCGGCTACGCGTCGCTGACGCCGGTGTGGCCTGACGATCCGCGGACGGTCGAGGAGGCGCGGGCCAACCCCGCCGTGTTCGCCAAGAAGACGATCGGCCAGATTGCCGACCACACGGCCGAGGTGATCGGGGAGCTGGCGAAAAAGCCGGCCGTGATGGGCCACTCGACCGGCGGGCTGCTGGCCCAGATCATCGCCGGGCGCGGGCTGTCCGCCGCCACGGTCGCGATCGATCCGGGGCCGTTCCGAGGTGTCCTGCCGTTGCCGATCTCGGCCCTGAGGTCGGCGAAACCGGTCCTCGCCAACCCACTCAACAGGGGGAGGGCGGTAACGCTCACCCTGGACCAGTTCAAGTACGGCTGGGCGAACGCGCTCCCCGACGAGGAGGCCAAACAGCTCTACGACACCTACCACGTGGCGGCGCCGGGAGTGGCGCTGATGCAGATGGCCAACGCGAACCTGAACCCGTTCACCGAGGCGAGGGCGGACACCAAGAACCCCGAGCGCGGACCGCTTCTGATCATCGACGGCGAGAAGGACCACACCGTTCCCTGGGCGATCGCCAACGCCTCCTACAAGAAACAGAAGCGCAACGAGAACGTGACCGAGATCGTCAGATCCCCAACCGCGGCCACTCGCTGACGATCGACAGCGGCTGGCGCGAGGTCTGCGACACCGCGCTTGCGTTCGTCAAGCGGTTCACGTAGGCGGGCGGGCCGAAGGCAGGTTGGACACTTAGCGAGGCTGTAGGCCCGCAAAGTGTCCAGGGAAGCGGAAGACGGGTTACCTCCCGACCGCGGCGAACTCGATGCCGGCGGGTGCCGCCACCCGATCGGGGTGGCACAGGTGAGCGAGCAGCTCGGTGCCGTCGACCAGGCGTGGGCCGGGGCGCGAGTAGGTGGAGGCGGCGTCGACGGCAAAGACGCGCTCGGCGCCCAGCGACTCGATCCGCTGCCGGTGCTCGCGCGCCTGCGCCAGCGAGTCCTCGACGTACCAGCCACAGGGCATGACGACGACCAGGTCGGGATCGAGCCCGGCAAGGCGCTCCCACTCCACCTCGGGCGACTTGGCGCCGGGGCTGACGAGGACATTCTGCATGGGCGACTTGGCGCCGGGGAGTGCGATGGCATCCGCGTTAGGCGATTCGGCGCCGGCGGGGCCGGCGGCGTCCACCCCGCCGGCGAGCCCGATCATCTCCGGGATCCAGTGGCCGCCGACGAAGGGCGGGTCGAGCCACTCGAGCGCAAGCACCCGCGGGGGCTCGGCCCCGGCCACCGCGGTGCGGACCGCCGCCAGCCGGCCCTCCAGCGCCGCCCGCAGCTCCGCCGCCCGCTCCTCGATCCCGATCGCCTCGCCGAGCCGGCTGACGTCCTCCAGCACCTCGGCCAGGGTGCTCGGGTCCTGCTGGAGGACCCGCGGGCGGCTTGGCAGCCGCGCCGCCACCTCGACCACGTCGTCGAAGGAGACGGCGCAGACCTCGCAGACCGCCTGGGTGACGATCAGGTCCGGCTCCAACTCGGCCAGCCGCGCCTCGTCGAGACTGTAGAGGGCGCGGCCTTCGCCGACGACCTCCTTCACCGCCGCGTCGATCTCCCCCGCGCTCAGGCCCTCCGGCAGCACGGTCGCGGTCACGTGCGGCAGCCCCCGCGCCGGCGGCGGGTAGTCGCACTCGTGGGTCACCGCGACCACGTCCGCGCCGGCGCCGAGGGCGAACAGCATCTCGGTCGCCGACGGGACGAGGCTCGCGATGCGCATCAGTCGACTATTTCACCGCCGCGACCAGAGCGGCAGCGCCGCCGGCCATCCCGTTTTTGTTCGGGTGGATCGGCGCGGCCAGGGTGCCGGGCACGAGCGGTTCGACCCAGCGGTTCGAGGTGCTCTTGCAGGCGTCGTGGCCGATGCTGGCCTGGTACCAGTTGACCACGGTGGCGCTGTTGGCGGCAGCCTGGGTCGCCAGCATCGAGTTCAGCCGCTGCTCGGTCGCGCGCAGGTACGGCACGTCCTGGAACCCGATCGGCATCTGCGGCCAGCAGCCGCTCCCGGTCTCCGGGAAGATCGCCGGGTAGTTGACGACGTAGATTTTCGCCAGCGGCGAGCGGCTGTGGATGCCCTGCAGCACCGCTGCCACCTTCGGCGCCGTCGCTTCGATCCGTTCTTTCAGCTGGTCTTTCCCGCCCGAGTCGTATTTGTCGAGGCAGGGGTGGCTGAACGGGTTGATCGTGATGCAGCTTTCGGCGACTTCGGAGAAGCCGATGTCGTTGCCGCCGATCGTCAGCGAGACCACCGTGGTGGCCGCGTCGAGCGAGTTGAACTGCGGCGGGTTCGGCCCGTCCGGTTCGACGTTCTGCGCTTCGGTCATGTTGTTGGTCTTCGCTCCGCTGCAGCTCGCGTCGCGCAGGCTGAGGCCGATGCTCGGCGCCGCCACGTGGGCGTAGTTGTGATCCGACTTGAGGCAGCCGAGCGGCAGCACCGGGTTGGGGATCAACGGCCCGGCGGCGTAGGAGTCGCCGAGCGCCGTGTAGTTCGCTGCCCGCGCTCCGGCGGCGGCGAATGCGAGGACCGCCAGGGCGGCGATCGCGATGGCCAGGGCTCGCAGCGAGCGCCGCGAGCGGGCCTGAGTCAACGTGTCCATGTACCTCTCCCTTCGACTTGGTCTTGTCCTGCTGAGTCCCCGGCTCCCAATACTCAGTGAACCTAATTGCAAACTGCCGTGACGGGCGGGGCGGTGGACGAGTTACCCACTTTGAGGTAGGGGAACCCGGGCGGCGACGGCGGGCCCGCCTCACTCCTCACGGCGTCCCAAGCCGGCGGGAGGCGCGTGCGGCAAACTTAGGGGTGCATGGGCACCGCGCAGATACCCGATCCGACCGAGTCGGTCCGCCACCAGCTGCGGCCGCTGTTCGACCAGGTGGTGATCAAGGAGCTGGACCAGGACCGGGTGCGCCGCTCGGGGCTGGTCGTCCCGCCCGGCACCCACGAGCCGCCGCCCGAGCAGGGCATCGTGCTCGCGGTCGGCCCCGGCCTCGACTGGTGGGCCGGTGCCGGGGTCGAGATGCCGGTCCAGCCCGGCGACCACGTCGTCTTCCCGGCCGCCGCCGGCGCCTGGGTCGAGATCGACGAGGAGCGGCTGCTGGTCTGCCGCGTCATTCAGCTGCTAGGCGTGCTCGAGTCGGCCTCGCTGGCGGACTAGCGAGCCTCGGAATAGGCCGGCTCCGGCTCGCGCGACTCCGGCTCCGGCGAGGGAGCGCCCTCGCCGGCGTGGGCACCGGCAGGGGCGACGTCGCGCAGGACGAAGACGGCGATCGCGACCGCGATCGCGGCGAGACCGGCGCCGATCAGGTAGGCGAGGTGGTAGCCCGAGGTCAGCGCCGAGGCGTTTGAGACCCCGTCGTCGACGAGGCTCTGGGTGCGCTCGGTCGAGAGCGTCGCCAGCACCGCCAGCCCGATCGCGCCGCCCACCTGCATGCTGGTGTTGACAAGGCCGGAGGCCAGCCCGGAGTCTTCCGGCGTCGCCCCCGACATCGCCAGGGTCATGATCGCCGGGAACGCGGAGCCCATGCCGACGCCGATCAGCAGCAGCGGCGGCAGCAGATCGGTCAGGTAGTTGCCGTCGACCGGCGTGCGGGCGAAGAGCAGCAGCGCGACCACGGTCAGGCAGACGCCGGGGATCAGCGTCCGCTTCGGGCCGAAGCGCATGATCAGTTTTTCCGAGAAGCCGAGCGAGAGCGTCCCCATCACGATCGTGGTCGGCAGGAAGGCAAGGCCAACCTCGAGGGCGCTGTAGCCGAGCACCCGCTGCAGGTAGAGCGCGCCGAGGAAGAACATCCCGAACATCCCGGCAACCAGCAGCGCCTGCAGCACGTTCGCCCCGGCGACGTTGCGGGAGCGGAACAGCCGCAGCGGCATCAGCGGGTTGGCGATCGTCGCCTGGCGATGGATGAAGATCGCGAGCAGGGCCGCGGAGACCGCGCTGAGGCCGAGCGTGCGGGTGTTGCCCCAGCCCCACTCGGTCACCTGCAGGATCGTGAAGACGCCGAGCATCAGCGAGACCGTGATCAGCGCTGCGCCGGGGAAGTCGGCTCCCTCGTGCAGGCCGATTCCCTCCCGGCTCGGGACCAGTCGCAGCGCCAGGTAGGCGACGAGGATGCCGATCGGCAGGTTGATGATGAAGATCCAGTGCCAGCTGATCGCCTCGGTGAGGATGCCGCCGGCGAGCAGCCCAATCGAGCCGCCGGCGGAGGCGACGAAGCCGAAGACGCCGATCGCTTTCGCCTGGGCCGCCGGCTCGGGGAACATCGTCACGATCATCCCGAGGATCACCGCCGAGGCCAGCGCCCCACCGATCCCCTGGACGAAGCGCGCCCCGATCAGCATCTCCTGGCTCTGCGAGGCGGCGCAGAGCAGCGAGGCGGTGGTGAAGATCGCCAGGCCGACGAGGAAGACGCGGCGCTGGCCGACCAGGTCGCCGATCCGTCCGGCCAGCAGCAGCAGGCCGCCGAAGGGGATCATGTAGGCGTTGACGACCCAGGCGAGGTTGCTCTGGGAGAAGCCGAGGTCGTCCTGGATCGTCGGCAGGGCGACGTTGACGATCGTCGCGTCGAGGACGATCATCAGCATCCCCGTGCAGAGGACATAGAGGGCCAACCAGCGGGTGCGGTCGCTCGTGTGTTCAGCGGTAGCGGTAGTCATGTGAGTGAAGACTTGGCGGCGGGCGGAAACTCATCGCCCGCTCTTTTCAATCCAGGCGGTCCGGCAGGCCGAAGCGATCGAAGACCGACTGGACTCGCCGCGGGTCGGCAGCGTACTCAGGCCACCGAGAATAGCCATCCGGGGTGTCGGCCGGCGGCCTCCGGCGGGGCGCCCCGCTCACGCCGGGCCGGTCTCGCCATCGTAGTAGTCGACGCCGCTCTCGCGCCGGGCCAGGAGGTCGGTCTCGGGGTCGCCGGTCCAGATCCCGACCTTGTCGCTGTCCGGGTAGACGGTCGCGGTGGGGATGGCGACGGTGGAGAACATCAGCACGCGGGCGAGTCGGTCGGTCTCGTTGCGAATCCCGTGCGCGCCCTCGGGCCCGCGCGGGAAGCAGACGACGTCCATCGGCTCCAGCGCCTCGGTGCCTTCCGGATGCCGCAGCGTCGGCCTGCCCTCGAGGACCAGCAGCCACTCCTCCTCGCCCAGCTCGTAGTGGTAGGGGCAGACGGCCTGGCCCGGCGGCAGCTCGTAGACGGTGATCCCCGACTCCTTCGCCCCGAGCCGCGTGCCCAGCCGCAGCATCCCGGCGCGGAAGCCCTCCGGATCGTCCCCGTCGTACTCGAAGTCCGGCGAGCCGATGTTGAAGCGGCGCATGGCCCGAAGCTAGCGAATCAGAGCTAGCTAGATATCTAGCTAGATGCTTAATAGCTTGGCGACATGGCTCATGTCGGCATGCACGCCGCAAAGACCAACCTCTCCCAGCTGGTCGAGCGGGCGCTGGCGGGTGAGGAGGTTGTGCTCACCAGGAGGGGCAAGCCCGCGGTTCGGCTCGTCCCCGAGCGACCAGTCCATGGGTTTGCCTCTTTGGCCGGAGTATGGGAGGGCCGGGTGCGCCTCGCCGACGACTTCGACGAGCTGCCGGAGGACCTCGCCGAGCGGCTCGGCATGAAGCCTTGAAGCTGCTGCTCGATACCCATCTCGTGCTCTGGTGGATGGCCGGCGAAGTGAGCCGGATCAGCGAGAAGGCGCTGGCCGCGCTCGGATCTGACGGGATCGAGCCGATCGTCAGCGCCGTCACCGTCTGGGAGGCAGCAATCAAGCGAGGGCTGGGAAAGCTGGAGGCCCCCGACGACCTGCTGCCCCAACTCGAGCGCGCCGGCGTCGAGCTGCTTCCGATCACCGCCCGCCACACCGACCTCGTCGCGTCGCTCCCACTCCATCACCGCGACCCGTTCGATCGTCTGCTCGTCGCGCAGGCGACGGTCGAGGGGTTGCCGCTCGTCTCAGACGACGAGTCGCTGCGGCGCTATGACGTCGAGGTGGTGTGGTGATCGCCGAACCGCCCGGTGGTGTGGTGATCGCCGAACCGCGCAGCCCAGCCGTCAGCGACCGCGGTCCGGAAGAGAAGGGTGCCCGGGCCGAGGCCCCCCGGTTCGACCCGGGCACGCAGGAGATGCCAAACGGCTGCCTATGGCGCATGTCATCTCCATACGAACGTATGTTCGTATATCGGACCGCCAGATTCAAGGGCCGATTTCCAGGCAATTCCCGAATCAGGCCGCTTTGTCGAGCCGGTCGAGCACGCTGAGGACCGCTCGCGTGCTGGCCCGGGTCTCTTCCGTGTTTTCTTCCAGCTGGACGATCATCGCCGTGTAGACCTTCTCGTTGCGCCGCAGGATCTCGCGGTTGAATTCGCGCATCTCCTCGTCGCGGCGCTTGAACTCGGCCTTCATCTGCTCGTCGCGACTCTGGAGGTAGATCATGGTCTCCCCGTGCCGAGCCATCGATTCCTCGTGCTTGGCCATCGTCTCCTCGTGCTTGGCCATCACTTCCCCGTGCCGAGCCATCACTTCGTCGTGGCGCGCCATCGTCTCCTCATGCTGGACGCAGATGAGCTTCTTGAGGCTGGAGCCGAACATGAAACTTATTGTCTCAGGGAGAGGCCTCACACGTGGTGCGCCAAATGCAAGAAAAGTGGGGCTTTTCCGTCCGGAAAGCGTCAGCGCAGCGCGGTGAGCATCGCAACCAGCTCGTCCTCGAGGCTCCGGAAGGCCGGCGGCTTCGCCGGCCATCACCCGTTTGCCGACCAGCATCGAGGCGGCGGCGAGCATCGCCCAGTCGACGTTGGGGAAGGTCGGCGCGGCGGACTCCGGGCGGCCCTTGCGGAGGCGAGCGGCAAGCGCCTCGAGCGCGGCGTCGTTGCGTTCGGTCCCCTGCCGCCCCACCGCCATCACCTCGATCGTCAGCAGCCGCGCCGAGGGAGGGTCGGCGGCGAGCAGGTCGAGGACGACGCGGACCCCGGCCCGGACCCTCGCCTCCCATCCGCCCTCACCCTCGCAGGCGTGGTCGACCTCTTCCAGCAGCCGCGCCGACAGTTCCCGGTGCGCCTCTAGCACGCACTCCCGTTTGCCGTCGAAGAGCTTGTAGAAGGTGGCGGTGGAGACGCCGGCCCGGCGCGCCAAGTCGGCGACCGACGCCTCCGCGTAGCCGCCGTCGGCGCAGGCCTCGGCGGCCGCCGCGACGAGCCGTTCGCGCTGGTTGCGGGCGACGACCTCGGCCGGGATTCCGTGGGATCCCGCGGGCAGGCGCTGGACGTCTTCCGGTTCGGGCGCCACTCAGCGGCGGCGCTTGGCGCGTTTCGAGCGCGCCGGTTTGCCGGCGTCGCGAAGGGTCCGTTCGCCGGCTTTCTCGGTCGCCTCCCCCATCGCGATCTGGAACATCGCGAGAACGGCGTCGGAGGCGAGCGGGCGCATCCGGTCGAGCGCCTCGCGGACCTTCGGCCACTCGTCGTCCGGCCGGCCGGCCCGGTCGAACGGCTCCCAGAATCTCCTTGACGAAGAGGTCGACGAAGGTGCGGGCGGCGGCATCGGCCTGGCGGCGCAGCTCGGCGGCGGTTTCGAGGACCGCCTCGGCGCTGACCCCGAGCTCGACCAGCGCCCCGCCGGCCCGCTGCAGGCGCGGGCTGATCGACTCGATCTTGCCGTCGGGTAGCTCGCGCTGGATGCCGAGCTTTTCGCCGCGGCGGATCAGCTTCGGGTCGAGCACCTTGGCCCCCCAAATCGCCGCCAGCTCACGCGGCTCGAAGATTTCCGGCGTCTCGTCCTCGAACGGTGCCCGCACCGCGCGGGCGAAGTCGACGATCTCCTGCGAGGAGCCGTCGGTGCTGTCGAGCACGCGGCGGATCGCCTCCAGGTTCAACCCCTCCGCCTGCATTTCGCGGGTCAGCTCGATCCGCGCGACGTGCTCCTCGCCGTAGTAGCCGGTGCGCCCGTGCACCTCCGGCGCCGGCAGCAGCCCGCGGGTCTGGTGGGCGCGGATGTTGCGGACGGTCATCCCCGTGCGCCGCGCCAGCTCGCCGATGGTCATCATCCCCTCGGGAGCCCTGGGGCGTTTGGGGCGAGGGCTCATCACCTCATGGTAAGCGGCAAACGTTGACCATTCATCTTCTCTGCCGCGTCGGAGCAGAGGAACTCGATCGCTGCTGCGATCTGCTCGGCGGGGGTGAAGGTCGGGAACGCCTCTCCCGGGCTCTCCTCCCGCATCCGCGGAGTCAGGATCGCCTCGACGACGACGATGTTGGCGGTCGCGCCGCCGGGCCCGAAGCCGTCGGCGAAGGCGAGGGTCCAGGCCTCGGCGGCCGCCTTCGCGGCGGCGTAGGCGGCGTTGGTGTTGGTCGGCGCCTGCGCCTGCTTGGCGGAGACGAGGACGAAGCGGCCGTGTGCGCTGGCCGCGAGCTGGGCGTGGAAGGCGCGCGTCGTGTGCTGGAGCGTGCGCACCAGCAGGCCGTGCAGGAGGTCCCAGTCGGAGAGCGGCGCCTCGTGCAGCGGTTCTCCCCCGCGCCAGCCCCCGACCAGGTGGATCAGCCCGTCGACGCGCCCGAAGCGCTCAACCAGCGCCGCGCACCACCCGCGCACCGCGTCCTCGTCGAGCAGGTCCACCGCGCGGCCGTCCCAGCGCTCGGCCGGGATGCCGAGATCGGCAGCGAGCGAGTCGAGCGTGCCCTGATTCCTATCCGTGCCCGCGACGGTCGCGCCGGCGTCGGCGAGCTGCCTCGCGACCAGCGGCCCAAGCCCACCGCCAACCCCGGCGATTGCGATCACGCGGTCTTCGAGCGGCTTGGAGCTCACGATCACATTCTTGCCGACGGCGACCCCAAGCAGTTGTACGAGACTTTCTGTCTGAGCCATCTGCGAACATGTGTTCGTGCTTGAGGCTAAGACACCAGCCAGGGCCCACCACAGAGAGCGAGCAGTCAACCGCCGCGTGCAGGGGGATTTGGGCGAGTTCTCGGCGATGGAGTGGCTGGCGAATAAGGGTGCGCTCGTCTGGGTTCCCCTCGGGCACAGTCCGGATGTCGATCTGATCGCCGACCTCGACGGGCGACTCCTTCGAGTGCAAGTAAAGACCTCCACCTTGAGGAAGAGGACACCACGCGGCCACGAGCGCTGGTCGGTCGCGGTCGCGACCAACGGTGGGAACCAGAGCTGGTCGGGCCGCTCCAAGACCTTTGACCCTGCCAAGGTGGACTATCTGTTCGCGCTCGTGGGAGACGGGCGGCGATGGATGATTCCGGCGCGCGCAGTGGAGGCGGGGAGACAAATCACGCTCGGCAGTTCGTCGTATTCGGAATTCGAGATCGAGCGAGGAACCCCAATCGATCGGGTGGTCTACCCCGACCCGGCAGCACGTCTAGAATTGCCGCCCCAACAAGGGGGGGCGCCGGAGTCTGGAGAGCCGGGCCGGCCTGTAAAGTCGGTAGCACTGCTTGAGTGGGTTCGAGTCCCACCCCCCCATCAGTTGGTCGGGCAGCCAAGAGCCCGGAGCCTGAAGTGCCGGCTCCGCTCCGTTTCCAGCGGACGCGTATCTCGTCCAAACATCAAATCACCATCCCAAGCGTCCCCTTTCGGGCGGCCGGTTTGCAAGTCGGAGACCGGCTTCACGCCCGAGTAGCGGGGCCTGGTCAAGTGGTGCTCGAACGACTGGAGCCGCTGGAGCGATCCGATCGCTCTGTCTCGTAGCCCTACTGCGGGGCGACGCCGAGGCGCTTCGACATCTGCTCGTTGAAGGCGGTGATCGCGGAGAGGGGGCGCATGAAAACGGTCAGCTCGCGCACCTTGCCGAACTCTTCGAGAATCGAGGAAGTCGATGCCCTCCAGCTCGCGGTCGCCGACCTTGGCCTTGAAGCGCAGGCAGGCGCTGAAGGGGCCGGCGACTTCGTCGACGTAGGTGAGGTCCTCCAACGTGGCGGCGACGTGGGTGAGGACCTGGGCGACGACGTCGCGGCCCTCGAAGCCGCGGAAGAGGATCGGACTGTGCAGGACGACGTCCTCGCGCAGCGTCTCGGTCAGCAGCTCGAGGTCCTTGGCTTCGGCGGCGCGGCGGAACGGGTGCGGCTCGGTCATGCCCCAACTCTACGCGTGGTTCCTTGGTGACGCGATACGTGCCAAAGGAACCATGCGCGTGGGATACTCGCCGCCATGCCGAGCGACCACTTCTACTCGCGGATCTCGATGTCGCTCGGCGCCCGGGGTCTGCGCTGGACCGGCAAGCTGAACACGCCGCTCTACCGGCTCAGCGGCGGCCGGATCGGCGGCAAGGTCGGCCGCGCGCCGGTCCTCCTGCTGACGACGACCGGCCGCAAATCCGGCGAGCCGCGCACCGCGCCCGTCGTCTACCTCGCCGACGGCAACAACGTCGTCCTGATCAACACCAACGCCGGCAACGCCAAGATCCCCGCCTGGTCGCTCAACCTCGAGGCCAACCCAGAAGCCGAGGTGGAGGTCGGCCGCAAGCGGCGGCCGGTGCGGGCGCGGATCGCCGAGGGCACCGAGCGCGAGACGCTCTGGCGCCGCCACGTCGAGCAGTTCGGCGGCTTCGACGACTACAAGCGCAAGATGGAGCGCGAACCGTCGGTGTTCGTGCTCGAGCCGCGCTGAGCCCGACGGGTCCGACCGGTCAGCTTGCTTCGCGCAGCATCTGTGCCTCGGGGAGGCGCTGCAGCTTTTTCAGCGTGTTGTTCTCGATCTGGCGGATCCGCTCGCGGGTGACGCCGAAGGTCCGCCCCACTTCCTCCAGCGTCAGCGGTTCGCCGCCGGAGAGGCCGTAGCGAAGTTCGATCACCTGCCGCTCGCGCTCGGGCAGCGCTTCCAGCGCCTTCTTCACACCCTCCTTCTGCAGGTGCTCGCTCGCTTCCTCGAACGGCTCCAGCACCGCGTCGTCGGCGACGAAGTCGCCCAGCTCCGATTCGTCCTCGTCGCCGACCGGTTTCTCCAGCGAGACCGGCAGTTGGGAGACGCGGAGGATGTCGCGGACGTCGGAGACCGGCCAGCGCAGCTCTTCGGCGATCTCGGCGGGCTCCGGCTCGCGCCCCAGCTTCTGCACCAACTGGCGCTCGACGTGGGCGACCCGGTTCAGCTTCTCGACCATGTGCACGGGGATGCGGATCGTCCGCGCCTTGTCGGCGATCGCCCGCGTCACCGCCTGGCGAATCCACCAGGTCGCGTAGGTGGAGAACTTGTAGCCACGGCGGTAGTCGAACTTCTCCACCGCCCGGATCAGCCCCAGCGAGCCCTCCTGGATCAGGTCGAGGAAGCTGAGCCCGCGGCCCAGATAGCCTTTGGCGATCGAGACGACGAGCCGCAGATTGGCCTCGACCATCTGCCGCTTGGCGAGCATGTCGCCGCGCTCGATCCGTTTCGCCAGTTCGACCTCCTCCGTCGCGGTCAGCAGCTCGACCTGGCCGATCGAGCGTAGGTAGAGCCGCAGCGAGTCGAGGCTCGGCTCGACGGTCAGGTCCAGCTCGGCCTTCTTCGCCTGCCCGTTGGCCTCGCCGGTCGCGCTGCTCCTTGTAAGCGCTGACACCGTCCTCGGCGATCACGTCGACGCCGTGCTCGACCAGGTGGGCATGCAGGCCGGAGACCTGCTCCTTGGTGATGTCGACCTCCTCGAGGGTGGCCGCGATCTGCTCGAAGGTGAGGTAGCCGCGCTCGCGGCCGAGGGCGACGAGGCCGCGCAGCTCCTCGATCTCCAGGACCGGGCTCTGCTCCGCGTCGCGCTCGACGACGTCGGTCACCGTCTCCAGCGGTTCGATGGTCACTGACTCCGGCCCAACTTGCTCCCCCATTCCCAGAGACCGACCCTGACGCTCCGGTCGCGCCGAAGTATAGGCAGAAGATCTGTACCCATAGGCCCGACCCCGCTCGATCGCTTACGCTTCATAAGCAGATGGCCAGCCAACCGACCGCCAGCCGCCGCGGCCGACGTCCAGGCGTCGCTGCCCGCGACCCAGGTCAGCCTCTCGCGGGTCGGCGTGACCGGCGTCGAGAAGGTGATCCGGGTCAAGGCCGACGGCACCGAGAACCTCTTCTACGCCGAGCTTCGAGTGCTTCGTCGACCTCAACCTGCGCCAGGCTGGCGTCCATATGTCGCGCTTCGAGGAGATCGTCGGCGAGGCGATCGACGAGGTGGTGCTGGGCGAGGCGTTCAAGGCCGAGGTACTGGCCGCCCACGTCGCCCAGAAGGTGCGCGAGCGCCAGGGCGGGCTGCGGGCCGAGGTTCGCCTGACCGCCCGCTACCCGGAGACGGTCTCCACCCCGGAGAGCGGCAAGAGCACCCAGGAGATCTACGTCCTCTTCGGCACCGCGGTCGACTCCGAGCGCGGCACGCGGACGCTGACCGGCGTCCAGGCCCAGGGGATGACCGCCTGCCCCTGCGCCCAGGAGATGGTCGCCGGGCTGGCCCGCGAACGGCTCGACCGAGCAGGGCTTCGAGCCGGAGCAGGTCGAGCGGGCGATCGAGGTCGTCCCGATCGCCACCCACAACCAGCGCGGCATCGGCACCCTGCACGTCGGCTGCCCGGAGGGCGGCCCGTCGTGGATCGACGCGCCGGAGCTGCTGCGGGTGGTCGAGAGCTCGATGAGCTCGGAGATCTACGAGCTGATGAAGCGCCCCGACGAGATGGCGGTCGTGGTCAAGGCGCACGAACAGCCCCGCTTCGTCGAGGACTGCGTGCGGGAGATGGTGCGCCAGGTCGTCGAGCGGCTACCCCGACCTGCCCGACGAGGCGTTCGTGATGGCGCGCCAGGAGAACCTGGAGACGATCCACCGCCACAACGTGGTCGCCGAGCGCTACGGCACGCTCGGCGAGCTGCGGGCCGAGCTGGCGAGCGGCGAGCACCAGGCCCATCACCGGACGATGCGCGAGTGGCTGGAGGCGCCTGCTTCGTAGGGAGTCGGGGTGGTAGGGGAGTTGGGTGACCCTCTCCCGGAGGCCGTCGCGCAGCTGATCGAATTCCCAGGGCTCGGGGCCCCTGTCCAGGAGCCTCCGGAAGAGGGTCACCCAACTCCCCGTGCGCTCCGTTCGCTGCGTCCCTAGGCCGCTGGATTTGCCCTCGTAGCCGCTCGCTCCTTCTGCTGTTCCTCGACGCGGCGGCGTAGTCCGAAGAAGTAGTCGGCGCCGCTGACGACGGTCACGATTAGGGCTGACGTAGACGAGCAGGTCGACCCAGGCCGGAGCCGGGTTGGCGGCGATCAGCGCGATCACGGCGGCGATCTGCAGCACCGTCTTCGCCTTGCCGAGCCAGCTGGCGGCGATCACGATGCCGCGCTCGGCGGCGATCGTGCGCAGGATCGTGACCGCGATCTCACGGGCGATGATCACCATCGCCACCCAGGCTTCGAGCCGGTCGAGCGAGACCAGCGAGACCAGGGCGCCGATGATCAGCAGCTTGTCGGCGAGCGGGTCCATCAGCTTGCCGAAGGTGGTGACGGCGTCGCGCGAGCGGGCGAAGTAGCCGTCGAGGCCGTCGGTCAGCGCCGCCAGGGCAAAGACGGCGGCGGCGAGCGCGTCGCCGTTCGGCGTCTCCCCCAGCAGCGCCACGACCACCACCGGCACCGCGAGGATCCGCAGCAGGGTCAGCGCATTCGGCAGGTTGAGCGGGAACATACCGCTCAGTCTCCTCCCGCGACGTCCGGTCGACGGGCCGCATCCGTCCGATGGTCGGACGGATGAGGCCCGTCGACGGCGAGTTTGGCGTCGCGCTTGGCGAAGTACTCCTCGCCCTCGATGCTGATGTGGGGGACGATCCGCTCCAGCCAGCCCGGCAGCCACCAGGCGCGCTTGCCGAGCAGGACCATCACCGCCGGCACCAGCAGGCAGCGGACCAGGGTCGAGTCGATCGCGATCGCCACCGCGAGCCCGACCCCGAACTCCTTCACGACCGGGTCGCCGTTGAGGACGAAGCTGGTGAAGACGCAGACCATGATCGCCGCCGCCGAGGTGATCACCCGGCCGGTGTTGGCCAACCCTTCGACCACCGCCCGGCGCTCGTTGCCGTACTGCCTGTAGTGCTCGCGCATCTGCGTCAGCAGGAAGACCTCGTAGTCCATCGAGAGCCCGAAGAGGATCGCGAACATCAGCAGCGGCACGAAGCTGACGATCGGGATCGAGTGGTCGAGCCCGATCAGCGAGGCGCCCCAGCCGAGCTGGAAGACCGCGGTCACCACCCCGTAGGCGGCGGCGACCGAGAGCAGGTTCATCGCCGCCGCCTTGATCGGGACCAGCAGCGAGCGGAAGGCGACCAGCAGGACGAGGAAGCTGAGCGCGACGACGATCGCGATCATCAGCGGCAGCTTGTCGCTGATCTGGGTGGCGAGATCGATGTAGCCGGCGGTCTGACCACCGACGTAGGAGTGGGCAGCTGGACCCCCTCAGCGCCTGCGGGATGACGGTGTCGCGCAGGTCTTCGACCAGTTCGACCGTGGCATCGGCCCATGGCGCGGATTTCGAGACCACCGGGAAGACTGCCACCGTCGCCGCTTCGTTGTAGTTCGGTTCGGTGACCGCCGCCACGTCGGGGGTGGCGGCGATCGCTTTCTGCAAGCGCGGCAGTACCCGCTTCCGCTTCCGCTGGCGACTTGAATCTCGAGGCGATCAGCAGCGGGCCGTTGAAACCCGGACCGAAGCCCTTGTCAAGGCCTTCGTAAGCCTGGCGCGAGGTCGTGTTCTTGGGCAGGGCGCTGATGTCGTTCTGCCCCAGCTCGAGCTGGAAGATCGGCAGCGCCAGCACCACCAGCACGACCAGGGCGACGATCGCCGAGCGCCAGGGCCGCGCCGCGACCCGCTCCGCCCAACGCCGCCAGCCGTGGGGCTCCTTGTCGTCGGGATGCGTCCTTGCCGAGCTTGATCCGCAACGAGTTGATGCGCGGCCCGAGCGCGCCCAGCATCGCCGGCAGCAGCGTCGCCGCGGCGCAGACGGCGACGACGACGGCGATCGCCGCGGTGAAGCCGAGCGTGCTGACCAGCGGGATGCCGGCGAAGGCCAGCGAGCAGAGGGCGATGACGACGGTGAAGCCGGCGAAGACGACGGCGCCGCCCGCGGTCGCGGTGGCGCGGGCGATCGACTCGCGCAGCTCCATCCCTTCGGCCAACTGCAGTTTGTGGCGGGTGACGATGAACAGCGCGTAGTCGATGCCGACCCCGAGGCCGATCATCGTCGCCAGGGTCGAGGCGACCCCCGGCACCTGCAGCACGTGCTCGAGCAGGCGGATGATCGAGAGCGCACAGGCGAGCCCGATCACCGCCGAGAC
Source organism: uncultured Solirubrobacterales bacterium (assembly GCA_963815885.1). Taxonomy (GTDB): domain Bacteria; phylum Actinomycetota; class Thermoleophilia; order Solirubrobacterales; family 70-9; genus VAYN01. The sequence continues at coordinate 469,383 of CAWFIM010000004.1, forward strand.
GATCGGCAGCATCATCGCCGTCGCGGTGCCGAAGGCGAAGAGCAGGATGATCACCGCGGCGGCGAGCCCGATCGCCTCGCTGACCTCGGTCGAGGGCTTGGAGAGCTGCTGGCCGACGTAGCTGCCGATGGAGGTCTTGAGGCCGACGCTTACGCGCCGGCGCAGCCGCATCGAGGATCCGCTGCGCCTGATCCTCGTCGATTTCGCCAGGACCGATACCGAGGACGACTGGGATGTAGCCGATCTTTTCGTCTTTGCTCAGGTAATCCGATCCCGCCAGGCTCAGCGGGGTGATCGCATGGTTGACGTCTGGCAACGCTTCCAAACGTTCGAGGTTTCGTAGATCGAAGTGGCTCGCTTCGATTCGGTCAACGTGCCGCTTGGTCGCTTCAAGCACCAGCGGGTTGCTGCCGTAGGCCTGTTCGGGCAGGTTCGTCTTCCAGCAGTTCCGTCGCCTTGGTCGAATCGGTGCCGGGCAGGGTCAGGTCTTCGCTGGTCTTGCTGCCCTTGGCCTGGCCGAGGAGAACGAGGCCGATCGCGATGATCACCCAGAGCGCGATCACCGGCCAGTGGTGGCGCGAGCAGAAGCGGCCGATCGCGTAGAGCGGGGCGGTCATTCCGCCCCTTCCTTCGACGGCGGCGGCAAAGTCCCGTCCTCGAAGGCGTTTGGAATCGATTCGCCCGGATCGGCCCCGAGCGCGCGACGCAGCACGACCAGGTGCTGCGCCTGGTCGGCGGCGACCGAGCCGAGCAGCGAGCGCGGCCAGGGCGCGGTCAGGTGCGAGACCGCCCGCAGGTCGTAGGCGACCGAGGCACTTTCCATTTCGTAGAGGAAGCCGAGGGCGTCGGCTTCGCTCTTCAGCTCCTCGCTTTCGATCTCTTCCTCCTCGGGTTCGGCCTTTTCGCCGAGGCCCCGCAGCGCCTTGACGACCGCGTCGACGTGCTCCTGTTCGTGGGCACGATATTCGCGAGCGCGGTCGAGGGAGGCGGCGCGGAGCAGCGGCAGCGTCCGTTCGTAGGCCCGGACCGCCGCCATCTCGCGGGCGAGGACGCCGTTGAGGACCTCCGCGTCGGCGGCTTTGTCGGGGACCGCCGTCGTCGTGTCGCCGCCACTGCCGCAGGCGGCGAGCGCGAGGGTCACCGCGGCCACGGTCACGAGGAGAAGCGGGGCGCGCCGCGCGGCGCCGCCGCGCGTGATTCGGTTCGGGGCCATGGCAAGGAGCCGAAGCCTATGAGCAAAGCCCGCGGCGAGGCGCTCGGCACGCTCGCGGCCGAGATCCACCGCTGCCGCCGCTGCCCGCGCTTGGTCGAGTGGCGCGAGGCCTGCGCCGCCGACCCGCCCAAGCGCTACCGCGGCGAGGAGTACTGGGCGCGGCCGCTCGACGGCTTCGGTGACCCCGAGGCGCGGGTGGCGATCGTCGGCCTGGCGCCCGCCGCGCACGGCGCCAACCGCACCGGCCGCATGTTCACCGGCGATCGCTCCGGCGAGTGGCTCTACGCCGCCCTGCACCGCGCCGGCTACGCCAACCGGGCCGAGTCCGAGCGCCGCGGCGACGGCCTGCGCCTGCGCGACGCCTACGTCACCGCCACCGTGCGCTGCGCCCCGCCGGCGAACAAGCCAACGCCGGAGGAGCGCGACAACTGCCTGCCTTATCTGGAGCGCGAGCTGGAGCTGCTCGAACGCTGCCGGGTGATCGTCGCGCTCGGTGCCTTCGGCTGGGACGGGGTGCTGCGGGCCGCCCGCGCGCTCGGCGCCGAGGTGCCGCGCCCGCGCCCGCGCTTCGGCCACGGCGCCGAGGCCGACCTCGGCCGCTGGCGCCTGCTCGGCTGCTTCCACCCGAGCCAGCAGAACACCTTCACCGGCAGGCTGACGGTGCCGATGATCGACGCCGCCTTCGCCAGGGCAAGGGAGCTGGTCGACATTGGGTAGATTCTTCGACTATGGGAACGCTTCTCAATGATCTGGCGGTCTTTACTAAACAAATGGCAGCCATGCAGGGGAACATCTGACCCGGCCGATGCTGCGGCCTCGGATCAAACGCACGACGGAGCCAGTCGGTTCGCCCGACGGCGACGTCTACCTGATGCGGCCGAGCGCCGATAGCGACGTCCGGATCGAGAAGCCCAACGAGGAAGAAAGGGAGCTGCTGGAGGCGCTCGACGGGGAGCACACGCTCGAGCAGTTGCAGGAGCGCTTCGGCGAGGAGGCGGTCGGCGACCTGATCTCCCAGTTGCAAGAGCTGGAGATCGTCGAGGACGCCGCCGACGATGACCTGCTGCCGGCGGCGGAGCTGGCGCGTTTCGACCGCCAGCTCCGCTACTTCAGCGACATCGGCCGCGCCGGCCTGACGCCGTCCGAATGCCAGGAGCGGCTGCGCGAGGCGAAGGTGGCGGTGCTCGGGGTCGGCGGCCTCGGCGGCTCGGCGGCGCTCTGGCTGGCCACGGTCGGGGTCGGCGAGATGTGGCTGATCGACGGCGACCGGCTGGAGCAAAGCAACCTCAACCGCCAGATCCTCTACACCGAGGCCGAGCTGGGGCTGCTCAAGGTCGAGGCGGCGACGGCGCGGCTGCGCGCCTTCAACCCAGCGATGCGGGTGACCTCGACGGCGCGGCGGCTGGAGAGTCAGGCGGAGATCGCCGAGTTCATCGACGGCGCCGACGTGGTGATCGACGCCGCCGACTGGCCCGCGCACGACATCGAGCGCTGGTGCAACTCGGCCTGCTTCGAGGCGGGCATCCCCTACATCACGATGAGCCACTTCCCGCCGATCGCCCGGGTCGGCCCGCTCTACGTGCCCGGCCGGACCGGTTGCTTCGCCTGCCAGGAGATCGCCTACCGGCGCGATTACCCGCTGTTCGACGTCGCGGTCGAGCAGCGCCGCGCCAAACCAGCCCCGGCGGCGACCCTCGGCCCGGCCTGCGGGATGATCGGCGGCCACGTCGCGCTCGACGTGATGCACCTGCTGACCGGGCTGGCCAAACCCTCGACGCTCGGCGTCTCCCACATCTTCGACCTGCGGACGATGGAGGTGAAGCGGGAGGCCGTGGTGCCCGAGCCGGAGTGCCCGGTGTGCGGGGATCTGCAGCCCGCCGCGGCGCTGTAGGAGGCCCGCTAGGGCCGCTGCGCGGCGGCGAAGCGCGCCGCCGGGTCGAAGAAGACTGCTCTCAGTCAGCGGGGCCGGCGGTGGTGCACGAGGCCCAGTTCAAACCTGACCACGAAGACCAGCAGCGCCACCATCGCGGCGGACGTGATCAGGAGGACCAACAGGGAGATCGCGGCGGTGCCCGGCAGTGAGCGGGGCGGCGAATCCGCTTGCGGCGGAGCCGAGGCGACGGAGTGCTCGGGAGGGTTCCCGCGTCCGTCGAACAGACCCGACGGCAGGCGAAGTGCGCCGCCCGGCGAGAGCGAAGTCACCGCCCGCAAGCGTGGTTCCAGCGCGCTCAGCAGCGTCCCGAACGGCCCGAGCGCGATGGCAGGCCATACGTAGGCGAGCAGAGACCTCGGCCGCGCTGGCTGGGACGGCTTGACTGAGCGATGCTCGCCCGTGCGGCTGGTCGCGGCTGGTCCACTCGGGCTGGCGGTGGCGGGGCGCCCGGGGGGCGCCTGGACGCTGTCGCTGCCGATGCTCCCCGCACCCTCAGCCAATTCGCTCGCGCCGCTGGCCAGGCCATTGGCCAGGCGCGATGAGGCCGACGCCACGCTGCTGGTCGGCTCAATCGGAGGCGGGGTCGGTGGCGGCGGCGAGGAATCGAGCGTCGACGGGGCCGGAACGCTGACATGAACCGGGGGCGGCGCCGGTGGCGGTGGCGCCGGCGGCGGCGGAATCGCTTCGGTCGCCGAGCTGGGCAGCGAGCCGACTGTCGTCATCGCTTCTTCCAGCAGGTCGGCGGAGGCCGAGGCGCAGGCCGCAAACAGCAGGATCAGGGCGACGCCCACAAACGAAGCGGCCCATCGGTACGAGCATCTGCTCACCCGTCGGGCGTTGCTCAGCGGAGGGATTTTGGGGCTCAAACGCTTCATCACTTTTCAGCTTTAGCTATACCCAATTATATGGACGTATATATCACTTCTGCGGAGAATCGCCAACTGTCGCTCGACCAGCCCGGCTGCAAGTGCGGCCGATTGGGTGGGTAGGCGGACGCCGAGCGGTCCCGCCATATCACTCTGCGTCGAGAGCCATATCACGCACCTCGATGCAGTCGTCGTCGCAGAACTTGAACCTGCATCGGGGAGACAGGGAGAGACAAATTGAGAGACGGGCTAGCCGGAGAGACGGAGCCAGCGCCGCTCCTTTCCTAGAATGGGCGCGCCCGCCGGCGTAGCTCAGTTGGTAGAGCACTTCATTCGTAATGAAGGGGTCCCCGGTTCAAGTCCGGGCGTCGGCTTTGCAGGCCTATGCCGCTCCAGCCACCTGGGGCTTGAGGTAGTCCCGCAAGCGGCGAATTCCTACGCCGAGCAGAAGGCAAGCCAAGCCAGACCAATTCAGAGACGCTGCTTTGGTGCTATCGGATCGGCACCCGTCGAAGCCATGGCCGAGATAGCCGGTCTCCTGCAGGTAAACGAACGGAAGCAGGCCGCCGGTCAGAGATGCCAACCCACCAACGGCCTACGACGAAACCCGCAATGACGGTAAGGGCGAGGAGGCCGAGTTGGGCCGGTTCATCCTGGGAGCCCGGGAACAGATTTAGCTGATCCGCGAACGTCCAGAGACCGAGAACGACCGCGTAGACGACGGCCAGATATATCCGGGGCCTCATTTTCTTCGAGCTAGCTGGAGTCACGGGCTGTCCGGCAGATCACCGTGGGCAGATTCGAGATCGGCCAAGTCGACGTGATCGCGTTCGCGCCCTACCGATCGCTTCATCGCAACCAGGTCGGCGAGGGAGCAGATCGGGGCCTCGACGCCGTCAACGCGACGAGTGTCCGCGCGGGCCAGAAGCTCTGTGAATCCGACGGCAGCAGCACTCTCGGAGAGTAGGTCGAGATCGCCATGCGGCGTCGCCAAGTGGATCGTCCGATTCCCGGCAATGCTGCCTTCTGGGATTGGCGAACCATCGGGACGGGTCGCCCCCCATCGCTCGATCAAGGTTCGAATGCGGTCCACGTTGCTGGGATTGGGGTCGAATACGGCATCCACATCCCGGGTAGCGCGAACAACTCCATGCCGAATCAGTGCAATCCCGCCAATCAGCACGTACCGAACACCGGCGCCGTTGAGGTCGTCAAGAATGCGGCCGAAGCCAGTCACCGAGTGGCTGCTGCAAGTTCGATCGCCTGCACGCTCAGGGCTATGCCCTCGGCAAGCAGTTCGTCGGGATCGCGAGCAGCGTCCTGAATGAGGCGATAACGACGCCACTCCTCGCCCGCCAGTGCGTCGTCGCCGTCGGCCTCAGCGGCTCTGGCGATCGCGCTGGATGCCGCCAGGCGGTCTGGTTTGGGCGCTGCACTCATCAATCCAGAATAGCCGTCTGCCTGAGAGCCAGCCGGAATTTCCGTGTCTCGAAATATGTCCCAACTCCGCAGTTCTACCCCGAACTCAGCCGAACTCCCTGGACAGAATCGTGTCTGACTGGCTCAGATTTGGCTCTAGACTCTCGAAAGATCGGCCCGGGGTGGGCTGACCGCGGTCTCGGGGCGATCGAGGGAGGCGGCACCGGATCGCGGCTGCGCGCCTTCTCCGACCTTACGCTGACCAGGGAATCGGCATGACTGCGAGCGTGAAGCTCGCGCTGCCGCGCTCTTGCTCCCGGCGCTCGACTCTTATCCGACGGTCGCTGATTCGAATCCGGCCGGCGGCGTCGACCCGGCCCGGGGAGCGGGAGCTGAGCCCTCGCAACCCCGGGCACACTGCGGGTTATTCGCGTTTTTCGTTGGCGACCGTCAACAGCTGATATTTCGTCGTCAGGTTTTCGAAGGATGCCGAGAGCGGCTCGAAAAGCATTACGCTTTTGGCGCTGATCCCGACGTGGGTTCCCAGCACTTCGCCCGGTTTCGCTTTCGTGAACCACGGCCCTCCGCTGTCCCCTCCTTCGGTCACCGGTTCGCCTTCGACCGCCACGAGTGTTTCGACCGTGATCCCGCCGGCGAACACTTCGGTCACACCGGTTGCGGAGACTTTCCCGCAGTGTGTTCCAGAGGTCGCTCCGGAAACGCAGACTTCGGTGCCTTTCACTGGTATCGCGCCCTGGTTGGTCACCGAGATCGGTTCCGCTTCTTCCAATTTGTTCCAGGGGGCGATCGCTGGTGTGACGGGGGTCAGGGCTTTTGCACCTTCATGGACCCATTCGCCGGGGTTGTTGATCTTGATCACCCCGACATCGACTTTGTCAACCGCGCCTTTGACGCCGTTGAGGCCTTCTTCGGCTTTGCCGATCAGCTTTTTTTCTTTTTTCTTGTTGAAGGCGGACCATTCCGCGCCGATTCCGCCGCCGTTGGCGATGCAGTGCCCGGCCGTTAACAAGTAGGTCAATGTCGTTTCTGCGATGGTCAAGGGTTTCTGCAGGATGACCGCGGGTCCAGCGCTGCATTTTTCCCCGGATTTGCTTTCGATCCTGACTCCCGCGACGATCGGCTTGTCGCAGTTCGAGTTTTCTTTGCCTTTTTCGTACTGGCTACACCTGCCGGCCTGGGGCCGAGCGAAGAACGTCGGCGTCGGCGCCACCGAAATGGAGACCTTGACTCCGAGGTCCGAGGCCTGCTGCCGCAGTTCGGCGCTCCTCGACTCGGAGACACCCGAACCAAGTTCGATCGCGATCGAGTTGCTTTCAGGGTCCAACGCCGTTCTCGCCTCCCCGTGCGCGAACAGGTCTTCGAGGCCTTGATTCAGTTCTTGCTGGGCGGTCGCGAGCTGCTCCCACGTCGATTTGACAGCGGTCTCGCTCACGAGATTGCTGAGCCCGGTGCGAGCGGCAATCGCCTCCGCCGCCTTGCGACTGGCCGGTGAGGACACGCCCACGTGGAGCTGGGCGGTGGAGCGATCGAACCAGACGCCGCCGAACGCGCTGCCCAGGGCAGCTTCCATCCTGCCGGCCAGGCTTTGGCCTGCGATTAGGTTTTCGGCTTGACTCGGGGTCGGGCCGGTTCCGCGTCTCGACGCGGAGCTTCCCCGGGCTCGCAAAGGCCGCGGCAACGATCGCGACGACGGCGATCGCGGTGAGAAGAACACCGGCTTGCCATTTCTTTGTCAGGTGCATTTCACGTCCTCCCGGACTGGTCTCGAGGGAGCCGAGGACTATAGAGCAATTATCTCTAAACAATCTAAAAAGCCTATCTAATAATTTCTCCTGAAATGCCCCCAACTCTGCGCCCGCGCTGACGACTGTCCTGCCGCTGTCGCGCAGCTGCGTCGTCCCCCCAGGCCCACCGGGCGCAAGCTCAAAGCCGCCTCGGCGCCACCGCCAAATTCCTCGCCCGCCAAAACGATCGTCGCCGCGGGCTTCGGCATCGCAAGCCCGACGCCGGTGTTCATCAGCGATCCGCTGCGGATTCCTTCGACATCGAAGCCAGGATAGGCCCCGCGCTGCGCGACGACCGGAGTTCCATGTCCCGAAATATGTCCCCAACTCCGCAATTCTGCACCGAACTCAGCCGAACTCCCTGGACAGAATCGTGCCTGATGGCCCAGATTTGGCTCTAGAATTGCGTTCGTAATGAAGGGGTCCCCGGTTCAAGTCCGGGCGTCGGCTCTCGAAGCGGTTGGGGCAATCGCCAGCGAAATAGGTACATATGGGGGACTGAGTACCTATTTATCCTCTTGCAGCTCATTCCCCTCGGCGCGGGTGTCGTCGACCGCCACCGCGAGCAGCACGGCGCTGGCGGCGATCACGGTGGCGAGGAGACTGAGCGGGGCGGTCGCCAGGGCGAGCAGAAGGAGCGCCAGGCAGGCGAGCAGGCGGGTCCGCGGCAGGGCGCCGGTCGCTTCGCGGATGAACGCCATCTGGGCGATCAGGAAGAGCGCTGGGCCGCCGAAGACGAGGACGGCGGTGGCGAGGGACGGGGCGCCGCCGGGATCGGCCATCGCCAGCTCGTCGCCGCCGGCGATCGCGATGATCCCGATCACCATCAGGATCAGGGTGTAGTTGCCGAGCGCGACGAGGCGGGAGGCGCCGGCCCCGTCGACGGCGGCGAGGCCGATCCGCTCGGCGCGGTGGAAGTAGCACCACCACAGCGCCACGGTGCCGGCGAAGGCGGCGGCGAGGACGAGCAGGCGGTCGCCCTCGACCGGCCCGCCGGCGAAGGCGTTGCCGAGCGTCAGCACGGTCTCGCCGAGCGCGATCAGGAAGAAGAGGCGGAAGCGCTCGAGCAGGTGCTCGGCGTAGATCTGGCTGTCGGAGCTGAAGGGGCTGCGGCGGTTGGGGAGCGGATGACCGGCGATCACGCCGCCGTAGGTGACCGCGACCGCGGCCGTCCAGAGCAGCAGGCGGGCGTCGCCGTCGGCGGCGATGCCGGCGATCCAGATCGGCGCCGTCCCCAGCTCCCAGACCAGGGCGTTGACGAAATGCGCGTGCAGACGGTGGCCGCGGAAGCCGACGACGGCGAAGATCGTCCGCCCGATCTGGATCGCCAGGTAGCCGATCACGAACAGCCCGGCGCGATCGCCAAACGCCTCGGTCACCGAGGTCGACATCAGCAGGCTGGCGAACATCAGCGCGAGCAGCATCAGCTGCACCGGGCGGCGCTCGCCGTCGAGCCAGTTGGTGGTCCAGACGGTCATGAACCACGCGTACATCACCGCCAAGGTGAGGACGACCGTCTCGATCATCCCCTGCGCGTCGACGTGGTCGATCAGGTGGTGGGTGAGCTGGCTGACCGTGAACACGTAGACGAGGTCGAAGAACAGCTCCAGCGGCGTCACCGCGCGGGCGACTTCGCGCGGGCGCAGCAGCGAGAAGGGGCGCGATGGTTCGCCGCGAGCGGACAAGGCGGCCTAACCCTGGCAGTTCGGGCACCAGTAGGTGGTGCGGTTGGCGTCGCCCTGGCCGCGCGAGGCGATCCGCCCGCCGCAGACGGGGCAGGGGCGGCGGCCGCGGTAGACGGCGTAGGCGTGGCGACCGGTTTCGACCGCCTCCAGCATCAGCCCGCGGGCGGCCTCGAGGGTCGCGACGAGCTCCCCCTCTCCGAGTTCGCCAACCGGGCGCCAGGGATCTACCCGGGCCGCGAAGCAGGCCTCGCTCTTGAAGATGTTGCCGATGCCGGCGACCAACGTCTGATCGAGCAGGGCATCGCCCAGGGCACGGGTCGGGTCGGCGCGTAGGGAGAGCGCAGCGGCCCCGGCGTCGAAGTCCGGCGCGAGGATGTCCGGGCCGAGGCGAGCGAGTTGGGGATCGCGACCAAGACGGGCCGCCAGGATCAGCCGCAACGTCGGGCCGCCGAACTGGACCGCTTCCTGCTCCCGCCCTGCCAGCACCGCCCAGGCCGAGGCGCGCGGTTTGCGCCAGCGCTCGCCAGGAGCGTAGACGTGCCAGGAGCCGCCCATCCCCAGGTGGCTGTGCAGGGCGACCCCGTCGAAGCGAAGGAGCAGGTTCTTGCCGTGGGATTCGACCCGCTCCAGCCGGCGGCCGTCGAGCCGCTCGACGCCGGCGGCCCGCCCGCGCGGGCTCGGGGCCGAGGCGGAGACGGCCTCGCCGACGAGCGCGGCCTGGAGCCGCCGCGCGGCGCGCAGGATCGTGTCCCCCTCCGCCATCTCCCCATGATCGCGGTCCCGCCGCCCCGGGGTCGCGTTCCGCGCCGTTCCCCGGTCTATTTGTGTAGTCATGGCCGCACAAAGTGTCCGAGCTTCGGTGGTGGCTAGATTTGACCGATGCGCCGACGACGCATCGACCCGCTGGGCCGCCGTGTGGCGCTGACGCTTGGGGGCGGCCGGGTCGCCCTCGGCGTCGGAGCGCTGTTCTTCACTGAGCCGACGCTGAAGGCGCTGCTGTTCGGCGAGACCGACGGGGCGGGGCGGGCGCTGGCCAAGCTCGCCGGCGGGCGCGACCTGGCGCTGGGACTGCTGACGCTGGCGGCCCGCGACGACCTGGCTACGCTCCGCACCCTCACCCTCAGCGCGGCGATTCTCGACGGTGCCGACGCGTTCTCACTCGGCCTTTCGGCTCGCGACGGCGATACCCGCCTCGCCGGGCTGGGCGGTGTCACCTCGGGCGGCGCGGCAGCCCTCGCCGGCGCCTGGGCGTGGCGGCGGCTCGGCGAGTCGTGAGCCTCGACCGGTGAGCGAGCCCGCCTACGACAGCATCGGCGTCGGCTACCGCCAGGTGCGGCGGCCCGACCCACGGATCGCGGCGCGGATCGAGGCGGCGCTCGGCGGCGCTCGCAGCGTCCTCAACGTCGGCGCCGGGACCGGCTCCTACGAGCCGACAGACCGAGAGGTGATGGCGGTCGAGCCGTCCCGGGTGATGATCGACCAGCGGCCCGCCGGTGCGGCGGCGGCGATCCAGGCAAAGGCCGAAAACCTTCCGTTCGAGGACGGTAGCTTCGACGCGGCGATGGCGATCATCACCGTCCACCACTGGAGCAACCTGGTGGCGGGCCTGGCGGAGATGCTGCGGGTGGCGCGCCAGCGCGTCGTCGTCCTCACCTTCGACCCGGCGCCGCTGGCCGAGCTATGGCTCGTGCGCGACTACTTCCCCTGGGCGCTGGAGATCCACGGCGAGGCGATGCCGGCGGTCACGGAGCTGGCGGCGCTGCTCGGCCCGAGCGCCTCGATCGAGTCGGTGCCGATCCCGAGCCGCTGCGAGGACGGCTTCTTCTGCGCCCTCTGGGACCGGCCGGAGCTGCACCTCGACCCGGAGGTGCGCCGGGCCAGCTCGGTCTGGCACCTGATGCCGGGCAGCGAAACGGAGCGCGGCCTGGCGGCGCTGCGGGCCGACCTCGAGAGCGGCGCCTGGGACGAACGGCACGGCCACCTGCGCGAGGCCGACCAACTCGACGTCGGCCTGCGGCTCCTCGTCGCGACGCCGGACGGGCGGGACGGCGGCCCGGGCGGGAGCTAGTCGCTGCCGTTCTGGCTGAAGCCGCCGGCGCCCGCTGGCTGGAAGTCGTGCGACTCGATCACGCGGTCGATCAGGCCGTACTCGACCGCGTCGGGCGGCTGGAAGAATTTGTCGCGTTCCATGTCTTCGTGGATCTGCTCGCGCGACTGGCCGGTGTGCTTGACGTAGATCCCGTCGAGCCGCTCGCGCAGCTCGAGGATCTCCTTGGCGTGGATCTCGATGTCGCTCGACTGACCTTCGAAGCCGCCGCTGGGCTGGTGGATGAGGATGCGGCTGTTTGGCAACGCCATCCGCTTTCCCTCGGCACCGCCGGTGAGGATCAGCGAGCCGGCCGACATCGCGATCCCGTAACAGATCGTCTGCACGTCGGGCTTGATGAACTGCATGGTGTCGTAGATCGCCAAGCCGGCGTAGGCGGAGCCGCCGGGCGAGTTGATGTAGAGGCTGACGTCCTTTTCCGGGTCCTCGGACTCGAGGTGCAGCAGCTGGGCGATGATCAGGTTGGCGAGGTCCTCGGTCACCTGTTCCCCGAGGAAGACGATCCGCTGCGCCAACAGGCGGCTGTAGATGTCGAAGGAGCGCTCACCGCGCGCGGTCTGCTCGACGACCATCGGTACCAGTGGCATAGGGCCTCCGTTTCGGGGTTGAACGGCCCCCTGACCTTATCCAGGCGGAAAGCTCGGCGAGCCGCGAAGTCAGAGCTGGGTGACGATCAGGCCGACGATCGCGGTCAGGTAGGCGGCGAGGGTCATTCGCTGCATCGAGTCGAAGCGGGCCTCGATGCGGTCGAAACGAGCGTCGACCTTCTCGAAGCGGGAGTCCATTTCAGCCTTCAGCTCGCCGAGCTTCGCGGTCATCTCGCCCCGCAATTCCCGCAGATCCCTGTCGACCCGCTCGAACCCCCGGTCCATCCGGTTGGCCAGATCGTCGAGCCGCTCGTCGGTCCACGCTTCCCTCATCGCCTCCATGATGCCACCGTAGACAGAAAGTTGCGACTCGTGGGTGACGGAAGTGTGCCAATTGCCGCGTCGCCGCAGGCGCGGCGAGCGGCCGCGGTGACCACGATCCTCGGCATCGGCCGATCCCTCCCTGACTATCGTACGGACCAAATCGTTCGGATCGAACGGTGCAAAACCTAAGATAGATTGCGGCCCGTGTCAAGCCCCCGCCTCACCGAGACCTCCTACATCGTGCTGGGCCTGCTCGACCTGAGCGAGCCGGCAACCCCCTACGACCTCAAGCAGTTCGCCCAGATGAGCGTCTTCAACTTCTGGCCGATCCCCCACACCCAGATCTACACCGAGTGCGCCCGCCTCGCCGAGGCCGGCCTGCTCGACGAAAGCCGCGAAGAGAACGGGCGGCGGCGGCGCTTCTACAAGCTGACCAAACGGGGCAGGAAGGCGCTCGAGGAGTGGCGCGCCGAGGCGACGGAGCGGATGTTCGAAGGCCGCGACCTCGCCGCCCTCAAGCTCTTCTTCGGCACCGACCCCGCGGCCCTGGCCGAGACACAGCTGGAGGCGCACAAGGCCAGGCTGAAAGAGCTCGAAACCTATGCCGCCTTCCCCAAGTTGCCACAGGGGATCCGGCTCACGACCGAACTCGGGATCAACCAGGAGAAAGCCCTGGTCCGCTTCTGGTCGCGGCTGGCAGACTGAGGGACAGCGGTTCGCGTTCGCCCGGTAAGCCCCCAAGGCCAGCGAACATGCAGCTCATCGTCTCAGTCGAACTTCTGCTGCGAGAAGGCGGCGAACTGGCGAAGATCGTCGAGGCGGCCGAGGGCATCCCAGACCGCGACATCGTCGACTTCCAGATAGTCGTGGACGAGGATGTTCCGCATGCCTGCCGCGTCGGCGAGGCGATCCGCCAGCTGGGGGTCGAGGCCCGCGTCTCGCAGCCCCTCGAAAACACCGCGATAGTCAGAAGGAGTCTCCAAACCCAACTCGGCGATCAGGTGTGCGCCGACATCGATGCAGATCTGGATCGCCAGCTGGATCGCGTGATCGGCGGCGAGGCGGCTGCGGAATTCGGCCGCGTAGGCCTCGTGGCCGGCGGCGCGGATCTCCTCCATCTCCCCCAGCAGCGGGGTGAGGCGATCGAGGCGAGCGGCGATGCTCTCAGCGTCGACCAAGGCGGTCCTCTTCAATGCGATGGCGCAGGCCGCGCGCCAGCTCTGCCCGCAGCGGCTTCGTGTCGAGGTAGTCGAGCAGCGCCCTCGCCTCCAGCCGTACCCGGGCCTTGGGATCTCGCTCCACCAGGCGGCGGCCGTCGCGGACCGCACGATGGCGCATCAGCGGCGTCGCGCCGTTCAGCAGGACCACGTCGACCTCATCGGTGCCGAGCGTACGGGCGGCCGCGGAGGTGAGGTCGAGACGCAGCCGCAGCCGCGCCGCCGGATCGAGGCCGGGTCGGTGCCAGACACCGATGTCAACGTCGGAGAGGGGGCCGGCCCCACCCCGTCCCTGAGAGCCGATCAGCATCGCCGCGACCACTCCCTCGCGGTCGAGGGCACTGGCAAGGCGATCGAGCGTCGGTGCGTCGAGCGTCGGAACACGGGATTTCTCGTCGACGAGGGTCATCGGCGCACATCGTCGCCGATCGGGCGGACCGCGTCCAGCTCTGCGTCGCCGCAGGCTTGGCCTTCGTAACAGGCCAGTCATCGCCGGCCGGGAAATGACGGCCCGGACGCAGAGAGCAGAAGCTCCTCGCCCGGGCCGTCCCATCACGCTCGCTCAACGCTCGAGCGCTGAGTCACCGTGATCTGCCTTGCCTACGGCGCCAGCTTCAACGCTTCGCCAGCGGTGGTTTCCATCTTGCTGGTGCCTACAAACGCACCCGCTATGCCGAATTGGCTGATTTTGCTGCTTGCTTTGGTGAATTCGAGTGAGGAGGTGGAGCTGTTTGCGATGCCGGTAAGGGTGCCTTTCATCTGGTGCTCTCCGTTGAATAATCCGGCACCGCCGCTGCACCCCGAGATCGTGAAGGTGATCAGGACCCCACCGCCATTCAGGGGCGAGAACTTCAGCGCGGGTTTGCCTTCGAATTCGGTGGCTTCGCCCGCCATCTGTTCGAAGTGGAGCGTGCTGGGAACCACACATCCGTAGCCTTCCGGTTTGGTCACCGTGCAGCCGCTGAGGATGAAGCTGGCTTTGGCTTCGCTCAAGACTCCAACGGTCCCTTTGCCGTAGGCCTGGTTTTCGATCGTGCCTTCGCTGGCCTGTCCCGAGCAGCCGATCGTGACCCCGATGCCACCGCCGAACGGCACTTCCATAGTGAAGCCGCTGCTGCCCGACATTTTGAAGCCGGTCGGGGTTTTGGTCGCCAGCTTGGTCCAGGCGAACGCTTTGGAACCGCCTTCTTTGCTGCAGGCAGCGTCTTCGAAGAGGCCGCTGCCGGCACCGACGTTCTTACACGAGTACCAGTTTTGCGTCGCAGCCGAGGCAGAACCTGCCGCAACAGCGCTGAGCGCCAATGCGGCGATCAGAGCCAGCCCAAAAGCTGGGATCATGCGTTTCAATGATCTGGGTTTGCTAACCATTGTTTCTGCGAACTCCTTCTCCCAGGCGTATCCCTGGGTTTGGTTTTCGTTCAGTGCACGGCCCTGGACGGCGACCAGATGCAACTGGCGCGGCACCGGGGTCATGACCCCCCTGCTACAGAGACAACTGACTGGGTGGGTCAGCTGGTTGGCTTTGTTGCTTCAACTCAGTCTGGCCGGTTGGCCCTGCTGCGTGCCTTACCAATGCGTGAAGGCGCGCCCGAACGACATTCTCAGTATGGGCGGCGTCCCTTCGACACTCGCTCCAATTCGTCGAGGCGAAGCGCGGCCTCCATCTCGATTGCGGATACGAGGAGAGGTGGGCTGAATCGCTCTTCGATTGCTCGAAGTCGATTGCTGACTGTACGGCGACTCACCCCCAGCATCGCCGCCGCCGAGGAGACGTTGCGCTCCGCCGCAAAGTAAGCCCACAGGGTTTGCCGTGCGACCGCCCCGCCGTCGCGCTCCTGCGCAAGCGGCGCCAGGTACAGCTCGCGCAGCGATGTGACCAGCAAGTCGTCGCGCAGCATCGAGGCCACCAGCGCCACCTCGGCGTAGCGAACTGGGCTCTCGCCACTGCGCAGGGCGACCGGCAACGCCGCCTGGGCCTGGCGGTGAGTGAGCCGCCAGCCCGAGAGGCCCTCCCCCGGCTCCCCGATCGCGACCGAGACCCCGGCGGGGAACTGCCGGGAGGCGAGGCTCTCGAGCTCGTCTGGGTCGAGTTTGCGCCTGGAACCAAGCCAAGCCCAGACCGTGTCCTCCTCGCAGCGGACCAACAGCAGGCGGCGACCGAGCCACTCGGCGACGTCGCCGAGTGGCTCCGCGGCCGCCCGCCCGGAAGCCACGATGCCGAGGTGGCACGCCTCGAAGTCATAGGCGAGCTCGGAGGTATCGAGCAGCTCGCCGGCCAGGAGCCTCTTGACGCGGTCGCCGCGGCGCTGCTCGGCGGAGTCCAGCCGGCCCTGCTGCTCGCGCGAGTACTCCTCGCTGACGGCGGCGAGGAGGTGGTCAAAGAGAGCGGCCTGGGCTCGCAAAAGCCGCTTCAGCGCCGCGCCGCGCAGTGGCCCCGCCCGCTCGGCCTCCTCGATCACGAAGTCCCCGAGCAGTGTGTAGCCGGCGAAGTAGCGGCGCAGGACGGTGTCGAGGCCGACCCGGTTGCGGGCGGCGAGGCGAGCCTGGGAGAGCAGGGTGGTGGGGATCGGCGGGGCGCGGTCCCCGCTGCGCTCGAGCGCGCCTATGCCGTAGTCGATCGCGGCACAGACCGCCGCCCGCAGACCCTCCATGTACTCGGGGTCGGAGGCCTCGGTGGGGTCAGAGACGGCGCGGACCCGGGTCAGCGCCGTCTGCTCGATCTCCGAGCGGCGCGCCCGGAGGCGGGCGACGAGGGCGGCGCGGACCTCTTCGATGCGCATCGCCCCTGTGACTCCCTCGCGCGATGCGGGGAGGTGTCGGGGCCGCCTTTACTTGTGGTGGTGCCCCTTGTGCTTCTTCCCCTTGCGCCCCTTGCGCCCGCAGTCATTCTTGATCAGCGGCGTCGCCACGTAGCTCTTGCCGTTGTGGGCAGTGAAGAAGGCATTCGCCTTCTGGGCCTTGCGGCAGATGTTTTCGGAGTTGACCAGCAGGCCCTTCTTGCCGCCCTGCATTTCGAGCACGAACTTGGAGACCGGAGCATCGGGTGCGGCTTCGAAGGTGTTGCGGATGCCGTCGTTGGAGCCGGTGTCGACTTTGCCGACCAGGTCGACGTCGACCTGGCCTCTGAGCGCTGCGACCAGGTCTGGGAGTTCGCGGCTTGAGGAGCGCAGGTAGACCGGGCCTTCCAAGGGCTGGTCGAGCAGCGGCGTGAATGCTCTCGCCTTGCCGTAGATCGAGCGAGCGGGACAGGCGTTGGCCGCGAACTGCACCCTGGTGCAGATCGTGCCGATGTGGCCCTGTTCGAGGAACTCGGAGTGCGGCAGGGTGACCTGGGCGCGGGCGATGTTGGCGTAGGCGCCTCCCTGCGGATAGGTCACGACCGCTTTCAGCGCCGGGTATTTGTTGCGCTTCGTCCCGCCTTTCAAAGAGAGGGCCAGTTTCGGCTTGAAGCCCAAGGCCGAGCAGCCGCCGACCTGGAAGGGGGAGACAAGAGCTGCGCTCTGCCCCGTCAGCATCGCCGCCGATCCGGTGATCTGGGCTGGGTCGCAGCTCGTGGGGTTGAGGGTGAAGCTGGGCCTATCGAGCTTCAGGGCGACGCTGCGCAGGTCCAAGGGGATGCCCTGGATGATGCTCGGCAACGGATCGGAGACCGCGTGGATCTGGGCGGTTTCGGGGTTGATGTAGAGCGCCGTGCGCACGACCACGGCGCCGAGGTCGAAGGGGCCCGCCACCGCCGGGGTGATGATCACCAGCGAAAGCGGCGCTCCCTTATAGAGACCAGCGAGGTAGGCGTGGCCGGTGACGTAGAGCGGGGTGATGCCCGCTCCTGCGCCGACGGTGACGCTGCCTACTTCGGTTGCCGAGGGACAGCTCGGGTTGCTTTGCTCCACCGCTCCCTGGTTGGGGGCTTCGCGGCTCTTTGCCTGGGCGATCTGAGCCTCCGAGCAGTAGGGGATGCCGGCGAGCTTGCCGGTCAGTCCCGGGGGCAGAGTGGCGTCGAGGCCAATCAGGCGCTGGGAGCCGTCGGGGCGAGCAAGCCTCAGCACGAAGGGGCTGTAGGCGCCGGCTTGGGGGGCGATCGTGCCGGCGGTGAACGACAGCTTGCTGGGAGCGCCCGCTTCGCTCGTCGGGCAGGGGCCTTCGGTCGGGTTGACGCTGGTGGCGAAGGAGTCAGACGGATGCGCGTCTGCGCCTTCGGGAGTGCTCCACGGCGTCAGAGTCGAAGTCGTGGTGTATTCGCCGCAGATCAGCGGGGTCTTCAGCGCCGCCCCGGGGCCTTTGAAGAAGTGCAGGTCGATGTCTTCGATCGGCAGCTGGGGGTTGTCGGTGAAGGTGGTGGTGAGCTGACCCGTTTGGGGATCCGCCTCGACCTTGCCGGCGAGCTTGGCGACGATGCCTCGTTCTTCATCTTCGATCGCCAGGTAGATCGCCAAGAGCGAGCCGAAGGGATTGGCGTAGGGCTTGGCGACGTAGACGGCTCCTTCGAGCTTTTCTTCCAGCAGCGGCGTCGAGACTTCGAGCGTGCCGACCTTGGCAGCGTCGGGGCAGTTCTGGGGGGAGGCGGAGAAGTGGATCTTGCCTTCGCTCGGCTGGTAGCCGATCTGGGACTCGCTGCAGGAGTCCAAGCCGTTGCTCCCCGAGGGGTTCAGGGTCATGCCCTCGGGCAGGGTGACCTTGGCGTCCTTGAGCCTGGCGGTGGAGAGGCCTTCGTAATGCTCGCTCTGGGGCTGGTGCAGGTTGAAGTCGAGGCCGGTCGGGCTATCGGCCAGGTTGGTGGTCGGCTGGGAGGAGATCGTCGGTTCGAATTCCAGGGCGTTACAGCCGTCGACGCCGATCGGGTTGCCTTCGTCTTCGGTCACCGAAGAGCCAGAGACGAACTTGCCCTGTTCCTCCCAGGAGTCGGCGCTGATCGTGGTGGTGAGGGGATCGGGCGAGCAGGCGCTCGGCATCGTCAGCAAAGGCGTGTCCACGGGTTCGGTCGGGCACGCGTTACCGGTTTCGTACGGGTAGGCGCAAACGCCTCGCCGGTAGTCGTGGCTCGGGTCGGAGGGATTGCCCCAGAGCTCGACGGTGATCCCCGACACTCCGCCGAGCTGGAGGATGTCCCTGGCATTGGCGGTGAGCTGGTACTCGCCGGCGGAGTCGACGCCACCGAGCAGATGGACGAAGATGCTGGCGCCGGCGGCATTGAAGGCAAACGAGGCGGCGGCGCCGGGTGGCGGCACCATGTTGTAGAGGGGTTCGGAGAAGTAGCTGGGATTGGCGTAACCGCCGAGAATGGTCGTGGGATGAACGATGCCGACGACGGAGCCGGGGGGACATTCGCTTTCGACGCCGACCTCGAGCTGGGCCTCGGTGCAGCGGACGGCCGTCGCGTTGGGGTTGACGACCATGCCGGCGGGGAGCTTTGCGATCACGTCCTTGGGCGTGCCGGCGGGCACGGTGCCCCTTTCGCCGGCAGGAACCCTGTTGATCTGGAAGCCGGTGTGGAACTGGTAGGGATGGCCACCGGCCTGGGTGTAGGGAGCACCGTCGGCGGCGGTGATCGCGGTTTCGAGGCTCTGGAAGCCGAAGCTGGCGGGTTCGGCGCTGAACGGCGTGCTCTCGGTGGCCGAGGCGTCGGGGGCGCCGCCGCCGGAGACGCTGACCTGGTTGACGGCGGTCCCGGAGGCGCTGAGTTCGATGTCGACAGGCACGAGCATGGTCAGTTGCATACCGGGCTGCAGAGTGCTCGCGGAGGCGACACAACTAACGGGAGGGCCGCCTTCGCACGAGGAGACCGGTGGTTTTCCCCCGGAGTCGTCATTAAGCTGAAGTTCAATGAGGCCGCCGCCGCCGGGGGTCAGGTCTAGGTTGATGTCAGCGGGCAGGGTGTCGGTGAGCGTGATCGGGGAGCCGTCGGTGGGCGCGGCGCCGATGTTGGTGACCGTGATCGCGTAGGTGGCGAAGCCGGTTTCATCGCCGGGGACGAAGCGCGTGGGCGAGCCGAGCGAGGTGATCTTGAAGGCCGGTGCGGCAGCCTGGGCCCCCGCGGGCAGCAAAGCACCAGCGAGAATCATGGCGAGGGGCAAGGCCGGGCGGCAAAGTCCACGCAGGAGCAGTCGCTTGGCGGTAATCACTTCGAACCTCCGCGGTTGGTGTGGGCTGCTCGGGACTTCTTGTGCTTCTTTGACTTCTTGCACTTCTTCTTGCTGTGCTTCTGGCACCGCTTCGCCGGCGGCTTTTCGTGCCGGTTGCCGGGGCTGGTGAAGGTGGAGGTCCCGGGCGAGGATTCATCCGGGGGGATAGAGGAGGCGCCCTTGCAGGCTTCCCCGAGGCAGGGCGGCGCAGCGGCAGGCGGATGCTGGGAGGCGAGGCCGCCGCCGACGCGGGCGTCATAGACGTCGACCTGGCTGTCCTTGTCGGCGGGGACGAGGGACTGGCCGGTGAAGAAGAAGGCATCCTCGCCGGAGGCCGAGATATCGCCGAGGTGGGAGGGCTCCGGGCTCTTGCCGCTGGAGAGCAGGTAGAGGCAGCCGCCGTTGACGTCCGCCGATTCGCAGGAGCCGGTGCCTTCGGCCTCCCACTCGTAGGGGTCGACGACGCCGTTGGCGTCGGCGGCGACGAGGGGGTCGGGGCTGTCGAAGAAGGCGCGGTTGCCGTCGAGGGAGATGTTCCGGGTCAGTAAGGCAGTATCGGGATATATTTTGTTACTGCTATTTCCTTCGCTCTCCAGCGTCGCGGATCCAGTGGGCACGGCGCCGGTGGGATTGCAGGAGACGCAGTTCAGCTCGCCGGTGGGGCTGTAGCGGTAGATCTCGAAGCAACGATTGCCGGCATTGGCCGCGCAGTTTTTGCTCGCGTCCACCAGGGTGTTGTCATAGCCGCTGAGGCTCTGGGTCGAGCCGAAGAGCAGGGTGCCGTCGGCGGCTACGCGGGATTCCTTCACTTTGCTTAGGCCTATGTCGAACTTCGGAATCCAGTCCTTGAAGTCATCGGTTCCCCTGTCGAGCGGCGCGACAAAGGTGATGGTGCCGGCGTGGGAGAGGTAGAGGTTGCAGGTGCCGCTGGCGTAACCGCCGACGATCGGGCAGCTCCCCGGCGAGGCGCCGGAGGCGAGTTCGCCGTTGGCGGCGAAGTAGACGTAGGAGCCATCGGCGGAGGTGCCGAGGACACCGATGACGCCGGCCCGCTGCGGATCGCTGACATTGGAGTCGACGGTGAGGTCGGTGAGATCGCCCGTGTTCGTGTCATAGGCGTAGAGATCCTGGCCCTGTTCTTCAGTGGTGCAGGTTTCCGCGGCGGTCGATACGGCGGTGGAGTCGTCGGTCAACTGCTCGCAGCTGGTGAAGAAGACCTCCGAGCCGTCGGGCGTCGCCGCCATGAAGGCGGCGGGCTTGGGGCCATTCGGATCCGGAGTGCTGGCTTGCGAGGCGGAGACCTGGGTGGTCGCGGTGCCGTCTTCGCGGACGTAGAGCTGGCGGGCGACGCGGGTCGTGAAGAAGACCTTGGAGCCGTCGTCGGAGATCGTGTTCTGGGTGTAGTAGCTATGCGAGGCGCCGCCGCCTCCTTCACTGTCACTGACCTGCGTTTCATAGGAGCCGGCGAAGGAGCCTTCTGGGGCGGGGACGCAGGCGGGGGCACCGGTGTCATCGCAGGCGGTGGCCGGCGAGGCGGGTATGCGGCCGGCGAGGGTGATGGTGCCGTGGTCAAGGTCGTAGAGATTTTCGTGGCCCGCGACCGCGCCGGGAGCGAGGGTGGATTCGCTCTCGAAGATGAGGTGGGCGGTGTCGTCGGCGAAGCCGGCCAGGTGCGGGAAGGGATATTCAGGAGTCGGGGCGGCGAGCTGGTAGGTGGCGGTGGCGGTGTCGTTGAGGTAGATGCCGCCGCTGTAGGGGCTGCTGGCGGCGGTGGCGATTTCGTCGTCCCAGCCCAGAGTTTCGGCCCTGACGCCCTGTTCGGTGAGGGGCAGGAGGCCGTTGGAGGTCCAGGCGCCGGCGGCGCGGCTGGCGAGGTAGATAGGCACGCTGGAGCTGCCGCCGGTGCTGGGCAGGCCGGCGGCGTCGGAGAAGGTGATGCGGTTGCCGTCGGCCGAGGCCTGGGTGAGGTCGATGTCCCCGGAGACGCTGCCGCCGTGCTTGTCGACGGGAGTGGCCTGCTCATAGGCCCGGCAGTCGGAGAGGTTGGCGCCGGAGCCGCTGCGGAGGGGGTCGTTGGGGCAGGGTTTGAAGGAGGGGGTCGCCGCGTAGACCGAGAAGGCCTGATCGCCGCTTCGGTTGGTCCCGTTGGCGTTGGCCACGACGATGCGGAAGTGGTAGGTCGTGCTGACCGTGAGGCCGCTCACCACGGCGGTGACCTGGTGGTCGCTTTCGTCGGCCGGGATCGCCCCTTCGCAGGGCTTCGTCGAGCCGTATTCGGTGCTGGTGCCGTATTCGAATATGCATTCGGTGACCGGGAGGCCTTCGGCATTGACCCTGCCGAGCAGGGTCGCTTCGGACCCGCTGATCGCGCCGATCGATTCGGCGCTGACGTCGGGGATGGCGATCGCCGGGCCGAAGACTTCGACGGTGTGGCTGGCGCCGCCGCCGACATAGACCTCGCCGCTGGTGGCGTTGACCGCGAGGCCGTCGGAGCCCGATAGCTGTCCGGAGCCGAAGCTGCCGAGCAGGTTGCCGGCGGAGTCGTACTGGGCGACGACGCTGCCGCGGTCAGCGTAGACGTCGTTGTTGGAGGGGTCGACCGCGAGCGTCGTGGCGCTGGGGTCCAGCGGCCCGGCGCTCGGGCTGCTCAGTCCTGCGAGCTTGACCGTGCCGCTGCTGCCGGCGTAGTTGGCCGCGTAGACGTTGCCGAGCCCGTCGGCGGCGACGTTGCAGATTTCCGGCAACGCCGCGGTGGATTCACCCGACTGATCGCCACTGGTAACCGGGTTGGCTGAGGGGATGTATTCCCTAACGCTGCTGGGGCTGGTGTAGATGCCGACGAAGACGTGGCCGGCGGGGTCGGTGGCGACGCCGCAGGTTTCCTTGCCTTCGGCGGTAAGTTCGCCGAGCATTTCCCCGCTGGGCGCGTAGACCAGGACCGCGGTGGACCTGGCGACGTAGATGTCGCCGGCGGTCCCGCCCGGGGAGCCGGCCGGGGCGACGGCGATCTCGTTTTCCCCGGCGCCGGTGCCGCCGGCGCCTTCGATCGCGTTGCCCGTGAGGGCCGAGAAGTTGACCGGTTCGCCGGCGGAGTCGAACTTGTAGACCTTGCCGGCGCCGGCGTCATAGACGTAGACCTCTTCGGTGGTCTGATCGACGGCGACGCCCTGGACGTTGGCGAAGGTTTCCGAGCCCGCGGCGCCATCGGGGCCGAAGGAGGTGCCGGTATAGGGGTGGATCTTGGCGGCGAGGGCGGGGGAGGCGGAGAGCGTCAGCGCCGCGGCGATGGCGAGGCAGAGGAGGGCGACCGAGCTGAGGTGGCCTGCCCAGCCCGAGGTCGATCCCACGGACGATGCCTTCGCGTGGCGTTTCACGTATCGCTCTCCTTGTCCCTTGAGCCCCTCTGCCGGCCGCCTTCCCTTGGCGGCGCTCCCGCGAGGCTCGGTTGTCCCTGGTGCAGCGTGTTCCCTGATCGCACGACGGGTGAGAGCAGTTCCTAGAAGGTGCTGTTCGTACCGACGGGCGTCGCCAGTGAAGCAGCGACAGCAGAGTTTGTCAAGGGAGTGTTCCCAAAAGAAAAGGAAAGTTCCTAGAGCTGAGGAGGCTAGGCGGGCTGCTGGGCGAGGCGTTCGGCCTCGTCGGGGCCCAGGTACGGCGCCAGGATGAACTCGGTGAAGTCGGGGAGGAGGTCCTTGAGGCGGGTGGCTTCGCCGGCGGCGACCTTGCGGCCGGCGAGCGAGACGAGGGCGCCGATCGTCGAGTCCTCGGTGGTCGGCGGCAGGTCGCGCTGGCCGGCGCGCTCCTCCCTCCCCCGCTCCAGCGGCGGCACCAGCTCGCGGACGGCGTTGTGGAAGCGGGCGGCGACCACCGGCCCCGCGCTCTGGGACTCGACCAGGCAGAGGCGCGCCAGGTCGGGCTCGGCGGCGAGGAAGGCGAGGGACGAGCGGGCGGCGGCGATCGCCTGGTGGGGCCAGTCCGGGGCCGACTCGACCGCTTCGGCGACCAGTTGGCGGATGTGCGCGACCACCGCGTCGAAGGCGGCGAGGAAGCACTCCTCCTTGCTCTCGAAGTTCTCATAGAAGACCCGCCGCGAGACCGCGGCGGCCCTGGTGATGTGGGTGATCGTGACCGCGTTGTAGCCATGCTCGGCGACGGCGGTGGCGAGGCCGGCGAGCAGGCGCTCGCGCTGGTTGTGGGCGACCTGCTCGCGGCTGAAGCCGTGGCGGCCGGCGGGAAGCGGGCCGAGCTCTTCTTCGGGCACACGATGAGGATATGGCGCGGTGCGCAGAAAGTCATGAGATAGCAAATTCTCTATAAATTACTTTTTGTATCTCCGAAATCGCTATATGGTGGGAGCGTGGTCACGATCGCCAAACGCAAGACGTCATTTGAGATAGACACCGAGAAGGTCGACGTGGCGAGGGAGATTCTCGGGACCAAGACGATGACCGATACGGTCGACGCGGCGCTCGACGAGATAGTCAAAAGGCGGCAGCGGGAAAAACTGCTCGAGCTGCTGGACACGCCGGGTGTGTTGGAGCTCGACAACCCTGAGGTGATGAAGGGCGCCTGGCGTCGGCCCTAGAAGTCCGATCCGATGCCGTCGTTTCTGGTCGATACCAGCGCCCTCGCGCGCCACAAAACTCGAGTCGAGGTTCGCGTGGCGCTGGACCCCCTGCTGCGGCAAGGACAGGTCGCCACCTGCGGGACCGTCGACCTGGAGATGCTCTACAGCGCCAGCAGTCCTAAGAACTACCGCGCTACGGCCGAGTCCCTTGCCGGGATGCCCCGGGCACCGTTGGATGAGAAGTGCGTTCAGCGGGCCCTGGAGGTTCAGGCCGCGCTGGCCCAGCGCTCCCAGCACCGCGCGGTACAGCTCCCGGATCTCCTCACCGCCGCCTGTGCGGAGCGCGCCGGTCTGACCGTCCTCCACTACGACGCCGACTACGAACGGATCGCCAGGGTGACCGGCCAGCCCACCCAGTGGGTCGTCCCCCGCGGCAGCGTCTCGTAGCCGAACAGGTAGGAGCGCCAGGGAGAGAAACGCTTGCGACTTGCGACCCAAAGCCTTGACCTGAGTCGCACACGCGTGCAACTTGCATCCCTAGCTTCGGCGGGGTGCATTGGCCGCCGAAAACCGGAGAGCGCCTCCCCCGCGCCGCGGAGGCCATTGGCGTGCGTGAGAAGCTGCTCGGCTATTCGCTGAATGCTGCTCACGAGCTCGGTGGACCCAAGCGCGTGGCTTCGAACGCATCCTCGGGATCACGATCGAGGACGTCGACTACGTCGAAGCCGAGATCCGGGCGGGCGTCCTTGTGGCACCAGTCAGCTCGGTGCGCCACAACCCGCCGTATGGGGTCAATTGCGTGATCGATTTCCCGCTGCGTGGATGCGGCGAGAAGAACCGGCGCATAGTAGTGCTCCGTTAGATCGATCCAGGCGGCTGTAGATAAGGAGTCTCGGGCGGCAGCCGACGCCCTGGCCGGAGGGCGGTCTCGGCGCTCCAGGGTGAGGAAGGCGTGGGCGACCGAGACCAGGGTCACGTGGTGGTTCCAGCCGCGGTAGGTGCGCCCCTCGAAGTGGTCCAGGCCGAGTGCGTCCTTCAGCTCGCGGTAGTCGTGCTCGATCCGCCAGCGCAGCTTGGCGAGGCGGACGAGCTTCTCCAAGCGGGGTCTCGGCAGGAAGATTCGAGAGCCAGTACTTGACCGGCTCGGCCTCTCCCTCGGGCCACTCGCAAAGCGCCCAGCGCAGCGGCAGCTCGGAGCCCTCTCGGGAGGCCCGGTTGCGCAGGCCGATGTTGGCCGGGCGCACCCGCAGGGCCACAAAGCGCGAACGAAGCTCGCCCCTGGTTCCCTCCCGCCATGAAACCTCGACCGCCGCCTCGGTGCCGGCCGCGAGCGCCAGCTCCCGCAACGAGGACGGCTTCTCGCGGTAGCGCGGCTTGGGCGGGCGTCCGGCCCCGGCGTAGGCGGTCCGCTCGGGGCGGACGTCGGAGGCGTAGGCGGAGGTCTTGCCCTTGACCTGGACCACGTAGTCCAGCCCGCGCTGCTCGAGGCCGCTTCGGAACTCGGTGATGTCGCCGTAGGCACCGTCGGCCAGCACCGGCTTCGCCTCGAGCCCCCACTCGCACAGCTCGTCGATCATCTCCAGCGCCAGGCGCCACTTCGGAACGTGGCGGACCTCCTCAGGAACATGGGACCTGGCCCGGCGCTCTGTGTCGGAGTCCCACTCGGAGGGCATGAACAGGCGCCAGTCCAGCGGGCAGGAGGCCTCATCGGTGGCGGCGTTGACCGAGACCCCGACCTGGCAGTTGGCGACCTTGCCGAGCGCCCCGCAGTACTGGTGGGCCACGCCGACCGACTTCTCGCCGAACTTCGGGAAGCCGGTGTCGTCGACGATCCAGGCCTCGGGCGAGATCTCCTCGCTCATCCGCACGGCGAGGCGCCTGCGCACCGCCGTCTCATCCCACGGCGATTGGCTCACGAACTGCTGCAGGCACTGCTCGTCGCCGTCCTCCAAGCGAGCCGCCATCGGCTCGATCGACTTGCGCTTGCCGTCGAGCATCAGGCCGCGCAGGTAGACCTCGCCCCAGCGGCGCTGGTCCTTGCGCGCCATCGGCTCGAACATCTCCTCCGCGAACTCGACCAGGCGCCCGCGGACCCTCTGCAGCTTCGCGGCACTGAGTCCCGACACCTCTCCCATTCTCGCCTCCTCCGTAGATGCCATCGCGGAGGGTTTCGCCCGCTCCGGGCGGAGTTCCTGCAAGAGCTAACGGAGCACTAATAGTTGACCTGAGAACAATCTGGAGAATCGCCGGTGCCGGCACGCGGCCGCACCTGACCAGCGCCTACCTCAGACCCTAGACTGGAAGACGATGGCAACTGTCAAGCACGGAATCGGAGAAATCGACGTCGTCGAGCTGCTCGACCGGGTCGGAAAATGGCCGGCTGGGACGCAGGGTACGGTAGTTGACGAGCTTGGCGAGTGGAAGCAGATCGAGATCGCTGACGATTGGGGGACGATGCTGGACCTGATCTCGGTGGCCGAACCACGGCTGAAGCTGATCGCCAAGTACAGCGCGTAGGCGCTGCGGTCAGCTGGAGGCCGCGAGCTCGGCCTCGTGGGCGGCCTTCTGCTCGCCGACGTAGGGGCGCAGCACGAACTCGATCGTCTCCGGCAGCAGACCGCGCAGCGCCTCGGGTTCGCCGCCGATCAGGCGCTGATTCAACACCCAGAGGACGCCGCCGACCAGGGTGTCCTCGAGCGTGTCCGGCAGCTCCGCCCGGCGCGGGTTGAGCTCGCGCCCGGGCTTCAGCAGGGGGATGAAGCGCTTCAGCATCGCCTCGTGGCGGGCGACCGCCTCCGGGCCGGCGGTCAGCGCCTCGACCAGGCAGGCGCGGCCGACGTTGGGGTGTTCGGCGATCGTCTCGAACAGGGCCCCGAGCCCCGCCGCGACCTTGTCCGGCCATTCCTGCTCGCGGTCGTAGGCCCGCTGCACCCGGTGCAGGGCGACGCCGTAGCCGGCGTCGAGCAGTGCCAGGTAACACTGCTCCTTGTCCTCGAAGTTCTTGTAGAAGGTCGCGTAGCCGACCTTGGCGCGACGGACGATCGTCTCGATCGTCGCCCCCTGGTAGCCGTGCTCGGCGATCAGATCGGCGGTCGCCTCGAGGATGCGGCGCCGCTGGTCCGCCGCGGCGGCGGTGCGGCTCACCGGCTGGGGGCCGGGAGGCTGCCGAGAGGCCTTTCCGGGCAGGGCTCGCACCTCTTCAGGATAGCGCGGGTTCCCATTGGTACGAACTCAGTACATAGATTGGACATAGTTCCCAAAGATGGGCTACAGTACCCCAGGTGGAAGGTCAGCGCACACTGCGGGCGGTCCGGTCTTGGCAGGAGGCGGTTCCCGAGCGCAGCACCGACGCGGCGGTGCAGGAAGCGATGCTGCTGACGGTCGGCGCCCTCGGCTACGAGAAGGCGACCGTGCAGGAGGTCGCCGAGCGGGCGGGGATCAGCCGCGACCAATTCCACCGCCGCTTCGGCGGCAAGGACGAGTGCTTCGCGCAGGCCTACGAAGCGGCGGCGGACGAGCTCTGCGAGGACCTGCTGGAGGCCGGGCGCTCGGCGCCGACCTGGCGGCTCGGGTTCCGCGCGGCGCTGGCCGAGCTGCTGCGCTACGTCGCCGAGCAGCCGCTGACCGCGAAGGCGCTGCTGCTGGAGGTGCGCGCCGCCCGCGGCAGCGCCTGGGCCAAGCACCAGCAGGTCGCCGAGCGGCTGATCGCCGCGCTCGACAGCGCCCGCCGCGAGCCCGACGCCCTGCCCTCGACCTCGGCGATGACCGCCGGCTTCATGGTCGGTGCGATCGAGGAATCGATCGGCCTCGAGATCGGCGCCGGCCGCGCCGCCGAGGTGCAGCGGCTGCTGCCCGACCTCGCCCACCTGGTCGCGCTCAACTACTTCGGCGAGGACGAGGCCTGGCTGGAGCTGCGCTCGACCGACTCGGCGGCGCAGACCGGCTAGCCGCAGTTTCGATCCGAAACCCACCTGTTTGTTCAAATTCTCTTGCGCTAACGGGCGGAGTGTGGCAGGCTGCCGGGGAGATGTTGGCCAAACATCGGCCAGGCACGGGTACGCGCGGCGGCGCCAGCGGTAATGACCGCGACCCAGGTGGCGCTAAGCCACCGCCGTAGCGCCCGCTGCCTCGGCCAAAGCCAGCACTCGACTCCGCCGCCCGCCGGTCGGAGGGCCCCACCGGCTACCAGATCGTGCGGGCCGGGTCGGAGCGGCGCAGACGCTCGTCGGCGGTGACGAGCTGGGCGTCGTGCTCGATCGCGAGGGCATAGATGAGACGGTCCACCGGATCGCCGTGGAACTCCTCCGGATCGAGTGAGCCGGCGCGGAGGGAGGCCGCCACCGTCGCCGGCAGCGCGCCAACGCGGTGCACCCCCAACGAGTCGGCGATCCAAGTTCCCAGGGGCCGGTCCATCGTCAATCGACCCCTGGCGTTCAGATACGCGATCTCCTGAATCGACGCCGTGCTTATCGCCAAATCCGGATCCGCCGCGATCGCACGGCGGGCCGGTGCGCTGAGCTGCTCGGGAGAGCCGACCAGCCAGACGAAAGCGTGGGTATCGAGAACGATCAATCGCCGCGCTCCATGTCCCAGGGCCCGATCGAGAAATGGATCAGCTCCTCGGCGGTCATATCGATCTTGACGCTGCCGCGCAGGTCGTCGGGGCGCGGGGGCGGCTCGACACGGGCGACGGCCCGGCCGTGCTTGGTGATCACCAAAGTCTCCCCGGTCGCGGCGACCTCGTCAAGCAGCCGAAGGCACCGGGCCTTGAACTGCGTGGCCGTTATCTTTCTCTCCGTTGGAGGCATGACCATGGTCACATTACCATGGTCATATATGAAAGGGAAGGGCGTTAACGAGTGCACCGACACTCAAGGTCTCCAGCCCCACAACTCTCCCCCGCATGTAGGCTGACGCGAGCCGTCGATCTTTCGGTGGGGCTCAGCCTTCGCGGGCGATCTGCGCGGCTTCGTCGCTGCCCAGGTACGGGGTCAGCGTGAACTCGACCAGGTCCGGCAGCAGGCTCTCCAGCTCGGCTGTCTTGCCGGCGATGATGCGGCGTGAGATCAGCGACATCATGCCGCCGACCAGGGCCTCCTCGGTGGTCGGGTTGAGGCGGGCGAGGACCTCCGGGGGGCGCCCTTCGCGGCCGGTCTGGAAGTAGGGGACGAAGCTCTGGATCGCGGCGTCGTAGCGCTCGACCACGACCGGCCCGGCGACCAGCGCCTCGACCATGCAGAGGCGGGCGAGGTTGGGCTCGGCGGCGAGGAAGCGCAGCATCGCGCCGATCCCCGCCTTGACCGCGCGCGGCCAGTCGGACTCCTCCTCGAAGGCCTCGCCGACCCGCTCGCGCAGCTGCGCCATCACCGTGTCGTAGGCGGCGACGAAGCACTCGTCCTTGCTCGCGAAGTGCTCGTAGAAGGTCCGCCGCGAGACCGCGGCGTGGCGGGTGATGTGGGCGATCGTTGTCCCCGAGTAGCCGTTTTCGGCGATCGCCTCGGCGAGGCCGGCGATCAGCCGCTCGCGCTGGTTGTGGGCGACGAACTCGCGCGGGAGGCCGTGCCGGCCGGGGGGAAGACGGGCGAGCTCGGGCGGGTAGGCCTCGGCCTGATCCAGTTGCATATCGGCGGGATCGACAGCCATAGGGCGACGATACCGGTCGGGCGGATTTGAGCCATGGGAAAGCTCCTCGAGGGCGGCCTCGACCCCCAGATAGGGCATCACCGCGGCCGACATCAACTGCGGGATCAGCTTCGGCAGCTCGTCGGTGTCGCCGCGGACGACCTTGGCGTAGACCTGGCCGTAGGCGGAGCCGGCGAGCGCCTCGGCGGTCGTGTGGGGGACCGACTCGGGGTCCTCCATCTCCTTGCGGCCGGCGTCGATCAGCGAGGCGATCACCCGCATCGTCATATCGCGGCGGGCGCGAGCGGCGTCGCCGGCGGCCAGGACCTCGACCCCGAAGCAGGCGCGGCTCGGCTCGCGGCAGAGGTTGCCGACGACCTCGTGGGCAACGGCGCGCAGGCGGTCGGGCCAATCGCGCTCGCTCTCGTAGGCCCGCATGACCGCGTGCATGCACTCCTCGTTCACCTCCTGCCAAGCGCTGAGGAAGCCGTCGTACTTGCCGCGGAAATGGCGGTCGAAGGCGGGGCGGTCGAGGCCGGCGCGGTCGATGATCATCTCGATCGACGTGTCTATATAGCCACGCTCGGCGGCGACCTCTATCAGTGCCTCGATCAGCCGTGCCCGCTCCGAAGAGGCGGTGGTGCGAGTCTCGGTCTCGAGCACTAGGTCATGGGACCCCCGATCCCTGCCTTCATGTGCTCAGCCCGTGGCTGCTTGCGGTTGCTCGGTCGCGGCCCGCTTCGCCGCCTCGGCGCCGAGATAGGGAGTGAGGGAGAACTCGACCAGCTCCGGCAGCAGCTCCTCGATCTGCTCCGTCTGCCCCATGATGATGCGCTGGTAGATGATCCAGAAGATGCCGCCGATGATCGTCTCCTCGAGCGTCCCCGGCAGCTCCTCGCCGTGCGGGGAGACCTTGCGGCCCATGCGGAAGAGCGGCACGAAGGCCTGGATCGAGCGCTCGTAGCGGTCGACCGCGGCGGGGCCGGCGGAGAGCGCCTCGACGATGCAGGTCCGGGCCAGCGCCGGCTCGCTGGCGACGTAGTGGAGGAAGGCGGAGAGGCCGGCGTTGACCCGGGCCGGCCAGGTGTCGACCTTGCTGGCGGCGTCGACGACGCGCCGCAGCGCCTCCTTGACCGCGAACTCCGAGGCGGCGAGGAAGCAGTCCTCCTTGGAGGAGAAGTTCTCGTAGAAGGTGTTGCGGGCGATGCCGGCCCGGCGGACGATGTCGGCGACGGTGACGGCCCGGTATCCCTTCTCCACCGTCTCCTCCGCGAGGGCCGAGATAATGCGTGCCCGCTGGTGCTGCGCGATGAACTCCTTGGGCAGTGGATGCCGGCCGGGAGGGGGGCGCATCGTGGAGGCGTGTTCGGCCACGAACGCCAGAGTACCTTGATCAGAACTGGATTCCAAGCTGGACGGAACGGCTATATACCGGTAAAGTACCGGAAGCCAGACAACCGATTCCCCTGATCGACCTCAAGGAAGGCAGATGGGAAAGCACGCCGACACCAGGGCCCTGGCAGGGGCTGGCAGGGCCGGCGTTAACGGGGGCCTCAGCGCCCCCCCTGAGAACGCTCCCGAACTCAGACTCGTGACCTCTCCGAAGCGGCAGACGATCCTGGACGGGATGCTCGAGGCGGTCGGCTCAGAGGGCTACGAGCGTACCTCGGTGCGCACCGTGCTGGACCAGACCGGCGTCTACCGGCAGGCCTTCTACGACAACTTCGCCGACAAGGACGACTGCTACCTGCAGGCCTACGACGCGGGCGTAAAGCGGGTCGAGGCGCTGGTCCGCGCGGCCGCCGAGGAGGAGGACTCCTGGACAGGGCAACTGCGGGCGGGGCTCGGGGCGCTGCTCGACTTCCTCGACGAGGAGCCGGACGCCGGCCGGGCCCTGATCGTCGAGGTCCACGCCGCCGGGCCCGGGGCGCTGGCCAAGCGGGCCGAAGCGATGCTGCGGCTGACCGCCTTTCTCGACCGGGCTCGCGAGGAGGCCGGCGGGGCGGAGGCGCCGCCGCCGATCGCCGGCGAGGGGATCGCCGCCGGGATCCACGCGGTGATCCATTCGCGGCTCGCGACCGGGGCCGATGACGGCTTTCGCGGGCTGCTCCCGGAGTTCATGTACTTCGCTGTTCTGCCGTACTTTGGCGCCGAGCGGGCGGCGCTGGAGATGCAAGCCGCAAGCGCCTGATCCCGCGCTGGCGATGCGGCCGCGAGCGCCTGGAATCGACCCCTGCACGGTTCCCTGAAGCGGTTGCGAAGGCCGCTTTGACTGCCTACGCTGGTCGGGATGGACTCTCGATCGGCGCCGGGCCCCCCACCCGGTTCGAGCCAAGCACTGCCGAGCGCCTACGCGGTCCGCTCCGAGCGCGAGCGGCTGCTGGAGGCGATGGTGCGGGTCGCCGCGCTGAAGGGCTACGAGGCGACCACGGTCGGCGACGTGGTCGAGACGGCGGGGGTCAGCCAGGAGACCTTCGAGGGAATGTTCCCGAACAAGGAGGCCTGCTTCCTCGAGGCCTACGACGCCGTCATCGACGTTCTCGTCGCCCACGTCTCGACCGCCTTCGAGAGCGCCGCCGGCCAGCCTTGGGCATATCGGATCGTCGCCGGGCTGCGCGCCCTCGCCGACCTGCTGGCCCAGGAGGCCGACATCGCCCGGATGGCGATGGTCGAGGTGACCGCGGTCGGCGAGGACGCGCGGATCCGCTACCGGGCGGCGCTGGGCCGGTTCACCTACTTCCTCGAGGAAGGCCGCTCGGCCAGCTCACAGGCCGAGGAGCTGCCGGCCGACACCGCCCGCTTCGCGATCGGCGGCGCCACCTCGATGATCTTCGACGAGGTTCGCGCCGGACGTGGGCCGGAACTGCGCCGGATCCTGCCCGACCTCGTCTTCGCGGTGCTGATGCCCTATCTCGGGCCGGAAGCCGCCGAGGACGAAATGCGTCGCGTCGCCCGCGAGGGCTGAGACCGGGCGCCGGCGCTCCCGCATCCCGGGGCGGCTAGTCG
Organism: uncultured Solirubrobacterales bacterium; assembly: GCA_963815885.1. Taxonomy (GTDB): domain Bacteria; phylum Actinomycetota; class Thermoleophilia; order Solirubrobacterales; family 70-9; genus VAYN01. Next base: position 501,853 of record CAWFIM010000004.1, read on the forward strand.
ATACCTGCGCCGTGGCGGCCCTCGCCGGCGGCGAAGCGGGCCGCACCGCGGACGGCGACCTCGAGGGTCTCGCGACCGAGCCGGTGCTCCAGCGCCAGGCCCTCGGCCAGCGGCAGTCCCGCCCCCTCGATCGCCGCGCGGCGATCGGCGAGCATCGTCTCCTGCGGGAAGACGGCGATCCGCTCGGCCAGCTCCAGGGCGCGGTCGAGGTGAGCGCCGGGGGCGACGACCTCATTGACGAGCCCGATCCGCAGCCCCTCCTCGGCGTCGACCGGGCGACCGGTGAGGATCAGCTCCAGGGCGCGGCCCATGCCGACGATGCGCGGCAGCCGCTGGGTGCCACCGTCGACCAGCGGCACGCCCCAGCGGCGCTCGAAGAAGCCGAAGGTCGAGCCGGGGGTGGCGAGGCGCAGGTCACACCAGAGCGCCAGCTCGAGGCCGCCCGCCAGGCACCAGCCATCGACCGCGGCGATCGCCGGCTTCGACGGGGTGAGGCGGGTGAAGCCCTCCGGGCCGGCCGGGTCGTCGACGTCGAGGTCGAGCGCCTTCAGGTCGGCGCCGGCGCAGAAGGCCTCGCCGCCGGCGCCGGTCAGGACCAGCACCCGGGCCTCGGCGTCGGCCTCGAAGTCGTCGAACCCGCGTCGCAGCGCCGCCGCGGTGGCGGCGTCGACGGCATTGCGCCGGGCGGGCCGGTCGATCGTCAGCAGCGCCGCCGCACCCACCCGCTCGTAGCGAACCTCGTCGACCATCGGCGGCATCCTCGCACAGGCCCAACCAGTGCAATTGCCTGCCGAAAAGGCACCGAGTGGAGCCCGGCGAGCGAGGCGCGCAACGCCGGGGAAGGTGGGGAGCGGGCGGGCTAAGTCGCGGCGACGGGCTCACGAGGTTTCGCGGCGACACCCAGCTCCCGGTACAGCGGCGCCCCGGTCGCGGTCAGCGTGGGCAGGCATCGCGCTGACCGGGTGAAGGTAAGGAGCCGGTCGGACGCGGTAGAGGAGCCCCGCCGGACGCAGCCGGGGGGCGAGTCTTCCTCCCTGGTGACTTACGGTGCCTATGGGAACGGTAAGCGCCCAACCGTGGTCGAGAGGGGCTTGGGATCTGGCCGGGCAGCGGCACGGTGTGCTCACCCATTCGCAGCTGAGGGAGCTCGGCTTGAGTCCGGGGGCGATCCGCCACCGCCTCGCGAACGGCCGCCTGCACCGGCTGATGCGGGGCGTCTACGCGGTCGGGCGTCCGGAAATATCGCAGCGGGGCGGGTGGATGGCCGCGGTGCTGGCCTGCGGCCCAAGCGCTCTGCTCAGCCCACCGCAGCGCCGCGGCGCTCTGGGGCATGCGCCCTGAGCGTCCGCACGAGCCGGTCGAGGTCGTCGTTCCGAACGACGCGCGCCCGAGGCGGCCTGGCGTCCGCGTGCACCGGCGGCGCGATCATGAGGCGCCGGGCAAACGGGAAGTCGCAGAGATTCCCGTCACGCACCCGGTCGCGACTCTGGTCGACCTCGCCACCTGCGTTCCTCGTGGGCAGTTGGAAGCGGCGATCAACGAGGCCGACCACCTCGATCTGGTCGACCCCGAGCGTCTGCTGGCCGCGATCGACAGGCTGCCCCGACGGGCCGGGAGCGGATGGCTGCGAAAGATCCTCGGCGCCCCAACCGTGGCCCTCACCTCGACCGAGCTGGAGCTGCGCTTTCTACCTCTGGCGCGGGATGCCGGGCTGCCTGTCCCGCAGACCCAGGTTTGGCTCGATGGCCACCGGGTCGATTTTTACTGGCCGGAGCTGAGGCTCGTAGTCGAGGCCGACAGCCTGCGCTACCACCGGACTCCGTTCCGACAGGCGGACGACAAGCGTCGCGACAACGCGCACGCCGGCGCCGGCCGGACCACGCTTCGCTTCACCCACGGCCAGATTCGCGACGAACCCGTGTACGTGCGAAGGACGCTCGCGAGGACGGCCCGGCGCCTCAAGAATCAGCGAGGCTAGATCAACCAGCGAAGATTGGACAGTTACCGAGCCGATGGCGACGGTAACTGTCCAGGGAGGTCGCGGGCACGAGAAAACGACCGGGGATGACGCTCGTCGCCTGCCTTGCGCGTAGCCTTCGCGCTCAGAAGCTCGTCGCGCCACCTTCGAGGCCGCCCCCGCTTGGCTTCCGCGGGAACCGGTCTCTCCCGGTCGCAGGGCGAACCTACGGGCTCGATTTCGGCGATGCAAGGGGTGGGCCTGGAGCGATTCCGCAAAATCCGAAGTAAAGGGCGTTCGGGCGAATTCGCGGCACCGCCCGCCCCCGTGCAAGCTGGCTGACCGGCCCCGATTCACTCACGCCCACTCTCCCCGCCTTCGGAGCGCGGCTTTCGCTTACCCTCAGCGGATGCGGATCGACGAGATCATCGCGGCGCGGCGGCCGACCTTCTCGGTCGAGTTCTTCCCGCCGAAGACGGAGGAGGCGACAGAGCAGCTCTACGCGACGGCGCGCGAGCTGGCGCCGCTGGAGCCGGACTTCGTCTCCGTCACCTACGGCGCCGGTGGCTCGACCCGCGACGGCACGGTCGAGATCACCAAGGCGCTGAAGGACGAGCTCGGCTACGAGACGATGGCCCACCTGAGCTGCGTCGGGGAGACGACAGAGGGGCTGGCGGCGACGCTGGACCGGATCGAGGCGGCCGGGATCGAGAACGTGTTCGCGCTGCGCGGCGATCCGCCGCGGGGGCAGGAGGACTTCGTCCAGCCCGAGGGCGGGCTCGGCAGCGCCGCCGAGCTGGCGGCGTTCATCGGCGCCGGCTGGGGCTTCGCGATCGGCGGCGCCTGCTTCCCCGAGGTCCATCCCGAGGCGGCGGACCTCGACACCGACCTCGCCTACCTGAAGACCAAGGTCGACTCCGGCGCCGGCTTCTTGATCACCCAGCTCTTCTTCGACAACCAGGTCTACTTCGACTTCGTGCGGGCGGCGCGCGGCGCGGGGGATCGAGGTGCCGATCCTGGCCGGGGTGATCCCGGTCGCCAGCTTCGCCCAGACGAAGCGGATCTGCGACCTCTGCGACGCCTCGATCCCGGCGCCGCTGGAAGCGGCCTTCGAGGCCGCCGGTGGCGACCCCGAGCGCGAGTTCGAGCTGGGCGTCGCCTTCGCCGCCCAGCAGTGCGCGGAGCTGCTGATCGCCGGCGCGCCGGGCATCCACTTCTACGCGCTGAACAAGGCGCCGGCGACGCGGGCGGTGCTGGGGGCGCTGCGCGCCTCGCGGCCGTGGGAGCGCGTGCGCGGCGACACCGCGACCCTGACCGGCAGCGCCGACTAAGCTGCCGGGCCAGCGATGGACGAGCAGGGGAACGAGCGAGGAGCGACTGCGCCAGGAACGGGTCGAGCGCGAGCGCGAGGATTCGAAGTCCGGGCGCAGCCGGCTGATCGTCGCCTACGCGATCGCCGCGACCGTGGTCGCTGGCGATCGCGGTGCTGGTCGTGGTCCTCGCCAGCGGCGGCGGCGACGACGGCGGTGCCAAGGAAGGCGACGCCCACATCAACCTCAACACCTAAATCGGCTCGACCAACGGGGTCGAACCGGACGAACGGGCCGGGACCGCCGCCGCCGGCGGTCAAGGTGGCGGACCTGGCGACGGCCGCCAAGCAGGCCGGCTGCGTGCTGAAGCTGAAGCTTCCAGACGAGGGCCACGAACACATCCCGGTCGGCTCGCCGACCCCGAACTACAAGACCAACCCGCCGACCTCCGGCGCCCACGTCGAACCGCCCTACCAGCAGGCCGACGGCGCCTACGCCGAAATGCCGGCGGAAATCGACTTCGTCCACTCGCTCGAGCACGGGCGGCTGGAGATCCAGTACGCGCCCGACCTGCCGGAAAAGGACCAGCTGGCGCTGAAGGGCGTCTACGACACGATGTACGGGGCGACGCTGCTGTTCCCGAACGAACGGATGCCCTACGAGGTGGCGGCGACGACCTGGACGAACCTGATCGGCTGCCCCAGCTACAGGGGCGCGATCACGCTCGACGCAATCCGCGACTTCGGCAAGGCGACCTGGGGCAAGTACGGGGGCGAGCCGGTGCGGGCGTTCACGTTCACCGGGCCGACGCCGGCCGAACCGGCCAGCTAGGCCCCTCTCAGGACCGGTAGGCGGGGAAGAAGGTGCCCTGGGCGTGGCCCGCGCTCAGCTGGTCGTATCTCTCTTGGTCGCAGATCAGCTCGGAGGTGTGCCAGGGCAGCTCGCGGTTGGCGAAGCCGCGCTTGAACTCCTCGAGGGCGTCACCGCGGGAGAGGCCGCCGCCGAGGTTGAGCGGCAGCCCCAGCTCGGCCGAGTGCTCGACCAGACGGGCGACGACGTTCTTCATCGGCGAGTCGCGCAGGTGCGAGTCGGCGCTGCCGCTGAGGTAGTAGTGGAGGTAGCCGTCGCTGACGACGGCGATCGAGACGGCGGCGAGCTCGCCGCCGGGAGCGGCGGCCAGCGCCAGCCAGGTGCCCTCGGCTTCGAGCACGCGGTCGAAGTAGGCGAGCGCCGAAGAAGTAGTGGGGGGCGGCGCCGGTGCGGCGCATCGTCTGCTCGTAGACGTCGAGGAAGCCGGCGCGCTGATCGGGCGCCGTCTCGGCGCCCGGGACCAGCGTCAGCTCGTAACCCGCTTCGAGGTTGCGGCGGACCTGGCGGCGGTCGCTGGGCCTGCTCTTCGGCAGCAGCGCCGGGTCGGCGATCTGGACCACGTTGCGCTCCGTCGCCCCGGCCAGCGGCGGCGGGCCGAGCCGGTGACGGAGGAAGACGCTGACCAGGCCGGTGGCGCTGAAGTCGATCCCCGCCGGATCGACTTCAGCGCCACCGGCCGGCCCGAACGTACTTTCTCCCGCACACCGGGAAGAACTGCGTTCGGGCGCGGTGGCGAGGCCGGGGTAGCCGTAGGGGGAGATCGCGTCGCGCTCCGGACCGCCGCCGATCGTCGCGCACGATCAGCGGCGCCAGCAGCTCGGCGTCGCCGGCATCGATGCGCAGCGTGTGGGTAACGCCCTCGGCGTCGAGGAAGGGGCGGGAGCGGAAGAAGTGGTCGGAGACCGCCGCCTCGCCGCGGTCCTCGATCAGCTCGGCGCGGCGCGCTCACTCGAACAGGTCCGCGGCGGCGGCCCGGAACTCGTCGGGGAGGACGCCCCAGACCTCGCAGTCGTCCGGCTCGGTCGCCTTCGCGGGCGAGGTGGCCCCGCATCGTCCCCTCGTGCACCCAGCCGAGGCTGGCACCGTCTTCTTCGCGATCTCGTTGCGGGCGGGGATGCGGCCGTAGACGCGGTGGGCGCCGTACTCGTCGAAGGCCTTGGCGATCGTCAGCGCCTCGGCGCGGCGACCGACCCCCTTGCCGCGGACGTCGTCGCCGATCAGCGCCCCGAGCTCCGGCGCGGTCTGGCGGAAGAGGCCGTAGAGCGCGGTGAAACCGACCGGCTCCTCGTATCCCTCGACGACGATCGCGAACTTGCGGTCCTCGCCGGAGTCGTCCATCGCCCGTCGCGTCCAGGCCTCGGCCTGCTCGGACGAGAAGCCCTCGCGCTGCTCCATCAGCGAGGCGGTCGCCGCGGGGTTGTTGAACCAGCGAGCACCGCGGCGGCGTCGCCGGGCTCAAAGCGGCGCAGGCTGACCTCGGGCTTGGCGCTCATCGCCCCGTAACCCTAGTCCGGGGCGAGACCGCGGCCGCTGAGGACGAGGCCGGCGGTCCGCAGCAGGATGCGGAGGTCGAGGGCGAGGCTGCGGTGGTCGACGTACCAGAGGTCGAGCTCGATCCGCTCCGCCCAGGGGATGCCGGCGCGGCCCTGGACCTGGGCCCAGCCGGTGATCCCGGGAAGGACCTCGTGGCGGCGGTGCTGACGCGGGGTGTAGTCGTCGACCTGGGCGAGGATGGTCGGGCGCGGACCGACGATCGCCATCTCGCCGCGGAGGACGTTGACCAGGTTCGGGACCTCGTCGAGCGAGGTGCGGCGGAGGAAGCGGCCGGCGCGGGTGACGCGCGGGTCGTCGCGGGCGACGACGGTGCCGACCCCGACCGGGTCCGATCCCTCGCACCATCGTCCGCAGCTTCAGCAGCTCGAACTCGGCGCCGCCGCGGCCGACACGGCGCTGGCGGTAGAACACCGGCCCCGGACCGCCGAGCTTGATCGCGATCGCCGCGGCGAGCAGGAACGGCGAGAGGACCACGAGCGCCAGGGCGGCAATGACGACGTCGGCGGCGCGGGGCATCAGCGGGTGCCCTCGGCCTTCTGCCAGCGGCCGCCGGGGCCGTGGCGCCAGCGGTCCCAGAGGCCGGCGGCGATCGACGCGGTGGTCAACACGTAGTAGCGGGCGACCCGGAGCGGCGGCAGCGGCAGCAGGCGGCCGAGCAGCGCCGCGGCGAGCAGCGCCAGCTGCAGGGTGAGGGTGAGGGTGTAGACCCAGCCGCGGCCGAGCAGGGCGAGGTTGGCGGCGATAACGATCAGGTGCAGCCAGGGGCTGAGGTAGCGGAGCAGCCGGTGCGAGGCCAGCTCGAAGGCGAAGAGCGGCGGGTAGCCGCGTGGCGAGAGCATCCCTTCGCCGACGACGATGTCCCAGAGCCCGACCATCATCCGCCGTTTGCGGGCGAACTCGCCCTCCAGGGTCGGGACCATCTTCTCCTCGGCGCGGGCGGTGGGGACGTAGAGCGAGCGCAGACCGCGCTTGGCCAGCTTGAAGGGGAAGGAGAGGTCGTGGCTGCCCGAGGGCGCAAGCGGCAGGTAGGCGTCGCGGCGAACCGCGTAGATGGCGCCGTTGCCGGCGGTGATCCCGGCCAGCGCCGACTCCATCTCCCGCTCCGCCATCTCGTAGCGCCAGTAGGCGCCCTCGAGGTTGCCGCCGCCCTCGTCGAGGAAGCGGACCTGGCCGCAGGCGTAACCGACCGTCGGGTCGGCGAAGGGCTCGACCAGGCGCCGCAGGGCGTCCGGCGCCCAGGCGCAGTTGGCGTCGGAGAAGGCGAGCAGCTCGCCGTCGGCTCGCTCGGCGGCGGCGTTGAGGGCGGCGACCTTGCCGCCGGGGGGAGCTCGAGGACCAGGTCGGCGCCGGCGGCGCGGGCGCGCTCGGCGGTCGCGTCGGTGGAGCCATCGGAGGCGACGATCAGCTGCAGGCGCTCGCGCGGGTAGTCGAGCGCGAGCGCGTTGGCGATCTTGGCGGCGATCACCTCCTCCTCGTCATAGGCGGGGACGATCAGGGAGACGCGAGGCAGGTGCTCGGCTACTGGTGGGCCGGAAGAAGCCAGCGGTGGGTCCGCCGCGGCCGCCGGGCCGGGCCTCTCCGCACCCGAACGCCCACGCATCCGCACGAAGAGGAAGAGGAGCAGCGGATAGCCGGCGTGGGTGTAGACGATCAGGCCGGCGCAGAGCCAGAAGAGGGCGTCGACGGCGGTCATCCGCCGGGCCTCGAGCAGCTCGCGGTAGAGGTTGAGGGTGCGGCGGGCGGCCTCGTCCCAGGAGAACGGGCCGGCGGCGGCGGCGCTCGCGGCGGCGGCGAGCTCGGCCCGGGCCGACGCGTCGCCGCTGAGCTCAGCGAGGGCGGCGGCGAGCGCCCGCGTGTCCCCGGGCGGGACCAGCCGGGCGGCGCCGGTCGCGGCGACCTCGGGGAAGCCGCCGACGGCGCTGAGCAGCAGCGGCTTGCCGAAGGCGAGGCCGGTGTAGAGGACGCCGGAGTGCTCGGCGTCGAGGTAGGGGAGGGCGAGGAGGTCGGCGCGGCGGAAGATCGCCGGGATCTCGGCGTCCTCGACGAAGCGGGTGACGAAGCGAACGCGGCCGCCGGCCGCGGCGGCCAAGCGCGCGCAGCGGCTCGACCTCCATCCGGGGGTTGCCGACGATCCACAGCTCCGCCCCTCGCACCCGGCCGAAAGCCTCGATCAGGTTCTCGATCCCCTTGTACGGTCGGAGCAGGCCGAAGGAGAGGATCACCGGACCCTCCGCTCCCGCCAGCTCCTCGGGCAGCGGCTTCTCCTCGGGCAGTCGGGTCAGGTAGTCGAAGGCGCCGTGGGGGATGACGTGGACCCGCGCGGGGTCCAAGCCGACCTCGGCGCGGAGCCGCTTGGCGCCGTGCTCGGAGTGGGCGACGACCGCGTCCATGCGGCCGAAGACACGGCGGGCGGCGGCGAGCTGGCGGCGGCTCGGGGCGGGGGGAAGGATGTAGTGGGCGGTCATCACCCGTGGCCGCAGCCGCGGCAGCAGGTGGACGTCGAGGGACGGAACGGTCAGCCACTGGTAATGGACGACGTCAGCGTCGACGGCGCCGCGGAAGCGCAGCATGTCCGCCGCGTGCTCGGCCAACTTGAAGGGCAGGCGGGCCGGACGCATCGAGGCCGCGGGCGGCGCTGCGGCGGTAGAAGCGCTCGTCAACCCGGTAGCCCTCGGCCGGCGGCACCGGCCCGTAAAGGAAGCGGCTGGTGAGCAGCTCGACCTCGGCGCCGGCACGGGCCAGCGCCGCCGCCAGAGCACGGTCGTAGGGCGGCGTGAAGGCCGAGGGGTCGACGAGCTGCACCCGCGGTGCACTGTTCTGTCTGCCAGACAAGGTTCAGCAATTATCGTGACCGCCATGGCGCCCACGCTCTCCTACTGCGTCGTGAACACGAATGGTCGCGAGTATCTGCTCGCCTGCCTGGCGGCGATCGAGCGCACCCGGCCGGCCGGGGTCGAGCGCGAGCTGCTGGTGCTGGACAACGCCTCGGAGGACGGCTCGGCCGCGGCGGTCCGGGAGCTCGGAGGCGACCTGCGCCTGATCGCGCTGGAGCGGCGCGCCGGCAAGGCGGAGAACGACTCGACCCTGATGCGCGCGGCGAGCGGCCGCTACTGCCTACTGCTGAACGAGGACTCCGAGCTGCGGCCGGGCGCGGTGGAGGCGCTGATCGCGGCGCTCGACGCCGACCCGGAAGCGGCGGCCGCGACGCCGCAGTTGCTCGATTCCGACAGCAACCCGGTGCCCTGCGCCTGGCGCTTCCCGGGAGTCGGCACCGCGCTGGCGGGGGCGCTGTTCCTGCACCGCCGGCTGACCGTGCAGAGCAGGGGGCGCGAGACCCGCCGCGTCGACTGGGCACAGTCAAGCGCGCTGATGGTGCGGCGCGAGGCGGCGGCGGCGGTCGGCTACCTCGACCCGGCCTTCTTCGTCTACTACGACGAGTGCGACTTCGCCAAGCGCCTTGCCAACGCCGGCTGGCACTCGCTGTTCGTCCCCGGCGCCGCGGCGGTCCACCATGACCAGCTCTCGACCGATCTCGCCGAGGGCCTGCCGCGGATCGTCGAATTCCACCGCAATCGAGATCGCTACATGCGGGTGCACCACAGCCGGGGTGCCGCCCTGGCAGTGCGAGCCCTCACCGCCTGGTCCTACGCGGTCCGCGCCCTTGTCGCGACGCTGCTGCCGAACCAGCCCGCCCGTGTCTACTGGGCCCACGCCCGCCAGGCGCTGCTGCCGGGCCGCGGCGAAAGCATCCGAGACCGCGCCGGTTGACGAGCACTCCCCGGTTGACAAGCACCCCCGGTTGATGGGCCGTTTTCCCTCCATATAGGCGTATTTGCGGCCCATCAACATCTGGGTCACCTCAGAGGCGGGCGTCCTCGTCCATGCGCTCGGCCTCGTAGACCTCGGGGACGCGGCCTTCGACCGCGGGCGGCTCGCTCCGCAGCGCGCGTAGGCTGGCAGCGAGCTCGGCGGGGTGGCGTAGGCGGGCGAGCCAAGCGCGCTCGCCGGGGCTGAAGAAGCCGCCGGCGAGCAGCACCACGGGGTAGGCGGCGAGCAGGACGGCGCGGCCGAGCAGGCCGCCGGCGCCCGAGCTGGGCAGCGCCAGCTCGCCGAGGGCGACCAGGGCGGCGGAGGCGAGGACGACCCGGGCCAGGCGACCCCACTCGTATGGCACCGGGAAGAGGCGCTGGGTGAACCCGTACATCAGCGCCAGCACGACCAGGTAGGAGGCGACCAGGGCGAGCCCGGCGCCGACGATCCCCAGCGGCGGCACCAACAGCAAATTCAGCGCGACGTTGGCGGCGAGGGCGGCTAGCGTCGCCGGGAAGTTGAACTCGGTGCGGCCGGTGCGGCCGAGGATCACGACGAGGACCATGTAGAGGGCGTAGAGGGTGACGGCGGTCGAGATCAGGCCGATCGCTTCGTAGGAGTCGAAGAACTCCGACGCCGCCAGAGCCCGCACGATCCAGCGCGAGAACAGCCACATGCCGGTGACGACGAAGGCGCAGCCGGCGACGAACAGGGTGACGATCGTGGCGTAGGCGCGGCGCGCCTCGCCGTCGTCGCGAATCGAGTAGGCGAGCGGCGGCCAGGCCAGCTGGAAGCCGCGGACGAGGACGTTGACCGCCTGGGCGAACTTGACCGCCAGCGAATAGAGGCCGGCCTCGGCGAGCCCGACGGAGCGGACGATGATGATCCGGTCGACGAAGTTGAGCAGGTAGAGCGAGGCCTCGGCCGGCATCGTCGGCAGGCCGAAGCGCAGCAGCCGGCGGAGCAGGTCGCGGTCGAGGCGCAGCGAGAGGCGGCGGCGCTGGGCGGCGATCATCCCGAGCACGAAGACGGCACCGCTGGCGTAACTCCCGACCAGCAGGCCACGGGCGCCCTCGCCGGCGCCGACCACGAGGACGACGGTGAGGGCGATGGTCGCGAGGACGTTGACGATCGTCGTCACGAAGTAGGCGCGGGCCCGCTCCTCGAGCCGGAACAGGGTGAGCATGAACTCGAACATCGTCAGCACCCAGAGGCCGCCGATCGAGATCCGGGCGAGGTCGGTGGCGGGACGGTCGAGCAGCGCTTCGGAGATCGGGGTCGCGAAGGGGAGGGCGAGGAGGGCGCCGGCGGTGGCGAACCAGAAGAGGCCCGCGAAGCTGGCGGCGACGACCCGGTCGGGGCTCTCGCCGTCCTTGTAGTAGAAGCGCAGCACCGCCTCGATCAGGCCGAGCCGGACGACGATGCTGGCCGAGACGACGGCGGCGAACATCACTTCGGCGGCGCCGTAGTCGGCCGGGGTCAGGTACCGCGTGTAGAGCGGCAGCAGGGCGACCGCGATCAGCTTCGAGAGGATGCTGGCCGCGGTGTAGGCGGCGCCGGTCGTCGCGAGGCGGCGGAGGTATCCCGACACGCGGCGAGCCTATGCGGCAGTGGGGTCGCGGGCTCCGGCGGGCGCCGGGTCGCGACCGGCGGGCGCCGGCGCCAGCGAGGCACCGATCGCCAGCAGCACCCAGGTGATCGGGTCCTCGAAGAAGCCGGCGTAGGCCATCGTGTGGACCAGGAGGGCTACGAAGGCGGCCAGGACGGCGGCGCGGGCGGCGAGTGGTGCAGCGGGGACGGAGGCGCGGGCTGCAAGTGGCACGGAGGGGGAGGCCTGCGGGCGGGGCAAACTGGCTCCGTTCTCGGCCTCCCCCTCCGCACCACCCACGGGCCGGCGGCTTAGGCCCGAGGTCATGGTCCACAGGGCGACGACGATGAGGGCGAGGTAGAGGGTCAGGCCCAATAGGCCCTGCTCGGCGGCGATCGTGACCGGCTCGGTGTGGGAGACGGTGACCGGGAGCGTCCTTGTTCTGGCGGTGCTCGCGGTACGCGGCCTGAAAGGAGCCCGAGCCGTAGCCCCACAAGGGTCGTTCGCCGAACAGGTCGACGCCGCCGGAGACGAGGTTGCCGCGGCCGCTCAGTATCCACGTTCAAGCGGTCGGTGGTGACCTTGCCCGAGCCGCCGACGAGTACCACGACCAGCGCCGCCGCAACCAGGCCGACCGCGACCGCGGCCAGGGTCCAGCGCCAGCTCCAGCGGATCGCCGCGAGCACGGCGAGGCCGGCCAGCAGGGCGATGAAGCTGGACTGCGAGAAGGTCTGCGCGAGGCCCAGCCAGAGGATCGCGACCAGCGCGGTCAGCAGGGCGAAGCCGCGCCGTTCCTTCGTCCACAGCAGCGCCGCCATCGCCACGGTTATCACCAGCGCCAGGTAGCGCCCGTAGACGTTCGGGTCCCAGAAGACGGAGTTGACCCGGAAATAGGTGTGGAATTCGTTCGAGCGGATCACCTGGTCGTTCCAGAACAGGCTGCGGGAGAGGTACTCGACGCCGCCGATCAGGACGAAGGCAAGCGCCTCGACCCCGATCACGCAGAGCAGCAGGGTGAGCAGCCGGCGGTCCCACTCGACCTCCCGCAGCAGCCGGTAGGCGACCGTGAACGGCACGAGGAAGAAGCAGACGTTCTGCAGCCCCTTGGAGAAGTCGCCCGAGTAGAGCGTCTGCACCGCGTAGAGGACGACGAAGGCCGCGAGCAGCCAGGCCAGCGGCCGGGCGGCCTGGGCGGCGCGGGGGGAGGACCAGTCCCGCACCAGCGTGGCGAGGACGGCGGCGGCGATCACCAGGTAGAGCGGGACGAGGAGGTTCGCGGTGTCGCCCCCCGCGTGCAGCGGGACGCGGAAGGGAAGCGCGGCGACGATCGCCAGCGGCATCAGCAGGGGCCAGCGGCGAAAGAGGACGGCGAGGACGGCGATCGCGATCGCCGCCAGCGCCAGCAGCGCCGCGATACGGGCGTCGTCGTGGCGCAGGTCGACGATCTGCGCGGTGTGCCACTGGTCGCCGAGGATGAGGATCGGGAACAGGCCGATCGCGGCCAGCATCGCCAGCGAGCGGGGGCGGCCGGGGGGGAACAGGATCGAGGCGGCGCAGGCGCCGGCCGCCGCGAGCACGCCGGCCCCGGCGAGGAAGTCGCTCAAGGCGACGCCCCCGGACGGGGGCCGCAGCCCTGGGTCGGGCGCGGCGGTGCCCGGTGCAGGTGGATCGAACCGGGCGGAACGAGGGTGCGCTCCTGGCCGAGCAGCTTGACCCGCAACTTGTAGCGACCGGCCGGCGCGATGCCGCCGCCGCGCTGGCGACCGTCCCAGTAGAAGGTGAAGTAGTGGTAGCGCTTGAGCAAACGGTCGCGGGCCAGCGTGACCACCACCCTTCCCCCGGGCTTGACTACCTGCACGGTGGCATCGTCGGACTGGGTGACGCGGAAGCGGATCCGCAGGTGGTCGTAGCGGCAGTCGCCGTTCGGGGTGAAGCTGGGGACCGGCGGCGCCTTGGGGTGGACGCGCGGGGCGCCGGCGAAGGTGACGCGGTCGAGAACCAGCGGGTCGCGCTTGAGGCGCTGCGCCCAGGCGAAGGCGGCGACGGTGGCGACGACGAGAAGCGCGAAGACCAGGCCGGCTGCGCTAACCCGCCGCCGCGGCATTGTCCTCGCCGACCACCACCGCGACGTTCGCCCCGGCCGAGGCGGTCTTCACTTCGCCGTTCATCAGCGCCAGCTTCGCGATTCCGAGCTGCTTGGCGACCTTCTTCGCTTCCGGCTTGTGGCCGCGTTCGAACATCACCACGCTCGCTTCGAAGGGCTCGGCGGTGTTGGAGACGGCGCCGAGACGGAAGCCCTTGCCCTCGACTTTGTCGCCGTAGGTCGCGGCCAGGCCGGCGACCGAGGTGCCGTTGAGGACGGTCACCTCGACTTCGCTCGGCTTCAGCTTCGCCGCCGCCTGGCCGCCGTGGCCGCCGCTCGCCGGAGCCGCTCAGCAGCGCGTAGGCGACGCCGCCGGCGATCAGCACCATGACGACGAAGATCGCCACCAGCCAGCGCGGCTCGGCCAGGCGTTCGCCGAAGTCGGAGGTGCGGTCGCGGAAGCGTTCGCGGCGGGTCATCTCCGGCAACCCCTCCTCGCGCCGGCGGCGGCGCAGCTCGCGCTGGCTCACCGCCTGCTGTTCGGCGGTCCGCGCCTGCTCGAGCGCCCGCAGCTCCTCCGCCCGCTGGGCGGCGACGGCGGAGGTGGCCTCCTTGCGCTCGCTGTCGCGCTCGGGCGCCGAGCCCGCCCATTCGCGCAGGCGGCGGATGTCGCGCCCGTGCGTGAACGAGAGCAGGGCGAGCACCGCGAGCCCGATAAACGAGGCCAGGCCGGCGAAGGCGCCGATCTGTTCGATCACCTTTAACAAGCTGCGAGAGGCTACTTGCCGGGGCCGACCCTCGCGGCGTCGCCCCCGGGAGCGGCGATCAACTCGATCACCCGCTCGGCGAGGTTGGCCTCGTCGCCCGCCATCACCAGGTGTTCGAGCGAGTTCAGCGTCGACTCGACCCACTCGGAGTCGAGCGGCAGCTCACGGACCGCGCGGTTGATCCGCCGCGCCGCGGTCGGCTGCACCCGCTCGGCCCGGCCGAACAGCTCCTCGTGCAGCTTCTCGCCGGGGCGCGGCTGGGTGAACTCGACCGCGATGTCATCTTCGGGCTCGTAGCCCGCGAGCCGGATCATGTTGTGGGCGAGGTCGACGATCTTCACCGGCTCGCCCATGTCGAGGACGAAGACCTCGCCTTTGCCGGCGCCGATGTCGCCGGCGCGGATCACCAGCTGCACCGCCTCCGGGATCGTCATGAAGTACCGGCTCATCTCCGGGTGGGTGACGGTGACCGGGCCGCCGCGCTCGATCTGGTTGCGGAAGATCGGCACGACGCTGCCGGAGGAGGCGAGGACGTTGCCGAAGCGGACCGAGGCGAAGCGGGTCCCCGGGTGGCTGTGGCCGGCGGCCTCGACGATCCACTCGGCCATCGCCTTCGAGGCGCCCATCACGGTCTTCGGGTTGACCGCCTTGTCGGTTGAGATCAGGACGAAGCGCTCGACCTCGGAGGCGGCGGCGGTCTCGGCCGTGATCCGAGTCGCGATCGCGTTGTTGCGGACCGCCTCCAGCGGGTTGGCCTCCATCAGCGGCACGTGCTTGTAGGCGGCGGCGTGGAAGACGACGCCGGGCTTGAAGCGCTGCATCACCTCCAGCATCCGGTGCGGCTCCTTGCAGTCGGCGAGCACCGACTCGACGTTGGTGAAGTGCCGTAGCTCGACCATCTCGCGGTCGATCTCGAAGAGGTTGTCCTCGGCGTGGTCGAGCATCACCAGCAGCCGCGGCTTGACCTGGGCGATCTGGCGGCAGAGCTCGGAGCCGATCGAACCGCCGGCGCCGGTGACGAGGACGATGCGGTCGCGCAGGTAGGCGCCGACCCGGTCGAGCTCGCGGACGATCGGGTCGCGGCCGAGCACGTCCTCGACCCGCACCTCGCGAAGCTGCTTGTTGAGCTGGACGCCGCCGCGCAGCAGCTCGAACACGGTCGGCAGGGTGCGGACGCGGATCTCGCGCTCACGGCAGGCGGCGACGACCTGGGCGCGGAGGGTCCCGGGCGCGGAGGGGATCGCGATCACCACCTCGTCGGGCTCGGTCTCGTCGAGGATCCTGCCGATCTCGCGGGTCGAGCCGAGCACCTTCAGGCCCCCGGACATGCGCATCCCCCGCTTGCGCGGGTCGTCGTCGACGAAGCCGATCGCAGTGGCGCCGAGGTTGGGGTTGAGCTGCAGCTCGCGGACCACCATCTGGCCGCCGGACCCGGCGCCGATCACCAGTACCTCGTGCTTGGGGACGCGGGCGCCACGGGTCGGGCGCTCGACGATCAGCCGCACCGCCAGGCGGGCGCCGGCGACGAGCATCATCGTCAGCACGAAGTCGGTGACCTCGACCGAGCGCGGCAGCGTGTGGGCGAAGGGCTTGGCGACGGCGAAGAAAACGACGAGGATCGCGCTGGCGACGGCGACGGCGCGGAAGATCAGCAGGAAGTCGCGGCCGCTGACGTAGCGCCACCACTTCTGGTAGAGGCCGAAGGCGGCGAAGACAACGAGCTTGCCGACGACGACGATCCCGACCGACTGCGCGAACAGGACCTCGTAGCGGTGCGGCAGCCCGTGCGGGTCGTCGAGGAAGCGAAGCTGGAAGGCGAGGAAGTAGGCCAGCGCGACGAGGGCCGCGTCGGCGGCCACCTGGAGAACCCGGTTGCGGTAGACCGGATGGTTCAACCGGCTCATCAGAGGGGGTCAGTTTAGGGGCTGAAGCTCTAGGATCACGGGCTCTTCCGATGCTGCACCCATTCCTCTACGCAGACCTCACGGGGCCGATCGTCGACTTCTGCGTCAACGTGATCGACGACACCGGGCTCGCCGGTGTCTTCCTGCTGATGACGGCCGGCAGTGCCTGCATCCCGATCCCGAGCGAGGCGGTGATGCTGTTCGCCGGCTTCAACGTGTCGGACGGGCATCAGACGCTGATCGGGGTGACGCTGGCCGGGCTGGCGGGGAACATGGTCGGCTCCTGGGCCACCTACGCGATCGGTTACTACGGCCGGGTCGATCTGCTGGAGCGCAACCGGTTGATCCACCTCAGCCCGGCGCGATTGGCGTGGGTCGACCGCTGGTTCAAGCGACACGGGGACGCGACGGTCTTCCTCGCCCGCCTGCTGCCGCTGGTCAGGGCCTTCATCTCGTTGCCGGCCGGAGTGGCAAAGATGCCCTTCTGGCGCTTCACCTGGCTGACCGCGCTCGGCTCGATCCCGTGGGTCCTCGGCTTCGCGCTGATCGGACAGGCGGTCGGCGACAACTGGCAGCAGTGGCGCAACCACCTGCAGGTGCTCGACTACCTGGTCGTCGCGGCGCTGATCGGGCTCGTCGTCTATGCGTTGCTGAGGCGGCGGCGCGGCGCCGGCGGTCCTGATGCCGGCGGGGACGAGCCGGCCACGGCCACCGAGCCGGCCGGCACGGGCGGCGCTTGAGCCAGGACGGGCTGCCGACCCGGCGCGCGGTGGCGCTGGGACTCGTCCAAGGACCGGCGGAGCTGCTGCCGGTCTCCAGCTCGGCCCACATCGTCCTCGTCCCCTGGCTCGCGGGCTGGGATTGGGAGGCGGTCGACCCGGAGCTGCGCAAGAGCTTCGAGGTCGCCCTGCACACCGGCGCCGCGGTGGCGCTGCTGATCGGCCAGCGGCGGGTGATCGCCGAGGAGCTGCGGCAGATCGACGGGCGCCGGGTGCTCTTCCTCGGCCTCTCCTTCGTCCCGGCGGCGATCGTCGGCTACGCGCTGGAGCGGCCGATCGAGCGGCGGTTGGGCGGGCCCAGGGCGACCGCCTACGGCCTCCTGGCCGGCGCCGCGGCGATGTTCGTCGCCGACACGCGCCCGCAGCAGCGCGGGCGCGGCGACGCGACTCCCGCCGACGGCCTCGCCCTTGGGGTCGCCCAAGCGGCGGCGCTGGCGCCGGGCGTCTCGCGCAACGGGGTGACCCTGGCGGCGGCGCGCTGGCGGCGCTTCTCGCGCGACCAGGCGAACCTGCTCTCGCGCACGATCGCGCTGCCGATCATCGTCGGCGCAACCGCGCTCAAGGGCGCTCGCCTCGCCCGCCGCGGCACCACGCCGGAGCTGCGCCGCTCGCTCGCGGTCGGGGTCGCCGCCTCCTTCGCCTCGACCTTGGCCTCGCAGCGGCTGATCGGCCTGGTCGAGCGCGACCGCGCGCTCTGGCCCTACGCCGCCTATCGAGCGACCCTGGCAGCGGTTGTCCTGGCGAAGTTGCGGCGCTAGTTCCAAATTTTGGATTAACTTGGATCAAGTTTGGAATTCGGCTACCATGTCCAAATCTTGACTAGATTTGGATTTAACGAATGTATGTAGCGGAGCCACCGCCGATCGGCGAGCTGGTACACGAATTTCCGATGGAGACCGTCCTGGGTGAGCTGATCTCGTTAACGCCCGGACGGCCCGAAAGGGAGGCCGGGGAATACCTGCACTGGGACAAGCTCAGGCATCTCGCGCATCCCCGTGGCTTTAGCGACCGCGAGTGGTGGCTACGAGTGAAGTTGGGCCGAATCGCGGACATGCGCCTTTTCCCGCTGACCGGACCAGACGGCCTCGAATTCACTTACTGCCTGCCTGATCGGATCCTCAAGCACCTCCACCACATCGATCAGCGGCTAGCGGGGGAGGTCGCGATGGACCAGGTGATCACGTCGGAGCGAGCTGCGGGGCGACGCTTCTTGGTCAACTCGCGAATGGAGGAGGCGATTCGCTCCAGCCAGCTCGAGGGTGCGGCCACGTCTAGACAGGACGCGCAGGAAATGCTGCGCAGCGGCCGTGAGCCGCGAAGTCGGGGAGAGCGCATGGTGGCCAACAACTACCGCGCGCTCCAATTCATGCGCGAGGAGATAGGAGAGCGACTGTCGCCGGAGGCGATCCTGGAGCTGCACCGGATACTCACCGAAGGGACCCTCAAGGACCCCGCGACTGCGGGCAGGCTGCAGCACCCAGGCGAACCTCGGGTTGCCGTCTTCTACCGCGATGAAGACGAGCAGCCGATCCACAAGCCCCCAGCGGCGGAGGAGCTTCCCGAGCGGATGCAGATGCTCTGCGATTTCGCTAATGAAGGCGAGAATGGCGAGCACTTTGTTCCACCCGTCGTACGAGCGATCCTCGTGCACTTCTGGCTCGCCTACGATCACCCGTTCGAGGACGGCAACGGCCGCACCGCCCGAATCCTCTTCTTCTGGATGATGCGGACCCGCGGCTATTGGCTCGCCGAATACCTGCCGATCTCGCGGCTGCTCCGAGTCGCACCCGCGCAGTACACGCGTGCCTTTCTCGAAACGGAGACCGACGATGGCGACACGACCTACTTTCTGCTCCATCAGCTTCGGGTTATCGAGCAAGCAATTGAGGACCTCGACCTCTACCTCCAGCGTAAGACTGAGGAGCTGCACGACGTGCGGCGGATGCTCGACGACGTCGAGGGACTGAACGGGCGTCAGATCGTCCTCCTCACTCACGCCGTCAAGCACCCCGACCACACCTACACCTTCGGGGGGCACGCTCGCAGTCACCGCGTTACGCACGAGACGGCTCGAGCAGACCTGGGAGGCCTAGCCGACCGTGGCCTTCTCCTCCGAAACCGCCGGGGTCGCTCCTACGTTTTCGAGCCCGCGCCCAACCTGCGTGAGCGACTGAAAGAATCGGGCGGGTGAGCGACGCCTACGCCAGGGCCGGGGTCGACCAGGGGGCGGCGGACGCCGCCGTCGCCGGGCTGGTCCGGGCTCTGGCCGGGATCAAGCTGGACCGGCCCTCGCTGCAGGTGCCGCTGCCGGGGCACTACGCGAGCGTGATCAAGCTCGACGAGCGGACCGGGGTCGCGCTCTCCACCGACGGGGTCGGGACCAAGCTGCTGGTCGCCGAGGAGTTGGGGCGCTTCGACACGGTCGGCATCGACTGCGTGGCGATGAACGTCAACGACGTGATTTGCGTCGGCGCCGAGCCGCTGGCGATGCTCGACTACATCGCGGTTCCGACCGCCGATCCGGAGGTCTGCGAGCAGATCGGGGTCGGCCTGGCGCGCGGGGCCGAGCTGGCCGGGGTCGAGATCCCCGGCGGCGAGCTGGCCCAGCTCGGCAGCCTGGTCAGCAGCGTCGACGTCTCCGGCGCCTGCTTTGGCACCGTCGCCCTCGACGCGATCGTCGACGGCTCCGCGGTCGAGCCGGGCGACGTCGTCCTCGGCCTGCCTTCATCCGGGATCCACTCGAACGGCTACACGCTTGCCCGCTCGGCGCTGGCCGGCATCCCGCTCGGCGACGACCGCCTCGGCCGGCCGCTCGGCGAGGTCCTGCTGGAGCCGACCGAGATCTACGTCAAGCCGGTGCTCGAGCTGCTGCGCTCCCCGGTCGCGGTGCGCGGCCTCGCCCACATCACCTCCGGCGGGCTCGGCAACCTGCTCCGCCTCGCCGCCGAGGTCGGCTACGAGATCGACGACCCGCTGCCGCCGCAGCCGATCTTCGAGCTGATCCGCGAGCGCGGCGGCGTCGGCGAGGAGGAGATGTACGGGGTCTTCAACATGGGCTGCGGCTTCTGCGTCGTCGTCCCGGCGGCGGACGAAGCCGCGGCGCTGGAGCTGCTGCGCCGGCACTATCCGGAGGCAAAACGGGTCGGTCGCGCGACCGAGGGCCCGCGCGAAGTGCGGCGGCAGGTTGGACAGTTACCGGGGTCGTAGGACCGTTAACTGTCCAAGCAGGGGCGGCGAGAGCGTCCGCGGCAGAGTCGGTCGGCAGCGCGCGACCAGGAGCAGGCCGGGTCGGGATGGCAGCGAACCTGTACGGACATTGATCTCGACCCCATTGAGCCCCCCACCCAGGCCACATAACGTTTGCCGTCGCTGATGAACTCACGCCCGACCAGCTCGCAGATGATCGGCACCGTGCTCTCCGGCCGCTACAGGCTGGAGGCGAAGCTGGGCAGCGGCGGGATGTCGACCGTCTACCTGGCCCGCGACGCCACCCTTGACCGGCCGGTCGCGGTCAAGGTGATGCACCGCGAGATGTCCGAGCAGCCCGACCAGCTCGAGCGCTTCCGCCAGGAGGCGCGGGCGGTGGCGAAGCTCTCGCACCCCAACGTCGTCGCCGTGATCGACGCCGGCGAGGACGGCGGCCACCCCTACATCGTCTTCGAGTACGTCGAAGGGGAGACGCTGAAGCAGCGGATCGCCCGGCTCGGGGCGCTCGACGTCCAGGAGGCGCTCGCCTACGCGATCGAGATCGCCCGCGGGCTGACCGTCGCCCACGCGCGCAACATGGTCCACCGCGACATCAAGCCGCAGAACGTGCTGATCGACGCCGAGGGACGGGCGAAGCTGACCGACTTCGGGATCTCGCGCCAGCTCGAGCAGGACGGGATGACCGCCACCGGCCGGGTGCTCGGGACCACCGACTACGTCGCCCCCGAGCAGGCGATGGGCCACGCCGTCGACCCGCGCTCCGACGTCTACTCGCTCGGCGTCGTCCTCTACGAGATGCTGGTCGGGCAGGTCCCCTTCCACGCCGACAGCCAGGTCGGGGTGGCGATGAAACACGTCAACGAGGAACTGCCCGACGTGCAGCAGCGGCGGCCCGAGATCTCCGCCGCGGCGGCGCTGGTGGTCGAGCGCTCCACCGCCAAGGACCCGAACGAGCGCTACCAGGAGGTCGGCGAGATGATCGACGACCTCTCGACCGCGCTCGAGGTCGAGGCGGCGCGGGCCGGCTCGACGACCGGCGAGGCGACCAGCGTGCTCGATGCGGTGCCGCCGCCCAAACGCAAGCTCTCGGGCCGGGCCCGCTGGTCCTGGGCGGCGATCGCGCTGCTGGTCCTCGTCGCCGCCGGGGCGCTGGCGGCGGTTCAGTTGATCAGCAGCGGCGGGGGCGGGGGCGGCGCTCTCAAGGACAAGGGCTCGACCGTGGCGATCTCCTCCGCCACCGACTACGACCCCCAGGGCGACGGAGAAGAGGACCCGAGCACGGTCAGCCTCACCGTCGACGGCAACCCGACCGGCACCGCCTGGAGCACCGAGCACTACGACACCGACACCTTCGCCGGGACCAAGACCGGCCCCGACCCCGGCGTCGGCCTCTACGTGACGACGAAGTCGGCGGCGACGCCGACGAAGCTGGCGATCCGCAGCCCGACCCCGGGCTGGGACGCGGAGATCTTCGCCGCCGCCTCCGGCCCTCCGGGCGAACTCTCCGAATGGGGCGAACCGGTCGGCGACGTAACCGACGCGGCAAGCGTCGAGGAAGTCGACCTCGACGTCCCGGCGCCGGCCAAGTACTTCCTGATCTGGTTCAACAAGGCGGCGCCGGCCCGTGACCAGGAAGGCCGCTACCAGGTCGAGATCAGCGACGTGAAGCTGCTCAACTAGAACTCGTAGGAGCGGGTGCTTTCGTGGCGCTCGACGCCGAGGCGGACGAGGCGGTCGCAGAGCTCGGGGTAGGAGATGCCGCTGGCCTCGAGCAGCTTCGCGTAGACGCTGGTCTCGGTGAAGCCGGGCATCGTGTTGATCTCGTTGACCAGGACCTCGCCGTCGGGCTCGACGAAGAAGTCGCAGCGGGCGAGGCCGGAGCAGCCGGCGAGCGCGAAGACCGAGACGGCCAGCTCGCGGACCCGCGCCGTCGTCGCCTCCCCCAGATCGGCGCCGGCACCCGCAGCTCCATGCCGCCCTCGGTGTACTTCGACTCGAAGTCGTACCAGTCGGCGTGGGCGACGATCTCGCCCGGCAGCGAGGCCTCCGCATCGCTCGTTGCCGAGCACCGAGCACTCGACCTCGCGCCCCGCGGCCGAGGCCTCGACGATCACCCGCGGGTCGTGGCGCAGCGCCAGCTCGACCGCCTCGTCGAGCCGGTCGAGGTCGTCGACGCGGGTGATGCCGACGCTGGAGCCGAGCCGCGAGGGCTTGACCCAGAGCGGCAGCCCCAGGCCCTCGCAGCGCCCCCACCAGTCCGGCCCCTCGACCGCGGTGAACTCGACCTGGGGCACGCCGTGGGCGGCGAACAGCCGCTTCAGCGTCAGCTTGTCCATGCAGACCGCCGAGGCGAGGACGTCGGAGCCGACGTAGGGGACGTCGAGCCACTCCAGCAGGCCCTGGACGCTGCCGTCCTCGCCGAAGGGCCCGTGCAGGGCCGGGAAGACGGCGTCGGCGCCGAGCAGGCCGCCGCCCGGGGTCAGCTCGACGGCGCCGCCGGCGTGGCTCCAGCGCCCGTCGCGGGCGATCGTCACCTCGACCGCCTCGTGGCCCGCCGCCCGCAGCCCCCGCGCGACCGACGGCGCCGGAGCGCAGCGAGACGTCGTGCTCGGAGGAGCGCCCGCCGGCGAGGACGGCAACCCTCACGGTTCTTCGTTCTTCCGGCTTCGGGGCGGCGCCGGCCTGCCTGCCGACGACGATCGTCACCGTTTCGCCCGGCTTCGAGCTTCGAGCCCGGCGGCGGGAACTGGTCGATCGCGCGGCCGACCTGGCCCGGCACTTCGGTTTCTTCTTCTTCGACGGTCGGGCTGAGGCCGGCGTCGCGCATCGCCTGCACCGCTTCGGAGCGCAGCTTGCCGATCACGTTCGGGACCTTCGCCTGCTTGCGCGCCGGTGGAGACGACGATCGAGACGGTCGAGCCCGGTTCGACCTCGCTGCCGGCGCTCGGCGACTGGCGGATCACCTCGCCCGGCCGGCGAGTCGCTTTCTTCTTCGGCGACGCTCGGGACAGGCCGCGGCCGCGGATCTGCTGCACGGCGAGGCGAGCGCTGGCTGCCGACCAGGACCGGCACCTTGGCCAGCTTCGGCCCCGAGGAGACGAACAGGGTCACGTCGGAGCCGTGGGTCGCGGTCTGAGCCGGCCGAGGGTTCGGAGTGGATCACCAGCCCCGCTTCGACCGAGCTCGAGTTGACGTTTTCGACGTCGACGCTCGAAGCCGGCCGCTTCGAGCTTTTCGTTCGGCTTCTTCGCGGGTGAGCCCGGCGGTCGCCGGCACCTTGCCGCTGCCGGGGCCGGCGCTGACCGTCAGCGTCACCTCGGGCTTCGAGCAGAAGAAGGTGAGGAAGGAGCAGTCGAGCGCGGCTTCGTCGGCGGGCGGCGAGGCGGCGGGGTCCTGCTCGAGCACGGTGTTGGCCGGCGCTTCGCGCTCGACCCGCTTCACGTCGCCGACCGAGAAGCCGTCCTGCTGGAGCAGGGCGATCGCGACGTTGAGCTGGTTGCCGGTCACTTGCGGCACCTCGGTGCTGGTGTCGCGGGTCAGCGCCAGCCCGACCAGGACGCCGATCACGATCGCCGCGGCGAGCAGGCCCCAGAGCAGCCGCCGGCGCTTGCGCTCCTCCTCCTCGGCCTCGTCCTCCTCCGGCGTCGCGACCACCGGCGGCAGCGGCGCGAAGGCGGCGGTGCCGCCACCGGCGCCCGGGTCCTTGATCGCCGCGTCGAGGGCGGCGATGAAAGCGTCGGCGCTCTGGAAGCGCTCGCCGGGCTCCTTCTCCAGCGCCCGCATCACCACCGCGTCGAGCGCCGGCGAGACGCGCGGGGTTGATCGAGCTCGGTCGCTGCGGCGTCTGTGAGACCTGTTTCATCGCCACCGCGACGGCCGATTCGGCCTCGAACGGAACCCGCCCGGTCAGCGCCTCGTAGAGGATCACCCCGATCGAGTAGAGGTCGGAGACGGAGGTGACGTCGAAGCCCTGCGCCTGCTCGGGCGAGAGGTAGTGCGGGGTGCCCATCACCGAGCCGGTCTGGGTGATCTCCGAGACGCCGGCGCGGGCGATGCCGAAGTCGGCGACCACCGCCTTGCCCTCGGCGTCGACGATCACGTTCTGCGGCTTCAGGTCGCGGTGGACGATCCCGTTGCGGTGGGCGAAGCTCGCCGCCTCGAGCACCTGGCGGATCAGCGCCACCGCCTGCTCGGGGGTGAGGCCGCTGTCGATCAGCTGCTTCAGCGTCGGGCCCTCGACGTACTGCATGGCGATGTAGTAGGTGCCCTCGAACGTCGCCGCGGTCGAAGACGGAGACGATGTTGGGGTGCTGCAGGCCGGCGGCGGCCTCGGCCTCGCGGCGGAAGCGCTCGACGAACTCGCGGTCCTGGGCGAAGCGGCGGTGCAGGACCTTCAGCGCCACCTCGCCGCTGCAGGTGCGTGTCCTCGGCCAGCCAGACGTCGGCCATGCCGCCGGCGCCGATCCGGCGCAGCACCCGGTAGCGGCCGTCGACGACGCTCCCTCGCTCACCTCAGCCACAGACGCTCGCTCTCCTCAGCTCATTCGCCATTCAGGATCGTTTCCGCGACGTCGCGGAAGATCGGCGCGGCGACGTCGTTGCCGAACTGGTCGTGCACTCGACCGACGCCGCGATCGCGATCTTCGGTTCGTCGGCCGGGGCGAAGCCGATGAACCAGGCCTGGTTCTCTTCGTTCGCCGCCGCCGCAGGCTTCGTTGCCCGGCGTTTCCGCGGTGCCGGTCTTGCCGGCGACCGGGACGCCGGGGATCGCCGCGTTGGTGCCGGTGCCTTCGCTGACCACGCCTTCCATCGCCGTGGTCAGCTCTTCGGCGGTCTCGGAGCTGATCGGCTGGCTGTACTGGGAGGGGTCGAGCTGCTTGACCACGCGCCCGTCGGGGTCGACCACCCGGCTCCAGATCTGCGGCTTCATCAGCTTGCCGCCGTTGGCAACGGCGGCGGCGACCTCGGCCATCTGCAGCGGCGTCGCCAGCAGCCGCTCCTGGCCGATCGCGACCCGGGCGAGGTCGACCGGGTCGTTCTTGCCGAGCAGTTCGGCTTCGGCGTAGACGCCGCTCTTCGATAGCTCTTCCGGCGGCAGGTCGATCGCCGGGGTCGAGTTGAAGCCGAACTTTTCCATCGTTTCGAACAGCGCCTCCTGGCCGACCTGCTGGCCGAGCTGGCCGAACCAGGTGTTGACCGAGTTGGTCAGCGCGGTGTCGAGGGCGATTGGGCCGAAGTTCTCGTTGAAGTCGTTGTTCAGCGCGTGGCCTTCGTCGATGATCGTCCCCGGCGCGTCGATCGTCGTTTCCGGCGTGATCGTGCCGCTCTCCAGGCCGGCGGCGGCGGTCACGACCTTGAAGGTCGAGCCGGGCGGGTAGAGGCCCTGGGTGGCGCGGTTGAGCAGCGGCGTTTCGATCGTATTCCGGTTCAGCTTCGAGAGTTCGTAGGGGACCCGGTTGGGGTCGTAGGGCTTGTTCGAGGCCATCACCTTGACCTCGCCGGTACTCGGTTCGATCGCCACCACGGCGCCGAATCCGGCCGCCTCGAGGTCGCTCAGCGCGACCCGCTGGGCGGCGGCGTCGATGTTGGTGACGACGTCGTTGCCTTCGCTGGTCGCGGCCGGTCAGCTCGTCGAGGATCGAGCCGAATTCAGATTCCTCGCCGACCAGCTCGTCGTTGTGGAACTGCTCGAACTCGGAATCGCCCTGGCGCACGAAGCTGTAGCCGATCGGGTGGCCGAAGAGCGGCGCCTTCCGGGTAGCGGCGGACGAAGCGCAGCGAGTCGCCGTGCCCCTTCGACACCGACTTCGCGATCACGGTGCCGTCGGCGGCGAGGATGCGGCCGCGGCGGATCTGCTGCTGCTCCAGCAGCGGCCGCTTGTTGGCCGCCTTCTGCTTCAGCGCCTTGGCGTCGAAGACCGACCAGTAGGACGTGAAGGCGACCAGAACCGCGAAGAGGACGACGATGAAGGCGAACAATTTGACGATCTGCCGGTTCACGTTCCCCCCAGCGCCAGGGCGCGCCCGCCCGGCGCGGTCGCCTCACGGCGGGCGCGGTCGGAGATCAGCAGCAGCAGCGCCAACAGCACGAAGTTGGCGACGATCGAGCTGCCGCCGTAGCTGATGAAGGGCAGGGTGACGCCGGTCAGGGGGATCACCCGGGTGACGCCGCCGATGATCACGAAGGCCTGGATCGCGAAGACCGCGGTGAGGCCGGTGGCGAGCAGCTTCGAGAAGCCGTCGGCGGCGAGCAGGGCGACCTTGAAGCCGCGGGCGGCGATCAGTAGGTAGATCAGGATCACCCCGCAGGCGCCGAACAGGCCCAGCTCGTTGACGATCAGCGAGTAGATCGTGTCGGTCTGGGCAGCGGGGAGCAGAGCGTCGTGGGTGCCGGGGATCGTGATCAGCGCCTGCCCGAAGCCCTTGCCGAAGAGGCCGCCGTCGGCCTGGGCGAAGATCGACTGCAGGATCTGGTAGCCGCTGCCGGTCGGGTCGTGGTACGGGTTGAGCCAGACCTCGACCCGGTCGTGGACGTGGGGCACGGTGCTGGCGAAGAACCAGGCGCCGACGACGAACATCGCCATGCCGATGACGACGAAGGAAAAGCGGGCGGTCGCGACGTAGAGCAGGGCGAGGAAGGCGGCGAAGAACATCAGTGAGCTGCCGAGGTCGCGGATGAAGACCAGCATGAACATCGAGGCCCCCCAGACGACCAGCATCGGCCCGAAGTGCTTCAGCGGCGGCAGCGTCACCCCGAGCACGCGGCGGGCGCCGACGATCAGCACCTCGCGGCGCTCGCGCAGGTAGCTGGCGAGGAAGACGACGATCGCGATCTTCGAGAACTCGGCCGGCTGGAAGGCCAGCGGCCCGATCTTGACCCCGAGGTAGGCGCCGTTCACCTGCTGGCCGATCCCCGGCAGCCGCGGCGCCAGCAGCAGCAGCAGGCCGATCGCGGCGATCGTGTAGCGGTAGCGCTCCAGCACCTCGTAGTCGCGCAGAAAGTGGATCGTCAGCGCGAAGAGGACGAGGCCGAGCACGAACCAGTTGGCCTGGTCGCGGGCGAGGCTGTCGTCGATCCGGTAGACCATCACCAACCCGAAGGCGGTCAGCAGGGCGACCAGCGGGAACAGGTAGGGGTCGGCGTTCGGCAGGCGGATCCGCAGATAGAGGTGGGTGGCGAGGCAGACGGCGAAGAAGTAGGCGCCGTAGATCAGGCTGAGGTTGCCGAGTCGGGCGTTCTCCTGGGCGAAGACCGCGGCGAAGCCGGCGGTGAGCAGGACGGCGACCGGGACCAGGGCGGTCAGCTCCCGGTTGCGGGCGGAGCTCAAGGCAGCCCCTGGCTGCGCTCGATGTCTTCGATCAGCGAGACCGCGTCCTCGCGCGAGCGCAGGTCGTGGCCGGTGACCGCGTCCTGGCGGCGCGGTGGCAGCGCGTCGGTCTGGATCGGGCTCGCGTAGCGCTCTTCGTAGAGCTTGATCCCGAAGGGGAGTTCGTAGGGGACGCCACGGTAGAGGGCGACGCGGCCGGCGCCGTCGGTGCCGAGGAACCAGACCTGGCGATTGCCGTACCAGGCGCCGAAGGCGACCGCGGCGAGGATGGCCAGCAGCGCCAGAGCCACCGCTGCCCGCCGCAGGCCGCGGTGGCGCGGCTGCGCCTCCAGCTCCTCGCGCCGCTTCCGCGCCGCCTCGCCGGCGGCGCGTCTGCGCACCTCGGTCGCCGTCAGCCCCTGCCTCCTCGGCCGCGGGCCCGATCAGCGTCGCGCCCGCAGGCGTCGCCGCCGGCGTCGCCGCGTCCTCGAGGCGGAAGGCGACGACGGTGATGTTGTCGCGGCCGCCGGCCCGGTTGGCTTCGTCGACCAGGATGCGCACCGCCGCCTGCATCGAGGTCGCGCGGGCCAGCAGGCGGGCGATCTGCTCGTCGCCGAGCATCGTCGTCAGCCCGTCGGAGCAGATCAGGAAGACGTCGCCGGCCTGGGCGGGCACCGTCTGCAGGTCGACCTCCACCTCCGGTTCGGGGCCGAGGGCGCGGGTGATGATCGAGCGCTGCGGGTGGTCCTCGGCCTGGGCATCGGTCAGCTGGCCCTTGCGGCGCATCTCCTCGACCAGCGAGTGGTCGCGGGTCAGCCGCTCGAAGCGGCCGCCCCGCAGGCGGTAGGCGCGGCTGTCGCCGACGTGGCCGATCGCCACCTCCCCGGCCTCGGGATCGACGATCGCCGCCGTGATCGTCGTCCCCATCCCGGCCAGCTCGGGGTCCTCGCGGGCGCGCTCGTGGATCGCCCGGTTGGCGGTCTCGATCGTCTCCCGCAGGATCCGCTCCGGCGGCGCCTGCGGCAGCTCGCGGTCGAACGACTCGGCGGCGGCCTTGGAGGCGACCTCGCCGGCCTGGGCCCCGCCCATCCCATCGGCGACGACGAAGACCGGCGGGCGGGTAAAGAACGAGTCCTCGTTGGCGTTGCGCTGGCGCCCGGTGTCGGTGCGGAACGCCTGGTCCTCGATCCTCAGCATCAGCCCGTCTCGAACCTGAACACGGTGTCGCCGATCTGCACGGTGTCGCCGTCGATCAACTCCGCCTCGCCGACCAGGGTGGCGCCGTTGAGCAGGGTGCCGTTGGTGGAGTTCATGTCCTCGGCGAAATAGCGCCCCTCGCGCGAGAAGACCCTGGCGTGCAGGCTGGAGGCGTAGCGATCCTCGATCCGCACGTCGGACTCCTTCGAGCGGCCGATCGAGAGGCCGCCGATCAGGTCGAAGCGGCGGTTCGCCTCGATCCCGCCGCCGCGCTCGGCGACCAGCCAGGCGTCGGCGCCGCGCGGCGGCTCGGCGAGGCCCGGCGTGGCGTGGAACCCGGTCGCGTCCGGGGCCGGCGCGACGGTCCGCCGCAGGTCCTTGATCGCGCTGCGCGCGATCACCAGCAAGAACAAGTAGAGGACGGCCAGGAAGCCGAACTTGAGCGCCACGGATACGGGGTCATAGGCCACGCCCCCGGCACCTTAATGACGGCCCCAGCCGCCGCGGGGGCTACTGCTCGATGTCGAAGCGGAAGGTCGTGGTGCCGACCGTCACCTCGTCGCCCGGGGAGAGCCGGGTGGAGGAGACGCGACGGCCGTTGACCTTGACTCCGTTGGTCGAGCCGAGGTCGGCGATCTGCCAGTCGCCGGACTCCGAGCGCCGCAGCTCGGCGTGGCGGCGGGAGACGTTGGGATCGGAGAGCACGCACTCGACCGACTTCGAGCGGCCGATCGTCGCCCGCGGGCCGTCGAGCACGTAGCGGCGATCGTCGAGCGAGACGACCGCCCGGGTCGAGACCAGCGCGCCGACCGCCTGCTCGGGCCGTTTCGGGCGGCCGCGGTCGCGCTCGCGCACCGCCGAATAGACCATCGTCTGGCCCTCTTCGCCCTGGCGCGGCGCCTCGCCCTCGTGCGCCGGCGGCTTCACCAAGCGGGCCTGGATGCCGAACTCGCCGAGCCGCAGGCGCTCGTCGGTGTCGAAGGAGACCGCCGGGCGGGTCAGCAGATCGTAGCCGCGGCGGCGGGCATGCTCCAGCAGGTAGCCGGACAGCTCCTGCTCGAGCGAGCGCTCGTAGCCTTCGAGCTTGGCCCGGTCCTGGCGCGAGAGGTAGACCGTGTACTCGTTAGGGACGTAAACCCGTTCGACCGAGGCGGTCTTGTGGGCGTCCATTTCCTTCGCCAGTTTGCGGGCGAGTTCGACCGGCTGCACCTCCGAGCTGAAGGCGCGGCTGAAGACGCCCTCGACGAGGCGTTCGATGCCGGACTCGAGATTGCGCAGGACGCCGATCGGAAAATCCTAGGGAAGCACGGCGCCGTGGCCGAGCGCCAGCCAGAGCCCGAGCACCGCGGCGAAGGCGAGGGCGCCGAGCCGGGGGACGAGGTGGCGACCGGCGGCGGGCGTCTCCTCGGCCAGCAGGTCGAGCGAGTCCTCGATCGCCGTTCCCAGTTGCTCCAGCGAGGGCCGGTGGTTGGGGCGCGCCGCCAGGCAAGCGTCGATCTCGGCGCTGAGCTCGCGCGGCAGGTCGGGGCGCAGGCGGCGCAGCGGCCGCACGCGGGCGCCGATCGCACGCGCGGTCGCGGCCGGGTTGGAGCGTTGGTGGGGGTTCTCGCCGCTCCAGCACTCGTACAGCATCAGGGCCAGCGAGTAGACGTCGG
Source organism: uncultured Solirubrobacterales bacterium (assembly GCA_963815885.1). Classification (GTDB taxonomy): domain Bacteria; phylum Actinomycetota; class Thermoleophilia; order Solirubrobacterales; family 70-9; genus VAYN01. Next base: position 531,841 of record CAWFIM010000004.1, read on the forward strand.
CCTCGGGGCCGGCGGGACGACCCTCGGCCTGCTCGGGGGACATGTAGGCGAGGGTGCCGACGACGTCCCCGGCGGCGGTCAACGGCGCATCGTCGGCGAGCCGGGCTATCCCGAAGTCCATCAGCTTCGCCCGCGGCTCGCCCTCGGTGACCTGCACGTTCTGCGGCTTGATGTCGCGGTGGACGACGCCGCGCGAGTGGGCGTGGTCGAGCGCCTCGCAGAGATCGGCGCCGATCTCTGCGATCTCGCGGTCGCTGAGCTCGCCGGCGTGGGCGAGGCGGGAGAGGGTCGAGCCCTCGACCAGCTCGGTGACCAGCAGGGCGTTGCCGTCCTCCTCGCCCATCTCGTAGAGGGTGACGATGCCGGGGTGGTTAAGTCGGGCTGCCGCCTGCGCCTCGCGCAGCACCCGCCGTCCCGCCTCGCCGCGCTGCTCGATCGCCTTAACCGCGACCGGGCGCTCGAGGCGGCCGTCCCAGGCCTCGTAGACGACGCCGAACCCGCCGCTGCCGATGCGGCGCTCGATCAGGAAGCGGTTGAGCACGAGGGAGCCGACCACAACAGCCATGGACTTCGCCATCGCCCAGCCCAGTCCTGCGGGCGACGCACCTGGGAAAAACGCACCGTTTGCTGGCGCTCTTGACGGCGCGCCGCCGCCAGACCTCATACTCTCCGCCCAGCCAACCAGCTTGGAGAGCAGCTCTTTGGAGGATTCACCAGTACGCCCGGCACGCCGCCGGCAGCGCCCCCCACGCCGGCCCGAACGCCAGCAGATCATGCTGCGGCGAGGGCTGGCACTGGTCGGGGGGTTGATAGTCCTGATCCTGATCGTGCTCGGGGTCAAGGGCTGCCTCGACGCCCGCGCCAATCGCGAGCTCAGCGACTACGCCCGCAACGTCACCCAGATCGTCGAAGAGACCGAACAGACCAGCAAGGCCTTCTTCGGCAAGCTCGCCGACCCGGGCACGCTCTCGGTGACCGAGTTCGTCGCCGAGGTCAACGCCGACCGCAGCGCGATGGACAACTACGCCTCGCGGGTCGACGGTCTGAGCGCGCCTGGCGACATGGGCAATGCCCAGAACGGACTGGAGCTGGTCTACGAGCTCCGCGCCAGCGCGATGGGCGAAATCGCCGACAGGATGAGCACCGCGCTCGGCGACGCCGGGTCGGCCCAGGCGATGGCGGCGATCGCCCGCCAGATGCAGAAGCTGCTTGCCGCCGACGTCCTCTACGGGACCGTGGTACGGCCGGAAATCAACGGCGTGCTCGAAAGCAACGGGATCGACGACAGCGACGTGCCGAAAAGCGTCTTCCTGCCGGACGGGACCAAATGGCTCGACGAAAGCACGGTCAGCGCCGCGCTCAGCGAAATCAGCGGCTCCAGCGGCGCCGCGACCCCGGGCATCCACGGGCTCGAATTGACCGGGGTCAGCGTCAACGGCACCGAACTGGGCGAAGAAGCGGCGACGGTCTCGGCCGAAGAAACCCCGGAAGTCGAAGTCTCGGTCCAGAACCAGGGCGAATCGACCGAGAACGGCGTCTCGGTCTCGGTCTCGGTCGACGGCGGCAACACGCTGCAGGGGACGATCGAAACGATCGGCGCCGGCGAAATCACCTCGGTCGCGATCCCGCTGACGCCGGCGCCGAGTGGCGAAGTGACGCTCGAAGTCGAAGTCGAACCGGTCCCCGGCGAGCAGATCACCGAAAACAACGAAGCCAGCTACACGGTCGTCTTCGAATAGGTGGCTGGCCGACCTCAAAGCCCCTAGATGGTTGATTCCACGCCCTCAGGCGACGTAGTCGACCAGGGCGCGGCTCGGACGCCCGAGCCTGTGGTTGAGCGCGACGCATGCGGCCAGCGCCAGGAAGCGCTGGGCGATGCGGACGCGCAGGTTGTGCAGGGTGCGGGCGCCGTGGCGCTCCAAGGTGAGGATGTCCTTGCAGGTCCAGAAGATCGACTCGACCCGCTGGCGGATCGGAGCGAGGTGGACCAGGTCCTCGGGCTCGTCCTTGCGAGCGGGCCTGACGATCGTGGCCTCGAGGTCACAGACCGCCGCGGCGAAGTCGCGCCCGGCGTAGCCCTTGTCGCCGATGAGGGTCTCCCCGCCGACCCTGTTGGCGCGTTCGAGCAGCTCGATCCCAACCTCGCGCTCATCGCGCTTGGGAGAGGCGAGGGTGAAGGCCCTGGGGGTGCCGTCGGGGGCGAAGAGGCAGTGCAGGCGAAAGCCCCAGAAGAAGCGGGAGTGGGAGGCGCAATAGCCGTAGTCGGCGGCGTCGGCCAAGGCCGATCGCCTCGTCGTCTCGATCGAGCGAGCGCACTCCACCGGCGTGGAGTCGATCAGCAGCAGGTCGTCATAGAAGCCGGGGGACTCGGCAGCAAAGACGCCGATCAGCCACTCGATCTTCTCCGCCAGGCGGGCTCGGCGCTTGTGGAAGCCGGGCTGCTGGGGCAGCTTGGGGAAGAGGTCACGAAGGCGCTTGCGGGCGACCGCCAGGAAGCGACGATCGGAGGGGATGCCCATGATCGCCTGGGCGACGCAGAGTGTGGCTACCTCGGCGTCGGTGACCCGGCGGCGGGCATTTCTGCGTTGCTCGGGCAGGAGATCGTCTGCCGTGCAATAAACGACGGTGCAGAGAGTGTCGAGGTCGGCGTGCATCGTGGCCTTTCGGTCGACGGTTGCTTCAGCACCGTCGACTTCGGCCTCTCTGCTTCAAACCCCTTGATCACGGGGATTCCCGTGGAATCAACCATCTAGGCCGGCGATGCGGATCGCCTACCTCGGCCCGGCCGGCACCTTCACCGAGGACGCACTCGGCGAAGCGGCTGGCGGGGAAGGGTTCGAGCCGCTGCGCACGGCGACGATCCACGACGCGATCCTCGCCGTCGAAGCGGGCGAAGCCGACCGCGCCCTGGTCCCGTTCGAGAACTCGATCGAGGGCTCGGTCCGGGGCACCCTCGACACGCTCGCCTTCGAGGCCGAGCGGGTGACGATCGTCGGCGAGCACGACTACGCGGTGCGGGCGCACCTGATCGTCCGCGAGTCGGTCGAGCTGGGCGCGATCGAGGCGGTCCTCTCCCACCAGCAGCCGCTTGCCCAGTGCGCGCGGTTCCTGCGTGAGCAATTGGCCGGGGTCGAACTTCGCAGCGTCAGCAGCACCGCGGCGGCGGTGCGGATGGTCGCCGAGTCGGTGCGGCCCTGGGCGGCGATCGGCTCGCGCGCCGCGGCCGAGCTCTACGGCTGCCAGATCCTCCGCGAAGGGATCCAGGACGAGGCCGACAACGTCACCCGCTTCGTCTGGATCGCCCCGGCCGGGGCCGAGCCCACAGGCGAGGGGCCGTGGAAGACCTCGCTCGTCTTCTCCGAGCTGGGCGACGACCACCCGGGGGCGCTGGTCGACGCGCTGCGCGAGTTCGCCGACCGCAAGATCAACCTGACTCGGATCGAGTCGCGGCCGATGCGCCAGGGCCTCGGCCGCTACATGTTCTTCTGCGACCTCGAGGGGGCGGAGGACGACGCGGTCGTGGCCGAGGCGATCGCGGCGCTGCGGGGCAAGGCGGAATCGGTGCGCATCCTCGGCTCCTACCCAGTGACATAGGGGAAGGGCCAGCCACCCCTCTTCACTTAACTTGCTCGGGTGGGGCGTGCGGTGGTCGTCCGAGGTTCGGGCAACCGAGAAGTACAAGACGTTCCGAGGGGTGGCTGGCCCTTCTTCACGTGCCGCGGCGCGACCCCCCTACAATTCGCGGCAGCTATGGCGCGGGTTCTGGTGCTTAACGCGACGTATGAGCCGATCAACGTCTGCACGTTGCGACGGGCCGCTGTGCTGCTGCTGAAGGAGAAAGCCGAGCTGCTGGAGCGCCGCGAAGGCGCCGCGCTCCATTCGGAGCACATGACGATGGAGCGCCCCGACGTGATCCGCCTGACCAACTACGTGCGGATCCCCCGCGAGGCCCATCGCCGCAAGATCACCCGCCGCGCCGTCCTCGCCCGCGATTCCTGGACCTGCCAGTACTGCGGCTCGACCAAGTCCGGCCTCACCGTCGACCACGTGATCCCCCGCAGCCGCGGCGGCAAATCGGTCTGGGAGAACATCGTCGCCGCCTGCGCCAGCTGCAACCGCCGCAAGGGCAACCGCCTCCCCCGCGAGATCCACATGCACCCGAAGAAGTCTCCCAAGGCCCCACCCCCCACCGTCTTCATCCAGGTCGCCAGCCCGCGGATCCCGAGGGCCTGGCAGCAGTACTTACCGCAGGCAGCTTGAAGTCAGGCCTCGCGGGCCCGCCCCATTGCCCCGCGAAGGCCCCTCGTGACGAGCGTCCGCAAGCGTGACGACTCGATTCGCTCGGTCCAGCCAAGGGCGGCCTCGGGTTCGAACGTCGGCGGGAGCGCGAGCTTCCGGGAAGTACGCATGAGTGCCCGCGGCTGCGCGCACGTAGACGGTGTCGAAAAGCGCCTTCTCCGGTTGTGCGAGATACCCGGTTCCCTCCGAGCCGCTGAAGCCGCCGAAGACGCTCGCGGTCAGGTGGTGGATCTCGTAGGTGCCGATGCTGGTGGAGATCCGGCGGGGGCGGTCGAGGGAGGCGACCGAGATCTGCCGTGGGATCTGTTCGATCAGGCCATGCCAGGCGAGGGCAGACCAGAACGACACGTAAGCGGGAAAGGGATCGGTCAGAAACGGGGCGGCGGCAAAGGGCTTCACCTCTCGATCGACCGCCCAGAGCCCACGGCGGAGATGGCGGATGAGTCCCGCCTGCTCCAATCCACGCAGGCGCCTGCCCGCCGTCTTCCCGCTGGTCCGCCAGCGGGCCGCCGCTTCGCGGGTGGTGAGGATCGGGCGGCCCATCCGCGTCAAGTCGGCATAGGCCTCGAGCGGCTTCACCGAAGCTCCTCGAGCTTGCCCGCGACGAAGGCCTGCATCTCCTCCCAGGCAGCGGCATCGTAGAGCTCGGTCGCCTCGGTCTCGAGGAACGGAAGCACCTGGTCCCTGAACGCCGCGAAGGGCAACTCGAGCGCCCGGTCCGCCGCTTCGCCGAGGGTCTCGGAATCGACCACGCCGGGCGGAAGGGACCGGCGGCGAAGCAGCAGGTCAAGGTCGAACACATCGCGGGCCTGGGTCTCAGGCCGGCCGGCCAAGGCGCGCACCTTCTGTTCGGCGGGGACATCGCCACTGTAGTGCTGGACGCTCGGGGCCCGCATCGCATATGGCTCGACGATGTGGGCCGGGATGGCATCGAGGCGATATCCCTCGTGGCCCTCCCGGTGGCTGAACTCGACCTTCGTGCGGATCGGCTCATCGCGGTTCGGTGCCTCGATCGCGATCTTCCAGCGCTGGGTGGTCTCGGTTTGCTTCGGCTTTGTGAACTCGGCGACGTCGAGGCCCGCGGCACGCAACAGCACCTTCAGCGGCCCGGCGGAGAGCAGGTCGTCGACCTTCTTTTCCACGCCCCATGCCGGCGACCCGAGAAGGTCGAGGTCGATGTCCTCTGAATAGCGGACACTGCCGAAGAAGTAGCGGAGGTTCGCACCCCCCTTGAGGACGTATCGGGCCGGGTCGAGCCGTTTGGAAAGCGCGGTGAGGAAGGCGACGTGGAACAGCTCGACAACCTGCGCGTCGTTCAACGCCATGGGTCAAGAGTACAGACTAGAGACGTTTTATGGGTTCAAATAGTATTCCCAATCGCGCGCGCCGACTGCATAACGGTTGAGGGAGAGCCCCGGGTGCCCCTCCCCCGCAGGCTCAAGGACAAGCGCTACGCACCCCGGGCGCGCGATCAGCTGCGCGACGGCCTGCGGGGGAGGGGCACCCGGGGCTCTTACGCAGCACAAGCTTCGGCGGCAGGGTGCTGGCTTTCGGGACGTAAGAAAGCTTCGTTAGGTAGGGAGGCGTTCCCCTTCCCCTGAGGCTCCTGGACCAGCGAGTGAAGTAGCGGAGCGCGACCCAGCTGCGCGACGGCCTCAGGGGAAGGGGAACGCCTCCCTACCCCTCCTAGCTTTAGCCGCCGTCACCGTCCGCGGCTGCGCCGTCCATCGATACCTGGCTGTCCGGCTCGGTGGTGCTCTCGCCACCCTCCGATTCGACCACCAGCGCCACGGCGCTGACCCGGTCGTCGTCCTTGATGTTCATCACCTTGACCCCCTGGGTCGAGCGGCCCATCTGGGAGATGCCGCTGACGGAGGTGCGCTGGACCATGCCGTTCTGGGAGATGAACAGCAGCTCCTGATGCTCGCCGACGATCAGGGCGCCGGCGAGGCCGCCCTTCTTCTCGGTCAGCTTCGCGGTCAGCACGCCTTTGGTGCCACGGCCCTTCACGGGATAGTCGGAGACCGGGGTGCGCTTGCCGTAGCCGTTCTCGGTGACGACGAACAGTTCGGTGTCGTTGCGGGCGATGTCCATCGCCAGCACCCGATTGTCTTTCGCCGCGACGTTCATGCCCTTGATGCCGCTGGTGTCGCGGCCCATCGACCGCACCAGCTCCTCGGAGAAGCGCGAGGCGTGGCCGGAGTGGGAGACCATGAGGATGTCGTCCTCGCCCGAGGTCAGCCGGACCTGGACCAACTCGTCGCCGTCGCGGACCTTGATCGCGATGATCCCGTCGGCGCGGATCGGCGTGTTGTAGGCGAGGAACTCGGTCTTCTTGATCAGGCCCTGGGCGGTGGCGAAGGCGAGGTACTTGTTCTCCTTGAAGTCCCGGGTCGGGATCACCGCCATCACCTTCTCACCCTCACGCAGCGGCAGCAGGTTGTTGAGCGAGCTGCCTTTCGCGGTGCGCGAGCCCTCCGGCAGCTCGTAGACCTTGAGCCGGTAGACCTTGCCGCGGTTGGTGAAGAAGAGCAGGAAGTCGTGGGTTGAGCAGATGTGCAGGTGGGCGATGTAGTCGTCGTCTTTGAGGTTCATCCCCATCACCCCGATGCCGCCGCGGTGCTGCTGGCGGTAGGTCGCCAGCGGCAGGCGCTTGACGTAGCCGGAGGCGGTCAGCGAGATCACCATCTGCTGGTCGGCGATCATGTCCTCGATCCCGACGTCGCCCTCGAAGTGGGCGAGTTCGGTGCGGCGCTCGTCGCCGTAGGACTCGACGACCTCGGCCAGCTCCTCCTTGACGATCCTCATCACCTTCGTCTCGTCGCCGAGGATCGCCCGCAGCTCGCCGATCCGCTCGAGCAGGTCGGCGTGCTCGGCGCGGACTTTGTCGGCCTCGAGCGCGGTCAGGCGCTGCAGGCGCATGTCGAGGATCGCCTGCGCCTGCTCGCGCGAGAGGTCGAACTCCGCGATCAGCCCCTCGCGGGCGGCGTCCGGGTCGTCGGAGCCGCGGATCAGCGCGATCACCGCGTCGAGGTTGTCGAGCGCGATCAGCAGCCCCTCGAGGATGTGCGCGCGCGCCTCCGCCCGGCGCAGCTCGTACTGGGTGCGGCGGGTGACGACCTCGCGCTGGTGGTCGACGTAGTGGTGGACCAGCTCGCGCAGGCTGAGCGTCCGCGGCACGCCGTCGACCAGCGCGACCATGTTGGCGCCGAAGGTCGTCTGCATCGCGGTTTTCTTGTAGAGGTTGTTAAGCACGACCTTGGCCGGTGGGCCGCCGCGCTTGAGCTCGATCACCAGCCGCATCCCGGAGCGGTCGGTCTCGTCGCGCAGGTCGGAGATGCCCTCCAGTTTCTTGTCGCGGACGAGGTCGGCGATCTTGGTGATCAGGCCGCCGTCGCCGCCCTTCTTGACCATGAACGGCAGCTCGGTGACGACGATCGCCTCCTTGCCCCCCTTGAGCGGCTCGACGTGGGCGCGGGCGCGGACCTTGATGCTGCCGCGGCCGGAGGCGTAGGCGTCGCGGATCCCCTCGCGGCTCATGATCCCGCCGCCGGGGAAGTCCGGGCCCTTGACGTGCTCCATCAGCCCGGCCATGTCGATCTCGGGGTCGTCGATGTAGGCGGTGACGGCGGCCGCGACCTCGCGCAGGTTGTGCGGCGGGATGTTGGTCGCCATCCCGACCGCGATCCCCGAGGTGCCGTTGACGAGCAGGTTGGGGAAGCGGGCCGGCAGGACCAGCGGCTCCTGCGTCGATTCGTCGTAGTTGGGCCCGAAGTCGACGGTGTCGGCGTCGATGTCGCGCAGCAACTCGGTCGCGAGGCGGCCGAGGCGGGCCTCGGTGTACCGCATCGCCGCCGCCGGGTCGTCGTCGATCGAGCCGAAGTTGCCCTGGCCGTCGACCAGCAGGTAGCGCAGGGAGAAGTCCTGCGCCATTCGCACCAGCGTGTCGTAGATCGCCGAGTCGCCGTGGGGGTGGTACTTGCCCATCACCTCGCCGACGATGAAGGCGCACTTGCGGTACGGCCGAGTCGGCTGCAGGCCGATGTCGTGCATCGCGTAGAGGACGCGACGGTGGACCGGCTTGAGCCCGTCGCGGACGTCCGGCAGCGCCCGCCCGACGATCACGCTCATCGCGTAGTCGAGGTAGGACGAGCGCATCTCCTTCTCGAGCTCCCGCTCCTCGATCCTGCCGGTCAGCGCATCAAGTGCCATCAGCCTCGGCTCCCGCAAACCCGTACAACTCGCTTGGCCTTCGAACTCGCCCTACACGTCAAGGAAGCGAACCTCCTTCGCGTGCGCCTCGATGAAGTCGCGGCGCGGTGCCACCTGGTCGCCCATCAGCATCGAGAAGATCGTGTCAGCGGCGGTCGCGTCTTCGAGCGTGACCCGGGCGAGGGTGCGGCTGGCCGGGTCCATCGTCGTCTCGCGCAGCTGCTCGGCGTTCATCTCGCCGAGCCCCTTGAAGCGGGTCAGCTGGACGCCGTGCCGGGCCAGCTCCAGCACCGCGCCCCGCAGCGCCTGGAAGGAGAGCGCGACGTTGCGGCGATTGCCGAACTCGACCTCGAACGGCGGCCGCCCGACCTGCTTCAGCAGGGCCTCGTGCACCTCGGCGAACTTGCGGTAGTCGTAGTGGGAGAAGAGCTCGGCCGGCAGCCGGTGGGTGCGCGCCAGGCCACTCTTGCGCTCGATCGCCTTGACCACCAGCAGCCCCTCCGACTCCTCCAGCACCTCGGTGTCGAAGGGCTCGTTCTCCGGCGCATCGGCACGCAGCAGCTTGGCGGCTGCGGCGATGCTGGCAATGCCCTCGTCGAGCAGGTTCGACTCCTCGAGGAAGCGGACCGTCTCGTGGCCGAACTCCGCTTGCAGCGAGGAGCCCCAGCCCTCGTACTCTTTCGAGCGGCGCACGTAAGCCTGCCACCGGCTCGAGGTCAGCTTCTTGCGGTCACCGCCGGCGTCGATCAGCTCGAAATCCTCGAGCTTGTCGCGCAACAGCAGCTCCTCCAGTTCGGACTCGCGCTCCAGGTAGGTCTCCTGATTGCCCTGCTTGACCCGGTAGAGCGGCGGCTTGGCGATGTAGACGTAGCCGGCGTCGATCAGCTCCGGCATCTGCCGGTAGAGGAAGGTGAGGACGAGGGTGCGGATGTGGGCGCCGTCGACGTCGGCGTCGGTCGCCATGACGATCTTGTGGTACCTGGCGTCCTCGAGGTTGAACTCGTCGTGGACGCCGGTGCCGATCGCCGTGATCAGCGCCTGGATCTCGTTGTTGGCCAGGACCTTGTCGATGCGGCTCTTCTCGACGTTGATGATCTTGCCGCGCAGCGGCAGCACCGCCTGGGTGTTGCGGTCGCGCGCCTGCTTGGCGGAGCCGCCGGCGGAGTCGCCCTCGACCACGAAGATCTCGGCCAGGCTCGGGTCCTTGACCGTGCAGTCGGCGAGCTTGCCGGGCAGGGTCGAGTTCTCCAGCGCCGACTTGCGCCGGGTCAGGTCACGCGCCTTGCGGGCGGCGTCACGGGCGCGTGAAGCGTCGATCGCCTTACTGATGATCCGCCGCGCGTCGGCCGGGTTCTCCTCGAGGTACTCGCCCAGCTTGCGGTTGACCGTCTCCTCGACCAGGCCGCGGATCGGCGGGTTGCCGAGTTTGGTCTTGGTCTGGCCCTCGAACTGGGGGTCGTGCAGCTTGACCGAGATCACCGCGGTCAGCCCCTCGCGCACGTCCTCGCCGGCGAGGTTGTCGTCTTTCTCTTTCAGCAGGCCTTTGTTGCGCGCGTAGGCGTTCAGCGTCCGGGTCAGCGCCGCGCGGAAGCCGGAGAGGTGGGTGCCGCCCTCGTGGGTGTTGATGTTGTTGGCGAAGCTGAAGATCGACTCCTGGTAGGAGGAGTTCCACTGCATCGCCAGCTCGACCTGGCCCTCCTCCTCGCTGCCCTCGAAGTAGACGACCTTGCGGTGCAGCTCGTCCTTGTTCTCGTTGAGGTAGCGGACGAAGTCCTCGATCCCGCCCTCGTACTGGAAGGTGACGCTGTTGGTCTGCGCCGCGCTCGTCGATCAGCTCGATCTTCAGGCCGCGGGTGAGGAAGGCGGTCTCGCGCAGGCGCTCGGCGAGGGTCTGGAAGTCGAACTCGATCTCTTCGAAGATCTCGAGGTCGGGGAGGAAGGTGATCTTGGTCCCGTGCTCTTTCGTCTTCGAGCCCCTGAGCGAGGTCGGCCTTCGGCTTGCCGCGCTCGTAGTCCTGCGACCAGACGTGGCCGTCGCGGCTGATCTCCAGGTGCAGTCGTTCGGAGAGGGCGTTGACGACGGAGACGCCGACGCCGTGCAGGCCGCCGGAGACCTTGTAGCCGCCGCCGTCGCCGAACTTGCCGCCGGCGTGCAGCACGGTCAGCACGACCTCGGCCGCCGGGCGACCCTCTTTCGCCATCGTCTCGACCGGGATGCCGCGGCCGTCGTCCTCGACCGTGCAGCGGTTGTCGGGGTGCAGGACCACGCGAACGCTGTCGCAGTGACCGGCGAGGGCCTCGTCGACCGAGTTGTCGACGACCTCGTAGACGAGGTGGTGCAGGCCGCGCGGGCCGGTCGAGCCGATGTACATGCCGGGACGTTTGCGCACCGCTTCGAGGCCCTCGAGGACGGTGATGTCCTTGGCGCCGTAGGAGTCCGAGGTCTTGCCGGCGCTGGCTTTTTTCTCAGGCAATGAGTCCCTTCCGATTGACACAGAAAACCCCGACGCCTGGAGGCTCGCTCCACACAGGTCGGGGCGTAACGCGAGTTGCCATAAGAATACCAGTTGGAGCGCTGCGGAACAGCCTCGCAGATCGGATTAAATTCCCTGCAAATCGTGCATAAACTGCGCCTAAGTGCTGGCTCGTTTTGACACGGAAGCGCAAGGCTGTGCGGCGCCAGCTCCCCCAGCTCCTCCCGCAGCCGCTCCAGCAGCTGCTCCTGCATCAGGTCCAGCTCCTGCGCCCAAACGCGCGTCGGCGCACTCGATCGTCAGCGTTCCGGCGCGTTCGGCGACCGGCGCCGCGACCGCCGCGAGCCGCTCGCCGACCGCCCCCGCCCAGGCCGCCTGGACCGCCGCCAGGCCGGTCCGGGGGGCGGCGCGGTCGCGGGCGGCGCGGATCGCGGCGGCGGCCTGGCGCGGGGCGCGGCGGCGGCTCATGCGGCGGCGGCATCCGTCGGCCGCGGGCAAGGGCATCCGCACGACCGAGCGCGAGCGCCGGCGCCGGCAGCGACTCCTCGTCGGCGGCGGTGATCACGCGCCTGGCCGCCGTCGTCGAGGCGGCGCGACCAGCCGCTCGCGGCGGCCCGGGTCGAGCTCGCTCATCACGTCGTCGAGCAGCAGCAGCGGCATCACCCGGCGCGCCGCGCAGCAGCGCCTCGCGCTCGGCGAAGAGGAGCGCCAGCAGGGCGGCCCGCTGCTGGCCCTGGGATCCGTAGCGGCGCAGCGAGCGGCCGGCGGCGGTGAGCTTCAGCTCGTCGAGGTGCGGGCCCCAGGAGCTGCGGCCGAGGCGGAGGTCCTGCTCGCGCCGCTGCTCGAGCCCGGCGCGGATCTCCTCCGCCGAGCCCTCCGCCCGCGGCGCGTACTCGAGCCTCGCCCCGTCCTCCAGGCCGAGCTCCGCGGCGGCCGTCGGCGAACGGCGCGGCGAGCTCGGCGACCGCCTCCGCCCGCGCGGCGATCAGCGGCGCGGCGGCCTCGGCGAGGCTGGCGTCCCAGACATCGAGGTCCGCCGGCGCTGCCGTAACCGGCCGCCAGCCGCGAGAGCAGCGCGTTGCGCTGCGCGAGCGCCTGGCCATAGCGCTTGCGCAGCTCTGCCCGCGCCGGCCAGCGGGCCGCGACGAAGCCGTCGAGGTGGGCGCGGCGCTCCGCCGGCGGGCCCTTGACCAGGCTCAGGCGGTCGGGGGCGAAGACGGCGACCGGTGGGCGGCTGCGGGCGAGCGTCGCCGGGTCGGCCGGGCTGCCGTCGAGCAGGTGGCGGCGGCCCTCGGTGCGGCTGACCGAGGCCAGCAGGCGCCGCTCCAGCCCATCGTCGTCGCGCACCGTCGCCTCGGCCCGGGCCAGCGAGCCGCCGAAGGGGATCAGGTCGCGGCGGTCGGAGGTGCGGAAGGAGCGGCCGGTGAGGGCGAAGTAGAGCGCCTCGACGAGGTTGGTCTTGCCGACCCCGTTGGGGCCGACGACGCTGACGATGCCGGGCTCGAGCTCGACCCGCACCCGCTCGAGGCTGCGCACCGGCCTCGCTTCGATCGCGGTGACGAGCACCGGCCAGCCACCTCAGACGTTGAGGCGGATCGGCATCACCAGGTAGCGGAAGTCTTCGCCCTCGACCGGCTGCAGCAGGCCCGGGCCGCAGCGGCGAGATCAGCCGCAGCAGCACCTCCTCGCCCTCGACGCTTTCGATCCCCTCCCTGAGGAACTCGGGGTTGAAGCCGATCTCCAGCGGCTCGCCCTCGAAGGCGGCCGGCATCGTCTCCTCGGCGTCGCCGACGTCGGGCGTCTCGGCGGCGACCGTCAGCTCGCCCGGCGCGAAGGAGAGCCGCAGCGGCGCGTTGCGCTGGGCCAGCTGGCTGACCCGGCGGGTGACGTCGAGGAAGTCGGCGCGCGGCAGTCGCACGTCGTGCTCGTAGGACTCCGGCAGGAGCTGTCGAAAGTTGGGGAACTGGCCCTCGATCAGCCGCGTGGTGAGGGTGATCGACCCTGCCTGGAAAACGGCCTGGTTGGGGAGCAGCGAGACCGTCGCCTCCTCGACCCCCTCGGCGGAGAGGATGCGGCCCAGCTCGCGCAGCGCCCGGGCCGGGATGTTGGCGTCGATCTCGCCGCCGAGCTCGCTCTCGAGCTCGGTCCGCTTGACCGCGAGCCGGTAGGAGTCGGTCGCGACCATCGTCATCTCCGTGCCGGAGGCGGCGACGAAGACGCCGGTCAGGACCGGGCGCATGTCGTCGCGCGAGGCGGCGCGGGCGACCAGCTCGATGCTCGGCGCCGAGCGCCGCGGCGGGGATCTTCAGCCCGGCTCGTCGTCCCGGCGCCGGCAGCTTCGGGAAGTCCTCGGCAGGCAGCACGCGCAGGTGGAAGCTGGAGCTGCCGCTGCGGATCTCGACGTCGCGCTCGGCCTCGCGCGAGCTCGATCTCGACCGTCGGGTCGGCCAGCGAGCGCGCGACCTCGGCCAGCAGCCGGCCCGGGAGCAGGACCGAGCCCTCGCGCTCGACCTCGGCGTCGAGCGTCGGTCTCGCAGACCCATGTCGAGGTCGGTGGCGGAGAGCGTCACGCGCGCCCTCGGCGGCGGTGAGCAGGATGCCGGAGAGCGCCTGGGTGGCGGCGCGGGTGGAAACGGCCCTGGAGACGATCGAGAGCTTGGAGACGAGTTCTTCTCGTTTGGTCGTGAGCTTCAAGTGGTGATTGCCTTCTTGAGTTGGGTTAGGGCTTGTGGAAAGAGGCTGGGGCCGAAGCGGAAAACGGCGTCGCGAGTGCGGTTTCGGCCTGTGGAGAGGCCTGTGGGAAGTGGTGGATTCTTGCAGCGCCATCGGCCGTCAGCGCGTCTCCGGCGGCCGGGTTGTGGATTGCGCCGCGCAACTCTGCGACACGGTCGGCGAGCGCCGGGTCCTCGGCGAGGCCGGCTCTCGACCCGCCGCAGCGAGTTGAGCACGGTGGAGTGGTCGCGGCCGCCGTAGAGCCGGCCGATCTGCGGCAGCGAGAGGTCGGTCAGCTCGCGGGTGAGGAAGATCGCGACCTGGCGGGCGCGCAGCGGGGTGGCGGCGCGGCTGGAGCCGACCAGCTCGGCGCGGGAGATGCCGAAGCGCTCGGCGACCCGCTGCTGGATCTCCTCGACCGAGGTCGCCTGGCGCCGCGTGCGCCGCGCGGGATGACCTCGGCGATCAGCTCGGAGCTGAGCGGCCGCGCCATCAGCGAGGCGTGGGCGAGGACGCGGGTGAGGGCGCCGTGCAGCTGGCGGACGTTGGCGTCGATCCGGTTGGCGAGCTCGGCAAGGGCGTCGGCGTCGGCGATCTCGACACCCGGCCTCCTGGACCAGGCGGCGCAGGACGGTGAGCCGGGTGGCCAGGTTGGGCGGCTCGACGGCGACGGTCAGGCCCCACTCGAAGCGGTCGCGCAGGCGCGAGGCGAGGGTCGAGAGCTCGCTGGGGATCCGGTCGGCGGAGAGGACGAGCTGGCTGCCGGACTCATAGAGCGCGTTGAAGGTGTGGAAGAACTCCTCCTCGGTGGCGGGCTTGCCCTCGAGGAACTGGACGTCGTCGATCAGCAGCACGTCGATGTCGCGGTAGCGGCGCCTTGAAGGCCTCCGACGCCGGTCGAGCTGCGAGCGCCGCGACGAACTCGTTGGTGAAGGACTCGGCGGTCGTGTAGCGGACGCTGAGCCCGGGGGCGTTGGCGCGCAGGTAGTTGGCGATCGCGGCCAGCAGGTGGGTCTTGCCGAGCCCGGGAGGGCCGTGGAGGAAGAGCGGGTTGTAGGCCTCCGACGGCGCCTCGGCGACGGCCAGGGCGGCGCCGTGGGCGAGCCGGTTGCCCGGCGCCGATGACGAAGCGGTCGAAGGTGTAGTTGGGGTTCAGCTCGACGCCCGCGTCCGGCTCGCGGCCCCTGGCTGCCGCTCGCCGGCGCGGCGAAGCTGACCGCCGCAGCGGCGTGCCCGAGTCGGCCAGCGCTTCGGCGATCAGCGCCGAGTAGCGCCGCTCGGCCCAGGCCCGGATGCCCTCGGGGGCGGTCAGGTAGAGGGTGTCGCCATCGCGCCGACCGGCCTCCAGCGGCTCCAGCCAGAGCGTGAAGGTCGACTCCGGGACCGAGGCCCGCAGCCGGTCCTGGGTCGCTCGCCAGAGGGCGTCGAGGTCGGGTCGGGAGGAGTCATCTGGCACCTGGCCGGCGACCATAGCGCGCGTGCGCCGGGGCCAGATGCGGCGCGCTCCGCAAATCCCGCAGAAAAGATTTCCGAGGCTCGCGTCCGTATACTCCCGCCGGCATGAAGCGCACCTACCAGCCGAAGAAGCGGAAGCGGGCGAAGACGCACGGCTTTCGCGCCCGGATGAGCACCCGCGGCGGCCGCGCGATCCTGAAGCGACGCCGGCGCAAAGGGCGGAAGCGCCTCACCCCTTAGATGCGGCCGCTCCGCAGCCCGGATGCGCGTGGCGCTTCGCATCTCAGCGTCCTCGGGCTTGCCTTTGGCACCAAAGGCTCGCCCTGGTCCTCGATCTGCTCGGCCACACGCATCCCCGGCCGCATCTCGAAGCGACGGCGCCTATCGCGCAGCGGCGAGTTCGACCGCGTCTATCGCGATGGCTCATCCATGCGACCCGCTACCTCGTCCTCTACACCTTCCCCCGCCGCGACGAGGAGCGCGAGGACGTGAGGCTCGGCGTATCGGTCAGCCGCAAGGTCGGCGGCGCCGTCGAGCGCAACAGGGTCAAGCGGGCGCTGCGCGAGGCGTTCTGGGGCCTCTCCGACCGGCTGCCGGCCCGCCACGACTTCGTGATCGTCGCCCGCGCCGGAGATCGCGGAGCTGATCGAGCGCGAGGGGACCGCGGGCGTCGACCGGAGCCTCGAAGAGGCCCTGGCGCGCTCGGCGGGGGGCGTTCCACGTGAAACGCCTCGTCCTGGCGCCGATCCGCGCCTACCAGCGCTGGATCTCCCCGTCCCGGCCCCGCCGCTGCCGCTACGAGCCGACCTGCTCCGCCTACGCGGTCGAGTCGATCGAGCGCTTCGGCGTCCTCCGCGGCTTCCTGCTCGCCGCCTGGCGGCTGCTGCGCTGCAACCCCTTCAGCCACGGCGGCTTCGATCCCGGTCCCGACCGCTTCACGCTGCGGGTCGGCCCCGTCCACCCTGCCGACTACCACGGTGAGGCGCCACTCCTGATGGTGCCGGTCGCGAACATCCTGCAGCCGCTGATCGACGTCGCCAACGCGGTCCTGCAGTTCTTCCACGACAACGCCGGCCTCAGCTGGGGGATGTCGATCATCGCCCTCACGTTCGTCACCCGGGCGCTGCTGATCCCGCTGACCTACAAACAGCTGAAAGGGATGCGCGCGCTGCAGGCCCTGCAGCCGCAGATCAAGGAGATCCAGGCGAAGTACAAGAACGACAAACAGCGCATGCAGCAGGAAATGATGCGCTTCTACAAGGAGAACAAAGTCAACCCCTTCGCCTCCTGCATCCCGCTGATCGCGCAGCTCCCGGTCTTCATCACGCTCTTCTACGTGCTGCGCCACGAGCTGCCGGCGGACATCGGTTGCGAAGCGGGCCACTGCGGCAGCGAAGCCTCGTTCCTCTTCATCAACGACCTCACCGCCAAGGCGACCGGTGCGCGAATTGATCGCGCTGCTGGTCCTCTACGTCGGCACCCAGCTGATCTCGGGCATGGTGATGTCGGTCACCGCCGACAAAAGCCAGCGCACGATGATGTTCGTGCTGCCGCTGATCTTCGTCCCCTTCATCATCAACTTCCCGGCCGGCCTGATCCTCTACTGGATCACCACCAACATCTGGACGATCGGGCAGCAGTACACGATCCAGAGACTGATCCCGGCGCCGCACGTGGCCACGCCGGCGGAGGTTGCCGCGGCGAAGCCGCCTCCGCCTCCGCCGAAAAAAAAGAAGAAGCGGCGCTAGCGCAGGCGTTGGGGAGGGTCCGGCACCCCCCTTCACTTAACTTGCTCGGGTGGGTCGCGCTCGAGCAGTCCTAGGTTCGGGCAACCGAGAAGTACAAGACGTTTCGGGGGGTGCCGGACCCTCCAGCGAGGCGCTTCCGGTATCTGCCCGCAGTCGAACCGGAGATCCCTTTACCAGCCAGCGCCGCTGGCTCACGTGGTGCTATCCCGGTAGGGGTGGAGCGTCTTGTACTTTTTCGGCGCGTTCCAACTCGGACGGCTCCATCCGATTCACGAAAAAGTTAAGCGAAACCCTACCGGGATAGCACCGCTCAGCCCTTGGGGCGCTTCTTGGCCATCCCAGCCCTTCTGGGCAGGTTGGCTGGCGTCGGGCCGGTCTTGCGGCTTACGTGGAGGTGGCGGTGTTGGCTGCCCGCCCTGTCGCCAACATCGAGGATTTGCTCGGGGTGCATCGCGAGGGACTCGGCGGCTCGTTGAAGCTGCTCCTCCTCGCCGGGGTCGCGTTTGCCCTTCCAGGCTACGAGGACTCCATTTGGCTTCAGGAGTGGGGATGCGAGCTCGGCGAGGGTCGAGAGGCGGCCGACGGCGCGGGCGGTTACAACGTCGTAGGCCTCACGCCCGTCCGCACCGGCCCAGTCCTCGGAGCGGAGGTTGAGGACGGTGGCGTTGGCGATTCCGCCGGCCTCGATGGCTCGGGTCATGAACTCGCACTTGCGACCGACCGACTCGATCAGGTCGACTTGGGCGCCGGGGAGGGCTACGGCGAGAGCGAGGCCGGGGAAGCCAGCACCAGAGCCGATGTCGCCAATGCGCCTCGCCGAGCGCAGCTCCTCGACCTCGAGCCCGGTGAGGCTGTCGGCGACGTGGACTCGCCAGGCGCGCTCGTCGACGACCGAGCTGACCGAGGCGCGCTCGCGGGCGAGCAGCTCGAGCACGGTCTCCAGCGCCGCGCGGGCCGCCGGATCGAGCGCCGCCGGATCGTCGCTCACTCGGCGACGAGGGGCGCGACGATGACGCAGCGCCGGGGCTCATCGCCCTCGCTGTAGGTCTCGATCCCGGCGCGCTCCTTCAGCCGCTCGTGCACGACGCGTCGCTCCTGGGCGCTCATCGGGTCCATTTCGACGACGTGGTTGGCGCTCAGGGCCTGCTCGGCGGCGCGGTCGGCTCGACCCTCCAGGGTCTCGCGTCGACGCGCCCGGTAGCCGGCGGCGTCGACGGTCACCCGCTTGCGCTCGCGGATCCCGCGGAAGGCGGCCTGGTAGCAGAGCAGCTGCAGGGCGTCGATCGTCTGGCCGCGTTTGCCGATCAGCAACCCGTAGTCGTCGCCACCCTCGATCGTGGCGGCGATGCGGTCGTCGTCCTCGGCGATCTCCACCTCCCCGTCGAGGTCGAGCTGGTCGAGAACCCCCTCGACCAGCTCGCGCACGCGCTCGGCGGGCTCCTGCGGCCAGTCGGCGGTCTCGCTCACGCAGCGCAGGCTATCCGACCTCCCGCCGACCCGCGCGGGTAATTAGGGTGGCGACGAGATGGGGACGGTCTACGCGGTGGCGAACCAGAAGGGCGGCGTCGGCAAGACGACCACGGCGGTCAACCTCGCCTCCTGCGCAGCCCGGCAGGGCAGCCAGACGCTGCTGGTCGACCTCGACCCCCAGTGCAACGCGACCGTCGCCCTAGGCGGCGGTCGCGAGATGCACCCCTCGTCCTACGACTGCCTGACCGGCGGCGTCTCTGTGGCCGAGGCGGCGCGCCCGGCCGGCCCGGACAACCTCTGGTTGGTCCCCGCGTCCCGCGATCTCGCCGGCGCCGCGGTCGAGTTGCCGCGCATCGACGGTTCCGAGACGCGCCTGCGCGAGCGCTTGGGCCCGGTGCGCGAGCGCTTCGCGGTGACGCTGCTCGACTGCCCGCCGGCGCTGGGGCCGGTCAGCGTCAACGCGCTTACCGCCGCCGACCGGGTGATCGTGCCGGTGCAGGCCGAGTACCTGGCGCTGGAGGGCCTGGTCCAGTTCCTCGAGACCCTGGGCCTGATCCGGCGCGAGCTGAACCCCAAGCTTGAGATCGCCGGGCTGTTGATCACCATGCACGACGAGCGCACCAGGCTCGCCCAGGACGTTGAGGCGGAGCTGCGCGAGCACTTTCCCGGCATGGTCTTCAAGACGGTGATCCCGCGCAGCGTCCGAGTCGCCGAGTCGCCAAGCTATGGTCTGCCCGTGACCGAGCACGCTCCCTCCTCGCGCGGCGCCGTCGCCTACCGCGAGCTGGCCGAGGAGCTGGCCGGCCGTGACTAGCGGCACCCGGCGGGGGATCGGCCGCGGCCTGGCGGCGATCCTGCCGGAAGCTGCCGGCGAGGAGGCCGGCGAGCTGCGCGAGCTGCCGGTGGAGCTGATCAAGCCCAACCCCGGCCAGCCGCGCACCAACTTCGACCCGGAGGCGCTGGCGGCGCTGGCCGCCTCGATTGAGACCAGCGGCATCGTCCAGCCGCTGCTCGTCCGCCCCCTCCCCGACGGCAGCTACGAGCTGGTCGCCGGCGAGCGACGCTGGCGGGCGGCGCAGCAGGCCGGCTTGGAGAAGGTGCCGGCGGTGGTCCGCGAGCAGGCCGAGGCCGAGCGGCTGCAGGCGGCGCTGATCGAGAACATGGTGCGCGAGGACCTCAACCCGGTCGAGGAGGCGCGCGCCTGCTCGGCACTGGTCGACGACCTCGGCCTGACCAAAGAGGACCTGGCCCGCCGGGTCGGCCGCAGCCGGCCCTCCGTCTCCAACCTGATCCGGCTGCTGGAGCTGCCCGATGAGGCGCTGGGGCTGCTCGAGTCAGGCGACCTCAGTGAGGGCCACGGCCGAGCGCTGCTGGGGGCGAAGGGCAACGACGTCCGTCGCCGCCTCGCCCGTGACGCCGTCCGGGGGGGATGGTCGGTGCGGGAGACCGAGAACAAGGTTCGGCTGGCCAGCCAGCCAAGAAAGAGGCCGAAGTCTCGGCCGGTCGACCCGGAGGAGGCCGCGGCGCTGGAGGCCGCCGGTGACGCGCTCGAGTCGGCGCTCGGCCACGAGGTCGTGCTGCGGGCGAAGGGTGAAGGGGTTGTCGCCGAGCTGCGTTTCGATGACCTCGACGAGGCCAAAGCGCTGGCCCGGTCCTTGCGCAAGGGCGGCCGCTGACGCCGATTGCTTGTCGGGATATTAGGACATTGCTACGATGTCCGGAAATGCCGACAGAGCACCATGAGCAACCTGGTCCCCGAGGCCCCTTCCGGATCTACACCTCCGCCTCGCTCGGAGAGGCGATCCGCCACTACCGCAGAGAGGCCGGCCTGACGCAGGCGCAGCTCGCCGAGCTGGCGGGGCTGCGACGCAGCTATCTCTCGGAGCTGGAGAGCGGCAAGGAGACCAAGCAGGTGAAGCGGATTCTCCGGGTGTTGCGGCAGCTGGGCGTGCGCATGACGCTCGATGAGGCGGATTGGTAGTGGCAGACGAGCTGGCGGTCTGGCTCTCCGGCGACCGCGTGGCGACCATCGAACACGTGCGGGGGCGTCCCCGGCCCGCAAGAGCTATCTCGACTGAGCCACGTGTCGACCGCGTCGAGGTCTAAGGTCGTAGAGGTGGCGCGCCTAGCAGAATTGACAGGCCTCCCGCCACTTCCACCGCAGGCTCCTGTTGCTTCGTCCCCAAATGTGCGGAGCGTGATGCAGGGCAACCGCAAGCGGGACACGAGGCCAGAGCTAGCGGTTCGCAAGGCGGTCCATCGTCTAGGTCTCCGCTATAGGGTCGCCTGTCGTCCCCTGCCAGGCGAGCGCTTCACGGCTGACCTTGTCTTTCCCTCACCGCGTGTGGCAGTGTTCATCGACGGGTGCTTCTGGCACGGCTGCCCGGAGCACTTCTCCTCGCCTCGGACTAACGCTTCGTATTGGGGACCCAAGATCACTCGCAACCAGGCCCGCGACGCGGCAGCCATGGCGGCTCTTCGAGCTGCGGGGTGGGTCGGCCTGCGCGTCTGGGAGCACGAGGCCCCAGACTTGGCGGCCGACCGCATAGCCAGAGCCGTGCGCCACGCGCGCGGCGGGGGAGGATGAAGCCATCAGTGGGTCGGCCAAGAAGGGGGAGCGACTGTTCTCGCTTCGAGAAGCCTCGGAGCGATGTGGGGTATCGACCTCGCGCCTGCGCCGTCTTGCTTCCAGAGGGGTTCTCAAAGCACAGAAAGCCGGTTCGTATTGGGTGGTATCTGAGGCTGCTCTGGCCGATTTCAAGGCCTTGGAGCGACCTCGCGGCGTGCGGGAAAGCGCAAGGGGACGGCGGAATGACAAGTAGCACAGGCTCGTGCTATTTTGACGGACATGGGTAAGCGGGGCGCCTTGCGCGCATTCAGCCTCTTCACCGGCGCTGGCGGCCTCGACCTGGGCGTCGAGACCGCGGGTTACAGCGTCATCTCGGCGATCGAGAATGACCCCACTGCGGTCCAGACCCTCAATCTCAATCGGGAGCAGTTCTTCCCCGCTCTCCCAGAGGTCGAGCCCCTCGACATCACCCAGCTCGACCCGCAAGCTGTCATGCGCGACCTGGGAATCGGGGCGGGCGAGGTCGATCTTCTCGTTGGAGGGCCACCGTGTGTCGCCTTCTCAAAGTCCGGCTTCCACTTGGATTACAAGCGAGAGGGACGCGACCCGAGAGCTGGCTTGCTGGGCGACTACCTCCGCTTTTTGGAGGCGATTCGACCTGAGGCATATCTTTTGGAGAATGTCTTTGGCCTCGCATACCGCAACCAGTCAGCGCCGTTCTTTGATGCTCTCGTCGAGGGCATACGCTCGCTCGGCTACTCGGTGACCTACGAGGTTTTGAACGCTGCGGACTACGGCGTCCCCCAGAATCGTCAGCGCCTTTTCGTAGTCGGTCGCAGGGATGGCTGCCCTTTTTGCCTGCCAGCCCCGACCCATTGGGGGGAGCACGAGAGACGTCTTCCACCAGATCACGTGGCCGAGCTCCTGCCCCACGTAACGGCCCGTGAAGCGCTCCGTGGGCTACGGACCAGGCCGGAGCCGACCGAGGAGGTAAACGGGAGGTACGGCCATCTCTTGCCCGAGATCCCGTCGGGGCGCAACTACCTTCATTTCACCGCCCACGAGGGGCATCCGAAGCCACTATTCAAGTGGCGCTCCCGCTACTGGACGTTCCTTCTCAAGCTCGATCCCAACCGTCCTGCATCAACCCTTCAGGGCCAGCCCGGCCCGTATGTCGGTCCCTTCCATTGGAAAAACCGCCGCCTCCGGGTTCCCGAGCTGAAGAGGCTCCAGGGATTTCCAGACGACTTCAAATTCGCCGGAAGCCGTCGAGACATCCAGTTGCAGGTCGGTAACTCTGTGCCGCCCCCGCTGGTAGCAAAGATCGCCGAGGCAATCAGGGAGCAGCTCGCGGGCATTGAGGTTGTTGGCGCGCCGTCTCGCCAGCAGCTCTCGGCGCCGGTCTAAGTCAAAGCTCTGGGTCGGGAATCTCCGCCTGCACGGTTCGGGTCACCTGGTCGAGGGCGCGTTGGATGCCCTTGTCTCGGATTAGATCGGCAACCTCATCCCACGAGCGCGTCTCTTCTTCCACCGAGACGTGGATGTTGACCTCGCCTCGGATCACGCCGGTTCCCGCTGCCTTCACTCCAAGACCTGGAACCCGCCGTGGATGCTTTCGCATGATCGCGAGCGCGCGCTGTGCGCTAATGGCCCTGAAGCTCGTCGCATCAGGCGTCAGCGCCCGAAGGTCGGAGCCATGGCGCTCGAAAAGCGCCGCGATGTACTGGTCCTGGGCTCGCTTCATCCCGCTCCCGCCAAACCAAGACAGAAGATCCCACCCGATCGAGTAATCCTTATCCAGGCCCTTCATAAACGCGTCAACGCGCTCTCGAAGCTCAAAGTCAACGAGATAGACGTAGACAAGCCCAGGAACGCGCTCAGATGCGCCGATCGCCTTGTAAGCCCCAAGCGGGATGCAGTCCTCGGGATCGAGGCCGACGACCCGCCGTGCCTCCCGAAACTTCGTGCTCGCGACCTTGACGTTGATCGGCAGCTCGCAGCCGTCCTTCTGAACGCCGAAGTCACGGTTCTCGCCGCTCTCGTGATAGTCGACCACCTCGAAGCCTTCTGGCTCGAGCGCTGCCAAATGCTGATCCCGGAAGACCCGCTCTGCCAGCGTTCCCACGACAAGGTTCTCGAAGGCAGCGTTTCGGCGCTCGCGCGGGTCACCCAGGCACGGCATATCCGGCGCAAGCGCCGCGTCTGCGCGGATAAGGTCTCCGACCTCCCAGCCCTGCCCGATGCCAAGATGATCCAAGGCATCGCGCAGCTGCCCGGCGCTGAGCTGTAGAAGGCTGTCGATCTCCATCTCAGGCGCGAGCGTAACCCGTTCAGGGCTGATTGGGGCCATCCCTCCCGCATCTCCGCGAGATCCCTGATCGGCTCGTCGGGCGCGAGCAGGCGTCGCTACGATGGCGTTGCGATGCAGAGCGATCCCTCTCGATCCAGTGTCATGAAAGTGTCATTGAGGTTGCTTGGCGCCATGGCCGGATCGAGGAACCGCGATGCAGAGCCGCAAGGGCGATTAGCTCAGTTGGTTAGAGCGCGTCTCTGATAAGGACGAGGTCCCTGGTTCGAATCCAGGATCGCCCACTCCGCACCACCCGTCTCAGCCATGCAGGAGTTGGATTTCCGGATCGGCAGGAAGATCCTCGCTCGGCTCGGCCTGAATCCAGCCGAGCATGTTCAGTCCCCTGACCGCCTCGGATATGGCTGCACGATCGAACGGAGGCCGACGACGCTGCTTCCAGCTCATGACTGCGTCGACGACGTCGCGCTCTGAAGGCACCCCGCCGGCCCTACTAGCCAGCTCGGCGGCAGCGAAGTGGACGGTGGCGGCGATCTCGGCATCCCTGGTTCGCATGCGGGCGAAAAGATCGACAAGCCGATGAATCTGCATCTCGTGGTGGGCAAGTTCGGCCGGGAACGCGCGCTTCGCAGCGTCAAAGGTCTTTCCCAGCCGGACTTCGAACATCTGACCTTGTCTAACCTCTTCGATCAGTCCGTTGTTGAGAAGGTGCGTGACGTGCTGCTTCAACTCCGGCGCGAAGGGGCCGTAGTTGCTTCGCGAGTAGTGAAGCCCTAGCTGAAGGCCTGAGATGGTCGCGAAATAGGCCAGCTTTTGGAACTGGGTGCGGCCGATGCGGGGTGCGTAGGCTTGATTTTGGAGTTCCTCCAGGACTCTGAGGAGGGCTACCCAGTCGGGCCCGATCTGGTTGAAGTTAGGCGCTTGCCTCTCCTCTAATAGCGAATGCTGGAAGTGAGCGGGCTTCAGCTCATCATGTGGAGTACCGAAGGGTGCGAACAGCTCAACAGGAATGTCCAACCGACTGAGATGGGAGTACAGCGTCGGCCCAACGACCTGCCACTCGAGGCCGCCGAGACCGGACCCCAAGGGAGGCACGGCGAGACTCACGATTCCCCACTTGCTGTAGTGATCCTCGAGGTAGTCCAGCCCTGCCTCTATATCGGCTAGGCGTGAGACGGATCGCCAGTGATCCTTGGTGGGGAAGTTGAGGATCCAGGGTCCGTCGGACTGCTTGTACAGGTACGGACGACCGAGCTTAACCTCTCCCCGATCGCATCGCTGGACATAGTCATCGTGCATCTGTGGGAAGCGCTTGCGAAAGCCGAGCGCGATTCCTTTGCCCATGACTCCTACGCAGTTGACAGTGTTGACCAAGGTCTGCGCACGTGACCTGAAGATGTCGCCTTCGTGGACTGTGACCGAGTTGCTCATGAATTGAAAAAGAGATTGGAGTTCTTGGAAATTTCAAGTCGCAGGTTTTGAGACACAAGTCTCGATCTAGCTGCACGCGTTCCCACATGGATGCCCTGTAGATAGCCAGGGGGTACTAGGTTGGGAACCAAGACCTCAGTGAACTTCGTGTTCCAGCATCGTTCGCGTTCCAAAGCGTCGCCATCCCCCCAATACGTTCGAGCTAGTAGCTCGCCGTCGACATCGGCGATACCCTCGGATGGTGACTTGAATCCGCACCCGAACTTGGCGGCGTTGCGGTCAGTCACCACGACTCCATCCAGATCAAGGACGTCTGTTGAAATTCGAACGACGCAGAGCTGATCGATCTGGCCGTCACAGATTCGCTTGTAGAGCATTGGATTACGAGCGGTGACGTAGAGGTTCGCGTAGTCATGCAGCAGGAGTCCGCTGGGCACCCGCTTTCTCTTGCGCCGATTCTGCACCTCTGGATCGGCGACGGATCTATGGTCCAGCCTTGCCGCGCGACGGTTGGACAGGACGCCAGCCGCGCAGATCGACGGCACGTTGTCGACGTGGGTGATGTAGTGCAGCTCCTTGAGTTGCTCCCGCTCCATCGCGACCTCTGCTCAGGCAACCTTCTGACGCTCAGAATAGGTGCGCAGTAGCTCGCGGGAGTCTGAGCGCTATTTTTGTTCACCAGGTGGACAAAAATAGATGGAGCGGCAGACGCGACAACTGCTTGGAGTCCTTGCGGATGAGCTGACGGACGATTTGATCGCCAAGCTCGCGCGGGGGGAGATGCTCGAGACCGAGTTGCAGCGTTGCGTACCGGGCAGTCGCCAGAGGATTGGGCGGCGCCTCGCCGACCTCGAGCTCTGGGGCGTCGTCGTCAGCGAGCAACGCCGCACTCCGGGTCGTGGGCGCCCGACCCGTGCTTGGCGCTTGGCCAGCAGCGACGTGATCGCCTTCCTGGCCGACGCCGATGAGCTGCTGCTGCGGTTGCTGGAGACGCGTACGCTGCGCCATCGGGAGGCCATCCGCCCGCCGCTGGACAGAGGCAAAGTTAGGAGCCTCAGAGGCTGAGTTCCAAGTTCCGGGGGCCATCGGTCCATCGTAGGGAGCGACCCATCCTAGGATGCTGTTGCTTGGCGACGATTGTCTGGCGGAAGAGATATCTCTTCGTAAATTCGGCAGCGAGGATCGGAGGCTGCCCGACCTATACTTGGCCGTCCACACGGCTCGGAGCGTTCTCTTGCAGCAGATGCAGATCTACGGCGTCAGCTTTGACATGGTCGGCAAGCAGCCGATCGTGTTGCTCAAGACCGTGGACGGCAACCGCTTCCTGCCGATTTGGATCGGCCATCCGGAGGCGGCGGCGATCCTGATGAAGCTGCAGGGGGCCTCGACGCCGCGGCCGATGACCCACGACCTGCTCTCCGACCTGCTTGAGCAGCTCGACGCTAAATGCGAGCGGGTCTCGGTGACGGAGCTGCGCGACAACACCTTCTACGCCTCGATCACGGTCTCGGTCAACGGCTCCGAGGTCGAGATCGATTCGCGGCCCTCCGACGCGCTGGCGCTCGCGGTGCGGGTCTCGGCGCCGATCTTTGCCGCCGAGGACGTGATCGAGGAGTCGGCGATCGAGTTCGAGCACGAGGTCGAGGACACCGAGGAGGTCGTCGACAAGTTCAAAGAGTTCCTCGACGAGGTCACCCCCGACGACTTCGCCCAGGACGATAGCTAGGCGACGGCTGGCTTCAAGGCCAAGTCGAGGATGCGCTCGACCAGGGCCTCGAACGACATCCCCGCCGCCTCGGCGGCCTGGGGGAGCAGGCTGGTGTCGGTGAGGCCGGGGATCGCGTTGGCCTCCAGCACCTGCGGGCCGCCGGCGTCGAGAATCAGGTCGACGCGGGCGAAGCCGGCGCAGCCGAGCGCCCGGTAGGTCGCCAGCGCGGCCTCGGTGACCGCCATCCGCTGGCGCTCGTCCAACTCGGCCGGACAGGCGAAGCGAGTGCGCCCGATCTCATAGCGCGCCTCGAAGTCGTAGCGATCGCCCGCGGCGGGGATCGCCTCCACCACCGGCAGCGCCTCGGAGCCGAGCACGCTCACCGCCAGCTCCCGTCCCTCGACGAAGCGCTCGAGCAGGACCCGGCTGTCGTAGCTGAAGGCGGCGATCAGCGCCTGCGGCACCTCGGCCGCGGCACCGGCGAACTTGACCCCGAGCGAAGAGCCCCCGCGGCTTGGCTTGACCACCAGCGGGAAGCCGAGCCGCTGCTCGATCTCGCCCAGCGCGTCCGCCGCCCCCAGCTCGCGGAAGGCGGTCTGGCTGAAGGCGAACCAGTCGGGGGTCGGCAGCCCGGCCTCGCGGATCGCGTGCTTGGCCTGCGCCTTGTCCATGCAGCGGGCGCAGGCGGCGGCGCCCGGGCCGGTGAAGGGGATGCCGAGGATCTCGAGCAGCTCCTGCGCGGTGCCGTCCTCGCCGCCGACCCCGTGCATGGCGACGAAGGCGACGTCGGGGCGCTCGGCGATCAGCCGCCTGACCAGGTCGGCGCCGGCGTCGAGCGCGATCACGTCATGGCCGAGACGCTCCAGCGCCTCCTCGACCCGGGCTCCGGAGCGCAGCGAGACGCCCCGCTCCAGCGACCGCCCCCCTTTGAGGACGGCGACCTTCATCCGCCCGCACCCTCGGCCTTGCGGAAGGGGACCACGTTGGCATCGTCGGCCGCCCGCGGCTGCGCGGGGGCCGTCTCCTCGCCGGTCAGCGCCTCGTAGAGCTCGACCTGCTCGCCGACGACCGTGCCGATGCGGCGGATTCCCTCGCGGATCTCCTCATCGCTGACCCCGGAGAAGTTGAGGCGCATCGAGTTGCGGCCGCGCTCGTCGATGTAGGCGGCCTGGCCGGGGACGAAGGCGACGTCAGCCCGCAGCGCCTTCGCCAACAGGTCGCCGGTGTCGATGTAGTGGGGGAGGGTGGCCCAGATGAAGAGGCCGCCGAGGGGCTCGGTCCAGGTCGCCGCGGCGGGGAAGTGCTCGCTCAGCGCCGCCAGCATCGTGTCGCGGCGGCCGCGGTAGATCTCGACCAGGTCGGCGACGTACTGGCGCCAGCGCCCTTCGGCGAAGTACTCGCGGACGAAGTACTGGGTCAAGGTCGAGGTGCAGAGGTCGGCCGCCTGCTTGCCGAGCACGATCTTCTCCATCACCGGCGGCGGCGCCACCGCCCAGCCGAGCCGGATCCCCGGCGAGAGGATCTTCGAGAAGGTGCCGATGTAGACGACAAAGTCGCCGCCGTCGAGCTGGTAGAGCGGCGGCAGCGGCTCGCCGCTGTAGCGCAGCAGCCCGTAGGGGTTGTCCTCGACGACCAGCAGCTCGTGCAGCCGCGCCAGCTCGACCAGCCGCTGGCGGCGCCTCAACGACATCGTCACCCCGGCCGGGTTCTGGAAGCTCGGTACCGAGTAGACGAACTTGGGGCGCCGGCCGTCGCCCCGGAGACGATCCAGCAGCGCCTCCAGCTCCCCGACCCGCATCCCGTCCGCGTCGCACTCGACCTGGATCACCTCGGCCTGGTAGCTGCAGAAGACCGGCACCGCGCCGGGGTAGGTCGGTGCCTCGCAGATCACCACGTCGCCGGGATCGACCAGGGTCTTGCAGACCAAGTCGATCGCCTGCTGGCCGCCGGTGGTGACGATCACGTCGTGGGGGTCGACCAGCATCCCCTCGGCTCCCATCACCTCGACGATGCAGTCCTTGGTCTCCTCGAAGCCCTCGGTCGGCCCGTACTGCAGCGCCTCCGCGGCGGACTCCTGGGCGATCCGGGTCATCTGCGCGGCGAAGCTCTTGGGGGGGAAGGTCGAGGTGTCCGGCAGGCCGCCGGCAAGCGAGATCACTTCCGGCCGCGCGGTGATCGCCATCAGGTCGCGCATCGCCGAGGAGCGCATAACGCCGGTGCGCTCGGCGAACAGGCCCGCGTAGCGCTCGAGGTCGCGCGTGCTGGTGTGGGCGCGCCGCCGATGCGGCGGTGGAGGCACCTCGCTCATGCCGAAAGTGTGCCGGATCGACACGGCGGCGCTCGGGAAGTTAGGTTTTTGCACGTGGACGCGCTCACCGAGCTCGGTATCGGCATCGCGATCGGCATGCTCGCCGGCACCACGGGCACCCACGGTTCCGCCCGCGGCCGGATGACCCTGCTGGCGGCGGTGATCGGTCTCGCCGTCGGCTTCCTCATCTCCGCCCTGCTCGGCGCCTTGCTCTGCCTGCTCGGCGCCGCCGCCGGCTGCCTGGTGATCAGCGACCTGATCGCCGGCGCCAGCCGCCGTGAGGGTAGCGGCACCGGTGCGCTGGCTTTCATCGTCGCCCTGGCGGCGCTGGTCGTCGCTGCCCTGGCGTTGCTGCTGCCGCTCGCCGTGATCGTCGTCGTGCTGGCCCTGGTCTGGCTGGGGATCTCGCGCCACCGTCGCGCCCAGCGCAAACACGCCGGGCTCCGCGTCCTGCGCTAGATGGCTGCCGGCCGAGGCCGGCGGTTGAGGATGATTCGGGCGATGGCCGCCAAGAAGCTGGTCCTCACCTACGTCGACTCGCTGCGCACCGACATGCTCCGCCGCGCGGTGCAGGAGGGGCGCGCGCCGACCTTTGGCCCACTGCTGGAGCGCGGCGTCCTGATCGAGGATTGCGTCTCCAGCTTCCCCTCGGTGACCCCGGTCGCCTGCTCGGAGATGGTCACCGGGGTCGGCGCCGAGCGCCACTGGATCAGCGGCATGAACTGGTACCACCGGCTCGAGCGGCGCTACGTCGAGTACGGCTCCTCGCTCGAGGCGACCCGCGCCTTCGGGGTCTTCCGCGCCCTCTACGACCTCGTCTACAACATGAACCTGGCCCACCTCAGCCCGGAGGTCGAGACGCTGTTCGAGCGCCTCGACGACGCCGGCGCCCGCACCGCCTGCACGCCCTTCCTGATCTACCGCGGCCGCCACCGCCACCAGGTCTCGCTCGAGGGGCTGATGCGACGGGCGGTCGACGCGACCAGGCTCAAGTTCCACCACCACACCTGGGGTCCCACCGACCTCTTCTACGGCGACCTCTACGCCAGCCGCGAGGTCCCCTGCAAGTCGACCTCGATCCCCGGCAACCGCGACGGCTACTCCGCCTGCTGCGCGGCCGAGCTGGCGCAAGGACGATCTCTTCGACTTCCTGCTGCTCTCGCTGCCCGACAACGACAACTACTCGCACCGCCACGGTCCCGAGGCGAGCGTCGAGTCGATCGCCAAGGCCGACGACTGCTTCGCCGAGTTCGTCGAGGCGAGCGGCGGCCTCGACGACTTCCTCGCGGCGCACGCCCTGATCCTCGTCGCCGACCACGCCCAGACCGCGGTCCACCGCGGCCTGCCCCTGGCCGAGCTGCTGGCCGCGAGTGGTCGGTGCTGCAGCCCTCCGACGACCGGCCCGAGCTGGCGCAGCTGGCGGTCAGCCCGACCGGCCGCGCCGCCCACGTCTACCTGCTGCCGGGCGACGGCGAGCCGGCCGAGCCGGCCGCCGTCGCGGCGCGGCTGAGCGTAGTCGAGGGGGTCGACCTGGTCTGCCGGCTGGAGACGGCCTCGGGCCAGCCCGCTGCCGCGTGAGGAGCCCGGGCCGCCGCCACGGGGCGACGAGTGGGCGGTGGTCGAGCGCGGCGGCGAGACGCTGCGCTTCCGGCCCGGCGAGGGGGTCGCCGACCTGCGTGGCGGCCGCTGGGAGGTGGAGGGCGAGACGGCGGTGTTGGAGGCGGCGGTCGCAGACGGGCGGCTGCGGAGCGAGAGCTACCCGGACCCGCTGGCGCGGGTCTGGTCGGCGCTCAGCGCCCCGCACGCCGGCGACTTCGTCGTCTCGCTGGCGCCCGGCTTCGAGGCGGTCGACTGGGGCGGGGTCACGCACGCCGGCGGCGGCAGCCACGGCTCGCTGCTGGCCGGCGACTCGCTCGGGCCGCTGCTCTTCGTCGGCTGCGGGCCGGAGTCGGCGGACGAGCGGGAGCAGTGGACGCTCAGCGACGTCGCGCCGGTGGTGCTCGAGCACTTCGGGCTGGAGGGCGAGTGACCCGGAAGGTGAGGGTGTGAGCGACAAGGGGTCCTGCGGGCGCTCCGGCCGCGGGTCCTGTCACCGGGAGGGCTCCTGCGGGCGGGCAAGTGTGTCCGTTCTCGGAGCCCTCCCGGCGCCACCCGCGGTCGGGGTGGCCCTGTGCCTCCTGGTTGCCCTCGCCGCCGCGTTCTCTCCCGCCGCCGCCGCGGCGAGTTCGAGCCCCCGGGTTTCGGAAGCTGAAGCGATTCGGGTGGCGGACCGGGATGCCAATGTCATCAAGGAGCGGGCTGAGAACGGGGGGCTGGGGCCGGTGGCGAGCATGGTCGACGGCAACTGGGAGGTCGCCTACTTCGCCGCATGGCGATGAGGTGGCGCTGGTCGATCGTCGATCCGCGCAGCGGCGAGGTGAGGGAGTCGTGGACCGGCTACCAGGTGGCCTGGAAGATGGCCCGCGGCTACTCGGGCGCCTTCGGCCACAAGCTCAACGCTCCCTACGTCTTCCTGCCCCTCTGCGCGCTCTTCCTGCTCGGTCTGATCGACTGGCGGCGGCTGCGGCGGCCGGCCAACCTCGACCTGCTCGTCCTGCTCGGCTTCGGCGTCTCCCACTTCTTCTTCAACCGGGCCGAGATCGGCGTCTCGGTCCCGCTCCAGTACCCGGCGCTGCTCTACCTGCTGGGACGCGGCGCTGTGGATCGGCTTCCGCGGCCGGGGGGAGGGGTTGCGGCCGGTCTGGCCGGCGGCCTGGCTGCTGGTCGCCGCGCTGTTCTTGATGGGCTTCCGGGTCGGGCTCAACATCGCCGACTCGGGCGCGATCGACGTCGGCTACGCCGGCGTCGTCGGCGCCGACCGGATCGCCCACGGCGAACCGATCTACGACAACTTCCCCGACGACGTCTCCCAGGGCGACACCTACGGCCCCGTCAACTACTACGCCTACGTCCCCTTCGAGCGGATCTGGCCCTGGTCGGGCAGCTGGGACGACCTCCCCGCCGCCCACGGCGCCGCCGTCACTCTTCGACCTCGCCACCTTCGCCCTCCTGATCCTGCTCGGCATCCGCATCCGCCCCGGCCCCGCCGGCCGCAGGCTCGCCGCGATCCTCGCCTTCGGCTGGGCCGCCTACCCCTACACCGCCTTCGCCCTGGAGTCGAACTCCAACGACACGCTCGTCGCTCTGCTCCTGGTGGCGACGCTGCTGGTCCTCGGCGCGGCCCGCAGCCCGCGGCGCCATGGCGTCCCTGGCGACCTTCACGAAGTTCGCCCCGGCGTTGCTCGCCCCGATGCTGCTGACCTACACCTCGAACCCCGGCGGCGAATCGGATTCGGAGGGGGAGGGTGTCCGAGAACGAACACCTCGCCCGCAGGACACCCTCCCCCTCCGCCCAGCCGCTCGCTCTTCGCCGGGGCCTTCTTGGTCGTCTCCGTCGTGGTGATGCTGTGGCCGGCAATCGATCCCGGGCTGCACACGTTCTACGACCGCACGATCGCGCTATCAAGCCGACCGCGACTCCCCGTTCAGCATCTGGGGCCAGGTGCCGTCCTGGAGCCGCTGCGGATCGCGATCCTCGTCGCAACCGGCGGCCTCTCCGTGCTCTTGGCTTCCGCCCCCGGCGCAAGACCCTGGTCCAGGTGGCGGCCCTTGGCGCGGCGCTGCTGATCGCGCGTCCAGTGACCGATGCACCACTGGTTCTACCTCTACATCGTCTGGTTCTACCCGCTGCTGCTGGTCGCGCTGGCGCGCCGGCGTCAGTGGCCGCGACCGCGGCCGGGACCATCACCTGCTCGATGGAGTCGGCCAGCCCTCGCTGCGTTGACCTCGACCACGGCGCCCATCACCCAGACGTCCTCCTCCGCGGTCTCGAAGCGGGTCGGCATCTGGGTGATCAGCGAGTGCAGCGCCTGCTCTGGCTTGACGCCGAGGACGCTGGTCCGCGAGCCGGTCATGCCGACGTCGGAGATGAACGCGGTCCCGCCCGGCAGCACCCGTCCGTCGGCGGTCGGGACGTGGGTGTGGGTGCCGAAGACCGCCGCCACGCGGCCGTCGAGGTGCCAGCCCATCGCCACCTTCTCGCTGGTCACCTCGGCGTGGAAGTCGACGATCACGGCGTCGGCCTCGAGCCCGTTCGAGGATCGCGTCGACGGTGTCGAAGGGCGAGCGCGCGACCTTCAGCCCGACGGCGCCGCTGAGGTTGATCACCGCGACCCGCATGCCGCCGGCCTCGACCACCGTGTGCCCGCGCCCCGGGTTGCGCTGCGGGTAGTTGGCGGGCCGCATGACGCGGTCGCTCGCTTTCGAGGAAGTCGTAGACCTCGCGGTGGCGGTAGACGTGGTTGCCGGTGGTGATCACGTCGGCGCCGGCGGCGAAGAGGTCGTTGGCGGTGCTTCTCGGTGATGCCGATCCCGCCGGCCGAGTTCTCGCCGTTGACGATCGATCAGGTCCGGCGCGTGGCGCTCGCGCAGCGCCGGCATCGTCGTCGCGCAGCCCGCGCCGGCCGGGGCTGCCGACCACGTCGCCGATGAAGAGAACCCGCATGGCCTGACCCTACCCGACGGCGGCTCAGACGGCGGCGAAGCGGCGCAGCGCGAAGCGGGCGATCAGCCCGTAGGCGACGGTCAGGACCGCCAGGTGGAGCAGCGGGCCCGCCGATCCCGCCGCCGGCCGAGTCGAGCGCCGCGGTCATCGCGTCGAGCGCCGGCTTGAACGGGAAGAGCGCGGCGAGGACCTCGATCGACGTCGAAGACGCCGCTCGCCGACCGCGCCGGAGGGGACCAGCGAGAGGAAGGCGACCGGCAGCGTCACCATGAAGGCGAGCAGGGAGACCGCGCGCACCTCGCGCGCCGCCGCCCCGAGCGCCGCCCCGGCCGCCGCCAGCGCCGCCGCCGCCCGCGAGGATCGCCAGCAGCCAGAGCCCGATCCGCCCCCAATGCGAGCGGCACGAAGGGCTGCAGCCCGGCCAGCATCAGCAGGGTCACCGCCAGCCCGACGACGACTCCGAGCACGACCTTCTCGACCAGCAGCACCGCCGGCGAGACGAGCCCGCGGGTCAGCCGCGGGAAGGCGTTCTCCTCGCGCTCGAGCGCCAGCGAGCCGGCGACCAGGAGGACGGTGACGAAGGCCAGGGTGAGCGTCGCGGCGACCGCGATCGCGAAGATTTCCAGCGGCGGCGAGGAGCCGCTGACGACCTCCTTGTCGACTTCGATCGGCTGCGCGAGGCGCTCGATCAGCGGGCCTGGCGATGTCGAGGTTGTCGCGAGCCTGGGTCGGCGAAGCGGGTCGACCTGGTCGCAGCGAATCGCGCAGCGGCCCCGGCGGCAGCGCCGGTTCCAGCGCGGTCGAGGATCTCGGCGGTCGCCCGCAGGCCGAGGATGTGGACGGTCTGGCCGAGCACCTGGAAGTTGCCGCCGTTGATCAGCAGGTTCAGGTACGTGCCGCCTTCGGCGGCGATCCGCCGGGCGATCAGCCAGGTTCGCCTCGGCCAGCAGGGTGGAGATGCGTGTCGTCGACCAGCCGCGCCTTGACCGGGTCCTCCTCGTTGACGAGCACTTCGACCTTGGGCGATCCCCGGGGTCAGGGTCGAGAGCGAGTTGATCTTGTCGACCAGGTCCGCGGGCAGGATCAGCGCCGCCAGGGCGTCGCCGGACTTGACCTCGTCGACGGCTTCGGCGCGGTCGCGCGACGTGGACGCACTCGACCCGCGCGCAGATCCGGTCGTCGACCCCGATCGCCGGCAGCTGCTGGCCGCCGACGCTGACCCGGCTTCCGGCCGGCACTTCGTTGAGGAAGGCGACGCGCGGCTTCTCCGGCCCGCGCGAGATCGCGAAGCCGACGAGGACCGCGATCAGGATCGGGTAGGCGACGAGCAGGACCGCCTGCAACGGCGAGCGGCGCAGGATCTGCAGGTCCTTGAGCAGCAGCCAGCGCACCCGTTCAGTGCCCCCGGTGCTGGAGGTAGGCGACGAAGGCGGTCTCGAAGTCGCGATCGGCGGCCTCGGGCGCCTCGCTGCGGACCGCCTCGCGCAGGGCCTCGGCCGAGCCGTCGAAGAGCGCCTCGCCGTCGGCGAGGACGAGCAGGCGCTGGCCGTAGCGCTCGGCCTCCTGGATGTCGTGGGTGGAGAAGATCACCGTCGTGCCGCCGCCGGCGAGGGCGGAGACGAACTCCCAAAGGCGGGCCCGCTGGCGCGGGTCGAGGCCGACGCTGGGCTCGTCGAGCAGCAGCACCAGCGGCCGCGAGAGCAGCCCGATCGCGATGTTGATCCGCTGCTGGTTGCCGCCCGAGAGCCGGCGACGATCTCGCCGCGGCGCTCGCCGAGCCCGCGAGAGCTCGAGCATCTCCTCGCGGAGCCGCGCGGGTCCTCGTGCCCCTCCAGCCGCGCGAACAGGAGCAGGTTCTCCTCGACCGTGAGCCGCCGGTAGAGAGCCGCCTGCTGCGGCACCCAGCCGACTTCGCCGCGCGGCAGCTCGACCTCGCCGCGGTCGGGCCTGAGGATTCCGGCCAGGATCGAGAGCAGCGTCGTCTTGCCGGCTCCGTTCGGCCCGATGACCGCCACCAGCTCACCGGGGTCGAAGGCCAGATCGACTCCCCGCAAAGCTTCCCTGTCGCCGTAGCTCTTGGCCAGCCCCCGTGCCCGCACGGGGAGAACGCTACTGGCCGGGCGGGGTGCCTCCTCCCCTCCCCTAAACTCGGCCCCGATGCCTTTCCCGAGCACCCGCATGCGCCGCCTGCGGCGCACCGACACCCTGCGCGGCCTGGTCCGCGAGACCGAGCTCTCGCCGACCCACCTGATCCAGCCCGCCTTCGTCGTCGCCGGCGAGGGGATCCGCGAGGAGGTCGCCTCGATGCCCGGCATCGAGCGCTTCTCGATCTCCGGCCTGGTCGAGGAGGCGGGCGAGATCGCTGCCGCCGGGATCGGCGCGCTGCTGCTCTTCGGCATCCCGGCCGCCAAGGACGAGGTCGGCAGCGGCGCCTACGACGACGAGGGGATCGTGCAGATGGCGGTGCGGGCGCTGAAGGAGGCGCACCCCGACCTGACCGTGATCACCGACGTCTGCCTCTGCGAGTACACCTCGCACGGCCACTGCGGCATCGTCGGCGATGACGGCGAGGTCGACAACGACCTCACGCGTCGAGCTGCTGGCGAAAACCGCGATCTCCCACGCCGAGGCCGGCGCCGACGTGGTCGCCCCCAGCGACATGATGGACGGGCGGGTCGGCTCGATCCGCTTCCAGCTCGACGAGGAGGGCCACTCCAACGTGCCGATCGATCGCCTACAGCGCCAAGTACGCCTCCGCCTTCTACGGGCCGTTCCGCGACGCGGCCGAGTCGACCCCCGAGTTCGGCGACCGCCGCGGCTACCAGATGGACCCGGCCAACGCGGCCGAAGCGGTGCGCGAGGCCGAGCTCGACCTCGACGAGGGCGCCGACATGGTGATGGTCAAGCCGGCGACCCCGTACCTCGACGTCGTGCGGCGGGTCAAGGACGCGACCGGCGCCCCGGTCGCCGCCTACCACGTCTCCGGCGAGTACTCGATGCTGAAGGCGGCCGCCGCCAACGGCTGGATCGACGAGCGCGCCGGCGGTGCTGGAGACCCTGACCTCGATCCGCCGCGCCGGCGCCGACGCGATCGTCACCTACTACGCGAAGGAGGCCGCGGCTTGGCTTCGGTGAAGGTCCCCCAGTCGAAGGCGCGCTCGCGCAAGGATGGCGCGGCGATCCCGCTTGACGAGACCGACAAGCGGCTGATGAACCTGCTGCAGTCGAGCTTCCCGCTGGACCCCGAGCCGTTTGCGCTGCTCGCTTCGGAGGCGGAACTGGAGCTCGACGACGTCCTCGCCCGCACCCGGCGCCTGCTCGATGGCCGCATCATCCGCGAGATCACGCCGATCTTCGATACCCGCGCACTCGGCTACGAGTCGATGCTGGTCGCGGCCAAAGTCGACGCCGAGCACCCGCAGCGGGCGGCGCAGATCGTCAACTCGCACCCCGGCGTCTCTCATAACTACCTGCGCACCCACGACTTCAACCTCTGGTTCACGATCGCCACGCCGCCGGACTCCGAGCTCGGTCTGGCCGGCACGCTCGAGGCGCTGATGGGGGAGACCGGCGCCGAGTCGATGCGCCAACTGCCGACCCTGACCCTGTTCAAGATCAACATGAACCTGGAGATGGAGAAGGGGACCGACGCTCTGTCCACGGCGGTCGAGGCGGCGCCCCCGCGCGAGCTGGAGCGCCAGCCCTACGACGACGAGGACGTCGCCGTGATCCGGGCGCTGCAGGGCCCGATGGACGCGGTCGAGCGGCCCTACGACGAGGCAGCCGCGGAGCTGGGCATCGACGTCGACGAGCTGCTGGAGCGGCTGCGCGGCATGGTCGACCGCAAGATCCTGCGCCGGGTGGCGGCGATCCTCTACCACCGCCGCGCCGGCTTCTCGGCCAACGGGATGGGGGTCTGGAAGGTGCCGGAGGAGCAGATCATGGAGACCGGCGCCCGCATGGCCTCCTTCCGCGGCATCTCCCACTGCTACCAGCGCCCGACCTACGCGGACTGGCCCTACAGCGTCTTCACGATGGCCCACGGCCGCTCCAAGCAGGAGTGCGACGCGATCCTCGACTCGATCGCCGCCGAGTGTGGGATCGGCCCCGACGGCCGCGCCACCCTCTATTCCTCGACCGAGTACAAGAAGATCCGCCTCCACTACTTCACCGAGGACTACCGGGAATGGGAAGAGGCGCACGCGGGGTGAGGATGGCGGCGGGGGTTTCACTTAACTTTTCCCGAAGACAGTCGGTGGCCGTCCGGGATCGCCGCTGCGGAAAAAGTACAAGACGTTCCACCCCCACCGCCATCCTCACCTAGCGCCCGGTGTCCTCCCAATTTCAGCGGTCCTCGGAGCTGTACCGGCGGGCACAGCTGGTGATGCCCGGCGGGGTGAACAGCCCCGTGCGGGCGCTGCGGCAGATCGGCCGCGAGCCGATCTTCATCGAGCGCGGCGAGGGCTGCGAGCTGGTCGACGTCGAGGGCAACCGCTACCTCGACTGGGTCGGCTCCTGGGGGCCGCTGATCCTCGGCCACGCCGAGCCGGCGGTGACCGCGGCGGTGATCGAAGCGGCCAAGCGTGGGACCAGCTTCGGGGCCGCGACCGCGCGCGAGGTCGAGCTGGCCGAGCGCATCGTCGAGCGGGTGCCCGCGGCGGAGATGCTGCGGATGACCAGCTCCGGCACCGAGGCGGCGATGACCGCGGTGCGGCTCGCCCGCGCCGTCAGCGGCCGCGAGGCGGTGGTCAAGTTCGCCGGCGCCTACCACGGCCACTCCGATGGCCTGCTCGCCGACGCCGGCTCGGGCCTGGCGACGCTCGGGGTCCCGGCCAGCCCGGGCGTGATCGCGGCCCAGGCCGCGGCGACGATCGTCGTCCCCTGGAACGACCGCGAGGCGGTCTCGCGAGCCCTCGACGAGCACCCCGTCGCCGCCCTGTTGGCCGAGCCGATCGCCGCCAACATGGGCGTCGTCCCGCCGGCCGAGGGCTTCCTCGAGTTCCTGCGCGAGGCGACCCGCGCGGCGGGGGCGCTGCTGGTCTTCGACGAGGTGATCACCGGCTTCCGGGTCGCCCGCGGCGGCGCCCAGGAACGCTACGGCGTCGAGCCCGACCTGACCGTGCTCGGCAAGGTGATCGGCGGCGGCCTGCCGGCGGCGGCGCTGGCCGGCCCGGCGGAGACGATGGAGCGGCTGGCGCCGGCGGGCGACGTCTACCAGGCCGGGACGCTCTCGGGCAACCCGCTCGCGGTCGCCGCCGGCCTGGCGACGCTCGACCAGCTCGACGCCGCCGCCTACGATCGCCTCGCCGCCCTGACCGACCGTCTCGCCGCGGGCTTCCGCGAGCTGGCCGCCGGCCGGCCACTTCAGGTCGCCTCGGCCCCCGGCTTGACGACGCTCTTCTTCGCTCCCGCCCCGGTGCGCGACTTCGACGGCGCTCGCGCCTGCGACCTCGAGGCCCACGCGCGCTTCTGCCGCGCCATGCTCGATCGCGGCGTCTACCCGCCGCCGTCGCAGTTCGAGGCCTGGTTCGTCTCCCTCGCCCACGACGAGTCGACCGTCGACCGCACCCTGGAAGCGGCCGCCGAGTCCCTGGCCGCGGCGCTGCCGTGAACGCGCCCGAGGCGGCGCTGCGCGAGCTGGCGGCGCGGTTGCGCGCGGAGCAGGCGCCAATCTCCGCTTACGTGGTCGAGTCTGCCTCGCCGCCGACGTTGGGAATGCTGGCGGCCTCGGGGCCGCGCACGGCCGCGGCCCCGGGCGAGTACGCCCTCGTGGTAGAGGCCGTCCGCGAGGGCTACCTTCTCCACTACGGCGAGCCGCGGCTGCTGGCGGGACACGACGCCGATTTCGCCCTGCTGGCCGGCGACTACCTCTACGCGCTCGGCCTCGACCGGCTCGCGGCGCTCGGCGACGAGCGCGCGGTCGGCATCCTCAGCGAGCTGATCGCCAACTGCGCGCGACTGCACGCCGAAGGCGAGCCGGCGGCGATCCCGGCCCTCTGGGAGGCGGCGGCGCGCGGAATCGCCGGTGAGCTCAGCTGAAGCGCGAGGAGTCGATCCTGCAGTAGGTGAAGTCGAAGCCGAGGACGGCGTTGTTGGCCTGGTTGCCATTGTGGGTCAGTTGCACCGAGAGGCTCTGCGCCTTCGCCTTCTTGTTCGCCTTCAGCGCCGAGCTGATTTCGCCCAGCAGCTTCGTCTCCTTTTCGAGGTAGCCGATCCACTTCGTCAGCTTTGCCTTGTCGGCGACCGGCTGCGGCACCGCCTTGATCTGCTTCACCGCTTTGCCGAACGCCTGCGAGGCCTTGGCGAACTGGCCGGCCGCGACCTTGAGCTGGCCTTTTTTGACCTTCTTTTCGACCCCGGAGAGGATTCTTTCGTTGGCCTTGGTGTTGGTCTTGCAGATCGGCTCGACCTGGGCGGCGTAGCTTTCGCGCGTCTGTTCCGGCGAGGTCACCCCGAGCGCGGCGGGGACAAGCAGCGCGACCGCGAGCAGCGCCGCGACGGCGCCGGCAGCGAGCCTCGAACTGCGGCTGAAGATATTCATCCCGATCCCTCCCTTTCGCGAACGGCCGCCTCTCTTTGTTCCCTGGCTGCCGCCGGGATCGTATCGAGAGATGGCCCGCCCGCTTCGACGCCGGTCGCCAGCGCAAGGCAATAGACTTCGCTGCCCACTCTCGAAGCAAACGTGGCTGACGACGCGCACAAGACGAACGGGGCCGAGGAGGCTCCCCCGCAGCGGGCCAAGCCCGACCCTCCCGGCTACTTCGAGGGAGAGTCGATGACCCGCCGCCGCGCCTTCACGATCGCCGCCCAGGGCATCGGCGGGATCGCCGGCGCCGCGATCGTGCTGCCCGCGGTCGGCTTCGCCGTGGCGCCGATCTTCCACCGTGGCAAGGAGCGCTGGGAGGCGGTCGGCCCGGTCGGCGATTTCGTCGAAGACACCTACCGCCAGGTCGTCTTCACCGAAACCGAGGGGATCGGCGACGCCGGCAAGACCACCGCTTACATCCGCCGCAGCTCGAAGCAGCTGGGCGAGGAACCGGGCAAGTTCATCGCCGTCTCCAACCGCTGCGTCCACCTCGGCTGCCCGGTCCGCTTCGTCGAGGCCGCCGGCAACTTCATCTGCCCCTGCCACGGTGGCGTCTACGACTTCCAGGGCAAGCGGATCGGCGGCCCGCCGGTGCGCCCGCTCGACCAGTTCCAGACCCGCGTCCGCAGCGGCCAGGTCGAGGTCGGGCCGCGCTTCAGCGTCACCTCGCAGCTCGAACCGGTGCGTGCCCGCGACCCGGGCGAGTTCACCGGCGGCATCTGGGAATACCTCTACCCGCCCCGGCCCTCTACCTTCCCACCGCCCTGATGCCGAAGATCCCGCTACCCAAGATCCCGGACTCAATGGTCCCGGCGCCGCTGCGCAAGCCGGCCAAGCCGGGCGCCGGCGGCA
The DNA here is from genome assembly GCA_963815885.1 of uncultured Solirubrobacterales bacterium. Taxonomy (GTDB): domain Bacteria; phylum Actinomycetota; class Thermoleophilia; order Solirubrobacterales; family 70-9; genus VAYN01. The sequence continues at coordinate 572,516 of CAWFIM010000004.1, forward strand.
CCGCCAAGGGCCAGGCTCCGGCCGACCTCAAGGCCGCGCCGCCGCAGCGCCCGACGCACGTGCAGCGGCTCGGCGACCAGACCAAAGAGGCGCCCGCCGACGTCCTCGCCTGGGTCGACCAGCGCACCGGTGCCACCGGCTTCCTCACCGGGATGCTCTACCGCAAGGTGCCGAAGGGGACCAACTGGTTCTACACGCTCGGCTCCGCCACCCTGTTCGCCTTCATCGTCCAGGCGACCACCGGCGTCTTCCTGGCGATGTTCTACACGCCCTCGACCACCCAGGCCTACGCGTCGATCGCCCACATCAACAACGAGGTCCCGCTCGGCCAGTTCGTGCACGGGATGCACAAGTGGGGATCGAGCGTGATGGTGATCCTGATCTTCCTCCACATGGGCCGAACCTTCTTCTTCGGCGCCTACAAGTACCCGCGGGAGCTGAACTGGGTGATCGGCGTGGTGCTGCTGATCCTGACGATGACGATGGCCTTCACCGGCTACCTGCTGCCGTTCGACCAGCGCTCCTTCTGGGCCTCGGTCGTCGGCATCAACATCAACGGCACCGGACCGGTCGTCGGGCCGTACCTGAGCGACTTCCTGCGCGCCGGCCCGGAGCTCGGGGCGACCACCCTCTCCCGCTTCTACGCGATCCACATGCTGCTGCTGCCGGGCGCGATCATCGCCCTGATCGGCGCCCACCTGTACCTGGTGGTCAAGCTCGGCACCACCGCGCCGCCGTGGATGAAGGCCGACAAGCCGAAAGTCGCCGCGCCGGTAGCGCAGCTCGACGCCGGCGTCGAAGGCAACGGTTCGGTCGGCGGCGGCAACGGAGCGGCGCCCGCGCGATGAAGCCCCAGGACAAGCAGGCATATCTCGAGGAATACGAGCTTCTGAAGAAGAAGGGGAAGCCGTTCTTCCCCTACGCGGTGCTGAAGGACTCGACGATGGCGCTGATCGTCGTCGCCGTGATCATCGCGATGTCGCTGATCCTCGGCGCCGAGCAGGGACCGAAGGCCGACCCGACCTCGACCACCTACGTGCCGCGGCCCGAGTGGTACTTCTTCTTCCTCTTCGAGGTCCTGCGCGTGATCAAGCCGCCGGAGCTGGTCCCGATCGCGACGATCGGCATCCCCACCGTCTGCATGGTCCTGCTGCTGCTGCTGCCGTTCTACGACCGCGGACCGGAGCGCCGGCCCGAGCGCCGGCCGCTGGCGACCACCGCCGGCTGCCTGACGATCATCGCGATGGGCTACCTCACCTACCTCGGCGCGACCGGCGGCTCGCCGACCGAGATCGACATGAAGGTCGCCCCCCAGTACGAGGCTGGCAAGGAGGTCGTCGCCGGCTCCGGCTGCCTGGCCTGCCACAAGCTCGGCGAGAACGGCAACAACGGCCCCGGCCCCGAACTGACCCATATCGCCCAGCGCATCCCGCGCGCGGCGATCATCCGCTCGATCGAAATCGGCCCGGGTATCATGCCTTCCTTCCGCGAACTGCCGCCGAAGAAGCTCAACGAGCTCGCCGATTTCCTCTCTTCGCTCGACTAAGCCCTCCAGGGACTCCGCCCAGTTCGCGGGGCAGGTCAACCGCATGTTCGACCGGGTCGCCGGCCGCTACGACGCGCTCAACTCGGTGATGACCGCTGGGCTGCACCACCGCTGGCGCGGCCGCGCGGCCGCGCGGGCCGGCTCGGCGCCGGTGACTCGGCGCTCGACGTCTGCTGCGGCACCGGCGACCTGGCGCTCGAGCTGTCCCGCCAGGTCGGCCCCGGCGGCCGCGTCGTCGGCTGTGACTTCTCCGAGCCGATGCTCGACCTGGCGCGCGAGAAGGCGGTGGCGCGCGGTTCCGAAGGCGTGCGCTTCGAGTGGGCCGACGCGCTCGAGCTGCCCTACGACGGCGAGCGCTTCGACGCGGTCACGGTCGGCTTCGGCGTCCGCAACCTCGCCGACCTCGATCGCGGCCTGCGCGAGCTGGCGCGGGTGCTGAGGCCGGGCGGGCGCGCCGTGATCCTCGAGATCACGCAGCCGAGCAGGCCGCCGCTGTCGTTCTTCTACTCGTTCTGGTTCGACCGCCTGGTGCCGCTGCTGGGAGCCTTCTCGAGCGAGCCGGAGGCCTACTCCTACCTGCCCGAGTCGGTGCGCAGCTTCCCCGATCCGCGCGGCCTGGCCGAGAAGATGGACCGGGCCGGGTTCGAACGCATCCGCTACACGGTGCTCGCCGGCGGGATCATCGCGATCCACAGCGGCGCCCGAGGGTGACCCGCCACTCGGCGGTGCCGCCGCCGGTGACGGCGGTGCTGGATGCCTCCAGCCGCTGGCTGCCGGCGCGACTGGGCGAGGTCGAGGAGGAACTGCGTCGAGCGATCGCCGCACACGGCGAGAGCCTCGCCGCGGATGCCGGAGCGACCCTCGCCGCGGGTGGAAAGCGGCTGCGGCCGATGCTGGTCCTGCTCTGCGCCGGACCGGGGGGAGGCGAGGAGTCGGTGCGGGCGGCGACCGCGATCGAACTCGTCCACATGGCCACCCTCGTCCACGACGACGTGCTCGACCGGGCACCGCTGCGGCGCGGCAGGCCGACCGTCGCCGCCACCTCCGGCCGCGCTCGCGCACTCGCCACCGGCGACCTGCTCTTCTCGCGTGCCTTCGCCCTGCTCGCCGAGGCCGGCGACGGGCGCGCCGTGGCTCTGCTAGCCGACGCCTCGCTCGCGCTCGCCCGCGGCGAGCTGGCGCAACGCCACGATGCCTTCGACCTCGGGATCGGCGAGCAGCGCTACCTCGAGCGCTGCCGGCTGAAGACCGCGAAGCTGTTCGAGTGCGCCTGCCTGCTCGGTCGCGACGACGAGCGCCTGCGCGGCTTCGGCGCCGAAGTCGGACTCGCCTTCCAGCTGCTCGACGACGTCCTCGACGTCGCCGGCCCAGCGGAGCGAACCGGCAAGGCTCGCGGAACCGATCTGCTCGACGGCACGGTGACGCTGCCGCTGATCGAGGCGGCGGCAGCGGACCCCGGCATCCGCGCAGTCGGACCTGCGCCGCCTCGACGCGCGGGCTGCGGAGGCGCTCTGCGACCGGATCGCCGCCACCGGCGCGCTCGAGGCGGTGCGGGAGCGGGCGTTGGCGATGGTCGCGGCGGCCAAGCGGCACCTTGGCGAGGGGGGCCTTGAGGCCGAACAGCGACGGCTGTTGGAGCTGGTCGCCGACGGCGTCGTCCAGCGCTACAGCTGACGCGCTAGCAGGCGAAGTCGTCGGCGCCGATCAGGTCGGCGGCGAGGGCGGCGACGAAGGCGTCGGCCATGTCGGCCATGTTCGCGTGCTCGAGCGCGCGCAGCTCGTCGGCGAGCTCGTGGGCGCCGATGTCGAGCTGCTCGTCGAAGTCGTCGATCTCGCGCTCGCCGTGGACCCCCTCGCAGACCCACTCGCACTCGGGGCAGCGCCGCCAGACCCGCCAGTGGGTGCGGTCGCCGGCCTGCTCCCAGCAGGTCGGCTGGACCAGGCAGGAGCCGCACTCGGGACAGACGTGGAGCTGCTTGGTCGGCTCGGTCCGGTTGCGACTGGGATCTGCCATGTGCCCCTATCGAACCCGAAAGCGGCCCACTTGATTTGCACATTCTCGATTTCTTCGCGACAAAACCCAACTACCGAGTATCTAATTGGGCGACTGCCGCCGATCCGGCCGCCGATCGCCCCCGTTACCATGCCTGTATGCCGGGAAACATCGGACTTCTAGAGATCGCGATCGTCCTGGTCATCGCCCTGCTGGTCTTCGGGCCGAAACGCCTGCCGGAGCTCGGTCGCTCGCTCGGCCGCGGCATCCGCGAGTTCAAAGGCTCGATCGGGGGCGACACGACGACGACGAGGACGACAAGCCTCAGATCGAGTCCTCGCCCCCCGTGGAGGCCCCTCAGCGATCAGTCGGCCGAGACCGAGGTCGTCCGCGACAAGTCCAGCTGAGGCGGCGGCGCGATGGCCCGCCGCGTCAAGGCGGTCTCCCACGAGGATCGCCTCAGCCTGGTCGAGCACCTCGACGAGCTGCGATCGCGGCTGATCGTCTGCGTCGCCGTCTTCGGCGTCGCCCTGGCGCTCTGCTTCTGGCAGAACCACCTGCTGCTCGAAATCGCCTCGGGCCCGTTGCCCGACGACCACAAGAAGCTGATCACCTTCGGGATCACCGAGCCGTTCACGACGACCTTGACCGTCTCCGCCTACGGCGCCGTGGTGCTGTCGCTGCCGATCGTCCTCTACCAGCTCTACGCCTACGTCCTGCCCGCCTTCAGCCAGGCCGAGCGGCGGGTGGTGCTGCCGATCCTGCTGCTCTTCCCGTTTCTCTTCGTCGCCGGGCTCGCCTTCGCCTACTTCGTGGTGATGCCGGCGGCGGTCAGGTTCCTGCTCAACTTCAACGACAGCCAGTTCAACGTCCAGGTCCGCGCCCGCGACTACTACAGCTTCTTCTCGATGACGATGCTCGCCTGCGGCCTGATCTTCCAGCTGCCGCTGGCGATCATCGCCGTCACCCGGCTCGGGATCGTCAAGGTCGAGCAGCTGAGCGCGAACCGCCGCTACGCTTACCTGGCGATCGCGATCGTCGCCGCGGCGCTGCCCGGCGTCGACCCGGTCTCGATGCTGATTGAGATGGTTCCGCTGCTTGTTCTGTACGAGTTGAGTATCTTGCTCGCGCGGGCCTTTGGCCGGCCGGGAGAGAGCGGCGGGGTCGCTCAACCCTCGACCCAGGAGCACTGAGGAGACGATGGCGTCAGGCGGCGGCGAGCACAAAATGCTCTTCGACATCCGGGGACGGCGGAAGAACGTCGTCAAAGTCGTCTACGCGATCCTCGCTCTGCTGATGGGCGCGAGCCTCTTCCTCGTGATTGGCCCGGCGCCGCTCTCCAACCTTTTCGGAGGCGGCAGCGAAGGCGGCAACGCCGCCGCGCCGCTGGAAGAACAGGCCGAGCGGATCGAACGCAATCTGCGCAAGAGCCCGGAAGACCCGGCGCTGCTGTTGAGCCTGACCAGGGCCCGGATCAGCGCCGGCAACGCGCTGGTCGAATCGAACCCGGAAACCGGCGAAATCGCCTACACGCCGGAATCGATCCAGCAGCTCAGCCAGGCGAGCGAAGCCTGGTCGAAGTACCTGAAGGCGACCGACGAACCGAACGCCGGCGGCGCGCAGCTCGCCTCGCAGGCCCTGTTCACCCTCGCCCAGACCTCCCGTACCGGCCCCGAAGTCGAGGCCAACGTCCGCGCCGCCGCCGAGGCCCAGGAAATCGTCGCCAAGCAGCGCCCGAGCCTCGGCAGCCTCAGCACCCTGGCGATCTACCAGCTCTACACGTTCGACTACAGGACCGCCGCCCGGACCGAAGCCGAAGCGAAGAAATACGCGAACACGAAGTTCGAACGCGAAAACCTCGAAAACGAACTCGAACAGATCGGCAAACGCGCGCACGCGTTCGACAAACAGCTGGCCGAAATCGAACAGGAAGCGAAGAAAGCGCGCGAAAAAGGCCAACCCTCCGTCGCCAACCCACTGGGCGAAAACAACCCCCTGCTGGGGCCGTAGCGCCCGGCGATGGAGCTAGGCGGATTCGAACCGCCGACCTCCCGGGTGCGATGTTCGCGGCTCTGGAGCTGGATTCCGGGTTAGAAGGTGGCTATTAGCAGGGAGTTCGTGAACGTCGGCGAGTGCCATTATGTCGCATAAAGATATAGCTATACTTTATCTATGCCTGACAAACAGGGTCCAGATGCCATCGCCCTGAACCAAGTTTCCTATGGGCAGGACGGCTACTTCACTTCCCGGCAAGCGAGTGAAGCGGGCTTCAGCCCGCAGCTGCTCGCCCATCATGTTCGCTCCGGGCGATACGAGCACATCCGTCGTGGCCTGTACCGGCTGCGCGGCTATCCGGGTTCGAGCCAGGAGGAGGTGCGGGTGAAGTGGCTTACGGTGGGGGCCGGGCGAGCCGTCGTCTCACACGAGAGCGCGCTTGAGCTTCACGAACTCTCGGATGTCCTGCCCAACACCGTGCATCTGCTGGTCGATCGCGACGATCGTGGGATCAGGCGGCTTCAGGGCGTGACCCTGCACACGACGAAGGCCCTCGAGCCGTCCGAAGTCGTGTCCCGCCTAGGCATCCGCGTCACCGACCCGGTGCGCTCGATCCTCGACGCGGCCGGCGCCGGAACGGCCCCCGAGCAGATCGAGATGGCCGTGCGCCAGGCGCTGAACGAAGGTCTGACGACCCGTCGCTCGCTTCTCGCCCGAGCCGATCAGCGTGGAGGCCGCGTCGTCAATCTCATCCGCCGCTCTGCCGAGAAGGATGGGCAATCGTGAAATACGAAACGGCAGAGGCGTTCCGCACTGCGCTCGAGCAGCGCCTGAAGAACGAGGCCGAGGCAAGCGGCATGGCGCTGATGCGCCTGCGCAAGCGCGTGGCCTTCGAGCGATTTCTCGCCAGGCTCGCGGCGTCGGAGTCAAGCGGCTGGGTGCTCAAGGGCGCGTTCGCGCTGGAGCTGCGACTCGGGCTTCGCACCCGAACGACGAAGGACATCGACCTCGGGCGGGCCGACGGCGAGGAAGCGGCAACCGAGCACCTGAACGCTGCCACCGGCGTCGATCTCGGCGACTTCTTCGACTTCGAGGTTCGCCGCACGCCGGCACTCGACGCTGCTACTGGCTTCCACGCCGTCCGCTACACGGTTCGCGCCGACCTCGCCGGTCGTCGGTTCGAGCAGTTCCCCGTCGACGTCGCGTTCAGCGAATCGCCGCCGATCCAGGCGGAGCCGCTTCTCGGCGCGAGCTCACTGGAGTTCGCCGACGTCGCAGCACTGCAGCTACCGGTCGTTTCGCTCGAGCAGCACATTGCCGAGAAGCTCCACGCGTACACCGGCACCTTCGGACAAGACGAGAGGGAGAGCACCCGGGTCAAGGATCTCATCGACCTCGTTTTAATCAGCGAGCTGGCCAAGATTGAAGCCAAGCCCCTCCGCCAAGCCCTCGCATCCACCTTCGAGCAGCGCGCCCGCCAGCCGCTCCCGAACGCCATGCCGTTGCCACCGTCGTCGTGGGCAAGGCCGTACGCGGTGCTGGCTCGCGAGGTCGGGGTCGCGGTCGACATCGAGGCTGGCCATGCAGCGGCCGCTCGGCTACTCGACCCGGTGCTCGGGTCGAAGGCTGCCGGTCGCTGGGACCCCGAAGCACGGGGTTGGTGCTCGCGCGCGTAGCTGATCTCGACAGACTGGGCGCGTGCCTGTTGAGTGTCTCAGCAGGTTCGGTGATGGGCCGCCCCTGCCAAGTCCGCAGCGGCGCGCGCGTCGTCTGCGATCCGGTCGACGACCTTCTCGATCAGCGTGATCGCCGCCCGGCAGGCCTCCTCCCCGACCGCCTCCACCTCACGGCAGGCGCTCGCGGTCAGCAGCTCGCGCATCGCTTCGGCCTTGTCCTCGCCGGGGAGCGCGTCCGCCGGCAGGTCCACCAGCGTTTGGAGCACGAAGTCGACCGCGACGACGACGCCCATCAGCTCCTCGATCAGGTCCTGTGAGACAGCTCGGATTCCTGGATCGGTCGTGGTCACGACCGATCAAGGGCTGGCGGAGAGCAATCTCTCTCCCCCTACGCGAGAGATCGACTGAGCCGCGAGCTGGAATCGCCCAGGGCCGGTGTTCCCCTGGGCCATCTGCTGCTGATCGAACCGCCGACCTCCTGGGTGCGATCAGGCTGCCTTAGTCGCACGCACTCTCGCCGTAACCCAATTGACCAGTACCCCTTGATCTGTGCCTGAGAGATACCGCACAGCGATATATGCGGAGATCGCGGCGATATATGCGTGAGGTCGCACTTCTGGTGGGAAGTGCCCTGAAATTCGAGGGGCGGTCCGAGGGCACTCTGGCCTGCGCTTCGAGCAGGACCCGCCCGCCGATGCTCCAGCGAACGCCAGCTCGCGACTCGTCTTCCTCGGCGACGACGAGGAAGAAATGGCGAAGGTGAAGAAGTCGACTCAGAAGAACCCGAGGACTAAGGCGGGAACGGAGATCACTCTCGAGGTCGCTGATGCTCTCGCGGCGGAGGCAGAGCGTGGCTACGACCTTTCCAAAGCGAAGCGCCGCCGAGTTGGCCGCCCCTCGCTCGCCGGCGCCGGGTCCTCTCCTCGCTTGAGCTTCGTACCACGCCCGACCTCTATCGAGCAGCCCAAAAGCGAGCGAAGAAGGAAGGCCGCTCGGTCAGTGATCTAGCCCGCGAGGCAGTGGCCCGTTACGTTGGCTCGTAGGCTTCTGCCGATGGGCCGTGAAGGATTCGAACCTTCGACCTTGAGATTAAGAGTCTCCTGCTCTAACCAGCTGAGCTAACGGCCCGAGACGGGCAGTATAGGAAGAGCGAGGTCCCGGCGGGCGGGCCGCGCCGGGCGGGGGCTCAGCGCTCGGTACAGGGCTTTTCGACGCTGCCGTCGATGATCGTCCCGTCGCTGAAGAGGAAGTGGCCGTGGGTCCGCAGGACGCTGTCCGAGCAGCGGGCGGAGACGTAGCTGCGGCGCTTGCCACCGGCGCTGAAGCGGCGCCCGACGTCGACGGCGATGCGCGAGATCGAGCCGAGCCCGGCGGCGATCGGCGGCAGGTCCAGGGTCGCGCGGTAGCGGAATTCTCCCGGGCGCCGTTCGATTGGGACGACGATCGCGAAGGTCTGCGTCGCCGGAACCGTCGTCTGGGCGTGGAGGACGACGGTCGCGCCGCTTTCCTGGCGCGGGCCGTTGAAGAGGGTCAGCGGCGAGCGCGCCGTAACTGTCCCCGCCGGCAGCGCGATCAGCGCTTCGATCTGGCCCCGGCCGACGATCGCCCCGGCGCAGGTCTCCCTCGCTTCGGCCGGGCTCGCGTTTTCGATCTGCGACGGCAGGCAACTGGGCAGGCCGGCGGCGCCGAGGCGCCCGTCGCGGTCGAAGTCGACCACCGCCTGCTCCAGCGCCGGCGGCCGGCTGCCGCCTTTGCCGTCGATGTCGAGGTGGCCGTGGAAGTGGATCGGCGCGAATTGGCGCCGCGGCAGCGTCCGCGGCTGGAAGTCGCCGTCGGCGCGGAGGACGATGTTGTTGACGGCAACCAGGGCGCCGTCTCCGACCGCGGTGCCGACCAGCGCGGCTAGTGCGCAGAGGAGGACGCCGGCGCTCAGCCGCGCACGTGACATGGCGAGGTCAGGGTGCCGGGGAAGAAGCTGCCGTCGGTGAAGCTGAGGGTGCCGTAGACCTGGAGGCGTCCCCCATCGCAGTGCGCGTTCACGTAGCCGACCGTCTTCCCGCCCCGTTTCCAGGTCTTGCCGACCGTCGCCATCGCCAACGTCGCTGAGCCGAAGCCTTCGGCGATCGGTGGCACCGGGATCGTCAGCCGGAAGCCGTAGCGGCCGCGATCGATCTTTTCGACCGAGAAGGGCACCAGCACCGCCCCCGGCGTCGGCAGCGTCTCGTAGGCGTGGACGATCAGGCTCGGGCGCCCGTGGTCGGGCGGCGCGTTGAAGAAGGTCAGCGGCGAGCTGATCGTGACCGGCGCCTTGCCGGGAAGGTTGACCTCGGCTTTTCCGGTTCCCTCGCCGACGATCGCGCCGGGGCAGCGTTTGCGGGCGACCGCGGGCGTCGTTTCCGCGAGCTTGGCCAGCGTGCAGACGGGCAGCCCCTTGGTGTCGATCGACCCGTGCTTGTCGAAGACGAAGACGATCTGGCGCAGGATCGGCGGCGCCGAGCCGTCGGTGGTCTTGATCCGCGTCACGCTTTCGACCTCGACCGGGGCGTTCGCCCGCGGCGGCAGCGCCCGCGGGGAGATGTTGGCGGTGGCGCTGACCGACGTCTTGCCGATTTCGATCTTCAGCGCCTCGGCGGCGACGCCGCCGAGCAGGCAGATCGCCCCGGCGAGCACTGCGACTTTGAGCAGCGTCCTCCTCATGCCTTCTCCCCTAACCAGGCTAGCGCCGGCTGGTAGCGGTCTTCCGTCAGGAACCCTTGCAGGGTTTGAGAATCGTGCCTTCCAGCAGCGTCTTGTCTTTGAACGTCGCTCGGACTTTGGCCTGCAGGCGGCCGTCGGGGCAGCTCGCGTTGGCGAAGCTGAGGGTCTCGCCCTTGTACTTCCAGGTGCGGCCGATCTGGATGCGGCCGTAGATCGGCGTGCCGTAGCCGCCGGCGATCCGCGGGATGTCGGCGACCGTCTTGAAGCCGTAGCGCCCGTCGTGGACCCGCTGGATCTCAACCGGGACGACGAAGGTGGTGGGGCCCGGAACCGTCAGATGGGCGTGGACGAGAACGGTCGGGTTACCGTTTTTGGGGGCCCCGTTGAAGATCGTCAGCGCCGAGGACGCCGGGATCGGGCCCTGTTCGGGAAAGTTGACGACCGCCGAGCCGAAGCCGGTGCCGACGATCGAGCCGGGGCAGAGCTTGCGCGCCTGGGGGGTGGTCGTCGCCGCCAGTTTCGCCGGAGTGCAGAACGGCAGGCCGCGGGTCTCGACCGCGCCGTGCTTGTCGAACCAGAAGGTCAGCTGTTTGAGGATCGGCGGTGGCGAGCCGTCGGCGGTGGAGATCTTGCCGTAGCCGTGCAGCTTGATCGGCGCCAGCTTGTGCTTCGGCAGCGTCGTCGGCGAGAAGTTGCCGTCGCCGTCGATGATCACGTTGCCGGACTGGAGGTGCAGCGCGCTCGCGGTTGCGACCAGCGTCAGTGCCAGCACGGTTACAGCCAAGGCGGTTCTTAACAGAGTCTTTCGCAACGGTTCGTTCCCTCCCGCTCCCTCAACCGGCAAACTACCAGCCGTGCCGAGGAGGAGGAGCAGGGTTCGGCCGGCGCCCGCGGGAGCGGACGCAGCCCGGCGCCCCCCGTTGACGCTGCGCCACCCGCGGGCGCTGCTGGTCGTCGCGGCGGTGGTTCTGACCGTGCTCGGGGTGATCGGCACCGGGGTCGAGGGCAAGTTGGACCCGACCACCCTGGACATCCCGGGCAGCAGTGCTTCGCAGGCGAACGATCTGCTGCGGGAACACTTCGGCGATTCCGCTCCCTTCCCGATCATGCTGCAGGGCCCCCCGGCGGCGCTCGACCGCCAGGGCCCGCGATTGATCCGGGCCCTGCGCCGTGACCCGCGGGTAACGACGCTGTCGCCCTGGGACCGGGGGAACGTCGGCCGCCTGCGTCCGAACCCGCGAACGGCGCTGATCCTGACCGACTTCCACGTTGACGTGAAGACCGCCGTCAACGAGACGGTGCCGCACCTCAACGAGTTGCTCGAACGAAAGATCCACCCCCCGGTGCGGGCGACCCAGACCGGCTACGCGAGCATCTCCCGCGCCCTGCAGGACATCTCGATCTCCGCCAGTGAGCGCGGCGAGCTGGTCGCCCTGCCGTTCCTGCTGATCGTCCTCCTGCTCGTCTTTCGCTCGCCGATCGCGGCGGGGATCCCGCTTGTCTTCGGGGCGGTGACGGTCGTCGCCTCGCGCGGCATCCTCTACTTCCTCACCAACTGGTTCGACATCGACGCCTTCGCGCTGACCGTCTGCACGATGATGGGGCTGGCGCTGGGGGTCGACTACGCGCTGCTGATGGTCTCGCGCTTCCGCGAGGAGCTGGCGGCCGGGACAGAGCCGGTCGAGGCGGCGCGGATCACCCGGCGCACGGCGGGGCGGACGACCGCGTTCGCCGGCAGCACCCTGCTGCTCTCGATGGTCGTGGCGATGTTCATCGTGCCAGGACCGCTGCTGGTCTCGCTGGCCGGGACCGTGGTGATGGTGGTGCTCCTCAGCGTCACCGTCGCCACCCTGATCGCCCCGGCACTGCTGTCGCTGCTTGGCCCGAACGTCGATCGCTGGCGGATCGGCTCGGCTCCCGTCGAGGGTGACTCGCGGCTGATGCGGATGGTCTCGGCCGCCCTGCGGCACCCGGCGCCGATCGCGGCGCTGATCGCCGCCGCGATCCTGATCCTGGCGGCGCCGGCGGTCGCGCTCAAGATTGGCCCGCCAAGCGCGCAGCAGCTCTCCCGGGACAACCCGGCGCGCGAGGATCTCGAACGGATCGCCGCGCAGGCGGCCCCAGGCTATGAAGCGCCGTTCCAGGTCGTCGCCGCCAGCGACGAAGGCCCGGTCACCGACGCCAAGACGCTGGCCGCGCTGAGCCGCTTCCAGCGCAAGGTTGCGGCGATCCCCGGGGTCCAATCGGTGATCGGGCCCGGCCAGGTGGCAGAGCGCACCGACCGCCTGCGCGAACGCGGCAACGCGTTCTTCAGCTCCGACGGCGAAATCGGCCCGGTGAAACAGCTCGGCAAACTTGGGCGCAACCTCAAAGTGGCGGCGGGTGGGGTCTCGCAGCTGCGCGGCGGCATCTCCGAAGCGAGCAACGGCGCCGGCCTGCTGGCGCTTGGCTCCGACCGCGCCGGCGAGGGGGCCCAGATGATCGCCAACGGGCTCGGCCGCGCCGCCGGTGGCAGCCAGCGCGCGGTGACCGCGCTGGACAAATTCGCCAAGGGGGCCGAACGGCTGGCGGAAGCGCAGCGGGAAGCGGCGATCGGAGCGCTGCAGCTGAAGTTCGGAATCCAGGGGGTCGGCGGCGCCAATCTCAAAGTCAACGCGTTGAACCGTTCCCGCAAGGTCGAAAAGTCGCTCGAATCGGAGCTGAACCAGCGCCTGCCGAAGCTGCTGAGCGCGTCCAAGGTCGCCGACGAACAGCTGAAGGCGGCGCTCGCGCAGCTGGGGGGGATGACGGTCGGCAAGACCGACCCCAACTACGGCGCCGCGACCGAAGCGGTGCGGCACGCCGAGGCCGCGGTCAGCGGCGTCGATCCGGTCACCGGGTCGCCCTACGCGCCCGAATACGCGGGCCTGCCGGCCGAACTGGAAGCAATGCAGGCGGCGCTGACCGAGGACGTCGACGAGTCCAAGCACGTGACCGACCAGCTCGAGTCGACCCTGATCAACCTTCGCAAGCTCTACAACGCGGCGGGCCGGCTCGTCGACGCGCTCAACAAAATCGCCGCCGGCAGCAAGAAACTGGCCCACGGTGCCGCCGGCCTCGACAAGGCCACCCGGAGTCTCGGCAGCGGCCTGGCCAAACTGAGCAGCGGCGCCGTCACCCTCGTCGCCGGCATCGACCGCCTCGACGGCGGCGCCAAGGCGCTGGAAGACGTGTTGGCGCAAGCGGTGCGGCGCTCAGCGCCGCTGCAGAGCGGCCTGCGGCGGGCCAGCGTGCAGGTGCTCGCCGGCAAGGCAAACGTGAAGCGGCAGACGCGACGGATCAGCTCGGCCTCGCCGAACCTCTTCAACTCCGGCTACTTCGTTCTCTCCGCCGTCGACGGGGCACCGCCGAGAGCGCGCGAAGCGGCGGGCCGCACGATCGACCTCAAAAGCGGCCAGGGGGCGGCGATCCTGGTGATCTCGAAGTACTCGTTCAACACCCCGGGCTCGGTCGCCCTGAACAAGACGCTGAACGCCGACGCCAAGGACCTCGCCGAGGAAACCGGCCTAAGGACCGGTGTCGCCGGCGGCGCGGCCCAGGTCAACGACTACACCCGGATCGCCACGGAGCGGTTCCCCTGGGTGGTGGTGGCGGTGACGCTGGTCACCTTCCTGGTCCTGATCGCCGTGCTCCGCGCGATCCCGCTGGCGGCGCTCGCGGTTGGCCTCAACCTGGTCACGGTGGGGGTCGCCTTCGGGGTCCTGACCTTGCTCAATCAGCTCCCCCCCGACGTGCCACTCGGCGGCCGCGAATACGTCGAAGCGATCGGGGCGACGATGATCTTCGGCCTCGTCTTCGGCCTCTCGATCGACTACGCGGTCTTCCTGCTCAGCCGCATGCGCGAGCACTACGACCGCGAGGGCGACAACGCCGCGGCGATCAAGTTCGGCCTCGACAAGACGGCGCGGGTGATCACCGGCGCCGCGGCGATCATGATGGCCGTCTTCATCGCCTTCGCCGGGGCTCCCGCGACGACCGTCAGCCAGCTCGGCGTCGGCCTCACCGTCGCGGTGATCCTCGACGCCACCGTGGTCCGGATCGTCTTGCTGCCGGCGCTGATGCTGCTGATCGGCGACCGGGTCTGGTGGCTGCCTCGCTGGATGGACCGGGCGCTGCCCCGCTTCGACGTGTAGAAACCGGTGGAGGCCGTTTTCGACGCGTTGATTTCCAGTTAAGTACCCGCTTGCGGCGGTCTTGGCCGGGGACGGCTCGGATACGATTCCGCGCGTTCGTTCGGCTGGGTCGGAGGGCCGGGGAACGGACAAGCGACGACCCGTGGCTGCCAATCCTTCAGGCGAGGAGAAAAGCTCGGCGCCGAGCCGGGGGGTCACCCCCGCCCGGATCGCCGTGATCGCGGCGTTGGCGGCGGCCGTAATCGTCCTCGCGATCGTCTTCCTCGGCGGCAATGGCGGCCACAAGTACACGCTGATCTTCCAGAACGCAGGCCAGCTCGTGCCCGACAACCAGGTGCTGATCGGCGGCTCCCCGGTCGGCTCGGTGGAAAGCATCGAACTGACCGATGACAACCTCGCCGAGGTCCACGTCGAAGTCGAACAGGAGCTGCACGAGGGGACGACGGCGGCGATCCGGGCGACCTCGCTCTCCGGCGTCGCCAACCACTACATCTCGATCAGCCCCGGGCCGAACAGCAACCCGCCGCTTGCCGAAGGCGCCGAACTGGGCCTGGCGTCGACCACCACGCCGGTCGACATCGACCAGCTCTTCAACACCTTCCCGCCGCCCGTGCGCAAGGGCCTCAGCGACTTCATCAAGGGCAACTCGACGATCTACAGCCGGCCAGGCCGAAGCCGCCAACGAGTCCTACAAGTACTTCGGGCCGGCGCTCAATCGCACCGACGCCTTCGTCAAGGAACTGAACGCCGATCAGCGCCTGTTCGAGCGCTTCATCGTCAGCTCGAGCCGGCTCGCGACCACGGTCGCCCAGCGCGGCGAACAGCTCTCCAGCGCGATCGGCAACGCCAACACCGCCTTCAACGCGATCGCCACCCAGAACGTCGCCCTCGACCAGACCCTGCGGGGGCTGCCGCCGGTCGATGCGCCAGGCCAACACGACCTTCGTCAACCTCCGCGCCGCGCTCGACGACCTCGACCCGCTGGTCGAAACCGCGAAGCCGGCGACGAAGAACCTGGCGCCGTTCCTCGCCGAACTGCGCCCGGTGATCTCCAAATTCGTCCCCTTCCTGCGCAACTTGCGGCTGACCGTCGCTCGGCCCGGCCAGGCCAACGACGCCGCCGAACTGCTGGCCTTCCTGCCGCCGGTTGAGGAACGGGCGTCGAAGGCCTTCCCCCACTCCGAAGACGCGATCGCGGCCTTCCAGCCCAATCTCAACTTCATCCGCGCCTACACGCCCGACCTCTTCAACGGCCTCGGCAAGCTGGGTCAGGTCGCCGGCTACTACGACGGCAACGGCCACTACGTGCGCGCCTCGCTGACCGACAACAACCTCTTCAAATACAACGCCGGCGAACTGGAACCGATCTCCAAGAGCCACCAGTACGAAGCCTTCGGCTCCTCCGCCGGGCCGCACCGGCGCTGTCCCGGCGGCGCCACCCAGCCGGCCCCCGACGGCTCGAACCCGTTCGTCGACCCGCCGCACACGGGCAGCGTCAACTCCTCCGAATGCAACCCGACCGACGTTCCCCCCGGGCCATGATCCGCCGGGTGATCATCGCCGCAGCGCTAGTCGTCGCGGTCATCGTGGTGGTGCTCCTGGTCTCTGGCGGCGGCGGTAGCGGCAACGGCTACCTGGTCCGCGCCGTCTTCGACAACGGCGCCTTCATGGTCACCGGCGAGCAGGTCCGGGTCGCCGGCGCCAACGTCGGCACGATCGAATCGGTCGACGTCTCGATGCCCGGCGAGACGGTCGCCTACAAGGACGGCAAGCCGGTCTCCAAGGCCGGGCAAGGCGATCATCGTGATGAACATCGCCGACCCCGGTTTCCAGGACTTCCGCAGCGACGCCAGCTGCCAGATCCGCCCGCAGTCGTTGATCGGCGAGAAGTTCGTCGACTGCCGACCCACCCTGCCGCGCGCGCCCGGATCGCCGGCGTCGCCACCGCTGAAGAAGGTCGCCGTCCGGCGAGCCCGGCGCCGGCCAGTACCTGCTGCCGCTGGGCAGCAACGGCACCAGCGTCGACCCGGACCTGATCAACGACATCCAGACGCTGCCTTACGCGCAGCGCTTCCGGCTGATCTTCAACGAACTCGGCGCCGGCCTCGCCGGGCGCGGCGAAGACCTCGAAGTGCTGATCAAGCGCGCCAACCCGGTGCTGCGCGACATCGACCGACTGTTCGGCATCCTCTCCGCCCAGCGCGACCGCCTCGCCCAGCTGGCGAGCGACTCGGAGGCGATCCTGCGGCCGCTGTCGCGCGAGCGCACCCACGTCGCCGGCTTCATCGCCAACGCCGGCGCCGCCGCCCAGGCCAGCTCCGAACGTGGCGCCGCCCTGGAAGCGTCGCTGCGCAAGTTCCCCACCTTCCTGCGTGAGTTCCGGCTGACGATGCGCAGCTTCAAGGGCTTCTCCGACGCGGCGGCGCCGGTCTTCTCCGAACTCGGCCGCGCCGCCCCCTCGCTGACCGACGCGACCCGCACCCTGACCCCGTTCTCGGAAGCGACCACGGTCGCCCTGAAGAGCCTCGGCGACGCCGGCGAAGCCTCCGGGCCGATCTTCCGCGAAGCCGATCCGATCGTCCGCAAGGCGGTCGTCCTCGCCAAGTCCGGCGTCTCGCCGACCACCGAACTGGCGCGGTTGTTCAGCAGCCTGAAAAAGACCAATGGCTGGGGCGCGCTGGTCGAACTGATCTACAACACGACCGGAGCCTTCAACGGCTTCGACCAGTACGGCCACTTCGGCCGCACGCTGGGGACGCTGACCAACTGCTCCGACTACGAAGCGAACGCGTCGGGTGCGTCCGGGTGCGTCGCCCGCTTCACCGGCCCGAACGCGAGGAGCACCACCGAAGGGGCGGGGGCCAGCGCCGCCTCGCTCTCCGCCCTGCTCTACCGCCGCCTCGAACTGGAGCTCTCGGGCCAGACCGGGGGCACCGCGGCCGGCGCCGGGGCCGCGACCGGGATCGGCCAGGCCGGCGAAGCCGCCGGCTCCGAAGCGCTTGGGCACGCCTCGGCGACCGGGGGCACCGCCCCGCTCCTCGACTACCTGCTGGGGCCATGAGGAACCGCAGCGGCATATCGGGAGTGGCGAGCAACCCGATCCTGGTCGGCGCGGTGACGATCCTGATCGTGATCGTCGCCGTCTTCCTCGCCTACAACGCCAACAACGGCCTCCCCTTCGTCTCCACCTACAACCTCAAGGCGCGGGTGCCCAACGCCGACGCGCTGGTCAAGGGCAACGACATCCGCATCGGCGGCACCCTGATCGGCACGGTCAAGTCGGTCGTTCCGGTTCAGCTCGGCGACGGCCGGGTCGCGGCCGAGCTCTCGCTCAGCTTCGACAAGAGCGCCGAACCGCTGCCGGTCGACTCGACGATCACGGTACGGCCGAAGTCCGCCCTCGGCCTCAAGTTCCTCCAGGTGTCGCCCGGCACCTCCAGGAGGGGCTTCAAGGCGGGGGAAACGATCCCGCTCACCGCCTACACGCCGGAACCGGTCGACATCGACCAGTTCTTCGACATGTTCGACAAACCCACCCGCTACGCGATCCGCCAGAATCTCGCCGGCTTCGGCAACGCCCTCGCCGGCCGCGGCCCGCAGCTGAATGAAGCGATCGGCGCCCTGCGCCGGTTCGCCGTCAACGCCCAACCGACGCTGCGGACGATCGTCGCGCCGAGCAACGACTTCGCCGGCTTCTGGCGGGCGCTCGAGGACCTCTCGGCAACCGTCGCGCCGGTCGCCGAGACGCAGGCGAGCATGTTCGTCGCCCTCGACCGCACCTTCGCCGCCTTCGCCCGCGTCTCCCGGCCCTTCATCCAGGAAACGATCGAGAAGGGCCCGCGGACGCTCGACGCGGTCAACGCGGATCTTCCCGCCCTGCGACCGTTCTTCCGCGACTCGGCCCGCTTCTTCACCGCCCTGAAGCCGGGCGCGAAGGCGCTCGGCGACACCTCTCCGATCATCGCGAAGTCGCTGCACGCGGGGGTACCGGTGCTGAACTCCTCGCCGGTCCTCAACGCCCAGCTGCAGCCGACCGCCGAAGCGCTGGTGGCCTTCCAGGAAGCGCCCGGCGTCTTCAACGGCCTCGACCTGCTGATCGACACCAACGACCTGCTGAAGCCGGCCCTCCGCTTCATCGCCCCGGCCCAGACCACCTGCAACTACGGGACCCTGACCTTCCGCAACCTCGTCAACTCCACCGACGGCGGCAACGAACTGGGCAACTGGCTGAACGCGATCACCTTCAATCCGCCGAGCGGTCCCAACGCCGAGGCGACCCCCTCGGCGGCGCCGGCCAACGGCCCCGACCGCGACAACCACCTCCACTACAACCCGTATCCGAACACCGCCTCGCCCGGCCAGCCGAGGGTCTGCGCCGCCGGCAACGAGGTCTACACGCCCGGCAAGACCGTGATCGGCAACCCCCCCGAACGGGCGACGACGACGACCGATCGCCAGATCAAGGGACAGGCGGAAGGCAAATGAGCCGGCTTCCCGAGCGCGACACGAGGCAGGGCGCGACCAACCGTCGCTTCCGGTGGCGGCCGAGCAACGCCGCGATCGCGGTCGTCTTCATCCTCATCTTCACGATCGGCCCCTACCTCGCCTTCACCGGCCACGTGCCGTTCACCAGCTACGGCTACGAGCTGAAGGCGACCTTCGCCAACTCTGCCAACGTCGCGCTCAACTCGCCGGTGCGGATCGCCGGGGTCGAAGTCGGCCGCGTCATCTCCACCTCTCGCGACGGCGATGCGACCACCGTCACCTTCACCGTCGAAGGCTCCGGGCGACCGATCCACGACGACGCCTTCGCGGCGATCCGACCCCGGATCTTCCTCGAGGGCAACTTCTTCATCGACCTCGACCCCGGCAGCCCCAGTGCGCCGGAACTCGACAGCGACGCCACGATCCCGGTCAGCCACACCTCGACCGCGGTCCAGCTCGACGAAGTGCTGACGGCGCTGCAGGCGCCGGTCCGGGCGGACCTCAGTCGCTTCCTGGAGAGCTACGGCAAGGCGTTGACGCACAAGCCGACCGCGGCCGAAGACGCGAACCAGCTGCCCGAGGTCCGCGGCCTCAGCGGCGCCGAGGCGTTCAACCGCGTCTTCAAGTACGGCGGCGACGCCGGCCGCTACAGCGCCCAGGTGACCAACGCCTTCCTCGGCACCCAACAGCGTGACCTCTCGCGTCTGGTCGCCGGCGCCGGGCGGACCTTCGGCGCCTTCGCCAGCCGCGAGGCCGACCTGCAGGGGCTGATCGACAACTTCGACGTCTTCACCGGGGCGCTGGCGGCCCAGTCGACGAACCTCTCGACGACGGTCCATCTCCTCGCCCCGACCGTGCGCACCCTCCACTCCTCGCTGGTCAGCCTGAACCGGACGCTGCCGCCGCTGCGGACCTACGCGATCGAGCTGACCCCGGCGGTGGCGGAGCTGCCAGGCCTGATCGCCGCCTCGAAACCGTGGATCGCCCAGACCCGCCCGCTGCTCTCCGGCAAAGAGGGCGGCGGCGTCGCCAAGCTGCTGGCCGAATCGACGCCCGGGCTGGCGGGATCGGCCCAGGCGGGCAAGGCAACGGTGCTGCCGCAGCTCAACCAGCTCAGCCTCTGCACGACGAAGGTCCTGGTCCCGACCGGGAACCAGACGATCGAAGACCGCTTCAGCACCGGCGGGCCGAACTACCGCGAGTTCCTCTACAACCTCGTCAACTTCGCCGGCCAGTCCCAGAACTTCGACGGCAACGGCCCGTACTTCCGCCTGCAGGCGGGGGGAGGGTCGCAGCTCGTCTCGACCCCGAACTCGACCGCGGAACAGGTGACCGACAAAGTCGCCTTCGCCCACACCGCGACCGCGCCGCTCGGCACCCAGCCCCAGCTCGGCGGCAAGCCGCCGCTGAAGCCGGAAGTTCGTTGCTACACGAATCCAGTCCCGGACGTGAACGGGCCGCTCGGTCAGGTCGGGGCGCCCGCTCCCGCGACGGTGACCCCATGAGCGAGCGGACCCCTCAGACCAATCGCTGGCGCCACTTCCGCGCCTGGCTCTCGCGCCAGGCGCGCGGTCGCCGCAAAGACACGATCGCGATCGTCGTCCTCGCCTTCGCCGGGATCGTGATGATGCTCGGGATCTTCATCCAGCAGAAAGCTTCGCTGCCGTCGTGGCTCCCCATCGTCGGCGAAGAATTCGAGCACATCTCAGCCGAGTTCTCGACCGCGCAGGCGGTGACGCCGGGGCAGGGGCAGGCGGTCGACATCGCCGGCATCCAGATCGGCAAAGTCAGCTCGGTCGACCTCGAAGACGGCCACGCCGTGGTCGGGATGGAGATCGTCCCCAAGTACATGAAGCTGATCCATCCCGACGCCAGCTTCCTGCTGCGGCCGAAAACCGGCCTCAACGACATGATCGTCGAGGTCGAACCCGGTACGGGCAAGAAGCAGATCGAGGATGGCACCAGGTTCACGCTCGCTCAGACCGAACCGAACACCAACCTCGACGCCTTCCTCGCCACCCTCGACGGCGACACGCGCCAGTACCTGCAGCTGCTGCTGGCCGGCGGCGCCCAGGGGATCGGCGGGCGCGGCATCCAGCTCTCGAACGCCCTGCGGCGCTTCCAGCCCTTCGTCCATTACGTCGCGAAGCTGAACAAGGCGGTGGCGGCGCGGCACGTGGCCCTGGCGCGGGTGATCCACGACTTCGGCCTGCTGACCACCGAACTCGGCCGCCACGACACCGAGATCAAGCGCTTCGTCAGCTCCTCCGACGCCGCCCTCGGCAACTTCGCCCATCAGCAGCAGGCGATCCAGGACTCGCTGCGCGAGTTCCCGGCCACGCTGCGGGTGGCGAAGTCCAGCCTGGCCAGCTCAAAGCGCTTCTCGGACATCGCCTTTCCGGCGCTGACCAAGCTGATCCCGCAAACCCAGGCGCTGACCCCGGCCTTCAAGGCGACCGAGCGGCTGTTCAGCCAGACGACGGCGCCGATCAGGGATCAGATCAGGCCGTTCACGCGGCAGCTCCGCCCGTTCCTGACCCATGGGAACGAAGCATCGGGGCCGTTCGAAAAGACCGTCAGGAGCTTCGGCAACTCGCTCGCCGCCTTCAACGTCTTCTTCAACGAGCTCGCCTACAAGCCGAAAGGGTCGCGCCAGAGCTACCTCTTCTACCTGCCCTGGGTCAACCACGACTACAACGCCAGCTTCAGCCTCCAGGACGCGGGAGGGCCGGTCCAGCGCGGGCTGGTGATGCTGACCTGCAACGCCTCCAACCTGGCTACCGGCTTCGGGTTGACGCGCGAATACTTCCAGACCCTGCTCGAAGTGGCGAACGTCCCGAAGCCGAAAGAACTGCCGGACATCAAAGAACCGGCCGGAAAGCTCAACCCCGCCAAATGCGGCAGTTACTCGACTGAAAAATGAGCAAGCGCGCCCCCAGCACCGGTCAGCTCCTGGTTATCGCCGGCTTCGCGCTGTCCTGCTTCGGCATCCTGCTCTTCCTCTGGGTGACCTTCGGCGGGCCGACGCCGTTCAGGGCGAAGACCTACGAGATCAAGGTCCCGTTCGACGAGGCGACCCAGCTCGCCGAACAGTCCGACGTGCGGATCTCCGGCGTCAACGTCGGCAAAGTCCAGAACATCGCCCTCGCCCCCGACGGCAAGCGGGCGCTGGCGACGGTCGACATCGACGACAAGTACGCGCCGCTGCCGGAATCGACCCGGGCGCTGCTGCGGACGAAGACGCTGCTGGGAGAGACCTACATCGAACTGACCCCCGGTTCCAGCCACGGGCCGGAGCTGGCCGACGGCGGCACGCTGCCGGAAGCCAACGTCGCCAAATCGGTCCAGCTCGACGAGATCTTCCGCACCTTCGACCCGCAGACCCGGGCGGCCTTCCAGAGTTGGATGCAGGAAGCGGCGATCGCGATCAACGGCCAGGGCCAGGGCCTCTCCTACGCGATCGGCGAGCTCGAACCGACCTTCACCGACCTCGACAAGCTGTTCCGCGTCCTCGACACGCAGCGGCTCGCGGTCGGACAGCTGTTCCGCAACGGCGCCACCACGTTCCGCTCGCTGCGCGGCCGCGAAGGCGAGCTGGCGAGCCTGATCCAGAGCTCCAACGCGCTCTTCCAGACCACCGCCAGGCGCGATCGCGACATCGAAGCGCTGTTCCGCGCCTTCCCCACCTTCCAGGACGAGTCGCGGCTGACGTTAAACCGCCTGAAGACTTTCGCCATCAACACCGATCCGCTGATGCGGCAGCTGGTCCCCGCCGCCGAACAGCTCTCGCCGACCCTGATCGCCTTCGGCAACCTGGCACCCGAAGCGAAGGGCTTCTTCGAAGGCCTGGCGCCGGTGATCGCGCGCGCCCCGACCGGCTTCCCGGCGCTGCGCAAGCTCTTCCGCGACGAGTTCCCGCCGCTCCTGCGCGCCCTCGATCCCTTCCTGCGCAACCTCAACCCGCTCGTCACCGGCCTCGGCCTCTACAAGCACGAGGTGACCTCGGCCTTCGCCAACGTCGCCGCCGCGACCAACGCAGCGCTCACGGGCGAAAACGACAAGGGCGAAAAATTCCACTACGTCCGGGTGATGGGACCGCTCAACCCCGAAAGCGTCGCGACCTACTTCAACCGGCTGGCGATCAACCGCAACAGCGCCTACAGCCCGCCGCTCTGGGCCAAAGACGTGGTCGCGGGGCTGCCCAGCTTCGACACCCGCGCCTGCAGCTCCGGGATCTCGGCCTCGCTCGACCCGGACAGCCCCAACAACCCGGCCTTCAACGAACGGACCGGGGGCGATGTCAAAAAAGCGACCAGCCTGTTCGAACGGATCAAGAAATTCGCCTTCGCCGGCCAGTCCGGCACCGGCACGGTCCCGGCCCCGAGCTGCACGCAGCAGGCGCCGTTCACCCCGATCTACGGCTCCGGCCCCGCGACGACCTACCAGCACACCTTCGAGCAGGGCGGCGAATAGGCCAAGAAGAAGGGCGGCCGTGAGGCCGCCCTTCCCTTGACTTCCCTTGCCTGCCCTGAGGAGAGGCTTCGGGTAGAGCGCTACCTGCTTACTTGCCGGTGCAGGGACGGACGATTTCAGCGGAGGCGCGGGTGCCGTCGCTGAAGACCGCGGTGCCGTGGGCCTGCAGCTTGCCGTCCGGGCATTTCGCGGAGAGCACGCCTTTCTTGTTGATCGTCAGGTTGAAGTGCTTGACCGAACCGGCGCCGCCGGCGATTTTCGGGATCGAGGAGACGGCCAGCAGGCCGTAGCGGCCGTGGTGGATTTTTTTGACCTTCACCGTGGTGACGACGGCGGCCGGGGTCGGCACCGTCAGGTAGCCGTGGATGAAGATCGTCGTCACGCCGCCCTTGAAGCCGCCGTTGAAGGCGATGATCTTGGTCGGGGCGGGAATCGGGGCCTGTTCCGGGAAGGCGATCTCAGCCGTCGCCCGACCGCTGCCGATGATCGCGGACCTGCAGATCGCTTCCGCGTGCTTGGTGTCCTGCGACTGCAGTTTGGCTGCGGTGCAGGTCGGCAGACCCTTGACGTTGATCGCGCCGTTCTTGTCGGTTTCGACGTTGAATTCCTTCAGCGCCGGCGGGTGGGTCCCGTCTTTGGTTTTGATGTCGCCTTCGACGGTGAGCGAGATCGGCGTCAGTTTCGTCTTTGACAGGACCTTCGGCTTGAAGCCGCCGTTGAAAGTGAGTTCGAGGTTGCCCGAGGTCACTTTCACCGGCTTTTCCGCGGCGGCGATCCCGGCCACGACTAGCGCGATCAGGGCCCCGAGGCCCATCGTTATCAGCAGGTACTTGCGCATATCCCTATGTCTCTCCTTTTGCGGCTTGCCCGTCCAGAGCCGTAGCCGTCGAAAGCTTGCGTGGAACTATCCCTCCAGCGGCTCAAACTACCACCCTGGCTTAGAGATAAACCCGCTCGTGAGCGGAAAAGAGCGCCTTTGTGCAGGTCTAGCGTTCTAACATCGAGAGCCGCACGCGCTCGCGCTCCGCGGCCGCTCCCTCCGCCCCGAGGAAAGGCAGGGTGATCCAGAACATCAGGTCGGGGAGGCGGCTGGGCAGGCGCGCCGCCGCCCCGTGGAGGATCTCGCTGTAGAGCAGCTCGTTGACGCCGCCGGCGAGCGAGAGCGAGGTGATCCCCGGCAGCTCGACCGAGGTCTCGGTTCGCCCCGACTCGAGGAAGCCGGTGAACTGGCGCAGCGCCGCGTCGCGCCGGGCCAGGGCCTTCGGCCCGGCGGCGAGCACCTCGACGATCGCGAAGCGGGCCTCGTCGGGATGCTCGGCGAGGTGGTTGAGCAGCGCCTCGAGGCCGGCTGCGACCCGCTCCGCCCACGGGGCCCCCTGCTTCGACTCGAAGCCGCCGGCGGTATCGCTGAGCAGGTTGCCGAGCAGCACGTCGTAGGCGGCGAGGAAGCAGTCCTCCTTGCTGTCGAAGAGTTCGTAGAAGGTCTTGCGAGAAACGCCGGCGACTCCAATCACGTCGACCACGCGGGTGTCCGGGTAGCCGCGCTCGGAGACGACCTCGATCATCGCCTGGTGGATGCGGTTGCGCTGGGATTCGGTTACCGCCTCCCTCGGTAGACCGTGCCTCCCCCGCGGCAGCCGCTCACTCAGCTTAGCTGCGCGTTTACCAGAAGCCACTCCGAGACTGTAGAGGAGAATGAGGCCCTCGCGTACCCCCCTGTACCCAGGGGGGATTCGAGCTTCCGGGGCGGACGCGTAGAATTTCGGAGAACGTGAGGGGGGTTCGCAAACCGGTGATGCTGTTTGCCGCCGCGGCGCTGCTGGCGCTCGGCATTGCCTCCTGCGGCGGCGGCTCAAGCGACTCCAGCTCCTCGACCACGACCACCGCGCCGGCGACCACCGCGCCCACGCCCACGGGCCAGAGCACCCAGGAGAGCTCAGCCAAGACGGCAAAAGGTGCCAAGGAGGACCGCGGCGGCTCTGGCAAGGTCGCCGCCGGTGGGGAGGGCGCCGGAAATTCCGGCGCCCCCTCGTCCTCGGCGAAGGGAAGCGCCGGCTTCATCGTGCCCGGCGGCGACAACAGCATCCAGAACTTCGGCGAGGAAGCCGATACGGGCGAGCGGGCGGCGGCGGAGGCGACCCTGAGTGCCTTCGAAAAGGCCCGAGTCGGCCACGACTACGCGGTCGAGTGCGCGCAGCTGGCGAAGACGACGCTGGCGCCGCTGGAGCAGTTCGCCGCCTCCAACCCGAAGCTCAAGGGCAGGGGCTGCCCGACGATCATCGCCGCCTTCACCAACGGCGGCTCGGTCACGGGCGACGCGCTGACCCAGGGCGTCGCCAGCCTGCGCGTCGAAGGTGATCGCGGCTTCGCGCTGTACCACGGCCCCGGCGGAGCCGACTACTTCATCCCGATGGTGAAGGAAGACGGCGAGTGGAAGGTCGGCGCGATCGCGCCGAGCGAATTCCCCGGCTAGTCGGCCGGCTCGCTAGGGCTCGAACCAGACCACCTGGTCGCGGTCGGGACCGACGCCGGCGAGGCGCACCGGCACCCCGACGAACTCGGAGATGAAGCCGAGGTAGTCGCGCGCCTCCCGCGGCAGGTCACCCGGCTCGCGGCACTCGCCGATCTCCTCCTCGAAGCCGGGCAGCTCCTCGTACTCGGGGGTCGCCGAGTGGAGGATCGACTGGTGGTAGGGGAAGCTGTCGAGGACCGCGCCCTCCTTCGAGCGGTAGCGGACCGCCACCCGCAGCGGGCCGATCCCGCTGAGCACGTCGAGCTTGGTGATCGCCAGCGAGTCCATGCGGTTGAGCCGGACCGCGTAGCGCAGCGCGACCAGGTCGATCCAGCCGCAACGGCGCCGGCGCCCGGTCGTGGTCCCGAACTCGCGCCCGCGCTCGACCATGCGCTCGCCGACCTCGTCCTCCAGCTCGGTCGGGAAGGGGCCGGCCCCGACCCGGGTCGCGTAGGCCTTGGCGATCCCCCAGACCTCGGTGATATCTGTCGGGCCCACGCCGGCGCCAACGCAGGCCGCGCCGGCGATCGGGTTGGAGGAGGTGACGAAGGGATAGGTGCCGTGGTCGAGGTCGAGCAGGGTCGCCTGGGCGCCCTCGAAGATCACCGTGCCGCCGCCGTCGAGCGCGTCCCAGCAGAGCTTCGCGGTATCGGCGATGTGCGGCTCCAGCCGGTGGCCGAAGTTGACGTGCTCTTCGGTCATCGTGTGCAGATCGAGGCGGGGGTCCGGCATCCCGCCGTCCGCCTCGCCGCCGTCCTTGTCCGGGTCCTCACCCGCTTCCTTGCGGCGTTTGCGCCGCTGCACCGAGAGTTCGCGCAGCGCCTGCTGCTTGGGCTCGAGGGCGGCGCGGATCTTGGTCCGCAGGATCTTCTCGTCGAGCAGGTCCTGGACGCGGATCCCCAGCCGCAGCGCCTTGTCGGCGTAGCAGGGGCCGATGCCGCGCCGCGTCGTGCCGATCGAGAGCTTGCCCAGCTTCGTCTCGCCGGCCGTGTCGAGCAGCACGTGGTAGGGCATGATCAGGTGCGCGTTGGCCGAGATCCGCAGGTTGCCGACGGCGATCCCCTGCCGTTTCAGCCCGTCGATCTCGCGCAGCAGCACCGCCGGGTCGAGGACCACCCCGTTGCCGATCACGCAGGTCTTCTCCGGGTAGAGGATGCCGGAGGGGATCAGGTGGAACTTGAACGTCTCGCCCCCGCGCACGATCGTGTGGCCGGCGTTGTTGCCGCCCTGGAAGCGCACGATCGTTCCCGCCCGCTCGGCGAGCAGGTCGGTGATCTTGCCCTTGCCCTCGTCCCCCCACTGGGCGCCGACTATGACCACTCCAGGCATCAGCGCTGGATTGTGACTGGTTCTAGCCGCCGACCGCGCGCGCCTGGACCCGGCGGTCGGGCCCGAACAACGGCAGCGGGTCGCCGCAGATCTCAACCAGGCGCGAGACCGTGCGCGGCCCGATCTGCTCCTCCAGCTCGCGCTGGTCAAGATTGGTGGTGACGAGCATCGAGCGCTGGGCCTCGTAGCGCTCGTTGACCAGCGCATAAAGCTGCTCCAGCACCCAATCGGAGCGCTTCTCGGCGCCAAGGTCGTCGATGTGAAGGAGGTCGACCGAGGTCAGCCGCTCGAAGAAGGAGAGGTAGGAGTCGCCGCCCGGCTCGGAGTCGTAGGTGCGGCGGATCCGCGCCAGCAGCTTCGGCAGCGAGTAGATCGCGACCGAGCGGCTGTTCTCCAGCGCCAACTTAGAGACCAGCATTGCCAGCGTCGTCTTGCCGGTTCCGGTGTCGCCCATCAGCCAGAGGCCGCGCCCGGCTTCGAGGTTCGCCTCCATGTCATCGACCCAGCTGCGGACGACGCGCACGACCGTCGGCTCGATTTCGGTGTTCACCGGTGGCCGGTCGAAGGAGACGCCCTGGAACTTCCGTGGGATCACCGAGTCAACGCCGCGGCTGCGTCCCTTTCTGAGTCGCGCCTCGCGACACTCGCACGGGCGAGCCACGTCCTCGGGTCCGAGGATCCAGCCGGAGCCGTCGCAGACGCCGAGCGGACAGGCCCGTTCGAGCCCCCGCTCGATTCGAGACGCCTCCATCAGAATTCAGGTCCCGCGGGGATGCTGTCTTCGAGCGGCGGTCCCTCCCCTGCCGGCTGCTCGATCGGGCGTTCCTGGCCGGAATAGTCGGCGAACTTGGGAAAGCGATCTAGGAAGACCAGCTTTTTCGTGCCGGTCGGCCCGTTGCGATGCTTGGCGAAGATCACCTCCGCCATCCCGTCTTTTTCGTCCTCCTCATGGCGATAGACGTCCTCACGGAAGAGGAAGGCAACGACGTCTGCATCCTGCTCGATCGAATTGTGAACGACCACGTTGTCGGCGACGAAGTTGTGGAGACCCTCGACGGTGAGGTCGAATACCTCCTCGCTGCCGTCCGCCTCGATCGAGACGACCGGATCCCAGTAAGCGTCGCCAAGCGCAAGGTCGACCATCTCCTCGGAGCGGACTGCGGAGGCAACCCGCATGCTCCGCTCCCGCCCGATTCCGCCTCGGTAGAGCGCTGACCCGCAGTACTCGACGCCTATCGCAGCCTGCATCTGACGGGTCGTGATCCCCTCTCGTTTCATTGCCGGCACGACGATCTCTCTCCAGGCCTCCTTCGGAATCAGGTCGCGGTTGGGGTTTCGATCTCGCCCGGTGAAGTGCGCCAGGATCGCACTCGCGTGACGCTGCTTGTCCGAGCCTAGGGCTCCGACGATCTCCAGAAACTGGATGAAGTCCGCCCCTCCGCTCAACGTGACGCGGTACTGAGGCCTCCCTTTCCTCGGGTCTAAGTACCTGGAGACCCGAGCGTTGATCCCGAGCCGGAGCAACAGGGTCTGAACATCGCCGGCGAGGCGAGGACTGCTGGTCGCGTAGTAGACGTTTGCGGTCTGGCGCGCCCCACCGAGCCACACACTCCCGTCAGTGGACCAGAGGTGACGCAGGAATCGGGCGATCTCCCGGGCTGGTTGCTCGAAGACAACGGAGGGCACCCGCTTCTCGTGGGAGCGCAAGCCGAACACGCCTAGGTCGTCGAGCCACGCTGCGACCGGGTTGCGCTTTCCATGCGTGAGGCGCCCGCTTGCCGCGAGGTAGACCTGGAGCCAGCGCCTCTCCCGCTTCACCCGTGGTCTCACTCTGGGCCCAAAGACCCGGCGCGATAGCTCGGTGACCAGGTCGGCCAGACGCCGCTCATTGGTCGTGTACTGGATGGCGTGCCGCGGAAGCGTGCAGCCGTCTCCGATCAAGTGGCCGAGCAGCGCTAGTTCATCCTCTGACATCGTCGCCTGGACGGTGTCAGGAAGTCTGCCCGGAACGGCAATGGCGTCTCCCTTGCTCAGTTCGCCAAGCTCTCGCCAGCCTGAGAGAGTTAGGAACTTGTGATTCGCGGTCGCGCGAATGGATCGACCGAGCCGCGTGGTGAGGCGGAACACCGGCTTGCGGCCGGTGGAGAAGGCGCGGGTGGCGAGGGCGTGGCGCAACCGCCAAGTCTCGGGATCCATGGCCAAGACCTCGAAACGCTCCCCCCCGACCAGATCGCGGATCGGCCTGCGGGTTCCATCGCGTGGCAGGTAAACGAGAGAGTCGCCGGTCAGGCACCCGGACTCCCTGAGGTCGGACAGGATCGGCCGTTTGTCGGGTCGCTGCTCGGGTGCTCGGGAGAGCTGCGAGAGGGCCAGCACAGGGATGTCGAGCTTCCCGCGCGAGGATCTTGAGGCCGCGGCTCATCTGCCCGACCTGCTCGACCCGATTGGCACGGGGATCGTCGGTTCTCATCAGCTGGAGGTAGTCGACGATCACCAGTCCGAGACCTCCTCGGTGCTGCTCAGCAGCCTGTAGTCGGCGAGCCTTTGCTCGCAGGTCGAGCAGCCCGAGGTCGGAGGAGTCGTCTATCCAAAGGGGCGCCTGCTCCAGTTCGTTGCAAGCGCGCACAACCTTCGGCCAATCCCGCTCTGAAACCTGGCCCTTGCGAAGTTTGTCCCCCGAGATACGGGCACGAGAGGCAATGAACCGTTGCGCTAGCTCTACCTCCGACATCTCGAGCGAGAAGAAGGCGACCGGCAAGTCGTGTTTGACCGTGACGTGCTCGGCGATGTTCGCCACCAGGGCGCTCTTCCCGATCGAGGGCCGCGCAGCGACGATGATCAGGTTGCCCGGTTGGAACCCCCCCGTCAGGCCATCCAAGTCTCGGAAGCCCGAGGGGGTTCCGGTGAGTTCGGCATCTCCAGTGGAGAGCTTCTCCAGCCGGTCGACCTCGTCGTGGAGGATCTCGTTGATCTGCCGGAAGTCGCTTGCCTGCTCTTTGTGGGCGACGTCGAAAAGGAGTTTCTCGGCTCGCTCGGAGAGCTCGCGCGGCTCGCCGGCGCGCTCGTTGACCCAGCCCTGGATCTCCTGTCCCGCGCCGAGCAAGCGCCGCAGCAGCGAGTTCTGCTGGACGATCTCGGCGTAGTGCTTGGCGTTGCCGGCGGCCGGGACCTTGGCGGCCAGCTCGGAGACGTAGAGCCTGCCGCCGGCCTGGTCGATCATGTTGCGTTGGGTCAGCGCCTCGCTGACGCTGAGCTCGTCGACCGGCTTGGAGGCCGCGTAGAGGTCGTGAGCGCACTCGAAGATCGCCCGGTGGCGGTCGAGGTAGAAGTCGGCGGCGTTCAGCTTCACCTCGTCGATCACCCGGGTCAGCGACGGCTCGGCGACCAGCATCGCCCCGAGCACCGATTCCTCCGCCTCGATGTTCTGCGGCGGGACGTGGGCTGAAGTCGGCTGCGGCATCGCTCTTAGTTAAGGCGCCGCGGCGGCGGCAGAACCTGGTTGGGTCAAGCTAGCCGAGGCCCAATGCGGGCACGTGGCACTTGCGTGCAAATGCCGTGGAAAAGAATTTGACACTTCGGTTACGTCGCGGGGATTAGGCCCGCCTCCTCCTGCGCCCGCTCGCCGCGGCGCAGCATCCGCAAGGTGACGATGGCGATGCTGAGGATCGCGGTGGCGCCGAGGCTGAGCTGGACGCTGAGCAGGCCCTCGCGGGTCCAGTAGACGTCGCGCAGGTCGAGCAGCAGCGCCGCCTCGTCGAAGGTGAGGCCGATGCCGGCGCCGAGCGGGACGGCGAGGCGCTGCTCGAGCTCATCGTCGTCGACCAGCAGCGCCACGGTGCCGGCGGCGAAGGCGAGCAGGATGCCCGGTACGAAGTGGTGGATGTGGCGACCGCCGATGCTGACCTCGCGGAAGGGCCACCAGCGGTCGCGGATCCCCCAGGTCGAGAGGCGAACCAGGACGAAGGAGCCGAGGAACCCCGCCAGCAGGTTGAAGAGCACGGTCTCGCTGCGGGGGGCGACGGCATAGCCGCGCACGGCGACCCCGACCGTGTCGACCGCGGCCGCTGGAGCGGCTTCGAGCAACGGCTCGTGGTCGTGGCGCTCGCTCGCGCGGCGCTGCAGCATGCGCCCGAACTGGTCGGCGAGGACGGCGCCGACACCGGCCAGCGCGACGGCGGCGAGGCCGACGGTCGCCCCCTCCGACTGAGTCCACCCCAGCCGAGTCCGCGCCCGCGCCCGGCGGCTCACGCGAGTTGGCAATCGTAACGATCCCATTTCCCTGCTGAGCCTAGCCGGCGGCCGGAGAGTGCCCCGGGGGGAGGTGCCGAGAACGTAAACCTCGCCCGCAGGCGCCTCCCCCCGGGGCGCCTGCCAAGCCGTCCCGGTGCTACTTCTCCTCGCTGATGATCGTCTTCACCGCGGCGATGGAGCCGTCGGCGAGCTCGATCTCGACCATGAAGGTGCCGACTTCGCGCAGCGGCTGCTCGAGCCGGACCTTGCGTTTGTCGATCCGCAGGTCGCGGGCGTCGCGCAGGGCGTCGACGATCTCCTTGGCGCCGACCGAGCCGAACAGCTTGCCGTCCTCACCTGCCCGCTGGTGGATCGTCAGCACCGTCTTGCCGAGCAGGCTGGCCGCCTCGGCTTCGCGTTCGGTGCGGGCTTTCTCGGCCCGGTCCGCGGCCTCGCGCCGTCGCTGTGCCTCCTCCAGCGCCCCCGCCGTCGCCGGCTGCGCCAGCTTGCGCGGGATCAGGTAGTTGCGCAGGTAACCCGGCGAGACGTCGATCGCCTGGCCACGCTCGCCGAGGGACTCGACGTCCTGAAGCAGGATGGCCTGCGCCATCAGCGCTCTCCGACGTAGGGCAGCAGGGCGATTTCGCGCGCCCGCTTGACCGCCACCGAGAGCTGCCGCTGGTGGCGGCGGGAGAGCCCGGTGACGCGCCGACCGCGGGTCTTCCCCTTGTCGGAGAGGAAGCGCCGCAGCAGGTTGAGGTCCTTGTAGTCGACGGTCTCGGCGTTGACGCGCGTGTACTTGCGCGGCCGCACGCGGTCGGCGCCGCGGCGCCCGCGGCGGTTTCCGTTTGAGTTCGACTCTCGCCCTGCTCGTGCCATCGGCGCGAGATGCTACAGACCGGCGTCAGGTGGCCGCCTCCAGGCCAGGAGGGACTAGAACGGAATGTCGTCCTCGCCGCCGCCGCTGTCCCCGCCGCCGCCGACCGCGGCGCCTTCGAAGTCGGAGGTGTCGGCCGGGACGTCGCTCTTCGGGGCGAAGCCGCCGCCGTTGCCTCCGGGCTGCTGGCCGCCGGAGCCGTCGCGGGAGCCGAGGAACTGGACCGTGTTGGCGACGATCTGGACCGCCTGGCGTTTGCCGCTGCCGTCTTTGGCCTCCCACTCGCGCCAGTCGAGGCGGCCTTCGACCGCCACCGGCCGGCCCTTCGAGAGGTAGTTGGCGCAGTTCTCCCCCTGCGCCCCCCAGACGGTGACGTCGAAGTAGTTGGGCTTGTCGACCCATTCGCCGGTCTGACCGTCCTTGCGGCGGCTGTTGACGGCGACGCGAAGCTCGCAGATCGCCGTCCCACCGCCGGTGTGCCGCAGCTCGGGATCCCGGGTCAGGTTGCCGGTGATGACCACTACGTTCACGTTCGAAGCTGCCAATGCACTCACTCCTCTGCAGATCGTTTGTCGAATTCCAGTCTAAGAGCGCGCTCGGCGCTACCTCTCCCCACGGGGGAGGGCATTCCTCGTAAAGAGCGGCGCCAGCCGGGCGCTACTCGTCGCCGGCGTCGGTCTCGTCGCCGGAATCGCCGCGATCCTCGCGAACGCCGGCGGCGCTGCGCTCGCGCGGGCCCGGAGCGCTGGCCGTGGGCGGCACGATTACCGGGGCGCTGGGATCGACCTTGAAGATGCGGAAGCGGAGCACGCCGTCGGCGATCTTCAGGTTGTGGTCGAGCGAGTCGAGCAACTCGCTGGGCGCCTCGAAGCGGAACCAGCGGTAGTCGGCCTCGGTGCGGCGGTTGATCTCGTAGGCCATCTTGCGCAGCCCCCAGCTGTTCTCGTGCTTGAGCTTGCCGCCGCCCTCGATCTGCCCGCGGGCCTCCTGCGCCAGCCCGTCACGGGCGGGGGCGTCGAGTTGGGGGTCCAGCATCAGGACCAGCTCGTATTCGCGGGGATCGGTCAAAACGGCGAGGGACTATAGCGGTGGTCGAATTCGCCGGGGTTGGCGTCAGGGAACGGGATACCCCTCCTCTCTCAACTTGCTCGGGTGGGGCGGGGGGCGGCCGTCCGAGGTTCGGGCAACCGAGAAGTACAAGCCGTTCGGAGGGGTATCCCGTTCCCTGTCAGTGCGGGGTGAACTCGAGCGAGCCGTCTTCGGGAGCGGGAGCGGGAGCGGGTTCGGGCGCGGGGGTGGGGGCTGGGGAGGCCGCCGGTTCCGGCGAGGGTGCCGGGCTCGGTCCGGGGGCGCGGACGACGGGCGCAGGCACGGGAGCCGGCGAGGTGGGTCTTTGCTGGTCTCGCGGCTTATGCCTGGGACGCCGCTCTCGTCGTCGCGGTTGCGTCGGTTTCCCGGGCATTTTCAGGCTGCGTGGAGCCGCAAGTCGTCGCTCGCGCGGCCGCAAGGCTCCCGGTGGATCGGTACCCACCTGCCTTGCCTCTCCGGGCGCCGGCTCAGATCCCGGCCGGACACCGATCGGCGGCAGTCCTACGTCCGCCGCCAGCGGCGGCGGCTCCGGCGGCTTCAGCAACGGAGGCAGCAGCTGCAGCGCCACCAGTCCGGCGACCCCAACCATCGCCACCTTCCCAAGGACCTTCCAGCGAATCCGAACCCCGCCCATCCCAGCCCAAGCCCAGAACCCGCCACTCTCTCCCCGCTTCATGCTGGTCAAGCTTCTGCGCCAGCAGGCAGACGTGCCGTGTGGAGGGACCGGCACCCCCTCCAAACGGCTTGTACTTCTCGGTTGCCCGACCGTCGGACGGCCGGGGCACGTCCCACCCGAGCAAGTTGAGTGCGGAGGGGGTGCCGGTCCCTCCATAACCGCTACGCCACCTGCGAGCGCAGCTCCTCGATGTCGCGCAGCTGGTCGTCGACCCAGTCGCCGGGGTTGCGGGCGTAGATGATCTCCTTCAGGTGCTCGGCCCGCAGCCGCCGCTCCTCCGGCTCCATGGTCAGCGCCCGGTAGATCGCGTCGGCCTGCTCCTGGATGTCGAAGGGATTGACCGAGAGGGCGCAGTCGGCCAGCTCGTGGTGGGAGCCGGTGTTCTCGGAGAGCATCAGCACGCCGTTGCGGGTGTTCACCGCCGGCGCCTCCTTCGCGACCAGGTTCATCCCGTCGAAGATCGAGTTGACCATCAGCAGGTCAAAGTGCTTGTAGCGGGCGACGGCGTCGTGGAAGTTCTCGTAGATCTTCAGGTCGATCGGCATCCAGTCGGTGGTGCCGTGGCGATGGTTGACGACCGCGACCAGCGCCTCGATCCGTTCCAGGTACTCGGCGTACTCGGGCACATCCTGGCGCGAGGGCTGCAGGTGGGCGATGAAGGTGACCTCTTCGCGGAACTCCGGGTGCTGGGCGAGGAAGGTGTCGAAGGCGGTGAAGCCACGCAGCACGTTCTTCGAGAGGTCGGCCCGGTCGACGCGGATGATCAGATGCTTGCGGCGGCGCTCCAGCACCTCGCGCTCGGCCGCCGCCACCTCCGGCGACTCCGCCGCCCGCCGCAGGCGCTCGGCGTCGATCGAGAGCGGGTAGGCGCGGGTCAGCGTCCTGCCGCGAGCGTGCCGCACCTCGCCGGCGGCGTAATCGACCTCGGCTTCGAGCAGTTCGTCGCAGCAGCGCAGGAAGTTGATGCAGTAGGCCTGGGTGTGGAAGCCGATGATGTCGTTGGCCAGCATTCCCTGGAAGATCGCCTCGCGGATCCGCCCCGGCAGCACCCGCCAGCTGTCCGGCTGGGACCAGGGGATGTGGACGAAGTGGTGGAGGAAGGCGTCCGGGCGCAGCTCGCGGATCATCCCCGGGGCCGTGTAGAGGTGGTAGTCGTGGAGCATCACCAGCGGCCGCTCCTGATCCTCGATCTGGCGTACCACCGCTTCGGCGATGTCGCGGTTCACCGCCTGGTAGCCGAAGTCCCAGGCGTCGAGCTCCTCCTGGCGGACGTCCGGGGCGTTGGAGAGGTCCCAGAGATAGTGCTGGATGAACCAGAGAATCGGGTTGGCGATCACGTTGTAGAAGCGGTCATAGGCCTCGGGCTCGCTGCCGACCAGGCAGACGCGGTAGTCGATGCCGTCGAGCGCGAGCTCGACCGGGCTGCCTTCGCGCTCCTCGGAGACGGCGACGTCCTCATCGGTCATCGCCGAGGCGATCCAGAGCGCGTCGCGGTGGGAGACCAGGCCCGACAGCGCCGTCACCAGGCCGCCGCCGCCGCGTCGCACGGTCCGCTCGCCGCCGTCTTCGCGCTCGAACTGGGCCGGGCCCCGATTCGAGACGATGATCAGCGGCGAGGAATCCATCGCCGCAGAGACTACGGACCCCGCTCGCTCAGGTGTCGAGGTCGGCGAACAGCCCCAGCCAGTCGCGCAGCAGCCGCGGCGAGAGGAACTCGCGCCTCGCGTGCTCCTTGCCGGCCCGGCCGAGCCGCTTGCCCAGTTCGGGGTCGGCGAGGATCTCGAGGCTGCGCTGCGCGCACTCCGCGGGCGACTCGACCAGGAACCCGGTCTCGCCGTCCCGGATCTGCAGGGGGATGCCGCCGACGTTGCCGCCGATCGTCGGCCGCCCCTTCCACAGCGCCTCGGTGACGGTCAGGCCGAAGCCCTCGCGGATCGACTTCTGCAGGCAGACGTCGGACTGCGACTGGAAGGCGTTGACCTCGATCGCGCCGACGTTGTTGAGGTTGCTGAGGATCTTGATGTCGGGGTCGGCGTCGGCGTATTCGAAGGTCTTCTGGAAGTACTCGCGCCCCTCGGGGTCGTCGGTGGCCATCGAGCCGACCATCGCCAGCTGAGCCTCGGGGACCCGCTCGGTCACCGCGCGGTAGGCGTCGATCACGCCGATCGGGTCCTTCCATGGGTCGAAGCGGGAGACCTGGGTGATCAGCGGCCGGTCGACGTCGATCCCGAACTGGCGGCAGACGAAGGCCGCGTCCTCGGGCGAGAAGGCCATGTTCTTCGGCGAGAGCGGGTCGATCGCCGGGGGGATGATGCGGACTCCGTCCTTGCCGTGGTCGACTCCGGCCGGCACGTAGTCGGGCATGTGCCAGACGGTCGCGTCGTACTCCTCGATCAGCGGCAGCAGGCGCTCGATCGGCGCCGGGTTCGGGGTCGAGAGGTCGATGTGGCAGCGCCAGATCCAGCGCCGACCCTTCTCCAGCGCGCCGCGCCGCAGGCCGATCGGCTGTGGGTCGTGGACGATCACCACGTCCCACTCGCCCTGCAGCCCCTCGGCGTTCATCGCGTTGATCTCGTCGAACAGCTTCCATTGCTCTTCGCTCAGCGTCTCCTCGGCGCCCTGCAGCGAGTTGTGCAGGAGCTTGGTCGCGTTGAAGAACTCCTCCTTGCCGAAGATCACGTGCCAGTGGGCGTCGAGGCCGGCGTCCCGCATCAGCGGCACGATCGTGTAGAGGATCTCCGAGACGCCGCCACCGAAGGCGGTGGCGCTGACGTGGAGGACGCGCTTGCCCTGCAGCGGCTCGGCCAGCTCGCGGATGCGCTCGGTCAGCTCTTTGCCGACTATGTGCGTGTAGTCGGTGAGGGACTTCTGGCCAAGGGCGACTTCCTGGAGCAAGGGCGGAGTTCTACACGCCTTCGCGGCGAAGTGGCGGCTAGCCGCCGCCGACGCTGTCGGGGCGCTTGCCCAGCGTCACCTCGACCCGCTTGCGCTCGCCGTCGCGGAGGATCGTCAGGGTCACCCGTTCACCCGGCCTTTTCGCGGCGACGAGCTGGGCGAGGTCGTCCGGTTCGACCACGTCGTGGCCGTCGACCTCGAGGATCACGTCGCCGCCGATCCGGTATTCGCCGGCCTGGAAGCGCAGTTTCTTGTCGCCGCCCTCGGAGCCCCGCCTTCTCCGCCGGCCCACCGGGCACGACTTCGGCCAGGAGGCCGCCGAAGGTGGTGTCGAGGCCGAGCTTGGCCGCGAGCTGCGGGTAGAGCGCCTGGCTGGAGACGCCGATGTAGGCGTATTCGGCGGTTCCGTCTTCCTGGAGCTGGGCGACCGAGCGCTTGATCGCCGAGACCGGCACCGCGAAGCCGACGCCGGAGTTGGAGCCGGAGTTGGTCTCGATCTGCTCGTTGATGCCGAGCACCCGGGCGCCGGCGTCGAGCAACGGCCCGCCCGAGTTGCCGGGGTTGATCGAGGCGTCGGTCTGGATCGCGCCCTCGATCTGGAACTGGGTCAGCGATTTGACCGAGCGGTCGGTGGCGGAGACGATGCCGCTGGAGAGCGACCGCTGCTCGCCGAAGGGGCTGCCGATCGCCGCCACCGGCTGGCCGACCTGGAGGTCGGCGTCGTCGCCGAGCTTCAGCGGGTGCAGGGCGAAGCCGTCGGGCTCGACCTTGAGCAGGGCGACGTCGGCGAACGGGTCGAAGCCGACGATTTCCGCGTCGAGCACGTTGCGGTCGCGGGAACTCGACGAAGACTTCCTTCGCGGGCTCGCGCTTGCCGCTCGATTCGTCGGTGACGACGTGGGCGTTGGTGACGATCTCCCCTTCATCGTCGAGGACGAAGCCCGAGCCCTCGGCGGCGCCCCCAGCGCCGGCGAAGATCGAACGGATCGTGACCACACCTGGAGCGGCCTCGCGGTAGACCTTGGCGGCGTCGAAGCCGCTGTCGGCGGCCTCGACGATCACCTGTGGCGGCGGTGCCCCGCCCGTGGCGGCCTGCGTGCTCGAGCCGTTACCGCCATCGTTTCCGCTGGAGCCGCAGCCGGCGAGCAGGGCGAGGCAGAGCAGCAGCGGGACGGCCGGCGCCGCGCGCCGGCTCACGCGGGTGCCCTGGCGAGCGAGCCGCCCGGTGTCCCGGGGGCGGCGACCTGGGCCGGCGGCAGATCGAGGGTGAAGGCGGTGAAGCGGCGGCTGGGGCTGATCGTGATGCGGCCGCCCATGCGCTGGGCGAGCTCGCTGGCGATCGCCAGGCCGAGCCCCGAGCCGCCCGCCTTGTCGGCGGTGTAGAAGCGCTCGAAGATGCGGTTCTGGACGCGCAGGGGGATGCCGGAGCCCTCGTCGGAGACGGTCAGCTCGGGGCGGCGGTTGGCGGAGTAGGTGGTCACGGTTACCTTGGTGCCCTCGGGAGTGTGGGTGAGGGCGTTGTCGAGCAGGATACGGATGATCTGACGCAGGCGATCGGGGTCGCCGAGGGCGATCGCCGGGGTCTCGGGGGTGCGCAGCTCCAGCCGTGAGCCGTGCTGGTCGGCGCGGGGCCCGAACTCACGGGTCACCTCGCGGGCGAGGTCGCCGAGGTCGACGACGCGCGCCTGCATCACCATCGCCCCGGCATCGAGCTGGGAGAGGTCGAGCAGGTCGGCGGTCAGCTTCGTCAGGCGCTCGATCTGGCGGCGCATCGTGCGCACGAACTCGGCCCGCTCCTCGGGGCTCGGGTCCTCCTCTTCGAGCAGCTCGACGAAGCCGCCGAGGCTGAAGATCGGCGTGCGCAGCTCGTGCGAGGCGTTGGCGATGAACTGCTTGCGGGCGCTGTCGAGCTCGGCCAACCGCCGCTGCATCTCGTTGAAGGTGCGGGCGAGCTGACCGAGCTGCACCGACACCGACGGAGGCGACGGGGATCGTCGTCTCGAAGTTGCCGTCGGCGACTTTGCGAGCGGCGTCCTGGAGACGACTGACGCTGGCTATCGCTATATGAGTTGAGTAGACCCCGATCGCGGTCGTCAGGGCTGCGGCGACGAGGCCGCCGATGACAATCTGGGCCTTGACCGAGGAAAGGCCGCTGCCGGCGCCGCCGATGGTCACGACCGACAGATAGACGACGAGCACCGTACCGAGGCTGATGCCAACCGCCGTAAGGGTGTAGCCGGCTGCGGAAGTAGCTGAGCCTGAAGCGGCGCACGGCGCCCCTACTCCTTGAACCGGTAGCCCACCCCGCGCACGGTGAAGAGGAACTCGGGCTGCTTCGGGTCGCGCTCCAGCTTCTCGCGCAGGTGCCTGATGTGGACGTCGACGGTGCGCGGGTCGCGGTACTCGGAGTCGCCCCAGACGTGCTCGAGCAGCGTCTCGCGGGTCAGCACCCGGCCGGGCGAGCGGGCCAGGGCGCCGAGGATCTCGAACTCGACGTAGGTGACGCGGATCTCCTCGCCGTGCAGGCTGACCATCCGCCGGCCGAAGTCGATCTTCAGGTCGCCGCTGTCGATCGTCTCTTGCTCGCGCGGCTCGCCGCCCATCCGCGAGCGCCGCAGCGCCGCTTTGACGCGGCTGCGGAACTCGCGCATCGAGAACGGCTTGGTGATGTAGTCGTCGGCGCCGACCTCGAGGCCCGCGACCTTGTCGGTCTCGCTGCCCTTCGCGGTCAGCATGATGATCGGGACCTGGCTGCTCGACCGCAGCTGCCGGCAGACTTCGACCCCGTCGATGCGGGGCATCATCAGGTCGAGGATGACCAGATCGAAGCGGCCCTCTTCGAAGCGCTGCAGCGCTTCGCTGCCGTCGAGGGCCGAGGTGACGTGGTAGCCGTCCTTGCGCAGCGGGTAGCTCAAAAGCGTCTGGATCGACTGCTCGTCGTCGACGAGAAGGATGCGGGCCGTCCCGTTAGCCACAATTAAAGGGTAGTGCGCGGGCGAAATTGGACGCATGTGCGAGTACCTAGAACTAAGGACCTGGGATGTTGAGCCGATAAGAAAGGCGATGCAGACCGTTGAGTTGAAAAGCCTCGTCGAGTCCGGCAACTACAAGCCGGATCCCTCGCGGGTCGCCCTGGCGATGCTGCAGCGCCGCGGCGTGCGCGAGCTGCTGACCGGCGGTGCCCTGGGCCTCAGCCCAGCTGGTCGAATCCACCAGGCGCGACGGTCCCCCCCTCGGGCCGCCTGATCTCGACGCCCGCGCCCGCGCCGACCTCGCCGATCGCGGTCAGCGCCGCCTCTCCGGCCGCGCCGACCGCGGCGGTCGCCTCGTCGACGCGCGCCGCCGGCAGCACCGCCAGCAGCTCGTAGTCTTCGCCGCCCCCGACCGCCAGCTCGAGCGGGTCGAGCCCGGCCGCCGCCCCGACCTCGGCGACCCCCGCGGCCAGCGGCAGCGCGTCGGCCTCGATCCGCAGCGCGACCCCGCTCGCCGCGGCGAGGTGGCCGGCGTCGCCACCTAGCCCGTCGCTGAGGTCGATCATCGCCAGCGCCCCGGCCGCCGCCAGCGCCCGTCCGCTCGCCAGCCGTGGCGCCGGCTCCAACTGGCGCGCCCGCAGGGCCGCGGCGGTCCGGTCGGAGACCGCCGCGGCGAGCGCGGGGCGCTCGAGCAGCAGCAACCCGGCCGCCGCCCCGCCGAGCTCGCCGCTGAGGACGAGGACGTTCCCCGCTTCGGCGCCGCCCCGTCCCACCAGCCGCTCCGCGCTCGCCGCGTGCCCGACCACGGTCATCGCCAGGGTCAGAACGGGCGCCGCGACCACGTCACCGCCAGCCACCGTCGTGCCGGTCCGGGCGGCGGCGGCGAGGATGCCGTCGATCAGTTCGAGGCAGCCGTCCTCGTCGAGGTCCGGCGGCACCCCGACGGCGGCGTAGGCCTCGCCGGCCTCGGCGCCCATCGCCGCCAGGTCGGAGAGGGCGACGTCGAGCGCCTTGGCGCCGATCTGGGCGGGCGTCGACCATTCGCGCCGGAAGTGGACGCCGTCGAGGACCACGTCGACCGAGGTCGCGGTGGCGCCGCCCGGGACGGTGACCGCGGCATCGTCGCCGCTGCCGATCCGCACCCGCTCGCCCGGCGGCGGCAGGCGTTCGCGCAGCTCTCGCCAGCAGCTCGAACTCGCCCATCAGCC
Source organism: uncultured Solirubrobacterales bacterium (assembly GCA_963815885.1). Lineage (GTDB taxonomy): Bacteria > Actinomycetota > Thermoleophilia > Solirubrobacterales > 70-9 > VAYN01. The sequence continues at coordinate 613,341 of CAWFIM010000004.1, forward strand.
TGACTATCGCAAACGGTCCCCTCCCGCCCGCGGCGAGCGGCGCTGGCCTCGTCACTAAGGTGCGGGCCACGTGGAGCGCCGCCAACCATTCCTGCACCGGGTCGGCGAGGCAGGCGCGCGATTCGGCACCAGGCCGCCGCGCAGCCGCAGGGTCCGCCTCGCCCTCCAGGTCGGCCTTGCCGTCCTCATCTTCGGCTTCCTGGTCCTGACCGTGGTCGACCAGTGGTCGGAGATCCAGGACGAAGGCGTCCACTTCCACGTCGTCTGGCTGATCCCGGCGATCGTGATCCTGCCGCTCTTCTACGTCTTCAGCGCGCTCGGCTGGGACTTCACGCTGCGCTTCCTCGGCCACCCGATCGGGTTCGGCCGCGCCCAGGTCGCCTGGGGGCAGCCGTTGCTCGCCCGCTACGTCCCGGGCAGCGTCCTCTATGTCCTCGGCCGGGTGCTGCTGTCCGAGCGGGCGGGGGTGCCGCGGCGGATCACGATCGCCAGCATCGTCTACGAACAGGCGATCTCGGCGACCTCCGCGATCGTCGTCGCCGCCTACTTCATCATCAACCACCCCGACCTCCAGGGAGAGCCGGTGCGCTGGGCGGTGCTGCTGCTGATCCCGGCGGCGATCGCATTGCTGCACCCGCGGGTCTTCGGGCCGCTGGCGAACAGGGCGTTGAAGGCGTTCGGCCGCGAACCGCTGCCGGAGGTGATCTCGCTGCGCGGGCGTCCTCGCCCTGATCGTCTTCTACTCGCTGAACTGGGTGGTGGTCGCTTTCGGCATTTACTGCGTCGCCCGCTCGGTTACCCACATCCCCTTCAACGACATCCTCCTGGTCGGCTCGGCGCAGGCGATCGGCTACTTCGCCGCGCTCGTCACCCTCGTCGCGCCGGCCGGGCTCGGCGTCCGCGACGCGGCCTTCGCCTGGGCCGTCAAGGCGGCGTTGCCGGGGAAGAGCTTCGCCGCTCGGCTCGCTGATCGCGATCGCCGTGCGCGGCGTGATGACGGTCGGCGAACTGATCTACGTTGGGACGGTGACGGCGCTGGGGCGTCGCGAGGGGTGGAGCATCCACACCGGGATCCTGCACCCGTCGGCCGAGGAGCAGGGCGGAGGAGGGCGGCGGGCACTCGCCCGAAATCCTTTAGCGGCGTTGGGAGGAGGGACAGGTGCCCCTCTTCACTTAACTTGCTCGGGTCGGCGTGCTCGGGCCGTCCGAGGGGTCGGGCAACCGAGAAGTACAAGACGTTTCGAGGGGCACCTGTCCCTCCTCCGCGCGCTCTGGCTAAGGGCGAGTGCCCCGCCGACCGTGGCTGAAGCTGAGGAGGACGGGGCGTGGTTGAGGTTTGGGCCGCTGCCGCGCTTGATTTGGCTCGCAGGTCAGAGGGGGATGCGGGCTCCTAATTGGTAGGCGGTAAGGGCGAGGGTGAGGAGCTGGAGGGGGCGGTCGCGGGAGATCGCGGCGAGGGGGAGGGGCCAGACCAGGTACCAGGGGAGGAGCCAGGAGGTGGCGAGGAGGAGGCCGGCGGCGGCCCAGGCGGCGGCGCGGACCCAGTCGCCGCCGCGCCAGGTCCAGAGCAGCAGGTAGGCGAGGCGGCGGCGAAGAGGACGAGCGCGGCGGCGCGGGTGGCGTCGGGGTCGAGGCCGGTCAGGCGGGCGGTCGTGATCGGGATGCTCATGTGGCTGGTACGGCCCTGGTTTTCGCCCGGCCAGCCCGAAGGCGCGCAGCCAGTCCCAGCCGAAGCCGAGATAGGCCGCGCCGCCGATCCCACCGGCCGCCAGGCCAGCCCCCGACCAACAGCCGGCCGATGGGCCTGAAACGTCTGCCATATGGACGCTTGAGGCCCATCGACCCCGGGTTTGCGGCGGCGAGGAGGGCGAAGGGGGCCAGGACGAGGGCGGAGGCCTTGGTTGCCATCGCCGCGATCGAGCGCGGCGCCTCCGGTGGCCTCGCGGGCGCTGAGGACCGCGGCGACGGCGAGCATCGCGAGCAGCATCGCCAGGCCGTCGTTGTGGGCGCCGCCGACGACGTGGACGAGGACGAGCGGGTTGAGGGCGACGAAGGCGGCGGCGCGCAGCGGCTCGACCCCGCGCCAGGCGGCGAGGCGGGCGACGATCGCGGCCAGCCCGAGCACCGAGAGCGCGGCAGCCGCCTTCAGCGCGGCGATCGCGAGCCCGACCGGCAGCCAGGCGAGCGGGTAGGTCGCGAGCGTGAACAGCGGGCCGTAGGCGCTGGTCGATTCGGTCCAGGCGACGTGGGCGAAGGCGGGGTCGGCCGGCGCAGCGAGGGGCGGTTCGACGTAGGGGTCGAGGCCGTGGACGGCGCCGAGCCGGGCGTAGTCGAGGTAGCTGTAGACGTCGTGGGAGAGCAGCACCGGGGCGGCGGCGAAGGCCGCCACCAGGACGACGATCGCGGCCCAGACGACACCGGCGCCGAGCCTCGGCGCCGCCGTCACGACGCCGAGGTAGGCCGCGAAGCCGACCCAGATCAGCGCGTAGGCGAGCCCCGCGCCGATGCTCGGCTACCTGCTCCCGCCGGCCGCTTCGCCGCCGCCGACCCGATCCGTCCGAGGATGGCGGCGGTGGCAGCGGCGCCGGTTCCTGCCCCGCCCCCGGCGCGTAGGCGTTGGGGTCGTAGCCGCCGACCGCGGCGCTGCCTGGCGGCGGCGCCCCACCGCCCCCTTCGCCCGCCCCCACGCCGGCGCCGCCCTCGCTCGGGCCGGCCTGGGTGAACTGGCCGTAGTAGGGCGCCCAGGAGATCGCCTGCTCGGGCTGCTCGAATTCCTCGCAGGGAACGCCCGCGTTGGCGTAGAGCGAGTGCCAGATTTCGGCCGGGAAGGTGCCGCCGAAGACGGTGATCCCGTGGACGCTGGTCATCGAGATCTCGTTCGACTGCGGGTAGCCGACCCAGACCGCGGTCGCCAGGTTCGGCTGGTAGCCGGAGAACCAGGCGTCGGTGTATTCGTCGGTGGTCCCGGTCTTGCCCGCCTGGCCGGCGCAGCCGGTGTAGGCGGCGGTGCCGGTGCCTTCGGTGATGTTGTCGTGCAGCAGCCGGGTCACCTCCCAGGCGACCGCTGCGGAGAGCACCCGGTCGCGGCTTCGCGGCCAGCGGGTCGGTCGACGTGGCCGTTGGGGAAGGTCACCTTCTCGATCGCGACCGGGTCGCGGTGGACGCCACCGGAGGCGAGGGTCGCGTAGGCGTCGGTCAGCTCCAGCGGCGAGACCCCGAGCCGCAGGCCGCCGATCCCCTCGGCCGGGATCCCGTCGAGCTGCGGTCGTGATCCCCATCGACTTCGCCGTCTGCGCGACCGCCTTCGGGCCGACGTCGAGGTCGAGCTGGGCGAAGACGGTGTTGTCGGAGGTCACCGTCGCCTGCTGCAGGTTGATCGTGCCCTGGTAGCCCTCGTCGGCGGTGTGGACTTCCAGTGGCCCCAGTGGGGCAGGTTGAGGTCGAGCGGTTTCGAGGTGTAGTAGGTCGTGTAGGGGTCGATCCCCTGCTTGATCGCGGTGGTGAGGACGAAGGCCTTGAAGGTCGGAGCCCGGCTGGCGGTGCCCCTGGGCGGCGAGGTTGAACTGGCTCTGCGCATAGTTGGAGCTGGAGACCATCGCCCGCACGTGGCCGTCGCGAGGGTCGATCGAGACCAGCGCCGAGGCGGGGTCGGTCGAGTAGGGGAGGGCCGAGCGCATCGCTTCCAGGCCGACCCGCTGCAGCTCTGGGTCGATCGTCGTCCGCACCCGCAGGCCGCCGCGGCGCACGGTGTTGACCCCGTAGCGGTCGATCAGCTCGTTCTCGACGTAGTCGAAGAAGTAGGGCTGGCGGTGCTGGAAGTAGTTGCCGGAGACGTCGAGGCCGAGGCCGCTGCGCTCGGCCGCCTCGGCACGCTCGGGCGAGACGTAGCCGAGCTTCGCCATCTGCCGCAGCACCTCGTTGCGGCGGGCCAGCGCCGCGCCCGGGTTGAGGATCGGGTTGTACTCGGAGGGCGCCTGCGGCAGCCCGGCGAGCAGCGCCGCCTGGGGCAGCCTCAGCTTCCAGACCGGCCGGTCGAAGTAGATCTTCGAGGCCGCCTGCACGCCCACCGCGGTGCTGCCCTCGACCGTTCCGTAGGAGGCGATGTTGAGGTAGGAGCCGAGGATTTCGCGCCGCGAGTGGTGCTTGGAGTACTCGATCGCCAGCTTCGCCTCGACGATCTTGCGTTCGAGGTTCTGCTCGCGGGTTGGCGATGCAGAGGTTGCGGACCAGTTGCTGGGTGATCGTCGAGCCGCCCTCGACCGCCTTCGCCGGCTTCGAGGTCCTTGAGCGCGGCGCGGAGGATGCCCTCGGGGTCGACGCCGCCGTGTTCGTAGAAGCGCTGGTCCTCGATCGCCACCGTGGCGAGCTGGACGCTCTTCGGAATGCGGTCGATCGAGACCGGCGCCCGCGCCTCGCCGGAGACGATCGCGCCGAGCCGGCTGCCGTCGGCGGCGTAGAGGACCGAGTTGCCGCCCTTGTCGATCGGCTTGCAGCTGGCCAGCGAGGGGGCGTCGGCGGCGACGTCGAGGACCCAGGAGGTGACGGCGATCACCGCGACGACGAGGAGGGCGAAGATGCCGGTGCCGACGATCAGCAGCTTGCCGCCGATCCCGCCGCGGCGTCGCTGGCGTCGCCGGTTGCGCTGCGTCATCGAGCAGAGGGTACTTCGCGGCAGGCAGCCTCAGGCGCCGGAGGCGCGGTCAGGCCTGGGTGTCTTCGGTCGAGCGGTTGTGGACGATGCCTTCGAGCAGCATCTGGTTGGGGATCACCACCGAGCTGCCGTCGCCGGGGTCGACGTAGGTGTAGGAGAGGGTGATGTCGGTGACCCGGCCCTCGCTTTCTTCGAAGCTGATGCGGTCGCCGATCCGGAACGGCTGCGAGACCGCGATCTGAACCCCGGCGACGAGGTTGCCGATCGTGTGCTGGGCGGCGAAGCCGACGATCAGCCCGATCACCGCGGTCGAGGCGAGGACGCCGGCGGCCAGCCGCTTCAGCTCGGTGAACTGGCTGAGCGCGATCATCGCCAGCACCACCAGGGCCACGAACAGGACCAGCCGGCGCAGCAGCCGCAGCCGCGTCTTCGTCGAGCGGGAGACCTGTGAGACTGCCGGCGACATGGAGGCCAACTTAGCCGTCGCGGGCGTCGAGCAGCGGTCGAGCCGCTTCCCCTACTCGAACTGGGGCCCATGGGTCGCGGTCCTCGGAGTCGTGCTCGCCCTGGGGACCGGGGTCGTGTTGGGGATCCCGGCGGCGGCGATCGGGCACAGGGCCAACGGCGACCTGACCACGTTCGGCAACGTCGGCATCCAGCTCGCGACCGCGATCGGGTTCCTGATGGTGCCGATGGCGATCGCCGCCCAGCGCGGGGCGGCGAGCCTGGGGGAGATCGCACGCCGGCTTGGGGCGCGGCGCTTCTCGCCCTCCGCCCTGAAGTGGATGGCGGCCGCGGTCGGCGTCTATCTGCTCTTCACCTTCGCCTACTCGCTGCTGATCGTGCAGCCGCACCAGAAGGACATCGCCGAAGGATTCGGCACGGTGCCGGTGCAGGTGCTGCTGATCGTGATCGGGGCGCCGGTCAGCGAGGAGGTCTGCTTCCGCGGGATGCTGTTCGGCGGCCTGCGCGAGCGGCTGCCGCGGCTTGGGGCGGCGCTGCTCGGGGGCCTGATCTTCGGCGGCCTGCACGCCCTCACCGGCGTCACCGCGGTGCCGCCACTGATCTTCTTCGGCTTCCTGCTCTCGCTTCTCTACGAGAAAACTGGCTCGATCGTGCCGGGAATCCTCCTGCACATGCTGAACAACAGCGTCGCCCTGCTCGGTCAGTAGCATCCGCCGGGTGAGCCGGCGCCTCGCCTTCATCCTCGCCCTCGCGGCCCTGCTGGTCGTCCCGGCGAGCGCCGCCGCGGCGCCCAGGGTCCCCGACGCGACGGTGAAGATCGAGGTTGGTCACCTGCACGGCGGTCGCGCCCAGATCTACGACACCGTCCCAGTCAGCGGCACGATCGCCCCCTTCGCTCCCGGCCAGCGGGTCGAAGTGACCTTCTACCTCGACGGCCACCGCCTGGTCAGCCACAAGGTCGCGGTCAGCAAGGGCGCCGGCGACAGCGGCACCTTCAGCTCCAGCGTGATCGTCCGCGAGGACGGCAAGTACGCGGTCAGCGCCCACCACGCCGCGACCGCGGCGCTCGGCGCCGACCAAACCGTCCGCAAGCGCTGGCGGGTCAGCTTCCCGTCGCTGCACCCAGGGCAGTGCGACAGGGTCGTCAAGGGCTTCAAGAAGGCGCTGGCGAAGATGGGCTACGCCTCCGGCGGCGGCTCCTGCTTCAACGGTCGGCTCGGACGCGAGGTGCTCGCCTACCGCAAGGTGAACGGCAAGAACCGCAGCCAGAAGGCGGGCGCCGGTCTGGTCAAGAGCGTCTTCGGCGGTGTGGGCGGCTACCGCGTCCGCTACCCAAAGGCCGGCGAACACGCCGAGGTGTCGCTCGACAAGCAGGTGCTGGTGCTGGCCAAGGGCGAGAAGCCGTTCGCGATCTACCCGGTCTCAACCGGCAAGCCCTCGACTCCGACGGTCACCGGCCACTACAACTTCTACCGCCAGGAACCGGGCTACAACTCCGAGGGCATGTACTACTCGTTCTACTGGCACAACGGCTACGCGGTCCACGGCTACCACGAAGTGCCGGACTACGCCGCCAGCCACGGCTGCGTGCGCACCTTCATCGCCGACCAGCCGCGGATCTACGAACAGCTCCACTTCGGTGAGAGCATCTTCGTCTTCTGAGGGCGAGGGAGCTGGAATGAGGGTCTTCGTCGCCGGTGCCAGCGGAACCGTCGGCCGGCCGCTGGTGCGCCGCCTGCTGGCCGCCGGGCATGAGGTGACGGGGATGACGCGGCGCGAGGAGCGGGCGGCGAGGATCCGCGACGCTGGGGCGACCGCCGTCGTCTGCGACGCCTTTGACGCCGAGGCGCTGGCGAGCGCCGTCGAGGCGGCGGCACCGGATGCGGTGGTCAACCAGCTGACCAGCCTGCCGCGGAAATACGACCCCCGCAAGGCGAGCTTCTACGAGGCGACCAACAGGGTTCGGACCGAGGGCGGTCGCAACCTGATCGAAGCGGCGCGCACGGCCGGCGCCCGTCGCTTCGTCACCCAGAGCATCGCCTTCCTCTACGCGCCGCAAGGCGACTGGGTCAAGGACGAGGACGCGCGGCCCTTCGACGATGCGCCCGGCCATTTCGCCGCCGCGGTAAGGGCGATGCTGGCGCACGAGCGCGAGGTCCTCGAGTCCCCGGACTTCACCGGCCTCGTCCTGCGCTACGGGCAGTTCTACGGACCGAACACCTACTTTGCGCCCGACGGTCACCTGGGTCGGGAAGCGCGCCGTCGCCGCTTCCCGATCGTCGGCGCCGGCACCGGGACCTTCTCGTTCATCCAGGTCGAGGACGCGGCGGCGGCGACCGCCGCTGCCCTCGAACACGGTGCCCCCGGCGTCTACAACGTGGTCGACGACGAGCCGGCGCCGCTGCGCGAGTGGCTGCCCGTCTATGCCGAGGCGCTCGGCGCCAAGCCGCCGCGCAAGGTGCCGGTGTGGCTGGCGAAGCTCGTCGCCGGCAGCGCCGTCGCCTCCTCGGCGGTCGAGCAGCGCGGCGCCTCGAACGCCAAGGCGAAGCGCGAGCTGGGCTGGGAGCCCGAACACCCGAGCTGGCGCCAGGGCTTCGCGGCGTCGCTCGCCTAGGATTGCCGCCCGGTGACCGACCTCGACGCCGCCAAGGAGACGCTGCTGGCCGAGCTGCGCGAGCACTCGCTGGTGCTCGGCGAGGTGACGCTGGCGAGCGGCGCGACGGCGCAGTACTACGTCGATGCGCGGCGGACCTTGATGCGGCCCGCGGGCTTCCACGCCGCCGGCGAGCTGATCGCAGCCGCCGCCGCGGAGGCCGGGGCGACGGCGGTCGGCGGGCCAGCGACGGCGGCGATCCCGCCCGCCTGCGCGGCGATCGCGGTCCCGGCCGGGGCGGGCCTGGTCGCCTTCTTCGTTCGCGGCGAGCGCAAGGAGCACGGGCTGCAGCGCTGGGTCGAGGGGCCGGTCGGGCCAGGCATGCGCTGCCTGGTGGTCGAGGACACGGTTACGACCGGCGGCTCGACCGCGAACGCGGTGGAGCGGATCCGCGACGAGGGGCTCGAGGTCGCCGGCGTGGTCGCGGTGGTCGACCGCTTGGCCGGCGGCGGAGAGCGGATCGAAGCCGCCGCGGCTCCCTACCGCGCCCTGGTCACGATCGACGAGATCTATCCCGACCGCCCGGACCGGGGCTGAGGCCGAGGTGGAGCCGGACGCGGTCGAGATCCGAGTGGTCGGCTGCCTGATCGAGAAGCAGCGGACCACGCCCGACGCCTACCCGCTCTCGCTGAACTCGCTGCGCCTCGCCTGCAACCAGTCGACCAACCGCGACCCGGTGGTCGACTACGACGAGGCGACCGTCGCCGAGGCGCTGCGGCGCCTGGCCCTGCGCGGCTGGACCCGGCTCGCCAGCGGCGCCGGCAGCCGCGCCCGCAAGTACCGCCACCTGCTGCCGGAAGCGCTTGGCGCCGACGACGCGCAGCTTGCGCTGCTCGGGGTGCTGATGCTGCGCGGGACGCAGACGCCCGGCGAGCTGAAGCAGCGCAGCGAGCGGCTGCACGGCTTCGGGGACCTGGCGGCGGTGCAGGCGACGCTCGACGAGCTGGTCGAGCGCGGCTACGTCGCCCGCCACCCACGCCGGGCGGGGCAGAAGGAGGACCGCTACCAGCAGTTGCTGGGTGGGATCGAGCAGGATGCTCCGGCCGGTGCGGCCCCCGCCGTCCAGGGTCGGGCCGAGGCTGGCGGCTCTGGATCGGGCGGAGGTGAGGCCGGCCTCACCTCGATCGTCCCCTCCGGCGGCGAGGAGGCGGGAGGCGACGACGCCGCTTTGGACGCCGCCGGAGGCGCCGCCGCCGAGGGACTTGTCCCCGCCGAGGACCGCCTGACCCGGCTAGAGCGCGAAATCGCCGCGCTGCGCTCCGAGCTCGCCGCGCTGCGCGAGGCGCTCGGCGAGGACGGCGCCTGAAACTCGGTCGGTTACTGCGCCTATGGGTGCAGTAAGTGACCGAGAAAGGCGTGCTCAGCCGCCGAGGCCGAGGGCGACGACGCGGCGGCCGCCGGGGATGGCGGCGATCAGTTGCGTCCGCAGCCGGCCGCGCTGCTTCAGCAGGGCGCGGCCGCCGGCGCTGTAGGGGATGCGGAAGGCGTGTGCCCGTTCGCCGCTGAGCTGGAAGGCGCGGCGTCCGAGCGAGCGGCTGACGGCGCGGATCCGCGGCGGCCGCCCACGGCGGTGCGGCAGGGCCAGCTTGATCCGCGTTCGCAGGGCCAGCTGGCCCGGGCACTGGGTGCCCGCCGGCCACGTGCAGGCGATCCGCACGTGGACGCCGGTGGGCGTCGCCCGCAGGTGCGAGAGCGTGATCGCGACCGGGATCGCGGTCGATTTGCAGCCCAGCAGCCGGTCGGCGCCGGGGCCGGTGTTGAGCGCGTAGACGCAGACCGGCTGCGGCCCCGACTTGACGGTCGGGAAGCTGACGTCGAAGCCGTGTTGCGCCCCCGCGACGCGGTACTTGGTGCCGACATCAAGGCGCGCGAGGGAGGCGACCGGGCCGAGGTCGTGCTGCAGCGCGCCCGGGGCGCCCGGCCTGCCGCCGACGTAGACGCGGATCGCCAGCGGCTGGGTCGGCGCGTCGCGGTCCAGCGCCCAGCCCCGCACCCGCAGCGCTCCCGGGGTGGGTGAGCCGACCGCGTCCAGGGAGCCGATCGGGTCGCTGTTTTCGGCCGTGGCGGCGGCGGTGCCGACCGTCGCCCCGTCGACGTAGTCGTTGTCGATGTTGATCGTGGTGCCGCCGTAGCTCTCGTCGTGGCCCCCGCGGTACTGGTGAATCCGCTGGTGGGTGGCCCAAGCGCTGGCGGGGACGTAGCTGGAGGAGCCGTTCGCCTGACCGTTCCAGTCGGCGATCCAGAGGTCGTCCGGCTGGATGTAGCCACTGCCGATCTGGTCGACCAGATCGGCGATCCCGGAGGCGCCGCTGCTGTAGACGCCGGAGACGTAGCCGAGCGAGTGCAGCTTTTCGGTCCAGGCCTCGAGGAAGGCGAGAGTGGCGGCGCTGGCGCTGGAGGTGCGCGAGTAGGACTCCATGTCGAAGTAGATCGGGCTGCCGGGGCCGATCGCGATTTCTCCCGCCTCGGCGACCGCGTCGACCGCGGCCGCCATTCCCTGCGCGGTGGCCTGGCTCGCGCTGAGCTTGGCGCAGGAGCCGCAGCTGCTGGTCGGCGCCTGCAGGCCGACGTAGGTCGGGATCAGGTGCCAGCCCGCGGCGGTCTGGGCGCTGACCCAGCTCGCGGTCAGGTTCGGCTGCGAGCAGCCGCGGTTGGCGCCGCCGATGTAGACGCCGATTCCCCGGTAGGGCGATGACCCCCAGGCCGCCATCGCCCGCGAGGACGGAGCGCTGCAGGCGTCGAAGCCGAGGCCGGTGAAGACGGCGCCCCCGGCCGAGGCGCTGGCGATCCGCTCCGGCGGCACCGGCAGCGCTGAGGCACCCGCCCGCGCCGCGCTGCGCGGTTCGACCAGGATCGCCCGCCGGGCCCCGACCACCGCGTCGGCCGGGCAGCGCTGCTCCGCCGCCGGCGTCCCCAGATAGACCGCCCGCCGGTCCTGTCGCACGCACATCCCGGGGTGCTCGGCGAGCCGGTAGACCGGCCAGGAGGCCGGCGCCTCGACCCGCTTGCCGTCGAAGCGAACGACCCGCGCCGATGCCCCCGCCGGCGCGATCGCCGCCGCCAGGCAGGCCAGCGCGGCCACGCCGAGGACCGCACGCGCCGCCGCCAAGGATCGCAGTCGCCTCATCGCCTGCACTCTCGGCCACAACCCACCGACCCCCCGCGAAGTTGCACCCCCGCGGGCGGAACCTTGCAGTCGGCGGTCGAGCGGCAGCGGTTTATGGACCCAAGCAGCCAACCGGAATGATCTGGATTCCGTCCTGGCGAACATATCCGTAGCCGGTCCCGACGATGATCGCCAGCACGGCGGGATCGCCTGACTTCGAGGTATCGATCCGCTGTTTGAACTTGAGCAGGGCTTTCGCCCCCTCCTCGACCCGCCTCTCTCCGCCCAGCTTGACCTCGAATGCGCCCCAGGAGTCTCCGGCTCGAACGATCGCGTCCACCTCGAGGTCGCTGCTGTCCTGGTAGTGCATGACCTCGCCGTCGATGGTTTGCGCATAGATCCTGGAATCTCTGATCACCATCGACTCGAAGAGCAGGCCCATGAAGTTGAGGTCGCGTATCACACCGCCGGGCTCGGCGCGCAAAGCCGCGACGGCCAGCGACGGGTCGACGAAGTGACGCTTGGCCGAACGCCGCAGTCGATACCGCGAACGCAGGTGGGGCTGCCAGGCGGGCTGGTCCTCGACGACGAAGAGGCTGGCGAGGGAGCCGAGGTAGTCGGCGACGGTGTCGTCCGATATCGGATCCTCCGGCCGGCTGGCGTCGGCGGCCAAGGTTCTCGCCGCGACCGGAGTGGCTACGTTGCGCGCGAGGCTCTTGATCAGCCGCGTGACTCGCTCGGTCCGGTGGCGTGAGCCGAGCCGCTGCGCGTCGCGGGGTATCTCGTTGAGGTAGTCGCGGACTCGACTCAAGGCCTCGGGCAGCTCCAGGTCCCTGAAGGCGGGCCAGCCGCCACGGCAGATTGCCGCGGCGAGATCTCCGAATTCGAGCCCTGGGTCGGTGGCTTCGCTCGCGTTGCCGTCCAACGTTGCGGCCAGCGAGATATTCCCCCTGCTCGTACCCAGCTCGTAGAGGGACATCGGTCGCATCCTCAGGCGACCGATCCGGCCGGCGCCCGTATGGCGCGTCTCGTCGTCGGTGGGCTGAGCGGAGCCGGCAAGGATGAATTGACCGGGGTCGATCCGTTCGTCGACGGCGCGGCGCACGTGGTTCCAGATCTCCGGCGCGAGCTGCCACTCGTCGATCAGCCGTGGGATGTCGCCCTCGAGGACCAAGCCGGGATTCAGCTCGACGGCATCGCGGGCGGCTTGGTCTACATCGAGGAGAACCTCGCTCCTGGCGACCTGGCGAGCGGTTTCGGTCTTCCCGCACGCTTTCGCCCCCTCGACCAGGACCGCGCCCGTGGCCTTCAGCCGCGCTTCGAGCTCAGAATCTGCGATTCGAGGGACGTAGGGCATCGATGTCGCTCAGTCCGCGTCGGCGATAGCCAGGCGCTTCATAAAAGTATCTGGATCTTTGCAGAGAAAACAACTGGATCTTTGCAGAGAAAACAACTGGATCTTTGCAGACATCCCTCGCCGAGACGCCCCGAGCAGGATTCGAACCTGCGGCCTATCCCTTAGGAGGGGATCGCTCTATCCAGCTGAGCTATCGGGGCCGGTGCGCCCCATCGTAGAAGCCGTCAGCCGTAGAGGGTCTCGGATGCGAGCTCCTGGGCGCGGCGGCTCCAGAGCTTCACCTCCATGAAGACCTCGTCGCCGTAGCCCTCGAGGGCGTCGAGGGCCAGCAGGGTGAAGCGGTCTTGGGAGAGCTCTTCCTGGTCGACGGTCTCGGCATCGAGCTCGGCGGTGGCCGCCACCGCCCCGCGGACCAGGGGACGGCCCCAGACCAGGGTCACCGCGCCGGCCCGGCCGTTCTCTCCCCGCCAGCGGCCGATCACGTCGTCGTTGAGGTCGATCCGCCAATCGGAGTTGTCCTCGGCGAGGATGTCGGTGAAGTCGGCCTTGGCCGCGAACTCGCCCGGCTCGCCGCCGGGGGGCAGCGCGTAGGAGACGTGGCCGAACAGCTCCAGCGTGCCCTCCTCGCTCTCGCTGCGCGCCGAGCACGGCACCCAGGTGCGCCCGCCCCAGGCCCGCTCCGGGAACCAGTCGAGCTGCTCCGGGACGGCGGCGCCGGCGGGCAGGTCCTCGATCCCCTCGACCACCTTGGCGAATTCCGCCGCCAGTTGCTCGGCGAAGCGCCCATGCGGAATCCCCTCCTGGGTGGTGTCGGCGATGAAGCGGGGGATCGGCCTCGGGTTGGGCGGCACGCGCGGACCCTACCGGGGGCGAAAAGGGGCTGGTCCAGGACTTGCCACAGGAATGCCAGCCGCAGCCTTACAGTCAAGAAGCAGAGTATTGCCAATAGTATATACTCGAACCATGGCGAAGGTCATGATCTCGATCCCCGACGAACTGCTCGGCCGGCTCGACGCGGAGGTCCAGAGGCGTCGGACCACCCGCAGTGCCCTGCTGCAGAGCGCAGCGCAGCGCGAGCTGGGCCTGCCGAGCCGGCCTCGCGGCGACCTGCTCGCTGAGCTCGACGCCCTGAGCGGGCCTTGGAGCAACCCAGCCGATGTCGTGGACCTGGTCCGCGCCGATCGTCGCCGCGACGCGTGAGCGCTCGGCCGACCGCCGATCTCGACGCCTGGATCGTCGACGCCAGTGTCGCGGCGAAGTGGTTCCGACCTGTGGAGGGAGAGCCCGAAGGGCAGCTGGCGCGGGAGGCGATCGGCCGGCTCGCGATGCGCGTCACCAGCCTCACCCTCTACGAGGTCGGCAACCTTCTCACCCGCCATGCCGGCCGGAGTGCCGACGGGGTGGGTGCGGCGTTGGCTCTGCTGCTGGAGATATGTGGCGATCCGGTGGCCCTGCTCCCCGAGGACTACCGCGTGACGGCGGAGTTGGCCCAGGCCCACGGCCTCACCTTCTACGACGCCTCCTACGTCGCGATCGCGAACCGGATCGGTCGCCGCGTCCTTTCGGCCGACGGCGACCTGGTCGACCCCGGTTTCGCGATGACGCTCGAAACCGCGCTGAGCTAAGACGGGATCACGTCGCGGGACCCGGCTGGTCGAGGTCCCGACTAGGTGCTCGCAAGAGATTCGCGCAGGTCCGCAGCCGCGCGCTCCGGCGGGTAGACGTTGATGTCGACGCCGGTTCCCAGCTCGAAGCCGGCCTTGATCGTCAGCCGCGGCGCGATGTCGACGTGCCAGTGGAAGCGCTCCGCTCCCAGCGGTGCGGTGCGCACCCAGAGGTTCAATTCCGGCGGCCCGCCGAAGCGGGCGGCGAGCGTCCGCAGTGCGGTGCGGATCATCGCCGCTCCGGCGCCGTCCTCGGCGAAGCTCGCCGACTCACGACGCGGCACCACCCGCAGCTCGAAGGGCGAGCGCGAGGCCCAGGGGCAGATCAGCGCCGCCTCCTCGTCGATCGCGACCAGGCGCTCGTCGCGGCGCACCTCCTCGACCAGGACGTCGCCGAGCAGCCCGCCGCCCGCCGTCCGTTCAGCGTAGGCGCCGGCCCGCTCGCGCTCGCGCGCCACCGCCGCCGGCACGAAGGGCAGCGCGTAGAGCTGAGCGTGGCTGTGCTCGAGCGAGGCCCCCGCGCCGCCGCCCTCGTTGACGATCAGCTGCACGTAGGAGGCGTCGGCGTGGGCCCGCATCCGCTCACGCCAGGTGGCGACCGCCGCCGCGAACTGCTGCTCGTCGAGCTGCGCCATCGCAGTCACGTGCTCGGGCGAGCTGATCAGCACCTCGTGGGCGCCGCTCGCCGGCAGCGAGGAGAAGAGGTCGGGTTCGCCGGCCCGGCGCGAGGCCAGCAGCGGGTCGCCGCTGCTGGCGAAGGCACCGGCTTCGGCACCGGTCGCCCCCCGGCTCGCCGCGCCTTCTCCGTTCCGTGGTTCCTTTGTTACGCCATCCGTCCCAAAGGAACCACGCACTGGATCCCCGAGCGCCGGGTAGAGGTTCGGCACCACCCGCGTCCTCCAGCCCGGACTGTCCGCCGGCCCGCCACCCGGTCGCAGCGCGTAGAGCTCGGGCGGGGTGCGGTCCTCGTGGCCCTCGCAGAAGGGGCAGCTCCCCGGGCCTTTCGGCTCGCTCGTGCGCGCCTTGAAGTTGTCCGGGCGCTCAGCCCGGCCGGGGGCGAGGATCGTCCTCAGCCCGCTCAGCTGGTCGATGCGGACCTCCGGCGCGTTCAGGAGCGGGAGGGGGGAAGGTCGTCGTCGAGCTCGGGCGAGGGGTCGTCCGGCGGCGGGGTCGCTGGCGCGGCGGGGGGCCGGCCGCCTTTGGAGCGCTCCACCGCGCCTTTGCCGACGAACGGCTCCAGCACGTCCATCGGCAGCGGGAAGACCACCGTGGTGTTCTGGTTGCTGCCGATTTCCAGCAGCGTCTGCAGGTAGCGCAGCTGCAGCGAGGCCGGGTTGGTGCTGATGATGTCGGCGGCGTCGGTGAGCTTCTGGGCAGCCTGGAACTCGCCCTCGGAATTGATGATCTTCGCCCGCCGCTCGCGCTCGGCCTCGGCCTGGCGGGCGATCGCGCGCTGCATCTGCTCGGGGATTTCGACGTCCTTGATCTCGACCGCGGTCACCTTCACGCCCCAGGGCTCGGTCGACTCGTCGATGATCTTCTGCAGCTCCTCGTTTAGCCGCTCGCGATCCGACAGCAGCTGATCGAACTCGGCCTTGCCGAGCACCGAGCGCAGCGCCGTCTGCGAAATCTGCGAGGTGGCGAGCAGGTAGTTCTCGACCTCGACAATCGCCTTGCGGGAATCGACGACGCGGAAGTAGGCGACCGCGTTGACGCCGGCGGGGACGTTGTCGCGGGTGATCACCTCCTGCGGCGGGATGTTCAGCGTCACCGTCCTCAGGTCCACCTTGACCATGCGGTCGATCGCCGGGATCAGCAGGATCAGCCCCGGCCCCTTCTGGGCAATCAGGCGGCCGAGGCGGAAGATCACGCCGCGCTCGTACTCGCGCAGGACCCGGACCGAGGAGCCGACCGCGATCAGCGCGAAGAAGGCCAGTACGACGAGGACTCCTGCCAGGACCGCCATTAACTCGCTCCTTCTCTTGGCCGTTCCGCGGGCGCGGGCTCCGGACGAACCACCAGGGTCAGACCGTCCACCGCCTCGACTCTGACTCTATCTCCCACTCCCACCGGGCTCGCGCCGGGGGTCAGGCGGGCGCCCCAGATCGTCCCCGCGAGCCAGACCTGGCCCGCAGGGTCGATCGTCGAGCGCGCCTCTGCGTCGGCCCCGACCAGCTCCTCGGTCCCGGTCCGTACAGGTTGGTCGCGGTGGGCCTCGATCACTTTGCGGGTGACGAAGTAGAAAGTGACCGCGGAGAGCAGGCCGAGCGTGATCAGGGCCGGGCCGACGTAGTCGGCAACGCTGCTGTCGGAGCCGAGCGCGAGGACGCCGCCGGCGATCAGCCCGGCCACCCCGATCGCCGCCAGCAGGCCACCGGTCGGCAGCAGTAGCTCGGCTAGCAGCAGGACGAAGCCGACGAGGGCGACGACGACGAAAGCTTCCATCGCTCGATTATCCGCTTTCCAGCGCGTAGCGCCGCACGTCCGCTTCCAATTCGGAGTCGTGCGCGTAGGGGCCCTGTTTGAGGTAGACCAGCTTGCCGGCGCGGTCGTAGAAGGCAGTGTCGGGCAGGCCGAGGCTGGCGTTCAGCGCGTTGGCGATGTCCTTGTCGGGGTCGGTGTAGCTGGGGTAGGGGACCGGCGCCTCTTCGAGGAAGGTCTTGGCAGCATCGTCGGAGTCCTGCGAGTCGATGCCGATGAAGGCGACCCGTTTCCCGTAGCGCGCCGAGAGCTTCTGCAGGACCGGGAACTCGAAGCGGCAGGGCCCGCACCAGGAGGCCCAGACGTTGGCCACGACGGGATAGCCCTTCAGCGCCGCGATCCGTTCCTCGTAGGCGTCGGCGCCACCCGGCAGCAGTTCGTTGGCCTGCCGGTGCAGGGCCGCCAGCGGCGCCGGCGAGCCGGCCAGGGCGCGCGCGTAGTTGGGGTGCTTGCCACCGTAGTCGCCGTCGCTGGAGGAGCCGCAGCCGGCGGTGGCGAGGACGACGACCCCGAGCGCCAAGGCCACCGTGCCCAGCTTTCGCCCTCCGCTCATCGAGCCGCCATGCGCAACGTTCGTCCCGAGGTCATCTGATCCGTGATTACAATACGTACGTTCGGTCCGCTGGTAGGCGGGCCGCTTGAGTTCTCCGGGAGAAGGGGTACCGACTCTCGGTAGCCCTCGTTCACTTGCCCCGGCCGACTGTCTCGTTTTCGGCGGGGGCGGAATCCAGAAGCCTTCTATGGCCAAGACCAGCGACGTTGCCGCGGTAGCGGCAGTTCCTTCAAGCGCCGACATCGAGCGCGCGGCGGAGTTCGCGCGCGAGCCCTTCCTGCTCGACGGCGAGGGACCGGAGGCGCTTGCGCCGGGGACCGCCCGCCGCCACGCTCTCGACGCGGCGCTGCGCGAGCTCGACGCGGGCGCCGAGCACCCATCGATCGAGTGGCGCCGCGACTTCTCGCTGCTGCTCGGGCTGGAGCGCTTCCTCGCCGACGAACCGCCGAAGCTGCGCGACGGCGCCGAGCTCAACCCGCACCAGGTCGACGCGCTCTCCGGCACTCTGGCCGAGCTGATGGCCGAGCAGCAGGTGGTCGCCGACGACGAGCGTCGCAACGGCGACTCGAGCGCGGCCGAGGCCGAGATCGATGCCGAGGTGGAGGCGGCGGAGCCGAGCGCCAACGGCGCCGACCCCGGCTCCGCCGAGGAGGGCGAGGGCGAGGAGGGCGAGGGCGAGGAGGGCGACGAGGAGCTCGAGGAGGAGGACGAGGAGCTCGCCCCCGACGAGGAGCCCCAGGACTGGGAGGAACAGCCCGCCGAGGACGAGGAGGAGGTGGTCGAGGAGGCTCCGGAGGACCCCGGCGCCGCCCGTCGCTTCTGGTTCGAGCACGCGACCGGCGCCGGCAAGACGGTCGCCGCGGTCGGCTTCATCGAGGCCAGCAAGACCGGCGGCGTGCTGATCCTCACCCACCGTCGCAACCTGGTCGACCAGTTCATCGGCGAGATCTCCGACCGCGGCTACAAGGAGCGCCTGCGCCCGCCGCTGCTCGACGGTCGCGACGACCCCGACGGCCCGGTCACGGTCGAGACCTACCAGTGGTTCGTCCGCAACCACAAGAAGGTCTCCGACGCCTACTCGATCGTGATCTGCGACGAGGCGCACACCGCTCTGGGCGAGAAAACCAGCGCCTGCATCCGCGCCTGGGACGGCCCCGTCTTCATCGGCATGACCGCGACCGGCGCCCTGATCGCCCGCCACGTCGCCGACCTCTTCCCGACCCAGACCTCGCGCTTCGACCTCGCCCAGGCCGCCCGCCGCGGCGTGATCGCGCCGCTGCGCTGCCTGCGCATCCCGCCCGGGCCGGGGGTGCGGACGATCGCCAAGGTGCCGCTGCGCAAAGGCGAGGTCGACCAGGACTTCGACCAGGAGGAGCTGGCGGCGCTGCTCGACCAGGAGCCCTTCAACGTCGCGATCGCCGACCTCTACCGCTCGCGCTTCCGCAAGGTCCCGGGCGTCCTCTACACCGCCGGCGTCCAGCACGCGAAGAACGTCGCCAAAGCGTTCCGCGCCGCCGGCATCAACGCCCAGCGCCGTCTCCGGCGAAACGCCGAAGCGCGAGCTGGCCGAGATCCTCGCCGGCTTCGAACGCGGCGACGTCGACGTGCTCTGCAACGCGATGCTGCTGGCCGAGGGCTGGAACTCGCCGCGGGCGACGATCTGCATGCACCTGGCGCCGACCGCCTCGCGGCGGATCTACCAGCAGCGGGTCGGCCGCGTCACCCGGCGGGCGCCGGGCAAGGAGGCCGGCCTGGTGATCGACTTCGTCCACCCGGCGACGACCCACGACGAGTCGATCGTCACCCTGCACAGCCTGCTCGACCGCGACGTCTACCGCGGCGGCGCGATCGTCGTCGGGCCGGTGCGGCGCGGGCGCGGGCGCAAGGTCCGGGTCGAGCGCCGGATCGTCCCCGTCTCCGACGTCGAGGAGAAGCGGATGGAGGTGCTGGAACGCGGAGATCTGGCGGATCGCGGTCGAGAACCTCGACTACCCCGAGCAGCACGCCTGGGCGGCGCTGGCCGGGGCGCGGGTCAACACCCAGGGCTGGCGGCGGGCGCGGGCGATGCTGCAGAACGACCGCACCAAGGAGCTGCGCCGCCGCTTCCTGCTGACCTGCGTGCAGCGCAACCGCAACGCCCAGCTGCGGCTGAAAGCGCTGGGCGAGATCGCCGACCTCGGCGACCCCGACGCCTTCGACGACGCGATCGACATCGTCGGCACCTGGAGCCGCGAGGACAAACGGGCCGGGACGAAGACGCTGCTGCAGGCGCTGGTCGACAAGCGGATCGGCCGCCGCGACCAGGCGCAGGCGTGGGTCTGGCGGCTCGCCTCCTACACCCGCGAGCTGCACGAGGAGTACGCGGTGCAGCGCTGGCCGGAGACGAAGCGGCTGCTCGGGCTGCTGGTCAACTCCTCCGGCCGCGCCCACGGCCGCAACGCGCGCCGGCTGGTCCACGCCGCGCGCAAACAGGATCGCCGCCTGGCGGTGGCGCTGCTCGCCGCCTCTGTCTCCCACACGCCCGAGGGCGAGGAGGTGCTGCGCGGCGCGCGGATGCGGATGGCGCGGAAACCGTCGGCGGTCGCCCGCGAGCTGCTGCGCAACTTCCCCAAAGGGGGCCGGCGCCGGCGCAAGAAACGCAACAAGCGCGGCAAGGGCCAGCAGGGTTCCGACGGCGCCCAGGGTGAGCAGGCGCGGAGCACGGCGTCAGAGCCGAAGGTGGACCTCGCCGGCGCCGAGGGCGACGCGCTCGCCGCCGGGGGCGAGGACGAGCAGGTAGCCCCGGTCGTCGACGCCGTCGGCGACGCCTGAGCCGCCGTCCCAGGCGACCTCGCGCCCGCGCAGCGCGTCGCGCTCGCGCCAGGCGCCGAGGACCGCGTCGGGCTTCGGCCTCGACCCAGTGGGCGAGGTGGCGGCTCAGGGCTTCGGCTGCCGAACGGGGACTCGGGGGAAGCCCCGCCGGAGCAACAGCGGGGAGGCTCCGGCGACCTCCCCGACTCTCCTTCTCCCCCGCCGCCACGCCAGAGCTGAAGACTCGCGGTCCGAGCTGGGGAGCGAATAGCGAAATCGCCGTCTCGCGGAGCTCGGGCGGGAACTCGCCTCGGGCGATCGAGAGGTTCAGGCCGACTCCGATCACCGCCCAGCCGTCCTGGGGGCGGGCCTCGATCAGGACTCCGGCGAGCTTGCGGCCTTCGAGCTGGACGTCGTTGGGCCACTTGACCCCGCACTGGATTCCCGGCTGCAGCTCCTCGGCCGCCTCGCAGACGGCCAGCGGGACGGCGAGCGGCAGCGTCAGGTGGCGCTCCTCGAGCGGCCGCACCATCGCCGAGTAGAGCAGCGCCTTGCCGGGCGGCGCGGTCCAGGTCCGCCCCTGGCGACCGCGCCCGGCGGTCTGCTCGGCGGCGGTGACGACAGTGCCGTGCGGGCGCCCGCGGCAGCCAGCTCGCGGGCGCGCGTGTTGGTCGAGTCGAGCGAGTCGAAGTGGCGGTGCGGCTCGCCGAAGCTCACGATCGGAGTGCGGCAGAGCTTTGTGTCCCGGAGCGGGTACAAAGGACTGCCGCACCTGGGGGGCGTTCATCTCTGGGCGTCTTTCAGCAGCGCGGCGAGGAGGCCGTCGACGTCGTGGCGCTCGGCTTCGACGTCGACGCGGAGGCCGGCCTCGCGCGCGGCCTCGCTGGTCACCGGGCCGATCGAGACGATGCGGGCTTTGGCCGGGAAGCGGTCGCCGAGCGCCTCGGTCAGGTTGCGGACGGTCGAGGAGGAGGTGAAGGTGACGTAGTCGGCCGCCTGCGCGGCCTCGATCGCCTCGGCGTCGGGCTGCTCGCGGACCGTCTCGTAGAGGGCGACGACGTCGACCTCGGCGCCGCGCTCGCGCAGGGCGTCGGGCAGCACGTCGCGCGCCTCGGCGGCGCGGGCGATGAGGACGCGGCGCCCCTCGACTTCGACTCCGGCCAGAGCCTCGACCAGCGCCTCGGCGACGAAGCGCTCCGGGACGACGTCGGCGGCGATCCCGTGCGCGGCGAGAGCGCGCGCGGTTCCCGGGCCGATCGCGGCGACGGTGGCGCCGGCCAGGGCGCGGGCGTCGAGGGCCGGCCGGACGTCCCCGCCAGCGCCTCGAACGCAGCAAGGCCTCGACAGGACCCCGTTGGGGCTGGTCAGGCAGACGAGCGAGTACTCGCGGATCGACGCGACGGCGCGCGGACCTCCTCGCTGTCGATCCGCGACTCGATCCGGATCGCCGGCAGCTCGACCACCTCGGCGCCGAGGTCGCGCAGGGTGGCGGCGAGGCCGCTGGCCTGGGCGCGGGCGCGGGTGACGACGACGCGCCGGCCGTGCAGGGGGCGGCGCTCGAGCCAGGCGAGGCTCTCGCGGCGGGCGGCGACCGCGCCGACGACGATCAGCGCCGGGGCGCCGATGCCCTCGCGCTCGACCGCCTCGGCGATCGTCCCCAGCGTCGCGACGACCGTGCGCTGGCCGGGCCATGGTGCCGCGTTCGATCGCCGCCGCCGGCTGGTCGGGGTCGCGGCCGGCGGCGATCAGCGCCGCCGCGTTCTCGGCCAGCCGTTTGACGCCCATGTAGAAGACCAGGGTGCCGGGGAAGCGGGCGAGCGCCTCCCAGTCGAGCGCCGGTCTCGGCCTTCTCCGGGTCCTCGTGGCCGGTGACGAAGGCGACCGCCGAGGCGTCGTCGCGGTGGGTGACGCGGGATGCCGGCGTAGGCGGTGGCGGCGACGCCGGCGGTGATCCCGGGGACGACCTCGAACTCGACCCCGGCCGCGCGCAGCGCTTCGCCCTCCTCGCCGCCGCGGCCGAAGACGAACGGGTCGCCGCCCTTGAGCCGGACGACGCTCTTCCCTCCCGCGGCCGCCTCGATCAGCCGCTCGCCGATCTCCTCCTGCGGCACCGAGGGCGACGCCCGGGCTGCTTGCCGACGTAGACCAGCTCGGCGTCCTCGCGGGCGCCGGCGAGCGCCCCCGGCGGGATCAGGCGGTCGTAGAAGATCGCGTCGGCGCTGGCGATCAGCTCCAGCGAGCGCGCCGTCATCAGCCCCGGGTCGCCCGGCCCCGCCCCGACCAGATAGACGACTCCCGCGCGCGCGCTCATCGGCGTCCTTCCGCATGGCGAGACAATGCCACCGATCGCATGAGCCGACCTCAAAGGTCTCGGCGCGGTCGAGCAGGTCGCGGGCGCCGGCGCCGAGCAGGCGCTCGGCGAGCAGGACGCCGGCGGCGGCGGGGTCGGCGGCGTCGCCCTCGACCCGGTCGCGCAGCCACTCGCTGCCGTCGGGCAGGCCGACGAAGGCGTCGATCTCGAGCTGCTCGCCGTCGACCCGGGCGTGGACGCCGATCGGGGTCGCGCAGCTCGCGTCGAGCAGGCGCACCGCGGCGCGCTCGGCGGTCAGCTCGCGCAGCGCGCGTCGAGGTCGCCGACGCCGGCCACCGCCGCGGTCGTCGCCTCGTCGCCGGCCCGAACCTGCAGCGCCAGCGCCCCCTGGCCGGCCGCCGGGACCATCCGCTCGACCGGGATCGCGAAGCCGATCTCCGCCGCGCGGCCGAGCCGGCGCAGGCCGGCGGCGGCGAGGACGATCGCGTCGAGCTCGCCCTCGGCGAGCTTGCGCAGCCGGGTGTCGACGTTGCCGTGCAGCTCCTCGACCCGCAGGTCGGGCCGGGCGGCGAGCAGCTGGGCGCGGCGGCGCAGGCTGGCGGTCCCGACCCGGGCTCCCTCCGGCACCTCGTCGAGCGAGGCGCCGGCGCCGATCCAGACGTCGGCAGGGTCCTCGCGCGGCGGCACCGCGGCGATCTCCAGCTCCGCGGCCATCTCGCCCGGCAGGTCCTTGGCCGAGTGGACGCCGACCTCGGCCTCGCCGGCCAGCAGCGCCCGCTCGACCCCGCGCACGAAGCGCGACTTGTCGCCCGGCTCGCCGTCGGAGGAAGCCTCGACCAGCTCTGCCCCGCCGAGCATCTCGGCGACCTGCCTCGCCTGGGTCAGGCAGCTGCAGCAGTCGCGATGCGAATCATGTCGAGCGAGGAGTGTCGGAGTCGTGCTCGAGGAGCGATCCCGGTAGGGGTGGAGCGTCTTGACTTTTTCGAGCTCGCCATAGTCGGTAGCCACAGAGCAGCTCGAAAAAGTTAAGCGGAATCCCTACCGGGATCGCTCTGCGCAACTCGTCACTGACCTCCGCCCTCGGCCTCGGGCTCGGTCTCGACGTCGAGACCGAACAGCTCGCGCAGGGCGCTGACGTAGAGGTAGGCGTCGTCGCTGCCGGCCGAGCGGCGCATCCGCAGGGTCGGCTCGTGCAGCAGGCGCGAGGCGATCGCCTTCGCCATCGCCTCCAGCCGCTCGCGGTCGGCCTCGCCGAGGTTCTCCCAGCGGCCCTCGTTCTCGGCCAGCACCCGGCGCACCACCTCGTCGCCGCGCTCGCGCAGGGCGGCGATCGTCGGCACCACCTCGAGCGCCGCGAGCCAGCGCTCGAAGCGGTCGAGCTCGGCCTCGATGATCAGCTCCGCCCGCCTCGCCTCGGCCTCGCGGCCGCTGGCGTTGCGTTCGACGATCTGCTGCACGTCGTCGATGTCGTGGACGCTGACGCCGGGGATCTCGCGGCAGGCCGGCTCGATGTCGCGCGGCACGGCGATGTCGATCGCCAGCAGCGGTCGCCCTCGCGGCTCGCCATCACCTGCGCGAGCTCGTCGCGCTCGACGATGTGGTGGGGCGAGTTGGTCGCGGAGACGACGATGTCGGCCTCCGCGAGCTGCTCGGGCAGCTCCTCGAAGCGGACGGCGCTGCCGTCGAAGCGCTGCGCCAGCCCGATCGCGCGGTCGTAGTGGCGGTTGGCGACGAAGACGGTGTCGACGCCGCGGGCGACCAGGGCCCGGGCGACCAGCTCGGCGGTCTCGCCGGCGCCGACCACCAGCACCCGGCGCTCGGAGAGGTCGCCGAGGACGCGGCGCGCCAGCTCGACCGCGACCGAGGGGATCGAGACCCCCTTCTCGCTGATCCCGGTCTCCTCGCGGGCGCGGCCGCCGGCGGCGAGGGCGCCGCGGAAGAGGCGGTTGAGGATCGGCCCGGTGCCGCCCTCGACCAGGGCCAGCTCGTAGGCGCGTTTGACCTGGCCCTGGATCTCGGCCTCGCCGACGATCATCGAGTCGAGGCCGGCGGTGACCCGCAGCAGGTGGCGGGCGGCCTCGAGCGAGCGCAGCGAGTAGAGGTGGCCGAGCAGCTCGGTCGGGCGGATCTCGGCCTGGCGGGTGAGGACGCCGAGCGCTGTCGACTCGGCCTCGACCGGGTCGGAGACGATCAGGTAGAGCTCGGTCCGGTTGCAGGTCGAGATCGCCGCCGCCTCGTGGATCCCGGCGGCGTCGGTCAGCTCGCGCAGGGCGCCGACGGCGCGGCCCTCGGTCAGCGAGAGCCGCTCGCGCAGGTCGAGCGGCGCGGTCTTGTGGGAGACGCCGAGGGCGAGCAGCTCAGACATCTCGGAGCCTTCCCGCTAGGGCCTCCGACCGCCTCCGAAGGAGTCAGATTGCGATCGGAGTCGGTCGGAGGCTGGGCAGAATCAATTTCCGACATGTCCTCCGCTTCGCGTCCGGGCATGTCGGGTTGCTGCCGGGCCTCGGCGAACCCCGCCAGCTCGCGCAGCTCCCGCTCGATCCGCTGCAGTTTCGCGGCCATGATCGCGACGTAGACGACGAGCAGCACGACGAAGACGACGTAGGCGCCGGCGACGTACTTGCCCGCCTCGTCGAGCGGCAGCGCCGGGGCGTCGGCGAGCAGGTCGAGCATCAGCTCACCTCCGGGGCGATCCGCGAGGCGCCGCCCGGGGCGGGCGCGTCGAGGGCGCGGCGCAGGCGCTTGACCTGTCCCGAGGCGCTCTTCGCGGTCAGCTCGAACTTGACCAGGGTCACCCAGAGCAGCGCGATCGCCGCCAGGCAGCAGAGGAAGGTGAGCATCATCGAGCCGGGCAGGCCGCCGTTGGTGGTCGCGAAGACGCGCGGGTGGACGAGGCTCTGCGCCATCCGCACCGCCATGAAGTTGAGCGGCACGAAGGCGCCGGCGGTGATCGCGAAGACCGAGGCGTAGCGCGCCTGGCGCTCGCGGTCCTCGATCGCGTAGCGGAACGGGTAGTAGGTCGCGTAGAGGAGGAAGACGATCAGGAAGCTGACCAGGGTCGGCTCGTCCCAGACCCACCAGTGCCCCCAGGAGGCCTTCGCCCAGATCGAGCCGGTGAGCAGCACGGCGACGCCGAAGATCACCGACATGTGGATCGAGACGTAGGAGTAGGCGTCCCAGCTGGCGGTTGCCGCTGCGCAGGTGGGCGATCGCGAAGACGCCGCCGACGATGAAGCCGACCAGCGCCGTGATCGCCAGCGGCACGTGCAGGTAGAAGATCTTCTGGATGAAGCCCTGGTCGGCGTCGAGCGGGGCGTAGAAGAAGACCAGCGAGAGCGACACGGCGAGCATCGCCACGGTGGCGATCGAGAGGGGTCTCAGTCCTTTGCCGTACATGCTCCGAAGCGGTGGCGAGGGGCCGAGCGCCGGTCAGTCCTCCAGGAGGAAGTCGAACACCGCGTAGCCGACCAGGCGGAAGATCAGATCGTATAGGCCGAGCACCATCAGCCAGGTGCCGAAGCGGTGGTAGCCGGGACCGCCCAGGGCCAGCAGCGGCTCGGTGGCGCCGGTGGCGGCGATCATCAGCGGCACGACCAGGGGCAGCAGGACCAGCGGCACCAGCAGGTCGCGGGCGCGCGAGTTGACCGCCATCGAGGAGATCAGCGTGCCGGTCGCGGCGAGGCCGAGGTCGGCGAGGAGCGAGGACGGCGACCAGCGGCGCCGAGCGCCGCCGCCGAGTCGAGGAAGAAGAGCGGCGAAGATCGGCACCGCGATCAGCTCCAGCGCCAGCAGGTAGACGAGCAGCGCCGTCGCCTTGGCGGCGAAGAGGACGCTGCGGTCGATCGGGGCGAGGCGGATCGCGTCGAAGCCGCCCTCCTCGCGCTCGGCGACGAAGAGGCGGTTGATCCCGAGCACCGCGGCGAACAGCAGCGTCGCCCAGAGCACCCCGGCGGCGAGGCTGCCGGAGAGGCTGGTGCGGTCGAGGCCGAAGCGGAAGATGACGAAGGTGGTGACCGCGAACAGCGCCATCGCCGGCAGCGACTGCAGGGTGCGCAGCTCCGAGCGCAGGTCCTTGCCGAGGATCGCCGCGAAGGCGGCGCGGGAGGGGGTCACGGCCTGCCTCCGGGTGCCGCCGGGGGTCACGAGACCGCCGCCGCCTCGCCGATCCCCAGCCGCAGCACCTGGTCGGCCTCGGGCAGGTAGCGGTCGGGGTCGTGGGTGACGACGACGCGGGTGCGCCCGCCGCCGGGGCCGATCAGCGCTCGGGCCAGCTCGCGCCCCTCGGCGTCGAGGTTGGAGTCGGGCTCGTCGAGCAGCAGCAGCTCCGGCTCGTGCAGGACGCAGCGGCAGATCGCCAGCCGCTGGCGCATCCCGGCCGAGAGCTCGGCGACCCGCTCGTCGGCGCGGCGCTCCATCCCCACGGCGGCGAGCAGCGCCGCGATTCGC
The DNA here is from genome assembly GCA_963815885.1 of uncultured Solirubrobacterales bacterium. Taxonomy (GTDB): domain Bacteria; phylum Actinomycetota; class Thermoleophilia; order Solirubrobacterales; family 70-9; genus VAYN01. The sequence continues at coordinate 639,818 of CAWFIM010000004.1, forward strand.
GCCTCGGCCGCGCTCGCCGCCGATCCCGTGCAGCCGGGCGTGGAAGCGCAGGTTCTCGCGGCCGCTGAGGTCGCGGTAGAGCAGCGGCTCGTGGCCGAGGTAGCCGATCCGCCCGCGCAGCTTCCAGGCCTCGCGCGGCAGCGAGCAGCCGAGCACCACCGCCTCGCCGCCGCTCGGGCGCAGCAGCGTCGCCAGGATCCGCAGCAGGGTCGTCTTGCCGGCCCCGTTGGGCCCGAGCACGAGCAACGACTCGCCGGCGCCCAGCGTCAGGCCGACGCCGTCGAGCGCGGTCCGGTCGCCGTAGTCGCGGCGCAGGCCGGCGAGCCGGACCGCCGGCTCGGTCACCGCCGCTTGCGGAGCGTGCGCCGGCCGACCTTGAGCAGCGGGCCGGCGCCCTCGCGCAGCGCCTCGGTGCGGGTCGCGCCCTTGCCGTAGAGCGCTTTCGCCGAGGCCCGGACCGCTTCGCCGAGGGTGCGGTCGTAGGGGTGCCACCAGAAGTCGCGGGTGAGGCCCGGCTCCCAGGCGTTCATCTTGATGTTGACGCACTCATAGAAGCCGAATTTGGAGTGCGAGCGGCCGACGCCGGAGTCCTTGACCCCGCCCCAGGCGCACTGGCAGGCGCCGTGGCTGAAGGAGTGGTCGTTGATCCAGACCATCCCCGACTCGATCCGCCGGGCGATCCGCTCGCCGCGCTGGCGGTCCTTGGTCCAGACCGAGGCGCCGAGGCCGAACTCGGAGTCGTTGGCGAGGCTCGATCGCCTCCTGCTCGGAGTCGACGACGACGATCGGCAGCACCGGGCCGAAGATCTCCTCGCGCATGATCCGCATCTCGTGGGTGACGTCGGTGAGGACGGTCGGGGCGACGAACTTGCCGGACAGGCCGGGGACCTCGGTCGGGCCGCCGCAGAGCTTGGTCGCGCCGGCTGGCGACCGCGTCCTCGATCAGGTCGACGACGATCTCGTACTGGCCGTCGGAGGTCATCGGGCCGATCTCGGTCTCCCACTCGAGCGGGTCGCCGAGCCGCAGCTTCTCCGCCTCGCGGGCGACGCCCGCGACGAAGCGCTCGGCGACCTCGCGGACGACGTAGACGCGCTCGATCCCCGAGCAGGTCTGGCCGGCGTTGGCGAAGCCGCCCCAGACCGCGCCGGAGACCGCGTTGTCGAGGTCGGCGTCGGCGCAGACGATCATCGGGTCCTTGCCGCCCAGCTCCAGCACCGAGCCCTTGAGCAGGCCCGCGCAGACCTCGCCGACCTTGCGGCCGACCTCGACCGAGCCGGTGAAGAAGACCTTGCCGACGCTGGAGCGGGCGAGCGCGTCGCCGACCGCGCCGCCGCCGTGGACGACCCGGACCAGGCCCTCGGGCAGCCCGCCCTTCTCGAAGACCTGCGCGGATCCGCTCGCCCAGCAGCGGCGTCAGGCTGGCCGGCTTGAGGACGACGCCGTTGCCGGCCATCAGCGCGATCGCGACCTCGCCGAAGGGGATCGACCAGGGGTAGTTCCAGGGGGCGATGACGCCGACCACGCCGATCGGCTCATAGGAGAAGTGGCCGCTCTTGGAGAGGGTGAAGGCCTGGGTCATCCGCACCTTCTCGTCGGCGAGGATCTTCGGGCCGGCCTTGGCGCACCAGTGCAGGGCGTCGACGGTCGGCAGCAGCTCCATCGTGTAGGCCTCGGCGCGCGGCTTGCCCTGCTCGCGGACCAGCAGCTCGGCGATCTCGTCGATGTCGTCGAGCAGCGCGTCGGCGGCGCGGCGCATGTAGCCGGCGCGCGCCTTCAGCGACAGCTCCGCCCAGGCGGGCTGGATGCGGGCGACGTCGTCGACCACCGCCTGCACTTGCTCCGGCGTGATCGTCGGCACGGTGCCGACCAGCTCGCCGGTGGCCGGGTTGAACGACTCCAGGGTGGACGTGGACAGGGCTGCGGGTTTCGCCTCGGTAGTAGCCATGCGCTCGATTCTAGACTCGTCACTGATGAGCGACAGGCTTTTCGAGACGGGCGAGGAGCGGCCGACCGAAGCGGTGGCCGCTGATGCACCGCTGGCGGTGCGGATGCGACCGCGCTCGCTGGACGAGCTGGTCGGGCAGGAGCACGTCCTCGGCGAGGGCTCTGCGCTGCGGACGGCGATCGACGGCGGGCACCCGCACAGCGCGATTCTCTACGGGCCGCCGGGGTCGGGGAAGACGACGCTGGCGCGGATCGCCGCCGCCGGCGCCGAGGGCGCCTTTGAGGAGGAGTCGGCGGTCAACGCCGGCAAAGCCGAGATCCGCGGCGTGATCGAGCGGGCGCGCGAGCGGCGCGCGGCGAGCGGCCGCCCGACGATCCTCTTCCTCGACGAGATCCACCGCTTCAACAAGGCCCAGCAGGACGCGCTGCTGCCGGCGGTCGAGGAGGGGCTGCTGACGCTGATCGGGGCGACCACCGAGAACCCCTACTTCGAGGTCAACTCGGCGCTGCTCTCGCGCAGCCAGGTCTACGAGCTGCGGCCGCTGGAGCCGGGGCAGGTGGAGGGGCTGCTGCGGCGGGCGCTGAGCGACCCCGAGCGCGGGATCGCCGCACCGCCGCCGGTCGACGACGAGGCGTTGGAGATGCTGGCGCAGCGCAGCGGCGGCGACGCCCGGGTCGCGCTCTCGGCGCTGGAGCGGGCGGTCGAGCGGGCCGGCGGCGGGCGGATCGACGTCGCCGCGATCGAGGACGCGCTGCAGCGCAAGGCGATCGACTACGACCGCCAGGGCGACCGCCACTACGACTTCGTCTCCGCCTGGATCAAGGCGACCCGCGGCTCCGACGTCGACGCCTCGCTCTATTACCTGGCGGTGATGCTGGAGGGGGGCGAGGACCCGCGCTTCATCGCCCGCCGCATGGTCATCCTCGCCTCCGAGGACGTCGGCAACGCCGACCCGCAGGCGCTGCTCGTCGCCGACGCCGCCGCCCGCGCGGTCGACCGGGTCGGGCTGCCGGAGTGCGCGCTCAACCTCGCCCAGGCCGCCGTCTACCTGGCCCTGGCCCCCAAGTCCAACGCCTCCTACAAGGGCCTCTCGGCGGCCCGCGCCGAGGTGCGCCGCAACGGCGCCAAGACGCCGCCCGACTACCTGCGGGACGCCCACTACCCGGGCGCCGAGAAGCTCGGCCGCGGCACCGGCTACCGCTACGCCCACGACGAGCCGGGCGGCGTCAGCGACCAGCCGCTGCTGCCCGAGGGCCTCGAGGACCGCCGCTTCTACACGCCGACCGATCGCGGCTTCGAGGCCGAGCTTGGCCGCCGCCTCGCCGCGCTGCGGGAGCGACTTCGCAAGCCCTAGCGCGGCGCAACTTCTCCACGATCCCGGGGTTTTAAGGGTCGGCTTTCCAAGCTAGAGCCAGGGAGAGCCGACATACCGGCCGGAGGCCTGGACTGGGGGCCTCCGGTCGGGACTTACACAGGGGGAGAGGGACGCCGAGGAGCTGGGCCTCGGCGTCCTCTGTTTTTCGGCCGCGGTGCCATCGCCCCCCGGACGTGTCCGAGTTTTTGGGCGCATAGGACCCCGTTAGCTCGGACACGCCCATGGCCTATGGTGCGGGCGTGGCCTCGAACGAGTCTGAGCGGCTGCGACTGGGCGGGATGGCGCTGCGCAACGGCCTGCTGATCCACGGGCCGACCCACTGGGCGGCCGCGGTCCGCGACCGCGACGGCGGCGATCGAGGTCGCCTCCGAGCGCAAGCCGGAGCTGGCGCCGAAGCTGGTGGCGCGGATGCCCGGCCTGCGCGGGCCGCTGAAACTGGCCGAGGCGCTGGCGGTGCTGCCGCTGGTGCGGCGGCGGCTGCCCGCGGCGCGGCTGCCGTTCGAGGACTGGCGGGTGCTCGCCGCGATCGGCGCGACCCTGGCGGCGACTTCGCTGCTGCGTCGCCGCGCCTCCGGCCTCGGCTCTGCGCGAGGGCCTGGTCCAGGCGATCGGCGCGGTGCCGGCGGTGGTCGCGCTGATGGACCGCGACCTCGCCGCCTACCACGGCGTCGAGCACAAGGCGATCGCCGCCTACGAGCAGGGGATCGAGGACGTCGCCGCGGTGCCCAAGGAGCACGACCGCTGCGGCTCCAACCTGGTCGTGCCGATGATGCTGCTCTCGGCCGGCGGCACCGTGCTGCTGGAGCGGCTGGTCGAGCGCCCTAGCGCCGCTCGCCCGCGCCGGGGTCGGGCTCGGCGGCGCCTCGCTCGCGGTCGAGATGTTCGCCTGGAGCGACCGCCACCACGGCGCGCCGCTGGCCGAGGCCTTCCACACCCCCGGCCGCGAGATCCAGCGCCGCCTGGCGACCAAGGAGCCGACCCCCGAGCAGCTCGAGGTCGGCATGGCGGCGCTGGCCGAGATCCTGCGGGTCGAGGCAAAGGCGCCGCGGGCGGCGAGGGCGAGCTGCCGCTGGCCGCATAGACTGGCCGCCGTGTTCGGAAGGATCGACCACATCGGCGTCGCCGTCGAGGACATCGACGCCGCGATCGCCCTCTACGAGCAGAGCTTCGAGATGGCGCTCGCGCACCGCGAGACGGTCGAGTCGCAGGGGGTCGAGGCGGTGCTGCTGGACGTCGGCGACGGCCACGTCGAGCTGCTGGCGCCGCTCGGCCCCGAGACCGCCGGTCGGCAAGTTCCTCGCGCGCCAAGGGCCCCGGCCTGCACCACGTCGCCTACGCGGTCGAGGACATCGACGCGACCCTGGAGCGCGCTCGCCGCCGCCGGCATCGAGCTGATCGACGCGAAGCCGCGGGTCGGCATCCGCGACAGCCGCGTCGCCTTCCTTCACCCCGCTCGACCGGCGGGGTGCTGACCGAGATCGTCGAACCCGCGGGAGGACACTGATGGCCGAGGCACAGCGAGTCGAGATCGGCTTCGAGGGCGGCCAGGTGATCTCCGCCCGGCTCGCCGAGGACGACCTCAAGGACCTGCGCAAGCAGCTCGAGAAGGGCGGCTGGCACGACCTCCACACCGAGGACGGCGTGATCTCCCTCTACCTCGGCAAGGTCGCCTTCCTGCGCATCGACGCCGGCGAGCACCGGGTCGGCTTCGGCCTCGGGCTGATGCGCCCGCGCCGCCTGCTCGTCGCGGCCGCCGGGGCGACGCTGGCGGCGGCGCTCTGGTGGCGCAAGAACCCCTCGGCCTGCCCCTACGGCCAGCGCTTCTGGGTCGAAGCGCCGCACCCGATCATCACCCGCGAGCGGCTGCGCTCGGTGCTGCGGCCCGAGCCCGGCGAGCGCCTGCTGGAGATCGGCGTCGGCACCGGCTACTACAGCCTCGACATGGCCGGAGTGGGTCGGCCCTGACGGCAGGCTCGAGCTCTTCGACCTGCAGCAGGAGTTCCTCGACCACGTGATGCGCGCGCGCCGCCGAGCGCGGCCTCGAGAACGTCGTCCCGACCCAGGGCGACGCCACCGCGCTGCCCTTCGAGGACGCCTCGATCGACGCGGTCGATCCTCACCGCCGTCCTCGGCGAGATCCCCGACACCGGCGCCGCCCTGCGCGAGATCCGCCGGGTGCTGAAGCCCGACGGCCGCCTCGTCGTCGGCGAGCTCTTCGGCGACCCCCACTTCACCACCCTCGCCAGCCTCAAACGCCAGGCCGCCGACGCCGGCCTCGCCTACGCCGAGCACTCCGGCAACTGGTTCGGCTACTTCGCCCGGCTGCGGCCAGCTCAGTAGCGCGGCGGCTCGCGCACCTCGCGGCGTTCTTCGACCGCGGGGGCTTCTCGGCGCGGCGGCGGCGGGACCAGATCGCGTCCTGGAAGAAGGAGAGGACCAGGCCGGCGGCGCCGGCGATCATCAGGATCAGCCCGACGGTGTCGAGGCTGACGCCCTGGACGTGGACGTTGGTCGCGAGCTTGAGGATCGCGCCGACCGCGATCAGGAATATCGCTCCAGCGATGGTCATGCTGCCTCCCTACCCGCGTGGGGCGCGGGTCTATGACGGCCGAGTGCGGTCCAGAGGCGCTGCTCGGCGTCCAGCACGCGCCCGGCGGTCCCGCCGACCTCGCTGCCACAGACGCCGGCTCCGGTTCGTCGCTCTCGCTGGCCAGCTGGAAGGCCTCGGCCAGCTCGGTCCAGCGCTCGGCCGCGGCGGCGGCCAGCGGCGCCTCGTGCGGCCGGCCTCCTCGAGGAAGCGCGAGTACATCGAGCCGGAAGGCGCCGCCGCCGGTGCCGCGGCGCTCGATCACCTGGTAGGCGAAGCGGGCGCACCACTGCCAGTCCTCGGCGACCTCGGGCCAGGAGCCGGCCTCGGCGGCGAGGCGGCTGGATCGCCGGCGAGGCCGGAGAACTCGCGGAGCTCGGCTCGACCATCGCCGTCGCCGCCCGCTCGATCGCCGCCGGGATCGCCGCTCGAGGCTGCCCCTGATCGACCGCGTCGGACGACGCGTGAACATGTGGCCTTCGAGCGGGTAGGCGGGGTGGCCGCTGTGGCGGGCCGTGGTCGAGGTGCTCCAGGCGGGTCGTCTGCAGCTGCTCGAAGCCGGTGTCGGAGAGGTGGGCGACCTCCTCGTCGTAGCCGGCGAGGACGACCGCGTGGCCGGGGAAGTGGGCCGAGTTGCCGTAGTGGTCGAGGTAGTAGAGGTCGGTGAGCAGGAGCACCGGGTTGCCGGCGTCGACCTCGGCCCGGGCCGCCTCCCAGGCCTCGCCGTCGCCCTCGTCCTCGGCGAAGGTGCGCATCTCCAGCGCCGCGCCGGTCAGGTCGCGGAAGTTCTCCTCCAGCCGCGCCGTGCGGCCGTTGAACCAGCGGCTGGGCGAGGTGTCCGTCGAGGGTCAGGTAGTAGAAGCAGGCGCCGGCACCGAGCCCGAAGGCCATCTCCTCGCTGAGCTCGACCCCGTGGAAGCCGAGCAGGTTGCGCAGCGCGGTCGAGCCGCAGTGGTTGCCGGGGGTGTGGACGTAGCCGGGGACCGAGGGCATGACGGGATATTGACTGAGCGGCTTATCCTGCGCCGCCGATGCACGAACGTCGACCTCAAGCTGCTGCGCCTGATGCGGACGCGCGCCGGCACTCGCCCGGGCTCGAGTCCGCCGCGAAGGCGCTCGGCAAGGCCGGCAACAACGGCGCTCGTCTGGGTCGATCCTCGGCGTCGCCCTCGCCCTGCTCGACCCCTCGCGGCGCGAGTCGTGGCTGATCTGCGCCGCCCTGGGGCCGATCGCGATCGCGCTCAACTACGGGATCAAGCTGCTGGTGCGGCGCCCGCGCCCGGTGCTCGAGGGCCTGCCGCCGCTCGGCGGCGCCCCCAGCTCGCTCAGCTTCCCCTCCGCCCACGCGACCTCGCTCCTTCGCGGTGGCGACGGCGATGGTCCGGGTCGACCCGGCGACCGCCGGCGCCTTCGCCGTCGCCCTCGCCCTCTCGCTCGGCCGCCCCTACCTGGGGATGCACTACCCGTCCGACGTCCTCGCCGGCGCCTTCCTCGGCGTCGTCCTGGGCCTGATCGTGCCGCTGTCCCTGTGACCGGGGGCGCCGCATGAAGGTCGGGATCGTCGGCCTGCCCAACGCTGGCAAGTCGACCCTCTTCAACGCCCTGACCAAGGGCGGCGCCCAGACCGGCGACTACCCGTTCACGACGATCGAGCCGAACGTGGCGATCGCCCAGGTGCCGGACGAGCGCCTCGAGCAGGTCGCCGCGACGGTTCGCAGCTCCGAGCTGGTGCCGGCGACGATCTCCTTCCACGACATCGCCGGGCTGGTCAAGGGCGCCTCCGAGGGCGAGGGGCTCGGCAACCAGTTCCTCGCCTCGATCCGCGAGACCGACGCGATCTGCCACGTCGTCCGCTGCCACCAGGACGGCGGCGTGCCGCACCCTGACGGCCGCGTCGACCCGCTCGCCGACATCGAGACGATCGAGACCGAGCTGGTGCTGGCCGACTACGAGCAGGTCGAGCGCCGCCTCGGCCGGGTCGCCAAGCAGGCGAAGTCGGGCGACAAGGAGGCGATCGCCGAGCACGGCTGGCTGCAGGCGGTGCACGAGGCGCTCGCCGCCGGCCGGCCAGCGCGCTCGATCCCGGTCCCCGATGCCGCCCCGGAGGCGGCGCGCAACCTTGGCGCCCTGACCACGAAGCCGATCCTCTACGTCGCCAACGTCGACGAGGGCGACGCCGAGCCGCCGGATGTGGTCGCCTCCCATGCCGCCGCGGTCGGCGCCGGCGTGGTCGCGGTCAGCGCTCGGATCGAGGGCGAGCTGGCCGAGCTCGACCCCGCCGAAGCGGAGGAGATGCGCGAGTCCTACGGGGTCGAGGGCTCCGGCCTGGCGCGCCTCGTCCGCGCCGCCTACGAGCTACTCGACCTGATCACCTTCTTCACCGCCGGCGAGGACAAGGAGGCGGTGGCGCGGCCGCTGCGCCACGGTGCCACCGCCCTCGAGGCGGCCGGCACGATCCACACCGAGATCATGGAAGCGTTCGTCAAAGCTGAGGTGGTCGGCTGGGCGCAGCTGGTCGAGTGCGGCGGCTACGCCCAGGCCCGCGACAAGGGGCAGCTGCGGATCGAGGGCCGCGACTACGTCGTCGAGGACGGCGACGTGATCACGATCAAGGTCTGAACGGGCTCCGCCGAGTTAAATCCCAAACTCGGTCGATTGTGGTTGCTATAGGGCCCACAAGTGACCGAGTTTCGAACGGCCATAGAGTTCCTCGCATGGACGAAGGTGCGCGCTTCCCCGGGGTCGCCGGCAAGGCCGGTCACTACGAGAGCTTCTACATCAAGGCCTGCCAGCCGGGCGGGGGCCGCGGGATCTGGATCCGTCACACGGTCCACAAGCGGCCGGGGGCCGAGCCGAACGCCTCGATCTGGTTCGTGCTCTTCGACCGCGAGGCGGAGGGGCCGAGGGCGACCAAGCTGACGGTGCCGGCATCCGAGCTCTCGGTGCCGGATGGCGGCTGGATTCGGGTGGCCGGAGCGGAGATCGGGCCCGGCCGCGCCGATGGCGTGGTTCCTTTGGGACCGCCACCGTCCAAAAGGAACCACGGAAAGGAAGGGGACGGCCCGACCGCATCATGGACGCTGGCGATCGCGGCCGAGGCGGAGCCCTGCAAGTACCTGCCGGCGGACTGGCTCTATCGGGCGCCGCTGCCGCGGACCAAGTTCGTCGCCCCGGTCCCCGCCGCCCGCTTCGACGGCCGCCTCGAGGTCGACGGGGAGGAGATCGACGTCAGCGGCTGGCCGGGGATGATCGGCCACAACTGGGGCAGCGAGCACGCCGAGCGCTGGGTCTGGCTCGAGGGCACCGGCTTCGCCGACTCGCCCGATACCTACTTCGACGCGGGCGCCGCCCGGATCGCGCTCGGCTCCCGCTCGACCCCCTGGATCCCCTCGGGGATGCTGATGCTCGACGGCGAGCCGCACCGGCTCGGCGGCCTCGGGGCGATCGGCGGCACCTCGATCGAGGAGCTGCCGGCGGCCTGCACCTTCGTCCTCCCCGGCAAGGACGTCGTCGTCCGCGGCCGCGTCTCGGCCCCGCAGAAGGACTTCGTCGGCTGGGTCTACGCCGACCCCAAGGGCCCCGAGCACAACACCGTCAACTGCTCGGTCGCCGACCTCGAACTGACCGTCGAGCGCCCCGGCCTGCCGGCCCGCCAGCTCACCCTCGCGGCGGGCGGGGCCTACGAGCTGGGGATGCGCGAGACCGACCACGGCATCCCGATTCAGCCCTATCCGGACGGCTGAGCGGGTGGGTGGCGCGGGGGCGGCTCAGCGGACGAGCTTCTGGAACCGCATCCAGGTGTCGTAGCCGCCCAGAGCGACCTCGAGCTGTTCGCCGCTGGCGGTGGTGACGCCGCCGGTCCCGATCAGCTTCGCTTCGACGATCCGCGGCGAGACGCCGCGTTTGGTGACGACGACCTGCTTGAGGCGGCCGTCGAGCAGGCCGCCGAGCTTGGCGGCGATCTGCGGCCCGCTGAAGCGCAGCGTCCATTCGTGCAGCGGGCACTCGCCGTCGTAGGGGTCGGGGACGCCCTGCAGGTAGGGGACCGCGGGGCCGCCGAAGACGTTCTGGATGCTCTCGGTGTGGCCGCCGGAGCAGGCGGAGAAGAGGGTCTCGGCGATCTGGCCGCCGTATTCGACCACCTGGCCGCGGGTCGCTTCGCTGGCCGCGTTGGTGGTCGCGTACTCGCTTTCGAGGCCTTTGTAGACCTGGCTGCGGGTGTCGGCGTAGAGGTCGAAGCCGTTGCCGCCGACCCCGGCGGTGAGGGCGAAGGAGCGCGCGGCGACCGCCTGCGCCTTCAGCTCCGCCGCCGGCCAGGAGGGCGGCGACTCGTTCGGGACCACGCCCTTCACGTACTGGTCGACGGCGAGCGCGTTGACGACGTTGAGCGAGCGCGAGGATTCGTCGGTGGGGACGGTCTCCAGGGCGCCGCGGAAGCGCCCGAGCCCGACGATCTCGATCGTCCCGTTGCCCGCCGCCCGCAGCCGCCGCCCGCAGTTGGCCAGCCGCTTGCCGCTGGAGTTGCGCAGCTCGACCGAGCGGGCGACCCGGTGCGCCGCGTAGTCGCGATTGGGGTCGAGCGCGGTACCGCAGGCGCTGGTGGCGGCGCTGAAGCCGACGTCGCCGGGGGAGATGTCGAGCAGGACGCGGACGACGCGCGGACCGGGCAGGGTGCCGAGGCTCGTCCCCGAGTAGTAGTGGCCGAGGATGAAGCGGTAGTCCTTGCCGTGCAGCGCGTAGCCGTAGGCGCCGTAGGCGCTCATCCCGACCCCGTGGCCGAAGCCGCGGCCGTGGACGACCCAGCTCACCGCGGCGCGGGCGGTGGGCGCGAGGGCGGCGAAGGCCACGAGCGTGGCGAGGATCGTCAGGGTGCGGCGCGGCATCTATGCAGGAACAGCTTCGCCACGCGCGAGTCGCGACCTCTCGGCGGGATTTGACCCGGCGACTATTTAGGAACTAAGCTGTACGTGTAAGGAACCGCACCGCCCTGCGCTGATGGCCAAAGCCCGAGCCCGGACCAAAGCCGACGAGCCCCGCCGCCTGCCCCGCGGCCGGCACGCGCTCGCGCCCGAGCAGGTGCTGGAGGACCAGCGCCGCCGCCTCGTCGAGGCCGTCCCCAGGGTGGTCGCCGAGCGTGGCTACGAAGCGATGTCGGTCGCCGACGTAGTCAAGGCCGCCGCCGTCTCCCGCAACGCCTTCTACAAGAACTTCGCCGACAAGCAGGAGTGCTTCGCCGCCGCCCACGAGGCCTGCCAGGAACGCCTGCTGGCGATCCTCGAGCGGCCCTGCGACAAGGGCGCGACGGTCGAAGAACGGATCGAAACGGCTCTGGGAGCGGCGATGGACACGCTCGCCGCCGACCCCGACGTCGCCCGCCTGCTCTTCGTCGAGGCTCCCTCGGCCGGCGAGGGGATCGCCCTGCGCTACCACGATTGGCTGCGCCGCTACGGCACCCTGCTGCGCTCCGCCGTCCCGGGGGCGGCGGAGAAATCGAGCCTGGCGGCCGAGATCGACCAGGTGATCGTCGGCGGCATCGCCACCCGCGTCGCCAGCGAAGTCCTGCAGGGCCGTGGCCCCCAGCTCCGCGTCCTCACCCCCCACCTGGTCGACTACGTGCTCGCCTTCTACGGCCCCGGCCGCCCCAGCCCCCAGGCCGAGGGCGTCGTCCCGCTCGAGGCCGAGCCCGCCTCGGGCTACGCCGAGGCCGAAGCGCCCCGGCGGCGCCGCGCCAGCGCCTGAAACGCCCGCCGAGTCTCACCGATACCACGCTCGTCTCCTTGACAAGTGGGAGACGACGTGTTTATATCCCCGCCGTCGTCTCTTAGGTACGCCAATGGTATAGCTGAGGGACGATTCAGGGAAACAGCAGTTCAGCAGTGCCACAGGGAAACGAGCTCAAAGGGGGCCGCCAAGGGAGGCGGCCAGGCGAGGGCTCAAGGGACAAGAGGAGAGGTATCGAGTGCCAAGCTCGATCCACCAAGGCTTCACCACCAACCAGCTGACCACCCAGTCAGTTGTCTCTGCAGCAGGGAGTCACGGCCCCCTGCGGCGAGCGACCAGTTGCATCTGGCACCCGCCAAGGGGCCGTGCGCTGAACGAAACCAACACCCAGGGATACGCCTGGGAGAAGGAGTTCGCAGAAACAATGGTTAGCAGAAACAGATCATTGAAACGGTCAATACCGGCTTTCGGGCTGGCCCTAGTCGCCTCGCTCGTGCTTGGCGCCAGCGCGGTGGCTCCCGCCTCGGCCCTGGGCGCCAAACCCGAAAACATCGTGCCGCCCGTCGTCTCGCCGACGACCCCCCACCTCGCGGTCCCTGAGACCACAACCAACGGCACCTGGACCGAAAGTCCAACTAGCTACTCCTATCTCTGGTTTCGCTGCAACGCCAGCGGGGCCGAATGCGTGTCCATATCCGGCGCGACTAAATCGACCTACACGCCGGGCGAAGCCGACATCGGTCACACCCTGAAGTCGCGGGTGACGGCGACCAACGCCAGCGGTAGTGCCAGCGCCTATTCCAACCTGACGAATGTGTTCCAAATCCTGCCAGAGTACTGGTACTCGTGCCAATACGTTGGCCCAAAAGGCAAAGGGCCCTATGAAGACTCCTTCTGCAGCAAAGAAGTCAAAGAAGGTGGAACGTACAAATTGAACAAACTCACCACCTCAACCGGCTTTGCGCTGAAAGGTACCTCCTCTTTCAACGTAAAGTTGAACTTTGCTGGAGTTATATTCACCGTCAGTTGCACGACGCAGAGCGCCGAAGGCACGATCGAAAACCCCACTGGTGGAGGAGCCGGTACCGCGGCAGTGAGCAAACTCACCCTCAGCGGCTGCACGGTGACCGAACCAAAAGGGTCAGGGTGTGAACTCGTTGGTAGCGCGATCAATATGAGCCTCAAAGGAGGCGAAGCCACTGAATTCGAAGGCAAACCCGCGGTGAAATTCAGTCCGCAAGGGGGTGAACCCCTCTTTACCTTCGCCTTCGAAGGATGCACAAGCCCTGGCTTCAACGGAGCCTACTCAGTCACCGGGAGTTTCATCGGCATCGCGAACAGTGCCACCTCCTCCCTCGAATTCACCAAAGCAAGTACCGGCCAACTCCTCTGGGGAGGCCAACATGCTTGGCTCGAAGGCACGAGCAAGATGGAAACCAAAGCTGGTGAAGGTCTGCAGATAGCGCCTTAGGTAAGTCAAAGCACAGTGCCGGGCTGCGTTCGCGGCCCGGCACTTCTCGCTAACACTATGAAATCGGGGTCGATTTAATGGGACAGCAGCAGGCAGGTGGAGTGAGTAGGTGTCATGGGACTGCGAACGAGGCGACGCTGTCGTCGTCCTTGCGCCAGCGGCTGCTCTTGGGCCATGGCTTCGGGGTCGCTGTGCTCCTCGCGCTTGTCATCGCCGCCTGTCTCGCCCCGGCCTCTGCCTCTGCTCGCCGTACCCATCTTTTCCTTGAAACCTTCGGCAGCGCCGCGCAGCCTAGCTTTGTGGAACCCGAGGGACTCGCCATCGACCAGTCCAGTGGCGATCTGCTCGTCGTTAACAAGGGGGCGAGCACCGTCAGCCGCTACAACCCAGACGGCACGCCAGCCAACTTCTCCGCCCTTAGCTCAAACGTCATAGACGGCCAAGGCATCGGTGACGAAACGCCCCAGGGCGGTCTTTCCTTCGGCGCGCCCGCAGAAGTCCAGGTGGCCGTCGACAACTCCGGCGGGGCGACTGATGGGAACATTTACGTCACCCAGTCGGGCGAACACCTGATCGACATCTTTGGCGAAGACGGCAGCTTTTTAGGCCAGCTCATCGAATCCAGCGAAGGCGCCTTTGGCGAATCTTGCGGTGTCACCGTGGACCCCGAAGGCAACGTCTACGTTGGTGAATACGGCGAACCCGAGGGAGAAGCTCCACAAGTTCGAACCCTCCGGCAGCTTCCCGGTTAGCAGCGACAACACGCTCAATTTTGGCACCGGCGTGCCCAGCTGTACGCTCGCCGCGGGGTTTGGTCCCACCGCAGGCTCCGTCTTCGTCGCCGGCTACGAGAGCTCAATCACCAAGCTCGACAGCACGACCGGCGAAGAAAAATACGTCGTTGCTACTGGTAACAACACGACCGTGACTGTCGATCCGGCCAGCGGCCAAGTCTACACCGCCTCCGGCAGCGCGGTCAACGAATACGATGCCTCCGGCCCGCTCGAAGCGACGCTACTCTCCAACTTCTCGCCCGGCGAAGAGGTCAGGGGCATTGTCGTCAGCGCCGCCTCGGGCGACGTCTACGTTGCCCGAGGCGGCGGCAACTCCAATATCGAAGTCTGGGGGCCACCCATCATCCTCCCCGACGCCACCACCGGCGAAGCGAACCCCGTGGACCCCAACGGTGCCACTCTGCACGGAACGGTGAGCGCTGCCGGGGGACCCGAAGCGACCTGTGAGTTCCAATACGTTGACGATGCCAGCTTTGGGGCCAGTGGCTTTGAAGGCGCCGGCACCGCCCCCTGCGTACCGGCCGGCCCCTTCATCGGCTCTGGCGAAGAAGCGGTCTCAGCCGAACTGAGCGGACTGCAGATCCACACCACCTACCATTACCGCCTGCTCGCCTCCAACGAAAACGGCACCAACCCCGGCCAGGCGCTCAGCTTCCAGACCCTCGGCCCTGCCGTCTCCGGTGGCTCGGTATCGGAAGTCAGTACCACCGCCGCACGGATCAGCGGTCTAATCGATCCCAACGGCGAAGCGACCAGCTTCGTCGTCGAATACGTCACTGAAGCCGACTTCCTCGAAAGCGAATACGCCGAAGCAACCAGCGTACCGGTCCCCTCCAAAGAAATAGGCTCGGGAACCAAATTTATCCCGGTCACCCAGCAACTCAGCGGCCTCACCCCGGGGACGACCTACCACTTCCGCTTGGTCGCGAGCAACCCGGCCGCCAGCGTCCAGGGGGCCGACAAGCGGTTCAGCACCTTCCTTCAGACGGTTTCGGGGCTTCCCGACGGCCGTGTCTATGAGATGGTCTCGCCAGCGCAGAAGTCCGGCGAGGTCTTTCCCCCGGACCCCACCGAATCCCTCGGCTCCAGCTGCACGATCGAATGCCTACCGGGTGGCATTCTCACGACGCTGATGCCGATGCAAAGTGCCCCCGACGGAGAAGCAGTTGCCTATGAGGGACAGCCATTCTCCGGCGGTTTGGCGGCGGGTGCGAACGAGTACCTGGCGAGACGCGCGCCAAGTCCAAGTGGTTGGGGGAGCCAGAGTCTCAGCTTGCCACAGTTCACCGTCGGAGAACAACAGGGCTATATGGCCTTCTCATCAGATCTCTCTCGCGGCGTGCTCTACCAGATCGAACCGGCCCTCTCCCCCGATGCGCCTGCCTTCGGCGGGGAAAGCTTCGCGAACCTCTATCTCTGGCAAAGCGGCGCTTTGCAGCCGATCATCACCGAAGAACCACCGCACCGAGATCCCGGCCTACGAGGCGAAAATAGGTTCAGAATCGTCTATGGCGGCGCTAATGTCGGCACCGCCTTGGCGGCGCCCCTCAGCCACGTGATCTTCGCCGCCAACGACGCGCTCACCGGGGTAATCCCCGGAATCGCCCCTCCGGCTCCCGAAATCGAACCGGGTGAAAAGTGCAGCGAACCGGGTGAAAACTGCAATCTCTACGAGTGGGCGGGCGGCCAGCTCCGTCTCGTCAACGTGCTGCCAGGCAACACCACCACCGCATCGGGCGCCGTGATCGGCTCTAGACCTTCAAGCGAAGAGCCGCCTGACGTCGACCAGGCGATCTCTGCCGATGGCAGCCGGATCTTCTGGAGCGATGAAAGCGGTCAGGTCTTCGTCCGCATCAACGGGGAAGAAACCCAGAGAGTCGAAGACCCCGGCGGGTTTCTCGCCGCCTCCGCCGACGGCTCCAAAGTCCTTCTCGACGATGGTTGCATATACGACCTTGAAGAAGAAGAATGTGAAGACCTGACCCAAGGCTCGGGCGAATTCCAAGGCATCCTTGGCGCCAGCGAAAGCCTCTCGCGAGTCTACTTCGTGGACTCCGCCGCCCTCACCGAAGAAAGCGAAGAAAACACCAACGGAGAACACGCCGAAGCCGGCGAGTTCAATCTCTACAGCTGGCAGGAAGGCGTCACCACTTTCATCGGCACCCTGCTCGAATTCGACAACAAAGTCAGCGCCCTCGAACCCCAGATCGGCGATTGGAAGCCCTCCTCCACCCGCCGCAGTGCCCAGGTCAGCCCCGACGGGCGCTATCTGGCGTTCATGTCGCAGGCCCCCCTTACCGGTTATGACAGCCAAGGCAGGTTTGAGGTCTTCGAGTACGGGGCTGGCTCAGGGAACCTGACCTGCCCTTCTTGCAACCCGGGTGGCCAGGCACCGCTCGGGGGGTCCAACCTCAGCCTGATCGGGGAAGCTGTGCCCAACCCTGAAGCCCCGCTCCCGGGCCCTCACAACCTCACCGCCGCCGGACAGGGAAGACTCTTCTTCGAAAGCCGGGACGTCCTCTCCCCACGCGACACCAACGGCCACATTCAGGACGTCTATGAGTGGGAGCCAAACGGGGTCGGAAGCTGCGAACGTGCGGGCGGCTGCGTCTTTTTGATCTCCAGCGGCAATAGCAGCGGCGACTCGATGTTCCTCAACTCAACCCCGAGCGGAGACGACGCCTTCTTCGTCACCCGTCAGCAGCTTCTGCCGCGCGACAAAGACGAAAAACTCGACCTCTACGACGCCCGCGTCGGCGGCGGCATCGAAGAAGCCGCACCTCCGCCCTGTCTCGGGGAACCCTGCAAGGGCCCCAGCTCAAGCCCCCCGGCCCCCCAGAGCCCCGGGACCTCTTCCTTCAGCGGTCCCGGCAACGAAAAGCCGGCACGCCATAAGCACAAAAAGCGCCATAAGCACAAGAGGAATCACAAGCGATCGGCCAAGCACAACAGTGGAGGCTCCAAGTGAACGCCCGCAAGCCCCTCGCCGTCTACCTCGGCCTCGCGTTCCTGCTCATCGCCCTGGCCGCTCCCGCGGCCGCGCAGGCGGGCTTTGGGATCAAAAGCCTCTCAGTCAGCGCCACCAACGGCGATGGCGCGATCGACACCCAGGCCGGCTCGCACCCCTACGAATACACGGTCGGCTTCGAACTGAACCAGGACTCCGAAGGCAACCCCGAAGGGAGGCTGCGCGACCTCGTCGCCGAACTGCCGCCGGGCCTGGTCGGCAATCCGTTTGCGGTCCCCCACTGCAAGCAGGTCGATTTCGAGGGCGGGACGCCCCAGTGCCCAGCCGACACCCAAATCGGAATTGCGCATGTCGGGATTGCAGGAGTCAGCACTGCCACCCTCCCGGTTTACAACCTGGTCCCCCCGCTCGGTGCCCCGTTCACCGCCGCCTTCAGCATCATCGATATCAACAGCTTCCAGGAAGCCTCGCTGCGCAGCGGCGGCGACTACGGAGTCAATGTCTCTGACGTCACCATTCCCACCGGCCTGGCAATTCAGTCGGTCACGGAGACGATCTGGGGGGTGCCGGCGGCGGCGGGCCATGACTCTGAACGCGGCGAAGAAGCGCTGAACGGAGGCCCCCCGCTCGCCTCCGACGTCCCCCTCACCCCCTTCCTCAGCCTGCCGACCTCCTGCACGGGGCCGCTGAAAACGACGCTCAACGTCGACTCGCTCCAAAATCCCGGCGCCTTCGACACCAAAAGCGTCCTCTCCGCCGACGAAGAAGGCACTCCATTTGGCCTCGACGGCTGCAACAAACTCGAATTCAACCCGTCGATCTCCTCCCAGCCGACCACCAACCTTGCCGACAGCCCGAGCGGCTTGGACTTCAACCTGCACGTCCCCCAGCCGCAAGTGGTCGAAGTGGGTCCAGGGCGAAGCGAGAGCTGCAGCACCGGCTCTTGGGAAGGGGAACCGAGCGAATTCGCCTTTCAGTGGCTTCGCAACGGGGTGCCGATCGAAGGCGCCAACTCCTTCAGCTACGTGATCGCGCCAACCGATGCGACCGCCTCGCTGCAGTGCGAAGTCACCGCCACCAACTTCGCCGTCGGCCCCGGCCACGCGGTCAGCGCGCCGCTCGTGGTCCCGCCGGCGCCGGCAAGCGCGCCGCCAAAGGCGACGACGCCGTTCATCACCGTCAGCGAAGAAACCGCGACCTGCGAACCCGGCCCTTGGGAAGGGGAACCGAGCTTCTCCTTCCAGTGGCTGAAGGACGGCGTCCCGGTGCCGGGTGGAACCGAACAGACCTATGAAATAGCTCCCGGCGAAGCCCCCCTCACCCTGCAGTGTGAGGTCTCTGGCACCAATGCCGGCGGCACCGTCGTCGCCTTCAGCGCCAATAAAGCGAGCGAACCGCCGCTGGAACCGGCCCTGCCTGAAGCCACCGAAGTCCCGGGGGTGTCCTTCGACGAAAGCAACGTGCCGCTGGCCAGTGCCGCCTTCAAGGACACCAGGGTCACTCTTCCCGCGGGGGTGACGCTTAACCCCTCAGCGGGCAATGGGCTCGGAAGCTGCGATGAGCAGCAGATCGGCTACCAGCCCTCCGAAGGCAAGATCCACTTCTCCGAAGATCCCCAGAGCTGCCCCGACGCGGCCAAGGTCGGCACCTTGGAAGTCTCAAGCCCACTGCTGGACCACAAGCTCTCCGGAGGGGTCTACGTCGCCAAGCCCTACCAGAATCCCTTCGGCTCGCTCTTGGCGATCTATTTGGTGGTCGAAGACGAACAGACGGGAATTGTCGCCAAGCTGGCGGGAGAAGTCACGCCTGACTCCCAGACCGGCCAGCTCACCGCGACCTTCACCGAAAACCCCCAGCTCCCGATCGAAGACGTCGACCTGCACTTCTTCGAAGGTCCCAGGGCGGCGCTGAAGACCCCGCTCACCTGCGGGCAGTACACCACCACCTCGACTCTGGTCCCGTGGTCGACTCCCGAAGGGGCCGACGCAACTCCGTCTGACTCCTTTGAAACCTCGGTGGCCGCTGGCGGCTCCGGCATCTGCCCAAGCTCTGAAGCGGGCGCCCCCAACAAGCCCGCCTTCAGCGCCGGCACGATTGCCCCCCAGGCAGGCGCCTACTCCCCCTTCCTCCTCAAGCTCAGTCGCGAAGACGGCTCTCAGCGCCTGACCGGCATCGACACTACCCTGCCCAAAGGCTTGACCGGCAAGCTGGCCGGCATCCCCTATTGCTCCGATGCCCAGATCGCTGCCGCAAAGGCACGGGAAGCTCCCAACCAGGGAGCTAACGAGCAACAGAGCCCAAGCTGTCCGCTTTCCTCTGAGGTAGGCAGCGTCACCGTCGGAGCCGGAGCGGGCATCACGCCGCTCTACGTCACCGGCCACGCCTACCTCGCCGGTCCCTATAAGGGAGCACCGCTCTCCCTGGTGATCATCACCCCGGCCGTCGCCGGCCCCTTCGACCTCGGAGCGGTGGTCGTGCGCACGGCGCTCTACGTCAACCCCGAAACCGCCCAGATCCACGCGGTATCCGACCCGCTGCCCTCGATCATCCAGGGCATCCCCTTGGACCTCAGGAGTGTCTCCTTGAGGCTCGACCGGCCCAGCTTCACCCTCAACCCGACCAGCTGCGACCCAGCCCAGATCACCGGCTCCGCGGCGATGCTGACGGGGCAGAGTTCAGCTCTCGTCTCCCCCTTCCAGGTCGGCGGCTGCAATGCCCTGGGCTTCAAGCCGAAGCTGGCTCTCAGCCTCAAGGGCGGCACCAAGCGCAACAGATACCCGGCACTGAAAGCGGTCGTGACCTATCCCAATGGAGGCGCCTACGCCAACATCGCCCGCGCCCAGGTCACCCTGCCGCACTCCGAGTTCTTAGAACAGGGCCACATCGGCACGATCTGCACCAGGGTGCAGTTCGCCGCCAACGCTTGCCCCGCCCGCTCGATCTACGGCAAGGCGAGGGCCTTCACGCCATTGCTCGACAAGCCATTGGAAGGCCCGGTCTACCTGCGCTCCTCGAGCCGCGAACTGCCAGACCTGGTCGCAGCGCTCAGAGGCCAGGTAGACGTCGACCTGGTCGGCAAAGTCGACACCGGGCAAAACGACGGGATCCGCAACACCTTCGAAGCCGCTCCCGATGCCCCGGTCTCGAAGTTCGTGCTCGAAATGCAGGGCGGCAAGAAGGGCCTGCTCGTCAACTCCGAAAACATCTGCCGCAAAGCCCAGAAGGCGAGCGCTTCCTTCACCGCGCACAACGGCAAGACGTATGAGGCCAAACCGCTGATCAAGAACGACTGCGGGAAGAAGGGACGCAAGGGGAAGAAGCACAAGCGGGGCGGCAAGGGGCATAAGTAGCTCGAAATAGCCCCTCCTCCGTCAAATCCTATCTCTCATAAATACCACGTGCGTATCTTGACAAACACGAACTGACGTGTTTGTATGGGCGTCTGGCCCCTCTTGAGAACGCGCTCGGTATGGATGAGAACCGAACAGGCCCTGGCAAGGCGGCCGCCCAGGAGGCGGAGGCGCCGACCCGGGCTCCCCGGGCGGCGCGGCGGCGACCCGACATCCCGCCGCCGAAGGTGCGGCGCCTTCCCCCGCGCTCCGGCCTCTCCCGCGCCGAGGTGATCGTCGACCAGCGCCGCCGCATCTTCGCCGGCCTCGCCGCCGCGCTCGCCTACCACGGCTACGAGGACACGAAGATCACCGACGTCGTCGAACTGGCGGGGATCTCGCGGCCGACCTTCTACGAGCACTTCACCAGCAAGGAGAGCTGCTTCGCGGCGGCCTACGAGGACGGCGTGAGGCGATTGACGGAGGCCGTCGAAGCTGCCGCGCGAGGGGAGCGCGGGCGGCCGGCTCGTCTTTCGGCCGGGCTGGCCGCCGCCCTCGACTTCCTTGCCGCCGATCCCGCCTGGGCACACCTGATCCTGGTCGAGTCCCTGGCTGCCTCCCGCCCGGCCCGGCTCGAGCACGAGCAGCGGCTGGGCGAGCTTGCGCGGGCGTTGCGGGCCTCCGGCGGCCTTGGTGCCGAGACCCTCTCCGAGGAGACGGCGCGGCTGCTGGCCGGCGGGCTCGCCTCGCATCTGTCCGGACGGGTCCTCGCCGGTGAAGCCGAGCGCCTGGCCGAGTCCCACAACCTCCTGCTCGGCTACCTGCTCACCCCGTCCGCCCCGGCGTCGCGCTCCGCCGATGAGCGGCGCGCCTGAGCCCGTCGACGCCGACCTCTTCGAGGGTCTGCCGGCGGAGCTGACCCTGGCGCGGCTGCCGCCCGGTCGCCACGGACTGCCCCGCTCCTTCGTCGCCCACAACCAGCGCCTGCGCATAGTCGCGGCGATGCTGCGGGTCCTGCCGCGGCATGGCTACCCGGCGACGACGATCGGCCACATCACCCGCGAGGCCGGCGTCTCGCGCGCCGCCTTCTACCACCAGTTCAGCAACAAGGAGGCGTGCTTTCTGGCCACCTACGACCTCGCCGCCAGGTGGCTCTGCGAGCGGGTCGAGAGGGCGGTCGCCGGCGAGGAGGAATGGCGCGGCCGCATCCGCACCGGGACCGCCGAGATGCTGTGCTTGCTCGCCGCCAACCCCGCCGTCGCGCACCTGATGGCGGTCGAGGTCCCACAGGCCGGCCGCACCGCCCGCGAGCGTCACCAGGCGTTCCTCGGCCACTTCGCCGCCGCGCTGCGAGCCGGCCACCCGGGCCGCCCCGAGCTTCTCCGATGACCTCGCCGACCTGCTGCTGGGCGGCGTCGTCTCGCTGATCGCCCGCTACGTCGACAGCGGCCGGGCCGAGCGCCTGCCGGAGGCGACCCGCGCCCTGGTCGAGTACCTGCTGATCCCCTACCTGGGGGCGGAGGAGGCGAGCGCCTCGCTGGCGAGCCTGCCGGCGGCCGGTTGATTTGGCGCACAATTGGCACACTTTCGCTTCCCACACGTCGCAACTTTCTGTCTACGGTGTCATCATGAACGCGATGAGGGACTCCTGGACCGACGAGCGGCTCGACGACCTGACCGAGCGAATGGAGAAAGACTTCCGCCGGGTGGACGACCGCTTCGAACAAGTAGATCAGCGCTTCGAACAGGTCGATCGGCGATTCGAGGAAGTCGATCGGCGCTTCGAGCAAATCGACCAGCGCTTCCAGCAAATTGACCAACGCTTTGAGCAGGTCGACCAGCGGTTCGACCGCTTTGAAACCCGAGTAGAACGCGGTTTCGAGCAGCTCAATGCTCGCTTCGACTCTATGCAGCAGACCCTCCTCATGGTCGGGGGCGGCCTGGTCGCCTCCGTCATCGTTGCCATGACTGGCCTCATCGCCACGCAGCTCTAAGGCGGCGAAAGCCGGGCGCTACGCTGGCCTGAAGCGACGGAGGAGGTCGGAATGGCAACCCAGACGCTGGACGCGGTCGATCACAAGCTCCCGGTCGCCGGTGAGTGGGTCGAGACCGGTGAGTGGGGGGAGGTCAAGAGCCCCTACGACGGCAGCCCGGTCGGCCGGGTGGCGCTCGGCGATGCCGCCACCGTCGACCGCGCCGTCCGCGCTGCGCGCGAGGCCTTCGAGTCCGCCGACTTCCCCCAGCACGAGCGCGCCGCGGTGCTCGACCGTGCCGCCGAGCTGGTCGGCGAGCGGGTCGAGGAGCTGGCGCTGACGATTTGCGCCGAGGCGGGCAAGCCGCTGAAGACCGCGACCGTCGAGGCCAAGCGCTGCGTCGACACGCTCACCTTCGCCGCGGTCGAGGCGCGCAAGCTGACCGGCGGCACGGTGCCGATGGACGCCTCGGCCAGCGGCGCCGGCAAGCTCGGGGTGATGCTGCGCGTCCCCTACGGAGTCGTCGGCGCGATCAGCCCCTTCAACTTCCCGCTCAACCTGGTCGCGCACAAGCTCGGCCCGGCGATCGCCGCCGGCAACGCGATCGTCCTCAAGCCAGCCGGCCAGACGCCGATCTCGGCCCTGAAGCTGGCTGCGATCCTCAACCAGGCCGGGCTGCCGGAGGGCTGGCTCAGCGTCGTCCCCGGCCCCGGCGGCGAGGTCGGCAACGCGATTGTCGAGCACGAGCTGACCAGTGCCCTCACCTTCACCGGCTCGGCCAAGGTCGGTTGGGACATCCGCAGTCGCGTCCCCCACAAGAAGGTCAATCTCGAGCTCGGCTCCAACGCGCCGTTGATCGTCAACGACGACGGCGACTGGGAGACGGCCGCCGACAAAGCTCAGATCCACGCCTTCTCCCACGCCGGTCAGAGCTGCATCTCGATTCAGCGGATCCTCGTCCACGAGGACGTCGCCGACGCCTTCAAGCAGCGGCTGGTCGCCAACGTCGGCAAGCTGCGGGTCGGCAACCCGTTCGACGCGGAGACCGACGTCGGGCCGCTGATCACCCCCGGCGACCGCGACCGGGTCAAGGATTGGGTCGACGAGGCGGTCGCAGCCGGCGCCGAGCTGCTGGCCGGGGGGGAGCTGGTCGACGAGGGGCGCTGCCTCGCGCCGACTCTGCTCGGCTCGCCGCCGAAAGAGGCAAAGGTCTGGTGCGAGGAGATCTTCGGGCCGGTGGCGACGATCGACACCTTCTCCAAGTTCGGCGAGGCGCTGGAGCTCGCCAACGACTCCAAGTTCGGCCTCCAAGCCGGCGTCTTCACCCGTGACATCGGCCGCGGGCTGGAGGCGGGCCGCACCCTCGAGTTCGGCGGCGTCCTGATCAACGAGGTCCCGACCTTCCGCGCCGACCAGCAGCCCTACGGCGGCGTCAAGGACTCCGGCAACACCCGCGAGGGCCCCGCCTTCGCCGTCCTCGAGCTGACCGAGGAGCGCTTCGTCACCCTGCAGGGCTGACCGCGCCCCAGGACCTTTCCGAACTTACCAAGATTCGCGGTAAGAAGCATAAGATGCGGTAAGGCTGGTCAAGGTGGCGTTCGCATGGATCGGCTGACGCCAGCGGAGAAGAAATACCTTGGCGCCATGGCCGAGCGTGGCCCCTCGCCGCTCCGGCTTGATCCAGAAGGGAATGGTCTACAGCCCGGCGCACGGCGACACGGCTTTTACGGTTCCGATGTTCGACGATTTTCTGAGGAGGTCGCAAGCGGCTGATTGAGCGCTACTCGTGCGGGCGGGCCATGCGGCGGTGGTCCAGGGCCTCCTCCAGCACCGAGGGCTCGACCCCCTGCTCGAGCGCGACTTCGCGCAGCGAGCGGCCCGACTCCGCCGCCGCCTTGACGATGTCGGCGGCGCGGTCGTAGCCGATGTGGGGAGTGAGCCCGGTTACCGTCGCCAGCGTCGCCTCGGCGTGGCGCTCGGTCATCTCCTCGTTCGCCTCCAGCCCGGCGACGCATTTCTCGTTCAGCAGGCGCGAGGCGGAGGCGAGCAGCTTGATCGAGTCGAGCAGGTTGCGGGCGATCAGCGGCACCCGCACGTTCAGCTCGAACTGGCCCTGGCTGCCGGCGACGGTGATCGCGGCATCATTGCCGATCACCTGCGCGGCGACCTGGATCACCACCTCCGGGATCACCGGGTTGACCTTGCCGGGCATGATCGAGGAGCCCTTCTGCAGCTCCGGCAGCCGCAGCTCGGCGAGGCCGGCGCGGGGGCCGGAGCCCATCAGCGCCAGGTCGTTGGCGATCTTGTTGAGCGAGACGGCGTAGACCTTGAGCGCGCCGGACAGCTCGACCAGCGAGTCGCGGTTGCCCTGCGCCTCGAAGCGGTCGAGCGGCTCGGAGATCGCCAGGCCGGTGTCGGCGGCGAGCTTCTCGTTCACCTTGGCGGCGAACTCGGGGTGGGTGTTGAGCCCGGTGCCGGTGGCGGTGCCGCCGAGCGGGATCTGGCCGACCCGGCGCAGCGTCGCCTCGACCCGCTGGATGCCCAGCCGCACCTGCGCCGCGTAACCGCCGAACTCCTGGCCGAGGGTGACCGGGACCGCGTCCATCAGGTGGGTGCGGCCGGCCTTGACGACGTCGGCGAACTGCTTCTGCTTCGCCTCCAGGGCGGACTCGAGCGCGCCCATCGCCGGCAGCAGGTCGTGGGTCACCTCGTCCAGCGCCGCCAGGTGCACGGCAGAGGGGAAGACGTCGTTGGAGGACTGGCCCATGTTGACGTGGTCGTTGGGATGGGCGCCCTCGCCGGCGAGGTTGGCGAGCACCTCGTTGGCGTTCATGTTCGAGGAGGTGCCGGAGCCGGTCTGGAAGACGTCGATCGGGAACTGATCGTCGTGCTTGCCCTCGCCGACCGCCGCGCCGGCCTCGGCGATCCGCTCCGCCAGCTCTGAGTCGAGCAGGCCCAGCTCGCCGTTGGCCTCGGCGGCGGCGGCCTTGAGCCGGCCCAGCCAGCGCACCACGGGCACCGGCACCCGCTCGCCGGAGACGGGGAAGTTGTCGACGGCTTTGGTGGTCTCGCCACCCCAGAGCTGCTCGGTCACGTCAGGCCTCCATCGAAGATCGTTGTCTTCTCAGCGTATTCGGGGAGCGGCGCGAGGCGCGTCCCCGGCGAGCAGCTTCGCGCGTCCGGTCAGGCCCAGCAGGGCCTGGGCGGTGGTCCAGACCGGGGTGGGGGCGGCGCTCGGGCTGTAGGCGATCGAGCCGTCGGGACGGGCCAGGGAGGCGAGGAAGTCGAGCGGCGTGGCGCCTGCGGAGGACCGCACCCGGGGGCCGAGTCCCGCGACCCGCAGCGCGACCAGCGCCAGGCCGGTGCTCTGGGAGTTGGGGGTGCCGCCGGGGATCGCGGGGAAGCCGCCGTCGGGGGACTGGGCGGCGCGGACGAAGACGGCGCCGCGGCGCGCCGCGGCGGTGCGGCCGGAGCGGGCGAGCGCCCAGGCGGCGAGCCCCGTCGTATCGACGTCGGGCGGCGCCTCCGGGCGGAAGCCGAAACCGCCCCCCGAGCCCTGGACCGAGGCCAGCCAAGTCGCCGCCGCGGCGGCGGCACGCGGGCGGCGGCGCTCCAGCGCCAGCACCGCGAGCGCGGTGGCGTTGACGTCCCCGCCGATCGAGCCGTCGCGCAGGCGCGAGAGCCTGGCTCCGAGCAGAGCGCCGGTCGTCCCATCTGACCCGGCTCCCCGCCGCAGCGCCAGCGCCAGCGCACCCCACTCGGCCCCGGCGCCGTCTCGCGTCCGCCGCAGGTAGGCCGCGGCCGCGGCGCCGAGGCGGCGCAGCCTCGCCCTCGCTGGTCCGGAGTCCGCCTTGGGGGGCCGGTCTTCGCCGCTGGCAGCCGGGGATCCGGCGACGGTGCCGGGCTCCGCCCCGCCGTCCATCCCAAACAGCGGGCCGTAGTGGAAGACGACCGAGTCGCCGTCTTCGACCCGGGCCAGACAGCCGCCGCTGGAGAAGCGGCCGTTGACGGTCAGCGACCAGTAGCGGTCGGGGGCGGCGGAGGCATAGGGGCCGATCCGGTCGACGAAGAAGTCGCGGAAGCTCGGGTCCCAGTTGCCGCGCCAGGGGATGGCGGCGGAGCGCATCGCGTCGTCGAGCGCCCCGGTGGCGGTCGCCGAGGGCGGCGCGCCGGGCGGTCCCGAGCAGGGATGCGGCCCGCTGCCGTCGCCGCCGTCGACCGGGTGCGGCAGCGTCTCGACCGTGCCTTCGAAGAGCGGCGCCGGGCCGGTCGAGCTGTCGACCCGCAGCTCGACGACCGCCGCCCGCGCGGGCGCGCCGGCCGCCACGGCCGCGAACGCGACCGTGGCGGCGACGGCGAGGGCCCGCCTCCTCACCCGGCGATGAACCGCTTCGCGCGGGTGAGCCGGACCGAGCCGTCTTCGGCCCGGGTGGCCGCGGTCACGTGCAGCGTCAGGTGCCCGCCCGCGGCGAGGCGCTGGCGAAGCGCCGCCGTCGGCCTGATCGTCAGCGGCTTGCGCTCGCCGGAGCCGATCGCGTAGGCGGCGGAGCCCCCGCCGAGCAGGCGCTCGCCTCGCTGCCCGTGGAATCGCAGCGAGAGCAGGCCGCGGCAGCCGCCGGCGCCGAGGCCCCGCGGGCACCGCAACCCGACGTCGACTCCGTCATCGCTCCAGGTGGCCGGCGCGTCGATCGAGACCCGCGGGCCGCGCGCGCGCTTGCGCCGCGGCATCTCCACCGCCGGGGCGCTCGCCTGCGGCGCCGGTCCCGGATCGGCACCCGTCGCGTCGAGCTGGAGGAACACGAGGTCGCCGAAGCCGATCGGCTCGCTGCTCTGCGGCGCCGGGGCCGCGCCGTCGACGCCTACCCGCCAGCCGTATCCGGCGCTCGCGCCCACTCCGTTCAGCGAGGAGACGCTGCTCCCGCCGGCACCCGTCGTGGTGGCGAACGCCCGCACGCAGCCGGCCGGGACCGAGGCGGCCTTCGCGGCCGCGAGGACCTGGCTCAGATCCGAGCCCGCGGCAACCGTCACCCGACACATGCCGACCGCGTCGGTTTCGGGGCCATAGTCGATCGCCAGGGTGATCGGCACCTTGGTTCCGTCCGCCACCGCTTCGGCCGGGCGCACCGCCGGGCTGACCCCGTCGAGCCGGGCCGGGGGCGCGGTCGAGAAGGCGATGCCGCCCAGAGGCCGCACCGAGTCGTAGGTCTCGAAGGACCCGCCGTCGAATTCCGCGGTCCACCTGAAGTGGCCATCCGGTTCCTGCATCGAGACCAGGTAGTCGAGCGGCGTCTTGCCCTGCGCCGTCGTCCATTCCGGTCCCTGCGGGTCGATCCCGCACTGGATCAGGCCGCTGGTCACCCAGGAGGTGGTGTCGGTGTTGACGCCGATGCCGAACGATTCCGGGGGGGCGATGAAGCCGCCCGTCGCCGGGTCCTGCAGGGAGTGCAGGAGGTCCAGCGCCTCTTTCAGGTCCGGGTCTTCGGGGCCGACGCCGGCCGCGCAGAACGCGGCCACGACCGAGCCGGTCATGTCGGTATCGGCCGGGGCGCTCGGCGAGGCGTTCCAGGTCCAGCCGCCGTCCGGCAACTGCTTGCCGCGCAGGTAGTCGACGATCCGCTTCAGCAGCGGCCGCGGCGCTCCCGCCTGGTGCAGTGCCAGCACGCCGAAGATGTCGTCGTTGAGCAGCCCCGGTTCGCCGATCTGGGTGCCGTCGAACGTTTCGGCGATCCGGGCGACGAGGTTGCTCGTCTTCGTATCCGCCGCCGCGGACAGCCGCGAAGCCTGAATCCCGCCGGCGACTCCGGCGAGGATTCCGCGCTCGGCATCGGTTGCCAGGCCGCCGGGACCGCTCGCCCGCCATTCGTCGAGGTAGTAGTCCTGGGCACTCGGGTCGAACAGCGACACGCGGACGTCGGCCGCGTTGACATTGGCCGCCGCCAGCGCCGTCATCGCCCAGTCGCTTTCAAGCGCGCCGCTCGTCTGCTGGCTGCTTTCGAACCACTCGGCGCCGCGGGCTGCCGCGTCGGCTGCGTCTTCGGGTGAAACGTAGGCACCGGCTGGGCTGGCCACCGCCGCCACCGCCGCCAGGGTCAGGGCCAGCGCGCAGAGCATGCGCAGGGGCCGTCGGGCCGAGGCCTCTGCCCAGAGCAGGGGCCGTCGTGGAGCAATTCTCGTTGGCGTCATATCGCCGTCTCCTTGAATTAAGGGCGGCGACGCACGCACACGTTGGCGAGTGAGCCGGCCGCCTAGTCGCGAGGCGAACCTCCTAGCGACTCGCGGCCGGATATTCGGGCTCGGGATCGTCCTCCCGACCTCCCTTCCCGGACCCGACTCGGGCCCAGTGGGACTACAGGTCAGTCGTCACCCACACCGCTGCGCGTCAGCCCCGGATTCACACCGGAGTTC
Source organism: uncultured Solirubrobacterales bacterium (assembly GCA_963815885.1). Classification (GTDB taxonomy): domain Bacteria; phylum Actinomycetota; class Thermoleophilia; order Solirubrobacterales; family 70-9; genus VAYN01. The sequence goes on from CAWFIM010000004.1 coordinate 668,387, forward strand.
CCCACGCCGTGAGTCGCCCTCACCCTAACACGAGTCCCCAAGGTCGATGGGCCGGAAACGCGCCCTATATGGACGTTTCCGGCCCATCGACCTTCAACCCCCGGCGCGGCCGGCGTCGAAGCCGCGGCGGTAGGCAGCGAGGAAGGCGGGAGTGAGCGGACCCTCGGGGCTGTAGCGGGCGGCGACGGTGAGGCGGCGGACGAGGTCGGCGTGGATGCCTTCGGTGCGCTCGGCCCCGCGTTGGGCGGCCCCGAGCAGGTAGCCGAGCTCGACGGCGGCACTCCCGCCCGGCTCGGCGCGCGCCTCGGCGTTGAGCCTGGTCGCTGCCTCGACCAGCGCCGCGCCGACCGTCGCCAAGTCGCCGCCGCTCTGGTTTTCTGCCAAGCAGTCGCTGATCGGCGCTTCGCCGCCGACCCTCACCCCGCCCGGCGCGGCATCGAGCGCGCTCAGGTAGGCGTTCGTCCCTTCCAGGCAGACGACCGGGGTCGAGTCGCTGTCGCCCCGGCCGCATCCCGGGGTGGCGAGCAGCGCCAGGCCGCAGGCGAGAGCAATTACGGCGGCGGTCCGGAGGGCGTCGAAGCTCATGCGGGCCAGCGAAGATATAGATTTCGGCTATCTCGACTAATCAAAGAATCCGATGCGTAAAGCTGAGGCTGGCCCCCTCGGCGCTCAGCGGCAGCCTGGCCCTGCTGGGCCTGGCACTCGCCGCCCTGCTGGCGGCTGGCTGCTCCTCATCCAGCTCGCAGGGAAGCACCGGCCCCTTCACCCAGAGTCCCTACTCGAACGTCGACGTCGCGAACACCCGCGAGGCGGCGAGCTTGATCCGCGCCGCCACCGTGTCCGACCTCGACCAGGCCTGGTCGCTCCCGATCGCAGCCCAGGGGCGCGACTTCGGCGGCTTCGTCGCCTCGCCCGTGGTGTCGGGCGGCGTCGCCTACACCCAGGATCAGGACTCCAACGTGGCGGCGATCGACCTCAGGAGCGGCGAGATCATCTGGGAAACCGCTTATGGCGACCGGGCCAACGGGCCGAACGGGGTCGTCGTGGCGGGCGGGCGGGTCTACGGTGCGACGCCGAGCGGGGCGTTTGCCCTCGACCGCAAGACCGGGGAAGAGCTCTGGTCGACGCCGCTGGGCCGCAACCCGTCGGAGCAGATCATGATGGCGCCGGGGTACCGGCGCGGGCTCGTCTACCTCTCGACCTCTCCGGCCCGCTACAAGGGCGGAGAAGTAGGGGTCCTCTGGGCGCTCGACGCGAGGACGGGGAGGAAGGTCTGGCACTTCGACACCGTTCCCCGGGGCCTCTGGGGACACCCCGAGATCAACTTCGGCGGCGGCATCGCGTACGCCCCGGCCTTTGACGAGCGGGGGTCGATGTACATCGGCACCGGCAACGCCGGACCGATCCCCGGTACCGAACGCTACCCCTGGGGGTCGAGCAGGCCGGGGCCGAACCTCTACAGCGACTCGGTTGTCAAGCTCGACGCGAGGACCGGGAAGGTCCGGTGGTACTACCAGTTGACTCCCCATGGTCTCTGCAACTGGGACCTCGGAGCGCCGATCCTGGCCGAGGTGGGGGGCCGAAAGCTCGTCGTCGTGGCCGGGCTGTCGGGGATAGTCGTCGCGCTCGACCGGGAAACCGGGAAGCCGGTCTGGCGGCGGGCGGTCGGCAAGCACAACGGACACGACGAGGACGGCCTGGCCGCGATGCGGGGTGAATACTCCGGACTGCGGACGCCGATGACGGTCTACCCGGGCAAGTTCGGTGGCGTCTACTCGCCGATGTCGGCGAACCGAACGACGCTCTTCGTGCCGGTGATCGACAACGCGACCCTGCTCAACACCCAGACCAGGGCGCTGCAGACGGGAGCCGTTCGTGGGCAGCTCGTCGCCCTGGACCTGACGGACGGCAGGGTGCGGTGGGAGCACACTTTCCCCTCGCCGCTGTACGGCGCCACCACCGTGACCAACGACCTGGTCTTCGCCGCGACCTTCGACGGCACCCTGCGCGCCTTCGACACGGCCACCGGCGCGGAAGTGTGGAGCGACTCGCTCCCGGCCAACTTCAATGCCGGCCTGGCGATCAGCGGCGGCACGCTGCTCGCTCCCGCTGGCTACACCGAACCCGGGGGCAGCCCCGAACTCGTCGCCTTCAGCCTTGGCTAGCGCTTTCTCGGTCGATAAGTGCGCCTATGGCTACACCTATCGACCGAGTTCGGGGGAGCCGCTCAGTCGCCGGTGCCGCGGGCGCCGAGGCCGCCGGTGCGCACGGTGGAGATGCCGCCGGAGGGACCCGGTGGGGCCTTGGGCGCGGGAGAGCGCTTGGTACGTGGGCGGCCGGTGGTGTCGTCGGGGGTGACGGGGAAGACTTCGACCCATTCGGCGAGTTGGAACTGTTCGGCCGGGGCGTGGTTCCAGGAGAGGTGGAGGTGGTTGCCGCAGCCGTGGCCGGCGTCGCCGTCATAGCCGACCCAGCGGAAGGGAGGGGAGGGAGCGTTCTGCAGCGGCTCGGCCCAGAGGGCGAGGCGGGTGATCGGCGCCCAGGCCGCGTCGCATTTGGGGCCGCCCCCGAGCGGCACGATGTCGACCGCTACTCCGTTGTAGTGGTCGGAGCCCTTGACGTGGCATTCGTCGCAGCCGACGTGTTCGCCGTCGGGCAGCGGTCCCGAGTAGCCGTCGGTGACGTAGATCGGGAAGCGCTGGGCGATCCAGCGCAGGTCGGGGAGGATCCGCTTGTCGACCATGTCGCCCGCTTCGTGAGGGATCGATGCCGGCAGCGGGACGATCTTGCCCGGCGCGTAGACGAGCCGGCTGGGGCCGGGCGGCACCGCCCCGGCGCTGGACACCAAGTAGAGCAGCACCGCGCAGGCCAGCGCGATCGCCAGGCCGAGGCGCTCGAGGCCCCGGCCGCGGCTGATCGGTCCATACTTCACCCTCGCCTTATCGACGGACCCCGGCGGCCGGCTTGAATCCCGCCGGATAGGGTTCGCGCCTATGCCCACGGTCCGCGAAGCGACGTTTGACCTCTTCCGCGAGCACGGGATGACGGTGATGTTCGGCAACCCCGGCTCGACCGAGCTGCCGATGCTCGCCGACTACCCGGCGGACTTCCGCTACGTGCTCGGCCTGCAGGAGGCGGTCGTGGTCGGGATGGCCGACGGCTACGCGCAGGCCTCCGGCCGGACGACGGTCGTCAACCTCCACACCGCGCCCGGGGTCGGCAACGCGATGGGGGCGATCTTCAACGCCCAGGCCAACCACTCGCCGCTGCTGGTCACCGCCGGCCAGCAGGCGCGGGCCCAGATCACCCTGCAGGCGAACCTGACCAACCGCGATGCGACGCGGATGCCGCATCCGCTGGTCAAGTGGTCCTACGAGCCGCCGCGAGCCGAGGACGTGCCACTGGCGCTCGCCCACGGCGCCCACCTCGCCGGGCTGGCGCCGCGCGGGCCGGTCTTCGTCTCGCTGCCGATGGACGACTGGGAGGTCGAGGTCGACGCCGGAGACGCCGCCGCGGCGATCGCGCGCAAGGTGACGGGGCGGGCGACGGCCGACCCAGAGGCGGTCCGCGCGCTGGCCGCGCGGCTCGACGTCGCCGCCAACCCGGTCCTGGTCGCCGGCCCCGACATCGACGCCAGCGGCGCCTGGGACCTCGGCGTCGCCCTCGCCGAGCGCCAGCGGCTGCCGGTCTGGGCCTCGCCGGCGACCGGCGGCGTCCGCCTCGGCTTCCCGGAGGGCCACCCGAACTTCCGCGGCGTGCTGCCGCCGGCGATCGGCCCGGTCGCGCAGACGCTCGAGGAGCACGACCTGATCCTCGTCGTCGGCAGCTCGGTCTTCCCCTACTATCCGTACATCCCCGGGCCGCTGCTGCCCGAGGGGGCTGCGCTGGTGGCGATCACCAGCGACCCCGACGAGGCGGTGCGGGCGCCGATGGGCGACGCGATCGTCGCCGACGTGAAGCTGACCCTGGAGGCGCTGCTAGCGGCGGTGCCGGAGTCCTCGCGTCCGGTGCCCGAGCCGAACCAGCCGCCGGGGGAAATCCCGCCCAGCGACCCGCTCAACCCCTCGACCGTCCACACCGCGCTCGGCGAGGTCTTCCCGGAGGACGGGATCGTCGTGCTGGAGTCGCCGTCGAGCACGCTCGCCCTGCGCAACCAGCTCCGTCTCTCGCGCCCCGGCAGTTACTACTTCAGCGCTGGCGGCGGGCTCGGCTTCGGCCTCGCCGCCTCGGTTGGCGTCCAGCTCGCCGAGCCGAGCCGGCCGGTCGTCTGCGTGCTCGGCGAGGGCTCGGCCCAGTACGCGATCACCGCCTTCTGGAGCGCCGTCGCCCACCAGGCGCCCGTCACCTTCCTGGTCCTCCAGAACGAGGAGTACGCGATCCTCAAGTGGTTCGCTGAGGTCGAGGGGGTGAACGGCGCCCCCGGCCTCGACCTGCCGAAGCTCGACGTCGCCTCCGTCGCCGAGGGCTACGGCGTCAAGGCGCACCGGGCGAGCGACCGCGACGGCGTCAGCGAGGCGCTCTTGACCGCCCTCGCCTCCTCCAAGCCGGAGCTGGTCGAAGTCCCGGTGACGCCGGGGATGTCGCTTTTCTAGGGCGGCGCGACGACCGTGGTGCGGACGCGTGCGACCATGGGAGTGACCTTCTGATGGCCCTGCTGGAGCGCAGCCCGCGGTCCCTCGCCCCGCCGGAAAGCGAGCCGGCTCCCGACCGCGCCCCGGACGAGATCGCCGCCGGCGTCGCCCAGCCGCTGCGCGGCGAGCTGGAGGCGCTGCTCGGTGTCGACCGCGTGCTCTCCCGCCCCGGCGACATCGTCCGCTACGCCTCCGACGCCAGCCCCTACCGGCTCTTTCCGCGGGCGGTGGTGATGGCGCACGACGCATCCGACGTCGCCAAGGTCCTCGCCTACGGGCGCGAGAAGGGGATCCCGGTCACCTTCCGCGCCGGCGGCACCAGCCTCAACGGCCAGGGCCAGAGCGACGGCATCCTCGTCGATGTGCGCCGCCACTTCGGCGGCGTCGCGGTCGAGCGCGGCGTCCCCCGCGAGGGCGGCCCGGAGGTCGAGGCCGCGAGCGCCCGCGTCAAGCCGGGCACCGTGCTCGGCCACGCCAACCGGGTGCTCGCGCCGCACGGGCGCAAGCTCGGCCCCGACCCGGCCAGCACCGACATCGCCTGCGTCGGCGGGGTCGTCGCCAACAACTCGGGCGGGATGCGCTGCGGCACCCGCTTCGACTCCTACTCGACGATCCGCTCGCTGACCTTCGTCCTGCCCTCGGGGACGACGATCGACACCGCCGCTCCCGGAGCGGCCGAGCGCTTCGCCGAGGCCGAGCCGGAGCTGGCGGCCGGGCTGGCGGCGATCCGCGACGAGATCCGCGCCGACGCCGAGCTGAGCGAGCGCATCCGCCACAAGTTCGCGATTAAGAACACCACCGGCTACCGCCTCTGCGCCTTTCTCGACGCCGGGCAGCCGCTGGAGATCTTCCGCCGCCTCCTGATCGGCTCGGAGGGCACGCTCGGCTTCGTCGCCGAGGCGGTCTTCGAGACGGTGCCGCTGCCCGCCCGCACGACCACCGCCTGGGTCCACTTCCCCGACATCGACCAGGCGATCGCGCCGGTTCGCGACCTGGTCGACGCCGGCGCCACCGCGGTCGAGCTGATGGTCGCACCGGCGCTGATCACCGCCGCCTGGAACATGGTCGGCGCGCCGGAGGTGTGGAAAGAGCTGCCGCCCGAGTCGGCGGTGCTGCTGGTCGAGTTCGGCGCCGAGAGCGAGGACGAGCTCGACGCTTACGTCGCCGAGGCCGGCGAGATCTTCGAGTCACACGAGACGATCCGCCCGATCGATTTCACCCGCGACCGGGAGCAGATCGAGCTGGCCTGGCGGGTGCGCGAGGGCCTGCACGGGCTGATCGGCCGGCTGCGGCTGCCGGGCACGGCGCTGATCGTCGAGGACGTCTGCGTGCCGCCGGAGCGGATCGCCGAGGGCGCCCGCGACCTGCAGGCGCTGCTCGGCGAGCACGGCTTCCTGCCCGGTGTCGCCGGCCACGCCTCCGCCGGGAACCTGCACTTCATGCTGACCCCGGACTTCGCCAAGCGGGAGGACCTCGACCGCTACGAGGCCTTCATGTCCGGCCTGGTCGAGCTGATCGTCGACAAGTACGACGGCTCGCTGAAGGCCGAGCACGGGACCGGGATCAACATGGCCCCTTATGTGGAGCGCGAGTGGGGGGAGAAGGCGACGGCGCTGATGTGGCGGGTGAAGGAGCTGGCCGACCCGGACGGGGTGCTCTCGCCCGGCGTCGTCCTCAACCGCGACCCCGGCGTCCACCTGCGCAACCTGAAAACGACGCCGCTGATCGAGGAGTCGGCAACCACCTGCGTCGAGTGCGGCTTCTGCGAGCCGGTCTGCCCCAGCCGCAACCTGACGACGACGCCGCGGCAGCGGATCGTGCTGCGGCGGGAGATCGCGCGCCAGCCCACCGGCTCACCACTGCAGCGGGCGCTGCTGGAGGAATTCGAGTACGAGGGGATGGAGACCTGCGCCGCCGACGGCTCCTGCCAGTTGGCCTGCCCGGTCGGGATCGACACCGGCAAGCTGGTCAAGGAACTGCGCCACGCCCGCCACACGCCGCGGGCCGAAGGCGCGGCGCTGGCGACGGCGAAGCGCTGGGCGACCGTCGAGGGAGCGAGCCGCGCCGGTCTGCGCCTCGGCGGACCGCTGGCGCGGCGAACCGAGCGCGGCCAGGCGCTTCCGCCCCCAGCTCCCGGCAAGCTGCCCGCGACCCTGCACGAAGGCGCCGCCGCCGTCTACGTTCCCTCCTGCACCAACCGCATCCTCGGCGGCTCCCCCGCCGATGGGCCTCAAACGTCCAAGTCGCGGACGCGGTCGGCCCACCGACCGACGGTCGTCGAGGCGCTGGTCGCGGTCTCGGCACGGGCGGGGCTGCCAGTGTGGATCCCGGGGGACGTGGCTGGGAGCTGTTGCGGTCTGCCCTGGAGCTCGAAAGGGTTCGCGGAGGCGCACCGGCGCAAGGCGAACGAGATGGTCGAGCGGCTCTGGGGCTGGAGCGGGGAGGGAGCGCTGCCGATCGTCGTCGACGCCGCCTCCTGCACCCACGGCATCGCCGATCCCGGCGAGGGCGTGCTCAGCGAGGAGAACGCCGAGCGCCACGCCGAGCTCGAGATCCTCGACTCGGTCGCCTGGGCCCACGACCGCCTGCTCCCCTGGCTCGAGGTCGGCGAGAAGATCGGCGCCGCCACGGTCCACCCGACCTGCGCCAGCCGCCAGATGGGCCTGACCCACCGGCTCGAACGCCTCGGTCGCGCCCTCGCCGACGACCTCTACGTCCCACCCTCGGCGACCTGCTGCGGCTTCGCCGGCGACCGCGGCATCTCCCACCCCGAGCTGACCGCCGCCGCGACCGCCCCCGAGGCAAGTGAGGTCGCCGGCCGCCATTTCGACGCCCACCTCTCCAACAACCGCACTTGCGAGATCGGCCTGCAACGCGCCACCGGCGAGCCCTACGAGTCCGTGATCCTCCTGCTCGAGCGGCTGACCCGGGCGCAGGGCACAGAGCCCTGACGGTTTCACCGCACAGACTCCACGATCACGTCTAGTACCGACACACCGATCGGGCGAAGGTCGTCCAATGTTCTTCGCCAGCGAGCGCACCGTCCGAGGCTGGATGACTCACCAGTTCGACAAGCCCGAGTGGGAGCCACTGCTCGAGCTTGCCGCCGACCACATCGACGACTTCATGTGGATGTTCGAAGTCGAGCTCGAGAGCGGCCTGCGCCTGCATGCCTACAAGCACATCGAAACGCGGAAATACCTTCACCTCGACAAGGAAGGCAGGGCGTTTGCCTACATCTGGCCGGACGAGATTCGCGATGAGGACGAACCAGGGTCTTACCGGGAAGTCGATCCTCAGCGCGTCCTCAGGGAGGTGCTGCGACGGCGGGGAGAGATTGATCGGGAGTCTCGCCCAAGCAGCTGAGATCAATCGATCCTCTTCCTTGACTGGGACTATCATCGGGTCCATGTTGGCCATGCCACCGAAGCTAGTCGAAGCGGTTCCAGGCGAAGGCTACGAAGTCCATCTCCGCTATGCCGACGGACTCGCTGCAGACGTCGATCTTTCCTACTTGCTCGACTACGGCGGGGTTTTCGAGCCCTTGCGGGATGTCGGGTTTTTTCGCGAACTGACGATCGACGATGGCGGCAACACGATCGCCTGGCCGAACGAAGCCGATATCGCCCCGGAGACGCTCTACGACCACGTGCAGCGCGCCGAGTACGAGAAGCGGCGTGCCGTCGCTGCGCCCCGCGCCTAACGCGAAGCGGCTGAGACCGCGGCGGCGCCCTGCTCGTCGGTGGCGGCCTCGACCTCGCGGATCGTCTCCAGCATCGCCGGATCGTGCTCGAAGCGGCGGTCGAGCAGGGGGTTGATCAGACCGCGCAGGGCGGAGACGTAGCGCCACCACCTCGGCGCGAAGATTCGCGGCGCCCGTTCTTCGATCCCGCGCACGACCGCGGCGCCCGCCTCGTCGGGCTGGATCCGCTTGCTGAGGAAGCCGGGCAGGTTCTCTTCCATGCGGCCCGAGTGCTCGCGCTCGAAGGCTTCCTGGACCATGCCGGTGTCGACCCAGCCGAAGTAGGCGACGCCGGCGCTTGCCCCCAGCGGCGTCAGCTCCGTCCGCAGCGCCCGGCCCATCGACTCGACTCCCGCCTTGGCGACGGCGTAAGGGCTGTTGAGGACGCCGTTAACGAAGGCGTAGACGGAGGAGGTGACGACGACGTGGCCCTGGCGCTCGACGATCTGTGGCAGCGCCGCGCGGACCGTGCGCCAGACGCCGAGCAGGTCGACCTCGAAGACGCGCTCCCATTCCTCGCTGCCGATCCCGCGCGTGGTCGCGACCTTGCCCTGGGCGATGCCGGCGTTGGCGACGACGACGTCGAGGCCGCCGAAGCGCTCGACGGTCGCGGCGACGGCGGCCTTGATCGCGCCGGCGTCGGTGACGTCGGCGCCGATCCCCAGCGCCCGCGGCCCGATCCGCTCCGCCGCCTCGCGTGAGCGCTCCGGGTCGAGGTCGACGACGGTCACCGAGGCACCGCGCAGGTGCATCTGGCGCGCGGTCTCGAAGCCGATCCCGCGGGCGGCGCCGGTGACCAGCGCCACCTTGCCTTTGAGATCGAGGGCTGGCATCGGCGGGCAGCCTACCGCGCACCCGCCCTTGTTCGGTGAGCGAGCGCTCCTAGAATCCGCCGTTCATGGGCGGGTTCGAACCAGTCGACGCACGGCAGTCCTTCCCCGAGCTGGAGGAGCGGGTGCTGGCGCGCTGGCGCCAGAGCGACGTCTTCGCCCGCTCTCTCGCCAACCGCGAGGGCGCGGAGATCTGGAGCTTCTACGAGGGCCCGCCGACCGCCAACGGCCGCCCCGGCTCCCACCACGTCCTCGCCCGCGTCTTCAAGGACGTCTACCCGCGCTACCGCACGATGTGCGGCTACCGGGTGCCGCGCAAGGCCGGCTGGGACTGCCACGGACTGCCGGTCGAGCTGGAGGTCGAAAAACAGCTCGGCATCTCCTCCAAGCAGGAGGTCGAGGAGTTCGGGATCGCCGAGTTCAACGCCCGCTGCCGCGAGTCGGTCTTCGAGTACGTCGAGGAGTGGAACCGGTTGACCGAGCGGATCGGCTTCTGGATCGACCTGGACGACCCCTACGTCACCCTCGAGGACGACTACATCGAGTCGGTCTGGTGGTCGCTGCGCCGGCTATGGGACGCCGATCGCCTCTACGAGGGCCACAAGGTCGTCCCCTACTGCCCGCGCTGCGGCACCGCCCTCTCCTCGCACGAGGTCGCGCAGGGATACAAAGACGTCGAGGATCCCTCGATCTATGTGAAGTTGCCGATTCGGGGCGCGAAAGCCCCGCTCCAGGCCGGCGACCAGCTGCTGATCTGGACCACGACGCCATGGACGCTGCCCGGCAACGTCGCCGTCGCTGCGGCGCCCGACGTGACCTACGTCCGCGCTGAGGTTCGACGACGACGTTCTTGTCCTCGCCGAGGCCCTGGTCGGGCACGCACTCAACGAGAGCGCCGAAGTCCTCGACCGCTTCCCTGGCACCGACCTGATCGGCGCGACGTACGAGGGGCCGGTCTTCGAGCTGTCCGACCGGGCGCCGGTCGAGGAGTTTCCGGTCATCCCCGGAGACTTCGTAACGACCGAGGACGGGACCGGGCTGGTCCACATAGCGCCGGCATTCGGGGAGGACGACTTCGACGCCGCGATCGCAAGCGGCCTCTACAGACCGGCCGACGGTCCGCAGGGCCTCTATAACCCGGTCAAGCCCGACGGCACCTACGACGACCGCGTCACCGGATTCGAGGGCAGGTTCGTCAAGGGCCCCGCCCTCGCCGAGGAACTAGTCGACAGCCTGCACGAGCGCGGCCGGCTGCTCGCCTACATGAAGTACGAGCACTCCTATCCTCATTGCTGGCGCTGCGGTACCCCGCTGATCTTCTACGCGAAGTCGAGTTGGTACATCCGAACTTCGAGCGCGAAGGACCGGATGCTTGCCAACAACGAGCGGATCGGCTGGCACCCCGAGCACATCAAAAACGGCCGCTTCGGAAAATGGCTGGAGAACAACGTCGATTGGGCGCTCTCGCGCGATCGTTACTGGGGTACGCCGCTACCGGTCTGGCGCTGCATGGATCGGGGCTGCGGGAGGCTGGATTGCATCGGCTCGGTGCAGGAGCTGCGCGATCGCAGCACCGGCGAGGTCCCCGCCGACCTCCACCGCCCCTACATCGACGAGGTGACGGTCGAGTGCGAGGGCTGCGGTGGCGAGATGCGCCGGGTCGAGTCGGTGATCGACACCTGGTACGACAGCGGCGCGATGCCGTTCGCCCAGTTCCACTACCCGTTCGAGAACGAGGCGGAGTTCGAGGCGCGCTTCCCGGCCGACTTCATCTGCGAGGCGATCGACCAGACCCGCGGCTGGTTCTACACGCTGCTGGCCGAGTCGACGCTGCTGTTCGACAGCTCCAGCTTCCGCAACTGCGTCTGCCTCGGGCACATCCAGGACCCCGACGGCCTGAAGATGTCGAAGAGCCGCGGCAACGTGGTCGAGCCCTGGGACGTGATCGCCGCCCACGGCGCCGACGCCTTCCGCTGGTACTACCTGACCTCGCAGCAACCGTGGTCGGGCTACCGCTTCTCGGTCGAGACGGTGGGGCAGTCGGTGCGCCAGTTCCTGCTCACCCTCTGGAACACCTATTCGTTCTGGGTGCTCTACGCCAACGCCGAGAACCTCGGCCCCGCCGACTTCCCAACCCCGTTCCGCGGTTCCTTGGGGACGGATGGCGTAACAAAGGAACCGCGGAACGTGGAGAGCGACCTCGACCGCTGGGCGCTATCGCGCCTGCAGGCGACGACGGCGACGGTGCGCGAGCGGATGGACGAGTTCGACTGCACCGGCGCCGGCCGGGCGATCGCCGCCTACGTCGAGGAGCTCTCGAACTGGTACGTGCGGCTCTCGCGCCGCCGCTTCTGGGACGGCGACCGTGCCGCCTTCGCGACCCTGCGCCACTGCCTGCTGGAGACGGCGGCGCTGCTGGCGCCGTTCATCCCCTTCATCGCCGACGAGATCCACCTCAACCTGACGGCCGGCACTTCCGGTGAGACCGGCACCGACGGCGTCGCGGACGCCGACGGACCGGCCGATTCGGTCCACCTGCGCGACTACCCCCGCGTCGAGGAGGCGCTCGCCGACCCCGAGCTGGAGGCGGGGATGGAGGCGGTGCGGCTGACCGTCGAGCTGGGCCGGGCCGCCCGCGCCCAGGCCAAGGCGAAGGTGCGCCAGCCGCTGCGCCGCGCGGTGATCGTCGCCAACGAGGCCGAGCGGGCGGCGATCGAAGCCCGCGCCGAGCTGGTCACCGCCGAGCTCAACGTCAAGGAGCTCGACTTCGTCAGCGACGAGGGCGACCTGGTCAGCTACACGGCGAAGCCCAACTACCGCGCCCTCGGGCCGCGCTTCGGCAAGCGGATGCCGCAGGTCGCCGCCGCGGTCGCGGCGCTCGACGCCGCCCACCTTGCCCGGGTGATGGCCGCGGGCGGCGAGATCGGGATCAACATCGAGGGCGACGAGCACACGCTCGCCCCCGGCGAGGTGACGCTGGCGCTGCAGCCGCTGGAGGGCTATGAGGTCGAGGCCGAGGCGGGCCACGCCGTCGCCCTGCAGCTGGAGCTCGACGACGAGCTGCGCCGCGAGGGCCTCGCCCGCGAGATCGTCCACGCCGTCCAGATCGCCCGCAAAGACGCCGGCCTGGAGATCACCGACCGGATCGCCCTCACCCTCGGCGGCGACGAGGAGCTGCTCGACGCCGCCCGCGCCCACCAGGACTACCTCGCCGGCGAGGTGCTCGCCACCTCGGTCTCCTATAACGGCGCCGAGGGCACCGCGGCGACGATCGACGGCCGCGACCTCGCGATCGCGGTCGCCCGCGCCTGAGGGGGGAGAGTTTTCGTCCCGCCAGCTTTAGGCCGGACATGACCCCTCAAGCAGCCACTGTCACACCGTCGGTGTTACACTTCCCGCCGATGGCAACCAAGCACCGCCGCATCGCTCTCACCGCCGACCCCGAGCTGGAGGTCGCGATCGCCGCCGCCCGTCGTGAGCTGGGGGACATCCCCGAGTCGCGCCTCGTCCGCGAGCTCGCCCTGCGCGGCTCGCGCGATCTCGAGCCGGACGACGCGGCGCAGGCATTGGCGGAGCTGAAGCGAGTCGCGGTCAGCTGGCCGGAGGAGTCGATGGGCGAGTACCTCCGGCGCAGCGGGCTCGCACCCGGACAGGTTGATCCCGACGATCCCTACCGGGCGACGCGGATCCTCGAGGAAGTCCGCGAAGACGTCGTCTGATTGCCTCGCGCTTGAGCGACATCGCCTACATCGACGCCTCCGCCTTCGTCAAGCTCTTTGCGCTTGAGCCGGAGAGCGAGGCGGTTGCCGCGGCGATCGACACAGAGTGGAGCAACCTCGTCGCCAGCGAGATCCTCGCGGTTGAGGTCTTCCGCGCCGCCGTCCGGATCGGCGGCGGCGCCCCAGCCGCCGCCTCGCGGTTCCTGCGCCGGGTGGTGCTGTTGCCGCTCTCTTCGGAGGTACGGGAACGGGCCTGCCGGATCGGCGCGCCCGAGTTGCGAGCCCTCGACGCGATCCACCTCGCCACCGCGCTCTCCCAGGGCGCGCAGGTCGACGCGATCTTCACCTACGACAGGCGCCTCGCGCAGATCAGCGCCGACGCCGGTCTGCGGGTGATCGCTCCCGCCTGACCCTGGGTGGCGACCTGGCTCAGTCCTCGGCCGGCTCGCCGATGATGAAGTCGGTTTTGGCGGAGTCGGAGAACTTCACCCAGCAGTGATCGGGGGAGACCCCGGCGACCTCGACCAGGGCCGCTTCGATCCGCCTGGCGATCTCCGCCTTCTGCTCGTCGGAGCGGCCCTCGTACCAGTGGACGTGCACGAACGGCATCGGAACGCGCCGCCGCGCTAGGCGAGCGCCGGCTCCAGCTCGGCCTCGAGCCGCCGCTTCGGCATCGCCCCGACGACCTTCTTCGCGATCGCGCCGTCCTTGAAGAGGATCATCGTCGGGATCGAGAGGACCTCGTACTGGGTTGCCGTCTGCTGGTTCTCGTCGACGTTGATGCTGACGATCTTCAGATCGTCGCGCTCGCCGTCAATCTCCTCGAGAACGGGATGGACGACGCGGCAGGGACCGCACCACGGAGCCCAGAAGTCGACGAGCACGGGCACGTCGGCATCGAGAACGTCGGCTTTGAAGGTGGCGTCGGTTACGTCGGTCAGTTTCCCAGTCACTGGATATCGATCTCCCGGAATCGAGGTTCGCAGGTCAATACTTCAGAAAGTATAGCGGCGTTGTCCAGTCGCTTCAGCGGACGCCGGCGATGGCGGCCGAGGTAGCGGACCACCGCTGGAGCCTGGAGGAGATCGTGGCGCTGCTGGACTGATCGGCAGAAGAGCCCGGTGGCTAGCATAAATTTACCTGAGCAATTTTCGGTTAGAGCGGCGAATACCAAATTGCAGGGTGGCGTCCCGCCCCATTTGGTTGCTATGGTTTCGCCATATTGCTCGGTCGGCCCCCGGAAGAGGGGTAGCGGGCTGAGCGCCGTCAGGCCCACTTCGGTGGGCCTGACGCATTTCTGGGACGGCGACATGCGAGACTCCGCGCGTGCCTAAAGCGGGGCTTCGAGATGAGGACTATGTCGCGTTTCTCGACGAGTCGGGAACGGGAAAGCTGCAGGTCGTGTCTGGGGTGCTGATCCCCGTCCGGTGGCTGCGCCCCGCCGAGCACCGATGGCGGGCGTTCATACAGACTGAACTAGCTAGGAAGCCGGTCGGGCCAAACGGAGGTAAAGAGCCGCGAATTGTTGCATGGCGAAGGCGTCTCTCTGCATGCACAAACGGCGATGCTGGCCAGTGGCCATCCGCCCCTAACGGCGAAAGCGGCAGGACGGCAGTTTTTCCGACGAGCGCTGGAGCACATCGCCGGCATCGCAGAGGTCCGGGTTCTTACCGTTGCGCTACCCACCACCCGACCCGTCGAGGTCTATCGACTGTGGTTCTGGATGGCCTATGCGGCCCTGGTGGAGAAACGGAATGCTCCAAGGCCACGACTACCCTTCGTCGTCATCGACGGCGAGGATGCGTCGTTCAGAAGGGCGCAGGAGCTAGTCGCGTACCGTTTTTATCGCCAATTTCCTCGATGTCAGCCATATGTCGCTGCTGGTGCAAAATGGTTCGTAGGGGGAGCGGTCCTTCAAGACAGCAAACTGCATCCGTTTGTCCAGATGGCAGACCTCATTGCTGGGGCGGGGCGTCTCGCCATGACCAGCAACAAGCCGCCAAAGCAGTGGTACGAGACCCATCTTCGAAATCACGGGGAAGCAAGAGGGCGAGAGATAGATGTCTCGGCACACGCCCTCTCGCTGTTGAAGCGACGTTCACGAACCGACGCCTGCGGTAGCGGTTGGCCAGAAGCCCGACTGCCCTAAGGCGGGAGCACTTCAGCGCTTCCGCTCAAACTGACCCACTACCTGTCCAGTGACGCTTTCGGCCTTCTACTTGTCGCGGCCGAAGCGGAGCGCCGGCACCCGCCAGGCCGCCTCGGCGACGATCGAGCGGTCCATCTTCGAGCTGCCGGCGCGGCGGTCGCGGAAGACGATCGGCACCTCGACGACCCGGAAGCCACGGCGGATCGCGCGGTAGGTCATCTCGACCTGGAAGGCGTAGCCACGAGCCTGGATCGAGTCGAGGTCGATCGCCTCCAGCACCTCGCGGCGGAAGCACTTGAAGCCGCCGGTCAGGTCGCGCACGCCGACCCCGAGCACATGGCGCGCGTAGGCGCTGCCGCCGCGGCTGATCGCCCGCCGCAGCGGCCCCCAATCGCTGACCCCGCCGCCGTCGACGTAGCGCGAGCCGAGGACCAGGTCGGCGCGCTCCGCGGCTCCAGCAGGCGCGGCAGGTAGGCGGGGTCGTGGGAGAAGTCGGAATCCATCTCCAGCACCAGGCCGGCCCCGCCGGCGAGGGCGCGGCGGAAGCCGGCGATGTAGGCGGGGCCGAGGCCTTCCTTTGCGGCGCGGTGCAGGACCTCGACCTTGTCGTGCCGCGCGGCCAAGCGGTCCGCGATCTCGCCGGTGCCGTCTGGCGAGTTGTCGTCGACGATCAGCACCCGGGCCGAGGCCGGCAGCTTGCCCCGCACCGCCGCGACCAAGGCCTCGATGTTCTCGGCCTCGTTGTAGGTCGGCAGGACCAGCCACGGGTCAGGGCATGCCTGTGCGACGTGCTTCAGTGACCAACGCCGAGATCGCCGCCGCGCTGGAAGAGCTGGGAGTCCTCTACGAGCTGGACGGCGCGGTCAAATACCGGGTGCTCGCCTACGGCACCGCCGCAATGGCGATCCGCGAGAGCCCGGTCTCGGTCGCCGAGCTGGCGGCGGCGGGCCGGGCGACCGAGATCCCGGGGGTCGGCAAGACGCTGGCGGAAAAGATCGACGCGCTGCTGGAGACCGGCGAGATCCCGGCCGCGGTGAAGCTGAAGGCGAAGTTCCCGCCGACCCTGATCGAGGTGACCCGCGTCCCCGGGCTGGGGGCGAAGACGGCGCGGCGGCTCTTCGACGAGCTCGGGATCGCCACGATGGAGGACCTGAAGGCGGCGGCGGAGGCGGAACGGATCCGCGAGGTGAAGGGCCTCGGGCCGAAGGTCGAGGAGAACGTCCTCGCTTCGCTGGAGCGGCTCGGCGAGCCCGGCGAGGGCCCGGGCCGGGTGCTGCTCTCGAAGGTGCGGCCGATCGCCGAGGAGCTGGCGCAGGCGCTGCGCGAGCACCCGGCCGCCAACCGGGTCGAGGTCGCCGGCTCGGTGCGGCGCTGGGCCGAGACCTGCAAGGACATCGACCTGATCGCCACCGCCGAGGAGCCGACCGCGCTCGCCGAGCACCTCGCCGCCCACCCGCTGATCGCCGCCGCCGGCAAACCGGGCCCCAACGGCGTCGCGGGCGCAGACCCACAACGGGATCTCGGTCGACCTGCGGATCGTCGCGCCGGCCGCCTTCGGCAACCTGCTGCAGCACTTCACCGGCTCCCAGGCCCACAACGTGCAGCTGCGCGAAGAGGCGGTCGCACGCGGGCTCTCGGTCTCCGAGCACGGGATCACCGACTCCGAGAGCGGCAAGGTCGAGCTCTGCGAGAGCGAGGAGGCCGTCTACGAGCGGCTCGGCTACGCCTACATCGAGCCGGAGCTGCGCGAGGGGCGGGGCGAGCTGAAGGCGGCGCGCGAGGGCAAGCTGCCCGACCTGGTCGCGCTCGACGACATCCGCGGCGACCTGCACTCCCACACGACCCTCTCCGACGGGCGCAACAGCCTCGAGGAGATGGCGGCGGCGGCGCGCGAGCGCGGCTACGCCTACATGGCGATCACCGACCACTCCGCCAGCCACGGCTTCGGCGACCACGTCACCGCCGGAGCGGCTGTGGGAGCGGATCGAGGAGGTCCGCGAGCTGGAACAAGGGCAAGCGCGGCTTCCGCCTGCTCGCCGGCTCGGAGATCAACATCGGCCTCGACGGCGCACTCGACTACCCCGACGACCTGGTCGAGGCGCTCGACTGGGTGGTGGCCAGCGTCCACACCTCCTTCTCGATCTCCGAAAAGGAGATGACCGAGCGGGTGCTGGCGGCGATCGAGAACCCGCGGGTCGAACTGCATCGGCCACCTCACCGGCCGCCTGATCGGCCGCCGCGAGCCCTACGGGATCGACGTCGAGGCGGTCGCCGAGGCGGCGGCGCGGACCGGCACGATGCTCGAGATCAACGGCAACCCCAACCGCCGCGACCTCTCCGAGCGCCACGCCCGCCTCGCGGTCGACGCCGGCGCGACGATCGTCCTCAACACCGACGCCCACGGCGTCGACACGCTCGACAACATGGCCTACGCGGTCGCCACCGCCCGCCGCGCCTGGCTGACCGCCGCCGACGTCGCCAACACCCGCGGCTGGCGGGAGTTCACGAAGCTGCTCAAGCGGTGAGGGGGACCGATACCCCTCCTCACTCAACTTGCTCGGGTGGAGAGTTCGACGGCTGGCGCCTCTGCGCTTGCGACCGAGAAGTACAAGCCGTTCGGAGGGGGTATCGGTCCCCCGCTCATGCGTGGAGTCGGTCCGATGCGCAGTCCCGGCGTGCGGACCAGCTCGATCGGGCCGCAGGGCTGAGTTGGGGACGACGTAGAACTTGACGCCGTCGCGCTGCTCGATCGCCGAGCACCGCCGCCTCGCGGGTGTGCCAGGCGAGCGAGACGATCAGCGCGTAGCCGGCGCCGATCACCGCGACGCCGGGGAAGAAGAGGCCGAGGCCGCCGGCGACGAGCGGCGGTCAGGGCGATCGGCCAGAGCCGGCCGATCGCGATCCGGGCCGGGGTCTCCGGCGGCAGCGAGGTCGCCGTGCGGGCGCGGGCGAGGGCGTCGCGGACGTCGTCGGCGGCGCGCGCCGGGCGGCCGAGGTAGAGGCCGATCGCCAGCGAGGCCAGCCACCAGGCGGCGGCGACGAGGATCGTCGTCGTGTCGCCCTCGCGGTTGGCGCCGATCGCGGTGATCGCCCCCAGCGCGGTCGCCTCGGCGCCGGTGAGGAAGACGGTGACGCGGAGCAGGTCGGTGTAGGGCATCGGCTACTCGGCCAGCCACTCGAGGATCGCGCAGCCAGCCCGTGCGGGCCGTCGACGAGTGAGGTCGGACTCCTCGGCGCAGCTCCGCCGGCGCCTCGGCGGAGAGCGACGCCGACGCAGACCGCGGCCGTCAGCTCGCCCCCCTCGCGCAGCTCGCGCAGGCGGCGGAAGGCGTCGAGGTCGGTGCGGTCGTCGCCGGCGTAGGCGGCGCGGTCGAGGCTCGTCGGCGGCGAGCAGCGAGGCGACCGCGGCGTCCTTGCCGCCGCCGCCGACCGGCCGCAGCTCCAGCACCTTGCGGCCCCAGCGCGGCTCGAGCCCGGCCTGACCGGCCTCGGCGGCGATCTCGTGGGCCCGCGCCTCGGCGTCCGCGCTCGTCCTCGGCGCCGCGCCAGTGCAGGGCCTGGATCGGCCCCTTGTCCTCCAGTCGCAGCCCGGCCGCGCCGAGCGCGTGCCAGTCGAGCGCCGGCGAGGAACTCCGCCGCCGCGGTCTCGCGCCCGGCCAGCGAAGGGTCGGGCCGCGGCGCCTCCTCGCCCGGCAGCAGCAGCTCGAGGCCGTGGTTGCCGGCGTAGGCGATCCCGTCGAGCCCGACCAGCCGGCGCGCCTCCTCCGCCCGCCGACCGGAGACGCAGCCGACCAGCCCGAAGCGCTCGCTGAGCCGAGCCAGGACGTCGCGCGCCGCCTCCGGCACGGCCGCTTCCTCGGCCCGCTCGACGATCGGCGCCAGGGTGCCGTCGACGTCGGTGAGGATCGCCGCCCGCGATGGCTCGGCGCGCAGCGGCTCCAGCAGCGGGGCCCACGCGCCGTCCCCCGTCTCAGATTCGCGAGGCACGGCATCTAGTATCGCCGCATGCCGCCCCCCTCCGGTCGATGCCCTCGTCACCAGACCCTGAAGCTGGCGGCGATCGGCACCCTCGCCGGCGTCTTCAGCGGCCTCTTCGGCGTCGGCGGCGGCACCGTGATCGTGCCGCTGCTGATCCTCTGGTTCGGCTACGGCGAGCGCCTCGCGACCGGCACCAGCCTGGCCGCGATCGTCCTCATCGGCCTGCTCGGCGCGCTCGCGCAGGGCGGCATCTACGGCAACGTCCACGTCGTCACCGGCGCTGCTGCTGGCGATCCCCGCCGTGCTCGGCGTGCGTGCTCGGCACGGCGATCCAGCAGCGCATCCCGCAGCGCGCCGTCTCCTACCTCTTCGCGCTGCTGCTGGTCGCGATCGCGATGGAGCTGATCCTCTCGTGAACGAGGTCCTGGCAGTCCTTGATCGCCGTCGCCGGCGGCCTCGCCGGCGGTCTGGTCGGCGTCGGCGGCGGCGTCCTCTTCGTGCCGGCGCTGACGATCTTCCTCGGCCTCACCCAGGTCGAGGGCGAGTCGACCTCGCTGCTGATGATCGTCATCGTCGCCCTGGTCGGCGCCTATCCGCCAGAACGGCTACGGCAACGTCCGCCTCCGCGAGGCGCTCGTGATCGGCGCCCTCTCGCCGCTCGGCGTCCTGATCGGCGTCGGCATCGCCAACAACGTCTCCGAGCGCGTCCTGCAGCTCTCCTTCGCCGCCCTGGCGCTGTTCATGGCCTCCCAGCTGGTCCGCCGCGCCCGTTCCGCTCCCGAGCGGGACCGACGAAAGGCTGACGCCGGCGGGCCATCGTCTACGCTCAGAGAGTGGATTCGCTGAGCTGGGAAGGCGATCTGCCGCATCTGCGCTCGCCCGTGCTGGTCTGCGCCTTTCGCGGCTGGAACGACGCCGCCGCCGCGGCCTCGACCGCGCTGGCGCGCGATCGCCGACTCGCTCGACTCCGAGCTGATCGCCAGCGATCGACCCCGAGGACTACTTCGACTTCCAGGCGACCCGGCCGACGATCAGCCTCGACGAAGGCCAGACGCGCCGGATCGACTGGCCGGAGAACAACCTGATCGCGGCCCGGGTCCCGACCGCCGACCGCGACCTGGTGCTGCTCGACGGCACCGAGCCGAACCTGCGCTGGCGCACCTTCTCGGAGACGATCGCGACCGCCGCCGACGCGCTCGGGGTCGAGCTGGTGATCACGCTCGGGGCGCTGATCGCCGAGGTCTCCCACACCCTGCCGGTGCCGATCACCGGCCTCGCCTCCGAGCCAGGAGCTGGTCGACGAGCTCGACCTCGAGCGCTCCAACTACGAGGGGCCGACCGGGATCGTCGGCGTCGTCCACGACCTCTGCCGCCAGGCCGGGATCGACTCCGCCTCGCTGTGGGCGGCGGTTCCCCACTACGTCGCCGCCGTCCCCAACCCGAAGGCGGCGCTGGCGCTGCTGCGCCGGCTCGAGGGGCTGACCGGGATCGCCGTCGAGGCCTCCGAGCTGGAGGAGGAAACGACCGACTACGAGGAGCAGATCGGCCGCGCCGTCGCCGCCAACCCGGAGATCGAGGAGCTGGTCTAGCGGATCGAGGCCGAACAGGTCGACCTGCTCGGCGCCGAGGGCGAGGAGCTGCCCTCCGCCGACACGATCGCCCGCGAGTTCCAGCGCTTCCTGCGCCAGCGCGGCGACAAGGCTGACCGTCAGGTCTCCGCCGCCGGGCAGATCAGGCGGTAGTCGCACCAGCTGCAGACGCTGGGCGAGGGGCGCGGCTCGAAGTCCTGGCCGAGGATGCCCTCGCCGACCTGCAGCACGGTGCGCTCGACCCGCTCGGCGTCGTCGGGCTTGGTCGGCGCGGCGACCTTCTCGGCGTCGAGCACGTAGTAGTAGCTGCCGATGCTGGCCTCGATGTCCCAGGCCTCGCGGGCGGCGAGCCGGTAGAGCGCCAGCTGCAGGTCGCTCTCCAGCTCGGCCTCGGTCTTGCGCTCGCCGGTCTTGTAGTCGATCAGCTCGTAGTCGCCGTCGGGCAGGCGGTCGACCCGGTCGACCCGGCCGCGCACGTGGTGCTCGCCGACCTTGAAGTCGAACTTGCGCTCCAGCCAGACCGGTTCGCCCTCGGCCACGCCGCTCGCGCTCCCAGTAGAGGCGCAGCGCCTCGCGGGCGCGGTCGCGGAACTGCAGCTCGTCGTCGGTGGAGCCGAAGCCGGTGCGCCGCCAGCCGGTCTCGAACAGGTGGGTCAGCCGCGCCAGGCCGTCGGCCTCGCTCCTCCGGCGGCTCCTTGTGGAAGCGCTCGAGGACGTTGTGGATGAGGATGCCGAAGCGCTGGTTGATCGTCGGCTCCTGGGGGATGCCGAAGACGCGCGCGAACTTGTACTTCAGCGGGCAGGTCAGGTAGAGGCTGAGGTCGGAGGCCGAGAGGCTGAGCCGGCCGTCGCCGCGGCGCGGCAGGAAGGCCTCCAGCGAGGGCTCCTCGCGGGCGGCGATCAGCTCCAGCCGGCGGCCGCGCTCGTGCTCGGAGTCGAGCAGGTAGGAGTCGAGCGAGGAGGCGTCGAGCTCGGCCTGCTGCTCGGGGGTCGCGACCTGGCGCAGCAGGCCGTTGACCGCCTCGATCGCCTCCGCCGTCGGCTCGTCGCCCGGGCGCTGGGCGAGCGCCGCCAGCTTCAGCAGCTCCAGGTAGCGGGCGATCGCCCGGTTGACGTCGATCGCCGTGTCGAGGCGCGGCTCGGAGAGCTCGCGGCCCGGCCCGCCAGGAGGCCTCGAGCACCTGCTCGCGCAGGCTGCGGTAGGTGGCGTGCAGGCCCTCGGCCGGGCCGAACAGCTCCTCGCTCGTGCTCCTCCTCGTCGGCCTCGGCGCGCCGCCAGCGCCTCCTCGTAGAAGCGCGAGGGCCGCGCCTCGCCGCTCCTCGCCGCGCTCGACGCCGGGAGAGCACGAGCCCGCGTCGCGGGCCGGCCAGCCGATCCGCGCCCACTCGGCCTCGCGCCTCGAGCCCGAGCACGAAGACGTGGTCGAAGCCGATCCCCTTGACCGCGTCCGATCGCCATCCCCTGGACCGAGCCGGCGCGAGGGCGGCTCCTCGCCGCCGGCCGGCTCGACGCCGGCCTCGGCGACGGCGCTGAGGTAGGCGACGAAGCCGCGGGTCGAGCCGTGCGGCTCGCGCCGCGCCCAGGCGGTCGCCAGCTCGGCCAGGCGCGAGAGCCCGAGCAGCCGCTCGGCGACCTCCGGCTGGGCGGCGAAGAGGCGCTGGCGGCGCAGCCCGACGCGCTCGATCAGGCGCCGCACGAAGACGTCGGCGCGGCGCTCCTCCATCGCCGCCGAGGCGGCGCCGTAGAGCTTCAGGAAGGCCTGGATCCGCTCGCGCGCCTCGGGCTGGAACTGGGGGCTGTCGAGCGCCGCCTCGCAGGCCGGCGACCATGTCGAGCTTGCGCCGCCGGGCGATCGTCGTCAGCCGCGCCAGGTCGCCGGAGCGCAGCTCGACCGGCGGCCGGGTCAGCGCTCGCGCCGCCGCCGCCGAGTCGTCGGGGTCGGCGAGCACCCGCAGCCAGGCGATCGCGTCGCGCACCTCGGGCCGCTGGAAGAGCGCCGCCGGCCCGGAGAGGTGGAAGGGGATCCCGCGCTCCTCCATCGCCGCCGCGACCGGCGCCGCCCTGCGCGGGCCGGGTCGGCGAGCAGGACGCAGATCTCCTCCGGCGCGGCGCCCGCCGGCGAGCAGGTGCTCGACCTCGCGCGCCACCGCCTGCGCCTGCGCCCGCTCGTTGGCGCAGCCCAGAAGCGCAGCGCCGGCTCGCGGAAGCGGTGCTCGAGGACGACCACGTCGCCATCGGGGTGGAGCTCGCGGAACCAGGCTCGCGATGGTCGAGGGTCCTGCGGCGGCAGGGCGTCCGTCCGGCCCTCGTCCTCCAGCGCGATAGACTGGTTCGGGTTGTCCTCGGCGAGGGCCTCGAGGATGGCGCGTTGGGCGCGGGTCGTCTCCTCGAGCTCGTCGACCATCAGGTACTCGAAGCGGCTCGGCGATCGCGCTGCGGACGTCGGGGCGCTCGGCAGCAGGCAGTCGAGGGCGAGGAAGACGTCGCCGCGGTCGAGGCTGCCGGCCTCGGCGAGGATCCGGTCGTGGGCGGTGTAGAGCTCGGCGAACTCGAGCTCGCGCTGGGCCGCCTCGCG
This sequence comes from uncultured Solirubrobacterales bacterium, assembly GCA_963815885.1. Taxonomy (GTDB): domain Bacteria; phylum Actinomycetota; class Thermoleophilia; order Solirubrobacterales; family 70-9; genus VAYN01. The sequence goes on from CAWFIM010000004.1 coordinate 691,601, forward strand.
GTCGGCCTCGTCGCGGCCGCCGCCTCCGCGCTCGCGCGCCCGTTCCTCGAGGCTGGTCGGCCCGACCCGGTCCGCCTTCAGCTCGTCGATCCGCGCCAGCAGGCGGGCGAGCAGGCCGGCCGGGTTGCCGCGGATCTCGTGGCGGCGCAGCGGCAGCTCGTCGAGGCGGTCGAGCAGCATCGCCAGCCGCTCGGCGGGGCCGAGGACGTCGAAGAAGGGGTCGAGGCCGGCGGCCTCGGCGTGCTCGCGCAGCAGGCGCTCGCCGAGCGTGTCCCAGCTGCCGATCCAGAGCTCCTCGAAGGGGCCCTCGAGCAGCGCCTCGGCCCGCTCGCGCAGGCGCCGCGCGGTCGCCCGGGTGGAGCCGATCGTCAGCACCCGCTCGCGGCCGGCGTCCCGCCGGCGACGAGGCGCGCGAGCCGCCGCGCCAGCAGCTCGGTCTTGCCGGTTCCGGCGGCGCCGAGGACCAGCAGCGGGCCCGTCGTCGTGGGCGATCGCGCGCTCGCGCTCGTCTGCCTCCAGCGTCGGCGGTCGGCTGTTCGGCGCATCGCCCAACGCTAGCGCGCCATAGCATCCGGCCGATGGACGTTTTCTCCGCAGACTGGCTGGGAATCTGCCGCCGCATCGTCGCCGCCCAGCGCGCGATCTTCGCGGCGACGCCGGGCAGCGAGGAGCGCACCGTCTACGAGGGGGTCGGCGAGGGCGGCGATCGCACCCTGGCGATCGACCGGCGCTGCGAGGACGCGGTCTTCGCCGAGCTGGAGCGCGCTGGCCGCCGAGGGCGCCTCCTTCGTCGCCGTCTCCGAGGAGCGCGGCGAGGTCGCGCTTCGGCAGCGGCGGCGCGGCGCCGGGTCGTGATCGACCCGATCGACGGCTCGCTCAACGCCCGCCGCACGATCCCCTCCCACAGCCTCAGCATCGCCGTCGCCTCCGGTCCCTCGATGGCCGACGTCGAGTTCGGCTTCGTCTACGACTTCGGCGCCGGCGAGGAGTTCGTCGCTCGGCGCGGCGAGGGCGCCGACGCTCGACGGCGCGCCGATCGCGGTCGCCGCCGCCGCCGAGCAAGCTGGAGGTGGTCGGGCCTGGAGTCGGCGGAGCCGGAGTGGGCGCTGCCGGCGCTCGAGGCGCTGGCCGGGAAGGTCTACCGGCTGCGGGTCGTCGGCTCGATCGCGATCACCGCCGCCTACGTCGGCCGCCGGCCGCTTCGACGCGATGCTGAGCCTGCGCTCCTGCCGCTCGGTCGACGCCGCCGGCGCGCAGCTGATCGTCCGCGAGGCCGGGGGCGCAGGTCGCCTTCGGCGATCTGGCGCTGGCGGATGCGCCGCTGGACCTCGACGCCCGCTACCCGATCGCGGCCGCCGGCGACGGCGAGGCGCTGGCTGTCGTTCGCGAGCCGCCCAGCAGGCCGTCGAGCCGGCGTAACCGACGCCGGGCAGGCGGTTTAAGAACGTGTGTTCGCAAAGAACATATGTTCGCTACACTCGCGAACGCCCGAGGCAGGCAAAACCAGACTCGAAGGGATCGACTTTTTAATGGCTACGCAGAGCAAGAACGGCAGCAAATCCAAAACCCAGGCCAAACGCGCCACCACCGAAGCGAAGAAATCCGCCGCCGCAACCGCCAAAGCGACGCAAGCGGGCCGCGACCAAGACGGCCGTCGCTGAGAAGAACCAGGTCCAGACCGTCGCCGAGGCCGCCGTCGACCTCCCCGTCGGCGTCGTGCTCAGCGTCAGCGACCGGGTCACCGACCTGGTCGAGCCGTGGACCGACCGCGCCAGCGCCGAGAAACAGCTCAAGGCCTACCGCACCCAGCTGCGCAAGACGCTGAAGCGGACCGAGCGCCGCGGCTCCAGCGCCCGCCGCAAGGCGACCACCGAGGCCCGCAAGACCCGCAACCGGGTCGAGCGCGAGGCCCGCAAGCGCCAGCGCACGGTCGAGACCACGCTGAAGCGCAACCGCAACGAGGTCGAGCAGCGCGTCCGCCGCGCGATCGACGAGCAGACCTCGCGCGCCCAGGACCTGGTCGACCAGGTCACCGACCAGCTCGCCGTCCCTGCGCTAGGAGCACTCAGGACCGGCGTGGATACGCCACTTCAAAAGGCCCCGCATGGTCCACCATGCGGGGCCTTTTCATCGGCGTCCCACTTGGTCCTGAGCACTCCTAGCTGCAGGTCCGTACGTGCTCAACGCCCGGTGACGAGGACCGGGCGGGAGCCGGCGGGCTGGTAGGGCCAGTCCTGGTCGGCGGGGACGAAGGCGCGGAACTGGAAGCGGACGCCGCGGCTGTCGTCGTCGCTGAAGGCGTAGGCGTAGCGGAAGCGGCCGCGGCGGTCGGTCTGCACGGTGCGGAACTCGGTCCAGGGGCGGCCGGCGAGGCGGAACTGGAGCTCGACCGCCAGACCGTCCGCCGGGACCGGAGCGCCGAGGTCCCCGATCCGGCCGCCGAAGACGACTGGCGCGCCGCCCACCCGGGCCGAGGAGGAGGACGCGTGCAGGCGGACCCCGGTCCGCGCCGCCACCTCGATCGGAGTGCTGGCGGACCGGCCGATCGTCGGCGTGCCGGCGAAAGCCGCCTTGACCTGCCGATTCGGGCCTGGGCTAAGGTGGGTGCGGAAGGCGCCGTCCGCGCCGGTCACCACGGTGGTCGTGCGCCGCTCCGCGGCGCTCCCGGCCGCGAAGGTCTCGATTATCTGCACGGGCTGGTGGGGGAGCGGGGTCCCGAGTGCCGAGGTCAGCCTGCCGCCGAAGACGACGCTGCGGCCGTAGCGCAACGCCGTGGCCTTCGCTCGCCATCTCGGTCCGAGTCCTGCGTGGATCTCGGCGCCGGCCTTCAGCGGGTTGGTCAGGATCATCCTGGCGCCACCGCTCCGGCGCCCCGAGGTGGATCGGTTTCCCGCCTCGTCGTGGGCGGTTGCGGCGAATTCGTAGTTCCCCGGCGGGTAGCTCTCGGAGTCCCAGCGGGCGACGAGCAGCCCCGGCGAAGCGGCGGTTGGCAGCGGCTCGAAGGCCCGGTGGCTGCCGGCCGGTCTGACCGCGATCGATCCCCGCCCGGCATCCGCTCCGGAGAGGCGGTCGCTGACCGTCGCCTCGATCCGCTCTGGATCGGCGGCGCTCTGGGCCCTGGCGAAGGAGACGACAGGAGGCGTTTCGTCGATTCGCACTAGGCTGACCGCCGGCGTCTCGGCCTCGACATTGCCGGCGGCGTCGCGGGCGAAGTAGGCGACCCTGTGGACGCCCTCGCCGGAGACGGTGGTGGCGGTGGAGTCGCCCGGCTCGGCGTGGGGGACGCCGCTGTCGATCGAGATCGCGGTGAAGGGTCCGGCGGAGCCGCTTGCCGCCATCCCCGAGAGCTCATCGGTCGCCCTGGCCGTCACCCGGACCGGTCCGGCGGCCCAGACGCGAGGTGCCGCCAGCGCCAGCGCCGGGCTGGTCGCGTCGACCCGAACGACAGTGCTCGCGCTCTGCGCTGAATGCATGCCCGAGCCGGATACGGCGACCGCCCGCACCAGGTCGAGTCCCTCATGCAAACCGTGCAGCGAAATGGAGTCGTCTCCGATTCCGCCGTTCAGATCGGTCTCCGCCTCACTGCAACGGTCGTTGGCGACACAGGGCGTGCTCGGCCCGGCGAAGCCGTCGACCGAGACGGCGTAGCCACGGATGCCGGACAGCGGCAGCGGTCCGGCGGGGTGCTCGATCGTCAACGTTGCCGGCGCGTCGGCGGCCACCCACTCCGTCGGTCCGTGCAGCGACACCGTTCCGGGCCGGGCGTCGTCGAAGCGGAGCGTGGCGCCCTCCTTCGGCCCCTGAGCCCCATCCGGCCCCTCCAGCCAGACCTCGGCAAGGTAGGCGCCGCGTGAGGGCAGGCGGATGTTCTCGACCCCGGTCGTTTCCGCCGGCAGGCGCCTTTCCGGCACCACCACCGTCCCCGCCGCGTCGAGAACGCGGAAGTGCACGACGACGATCGGGAAGCCCTGGTCGGCGATCGGCGGGCGATCCCAGTCGATGCGGAAGTTGTCGTCGGGGTGCCAGTTCGCCTCGCCCCCGAGGACCCGTAGGTCAAGTGGGCGCAGCTGCTCGGCCAGGCTCGGATTCTGGGCCGCGGCGGTTGAGTCGACGCCCAGGGCGACCGCGACGATTGTCGCGAGGAGGAGGAAGGTGAGCTCCACTCGCCTCACGGCCCGAACTCCCCGGCAGGGTCGCCGCCGCCCGTCGCGGTGCCGGCGGGTTCGGCGACCGGTTGCGGCGCGGGCGCGTATTCGACCGCTCCGCTGCTGGCGGCCGACGCCGGTTCCGGGGCGGCGACCGGGGCCGGCTCGGGCTCGTGGCGCGGTTGCGATGGCGCTGCCTCCGGCGCCGGCGGCGCGGGGGCGACTTCGTAGTCGACGCCGCGGTCTTCGCTCCAGGCGGCGACGACGGTCGGATCGAGTCCGCGCTCCAAGCTCGGTCTCTTCTCCTCGCCGTGCCCGAGCGGAGCTGGGGCGACGCCGGTCGCGATACAGGCCGCGGCGCCGCCAACCGTCCCGGCGCAGATCGCCAGCGCCTTGGCGAGCGCGGCGACGCCGGCGCCGCGACCGCCGCCCGCGGCGACTGTCTGCGACAGCGGCGAACCGCCGCCGGCACCGAACCGCGCCCCAAGTTCGGCGAACGCGTCGTGGACCCGATCGAGCAGCGAGCGACTCGGCGGTACGGCCGGGAGGAGCGCCGCCACCGCCCCCGGTGCGGCCCGGTAGGCCCGCAGGGTGGCGCGGCAGCTTCCGCAAGCCCGTAGGTGCTCCTTCAGCGTCGCCTCCTGCTCGGCGTCGGCCTCGCGGTCGCAGAAGGCCGAGAGCAGCGGTCGCATCTCCTCGCACCTGCTCCCGGATTCGCCGCTGGAGACGAGGCTGCGAAACCGCTCGCGCCCCTCGGCCAGGCAGCGGTTGATCTTGGTGTAGCTGTAGCCCGTGATCTCGCCGATCTCCGCGTAGGAGTAGCCCTCGGCGAGCAGGGTCAGGGCGCGCAGCTCCTGGGGCTTCAGGGCCTGCAGCGCCTCGCGGCTGCGGGCGATCGCCTCCTGGCGCTCGGCCTGCTCCGCCGGCCCGGCGCTCGCGGTCGGGATCGTCGCCACCCAGTCTTCGCGTCCGGGCTCCGGCTTCGCCGCCGCCGGCCCGCTGAGGATCCGCTCGCGCTCGCGCCGCACCGCCAGCGCCTCGTGCTTGACCACCGTATGGGTCCAGCGGATCAGTTCCCGCGGGTCGACGGTTGGCGCTTTCCTCAAAAGGATCTCGAGGCCCCGCTGCAGCGCGTCGTCGGCGTCGTCGACGCAGAGCGAGTAGCGGCGGGCGGTGCGGCGCAGGGCGGCTTCGTGTTGCACGTAGGTCTCGACCGCGGCACGCTTGCGTGCGGCATCGGTGACAGGCGCCGGGACGGCGCCGACCCGCTCCTCCCCCCCGATCGGATTCACTACTCGACTCCCCCTGCCCGTTTCAAATCTTCCTACCGAACATGGCAGCGCAATCGGGGCTCTGGCCGTTTCTCTCCCCCTGTCTGGACGTTCCTCTGGGCGCAATTGACGGAAATTGCGGCAACTGGCGCCCCGCGCCCCGGCGGCCCATCTCGGTAGCATCGCCCGCGATGAGTACCTGCGTGGTCACCGGCGGCGCCGGCTTCCTCGGATCGCACCTCTGTGAGCACCTGCTCGGCAAGGGGCACCGGGTGATCTGCCTCGACAACCTCGAGACCGGGTCGCTGGAGAACATCGCCCACATCCGTGACGATGCGTTCGAGTTCCGCAACACCGACATCACCAGCCAGGTCAACATCCCCGAGGAGATCGACTTCGTTTACCACCTGGCCTCTCCGGCGAGTCCGATCGACTACCTGCGGCTGCCGCTGCACACGCTCAAAGTCGGCTCGCACGGCACCCATCACATGCTCGGCGTCGCCAAGTTCAAGCGGGCCCGCTTCCTGATCGCCTCGACCAGCGAGGTCTACGGCGACCCCCAGGTCCATCCCCAGCGCGAGGACTACTGGGGCCACGTCAACCCGATCGGCCCCCGCGGCGTCTACGACGAGGCCAAGCGCTACGCCGAGGCGCTGACCATGGCCTATCACCGCCAGCAGGGCGTCGACACCGCGATCGTCCGCATCTTCAACACCTATGGCCCGCGGATGCGCCCGCACGACGGCCGCGCGATCCCGACCTTCCTGCGGCAGGCGTTGCAGGACCGGCCGCTGACCGTCTTCGGCGACGGCAGCCAGACGCGCAGCTTCTGTTACGTCGACGACCTGATCAGGGGAATCGTCGCCCTCGCCGAGTCCGACGTCCACACCCCCGTCAACATCGGCAACCCGAACGAGTTCACGCTGCTGGAACTCGCCAAGGCGGTGATCGAGGTGACGGAGTCGCGCTCGGAGATCATCTACGAGCCCTTGCCCACCGACGATCCCCAGCAGCGCCGCCCCGACATCGCCCGCGCCCGCGACCTGCTCGGCTGGGAGCCGACGATCGAGTTGAACGACGGACTGCGACGGACGATCGACCAGACCGGCGTCGAGCGGCTCGTCGGCGCCACCGACTAGGCATTCGCCCCTCCCTCCTCGATGACCGAGGAGCGAACCCTGCTGTTGATCGGCGCCGGTGGCTTCCTCGGCACCCACCTCGGCGCCGCGGCCAGCGGTGAGCTTCCGGGTCGTCGCGACGGGTCGCCACCCGCCGGCGGGTGCGCCGCCCTGCGACCTGCTCGACCCCGTCTCCGTTGCCGCCTGCATCGCCGCGACGAAGCCGCACCTCGTCGTCAACGCCGCCGGCTCGGCGTCGGTTGGGCGCAGCTGGGAGCACCCGGACGAGTCCTTCGCGCTGAACGCGGCCGGGGTGCTGAACCTGCTCGAGGCGCTGGCCCGCGAGGCGCCGGAGGCACACCTGGTCTGCCTCTCCTCGGCCGACGTCTACGGCGACCGACCGACCGCGCAGCTACCCCTGCGGGAGGACCTGGCGCCGCTGCCGATCACCCCCTACGGCGCCGGCAAGGCGGCGATGGAGGTTCTCTGCGGGCAGTACGCACGGGGGCGCGGCCTGCGGATTGCGGTCGTCCGTGCCTTCAACCTGATCGGCCCCGGGCAGGACCCCCGGTTCGCCGTCTCGGGCTTCGCCCGCCGCTTGGCCGCGGCGGAGGCATCCGGTGCGGCGAGTATCGAGCTGGCGCTGGGGAACCCCGGGGCGGTGCGCGACTTCGTCGACGTCCGCGACGGCGCCTGCGCCCTGCTGGAGATCTCGCGCCGTCAGCTCAGCGGCACCTTCAACCTCTGCTCGGGGCGGGGCGAATCGATGCAGGGCCTGGTCGACCGCCTGGCCGGCCTGGCCGACGTCGAGACGACGGTGTGCCACGACGCGGGGATGCTCCGCCCCGCCGACCCGGCGGCGCTGATCGGCGACCCCGACGCCTTGCGCGAGGCGACCGGCTTCTCCGCCGCGACGCCCCTGAGCCAGAGCCTCGCCGACCTGATCGAGTGGTGGAGGACGCGCGAGCCGTAGTGACGCAACCTCAATATCCTCCGGAACCGATGGCAAGCAGCGGTAAACCAGCGGCCGACGAGTCGCACCGCACGATCGCCCCGGTCGTCGGTCCCGACGATCCGCGGGTCTTTACCGACTCGGGAATCGAAATCGAGCGCCTCTACGACGAGAGCGACGTCGCGCCGGGCTTGGCGGAGCGGCTCGGCGAGCCGGGCGAGCCGCCCTTCACCCGCGGGATCCACGAGGGGATGTACCGCGATCGGCTCTGGACGATGCGCCAGTACGCCGGCTTCGCCTCGCCCGAGGACACCAACGAGCGCTACCGCTACCTGATCGAGCACGGCTCGACCGGCCTCTCGATGGCCTTCGACCTGCCGACCCAGCTCGGCCGCGACTCCGACGACCCGCTCTGCCACGGCGAGGTCGGCCGCACCGGCGTTCCGATCGACACGATCGAGGACATGCGGATCTGCTTCGATCAGATCCCGCTCGACGGCGTCTCCACCTCGATGACGATCAACGCCCCGGCGGCGATCCTGCTGCTGCTCTACGAGCTGGTCGGCGAGGAGCAGGGCGTCCCCTCCGAGAAGCTGCGCGGCACCGTCCAGAACGACGTGCTGAAGGAGTACATGGCCCGCGGCAACTACATCTTCCCGCCGGAGCCGACCATGCGTCTGACGACGGACATCTTCGAATACTGCCGCGAGAACGTGCCGAAATGGAACACGATCTCGATCTCCGGTTACCACATCCGCGAGAAGGGCTGCTCGGCGGTGCAGGAGGTGGCGTTTACGCTCTCCAACGCGATCGCCTACGTCGAAGCGGCGCTGGCGCGGGGCCTGAAGATCGACGAGTTCGCGCCTCGCCTCGCCTTCTTCTTCAACGGCCACAACCAGGTCTTCCAGGAGATCGCCAAGTTCCGCGCGGTGCGGCGGATGTGGGCGGAGATCGTCAAAGAGCGCTTCGGCGCCGAGAACCCGAACTCGATGAAGATCCGCTTCCACACCCAAACCGGCGGCGTCACCCTGCAGGCCCAGCAGCCCGAGGTCAACATCATCCGCGTCGCCCTGCAGGGCTTCGCGGCGGTCTGCGGCGGCACCCAGTCGCTGCACACCAACGGCTTCGACGAGGCGCTGGCGCTGCCGACCGAGCGCTCGGCCCGGATCGCCCTGCGCACCCAGCAGGTGCTCGCCTACGAGTCCGGCGCCGCTGACACCATCGACCCCTTCGCCGGCTCCTACTTCGTCGAGTCGCTGACCGACGAGGTCGAACTGCGGGCGAAGGAGCTGATGGAGAAGGTCGAGGAGCTGGGTGGCTCGGTTGAGGCACTGGAGTTCATGCAGCGCGAGATCGAGGAGTCCGCGCTCAGCTACCACGAGCGCTACAAGAGCGGCCAGGACGTGATCGTGGGCGTGAACAAGTTCGTCACCGACCAGGTCGACGACGTCGACATCCTCAAGGTCGACCCGGAGGCGGAGCAACGCCAGCTGGCCCGTCTCAAGGCCTTCAAGGAGCGGCGCGACCAGGCGGCCGTCGAGGCAAGGCTGGAGTCCCTGCGCGACGTCGCCCGCGGCGAGGGCAATCTCCTGCACCCGATCCGCGCCGCGCTTGCCGCCGAGGCCTCGATCGGCGAGGTCTGCGGGGCGATGCGCGACGTCTTCGGCGAATACAAGGGCGGCGCCTTCTTCTGAGGTTGATGCGCGCAAGCTCTCCCCCTGAACGGTCTTGTTCAAGCGCCGAGGTGGGGAGGAACGCCCGGTCGTTGGTTGAAGCGGCTCCCATGATCGAGGCATCGCGAACGCTGATGAAGTCGGAGCCGGAGCTGACCGAGCTTCCTTGAGGCGGTAGAGGGAGTTGAGGTGACGATGGCCGAGAAGGGCTTCGGCACCCGCGTCGAGCTCCGCGCTCCCGACGGGGCCGGCCTCGCCGAGGCCGACCTCGAGGCGGTGCTCGACCGCCTTGCCGAGCCGCAGCGACGCCCTTTCGTTTAAGCCGGCACGAGCTTGAAATCCACCCCACGAGGCGGGTCCTGCCCGCCCCGAAAAGCTGAAGCGGGAAGCGGTCACCTCTAGCCGCTCCAATAGCCCCGCCCCAACGCACTTCTTCCCGCATAGCGGGAAGAAGTGCGTTGGAGGAGGTGGGCACTCGGTTCGCTGCGGCTCGGGGCACTTTCCGGGGTCGCGAAATAGACTCCCGCGCTCGATGCGCGAGAGAAACCCGGTCACCCACGAGGAGAAGCTCGCCTACCTGCGCGAGCTGCGCGAGTCGGCGATCCACTCGGCCTCCGAGGAGGCGGTGGAGAAGCAGCACGCGAAGGGCAAGATGACCGCCCGCGAGCGGGTCGAGAAGCTGCTCGACCCCGGCTCCTTCGAGGAGCTCGACACCTTCGTCCGCCACCGGACCTACGACTTCGAGATGCAGAAGAGGCGCCCCTGGGGCGACGCCGTCGTCACCGGCCACGGCACCATAGAAGGAAGAACTGTTTTTGTCTTTTCCCAAGACTTCACGGTGTTCGGCGGCAGCCTCGGCGAGGTGATGGCGGAGAAGATGTGCAAGGTGATGGACCTGGCCGCCCAGGTCGGGGCGCCGGTGATCGGGATCAACGACTCCGGCGGCGCCCGGATCCAGGAGGGGGTCGTCTCGCTCGGCGCCTACGGCGACGTCTTCGTCCGCAACGTCCAGTGCTCGGGGGTGATCCCGCAGATCAGCCTGATCATGGGGCCGTGCGCCGGCGGCGCCGTCTACTCGCCGGCGATGACCGACTTCATCTTCATGGTCAAAGAGACCTCGCACATGTTCATCACCGGCCCGGAAGTGATCAAGACGGTGACCGGCGAGGAGGTCGAGTTCGAGGAGCTCGGTGGGGCGATGAGCCACAACTCGAAGTCGGGCGTCGCCCACTTCGCCTCCGAGGACGAGGAGAGCTGCCTCGAGGACGCCCGCTACCTGCTCAGCTTCCTGCCCTCGAACAACCTCGAGGCGCCGCCGCGTTTCGAGCCCAGCGACGATCCCGAGCGCGAAGACGAGGAGCTCGACACGCTTGTCCCCGGCGATCCCTCCAAGCCCTACGACATGCGCGACGTGATCGCCCGCGTGGTCGACGACGAGGAGTTCCTCGAGGTCCATGAGCACTTCGCCAAGAACATCGTCTGCGGCTTCGCCCGGCTCGACGGCTATCCGGTCGGCGTCGTCGGCAACCAGCCCGCCTTCCTCGCCGGCGTGCTCGACATCGAGGCCTCCGAGAAGGCGGCCCGCTTCGTCCGCACCTGCGATTGCTACAACGTCCCGATCCTCACCTTCACCGACGTGCCCGGCTTCCTCCCCGGCACTGACCAGGAGTGGAACGGGATCATCCGCCACGGCGCCAAGCTGCTCTACGCCTTCACCGAGGCGACCGTGCCGAAGCTCACCGTCGTCACCCGCAAGGCCTACGGCGGCGCCTACGACGTGATGAACTCGAAGCACATGCTGGCCGACTACAACGTCGCCTGGCCGACCGCGGAGGTCGCGGTGATGGGCCCCGAGGGCGCGGTCAACATCATCTACCGCAAAGACATCGCCACCTCGCCGACCCCCGACGAGCGGCGCCAGAAACTGATTGCCGATTACAAAGCCCACTTCGCCAACCCTTATTCGGCGGCCGAGCGCGGCTACATCGACGACGTGATCGAGCCGCGCCAGACCCGTCCGAAGCTGATCCGCGCGCTGCGGATGCTGCAGTCCAAGCGGGTGGCGCAGCCGAAGCGCAAGCACGGGAATATCCCGCTGTAGGACGGGGCGGTGGGGAGGAGTCCGGTGCCCCTTCGCCGGAGGCCGTCGCGCAGCTGGGTCGCACGCGTGGGCTCCGGCGTATCTCCATGAGCCTCCGTCGAAGGGGCACCGGACTCCTCCAACCGAGCAGCTCAGCGGGAAGGTGCCGTTGGCGACCACGCCAGCTTCCGAGGGACGGCGGATCTCCCGGAGCACGCTCGCTGGGAGGGAGCTGTACCCCCTCCGAACGGCTTGTACTTCTCGCCTTGAGCGGCCCACGGCCAGCCCGCTGCTCGATCCAGCGAGCAAGTTGAGAGAGGAGGGGGTACAGCTCCCTCCCTGACGCCCGCCCTTCAGGGGATCCGGGTGGCCGCCTCGCGCCTGGAATGCCAGGTCGCCAGCGGCGCCGCCGTCAGCTCTTCCCAGGCGGCGTCCTCGCCGAAGTACTGCATGACGACGAAATGGAGGAGGCCGGGGAGCATCTCGGGGGCGGTCTCCGGCTCGTCGCTCATCAACTTGGCGCGCACAAGAGTCTCGATAGCCCCTACCATGAAGGTTGCCGTCACAGGAGGTGGAGCTTGGCGAGAGGGAATCTCGCGGCGCGCGAAGTCGATCGCGCGGGAGAGGCGCTCCATCAAAAGATCGTGTTCAGCGAGCGCCGCGCCACCGACGGCGTGCGCCTCGACCAGCAGCGCCCGCGCCAGCGCCGGCTGGTTGGCGCAGAACTCGAGCAGCTCCGCCATCCCCGCCCGCAGGCCCTCGCGCCAGCTCGGCTGGCGCTTGGCGGCGCCGGTCAGCCGCCGGTAGAGCCAGTCGGCGGCGTCGTGGTAGGCCTGCGCGAAGCAGTCCTCCTTGTCCTCGAAGTGCTTGTAGAAGGTCGCCCGGCTGGCGCGGGCTCGCTCGATTACGTCCTGGACCGCGATGTGCTCGTAGCCGCGCTCGCCGCTGACGATCAGGATCGCCTCCAGCAGGCGCTCGCGAGCGGGGCGGACGCGGCGGCCGGGAAACGGGGCTACCGGGGTGGCCTCGGCCTCGTCAGTGGCTCCAGAGCTTTGATCTCGCATCCCATCCGCCTTCTGAAAACATGCTCCTTTTGTCTAGATATAGCAGCTTTCAGAGACACCGGTGACCAGAACGTTAAAGTTTTTAGAGAAAAGGAGAGTAGACACCAGGTGAACGTTCTGGTATCTTGCCGGTATGGCGAAGCAGCGCCCACTGTCGGAGCGGCTCTCCAAACTGCCACCCGGCCGGCACCTGATCCCGAGCGACTTCGTCTCCCAGAACCAGCGCGAGCGGATCCTGCTGGCGACGGCCGAGCTGGTTGCCGAACGGGGCTACCAGAAGACCACGATCGAGCTGATCGCGAAGACCTCGCGTGTCGCCCTGGTCACCTTCTACGAGCATTTCTCCAGCAAGGAGGAGTGCTTCCTCGCCGCCTTCGACGAGAGCCTCGCCGCCGCACGGGAGGTCTTCGACGAACTGCTGAATCCGGAAGACCCCTGGCACGAGCAGATCTCCGCCGGGCTCGAGATCTTCCTCGAGATGGTGGAAAAGGAGCAGGCGCGGGCGAAGCTCTGCATCGTCGAGTCGCAGGCCGCCGGCTCCGCCGCGCTCGCCCGCTACCAGGCGATGCTGGAAAGCGTGGCGCCGAAGCTGCGCCAAGGGCGGGAGTTCAATCCCCGCGCCAGCCGGCTGCCCGACGGGCTCGAGGTTGCGATCGCCGGCGGCATCGCCTGGCTCGTGCACCAGCGTCTGGTTGCCGACGACGTCGACGACCTCAAGCAGCTGCTGCCGGAGATGCTGCAGGTCACGCTGACTCCGTTCATAGGCGAGGTGGAGGCGGGACGGGCCGCCGACGCGGCTCAGGCGCGGGTGGCCGCCTGAGTCCGACGAGCGCAGGGGGCAGGGCCGGGCGGATGTGAGCGTGGAGACCGAGCCGGGAGCCGTCAAAAGCGAGGACCCGGTCCGCAGGCGCATCGCGACCGCGATGATCGAGCTCGCCGGCGAGCATGGTCTGGAGGGAACGACGGTGGCGATGATCTGCGAACGCGCCGGAGTAGGCCGGGCCGCCTTCGACCGCAGCTTCTCCGGGCGGGAAGACTGCTTCCTGCGGGTCCACGGCGAGATCTCGGTCGAGTTCTGCCAGCGGACCGCGGCCGCCTACGCCGGGCCGCGCGGCTGGCACGACCGGATCTGGGCCGGGGCCTGGGCGGCGATGCGCTTCTTCCAGGAGGACCCGGCGCGGGCGCGGTTCTTCGTCGTCGCGGTGAACGGCGCCGGCAGCCGTGCCCAGGCCCGCCGCGACCGCGTCCTGCAGGGCTTGGCCGACATGATCGACGCCGGCCGCGGCGAGTTGGAGGAACCGGAGTCGGTCTCGCGCAGCACCGCCGAGATGGTCACCGGCGCGATCTACGGCACGATCATGACCAAGATCCGCGACGGCGCGCTCGAGCGCGGCGAGGAATTCCTCTCCGAGCTGGTCTACATGGCGATGATGCCCTACCTCGGCGCCCGCGCCGCCGAGGACGAGCTGCTCGTCCAGCCCCTCCACTAGCGCGCCCGGCTCGAAGTTGGCACCAAGACGCCACGGAGTTGGCACATCGGCGTCTTGTCTCGTTGCAGACAGAAAATTACGGTGCCAGAATGCAGACGATGCGGGAGAGCTGGACCGACGAGCGCCTCGACGACCTCAACGAGAGGGTCAGCGAGGGCTTCCGCCGCATGGACGATCGCTTCGATGCGATGGAGAACAAGTTCGATCGCCGCTTCGAAGCGATGGAGAGCAAGTTTGACCGCCGGTTCCAGGCGATGGAGAGCAAGTTCGACCGGTGCTTCCAGGCAATTGAGGACAAGTTCGATCGCCGCTTCCAGGCGATGGAGGACAAGTTCGACAAACGGTTCGGAGCGTTGCAGCACAAGTCCGACGAGCGGTTCCAAACGATGCAAGACAGGTCCGACGAGCGGTTCGAAGCGATGGAGCAGCGGTTCGAGGAGCGTTTCGACCGCCTCTACCGGCTGATGATCCAGACCGGCGGCCTGATCGTCGCGGCGCTGATCGGGGTCATCGCGACGCAGCTCTGAGAAGAGCGGCGCCGGGGGCGTCGAGTATCTTCGAGACGTGGCCAAGGCGGCGTCCAAAGGCAAGGGGAAGAAGGCGGGGGAGGTCGCCGCCGAGGAGGCCTCTTCGGTCCGCCTGCCCGCCGGCCGCCACGGTCTGCCGCGCGAGTTCATCGCCCAGAACCAGCGCGAGCGGATCATCACCGCCCTGGTCGATACGGTGGCCGAGCGGGGCTACAACGCGACCACCGTCGCCCACATCACCAAGGCGGCATCGGTCTCGCGCCGCACCTTCTACGAGCACTTCGCCGACAAGGAAGCCTGCTTTCTCGCCGCCTACGAAATGGTCGCCGACCACATTCGCGAATCGATGCAGGTGGCGGCCGAGGCGTTTGAGGAGTGGCCGCAGAAGGTGCGGGCGGCGCTGGCGACGATGCTGCGGTTCCTCGCCGGGGAGCCAGAGCTTGCCCGGGTCTGCATGATCGAGCCGATCGCCGCCGGCGGCGAGATCGCCACCCGGCACCGGGCCTCGATGCAGGGCTTCGTCGAGATCCTCAAGGCCGGCCGGCCCGAGCACAGCGGCGAGCGGCCGCTGCCGGAGGCGACCGAGGCGACCCTGGTCGGCGGCATCGTCTCGCTGATCGTGCGCGAGATCAACGCCGGTCGCACCGAGAAGCTGGAGGCACTGCTGCCGGACCTGGTCGAGCTGACCCTGGCGCCTTATCTCGGCGCCGAGGAAGCCGCCAAGCTCGCGCGACAGGGGTAGCACCCCGCCGCATGTAGCCGACTTTTGCCGCACCACGGGGTGGTCGAAGTCGGCAGCGCTACGGGACCGCGGTCGCCTCGGCGTCAACTGCCGCGCCGCCACCGCCTTTGGCGCCGACGCTTGCGCCCTCCTCGCGGCTCAGTCGGTGGGCCAGGTAGACGGGGATGATCGAGATCAGGATCACGAGCACTGCGACGGCGTCGACGATCGGCAGCTGGTTGGGGCGGAAGAGGTTGCGGTAGATCCAGATCGGCAGGGTTTCTTCGCCGGCGCCGATCGTGAACGTGGTGACGATGATCTCGTCGAAGGAGAGGGCGAACGCGAGCAGGCCGCCGGCGGCGAGGGCCGTTTTCATGCTCGGGAAGGTGACGAAGCGGAAGGTCTGCCAGGTGTGGGCGCCGAGGTCGGCCGAAGCCTCCTCGAAGGAGCTGGAGGTGCGGCGCAGGCGGGCGACGACGTTGTTGTAGACGACGACTATGCAGAAGGTGGCGTGGCCGACGATCACCGTGAAGAGGCTGAGGCTGACGCCAAGGACCTGGGTGAAGCTGTTGCTGAGGGCGACGCCGGTGACGATCCCGGGTAAGGCGATCGGCAGGATCACCAGGAAGGAGATGCTCTCGCGGCCAAAGAAACGGTGGCGGGCAACGGCGAGGGAGGCGAGGCTGCCGAGCACGATGGCGATCGCGGTCGCGACGGCGCCGGCCTCGAGCGAGGTGAGCAGCGCTTCGCGGGCGGTGTCGCTTTCGAAGGCCTTGCCGAACCATTCCGTGGTCAGGCCGGGCGGCGGCCATTTGAGGATCTTGCTCGAGTTGAAGGCGTAGATCCCGATCACGATCAGCGGGATGTAGATGAAGGCGAGGCCGAGCCCGACGGCCAGCCGCAGCAGTGCCTGTGCGCGTCGCGAGAGGCGCATCAGACGTGCTCGAAGGCGCCGAGCTTTCGGGCCACCGAGAGGTAGGCGATCATCACGACGATTGGGACCAGGGCCAGGGCGGCCGCGAAGGGCAGGTCGTTGGTGATCGAGTTGGCGATCGTGTTGCCGATGAACTGGCTGTTGGAGACCAGCCGCGGGGTGATGTAGTCGCCGAGCGAGAGCGAGAAGGTGAAGATCGAGCCGGCGACGACGGCGGGGAAGGCGAGTGGGAAGATCACCCGCCGGAAGGTCGTGAAGGGGGAGGCGCCGAGGTCCTCGGAGGCGCTGATCAGCGCGTTGGGGATCCGCTCGAGGCCGGCGTAGATCGGCAGGATCATGTAGGGCAGCCAGAGGTAGCTGAGAACCAGCCAGACCGCGGTCAGGCCGTAGCCTGGACCGTGCAGGCCGATCGGGTCGAGGGCCCAGTTGATGACGCCGTCTTCGGAGAGCATCGTGCGCCAGGAGAGGATCTTCACCAGATAGCTGGACCAGAGCGGCATCAGCACGGCGACGACGAGGATCGCTTTGCCGCGATGGCTCGCAACCTTGGCCATGTAGAAGGCGATCGGGAAGGCGATCACGGCGTCGGTCAGGGTGACCAGAGCCGCCGTTCTGACGGTCCGCCAAACGATCGTCCGGTAGACCGGTTCGTTGAACAGCGCTTCGAAGTTCTCGAGGCTGAACCCCTTTATCACCTCGCCGCTGAGCGGGTCGACGGTCCAGAAAGCAGTGATCAGCAGGACCGCGAGCGATCCCAGGTAGAGGACGACCAACCAGGCCGCCGGGGCGGCCAGCAGCGCTCCGACCTGGAGCCGCGGCCGGCCCTGGAAGAGGCCGGCGAGCCTGTGGCCCACCGACCTCCTCGGGGCGGCTGCTTCAGTCGCCATGGATGTTGACCGCGATGCCTAGCCCTTGATCGCGGTCCAGGCTTTGACCCAGTCGTTGTAGTCCTTGCAATCTTCTTCGCCGTTGCCGCAGTCGGCGAGCGGGGTTTCCCAGTAGTAGACGCGCTTCCAGAATGCCGGGTTTTCCGCATGGTATTTCTCGCAGAAGCTCTTGTCCGCGGTCTGGTCGCAGGCAAGGCTCTGGGCCGGCGCCTCGCCGAAGAATTCGGCGACTTCGGCGTTGGCTTTGGGTGAGACGATGTAGTTCATCCACATGTACATGCAATTCGGATGCTTTGCCTTGGAGCTGAGCATCCAGGTGTCCGACCATCCGGTCGCGCCCTCCTTGGGGAGGAAGCCCTGGCTAGCCGGGCTGGCAGCCACAGGTTCGCCTTCGCCCTGCAGGGTGAAGTACTGGTACTGCCAGGTGGTGCCGAGCTTGACGTCGCCGTTGGCGAAGGCCGAGATCTGCTTGGCGGCTTCAGACCAGTATTCGCCGACGTTGGGGCGCTGTTCCTTCAGCAGGTCGACCGCCGCTTCGAACTGTTCGTCATTGAGCTCGTAGGGATTTTCAATCCCCAGGTCGGGCTGGTGGTACTTGAGGTACATGGCGGCGTCGGCGATGTAGCTCGATTCGTCGTAGACGCTGATCTTGCCCTTGTACTTGGCCGCGACTTTCGGATCGAGCATCACGTCCCAGGAGTCCGGGGCCGGCTTGACGTCGGTGGCGTTCCACATCAGCAGGTTTGCCCCCCGTCCGTGCGGAATCCCGTAGGGGACTCCGTCGAAGGTGTTGTAGGGCTGGTCCTTGAGGTCGCTGAAGATCGTCTTGTAGTTGGGGACGAGATCGACGTTGACCGGGGAGACGTCACCGGCGGCAACCAGGCGGGCGGAGGCATTGCCGGAGGCGGAGACACCGTCGTATTCGCCGGTGCCCATCAGCTGCACCATTTCGTCGGAGGTGCCGCCGGTCTTGTTGTTGACCTTGCAGCCCGTTTCCTTTTCGAACGGCTTGACCCATTCCGGTTCGACGTAGCCGGCCCAGGGAGATCAGGTTGAGCTGACCCTCGCCCTTGCCGAGCTTCTGCAGTTCTTCACCCCCGCCACCGCCGTTGTCGTCGCTGGAACCGCAGCCGGCGAGGACGAGCATTACGGCGATCAGGCCGGCGACGATGAGCCACGCCGTCCGGGCGGGATGAGCGTCCTTTCTCCTCATGGTGCAACCTCCTCTTTCGTTGACTTCCCCTGGACGGCGGCCGCGTGCTCCGGGCGCCATCCCACCAGGACCTCGTTCCCCTGCGTCGGCGCCGTCTCCCCGGCGGCGCCCTCCAAGTTTTGCCTGACCAGGGTCAGGGTTCCGCCGGCATCGAGGGCGACCGTGTAGCGGGTGACCATCCCGGCGTAGGAGACCTCGTCGATCCGGCCGCGCTCGCTGTGCAATCCGTCGGCCGGGGAGCCCGGCTCCAGCATCTGGATCTTCTCGGGCCGGATCGTCACCCGCTTCCCCTCGCGCTCGATC
Source organism: uncultured Solirubrobacterales bacterium (assembly GCA_963815885.1). Taxonomy (GTDB): domain Bacteria; phylum Actinomycetota; class Thermoleophilia; order Solirubrobacterales; family 70-9; genus VAYN01. The sequence goes on from CAWFIM010000004.1 coordinate 709,979, forward strand.
AGGTTGGAGACGCCGACGAAGCCGGCGACGAACTCGTTGACCGGGTGCTCGTAGAGGTCGCGCGGCGTGCTCACCTGCTCGATCCGGCCCGCGTTGAAGACGGCGATCCGGTTGCTCATCGTCAGCGCCTCGTCCTGGTCGTGGGTGACGTAGACGAAGGTGATCCCGACCTCGCCCTGGATCGTCTTCAGTTCCACCTGCATCTGCTCGCGCAGCTTCAGGTCCAGCGCGCCGAGCGGCTCGTCGAGCAGCAGCACCCGCGGCCGGTTGACGATCGCCCGCGCCAGGGCGACCCGCTGGCGCTGCCCGCCGGAGAGCTCGCCGGGCCTGCGGTCGGCATAGCCGGGCAGCCGCACCATCTCCAGCGCCTCGTCGCGGCGGCGATTGCGCTCGGCTTTGTCCACCCTGGCCACCTTCATCCCGTAGGCGACGTTGTCGCCGACGCTCATGTGGGGGAAGAGCGCGTAGTCCTGGAAGACGGTGTTGACCGCGCGCTCGTAGGGCGGTACGCCGCCGACCTCCTCGCCGGCGAGTTCGATCGTCCCCCCGCTCGGGTCCTCGAAGCCGGCGATCATCCGCAGCGTCGTCGTCTTGCCGGAACCGGAGGGGCCGAGGAAGGTGAAGAACTCCCCGCCCTCGACCTCAAGGTCGATTCCGGCTACGGCAACGACCTCACCGTAGTGCTTGGTGAGATTCACCAGGCGGATGTCGGGAAGTGACGCGGTTACAAGATGACGTTAGCCGAGCAGTTCAGGAAAGCAAGGACAATCCGGCGGCCTGCTCTTGGCCGCGGTGGAGCACGGCCCTTTGGCCGCTTGGGAGGAGCCGGCCCCTCCACTCCAGCCACGGCTACAGCCCACCTTGCCGCCGGCCACCGGCGCGCCGATCTGGAGGAGGGTGACTACCCCCTCCGAACGGCTTGTACTTCTCGCCTTGTACGGCTCGCGGTCAGCCGGGGCGCGAGCCAGCGAGCAAGTTGAGAGAGGAGGGGGTAGTCACCCTCCTCTCTCGCAACGCTAATAGCCGGCCGGGTGGCGGGCGATGTAGCCGACGTTGTCCCGCAAGTCTTCATGCCAGCGCGGCCCCGTCCCACTGGCATCGCCAGAAGTGTCCCAGCGGACACCGGCGATCACGGCGTAGGCGTGGCCGGGGTTGGCGTAGACGGTGATCCAGCGACCTTCGCCGGCGAGGCCCCACTTTTCCATCGGACCCGAGGGCAGCGGGCTTTCGATGAATTCGCCGCCATGCAGCGCGAAGCTGACGGAGCCCGAGCAGTCATAGCCTTTGTCCCACCAGCGGGCGTGGCCGCCGCCCCAGATGTAGGGCTTGGTGCGGATCTTGTTGGCGGCTTCGATCACCGCGATGACGCGGGGAGGGGCGCTCTTTGGCGGAATCAATTCCCCGGTCGAGAGAAGCTTGGCTTTGGCGGTGGGAGTGCAGACGTCCACCGCGGCGGGGGTCAGGCCTCCCGTCGCGCAGCGGGCGGAGGCGTTCCCCGGGGCGAGGAGGGCGAAGACGACGAAAGCCGCCGAAAGTGCCAACCCCGCTTGGAACTTGAGCTTGTCAGACAGCAAACCGATTCTCCTTTGTCGGCCTACGGGGTTAGCTGTCGGGCTAGCGCTAAAAGGAGCCTGCGCTCCCGCCTGAACTAGGCGGGTTAGCCCCGAAAACGTGGTTCCCCCGTTCCCACAGCGCCTTTGGACGCGCGGGACTCGGCGTTTCGGTTCTACGGACCGGCGGCAGTGTAGACGATCGACCGGTCCCTTGCTCACAAAACGCAAACATTTAGTGGCCTTTCGCACTTTCATCCGAGATTCCTGTCGGCCACACGGCTGCTAGCTTGGGCCTTGGGATGGAACTTGCCGGCCGCACAGCTCTCCTCACCGGCGCCACCGGCGGCCTCGGCCGGGCGATCGCCGCGGCGCTGGCCGAGCGCGGCGTGAAGCTGGTGCTGAGCGGCCGCGTGGCCGAGGCGCTGGAAGCACTGGCGGCTGAGCTGCCCGGCGACGGTCACCGGGTGCTGGCCGCCGATCTGGCCGAGCCGGGAGAGGCCGAGCGCCTCGCCGCCGAGGCCGGCGCGATCGACGTCCTCGTAGCCAACGCCGGTCTCCCGGCCGCCGGCCGCGTGGACGACTTCACGGCGGAGCAGGTGAAGCGGGCGCTGCGGGTCAACCTCGAGTCGCCGATGATGCTCGCGCGGGCGCTCTATCCGGCGATGCTGGAGCGCGGCTCCGGCCACCTCGTCTTCATCGCCTCCCTGGCCGGCAAGTCGCCGGCGCCGCGGTCCTCGATTTACAACGCGACCAAGTTCGGCCTGCGCGGGTTCGCCCTCGCCCTGCGCACCGACCTGGCGCCGCAGGGGATCGGCGTCTCGATCGTCTCGCCGGGGTTCATCCGCGAGGCCGGGATGTTCGCGGAGTCGGGGGCGAAGTCCCCGGCGGGGCTGGGAACCTCGACGCCGGCCGAGGTCGCGAGCGCGACCGTTCGCGCGATCGAGGCCGACAAGGTCGAGATCGCCGTCGCACCGACGCGGCAGCGCTTCCTCGCCCACTTCGGCCTGGCCAGCCCCGGGATCGCGGTCCGCGTCTCCAGCGGCTCGGCGGGACAGCGGTCGGCGGCGGAGATCGCCGACGGGCACTCGAAGGACAAGAGGTAGAAGACGACGGCTTCAGGAGACAGCATGAGCAGCAGCGATTCCTTCGGCGCCCGTTCGACCCTCGCGGTGAGCGGGCGCGACTACGAGGTCTTCCGGCTCGACGCGCTGGCGGAACACTTCGACGTCGCCCGCCTCCCCTACTCGATCAAGGTCCTGCTGGAGAACGTGCTGCGGCTCGAGGACGGGACCTCGGTTCGGGCCGCCGACGTCGAGGCGATCGCCGGCTGGGACGCCGCCGCCGAGCCCAGCGTCGAGATCCCCTTCCAGCCGGCGCGGGTGCTGATGCAGGACTTCACCGGCGTCCCCGCCGTGGTCGACCTGGCGGCGATGCGCGACGCGATGGAGGAGATCGGCGGCGACCCGGCGGCGATCAACCCGCTGGTCGACGTCGACCTGGTGATCGACCACTCGGTCCAGGTCGACGCCTTCGGCAACGAGCGCGCCTTCGCGGTCAACGCCGAGCGCGACTTCGAGCGCAACCGCGAGCGCTACTCGTTCCTCAAGTGGGGGCAGCAGTCGTTCGACAACTTCCGCGTCGTCCCGCCGGCGACCGGGATCTGCCACCAGGTCAACCTCGAGCACCTCGCCCAGGTCGTCTACAGCCGCGAGCACGGCGGCGTCCTTCGGGCCTACCCCGACACGCTTGTCGGCACCGACTCGCACACGACGATGGTCAACGGCCTCGGCGTGCTCGGCTGGGGGGTCGGCGGGATCGAGGCCGAGGCGGCGATGCTGGGGCAGCCGATCTCGATGCTGCTGCCGCAGGTGGTCGGCTTCAAGCTCGGTGGCGAGCTGCCCGAGGGGGCGACCGCCACCGACCTCGTCCTCACCGTGACCGAGATGCTGCGCGAGCGTGGCGTCGTCTCCAAGTTCGTCGAGTTCTTCGGGCCGGGGCTGCCGACGCTCGGGCTCGCCGACCGGGCGACGCTCGGGAACATGTCGCCGGAGTTCGGCTCGACCTGCGCGATCTTCCCGATCGACGCCGAGACGCTGCGCTACCTCGACCTGACCGGGCGCCCGACCGAGACGATCGAGCTGGTCGACGCCTACGCCCGCGCGCAGGGCATGTTCCATGACGCCGGCTCGCCCGATCCGGTCTTCTCCGACCTGCTGGAACTTGACCTGGGCGAGGTGGTGCCCAGCATCGCCGGGCCGAAGCGGCCGCAGGACCGGGTGCCGCTGGCGCAGGCGAAGCAGTCGTTCCTCGAGGCGATGGGCGAGTTCGACCCCGAGGCCGCGGCGCAGCTCGGCAACAGTCGCGACGAGGCGATCGAAGAGTCGTTTCCGGCGTCTGACTCGCCGGCCGAGGAGCACGACGACGAGCGCGGTAAGCCGCGGCCGGCGGTCAGCGGCAGTCCTGCTGCCGTGGCTGAGCACGGCAGCGGCGACGCGGTCGAGGTGACGCTGACCGACGGCACCTCCTTCGAGCTCGACCACGGCCGCGTCGTGATCGCCGCGATCACCAGCTGCACCAACACCTCCAACCCAAGCGTGATGGTCGGCGCCGGGCTGCTGGCCCGCAATGCGGTGCAGCGTGGGCTCGCGCGCAAGCCCTGGGTGAAGACCTCGCTGGCGCCGGGCTCGACCGTGGTCACCGACTACCTCGAGCGGGCCGGCCTGACCGAGTACCTCGACGCGCTGCAGTTCAACCTGGTCGGCTACGGCTGCACGACCTGCATCGGCAACTCAGGCCCGCTGGAGCCGGAGATCTCGGCGGCGATCGCCGAGCGGGACCTGGCGGTCTGCGCCGTGCTCTCCGGCAACCGCAACTTCGAGGGGCGGATCAACCAGGACGTCAAGGCGAACTACCTGGCGAGCCCGCCGCTGGTCGTCGCCTACGCGCTGGCCGGGCGGATGGACCTCGACCTGGTCGAGGAGCCGCTGGGCGAGGGCTCCGACGGCGAGCCGGTCTACCTGCGCGAGATCTGGCCCAGCGCCGCCGAGATCAAGGAGGTCGTCGGTTCCTCGGTCGCCGCCGAGATGTTTGCCCGCAACTACGCGGAGGTGTTCAAGGGCGATCAGACCTGGAACGCGGTCGACGTCCCCGCCGGCGGTCGCTACACCTGGCCCGACTCCACCTACGTTCGCCAGCCGAGCTTCTTCGAGCGGATGCCCGCCGACCCGCCCGGGGTCGAGCCGATCGCCGGCGCTCGGGCGCTGGCGCTGCTCGGTGACTCGATCACCACCGACCACATCTCGCCGGCCGGGGCGATCAAGAAGGACAGTCCCGCCGGTCGCTGGCTGATCGAGCAGGGAGTGGAGCCGCGGGACTTCAACTCCTACGGGTCCCGCCGCGGCAACCACGAGGTGATGATCCGCGGCACCTTCGCCAACATCCGCCTCCGCAACCGGCTGGTCGAGCGCTCGGGGGGCTTCACCCGCCACTTCCCCGGCGGTGAGGAGACCAGCATCTACGAGGCGGCGATGTCATACGCCGAAGACGGTGTGCCGCTGGTCGTCCTCGCGGGTAAGGAGTACGGCTCCGGGTCCTCGCGCGACTGGGCGGCGAAGGGAACCAAGCTGCTCGGCGTCCGCGCCGTCGTCGCCGAGAGCTTCGAGCGCATCCACCGCTCGAACCTGATCGGGATGGGAGTGTTGCCGCTGCAGTTCGCGAACGGTGAGAGTGTGTCTTCGCTCGGTCTCAGCGGCGAGGAGAGCTTCGACTTCGGCGACCTCGAAGGGGGCAAGGCGAAATCTGTGACTGTTACGGCTCGGCGCGACGGCGTCGCGCCGGTCGAGTTCGAGGCGACGGTGCGTCTAGACACCCCGAACGAGGTGACCTACTTCGTCAACGGAGGCATTCTCCAGGCCGTGCTGCGCAAGCTGAAGGGGTAGGCGCAGCGGGGCCGCGGGAGGCAGGGGGGTCCGCGCGACCCTCACTGCACCTGTTGCGCGTCGGTAGCCAGGGAGGGATGCCGACGCGGCCGTTCCCCTGGACGGGACTGCCCAGAAGGAACAGTCACCACCTAGCTATACCGCGTGAAACCCCTGCGGTCAAGCGCAATCGACTGGTTTCGACTCATTCTGCCGCGCTTTGGGCACGATGGGAGTCTCCGCGGGCGTCAGCGGCGACTCCCCACCCCCTGCGCTCGATCAACTCGATCCCGATCACGCTTCCCACCGGACCGACCGGAGTCAGGGTCGCGGCGAGCAACGTGTAGGGCGCCTCGCGGCGCACGGCGGTGATCCAAATGACGATGCAGAGCACCACGAAGCCGAGCCCGTGGGCCCACCCGAACACCATCGTCTCGGTGTCGAACCCCGGCAGCAGCCAAAAGAGGATCAGGGCGGCGAAGATCGCCAGCTCGACCCACGAGAGACGCTTCACCCAGACGAACAGGCGACCCGGGACGGGCTTTTGGAACGGGACCGCCGCCATCTGATGTCAGGCGCCCGGTGTAAGCGCGGTCAGGACTATGCGTTCCTGCTCGAGCGCGTGGGCGCCGGAGTAACCCTCGCCCGTGCTTGCCCGGCCCTGGCGACCGATGTAGGTGAGCTCCACACCCTCGGGCAGCAGCTCGGGCATCCGGCGTGACATCACCTTCCACGCTCCCATGTTGCGCGGCTCCTCCTGGACCCAGGTGATCTCCTTCAGGTTCGAGTAGGAAGCGATCAGCTCCTGCAGCTGTTCCTTCGCGAACGGGTAGAGCATCTCGACCCGGGCGAGGGCGACGTTCTCGGCGGCGTCCCGGCGCTCGCTGGCATCGATGTCGAAGTACACCTTGCCGGTGCACAGGACCAGGCGCTCGACCTTCTCGCGTCGCTCCCGCGCTCGGGGGTCATCGAGGATGAAGTGGAACTCGCTTTCGGAGAGCTGATCCAGGCTCGCGGTGGCTCCGTCAAGGCGCAGCAGCCCCTTGGGGGTGAAGACGATCAGCGGCCGCGGCTTGCGGATCAGCGCCTGCCGGCGCAGCAGGTGGAAGTACTGCGCCGCGGTGGTCGGGTAGGCGATGCGGATGTTGCCCTCGGCGCCGAGGGCGAGGAAGCGCTCGATCCGGGCGCTGGAGTGCTCGGGCCCGGAGCCCTCATAGCCGTGCGGCAGCAGCAAGGTCAGCCGGCTGGTCTGCCCCCACTTCGACTCGCCGGAGACGATGAAGCTGTCGATGATCACCTGGGCGGCGTTGGCGAAGTCGCCGAACTGCGCCTCCCAGAGGATCAGCGAGCTCGGCGAGGCCGCCGAGTAGCCGTACTCGAAACCGAGGCAGCCGATCTCCGAGAGGGGGCTGTTGTAGAGCTCGAACGGGGCGGAGGCGTCCTCGAGGTTCTGCATCGGGCAGTACCTGAGGCCGGTGTTCTCGTCGTGAAGGACGAGGTGGCGGTGGGAGAAGGTGCCGCGCTCGGAGTCCTGGCCGGTGAGGCGGACGTGCACACCCTCGGTCAGCAGCGAGCCGAAGGCGAGCGCCTCGGCCTGGCCGAAGTCGATTCCTCCCCGCTCGATCGCCTCGGTTCGCTTCGAGAGCGGCCGCCGCAGCTTGCGGTGGACGTTGAAGCCATCCGGCGTCTTCAGCAGCTCCTGGTTGAGCGCCCGCAGCTTCTCTGCCTCCACGGCGGTGTGGACCGGGGGGCTGGCGGTGCGGTCGAGCAGTTCGCCGGTGCTGCTGGTCGTCGTCACCGTCGGGTCCTCGTACTCGCCCGCCTCCATCTTCTCGCGCAGGTCCTTCAGCGCGCTCGCCATCTCCTCGCGGCGCTCCTCGGAGGCCTGGCCGACCTCCTCGGCCGGCATCGTCCCCTCGCCGATCAGCCGCTCGGCGTAGATCTCGGAGACCGGCGGGTGCGCCTTGATCTTCGCCGCCATCGTCGGCTGGGTGTAGGCCGGCTCGTCGGTCTCGTTGTGGCCGAAGCGGCGGTAGCCGATCACGTCGATGACGATGTCGCGGTTCCAGCGCTCGCGATAGGCCATCGCCAGGCGGACGGCCGCGGTACAGGCCTCGACGTCGTCGGCGTTGACGTGGACGATCGGGACGTTGAAGCCCTTTGCCATGTCGGCCGCGTAGGGGGTCGAGCGCGCCTCCTCGGGGTCGGTGGTGAAGCCGACCTGGTTGTTCTGGATCAGGTGGATCGTGCCGCCGGTCGTGTACCCCTTCAGCGCCTGCAGGTTGAGCGTCTCGGCGACGACTCCCTGAGCCGGGAAGGCGGCGTCGCCGTGCAGCAGGACCGGGACCGCGCGCTTCGGGTCGTGGCTCAGCTCGGAGCCCTCGAAGTCCGACTGCAGGAAGCGGGCGCCGCCGGTGACGACCGGGTTGACGAACTCGAGGTGGCTGGGGTTGGGGTAGAGGCGGACCGAGATCTTCTCGCCCTCGGAAGTCTCGTAGACCCCGCGGTGGCCGTAGTGGTACTTGACGTCGCCGGTGCCGCCGTGGGGGATGCCGGCGACCGCCTTGACCGCGCCGAGGCGCTTGGAGCCCTCGAACTCGGCCAGGATCGACTCGACCGGGCGGCCGAGGTTGTGGGCGAGGACGCTGAGGCGGCCGCGGTGGGCCATCCCGAAGACGACCTCCTCGGCGCCGGCGCGGTGTGAAAGTGTGACCAGCTCGTCGAGCATCGGCACGACCACGTCGAGCCCCTCGATCGAGAACATCTTCTGGCCCAGGTAGGCCTTCTCGAGGAAGCGCTCGAACTGGAAGACGTCGATCAGCCGGCTGAGCAGTCGCCGCTTCTCCTCGGCGGTCAGCGGCTGGCGGTGGGCGCCGGTCTCGATCATCTCGCGCAGCCAGATCCGCTGCTGGTGCGAGGAGAGGTGCTCGAACTGGTAGGCGATCGTGCCGCAGTAGGTCTGGCGCATCCGCGGCAGCGCCTCCAGCAGGGTTTCGCCGGGGACCCCGATCCGCAGGATCGAGGCGGGGATGCGGGACATCAGCTCCGGCGTCAGGTTGACGTTCTCCGGCTGCAGCGCCGGGTCGCCTTTCGGCTCGGAGCCGAGCGGGTCGAGGTTGGCGGCGAGGTGGCCGTGGGTGCGGTACGCCTTCAGCACCGAGGTCGCGGCCTGCACGGCCTGCAGCAGCTCTTCGTCGACCTCGCCGGGGACCGCGCTCGGTTCGGCGCTGGGCACGGCGGCGCCCAGCGGCGGCGCCGAGGCGGAGGCGGGATGGGCGGAGCTGACGCCGGTGGGGTCGATGCCGAGGTCGGTGGCGAGCGCCTCGTAGAAGGAGTCCTCGCCCTGCAGCAGCTGCTCGACCCGGCGCAGGAACGCCCCCGACTCGGCGCCCTGGATCACCCGGTGGTCGTAGGTCGAGGTCAGCGTCATCACCTTCGAGACGCCGAGCTGGCGCAGCCGATCCGGCGAGGCGTGCCGCCACTCCGGCGGGTAGGCGATCGAGCCGGTGGCGATGATCGCGCTCTGGCCGCTGAGCAGTCGCGGGACTGAGGCCACGGTGCCGATCCCGCCCGGGTTGGTGAGCGAGATGTTGGTGCCCTGGAAGTCGTCGGCGGTGAGCTTGCTCTCGCGGGTCTTCGCGATCAGATCTTCGTAGTAGGAGTGGAAGCCGGCGAAGTCGAGGCCGTCGGAGCCCTTGATCGCCGGCACCATCAGGCTGTGCGAGCCGTCCTTGCGTTCGACGTCGACGGCGATGCCGAGGTTGACCGCACCCCCCTCGACCGCGAACGGCTTGCCGTCGCGCTCCTCGAAGGTCCGCACCATCACCGGGAAGTCGGCCGTCGCCCTGACGATCGCCCAGGCCACGAGGTGAGTGAAGGAGACCTTCAACCCCCGCTCCTTCAGCACCAGGTTGATCGCCTTGCGCTTGGCGTCCAGCGTGTCGACCGCGATCGTCCGGAACGACGTCGCCGTCGGCACCGCCCGACTCTCATCCATCGCCTTAGCCAGCATCGCCGCCGGCCCCCGCAACTGCTTCGCCTCCCCTGCCGCGGCCGGAGCCCCAGCGCCTGGTGCCCCACCGTTGCCGGCAGCGAGCACATCCGCCTTGGTCACCTTTTCTCCCGGCCCCGACCCCTGGACGGCGCCCAGATCCACCCCGTTCGCCGCGGCAACCCGCCGCGCCACCGGAGTCGCGCGCACGCCTTGGGAATCGCCGCCGACCTCGGTCCCTCCAGCAGTTCCAGCGGCGTCACCCGCGGGTGACGCCGAGGGGGGGGTCCCCCGCGGCGCGGAGGCGACTCCGTCGCCGAGCACCGTGGGGGAGCCCTCGGCGGCAGGCCCCGCGGCTGCCCCGTTAGAACCCTCGGAGGAACCCCCGCCCTCGCCCGGCCCCATCTCAGCCAGCGCCGCCCCCACCGGCACCTCGTCGTCCACCGCCGCGACCAGCTTCGTGATCACCCCGTCCATCGGCGCCGGAACCTCGGCGTCGACCTTGTCGGTCGAGACCTCGACCACGGTGTCGCCCTCGTTGACGAAATCGCCCTCCGCCACGTGCCACTCGAGGACGATTCCCTCGGTCACCGACTCGCCCATCTCGGGCATCGCGATCTGCACGGTGGCCGTCTCTGCCATTTCTCCTCCTCAGTCTATGGAACCCGGCAAGCGTGCTTCCCGGTCGAGGTAGGCTGGGAGCGATGAACTACTTCGTCACCGGAGCAACCGGGTTCATCGGCCGTAACCTGGTCGAGCGGCTGCTGCAGCGCGAGGGCACGATCTACGCGCTGGTGCGGGCCGGATCGCGCGGCAGGCTGGAGGAGCTGCGCACCGGTTGGGGCGCCGACGGGGCGCGGATCGTGCCGGTCGCCGGCGACCTCACCCAGCCTGGGCTCGGGGTCTCCGAGGAGGACATGGTGGCGATGCGCGGCGAGGTCGACCACTTCTTCCACCTGGCGGCGATCTATGACATCGACGCCGACGCCGAGACGCAGGAGGTCGCCAACGTCGAGGGGACGCGCCATGCGGTCGAGCTGGCGGGCGCGATCGAGGCCGGTTGCTTCCACCACGTCAGCTCGATCGCCGCCGCCGGCCTCTACCGCGGCGAATGGCGCGAGGACATGTTCGACGAGGCCGAACGGCTCGACACCAACCCCTACTTCCGCACCAAGCATGAGTCCGAGCGGCTGGTCCGCGAGGAGTGCCCGCGGCCCTGGCGCGTCTACCGGCCGGGGATCGTCGTCGGCGACTCGCGCAGCGGCGCGATCGACAAGGTCGACGGGCCCTACTACTTCTTCAAGGCACTGCAGCGGGCGCGCCGGGTACTGCCCTCGTGGCTGCCGCTGGTCGGGATCGAAGGCGGCGAGATCAACATCGTCCCGGTCGACTACGTCGCCGCGGCGATCGACCACATCGCCCACAAGCCGAAGCTGAACGGCCGCGCTTTCAGCCTCACCGATCCCAATCCCCACACGGCGGGCGAGGTGATTAACCTCTTTGCCCGCGCCGCCGACGCGCCGCAGATGGCGCTGCGGCTGGACACCGACCTGACCGAGCCGGCGACCGGCCTGGCCCGCACCGCGCTGAGGTTCCTGCCGCCGGCCAAGGGCGCCGTCAGGCTGGCCCTGCGCGAGCTCGGCCTGCCCGCCTCGGTTCTCACCTACGTCGACTACCCGACGACCTTCGATTCCACCAATGCCCAGAAAGCGCTCAAGGGGTCGGGGATCGAGGTGCCGCCGCTGGAGACCTACGCCGGCAAGATCTGGGACTACTGGGAGCGCAACCTCGACCCCGATCTGTTCAAGGACCGCTCGCTCTCGGCCGCGGTGCGCGGCAAAGTCGTGCTGATCACCGGCGCCTCCTCGGGGATCGGCAAGGCGACCGCGGTCAAGGTCGCCGATGCCGGGGCGACGGTGCTGCTCGTCGCCCGCTCGGTCGAGAAGCTGGAGCAGACGCGGGACGAGATCGCCGCCGCCGGCGGCACCGCCCACATCCACCCCTGCGACATGGCCGACGTCGAGGACATCGAGCGGATGGCCGAGGAGGTGCTGGGCTACCACGGCCACGTCGACATCCTCGTCAACAACGCCGGCCGCTCGATTCGCCGCTCGGTGGCGCTCTCCTACGACCGCTTCCACGACTACGAGCGGACGATCCAGCTCAACTACCTCGGCGCTCTGCGGCTGATCCTGGCGCTGCTGCCGACAATGCGGGCCCGCAAGTCGGGGCATATCATCAACATCAGCTCGATCGGGACCCAGACCAACCCGCCGCGCTTCTCCGCCTACGTCGCCTCGAAGGCGGCGCTGGACGCGTTCAGCCGGGTGATCGCCTCCGAGGTGGTCGACGACAAGGTCCACATCACCACGATCAACATGCCGCTGGTGCGGACGCCGATGATCGCGCCGACCCGGATGTACGACATGTTCCCGGCGATCACGCCCGAGGAGGCGGCCGAGATGATCGCCAAGGCGATGGTCGGCAGGCCGAAGAAGGTGGCGACCAAACTCGGCAATTTCGGCGAGCTGCTCTACGCCGTGGCGCCGAAGGCGAGCGACTCGATCCTCAACACCGCCTACAAGCTGTTCCCGGATTCGCAGGCGGCGAAGGGGAAGGGGGAGGAGGCGCCGGACAAGGCGCCTTCGACCGAGGCCGTGGCATTTGCCCACCTGATGAAAGGCGTCCACTGGTAGGGCGCTCCGGCCGGGTAGGGCCTGTCCCGATCAGACAGGCCTGCGGGCGAGGTATTCGTTCTCGGCCTGTCTGATCGGGACACCCACCCGGAGGGACCGCCCTGGCGACCCGCTCGGGAGGGTGCGAACGTAGTTGTTCCCGCATACCGGGAAGAAGTGCGTTCGGGTGTAGCGTGGCGCTCGATGGCCGAGCGGCGGCTCAAGCATTGGGGGTGGGGGTATGAGGACCAGGCGCCGACCGCGGCGCAGATGCAGGAGGCCGCGGCGGGGATTCGCGAGCGGTTCGGGTTCGGCGGCGAGGTGCGCCAGCCGGTCCCGCTGGAGGAGGTGGAGCTGCGGGCGCCGCGGCTGAAGGCGCCGGAGCGGTTCGGCGATCTCTTCTCCGACGGGCGCTACGAGCGGGTGTCGCACGCGCTGGGGAAGGCCTATCGGGACGTGGTGCGGGGGTTCCGCGGCGAGTTTGAGAACCCGCCGGACCTGGTTGCCTTCCCGCGCGACGAGTCGGAGATTGAGACGGTGCTGAGCTGGGCCGAGGCCGAGGGTGCGGCCGTCGTTCCCTTCGGCGGCGGCACCAGCGTGGTCGGCGGGGTCGAGCCGCGGCTGGGCGAGCGGCCGGTGGTGACGATGGACCTGCGCCGGCTCGATCGGGTGCTGGAGGTCGACCCCGAATCGCTGGCGGCGCGAATCCAGGCGGGGGCGACCGGGCCGCGGCTGGAGGACCAGCTGCGCGAGCACGGGCTGACCCTGCGCCACTTCCCGCAGTCGTTCGAGTACGCGACGCTCGGCGGTTGGATCGCGACCCGCGCCGGCGGTCACTTCGCGACCCTGGAGACGCACATCGACGACCTGGTCGAGTCGGTGCGGGCGCTGACGCCGCGCGGGCTCTGGGAGAGCCGGCGCTTGCCCGGGTCCGGGGCCGGGCCTTCGCCCGACCGCCTGCTGCTCGGCTCGGAGGGCATTCTTGGCGCGATCGCCGAGGCCTGGGTGCGGGTGCGGCCGCGGCCCGAATTCAAGCTTTCCGCCGCCGTCGAGTTCGCCAACTTTTCCGCCGCCGTTCGGGCGGTGCGCGAGGTATCTCAGGCCGGCCTACATCCCTCCAACTGCCGCCTGCTCGACGCTTCCGAGGCGGAGCTGACCGGTGCCGGGGACGGCTCGGCGAACCTGCTGATCCTCGGCTTCGAGTCGGCCCACCATCCGGTCGACGCGTCGATCGACGTCGCCCTGGAGATCGTCCGCGAACACGGCGGCGAGCCCGGCGAGGTGAGCGGCTCTCGATCGACGGGCCGCAAATACGCCTATATGGAGGGAAATCAGCCCATCGACCGAGACGAGGGCGCGGTCGGGGCTTGGCGCGGAGCGTTCCTACTCGCCCCCTATCTGCGCGACACCTTCGTCGCCTGCGGCGTGCTCTCGGAGACCTTCGAGACGGCGATCACCTGGGACCGCTTCGAGGAGTTCCACGCCAGCGTGATCGAGGCGGCGGGGGCCGCCGCCGCCGAGGCGAGCGGCGCGCCACGCGAGGGCCGCGGGGCGCCACGGGTCAGCTGCCGCTTCACCCACGTCTACCCTGACGGGCCGGCTCCCTACTTCACGGTGCTGGCGCCCGCCGTGCGCGGCGGCGAGGTCGAGCAGTGGGACGAGATCAAGGCCGCCGTCTCAGAGGCGCTGATCGAGGCCGGTGGCACGATCACCCACCACCACGCCGTCGGCCGCGATCACCGACCCTGGTACGACCGCCAGCGACCGGCCCCCTTCGCCGCCGCGTTGCGCGCCGCCAAGGCCGAGCTCGACCCGGCCGCGATCCTCAACCCCGGCGTCCTGATCGACCCCTGACGGGCGGCGCCAGTTCGAGATCCGGCTGCCGGATCGAGAGCAAGCGATTACCCTGCAGTCATGTCTTCCGACCAGTCCAAGAAGCTGGCCGATCGGGCTTGGCGAGCCAATGAGGCTGCCCGTCAGCGCCAGCTGCGCGAAGACGGACGCCGACCGCTCGCGGTCAACCTTGCCGAGGGTTTGGCACTGAGCGAATTCCTCTCCACGTTTACCGGAAGCGCTCGGAGGCATTGAGCGAGACGCCGCTGCGGCTGCGGGAGCTGTTGGCCCATCTCGCCAATGCAGACATTCGATTTGTTCTCGTCGGCGGCCTTGCGGTCAACGCCTGGGGGTATCTGCGCGCGACGCGGGACGTCGACTTCGTACCGGACCCCTCGCCGGAGAACCTGGCCAGGTTGGATGCGTTGCTGAGAGAGCTGGACGGCAAGGTGGACGTCGATGGCCGGCTGCTCGACGCGACGGCTATTTCGACCCTCCTTCGTACCGGCGATCGCACCCTGGTCGTGACCAGCCTCGGTCAGGTCGATGTCTTACAGGGGTTGCCGCAGGTTCCCTCGTTCGCGACGCTTGACGAGAAGGCAAAGGATGTCGACCTCGATGGGCTCCCGGTCCGCGTCTGCTCATTGGAGCATCTGCTGGCGATGAAGCGCTCCAGCGATCGAGCGCGGGATCGCGATGACGTCGAAGCGTTGGAGGCCGCCCAGGGCGACGATCGAGAGCGGGGATGACGCCGGCCGGCGCTACGCTGTCGCGACTCGATTCGGCGGGTCTGACGGGATTCCGCGTCGCGCCCGTCGCCTCCCACGATGGAAACGATCACTTCGGAACAACCGACCGTGCCGACTGACGCCGGCCAGGCCGAGCCCGCCGAGCCCGCCGTGCCGCGGCGCTCACCGCTGCGGGCGGCGGTCAAGACCGGACGGCCGAAGGAGTGGATCAAAAACGTCTTCGTGTTCGCCGGGCTGCTGTTCTCCGGCAAGTTCAACCAGCCCCACGAGGTGCTGGAGGCGATCATCACCTTCGTCGCCTTCTGTCTGATCTCCAGCGCCGGCTACTTCGTCAACGACCTGATCGACGTCGAGCTCGACCGCAAGCACCCGAAGAAGCGCTTTCGCCCGCTCGCCGCCGGCGAGCTGACCGAGGGGGCTGCGAAGGCGATCGCGCCCGGGCTGGCGCTGGTCGCGATCGCGATCGCCTTCACCGTCAACTGGCAGGTCGGGCTGATGGTGGTCGGCTACGGCGTCGCCCAGATGGCCTACAGCCTCGGCCTCAAGCAGGTCGTGATCATCGACGTGATGACGCTGGCGGGGCTGTTCATCCTCCGCGTCGCCGCCGGCGCCAGCGCCGTCGACGCCCACGCCTCGGAGTGGCTGATCCTCTGCACCGGCATGCTCGCCGCCTTCCTCGGCTTCACCAAGCGCCGCCAGGAGGCGGTCTCCGAGCTGCACGAGGGGACTTCGACCCGCCCTGTTCTGGAGCACTACTCGCTGCCCTTCCTCGACCAGATGGTCTCCCTGGTCACCACCGGCACCGTGATCAGCTACGCGATCTACACCGTCAACTCGCCCCAGATCGGCAGCCGGATGATGCTGACGATCCCGCCCGCCGTCTACGGGATCTTCCGCTACCTCTATCTGATCTACGACCGCTCCGACGACCGCTCGATGGCGGGGATAGTCGCCGGCGACCGCGGCATCCAGGGCGCCCTCGTCGCCTTCGCCCTGATCGCTTTCCTGCTGCTCTACGTCTTCAAGTGACGAAGCCCTCCTCCGGCCCGCCCTCCGTCAGGTAGAAGCGGGCGCGGCCGAGCTCCTCGCCGTCGACCTGGACGACCGCGGCGTGTGGGCCGGCGGTTTCGAAGTTGGCGCTGGCCGCGATCGACATCACCAGGCGCTGCTCCTGGCCCTGGGGCATTCCCGGCGGGCGGCCGGTCTCGAAGCTGGCGCTGAGGCCCTCGCCGAGTTCGACCCCGTCGGGGTCCTGGACGCTGACGACCAGCTCGTGCGGGTCGTTGGTCTCGTGCCAGGCGACGTCGATCCCGAGGCCGATGTGGAAGGCCCACTCGTGCGGCAGCTCCGGTAGCCGCAGGACGTTCCAGCCGCCACCGTTGAGGTAGAGCTTGCCGTTGACCGCCTCGCTGTGGTCGGCGAGGAGGAGGAAGCCGATGTTCACCGGTCCTCCGGGTAGGGGATCACGGCGAGGTCGGAGCGCAGTTGCAGCTTGCCGTCGCGGCGGAACTGAAGGTCGACGGTCTCGTCCTTGCGGTAGGTGCCGAACAGCCCCAGGTACATCGCCAGCCAGCGGCCGGTTCCGACCTTCTCCTTGACGATCGGTCGGCCGAAGACGATCTCGGTGCCCTCGATCGAGTAGTCGACCCCCTCGTTCTGCTCGACGCCATTGACGAAGACGGTGAACGGCGGCTCGGCGTCGCGCGGCAGCTTCACGCGCTCGCCGGCGGCGTAGCTTCCCTTCGGTATCTCGGTGCCCGGATCGTTCATCGTCCCTCGGCTTCCAGAGTCTCGCGGACCGCGTCGAACGGCGTCTCGTGCCCGCTCGGGTCCAGCTCCTCCCGTCCCACCCCGCCGCGGTAGGGCAAGAACGTGCCGTCGCCGCGGACGTCGATCCCGGCGGTCGGCCTGCGCAGCAGGCCCCTGCCGGTCAGCTGCAGCCGCGCCCGCACCTGATCCTCCGGCTTGTAGGTGCCCAGTAGAGCCGCCGTCTGCGGCGGCGCCCCCGCCCGGATCTGCAGCGCCCGCTCCCGCATCGCCGCCACCGCCTCCCCCAACTCTTCAAAGGACTGGCGATCGACGTCCGACCCGTACCGGACGGTCAGCTTCCACTTCGGACGGGACATGGGACTCGGCGGTGAACCTTTTGGGAAGGGGGCGGGGTACCCCTTCGAACGTATCAGCATGAGGAGGGCCGGAAACTCCAGCGGCGCCAGCCGGTGAGCGCCCTCCCGACGAGGTGCAGTGAGAAGGGGTACCCCGCCCCCTTCACCGCTCGTGTGCCGAGTCTTACGCCCCTCGCCTAGGCCGCTTCGGCCGCCTCGCCGGCGGGCCGACGATTTTCTCCGGGCCCTCGCGGTCGTCGATCGCCACATAGCCGCGCTCGCGCTCGCCGGTGTAGATCTGGCGCGGGCGGGCGATTTTCTTCTCCGGGTCTTCCTGCATCTCCATCCACTGTGCGACCCAGCCGGCGGTGCGGGGGATCGTGAACAGCACCGTGAACATGTTGGTCGGGATCTCCATCGCCTCGTAGATGATCCCCGAGTAGAAGTCGACGTTCGGGTAGAGCTTGCGCGAGGTGAAGAACTCGTCCTCGAGCGCCCGCTTCTCCAGCTCGCGGGCGATCTCGACCAAGGGGTTGTATTCGGTCGCCTCGAAGACCTCGCCCATGTGCTGCTGGATGATCCGCGCCCGCGGGTCGTAGTTCTTGTAGACGCGGTGGCCGAAGCCCATCAGTTTCTCCTCGCGCTCCTTCACCCGGGCGAGGAAGTCGGGGATGTTGTCGACCGACTCGATCCGTCGCAGCATCCGCAGCACCGCCTCGTTGGCGCCGCCGTGCAGCGGCCCGTAGAGCGCCGCCACGCCCGCCGCCACCGCCGAGTAGGGGTCGACGTCGGAGGAGCCGACGCCGCGCACCGCGTTGGTCGAGCAGTTCTGTTCGTGGTCGGCGTGGAGGATGAAGAGCACGTCGAGCGCCTTCGAGAGGCTCGGCTTCGCCACATGCTGGTCTTCGGTCTTCTTGAACATCATCGAGAGGAAGTTCTCGGCGAAGTTGAGGTCGTTGTCCGGGTAGACGTAGGGCAGCCCCATGTTGTGGCGGTAGGAGAATGCGGCCAGGGTCGGCACCTTGGCGATCAGGCGGACCGCGGCCATGTAGCGCTCTTCGGGGTCGCCGATCTGCTTCGCATCGGGGTAGAAGGTCGAGAGCGCGCCGACCCCGGCCAGCAGCATCCCCATCGGGTGGGCGTCGTAGCGGAAGCCCTCGAAGAACTGCTTCAGGTCCTCGTGGACGAAGGTGTGGTGGGTGATGTCGAAGACCCAGCGGTCGAGCTGCGGCTGGGTCGGCAGCTCGCCGAAGATCAGCAGGTAGGCGACCTCGAGGAAGCTGGAGCGATCGCAGAGCTGCTCGATCGAGTAGCCGCGGTGTTCGAGGATGCCGGCGGCGCCGTCGATGTAAGTCACGGCCGAGCGGCAGGAGGCGGTGTTGGTGAAGGCCGGGTCGTAGGCCAGCATCCCGAATTCGTCCTCGTCGACCTTGATCTGGCGCAGATCCATCGCCCGCACCGTGCCGTCCTCGATCGCCAGCTCGTAGGTCTTGCCGGTGCGGTTGTCGGTGACAGTGAGCGACTCGGAGGCCATGGCGGCGCTCATTCTGGCAGTTCACCTCCGCCGGCAGTCAGGTCGCGGCGATGCCCTCGAACTGGGTCATCGAGCGCAGCTGGTCGAAGCGCTCGTCGATCTCCTCGCGGGCCAGCCGGGCGACCCGCTCGGTGCCGAACTCCTCGACGTTGAAGGAGGCGAGCACGGTGCCGTAGCCCATCGCCCGCCGCAGGTGGCCCTCGTCGAGATCGCCGTCATGGCCGTCGAGGTAGCCGAAGAAGCCGCCGGCGAAGCTGTCGCCGGCACCGGTCGGGTCGCGGACGTCCTCGAGCGGGAAGCCGGGCAACGCGAAGAAGCCGTCATCGGTGAACAGCGCCGCCCCGTACTCGCCCTGCTTAGCGACTACCGCGCGCGGCCCCAGCGCCATCACCGCGCGGGCGGCGCGGGCCAGGTTGGACTCGCCGGTCAGCTGGCGGATCTCGGCGTCGTTGACAACCAGGCAGTCGACCTCGGCGATCGCCGCTCGCAGCGAGTCCTGGGCGGTTTCGATCCAGAGGTTCATCGAGTCGAGGCCGCTGAAGCGGGGGGCGGCGCACTGGGCGCGGACCCGGCGCTGCAGGTCGGGCTGGATGTTGGCGAGGAAGAGCGTGTCGGCGGCCCTGCTGGCCGCCGAGAGCTTCGGCTCGAACTCGGCGAAGACGCCGAGCTGGGTGTCCTCGGTGTGGGCGACGTTGAGGTCGTACTCGTAGCGCCCGCGCCAGAAGAAGGACCTGCCGCCGTCGACCCGCTCGATGTCGTCGGTGACGATCCCCCGCGCCTCCAGCAGCTCGAACTGCTCGGAGCCGAAGTCCTCGCCGACCGGGCCGACCGGGCGCACCTCGGTGAAGAAGCTGGCGGCCAGCGAGAAGTGCACGGCGGCGCCGCCGAGCATGCGCTCGCGCTCCCCGAACGGGGTCTTGACCGCGTCGAAGGCGATTGATCCCACAACCGTGAGCGACATGCGGACGGCAGCGTAGCGCCTGCCCTGCGAGACTCAGCAGCCGATGAAGGCGATTCAGATCCAGGAGTTCGGCGGACCGGAGCAGCTCGAGCCGGTCGAGGTCGAGGACCCCACACCAGCCGAGGGCGAGGTCGTGGTCGAGGTCGCCCGCAGCGGCATCAACTTCGCCGACACCCACGCCACCCGCAACGACTACCTCGCCGAGCAGTCGCTGCCGCTGATCCCCGGCGCCGAGGTCAGCGGCCGCACGCTGGACGGTCGCCGGGTCGCCGCCCTGCTCGGCAGCGGCGGCTACGCCGAGAAGGTCGCGGTGCCGGAAGCGCTGCTGATCCCGATCCCGGACGAGGTCGACGACGACGTCGCCGCGGCGACCCTGCTGCAGGGGCTGACCGCGATGGCGTTGGTCCAGCGCTGCGCCCGGATCGAGGACGGGGAGACGATCGTCGTCGAGGCCGCTGCCGGCGGCACCGGCACGCTCGCGGTGCAGCTCGCCAAGCGCGCCGGCGCGAAGGTGATCGGGCTCGCCTCCAGCGAGGAGAAGCGCGGCCTGGTCGAAGGCCTCGGCGCCGACGTATGCGTCGATTCCAAGGCCGAGGACCTCGGCGCCGCGATCCGCGAGGCCAACGACGGCGAGCGGGTCGACGCGGTCCTGCACATGAGCGGAGGCGAAGCCTTCGACGCCGAGCTGGAGGTGCTGGCGCCGCTGGGCCGGATGGTCGTCTTCGGAATCGCATCGCGCGAGCAGCGCGACGTCTCCACCGCCGCCCTGCTGCGCGGTTCGAAGACCGTGGTCGGCTTCTGGCTCCTGCACCTGCTGGCGCGCCGCGACCTCGCGGCGCCGATGATCGGCGAGCTGCTCGGCGCGGTCGCCGCCGGCGAGCTGGAGGTGACGGTCGGCGAGGTCTACCCGCTGTCGGAAGCCGCCCGCGCCCACGAAGACCTGATCGCCCGCCGCAGCAGCGGCAAGCTGCTGCTGGATCCGTCGCGATGACCGCCTTCAAGGACCTCGGCCTCTCGCCGGATATCCAGCAGGCGCTCGACGAGCTCGGCTTCGAGGACCCGACGCCGATCCAGGAGCAGGCGATCCCGGAGCTGCTGGCCGGCCACGACGTGATCGGCCAGGCCCAGACCGGGACCGGCAAGACCGCCGCCTTCGGGCTGCCGCTGCTGCAGTACCTCGACCCCGGGAACGACGAGGTGCAGGCGGTTGTCCTCACCCCGACCCGCGAGCTCTGCATCCAGGTGACGCAGGCGCTGCGTTCCTACGCCGAGCACCTGCCGATCGAGATCGTCGCCGTCTTCGGCGGCGCCCCGATCCGCTCGCAGCAGTCGCAGCTGCGCTCCGGCGCCCACGTCGTCGTCGCCACGGTCGGGCGGATGATGGACCTGATGTCACGGCGCTCGCTGGTCCTCACCGCGGCTCGCTACGTCGTCCTCGACGAGGCCGACGAGATGCTCGACCTCGGCTTCATCGAGGACGTCGAGAAGATCCTGCGGATGTGCCCCAGCGGTCGCCAGACGGCGCTCTTCTCGGCGACGATGCCGCCGCCGATCAAGAAGCTCGCCGAGGGCCACATGTACGACCCGACGACGATCCGGATCACCCCGAAGAAACTCACCGTCGACGCGATCCAGCAGGCCTTCGTCGAGGTCCCGGCGAGGGAGAAGGCGACGCGCCTGGTCGAGCTGCTGAAGACCGAAGAACCGGAGCAGGCGATCATCTTCACCCGCACCAAGATCGGCGCCTCGAAGCTGGAGCAGACGCTCAAAAACAAAGGCCTCGACGTGAAGGCGTTGCACGGCGACCTCAGCCAGGGCGTCCGCGACGGGGTGATGATCTCCTTCAAGGACCACCGGGTGCGGCTGCTGGTCGCCACCGACATCGCCGCCCGTGGGCTCGACATCGAGCACGTCACCCACGTCATCAACTACGACGTCCCCAACTCCTCCGAGGTCTACGTCCACCGCATCGGCCGCACCGGCCGGGTCGGGCGCACGGGGCGCGCGATCACCTTCGTCACCCCGGCCGAGCGCGACGAGATCGGCAGGATCGAGCGCGACGTCAAGACCTCGATCGGCGAGTGGGAGACCCCGGAGGAGCGGCTCGAGCACGCGCCGCGGCCGCGGCGCCGCGAGCGTTCCGAGCGCAGCCGCCGGGTGCGTGAGGCTGACCACCCGGCTGGGAACGGGGCGGGCGCCGGTGCCGAGTCAGGCGAGACCACGGATGGGGAGCGCGACAGCGTCAAGCTCTTCGTCAATCGCGGCGAGCGCAGCGGGATCGCCGAGGAGGACCTGCGCTGGGCGCTGCGCGAGGGCGCGGTGCTGCCCGAGGAGGCGATCCGCGACGTCCGCGTCCTGCACCGCTTCTCCTTCGTCGAGGTCGCCCCGGACCAGGCCGAGCGCACCGTCGAGTTCCTCGACGGGACCAAGCTCAAGGGCAAGGAGATCCGGCTCGAGATCGCGAAGAGCTGACTACCGAGTCAGCTCGGCGACGCTCTCCAGCAGGCGGTCGAAGTCGATCGGCTTGTGCAGGTAGCCGCTGACCTCGAGGTCGCTGGTGGCGTTGGCATCGCCCGCGTCCTGGTGGGCGCTGATCACCAGAGCGGGGATGTCGATGCCGGCGGCGCGCAGCTCGCGCAGGGCGTCGATACCGGACTTGCGCGGCATCATCGCGTCGAGCAGCAGCAGGTCCGGCAGGCCATCTCCGTTCGGGTCCTCGAGGCGCTCGGTGACCTCCTGCCCGTCAGCCGCGGTCTCGACCTCGTAGCCGGCCAGTTCCAGCCGCGTTCGCAGCAGGAGCAGGATCGTCTCCGAGTCGTCGGCGACGAGGATCCGGGCCATCAGCCGGCCTCCGAGGGGGTACGGCGGGCGTGAGCCAGCGCGCCCACTGAGGCCGGCAGCCGGAAGCTGAAGGTCGAGCCGACCCCCGGGGTCGACTCGACGGCGATCCTGCCGCCGTGCAGCTCGACCAGCGATTTCGGAGATCGCCAGGCCGAGGCCGGTGCCGCCGACGCGCTGGGTCAGCCCGGCGTCGCCGCGCACAAAGCGCTCGAAGATGTGCTCCAGCTGGCCTTCCGGTATCCCCGGTCCGTCGTCGCTCACCGCAACCTCCACTTCAGCACCGATTACCCGCGCCGTGACTTCGATAGACGCCTCTCCGGGGGAGTACTCATGCGCATTGGTAAGAAGATTCACCAGTATTTGGCGGATCCGGTCTGGCTCGACCTCAACCAGCGGCAGGCCTGGCTCGATCCGTTGCGTCAGCGTCTGCCTGGCGCCGTCGGTCTGGCCGCGCATGGTCCGCACTGCGTCGTCGATCAGCGGCGCCAGCTCGGTCGGCTGCGAGCTGATCGCGAGGCGACCGGCGTCGCTGCGGGCGAGGTCGAGCAGGTCGTTGAGGAGGCGGACCAGGTGGCGGCAGTTGTCGAGGATGATCTCGACCGTCTCGACCTGCTTTGGCGTCAGCGAGTCCCGCTCCAGCATCAGCAGCTCGGCGAAGCCCTGGACCGAGGTGAGCGGGCTGCGCAGCTCGTGCGAGGCGGTCAGCACGAACTCGTCTTTGAGGCGGTCGAGCTGGTCGCGCTGGCTCGCCTCCTGCTCGAGCTCGTCGGCCATCTCGTTGAAGGCGGTGCCGAGGGTGGCGGTCTCCGAGAGGCCGCCGACCTCGACCCGGGCGCTGCGATCGCCGGCGGCGAGCCGGCCCGCCGCATCGACCAGTTGCTCCAGCGGCCGCCGCATCGAGGCGATCAGGCCGCTGAACAGGAGCAGCGCTCCGGTCAGCCCGGCGATCAGCCCCGCCGCGACCAGCAGCGCGGTGTCGCGGGTGTCGCTGGAGATCTCGCTGCGCAACCCGTCGCGGTGGGCGGCTTCGCGGGCGACGGTGGCCCGGGCCGCCGGCGATTCGCTCCCCTGGGCGATCCGCACCCGCGCCGCCATCTCTACCTGGTAGGAGCGGGCGATCGCGTCCTCGAAGTCCTGGCGTTGCTGGATGAACCGGCCGACGCCGATCACTGACATCGCGGTGAGCACCGCAAACCCAATCGCGAAGCCGATCCTCAGCCGGTTGGCAAGCGATTGGCTGAGGCGGCGATCTCGTCGTGAATATGCTTGCGCGGCGATGGGGGACGAGGCTACAGGCAGCCCGGCGGGCGGTGCCACCGCGCCGGACGGGATCGATCCGAGCGGCGTCGAAGCCTGGTTCGCCCTCAACGTCCCCGCCGCCGCGCCGCCGCTCTCCTTCGAGCGCATCGCCGGCGGCCACTCCAACCTCACCTACCGCGTCGCCGACGCCGGCGGCAACAGTTGGGCGCTGCGGCGGCCGCCGCTCGGCAAGCGCCTCGGCTCCGCCCACGACATGGGGCGGGAGTTCAAGGTGGTCTCGGCGCTCGGCCCGACCGAGGTGCCGGTGGCGCCGGTGGTCGGGCTGTGCGAGGACGAGGCGGTTAACGGGGCGCCCTTCTACGTGATGGAGTTCGTCGAGGGCCCGATCCTGCGTGGCCTGGCGGAGGCGGAGGTCTTCCCGGACGAGGGCGACCGGCGGGCGATCGGCGAGCGGGTCGCCGACACGCTGGTCGCGATCCACGCGATCGATCCAGACGCGGTCGGCCTCGGCGACCTCGGCCGCAAGCAGGACTACGTCGCCCGTCAGCTGCATCGCTGGCAGGGGCAGTGGGAGAAGTCGAAGACGCGGGAGCTGCCCGCGGTCGACTCCGTGCACGATCGCCTCGCGGCGCGTATCCCTGCTCAGGGTCCGGCGACGATCGTCCACGGCGACTACCGCCTCGACAACATGATCCTCACCGAGGCCGGGCAGGTGGCCGCCGTGGTCGACTGGGAGCTCTGCACGCTCGGCGACCCGCTCGCGGACGTCGGCCTGCTGATGGTCTACTGGCCCGAGCGGGGCGAGGAGACGATCGCGCTCGGCCAGCCCGCCAACCTCGCACCCGGCTTCCCGACCAGGGAGGAGCTCACCGCGCGCTACGCCGAGCGCTCCGGCCGCGACCTCGCCGACCTCGACTTCTTCGTCGCCTTCGGCTACTGGAAGCTGGCGATCATCCTCGAGGGCGTCTACGCCCGCTACGCGGCGGGCGGCTACGGCAAGGTCGACCCCGGCATCCAGGAGTTCGCCCGCCTGGTCGAGCGTCTGGCCGACGCCGCCGACGAAGCCGAGCGCCGCGCCGGCTGAGCATCTGTCCTGCCGGCTTGACAGGGTTCCGGCACGCTGCAAGGCTCGCTCAGAGCAAAGCTGAGTAGCCACGCTCCCGCCCGCTGCGGGCTCGTCCTCTGTCCACCGTTCCCGAACAAGGAGAACTCCTCGTGAAGCAGATTCGCAAGCGGCTCACGTACGCAAACGTGATGTCGTCGATAGCCGTCTTCCTGATCCTCGGAGGCGCCACCGCCTTCGCGGCGAGCAAGATCGGCGCCAATCGGCTGAAGGCCAACTCGGTCCTCACCGGCAAGATCAAAAAGGAAGCTGTGACGACGTCGAAGATCAAGAACAACGCGATCACGACCTCGAAGATCGCCGACAAGGCGGTTACCGGCGCGAAGATCGATGTCGGCTCGCTGGGCACGGTTCCGAACGCGACCAACGCGCAAAACGCCAACAACGCCAACAACGCCAACACGGTCGGTGGACTCACGATTAAGAAGTTCTTCTATGCCTCTAACGAAACGACGGCGAAAACCACGCTCGTCTCGCTGGGTGGTCTCACCTTGACGGCCAGCTGTGAAGGTGGAACCCCGCAGGGCATTGCCACCACCTCTGTCCCCGGGGAATCGACGATTCACGCGGGCGGCTCCGAATTGGGCGACGAAGCTTGGTACGAAGAGGACGACTCCTTCGAACCGGGCGAGGAACAGTCGTTTGTCAACGAATCAGAATCCGATTCGAACGAGGGGACGCTCACCTTCACCACTTCAGGTGGCAGTGTGGTGACTGCCGTTTTCCTCTCCGAGGAAGGAACCCTCGACAAAGATTGCGTGATCAGCGGCCACATCACGGGCTGACCCGAACGACAGCAGCGTTTGAGAGGGCCGGGAGCGATCTCGGCCCTCTCGCGTTACGGCTCGGTCACACCATCCGCGGCGCGTGCCGGGGCTCCAGCTCGCCGGTCGCGGCTGCCTCGTCGCGCTTGGCCCAGTGGTTCAGCTCGCGGCGGGCGAGGACCATCTTGTGGACCTCGTCGGGGCCGTCGGCGAGGCGCAGCATGCGGCTGAAGCGCCGAAGGGTGGCCAGGGAGCGTCGTCGGTCATGCCGAGGGAGCTGTGGATTTGGATCGTCCGGTCCGTTCCTGTGAACCCTCGCGGTCGATGGCTCGGCGCATCCTTACCAGCAGTGCCGCCGAGGGGGTGACCTTGCCGGTGACGTAGGTGGAGAGGCGGGATGGGGAGGTGCCGATACGGGAAGCGAACTCGGCTCGGGAGAGGCCCGATGCTCGCACGAGCGCGCCGACCTCGGCTGCGACAGCCTCGCGCTCGGAGGCCTCGGCCGCACCGCGAGACCGGGCGATCACTCGCTCCATCGCCAGGGCGATGCCGTAGGGGCGGCTGTAGGCGAGCACCTGCTCGACCCGACGGGCGATCGGTCCCCACGGCTCGGCCTGGATCGCGTCTGCCAGTCGGCGCCAGTGTTCGAGCCCGCCGCGCTCGAGTGCGACCTGGATCGCCTCATGCGGCCATCCCGAGACGGGGTCGTCCGGGGAGGCATCGACGTTGCGGAAGACCAGCGCGGTCACGGGCCCCCAACCATCCGGGCGGCGACCTCGCCTAGAACGGCGGTCACCACGCTCCAATCGCTCCAACGTCGGCGCAGCCGCCGGTAGGAGGAGAGGTCGTTGATCACCGAGCTGTCGGCGGGTCGCGGGTCGGAAAGCTGTCGGATCAGCTGGGATGCCACTCCGTCGCCCGACTCGTTCTGGTCGGCGTAGTAGTCATCGATCTGCGCCAGGATCTCGGCCGCTCGATCGGCGCCGAGGCGCTCGGACAGGGCGGCGAGGTCCAGGTGATCACGGGTCTGGTTGCGCCGCACCACGAGGAACGCCTTGATGCGCAACGTCTCTTCGACCGTCGGCACGGTCACCTCGGCGCCGGAGGGGAGGGTGACCGTGGCGACCTCCAGCGGGACCTTGCGGATCATCTGCCGGACCCCGGCTTCGATCCCGTCGAGGTTGCCGAGGATCACCTTTCCGGGCGTGACCCGGTTAGTGGCCCAGCCCTCGTCTTCCTCCACCGCCTCCAGCACCATCTCGAAGCGGTCGGCCAAATCGGCGACGACGTGATCGTGATCGCTCGATTCGCGATGGTCCGCATAGAGGATCGCCGCCGTGCCGCCGACGAGCACGGCTCCGGGAACCAACCGCTGCAGATGGGCGGCCGACTCCAACAGGGCAACGAACCGCGGGTCTCGGTCCCCGACTTTTCCCTCGGTGGTGTCGGCCACGAAAAGCAGATTATCAGATCAGATAATTTATCTCTTTTTTCGGGGTCCTTGCGATTGAAGCGCCAGAACTGCTTCTCGCCCGGCGGGCCGCCGAAGGTGACGCGCTCGTTGGTGCGGCGGCACATCACCTCGTGGGTCCCGTCGCTTTCAGCGGCCTCAACACCGACTGCGTCTTTGGCTCCGACTGCGCCTTCCTCGTCTACGGGTTTAACAACACTCCTTAGAGGCGACGCGGAGTAACGAGTCATGGAGGCCGGCCCCTGGGTCGGCCTCTCGTTTCTCAGACCATCCGGGGCGCGTGCCGCGGCTCCAGCTCGCCGGTCGCGGCGGCCTCGTCGCGCTTGGCCCAGCGGTTGAGCTCGCGGCGGGCGAGGACCATCTTGTGGACCTCGTCGGGACCGTCGGCGAGGCGCAGCATGCGGCTGAAGCGCCAGAGGGCGGCGAGGGGGTGTCGTCGGTCATCCCCAGTGAGCCGTGGATCTGGATCGCCCGGTCGAGCACGTCCATCACCATGTTCGCGGCGACGATCTTGATCGCCGAGATCGCCTGGCGGGCGGCGCGCTTGCCCTCGGTGTCCATCTTCCAGGCGGCGTAGAGGGTGAGCAGGCGGGCCTGGTCGATCTCCATCCGCGAGGAGGCGATCGCCTCCTGCACGAACTGCTTCTCGCCCAGCGGCCCGCCGAAGGCGACCCGCTCGTTGGCGCGGCGGCACATCATCTCGTGCGCCCGCTCGGCGCTGCCGATCGCCCGCATGCAGTGGTGGATGCGCCCCGGCCCGAGCCGGTCCTGGGCGATCGCGAAGCCGGCGCCGCGCTCGCCGAGCAGCTCGGAAAGGGGGCCGGCTTGTCCGGCCCCCTTTTTGAAGGTTCCCGGCTCTAGATCTCGAAGCAGTGGGCGCGCCGCCGACCCGGCCGCGCTTTGCCTGCCCACAGAGAAGGAGCTTTCCTTTGAAGCAGATTCGCAAGCGGCTCACGTACGCAAACGTGATGTCGTCGATCGCGGTCTTCCTCGTCCTCGGCGGGGCGACCGCCCTCGCGGCCAGTCAGCTCGGCAAGAACAGCGTCGGCACGAAGCAGCTGAAGAAGAACGCTGTCACCACCGTGAAGCTCAAGAACAATGCGGTCACTTCGTCGAAGATCGCCAACGGTTCCGTCAACGGAGCCAAGGTTCAGGACGGCGGCCTGACCGGCGCGGACATCAACGCCTCGACCCTGGGAACGGTGCCGAACGCCAATCACGCAGCGACGGCGACCACCGCCACCACCGCGTCGACCGCTACCGGCATCGGCACCCTGCCCTCGGGCAAGTCGGAGTCCGGCTTCTACGCTGCCGGTGGTGGCGAATCTGTCGGCGGCTACATCGCCCAGGGCATCACCTTCCAGCAGCCGCTGGCGGCACCGATCCCGGAAGGCAACGTCGAATGGCTCCGCGAAGGCGAATTCTCCAGCGCCTGTCCGGCGGTCGGCAATGCCGCCCCGAACCACCTCTGCCTGTACGACAACGAGGAGTCCGAAGTCAGCCTCTGCTGCATCTACGACTTCGCCTTCAACGACCCGGCGGCCGACAAGAACGGCTTCATCGTCTACTGGGACCCCGAAGGCAGCGGCTCCTATGTGAGCGGCGAATGGACCGTCACCGCTCCCTGAGCTGAGCCTCAGACCATCCCGCGGTGAGTGCCGAGGCCGAGGCTGCTTATCAGCCTCGGCCTCGGCGCGGCTTGGCCCAGCGGTTCAGCTCGCGGCGGGGGGGTGTCGTCGGTCATCAGGACAGCGCCGCCAGCGCCTGCTCATCCTCGGGGTCGATTCGCTCCAGGCCGTCGATTCCGTCGAAGGCCCGGTCCGTGGTCAGGATCGCGTCGATGCCACGGTTGAGGGCGAGCGCGGCGAAGACCGAGTCGCGGGCGCTGAGGCCGGCGTGGGTCTCGAAGAGGCCGATTCCCCGCTGGACGTCGTCGGGCTCGACGGGATGCCACCAGACGAGCTTGGTGACATTTCTTGCCGCTGCCGCCGCTTCGCGTCGATCCCCGGTGCGGCGGGCCCTCT
This sequence comes from uncultured Solirubrobacterales bacterium, assembly GCA_963815885.1. Classification (GTDB taxonomy): domain Bacteria; phylum Actinomycetota; class Thermoleophilia; order Solirubrobacterales; family 70-9; genus VAYN01. The sequence continues at coordinate 738,780 of CAWFIM010000004.1, forward strand.
GATGCATGAGCTCCTGAAGCAGGTCGCCGCTGGCCTCACCCTGGAGGTGGCCAGCCGCGGCTTTGCGCACGATCTCGCGGCAAGGTTCCTTGTAGCGGTGCTCGCTGCCAAGGGCGTAGACGAAGATCGAGGTGTCATAGAGGAAGCGCCTCACGAGCCCGGCCACCTATGGGATGAGGCATCGAGCAAGTCCTGCTTCTGGTCCTCCCAATCGGGCTCCGGGCCTTCCCCTGGTGGAGATGGCATCGCCAGCAGCGCTTGCCCGGCGTGTTCGCGCCCAGCCCTCTGACCGATTGCCGGGAACTCGTGGTCGATCGCGCGACGAACGAGCTCTCCGACTGGCGCCCCGCTGCGCCTCGACTCCTCCGCAAGGCGCTCGAAGCGGGCGTCGTCCACCAGAACTTGAAGGCGTCTATTTAGCATGTGCATAGCTTAACAGCATGTATGCACATACATGCTCAGATTACACCATCCGGGGCGCGTGCCGGGGCTCCAGCTCGCCGGTCGCGGCGGCCTCGTCGCGCTTGGCCCAGCGGTTCAGCTCGCGGCGGGCGAGGACCATCTTGTGGACCTCGTCGGGGCCGTCGGCGAGGCGCAGCATGCGGCTGAAGCGCCAGAGCGCGGCCAGCGGGGTGTCGTCGGTCATCCCCAGTGAGCCGTGGATTTGGATCGCCCGGTCGAGCACATCCATCACCATGTTGGCGGCGACGATCTTGATCGCCGAGATCGCCTGGCGGGCGGCGCGCTTGCCCTCGGTGTCCATCTTCCAGGCGGCGTAGAGGGTGAGCAGGCGGGCCTGGTCGATCTCCATCCGCGAGGAGGCGATCGCCTCCTGCACGAACTGCTTCTCGCCCAGCGGCCCGCCGAAGGCGACGCGCTCGTTGGCGCGGCGGCACATCATCTCGTGCGCCCGCTCGGCGCTGCCGATCGCCCGCATGCAGTGGTGGATGCGCCCCGGCCCGAGCCGGTCCTGGGCGATCGCGAAGCCGGCGCCGCGCTCGCCGAGCAGGTTCGCCTTCGGCACCCGGCAGCTTTCGTAGCGGATCTCGCAGTGGCCGGGCCCGCGGTCGTGGCCCATCACCGGGATCGGCCGCACCAGGTTGAAGCCGGGGGTATCGGTGGGAACGCAGATCATCGAGGCGCGCCCGTAGGGGTGGGCGTCGGGATCGGTGACGACCATCGCGATCGCCAGCTCGGCGCCGACCGCGCCGGAGGTGAACCACTTGTGGCCGTCGATCACCCACTCCTCGCCGTCGAGCACCGCCCGCGCCTGCAGCAGGGTCGGGTCGGAGCCGGAGACCTCTGGCTCGGTCATCGAGAAGCAGGAGCGGATTCGCCCCTCGAGCAGCGGCTCCAGCCAGCGCTCGCGCTGCTCCGCGCTGCCGTGCTCGGCGAGGATCTCCATGTTGCCGGTGTCCGGCGCCGAGCAGTTGAAGGCCATCGGCGCCGCCATCGGGCTGCGCCCCATCTCCTCGCAGAGCAGCCCGTACTCCCAGTTGGTCAGGCCGGGCCCGAAGCGCTCGTCGGGCATGAACAGGTTCCAGAGCCCCTCGGCCTTCGCCTTCTCGCGGATCCCGACCAGGATCTCCGGGTAGGGGACGCCGGGGCCGACCTCGTCGTCGAGCGCCTCCATCACCTCCCGCTCGACTGGATAGATCTCGTCGTCGATGAAGTCGAGGACGCGCTCGCGCAGGGCCGCGACCTCGGGGCTGGGGGTAAAGTCCATGCTGTCCTCTCCTCGCGGTCGATGGGCCGGTCGCGTCCAATATATGGACGTTTGAGGCCCGTCGGCGGGCGGTTCAGCGCCGCCGGTAGCGGGCGAACAGCTCGCCGTCCTCCTCGAGCAGCCAGGCGAGCTGTAGCTCGACGACCGTGGGGAGATCTCCCTCGACGATCCGCGGGGCGTCGCCGCCGGAGAGTTTCGGCGCGATCGTCAGGAAGAGGTCGTCGACCATGCCGCCCCCTCGAAGCTCGCCGTGCAGCCCCGGCCCGCCCTCGCAGAGCAGCGCCCGGACGTCCCACTCCTGGCGCAGCTGGCGCAGCGCCTCAGCCAGGTTGACGAAGCCCTCGTGACGGACCACGCGCAACGGGGTCGCGGTCCGCGGCGGCTCGGCCTCCGCAGCGGTGAAGATCACCACCCGGCCGCCGCCGTCGGTGAACAGCGGCGCATCCCAGGGCAGGTCGAGACGGCCGCTGACGATCACCATCAGTGGGTCGGGCGGCAGCCCCAGTCGCCCCCACCGCTCGCGCTGTTCCCGGCTGGGGACGAGGCGGCCGTAGCGCTCGGCGCGCATCGTCCCGGCGCCGATCATCACCGCGTCGAAGCGGGTCCGCAGCCGCGCCAGCATCGTCGTGTCGGCGTCGGAGCCGATCGGCCCGGAGACGCCGCCGATCGTCGCCCGCCCGTCGACCGTGGCGGCGAAGTTCATCGCCACGCAGGGGCGCTCCTCATGCGCTTGCTCCCAGGGCCGGTAGCCCTCGAGCTGCTCGTCGACGCTGGTCGGACCGGGGTCGGGGAGGAGGCGCTGCACTGGACGTGAGCCTAATGAGTCGTCGTTTGTCCCCCTCAGCGATACAAACGACGACCGCTCCGTCAGGAGTAGTCGTGCCAGCCGGCGAACTCGCGGCCGGCGAAGCGCTGCAGCGCCGCCACGTCCTCGCCGAAGCGGCGGCGGATGGTCTCGAAGAGGTCGTCGGGCAGCTTCGGCTTCGGCGCCGGCGGCTTCTCCGGGTCGTGCACGACCTTCTCGACGATCCAGCGCATCGACTCCGGCAGGCGGTCGAAGTTGCGGTCGAAGGAGCGGAAGCCCGGCAGCTTGATCAGCTTCTCCATGAACTGGTATTTGTCGCCCTGCTTGGCGCTCGACTTCTCCCACTCGCGGTCGAACTGCTCGGAGGTGAAGGTGGGGTCGACGCCGGCGAAGGCGAAGGCCTTGCGCATCGTCTCCTCGCGTTCTGACTGCAGCTCCTCCTGGGTGACGATCTCGATCTGCGAGCGGTCGAACAGCTCCAGATAAGGCTGCAGCTGCATCCAGTACTTGGAGCGGTTCATGTAGGAGGTCTCGGGTTGGGAGAGCACCTCGACCAGGTCCCCAGTCTCATAGCCGGCACCGGTCGCGTGGACCCAGTGGGAGAGGATCCGCTTGATCGGGTCGCGGACCATGTAGAGCAGTTGCGCATCGGGGCAGTGCTCGTGGATGCGGGTGGCGGCGCCGCCGAAGCGGGGCAGGTTCGTGTAGTGCGGCGAGGACTCGCCGCGGACCTCGAAGCGGTCGTCGAAGCGGCTCGCGTACCAGTCCAGCCCGAGGTCCCAGTTCAGCTCCCGGGCGAAGAAGTTCAGCTCCTTCGGCTTCGACATCCGGATCTGCGGATGCAGGCCGAGGTAGTGGTGGATGCTGGTCGTCCCGCACTTCAGTCCGCCGATGATGATCAGGTTCGGCAGCTGCGCGTGGCGTTTGCGGCGGCGGCGGAAGCGGCTCTTGCGGTCGGCCGTATAGCGCTCCCGGGCGCGCGCACACATCGCCTCGTCGGCGGGGTCGGGGGGAGGACTTGGGGCGGCGTATGCGTGTCGGTGTCCGGCACGAGCGGGCTAGTGTAGCTGCGATGCCGATCGCCGATCTTGGATCGAACTTCGAGCACTTCTTCAACGTCGCGGCGGAATTCTTCCGCCATCTCTCCGACGTCCGCTGGACCCCGTTCGGGATCGCGCTGCTCTGCCTGCTGGGGATGCAGCTCTGCCGTGCCTGGGCTTGGCGCAACGTGCTGCGGGCGTCCTATCCGGAGCAGCGCATCCCCTTCCTGCCGCTTGGCGCCGCCTACCTGGCGGGCGCCGGGATCAACGCCGTCCTCCCGGCCCACGTCGGCGACGTCACCAAGGTTTTCCTGGTCAAGCGCCAGATCCCCGACTCCTCCTATCCGACGGTCACCTCCTCCTTCCTCGTGCAGACCGTCTTCGACACCAGCGTCGGGATCCTGGTCCTGCTCTACGCGATCAGCCAGGGCCTGCTGCCGCCGCTGCCGCGGATCCCCGACCTGCCTGCCTTCGAGATCTCCTTCTGGGCGGACCACCCGAAGACCCTGCTGCTGACGACGCTGGGGCTGCTGCTGGCGATCGCGATCGGCGTCTACTTCCTCGCCCACCGGGTGCGGCGGTTCTGGGCGCGGGTCCGCCAGGGTCTGGTCATCCTCACCACGCCGCGCCGCTACCTGTGCGAGGTGGCCGCTTGGCAGGGGGTGGGATGGCTGCTGCGCTTCGCCGCCTTCTGGTTCTTCCTCGAGGCGTTCGGCATCGCCGGCTCGGTCGGCAACGTGATGCTGGTGATGAGCGTGCAGGCGATCGCCAACGTGATCCCCCTGACCCCTGGCGGCGCCGGCGCCCAGCAGGCGCTGCTGGTGGCGACCCTGAGCGGTCCCTCGCGCACCGCCGTCCTCTCCTTCTCGGTCGGCACCCAGATCGCGATGGCCGCCTGGTCGATCGTGCTCGGCTTCGCCGCGATCCTGCTCGTCTTCCGCACCACCGACTGGCGCGGCCTGATCAGGCAGGCACAGGCCGACGCCGAGAAGGAGAAGGCGACTCCGCAGCCAAGCGCTTAGGAGGACTGCCTCTCCTAGCTCGACCAGCCGGGATAGCGGCCGGGGATGCGCCATCGCCAGGGCGGCCGCTCGCCGGGCGGGAACTCGTAGTGGTTACGGCCCGGCAGGGTCTCGAGGGGGACCAGGAGGGGGTCGTCCGCGAGCAGCAGGCGGGTGCCGGCCGCCGCCTCGACCTCGGCCGGGCCGACGCGCCGGGCGAGTCGTTCCCAGCCGAGTGTCGGTCGGTAGAGCCAGTAGACGAGTTCGGCCCAGCCCAGCGAGCGGCGGCGGTCGACGACCTCGGTGAAGGCGGTGGTGCGGCGGCGCGAGGCGGTCAGGTGGGGACCGGCGGCGACCGCGCAGCTCTGGCGGCGGCAGCGGCGGAAGTCGACCGGGACGAGGGGCAGGCCCGACGGTCCGGTGCGCGCCAGCGGCGCCGGGGCAAACGCCCGCATCGCCCGCGCCAGCGGCCAGCCGTAGGCGGGGACCAGCGGATGGTGCCGGCAGGCGCCGGGCAGCCGCGGCGCGCAGCGCAGGCGCTTGCCGATTGCGCCGGCCAGCTCGCGACCGGCGTCGACCTTGCCTCCGGCCGCAACGGCGGCGATCGCAGCCAGCAGCAGCAGCGCGACCAGTGCCGCCAGGCCCGCCTGCTCGACGCTCGCCGACCCCCGCTCTGTGGCTTGCCGGTGTCGCATCGGTCCGACGCTAGAGCGCACCGGCACGCGAGTGGTACGCGGAGTGTGACGATTCCGCCCCCGCGGTATCGCGGGTCTGCTTACATTGGGGACATGGAGGGCAGCCCCTTCAATCTCTTCGGCGATCCCGACGAGTTCCGCGCCCGCATGGAGGAGCTCTCCGAGCAGATGCAGTCCTCCCAGCGGGTCGCCTGGGCCGACAACGCGATCAAGCTGGCGGTCGAGATGACCGTCGCCTCGATCAGCCGCCTCGAGCTGACCGGCGGCGCCGACGAGCAGGCGATGCAGGTCCGCGACGCGATCCGCGTCCTCTTCCCCGAGGCAGTTACCTTGGTCCGCGAGGCTCGCGAAGGATTGAGCTAGAGCAGCTCGAGGTGCAGCGAGATTACGGCGCCGCGGGCGGTGAGGCCGCCGGCGAGCTCGATCGGGATCGCGATCAACAGGGCCGGGATCGCCAGGGCGAGGCTGGCGAGGGCGTCGATGCGGCGCTGCCAGGGTCGTGTCGCCCTGGCTGCCCGGGAGCGGCCAAAGGCGCCGAGGGCGACGTTGTGGCCGAAGGTGACGCTGTTCAGCAGGGTCTGCCAGGTGGTCGCCAGGCCCGCCGCCGGCGCCCAGCGGGCAGACTTGACGACCTGGTCGCGGCGGGCGACCAGGCGCCGTACCGCCTCGACCGTGAACAGGTAGCGCGCTCCCGGTTCCAGACCCGCCCAGCCGGCACCGCCGAGCGAGGCGGCGAAGCCGGCCCGGTTGGCGATCCGCGGCCCCGCGGCGCCGGCGGCGAGCGCGTCAAGCGCCCGCAGGGCATCCTCGGGTTCTCCCGGCGCGGCGACCGCGGCGAGCCCGCAGCTCTCGCAACGGCTGACCGGCCCGCCGCGGTTGGCGCTCGCCGCGAGCCAGCCGAACAGCGGCTCGCCGCAGGCCGGGCAGGGCGGGTTGTCGGGGCCGGCGCCCGCCTCCAGCGGGACGACGGGGGTGCGCTGCGTTTGGCTCATGGCCGGTAGCGTACGGCCCGTACGGCTGAGCGAGATCGCGACCGCCGGCGTCGTCATCCTCGCGCCCCGGTCCAACTTTCACGAGAGGGGCTGAGGTGGGTAAGAGCAGAGCTGAGATCGTCGCCTGGGAGTCGCGCTGGGCGAAGCCGGTTGCGACCGCGACTCTGCTGGCGGTCGCGCTGCTGATCGTCTCGGCGATCGTCGGGGGTGCGGTCAGCGGCGACGGCGACGCGGAAATCCTTCGTTCGACCCACGAAAACGCATCGGCCGTGACGCAGTCGAGCATCCTGCAGGCACTCGGCTTCGCCCTCTTCGCGGTGCCGCTGTTCTACCTGTTCCGGGCCGTGCAGGCGCGCAGCGACCGGGTCCGCAACCAACTGGTCGGGCTGGTCGTCGTCGCGCCGCTCTTCCTCGCAATCTCGACCGGCCTCAGCGCCGCCGCCCGCAACGAAGCGGCCTCGACCTTCGTCAATGGAGAAGCGAAGTCGACCCTGACCGAGCGGGAAGCGAACCAGAAGTGCGTCGAGGAGCGCCGGGAAAAGGGCGCCAAGGATTTCGGCGACGAATTCGAAGTCGCCGCGGGAGAAACCCCGCTCGCCGCCTGCGAAAAGCGCAAGGTCGAAGATGACGAAGCCGCCAACGCGACCAGCGAAGCCTCGACCGCCGCGGTCGTCTCCGGGTTCGGGCTGGCCGGCGGCCTCGGCCTCGCCGTCGCCCTCTTCTACACCGGCCTCTGGGCGATGCGCACCGGCCTGCTCGGGCGCTTCTGGGCCTCGCTGGGAATGGCGCTCGGGGTCGCGATCCTGATCGGCTTCATCATCTTCACCCTCGTCTGGTTCGTCTACCTCGCCCTGCTGATCCTCGGCCGCCTGCCCGGCGGCAAACCCCCCGCCTGGGACGCCGGCGAACCCGTCCCCTGGCCAACTCCCGGCGAAAAAGCCGCCGCCGAACTAGAACCCGACGACCCCTCGGAAGCTCCTTGCTCCCGGCGAGGCCGATCCCGAAGACGCTGGCACCTCTCGCCGCAAGCGCAAGCAACGCGACCAGCCTCCGGGAAGCCCACCCGAGTAGGGGCGGAACGTCTTGTACTTTTTTGGCGCCGACCAGCTCGGACGGCCGACCCCGCCCACAAAAAAGTTAAGTGAAGCCCCTGCTCGGGTGGGCTTCCCGGGTCGCTTGACCCGCGCGCGCTAACCGAGCGGGTTGAGCCCCGGCGGCGCCTCGGCTTGCTCGCTAGTGCGGGCTCTCTTGCGGTGGGTGCGGATCTCGCTGAGGATGCGCTCGAGTCGTGGCTCTCGGGAGGTGTCGACGTGGCTCATGGCGGCAGCGACCCCGGGGTGGACGGCGGCGATCCGCTCGTGCATCGCCTGGGCGACGGCACGGTAGGTCGGGTGGCCCTCGCGGCCGGAGCGCAGCTCGATCAGGTGCATCGCCTCGCGGGCGTTGAGGTCGAGCGTGTAGCGGATCCGGTAGGCGAGGCTGAGCGCGTAGGGCGCCTGCTCGCGCAGGCCGGCGGCGAGTAGGCGCTCGTACTCGGCCCGCGAGATCTCCAGGGCCCGCTCGAACTCCCCGCCGGCGCCCGCCTCGCGCACCTCCTCGGGGACGCCGGCGCCGAGGTCGGGGCCGAGCCGCTGCCACTGGCAGGTCAGCATCCGGTGGCGTTGCAGGTCGCGGAAGGCACCGTAGTCGGAGACGACCTCGAAGCGGTAGCGGAGCGCCTCGAAGCCGCGGCCGGGCCGGTGGCGCCGGTTGGCGCGCTCGCCGACGACCGCCGCCAGCAGCTCGGCCCGCTCGTCGCGGTCGAGCACGTCGATGCGGGCGAGGACCTCGGTCTCGGGCGCGCTCGCGGCCTCGAACAGGCAGGCGGCCAGCAGGTCCTCTTCGCTGCCGTCGACGTGAATCAGCTCGACCGAGGGAACGCCGCCGGCCTCGCCACGGCGGTCGAGCCCGAGTCGCGAGACCCAGCTCTCGGTCAGCTCGCGGCGCCGCTCCAGGTAGGAGATCCACTCGCCGCCGCGGTCGGGGCGCTCGACCCGCGAGACGAAGCTCGGCATCACCCGCTTCAGCTCGGTGAGGATCATGCCGCCGTATTCGCGTGCCTCCGGCAGCGGCGAGGCCATCAGGCGCAGGATCAGCTGCTCGTAAGCCTGCCCGGAGGCGTAGATGCCGACGTGGCTCAGGGTCGCGGCCGGCAGCAGGCCGCGCAGCAGGTCCAGCGCCTTGGCGCGGATCGAGCGCTGCCAGGCGCCCTCCGGCTCGCCCTCGCCGCGGGGCCAGCGCTCCGCCGCCCAGGCCTCGACCTGGGCCAGCGAGCGCGAGTAGATCGCGAACAGCTCGTCCATCGCCGCGGCGAACTCGGGCCCCAGTTGCTCGTCACGGTAGAAGCGGTAGCCGCCGTCCGGCAGCGGCTGGTCGTAGGGGATGTACCGGGTCGACTGCTCCAGGTAGGCGGCGAGGCGGCCGCGCTGCAGCAGCTTGGTGAGCACGTTCGAGACCCACTCGCAGGCGACGTGGGCGCCGCCGACCTGGGCGATCGAGTCGTCGCCGTAGCCGACGAAGACCCGCTCGTAGAGCTGCGCGGCGCGCTCGCCCTCCTCGGCGTCGAAGGGCCGCCCGCCGGCGGGCGCGTCGCCGGCGAACTCCTCCAGGTAGAGGCGCCTGACGGTCCCGGAATACCGCGAATAGCGGGCAAAAAGCGCACCCTTGACGGTCTCGGGAAGGTTCACCAGCGCGAACACGGGCCGGTCCAGGTTGGTGAAGTGGGGGGTGAGGACCGCCTCCTCCTCCGGGGTGAACCGCTCGACCGGGTAGCGCATCGGCGCATCGTAGTCAGGTGCGGAGACGGGGCTTGCATTCCCCCATATCCTGCGGGTATCCAAGGCGTGGCTACCTAATTTTGATGATGTCAAGACATCTCGCAGAGGACCCCGGCGGCCAGCGGCCGATCGGGCCGGGCTTCCTGGTCGCGGGCCTGGTTGCGATCGGCGCCGGCCTGCTGCTGCCGCTGGCGCTGGGGTCGTTCTCCGACCGGCAGACCCTGATCCTCGCCCTGGTCGAGGCGGTCTGCGTGGCCATCGTCGGCGTCGGCGTGGTGCTGCTCGCGCGGCGGCTGCGCGCGAGCCACGAAGCGCTCTGGATGCTGGCCCGCCGCGACGAGCTGACTGGCGCCGGCAACTACCGCAGCCTGCACGAGCGGCTGGCCGAGGAGATCGCCCGCCACGGCCGCCACTCGCGCGAGTTCGCGCTGGTCCTGCTCGACCTCGACGGCTTCAAGGCCGTCAACGAGCGGCTCGGCCACCTCGAGGGCGACCGCCTCCTGGCCGAAGTCGCCGCCGCGCTCAGCGACGAGGTGCGGACGGAGGACTCGGTCTTCCGCCAGGGCGGCGACGAGTTCGCGGTGATCGTCCCCGAGGCCAACGCGGAAGAGGCCGGCGAAGTGGCAGCGCGGCTGCGGGCACGGGTCCAGCGACGCGGTTTCGGCGGCGACGAGCGCCGCCGGGTCTCCGCCGCGACCGGCTTCGCGATGTACCCGGTCGACGGCGCGACGGTCGAGGACCTGCTCGGCTTCGCCGACGCCGACCTGATCGAGGCCAAGCGCGACGGCCGCGCCGTCTGAGTGCTTTCTCGGAGTCCCTAAAGTCACAGAGGCGTGACACACGCGTAGAAACTTTTTGTCTACGGTGCCATGATCATGGAGGCGATGAGAGAAGCCTGGACCGACGAACGACTCGACTACCTGAATCGGCGGGTCGACGATGGGTTCATGCAGGTGGACCACCGTTTCGAGCTGGTGGACGAGCGCTTTAAGCAGATCGACCGCCGGTTCGAACAGGTCGACCAGCGGTTCGATCGCCTGGAGCGCGAGTCGGAGCGGCGCTTCGACAAAGTGGACTCGGAGCTGGCGCGGCTCAACGATCGCTTCGATGCGTTCCACCGCACGATGATCCAGTTCGGGATCGCCTCGATGGTGGTTCTGCTCGGAGCCCTCGTCACCCGGCTCTAACCGGGCTTGGTCCCACCGCTGGGCGGCGCGACCATCAGCTCGACCCGGTGGCCGCCGGGGGCGACGGCGTGGGCACGGGGTGCGCCCCAGTGCGCGCGGCCGGGGCTGACCTCGAAGCCGTGCTCGCGCAGGCGCCCGACCGCCGCGTCGAACTCCGGCACCACCACGGCGAGGTGACCCCGGGGCGCGGCGGTCGGGTGCTCCTCGGGCATCAGGTGGACCTGGGTGCCCTCGCGTTCGAGCCAGGTGAACTCGGCCAGGGTCGGCGGCGGCTCGACGTGCGTGAAGCCGAGCAACTCGAAGAACGCGACGGCCGCGTCGACGTCGCTGGGCTCGATCTCGATCCCGACGTGGTGGAGCATCAGAACAGCAATGAGATTAGAGCGGCGAGGACGACAAGCGCGGTCGACCAGGTGACCGCCTCGGCGACGATCTGGTTGTCGAGGCCGTAGGCGTGGGAGACGACCATCGCGTTGATCCCCGTCGGCATCGCCGACATCAGCCGGTAGGCGGCCGGCAGGTCGATCAGCGGCGCCGCCAGCAGCATCAACAGCGCCGGCACCATCGCCAGGCGGGCGAACAGAGTCAGGAGCACCGGTTTCGTCAGCGGCGGCGGCAGCGGTAGCTCGCCGTGCTCGGCGCCCTCGGCCAGGGTGGCGCCGACCGCGAAGAAGCCGACCGGCAGGATCGCCACCAGCAGCGCCTGCGAGGCGTCGACCAGGAGTTGGGGGGCGAGGGCGCTGGGTGCGAGCAGCCCGGCGATCGCCGCGTAGAGGGGTGGGTTGCGGGTGAAGAAGGCGCGCACCCGCTCCCGCACGCCCTCGCCGGCCTCGGTCCCGAACGCCGCGCCGACCGCGAAGGCGCCGAGCAGCAGCGAGGGCCCGGTGACGAGGACGTCGTAGAGGACCGCGGTCGAGAGCTGGCCGCGTCCCAGCAGCGCCACCGTCAGGGGGTAGCCGAGATAGCCGGTGTTGACGCTGAGCACGGCGCAGATCGTGGCGCCGGTCCGGTGGCGCGGCAGCCGCAGGACCCGGCTCGCCATCCACCAGGTGAAGACTCCCGTCAGCGAGACCGCGACCAGCGCCAGGCCGAGCCCGACCGCGTGCGAGAGGTCGATTTCGGCCTTCGCGAGGTTGAAGAAGATGACCGGCGGCAGCAGCACGTAGAGGAGGATCAACAGCGCTTTGCGCGCCGCGTTCGCGGCGCCCTGCGGCCAGCGCCGCTCCGACCAGACGCCGACCGCGACGGCGGCAACGATCGCCGCGGTGGTGAGGAGGACGCCCATGGCGGCGCAGTCTGACGGCGGCGGCCGGGGAGCTCGGTGCGGTTAGAAGAGGGACGAGCCGGCGTGGGCGGCGAAGTCGACCAGCGGCTGCGGGATCACGCCGAAGAAGATCGTCGCCGCCGCGGCCAGCAACGCCGGTCCGACCAGATACCAGCGCCGGCCGGCCTCGGGGTCGATCGGGTCGGCCTCGGGTGAGGCGCCGGCGATCGCCGGCGCCGCGCCGGGCGCCGTCTCGCCGCCGGGCCGCATCCACATCGCCGCCACCACCCGCAGGTAGTAGGCGAGCGAGATCATCGTCCCGACCGCGATGAAGACCGCCAGCCAGGTGTAGTCGCCTTCGACCAGAGCCTCGATCAGGTAGAGCTTGCCGATGAAGCCCGCGGTCGCCGGCAGCCCGGCCAGCGCCAGCATCGAGATCGTCAGCGGCCAGGCCAGCAGCGGGCGCTCCGCGCCCAGGCCACGCACCGCGCGGATCGAGTCCCCGAAGGGGGTCTCGCGCTCGCGGGCGACGATCACCGCGAAGGCGGCGAGGTTCATGAACGCGTAGGCGGCGAGGTAGAAGACCAGCGAGCTGGTCCCGGACTCGGAGGCGACGACGATCCCGCCCAGCATGTAGCCGGCCTGGGCGATCCCGGAGTAGCCGAGCAGCCGCTTCAGCGAGTCTTGGCCGAGCGCGCCGACGTTGCCGACCACGATCGAGATCGCCGCCAGCACCGCCAGCGCCGGCTGCCACTCTTCGACCTGGGGGCCGAGGGCGACGTCGAAGAAGCGCAGGAAGACGGCGAAGGCCGCGGCCTTGGTCGCCACCGCCATGAAGCTGGTGATCGGCGTCGGCGCGCCCTCGTAGACGTCGGGCGTCCACTGGTGGAAGGGGGCGATCGAGGTCTTGAAGGCGAGCCCGACCGCGGCCATCGCGATCCCGATCAGGATCAGCGGGTCGCCGAGGAGGCCGTTGTGGGCGATCCCGATCGCGATCCCCTCGAAGCCGGTCGAGCCGGTGCCGCCGTAGAGGAAGGCCATCCCGTAGAGCAGCGTCGCCGAGCCGATCGAGCCGACGATCAGGTACTTCAGCCCCGACTCGAGCGAGCCCTCTCGCCGCAGGTTGGTCGCGCAGAGGATGTAGAGCGGGATCGAGAGGGTCTCCAGGGCGACGAAGAAGCTGACCAGGTTGGACGCCTGGGCCAGCAGCGTCATCCCCAGGACCGAGCCGAGCAGCAGCGCGTGGTACTCGCCGGAGCCGGCCTGCTCGGTGGCCGGCTCGCGCACAGAGAGCAGGACGCAGACGGCGGCGGTGAGGATCGCGATCAGCGAGATCGAGATCGCCAGGTCATCGAGCCGCAGGGCGCCGCTAACCAGGTCCTTGGGTTCGCCCCACTGCCAGATCAAGAGGCCGGCCGCGGCGGCGAGGGTGACCTGGGTGAGGCCAGGCGCGGCCCGCCGCAGCGGCTTGATGACCGCGCTCAGCAGGACGACGCAGATCCCCACCGTGAGCGCAATCGTCGCCGCGATCCCCGCGTAGTCGATGACCGGCTCGACGAAGTTCACGGAATCTCCGGGTCGACGGGCCTCAAACGTCCACTATTTGGACGGCTGGGGCCCGTCGACCCGCTGTTCGAGGCCAGTTGGGCTTCGGGGGCGCGGCCGCCGGTGACGCTCGCGACCGTCTGCTCGACGGTCGGGTCGGTGCGGTGGAGGATCAGCTGCGGGTAGAGGGCGAGGCCGAGGATGCAGAGGACCAGCGGCGCCAGCACGACGCCGTCGCGCAAACTGATCTCGCGCGAGGCGATCCCCTCCGGCTCGCGGTTGTGCATCGCCCCCTGGTAGAGGCGCAGCGCGTAGTAGGCGGACATCGCGATGCCGCTGACCGCGACGAAGGCGAAGACGATCTTCGCCTGGAAAAGGCCGTTGAGGATGTAGAACTCGCCGATGAAGTTGGCCGACCCCGGCATCGCCAGGGTGGCCAGGGCGACGATCAGGAACAGCGCCGCCAGCACCGGCGCCCGCAGCGCCATCCCACCCATCTCGCGGATGTCCTCACTGTCGGTCCGCTCGACCAGGATCGCGACGATGACGAAGATCGGCGCGACGACGAGGCCGTGGTTGACCATCTGCAGGATCGCCCCGTCGGAGCCGTCGGCGCGCAGGGCGAAGATGCCGGCGGTGATGAAGCCGAGCTGGGCGACCGAGGAGTAGCCGGCGATCAGCCGCACGTTGGTCTGGGTGAAGGCCATCACCGAGCCGTAGAGGATCGAGGCGAGGGCGATCACCAGGATCACCTCCTGGAATTCGACCGTCGCGTCGGGGAAGAGCGGCAGCACCACCCGCAGGAAGCCGTAGGCGCCGACCTTCGCCAGCACCCCGGAGAAGACCGCCAGGGCGGGCAGCGGCGCCGCCCGGTAGGCGTCGGGCATCCAGCCGTGCAGGAGGAAGGCGGGCATCTTGACCAGGAAGGCGGCGGCGAAGAACCAGAAGATCCAGCGCTGGCTGCCGGCGCCGATCCCCTGCTGCTGCAGCGCCGCGATCGAGAAGGTGAGGTGGCCGCCGTCGGCGGAGATGATCGCGGTGGCGATCGCCGCGACCAGCATCAGCAGCGAGCCGATCAGCGTGTAGACGATCATCTTCAGGGTCGCCGCCGCGGCGGTTGGCCCGTCCTCGCGGTCGTGCCCCCAGACGCCGAAGAGGAAGTAGAACGGGACCAGCATCAGGTCGAAGAAGAGGACGAAGAGCAGCAGGTCCTGGGCCAGGAACGAGCCCAGCGTCGCCGTCTCGGCGACCAGCATCAGGAAGAAGAAGAGCCGCGGCCGCTCCTGCTCGCGGAAGGCCGCGAAGGCGGTGCCGCCAGCCCAGAGCAGCGTCGTCAGCAGGACGAGGAAGACGTTGAGGCCGTCGAGGCCGAGGCTGTAGTCGACCCCGAGGCCGGAGATCCAGGCGACGTCGACCGTGTCCTGCAAGCCCGAGGAGCCGTTGTCGAAGCCGGCGAGCAGCGAGATCGCGATCGCCAGCGTCACCACCGTGCCGAGCACCGCCCACCAGCCGCTCGCTCGCTTCGGCAGGAAGAGGCCGACGACGCCGAAGGCCAGCGGGGTCCAGAGCAGCGAGTTGATCATGAGCTGGAGAGCAGGAAGTAGAGGGCGAGGCCGGCGAAGCCGACCAGCAGCAGCAGCGCGTAGCTGCGGACGAAGCCGCTCTGGACGGCGCGGACGACGCCGCCGGCGCCGCGCACCGTCTCCTCGGTGCCGCTGACGAGGCCGTCGACGACGAGGCGCTCGAAGACCCGGTTGGCGAAGCGGCCGATCGCCAGGGCCGGGCGGACGACGAGGACGTCGATCAGCTCATCGAAGTACCACTTGTTGGCGAGGAAGGTGTGGAGCGGGCGAAGGCGGGCTTCGAGAGTGCGTGGCGCCTCCGGGCGGACGCGGTAGAGCCAGTAGGCGACGCCGATCCCGAGCAGTGAGATCGCCGCGCCGATCGCCAGGCCCGCCCAGGAGGCGCCGACCGAGGGCACGATCGCGGCCAGCGGCGAGTCGGCGAAGACCGGGTCGAGGAAGTGGGTGATCGTCTCGTCGAGGCCGGGGACCTGGACCAGGCCGGCGAACAGCGCCAGGAAGGCGAGCACGCCCATCGCCGCCCGCATCGGCCAGCTCCCCTCGGCGACATGATGGGTAGCGCCCGGGAAGCCGACGTCGGTGTCCTCCTCCTCGCCGCTCGCCGGGTTGAAGGGGTGGGCGTGGTGGACGTGGCCGGTGTCGATCAGCTCCTGGGCCTCGGGGCAGGGCCGCCCCGGCAACACCCGGAAGATCAGCCGGAAGGTGTAGATCGCGGTCAGCAGCGCTCCGAAGTAGCCGAGCACGGTGAAGATCTCGTACATCCCACCGCGCGCGGTCGCGTAGGCGAGGATCTCGTCCTTGGAGAAGAAGCCCGAGGTGCCGGGGAACGCGGCGAGGGCGAGGCCGCCGCAGAGCATCGTGATCGAGGTGAAGCGCATCGCCTTGCCGAAGCCGCTCATCTTGTCGATGTTCTGCTCGTTCGCCATCGCGGCGATGATCGAGCCGGCCGCCATGAACAGCAGCGCCTTGAAGAAGGCGTGGGTCATCAGGTGGAACATGCCGGCGCTGTAGGCGCCGATCGAGACGCCCATGATCATGTAGCCGATCTGGCTCATCGTCGAGTAGGCGATCGCCCGCTTCAGGTCGGTCATCACCAGGGCGATCGTGCCGGCGACCAAGAGCGTCGCCAGGCCGACGAAGGCGGCGACGTCGGCAGCCGTCGGGGCGAGCACGAAGAGGGCATGGGTGCGGGCGATCAGGTAGACGCCGGCGGTGACCATGGTCGCCGCGTGGATCAGCGAGGAGACCGGCGTCGGGCCCTCCATCGCGTCCGGCAGCCAGGTGTGCAAGGGGAGCTGCGCCGACTTGGCGAAGGCGCCAACCAGCAGCAACAGGCAGATCGCGGTCACGGTCCACTCGTTCGTGTGGAAGACCTGCGGCGCTTTGGCGAAGACTTCGCCGTAGTCGAAGGT
Organism: uncultured Solirubrobacterales bacterium; assembly: GCA_963815885.1. Lineage (GTDB taxonomy): Bacteria > Actinomycetota > Thermoleophilia > Solirubrobacterales > 70-9 > VAYN01. Next base: position 754,846 of record CAWFIM010000004.1, read on the forward strand.
CCCCAGTTCGCGGAAGATAAGGAAGGCGGCGAGGACGAGGCCGATGTCGCCGACGACGTTGATCACGAAGGCCTTCATCCCCGCCCGGGTCGCGGTCGTGCGCCGGTACCAGAAGCTGATCAGCGCGTAGGAGGCGAAGCCGACGAAGGCCCAGCCGACGATCAGCAGCACGAAGTTGCCGGCGAGGACCAGCAGCAGCATCGAGAAGACGAAGAAGTTGAGGTAGCTGAAGAAGCGGTGGTAGCCCTGGTCGGACTGCATGTAGCCGTAGGAGTAGAGGTGGATCAGGGTCGAGACGCCGGTCACGACCAGGACCATGAAGACCGAGAGCGGATCGACGTAGATGCCGAGCTTGATCTCGAGCCCGGCGACGCTGGCGTAGTCCCACAGCGAGGAGGCGTGGTGGCGGGCGTCGGGCGAGTCGCCGAGCAGGTTGACCAGGGCGGCGACCCCGCAGAGGAAGGCGAGGCCGATCGCGGCGGTGCCGATCGCCCCCGCGGCCTTCGCGGGCAACGCTTTGAAGCCGAGCGCGATCGCGATCGAGCCGAGCAGCGGAAAGAGCAGGACCAGCCAGGCCCAGGCGGTCGCGCTCATCCGCGCAGCTCCCGCAGGTCGTCGACGTCGAGCGGCAGCTTGCGGCGGAAGATCGCGACGATCAGGCCGAGCCCGACAACGACCTCGCAGGCGGCGACGACCATCACCACGATCGCGAACACCTGCCCCTGCTGGTTGCCGACCATGCGGCTGAAGGCGACCAGCGCCAGGTTGCCGGCGTTCAGCATCAGCTCGAGGCAGAGCAGGATCACCATCGGGCTGCGCCGGATCAGGATGCCCACGGCTCCGGTGGCGAACAGGAGCGAAGACAGGACGATGTACCACTCGATGTTCATGGGGTTCCTCTGGCGGGAGAGGGAGCGGGGGACCCCTCCTCACTCGGTACCTCGTCGGCGGAGCGTGGGGTGGCTGGCGCCTCGGGCGAGCTCTGCTCCTCCTCCGCAAAACGTTCGGAGGGGTCCCCCGCTCCCTCCTCGTCGGGGCGCCGCTTTCCGGCAAGCACGATTGCCCCGACCGCTGCGAGCAGGAGGAGGATCGAGGAGGCCTCGAAGGGGAGTAGGAACTTCTCCAGGAGGAGGCGGCCGATGGCGGCGGGGTCGCCGAAGCCGGGGTTGACCTTGGGGCCGTGGGTGCCGAGGGCGAGGAGGGCGGAGGAGAGGACCGCGACCGAGAGCTCGACGAAGACGGCGATGCCGAGCAGCGGCGCCAGGAAGCGCTGGCCGGGGATCGGCTCCCAGGCCGACTCACTGCCCCCGCCGACGTAGGCGACGACGAAGACGTAGAGGACCATCACCGCGCCGGCGTAGACGACCACCTGTGCGGCGGCGACGAAGGCCGAGGTCAGCAGCAGGAACAGCACCGCCAGCGAGAAGAGGTGAACTATCAGCGCCAGGACCGAGTAAAAAGGGTTGCGCATCGCGACGACGCCGATCGCCCCCCCGAGCGCGCCGATCGCGGCGATGAAGAAGAGCACGGCTTCCATCAAGCGCCCACCCTGTCCAGAGCAAGACCAAAGGAGAAGCAATGGATACCTACGTGATCCTGCGTCGCAGAGGCTGGAAAAGCCCCGAGGAGCTGCAGGTGGCCGGCAAACGGTCCGGCGAAGTCGGAGACGACGAGATGTCGGACGACGTCCGCTGGATTCGCAGCTACGCGCTCGCCGAGGACGATGGCACGGTCGGGACCGTCTGCATCTACCAGGCGACCAGCCCTGAGAAGGTCCGCGAGCACGCCAGCCGCGCCGGCCTGCCCGCCGATGAGGTGATCCCGGTCGCCGACACCATCCTCGTGCGCCCCGACCCCTCCTAGCGCGGGGCTCATTCGCCCTCGCTTTTCAGCGGGGTGCGCTCGACCGACTCGGCCAGCAGCATCTCCTTGGTGAAGATGAGATTGCTGCGGTCGTAGTCGGCCATCTCGTAGTCGTGGCCCATCGTGATCGCGTCGAAGGGGCAGGCGATCTCGCAGTAGCCGCAGAAGATGCAGCGCGAGAGGTTGATCTCGTAGACCGCCGCGTAGCGCTCGCCGGCCGAGACGCGCTCGCCAGGGACGTTCTCGGCGGCGACGACGCGGATGCAGTCGGCCGGGCAGGCGGCGGCGCAGAGCGAGCAGCCGACGCACTTCTCCAGGCCGGTGTGCTCGAAGCGGTGCAGCTTGTGGCGGCCACGGAAGCGCGGGTAGACCGGCGTCTTCTCCTCTGGGTACTCGATCGTCAGCGGCCCCTCGATCAGCCGCGCCATCGTCGTCTTCAACCCGCGCAGGGTCTCGCCGAAGGCGCGGTAAGCGCCGCGGGCGCCGCCCGGCTCGGGGCCGCGCTGGACCTCGACCACCTCGATCGAGTCGAGGTAGGAGGCCGACTTCGGGTCGAAGCTCACGTCGTCACCACCAGGACCGCGGTGACGAGGACGTTGAGGGTGGCCAGCGGCAGCAGCACCTTCCAGCCGAGGGTCATCAGCTGGTCATATCGCAGTCGCGGCAGGGTCGCCCGCACCCAGATGAAGACGAAGACCAGGCCGAGCATCTTCGCCAGCATCCAGATCGGGTCGAGCCAGCTCGGGCCGGGGCCCATCCAGCCGCCGAGGAACATCGCCGCGGCGATTCCGGAGACGACCAGGATCTCCATGTATTCGACCAAGAGGAAGGAGCCGAAGCGCATGCCGCCGTACTCGGTCATGAATCCCTGGACCAGCTCGGCGTCGGCCTCGGGCATGTCGAACGGGGTGCGGTTGGTCTCGGCGAAGCCGGCCAGCATGAATATCAGAAAGCCGGCGAACTGGGGGATCACGAACCAGATCTCGCCCTGCGCGCGGACGGCGTCGACCAGCGAGAGCGAGCCGCTCATCATCACCACGCCGAGCAGCGCCAGCCCCATCGAGACCTCGTAGGAGATCAGCTGCGCGGCCGAGCGCATCGCCCCCAGTAGGCTGTATTTCGAGCCCGAGGACCAGCCGCCGAGGACCAGGCCGTAGAAGGCGATCGAGCCGACGGCGAAGAAGTAGAGGATCCCGATCGGGACGTCGATGCCGTAGAGGCCGACGCCGTCCTGGACGTCGCCCCAGGGGATGATCGCCAGCGCCAGGACGCCGGAGAGGACCGGCAGCAGCGGCCCGAGGATGAACAGGGTCGAGACCGCGTTGGCGGGCCGGAACGACTCCTTGGAGATCAGCTTGCCGACGTCGGCAAGCGGCTGCAGGATGCCGAAGGGACCGACCCGGTTGGGGCCGTAGCGGTGCTGGAAGCGGCCGATCAGCTTGCGCTCGACCACAGTCAGGATCGGCAGGATGCCGAAGATCACCGCGAAGATCACCAGCGACTTGACGATCATGATCCAGGTCGCTTCGGCGAACCCAGTCTCGGCCAGAGAGAGCATCAGGTCCGAACCTCACTCAGCTTTGTGCAGCTCAACCCGCACTTGCCCCCCGTTGAGCAATCCGTTCGCGTTGTCCTCCGCCAGCCCCTCGGCTAGGAACACGACCCCCTCCTGCACCCGTTCCTTGATCTGGACCTCTGCTTGGACGCTCGATCCGTTCTGGCTGACCAGGACTTTCTCGCCGGCCTTCAATCCCAGGCGCTCGGCATCTCCGGGAGACATCTCGATGCGCTGGCGTGGCGTCAGGAACTTCAGCGGCGGGTTCAGCTCGGTGATCGGGCCGGCCCAGAGGTCGCGGTAGGTGCCGAGGGCGAGGGACGCGGCGGATGCCGGTGCCCCCTCCTCACTCGGTACCTCGTCGGCGGAGCGTGGGGTGGCTGGCGCCTCCGGGGTGCTCCTCTCCTCCTCCGCAAAACGTTCGGAGGGGGCACCGGCATCCGCCGCGAGGCTCGGCAGGGCCGACGCGGAGCTGGCGTCCTGCCAGCGGCCGCCGCGGCCGCCGATGGCGGCGTCGTCGATGGCGGCGTAGAAGGGGACGGCCTGCTTCAGGGCCGCGAAGGCGGACGGCTGGGAGTCGATGCCGGTGTCGTGACCGAGGGCGGCGCAGAGCTCGCTGAGGACCTGGAAGTTCGGGCGGATGTCTCCGGGGCGGGCGGCGGAGGGGCGGACGCGTTGGAGGCGACCGTCGGGGTGGGTGACGGTGCCGTCTTTCTCCGCGTGGCTCTCAAGGGGGAAGACGACATCGGCCTTGGCGGTGGTGGCGGTCTCGTGCATCGAGAAGCAGACGACGTGCTTGGCGGCCGTCAGGGCGGCCTCCCAGGCCGGCGTGTCCGGGAAGTCCCGCAGCGGATCAACGCCGAAGAGGAGCAGCGACTCGATCTCGCCGGTTTCGAGCCCCGCGCGGATCTCCTCGGTGCCCTTCCCGACGAGAGGTGCATTTGACACGGATAGCGTGCTCAATGCACTCCTCGTCTCGCCGAGGCCCGGCCCCGCGTCGGGGAGGCAGCCGGCCTCGCGCAGGCCCCTCGCGTTGGTGAAGTCGGGAATTTCGAGCAGGCCGGCGCCATTGGTCGCGGCGACCTTCAGCGCCTCGGCGAGGTCGAGCAGGGCGCCGATCGCTCCGCCGCCGCCGCGGCCGATCCGCTCGCCCCAGACGATGACGATCTTCGCGCCGTCTTTTTCATCGCCGCTCGGACCGGCTTCGCGCAGCACCTCGGCCAGGGGCGTCGCGACGTTCTCCGCTCCGCCGACGGCGCTCGCCAGCTCGGTGAAGAAGTGCCCGGCCTCGCCGGGGGCGTAGCGGGCGATCGCCTCGGCGCCGCCGTCGAGCGCGGTCGGGCGCTCGGTCGCGACCGCGAGCTTGGCGCCGTGGCGGCGGATCGCCTTGCGGATACGGAGGTCGAGGATCGGCGAGCTGTGCAGCGGGTCAGTGCCGAGGACGAGGATCGCGTCGGCGTCGTCGATGTCGCGAACCTTTGCCTGGAGCGACGGCTGGGCGAGCCGCACGATCGCCTCGCGGCCGGGGCCGCGGGAGGCGCGCGAGTCGACGTGCGGCGAGCCGAGCGCCTCGCGCAGCAGCCGCTGGACCAGGTAGCCCTCCTCGTTGGAGGCGTCGCCGACGATCGCCGCGACCTTGCCGCCCGCCGCCTTCAGTCCCGCCGCCGCGGCCTCGACCGCCCGCTCCCAGCCGGCCTCGCCGCCGCCCTTCAGCCGCGGGCCGGTCACCCGCTCCGGGGCGGCGAACATCTCGAAGCCGTAGCGGCCGCGGTCGCAGAGCCAGCCGTCGTCGACCTCGTGGTTGTCGCGGGTGATCACCCGCTTCACCTGCTCGTCGCGGACGGTGAAGCTGACGTTGCACTGGCTCGGGCACAGCGTGCAGACCGAGCCGGCTTCCTCGACGTCCCAGGGCCGGGCGCGGAAACGGTAGGTGTAGTTGGTCAGCGCCCCGACCGGGCAGATGTCGGTGATGTTGCCGTGGAACGGGGCGACGTAGGGACGGTCGTCGAAGGTGCCGACGAAGGTGCGGTCGCCGCGCTCCAGCAGCTGCAGCTGCTCGTCCTCGGAGACCTCCTGGCTGAAGCGCACGCAGCGGTAGCAGAGGATGCAGCGCTCGCGGTCGATCGCGACCAGCGGTGAGAGTTCGATCGGCTTGCGGAAGTGGCGCTTTTCGTCGATCACCCGGCTTTTTCCCGGGCCCCAGCCCTGGGTGATGTCCTGCAGCGGGCACTCGCCGCCTTTGTCGCAGACGGGGCAGTCGAGCGGGTGGTTGACGAGCAGGAACTCGACCACCGCGCTCTGCGCGTGCTTGACCTGCTCGGTACGGGTGTGGACGACCATCCCGTCGCGCACCGGCGTCGAGCAGGAGGTCTGCAGTTTCGGGATCCCCTCGATCTCGACCAGGCACATGCGGCAGGCCCCGACCGGCTCGCCGAGTTTCGGTTCGTAGCAGAAGACCGGGATCTCGACGTCGCCCTTGCGGGCGGCGTCGTGGAGCATTTCGCCCTCGTTGGCGGGCACCTCGCGGCCGTCGATCGTCAGCGTCACCTGGCGGCTCATGCGGCGACCGCCATGCCCGCCTCGATGACTTCCTCGAACTCGTCGCGGAACTTGCTCACCATCGCGCTCACCGGCATCGCCATCGAGTCGCCGAGCACGCAGAGGCAGTGGCCGATGATGTTCTCCTGGACCGAGCTGATGATGTCGAGGTCCATCGGCGTCGCCTCGCCGCGCACCACCCGCTCCAGCATCTTCACCGTCCAGTTCGTGCCCTCGCGGCAGGGGACGCACTTGCCGCAGGACTCGTGGTGGTAGAAGCGCGCCGTGCGCAGCGCCATGTGCGGGATCGAGACGCGGTCGTCGGCGACGATGATCGAGCCGGAGCCGAGCATCGAGCCGGCTTCGGCCATCGCCTCGAAGCTGTAGGGGAGGTCGAGCTCGTCCGGGGTGAGGACGGGAGAGGAGGAGCCGCCGGGGTAGAAGGCCTTGACCTCGTGGCCGGGCTCCGGCCCGCCGGCGAGGTCGTAGATCAGCTCGCGGGTGGGGATCCCCAGCTCGACCTCGTAGTTGCCCGGGCGCCGCACGCAGCCCGAGACCGAGACGACCTTGGTCCCCGGCGACTGCTCGGTGCCGAACCCCTTGAACCACTCGGCCCCGTGGGCGACGATCCGCGGCACGTTGGAGAGCGTCTCGACGTTGTTGATCAGAGTCGGGCCCCCGTAGAGCCCCTGGACCGCCGGGAACGGCGGCTTCAGCCGCGGGTTGCCGCGCTTGCCCTCGAGCGCGTCGAGCAGCGCCGTCTCCTCGCCGCAGATGTAGGCGCCGGCGCCGCGGTGGACGACCAGCTCGAGGTCGCGGTGGCAGCCGAGGATGTTCTCCCCGAGGTAGCCCGCCTCGTAGGCTTCGGCGACCGCCGCGTCGAGGATGTCGGCCTGCTCGGCGTACTCGCCGCGGATGAAGATGAAGGCGTGCCCGGCGTCGGCGGCGAGGGCGGCGATCGCGATTCCCTCGATCAGCTGGTGCGGGTTGCGCTGCATCAGCTCGCGGTCCTTGAAGGCGCCGGGCTCGGACTCATCAGCGTTGCAGCAGAGGTACTTGGCCATTTCCCCGCGGGGCAGGAAGGAGGCCTTTTTCCCCATCGAGAAGCCGGCGCCCCCGCGCCCGCGCAGGCCCGAGTCTTCGAGCTCCTTGAGGACCTCGTCCTGCTCCATCTCGCGGTAGGACTTCTCGAGCGTGGCGTAGCCGCCGTAGCCCCTGTAGCCGTCGATCGTCCGCAGCGCCGGGTCCTCGGCGTGCTCGAGCAGGACGCGGGTCTCAGGCATCGGCGCCTTCTCCGGGATGGGGCAGGTCGCCCGCCAGCGGCCGCCGCTCCAACGCCTTCGCCGGCAGCACCGGCTCGTCCGCCTTCAGCTGGTCGATCGCGGTTTGCGCCTCGGCCGCTTCGAGCGGGCCGTAGTAGCGCTGGCCGATCGCCGCCATCGGGGCGATGTCACAGGCGCCGAGACACTCGAATCCGGTGACGAAGAAGTCATCCTCGCCCTCGGCGGCGGCGCGGAAGGCGTCGAGCAGCTCGTCGCCACCGCGCATCCAGCAGCTGATGTTGGTGCAGACCTCGATCCGGTGCGTCCCCACCGGCTCGGTGTGCAGGAGGTCGTAAAAGCTGGCGACCGACTCCAGGTAGGCCGGCGTAAGGCGCATCACCGCCGCCGCCTGGCGCATCCCCTCCGGCGTGCACCAGCCGTAGCGCTCCTGCACCGCCCACAGCGCCGGGATCGAGGCCGAGCGGCGGTCGGGGTAGCGCGACATCAGCTCTTCGATTCGCTCCCGCAGCTCGGGCGGGCAGTCGACCTCGTGCAGCTCCGGGATCTCTTCCTCGCGGCGGCCCGGAACACGCCCTTCGGTGACCGCCGGGTCGACCGGCAGGCTCGGGCTGCTGGTGCCCGGGCCGTCGACGGGGCTCACCGGTCCACCCCGCCGAGGATCGGGTCGAGCATGCCGAGGCTGCAGATCATGTCGGCGACGTAGCTGTCGAGTGCCATCTCGCGGAAGGCCTGCAGGTTGACGAAGGAGGGGTCGCGGAAGTGGACCCGGGCCGGCTTCGCCGAGCCGTCGGCGAGGACGTAGCAGCCGAGCTCGCCGCGCGGTCCCTCGATCGAGTAGTAGACCTCGCCGGGGTCGACCCGGTAGCCCTCGGTGACCAGCTTGAAGTGGTGGATCAGCGACTCCATCGAGGTCGAGAGCTCCGAGCGCGGCGGCAGCACGTACTTGCGGTCCTCGGCGATGAAGGGCCCGTCGGGGAGGGCGTCGAGCGCCTGCTCGACGATCCGCGCCGACTCGACCATCTCCGCCACCCGCACCCGGTAGCGGTCGTAGTTGTCGCCGACCGTGCCGACCGGGATCTTGAACTCCATCTCCGGGTAGGCGAGGCAGTCGAAGGCCTTGCGCAGGTCCCAGGGCTCGCCGGCGGCGCGCAGCAGCGGCCCGGTCACGCCCAGCTCCAGCAGCCGCTCGCGGGGGACGACGCCGACCCCTTTGGTCCGCCGCAGGAAGACCTCGTTGCGGTCCAGCAGCGCTTCGTACTGGCCGACCCGGACCGGCATCTCCTCGGCGAAGGCACGGCACTTCTGCTCGAAGCCGACCGGGATGTCCTCGATCACGCCGCCGACTTGGAAGTAGCGGGTGTGCATCCGCTGCCCGGTCGCCATCTCGAACAGGTCGAGGATCTTGTCGCGCTCGCGGAAGCAGTACCAGAGCATCGAGATCGCACCGAGGTCCAGCGCGGTGGTCCCGAGCCAGACCAGGTGAGAGTGGATCCGGTTGAGCTCGAGGAAGATCGTCCGCAGGTACTTCGCCCGGGGCGGGATCTCGAGGTCGACCAGCCGCTCGACCGCGCCGCAGAAGGCCTCCATCTGGAAGAAGTAGGAGACGTAGTCCATCCGCTCGACGAAGGGGATGACCTTCCAGTAGCTCTTGTCCTCGCAGGACTTTTCGATCCCGGTATGGACATAGCCGATCACCGGCTTCAGCTCGCGCACGACCTCGCCTTCGAGGTCGACGATCAGGCGCAGCACCCCGTGCGTGGCCGGGTGGTGCGGCCCGATGTTGACCGTCATCACCTCGCGGCTGCGATCCTCGGTGAGGTCGAGGCCGGCGGAGCCCGCGTTCGACGCCGTCCCCAGCTCAGTCATAGTTGCGCTCGTTGTAGGTGAAGGTGACCGGCTCGCCGCCGATCGGGAAATCGCGGCGCTGCGGCCAACCGACGTAATCCTCGGGCAAGAGGATCCGGGTCAGGTCGGGGTGGCCCCTGAACAGCACTCCGAAGAAGTCGAATGCCTCGCGCTCCTGGAAGTCGGCGGTGGGGAACAGATCCACGCAGGAGTCGATTTCCGGGAGGGCGCCGGCGTCGGTCGTGGGGAGCGCCGGGGCAGGGTCCTGCGGGCGGGCGGGGGCGTCCGTTCTCGGACCCTGCCCCGGCGCTCCGTCGGCCGCTCCCGGGCCACCCGCGGATGGAGCGCCTGCCGTGGGCTCCTCCGCGGGCACGTTCCCCGCGGCTGGGTCGGCCAGCATCGCTTTGACTCGGATGCGCTCGACCCTGTCGCGGTTCAGCAGCTCGTAGTGGACTCCGAACCTTGGTTCCGCCGGCAGGTAGTCCGCCACGTGGAGGCTGCTGAGGAAGGTGTAGCGCTGGCCGGGGGTGTCGCGGAGCCAGCTGAGGACGCCGAGGACGCGCTCGGGGTCGACGACGAGGGCCGCCTGCTCGCGGTCGAAGGAGGTGGCGAGGACGGCCCCGGGGCGGTCGCGCTCGATTTCCCCCCGGAGCAGCTCCAGTCCGGGGGCGTCAGGCAAGGGTCAGCTCCCGCGCCGCCCCGTAGGCCTCGGCGGCCTCCGGGCTCGGTTCGCTGCGCGGCCCGCCACGCGCCCACTCCTCGGTGCCGGCGGCGTCGTAGCGCGCTCGCCAACCCTGGTCGGGGTTTCCCTGGATCTTGCGCTGCAGCTTGGTGAAGCCGTAGAGGACCGCCTCCGGCCGCGGCGGGCAGCCGGGAATGTGGAGGTCGATCGGCATGAACTTGTCGGCGCCCTGGACGACCGCGTAGTTGGAGAACATGCCGCCGCTGGAGGAGCAGGCTCCCATCGAGACCGCCCACTTCGGCTCCAGCATCTGGTCGTAGACGCGGCGCACGACCGGAGCCATCTTGATCGAGACCCGGCCCGAGAGGATGATCATGTCCGCCTGGCGCGGCGACGCGCGCAGGGCCTCGGCCCCGAAGCGGGCGAGGTCATAGCGGGCGGTGACGATCGAGATCGGCGCCTCGATCGCGCAGCAGGCGAGGCCGAAGGTGAGCGGGAAGATCGAGTTCGACCGCGCCCAGTTCTGCATCTTCTCGAAGGTGGTGGTGACGACCCGTTCTTCGACGTAGCGCTCGAGGTCCTCACCCTCGAGGTCGCCGCGCAGCATCTCGCGGGCGGAGCGCTGCTTGGAGCGCAGGTTGCGGCGCTCTACCTCCAATCCAGGGCCCCCTTGCGCCAGACGTAGACGAAGGCGACCAGCAGCAGGACGACGAAGGTGATCAGCTCGCCGAGGACGAAGACACTGTCGGCTCCCTTGAGGATGACGCCGACCGGATAGAGGAAGACGACCTCGATGTCGAAGAGGATGAACAGCATCGCCACCAGGTAGAAGCTGACGCCGAACCTGAAGCCGGTCGCGGCTTCGACCGGGATCCCGGACTCGTATGGCTCGCCCTGGCGCCGGCTCGCCGCGGTCGGCTTCGCCGGCTTCTTCGGGCCGATCAGGTGGTTGAGCATCGCGAACGCTCCGCCGACGGTCAGGCCGAGGACCGCGAAGACGAGAATCGGGAGGTAGGTCTTGAGCACTTGCGTGGCGGGGGATTCGGGCAAACCGCGACGAACGTCCTTCGCCCGATTTCGACGCCCGTCACCGCTGTTATATACCCAGCTTGTGACATGTTGCTACATAGTGCTTTTCCGCATCAGCAAGCGGAATCCCGACCCTTTTGGGCGGAAATCGGGTGCGTTTGGCGCCCCGGGCGGGAGTTGCGGCCGATGACTGCGGTCAGCCCCCTCTGGGGCAGCGGCTGATGCCGGAGGTCCACCTCGTCGTCGGCTGCGCCGTGATCCTGCTCAACCTCGTCGCCTGGGCTGTCGGCGGGATCGCCTGGTTCCGCCACAAGCCCTCGGTCCGCTTCTGGTATCTGCTGCGCGCGGCGCAGGTCTCGGTCTTCATCCAGGTGGCGCTCGGGGCCCTGCTCGTGTTCACCAACCACAAGGTCGGCGACGAACTCCACTACCTCTACGGGATCCTGCCCCTGGTCGTCTCCTTCATCGCCGAGGGTGCTCGCACCGGCGCCGCCCAGCGCGAGCTGGGCGAGACCGACTTCGAATCGCTGCCGGCGGAGACCCAGCAGTCGCTGGCGCTCGCCATCGTCCGCCGCGAGATGGGGATCATGGCCGTCAGCTGCGGCGTGATCTTCTTCCTCGCCCTACGCGCCGCCGGAACCAGCGGCCACTTCTAGGAAGGGTTGTCGAGTTTTACCCCCTATAGGGGGTAAAACCGTCAACTCGTCATTTTTTGCGACGGTCGAGGTCCACCTGAATCTTGAAGGCGGGGTGGTCGGGGGCGATGCGGCGCAGCTCCTCCTCGCTGGAGTCGGCCCCGACCCCGTCGAAGAAGGCCCCGACCTCCCATTTCCATTTCGCCAGGTAGGCACGGAGCAGGGGAGGGCGCTGCTCGACCGGCACCTCGGTCGCCGTGAACTCCTCGACCTTGCGGCCGCGAACCAGGCGGCCGCCGTCGCTGACCCGCATGTTGCGCACCCACTGCGTGTTGCCGCGCGGGGCGACCAGGTAGACGCCCCCATCGAAGGGGAGCGGGTTGACCGGCGTCTGCCGCCACTCGCCGCTCTTGCGCCCCTTCACTTCCAGCACCGCTGAGCCGGCGATGCTGACCCCGAGCCGCGCCAGCCCGGCGACGATGCGGTTGAAGACGTTCCTGGTGAACCAGCCCGGCTCCTGGAACCTGGGGGGCCGATCGCTCATTTGGACAGCCGACGATACTCGGTCGATTGGTGATGCCAGAGCAGCACCAATCGACCGAGTATTGGGGAGGCTCGGCGACGGCGCGGCTCGGAGCGGGGGGCCGACTCCGGGCCGCGCGCGCTGCCGACTCCCCCCTGAAACCGGCTCAAACCGCTACGAGCCGGTCGAGTTCCGAAGCTTGGCGACCCCCTTCAAGCATTTGCTGAACGGCGTGCCGTTGACGCCTTTGACGTGCTTCTTGCTCAGTCCTTTGCACGCCTGACGGGCGGTCAGCCTTGCGTTGTGGCTTGCCTTGGCCATCGAGGTGACGCACTGGCTGAACGGCGTCCCCTTCTTCCCCGCGACGCGTTTCTTGCTCTGGTCCTGGCAGTAGCGGCCATAGGCCTGCGCCTTCTCCGGCAGGCTGGCGCCCGGGCCGGGCGGTTCCGGCGCGTATTCGGGGCCGTGGCCTTTCGCCTGGCCGTTGCCGGGGGTGGCCAGCGCCAGCGCCGGGGCGGCGGCGAGCGCCAGCAGGCCGACGATCGCGGCGATCTTGACGTAGCGCTTCATCTTTCTCTCCTTGCGTTGGTGCCGATGGCATTGCAACGGGCGGGAGGCCGGGATGTCAGGGCGTACCCGAGGATTCGCCGCCGGCTTCCGCCGCTTCTTCGGGCAGGGCTCCGGGGCCTTCGGCGCGTCCATGCGGTTCGGCGCTCGGCTTTGCATGCTGCGGGGCGCTCTTCGGTTCCGCCGGGATCGGGTGGGCCGGTGCGGTCGCCTTCGCCTTGCCGCCGCCTTGATTGGAGTGGGTGCCGCGGTGGGCATGGGGATTCGCGCCGTGAGCATTGGCACTGCCGCCGCCCTTCGCCGGGTGGGCGGGGTGCGCTTTGCCGGCGGAGTTCGCATGCGAGCCACGACCGGGGGCAGCGATGCCGTGCTCGGAGTCGCTCCCGGCTTCGGTCGACGCGGGGGTTGCCGCGCCGGCCGCGGGCGCTGCCCTCGTTGACGCGGCGTTGCCGCCGGTCTGCACCGCACGCGCCCGCCGTGGAGCGCTTTCCGGTCCCGACCCGCCTGCCGGGCCGGCCGCATCCACCGCCGCGTCAGTTCCGCCCGGCGCGGCGGTCGGGCGCGCGTCTGGGCGGGGCCCGTCAGGGGTCGCCGACCCTGCTCCGCCATGGCCCGGGAAGACTCGAATCAGGTCGGCCCGGTCCGCCGCCCCGGCCCCGATCGCACCGGCGACGGCGACGACGGCGACGGCCTTGACGGCGGTCGTGCCGGCGATTCCGCCCAGTCCGGTGCCGGCCACACCGCCCGCGGAGCCGGCGCCCCCGACCGACCCGCCGACGCCACCCGCCGCGGCCGCACCGCCCACCGAGGCGAACCCGCCTCCGAGCGCGCCCTTCAACAGCGCGGCGGCGGCCAGCGCCGGCAGCGGCGCGATCGCCGCCAGGTCGTGGCGCCGCCCACCGATCGCCGCCTCGAAATCGCGGCAGGCGGGGCAGTGGCGCAGGTGGGCGCGGACGTCGCGGCGGCGGAAGACGCGGCGGTCGCCGTCGGAGAGCTTGCGGCGAACCTCATCGCAGCCCATCGCTCGCCCCCTCTGCATCTCCTGCAGCCCGAGCCGGGCCTCGTAGAGCATCTGGCGGGCGCTCGCCGCCGAGGTCTCGAGGGCGGCGCCGATCTGCTCGAAGCTGAGCCCGCCCAGCTCGCGCATTACCAGCGCCCCGCGTTGGCGGTCGGGCAGCTCGCGCAGGTCTGAGATCAGGCCGCGCAGCCGCTCCCGCGTCTCGGCGCTCGCCTCCGGCCCGGGATCCCCGGACAGCTCCTCGGGCTCGATCGGATCGACGGGGCGCCGCTTCCTGAGGATTTCCACCGACTCGTTGTGGGCGACCCGGTACAGCCAGGGCTTCAGCTGCACCCGCCGGCGCTCCCCCGGCAGGTTGGCCAGCAGCTTGACCATCGTGTTCTGCAGCGCGTCCCGAGCGTCCTCGGGATTGCCGACGATCGCCGCGCAGTAACGGTAGAGGCTCCTGGTGATAGCGCCTGAAGATCGCCGCCAGCGCGCGCTGGTCCCCCTTGGAGGCGCGCACCGCAAGCCGTTCGTCGGGCGTGGTCGCCTGCGGCATCGCTCAGCCGGTTCGGCATCGATAGACCATCCAGTCAGGGTAGGGACGTGGTCTCCGTGCTTCAACGATCGTGCGAGGCCGGCGTCAGGGCCAACCTCCGCCTCGCCGAGGCGCGGATGCCGGTCGCGTTTTCGACCTCGACGGCGGATAACGTGCCCCATCCGCCGCCTCGCCACCATCACTGCGCTGGCCTGCCTCGCCCTCGCCCTGACCGCGGCGGGCGCCGGCGCCGCTTTTCCCGGGCGCGACGGGCCGATCCTGTTCCGCAGCGACGCCGCGCCCCCGAAGGGGCTGGGCACGCACGCGATCTGGGCGGTCGGCCCGAACGGGACCGGGGTCAGGCGGGTGACCAAAGGCACCTACGCTGCCGGCTACCTCGAGGTCGACTACTCACCGGTCGTCTTCCCCGACGGCCGCCGCTTCGCCTACGTGCGTCAGCTCGCCGACAACGAATTCGGGGTCAAGAACCAGATCTTCGTCAAGCCGCTCTCGGCGCCGGCGAACGCGGTCGGGACGCCGGTCCTGCCGGCGGCGGTCGAGTGGAAGATCCTCTCGACCGCGCTTGCCCCGGACGGCCGCGGCCTCGTCCTTGCCGGCACCGCCCCGCCGACGACCCGGCCGCAGCTCTTCGCCGTTCCCCTCGCCGGCGGCGAACCGACCCAGCTCACCTTCGGCCTCGCCGCCAGCGGCCCCGACTTCTCCCCCGACGGCAGCCGCATCGTCTTCGCCACCCGCGCGCACCACAAGGGCGGCCTGTTCACGGTCGGCGGCGACGGCACCGGCCTGCGGCGGTTGACGTCGCGGCCGGGCGATGGCGCACCGTCGTTCTCGCCCTCGGGCGAGCGCATTGTCTTCAACCGCCACGCCGGCGGCCCCCACGTCTTCTCGATGCGCGCCGACGGCGGCGGGGTGACGCAGCTCACCCGCGGCCCGTTCGGCGACCGCGGCCCGGTCTACTCGCCGGACGGCCGCAGCATCGTCTTCTCCCGCGCCGGCGGCGAGCGCAATCCCGACCTCTACGCGATGCGGGCGGACGGCAGCGGCGAGCGCCTGCTCTACGCGAGCCCGGGCCGGGTGATCTCCGACTTCGGTCCCGACTGGGGCCCGAAACCGCGCTGAGCGCGGTCAGAGCATCGCCAGTTGCGGGTCCCCCTCGGTCGAATCCGGGGCGCCGCCGCTCGCCAGGCGCTCGAGGTCGAGCAGCGCCCGCTTGCGCTTCAGCCCGCCGCCGTAGCCGGTGAGCGAGCCGTCGGCGCCGATCACGCGGTGGCAGGGAACGACGATCGGGACCGGGGTGCGACCGACCGCGGCCGCGGCGGCGCGCACCCGCTGGTAGGGCTCGAGCTGAGCGGGGAACGCGGCGGGCTCGATCCGCTTCTCCAGCTCGCCGTAGCTGATCGTGGTGCCGTAGGGGATGCGCCGGAGCTCGGACCAGACGAGCCGCTCGAGCGGGGTGCCGGCGAGGTCGAGCGCCAGCTCGAAGCTCTGCCGCCCGCCGGCGAAGTACTCGTCGAGCTGCGCGGTCCCCCGCGGCAGCGGCCGGCGCTCGCCCTCCTCCAGGCGCGGGGAGCGGCCGGGGAAGTGGAGCCCGGCGATCCCGTTCGGCCCCGCGCGCAGGGTCAGCGTGCCCAGCGGGCTCTCGTACTCCGTCCAGCCGCGTTCGCTCGAGCTCATGTCCATAGAACGCTCGCCATCGTGATTCCGTGAGGTTAGGCCCCGCCCAGGCGGGTTCGGTTGTCGCTCCGCCGCGGTTCGATCGTCTGGCGGCCGGGTAAATGGCCTACGGCAGGAACGAAGGGAGAAGAAGGAGGAAGGGAATGAACACCAGAGCAGACCGAGGTTCCGGCATAGGCGGTCTCTCGCTGGGCGGGATCATCGTCATCGTCGGCATCGTCCTGATGTTCGTCACCAGCTTCTGGATCGGCCTGATCGTCGTCCTGATCGGCCTGATCGCCTTCGGCGGCTTCGCCCGCGGCCGTTGGTACTGACCGCGCCTGCGTCGGCGACCTGCCCCGCCTAGCGGCGGGGCAGCGTCGTCCAGGCGATCGCCCGGGGCGAGAATTCGCAGGCGGGCCAGCGGCAGGTTCCCTTGAACACCGTTTCGAGGCCGCTGCCGTCGAGCCCCATCACGTCGAGCCGCTCGTAGCCGCCGGAGGCGTAGTTGGAGACGGCGAAGCGGGTGCCGTCAGGGGAGAAGAAGGGCCTGGAGACGCCCAGCGGCGCGAGCTGCGCTACCTGATGCGGGTTGGAGCCGCTGGCGTTGACGACCAGGTATTCGAATTCGACCGGCGGCGCCGGCGGCTTTTCGAAAGGAGTGGTGCTGAAGAGGACCAGCCGTCGCCCGTCGGCCGACCAGGAGAGGTCTTCGATTTCGCGGTCGTCGGGGCCGACGTAGACGGTGCGCGGGCCGCTGCCGTCGACGCCGACGGTGCGGACCTGGACCGCGTCGCCGGGCTGGCAGACGAGGCCGAGGCAGCCGTAGCGGACGAAGGCGAGCCTGGTCCCCGCGGGGTTCGGCACCACCCGTTCGTCGACCACGGAGTTCCGCGACCAGAGCACCAGCCGCGGCGGGCCGTCGCCCCTCTGGGTGTAGATGCGGTTGGCGCGGTCGACCCAGAACGGGTCTCCGTTGGGCCCGATGGTGACGACGTCGTAGCGGGTGCCGTGCGGCTGCGAGCCGATCCGCCGCAGATGGCGGCCGTGGAGGTCGACTGAGTCGATCTCGCCGCGCCGGCAGATGCAGAAGAGGTGGCGCCGGTCACGGGCGAGCGAGGCGATCGCTCCTTCCGGGCCGACCGGCATGCGGCGGCGCAGCATCCGCGGGTTTGCCCCGTCTTCGCGGATCGACCAGAGCTGACCGACCTGTTCGTTGCGCGCCGACTTGGTGAAGATGATGGTCGGGACCGCGGCGCCGGCCGCGGAGGCGAGGGGGAAGGCGAAGGCGAGGGCGCCGGCGCAGGCGATCGTGGCGAGGATGGCGGCTCCCGATCGACCCCGGCTCATCGGCCGATGATCGCAGTCGGGCGCCGTCTTGACATCAAACAAGACCCCTTTATCATTCAGGCTTCTTCATGCCGGAACGCCTTCACACCGATCGACGCGGCAGGGGTGGCTCGGACGCCACCGCCCTCAGCACGGCTGGGAAGTCTGCTCGTGTGCGACGGGAGAGGGGGCTTCGGAAGGTGTGGGGAGGTGGTTCGGTGGCGGAACACACCGAGCCGGAAAGTCACACTTGCGCCCGTAGTTCAACTGGTCAAAAATCAGGAAAAAGCGGACACCTACGCACTCAAAGCTTAGTTACCACATGCGACCATAATCGTGGAGAAGATCGATGTCGCCAAGGCGGTAGCAGGGCACCATGCGGAAGTCGGATGGGAGCAGCGGGTCAAGCGACTACTGGTTTGAAGAGCAGCGGCCTTTTAAGCCGCAGATGCGGGTTCGAGTCCCGTCGGGCGTGCTCGGTTCGAAAATGAAAGCGCAAGGGCGATAGGTGAACGCGGAGCGTGAAGACCTGCGCGCGGAGTGGGAGACCATTCTCGACGAGCATCGCGCTTCGGAGCATTGCGTCGCGATCGAAGCACGGCGGCACGAGGGCCACCAGGCGGATGTGCGCTTGGTCTTCGACGACCGGCGATGGTTGCAGTCGCCCGCGGGCGACGAGCTGCTGGCGGCCTTTGACGAACACCCGCTGGTCGAGAGCGCCCGCCGCCGCAAGTCCACCATCCACGTCCGCTTCACCGACCAGGTGCTGGCCGCGCTGGAGCGGCGTCTGGCGGCAGGGGAGCCGGCCGGAATGAGCCTTGGCGACGCCTTTGCCGGCAAGCGCGTGACGATCAGCTACGTCGGCCCCAACACGAACAAGGCGCTGCACGTCGGCCACCTGCGGAACCTCTTCGTCGGGGAGGCGCTGGCCTCGGCCTGGAAGCTCGGCCGGCGTCGCCGTGCGCCGGCACAACCTGGTCGGGGACATCGGCCGGCGCGTCTGCGAGGCGATGGCCGGGTACATGACATTCCACGAGGGCAAGGATCCAGCCGAGAACGGGGTGCCCAGCGATCAGTTCGTGGAGATCTGCTGCCGCGACTACTCTCGCCAGGGATCGCAAGCGGACGGGAGCGCCGATGCCGATCCCAACGCCGAGGAGAAGCTGCGGGTCGGTGACGTCGCCGACACCCTGATGGAGGAGTGGCTGGCGGGATCGGACAGGGAGCGCAAGCTCTGGGGTCAGATGCGCGACTGGGTGATGGAAGGGCACGAGCGCACCCTGGCGCGGCTGGGTACGACCATGGACCACTGCGATTTCGAGTCGGAGAACATCCAGCGCGCCGTCTCACTGTTGGAGGAGGGCGTCGAGTCGGGAGTGCTGGAGCGCGAGGACTCGGGCGCCGTCGTCTACCGAACGGAACGTTCCGAGTACCCGACGATAGTCCTGATCCGCGAGGACGGTTTCCCCACCGAGCACGCGCGGCTGCTCGGTACCTACGACCGGATCCTCGACGAGCTCGAGCCGGGAGAACCGTACATGGAGGTCACCGGCCTCGAGTGGCAGCCTCCCGTCACAGCTCTCTGTGAAGTACACGCACTGTTGCGCCCGGGCTCACGGAACGAAACACACACTCGCTTTTACCATGCGTCGGTAATTTCGGGAGAGGGTGAGAAGATCGGCTCGAGCACCGGCGACGTGCTCTGGATCGACGACTTCGTCGACCAGGTCGCCGCGACCCCGGGAGTGTCGGCGCTGGAGGCCCGCGGCGACGGCATGGTCCCGCGCGAGCAGATCGCCGACATCCTGGTCCGCGGGACGTTCCTCTGCTGGCCGGCGTCGAAGCCGCTGGCGTTCGCGCCGGGCTCACTGCTGGAGGAACGCTCTGGACCGGGCTGGACGATCGCCGAAGCCTGGTGCCGGGCGCAGCACGCCGAGGGCCAAGGCGAGGACTCCATTCCCGTCGCCCGCACGACCGTGATGCAATCCCAGCAGTACTGGCGCTGCCTGCGCCGGGTCGTCGAGAAGCGCGACATCACCAGCCTCGCCCGCTATCTGCTGAGCGTCTCCGAAGGCTCCCTCGAAGCGCCGTCGCCGGGCCCGGCCGCCGCTCCCGTCCTCGGCCGCGTCCTCAACAGCCTCGGTTTTCTCGCCGGCAAATCGCACTCGGACTCCGCCCCCGAGCCTGTGGCGGCGCGCCCCGAGGCGGGCCTGACCGTCAGCTAAGACCGCGTCCGCGTCGATTCCACGCCCGTTCGAACTGTCGCATCAGCGCTGGGTAGACAATCCAATACCGGAACGGTTTGATCAATGCCATGTATCCCTGGCCGAACAGACCGCGTGGCTTGACGTAGACGGCCATCTGCCCCTGGTACCGGCCCCCGCCCTGCTCGACCCAGGCGAAGTGCGCCACGCCGTGCACGGTCCGATTCGACAGCTCGGCGGCGGCCTCGACCTCGGTGCGGTAGAGAGGAGTGAAGGGCAGGGAGCCGAAATCCAAGTCCGCGGCCGTGGCGCGCAGGTCGTCCGGCAGCCGCTCGGTCAGCGACGTTTCGCCGCTGCCGGGAATCGGCAGCTTGCCCTCGAAGGCATCCGCGGCACTGTCGTCCGGGACCCGAATCCGGCCGAGGCCGAACCAATCGCCAAGCCGATCGCGCAGCTGCCAGAGGAACCGGGTGGGGCGGGACTCCCCGCGGGCCGGATCGATCGAAGTCACCATCTCCAGCAGCTTCGGGAAGTCCTCGGCGCCTCCCTGCGCGGGCAGGGCCCAGACGTCCTCCAGGGTGAAGTCCGGCACGATTTCGTGAATCCGCCAGGAGTGGGATTCGTGCCTTGAGTTCGGGATCCGGCCGTTCTCTCTCAATCCATACGACATCGTATGGATGCTATGCACCTTCCTGCCATTGTCCGAGTCCGGGATTGAGATGAGCCGCCCAGTGCTCCTCTACGACGGGGACTGCGCCTTCTGCACGAGCTGCGCGCGGCTGGTGGAGAGGAGGATCGGGCCGGACGCCGCGATCGTCGCCTGGCAGCTCGCCGATCTCACGGCGCTGGGGGTGAGCGAGGAACAGGCGGCCGATGCGGTTCAGTGGGTTCGGGCCGACGGCGCCGTTCGCTCCGGCCACGAGGCGATCGCCGCGATGCTGGGCGACTCGGGACCGATCTGGCGAATCGTCGGCCGCGTTCTCCTGCTGCCGGGGATCTCCTGGACGGCAGCGCGGGCCTACCGGCTGGTGGCGGCCAATCGCCACCGGCTGCCGGGAGGCACGCCGGCCTGCGAGCGTTCGCCCGGCGACTGAGTCGAGCCAGAGCGCTACCTTGGGTCGATGGCATCTCCCGACCCATGGCCGTCCGTTTCCTACGAGGACTGGAGCGAGACCTGCGACACGCTTCACGCGCACACGCAGGTGTTGGGAAAGCTTGCCGCGGAGCTGGCGCCTCCTGAGCCACAGCTCCAACACGCCGCGCTGCACCTGACCGCGCGGGGCTGGGAGACGGGTCCGCTGCCGGCGCCCGACGGCTCGGGCGCACTCGTCGTCGCGCTGGACCTGCACACGCACGAGGCCGTGGTCGAGCACAGCGACGGCCGCACGCGAAAAGTCCCCCTCGTTCCCGACCGCGCCGTGGGGGTCGTGGCCCGTGAGCTGCTGGAGGCGGTGTCGGGTCTGGTCGGCGCCGTCGAGATCGACCCGACGCCTCAGGAGGTGTCATGGAGCGTCCCGCTCGACGAGGACGAGGAGCATGCGAGCTATGACCCCGACCGGGTTGCCGCCTACTTCACCGCGGCGACTCAGGCCGCGCTCGTCCTCGCCGCTTTCAGGGCGCCGTTCCGCGGCCGGTCCTCGCCGGTCAACGCCTGGTGGGGCTCGTTCGACCTCGCCGTGAGCCTCTACTCCGGCCTCCCGGCCGAGCCTCCCTCCGACGACTTCATCATGCGCAACTCGATGGATTCTCAGGAGGTGGCGGTGGGGTGGTGGCCGGGAGACCCCAAACTGGGCAAGGCGGCGTTCTACGCCTACGCCCACCCGGCGCCGGCGGGGTTCGAGGGCGGCACCCTCTCCCCGGCAGCCGCACGCTGGAACGGAGGGCTCGGCCTGTATGTCCTCGACTGGGACGACGTGTGCGCCAGCGACGATCCGCACGCGTTCGCACTTGAATTCGCCCGCTCGGCGTTCCAGCACGCCTGCCTCGTCTGCGGCTGGGACGAGGGGCTCGCCGCGAGCGCCGAAGGAGCGCCGCCACCGGTCAAATAGGAGACCTCAACTCACGGCGGGCGGTGGCTCGTCGTCATCGACCACTTTCCCGATGATCGCGCGAGCGGGCACTGGCCCCCAAAAGCGGCTGTCGGAGGAAGCGCCACTGTTATCGCCCATGACGAAATAGTGATTCGGCGGGATCGTGATCGTGCGCTTCATGTTGCAGGCCACGAAGTGGCGACAGGGCTGGATCACCTCAGCCAAGGCCACTGAGCCGTTGACGACCGGCCGCCCCTGGCGGATGCTCAATCAATCTCCCGGCGTTGCGACGATGCGCTTCAGGAACAGCTGTGCAGCTCAGCTTCGGCGTCGGCACGCGACAGGGCTGTTTGGGCTGGGGTGGGGCGCCGCATTGTTCGGTCTCCATACCGCGTGGCGGGTGGAAAACCACGGCATCGCCGATCGCGGGCGTTGCACTGTCGTATGCGTCGAGGTCGACCGTGACCACCTCCCCCGCCGAGAATGCGGGCTCCATCGATTCACTGGGCATCGTGTAGTCCCTCGTGTGACCGGGCCCGAACCCGAAAAGTACGACAGCGAACGCGAGCAGAAGGAAGGAAGCGACTCTGGCCACCCGAGTAGTGTCCGCTATCGGACGATGACGATGCGGCTCGAGTCCAAGCACCTCCCCTGGCAGATCGCGGGCACCTATCTGGAGGCGTGCAACTGCGAGGCGATCTGCCCCTGCCGGACGCTCGGCGGCAGGAAGGGCGGGCGGTCGACCGAGGGGGTCTGCACGGGCGCCCTCTCCTGGCAGATCGACGAGGGCACGGCGGGCGAGGAGGATCTCGCCGGGCTTCGCGTAGTCCTCGCCCTCCGCTACGACGACGACGAGCCCGGCTCGCCCTGGGACTTCTTCCTCTACCTCGACGAGCGGGCCGACGGTGCTCAGCGCGAGGCGCTCGAGGGGATCTTCCTCGGTCGCCTCGGTGGCGCCCCGGAGGTCCAGTTTCCCTGGGTCTGGAAGGAGAGCCGGCTGCTCGGCGTCCACCCGGTCGCGATCGAGATCGACCACACGCCGGGCCGCGGCTGGTTCCGGGCCGGCGACAAGGTCACGGTTCGCGTCCGCGAGCCGCTTGCCGACACCGAGGCGGTGACCTGCGTCATCCCCGGCCACCATCGGCCGGGGAGGGAGGTGGTCGCCGATCGGCTGGCGGTCGCCGATGGCCCGCTCGCCTTCGAGCTGAGCGGCAAGTGCGGCTACGAGTCGAGCTTCGCCTATTCCTCCGCGGAGGCCTGAGCTGGAGACTGCATCGCTCCATCCATGCTCTGCATGGACTGCATCGACTGCATCGACCCCGGCTGGGTGAGTCCCGGGACGCTCGCCGGCGCGAACGCGACCCCGAGGCCGAGGACCAGAAGTAGGACGGCGACGCCACTGCTGGCGAGCGCCTGCCGCGGAAGCAGCTTCTCGGCCGCGATCAGAGCGGCGACCAGCGCCATCCAGCCGAGGCTCATGACGCCGAGCGCGAACAGCGCCGCCATCAGCGCCCAGCAGCAGCCCACGCACCACGCCCCGTGCTCGGCGCCCATCCTCAGGGCGCCGGTGCGCCCGGGGCGCCAGGACCCGAGCAGGAACATCAGCGGGTTCCGGCACTTCCTCAGGCAGGCGTCCTTGAGCGGGGTGAGTTGGTAGGCCGCCGCTCCGATCAGCACCGCCCCGGCCAGGTACGGCCCGCCGCGGTCCCAGGAGAAGGCGTCGATCGAGAGCGAGCGGACCAGCTCGTAGATCGCGTAGCCGGCGAGGCCGGCGGCGGTCCAGGCGATCAGGTAGCCGCCGACGAAGAAGGCGGTCGCCCCGGCTTGGTCGCCCTTGCCCCGCTCGCGCTGCCCGGTGGCCATGCGGGCGTACATGAGGACCATCGGCGAGATCGAGGGGAACATCATCGCGCTCATCATCACCACCCAGGTGACGAGAAAGAAGCCGAGCGTCCCGAGGTCGGTGCCGGGCCCGGCGTCCATGCCGCGCATGCGCGCATCCGTCGCTACCCAGGCCAACAGCGCCAGCAGGAGGAGCAGGCCGAGCAGGCCGAACCTCAGCAGCTGCGGCAGGGCGGGAGGCCGGCGGAGGGTCGCTGACTCCATGGCCGCTGGGCGGGGGTGGAATGCGGGCTTAGCCGCGCCCCGTTGCCGCCCCCTCGGTCATCTCGCTGGCGAACTCGTATTCGGCGGTCTCGGCGTAGACGGCGTCGAACTCGATGTCGAAGACATCGGAGTGCCCCGAGGTCTTGCCGACCCGGAACTCGGGCGCGAAGCCGAAGGCGGCGTTCTTCACCGTCGTCTGGGTGTCGCTTCCCTCGGGCCCCGGCAGCGGCTCGAAGGCGAACGAGTTGCCGCGGATCGAGAACGACGGGGTGTCCCCGTCGGAGAACGTCACCTCGCCGCGCTCGGTGCCGAGGTAGTTGCCGTAGAGGCTGGCGAACATCTCGAACGGGCCGCCCTCCTGGCCGCGCATGATCCGGTCGATCGCGTCGAGCTGCTCGTCGGAGACGTCCTCGTTGACGACCACGCCGACGGTCCAGTTGCCGGCGGTCAGGTTCGAGGGGAAGATGTTGATCAGGCCTATCTTGGTGCCGCCGAGATCGACGTCGTCCAGGTTCCCCTCGCTGACATCGAAGACGAGGTTGCCGTGGCATTCGCCGTTCGGCCCAGTCGGCGGGCCGTCGGTCGGACAGGGACAGAGCAGCTGGCACGAGCACGTCGCCAGGTAGGTCCCCGAGATTCTCCAGGCCATGGGTGCTCCTTTCCGGCGGCGAATGGGGCCGCCGTCTCTCTCGCCGGCCCCGGGCCGCGAAGTCCGGGACCCTTCTCAACGACTGTAGATCGGCATGGCGAGCGGGTCAAGGACGCCGATCGGGGTAGAGGGCTCGAGAGGGCTAATGTCAGTGAAGGCGCCGGTGAAAGGAGATGGAGATGCCTGAGCACGCGATCGGAACCCGAGAGAAATGGCAGGCGGCCCGGGAGGAGCTGGCGAAGCTCGAGGCCGAGCAGGCCGAGCGCAACGAGGAGATCAAGAAGCGCCGGCGGGAGCTTCCCTGGGTCCCGGTGGAGAAGGAATATGCGTTCGACACCGAGGACGGCAAGAAGACGCTCGCCGAGCTCTTCGACGGCCGCTCTCAGCTTCTCGCCTACAACGTCATGTTCGGCCCCGACTACGAGCTCGGCGCCTGCCCGGGCTGCACCAGCCTCGCCGACGGGCTCGACGGCGCCCTGGTGCACCTGCAGCACCGCGACGTGACGCTGATCTGCTTCTCGCGGGCGCCGATCGACCGTCTGGTCGCCTACAAGCGGCGGATGGGTTGGCAGTTTCCCTACGTCTCGACCTACGAAACCGAGTTTCCCTTCGACTTCGGACTGGCGATGACCGAGGAGCAGGCGCAGGGGGTCCCCGAGGTGAAGGAGATGATCGAGGATCCGCCGGGCTGGCTGGAGGAGTGGTCGGGGCAGATAGGGGCGGAGCTGAAGGATGGCCTCCGCGAGGCTCCGAGCTGGATCGCCTTCGCGCGCGAGAACGGGGCCGTCTACCACACCTATACGGTGAGGGCGCCCGACCCGTTCGTCGCTCCCTACTTCAACTTCCTGCTCGATCGGACTCCCAAGCGGCAGCCCGAGGAGCCGCGCAGCTGGCGCAAGGACGAATACCCCGACTGATCCGTACCAGGCCCTAAAGCACAGCGAGGAGGAGGCGAAGCGATGACCGAGCACAGGATCGGAACCCGTGAGGAGTGGGAGGCGGCGCGCGAGAAGCTGCTCGAGCGCGAGAAAGAGCTGACCCGCCTGAACGACGAGCTGGCGCGACAGCGGTCGGAGCTGCCCTGGGTGCCGATCGACAGGGAGTACAGCTTCGAGATCGAGGGGGGAACGCGGACCCTGACGGAGCTTTTTGACGGGCGCTCGCAGCTCCTGATCTACAACTTCATGTTCGGCCCGGAGTACGAAGCCGGCTGTCCGGTGTGCTCCTCGATCGCCGACGGCTTCGACGGAGCCCTCGCCCACCTCGCCGCCCGCGACGTGACGATGATCTGCGTCTCCCGGGCGCCAATCGAGAAGCTCCTGGCCTACCGGGAGCGCATGGGGTGGAGCTTCGACTGGGCCTCGAGCGAGGGCAGCGACTTCAACTTCGACTTCGGCCGCTCCCACACCCCCGAGCAGGTCAGCTCCTTCCTCGAGGGCGGCGCATCGCCGGGGGTATCGAAGTTCGCCTCGGAGTGCGGCACCGACCCTGCCGGCTTCCTCCAGGAGGGCCCCGGCCTCACCGCCTTCGCCCTCGCCGACGGCAAGCCCCACTTGACCTACGCGACCACCGCCCGCGGCCTCGAGCCACTGATGGTCTACTACGCCATCCTCGACCGGGCGCCCCTCGGCCGCAACGAGGGCGACCCACCCGAGCCCTGGTTCAGGCGCCACGACGAATACGCGGTAGCGGATTGAGGCAGGCGTGAGTAGCGCCGACGATGCGCCCCTGATCTCGCCCTCCTACGGTGTAACTCCTATGAGTTACACTACGTGGCGATGCCCTCAAAGCACCCTCGAATCGCCGTAACCGCCGACCCGGAGCTGGGGGAGGCGCTGGCGCGGGTTCGCGCTGCCACCGGCACCCGCGAGGCCGATGCAACGCTGCTCCGCCGCCTTGCGGTCGAGGGGGCGGAGGCAGAGCTGGAGGCCGGGCGAAACCGGCGCGTGGCCGCCGAGGCTTTGTTCGATGCGATGGATGCTGAGCAGTTGGACCTCGATCTCGCAGCAGTCGATCGTTTGAACGCGCCGCCTGCGACCTGATGTCCGTTCGGCCCTGGGACGGCGTCGGCCCGGTGCTCGCAGATACTTCCGCCTGGATGCAGGCTCGCAGGGATGCCAAGGCGCGCGATCTGCTGCTGGGTGCAATCGAGCGCGGTGACGTCTTTTGGTGCTGGCCGGTGCGCTACGAGCTGATGGTCGATGCACGAGGACCCGACGGGGTCGCCGCAGTCGAGCGCACGCTGGAGAGCTTGCGCGAGGTTCCGATTGATCGCAGCGTGCAGCGGGCAGTCCTGGCAATGATGCGCGAGCTGGCAGCGGCTGGCTCCCACGGCGCGCATCGCTTTCCTCTCACCGACCTGGCGGTAGCTGCCGCTGCCCAAGATGCTGGCATCACCATCCTGCACTTCGATCAGCACCTTGAGCGCCTGGGTGACCATCTCGATGTTGCGGCGCGTTGGATCTCGGACCCTTCGCGAAAGTGATGGTTGATCGCATCTATCGCGTCGACATCGAGCACGGCTGGATCCGCGAGGTATGGCTCGTGCCTCTCGACAGCGAACTGTTCGACCGGACGGCATTGGAACCACGCGCTGGCAAAGGCCATTGGGCATCTGCAGGGTCACCTTTTCCCCACTCGGCCTACCGCCGCATGGCAGTCGCCGAGGCCGCGGACCGGGCGTCGTGCATCGCGACCACGTAGACCCGGTCAGACGACTCCTCGTAGCGGTAGAGCAGGATCATCCAGGACCAAGGCCCGATCACAAACCGGGCAGCAGATTGAGCGCAGAAATCGCCTCGTCCACGTCCCGCTGCGCTTGCGGGGCGACGACTACCTGCGCCACTCAGGCCAGCTCGTCGAGCGGCGTCCCTTCGCCGCGAGCTGCCTGGGCCAGGCCCTCCTGCGTCCGCTCCCATGCGCCGGGGGTGGCATCGAGGATCTCCGTGATGCGAGCGGCATCCGGGTCTGCGTCGTCGAGCGCCGTAGCGAGAAGCGAACGCGCGAGAGTTCCCTCCTGCACATGCGTACGCTCGGCGAGCCTCGCGAGCTTCCCCGCGTGTTTGTCGTCAAGGGTCACGTTGATGCGCTTCGCTGACGTTGCCATCCAAGCCACTGTACACGATTCAGCACGATTCGTGTGCATGGCCAAAGCAGGTCGTGCAGTGTCCGTTGCTTGGGCGCTTAGACGTTCGTTCGAGATCGGTCTCGGTCGTCCATCTCCTGTGGAACGCTGACGGCATGTCGCGAGCCGTGTCCGCCGAACGGACCTCGAACGGCCACAAGGCGCGCGCTTGGTCGCACGGAGGAACCCCCACGACGCTCAGGTTCGCGGTGTCGTTCGGGTTAACCGCTGCCTACGTGGCATTCGCCCTCTGGGCTTCATCTCCATGGCGGGCAGAGCTGCGCGATGCGATCGGCCCGGTTATGGCCTGGGTGATCCCGGTCTTCCTCGCCTACGTCCCGGCCGCGCTCGTCGGCTTCATGGTCTTCACGCTGATCACCCTGCGCTACCGCGTCCCATCTCTGAATCCGCCCAGTGGCCCATGGCCGCAAGGTGAGTGGCCTCCCGTGACGGTCGTGATCGCCGCTCGGGACGAGGAGTCCGCCATTGGGCCGACCCTGGAGCGGATCGCGGACCTCTCCTATGGCGGGCCGACCACGGCGATCCTCGCCGACAACAACTCGACCGACCGTACCGTCGAGGTCGCCGAGGAGACGGCGCGGCGTCGCGGGCTGAAGCTGCGGCGCATCTTCGAGCCAGACGCGGGAAAGTGGCGGGCGCTGAACAGAGCGTTGGAGAGCGTCGAGACCTCGATCGTGGTCACCGTCGACGCCGACACCCGCCTGCACCCCGACGCCCTGAGGTATCTGGTTAGCAGGCTGATGTCCGAGCCCCAAGGGCAGCGTGTAAGCGCCTGCGCGGGCGCTCTGGTCGTCGAGAACCCGACGCGCAGCCTGCTGACCAGGATGCAGAGTTGGGATTACCGGCTCGGTATCAACGGGATCAAGAGAATGCAGTCGGCCTACCAGAGCACCCTGGTCGCCCAGGGCGCCTTCTCCGCGTACTGGACGGAGGACGTTCGCGCCGTCGGGGGCTGGCCCGACGCGATCGGCGAGGACATCGTCCTCACCTGGTCGATGATGGGATTCTCGCGGGCTGGTCGAGTACGAGCCGTGCGCGCTCGCCGCCACGGCGGCGCCAGAGCGGGTTCGCCAGCTCCTGCGTCAACGATCGCGCTGGGCGCAGGGGATGCTGGAGGGCCTTCAGCGCAACCCGCCCGCCGAGCAGCCGAGAGTCTTGGCCAGGTTCGTCTGCGGGCTCGACTACCTCGTGCCGTTCCTCGATGTCGGCTATGTCTTCTTCTGGATTCCGGGCGTCGTCCTCTTCATCGCGGGCTATCCACTCCTGTTCTCATGGTGGTCGATGATGGTGCTGCCGATCACCCTCCTCATCTACGGGCTGCTGCGCAGGTGGCAGGAGCGGCACGTCTTCCGTCGCCTCGGGTTCCATCCCCACCACGACGCCTTGGGTTTCTGCGGCTACCTGTTCGGCTATCGGGCGCTGGTCTCGCCAGCTGCCCTGCGCGGCTACACGGAATACCTGGCCGGGGCGCCACGACGTTGGAAGTAGCGGATGGCGCCAGCGGCAAGGCGGATTCGAACCGCCGACCTCCTGGGTGCGATCGGTTGTGGAGCGCGGAAGTGCAAGAAAGAGGCACATTTCCAGTACTTTCGGGTAACCGCTGGTTTTGCACAGGTTCTCTGGATGAGCAGGGATGTGCGGGGATATGCAGGGAGTCGGGCACTCCTGGCGAGAAGTGCCCGAAATCGGCGCAAGGCGGTTGGAAACGCAATACGGGTGCTAATATTGTCTGACAGAATTAGTAAATTGCGACCGTGAATCTGAGATGGGCTCGCGCCGCAACCAAGCACCGGATATCGCGTGAACGCTCCCGCTACGTCATCGAGCATTGCGGCCTGCGCTTCGAGCAGGACCCGCCGGCTGATGCTCCAGAGAACGCCAGCTTGCGACTTGTCTTTCTCGGCGATGACGAGGAGGGGATCGCGCTGGAGGTGATGGCGGTCGAACTCGAGGACGACGTGCTACTCGTGATTCACGTAATGCCATTGCGCGACCGTTATCGAAAGCAGTACAAGGAGGCCAAGAAATGGCGAAGGTAAAGAAGACGACCCGAAAGAACCCAAGGACGAAGGCCGGGACGGAGATCACCCCGGAGATCGCCGACGCTCTCGCGATCGAGGCTGAGCGCGGCTACGACCTCTCGAAGGCAAAACCTCGCCGAGTCGGCCGCCCTTCGCTGGCCGGCGCCGGTGCCTCGCCGCGGTTGAGCTTCCGCACGACCCCAGACCTCTATCGCGCGGCTCAAAAGCGAGCCAAGGAGGAAGGCCGTTCGGTTAGCGATCTCGCCCGTGAGGCGGTGGCTCGTTTCGTTGGGGCCTAAGAAAACCGATGCCTGCTCAGTGAACTTCGACGCCGATCATCTCCCAGAAGGCAGTCTCGGCGATCAGTCTGACGCCGTACTCGCGCGCCTTGATGGCCTTGCCGGACATCGAGTGAGGGTCGGCGAGGACGAGCAGGTCGAGCTTCTTCGTTACCCGGGGTAGGACCGTCAGGCCGGCGGCAGTTGCCAGGGCCTCGGCCCTCTCTCTCGTGAGCAGCTCCCATCATGCCGGCAAGTGAGCGCACCGGTGAAGCAGACGGTTTTACCCGCCAGCCCGTGGTCTCGCCGTTGGCTTTCGCTGGGGTCCGGGGCCGGGGTCTGACCGAGATGTTCCTCCAGGTTGTCGATGCCGAGGGCTTCACCGACCAGGTAGAGGTCCTCCCGCTCGCGCGCAGTGACTTCACCGTCGCGTCTAGCGAAAGCGACGAGCCCATTAAATGGAGCGCAAATTCAGCGTCGGTTGGAAAGGGCTTGAGAAAGCGAAGATGCCCACGTGCAGGGACATCGAGCGATGGAGCTAGGCGATTGAACCGCCGACCTCCTGGGTGCGATCCGCGCGAGCGGTGTCTGTTTTCAGAACTGCGTAAAGGTGCAGATTTTGCAGGACGTTCAGCACCGCCAAGATAACCATTCTACAGCCAGATATGTGGGGATATGCGGCGATGCGTCGCGGAGTCGGGAACTTCTGGCGAGAAGTTCCCGAAATCGCGGAGGCCGGTTCCAGGTGGCTGACCTCCTGGTGCGATCTCAACTCGGCGCAAACGCTCTCGGGCGCTGCGCAGAAGGCCCTCTGGGCTTATCGCTCCTCTTCGGCGAGTTCGCGGAACTGATCCGCGATGAGGTGACCAGCTCCTTCCGCAACTTTGCCCACCAGCGGGTTCACCACCACGCCGAGGACCGCTCCGACCAGTTCTGGTGCATTGTCCCTGAACCAGCTTAGCGCCTGGCGGACACGATCTGGCCGTGGGCGGTCGGAGACTATGGCGGCTTCCATCTCCGCCGCCTCCGAAAGGGCCGCGTCGCGTTGCTCCGGCGGGATTCTGCTCGGCGACCGCGGACCGCAGGTCGTCGAAGACCGCGCGCAGCCCGGCGATCTCCTGCGGCGAGAGCCCGACCTTCTGGCTGACCGTGTTGTAGTCGCCTACCACCACCTGGCTCTGGCTCAGGTCGCCTTGGAGCTGGATGTTGTACTTGCCGGTCGGTTTCTCCTCGTCAGGCGTCATCGGTTCATTTCACTTCTTCGGGTTCGATCACTTCGTAGCTCACGGTTTCGGCCTTTTCGTTGCCGGCCGAATCGGCGGCGGTCACGGTGAATTCATGCACCCCGGGGGTTTCAGTGTCGATCGCGCCGCCGCTTTCGACGGGCCCACTGCAGGTCACCACCTGCGATTCCGCATCGCTGCAGGCGTATTCGGCCGCCACGGACTGGCCAAGCACGTAAGTCCCGCCGGGAGAGGCGATGCTGATCTCCGGCGGTTCTTCATCGACTCTTCGGGGTTGTGGAGCTTCGACGCTGTAGCTGACCCTCTTCCTCGTTTCGCGACCCTCGTCATCGATCGCGAAGAGGACCAGCGTGTGGGGGCCGGGGCTCACGTCGAGCGGTTCGCCGTCGAGGACCTGCTCCTCGCCGATGGCGCCTTCGCAGGATTCGATCTCCGCGTCCTCGGCGGCGACGCAGCGGAAACTCGCCACGGGGGTGGGTTTCGTCTTGTATTTGAAGACCGCGCCGCTTTCCGGGCTGTCGATCTCGACTACTGGAGGTGCGCCAGGTGGCGGTGCCTCCGGGGGAACGGCCGACCCGGAGACGCTGTAGGTGGCCTCGTCCGCCGATTCCCGACCCTCGTCATCGACCGCGATGACGACCAGCCTGTGGTCGCCGACGCTCATGTCGAGCGGATCACCGTTGCTGACCGGCGCGCCGTTGATGTCGCCTTTGCATGATTCGAGCCTCCGTGTCCTCGGCCGCGATGCATTCGAAGCTCGCCCTGGGGGCGTTTCCTTTCCCGAAGACCTCGCCCCCCGCGGGGCTGTCGATCGTGATTGCTGGAGGTGCGCCGGGCGGCGGGGTTGTGGTCGGGTCGGTGGTCGGCCTCCCGTGGTCGGTACCCGCCGCGTTCCTGCCATCGCCCCCGGCGAGCGCCAGCGCGCCGACGATGCCGGCGACCACGGCCAGGACCGTGAGGGCGATCGCCATGCGCGGCCGCGGCGGCCCGCCGCCTCCGCCTCCGTCGCCCTCGCCGTCCCCGTCTCCGCCGCCCCGCAACTGGCTCAGATTGTGGCGCGTCAGCTCCGCCCCCTTCTGCTCTCCCAGGTGCTCCCGGATCTGGAGGGCCTCGGTCAGCTGGTCGACTGCCTCGGCCCGATCGCCGAGGCAGAGGGACTGGCTGCCCAGCTGGTGCAGGACATACGCGCGAGCGCTCTCGTTTCCGACCGCGGCCGCCGCCCGCATTCCGCTTCGCAGGACGCGCCGGCAGCTGCTCCACGCTCCGGCGACCATCAGCCCGCGCTCCGCGGCCATCGTCAGCGCCAGCGTCTCCCTCCACCGCTCCGTAGCGGCACCGAGATCGAGGGCGCTCTCGATCGCCTCTGCCTCGTCTGCCACGGCGCTTGGCTCCGCCTTCCCGCTCCAAGCGGTCAGGTGCCCGATCAGCGCCTTCGCGATCTCCCCCTGAGAGGAGTCGGCGGCTTCAGGCGGAAATGGACGAATGGCTCGGTAGCGTGGACTCCCGGCCTTCACCCATCCGCGCCGCTCCAAATCCCGCAGCGCCTCTTCGGCCTCACCTACCCCGGCAACGGCCGAGACGTGCTCGACCCCGAGCGCGGCGCCGTCGAGCGCCGAGAGGACCACGAGTATGCGCTTCTGGGAGTCGGTCAACGCCGATGGATCGAAGCGCCGCTCGAGAGCGGCTGGATCGTCTGCAAGCTCGCGCAGCGAGCTCCGCCCGTCCTCAACCAACGCCGCCGTTTCGACCAGCGACTGCGGGTTCCCGCCCAGCCGGGCGACGACGGTCTCGGCAGCCTCCCGCTCGTCTGGGTCCAGGGAGCGCCCGAGCTCACGTTCGAACAGACCGACGGCGGCGACCGAATCGAGATCGGCCAGCCCCCGTGCCGTACCCCGCGACCACAGGGTTCGCGCCTGCGAGGCGAGGACGACCGTGCAACGGGGAACGCCGTCGAGCAGCGCCTCCAGCTCGCTGCGGTCGAGCGCGCAATCGTCGAGGACCAGCAGCGCCTCGCGGTCTGCGAGGAACTCGTCGAATTCGGATGGAGCAGGGATGAAGGGGATTTCGCATTCCCAGAAGGCGGCGTAGAGGCCGGCCTGGATTTCGTCGAGGGACCGGTGGCGCGCCGACTCGAAGACCACTCCCTCGGTGGGAGGCGAAGCCCGCAGGGAGGCCGACTTCAGCACCGAGGTCTTGCCGCCGCCGTCCGGGGCGTAGAGCTGAACCGGCGCTTCCGCAGTTGAGGCCGTGATCAGGGCCAACTCTTCCTCGCGGCCGAGGATCTCGGTCGCGCTCGGCCGGCGGGAGATGGGCAGCGGCCGCAACTCCGGAACCGGTCTTTCGCCAACCTGAAGCACGGTGACTTCGGTCCCATCCGGCGTCTGGATGGTGTTGTGATTGCCGACGACCAGCTGGCTGTGTTGAACGTCCCCGATGGAGATGTCGACGCGAGGTGCCGCTCGATCACTCAACCTTTCCGACACTAACTGCGTACTCTGGTGTCGGCAAGACCGTTCCGATCTTCGGCCTTGGCACCGGATGTCGACGTCTGCCGAGCGGTGTCATGAGACTTCGGCTAGTCTGTCGCACCGTTGTGTGCTCGCGATTCCTTCATCACAGTGGATGAACCAGGGTAGATGACGCCTGTCACTCGAACCCAGGCGGAAATCGTCGGCGGTAATCCGGTATTGGAGCTCTTGTCGCAGCGGGTCACTCGGAGTTCGAGGCCCGAGCACCGGGAAGACGACTCGAAACTCGCTCTCGTCATTGAGGGTGGCGGGATGCGCGGAGTTATCTCAGGTGGGATGGTGACGGCGCTTGATGAGCTTGGGTTGCAGGACGCGTTCGATCTCGTGGTAGGCACCTCCGCGGGGGCGCTGGCGGGCGCCTTCTTCCTCGCCGGGCAGACCCACATGGGAACGAGCATCTACTACGAAGACCTCACTGGCCGCGAGTGGCTCGACTACCGGCGGGTGCTGCGTGGCGCTCCGATTGTCGCTCTCGACTACCTTCTCGACGAGCTCATGGTCGAACACAAGGTGCTCGACTGCGAGCGAGTGATCTCCTCCGAGGTTCCGTTCTACGTGGTTGCCTCGCGGGTACCTGGCTACGAGGCCGAGGTGCTGGGCGACTTTAAGACCGACGCGGAGCTACTGACCGCACTGCGCGCCTCTGCCCGCATTCCGCTTGTTGCCGGCAAGCCGGTCGCCCTGCGCGGTGCGCACTACATCGATGGCTCATTGACTGAGGCGATTCCGCTCAAAGCCGCGATGCAGCTCGGCGCCACCCACATGTTGGTCTTGCTCACCCGACCCCGCGGCCAGGTACGGAGCAGTCCCGGCCACGTTCAACGACGCCTGGCCTTCCCAATGATGAATCGGATGCAGACCGGACTCGGTGACGCCTATGCAATGCGCGCCGCGAGGTATGCCAGCGAGCTCGAGCAGCTCGAGGCGCTGCAGTCGACATCTGCGGGGGGGGGGGGGGGCACTCGCCATTCAGTTGGCCCCGGATGCGGCGCTCGTCGGACAGCTCGAGCAGGATCCGCGGGTGCTCCGAGCGGCCGCTACCGCCGGCGCCGCGGCCGCCTACAAGGTCCTCACCGGCGCCGAGCGCGACATATTCGGGGGGGCGGGCTGAGTCATGGCACTGCTCTACGAGCTCGACGAGGATCCGAACCAGGCGATTGACGAAATCCGCGCCTACTGCTCGCAGCCGCAAGGCAACGACGACCCGGGAAACCCCCGCGGGCGGCTGCTTGAGGTCGTTCGGACACTCCTCACCGATGACGACTATGTAGACCCCGAAGTCACCGAGCACCTGGCGAAGGTCTATCAAGCGGTAGATGACGGAGACCACGATGTCCGAGGGCCGCTCGGTCTCTACCTCTGCCTGAGCGCTGCGCTCGCCTGCGCTCTCGCCTCGGAGTCGTCTGATGGCCTGCTTGAGCGGGCCCGCCGTCTCTTCGCTGAAAGCCCCATCAAGGAATGCTTTCGCGCGTTCTACGAACTCGGCGCCGACTACGATCTTGCCTCCGCTCAGCTGCACCGTGTTGGCACGACCTCGCTGATCCTCAAATGTCCGACGCGACCGCGATCAGAGACGGAGAGGCCCCACGTAATCGCACTCAAGTGCCTGCTGCCCCGTTACCACAAAGTGCGGGCAATCACCGCCAGGACGGACGCCTATAAGGATGAGCACTCACTCGAACTGTCCGGCGTTCCGTACGTTTACAATTCGACGCCGCTAACGATTGCGATGGACTTTATCGAGGGCCGGACGCTGGCCGAGGAGCTCGAAGCGCGCGCCGTCCCCGACCACCGGTTGCCGGAGGAGCAGACGGAGGAGCGCGCCCTAAACGACACCGACATCGAGTTCATCCGCGAAGTCGGCCTCGCAATCTGCGAAAAGCTGAGTGAACTGATCGCTCACGACAACCGGCACCACTTGGATCTCTCCCCGTCCAACATCATCCTCGTCAATGCCACCAACGAGCCGATCCACATCGCTCTGATCGATTTCGGCCACAACTTCGCAATCAGCGAGCGGGTGGGTACCTCGGCAGCGTTTCGCCGTGCCTCGCTCTACGTCGCTCCAGAGCTACTCGACGACCCTTCGACCGACGATTGGCGCTGTGACGCCTACTCCTTTGGCGTGATCCTGCTCGAGGCGGCGGCGAAGCGGAAGATCCAGAAGGAGGATCTGGCGGCCGAGCTCGACCGCCTTTGGCAGGGTGAACGGCCTTGGGACGGCGCGCCCGGCCTGGCGAGGGCGATCGAAGAGCTGATCGACCGTGAGCCCACCCAACGATTGGCGCTGATGAGCCGGGCCGACAGCGTCGTTGACCCCTATTCCTATTTGCGCAAGCTGATCCTCCAGGAGACCGAGGTACTGGAGATCTACGAGAACCGCACCACCGCCCGTGGCTTCGGGGTCTTGCGCGGTGCCGGCCTGCTGAAGCCGGTCAACAACACCCAGCTCAAGAACCTCTTCGACGTAGCCAGTCAGGTGCAGGAGCCGGTCGATGACGCCTACGCCGACTTCCCTTCGTTGGCTAGATGGGCAGTCGTCGCTATGGCCTGCTGGGGGGTTGTACTTGGCACCTTTGCCGCCTACACGCTCGCTGACCTCGGCTGGGCAGAGGTCGTGCCGTGGGTGCCGAAGCTTGCTGATGTGATGCACGCGCACTTCAAGGTGGGTGATTTCTGGGCGAACCTGCCTGGGCGGCTGGTGGCTCTCACCTTCGGTCTCACTGCGGTTACCTACTACGTCAACAACTTCTCTACCCTCTCGCCCAAGCGGCTGGGGGTGCGGATCGGCAACGCCTCGGAGGTGGTGATGCGCACCACCTCGATCGGCCTCGTCTTTCCGATCATGTGGGCGATGGTCTACGCGCCGCAAGCCTGGCCGCTGTGCGCGGGCGTGGGCACGATGCTGGTCGTCGTCAACAACTTTCTCGCCTTGCGGATCGCGATCAAAGGAAATCGCGTTGGCTGGCGCTTCTCGACCCGCCGGGCGGTCGGTGACCGGTTCATCACCGATGTCTTCAAGGAGTGGTGGGTGCTGATGGGTGCCTACAGCCTGGCGATGATCGCCATCGGTGTCCTGCTGATGACGGGTCTAGCCCACGATGCGACCATTTTCGCCGTGCTGGTCATCGTGATTAACGTCGCCAAGATGTACAGGCTCAACTGTGTCGAGACCGCGCCGCAGGTGCGTGGCTGCCTCTCTCGCGACATCCTCACTCTGCGCCGCGCCGACGAGCTGCGCGTCCGTGGCGTGCCCGCGCCCGTTGACTCCGACCTCCCCGACCGATCGCGGTTCGCCTCGCTGTCGCGCTGGCTTTGGACCCCCGCGGGCAAGCACGCAGATCCCAGGCGTGCAAAGCCAGGCACGGGCGAATCGTTGCCAGTGGCTGACTAGTTTCGCGGCGGCGTCGGGACGCTCCTTACGTAGGACCGTGCCCCCGGTGCAGTCGAAGAGGTGCGTGTAGACGTCGAGCGTGATCGTGATGCTCGCGTGGCCGAGGATCCGGCTGACTTGGGCGACGTCGAGGCCGAGGTCGACGATCAGGTGGCTGGCGAAGGTGTGGCGGAGGTCGTGAAAGCGCAGCGGTTCCAACGAGGGGCCAAGCGTCGGCGTCCCCGGTGACGTCGAACTCCTGGGGGAAGTAGCCGGCCGCCAGCGCCAACAGCTCTCGGCCGCGGGCATAGATCGCGGCGTCCCGCTCTCGCATCATGTCCGACAGTGTGGCGCGGTGGACCGGATTCGACTAGCTACGACCGCGATTACCTATACCTCAGGGTTCCGAGCGGAATACGATGCGGTGCGTGAGGAGCTGGGTTGCACTGGCAGCGACGGCCCTGCTGCTGGGGGCGTGGACTGTCGGCTGCGGTGAAGGAACCGAAAACTCGGTGGCGGCCGTCATAGAACGGTATTGCGATTACAAGGCTCCTGACGAGGATCAGGCTAATAGTTGCTTCTCGTACTTCGTAGACCACGGCTTCGACCGGCGACTCCCGCATGAGCTGTATGGACCCAATGCACAGGCATACCTCCACGCGGTGGGCGCTGTTCGGGGATGCCTTTCGCGGGCCGGCCCACTCTGCGAGCCTGCGACTTGGAAACCGACTGAAAACGCCGGCCGGGACTTTGTAGCCCGCTACTGCGCCTACGGGTCGACGTCGCGTTCGCAGCTTCAAGGTTGCCTGGCGCACGTTACGCCTTCCTATGTCAAGACGTACAGGACGAATGCGGCACGCTTCGCTTGGGGAGATTTGACGCGGTGCCTCTACGATGCCGGCCCGCTCTGCCGGGCATTCGGCGAATAGCCTCGGCTAAAACAGCTTGAGCTTTTGGAGTCAGGATGCCTTGGGGCTGGAGGCCGGCGCCCAGGTAGCCACCGAGCAGGCCGCCGATCCCAATGGACCCACCAGCCAATCGGCGCGATCGAGCCGCTCGTCCGCGGATGCGATCGAGGAGGCCGTGCGGCAGCTCGCCGAAGGCGAATTCGAGGCGGCGCTCTTTGATCAGCTCTTTCGAGGACTCGCACTCGGCCCTAACGGCGCGGCGCGGGCCGGAGTGTTTGGAACTTTGGTCGCGCAACGCCTGCGGGCCAGAGAGTTACCAGACGAGCGATAGAGGTGATGGGTGTGGCCGACGCCGCGCTGGGCGGCTTTGATCTGTGCCGAGCCCACTCAGAACGGCGCCAGCGGCCCGCTTCTGAATTCCTTCAGGCGCGTGATGTTGCCCGAGCCCTCGATACCCGTGTAGCCGCTGATGAACGTCGAATCAGCGGCGGAGAGGAGCTGCGTGTATTCCGATCCCGTCTTCGTCCAGACAGAGACCGTGCCCGCCTTGTCGGCCAGGGCGAACAGACTTCCCGTCAGGAACGAGTAGCCGGCTTTGGACGCGAGGACCGTTTTGGTGCCGGACTGCCACTTCGAGAGTACGACTTCGTAGACGCTTGCGGAGGTTTCGGT
Organism: uncultured Solirubrobacterales bacterium; assembly: GCA_963815885.1. Taxonomy (GTDB): domain Bacteria; phylum Actinomycetota; class Thermoleophilia; order Solirubrobacterales; family 70-9; genus VAYN01. The sequence continues at coordinate 793,065 of CAWFIM010000004.1, forward strand.
GAACCTCAGCTCATAGCCGCTGCGGATGCTGGCCGGGCTAGGGGCGTTGAGCCACAGGGAGAAGTAGCGACTGGCAATGGTCGGGTTGCCATAGAGCAGCGCCGCCACGGCGTCCCCGGCACCGCTGTCGGCGAAGCTCGCTTTCTGCCAGTAGGCCCCGTTGATCGTCGAGTAGGCGTCGTAGGGTCCCCAGCCGCCTTCGACCCGGCCCGTATTGTGCCCAGAGGTGCTGTTGTCCCAGGCAAGCGCCGCCCAGGCGCCCCCGCCCGAGAGCGGGCTTTCGTTGGTCGCGAAGGCGTCATTGACAGGAAGGGCTTTCAGAGCAGCATCCATGTTTGCGACCGGCGCGAGCAGCGCGCCCGTCTTGAAGTTGGTCAGTCGGGTGATGTTGCCGGCGCCCTGGAGGCCAGCGTTGCCTCCGCTGAAGGTGGCATCGCTAGCGCTAAGCAGCTGGCTGAATCCGGAGCCCGTGTTGGTCCAGGCAGAGACAGTGCTTCCCTGGTCGACCAAGGCGAAGGAATTTCCGTTGGCAAAGGAGTAGCTCGTTTTCGAGGCCAGCACGGTTTCGGTGCCGGCCACCCACCTGGCGAACGTCACGTTGTAGATGCCGGTGGAGACGTCGGTGAACCGCAACGGAAAGAGAGCCAACTGCAGGCACTTCGTAGATGGAGCTAGGCGGATTCGAACCGCCGACCTCCTGGGTGCGATTTTTGTGGTCTTGAGGTCTGAAGCTGGTCCGGATCAGAGAACTACCGTGTAATGACGGACTCTGGACTAATCACGTAGTTTGTGGGCCGTGGCAGAGGCAGAGCGGGCTGGCGGGGGTCCATCGATAAGCCCAAAGTCACGCCTGCGATGGCCGCTGTACGCGGTGGTAGGCGTCACTCTCTTCGTCGCTGGCGTCGGCCTGCACCATCTCCTCGCCGCCGACGACGAAAGCGCCGCCGAGCCGACGCCGGAACTGGAGAGCACGGTGGCCACCGACCTCCTGACCCGGCCCGAAGACGCGCCCCGGGACGCCCTCGCGGCGGCGCGGCGCGAGCACACGACGGCGAGCGAACTGACGATGATCGAAGTCGCCGCCGCCGACCGGGGCATCGAACTGGTGGTCGATACCGGGGCTGGGGAGGCGAGCGCGGCGCTGGCGCTCGAAGGCGACCTGATCACCTCGAGCGAAGCAGGGAAGGTGGAGCTATGGCGGCGCGCCGACGGCGCCCTGCTGGGGGAAGTCGCGGCGCCCGCCCCGATCGTCGCCTTTGCCGATGGCGAATTCTCGACCCCATTCGTCGCCGCGCTCGACCGGGAAGGCGCGTTGGAGCTGGTCGACATCTCCGACCCGGGCCGGCCGCGGATCGTGCCGCTCGGCCGACGGCTCGCCCCGGGCGAAGAACCGCTCGATGTGGCCTTCTCCAAGGTCGACGCGCGCGAAGTCGTCGCGATCGGCTCCGGCGGCGAGCTGCTGCGCGTCGACGACACCACTAAGGCGATCGTCTCGAACACCTCGCTGAGCGAAGTGCATGGGATCGTCCCCTGGATCCGCGGTGGCGCCCTGACGCTGACCGCAGCGCGCTTCGTGCCTGAAGTCTACGAAGACGAAGAAGGCCTCCTGCTCGGGACGGCCGATGGCGGCGTCGCGGACGTCGACATCGGCCGCGGCCAGGGCAAGACTGTGGTCGAGCCGGGGATCGTCCCCGGTCGCATCCTCAGTCTCGACCGGGTGTCCGAAGGCGACGACGAAGTGGTCGTCGGCTCGACCGGTGGCCTCACCGTGAAAGCCGAAGAAGACTATGGTCAGGGCCCGCTGCCGTACCCCGGGCCGCCGGTCCCGGCGGTGGCGATCCCGCCCGACGGCGCAGGGCGCTGGGTCGGCAATGCGACCGGGCTGCTGGAGCCGGAGATGGAAGACGTGACGGCCTCCGGGCCGCCGGTGCGCGCCCTCGACGTCGGTCCTCACGGGATCGCCGCGATTGACCCGGAAGGCAAGGTGAGCGTGCTCGGCGGCCCTGGCGTCGGTATCTCGATGGAACCGGCGGAAAGCACCTCGGCGGCGGCCTTCGAACCCCACGGGGACCTTCTGATCGCCTCCGGCTACGACCCCAACCACACCGAAAAGGTCCGCCTGGTGCGCCCACTGCCGCGGCTGCCCGGTGGCGAATTCCAAACCGAAGAAGACGAAATACGGGCCTACGCACCGGACCCGCTCTGGTGGGGCGCCGCCGAAGATCCGGAAGCCTTCTACGTCAACAGCGTCGCCGGTGACGACGAATACGTGGCCGCTGGCGGCCAGGACCCGGAAGGCAATGCGGTGGTGGCCGTCTGGGACGCGGCGAGCGGCAAGCCGCTGCAGGACCTGGTGCTGGGAATCGGCGGCGTCACCACCGAAGTGCCGACCCTGGTCAGCAAGGTGATGCTGCTGCCCGGCCGCCACCAGATTGCCGCCTACTCGGTGGCCCAGCAGCTGCTTGCGGTCTGGTCGACCGAAACCTGGGAACTGGAAGAGTCGATCCCGGTCGCCGCTCCGGGCGATCTCGCAGTCTCGCCGGACGAATCGACGATCGCCGTGGTCGGCCTCGGAAACGAAGAAGGAGTGGGCGTCGAAGAACAGCTGATCCCGATCAGCTTCGTCGACCTCGACGCCGGCAAGATCGACCACACGGTCGAGGTGAAGGGCGTGACCGCGGCCGCCTACGCTCCCGATGGCTCCTCGCTCGCGGTCGCCTACGGCGAAGACGAGCTGCAGTTGCGCTCGCACGACGGCCGCGAAGCCCTCGGCAAGCCGATCGAACTCACCGGCGCGGCGAAGGAAATCGCCTGGCGGCCGACCGGCGGGCTGCTCGCCGTCTCGCTCGTCGACGGCGGCGTCGCCTTCGTTGACCCGAGCGACGGAACGGTCTCGCGGCAACTCCCCTCCGAAGCCGAGCGGCCGACGCTGGCCCTTTCCTGGAGCCCCGACGGTGAGATGCTGGCGACCCAGACCGCCGTACTAGACGAAGACGAAGAACACTACGACCCAGCCGCGACCGAGATCTGGACGCTCGGCGCCGCCGCCCTGCAACGACGGATGTGCGAGCTGGCGGGCTGTGAGCCGGAAGCGGAAGAGGCCGGGGGCGGGCCGCTCGAAGACATCGCCGTACTGCGCTCGATCGATTTCGTCTACCGCGACGGTGGCGACCTCTACGCCGGGGACGCCACCGGTGCCACGGCGCGGATCGGGCAGCTGGCGGAATTCCCCAACCCGATGCCGGCGTACGACTGGTCGCCGTCGGGCTTCGCCTGGTCGGGACCGGGGCAGCTCAGCGCGATCATCCCCCGGGACGAACGGCCGCGCACCTGGCCCTGCGCCTGCGCCGGGGTGGCCTGGGACGACGGTGGGCTCCTCAGCGTCGCCATCGACGGCACCGCGCTCGTCCACGTCGATCCGAGGACCGGGGCGTTGAGTACGACCCCGATCCACGGCCTGCCGCAGTACTCCCCGTTCCTGCTCGGCGTGATCGGCGGTCGGCCGATCCTTACCGCGTACGGTCGCAGCCCCGACCGCTCGACCTTCAGCCAGTTGTTCGAGCTCGAACCCGACGGCACCGCGGTGCGGCTCGCCCGCAACGCAGGCGGCCCGCTCGCCTACGTCGCCGCGAGCTCCTCGGCCGACAAGCTGGCCCTGGTCTCCTATCTCTCCGGCGGGGCCTGTTACACCAGCGACAAGGTGGCTGTCGTCACCGCCCGGCGCGTCGGCAAAGACACGGTCGAAGTGCTCCCACCGCCGCTCGACGTCGAATTCCCCCAGGTGCGCTCGGTCCAGGTCGCCGCCGAAGGCACGGTCGCCGTCGCCGCCGCACCGATCAGTTGCAACGCCCACCACCTGTCGATGACGCGCGACCGGCTCGCCGTGCGGGAGGAACTGGTCGGCGGCGAATGGCGCTCGAACGCCGAAACCGGCTTCGACGTGCAGACGGTCGGCGACGAGACGGCGACCGTGATACCAGGGAGGAAGCTGGGGGACCCGGGGCCCCTGGAGCTGCGGATCGGGGAACGGGTGGTGGAAGTCGACCCGGCGGCGGAAGATCTGGTGGCGGCGCCATGAAAGGCCTGAAAGCTCGCTTGGCCCGCTGGAAGGAGAAAGTCCCGGGTTGGGTCGCGGTCATCAGCGGGCTGATCGCGATCGTGGTCGGCGTCATCACCCTGGCGCCGACGGTCGAAGGGTGGTTCGAAGGCGAACCGCCGCCGGTCGAAGTCGAACTGGGCGAAGTCTCGGTCTCCAACCCGCGCATGCGGTACGCGGGCGCGGGCCAGGCGCCCGAAACCGAACCGATGGTCACGGCCACCGTCCGCAACAATGGCGAAAATACCGCGTACGTCGACGAAGCGCGGATCACCGTGCTCGACGGCACCCACATCAAAACCTGCTTTACCCAGGGCGGCGGTCCGGAAGTGCCACACACGAAGCCATACCGGGTGACGATGCCGGAATTCCCCAGCGTCCGACAGCAGGTGATCCACGAGCCGCTGCACGTCGAAATCCAACCCGGCCACGGCGCTCGCCCGCTGCTGAAGTTCCAGAAGCGCCTCACCGCCAGCACCGATCTCTACGAGATCGACGTGAAATACGTGGTTGACCCCGGCGAGAAAGTGCTCGACGTGGGGCGGTTCGTGATCGGCGTCCCCGGTCCGCCCGACCGCGGTGGCTACACGATCCCCGAGGATCAGAAGGCGCTCACCTCGGAAGAGTTTCGCGGCGGTCCCAGCGACAATCCCGAATTCTCCGAACTAGCTGAAAACCTCGTGTCGTCCACCTCGTGGTGCCTGCTCCACAATCTCGAAGGAGTGCGCCGGCTGGCCGCCGACCCGGGCCGCCGCGGGGCCGAAATCAAGGCGCTCGCGCACGTGGTCCCGGCCCCGGCCTGGGAAGAAATCGAGGCCGAACGAGGTGCGCCACGCGAGGCGGTGGAGAAGTTCCTCGGCGAAGAATTCCCGTCGGCGATCGCCTTCGCCGTCGACGCAGCGGAAGCGACCGGCGAACCCGGCTACGAAAAAGAAGTGCGGCGACGGGCAGCGGCGAAGCTAATCGAGATCGGCGAAAAGGACCTCGACGATGGAGGGACCGTCGCGATCGAAGCGATCGAACAGGCGATCGCGCTCGAACCCGCCGACGCCGGTACCGACCTGCTGGCGGAGGCGAAGGCCGCCGCGATCACCGCCGAAGAAACGCGCCTGGCGGAAGTGGCCGCCGAAGAATCGACGGTGGCTTCGGGGTCGGGAGAGTAGGAGCCGCCAGTCCGGGCCAGCATCCGCCTTCACCTGGGACCTCTTTCTCGTCGGCCTGGTGTTGGACATCTCGGGGGCGGTCCTGCTCGCGAAAGGCCTGCTGCTCGCGCCTCGGACGCTGTCCAAGCTCAACACCAACTGGGGCGTCGCCTATGGCCAGGCTCGGGATCGCGTCGACAACCGGGTCGCCGGCGAGTTCGGCGTCACTTACCTCGTCCTCGGGTTCGCGTTGCAGTTCGTTGGCTATTCCCTTGACATCGGCGGGGTTTCGACGGAGACCGGCGGCGATCGCCTTCTCGTCGCACTGGGAATGGCCGCCGTCGCGTTGGCCCTCGCCATGGCCGCCTGGCGATCACTCGGATTGGCGCGCCGCGTTTCGCTCAACACAGCGATAGAGCGGGAGCGCGACGACGCGGTTAGAGAGATCGGCGAAGAGGAGGAGCGAAAAAAGGCCGCGGATGGCTAGCTGCCGTCCAGGCCGTTGGTGAGCTCGCCGGGTTCGACCCCGAGGCCTTGCGCCAGCTTCAGGATCGTCGTCAACCGCGGCTCGCGGCCGCCCCGCTCAATCCGGCCGATGCTGGTCAGGTGGATCCCCGACGTGTGCGCCAGTCCGTCCTGCGAGAGGCCTTCCCTGGCGCGCAACTCACGGACCCGTTGACCGAACGCTTTACTGGCGCGGTCGGGGTCCTCGTAGATCGGTACGGCCACCAGGGGAGCGTTGCCGTTACAGGCCGATTGGACCAGAGCGTAATGGCCGTATACCATTTGGCTTAGAGCGTATTGGTCTTTACGCAGCTCCCAGTCCAGGGTGTTTCAATCGGAAAGGCGCCGATTTTTGGGAGAAAGGTGCGAAAACAATGTCCTCGAGCGGCCGCTTAGCGGCTCGAAGGTGTTCGCCCTGAGGTTCCGCGCCTACGGTCGGCGGCGATATCTGACGCTGGGCACACCGGACGAGGGCTGGACGCGAAGGCGCGCCGAAGAAGAGATGGACGTGATCCGCGCGGAAGTCGAGCGCGGCAGCTGGGTGCCGCCACCACTGCGGCATCGGGCGGCCTTCGGTGATCGCGATCGCGGTGACGACGCCGCGCCGTTCGGATCGTTCGCCACATCGCAGATCAAGGAGCGCCGAAGCGAAGTCAGGCCTGCGACCTCCGAGTATTGGGATTGGGCACTCGGACATCTGCTCCCCTTCTTCGCGGACTGGCCGCTGACGAAGATCGACATAAGGGCCGTCGACGCCTACCGGCTCCACAAGCTCAAGGAGTCCGATGACCGCCGCCGTCGCCTCGCCGAAGGCAGACCGCGCCCCGACCCGCTCAGTCGCCCTCTTCGACCGCTCTCAGCCACTTCGATCAACAAGACCATCGAGGTGCTCCGTTGGCTCCTCTCCTTCGCGGTCGAATACGGGTGGATCGACGACAACCCGGCGGTGGGAAGACGCCGCCGGATCAAGATCGAGAGATCTCCGGCACCGCATCTCGAGTCGGCAGGACAGATCGCCGCGGTGCTCGACGCGGCCGCCAAGCTCGACGCCGACCCGGGCTGGCTGATCGACGACCGTCTCCCTGTCATCGCCACGCTCGTCTTCTCCGGCCTGCGCGTCCATCGAGCTCGCTGCCCTCCGCTGGGGAGACTTCGACTTCGCGACCTCGACGATCCACGTCCGGCACTCGAAGACGCCGGCGGGAATCCGTGAGGTCATGATGTGCCCGGCCCTGCGAGGCAGCCTCATCCTTTACCGCGATCGACGCGGCCGTCCCGGCTCGCGCGAGCTGGTCTTCAGGACGACCAGGGGAGGGCCGCGGACCAAGGACAACGTTCGCCTGCGGATCCTCCTGCCGGTCCTGGCCCGTGCCGAGGAGCTGCTCGAGGTGCGCGGCCTGTCGTCGTTGCCGCCGGGGATCACCCCGCACTCGTTCCGCCACACCTTCACTTCCCTCCTTTTCGCAATCGGCGAAGACCCCGTCTCGGTGATGAGGCAACTCGGCCATACCGATCCGGCCTTCACCCTCCGGGCGTACGCCCACTCGATGAGCCGAGACGCCGGAGAGCGCGAGCGGCTAAGTGCCCTGACCGACGGCGATCACGGAAGAGTCGGCGGGGCGATCGGATCCGAGAAGAACCGCCGCGATGCCGCCTGCGGTGCGGAATTTGTGGTCGGCGTTTCGAACCGCCGACCTCCTGGGCAGCGTCCAGGCGCTCGTCTGGCTGAGCCCTGAAAAGACCTGCAAATGAGGGGTATGTGCTTCGAGAGAAGCCCCGCTTTCGACCGGAGAAAGGGGCCAATTCGGCGATTTCAGGCACTCTGTGCCCGAAGCTTGCCGACGAAACCAGTGGGATGCGAAACGAAAATCGCCGATTTACAGGGAGAAGTCGATGGAGCTAGGCGGATTCGAACCGCCGACCTCCTGGGTGCGATGTCCAAGCTCTGGAGGCCCGATTCCGTCTCAAGAATCGCAATTAGCAGGGGATTTACAAAGACCTCCAGGAGCACTGCACAGCGCGGATAGCGGCCGATTCATGGCGATTTGAGGCGTTTCGGGCACTCTTGGCCTCAAGTGCCCGAAGAAATCGGGCGACTGACAGAACTCTCTCTGAAACGCCTACCTAATGGGCGCTACAATGAGTTTTATGTCACCGGCCGGGTTGACCGCCCGAAATCGAGGGCTTCTGGGCCGCCTCCATCAGATCGATGGCCCGTTCACGGCCGATGATGCGGCGAGCGTGCTGCAGGTACCCCGTCAGCGCGCCCAGCGCCTGGTTCGCTATCTGGCCGACCGCGGCTGGCTCGCTCGAGTCCGCAGGGGTGTCTACGTCGCCGTTCCGCTCTCAGCGTCGGTGCCCGAGGAGTGGCGCGCTGACCTCTGGCGCGCCGCGGCACAGGCGTACTCGCCTTGCTACATCGCCGGCTGGAGCGCCTGCGAGCACTGGGGCCTGACCGAGCAGATCTTTCGCGATCTGATGGTCGTGAGCGCCCGGCGGATCGGATTTCGCAAAAGCGATGTCCAGGGGACGCCGGTGAGGATCAAGGTCGTCGACTCCGCGAGGTTGTTCGGGACCGTAGGCGTCTGGCGGGGATCGGAGCGAGTCGACGTCTCCGACCCCTCGCGCACGATCGTCGACCTTCTCGACGACCCCTCGATGGGAGGCGGGATTCGCCACGTTTCGGAAGTGCTGGAGGAGTATTTCGACGGCGCCCACCGAGATGAGGAGTTGTTGCTGGACTATTGCGAGCGCTTCGGCAATCGCAGCGTCTACAAGCGCCTCGGCTACCTGCTAGAAGCACTTGGACTCGACGAGGTCGGTCTGATCGCCATCTGCCGGGACCGGAAGTCGAGCGGGGTCGTGCCGCTCGACCCGGGGATCGACGCGCCGGGGACCCGCGATTCCAGTTGGAATCTGCGCGTCAACGCGCGGATCGATCGGGTGACCGCGTGATCAGCCGCGCCGTGCTGGACAAGCGGGTGAGGGAGTGGGGGCTGCGTGACGATGTCGTTGAGAAGGATTACGTTCTGGGCTGGTTGCTGTGGGGAATCGGGGCGAACAAATCGCTCGGCGACTCCTGGATCTTCAAGGGCGGGACCTGCCTGAAGAAGTGCTACATCGAGACCTATCGCTTCTCCGAGGATCTCGACTTCACCGTCCTGCCCGATGGGCCGATCACGCCTGAGGACGTGCTGCCGTTGATCGCGGAGGTGCTGGCCAACGTGACCGAGGCGTGCGGCATCGATTTCTCGGTGCAGGAGCCGAAACTGAGATTCCGCCCGGGTGGAGGTACGGCGGAAGGCAGGATCTACTATCGGGGACCGCGCGGTGCTCCCCAGCCGGCGCGGATCAAGCTCGACCTGAGCGCCGACGAGGTCCTCGCGCGACCGCCGGTGCTGCGGCCGATCGCCCATGCCTTTCCCGATCGGCTTCCCGGCGCCGGCCGAGGTTCGCTGCTACGGCTTCGAGGAGCTCTTCGCCGAGAAGATCCGGGCGATGGGCGAGCGATCCCGCCCCCGGGATCTCTACGACATCGTCAACCTCTTCCGTCGCGAAGACCTGCGGCTCGAGCAGGGCCTGATCCGATCGACGCTCGAGCGCAAGTGCGAGAGCAAGGGGATCGCCATTCCGACTCACGCGGACATCAGCTCCTCGCCGCTGCGGGTCGAGCTCGAATCCGAGTGGGCGAACATGCTCGGCCACCAGCTGCCGGTGCTGCCGCCCTTCGAGCAGTTTTGGGAGGAAGCCAAGGTCCTCTTCCAGTGGCTGGAGGGCGAAGCAATAGAGGAGTCGGTGGAAGCGATCGGCGCGACGGAGAGCGAGGACCGAACCTGGTCGCCGCCCCCGACGTTGGCGACCTGGGGCCGCGCGTCCTTGGAGGTAGTGCGCTTCGCCGGGGTCAACCACCTGCTCGTCGAGCTCGGATACAACGGCAGCACCCGTTTGATCGAGCCCTACTCACTGCGCCGCAGCAGCGCCGGCGCCCTGCTGCTCTACGGGATCCGGGCCGACAGTCGCGAAATTCGCTGCTACCGGGTCGACAAGATCCAGTCAGTAAAGGCGACCACGCAGCCCTTCCAGCCGGTCTATGCGATCGAGTTCGGATCCTCGGGCAGTCTTTCCGCTCCATTGGTGCGCCGAAGAGCGGGGATGCCGAGACTCGGTCCGCGTCGGTCTACGGCGCGGTCTCGTTCGGGTCCGAACTACGTCATCCGCTGTACGACCTGCGGCAAGGAGTTCCGCCGGAAGACGCGGTCCACGGTGATGCGCAAACACAAAGCGCCAGGTGGCTTCCCCTGCCCGGGTCGAAGGGGTCAGCTCGTCGGGACGGTGTAATTGCTCACTGACAGCCTGAAGGCGGTTCGGCCGCTTCCCGCAGGCCGCCCCCCCACCCCGCCGACCTCCTGACACCCACCAAGGACGAGCGGCTCGTCCCACGCGCCTCTCCCGGCTACATGTAGAAGCGGAAGGATGGATTCGGACTGCTGCCGGGCGGGATCTCCGACATCACGCCGCCGACCTTCCGTGCGAAGGACAAACTGATAGGCAGAGCCGCAAAGGAGGCGGCGGAATTCCAGTTCATCTTCGAGAGGGCCAGCAGGTCCTCCACGGCGCCGTCGAAATCGTCCCCGGCGCCGAGCACCTCGAGTGGGACTGGGATGTGGGGGCCGGGGTAGGTCAGGTGGGCTGGCATATAGCCCACGGTGAAGAGGTAGCGGGCATCGCCGAGCCGACAGGCGGTGCCGCGGTGGGGTGGATAGCTGCCCCGGCGCACCAGTCTGAAGTCGCCCGAGCGCAGGGTGAGGAGCTCGACCGCCGGGACGGAACCGAGCGCACAGGCGATCCCCTCGCGCTCCTCGTCGGTGTAGGCGCTGGTCTTGTGGACGACGAGCCGTAGGGGGTCGCGGCCCGCCCGGTCGCGATAGGCCTCCAGTACACCGGCGAAGAGTCGCTCGGCCTGCTCGGCGTCCATGTGGGTGTGCCGGGTCCGCGAGTCCCATGGTTGTGCCTCTCCGCGGAGCGCGAACCCCTCTCCGTCGGAGGAGAACGCCTGGGCGACCGAGGAGTAGACGACGTGACGGCGGGTGGTCTGGAGGTGATGGAAGGAGACTCCGACGAAGCAGCTCTCCTCGGTTCGCGGGCGAGCTCGCCAGGGGATGCCCCCCGCCTTGTAGAAGAGGGCGACTCCGAGGTTCCAGGCGCGGGTGGCAGGGTCCTGGTTTCCCTTGTCGTCCTCCCAGGCGTGTTCGGTGAGGAGCTGGATCGGCATCCTCACCTCCATCGCCCGCGCCTTCAGGGCAAGACGGAAGTCACGGGAGAGGAGATCCTCGGCGACGGGGTCCGCCGCCAGCTCGATACTCTCGCCGCCGTCGAGTTCGAACAGGCTGCCTTGTCCGGCGCTCCGCTGCTCCTCCTCACGCCTGGCTGCGTCCAGGATCTTTCGCGGCACCGTCTGCTTGATGCTCCTGCATCTGTCGAGCAGCTCACGCGGCATCGCGCAGAGCACGAGGTCAGGTCTGGTGTCGCGCTCGGTGACTCGTGATATCGCATCGGCCCAGAGCTCGACCGCCTCCTTGAACGCCTCGGCGGGGGGGCGGCCCAGCGCGGCGTGCAACCTCGCCTCGGTGACGACGCCGTCAACGCCGATCCGGAAGCTCGGAGCGGAAGACCTCGCCGAAGCCGGGGAAGTCAGGGAAAAGGGCCAGGTTGTAGCTGCCCGAACGGATCCCCTCCGTCATCCGGGTGAGGAATGCTTTCGTCGCGCGGATCGTTGCGGGCGTACCGACGATCGCGAGGTGGAGCTGCTCGCGGTGGCCGCTCCCGAGCCGCAGGCTGTAGGGGCCGAAGTCGACCAAGCCCGTCTTCGGCGTCGCCGCGTCACCCTCGCCGAACTCGAGCAGCGGATCGGGGTGGTGGGTGATCTGCATCGTTAGGCTCACGCTGCCTCACGCTCCTTGCCGTCAATCTCCTCGGCGATATCGGGCTCGACCTGGGTGAGAGTCGGCGGTCCGAGCGGGACCGGCGCTCCGACGGCGTCGTAGGACAGGAGGTGACCCTCTAGGCCGACGGCGCCAGAGTAGGGATCGATTGGCGTGACCTCCAGCCCGCGGGTAAGGACCCAGAGCCAGAAGTGGAGATGATTGCCGACCTGAGCGTTGTAGTCGCGGGCGGCGCGCCGGACCGCCAGCTTGCCGACGCCGGGGCCCTTCATCATTGTTTGGGCGCCGTCGTGGGTGAAGACCCAGCCGGGCACGATGTGGAGGACCCAGTTGCCGCCGTGACAACGGAAGGACCAGCCGATCGACTCATGCTCCCAACGCCGCACGCGTCCTCCCTGGCGCCAGATCGGCTTCGTCACGGTGCGAGTGGAGCGCTTAACGCGCCCCTGGTAGGTGACGCGACGCTCGCTGCCCTCGTCGCTCGGGTACCAGATCCGTTGGCGCCGGCGGTGTACGACGAGGCCGAGTGACTCTGCGTGGCCGATCAGGGTCCGGTTGAGGAGCTCGACGAACCGGCGACGGAGGTCGCCGTCGCCTTCAATCTCGGCGACGGCGAGTGGTCGGATCTCCCCGCGGATCTCGCCGCGCAGCGGGTTGGAACCGTCCGTGAGGTCGGAGAACGTCCAGAGCTCGCCGCTGTGGAGGGCGAACGGAGGGATGCTCCAACCGTCGTGCCGACGGAAGATCTGTCCGTACGACGCGGGGCAGCGGGCGACCGAGAGACGGTCGGCGTCGATGTGGACCGCGAGCATGTTCGAGAGGAAGTGCTCGACGTTGAGCGGGTCCGCGGTTCCGGTGCGATGGTCGGGCAGCTCGGCGCGGCTACGGAGAGTAGTAACGAACGCGCCGTTGTCCTCGGCGGTCGCGAACTCGGCGTCGCCCCCCTGGGCCCGTGACCAACGTCTCACGTCGGCGAGCCCCGATCCTGCCTTGTCCATCAGGCCGATGCCGTAGAGGACATCGGCGAGGACCGGGTTGCGGTAGGCCTTCTCACCGGGCTCGCCGAGTCGCTCCGGGGTTAGGGGAGGCACGAGCCCGCCCGGGGTGGCGACGGTCAGGTCGCGACCCTCCAAGGTCACGCGCACCGGCTGTGCTCGTTCGTGATCGCGATGGGCGAGGGCGTTGACCAGGACCTCCTTGATCGCCGTCGGGTCGTAGGGCCGCACGTCCTGGGAGACCGGGCCCTTCAGTCGGAACGGCGCGTTGATCTCATCGACCATCTCCGTCAGCCGTCGTAGGACGACGAGGATGTTGCCGCGGACCGGCAGGACGGCCCCATCGTGGCGAAACTCCGCCGCGGTGGGCTCCCCGCCGGAGAAGAGCAACTCTCCAGCCTGAGTCGGTACGACCGAGCCGTCCACCTCCACCGCCAGATCGAGTTCGATCAACCTCGTCGTCAAAGCCTCGCGGTTCTGCCCGGCTGGCGCCGCCTGGTCGAGTCGCTCGGCGTACTCGGCCAGCAGCTCGCCGACCAGATCCCAATCGAGCTGCTCGAGGGTCGCGGAGGAGGCCTCCATGTCGTGCACCGGGGCGGGGGTACGGGGCACCGCCCGCGGCGACGGCGCCCGCTCGGAGCTCGCGCGTCGCCATTCCTCCAGGGACTGGTCGAACCCCTGGATCGGGACCAGCTGGAAATTCGACCCGATCCGATCGGCGAGGCGGAGGGCCAGCGGATCCAGATCCGAGGGATCCTCGCTCCGGCTGCACCAGAAGATCCCCTTCGGGTAGTCGTTTGCTTCCTCGGCCCCGTCGAGGAGGAGGTCGACCATGACGGAGCGCTCCCCACCGCGATAGCCGACGACGATCAGAGGATGGTCACGTAGCAGCGGCCGCAGGGCGTCGCGGAGCCCGGCGTCGAGGCCCTCCGTCTCCTGCTCGAGGTTGCGGTCCGAATAATGGGCGACCGATCCGTGCAGGAAGACCACCTGGGGATAGGTCGGGTCGGTGGAAAGTCGGGGGAGGTCGACGTCGGGACGCTCGATCAACTCGATGTGGCGGAGCTCGGGGCGGCCCTGGAGCGCGGCCGGGATCAGCTTGTCGAAGTTCGTCGTCAGGATCGTCCGCAGCCGGCGCATCACGGCCAGCTCCGCGAGCGCCTCGTACCCCACGCTGATCGTGCCACGGCGGCGAAGCGCCTCGAAGAAGAACTCACGACGGTTCTCCCGGGGCTGCAGCAGCTGCTCGACCACCCGGGGATACATCGCGGCCATCGGTGCCGACTCGTCGAACCACGGCTGCTCCTGAAGCCACGGCAGCCAGTCCGAGCGGGTGATCCGCGGGTCCTGCCGGGAGCAGTTGTGCCGCTCGCAGTAGCCCCACTTTGCCGCCATCCCGGCGAGGTCACCGGCCGTGGGGATGCCGGACTTCGCGGAGGCACCTGCCCCCAGTAGGAGAATCGGGTCCGGCCCGTCGTCGGGCACGACGACGGCCGAGACGTGCTCGACGGTCGTCGTTCGGTACGGGGGCGAATCTCCCATGGACGCGACGATAGACTGCGACCCGGATAGCTTCTGTAGTTGCTCTATCTACGGCGGCGGATACCGCTCCCAGCGAGATAAAACCGCGTCGACCTTCAGGCCCCGGCATCGCTTTTGGCCTCCTGGGTTCAGGTGGAGAGACCGCCCGCGTCGGCTTGCAGACCCCCGGCGATGACGTACAGACCGCTTCGGCGCCCCAACGAACGCACCTGCGGCGACCGTGCCACCGAGGCGAGGAAGGTCGCCTGCGGGTCCTTGCCGCCGACCACGTAGCCGGCCTCGCGGAGCAGGCGATACCAATCCTTGTAGTGGATCGGCTCACCGCCCGGGTTGCGGTCGGCCAGTACCTGGATGGCGATCTCCTGCAGTCGTTGCCCACCGAGCCGCGAGTCGAGATGCTCGAGCCGTAGCTGTGGATCGATGCCAACGAGCTCGCCGAGATCGCGCAGTGCCGATTCCTGCGCCTCGGCCTGGCTGCGGGCATCGTCGGCCAGCGCCTGGAGACGCTCGGCGCGCTCACGCTGCTCGGACACGTTGGCCGCCATCGATCGATACTCGCCGAGGAGAGCTGCCTGATCATGCGATCTCGCGTCAGTATTCGAGGAGACGCTCACGGTTGTGAGGGTAGGGGGGTGCGCGGATAGCGGTCGTGTCTCTGGCGGCCCGCAAAATCGGCCTTCATTGAGTGAATCGCTGTGGTAATGCCGGTGCCGGAGTGGCGATCCCGGCTAAACCCACGGGGCAGACCGGCCCCGTGGATAGCTGAACTCAGCTCACCCCTGGTCGGGTTCGTTCCCCCACTTACAGGTGATTAGATGGGCTATCGCCTTTATCTCAATCTCATCCACCACCGCGTTGGAACTCCTTCAAACCCTGATCTGGCCAGCGCTGATCTTCGGCGGCCTGATCTTTCTTTCTAGGCCTCGCGGGCTGGAATTGCTGAGGTCGGTATTCGGCCCGATGCGTCGGGTGAAGGCCTTCGGGATCGAATTCGAGCTCGGCGGGGAGCAGGCGCGACGCACCAAAGCCGTTCTCGAGGATGTGCTTGGCGACTACCGCGCCGAAGTCAGGAAGGAGTTCAAGCGCCAGGTCGAGCACTACGACGTCGCCCGCCTCTGTCAGCGGCTCGCCGAGGATGCGGTGAAAGATTGCGTGAAGCCTGAAGGCAAATACCGCTGCGCGATTTACGTGCCCGATATCGTCTTCGAGAACGTCCTGTTTCGGCTGACCAACTACTACCCTTCCGGTGGGGGCGGCGGCAGTATCTACGCCTCCCGCTACGGAATCATCGGCCGCTCTTGGCGCCTCGAAGAGGATGCGCAGGAGCCGGTGCCCGGCGACAGCCGCACGCTAATTATCGAGTGGGGCATGACCCTTGAGGAGGCAGCCGGCCAGGAACCGAAGACCTTCGTGACCTTTCTCCTGAAGGAAGGCGAGGGCAGGCCCCCGGTCGGCCTCTTCTACGTCGAGAGCGAGGACGGGTTCACCGATGAGTTGGGGCCCCACCTCAAGGCCTCCGAATCGCTCGCGCCGCTAACCGAGGCGGTCGCCAGGGTGATGGCGGAGATGCGGGGCAGCGGGCCGATGGTTGACCTCTTCGAAAACTAGGCGAGCGCCGCCCGGAGGCGCGGCCGTACTGCCACCCATGCGACCTCGGGCGCAGGATCCCAGCCCACGGCCCCGGCACGCTCGCTGCCGTCGGCCAGGACCTCGAAGCCGCCGGCGGCGAAGAGCTCGACGAGCTCCTTGGAGTCGAGGCAGAGCGAGCGCGAGTAGACGGCGTCGCCCTCACGGGTCCTGAACCTGGTTTGATCCGGCGCAATGCCCAGTCGTTGTCCGCGCTCGACCTCCGCCCAGCGACGGCTCGGCACCGAGCAGAAGACCAGGGTCTGCGGCGCGCAGGCGCGCCGCAGCGCCACCACCAGGGACTCGCTCAGGTAGGGGTCAGCCAGACCGGCGAGGATCGCCGCGGGTCGGCTCACCAGCCGATCGAGGATCTCCACGGCCGGGCCGCGCAGTGCGATCGCCGCCAACACGCCGTCGGCGGCGGCCACCGCGTCCTCGGCACGGCGCAGCATCCGCGGCGCCGGGTCGGAAAGCAGCAGGCAGCCGCCCGGCTTGGCGGCTGCGATCTCGCGGCTGAGGGCGCCGGTTCCAGATCCCACCTCGACCATCAGCGGGTCGGGACCGAGGCGCCCAAACAGGCCGCTGGCTTCCAGGCCGAGTCCGCTCAGGCGCTCGAGTTCACGGGTCGTGCGGTGCTCGACGCCGTCGTACTCGACGGCGAGCGCGTCATAGCTGGCAATGCTCTGAGCTTGGCTCGGCGTGCGAAGCGCGCTGGCGGGCGCGGCAATGGGTCGCGGCGAGGTCATCTGAGCCAGACTACCCAACCGCCCAGAGCTCCCCGGGGGCTACCCCGGGCGCTTCTATAATCGCGCCAATGCAAGGACGTCACATCGCGATCTCCGGTGTGATGGGCGCCGGGAAGACGACGCTCGTCCGCGGGCTCTCAAAGGAGCTCGCCTACCTGGCGCTCGAGGAGCGCTTTGCCGAGAACCCCTTCCTCGAATCCTTTTACGCCGACCCGCCGGCCTGGGCCTTCCGTAGCTACGTCTTCTTCCTCCAGCGCACTTTCGCCGACTATGTTCGCGCCCGTGCCGCCGAGCGTGGGGGGGTGCAGGAGCGAGTCCTCGAGGAGCACTTGGTCATTTTCGGCGCCGAGTTCCGCGCCCGCGGCTACCTCGGCGCCGATGAGTTCGAGCTGCTCGAGGCGCTTACCCTGGCCGCCGCGGCGGCGCTTCCGGTACCCGACCTCCTGCTCCACATCGACATCGCGCCCGATCTGGCACTAAAACGCCTGCGCGCCCGCGCCACCCCGGCCGAGCAGGAGGTGGAGCTCGACTACCTCGCTTCGCTCGATGCTCGCTACGGGTCGATGCTCTCGGGCTGGGAGGGCGAGCTCGTGCGGATCGACGCCGGTGCCCACGACTTCCGCGACCGCGACTACGTCGCCGGGCTCGCCGGCACTCTCGGCGAGCGGCTGGGCGTCGAGGCCTGATCGTCCGGGCCATGCATGGCGCGCCGAGCGATCCTTCTGTTGGGCAGCCAGGGGGCGGGCAAGGGGACGCTCGGCGCCATCCTCGCTGGCGAACTCGGCGCCGTTCATCTCGGCGCTGGAGATCTGTTGCGCGAGCAGGTCCGATCAGGCGGGCGCTGGGCGACGGAGATCCAGGACCAGATCGACCGTGGGCTCGGCGTAGCGACGGAGATCTCCTACGGCCTCCTCGAGGAGCGCCTGGGGTCGCTGGCCGAGGACGTGGGGGTGGTGCTCGATGGCTATCCCCGCGATCTCGACGAGCTGCCGCGTCTCGAGCGCCTGCTCGGCGGCGAAGCCGACCTCGCCCTGCTCTTGAACGTGCCGCGACCGATCGCGATCGGTCGGCTGCTGGGACGCGAAACCTGCGAGGAGTGCAGCGCCAGCCACGGGCCTGGCGTCCCGGCCCGCTCGGCAGGTCGCTGCGATCGCTGCGGCGGGGCGTTGGTGCGCCGCGCGGATGACTCCCCTCCTGCGATCGCGCGACGACTCGACGGTTGGTCCAGCAGGGGCCCCGCAATCGCCGACCATTTTCGGGAGGCCGGCACCCTGATCGAACTCGACGCGACCCTCGAGGCAGACTTACTCGCCCGGCAGGCCCTGGGCCTGGTACGAGTATCGAGCAATTAGCGGCCTTGGCAAAGAGCCGCATAGGGTGCTTTTCACCCAATCTGCAGGCATCCTGCCTGAACCGGTCCGCCAGCCTCGTTAGCTTTGACGCATGTTCTCCCCGCGCCCGGAGCCGCTCGCGTGAGCGAGGTGGCTCGCAGCCTTCGCCTTCACCATGTGGAGGCGGGCGCCGAGGCCGGCGATCACCTTGGGGAGGGCCAGACCAAGGCCTACGTCGACTCGCTCGCCCTGCTCGCCGGCCGCCTGCGGGAGTTTAGAGACGAGCGCGAATGGCGCCAGTTTCACACCCCGCTGAACCTCGCGATCTCGATCTCGGTCGAGGCAGGGGAGCTGCTCGAGCAGTTCCAGTGGTCCGACCCCGATGACTCCCAGCTCGAGGGGCGGCGCGGGCCGATCGTCGAAGAGATCGCCGACGTCGCGATCTACGTGATCCAGCTGGCCGATGTCCTCGGCATCTCGCTGGCCGAGGCGATCGATTCCAAGATTGACCTGAACGAGCGCCGCTATCCCGCCGCCGCCGCGCGCGGTTCGAGCCGCAAGTACACCCAGCTCCACGACGTCGACCCCTCCTCCGAGCGCGGCTGACCCCGTAGCGCCAGCGGGTCGCTGTGTACGGCCGGCTCAGACCATCTCGCATCGGCCGTTGTCCCGGGCAACTCGAACAGTGTGTGGTCGCCTTCTCCCGGGCGTTCGCGCCGCCGAGCGCCTTCACCTCCGCCGCCCCGCGTCGTCCCGGCGGCTAGGAGCAACCCTCGACGCGGGTGGTAGGCCTCGAACTTCCGCACGCTCGAAAAGGGAGTTGGCCACAAGTCCCTCGATGTCGCCTTGGTTGGCTTCGGCGGGCTTGCGCTGCTGCCGGGTCCTCCCGCTGCCGGTCCACGGTTTGCCGGCGGCTGCCTCGGCCCGGACGGCGATTGCGGTCACCGATCCTCGTCGACGGGATGAGGCTCTCGTCGGGCCTTGGCCATCATCGGCCAGGACGCGAACCGGGTCAAGGGCTGGAAACTAGGTGCGGTTAGGCCTTGTTCCAGGCGGCCGATCGGCAGTGAACGGAGATGCCATTTAGCGGGCGATGGACGATGGGACATGGTGCTCGCCACAGCTGCCCCAAGACGGCAGCTGTGGCAAGGCGAGCACTTGTGGGCTTGGCTGCCTGAACCTAAAAGTCTCCTAAGGGAATCGCCCACTTATTACCGCGGATTGTCTGGGATGCACGGCGATTACGGGGGTTCCAATTCGTCGACTTGACTTCTCCATTTCACGGAGCTACTCCGGAAGGAATGAACACCTTCCACTGCTACAGGAGGCTCCGTTTGAACGCATCTGACCCCGTTCTTCCCCTCGCACAACCGACCGCACAACAAACCGCCTATCCGACCGCTCACGATCGGGCCGCGACCCCAACTATCCCGCCCCGTCTGCGCGCTTCCGCCATGTCGGTTTTGCCGACATCTCTGCTCCACGTCGAGGTCGGTCCATGAGCTCGGGCGATCGACAGGACCCGAGGCCGATGATCGCGATCCTCGTCGGCGCTCTCAGTCTCGCCGCCTGGCGGACCATCTCGACCATCAGCGCCGGCCAGGTGCTCTCCGCCGTCGGCTCGCTCGTCCCCCTCGCGCTCGGGGCTCTCGCTACCGCCTCCGCGCTGGCTATGCAGCGGCTGCTCTCGACCAACCGCACGCTCGCCAGCCGTCGGGAGGTGGCCGTAGTGCCGGCCGATGACTTCGACCCCAAGACCGACGCCGTCCTTCGCTTCGCCGCCGAGCTCGCCGCGACGGAACGCCGCCTGCGCGGCTGGTTCGATCGCCGTGCCCAGGCGGTGCGGGTGCGACTAACCAACGACGCCGAGGGTCGGCTGGTGTACCTGCTGAGCGTGCCGGAGCGGTCGGGCAAGGCCCTGCGGGGAGCCCTCGGCGCCTACGAGGGCTTCGAGGTGCGTGAGCCCAAGGACGTGCTCGGCGAGCGAAAGGGCGCTGAGCAGTTGGCCACCGTCCGGACCGAGCTGACCCTCGCCCGCTCGAGTCTCGAGCCCCTGGCTCGGCTCTCCTTGGAGCCCGATCCGCTGCAGGGCTTCGCCTCGGCCCTCGAGGTATCCCGACCGAAGAAGGGGGAGGAGGTCAGCATCTGCATCGACCTACTCTCAGCCTCCGGCCATCGCCGCGAACGCCTGCGCCGCTCCCTGCGCCGACGGGCCGCTCGTAAGTATGGCGAGGGCCGGAGCCTGCTCGAGCGCTTCGAAGGCAACGAGCGCAGCAAGGGTCGCCCCAGCCCCGACAAGCTGCTCGAGCGCCGGATGGTCAACGAAGCTCTGGAGGAGAAACTGCGCGACGCCGGCACCCTCTTCGAAGCGCAGATCCTGGTGCGGTGCCGGGCCGTCGAGCGCGCCCGGGCCAAGTCGACGATGCAACTCCTGCTCGGCGCCTTCGCGCCCTTCACGGCTCAGAACTGGCTGCGAGCTCGCGGCGTCTCGGTCGGCTTCGCCTTCCTCGGCTCCGACCTGCCGCTGCGGCGCGCTCGCTTCGATCGCCGGATGGACACCGGTCTCTTCGCTCCGCCCAAGCGCGCGGTCCTGACTGCCAGCGAGATGGCCGGCTTCCTCAAGCCTCCGAGCATGCACTGCCGTGGCGACAACATCGCCCGAGCCGGGACGCTGCTCGCAGCGGCGCCGAAGCTGCCGACCTTCGATCCCGACAAGGCAGACGTGATCCCGCTCGGCAAGGTAGGCACCAACGGCTCTGAGCGGGTCCTCGGCGTCAGGGCCGCCGACACCTTCTTCTCCTACATCGCCGGTCGCTCGCGCTACGGCAAGACCGAGCTCGCCGTGGCCCAGTTCGTCCACCTGGTGCGCTCCGGGCACGGCGGCTTCTTCCTCGATCCCCACGGCGATGCCCTGGAGCGGATCCGTCCCTACCTGAGCGATCCGAAGCTGCGCAGCCGGGTGGTGGAGATCGACCTCGGACCCGGCCACGCCGAGGCCCAGCCCGGCTGGAATCTCTTCGAGCTCGGCGGCGAGGGCGGAGGGGAGGAGCAGGTCGCTGCGCTGGTCGACGCCTTCTCCTCGGTGCTCGAATGGGGCGAGCGCTCGACGCGGGCGATCAACCTGACGAGCCACGCCGCGGCGGCCCTCGTCGCGATCGCCCGAGTACTGCCGCCCGAGCTGGCGCCGACGATCTTCCAGCTGCCGACCCTGCTCTCCGACAAGGGCTGGCGGGAGGCGACCATGCCCTTCCTCCCGGCGGCCTCTCGGCGCTTCTGGCGCGATCGCTTCCCCTTGCTGAGCCCGGAGGCGATCACCCCGGTCACCAACCTCGTCGACCGCCTGCAGCTCTCGAGCGCGATGCGCACCCTGCTCGGCCAGAGCCAGGGCAGCTTCCGCATCCGCGAGGCGATGGACGAGGGCTTGATCGTTCTCGCCTGCCCCGGCGCAAGGCACATCCAGGAGCGCCTGCTCGCGAACCTGATGGTCTTCGATCTGCTGCACTCCGGACGCAGCCGCGGCGAGCTCGCGGCGAAGAGGCGAAAGCCGTTCTGGGTCTTCCTCGATGAGGTTCAGAGCTATGACGGCGGCGGCTCGGGCAGCCTCGCCGCTCTGCTCGAGCAGAGCGCCAAGTTTGGGCTGCGGGCCGTGCTCTTGAACCAGAATCCCGAGCGGCTCTCCGCCCAGACTCTGAACGCGCTCACCACCAACCGCTCCCACATGCTGGCCACCGCGCTCAACTCCCACGCGGCGGCGCTGCTGACCAAAGAGTGGGGCGGGCAGCCGAGCCCCGCGGTGATGGTCGGGCTGCCGCGCTTTCAGTTCGTCACCCAGGTCACCCACGAAGGCGAGCTAAGCCGGCCCTTCGCCCTGCGTGGGATCCGGGTCGAGGACGTGCACGAGAAGTCGGAGGCCGGTACCGGCGGACCCCTCGCCGGTGCTGTCGGGCGGGCAGAGCCCGCGCAGGTCTCCGAGCATCTGGAGACGCTCGACGACCGGATCCTCGCCTACTTGAAGGGGCTCGCCCCACCCGCCGAGGAGCAGCCCGAAGAGCCCGAGGAGGAGAGCCCGTACTGGCTCGGAGGCAAGACCGTTGGCAACTGAGACGAGCGCCCGGCCCGCCGGCGGCCTGCCCGAGACGGCGGTCGAGATCCTCGCCTCCCTGGTCCAGCACCGAGTGCTCACGACCGAGCAGGTGAGGGAGGTCCACCTGCCCGCCAGTCGCAGTCGCTGGGCGCAGCAGGTGCTGGGCCGACTGAGGGAGGCGGAGCTGGTCGCCTTCAGCCGCCCGCCGCATTCCGGCCAGCGGCTCTGGTTCGCGACCGAGCACGGGGTGAGGCTGGCACAGGAGGCTCACGTCCTGGAGGAGAGCCAGAGGCCGCTGTCGGCGAGCGAGGTCGCCGGACAGCTCCGCGCCCACACTCTCGCCGTCAACGACGCCGGCATCGCCTTCCTGCGCGCGGCGCGCGAGCGGGGCGATGAGTTCGGGCCGCTCTCCTGGCGCCACGAGGTCGCCCATCCCCTCTCGCGCGGCCGCGGCCGTCGACGCCGCACCCTTTTCGCTGACGCGGTGCTGACCTACCTGCGAGAGGAGGGAGGGCGCCTCGCCCTTGAGCAGCGCTTCCTGGAGCTCGACCGGGCGACCCTCTCGGTCGACCGCCTGGTCGCCGAGCTCGCCCGCTACGCGGAACTCCATCGCCTGAAGGGCAACGATGGAGAGCCGATCTGGAAGCAGCACTACCCGCGCTTCCCGAGGGTCCACTGCATCCTCGCCGGCGCCTCCCGAGCCGCGCTGGAGCGTCGACGCGCCAGCGTCAGCGCTCTGCTTTGCGGCAACCCTCGGTTCGCCGGGGCGCGTGCGGTGCGGATCTCGATCTGCCTTCTGGAGGACCTCGTGAGCCAGGGTCCCTTCGCGCCGATCTTCCGCGACGTCCGCCAACCCGAGCCGGCGGTCGACTGGCTAGGGAGCCCCCCGGCAGACGAGGAGAGGAAGCGCTAGCGGTGGACCGTGAAAGCAACGAACGCCGGGGGCACCGGGTCGAGACCCGCCATCGCTCGCGCCACCCCGAGGAGGTTCGTCTCACCTACGAGACGATCGAGGCGCTGGCCCAGCGGATCGCCAAACTGGTGAAAGTAGATCGCCCGACCGCCCAGCCGGGCCGACTGATGAGCGCTGCCGAGGTCGCGCAGTGGTTCGGCGTCGATCGCTCCTGGGTATACGCCCACGCCGATGAGCTCGGCGCCCGCCGGCTCGGTGGCGGCGAGCGCCCAAGGCTTCGCTTCGATCCGGTCGGGGTGAGCGCTCTGATCGACACGTTCGGAGTCTCCGGGTCCGGTCCTGGGAGCCGATATGGGCCGATTGCCGGGGATGCCCGCCGCGACTCGCTTCCACGCCGACGCAGAGCTAGTGTCGTCGGGCAAGAAAGAGCGGCCGGGCGGCGCGCGAACGCCCCCGGCCCGGCGCCGGAGGCAAAGCTTCGGCGCGATGATCAGCCTAGCCGCGGCCGGGGTCCTCGGTTGCCCGCAGGCGATCGCGCCAGCCTGCCCCCGACGCCTCGACACGGGAGGTGATCGGAGCGGCTGGAAGATCGGAAGGGCAGGTGCTCGAGAGGCGCTGGAAGAGCGGTCGAGGCTATGCCCTTCGCTTCCGCGCCTACGGAGAGCGCCAGTACCTGACGCTCGGGCTGGAGAGCGATGGGTGGACGCGCAAGCGCGCGCAGAAGAGCTCGCCAACGTGATGGCCGATGTGAGGCGCGGGCTTTGGGTTCCTCCGCCGCGGAGCCAAAAGGCCGTCGATGAGCGGGCCACGCAGATGATGCCGACCTTCGGTGAATTCGCCTTGCGCCTGCACGAGGCGCGCCGAGGTGAAGTCAGCCAACACACCCACGAGTACATGGAGTGGTCGCTCAGCCACCTGATCCCCTACTTCGGTGACTGGCCACTGGACGAGATCGACATTCCCGCGGTCGATGAGTACCGCCGCTACATGGTGGAGTTCGCCGAGGCGAGGCGTCGAGCCATCGAGGCCGGAAATCCGATGCGCAACAAGCACGGGCAGGTTCTGCGGCCGCTCGGCGCCTCGACGATCAACAAAGCGATCGACGGACTGCAGTGGGTGCTTTCGATGGCGGTGGAGTACGAACACATCCACCGCAATCCGGCGATGGGCAGGCGCCGCCGGCTCAAGGTGACGAAGAGCGCACCCGTGCACCTCGACTCCGTCGAGCAGATCAAGACTCTGCTGGAGGCCGCCGGCCAGCTCGACCGCGACTGCCACTTCCACACCACCGACCGCCGCCCGATCATCGCGACGCTCCTCTTCGCCGGCCTCAGGGCCAACGAACTCTGCGCTCTGAACTGGCGCGACGTCAATCTCGCCAACGGCCGTCTTCACATCGCGCGCTCGAAGACCACGGCGGGACTGCGGGAGATCCACCTGCTGCCGATCCTCCGCGACGAACTCGCGATGCAGAAGGCGCGTGCCACTCGCACCGGCCCCGACGACTCGGTCTTCCCCACCAGCGCGGGCGGTCGGCGAGACAAGGACAACCTGCGCAACCGCATCCTCGCCTCCGCCGTCAAACGGGCGAACGAGCTGCTCGAGGAACGAGGCGCGATGCCGCTACCGCGCGGCCTCACGCCGCACAAACTGCGACACACCTTCGCCTCGATCCTCGTCGCGACCGGCGAGGATCCCGCCTCGGTAATGACCCAGCTCGGCCACACCGATCCGAAGTTCACCCTGCGCGTCTACACCCACATCATGCGTCGGGGCGACGAGGAGAGGGAGCGGCTTAAAGACCTTGTTGAGGGAAGGCAGGCGCGCGTGCGTTTAGCTGATCCGACTAGCAGTTAGGAACGGCAGGGTCGACGAACGGCGTCCCAATGAGGGAGCCCGAAGTCTGGCCGTTGTTGTAGAAAGCATCGGCTGATGCATAGTAGGCACTGTTCCATGGGCTCGACGCAATTCGATACCACCAGGTATTGCCGTCAGCAACTCTGAAGCCGGTTAGCTTGCACGCAATTAGGACCGTCTGGTTAGAAGCGATTGCCGGACCTTCGTAGCCTCCGGCGTTGGTGTAGTTGGTCCAGGTATGAGTCAGCCCACCCGTGGTCTCGGAATGAGTCGTCGGAGGCGGAGGGGGCGGCGGTGGTGGAGGAGAGCCTGGACTCGGGGGTGGGGGAGTGGGACTCGGTGCAGGGCTCGGAGGCGGCACCGTTGGTCCCGAGCCGGGAGATGAGGCGGTTCCGACGCAGGGGGGATCGTTGAAGATTCCTAGGGCTACGCCGCCGACCCCTCCAGTCACTCCGCTAGCTATCAGGGCGGCAGCGCAGCTGCTGCTGATCTTGTTTGCAATCCAGCTCGCGAGCTTGCTATCGACCTTACTAATTCCCTTCGCAATAAGGCAGCTAATAACAGCCCTGACATTCCAGGACAGACAGGTGACGCCGGAGACGGCGCTCTTGATCGTGCTGAAGATGGATAGGTCCGTAACCCAAACAGTGCGTTGCCCTGGCCCCTGCCCCTCCGGGACCCATACGCCCCCTACATGGTGCAGAATGCCATCAAGCCGTCCCTTCAACGGCATCGCAACCTCGACTTCTCCGTGCCATGGAGCAGCTATGTGGACGTTGACCTTGCCGTGGCCGAGTGTGGTGATCGATGCGAGTCCAGGTCGTGCGAGCGTATTGGGAGGGACATACAGACGCCACCCTCCGGGTGCACGAATTTCTCCGCCCTGAAGTGGCAAGTAGGATTGAGCAAGCACGCGCTCGCTCGCTCGTGCGCTGGCCGCAGATACGAAAATCGCCGAGAACATCGCAACTATCGCGACGCACACGAGGCAAGCCCCGTACGCAGTGCTCCTGCTGTTCATTGTGATGCTCCCGCCGTCGAAGGTCAGCTGCCGAGCCGGATGCTAGACCGAGTGGAGATATTCAGCAATACCTAAAAACGAGACTACTTATCGGTGGCATCTGAGTGGTGGGGCTGGGTGCATACTTCCCCAGGGCACGCTGGCGTGACTACTCATCAAGCAGCTCGGACTCTACCCCGAGCTTGACCTCGTAGCCGGCGTCGTATTCAAGCTCCACGACGGCGGGACTCCATGTCACCCCGGCGAGAAGGCCGTCGAGGGTGATGCCGAGCCCTCCGGCGAGCCTGACGTAGGTGTCGAGCAGCCCGAGAACCTTGCCATTCTCGATATCACCGATCCCGCCGGGGGACACCATTGCCCGCCTACCGAGAGCTTCCTGGGAGTAGCCGGCACGCTTTCGCAGGAGGAAGAGGTTGTCGGCGAGCCGCGCCCTCGCCTCATAGGAGAGCTCCCCCGGTCTCCCAGCAGCGTTCATCGAGCCTGCCCACGCAAGGCGGCGACCTCCGCCGTGAGCGCTTTGTCGTCCGGAACGTCGAAGCCTCCCGGCGCCAGGATTACCTCTGCCGGCACCCAGAGAATCCCGGCCGTCAGGTCGTTGGGAGTCGTCCCCAATGCTCCGGCCACGCGAATGAAGGTGTCGATCCGGGGCAGCGTCTGTCCCAGCTCCTGCGCCGAGATGGCGGTCTTGTGGGTCTCGGCTCGGAATGCGAGCTCTTCCTGGCTGATGCCCAGACGCTTGCGCCGATCGTGCAGGTTGGCGCCGAATCGTGCCCGCAGCTCGTCAGAGGGGGGACCGGATCTCCTGGGCCGGCTCAAAGAGAACCTCGCCTGACACGAGTGAGTCGCTCAGATCCATCTTCGACGAAATACTGGCCCTTCACGTAGTGGCCGGCCTGCCAGTGCATTCCCTCCAGCAGCGTGCAGGTCGAGACCTCCAAGCCTGCCGCCAGTTTGAGGATCGTGTCCAGGCGGGGGAGTCGCTGTCCGCGCTCGAGCTCGCCGACGTCAGCCCTGTGGAGTTCGCTCAGGTGGGCGAGCTCCTCTTGGCTGAAGCCGGCGTGTCGGCGCGAGCGCCAGACGTTGCGGCCGAATCGCGTGGCGAGCTGGGATTCCATCAACCACCCCGGGTGCTGTCGCTATCAGCGTAGGAGCCGGAGTGCTGGACCCAGCTTCCAAGCCGCCACGCCATCCCGGCCAAGAGCGCGCAGGGCTCGGCATTGCGCCGCCGAGCTTCACGATCGTGTCCAGGCGCGGCAGCCGCAGGCCGCGCTCCAGCAGGCTGATCTGGGTCCTGTGGAGGCAGGCACGCTCGGCGGTCTGCTCTTGAGAGAGATCGACCCGATCGCGGAGCACGATGAGGTTCTCGGCGAAGCGCCGTTTGAGGAATCGGCACGTGAGGAGCTGGCTGCGGTCGGCGTCACCCGGCGCCTCCGCCTCGGCTGATGGCGCCCAGGACCCGGCCGCATGCCTCGACAGCCAGCTCGGTCCGGTGCAGGACCTCGCGGTCATCGCCCGAGCGCGGCAGCGTGTCGGCGTAGAGCTGAGAGGCTTCGTCGCGCAGGCGCTCGATCACCCGGTGTAGGTCATCGGAAGGCATCGTCAACTCGACGCTGCCATCCGCCGGCAGGTCGTCACAGTCCGGCCAGCCGAGATCGTCGAGCAGCAGCCGAAGGTCGTCGGCGAAGGCGTGGCCGAGGGTGCCCGCCTTCTCGTATTCGCGTGACTCGATGGCGAGCCAGAGGTCTCCGATCCCACTCAGGTGGTCGAGGACCTGGGTGTAGAGCGCCTCGCGCTGGGCGGCGGTGATGGTGACGGGCATGGCGCCCTCCTCTCGGTAGGGCACCGAGGCGCAGCCGTGATGCCGCCGATCGCGAGATCGGCGAGTACGGTTTCGGGTGCATCGAAGCTTTGCCTTCGGTGCCGGCCCCGGGGTGTTTACGCACCGCCGGGGCGCTATCTATTTGCCACCCGACCGTAGCTCTGTGCACGGCTCAAAGCGAGTCCGAATCGGCGTCAATCGCCACCAATCCGCTCCTATCGGCGCCATTTGAGGCACTCGTGCCCAAAAAAGTGCCCAATGGACGGTGCGTCACCGCGGGGAGTGAAAACGTAGAAGTCCCCGACGTGCAGGGACATCTCTGAGTGGAGCTAGGCGGATTCGAACCGCCGACCTCCTGGGTGCGATCCAGGCGCTCTGCCAGCTGAGCTATAGCCCCGTGGGCGTGGCTGGGAAGTTGCTCCCATTGCCTCGCAAGCGCAAGGATAACCGCATAGTCTTTGGCAGCCTCCCGGGAACCGGCTATGAGCATCCTCGACGACGCAATCCGAGAGCACCTCGATCTGAAGCGCGCGCACGGCGCGGACGATGCCGAGCTGAAACGGCTCGAGGACGAGGCTTTCGGCCCCCCGCAGCGGCCCGACGAGCCGGACCCGTTCGCCGAGGCGCCGACCGAGTTCCTCGCCACGCCGGAGGGTGAGAGCGCGTCGGCGCCGACCGAGCAGGGTGGCAGGCGCGAGCCGAACATCGCCGACCTGCAGGAGGCGCCGCCGCAGTCGGAGTCCACCGAGACTCCCACGGCCGAGGAGCCAGAGGCCCCGGCCGAGGAGGAGCACCCGGCGATGGAGCATGAGACGATCGCTGATCCCGGTCACTCGACCGAGGAGCGGCACGCGATCGCCTCCCAGCCGACCGAAATCTTCGACGTCGAGGGGCAGTTCGAGGATGCCGCGACCGAGGCCGACGCCCCCTCCGACGACGCGCTCGTCGACGCCGAGCAGAACGAACCTCGCCTCGCGCCGACGCCGGCCGACGACGAGCCCGAGGACGAATTCGACGAGTTCTTCAGCGAGCAGCGCCTTTCTGACGAGCTGAATCGGGCGCTTGAGGCGCCGCTGCCCGACGAGCCCGGAGCGCCGGCCACCGATGAAGCTCCCGCGGTCGAGGAGGACGAGCCCGAGTTCGCCGCCGACGAGGACGAGCTCGACGAGGAGCCCGAGGACCTTGAGGACGACGAGCCGGCCTCCCGGCACGAGGACGTGCTCGAGGACACCCCGGAGTTCCTCGAGGACGCCCCCGAGGACGACGAGCTTTGGTTCGAGCAGAAGCCGCCGAAGGACATCGACTTCGGCGACTAGATGACTGATTCCGTTCCGCGCCCAAGCGCGGAACGGGCCGAGGGGACGTAGAAGGGGTGTCGAAGGTCGGCGTTGCTATCGCCAACGTCGACCACGGAGGTGGCCTCGTGACCGCCGACCTTGACACCCTTCTGATCGCACTTTACGTCTTCGCCGAGGAACTCCTGCCGCTTCGGCGCGCTCGGCGGGGTGCGCCAGTGGGTCGAGTCGATCATCGACACGATCAAGGGCCAGCTCTCCCTGGAGCGCCACGGCGCCCACACCATGCCCGGCTTGATCACCCGCGTCGCCCAGCGCCTGCTCGCGCTCGCCGCCTGCCTCTGGCACAACTGGAAGATCGACCAGCCCGGCCGCGCGTTGACCGCCTATGACCACTGAGCCGCACTTCCAGACGGAATCAATCATCTCTAGCTGGTGAGCGACCCGGTGCTTGCGAGGTCGGCTTAAGGCAATTTGCAGAGTTGGCACGAATTGCGTGCCTCGCGTGATCCTGTCGTCCATACGCTTGGCGGATGGATTCGCTGAAGCAGAAGGGCGACTTGGCGGAGTTGAAAGTTGCTGCGGACCTGATCGAGCGAGGCTGCCGAATCTCCATTCCGTTCGGCGAGGATTGCGACTACGACCTGATCGCGGACTTCAAGGGCCGCCTACACCGGATCCAGGTCAAATTCACTCAGTCCGATGGGCGAATAGTTCTCGTGCGCTGCCGGTCCCACTCAATCACCAAGGGAAGGATCCGGGCGACAAAGCACTACACCTCGACGATGGTCGACTGGATCGCCGTCTACGACGGCACCCGCGGCCGCTGCTATTACTGCTCTTCCCAGGAGCTGGGCAATGGTCGAAGTGAGCTCCGTCTGAGGCTTGCGCCTGCACGCAACGGTCAGCGTGTGGGAGTCCGCGACGCTTCCGACTACACCGATCCCGACCTGCCCTGGAACCTACGATGGAGCCAGCCGGGATCGAACCGGCGCCCTCGTGCTTGCAAAGCACGCGCTCTGCCAACTGAGCTATGGCCCCTCAGGGTCGGATTGTAGGAGCCTGAAGCCTCAGCGCTCGAACTTCGCCTTGGGCAATCAGGTCTCCGCCCGCACGCCCTCCGGCAGGTTCTGGTCGGCGTGGTAGCTGCTGCGCACCAGCGGGCCTGAGGCGACGGACTCGAAACCGAGGTCGTAGGCGGCCCGCTCCAGCGCCGCGAACTCCTCCGGGTGCCAGTAGCGGCTCACCGGCAGGTGGTTCTCGGTCGGGCGGAGGTACTGGCCGACGGTCAGGACCTGGACCTTGTGCTCCCGGAGGATGCCGAAGGTCTCGACCATCTCCTCGAAGCTCTCGCCGAGCCCGACCATCAGCCCCGACTTGGTGACGACGTCGGGGCCGCCCATCTCCTTCGCCATCCGCAGCACCCGGGCGGAGCGCAGAAACTGGGAGCCGCGGCGAGCGATCGGATAGAGCCGCGGCACCGTCTCGACGTTGTGGTTGAACACGTCCGGCCTCTCGTGCACGACCTTCGCTAGCGGCATCTCCTGGCCGCGGAAGTCGGGAGTGAGGATCTCCACCTTGCAGCCGGGCGCCTGCATGCGGATCGAGCGGATCACGCCGACGAAGGCGCCCGCGCCGTAGTCGGGCAGGTCGTCGCGGTCGACCGAGGTGACGACCGCGTGCCGCAGCCCCATCCGCTTCACCTGGTTGGCCACCCGCAGCGGCTCCAGCGGGTCGTTCCAGGTCGGCTTGCCGGTCTGCACGTTGCAGAAACCGCAGCGCCGCGTGCAGACGTCGCCGAGGATCATGAAGGTCGCCGTGCCGCGCTCCCAGCACTCGCCGACGTTGGGGCAGTTGGCCTCCTCGCAGACCGTGTGCAGGTTCTCGGCGCCGATCGTCGCCTTCAGGCGCCTGTAGTTCGGCCCGCCCGGCGCCGGCACTTTCAGCCACGGCGGCTTGCGGGTGCGCTTGAAGGGGACGGTGCCATCGGCCGCGGCCGCGGTGCCACCGGGCTTGGCACGGGAGCGGGTGACGTGGACACGCTCGGTGGGAGCAGCGCCCGCCGCAGCCACCTCGGTCTGCTCGATCGTCTCGCTCATCGGGGGGCACCGAGCCTAGCGGGCGCGATCCCGAGCTCGGCGACGTCAGCCCTGACCGGGGCGCGCTCGTATATCTCGCCGAAGCGCGCCACGACCGTGTCGGCGAAGGCGTCGAGGTCCTGCTCGGCCCCGAGCTCGCGCGAGAGCGAGGTCATCGCCACCCCCTCGATCCCGCAGGGGACGATCCACTCGAACGGCTGCAGGTCGTTGTTGACGTTGACCGCCAGCCCGTGGGTGGTGACGCCGCGGCTGACGTGCACCCCGATCGAGCCGATCTTGCGCCCCTCCGTCTCCACCGCCGAGGTTGACGGGCCGATTTCCCCCCATATAGGCGTATTCGCGGCCCGTCGACCTCGGACCCAGACGCCGGTCAGCCCCTCGCGCACGCCCGCCTCGACGCCGTGCTCGGCCAGCGCCTCGATCATCACCCGCTCCAGCCGCCGCACGTACTCGTGGACGTCGTCGCCGTAGGGGCGCAGGGAGACGATCGGGTAGGCGACCAGCTGCCCTGGCCCGTGGTAGGTGACGCGGCCGCCGCGGTCGGTGTCTCGTACCTCGATCCCCTGCAGCTCGTACCACTCGCGGCCCATCGGCAGCTCGTCGGGCGTCGCCCGACGCCCGCGCGTGTAGACCGGGGGGTGCTCGAGCAGCAGCAGCAGGTCCGGCAGCTCGCCGCGCTGGCGCTCACCCTGCAGCCGCAGCTGCGCCTCGCGCGCCCGCTCGTAGGGCACGGTTCCGCAGCGGACAACCAGGATCTCGGCGCTCACCCTTGAAATCGTTGCAGGACGCGCCCCTATCCTTCGTCTCCGCCGATGGTCCAGTCCAAGCCACTGCGCCCCGAATGGCTCCCGGCCGTAGCGCTCAGCTCCGCGCTGGCGGCGTTGATGCTCCTCTGGAGCCCGCCGGTCGGCGACCTCGCCGCCCAGGTCTTCCGCACCGAGCTGTTCCAGCGGGCGGGCATGGCGATCTGGAACGGGAGCTGGTACGGCGGCCACTACACCCTCACCTACAGCGTCCTCTTCCCGCCGCTGGCGGCGCTGCTCGGCCCGCAGGTGGTGGGCGGGCTCGCCGTCGTCTCCTCCTCCTACCTGTTCGACCGCCTGGTCCGCGACCGCTGGGGGGTGGAGGCCCGCTGGGCGACCCTCTGGTTCGCCGCCGGCGTGGTCACCCTGCTGGCCGACGGCCAGCTCACCTTTGCGCTCGGCGTCGCCTTCGGCCTCGGCTCGCTGCGCTGCCTGCAGTCCGATCGCGGCAAGCTGGCGATCGCCGCCGCCGCGGCCTGCGCCCTCGCCAGCCCGGTCGCCGCCGCCTTCCTCGCCGGCGTCGTCCTCGCCGGCGCGATCGAGCCGGGGCGGAAGGTCAACCGCGCCGCCCTCGCCGTCGCCGCCCTCGCTCTCACCCTCACCGTGGCGCCGAACGTCGCCTTCCCCGAACCCGGTCAGTTCCCGTTCGCCTTCTCCTCCTTCGTCGCGATCCCGCTCTGGTGCGGTGGCGCCCTGCTGGCGATCCGCGGCCTGCCCGAGGAGCGGCAGCTTCGGCGGGTCCTGATTGGCTACGTGCTCGCCGCGACCGCGATCTGGCTCGCCCCGAACGCGATGGGGGGCAACGCGGTCCGCCTCGGCGCCCTCTTCGGCGGCCCCGTCCTCGCCGCGGTGGTGCTCTCGCGCCGGCCGCGAGTCGCCCCCTGGCTGCTGGCGCTGGTCATGGCCGGCGGCCTCTACTGGCAGCTGACTGCCAGCGTCAACCAGATCGCCCGCAGCGTCGGCGACCCCTCGACCGCCTCCGCCTACTTCGAGCCCGCCGCCCGCTGGCTCGGCGCGCACGGGGGGGAGGGGATGCGGATCGAGGTTCCGCCCACCGCCAACCACTGGGAGTCCGCCTACCTGGCGCCGAGCTTCGAGCTGGCCCGCGGCTGGCTGCGCCAGCTCGACACCACCCGCGACGACGTCTTCTACGACGAAGGCGAGCTGACCGACGTCAGCTACAGCGCCTGGCTGCGCGGCAACGCGATCTCCTACGTCGCCCTGCCCGATGCCCCGCTCGACTACTCCTCCGCGGCCGAGCGGCGGCTGATCCTCGCCGAACCCTCCTACCTGACGCTGCGCTACCGGACGCCGCACTGGCGGATCTACGCGGTGCGCGATCCGAAGCCGCTGGTGGCCCCGATCGGCGCCGCCGTGGCCCGCACCCTGTGGGTCGGTCGCCAGGGCTTCGCGCTCGGCGTTTCCCGCCCCGGCGAGTTCCTCGTCCGCGTCAACTTCACCCCCTACTGGTCGATCGCCCGCGGCGCCGGCTGCATCCTCCGCCGCGGCGACTGGACCGTCGCCCGCGCCTCCCACCCCGGCGTCTTCCGCGTCGCCGCCGACTTCTCGCTCGGGCGGGCGTGGAACGCGGTCACGGGTGCTAGGAAGACCTGCTGATTCAGCCCGCCGCGGCTGGTGCCGTGCCGCGGAGGCGGTCGAGGTGGATGATCGTGCACGCGGTCCCGGGATCGGCGGCTTTCGCCAGTTCCCGACAGGACTGATTGGTCGCGCCGGTGTAGGCCTTGATCACGACGTCGGTGTAGCTGCCGCCGCGCGGGATCGCCAGGGTCAGCTTCTGGTCGACATCGCCGTCGGGGTCGGGGCCCATGTAGGCGCGCTCGAGCGGCAGGGTGCCGTATTTCGCGAATGGGTGGACGCTGTCCACGGTTTTGCCGGGCCCGACCGTGGCGAGGTCCACCTTGAGCGCCAGCCGGTGGTCGGTCTTTAGGTTCGAGGCGGTGACGTGCGCGGTGAGCTGCGATTCGTCGTCGTTGAGCGTGGCGCTGATCTGCGGCCGGGGCTCGTCGCCAGCGTTGACCAGGACGAGGTAGATCGCCAGGGAGAAGCCAATGCCGGTGACGATCGCGCTCCAGAAGTAGAGGCGCTTCGCCCACCATCTCGCCCTGCGGCTCTCGCCCAGGCCGGAGAAGAAGTTGGCGATCGTCAGCATCGTCCCCGCCGCCAGGACCAGGACGACGGCGAGCAGCAGCAGGTACGGCTCGTCGCGCTGGATGCGCCCGATCGAGCCCGTCGCCTTGAACAGCGCCAGGGTCGCCGCCAGCGGCGCGACGAGCCCGAACACGCCGGCGAGTTCCAGCTTGTTCGCCTCCGGTTTGACGACGGCGCTCGCGAGTTGGGCGGCCCTCGATTGCGTCGTCTCCTCGCTCACCGGTGGGGGCCACCCTACAAGCTATTCCTGACTACACAAGCGACTTAAGCGAACGGCTCGCAGCGCCCGAGCGACGGGGCCTGGCCGCACCGCCGCCACCCCGGCCGGCGCGAGTTACAGCGCCAGCGCGAGCGGCTCTTCGAGCAGGGCGCGGATGCGGGCGAGGAACTCGGCGGCGGGGGCGCCGTAGAGGATGCGGTGGTCGCAGGCGAGGGTGACGCCGAGCAGGTGGGCCGTCGCGAGCCCACCGTCGCGGACCACCGCCCGCTCCACGATCGCGCCGACCGCGAGGATCGCCGCCTGCGGGGTGTTGATCACGGCGCTGAAGTTGTCGATCCCGTACATCCCCAGGTTGGACACCGTGAAGGTGCCGCCCGAGAGCTCCGGCGGCGTGATCGTGCCCTCGCGGACTCGCTCTGCCAGCGCCCGCGACTCGGCGGCGATCTGGCGTAGTCCCTTGGCGTCGGCGTCGAAGACGGTGGGGACGACGAGCGCGTCGCGGGCGGCGACGGCGACCCCGACGTTGACCCGCGAGTAGAGCTCGAAGCGGCCGTCGCGGTAGGCGCCGTTGGCGCGCGGGTGCTCGCGCAGGGCCAGCGCGCAGGCCTTGACGATCATGTCGTTGAACGAGGGCACGACCTCGCCCTCTCCTGCAGCAGCCTTCAGCCGCGAGCGCGCCTCGACCGCCCGGCTCATCTCGATCTCCGCCTGCAGGTAGAAGTGCGGAGCCGTCGCCTTCGACTCCGACATGCGTCGGGCGACGGTTGACTGAAGCTTCGACAGCTCTTCGACCGTAACCTGACCCTTGGCGGTCTCCGGTGAACCAGGACCGGGACCAGCCGCAGCGGCCGCGGGTCCTGCCGCGGCGGGCTCCCCCACGGTGCTCGGGGCTGGACGCCCCTCCGCGCCGCGGGGGACCCCCCCCGCCGCGTCACCCGCGGCAGAAGCCGCTTGCTTCACGTCCTTCTTGACGATGCGGCCACCGGGACCCGAACCCTCGATGGTCGCCAAGTCCAGACCTTGCTCCTTGGCTATCCGGCGCGCGACAGGTGAAGCCTTAATCCGGTCGGAGCCGTTGTCGCTGCTGACGTCCTCGGAGTTCCCCGCGGGGGTGGGTCCCGCGGCCTCAACCGCCCCTTCCGCGGGTGGCGGGGTGGCGGGGGTCCCCCGCGGCGCGGAGCCGCCTCCGGCGGCGAGCACCGTGGGGGATGCCGCCCCGACAGGACCCGCGGTTGCGGCGCCTGAGCCCTCGCTCTCGCCCACCCGCGCGATCGGAGTACCGATCGGAAGGGTGTCGCCCTCCTGGGCAAGGATCTCGGTCAACGTCCCCGCCACGTCGCTCTCGTAGGCCATGTTCGCCTTGTCCGTCTCGATTTCCACGAGTTCGTCCCCGATGGAGATCTCGTCGCCGACCTTCTTCAGCCAGGTCAGGATCGTCCCCTCCTCCATCGAATCCGAAAGGCGGGGCATGACGACGTCGGCCATCAGGGGTCCCTCCTCATCGGCTCCTCGCGCGGGTGGCGCGCGGGCGGGGGTCCCCCGCGGCGCGGAGGGGCGTTTAGCCCCGAGCACCGTGGGGGATGCCCGGGCGACACCCGCGCGCCCGAGCTCATCAGAGCGACCCCTCCAACGTCGCCAGCGCCGCGCTGACGACGTGCTCCTCGTGCGGGATCGCCGCCTGCTCCAATCGCTTCGAGTAGGGCATGTGGACGTCGGCGCCGGTCACCCGCTGGACCGGCGCGTCGAGGTCGTCGAAGGCCTGCTCGGTGATCAGCGTCGCCAGGTTGGCGCCGACGCCACCGTGTGGCCAGCCCTCCTCGACGATCACCGCCCGGTTGGTCTTGCGCACCGAGGCGAGGATCGTGTCGAGGTCGAGCGGGCGCAGCGTGCGCGGGTCGATCACCTCGGCCTCGACGCCGTGCTCCTCCGCGAGCTGGGTCGCCGCCCGCTCCGCTACCTGGGCCATCTTCAGCACGCCGACGATCGTCACGTCGCCGCCCTCGCGCCGCACCGCCGCCTCGCCGAAGCGCAGCACCTCGTCCTCGCCGTCGGGCACCTCGCCGCGCACCCCGTAGAGGCTCTCGTGCTCGATGAAGATCACCGGGTTGTCGTCGCGGATCGCCGCCTTCAGCAGGGCCTTGCCGTCGGCGGGGGTCGAGGGACAGGCGACCAGCAGCCCCGGCACCTGCAGGTAGAGCGCCTCGAAGCTGTGCGAGTGGGTGGGGCCGAGCTGGTGGCCGCCGCCACCCGGCATCCGGATCACCATCGGCACCCGCGCCCCGCCGTTGAACATGTAGGGGATCGCGGCAGCGTGGTTGATGATCTGGTCGAGGGCCAGCAGCGAGAAGTTGACCGTCATCAGCTCGACCACCGGCCGCAGCCCGCCCATCGCCGCGCCGACCCCGGTGCCGACGATCGTGTTCTCGGAGATCGGCGTGTCGCGCACCCGCCGCTCGCCGAACTCGTCGATCAGCCCTTCGGTCACCTTGAAGGCGCCTTGGAACACCGCCACGTCCTCGCCCATCACGAACACGCCCTCGTCGCGGCGCATCTCCTCGGCCATCGCGTCGCGCAGGGCCTCGCGCATCCGCAGCGCCGCCATCAGTCGCCGTCCTCAGTGTTGATTGCCCGCTCGGGGACCTCCTCCGGCTCGTCCCCGACCTCGCGCTCGGCCGAGACCCGCGACTCGACCCCGTCCTGGGCGTCGCCGTGCAGCGCCGGGTTTGGCCGCGATCCTTCCTCCGGCTGCCCGGCGTAGGCGGCGCCCGCCTCGGCCAGCTCGCGGGCGGCATCGGGCATTTCGCCCTCGTGCTCGCCCCGGTGCGGCTCCGGGCTGCGCTCGTCGACCGCGTACCAGCCGCCGGGGTCGGTGACCGCGTAGAGGTTCTCGTACATCGTGTCGAGCGGCGGCTCCGGCGAGGCCTCGGCGAACTCGACCGCGGCGATGACCGTCGCCTCGGCGGCATCGCGCGCCTGCCCCACCTCGCGCTCGCCCAGCACGCCGGCCTCGACGCAGCGCCTTGCGAAGGTCTCGATCGGGTCCTTCTCGCGCCACTCCTCGACCTCCTCGCGCTCGCGGTAGACCTCGGGGTCGGCGGCTGAATGACCGCGGTAGCGGTAGGTGACAACCTCCAGCAGGGTCGGTCGGTCTTCCTCGCGCGCCGCCCGGATCCCCGCGGCGACGCCCTCGCGCACCGCGACCACGTCCATGCCGTCGGCCCGCGTGCCGGGGATCCCATATCCCTCCGCCTTCTTCGAGAGATCGGTCTGGGCCGAGTGGCGCTCGACCGCGGTCCCCATCCCGTAGAGGTTGTTCTCGACCAGGAACAGGACCGGCAGCTTCCACAGCGCCGCCAGGTTCATCGTCTCGCCGAAGTTGCCGGTGTTGGAGGCGCCGTCGCCGAACATGCAGACGGTGACCGCGTCTTCGCCCTTGTACTGGGAGGCGAGCCCGAGCCCCGCCGCGATCGGCAGGTTGCCGCCGACGACCCCGTAGCCGCCCATGAAGCGGCGCTCGCCGTCGAAGATGTGCATCGAGCCGCCGCGGCCGCCGCTGGTCCCGTCGACGCGACCGAACAGCTCCGCCATCACCCGCTTCGGCTCGGTGCCGCGGGCGATCGCGTGGCCGTGGGTGCGATAGGTGCCGATCAGGAAGTCGTCGTCGCGCATCACCGAGGTGGTGCCGACGATCGTCGCCTCCTCGCCGATCGCCAGGTGCAGGAAGCCACCGGCTTTGGCCCGCTGGTACTGGCGGCCCGCCTCCTCCTCGAAGCGGCGGATCAGGGCCATGCGTGCCAGCAGCTCATAACAGGTGGCGGCGTCGGGCAGATCGGCCATTGCAGCCACCTTAGCTCGCGGCCTCGACCGCCTCCTCCAGCCGGTCGTCGCCCCAGAAGACCTCCTCGCCGACGACCAGCGCCGGGACGCCGAAGACGCCGCAGTCTGCGGCCGCCCCGGTGGCCCGCTTGAGGCCGTCCTTGACGATCTCGGTCTGCACCGCTTTCAGCAGCGCCCGCGGGTGCAGCTCGCAGGCGGCGGCGGCGATCGTC
Organism: uncultured Solirubrobacterales bacterium; assembly: GCA_963815885.1. Lineage (GTDB taxonomy): Bacteria > Actinomycetota > Thermoleophilia > Solirubrobacterales > 70-9 > VAYN01. The sequence continues at coordinate 831,318 of CAWFIM010000004.1, forward strand.
ACGTTGCCGGGGTCGCTGAGATCGCGGCCGGCGGCGAAGGCCTGGCGGAAGGCGGCGAGCGCGAAGGAGACGGTGCGCCCGGTCTGCTTGGCGAAGGTCGCGGCGCGCATCGCCATCAGCGTGTTGCCGGGCCAGGGGTCGGGCCAGACGATCGGCGGCAGCCCGTAGGCAGCGGCGCGCCGCTCGACCTCGGCGATCCCCTCGTCTCGAGCCGGGGTCTGCGACCAGGAGCCGCGCTCGAAGCGCTGGAACAGCCCCCCGAGCAGCACCGGCTGCCACTCCGGCTGCTCCAGCTCAGCCTCGGTGAAGAGCCCGCTGACCCGCTCCGCCGCGAGGTACGCGTAGGGCGAACCGAGGTCGAAGTAGAAGGTTGCCTCAGCCATCTGAGCGTCCGAAAATCAAGCAGATCGGCGGACGCAGGGAAGTGAGGGGAGGGGAGCGCACACCCGTGCGTGACCCGACCCGAACGACCGAGGACGCCGAGATGCGCCGATTTGCAGGGCGCTCAGGCGTGGGTGGCCCAGCCGTCGACGGCTCTTGCCGCTTCGAACACGGCCTCGGAGATCGTCGGGTGCGGGTGGGCGATCCGCGCAAGCTCCTGGTAGCCGCCCTCCAGCGCCATCGTCGCGACCAGCTCGGCGATCATGTCGCAGGCGCGGTTGCCGACGATGTGGACGCCGAGGATCTCGCCGTACCTGGAGTCGGCGACGACCTTGACCAAGCCTTCTTTGTCGTCGTAGACGGTCGCCCCGCCGACCCCGCCGAGTTTGAACTTCCCGACCTTGACGTCGTTGCCGGCCTCCTTCGCCGCCGCCTCGGTGAGGCCGACGCTGGCGACCTGCGGGTGGCTGAAGGTGGCGCCGGCGATCAGGTTCTGGTCGATCGGATGGGTCGGCTGTCCGGCCGCGTGCTCGACCGCGACGATCGCCTCCTCGCCCGCCTTGTGCGCGAGCGCCTTGAGCTTGACCAGGTCGCCGATCGCGTAGACCTTCGGGTTCGAGGTCCGCTGGTTCTCGTCGACCTTGACCTTGCCGTTCTCCTCCAGCTCGACCCCGGCCTCTTTCAGGCCCAGGCCCTCGGTGTCGGCGACGCGGCCGCCGGCGACGCAGAGATAGTCGACCTCGGCGCTCTCCTCGCCGTAGGTGAACTTGACGGATTTCTCGCCCGCCTCGACGTTCTCGACCGGGCTGCCGGTGGAGACGGCGATGTTCTGCTTTTTGAAGGCGCGCTCGACGACCCGGACGATGTCCTTGTCCTCGGCCGGGAGGATCTGCGGCAGCATCTCGACCAGCAGCACCTCGGTGCCGAAGCGGCCGTAAGCGGAGGCGATCTCGCAGCCCGAGGCGCCGGCGCCGACGACGGCGATCCTCTTCGGCACTTCCGGCAGCGACCAGGCGCCCCAGGTGTCGACGACGCGGCCGCCGAACTCGACCCCCGGGATCGGCAGCGCCACCGAGCCGGTGGCGAGGACGACGGCGCCGGCCTCGTAGGTCTCCTTGCCGACCTTGACGTTGCCCTCGGGGGTGAGCGAGCCCTCGCCCTCGATCACCGTCACCTTGTTTTTGTCCCAGAGCATCTTCACGCCGTTGGAGAGCGACTCGGAGACCGCGGCGCGGCGCTTGCCCACCGCGTCCCAGTCGAGCGAGACGTCCTTGGCGACGACGCCGAGCTCGGCGCCCTCGCGCGCCTCGGTGTAGATCTCGGCCGTCCTGAGGATGGTCTTGGCCGGGATGCAGGCGTAGTTGAGGCAACGCCCGCCGGCCTTGTCGCGCTCGACGACGGCGGTCTTGCGGCCAAGCTGGGCCGAACGGATGGCGGCGACGTAGCCGCCCGGCCCGCCGCCGATCACGATCGTCTCGAAGGACTCGGCCATCGGCGCCTGAGCCTATAGAACGGCTAGTCCCGAGGAACCCGTTCGGGCATCTGGATCCGGGCCATCGCCTTGACCATGAGGACGAAGAAGGTGCCGGCGACGGCGAGCAGGCCGAGGGTGGCGGCGAACTGGGCCACGGTTGAGGCCTGCACGGCGAGGCCGAAGACGGCGCTGAAGATCAGGAAAACAAGAATTAACTGAAAGCCGAGCACGGCCCAGTAGCGGGCCCGCCACATGCCCCAGGACATCACCCCCATGATCAGCGCCGGGGCGGCTACCTGGGCGAATTTCGGCGTCTCGCCGTCGACCTTCACCCCGGCGGCGTAACCGGCTACGATCGAGACGGCGATCAGGCCGGCGACGACGGCGCCGACCGTCACCACGGTCGGCCGTTCCCCCTCGGCCAGCGGCTGCAGCGCCTCGCGGGCTTCCTGGTTGCGCTGCTCGGCCTTCGCGTAGCCGCGCTTCATCGAGTCGCCGCCGGCTCGGCCCGAGCCTCGCTCGGGGATGGCGCCACCGCCGCGCTGCTTGCGCTTGCGCGGCTGGGGCCCCTGCTCAGCCACCGGGCGCCACCCCGAAGGCGCTCCGCAGCAGCCCCGCGACGGCGCCGGGGTCGGCGGCGTCGCGGATCGCCCGCACCACGCAGAGGCGCGTCGCCCCAGCCTCGACGACCCGCGAGGCGTTCGTCGCGTCGATCCCGCCGATCGCGAAGAACGGGTGCGCCGCGTGCTCGGCGGCGTAGGAGACGAGCTCCAGCCCGACCGCGGGCCGCCCCGCTTTCGTCGGCGTCTCCCAGATCGGCCCGACGCTGATGTGATCGACCGCGGCGGCGCTGGACGCCTCGATCTGCTCCGGCGAGTGGGTCGAGAGGCCGATGATCGCGTCCGGCCCGAGCAGCCTGCGGGCCTGCTCGACCGAGCCGTCGTCCTGGCCGAGGTGGACGCCGTCGGCGTCGCAGCTGCGAGCCAGGTCGGGATCGTCGTTGACGATGAAGGGGGCGTTGTAGGTGTCGCAGACGCGGCGGAAGGTGTCCGCCGCGCGCTCGATCTCGGCCCGGCCGAGGTTCTTCTCGCGCAGCTGGACGATGTCGACCCCGCCGCCGAGGGCGGCGCGCAGCAGCGGTTCCGGGTCCTCGCCGCCGGGGCGGGCATCACAGACGAAGTACAGACGCGCGGTGCGCAGCCGCTCGCGGCGCAGCGGACCGACCGACTCGGGTGGCGCCAGGCTCATCTCTCGATTATGAACCTGTCCCTGACCCAGGCGACGCCGGGGGAGGACGTGCGCGGCGCTTGGAGCCGCCCCAGTCCGGGTAGCATCGGGGAGGTAACGGGAGCCCGCGAGGGCTGAGAGGGTGGCACCGAGGTCACCGACCGTATGGACCTGATCCGGGTAATGCCGGCGGAGGCAATGGCTTGACCGAGAAGCGGAGTTTCGACGCGGTGTTCGTGGGCGGTGGCGTGATCGGCCTCAGCTGCGCTTGGGCCGCCGCCCGCCGCGGCGCGCGGGTGGCGGTGCTGGACCGGGCCGAGCCGCCGGCCGGCGCGACCCGGGTCGCCGCCGGGATGCTGGCGCCGGTCGGCGAGCTGACCTTCGGCGAGCCGGAGCTGCTGGAGCTGACCCTCGCTGCGGCCCGCCTCTACCCGGACTTCGTCGCCGAGCTGGAGGCGGCGAGCGGGGAAACGACCGGCTATACGCGGCAGGGCGCCCTGCACATCGCCCTCGATCGCGACGAGGCGGCGCAGCTGCGCCGCGTCCACGAGCTGCAGCGCTCGCTGGAGCTCGAGGCCGAGTGGCTGCCCCCGCGCCGTTGCCGCGAGCTGGAGCCCGGGCTGACGCCGTCGTTCACCGGTGGCGTCCACGCGCCGGGCGAGGCTTCCGTCGACCCGCGGGCGCTGACCCGGGCGCTACTGGCGGCGCTCGCCGGTGTCGGTGTGGAGCTGCGGACCGGGGAGGAGGTGAGCGCCGGGGTCTTCGCGGGCGAGCGACTCGTCGGCGTGCGCACCGCCGCGGGCGAAGAGCTGCGCGCCGGGGCGGTGGTCCTCGCCGCCGGCGCCTGGTCGGGCCGAGCGGAGTGGCTGCCGGAGCACGCCCGTCCGCCGGTGCGTCCGGTCAAGGGGCAGGTGCTGGAGCTGAGGGCGCCCGACGGCGTCCCGCCCTGCGCGCGCATCCTCGCCTCCGAGCGGGTCTACCTGGTGCCGCGTCCCGACGGCCGCCTGATCGTCGGCGCCACCTCCGAAGAGCGGGGCTTCGACACGACGGTGACCGCCGGCGGCGTCCACGAGCTGCTGCGCGAGGCCTGCCGGCTGCTCCCCGACGTCGCCGAGATGGAGCTGCTCGACGCGCTCGCCGGCCTGCGCCCCGGCACTCCCGACAACCTGCCGCTGGCCGGCCCCGGCGCGATCGACGGCCTGCTGCTGGCGAGCGGCCACTACCGCAACGGGATCCTGCTGGCGCCGCTGACCGCGGAGGCGATCGCCGGTCTGCTCGCCCGTACCCCGGAGGTGGCGCGATGAGGATCGAGCTGAACGGCGAGCGGCGGGAGCTGCCGGATGCCGCCACCCTCGCCGACGCGGTCCGCGCCGCCGGTGCCGGCGACGGGGCCCGCGGCGTGGCCGCCGCCCTCGATGGGGAGGTCGTGCCCCGCGGCGAGTGGGAGGAGACGCCGCTGCACGAGGGCCGGAGCGTCGAGGTGTTGGCGGCGATCCAGGGCGGCGCCGAGACCTGGGAGCTGGGCGGCCGCGCCTGGTCATCGCGGCTGATCGCCGGCACCGGCGGCTTCCGCTCGCTCGAGCAGATGGAGGCGGCACTCGCCGCCGCCGGGACCGAGATCGTCACCGTCGCCCTGCGCCACATCGACCCCGCAGCCGAGGGCTCGGTGCTCGACGTGATCGACCGGCTCGGCCTCTTCGCCCTGCCCAACACGGCGGGCTGCTTCACCGCCCGCGACGCGGTCCGCACCGCCAAGCTCGCCCGCGAGGCCTTCGCGACCGACTGGGTCAAGCTCGAGGTGATCGGCGACGACCGCACGCTCTACCCGGACGCGGTCGAGCTGCTCGACGCCGCCGAACAGCTGGTCGCCGACAGCTTCACCGTCCTTCCGTACACCAATGACGACCCGATCCTCGCCCGGCGCCTGGAGGAGGCCGGCTGCGCCGCGGTGATGCCGCTCGGCTCGCCGATCGGCTCCGGCGCCGGCATCCGCAACCCGTACAACATCGCGATCATCGCCGAGCGCGCCTCGGTGCCGGTTGTCCTCGACGCCGGCGTCGGCACCGCCTCCGACGCCGCCCTGGCGATGGAGCTGGGCTGCGACGCGGTGCTCGCCGCCAGCGCGATCTTCGGCGCCGCCGAGCCGGCGGCGATGGCGCGGGCGCTGCGCGGCGCCGTCGAGGCCGGCGCCGCCGCCCGCCGCGCCGGCCGCATCCCGCGCCGCACCCACGCCGAGGCCTCGACCCCGTACCAGGGCATCCCCGACCTCTCCTGACGCCCCACCTGGAGCCTCTCTACCATGGGCGCGCGCCCCTGTAGCTCAGTTGGTTAGAGCGGCGGCCTTTTAAGCCGCGCGGCGCGGGTTCGAATCCCGCCGGGGGCATGGCCGCAGACCCACAAAACGCCGCATACGGCGCGTCAGCCCGGCACCTTTTTCATCCCTTCGAGCGGGTCCTTGCAGGTAGCGTGAGAGCGAGTATGGGTTGCCCTCGCGCGGTCATCCGCTGCCTGATCGCCGCTGCGTTCCTTGTCGCATTCGCCGCGGCGAGCGCGCCCGCCGAAGCGAAGCCGGTGCTCTCGGCGCCGAACAGCATCTGGAACACGCCGGTCGGCCCGGGAGCCCCGATCAGCCCCAACAGCGACGCGATGGTGTCGGTGATCGCGACCAGCGCGGCCCAGGGGGGGACGCACGCGAACACGACGAGCTACAGCGACCCGATCTACGTGGTCCCGAAATCGCAGCCGAAGGTCCCGGTGGTCCTCGACGCGTCCGCCGCCAGTCTCAGGCAGGTCCTCAGCCTGGGAGTGCCGATTCCGCCGGAAGCACTGCCCGCGCCCGGTACCGATGGGCTGCTCGTCGTCAACCAGCTTTCCACGGACTCCGTCTGGGACTTCTGGCGGGCATCCACCCCCGCACAGAATGCTCCGGGCGCTCCGCCGCTGCCCTGGGGAGAGGCGTCGCACGGCGATCGCAAGTGGCACGTGGCGTGGGGAGGCGTGATGAACAACGCGTCCCACAGCCCGGGCTACTTCGACGAACGCTCCTGGCTCGGCAAGTCGACTACCTGGTGGGGCAACTCGGCCAGCAGCCTTCTGACCGCGGCGGGGATTCCCCTGATCTCGGAAATGAAGGCTGGGCACATCGATCATGCGGTCGGCTTCCTGCTGTCCCGGTCGCTGATCTGCGCACCGATCTACAACGCCTGGCCGGCTCAGCGCAACGACGGCGGCAGCACCGCGGCGAACTGCATCCCGGAGGGGACGCGACTTCGCCTCGACCCATCGCTGGACCTTTCCACTCTCAATCTCTCGCCGCTGGCGCTGATGGTCGCGAAAGCGGCGCAGAAATACGGGATGATCCTGCACGACGGCGGTAGTACCACGCCCACCCTCCAGCTCGAGGATCCCAACAAGTACCCCACCAATCCCTACGCCGGACCCACCGGCCTGTTCGGTGGCATGTCCTCCAGCCAGGCATTCGCCAACTTTCCCTGGTCGGACATGCAGGTCCTCAGCCAGAGCCTGCGTCGGTACTCCCACCGCCTGACCACCACGACTACCGCCAAAGCGGTCTCGACCTCGATCGGCTCGGGTCAGTCGGCCAGGTTCAGCGTCCAGGTCACTCGTTCGGATGGTTCACCGGCTCTGGGCGCGGTCTACCTCGAACACGAAGGCACCGTAAAGGCCATGTCCATCCTCAACAATGGAACGGCGACCCTTTCCTCTCCGCTCTACACCGTGGGGACTCATCCACTGACCGTTGTGTACGGCGGTGACGAGAAGGCGTACTCCAGCGCTTCAGGGGCGATCAAGATTTTCGTCTCCTGACAGCGCCCGAAGACCGGGGCCGCGGCGGGGGTTCGAATCCCGCCCTGCCACTTTCCTGCCAGCATTGAACGACCCCATGCCGGCTATGGGCGACACCCCTGTTCTGATCCTCACCGGTCCTCCCGGGGTCGGGAAGACCACGGTGGCGGCGGTCCTCGCCAGGCGCCACAGCCCGGCCGTTCACCTCGAAGCGGACACGTTCTTTCGCTTCATCCGCTCCGGTTACGTGGAGCCGTGGAAGCCGGAGTCCCACGATCAGAACCGCCTCGTGATGGGGATCGTCGCCGACGCGGCGGCCGCCTACGCGGCTGCCGGCTACTTCACGATCGTCGACGGGATCGTCATCCCCCGCTGGTTCCTCGCTCCGCTGCGGGACCGTTTCCGACTCGCCGGGCTCGAGGTCGCCTATGTCGTGGCGCGGGCGCCGCTCTCGGTTTGCGCGGCGCGAATCCGAGAGCGGGAAGGGCTCCTCGGCGACCCTCCGGCAATCGAGCGACTGTGGTCCGAGTTTGCCGACCTCGGCGACCTCGAGGGTCATGCGGTCGACCTGGCAGGAAGCAGTCCCGAGGAGGCGGCCGAGGCGATTCTCGCGGCTCCTGCTCGAGGGCCGCTTGACGATCTGAGCGATCGCCACGATCTGTGTTCTACTTGGGCGCCTTGGCCGGACCTGACGGAAACGTAGGAGCGAGGCACGACGAGCACCTGCTGCGCGTTCCCCGCGATGTCGAGGGCGAAGACGAGATCCGCCTCGACCGGATCCGCGCGGAGATCGACCGCGGCTTCGAGGCGCTGCGCGACGTCGACGACGGCGTCTCGGTCTTCGGCTCCGCCCGCCTCGCCGCGGGCACGCCCTGGTACGAGCTCTGCCGCGAGACCGCGGCCTGTCTCGCCGAGCACGGCTTCACCGTGATCACCGGCGGCGGGCCGGGGCTGATGGAGGCGGCCAACCGCGGCGCCGCCGAGGCGGGCGGCCTCTCGGTCGGGCTCAACATCGAGCTGCCGCACGAGCAGCACCCCAACCGCTACGCCAACCGCGCCCTGCGCTTCCACTACTTCTTCGCCCGCAAGCTGATGTTCGTCCGCTACGCCCGCGCCTTCGTCATCTTCCCCGGCGGCTTCGGCACCCTCGACGAGATGTTCGAGAGCCTGACCCTGATCCAGACCGATCGGATCAAGCACTTCCCCACCATCCTCGTCGGCACCGACCACTGGCGCCCCCTGCTCGACTGGATCGACGACACCCTCGAGGACGACGGCCTGATCGCCCCCGCCGACAAGCGCCTCCTGATCACCGCCGACGACCCCGGCGAGGTCTGCGACCACGTCCAGCGCGCCAGCGCCCGCCAGCGTGAGCTCGCCGGCAGCTGAACTAGTTATCAGTCGAGCCGACCTGGCCGATGCTTTCCCCGACCCTGCGTGGAGACATCACCATCTCTGCCGCGCTCCACGGTAATTGCCCCATCGGGTCGTAGCGTCTTGCCGTCCATTACTTCGAGTGACACCTCGGTAAGCGTCGAGATGCGTCCCACGGGTGCCCCCACCTCCCAGAGTAAACGGCGACCAAAGTAGCCGGATGACGCCGCTCCGTATTTCGGGGACTTCTTCCCAACGTCGAACCAACCGCCACCTCGGAATACCCTCGCAGGTAGCGAGAAGCTGCCAATCTTGGTCCCGTCTCCATCGTCGAGAACAAGAGAAGGACTCATCGATGTCTGGATTCGTGTTGAGTTCATCTCCCCTCCGCAAATGGCCGTGCAACTCAAGGCGCCACCAACTGGTCTGTTCGCTCCATGTACGCTGATTTCGATTTCGAGCCCGAGCCCGAGCCAGTCATGAAGAACGCCGAGAACTTCCTCTAGGTCCATGCCAAAAACGTAACGTCCGTTGAACCGACTGTCGGGATACCGGCGACCTAGCTCGACCACGCTGGCGTCTCGCTGAAAGCAGCTACTGCTCGATCTTGCGCGACTTTCGCCCGCGCCGCTGTTTTGAGACTTGAAAGATGATGGGGAGACGGCGCAATGATGGGGATGAGAGCAACAGCGGCCGGCTGGGCGCTAACCTTGCTTTCTTCGCTGGCGCTGGCTCCGGCAGCCACAGCCGTCGCGGTGCAGCCGTTCTTCTACGAGTTGCCCCAGGGTTTCCACGCGGGCTCGATGACGACCGGGCCGGACGGGGCGATGTGGTTCACCGGCCTGCACGCGCGGGAGCAAGGCTCGACGAGCGTGGGAGTTCCGTGGTCTCGCCCATGTTTTCGAACAGATCGTTGAGTCAGACCAAATATGATCGGATGCTCGTACAACGACATACTGCAGGATTTCTGACCTGTCTCGCCATGCTGCTGTCCCTGCTCGCGATGCCCGGCACAGCCCCAGCGCAGTCCAGCAATCTTGATAACACCTTCGGCGAGGGCGGCCGGGTCGCAACCGCCGTGGACGAGGTCGCGCCGAACTGGAGCGGTAGTGGTCCGGGTCCAACGCTGAGGCCTGAATCGTATGGCTACATTCATCTTGCTGTGGCACCTGACGGTTCGCTGGTCGTCGCTCGGGGCAACCTGCTCCTTCGCTATCTACCCGACGGGCAGCTCGACTCTAAATTTGGCGAAGGTGGCAAGCTTGCGATCTCGACTGTCGAAGGCCTCCCCTTCGGGCTCGCTGACATTGCGGTCACCAGCGAGGACGAGATCCTCGTCTTCGGGACGGTGGTCGATCCGACCATCTCCCGTTTCATCAGCGGCTACTCGCCTAGGGAACTCAGTCCCAGCTTTGTCACGGTCCTCCGTCTTGACTCCACCGGTGCGCTCGATCCCACTTTTGGTAAGGGGAACGGTGTCTTTCGCGAGGATCTCGACCTTAGTTCGACGCGTGGAGTACCCGCCGATATCCTCCTTGCCGAGACCGAGTCTGCAGAAATCGACTCCGAGGGGAGAGCCGTCATCGCAGTCGGCAAAGTCGGGTTCCCCCCGGCAATCCGCTCCACTCCGGGCTGGGTCGGCGATGCGCTAATCCGACTCACGCCGTCCGGCACGCTCGATCCAACCTTCGGCGGGGGGGATGGGATTGTCGAGGGCATCCTCCGGGGCAGCAGGGAAGCGGGCCTTCTTTTCCGCGACTTCTGTATCTCGACGCGGGATGAGCCCATCGTTGCTGTGGGTAATTTCACGTTCGAAGAAGGACAGGGACGGACTTGGCTATCGCGCCTTCATGCCGATGGGACTTTGAATCGTGCCTTCGGCCAGGATGGGATCGCGCAAGGGCATGGAGGATCCGGTCGCCCAGCCTGCACCCGGTCTCACATCTTCATGCTGCAGGGACCTTCTACCTTTTCCCCGACGCGCGAGGACCCATCGCTCTGGAAAGTCGTCAGCCGCTCAACCGATGGGCACGTGAACAGAGGCTTCGGTAGGAGGGCCAGCGTGAGACTCAGGGGCAAGTACAGCCGCCTGACCTCGATTGCGGTTGATCAACGCGGTCGAGTAGTGCTAGCGGGCGTTCTCGAGCTACCTATGCAGCGCAAGCAGGGGAGGAGCACCTATTTCACGGTCATCCGCTTGCTACCCTCGGGGCGGCTGGACCAAAGCTTTGGCCACGACGGCTGGACCAAAACGACCTTCGGTCGAAATGCGTCCATCGACACCAGCGCTGCTGCGATCGATGCCTTTGGGCGTCCTATCGTCGTAGGCGGTGCATTCGCATCCTGGCTACAACCCAGCGGAGTCGTCTTGGCCCGCTATCTCGTAGGTCGCTAGGTCGCTGCGTTCAGTGACGTACTCCACTGGAGAGAGCAGCAACTTCCGAGGTGTGACAGGTATGGCGACCAGGAGGTCCTTGAAATTCGTAGCGGCGTCATTCAATCCTGACCACTCCATTCGAGGCGTGGGGCGAAAAGGACTAGTGCTGCCGATCCGGCCTCGGGCCATCGAATTGAGGCATAGCTTGGATTTAGCCGTTGATCTGCGCTGTGCCCTGCTTGAACAGCCCCCATGACGGCAAGCAGAGAGGAGGCGCGGATCTCCTGCTCTCCTGCGGGTCCTGTATTTACCTGGGCGTACCTAAGCAAACGGCCCGCCGAAGCGGGCCGTTTGAGAAGCAAGGTTGCCGTCGAACTTAGGACCCTGCCCCCACGTAGTTGCACCGTAGCGCCCGAGCGGGAGGCGAACCCGCCCCCTCGCTTCGTGGGGCTGCGACTGTGCGACGTCCCTGAAGAAGTTTCCGGACGGCTAGTGCCGGAAGTGGCGGTGCTTGGTGAAGACCATCGCTACGCCGGCGGCGTCGCAGGCGGCGATCACCTCGGCGTCGCGTTTGGAGCCGCCGGGCTGGATCACCGCGTCGGTGCCGGCCTCGATCGCCAGCTCGGGGCCGTCGGCGAAGGGGAAGAAGGCATCGGAGGCGAGGGCTGAGCCGGCGAGCAGGTCGCCGGCCTCCTCGCCACGGGCCTCGCGGCACTTCTCGACCGCCAGCCGCACCGAGTCGACGCGGCTCATCTGGCCGGCGCCGATCCCCAAGGTGGCGCCGCCCTTGGCGATCACGATCGCGTTGGAGCGCACCCGCCGGCAGACGGTCCAGGCGAAGAGCATGTCGCGCCACTGCTCCTCGCTCGGTTGCGTCTTCGTCACCACCTCCATCACCTCCCGCGGCTCGGGGTCGCCGTCGCGATCCTGGATCAGCAGCCCGCCGTGGACGCGTTTGACGTCGCGCTCGCCCGAGTCCGGCTGGCGGCGCTCCTCCTCGCAGAGGATGCGGATCGACTCCTTCTGCTGCAGGACCTCGAGGGCGCCGCCCTCGTAGCCCGGCGCGCTCAGCACCTCGACGAAGTTCTTGTGCAGCTCCTCCGCCAGCTCCTTCCCGACCGGCCGGTTCAGCGCGATCACCCCGCCGTAGGCGGAGAGCGGGTCGCAGGCCAGTGCCTTCATGTATGCCTCGAGCGCGTCGGCGCCGACCGCCGCCCCGCAGGGGTTGTTGTGCTTGACGATCACGCAGGCGGGTGGCTCGAGGTCCTCGACCAGGCCGCGGGCCGAGTCGAGGTCGAGCACGTTGTTGAAGGAAAGCGCCTTGCCGTGCAGCTTCGAGACCCGCGAGAGGATGTGGCTGCGCGCGCCGGCCTCCGAGTAGAGCGCCGCGCGCTGGTGCGGGTTCTCGCCGTAGGAGAGGTCGAGCACCTTCTCGTAGGCGATCGCCAGGTGTTCGGGAAAGTCCTCGTACTCGGTCGAGAACCAGCGGCTGATCGCGGCGTCGTAGCGCGCGGTCTGGGCGAAGGCCTCGTTGGCGAGCCAGTGCCGGGTCGAGGAGGAGATCGCCCCCCCGCTCTCTTCGAGCTCCGCGCAGACGGCGTCGTAGGACTCCGGCTTGACGACGACGGCGACCCCCTCGTGGTTCTTGGCGGCGGCGCGGATCATCGTCGGCCCGCCGATGTCGATGTTCTCGATCGCCACCTCCGGCGCCACCTCGTGACCGGCGACGGTCTGCTCGAAGGGATAGAGGTTGACGCAGACCAGGTCGATCGGCTCGATTCCCTCGCGCTCCAGCGTCTCCATGTGCTCGCGGTCGTCGCGGCGGGCCAGTAGCGCCGCGTGCAGTCGCGGGTGCAGCGTCTTCACCCGGCCGTCGAGGATCTCGTCCTGGCCGGTGAACTCGGAGACGTCCGTCACCGTCAGGCCCGCCTCGCGCAGGGCGCTGGCGGTCCCACCGGTGGAGAGGATCTCGACCCCGAGCGCCGCCAGGCCCTTGGCGAAGTCGGCGACGCCGGTCTTGTCGGAGACCGAGATCAGCGCCCGGCGCACGTGGATCGCGCCGTCGCTTGCGGTCTCCTTGCGGGTGTCTTGGGCGGCCTCACTCATCGATCACGACCAGGGTTGGGTCGTCGGCGTCGATCCTAACCCGGCCCTGCGCCAGCAGGCGGATCGCCTCGGGGTAGAGCTCGTGCTCGACCGCGTGGATCGCCGCCTCCAGGATCTCGCGCTCGCGCCCCACCGGCACCGGCACGCGGCGCTGGAGGATCGTCGGCCCGGTGTCGATGCCCTCGTCGACGAAGTGGACCGTGACACCGGTCTCCGGCACGCCCGCCGCCAGCGCCTGCCCGATCGCATCGAGGCCGGGGAAGGCCGGCAGCAGGGCGGGGTGGATGTTGACGATGCGGCCGCGAAAGCGGGCGACGAAGGGCTCGCTTAGCAGCTGCATGTAGCCGGCGAGGACGACCAGGTCGGCGCGTTGCGCTTCGATCCAGTCGGCCATCGCCGCGTCGCGGCCGCTGCGATCGTCATACGCATCGGCGGGAAAGACCGCCGCATCGACCGCTGCCGCCGCGGCGCGCTCCAGCGCCCGCGCCCCCTGCCTGTCCGACCCGACCCCGACCACCTCGATGCCTTCGCGCCCGTGCAGCGTGTCGATGATCGCCTGCAGGTTGGTGCCGGACCCCGAGGCGAGGACGACGATGCGGAAAGCGCTCACCGCGGCATCTTCTCGCAGTAACGTCAGCGGCGATGAACGAGCATCGCCTCAGGCGGGACGCCGGCTGATGGACCTGGTCGAGCGACTCGGCCTCGAGGCGCCGGTGGTGCAGGCGGGAATGGGAGGTGGGCTGAGCCGGCATGAGCTCGCCGCCGCCGTCTCCGCCGCGGGTGGCCTGGGGACGATCGCCGTCAACGGCGCCGCCGCGATCGAGCGGCAGCTACGCGAGGCGCGCGAGCTGACCGATCGCCCGCTCGCCGTCAATCTGCTGCTGCCGTTCGCGCGTCGCGACTGGTTCGAGGCCGCCGCCGCGGCCGACGCGGTGGTGACCTTCTGGGGGAAGCCCCGGCGGCGGACGCCGGGGCTTTGGATCCACCAGTGCGGCTCGGTCGCCGAGGCTCTCGCCGCGCACGCGGCCGGGGCCGACGCGGCGATCGTCCAGGGCGTCGAGGCCGGCGGCCACGTTCGCGGCACCAGGCCGGCCCTGGACCTGCTGGAGCGGGCGCGGGCGGCCCTGCCGGCCGGGTTCCCACTGCTCCTCGCCGGTGGCATCGTCGACAGCGGTGACGTTCGAGATGCCCTCGACGCCGGTGCCTGCGCGGCCGTCGCCGGCACCCGCTTCCTGCTCGCGGAGGAGAGCCGCGCCCACCCGGGCTATACCCGGCGCCTGCTGGAAGCCGAGGAGACCGTCCTCACCGAGCTGTTCGGCGCCGGCTGGCCGGCACCGCACCGCGTCGTGCCCAACGCCGCGACCGCGCACTGGCTCCGGGGAGAGCCGCGCGGCCCGGCGCTGAACCGCGCCCTCAACCGGGTGCTGGCGCCCGGCGCCCGCTTTCTCCCCGTCTCCGCCCAGCTTCGCCTTGCCCGCGCGCAGCGCCCCGACAGCCGCCTGCTGACCCCGGCCGGTCCCACCGACGACGGACCCGCCACCCTGGTCGACGCCGGCCCTCTCTACGCCGGGCAAAGCGTCGCCCGGATCCGCGAGGTCCTGCCGGCGGCGGAGCTGGTCGCGTCGCTGACGCCGCGCTAGCCGGAGGCCGGCACCACGGCGACATCCTCGAGGGCGAACTTGCCGTTCGCCTCGGGGTCGTCGAGCGAGTCGGATCGCTTGCGAGGACGACGAGGCGGAACGAGTTCGCGCGAGCTGCTCGCAGCAGGTCTGGCAAAAGAATCCTTGACTAAAAGTTGCTCAGATGCTAAGCGAATCTTTTCCATTAACCAGTCCCGGCGCTGATCGCCGGAGTCAAGGAGACATGAAGATGAACAAGCTCAAGGTCCTCGCACTGGCTGTAGTGGCAGTGGCGGCGTTGATGGCGACTGTCGGTGCCAGCAGCGCCTCGGCCACAGAAACGGCATTCTGCAAAGCGCCGACAACATTCGCCGGACTACCCAGGTGCGAAGGAAACCACCTCTATCTGGCGGGGACGCGGGTCCACGCCGAACTGGAGGCGAACACCAAGCTGGCCATCGCCACCCCTAATGGCATCGTCGAATGCGAAAAGTCGACACTCGATGCCATCACCGAGCAGACCACAGCAAAACCGCTGGGGGCAATCGTGAACGCGCTCACCTTTGGTGAATGCGAAGACGAAGGAGAACCGGTTGAAGTAACGGCTGTCAAAAACGGCACACTCGACACCGAGATCATTGATCTGCCGGTCTGGACGCACAACGGAACACTGACGTTGACAGGAACCGAAATCGAAGTGTTCTGGGTGTTTAGCGGTGCGCAATGCTTCTATGACCCAGGGCACACCGGAATCCTCACAGGCGGACCGATGGCGACAATCGATTGGTTCGGCACCTTGATCAAGACAGGCGGGAACATGCTCTGCCCCGCAGGAAACGCCAATTGGAACGGCGCCTACACAGTCACAAGCCCGGAACCGCTCTGGGTCTCGATGTGATCTAGGCCGATGAGGAAGGGTGCGGCCGCGAGAGCGGCCGCACCGCCTCAGCCGGAGGCCTGCACCACGGCGACGTCCTCGAGGGCGAACTTGCCGTTCGCCTCGTCGGGGTCGCCGAGCGGGTAACGGCCGCTGAAGCAGGCGTCGCAGTGTTCGGTCTGCTCGCCGCCGATCGCCTCGTAGACCCCCTCCATCGAGAGGTAGGCGAGCGAGTCGGCGTCGAGCTCCTCGGCGATCTGATCGATCGTGCGGTTGTGGGCGATCATCTCCTCGCGGGTCGACATGTCGACGCCGTAGTGACAGGGGTTGCGGATCGGCGGCGCCGAGATCCGCAGGTGCACCTCGCGGGCGCCGGCGTCGCGCAGCATGCCGACGATCTGGCGGGTGGTGTTGCCGCGCACGATCGAGTCGTCGACGACGACGATCCGCTGGCCCGCGACGATCTCCGGCAGCGGGTTGAACTTCAGCCGCAGGCCGTGCTTGCGCAGCTCCTGGCCGGGCTGGATGAAGGTGCGGGCGACGTAGCGGTTCTTGATCAGCCCGTCGTCGCGGGGCAGCCCGGAGGCGCGGGCGAAGCCGGCCGCCGCCGGGTTGCCGGAGTCCGGCACCGAGATCACCAGGTCGGCCTCGACCGGCGCCTCGCGCCAGAGGATCTCGCCCATCCGCCCGCGCGTCTGCTGCAGGACCTTGCCCTCCAGCCGGCTGTCGGGGCGGGAGAAGTAGATGTGCTCGAAGACACAGCTTGCACGGCGGTCGGTCTTCACCACCTGGCGCGTCTCCAGCCCGCGCTCGGTCAGCGAGACCAGCTCGCCGGGGTGCACCTCGCGCATCAGCTTGGCGCCGATGATGTCGAAGGCGCAGCTCTCCGAGGCGACCACGAAGCGGTTCTCGAGCCGCCCCAGCGAGAGCGGCCGGATCCCGTGCGGATCGCGGAAGGCGACGATCGCCCGCTTGGTCATCACCACCGTCGAGTAGGCGCCCTGCAGCCGCGGCATCACGTCCGCGACCGCGTCCTCGATCAGCTTGCCGCCGTGGGAGGAGAGCAGGGCGGCGATGATCTCCGAGTCGGAGGTGCCGCGGAAGTCGATCCCCCGCTCCTTCAGCCCGCTCCAGAGCTCGACCGCGTTGGTCAGGTTGCCGTTGTGGGCGAGCGCCAGCTCGCGGCCGTCGTCGCGCCAGACCGGCTGCGCGTTCTCCCAGGAGCCGCCGCCGGTGGTCGAGTAGCGCACGTGGCCGATCGCCATGTCGCCCTCCAGCGCCCGCAGCTTCTCCTCGTCGAAGACCTGGGAGACGAGGCCGGAGTCGCGCAGGGTGGTGATGTGGCCGCCCTCGCAGGTCGCGATCCCGGCCGACTCCTGGCCGCGGTGCTGCAGCGCGTAGAGGCCGAAGTAGGCGAGCCGGGCGACATCGTGCCCGGGCGCGTATACGCCGAACACCCCGCATTCCTCGCGCGGGCCCTCGCGGTCGATCGGAGGCCGCTCGGCGGAAGTCAAGAAGCGCGTTTCCTCGCTGGATAGAGAGACAGGACGCGCAGGCAGACTGCCTACCCCGGCAGGGTAGCAACGGGGGCCGACCCGGCCGCGCCGCCGCTTTCCCGCAAGCTGCGGATCAGCGCGCGGTCGCGAGCAGGGCGTCGAGCGCCTGGCCGAGCCCTTCGACCGCCGAGTCGAGTGGGGCCTGGTCGCCCGCCGCGCGGGCGCGGACCAGGGCGCCCTCGATCGTCGAGACGACGAGGCCGGCAAAGCTCGCGGCCTCCGCCGCAGCGACCCCCTCCTCGCGCAGCGCCCCGGCGATCGGTGCTTCCCAGCTCTGAAAGGCCGCCGTGGCGGCAGCGGCCAGGGCCGGGTCCTCCGGTCGCGCCAGCGCCGCCGCGGCCACCGGGCAGCCGAGCCGCTCGGGCTGGTCCTTGACCCGGCGGCGGAACATCTCGCCGAACATCGTCAGCGTCTCCTCGAGTCCGCGCTCGGCCAGCGAGCGCTCGATCGCGGCGCGGATCTCGGTCCCCTCCAGTTCCGCCGCCTCGACCGCGAGCTGGCGCTTGCCGCCGGGGAAGTGGTGGTAGATCGAGCCGCGCGGCGCCCTGCCCCGCTCGGCGACGTCGCGCAGCTCCATCCCGGCGTAGCCCTTCTCGGCCAGCAGCTTTCGCGCCCCGTTCAACAGCCGCTCGCGACCGTCGCGACGCGCCGGCTCGATCGCCTTGGCGTCCGCGAGTCGCGTTATGCCCATGGACATAGTATAGTCGCGGCTCCGATGTATGACGGTGGTCATAGAAAGAGCGCGATCGCGATCGCCTGCGCCGGCGCGTTCGTCGCCTTTCTCGACACGACGATCGTCAACATCGCCTTCCCCGACATCTCGGCCTCCTTCTCCGGCTCGGGGCGCGACGCCCTCTCCTGGGTGCTCGACGGCTACTTCGTCGTCATCGCCGCGCTGCTGGTGCCGGCCGGCGGGCTGGCCGACCGCTTCGGACACCGGCGGATCTTCCTGCTCGGCGTCGCCGGGTTCACCCTCGCGAGCCTGCTCTGCGCGCTTGCCCCGAGCCTGCCGCTGCTGATCGCCTTCCGGGTCGTCCAGGGCGTCGCCGCGGCGCTAATCGCCCCGGCGTCGCTGGCGATCGTGCTCGACAGCTTCCCGGCCGAGCGGCGCGCGGCCGGGGTCGGGCTGTGGGGCGCCGCCGCCGCGGCCGCCGCCGCGGTCGGACCGACCCTGGGCGGGGCCCTGGTCGAGGCCTCCGACTGGCGCCTGGTCTTCCTCGTCAACCTGCCGCTCGGGGCCGCGGTCCTGCTCGCCGGCCGCGCCCGCCTGCCGCGGCCGAAGATCCTCGACAGCCGCCTGCCGGACCTACCGGGAGCGGGGATGCTGGCGCTTTCGCTGGCGGCGGCGACGCTGGCGATCGTCGAGGCCAACGACTGGGGCTGGACCTCGACCGCGACGCTCGGCTGCTTCGCCGCCGCCGTCATCCTGCTCGCCGGCGTCGTCGCTCGCAGCCGCAGCCATCCGCGGCCGATCGTCGAGCCGGCGCTCTTCGCCCACTCCTCCTTCCGCGCCGGCAACCTCGGCACCCTGCTCTTCGCCGCGGCCTTCTTCTCGCTGATCCTCGGCAACGTCCTCTTCCTCACCTCGATCTGGGGCTACACCGTGCTCCAGGCCGGCGCCGCGACCCTGCCGGGGCCGGCGCTCTCGACCGTGGTCGCCGGCCCCGCGGGACGCCTCGCCGATCGCTTCGGGCACCGCGCCGTGATCGTCCCCGGCACGATCGCCTTCGCCGCCGGCGTGATGGTCCTGCGCTCGGCCGGCGCCGAGCCCGATTGGCTCGGCCTCTGGCTCCCCGGCGCCTGCCTGACCGGGATCGGGATCGGCCTCGCCTTCCCGACCCTCGGCTCGGCCGCCGTCCGCGACGTGCCCGACGATCGCTTCGCCACCGCCAGCGCCGTCAACGCCGCCTTCCGCCAGGTCGGCGCCGTCCTCGGCACCGCGATCCTGGTCGCGATCGTCGGCGAACCGGTGGGCCTGTCCGAATCGCTCGGCGTCGCCGACGACGCCTACCTCTTCTCGGTGCTCGCCGCGCTCGCTTCAGGCGCCGCGGTGCTCGGCCTGAGCCGGGAGCGAGCGCCAGGCGCTCTCGGCATCGGCCAGCCCGAGGCTGACGCTGCGGTCGCCGGCGGCGATCTCGACCTTGCTGCCGCCGACCTCGCCGAGTAGGACGGCTCCGAGCGCCTCCAGCGCCGCCCGCTCGCCGCTGAGGAGGAAGCCGCCGCTGCCCTCGCCAAACAGCGCCTCCTCGGGTGAGCAGCCGCGGTCGCGCAGCGGCTGGACGTCGACCCGGCAGCCGATCCCGGCGCCGATCGCGCACTCGGCCAGGGCACAGGCGAGGCCGCCGTCGCTGACGTCATGGGCTGAGGCGAGCCTGCCGGCGCGAACCGCATCGCGGACCGTCGCGCAGGCGGCCGCGACCCTCTCAACGTCGGGGTGGGGCAGCCCCGTGTTGAGCTCGCCGCGCTGCTTTGCCAGCTCCGAGCCGGCGAGGGTCGGGGCGAAGGGCCCGACCAGGCCGATCGCGTCGCCCTCGCGAACGAAGGCGCTGCCCGCCACCCGTGCCGGGTCCGGCAGCTCGCCGACCATGCCGACCACCGGGGTCGGGTAGATCGGCCCTTCCGGCCCCTCGTTGTAGAGGGAGACGTTGCCGCCGACCACGGGGACGCCGAGCGCCGTGCAGGCGTCGGCGAGGGCGCTGACGGCGCGATCGAGCTGCCAGGCCGGGGCCGGTTTCTCGGGGTTGCCGAAGTTGAGGCAGTTGGTCAGGCCGAGCGGCTCGGCGCCGACGCAGGCGAGGTTCTGGGCGCACTCGAGCACAGCCTCGACCGTGCCGTTGTAGGGGTCGCAGGCGACGCGACGGCCGTTGCCGTCGATCGAGACGGCGATCGCGTTTCCGGCCTCGGGCAGAGCCAGCACCGCCGCGTCGGCGGACTCCGGCCGGCGCACGGTACGCGAGCCGACCACCGAGTCGTACTGCTCGAAGGCCCAGCGCTTGGAGGCGATGCTGGGAGCGGCGAGCAGGGCGAGCAGCTCGTCCTCGGGCGCGGCGCCGGGGGCGAGCGTCGCCCGGTTGCCGTAGATCCACCCCTCCGGCTCGTCCGGCTCGATGTCGTAGAGCGGGCAGCCGTCGACCAGCGCCTCGACCGGCATCTCGCCGACGACCTCGGCACCGCGCAGGATCCGGATCTGGCCGCTGTCGGTGACGGCGCCGATCTCGGCCGAGCCGGTCTGCCACTTCTCGCAGACCGCCAGCACCTCCGGCACCCGCGCCGGCTCGACCACCGCCAGCATCCGCTCCTGCGACTCGGAGACCATGATCTCGAACGGCTCCATGTCGGCCTCGCGCAGCGGCACCTTGGCGACATCGACGTCGATCCCGACGCCGCCGGCGGAGGCCATCTCGCCGGCCGAGGAGGTCAGCCCGGCGGCGCCGAGGTCCTGGAGGGAGATCAGCAATCCCTTCGCCAGCAGCTCCAGGCAACACTCGAGCAGCTTCGACTCCTCGAAGGGGTCGCCGATCTGGACCGTCGGGCGCTTCGCCTCGTCGCCGTCGCCGAGCTCGGCCGAGGCCAGCACCGAGGCGCCGCCGATCCCGTCGCGCCCGGTCGAGGCGCCCATCAGCACCACCGCGTTGCCGACCCCGGCGGCGGCGGCGCGGACCATCTCCTCGGTCTTGGCCAGGCCGACGCACATCGCGTTGACCAGGCAGTTGTGCTCGTAGGGCTCCTCGAAGTAGATCTCGCCGCCGACCGTGGCGACGCCGATCGAGTTGCCGTAGTGGCCGATTCCGCGCACGGCGCCGTCGAGCAGGTGGCGCGAGCGGACCGAGTCGAGCTCGCCGAAGCGCAGCGAGTCGAGGATCGCGATCGGCCGCGCCCCCAGCGCGAAGACGTCGCGGAGGATGCCGCCGACCCCGGTCGCCGCCCCCTGGAAGGGCTCGACCGCGCTCGGGTGGTTGTGCGACTCGACCTTGAAGGCGACCGCGTAGCCGTTGCCGACGTCGACCGCGCCGGCGTTCTCGCCCGGCCCCATCACCACCCGCTCACCCTCGGTCGGCAGCCGTCGCAGCAGCTTGCGCGAGTGCTTGTAGGCGCAGTGCTCGGACCAGAGCAGGCTGAACATCGCCAGCTCGACGTCGTTCGGCTCACGCCCCAGCTTCTCGACGATCAGCTCGTACTCGGCGTCGGTCAGGCCCAGCTCGCGGTGCTTGGCGGTCTCCACCGTC
>CAWFIM010000005.1:0-264385 GCA_963815885.1 uncultured Solirubrobacterales bacterium
GACCAGCTGCTTCTGAATTACGCGCTTTAGCGGCCGCGCCCCGTAGGTCGGGTCGTAGCCGAGATTGCCCAAAAGGGTGCGGGCGTCGTCTGAGAGTTCGATTTCGATCCCCCGCTCCTGAACCCTGCCCACGAGCTGATCTACCTGCAGCTCGACGATGCGGCCGATGTCGGCCTTGGAGAGGCGGTGGAAGATCACCGTGTCGTCGATCCGGTTGAGGAACTCGGGCTTGAAGGTGCTGGCCAGCACCTCTTCGATCTGCTCGCGGATCTTCTCGTCGACCGTCTCGCCGACGATCCGGTCGCTGCCGATGTTCGAGGTCATGATCAGGACCGTGTTGGTGAAGCTGACGGTGCGGCCCTGGCCGTCGGTGAGGCGGCCGTCGTCCATGATCTGCAGCAGCGTGTTGAAGACGTCGGGATGGGCCTTCTCGATCTCGTCGAGCAGCACCACCGCGTAGGGGCGGCGCCGCACCGCCTCGGTCAGCTGCCCGCCCTCCTCGTAGCCGACGTAGCCGGGCGGGGCGCCGATCAGCCGCGCCACCGTGTGCTTCTCCATGTACTCGGACATGTCGAGGCGGACGATCGCCTGCTCGGAGTCGAACATGAACTTCGCCAGCGCCTTCGCCAGCTCGGTCTTGCCGACCCCGGTCGGGCCGAGGAAGAGGAAGCTGCCGATCGGCCGGTGCGGGTCGGAGAGCCCGGCGCGCGAGCGCCGCAGTGCGTTGGAGACCGCGGCGATCGCCTCGTCCTGGCCGATCACCCTCTCGTGCAGGCGGTCCTCCATCTGGATCAGCTTCTGGACCTCGCCCTCCAGCAGCCGGCTGACCGGGATCCCGGTCCATTTGGCGACCACCTCGGCGACGTCCTCCTCGGTCACCTCCTCGGTCAGCATCGTGCCGCCGCCCTGGTGCAGCTCGGCCAGCCGCTCCTCGCCCTCGGCGACGGTCTTCTCCAGCTCCGGGATCTCGCCGTAGCGCAGCTTCGCCGCCCGCTCCAGGTCAGCTTCGCGCTCGGCCCGCTCGGCCTCGGCGCCGGCCTCCTCCAGTCGCGCCTTCGCTCCCTTGATCGAGTCGATCGCCTCCTTCTCGTTCTGCCAGCGCGCCTTCATCTCGCCGGAGCTCTCGCGCAGCTCGGCCAGCTCCGCCTCGATCGCCTCCAGCCGCGCCTTCGAGGCATCGTCGCTCTCCTTCTTCAGCGCCTCGCGCTCGATCTCGAGCTGCTGGATCCGCCGCTCGACCTCGTCGATCTCGGTCGGCATCGAGTCGATCTCGATCTTCAGCCGCGAGGCCGCCTCGTCGATCAGGTCGATCGCCTTGTCGGGCAGGAAGCGGTCGGCGATGTAGCGCTCGGAGAGGGTGGCGGCGGCGACGATCGCCGAGTCGGCGATGCGGACGCCGTGGTGGACCTCGTAGCGGCCCTTCAGCCCGCGCAGGATCGCGATCGTGTCGTTGATGTCGGGCTCGCCGACCAGCACCGGCTGGAAGCGCCGCTCCAGCGCCGCGTCTTTCTCGATCTGCTTGCGGTACTCGTCGAGCGTGGTCGCGCCGACCGCCCGCAGCTCGCCGCGGGCCAGCATCGGCTTCAGCAGGTTGGCGGCGTCGACCGCGCCTTCGGCCGCGCCGGCGCCGACGATCGTGTGCAGCTCGTCGAGGAAGAGGACGATCTGGCCCTCCGCCTCCTGCACCTCGGAGAGCACCGCCTTCAGCCGCTCCTCGAACTCGCCGCGGTATTTGGAGCCGGCCAGCAGCGAGCCGATGTCGAGCGCGATCACCCGCCGCTCGCGCAGGCTCTCGGGCACGTCGCCGTCGACGATCCTTTGCGCCAGCCCCTCGACGATCGCCGTCTTGCCGACCCCGGGGTCGCCGATCAGCACCGGGTTGTTCTTGGTGCGGCGGGAGAGGACCTGGATCACCCGGCGGATCTCCTCGTCGCGTCCGATCACCGGGTCGAGCTTGCCGCTGGCGGCGTCGGCGGTTAGGTCGCGGCCGAATTTCTCCAGCGCCTGGACGCTGTCCTCCGGGTTGGGGGAGGTGACCCGGTGCGGCCCCCGCACTTCCCGGATCGCCCGCTCCAGGGACTCGCGGTCGGGGAGGAAGCCGGCGACGTTGGCGCCGGTCTCGGTCAGCGCCAGCAGCAGGTGCTCGGTGGAGATGTACTCGTCGCCGAGCTTCGCCATCTCCCGCTCGGCTTGGCGCAGCGTCTGCGCAAGGGTCGTCGAAAGCCGCGGTTCCCCGCCGGCGTCCGAGAGCGTCGGCAGGGCGTCGACCGCTTCGTGGGCGGCGGCCCCCACCGCGGCCGGGTCCTCGCCGAGCTTCTGCAGGATCGGCGCCACCAGGCCGTCCTCCTGCACGAGCAGGGCGACCAGCAGGTGCGCCGGGGTGACCTCGGGATTGCGCCGCGCGGCGGCAAGCTGCTGCGCGGCCGCCACCGCTTCCTGCGACTTGACCGTGAACCGGTCGCCCTGCATCAGCCCCGCTTTCCTTTCCGCGTGTCTTCCAGCTCCTCGGCGCGCCGGCGCATCCGATCCAGCTCGGTTCGCAATCTGTCGACCCGCTGTTCCAGCTCCAGCACCGTCTCGACCCCGGCCAGGTTCAGCCCTTCCTCCGAGGTCATCCGCTGGATCCGCCGCAGCCGCTCGACGTCGCGCTGCGAGTAGAGCCGGGTGTTCTTCGGCGAGCGCTTCGGCGTGATCAGCCCCCGCGCCTCGTAGATCCGCAGCGTCTGCGGGTGCATGTGCGCCAGCTCGGCGGCGACCGAGATCATGAAGACGCCGCGGTCGTCCTCGATCGAGATCTCGACCCGGCTGCGGCGACTGGCGCTCATCACGCCCTCGCCTTGCGCAGCAGCTCGGCGCGCGGGTCGGACCCGTTCAGGGCCTCGGCGAGCTTCTCCGCCGCCTCGGCCTGCTCGTCGCTGAGGTCGGAGGGAACGTCGATCTCGAGCCGGTAGCGGATGTCGCCGCGCCCCTTGCCTTTCGGTTTCGGTGGACCCTCGCCGCGCAGCCTCTGCACCGCGCCGTGCCTGGTCCCCGGCGCGACCTTGATCCTCTTCGTCCCGTCCAAGGTCGGCACCTCGATCGTGCCGCCGCGCAGCGCCTCGGGGATCGAGATCGGCACCGCGACCTCGAGGTTGCCGTCGTCGAGGCGCTTGAAGACCGGGGAGGAGGCGACCCTGGTGGTGACGTAGAGGTCGCCGGGAGGGCCGCCGCGCGGCCCCCCCTCGCCCTTGCCGGCGAGGCGGATCCGGGCGCCGTCCTTGACCCCGGCTGGGATGTTGACTTTGTAGCGCTTGGTCTGCTGGGTGAGTCCGGAGCCGTTGCAGGTCGGGCAGGGATCCTCGATCACCTGGCCGGCGCCGCCGCAGCGCGGGCAGGGCTGGCTGATCGAGAAGAAGCCCTGGCTCTGGGCGTCGATGCCGCGCCCTTCGCAGCGCGGGCAGATGGTCGGCGCGGTCCCCGGCTTGGCGCCGCTGCCGTGGCAGGTCGGGCAGCGGGCGGCCTTCGGCACGGTGACGCTGATCTGGGTCCCGTTGACCGCCTGGTCGAAGTCGAGCTGGATTTCGGTCTCGAGGTCGCGACCGCGCACCTCCCGCGGTTGGGCACGCCCGCCACGCCCGCCGCGGCTAAAGATCGAGGAGAATATGTCGCTGAAGTCGCCGCCGCCGTAGCCACCGCCCTGGGCGCCGCCCGCCCCCGGTCCAAACGGCCCGCCGGCGCCGAAGCCGCCGGCGCCCGCGAACATCCCGCCGCTGTCGTACTCCTTGCGCTTCCCGGGGTCGCCGAGGACGTCGTGGGCGGCGGAGATCTCCTTGAACTTCTCCTCCGCCGTCGGGTCGTCGGGGTTGCGGTCAGGGTGGTACTTGCGCGCCAGTTTCCGGTACGCCTTCTTGATCTCCTCGTCGGTCGCCTTCTTGGAGACGCCGAGCGTCTTGTAGAACTCGTCCGCCACCGCTCTCCTATTCGCTCACCACCACGCGGGCCGGCCGCACCAGCCGCTCACCGAGCCGGTAGCCCTTCTGCACCACCTCGACCACGACGCCGGGCTCGCCCCCCTCGACCGCCTGGGTCGAGAGCGCCTCGTGCCAGGTCGGATCGAACTTCTCCCCCTGCGGGTCGATGACCTCGACGCCGTTGCCCTCGAGTGCGCGGCAAAGGTCGCGATAGGTGAGCACGATGCCCTGGGCGAGCGCCTCCTCGGAAGCCTCGCCGCCGCCGCCGGGGTCGATTCCAGCCACCTCCAGCGCGCGCTCCAAGTTGTCGATGACGTGGACCAGCTCGCCGATCAGAGCCGCTTTGCCCCGCGTGGTTGCAGCCTGCACCTCCGTCGCCATCCGCTTGCGGTAGTTCTCGAAGTCGGCTTGCGTGCGCCGTGCAAGCTCGAGGTACTCCTCTTTCTCCCGCTGGGCGTCAGCCAGCAGCGCCTCGAAGTCCCGCTCGACCTGATCGGCATCGCTCTGTCCCGACTCCTCCGCCGGAGCAGTCCCTCCCGCGGGTGGCGGCGTAGGGGGGCCCACCCCCGAGGAAGCTTTAGCTACCGGAGGGGGTGGGGGGTCCCCTGCGCCGACAGGACCCGCGGGCCGGGGCTCGTCAGTCCCTGACTCGTGACCCTGCGTCACTTGTCGTCACCCTCGTCGACCACCTCGGCGTCGACCACTTCGTCGTCATCGTCGCTCTCGGCCGAAGCGCCATCACCTGAGGGCGCGTCCTGTTCTTGCGCCGCATAAATCTGTTGCGACGCTTTCGTCATCGCCGTGTTCAGCGCCTCCGCCTTCGAGTTGATCTCCTCGACCGAGCCGGCGTCGAGCGACTCGCGCACGCCTTTGACCGCGGCCTCGACCTCCTCCTTGGTGGCGGCGTCGACTTTGTCGCCGGCGTCCGCGACCGCTTTCTCGGCCTGGTAAGCGGCGTTCTCGGCGACGTTCCGTGCCTCGGCCAGCTCGCGCTGCGCCCGGTCCTCCTCGGCGTGGGCCTCGGCGTCGGAGACCATGCTCTGGATCTCCTCGTCGGAGAGGCCGGAGCCGGATTTGATCTCGATCTTCTGCTCTTTTCCGGTGCCCTGGTCTTTGGCGGTGACGTGGATGATCCCGTTGGCGTCGATGTCGAAGGTGACCTCGATCTGGGGCATCCCGCGCGGCGCCGGCGCGATCCCGGTGAGCTGGAATTTGCCCAGGCTCTTGTTGCCGCTGGCCATCTCACGCTCGCCCTGCAAGACGTGGATCTCGACCGAGGGCTGGTTGTCGTCGGCGGTCGAGAACGTCTCCGACTTCTTCGTCGGGATCGTCGTGTTGCGCTCGATCAGCTTCGTCATCACGCCGCCTTTGGTCTCGATCCCCAGGGTCAGCGGGGTGACGTCGAGCAGCAGCACGTCCTTGACGTCACCGGCCAGCACCCCGGCCTGGATGCCGGCGCCGACGGCGACCACCTCGTCGGGGTTGACGCCCTGGTGCGGGTCCTTGCCGGTCAGCTCCTTGACCCGGTCGCGGACCGCGGGCATCCGGGTCATGCCGCCGACCAGGACGACGTGGTCGATCGCGGTGTCGGCGTCGCCGAGCGCTCGTTTGACCGGGCCGACGATCCGCTCCAGCAGCTCGCCGGTCAGCTCGTTCAGCTTCGAGCGGCTCAGTTTCAGGTCGAGGTGCTTCGGCTGTCCCTCGACGGCGGTGATGAAGGGCAGGTTGATCTGCGTCTCCTGGGTCGAGGAGAGCTCGATCTTCGCCTTCTCGGCCGCCTCGTAGAGGCGCTGCAACGAGTTCTTGTCGGCCGCCAGGTCGACGCCCTGGTCGCGCTTGAACTCGGCGACCAGCCACTCGACGATCGCCTTGTCCCAGTTGTCGCCGCCGAGGTGGTTGTCGCCGGCGGTCGCCTTCACCTCGAAGACGCCGTCGCCGATTTCCAGCACCGAGACGTCGAAGGTGCCGCCGCCGAGGTCGAAGACAAGGATCGTCTGGTCGGTCTTCTCTTTGTCGAGCCCGTAGGCGAGCGAGGCCGCGGTCGGCTCGTTGATGATCCGCTTGACGTCGAGGCCGGCGATCTTGCCGGCGTCCTTGGTCGCCTGGCGCTGATCGTCGTTGAAGTAGGCGGGGACGGTGATCACGGCGCCGTCGACCGCTTCCCCGAGCTTCGCTTCGGCGTCGGTCTTCAGCTTCTGCAGGATCATCGCGCTGATCTCGGGCGGGCTGTACTGCTTGCCGCGCACGTCGACGCGGACGTCGCCGTTGGGGCCGGCCTCGACCCTGTAGGGGACGATCGTCTCCTCCTCTTTGACCTCCGCCTCCTTGCGGCCCATGAACCGCTTGATCGAGAAGATCGTGTTCTCCGGGTTCATCACCGCCTGGCGCTTGGCGACGGTGCCGACCAGGCGCTCGCCGCTATCGGTGAAGGCGACGACCGACGGGGTGGTGCGGCCGCCCTCCGCGTTCTCCAGGACGGTTGGCTCGCCGCCCTCCATCACGGCGACGCAGGAGTTGGTCGTGCCGAGGTCGATCCCGATCGTCTTTCCCACTTTTTCGCGTACCTCCAGGGGTTTCGTAGTTCAAGCCTAAGAAATCTAAGTGGCAGTATGGCAGATCATCGGAAGAACTCAAGACAGGACGCCTATAGTGGTTCCGGCTTCAAGGGCACCGGGTAGCCAGAAGGGGGACAGGGCTAAACGGTTGGAGGCGCCTCGACCAAATCGATCCCGGGGAACGGGGTCGCGGAAGAGGAGGAACTTTGAGTCACTCAACGACCCGCCGGCTATTGACGCTGGCGATATCCGCAGCATTCGTCTTCGCGCTGCTCCTACCCGGTATGGCCAGTGCCAAGCCGGCGCCCCCCGGGCACTTCGGTCACCACGGTCGCGGCCACGAGGTCGACGTGATGACCCGCAACCTCTACCTTGGCGCCGACCTGGCGCCGGCGATCGGCGCACCGAGCCTCGAAGCCTTCGTCGCGGCGAACGGCCAGATCCTGCGCGAAGTCACCGAAAACGACTTCCCGACCCGGGCCAAGGGCCTGGCCCAGGAGATCCTCGCGCAGAAGCCCGACCTGGTCGGCTTGCAGGAGGTGGCGCTGTGGCGCACCGGGCCGCCCAGCCTGGCGCCAGTCCTCAGCGGCGTCCCGAGCGCGACCACGGTTCGCTACGACTACCTGCAGCTGCTACTCGACCAACTCAACAAAGGCCCCGACCGCTACGAAGTCGTCGTCAGCCAGGACGAGTTCGACCTCGAGGCGCCGGCCGACGAGAACGGCATCCCCGGGGACGGCCCGGCCGCCCAGGGGATTCCCAACGCCGAGGTCAACGGCCGGCTGACGATGCGCGACGTAATCCTCGCCCGCCGCGGCGCCGGCGTGCAGACCG
The DNA here is from genome assembly GCA_963815885.1 of uncultured Solirubrobacterales bacterium. Taxonomy (GTDB): domain Bacteria; phylum Actinomycetota; class Thermoleophilia; order Solirubrobacterales; family 70-9; genus VAYN01. Next base: position 7,340 of record CAWFIM010000005.1, read on the forward strand.
CCAACCCGCAGTCGGGCAACTTCAAAGCCCTGCTGGCGGTGCCGATCCTCGGCCAGCCGCTGACGATCAAACGGGGCTGGACGGCAACCGACGCGAAGGTCCGCGGCAGCCACTGGTTCCGCTTCGTCAACACCCACCTGGAGGCGTTCGACCCGGCGGCGCTGGTGCCGAGCATCCGCGCCCAGCAGGCCGCCGAGCTGGTTGCCCCGGGCGGCCCGGCGACGAGCAGCCTGCCGGTCGTCCTGGTCGGCGACCTCAACTCCGACGACGACACGGTCGCCCCAGGCGACCAGCAGGCCTACCGGACCCTGCTCGAAGCGGGCATGGTCGAGCGCAGCACCGGCACCCCGCTCGGCTGCTGTCTCGAATCGAGCCTGCTGGCCGAAGGTGCCGGCGGCAGCGTCGCCGACTTCGACCACCAGGTCGACCACGTGATGACCCGCGACCCGTCCGAGATCGCGCTGCAGCAGCTCGGCCGTGACCGGGCTGCTGCCGGTGAACGGCTTCTGGGACTCCGACCACGCCGGGCTGTTCAGCGCCCTGCGCTTCGCCCACTAGCCAGGCGCTCGCCGTCGCTGGGCCTGGGGCGTCCGGAAGTGGACGTCTCAGGCCCGTCGGCCCGGGCTCAGCCTTCGCCGGCGGTGCGGGCGACGAATTCGGCGACTTCTTCGGTCTGCTGCTGGTTGAGGATGCCGCCCGGCATCCTCCCGGGGGTCGAGCTGTCGACGCCGTTTTCGACCGCGTTGAGGACGCGGCCTTCGGTTGCCTTGATCGTCGAGGCCGCGGTTGGGCCGGTCGGAGGTCCGGATGGGGCGAGCAGTTCGTCGAGGTTGGGGCCGTAGTTGCCGTCGGTACCGGCGGCGTAGAGCGTGTGGCAGGTACCGCAGTTGGTCTGGAACAGCGACTGTCCGCTCTTCAGGTCGGCGGCGACCTTCTGGTCGCCGCGGGTGGCGTCGCCCTTGGAGCGGAAGGCGAGCCAGGGGATGAGGACCGCGAGGACGACGATCAGCAGGCCGAAGACGATGAAGGTGCGCTTGCTCATTTGGCGGCGCGCATACTACCCGCGCCATTCCCGGCGCGGTACCAGGGGCACATGCGCCGCAGCGCGCACTCCCCGCAGCGCGGTTTCGGGCGGCAGAGCTCGCGGCCGTGGCGGATCAGGTTCATGTGCAGCTCGTAGGCGTCGTCCGGATCGACGATCGCCAGCATCTCCTCATGGGCGCGCTCGAAGGACGCCTTCGGCGGGAACAGGCCGAGGCGGCCGCCGACCCGGTGGACGTGGACGTCGACCGGGATCTCGGGGATGCCCCAGGTGAAGATCAGCACGCAGGCGGCGGTTTTGCGGCCGACCCCCGGCAGCGAGAGCAGGAACTCGAGCGACTCCTCGCGCGGCGCCGTCTCGGTCCAGTCGAGGTCGGGCTGCTCGCCGAGCTGCTCGAGGATCGCCTGGATCCGCGGCGCCTTCTGCTTGGCGAGGCCGCCGGGGCGGATCGCCGCTTCGATCTCGCCGACTGGCGCGTCGCGCACCTGCTCCCAGGAGGGGAAGCGCTCGCGCAGGTTGGCGAAGGAACGGTCGCGGTTGCGGTCGTTGGTGTGCTGGGAGAGGACCGTCTTGATCAGCTCCGCGATCGGGTGCCCGTGCGGTTCGTTGACCGGCCGCCCGTACATTTCCCGCAGCCGGTCGCGAATCGCCCGCACCCGCCGCTTGTCCGGTCGCTTCCATGGCATGACGGGCGACCCTAACGCTCCGGCGCGCGGGGCCTGTCACGGCGGCCACCCCCACGGTGCTCGGCGCTGGCGCGCCTGCGCGCCGCGGGGGACCCCCGCCGCCGTGCCACCCGCGCGAGGGGCGGAATGCCCGCTCGCACGGCATATGGTTCGGCGGATGGCTGGTGCGGTCGAAGAGCGAGAGCTTGTTCTGGACGGGATCAAGGTCTTCTATCGGCATGTGGCCGGCGAGGGGACGCCGGTGGTCTACTGCCACGGCAACCCCACCCACGGCGAGGAATGGTTGCCGCTACTCGAGCGCGGCGGGCCGGCGATCGCGATCGACATGCCGGGCTGGGGACGCTCGGACCGCCCCGATCCCGCCCGCTTCGACTACTCGATGTACGGGCTTTCGGCCTTCCTCGAACGTTGCCTGGAAGAGCTCGGGGTCGAGCGGCGCAAGCTGGTCGTCCACGACTGGGGCGCGCTGGCGCTGATCGGGGCGCAGCGGCGCCCGGAGCTGGTCGAGAAGCTGGTCGTGATCAACGCGGTGCCGCTGCTGTCCGGCTACCGCTGGCACTGGGTCGCCCAGCTCTGGCGGCGCCGCCCGGTCGGCGAGTTCCTCAACGCGACCACGACGCGGTCCTCGATGGCACTGCTGATGCGCCAGGCGCGCGGCGATCGCAGCGCGATGCCACCCGAGTTCATCGACATGGTCTGGGATCGCTGGGACGCCGGCACCCGCGCCGCCACGCTCGCGCTCTACCGCCACGCGGACCCGAAGCGCCTCGCCACGGCCGGCCGCGACCTCGGCCGGCTCGCCTGCCCGTCGTTCGTCGTCTGGGCCGATCGCGACGCCTACCTGCCGCTGCGGTTCGGCCGCGCCTACGCGGACGCTTTTCCCGCTTCCACGCCGCGGGTCGTCGAAGGCGCAGGCCACTGGCCCCTGATCGACGAACCGGCGATCGCCGACGAGATTCTCAGCTTTTTGGACTAAACGCGCGGTTTGTCGCCGTTAACGCGCGGATTACAATTGTCTGTTCCGTGTCTCGTGCGCTTGCCCGCATAGGAGAGAAGCTGCCCCAGGGCTGGGGGGACGCCGGGCGCCAGATCGGCATCCTGGTCGGCGTCGACATCGCCTACGAGCTGGTCCGGGGCATCGCCGATTCGCAGCGCGCCGACGCGATCGCCCACGGCTCGCAGGTGATCGACTTCGAGCAGGGCACGCATACCTTCTTCGAGCCGAGCCTGCAGGCGTTCTTCCTGCCCGCGCACTGGCTGATCGACCTCGCCAACCAGATGTACCTCAATGCCCAGTTCTCGATCGCGCTCGGTTTCCTGGTCTGGCTCTATCTCTTCCGTAACGAGTCCTACTACTTCGTCCGCAACATGTTCGTGGTCTCGATGGGGCTGGCGCTGATCGGCTACACGCTGTACCCGACGGCGCCGCCGCGGATGTTCCCCGAGCACGGCTTCGTCGACACGATCACCGACTTCTCCAACGTCAACCACGACTCGGCGCTGGCGAAAATCTTCATCAACCCCTACGCCGCGGTGCCGAGCATGCACTGCGCTTTCGCGCTGATGATCGGCGGCACCGGCGTCATGGTCTGCCGAACCTGGGCGGCGAAGGCCTTCTGGGCCGCCTGGCCACTGCTGATCTGCTGGGTCGTGATCGTTACCGCCAACCACTACTGGGTCGACGCCGCCCTCGGCTGGATGGTGGCGCTCGCGGCCGCCGCGATCGCCCACGGCGCCCTCGCTCGTGCCCGGCCGCATGCCTGGGCCTGGCGGGTGTCGCAACCCAGGGAGGCCGAGGTCTAGCCGCGCCGATCGGCGCCTCCCCGCCTCGACCTCCCCTCGACCGACTAGCCTCAGGAGGCAATGGAACCCTCGGCGCCCCCCAGGGCCCCCGGCGGCCGCCGCAACGGTCGCGCCGCGGCCCGCAGCGGGCAGGAGCTGCGTCTCTACGCCCGCGAGCGGCTGATCGAGTCGCGGCTGACCCCCAACGCGATCTCGATCATGGGCCTGGTCGGCAACCTGATCGCCGCCTATCTCGTGACCCAGCGCCTCTTCACCCTCGCCGGCGTCGCCTTCGTCCTCGGCTCGGTGATGGACACGCTCGACGGCCGCTACTCGCGGATGTCGGGCAAGGGGACGCTGTTCGGGGCCTTCCTCGACTCGACCCTGGACCGGATCGAGGAGGGGATCGTGCTCGCCGCGGTCGCCGGCTACTTCGCCGCCCGCGGCGAGGACTTCGCGGCGGCGATGTGCGTGGTCGCCGTGCTCGGCTCGCTGATGGTCTCCTACACCCGCGCCCGGGCCGAGGCGCTCGGGGTCGAGTGCAAGGTCGGCTTGGCTACGCGGCCGGTCAGGGTGGTGCTACTTTCGATCGGTCTGATCTTCGCCAAGGGCGCCGGCATCGGCGACTTCGAACTGCTGGCCCCGTCGATCTACCTGATCGCGGCGCTGACGATCTTCACCGTTTTCCAGCGGGTATGGCATGTGCGAAACGAGCTTTCCGGCGAGGCATCCGCTGCACAGAGCGGCGGCGGCGAGGCGGAGGAGCTGTAACCAGCAAGGCCGCCGGGTGTGTTCTGCCATCCAGCGCTGATCCAGGAGGACACCAAATTTCATGAGTGAGAGCAGCGGAGCAAACGGCAGCACGAACGGCGTCGCCCGCGCCGACGAGAAGGTTCGCGTCGCGATCGTCGGCGTCGGCAACTGCGCCAACTCCTTCATCCAGGGCGTCCACTACTACAGGGACGCCGACCCGGCGGAGGAAGTGCCGGGCCTGATGCACGTCGACCTCGGCGGCTACCACGTCCGCGACGTCGAGTTCGTCGCCGCCTTCGACATCGACTCCGAGAAGGTCGGCAAGGACCTCTCCGAGGCGATCTGGTCGGGCCAGAACGACACGATCAAGTTCGCCGACGTCCCCAGCCTCGGCATCAAGGTCGAGCGCGGGATGACCCATGACGGCCTCGGCAAGTACCTCAAGCAGAAGATCACCAAAGCTCCCGGCGAGACCGCCGACATCGTCGGGATCCTCAAGCAGACCAAGGCCGACGTGCTGGTCTGCTACTTGCCGGTCGGCTCCGAGCAGGCGACCAAGTGGTACGTCGAGCAGGCGCTCAAGGCCGGGGTCGGCTTCGTCAACTGCCTGCCGGTCTTCATCGCCCGCGAGGACTACTGGGACAAGCGCTTCACCGAGGCTGGGCTGCCGATCATCGGCGACGACATCAAGTCCCAGGTCGGGGCGACGATCGTCCATCGCCAGCTCGCCCGTCTCTTCCACGACCGCGGCGTGCGGCTCGAGCGGACCAGCCAGCTCAACGTCGGCGGCAACATGGACTTCTTCAACATGCTCGAGCGCGAGCGGCTCGACTCGAAGAAGATCTCGAAGACCAACGCGGTCACCTCGATCATCGGCCACGATCTGCCCGAGGAGAACGTCCACGTCGGTCCCTCCGATTACGTCCCCTGGCTGACCGACCGCAAGTGGGCGCACATCCGGCTCGAGGGCAAAGCCTTCGGCGACGTGCCGCTGACCGCGGAGCTGAAGCTCGAGGTCTGGGACTCGCCGAACTCCGCCGGCGTCGTCATCGACGCGGTGCGGCTGATCAAGCTGGCGCTCAACAACGGCATTGCCGGCCAGCTCGACGGCCCCTCCAGCTACTTGATGAAGTCACCGCACACGCAGCGGCCCGACGACGAGGCGCGGGAGAAGACCGAGGAGTTCATCGCGGCGAACGCGCGTGGTAAGACCTCGGTCGTTGCCAACGCCTGAACCGCTTTCAATTGCCCAGGTCGCGCCCTTCCGGCGGGGGGTCGGGAACTCTGTCACCGAGTTCGTCGATCGCGTCTCGGCCGAGCTGGAGCGGCGCGGCCATCGGGTGCTGAGGGCCTTCACCGGCGACCGGGTCAAGGGCCTGCTCAAACCCTCGGCGGCGCTCGACGTCGTCCACGTCCACGAGCCCTTCGCGCCGAGCGTCTCCTCGGCGGCGCTGCGCCACTCCTACTCGCTCAACGTCGCGACCTTCCACGCGCCCCAGGAGCGGGTGCTGTCGACCCAGGTGGCGCGGCCGCTGATCGAGATCTTCTTCGGCCGGATCGACGCTCGCACGGTGACCAGCCGAGCGACCGGCGAGCTGCTGGAGCGCTACTTCCCCGGCAGCTACGAGCTGGTCGAGCCGGGCGCCGCGGCGGATGACTGGCGGCGGGTGGTCGATGAGCTGGAAGCGATCTACCGGCGGCTGGTGGCGCGGCGCCACGATCCAGGCGGCGACCCGGAGCTGCGGGAGCGAATCTCGTCGCGACCGCTGATCGAGGTCGACCTGCACATGCACACCGACCACTCCGGCGACTGCGCGACCCCGGTCGACGTGCTGCTGCAGACCGCCCGTGACCGCGGCCTCGGGGCGATCGCGATCACCGACCACAACGAGGTCTCCGGGGCGCTGGAGGCGCGGCGGATCGCCGCCGAGCTGGGGGACATCAAGGTGATCGTCGCCGAGGAGGTGAAGACCGCCGAACAGGGGGAGGTGATCGGCCTCTTCCTCGAGCAGAAGATCCCGAAGGGGATGACGATGGCGGAGACGATCGCCGCGATCCGGGAGCAGGGCGGGCTGGTCTACGTGCCCCATCCCTTCGACCGCTTCCACTCGGTCCCCGACTACGAGCACCTGATCGGGATCGTCGAGGAGGTCGACATCCTCGAGGTCTTCAACCCGCGGGTCGCGTTGACCGCGTTCAACGAGGAGGCCGAGCGCTTCGCCCGCAAGTACCGGATCGTGCCCGGCGCCGGCTCCGACAGCCACGTCGCGCAGGGGCTCGGCAGCGTGCGCACGCGGATCCACGACTTCGACGGGCCGGCCGAGTTCCTCGAGGCGATGCGCGACGCCGACATCACCCGCAAGCACAAGAACCTGGTCTACGTGCAGGCGCTGAAGCTGCTGCAGACGACCGGGCGGCCGAAGGCGCCGAAACGGCGCGTTCCCGATGCCAAGCCGGTGCGCGGGGGGCGCCCGCGCAAACGCCGCTCGGCGAGCAAGAGCTGATGCACGAGGGTCGTGTAAAAGGAGCCGCGTCGGCCTCGTCAAAGAAGGCTGGGCAGATGCGAGGCACCGACGACGAGATCCGCGAGAAGTACCTGGAGCGGGCGATCCGCGAGCTCAACCAGATGAGCCGCGAGATCCAGGACTGTCCCCACTGCCCGCGCGGCAAGCTGATGCCGGTACTCGGCTCCGGCCACCCGCAGGCCGACATCTTCATGCTCAAGCAGGCGGCGGCCGCGCCGGAGATCGAGGAGGGCGTCGCCTTCTACGGCCGCGCCGGCAACGCCCTGATGAAAAGCTTCAAGCGGCTCGGGATCGACCCGCTGGTCGTCTACGGCACCCTCTGCGTCAAGTGCCCGATCGCCGAGCCCGACCTCGCCGCCGGCGAGTGCGTCGGCCGCCTCGCCGAGGAGCTGGCGATCGTCCAGCCGAAGATCCTCGTCGTCATGGGCGAGCCGGCGCTGCGCATCCTCAACGGCCTGCAGGTGCCGCTCTCGCGGCCGGTCGAGCAGCGGGAGGGCGAGATCCAGGCCTTCACGCCGACGATCGACGCCCTCTACGTCCCCGACATCGACCTCGCGCTGGACGAGGAGGGGGCCAAGCAGCGTTTCTGGCGCGCCTTCAAGGTACTCGGCGTCTGGTACGACGACCTGCCGCCGTACTGAGGCGCCACTTTCTCCACCAAGCGGTTGCAGAGATTTTGCAGTCAGCGAGCCCCACGTAACGTTCTGTCTGCGAGCCTGGCATCATGCAGTTGATGCGAGAGAGCTGGACCGACGACCGCCTCGACGACCTCAACGCGAAGGTCGACCATCGCTTCGATCAGGTCGACCTGCGGTTCGAACAAGTCGATCAGCGTTTCGATCAAGTCGATCGCCGCTTCGATGACGTTGACCGGCGTTTCGAGCAAGTCGAACAGCGATTCGAACAGGTGGACCTGAAGTTTGAGCACGTGGAGCAGAGATTCGAACAGGTAGACCAACGGTTCGAACAGGTAGACCAACGGTTCGAACAGGTAGACCAGCGGTTCGACCAGGTAGACCAGCGGTTCAATCAGGTCGAAAGGGAGGTTCACGCGCTTCGGCTCGAAACCAGGACCGAATTCACGGCGCTGCGGGGAGATATGAAAGCCGGCTTCGAGCGCGTCGACGACCGCTTCGAGGCGCTGCATCGCCTGATGATCAAGTTCTGCGGCTTGATGCTGGCGGCGCTGCTCGGCCTGGTCGCGCCGTTGATCGGCGTCGTTGTGACGCAGCTCTGAGGCCTGCTCTACGGCGCGGCGGCCGCGGCGACGGCGGTCATCGCCTCGACGTTGGCGCTGGCGAGGCCGCGGACGACGATCGTGTCGAGGGCGGTGTAGGCGGCGAGCTGGCGACTGGGCGCCGTCGCGGTCGGCGGCGGCGACGCCGACCGTGCCCTCGGGCTCGCCGAGGCGGTCGAAGTGGTCGCGGTAGCCCTTGTGCAGGTCGCGGTAGAAGGACTCCTCCTTGGCCAGGCGCTCGGCCGCGTCGGGGCCGACGGCGGTGCGGACGTAGCCGAAGACCGGCGGCGTCTCGCGGCCGGCCTCGCGGGCGCCGGCCTCGACCTTCTGGCGGGCGCCGGCGGCGAAGCCAGGCGTCATCCAGTTGAAGAAGGCGCCGTCGAACTCGGCGCCGGCGAGGGCGCACATCTTCGGGCCCATCGCGGCGAGGACGAGGCGGACGCCGGGGAGCCGCTCGCGCAGCTCCGGCAGCGACTCGCGCATCGTCGTCAGCGGCTTCTTCGAGAAGCCGGCGCCGACGCCGAGCCAGAGTTTCGCCGGGTCGAGGCCGAGCCGCTCGAGGTCGGCGGCGATCTGCTCCGGCGGCTGCGGTCGAGGGCGATCACGGCGACGCCGAGGTCGAGGCCGGGCGCCGCCGGCGGCGAACTCCGCCAGCGTCTCCAGGCCCTTGGCGCCAGGGTGGTCGTTCGACCAGATCGAGCCGTAGCCGAGCTCGGCGCAGCGCGCGGCGAGCGGTCGCGCGACCTCGGGGTCGAGCCCGGCGGCGACTCCGAAGCCGCGAGACGTCAAGCGCCGCCTCCGGGGGCGGCTTTCTCGAGCAGGGCGACGCACTCGATGTGCGGGGTCTGGGGGAACATGTCGACCGGCCTCACCCGCGTCAGCCTATAGCCGGCCTCGGCGAGCTGGGCGGCGTTGGGGGCGAGCGTGGTCGGGTTGCAGGAGACGTAGACGATCCGCTCCGCGTCGCACTCGATCACCCGGCGGACGATCTTCTGCGAGAGCCCGGCGCGGGGCGGGTCGATGACGACGACGTCGGGCTTGCCGGCCCGCTCGAGCAGCGGCCGCACGCCGGTGCGGGCGTTGCCGGCGAGGAAGCGGGCGTTCTCGATCCCGTTCAGCTCGGCGTTGCGCTCGGCGTCGGCGATCGCCTCGGGGACGATCTCCAGGCCCCAGACCTCGCCCGCCCGCGCCGCCATCGTCAGCCCGATCGTGCCGATCCCGCAGTAGAGGTCGAAGACGCGCTCGCGGCCGCTCAGGCCGGCGAACTCCGCCGCGACCGCGTAGAGGCGCTCGGCCATCTCGGTGTTGGTCTGGAAGAAGGCGCCGTGGGAGATCTCCCAGCTTCAAGCCGCAGAGCTCCTCGCGCAGGTGCTCCTCGCCGAGCACGCCGGTCGGGCCGTCGGTGCCGCCGGAGTCGTCCTCGACCACGGTGTGCAGGTCGACCGGCGGGCGCGGGAACTTGGAGCGGCGCGGTGACCAGGCGGGTCTGGATCTGACCGGTGCGCCGGCCCTCGCGGACGACGAGGTTGCGCAGGACGCCGCGCATCGCGCGGCGGTCGAAGGCCGGCACCGATTCCAGCCGCGCCCACTCGCGCACCCCGTTGCGGGCGGCGTTGCCGGCCTCGGAGGCGAGGTGGCAGTCGTCGACGTCGACGATCAGGTCCCAGCGGCCGCGCGCGTGGAAGCCGAGGATCGGCTCGGCCGTCCTCTTCGCCGAAGGAGTACTCGAGCTTGTTGCGGTAGCGCCACTGCTGCTCGGCCGCGACGATCTCCTCCAGCTCGAAGCCGTCGAGCCCGCCGATCCGACGCAGCGCCTCGGCGACCTGCTCGCTGCTTGTGGGCGAGCTGGCGCTCGTAGGGGAGGCCCTGCCAGGGGGCGCCGGGGCAGGGCTCGCCGCCATGGATGCAGGTGTCGGCGACGCGGTCGGCGCCGGCGTGCAGCAGCTCGACCGTTCGTGCCTCGGCGAAGCGCTTCTTCGCCTTCGTCACCTCGACCCGCGACGCGGTCGCCCGGCAGGGCGCCGGCGACGAAGACGACGAAGCCGTCGGTGCGGGCGACGCCGCGACCGCCGAAGGCGAGCGAGTCGATCTCGACCTCGATCAGCTCACCGCGACGGGGACCGCCGGCCGCCGGCTTCTCGCCCGTGGCCCCCGCCATGCTACCCGAGTTTCTTCCGCGCTCGCCGCGCCGCCTGCGTCGCTTGCTTTGCGCACCGGCTGGGCCCGGCCGCCGACCTCTTTGCGCGCCTGCTTGACCAGCCGTTCGAGCTCGCCAGCAGCGAGTCGGTCTGTTTGCGGCCGCGGTTGATCAGGTCGCTGAGCATCTTCTCGGCGTCGCCGCGGGTCATCCGACCGCGTTTGACGGCGTCGTCGACGACCTCCTGCAGGCGGTCGCGGCTGAGGGTGACGCTGTGCTCGAGGCTCTCGCGGAACTGGGCGACGCTCTTGTCGAGGCCGGACGTCGCTTTGCTGCCGGCGCGTTTCGGCGCCGCCCTTTTCGGCGCCCTTTTCGCGGGCGCTTTCCTGGCCGCGCTTTTCCGAGCCGGACCCCTTTTCGCTTTTTTGGCGGTCGCTTTTTTCGCCCTGCCCGTCGAGGCTTTTTTGGCTTTCCCTCCGGCTTTGGTTTTTTTGCTCGCTTTGCCGGTCGCTTTTTTGTCTGCCATCGGGATCTTCGCCTCCTGATCGGGTGGTCGCCGGTCTGCAGTCTCGCCTATCGCAGTTCCACCTGCTCCGCCGCGGTAAACCTCGCCTGCACCGGAGCGTGGTCGGAGAGGCGCACCGCCCTTCCTTCCAGCGGCAGCTCGCGGCGCTCCGGCGGCCAGGGGGCGGGGGCGTCGAGCACCTCGAGGCCGCGCGCGAGCAGGTGGTCGATCGCCTGCGGCCCGGTTGGCGCCGCCAGCCCGAAGTCCTCGCGCAGGCGCTCGAAGACGGCGGGCGTCTCCTCCGGGCGCAGGTTGAGGTCGCCGCCGAAGAGCAGCGGCGCCGCGCCGGCGAACTCGCCGGCGGCGCGGGCGGCGCGCAGCACGTCCTCGGTCGCCAGCTCGGGGCGGTCGTTGGTCGCGTGCAGGTTGGCGACGCAGAGGCCGGAGGCGGTGCGGGTCAGGGCCACCGCGCGCCGCTCGGGTGCCCCGGCGTGGATCGCCAGCTCGCGCCGCTCGGCGATGCCGCCGAGCGGGCCGGGCACCCGGACCAGGGTGAGATTGGAACCGCCCTCGCCGGAGGCCATCAGGTCCGGGTTCTGGCGGGCCAGCAGCGCCCGCAGCGGCGCCAGCGAGTTGCGCGAGGTCAGCACCCGGTGGCTCTCGGCGCCGCAGGCCCGCGCCAGCGGCGCGGCGAAGCGGGGCGGGCACTCCTGCAGCAGGGCGACGTCCCAGGTGGCGCCGGCGAGCAAGGTCGCGAACTCCGCGCTGAGGTCTCGGTTGACCTGGACGTGGGTGTCGTTGCGCTCGTCGAAGCGCAGCAGCCGCGAACGCCAGCTTCGCAGCCGCGGATCGGGCGGGTAGTCCCGCCCGTGGAAGAGGTTCCAGGCCACCGCGGTCAGCTCCACGCGCCGTAGTATCCGCTGCTTGAAGCGGGACTTCCTCACCGGCGAAGAGTTCGGGGCCTTCGAGCTCGGCAAGCTGCTCGAGCGGGCGGTCGAGCTGAAAGCGGGCCGGGGCGAGCGCCTCGGCTCCGACTCCCTCGCCGGGCGCAGCGTCGCCCTCGTCTTCGAGAAGCCCTCGACGCGGACGCGGATCTCCTTCGACGTCGGGGTCGCCGAGCTGGGGGCGCACCCGGTGGTTCTGCGCGGCGACGAAATGCAGCTCTCGCGCGGCGAGTCGATCGGCGACACCGCGCGGGTGCTGTCGCGCTACATCGACGCGATCGTGATCCGCTCCGGCTCGCACGAGGCGGTCGCCGAGCTGGCCGCGGCGGCCGAGGTGCCGGTGGTCAACGCGCTCACCCCGCTGCACCACCCCTGCCAGGCGCTGGCCGACCTGCTGACCATGCGCGAGCGCTTCGGCGCGCTCGACGGGCTGCGGCTCGCCTACGTCGGCGATGGCAACAACGTCGCCCGCTCGCTGGCGATCTTCGGCGAGCTGGCCGGGGTCGAGGTGGTCGTCGCCGCCCCCGCCGGCTACCAGCTCGAGCCCGGCCACGGCGCGAAGCTGACCGACGACCCGCGCGCCGCCGTCTCCGGCGCCGACGCCATCTACACCGACGTCTGGGTCAGCATGGGCGACGAGGCCGAGGCCGAGCGCCGCCGCGCCGACCTCGCTCCGTTCCGCCTCGACGCCGACCTGCTGGCGGCGGCGAACGACGGCGCGATCGTCCTGCACTGTCTGCCGGCGCACCCGGGCGAAGAGATCTCCCCCGACGTCCTCTACTCCGACGCCTCGGCCGTCTGGGACCAGGCGGAGAACCGCCTGCACGCCCAGAAGGCGCTGCTGGAGGCGCTGCTCACCGGCTAGGCCGGCGGCCTGCGCAGACCGTGTACCCGCACCTCGAAATCGGACCGCTGACGCTGCAGACCTTCGGGTTGATGTTCGCGCTCGCCTTCCTCGCCGCCGGGGCGCTGATCTGGCGGCGGCTGGGAGAGATCGGCAAGCCGCCCGGACTGGGCCTACGAGATGGGCTTCGCGGCGCTGATCGGCGGCGTCGTCGGCTCCCGCCTCTACTTCCTCCTCCAGAACTACAGCGAGGTCAAGGACGACCTGCTCGGCAACCTCTTCTCTGGCGCCGGCCTGGTCTGGTACGGCGGCGCGATCGGCGGTGCCCTCGCCGTCCTCGCCTGGGCCTGGTACCGGGACTTCCTCGGGCTGGCGCTGCTCGACCTGGCGGCGCCGGCGCTGGCGCTCGGCTACGCGATCGGCCGCTGCGGTTGCCAGCTCTCCGGCGACGGCGACTACGGCAAGCCCTGGGACGGGCCCTGGGCGATGTCCTACCCGGACGGGACCGTTCCGACCGACCGCACCGTGCACCCGACGCCGGTCTACGAGACGCTGGCGATGGGCCTCGGCGCCTGGATCCTCTGGCAGCTGCGCGACCGGGTCCGCGCCGGCGTTCTCTTCGCGCTCTACCTGCTCTACGCGGGTGCCGAGCGCTTCCTGGTCGAGTTCTTGCGGCGCAATTCCGATGCCGCGCTGGGCCTCACCGCCGCCCAGTTGGAGAGCCTTGGCATGATGTTGGCAGGCGCGATCTGGATCGCCGTGGTCGTTCGTCGTCACGGCGGGGTTGCCCGGCCGTTGACCCCGACCGCGGCGGAAGCCGCTATATAGAGGCCAGGGGAACTTCTTATTTTGCGTGCAAAAACACCAGAGCGGTCAACCTAGGGAGGCGTTGCTGCTGATGGCGGCTGTCGATATTCAGAATCAGGAGGGGCCGTCGGCGCGCACCTTGGGTGCCGTGCTCGACTCGGCGGCGGAGCGGATCGCCGCGGCGGGGGTCGAGAACGCGCGGGAGGACGCCGAGACGCTGGTAGCCGACGCGATGGGGGTCGAGCCCGATCGGCTCTCGGTCGAGAGCGACGGCGAGATCCCGGCCGCGGTCGCCGAGAAGATCGAGGCCGGCGTGCGGCGCCGCGTCGACCGCGAGCCGATGGCCTACATCCTCGGCCGAGTCCCCTTCCGCGGGCTCGAGATCGCGGTCGACAAACGCGTGCTCTGGCCGCGCCGCGAGACCGAGCTGCTGGTCGAGGTCGGCACCGAGCTGCCGCAGGGGGCGCGCGTGCACGAGGTCGGCGCCGGCTCCGGTGCGATCGCGCTGGCCCTGCTGCACGAGCGGCCGGACCTGCGGGTGACCGCTTCGGACCTCTCGCCGGACGCCGCCGACGCGGCACGCGAAAACGCCGAGCGGCTCGGGATCGACCTCGACGTCAGCGTCGTCACCGGGCTGCCGGACTCGCTCGAGGACGTCGACCTGGTGATCGCCAACCTGCCCTACGTCACCGACTCGACCATCTTCGAGCGCTCGCCCGAGATCCAGAAGGAGCCGAGAATCGCGGTCACCGGCTCCTGCGGCCCCGACGGCCTCGGGGTGATCCGCGGGTTGATCGGGGAAGCGCCCTCGGGCTGGAAGCTGGCGATGGAGCACGACACCCACCACGGCCCGGCGATGCGCGAGCTGTTGCGTGACGCCACTACCCTTCAGGACCATGAAGGGGACGAGCGGGTGACCGTCGGCTTCGCACCGTGACGCAGGACTGCCACGGGCGCCACGACGCCGGACCTCACGGGGTCCACTGAGGAGCAGCGACGGGCGAAGGTCGAGCGCCTGCGGGCGGAGGGAGTCGACCCCTACCCGCACGCCTTCGAAGGCCGCGCGCACGCCGCCGAGATCCTCGCCGCGCACGACCCATCGGAGCTGGGCGAGGGCGAGCACGCCGAGTTCTCCTACCGGGTGATGGGCCGGGTCACCGGCAAGCGCGGCCACGGCAAGACCGCCTTCCTCGACGTCCGCGACGTCACCGGCACGATCCAGGCCTACGCCCGCCGCGACACCCTGGGCGAGGAGGCCTTCGAGCGGATCGAGGACCTCGACATCGGCGACCTGGTCGGGGTCGAGGGGGTCCTGCACGTGACCAAGCGCGGGCAGCTGGCGATCGGGATACGCGAGTGCACGCTGTTGGCCAAGGCGCTGCTCGACCCGCCAGACCTCTTCCACGGCATCTCCGACGTCGAGACGCGCTACCGCCAGCGCGAACTCGACCTAATGGCGAACGAGACCTCGCGCGAGGTCTTCAAGACGCGCGCGAAGCTGCTCTGGGAGATCCGCAACCACATGAACGAGCGCGGCTGGGTCGAGCTGGAAACGCCGGTCCTGCAGCGGCTGACCGGCGGCGCCGCGGCGCGGCCGTTCGTCACCCACCACAACGCGCTCGACCGCGATCTGTTCCTGCGCACCGCGACCGAGCTGTACCTGAAGCGGGCGATCGTCGGTGGCTTCGAGGACGTCTACGAGTTCGGCAAGTTCTTCCGCAACGAGGGGATGTCGCCGCAGCACAACCCCGAGTTCACGATGCTGGAGATGTTCGTCGGCGGCGCCGACTACAACGGCGTCATGGAGTTCATCGATACGCTGGTCTCGAGCGTGGTCGAGAAGGTGCTGGGGACGACCAAGGTGATGCGCGACGGGGTCGAGATCGACTTCGCCGCGCCCTGGCCAAGGGTGGTGCTGCGCGACGAGCTGCTGAAGGAGACCGGCGTCGACATCTACGAGGCGAGCCGCGACGAGCTGGCCGAGGTCGCCGGCGAGGACGCCGGGCCGAACGACGACTGGGCGGCGCTGGTCGACACCCTGCAGGGCAAGCTGATCGAGCCGAAGCTGATCCAGCCGACCTACATCACCGTGCTGCCGATCGACATCTGGCCGCTGGTCAAGGTCCATCCCGACGACCCCAAGGTCTGCGAGGCCTTCGACGGGATCGTCGCCGGGATGGAGATCGTCGGCGGTGGCACCGACCTCAACGACCCGGTCGAGCAGCGCAAGCGGTTCATCCAGCAGCGCGAACGCCAGGAGTCCGGCGCCGAGGAGGACCCGCACCCCCACGACGAAGAGTTCGTGCGGGCGCTCGAATACGGGATGCCGCCCGCCAGCGGCTGCGGCCTCGGGATCGACCGCCTGCTGATGATCCTGACCGGTTCCAATAGCCTGCGCGACGTGATCATCTATCCGGCAATGCGAGAGGCGGGAGGCGAGTAATGGCGGTGAAACTGCACAGGTGCCCGGCGATGTTCGCGAAGTTCGACGGCCATCCCTGCTGGAAGGTGCAGAAGGCGCTCGACGAGCAGGGCATTGAGTATGAGGTGGCGAAGGGGCCGTTCCGCCCCGGCAGGCGGGACGAGCTTGAGCGGATCTCCGGTCAGCGCAAGTACCCGGTGATCGAGTTCGAGGACGGGACCGCCTACCGTGACGAGTCGGCGGAGATGGCGTCGCGGATCCGCGACGGGAAATTGCGCGCTTAGAACGCCGAGTGCAGCAGGCCGCCGTCGATCGGGATCACGGTGCCGGTGATGTAGGCGGCGCGCTCGGAGCAGAGGAAGGCGACGAGGTCGCCGTACTCCTCGGGGCGGCCGAGGCGGCCGGCCGGGACTTCGGCGCTCGCGCTCTCTTCGACCTCCTCGCGCGAGCCGAACTCGAACAGTCGCTCGGTCGCGAAGCGGCCGGTGGCGACGGTGTTGACCGTGATCCCGTCGGCGGCGACCTCGCGCGCCAGGGTCTTGAGGAAGCCGACCGCCGCCATCCGGTGTGAGTTGGAGAGGTTGAGGCCGGGGATCGGCTCGCGGGTCGAGGTCGAGCCGACGTTGACGATTCGTCCCCAGCCGCGCTCACGCATCCCGGGGACGACCGCCTCGGCGAGCACCCGCGGGGCAAGGACCAGCGAACGGTAGGCGCGCTCCCACTCCTCGAGCTCGTGGTCGAGGGCGCCACCGAACGGCGGGCCGCCGGTGTTGGCGACGAGGATCTCGACCGGGCCGAGCTTGTCGGCGACCTGGCCCGGCAGGGCGGCGAGGCGCGTCGGTGTCGGTGGCGTCGGCGACGAACGGCGTCGCGCTCCCGCCGATCTCCGCCGCGGCCTCCTCGAGCCGCTCGCGCGAGCGGCTGGCGATCGCGACCCGGGCACCCTCTCGCGCCAGCGCCGCGGCGATCCCGCGCCCGAGCCCCCGGCTCGCGCCCATCACCAAGGCAACGCGGCCCTCAAGTCCTAAGTCCATCGCCCGATCTTTCCATCTGGTCCGCGGTCATGGTCAAATCGATCGCCACCGAGCAATGCTCAAAGCACGCTGCGCGGGTAGAGTTCCCGGTGAGCGCCCGTAGCTCAGTGGTCAACGGCTCCTTTCGGGGGGCCAAAGAGCGTCGGTCTTTCAAGCCGAAGGTCGCGGGTTCGACTCCCGTCGGGCGCATTCGCTGCTGTTCCTTGGGGTGCCGGGTTTTTCCCGGCGTGGAGCCAGATCTTCGGCTTTGCCTCTGAATTGTGTTCCGTCGGCTTCCGGGCGATTCCGAGGCGTTCCGGCGTGCCGTGGTCGCATCCTGGTCTCATCGCGCCGCTCAGCGGCGGCCTCTATTCGAGCTTCTCGGAGAGCTTCGCCAGCTCGGTGATCGAAACGCCTAACGCGGCAGCGATATCGCGGGCCGTGGCCCAGGTCGGGTTGGCGTTGCCTGCCTCGATGTGCGAGAGCGTTTGAACTGACACCTCCGCTTTGGTGGCGATGGTCTCCTGCGTCTCGCCGGCCTTCTCGCGCAGGCGCCGGATTGCGTTACCGAGTCCTGGCTGGGGTCGCGCTGAGTGCCGCATACCGATGGACATTCTCAGAACGGAGGCGAGCGCATCAGTAGTTAGAACATGTTCTAAGTCCTTGCTACAGTTGCGCCACATAAGTGGGGCCGCGCGAGTGGAGTCGCCGGCCCCGTGGCGACCGGCTTAGAGCAAACCAGGCCGATCGCAGCGGGAACGGTAGCTGTCTGCCGGCCTCAAGAAGCGGCCCCCGGCCGGCGGTGGAACGCCAGCCGAGGGCCTGACCACAAGGAGACGACGCTCCTCATGGCTGAAGAGAACCCTATGGCTCACGGCTCGAACGACTGCCTTTCCAACGAGGCTCAAGACCTCCGCGACCAGGGCAGCGCCCTGATCCACGTCCTCACGCTCTATCCCACGCACCTGCGGCTGTCGGAACTGATCCAGGAGGTCAGCGCCGGAGCAGCCGACTTCGCGCAGCGAGATGCGATCGAACGCGCTGTCCGCGATTTGGTCGGGGTCGGCCTGCTGTTCCGCAGCGACGGGCTCGTACTGCCGACGCGGGCGGCACTCCGCTTCAACGAGATCCTCGGGGAGGGGAGGTAGCGATGGGGCGCCGGGTAGGCCTGGAACGGGAGCAGTTCGCCCGCTGCTTCGGGAGCAATCTCGCAAGGGCTCGCAGTGCAGCGGACGTGAGCCAGGACGAGCTCGCCTTCCGGACCTCGACGCACCGCACGGCGATCAGCCAGATCGAGCGCGGCCTTTCCCTGTCGGGCCTTGACTCGGCGATGAAGTTCGCGGCGGCGCTGGAAACCTCGCTGGATGAATTGCTCGCGGGGATCGAATGGCAAGCGCCAGAGATGCAAATAGGCAAATTCAAAATTCCAAATCCAGAAGAAAATAAGCCACCACGATCCAGTAGCGAACGATGAGGCAGCCAAGAGGCAGCTGCCAAGACAAAGCCCATCTACCAGGCCTTCAGGCAGCCACCCAGAGCCCCTACCCAAGACCAAACCTCAACCCCCGACACACTACGAACCCTCCGGATTCGTGCCTGAGCCGCAGCTTCATGATCGGTGCCGTCAGCGAGAGGCGGGACGGAGCAAAGGAGTCGCTCGCCGCCCCTCCGGGCGGCCGATTGTGGCACGGCTTCGCCGTGCGACGGCCGCCAGTAGGGAGGGCCGGCAGGGGTCTGACCTTCGGTCTTATTGGGGGTGGCGGAGTTGCCCGGATAGGTCACCCGATGCAAATGCCGCTGTCTTTGGACATGGGTGGCATGGAGAGGAAACCTGCTCCCGTTGCTTTCTTCACCGAGCGCACTCTCGCCAGCTTTCTGGCGGTCTCCGACCGCACGATCCGCAACTGGATCAGGCGCGGTGAGTTGCCCAGCTACAAGCTCGGCGCCTCCCGCCGGATCGATCCCGCCGATGTCGAGGACTTCCTAGCCCGTCACCGAGACGAGGCCGCATGAGGCGCGAGTCCCCGACCAAGCGCCGCAATCCGTCGGGAGAGGTGGTTTGGGTTGCCAGATACACCGGCCGGGACGGAAAGCGCCGAGTCGCCAAACCGAGTTGGAACCGAGGCAAAGGAACGTTCGTCAGGAAGAGCGAAGCCCAGAGGGCGATCGACGAGGCCTACGAGATCGCGGCCACTCCCGACACCCTCGGCGAGTACTTCGCCACCTGGATCGAGCGCCACCCGAGATCCGAGCGGACGAACGCAACCTACGAGCACCGGGTCTCCAGAGTGACCGACGTCGAGATCGAGGGTGTCGCCCTGAACAACTGGCCGATACATGAGCTGCGCCGACGCCACACTCTCGCCCTGGTCGATCACATGCTCCGCGTCGAAGGCAGAGCCACCACCGGCGCCGTCGGAATCCTCCGCTCCCTCTCGGCGATGGCCGAGGACGCGATCACCGATGAAGTCTGCGACCTCAACCCCTTCAAGGGCATCCGCATCCGAGCCAACGATCCAAGGGCGAAGAAGAAGCCCCGTCCAATCCGCGTCTTCACCTTCGAGGAAATGCACCGCTTCGCGAAAGCGGCTGGCCGCTACGAGACGATGGTCCGAGTCTTCACCGACACTGGCTTGAGGCTGGGGGAGGTACTGCCGCTCCGACGAGAAGACTTCAATGGCGAGACGCTCCAAGTCCGTCGTACCGCCCATGAGGGCCTAATTATCGACGGCACGAAGACCGACCACGGCGAGCCCGACGCCGGTCGCGTCATCCCGGTTCCGGCGACCCTGGCCTGGATGCTCGAAGCCCAGATGCAGATCAACGGCGAGGATTGCGAGCTGCTGTTCACGACTCCGCGAGGCCGCCTCTGGCGTGAGCGAACCTTCTACCGGGATCTCTGGCAACCGGCCCAGAAAGCCTCAGGCCTAGACATCCGCCCGCACGAGTGCCGGCATAGCTACGTCACGCATTTACGGTCGGCCGGCGTCAACGACGCTGACCTGGCGGAGATCGTTGGACACCCGAGTAGAGACGATGCTCGCGCGATACACGCACGCCGTAGGGGAAAGCTTTGGTCAAATTCGAGCCCACATAGAAAGACCTTCCACTAACAATTGAAGCGACGTCAGAAGGTGGGCTAGAGGCAGTCCTATTCGGGTACGCCAAAATATCGCCAAGCTGCTAGAACCTCATCCATGGCAGTGCTCACTGATGCCGAGATCACGCAAAAGCTCGGACCCTTCGATGAAATAACTCCTCTCGGAAGCCCAAGTGGGAGCGGTGAGTGCTGGAAGCTCCAAAAAAAGGGACAGCAGGATCTAGCCCTCAAGGTCATCGTTAAGCAACCCGATGCCGAGCGGTTCGACCGCGAGGTGGAGGCTCTTACACGTGTCGAATCCTTACGTGTAATGCAGTTGGTCAATTACGGAACCGATTTGCAAGCCGCAGATGGAACTGAGTACTCCTATCTACTGAGTGAGTTCATTGAGGGAGGAGATGTACGAGAGCACCTTCTGGTCGGCTCTGTGCCGACGGATGACGAGCTTCGCTCTTTCTTGGTCGGCTGTCTAGAGGGACTAGCAGTTCTTCACGACCATCAGATAATCCATCGTGATTTTAAGCCCGAGAATGTTGTTCTTCGGGGCGGGGCTTGGGCAGATCCCGTAGTAATAGATCTCGGCCTCAGTCGCCTTCTCGACCAAACCACCCTCACGGTGTATCCGTGGGCTGGAGGGACCTGGCCCTATATGGCTCCCGAGCAACTTCTGGGAGAAAGAGCCATAGGCAGGACGGACGTGTGGGCGTTGGGGGTTGTCGCTGGCGAGTTAGTCAATGGCCAGCATCCCTTCTGGCGAGGCGAGGCGAGTCCACCCGCTGACTGGGACCAGCGATTGCAGGCGGGCGTCACGATCCCTGGAAATAGGCCGGCAGGGTTGCGGGCTGTGGTTGAAAGGGCGACTGCCTATCCGGCCTACAGGCGGGCGTCTGCATCTGAGGCCTTGGAAGTTATCGGGGAGGATTGGGCTCCCTGATGGCTCGTGCAGGCTTTTGGCTCCAGCATGCGGCTAATGGGGCGGATGAATTAGTTGGATACGGAGACAATCTCGCAAGTCAGCCCGGAGGCAGGCCTGGTGTGGTCATGGCACCGGTTAACGCGCGGAGCACTCTGAACCCCCTCTTCAAGCAAGCACGCGCCAAAGGCGACGCCGTCGTCGATCCCAGCGGGCATTTCTTGGATCGACCCCACACCAAACGCTCGAAACGACACTATCCGTGGCTGGCTAGAGTTCGCCCAGGTGAACAAAGCGCTTGGGAAGCGTGGATGGAGGAGGCGATAGATCATCAGCTAGATGCCGATCTACGAGGTGGCGGTCCTCCGCCAAGTTTCCTCATTACGCCATCCCCGATTATTGTCGCAGATGCAGGGGCGAGTGAGCTGTACGTGATTCTCGACGCGGCTGAAGAAGTGCGCGTGCGACGCCAATTGGATTCATGGCTAGGACTATGCGTTGATCGGGCCTACCTGCGTTCGCCTCCACACCGGACCAGGTTGTGCAACGTGGTCGTTTCCACCGCCGCAAACGGGGCAGTCTTTCGGGCCTTCCACAATCAATTACCCCCTGTAACGGATCGCGCATACCTTGCGGGCCTCCGAGAAGCTCAGCTTTGCGGCATCCGCCGGGGACGTGGACCTGTTGCTTCCAAATGCGGGTTGGCTGGGATGGCTTGCTATGGCATGGGGGGCGTGGGGATTTTCTGGAGGCCTAGCGGCCGCGAGCTGGGGAGACCGGGAGCCGGGTCCAATGAATTCTCCTGACGAGCCATCAAATCCCTATTTTGAGCACCAACTAATGCGCCCTGTTCGATGGAGAAATCACCTCGAACTTACTAATAGTGCCGCGTACGAACCATGCGGTTGTCCCGAGTGTCAGGTAATGGGCATGACCACTTATGATTCACTTCGCGCTAAACGACATCAAATCTGGTGGGCGAATAAAGAAGCGGCTAACTTGACTCCGCTGAATCTTAGTCAGCGCAGGTCGGCAGTAAGAAATCGATTGGAAAGCGCGACCACTTTCCGAGAAGGCTTACCGGCTCTGGTGCGACAACGCGTGGGAGCAGAGTTCTTGGATGTCTGGCTCAGTCTTCTCTGACATCTCCCTTTGAGCAGCCCAGGCCCGCTCAGCGATAAGAGCTTTGAGCCATCTGGTTGGAGGGCGCAGTCTCGGTCGTACTGCAATATGTACTTCACCTTGGTCGTCAAGGGTGGCTAGCCCGACGCCGAGAAGCTCGAAAGAGGTCACTACTTCTTAAGGCTGCGCTGGCCCGCGCACGATCAAGAACAACCCAAGAGTGATCAGCACTAAGGGAAAAGTTATCTGCCTGCCGTAGGGCGGAGCGCCACTTGGAGAGCTTGAGCTCGACCGCCGTAACGGCCTCTCCTAACGGGCTCCAGATCCCGGTGCTGTGTACGTGAACCTCCGTGAGATCGACAAGTCCCGCTTCGGCAAGTGGGGTCAAAGTCGAGTTTCGGAGTGATCTTTCGGAGGATCCTAGGCGCCGGGCTAGGGTGGCTATGTTTTTGATCTGATTTGAGGCGAGGAGGTCCAGTACTCGTATCCGCAAGGGAGAGCAAATGGGTCCGAGCGATATCTGTTCCCGAAGCAAGAGAGCGTCCGCCCGGAACTTGACTCCCAGCAGATCGACGACGCCCACCGCGGCCGGGATCTCGGGAACGATGAGATCAGGCGCGCTGATGGCTGCATTTGGTGTGAAAGACTCAAATCGAGCACTGATGAGAGGCGCTAACTCAGTCTCCCATCGGTATGGAGTGGAAGTTTCTCTTGCCTGTGCTTTCGTGGTCACGGAACCCATATTCTCTTGCTCGTAGATCCCGAACCCTGTTGCTGAAATACTGATCTCATTTTTGTTGCTGGTCACTTTTAGTCGATTGCACCTTTGATGAGTAGCTCACTCGCTTAGAACTCGACCATTCCTTCCTCAAGTTCTTTAACTTTGCCGGCCTTAGGCGGTCTGACCTGCGCATCGAGGGCGTCGAAGTTATTCACGTAGAGGTTGCGCGGACCTTTTAGTCTTCGATTCGTTCGAGGATTCCTGAGGATTCGCCTACGCGTAATCAGACTTTCGGCCTCTAGCTTTGCGATGCCACGTTCGAGAGAGGGAACCGAAAATTCGATGAGAACGCGGTCACTCGGACCATAGAAGCCATCTTTGTCTGCAAACCAAGCTAAGGGTCTATACCACCTACCAGTCCCCGGCTCGATGCGTCTGCCTTCATGGTTCTCGCTTCTCTCCGCGGTCATGGCTGCGAGGAATGCCGAAAGCTCTGGAGCGCCCCAGGACGCGAGGGCCTTAGAGGCGATCACGCTGCCGCGGATGCTTATGTAGGTATTACCTTGAGATCCATCCGGATCGTCGAAGGCCTTACCGCTACCGTCGTCTCGCAGGACGAACAACCGAGGTCGATTCCCGGGCCGGAGCTCTCGTCTTACAAGTTTCATCTTTTCCAAGCGCCCGAGCTCGTGGCCGACCCACTTCCGCTTCAACTTCAATGCGTCCGGGGTTGCATCCATTCCAGGACCGACTGAGCCTAGGCCTTGGTCGCCTCGGGCGAGATCATGGAGAAGCTCCCATGAGCATTGAGGAAGAACAATGCCGGGCTCGCGCTTTCCGGCGTGCTGGGGCGAGAGGGCGATGCATCGAAGGACCAAATCGAGCTTGGCGGTTGCAGCAGCCCTCTTAGATATGAGCGGCGCCAGATGATCGGCGATGTGGCGCTCGCGAATACGGAAGAGATGCTTGCCTACGACTCCGAAGTCGAGCCGGAGCCGAGGGTCAGTTTTTGGTTTGGAGGGAGCAGTTACCATTAAATGCCTCTTGTAAGCCTTCTGTAGAGCCGAAAAACGCGAATTTACCTCAAAAAACTAGCACCGGATTGGAAGTATCGCTAACCCTGTTCTAGATGGAACGCTGATACTGGGTCAGATGGAACCCGGTAAGAAACTAACTATACAGATACTTCTTAGGACAGCATACTGCGCAGGGTCCATCTATACCGGGGGCAGACCGAGGTCCCGAGGGTTGAAAAGTGCGCTGGACCCCCTAGTCTTTGCGTTGCCGGTCGGCGATATGCGCAAATCGCCGGGGGCGCCAGTGCTGGCGGGCTTCCATCGTGAGGAAGAGACCGGCGCTGGTGCCCGGCCGGCCTCATTGGCCTGAGACTCCTGGCAGCTCGACCAGAGCAATGCCCTGGATCCAGGCATGTGGTCGCATTTCGATCACATCGCGCCCGAGATCTCACTCCTCACGCTGAGGTCGCCCGTCCTTTCAAACTGCCGGAACTTGGCTCTGCTAAACGGGTTGGGGGACGAGCGCTGCCAGGGGGCGGATCTCGCAGCCGGCGTGGTCGAGATCTCGACTTGACGTGGGTCGGCGGTACCATGGGCCGATGACCACGAAGGAGCGACTCCACAAGCTGGTCGAGGAGCTTTCCGAGCGGGAGGCTGAGGCTGCGTTGGTAATCGTCGAGCGTCGGCGTGATGACCCGATGCTGCACGCGCTTGCGTCTGCTCCAATGGACGATGAGCGATCTGAGACCAGCGAGGATGTCAGCGCGGCCGAGGCCCTTGCTGCTTACAACCGAGGAGAAGCAGTTTCCTCGGAGCAGTTGCGCGCCGAGCTCGACCTCGATTGACCACGGGCTGGTCACTTCGGGTTGCGCCGTCGGCTCGGCGGGATCTGAAGCGACTCGATCGACCCGTTCAGCGTCGGATTTTGGACGCTCTCGACAGGTTCGTCGTAGATCCGCGTAGCGGCGACATTCGCAAGCTCAATTCACTCCAATGGAGGCTGCGGATTGGCGATTGGCGCGTGCGCTTCAGCTTCGACGACGAGAACCAGGTGATCGTCATATTGCGGGTGCTGCCGCGTGGTCGAGCCTACGATCGGTGATCAGCGCTCGTTCGCTACGACGAGTCTGGCTGGGAACTCCAGGACTCCACAGAGCTTCACCTTCAGTTCCTCAAGGCTCATAAATCCATCGAGGCCATCACCGACTTCCTCGGCATAGAGGGCTACGTCGGACCTCGCATTGCGGACCGCCCCGTCGATGTCATCGCCGACGCCGATGGTCAGCTCGCCGTGGCGGTAGCGAACGTAGACCGCTCGACCGTCCGCAAGGGTTCCCTCCCACTGTGATGGACACGCGAGGCACGTTCGTTTCAGTGCGATCACCTTCGCGTCACCGTTGATCCTAGTGTTAGCCGGCTCGCCCACGAGGGCTATAGTTGCAGACAGAAGATTTCACAACGCCGGGTACGATCCTATGAGGGCAGTCAATGAAAAGCTAATTACCGAGGCGGGACGCCGCTTGGCCGCTGCTGCCCCCCACGCGCAGGTGATCCTCTTTGGTTCGCACGCCCGCGGGGAGGCGAGTCCGCATTGCGACATCGACTTCCTCGTCGTCGAGCCCGAGGTCGCGAATGAGGCTGAGGAGTCGGTGCGCCTACATCGCACCCTGCGCGACCTGCGCATGCCGGCGGACATCATCGTCGTCAGCCGCGAGTACGCCGACCGCTGGTGCGAGGTGCGCGGCGGCCTTGTCCACGCGGCCCTCTCGGAGGGCCGGATCCTCGCCGGTGGTGACTAGCTCAACGCTGGCTGAATCCGTGTCGCATCCCGGTCACATCGCCGCCGCGATCCCGCTTCCCGCGCGGACGCCACCCATCCTTTCAAACCGAAGGTCGCGGGTTCGACTGATGGCCGTCTGGTCGATCCGTGACTCGGACGATCGTTGCGCCACTCAAGATTTCTCTGCGAAAGGTCGATTCAGGCGCCGATGGCAGGCGAAGGACCCCGTGGAAAGGGCATCCAGTTGCCGGCGCCCCCGTCGGCGGTCTCCGGCGAGTGCGGCGAGGAGATGCTGCTGCTCGGGGAGGCGCTGAAGGCCGGCGTCGAGGACGTGCTCGCCGCGACCATCGCCCACACGGCCGGTCCCGAGCACGACGTCGAGGCGGTTGTCCAGGACGCCTTCGAACGGATCGGCCGCAGCTCGACGATCGCCGTCGCCCGCTGGATCTGCGGCGAGACGATGGAGGTCGCGATCGAGGCGGGGCGGGAAACCTGGGAGATCTTCGGCGAGCTCGCCGTGCACCGGGCGGCTTCGCTGGACGAGGTGACCTGGCGCTGCTTCTGGTGGCGCAACGCGATGGTCGATGCGCTGCGCTCGATCGCCGCCGAGCTGGAGGTCTCCGACGAGGCGCTCTCGCAGGCGCTGAACATCCTCCAGCTCAGCCTCGAGTTCAGCCTGCTGCGGATGTGCGAGTGCTTCGAGGCCGAGCGCCAGCGCACCGACGAGGCGCTCGAGCGCCGCGAGGAGGAGCTCGCCTTCCTGGCGACCCACGATGCGCTCACCGGCCTCCCGAACCGGACGCTGATCCTCGACCGCACCGAGCAGATGCTGGCGCGCTCGCGGCGCGCTCAGACCCCGGCGGCGGCGCTGTTCATCGACCTCGACAACTTCAAGGACATCAACGACACGCTCGGCCACGGCGCCGGCGACGAGCTGCTGCAGGCGGTCGCCGCTCGGCTCGAGGCGGTGACCCGGGAGGCCGACGCGCTGGGCCGCCTCGGCGGCGACGAGTTCGTCGTCATCTCCGAGGAGCTCTCGCTCGCGGCGGGGCCGGAGCTGGTCGCCGAGCGGCTGCTCGAGGCGCTCGCGCCGCCCTTCCAGCTCGGCCCCAAGGGCAAGTCCCGGGTTTCCATCACCGCCAGCATCGGCATCGCGATGGCCGAGGACGTCTCCGCCGAGGACCTGCTGCGCAACGCCGACATCGCCATGTACCGGGCCAAGTGGGACGGCCGCAACCGCTACGCGGTCTTCGAGGCCGACATGCAGGAGACCCTGCAGAAGCGGATGGAACTGGAGATGGACCTGCGCGACGCGTTCGGAGCGGGAAGAGTTCTTCCTCGCCTACCAGCCGACGCTCGACCTCAACAGCATGCGCCCCACCGGGGTCGAGGCGCTGCTGCGCTGGCGCCACCCGACGCGCGGCGTCCTGCAGCCGAACAGCTTCATCCCGCTGCTCGAGGAGACGGGGCTGATCGCCGAGGTCGGCAGGTGGGTGCTCGACGAAGCCTGCCGCCAGGGCGCCGCCTGGCGCGCGGCGGGGCACGAGATCAACATGGCGGTCAACGTCTCCGCTCGCCAGCTCGACTCCGACGAGATCACAACCGACATCGAATCCGCGCTCGCGGCCAGCGGCCTCGACCCCAAGGCGCTGACGATCGAGGTGACCGAGACGACCCTGATGCGGAACGTCGAGGAGACCGCCGCGCGGCTGGCCAAGATCAAGGACGCTCGGGGTGCAGATCGCGATCGACGACTTCGGCACCGGCTACTCCTCGTTCGCCCACCTGCAGCGGTTCCCCGTCGACGCGCTGAAGATCGATCGCTCCTTCATCGCCGGGATGAAGAGCAACCGGGAGGGCCGAGACGCTGATCCGCACGCTGGTGCAGCTCGGCAAGGCGCTCTCGATCGAGACCTTCGCCGAGGGGATCGAAGAACACCATGAGCTGTCGCTGCTGAAGGACGAGGACTGCGACAGCGGCCAGGGCTTCCTCTTCTCGCGCCCGCTCGACGTCGCCGCGACCGAGGCCTTTCTTGAGGGCCGCCATAAGGACGCCGGGTTCGAGCAGATGCTCGTGGACCCCGCGGCGGGCGGCTCCTAGCGAAAACCCCTGCAGTTCGCGCGTTGTGGCTGGGCATAGACTCTGTCCTCGCCGATGCCGCGCCACCTGATCACCAGCGCCCTGCCCTACATCAACGGGGTCAAGCACCTCGGCAACCTGGTCGGCTCGATGCTGCCGGCCGACGTCTACGCCCGCTTCCTGCGCGCCCGCGGCGAGGAGGTGCTGTTCATCTGCGCCACCGACGAGCACGGCACCCCGGCCGAGCTCGCCGCCGCCGAGGCCGGGCTCGACGTCGCCGAGTTCTGCCGCGAGCAGCACCGAGGTGCAGGCGGGGCTGGGCGAGGCGCTTCGGGCTCTCCTTCGACCACTTCGGGCGCAGCTCCTCGGCGCGCAGAACCGCGAACTGACCCAGCACTTCGGCCGCCGCCTCGACGAGGAGGGGCTGACTCGAGGAGCGCTCCACCCGGCAGGTGTACTCGCTCAGCCGACGGCCGCTTCCTGCCCGACCGCTACATCGTCGGCACCTGCCCGCACTGCGGCTACGACCGCGCCCGCGGCGACCAGTGCGAGAACTGCACCCGGCTGCTCGACCCGACCGACCTGATCGAGCCGCGCTCGGCGATCTCCGGCAGCCGACCGACCTCGAGGTGCGCGAGACGCAAGCACCTCTTCCTGCTGCAGTCGAAGCTGGTCGACGAGCTGCGCGACGTGGATCGAGTCGCAAGACGGCGACTGGCCGCTGCTCGTCACCTCGATCGCGCTGCAAGTGGCTCGACGAGGGGCTCGCAGGACCGCGGCATCACCCGCGACCTCGACTGGGGCGTGCCCGGTGACCGACCGGCCCGGCTTCGAGGGCAAGGTCTTCTACGTCTGGTTCGACGCGCCCGATCGAATACATCGGCGCCACCGGCGAGTGGGCCGACGCCGACCGGCGAGCGCCGCGACTGGCGCGAGCTGGTGGTATCGACAGCGCGACGACGTCGCGCTACTCGCAGTTCATGGGCAAGGACAACGTGCCCTTCCACACGGTCGGCTTTCCCGGCACGCTCATCGGCTCGCGGCGAGCCGTGGAAGCTGGTCGACTACATCAAGGCCTTCAACTGGCTCACCTACTACGGCGGCAAGTTCTCGACCAGCCAGGGGCGCGGCGTGTTCATGGACCAGGCGCTGGAGATCCTGCCCGGCCGACTACTGGCGCTGGTGGCTGATGGCCAACGCGCCCGGAGGCCGACGACGCCAGCTTCACCTGGGAGCGCTTCCAGCTCGCGGTCAACAAGGACCTCGCCGACACCTTCGGCAACTTCGTCAACCGCTCGCTGACCTTCGCCCAGCGCCACTTCGACGGCGAGGTACCGACGGGGGGCGAGCCCGGGGAGTTCGAGCGCGACCTGGCGAGCGAGCTGGACACGCGGATCGCGGAGTACGGGGAGCGGATGGCGGGGCTGGAGTTCCGCAAGGCGCTGGCCGAGCTGCGGGCGATCTGGAGCCTCGGCAACACCTACTTCGACCGCAGCGAGCCGTGGGTGGCGATCAAGGTGGAACGCGAGGACGCGGAGCTGACGACCCGCACCTGCGTCAACCTGATCGCGCTGTTCGCGCGGCTGAGCGCGCCGGTGATGCCGTTCATTTCGGAGCAGGTGCTGGATGCCCTCGGCGTGCCCGAGACTGAGCGCGGCTGGCCCGAGCGCTTCGATCCCGATGCCCTGCCGGCCGGGCACCGCTTCGAGGTCCCGCCGGTCCTCTTCCGCAAGGTCTCTGACGAGGACGTCGAGCAGTGGCGCGAGCGCTTCGGCGGCGAGGCCGAGGTCGCGGGCGTCGGCGAGCAGTCCTAGCGCCGCATATTCAGTCGGCTAGTCCGCGCGGGCGATTCGGCCGCCGTCGCGCGGTAGCCGCGCGCACCAGAGGGCGAAGAGGCCGACGGCGAGCACCGCGCCGGCCCAGTGCAGGTCGAGCACCACCGCGATCAGGCTCGGCAGGCCGGCGAGGACGGCTCCGGTCAGCGTCGGCACCAGCGGCAGCGCCAGGACGCGGGCGGTGAAGGCGGCGCAGAGCATCCAGGAGGCGGGGCCGGCGATCCAGCCCCAGTCGACGAAGAAGTCGTGGGGGAGAGCGAGGCCGAGCAGCAGCGAGAGGACCGCGACCGCCAGCAGCTGCACCAGTGCCGCCCGCCAGAGCGTCGCCACGTCCATGCCGGCGAGGCTATTCGACGACGATCTTGCCGTGCATGAAGGGGTGGATCGTGCAGTGGTAGGCGAAGGTCCCCTTCTGCCCGAAGCTGATCGTCACCGACTTGCCGGGCTTGATGTGGCCGGTGCTGAAGTTGCCCTTGCGGGTCGCCGTGTGGGCGATGCCGCTGCTGTTCGAGAAGACGACCTTGGAGCCGGGTGAGATCCGCAGCGTCGCCGGGTGGAAGGCGAAGTGGTTGATGTCGACGCTGAAGGCGCGGCTGGCCGTGGCGTCGCCCTCGCCGGCGGCGCTGGCACCGCGGATGCCGGCCAGCGCCAGCGCGAAGATGACGACAGCAAGCACCGCGAAGACCTTCTGCCACCCCGGTCGCGATCCCGCCGCCGTCATCGGGCAGGAATACGGACGACTCCTTGCCGAGGTTCAAAGCTCGTTCATAATCGTTTCTCCCAGCCGGACCCGGGCGGTTAGCTCAGTTGGGAGAGCACTTCCCTTACAAGGAAGGGGTCACTGGTTCGAGCCCAGTACCGCCCATCGCCGCGTCCGTCCGCGGGGAGGCCCTCTACTGCAGCGCGAAGACGACGTGGACGGTCGCGGTGACCGTCGAGTCGCCCGGCTTGGTCGGCGGCGGCGCGGCCGTGCAGCCGTGGGCGGCGCGCTTGGCGACCGGGCCGGAGGAGTTGGACACCGCGCAATCCGAGGTCGGGGCGGCCTTGGTCACCGGTTCCGGGCTCAGCGAGGGTCCTTCGCCTTCGTCGATCGTCAACGCCGGCCCGAGGGTCGCGCCGGCGCGGGTGGCGAGCGCGGTCGCCCGGCCCTTGGCCTTGTCGAAGGCGGCGCCGAGCGCCGCAGAGAAGGCCGCTTCGGTGTCGCCGACGAAGTAGCTGGGGCCGCTGACGCCGCTTGCTCCGGCGCCGATCGCGGCGGCGACCAGTTCCCCGGCTTTATCGGGCTGGTGCAGGGTGACGCCGATCCCCTCGCTGGCGCGATAGAGGGCCTTGGCACCGCGGGTGGACCTGCGGACCGCGATCCGGCCGGTGGTGACGTCGCCGGGGCCGACGCCCGGCACCGTCTGCACCGCGGCGATCACGCCGCGCAGGCCGGCGGCGACCGCCCGCAGCGCCGCGCCGCGGCTGCGCCGTTCGCGGCTGACCGAGAAGCCGAGACTGGCGCTGTCGTTCGGCACCTTCAGGGTGGCGCTGGCGGTGACCGAGACGGTGCGCTCGAGCGCGACGGCGGGGGAAGGGGCGAGCAGCACGAGCGCCAACAGCGCCAGCGGTGCGAAGAAGCGGAGTCGGACCGGCATCGGCACCAGGCTACCCGGGCGTGGCGCTTTTCCTAACCGTGAGTTAGGAGCCACGGCGGCCGGTCAGCCGCGCCCGCAGCCGGCTCCACGCCGACGGTGGACGCGGCTGCGTGCGCCGCCACTCCTCCTCGGTCGGCAGCCGGCCGGCCTTGCGGGCGGCGAGGACACACTCGGTGTGGGCGTGGCGGCGCCGCGACTTGTCGCCCTCCGGCGCGATCAGCACGTGTTCGCTCAACGCCGGCAGGTGCCGCCCGCAGAAGGGGCAGCGGTAGGTGGCCGGCTTCAGGTTCTGGGCCGGGCGCATTGACCACCAGCGGGGGGCGCCGCCGGATGATTCCCGCTCCGCCGGCCCCCGAACCACCGGCTCAGCCGGCGTGACTCGGGGGCGCTGGGGTGACGGTGCCGCCGCGCTGCCGCTCCGAGGCGGTGACGACGTCGAAGAAGCGGTCGTTGCGGCCGCGGCGCAGGGGCCGTGGGAATGCGCGCCGGGCGCGCCGGTGGGCGGCGGTGAGGGCGCGGAAGGCGCGCTCGTGATGGCCGCTCCAGCGGATCCCGAAGATCTCCCGTACCCGCGGCGGCAGCGTCCCCTTGATGACTAGGTTCTGGGCGGCGAGGTTGGCCCTTGCCGCCGCCGGCACCGGTTGCTCGAAGGCGACCAGCGGCGCCATCTCCAGCGCGTGCGGCGTCGCGTGCAGGTCGGCCGAGGCCAGTCGCTCCTGCCACCAGGCGCGGAACTCGCGGTGGCTGCCCGGCACCTCGCTCGCCGGCAGCCCGAACAGCTCGCCGAAGCGGACGTAGTCCTGCCACAGAGCCTCGCGCTTGGCTTCGTTCAGCGGCTGCACCATCGCCTCGTACATCGCCCGGCCGGAGTCGGCGATCACCGCCAGCGTCCACAGCATCAGCTTCGGGTCGAAGGCCGAGTAGCGGGCGCCGGCGGGGTGCGAGCCGGCCGCCTGCGGCAGCGATCCCTCGATCCGCTCGTGCAGCCGGTGCACCGCGGCCAGCGCCTGGTCGGCCTCGGCGCGGGTGCCGAGAAAGACCGTCTCCTGGATCTTCGCGGTGCGGGCGAGGCGGGTGAAGGGCCAATCGCCGGACTTCGTGCTCAGCATCGTGCCGGTGTAGGTGAGCGGTTCCAGCGCCCCGATCAGCAGCGCCCGCTGCCCGTAGAGGAGCCCGACCGCCCGCTCGCCGTGGACGCGGCGGGCCATCGAACGGCGGGGCGGGAAGTAGTGGGTGTCGTCGCTCATCTTGGCCAGCTGGCCAAGATCTTACCCGCGGTGCGCGTGTCAGCCGCCGTGTCGTCTACTCGCGGGGCCCGCGGCTCAGCGCCACCAGCGCGGCGCCGGAGCCGTGCGGCTCGGCCAGCTCGCGCAGCTGGTGGGCGGCGAAGATCTCGTCGAGTTCCTCGCGGGTCAGCGTCTCGCGCTCGAGCGCGTGCGCGGCGAGATCGTCGAGGCAGTCGCGGTTGGCGGCGAGTAGCGCCCGCGAGCGGCGGTAGGCCTCTCGTGCCAGCGTCATCGCGGCGATGTCGACGTCGCGGCGGGTTTCGTCGGAGATCGCGTAGTCGCCGGTGGGGAGGGCGATCGGCGGCGGGCCGTCGTGGTCGAGCGCGACCCCCATCCCGAACTCGCTGACCATCTGCTTGCAGACCATGTGCACGCGCGAGAGGTCATCGGAAGCACCCGAGTAGGACTCGCCCATCACAATCTCCTCGGCGGCGCGCCCGCCCAGCAGCGTCACCACCTCATCGAGCAGCTCGTCGCGCGACTTCAGGTAGCTGTCCTCCTGTGGCGAGTGGCCGACGAAGCCAAGCGCGGGGCCGCGCGGGACGATGCTGAGGATCTCCGGCGGGTCGAGGCCGAGCAGCTTGCGGCAGAGCGCGTGCCCGCCCTCGTGGTAGGCGACGATCAGGCGCTCCCGGTCGCCCAGCCGCCGCGCCTGCTGCGAGCCGACCGACTGCCGCAGCAGCGCCTCGTCGAGGTCCGCTCGCGCGGTCGCATTGCGGCCGGCGCGGCCGGCGATGATCGCCGCCTCATTCAGCGCGTTGGCGAGCTGGGCGCCGGTCATCCCCGTGGTCTTGCGGGCGACGTCGGTGAGGTCGAGGTCGGCGGCCAGCGGCTTGCCCTCCGCGTGGCTGCGCAGGATCGCCTCGCGGCCGGCACGGTCGGGCGGCGCCACCAGCACCTGGCGGTCGAAGCGGCCGGGGCGCAGCAGCGCTTTGTCGAGCTTGTCGACGTAGTTGGAGGCGGCGATCACTATCACCGTTCCGGGGTCGCGCTCGAAGCCGTCGAGCTCGACCAGCAGCTGATTCAGCGCCTGCTCGCGCTCGCTGGTGCCGCCGTCGCCACCGCCGCCGCTGCGAGAGCCGCCGATCGCGTCGAGCTCGTCGATGAAGATCACCGCGCGGCCGGAGCGGCGCGCCTCCTTGAACAGGCGGCGGATCCGCGCCGCGCCGCGGCCGACGAACATCTCGACGAAGCTGGAGCCGGAGGCGGCGAAGAAGTCGACCCCGGCCTGGGCCGCCACCGCCCGCGCCAGCATCGTCTTGCCGGTCCCGGGCGGTCCGAACAGCAGTACCCCGCGCGGCGGCTGGGCGCCGAGGGCGGCGAAGCGATCCGGTTCGCGCAGCCACTCGGCCACGTCCATCAGCTCGTCCTTGGCAGCGTCGACGCCCTGGACCTCCTCCCAGAGGACCGGCTCAGTCTTGCTCGCCTTGACCGTTTCCGGCTTGGTCGTCCCCATCGTCGTTCGCATCAGCCGCAGGAAGACGAACAGCAAGCCGGCCATGAAGACGACCCCGAAGACGGGATACCAGTCGAAGAAGAATTCCTGAATTTCGCTTGCGAGCATCGGCGCAGTCTGCGGGTTATGGCACCCGCATACCAATCGCATATACGTCCAAAGAACTGACCAGAGGCTAAAGGTCGGCATTCGCCGGCCGAGCAGCGCGGCTCGCGGGGTCTCGAGTGGGAGGTCCGGCGGCGCTGCCCCGCTTCGCCGCGGCTCTTAGGATCGGGGCATGAGTGGGCCCAGAGCGGCAAGCGCGCCGGAGCTGAAGGCGCAGATCGAGGCCGAACGGGCGGGGCGCCCGTTCCTCGTCTTCCGCGACGGCGAGGACGAGCAGCGGATCGTCGCGATCGAGCCGGGCAAGGACGAGCTCTGGGTCGGGCGCGCCGACTCGGCCGACGTGCGGCTCGAGTGGGACTCCGAGGTCTCCGCCCTGCACGCCCAGATCGCCGTCGTCCGCGACGAGTGCACGCTGGTCGACGACGGCCTCTCGCGCAACGGCTCCTATGTCAACGAGGAGCGGGTCCACGGTCGCCGCCACCTCCGCGACGGCGACACGATCCGCTTCGGTCGCACGACAGTCGCCTACCGCCGTCCCGGCGAGGGCGCGCCGGAAGCGACGGCGATTGCCACCGAGGTGCCGGCGACGACGGTCTCGCCCGCCCAGCGCAGGGTCCTGCTGGCGCTCTGCCGCCCTTACAAGGAGACCTCGGGCTTCGCGACGCCGGCGACCAACCAGGAGATCGGCGCCGAGCTGCACCTCAGCGTCGACGCGGTGAAGACCCACATGCGGGCGCTGTTCGAGAAGCTCGGGGTCGGCGACCTGCCGCAGAACCAGAAGCGGGTCGCCCTGGTCGAGCGGGCGCTGCATAGCGGCATCGTCAACAGGCGCGAGCTCTAGCCCCAGCCGGACACCCCTGCCGGCTCAACTTGCTCGGGTGATCGGTGGCGGCCGTCCGACGTCGGGACGACCGAGAAGTACAAGCCGCCGGCAGGGGTGTCCGGCTGGGGCTGGGGGTGGCTGAGTTCACCCCTGGGGTGCCTGGGAGCGCGCTCGCTTCCGGGCGAAGGTGGGTGCATGGAAGTCAACGCACCGCTCACCACCGATCCAGGAGGAACCGAAATGACCCGCACCGACACCAAGACCCGCAGGTTTGCCCGCCTCGGCGGCCTCGCCGTCGCCGTCGCCAGCGTCGCCCTGATGCTGACTCCGGTCGCCGGCATGGCCTCGGCCCCGCTCAAGTTCGGCGCCAAGCTCGATTCGACCGTCCAGCCCTCCAACTCGCTCCCGGGGCTGACCTGCGTCAACGACCCGATCCGCTCCGCCTGCACGATGGTCCAGAACGAAGCCTACGGGCGACCGGACGGCGGTCACATCGCGCCCAAGACGGGCACGATCAAGAAGATTCGGCTGATCGCCGGCGGTCCCGGCACGACCCGGATCGAGACCGTCAAGGTCAAGCAGCGGACCCTGTCGACCACGCAGGAAGGAAAGCTCGTCCACAAGGGCCCGAAGATCACCTACCAGGGGCAGACCGAAGCCAACTGGGAAAGCGACAGCTACCGGGTCGAGACGTTCACGGTCAACATGCCGATCAAGAAGGGCGAACAGCTCGCTGTGCACAGCCACGTCAACTCGATGGTGCGCTGCTCCTCGGGCGGCGACAACACCCTGCTCTATCCCCTCACCTACTACCCGAAGCACCCGTTCAACGCCGCCGAAGGCAGCGACGGATGCTGGCTGCTGATCGAAGCGATCTACAAGTAGTCCGGCAACGCGAGGCCCCGCTCCGGCGGGGCCTCTTCGCGTCCACGAGTCTGCGAGGACCCGCGCTATCCGCGGGTTGGCGCAGACTCGTCAGCTGCGCTCGACCTGGGAGCCGCCGACGATCGCCTCTTCGCCCGAGTCGGCGAAGACGATCCAGGCCTTGTTGCCGCCGTCGTAGTCGGGTGCCCACAGCTTCAGCGTCGCCGGGCGACCCCAGACCGTGACGCTCTCCTCGCCGGTCGCTTCGAGCCCGCGCCAGATCCGCACGAAGGGGTTGTGCTCCCACTCATCGCCGATCGTCGTCGGCTCGCGGTGGCCGGGGTGGACGCGGGTCTGCGGCGGCAGCTCCAGCAGCCGCATCACCGATGCCTTGAGGTCGGCGAAGCCGCTCGCGCCCGGCGCCATCGTGCCGCCGACCGTGCCCTTGAAGAGGACGTCGGCGGTGAAGAGGTCGGTGCCGTCGACCAGGTAAGCGAGGTGGCCGGCGGCGTGACCGGGGGTGTAGATCGCCTCGATCTCGAAGCTGCCGGCGTCCAGCCGCTCGCCGTCGCCGAGCGTCACCTGCACCTCCTCGTCGAGTTCGGCCGCGGTCGCCTCGTGGGCGACGAGCGGCGGGTTGCCGAGCCGCGGCCGCGCCTCCGCGAGGCCGGCGACGTGGTCGCCGTGGGGGTGGGTGACGAGGATGTGGGTGATCCCGATCCCGTCGCGCTCGATCCGCTCCAGCAGCGGCTCCAGCTCGTCGTTGCCGTCGATCAGCACGCCGGTGCCGGCCTCGGGGTCGGCGACCAGGTAGGCGTTGGACAGCCAGGTCGGGTTCTCGGTCCTCTCGACGATCACGCGGGTGAGGATATCCGCGAGCCTTCGAGCAGGGTGCGGGCGACCAGCTCGGGGTCGTCCCAGGTCGGCGTGTGGCCGACGCCGGGCATGACGAGGAAGCGCGCTCCGGCGGGGCGACGATGCGGCTTCGGCGGCCCGACCAGGCGGTCGAGCTCCCCCCAGGCGATCGTCACCGGCACCTCCTCCGGATAGCCGGCCGGGTCGAAGAGCCGCGTCCGCATCTCGCGGTTGGCGCCGTCGTAGCCGTTGGCGTCGATCCAGCCCAGCACCAGCTCGCGGCCGGCGGCGACCGGGATCCGCTCCGGGTGGGCGGCGAAGGTGGCGAGCATGCGCCGCCGCGCCGCGGGGATCCGGAGGGCGGCGGAGACCAGCGGCCGCACGCGCCGCGCCCAGGCGCGGACGTCGCGACGGCGGGGACCGAGCGGCGCCCGCCAGAGCCCGGCGGGGGAGAGCGCGGTCACCGAGGCGGCCCAGCCGGCGCGCCCCATTTCCAGCCCGACCCAGCCGCCGAGCGAGTTGCCGGCGACGTGCGGGCGCCCGATCCCGCGTTCCTCGCAGGTCTCGCGCAGCGCCGCGGCGAGGTTCATCGCGGTCGGTGGGATCCCCTCCGGCAGCCCCGGCTCGGAGCCGAAGCCGGGCATGTCGAGGACGACGACCTCGCGCTCGTCCTCGAGCAGGCCGACCACCGGGTCCCAGACGCGGGCGGTGCCGCCGAGCCCGTGGATCAGCAGCAGCGGCTCGCCGCTCACGACCAGTCCGGCTTCGCGAACAGCGCCTGCACGTCGCCGATCCGCCGCTCGCGGAAGCCCGCCTCCGAGGAGGAGAGGTAGAAGTCCCAGAGACGGCGGAAGCGCTCGTCGTAGCCGTGCGGCCGCAGCCGCTCCCAGGCGTCGAAGAAGCGCCGGCGCCAGGCGGCGAGGGTCGGCGGGTAGTGGGCGGTGATGTCGTCGAGCCAGACCTGACGCATGCTGGTGACGCGTTCGACGCAGTCGGCGATCTTCCGCCTCGAGGGCAGGCAGCCGCCGGGAAAGACGTGGGTGTTGGCGAAGCTGCGCGAGGCCTTCTCGGCCTCGTAGATCTCGTCGTCGATCGTGATCGCCTGCAGCAGCATCAGCCCGTCCGGCGCCAGTAGCTGGTCGCAGCGGCGGAAGAACTCGTCGAAGTACTGCCAGCCGACCGCCTCGATCATCTCGACCGAGACCAACCGGTCGTAGCGCCCGCGCAGGTCGCGGTAGTCCCGCAGCAACACCGTCACCCGGTCCTCGAGCCCGGCCTCACGGACCCGGCGCACGGCGAGCTCGTGCTGGCGGCGGGAGATCGTCGTCGTGGTCACCCGGCAGCCGTGCTCGCCGGCGGCGTGGACAGCGAGCCCGCCCCAGCCGGCGCCGATCTCCAGCAGGTGGCTGTCGCGCTCGAGGCGGAGCTGGCGGCAGATGCGCTCGAGCTTCGCCAACTGTGCCTCCTCGAGGCTGGCGCCGTCGCGGGGAAAGTAGGCGCACGAGTACATCATCCGTTCGTCCAGGAAGGAAGCGAAGAGGTCGTTGCCGAGGTCATAGTGGGCGGAGATGTGCTCGCGCGCACCGGTGCGGGTGTTCTCCGGTACGAGGCGGCGCAGTCGGTGCAGGGCACCGCGGGGGCGGGCGACTGCGCCGCGCAGGCCGTCGAGCGTGCGCAGCTCGCGGGCGGCGATCCGGATCAGCGCGACCAGGTCGTCGGTCTCCCAGAGCCCATCGACGTAGCCCTCGCCGAGGCCGACGCTGCCGCGCAGTGGCCCGCGCCAGGCGGCGGGGTCGTGGACGGTGACGGTGGCGCGCAGGTCGGCGTCGGCGGGGCCGAAGCTGCGCGTCCGTCCGCCCTCGGCGACGTCGATCCGGCCGCGCCGGATCCGGCCCATTGCCGCGCCGACGGCGGCTCGCGCCAGCCGGTCCCTCACGGCGATGCGCCTCCCTTGATATCGGTCGCCGCGCTCACGGCGAGATGAACCCCCGCGGCCGCCTCCCCTCGGGGTGAGGGAAGTAGCGCGCGCCCTTCAGCTTCAGCCGCAGCGACTGCGCGTAGATCTTCGCCACCACCTGCAGCGACATCGCCGGGTAGCGGGCCAGCAGCCCGGCCAGCCGGGCGCGGCTGAGCTCGCGGCGGCGCAGGGCCAGGGTGGCGTCGAATGACTTGCCGCCGCCGGCGCGCGGACGCGACTCGATCTGGATCGACAGCCGCTCGCCGGGCTCGCCGGCGCGGAAGGCGTAGGTCTGGTCCATCCCCATCAGCGGCGAGACGTGCAGCGCCTTGTCGAGCTCACCGCTCAGCACCGGGCCCTCGCGGCGGCCGCGGGCGAGGACGTAGGCCTGACGCTCTCCCCAGGGAATGTTCTGGACATCGGCCACCACAGCTTCCACCTGCTTCCCGGTGCTGTCAAAGCAGTAGTAGAAACTGACCGGGTTGAAGCAGTGGCCGAGGTAGCGCAGGCCGGCGAGCAGGCGCACCGGCCCGGCCGGGCGACTGCCGGTCTCGCCCTCGACCGCGTCGCGGACGCACTCGTCGAGCGGCCGGCCGGGGTCGCCCATGAAGTCCTCGCGGCGGAAGCGGGCGGGGGCGGGGCGCCGAGCCGACCACAGCGGGTAGGGATCGAGCACCGCCGGCAGCTCGCCGAGGTCGAGGTACATGAGGAAGAACCGGTAGCGGAACTCGTGCTCGATCGGCTCGAAGCGCCGGTGCCGCACCGTCCCCTCGTAGATGGCCGACGCTCGCCCGGGACTCGCGACCGTCACGCCGCCAACGCCTCCCCCGGCGTGTCTGAGCTAGACCCCCAAATATGGGGGGTAACCTCAGACACGCCCCTGGCGCGGTGCGATTCGGCGGCGATCTGCTCGCAGGCGCGGATGGCGCTGAGGACGCCGTCCTCGTGGAAGCCCCAGCCCCAGTAGGCGCCGCAGTAGTGGGTGCGGCGTACGCCGCTGATCTCGGCGTGGCGAGCCTGGGCGGCGACGCCGGCCGCGGTGTAGACGGGATGCTCGTATTCGAATCGGGCGATCGCCTGCTCCGGATCGATCGCCTCGCCCCGGTTCAGCGTCAGCAGGTACTGGCGCCGGGACCGCAGCCGCTGCAGGTTATTCATCCAGTAGGTGACGGTGGTGCGGCCCGGCGGCCGCTCGCTCAGGTGGAAGTTCCAGCTCGCCCAGGCGGCGCGCCGCCGCGGCAGCAGCGAAGTGTCGGTGTGCAGGACCGCCTCGTTGTGCTGGTAGGGGATTGCGCCGAGGACCTCGCGCTCGGCCCGGCTGGGGTCGGCGAGCATCGCCAGCGCCTGGTCGGAGTGGGCAGCGATCACCACCCGGTCGAACTCCTCGCTCTCGCAGCCATCTGCCTCGACCCGCACCGCGCCCGGCAGCCGCTCGATCCGCCGCACCGGCGCCCGCAGCCGCACCCGCTCCCGCCACGGCGCCGCGATCGCCTCGACGTAGGCGCGCGAGCCGCCGCGCACGGTTCGCCACTTGGGCCGGTCGCGCAGGCTGTACATGCCGTGGTTGTCGAAGAACTCGGCCATGAAGCTGGCCGGGAAGCTCCACATCTGCTCCGGGTCCGCCGACCAGACGGCGGCGGCCTGGGGAACGATCAGCCGCTCGATGAAGTGGCGGGAGAAGCCGCGCTGCTCCAGCCAGAGCCCGAGCGATGGCGCGCTGCCGTTGATCCCGATCAGCGCCCGCGCCTCGCGATTGAAGCGGCGCCAGTCGCGCAGCATCCCGAGGAAGGTCGGGCTGAGGAGATGGGCGGGGCGGGCGAACAGGCCCCACGGCGTGCCCGAGTACTCGAAGCCGCCGCGCCCGTCGGAGACCGAGAAGCTCATGCGCGAGGGCTGGCTGGCGACGCCGAGCTCGCCCAGCAGCCGTTCGAAGTTGGGGTAGTTGCGGTCGTTGAAGACGATGAAGCCGGTGTCGATCGCGTGCGGGCCGTCCTCGGCCTCGACGCTGACCGTGTGCGAGTGGCCGCCGAGCCGCCCCGCCGCCTCGTAGACGACGATCTCGTGCTCGCGGTGCAGCCGGTGGGCAGCCACCAGGCCGGAGACCCCGGTTCCGACGATCGCGATCCTCATCCTCAGCCAATACGGGGATCCGGCCCAATCGGATGCAGGCGATTCCGCGCTGGGTACAGCGATGGTTCCCCAGGCCTTTAACCGCGGCACCATGCGCGCTACCGTGTTCGTGATCGTGACGCTCGGCCAAGCACCCGCACCGGCTGCCGCCGAAACCGGCGGGGCCAAGCCCTACGAGTTAGAGCCGGGTCCCGCCCCTTGAGCAGGCGCCCGGCGGGGGCGCTTGCGGGCATAGCCATGATCCTCCTCCTCGCGGCCCCGGCCGCGGCGCAGGCGCGCCCCGGGCCGGCGCAGCGGGCTGCCTTCGCGGTGCCGCGACCGGGGGTGCCGCTGCGCGACGTCGTCCGCCAGGCGCCGGGGGCGGCGGGGGCGCGGATCGCCGCGACCGCGTCGGGCCAGCGCTACCCGCTCGGCGACGGCAGCGGCGACTCGATCGCGGTCGTGGTCACCGACGCCTGCCGGGCGGAGTGCGACGCCGCCGACCCGCAGGCGATCGCCAGCACCATCGGCACCTTCATCCACGGGCGCGAGGTCGACCTGCTGGCGGTCCAGCTCGACACCCCTGTCCAGATCGGCTTCGACTGCGGCTTCGAAGCCCAGTCTTGCTACTTCGGCGGCGAAGACAGGATCGTCCTCAGCGGCAACGACGACCCGGTGCCGGACAGCGCCAGCCGCGACTTCGTGCTCGCCCACGAGTACGGCCACCACGTCGCCCAGCACCGTCAGATGCCGGCGCCGTTCGTCGCCGCGATCAACTGGGGAACCGAGCGCTGGTCGAGCGTCGAGCACGTCTGCCAGGGGCACCGCCGCGGCGCCTACTACCCGGGCGACGAGGGCGACCACTACTACGAAGACCCTGGTGAGGCGTTCGCCGAGTCCTTCGCTTTCAACCGCTATCCGGAGGCGGCGGTGAAGTGGGCCTGGGCGCCGGCGCTGCGGCCGACCGCCGCCTCGCTGCGGGCGCTGCGTCGCGACACGCTCAAGCCCTGGTTGGGGCGGAGGAGCTTCATCGTGTCCGGGCGGGTGCGGGCCGACGGCACCGTGGTGCGGGAATTCCGCACACCGCTCGACGGCCGGGTCAGCATCGGTCCGGTCAGCGAACGCAAGCTCGGCTACGAGGTGGCGATCCGCAACCGCTCTGGGCATCTGCTGCGCAGCTCGCGCCAGGGCGTCTCGCCGCGGCACCGCCTCGACTACACGGTCTGCGGCCAGTCCCGCCTGCGCGTCGCCGTCCGCGCCACCGGCCGCGCCGGCAAGCGCTTCCGGCTGACCGTGCAGCGGCCGTAGCCGCGCGATTGGAGAGTTGTGCCCCCTATAGGGGGTAAAAAGCTCCAATCGCCGCGAGTCAGGCGGCGATCCGGGTCTCGAGCCGGCCCAGGGTGGGGGACTCGATCGCGATCTCGTCGCCGTCGCCGAGCCAGACGCGCGGCTCGCGGGCGCCGCCGACCCCCTCCGGGGTGCCGGTGGAGACGATGTCGCCGGGCTCCAGCGTCATCAGGCCCGAGAGGTGGGAGAGCAGGCGGGGGACGCTGAAGATCAGGTCCGCGGTCGTCGCGCTCTGCATCTCCTCGCCGTTGAGGGTGAGCCGGATCCCGATCGCGTCGTGCGGGCCGGCCTCCTTGGGGGTGACCAGCGCCGGCCCGCAGGGGGCGGAGCCGTCGAAGACCTTGCCGGACATCCACTGCGGGGTCGAGAACTGAAGGTCGCGGGCCGAGAGGTCGTTGAGCAGGGTGTAGCCGGCGAGGTGGTCGAGCGCGTCGGCCTCGGCGACGTCCTTGGCGCGGCGGCCGACGACGAAGGCGACCTCGGCCTCGTAGTCGACCTTGC
Organism: uncultured Solirubrobacterales bacterium; assembly: GCA_963815885.1. GTDB lineage: Bacteria > Actinomycetota > Thermoleophilia > Solirubrobacterales > 70-9 > VAYN01. The sequence goes on from CAWFIM010000005.1 coordinate 49,544, forward strand.
CGCTGTTGGCCGGCAGCTTCACCGTCGCGCCGGGGGCGGCGAGGGCGTTGCGGTACTTGGCGAAGATCGTCGGGCTCTCCGGCGCCTCCATCCCGCCCTCGGCCGCGTGCTTGCCGTAGTTGAGCCCGATGCAGACGATCTTCTCCGGGTCGGGGATCGGCGCCAGCAGGGCGATTGCGGAGAGCGGGTGGGAGGGCGCCCCGGCGTCGCCGAGCCGCCCCCGTAGGTCGTCGATTCGCCCCTCGGCGATCAGCTCCCGCAGCCCGCCCCGGTGCGGCTCGCCGAGCAGCGCCCGGGCGTCGAGGACGCGGTCGTCCTCGAGCACTCCGGCGCGGGCCCCGTCGCCGGCGTCGTAGCTGACCAGCCTCATGCGAGTGAGCCTAGATCAGATTCGGGCGGCCTCCGGCTCAGCTTCCAGGGCGGGCTCGGCCTCGAGCGGCGCTTCGACCCGGTCCTCGCGCTCGATCTCGCGCTCGCGGACCAGCCAGAGGGCGAAGACGGCGCCGACGAAGCAGAGGATCGCACCGAGGGCGATGATCTCGTTGAGGCCGTGCAGGAAGCCCTGTTCGGCGGCGTTGCGGACGTTGTCGCGCGCGTTGGCGGGCACGCCCTTCAGGGCCTGCGGCAGCGACCCCGAGGAGACCGCCTCGATCAGTCCACGCGCCTGGGTGCCGTCGACGGCACCGCCGGCGACCGCCTCGGTCTTCGCCGCGCCGGCGCCGAGGAAGATCGCCCCCCAGGCGGCGATCCCGACCGCGATCCCGACCTGGCGGAAGGTGTCGTTGATCCCCGCCGCCATGCCGCTGCGCTCCTTCGGCACGACGCTGAGCGCGACGTCGGCGATCACCGGGTTCAGCAGGCCGACGCCGGCGCCGCTGATCAGGAAGCCGGCGAGCAGGGCCGTCCAGGTGGAGTCGAGCCCGAGCCCGCCCATCAGCACCAGGCCGGCCCCGGTCAGCGCCAGGCCGGCGCTCATCAGGTAGCGGGCCTGCACCTTCGCCAGCGCCATCCCCGCGAGCGGGGCGACGATGAAGGAGGCGACGGTGATCGGCAGGTAGCGGACGCCGGCCTCGATCGGCGAGTAGCCGAGGAAGCTCTGCAGGTAGAGCGTCAGGTAGAGGAACAGCGCGAACATCGAACCGGAGACCGCGAAGGCCGCAAGCTGCACGCCGGTGAAGGCGCGGCGGCGGAACAGCCCGAGCGGCAGCATCGGCTCGGCGACACGGCGCTCGACCGCCGTGAAGGCGACGAGCAGCAGCGCCGCGGCGGCGAACAGCGAGATGATCGGGGCGCTGCCCCAGCCCTCGTCGTTGCCGCGCACCAGCGCCAGCACCAACAGGAACAGCGCGCTGGAGAAGGTGAGGAGGCCGGCCCAGTCGATCCGGGTCGCGTTGGGGTCGCGCGACTCGGCCAGCTTCCAGTAGGTGACGGCGATCGCCGCCAGCCCGATCGGCACGTTCAGCAGGAAGACCGACTCCCAGCCGAAGCCGTCGGTGAGCAGGCCGCCGACCAGCGGGCCGATCGCGACGGCGATCCCGATCGTCGCCCCGTAGACGCCCATCGCCATACCGCGCTCGGCGCCGCTGGGGAACTCCTGGGCGACCAGGGCGAGGGAGACGGCGAACATCACCGCGCCGCCGACGCCCTGCAGGCCACGGGCGAGGTTGAGGAAGGTCGGGTCGGGCGCCAGCGCGCAGAGCAGCGAGGCGACCGAGAAGATGCCGAGCCCGATCGCGAAGACGCGCCGGCGGCCGAGCCGATCCGCCAGCGAGCCCGCGGTCAGGACCAGGGCCGCCAGGGAGAGGGCGTAGGCGTCGATCACCCACTGCAGGTCGGAAAAGCTGCCGCCGAGGTCCTTCTGGATCGCGGGCAGCGCCGTGTTGACGACGGTGATGTCGAGCAGCAGCATGAACGTCGCGACGCAGACCGCGCCGAGCGTCCACCACTTCCTGTTCTCCTGGGCTAGGGCCATTTGGGAACCTCCTGAACGTCGGGTACAATTCGTCAGGATGCCTGGTCAGACGACCTGACCAGTGCAACTTATCAGGTATCCTGACAATATGACTTCAGCCCGAGAAAACCCGCTCCAGCAGGTCCCGCTCACCGGCCTGCTCGGCGTCGCGCTCGACGCAATGCTGGCCGAGTTCCGCGGCCAGCTTGAGGAGGCTGGCTACGGCGAGATCCGACCTACTCACGGCTGCGTCTTCCGCTTCGTCCACGGCGACGGCATGCGCCTCACCGACCTGGCGGCGGCTGCCGGCATGACCAAGCAATCGGTCGGGGAGATCGTCGACGACCTCGCCCAGCGCGGCTACGTCGAGCGCTTCCCCGACCCCGCCGATCGCCGCGCCAAGCTGATCCGCCTCACCCCGAAGGGCAAAGAGGCCCAGGCGACCGGCTTCGGCCTCCTCGCCGAGATCGAGCGGCGCTGGGCCGAGCGCTTAGGCGCCGAGCGCATGGCCGAGATGCGCGCCCTGCTCGAAGAGATCGCCCACACCGAGGCGCCCGGCGCGGTCCCCGAGCTCGTCCGCCCCGCCCTCGCACACGCCTGACCCAGCCGCCCGGCCTCGGCCGCCGATGCGCTAGCTTTGGCGGCCCGGGCCGCCCACCATGGCCCATCCGAATCTCTCGGGGGCGTAGCTCAGCTGGTTAGAGCGCCGGCCTGTCACGCCGGAGGTCGCGGGTTCGAGTCCCGTCGCTCCCGCCTCGCTGGAACCCGCATGTAGCGCGGGTTTCCGGCGGCACGGGAATGCCGCCAACAGGCGGATTTCGCGTTTTGGGTACCACGCTTGGGTACCAAGTCCTCATGAATTGCGCCCGCATCAGCCTGCGGGCGGGACCGTTGGGACTCGCGACTACATTTCTTTTGATGGCAGCTCATCCTTGGCCTGACATTCCCGACGAGCAGCGATGGTCGCTGGAGTTGATGGAGGAGCGCTTGGAGCGAACCTCTCAGCCGCCGAGGGAGCTTTCCGCCCGTGCGGAGGAGCTTCGCGCTCGGGCGGCGCAAACCGACATCGAGGGCTACCGCGACCCGGTCCGGTCGTTTGCGATCAGCTCGCGACGCATCTCGAATCGCTCAGGCGGCGCGCGTTCGTGCCGCTGCATTTCCCTCGGGCGCTTCAGGGCCGGGGATGCTGGGTCCTCTCGCTGCTTGGTTAGGTCGAGCCTCATGTGAGGCATTGGACCATTCTCCCTTAATAGAACATGCAAAAAGTCAAGTATTGAGGAGACCGGTGAGTGCCGGGCGCCTGCGACGCACCGCTAATCAAGGTCCTCCACAGACCTTGAAGCCATACTTCCGAGCCATCGCTTCTACTTTCGCGAACGGGGTCCGGCCCCTGAGCAGGCGCTGCGGCTCTGCTTCTACCCTTTCGATCGTTCGGTCGAAGGCGGTGAAAATGGCTTCCACTTGCTTAGCACTACCCGAGGGAAGCTCGAGGCTAGCGAGTTCTTCAGCCTCGACATTAAGCGGAGGCAAGCCCGCGCGCCGGACAGCTTCTTCTTGTTCAGCGCGAAGGCTCGCGCCCTGGACGCTGGGGTCTTTCCCCAGTGCCGCGAGCCTAGCCAGCTGCCGGTTTTCAGCCTTCCCACAGATCCGGTCTGCATCCCGGATGAATGCCGTCTTCGTGACGGACTCGCTGGTGGCGTTGCTACCTCCGCAGCCCGCCGCGACGATCGCACTTAGGACGACAATCGAGGCTGTGGCGGTCGCGGATTTATTGCGTTTGATCCCCAACATTTGATTACTCAGAAACCTAGCATATTACGTAATAGCACATTACGTGGGGATTTGCCTTGCCTGGCCCGCCTTCGCCTCAGGCAGGAACTACCGCCGGCTTCTGCTTCTTATCCCACACGAGGCCTTGACGATCGGGGTGGTGTTATGGGAGGCGCCGTTTTGGCCGGTTAGCTTAAGTTTGGCGCGAAGTTTGTGGGCGCACAGGTTTCGACTGTTTACTAGAAGACCCTTCTTGCCGCCATTTAGCTTCAGGGTGAATTTCGTCACAGGGGCGTCCGGAACGGTGGCGAAAGTGGTGCGGATCCGGCCATTGACCGAATCGACCTGGCCGATCAAGGTGACTTCGAATTGGCCTTTCAAGTCGGCCACAACATCCGGGAGTGGCCGTGCGCCATTTGAGCGGAAATAGACCGGTCCTTCGAGGGGGGCGTCGAGCAGAGGCGTAAAGGCGCGAGCAACGCCCAGAACCGAGCCAGCAGGGCAGTTCTTTTCTTTGAATTGCGGCAGAGTGCAGGGGTTTTGAATATGGGCATTGTCGATGAACTCAGAGGGAGGCAGGACAACGACTGCTTTGCCGATGTTGGCGTCGCCTGCCCGAGGAGTAAGCAACGACTGAAGCACCGGATGATCGCCGCGTCTGGTGCCCCCCAAGAGCTTCAGGGACAGCCTGGGCTTGAAGCCCAGGCGTGAGCAGTTGCTCGCCTGGTAGCGGTCTGAAAGAGGAACCGGAACGTCGTCGGCAGAGCTAAACACATCAGTGAAGCTGCCGAAGAGATTCGCCGTGACCGCCTCGGGGTCGCAGCTAGTCGCGTTCAAGGTGAAGCTCTGGCGGTCGAGATAGACGCGTAGGTCGCGCAGCTTTATTGGGAGTCCCTTGAGAATGTGGGGAATAGGATCCGAGGCAGCGCCGTCCACCTGGGCTTCGCCAGTGACCGGGTTGAGGTTCAGGGCCTCGCGGGTGACCACGGTACCGACGTCGAAAGGACCGGCTACCCCGGGGGTGATAACGGCGACGCTCAGCGGATCTCCGCCAAAGGGCCCGGCGAGATAGATTTTCCCGGGCACATAGGTAAGCGTCGAGCCAACGCCGGTGCCAACCAAGACACGGCCGATCTGCGTGCTTGCGGGGCAGCTGGGGGACGCCAGCTCCTGACGTCCCGTCTTACTCTTCGCCGCTTCAACTGCCGCATCTGGGCACTTGGCGACGCCGGCAATCTTGGCAAGTACACCGGAAGGCAGCACCGAGTCAAACCTGGTCATGTCCTGTTCGCCATCTCCGCGGGTAAGGCGCATGTAGAAGGGAGAATAGGAGCCCGCGTCGTTGCTGATAGTGCCCGCCAGAAAGCCTGGATGGAATGGCGGGACGCCGCCGGCTGGGCAAGGCCCCCCTCCTGGCCCAGAGTTGACTTTGAAGCTGGAGGTGGTAACAGTCGAAGCGTTGGGATTGGCCCAGGGAACGAGTTTGGCAGTGGTTACGTAGGTGCCGCATAGAGGAGGGGTGACAAGCGGGGCACGGGGGCCTTCGCGTAGATGGAGGGTGAGGTCAGAGAAGGGGAGCTGGGGGATATCTTTGAAGGTGGACACGAGCTGACCATTGGTGGGATCAGGATCGACCCTCCCGGCCTGCTTGATAAAGATCCCGTTTTGAGGGTTCCTAATGACCAAGTAGAGGGCGAGAAGGGAGTCAAATGGATTCTCGGCTTCGGGTTCCGTGGTGGCGGGGTCGTCCTGCTGAGCCAGGTACACCGCGCCCTCGACTGGCTGCTCGAGCAGCGGCGTCTCGATCTGTACCGATCCCAGCTTGGAGGACTGCGGACAGCCCCCCTGCTGTAGGCTCGCCGCTTCGTACTGCGCTTTGGTGCAGACCTCTAGGCCGTCGGCCGCAGAAGGGTTGGCCGTCACGCCTTTGGGAAGAGCGACGACGACTTCTTTGATATCTGACTGAGCGAGGCCAGTAGGGACTGGACAGGCCTTCGTCTTTGACCTGGAGACTGACGTCGATGCCGGAGGCGCTCTCCGCCGAAGTGGTACTCGGCTGGGTATCCACCTGCGGCGAGAATGCGAGTTTGCCGCAGCCGGTCATGCCGATCGGTTGAGGTGGTTCGGCGTTATCGTGGGTGCTTGCCTCTCCTTCAACTAAGAGGCCGTTCCATGCCGTAGCGCTAAACAAAGTGGAGAGTGGTCCCTCGCAGGCGCGTGGCAAAGTGAGGAAAGCTCTTTCGGGGGTGTTGACTGGACAATTGCCAAGCGAGACCGGTTCAGGCGTTGAGACAGGGCCCGGACCACCGAGGCATTTGCCGCGCAAGGAGTCGTGAACGGGGCTCTCCGGGTTGCCCCACAGGGTCACCTGGGATTTGTAAAAGAGGATTGCCTGGGGAATATTTTGGAGCTTGGCAACGAGAATCATAGGGAGGAGACTCGCTCACATTGACGTCGACGGTTACAGGCACGTTCAAGACGACAAAACCAAGCTCCGCCGCAACCCCGGGGGGCGGTTCGAGGTTGTATACAGGAACGTGGATAAAGAGGTTGGATTGTTGGATAGTGATCACTTCGAACTCCGCTTGCACCGCTGCGAATCCAACGGCGCTCGAATCAGGGCAGGCGGGCAAGCCTTCGGACCGGGTGTGGAAGTCCACCGCCGAACAGCGAGGGATCGCAGTCTGATTACCGACAAACCCCGGAATCTGGGTGATAGCCAGATCCTTGATTTCTCCTTCGGGGTGCTGCCCGCCTTCGGAGTCGGTAAAGGTATTGACGCCCAAGCTGGTCTCCATTACAAAGGGATGTGAGCCCGCCTGGGTGGCTGCAGAGCCATTTTCGTTGGTGTAGGTGACGTCGAGCCCGGTCAGTCCAAAGGCGGCGATCGCCGGGGCAGCACTGATCATCAAGAGGCACATCGCCAGAAGAGACGTCAGAAGAAGATGCTTCCTCCTCATCGGACGACTCTCCTGCTCTGGTGCTTTGGCTCTTTCTTGGTACAGCGTACCTTCCCTTTGCGCTGGACCTTATGTTTGCCCTTGGGACAACGGTGGGGCTTCTGCTTCTTGGTCGGATTGCCCGGCCCGAGGAAGTTGGAGCTCGACGGAGTCTGATCTTCGGGCGCCGAAGCGGGGCTTTGGCAGGCTTCGCCTTCACACTCGGGAGGAGGCTGTTGAGGAGGCGGAAAGCCGCCTCCCACGCGCGCGTCGTAGATGTCGAGCAAGCCAGGGTCCTGGGGGACGAGCTTCGAGGTGGTCTTGAAGAAGACGTCTTCGCCAGTGATGCTGGAATCGAGGAGTTCTGAGCCCTGCGGGCTTTCTCCTGAGGAGATCAGGCTGAGGCAGCCGTTCGAACTCTGCTGGAAGCTCTGATCGCCTTCGGTGCAATCCCCTTCTCCAGCGGCCTCCCACTCGTAGAGATCCTCGACTCCGTTGGTGTCGCGTGAGACCAACGCCTCATAGCTATCGAAGAAGACCCGCCTACCGCTTTCGGAGATAACTCGCGGAGGATAGAGCTGTGATTCCCAGGTTGGGATTCTCGCTGCGGTCGGCCAGGTTGCTCCACCCACACTCTCCTTGAACACTGACCCCACCGGCCGCCCCCGACTGGGATTGCACGACAAGCAGCTTAGCTCCCCAGCGCCTGCACTGTAAAGATAGACCTCAGCGTCGGCTTTGCCCGTGTTGGCATCGGTGTTGTCGTAGCCAGTCAGGTTTCCGGTGGACATAAAGACAACCTGCTCTCCATCGGGAGTGACCCTCGAGGTACGCTCAAGCGGGTACCTTGCGACAGGTGACCTGCCTCCTTCCGCTACATCGGCAGATGGCAACGTGGCGATGAACTTCCTGGATGGCCCTTCGTCGAAATAAAAGTTCGATTCCCCAGCCTGAGGCTATTTCGCCCTCACTGTTCTCTTCTTCTCCGGTCAACACCTTATTTGAGACGAAATAGATCCTGGCGCCATCGTCGCTTGCCCCAGCAACACCTTGCGTCCCTTCCGCTATCAGGTGGGTTTCTTTCGCATCAACGGCAAATTCATAGAGATTGTTTAGGTTTGGCGAGCCAGCTTCGACCACCGTGAAAAATGCCTCTGCGCCATCAGACGTTGCAGTCCAGAACTGCGATGCCTCCCCCGAGATTTCGACCGTATCCTCACCGTCAATCCGGACGTAGAGCTTGCCCAGTCCTCCAAGTCCACTGAACGCGGTCCAGAAGATCCGAGATCCATCTTCGGAAATAGCATGCGAAAGGCTTGCTTTACGTTCTATCCCCGCTGACACCGGAGTACCTGCCGAACAACTATCTTTGCTGGCGGTCCCGTTTGGAAGAATGCAGACCAGCTTCAGACTTTCGTCTCTTGCTTCATAGAGCTCGAGGATTCCGGTTTTTGCGTTCGCGGTCAGTTTGTCATTGACGCCAAATATTGCCACACGACCGTCAGCGGAGAACCCCTGTAGTTCGGGCGTGAAGTGGACCGGATCCAATTTAGGGGGTTTAGTCGTGGTCAGCGGTTCGTAACCTCCGGCTCCTGGTTCGCAATTTTCGCGAGCATATAAGTTCGGGTATCCTGAAATCGCGCCGGCCGCGAGCGCCAGATCGGTGTCCTGCACCACCCAACCTCTACACAGGTCTGCAGTAAATCCCTTGTACCAAGTATCCAAACCAGGGCTCCCGTAGAAAGTTGGCCCTTCCCGTGGGGGCGATATCGATTGGCTGATCCAGCCAGACGAACCACGATGAGCAATGTATTGCGAGGTGTAGGGCGCGCTCTGGATTTCGCCGAAGGCCTTGTAGGCTGAGTAGGTGAGCGATTGGCCATCGTTCGCGCCTTGGTTGAGCCCTGCGGGATAGCCAATGAAATTAGCCACAACTTCAATGTTGGCGCCATTTTTGTCGACGGGAGAGACCATCTCATAGCCTCGGCAATCAGGTAGCAATGCTGCAGAGCCCGTACGAAAAGAGCTGTTGGCACAGGTACCCATCGGGGGCGCCGACGGCGCAAAGGTCACGAGGGTCCGCTCTGGGCCATTGAAACTGCAGACGACTTTGGGTTCCGCAGGTTTGCAGTGATCGCTAACGACCACGCGATAGTGATAGGTCGTGGCCGGAGTGAGAGCAAAGAGTTGAGCGGTTCGCGTTACATCGACTTCCCCTGCACCGAAATCGATCGGCGTGGCTCCGCTCGGCACTTCTTGGGCTTCGGCAAAGCCATTTGCCTGAAAGCTCGCGTCGTTCACATACTGAAAGCGCCCGGTAGCGGCAAATCCAAATGGATTGACAGCTGCGTTAAGGGTCGCCGTGTCCGTGCCCACTTCGCTAGCCCAGGTTTCATCGACTCGCAGGGGCGGCTCAGTTTCAAAGGTGGCTTCGGGACCTGGATTGCCCCCAGGGGCATCGGCGTTGCTGGCAATTACGCGAACGTGGTAAACGGTCGCCGGGGTAAGACAGGTGGGTTCTTTGGGACAGCCGATTGCAGCTTCTGCACTGTGGAGTTCGAAGTCTGCTCCGATCGGCGCGCTCTCCGTAGTCTCCACAGTCGACGCACTCCCGAAGCCACCTTCTTCAAAGTCATTTTGGTCAACGTACTCAAAGTGATACGTGGTGCTTTTGCCCTCGGGATTGACCGTGGAATGAAGGGTCGCCCTTACATTCCCTAGTGGCGAGGCAAAAGTCGAGTTCGGACCGGGGGATGCAATCGGACCGGGGGGCGGAAGGGGTATCTCAACGAGTCCGCTGCCGAGAGCCCCGAATCGCCCTTCCTCAACTGCAAAGATGCTGCTCTCATCTGGCGAAAGAGCGAGTCCGAAAACACGATTGCTGAGCGTGCCGTAGAACGTTTGCACTTGGGCATCGGTTGAATCATACTTAAGGATCGCACCAAACGGAGCAGTATTGTCACCGACAAAAAGGTTATCGGAAGAATCGACCGTGAGCGCGTTGATGTTGAAGGACGGGTCAAGCGTCGCCAGCAGTTTGCCACTCCCATCGTATCTGCGTACAGCCCCAGTTGAGCCATTGGTGCCAACGTAGAAGTCACCGATCGAGCTGACGGCGATTCCGGTCGTTCCTCCTGCCCCTCCCGGCACTTCGAGCAGGATCTGGCCGAGGTAGGCGCCAGATGAATCGTACTTCTGCACACGACTTTCACTACTTGGCTCGTTGCCGATCTGATCACCGATGTATACGACACCGCCAGTGTCAATGGCGACGCCGCCAATTTCGTTGAACTGACCTTCCCCGCTTCCCACGGCGCCGCCTATGGCGAAGAGGAATTCGCCCGTCGCCGTGAACTTCTCCACGCGATGATTGCCACCGTCGACCACATAAACGGTGTGAGACGAGCTGTCGACTGCTATTCCGCGGAGCCCTCCCGACGCGAACTGGCCCAACCCACTTCCTGCAATGCCAGAGAAGCACGTGCTCATACAGCTCTGCAGAGCAGGCGTCGTGCCGTCGGCAACACCCCAGCCGAACGCTCTTATGAAAGCACCGGTGGACACATCAAAGACATCGACACGATTGTTCCCCCTGTCGGCGAGGTATAGGAGCCCTGCAGTCCTATCGACAGCGACGCCACGAGGTTCGTTCACCTCACCGGCGCCGGAGCCTGGCGTTCCTATCACGACATCCGCGGCCGCAATAGACACGAAGCACGCGGCTAGGGTGACCAAGATGAACAGGTGCGACGCTGTCGCCCAGGCAAGTCGTCTGCGCACCTTTCGCAATCTGGCCATCTCCCTGCAACAACCCTCCGTAATGCCCATCGGGCTCTTCCCATGCGTGCCTCTCCCACCCCTGAGAGAAAGACGACCATGGCAGTTTACCGGAACGCGAGCGGATTAGTCAATACAGTCCGAGGAACGGTACAGTGCCAGATGCCCCCAGAGCTTCTCCTGGACCCGTCCGGATCGGCTTATCTATAACTGTGAGGTTCTGTGCCATGTAGGTACCGTTTTCGAACTTCTTTGGCCCCTTCCGCGCGTCCCCCCAACTGGAGAGCCATCTATTCTTTCGGCGGCGTAAGCTCGACTGTCGCGCGTGAATCTGCCGGGCATCATTTCGCGCGCGCCAAAGTTTGTCGGACGCGATTTCCAGGGAAATTCGGCCAGTCTGGACTGTTTCCAAGTCTCGGCCAGGCCACTCGCTCTGGAATTCTTGATCGCTATAGGGATTTTCGGCTATTTCTTTTCCTGGCTAACCATGCCGCGGATGTTCCTAAACACAACTCGAAGGGAAAAGAATGCCTCACAAGATAAGGGCCTTCGGGCTCGCCCTCGTCGCGCTGGCCGTGATGGGCGCCATTGCGGCGTCGGCGGCTCAGGCGGTGGTGCAGTTCAACGCAACGAAATTCCCAGTGGAAATCCACGCAGAAGGTGGTGGCAAAGAAACGTTCACGACCTCCGGCGGGACCGTCACCTGCACCTTCAGCACATTCTCCGGCGAAGCGACCAAAGCAAGCACGGAATTAACGGTCCATCCGGTATATTCGGGCTGCACTGCGTTTGGCTTCATCAAAGCTGAAGCCGAAACGAAAGGCTGCAACTACGTCTTTACGGCAACAGAAAAAACGAGCGCCGACAACTACAATGCACACACCAAGATAGAATGTGAAGCTGGTAAAAAGATCAAAGTTGGCGTCACCGGCTGTAAGGCGACCATCGAAGAAATTACGGCAAACAACGCCCTTACAACCGTCGATCTAATCGACAAAACAGCCGGCAAACCCGTCGAAAACACGGTCGACGTCAGGCCGACAGTCAAAAACATCCACTACGTAGTGACCGAAGTTGGTACGTTCGGATGCAAATTCAAAAAAGTCGGCGAAACATTCACCGACGGTGAATACACCTCTTCGGCAAATATACCCGCGAAAGGCCGAAACCCGGCCAATCACGCTGAACAGATTGGGATCGTCGTAGAAGGCTAATCGCCGAGACTCAGTCAGAGGTAGTGTTGGGGCTGGGGAGATCCCGGCCCCAACCTTTACCTCGCCGGCACGGCAGCGCTATGGACGCAAGAACGAGCGAGCGCGATCTTGCGCACGCCCCAACCGCCCGTAGGCGATTTGCACGCCATCCGGCGCCAGACACCCCGCGGCAGACCGCAAACTTTTTCGGGTTACGGCTAACCATGCCGCGGATGTTCCTAAACAACTCGAAGGGAAAAGAATGCCTCACAAGATAAGGGCCTTCGGGCTCGCCCTCGTCGCGCTGGCCGTGATGGGCGCCATTGCGGCGTCGGCGGCTCAGGCAGTGGTGCAGTTAAACGCAACGAAATTCCCAGTGGAAATCCACGCGGAAGGTGGTGACAAAGAAACGTTCACGACCTCCGGCGGGACCGTCAAATGCACCTTCGGCACATTCTCCGGCGAAGCGACCAAAGCAAGCACGGTATTAACAGTCCATCCGGAATATTCGGGCTGTACCGCGTTTGGCTTCACCAAAGCTGAGTACAATTTCAACGAATGCAACTACATTTTTACGGCAACAGAAAAAACGAGCATGGACAACTACACGGCTCACACAAAGATTGAGTGTCTTAATGGTAACAAGATCATTATTGGCGTCACTGGCTGTAAGATCGCTCTCGAACAAATTACGGCAAACAACGCCCTTACAACCGTCGATCTAATCGACAAAACAGCCGGCAAACCCGTTGAAAACACGGTCGACGTCAGGCCGACAGTCGAAAACGTCCACTACGTAGTGATCGAAGTCGGTGCGGTCGGATGCAAATTCAAAAAAGTCGGCGAAACATTCACCGACGGTAAATTTACCTCTTCGGCAAATATACCCGCGGTAGGCAGAAACCCGGCCAATCACGCTGAACAGATTGGGATCGTCGTAGAAGGCTGATTGTAGTACTCTTTATCCAGTCATGTGGGTGACCGTGCTCGCGAAGAGAATGCGCCCACCCGCCTCGGTGCACACGACGCGGGAATTTGGTGTCGGGTAGTAAACAAACGAAGACGCGCTTCGGATCAACTGAAGCGCGTCTTCGTTGAGGCTGTCTTTAAAGCCAGAGTGAGATGCGGAGAACAGCTATTCAGCAGTAACAGCCCACGTCCCATATGCCAAGCATTTAGGTTCTTCACAGTTCACGAAAACCATCGTTCCGACCTTGGAAACCCCGAATTCGACGTCTTCGGTCGGATTGAAGGTTGCCTGCGCCCCACCGTGTTCTTCCGTTCCGGTATATATACAAAGTTTACCTGGATCAGCGGTAGGAAATCCTTCTTCGATGCCTGGGCAACCTTGTTCAGCGGTACCGTCCAAAACGGCTTCCGGGGCTTCAGCGAGAGGTATGGTGAACGAGATTGATGCCATGAGGGTACCTTCACTATGATCGCCCGCTCCCCAGGTTCCGGTCTCAGTCGCCCCGCTCGGCAGCGTGCCGCCGGCGGTCCAGGGCGAGCCTTCTTCCCCGTTGCAGGCGAAGGTTTTGGTCGCGCCAGCGGTGAACTTGGAGCCGCCGCCGGGGCAGTGGCCTTCTTTTTCGCCGACAAATTCTTCGGCGGTAACACTGTCGCCATTGGCTCCGGCTTTGCCTTCGGAGCCAGCTGCGCCCTGAGGGCCAGCCGGGCCCTGAGGGCCAGCCGGGCCCTGAGGACCAGCCGGCCCGGACCCCTGGAAGCTTCTTGCTATCGACTTGACTTCTTTCTTCTGCTTACCGGTGAGGCCGCCAGACGCAGCGTAGGCGCCGCCGGCAAGGGCGGCGATCAACGCCACGATCGACACAACCAGGCCAGCCGTGCCGAAACGGTTACGTAGCTTCGAAAACATCTAATCCTCCCCCTGTGGAGTGGTGTTGGACACTGCCTATCGGTTGTCCTCAGCGAGAAAGTGGGACGCAAGAGTTCAGACGCTGCGACGTTGGACCTACGCGATGCCGAACGCACCAGCGTGGGGCGGATCCATCCCCCCGTACCATCGTTCGATAACTCCCTTTTCTCCCGCCCGGCAACCCGTCCAGGCGAGGTGAAGGTATCGAAACGTGCAAGTGCTTGTCAAGAAACGTGCAAGTGCCTTGTAAAGGCAAGGGAATAGCTGGAACCGGTATCGGCGTGCCTCTCAGGTCCTCTGCGGTACTCGAAAAAGGGCTTCGTGAAGCCCGTCGAGAAGAGCCATCGCGAGGTGGCAGTCGCCTCCGACCTCGAGCGCGTTGGCATCTTGCACTGTCACCGCGGATAGCCAAGCCGGAATCGAACCCACGGCCCAAGCGGATGCTTCGCCTTCCAGGCGGCAGGTGCAAGATGTGAGCTGGCCCTCCCGTACACCCACCGTGACTCCCGCCAAGCGGTGCTCGCCATCGCCGTCGCGAAGCTCGACGGCGAGGCGGCAGAGTCCCGATTGATCCGATTCCAGCGTGATCAGCGGCACGGCAAGCAAAAGTCCCGCCTCGACATCGAGGCGAGATGTTGGAGCGACGACGGAGGCGACATGCCGCCCCTCCCAACTGGTCGCCGCGGCCATTGGTGCGATCGAATGCCGGAGCCACTCGGTGGCCGCGTATGGAGTGCCCCGACCTACTGCGCTCGGGCAAGCTCCGATCTGGCCGGCAAGCCGCATAGCTCCCAAGCGCCGCTCGAGTGAAGGGTAGGTGATGCCGGAGATCAGCCGGTTCAACTCCGTCAGGGACAACGGCTTGGCGGCCAGAGCTCGCACGATGGCCGAGGACCAGCCCTCCACCAGCGCTTTGATCGCGCTCTTGGCCGCGATACTGCCGAGACCCAACGGCCCATCTGGGGACCCCGCTAGCCAGGTCTGAAGGACTTGTCCCACCTCCAGTAGCTCACGACCGGATCGGGCAAGTTTGTAGGCCACCGATCCCGGGAAGCCGTGCTGCCTGTGCCTCTCGAGCACACCGATCTCGGTCAACGCGCGGAGCTGACCACGCATGGTCGTCTCTGGCGGCGATCCAACCGCTCGGCGGAGGTCGATCAGCGAGCTTGGCTGTTGCTCCAACGCCTGCAGGACGTGAACGCAAAGAGGGGCCGAGAGCAAAGAGAGCGCGCAGGAGCCTGCTCGCGCCCGCGTATCCTCCTTTCCTTTGGCCAGCGCAACAGTCAACGCTTTTTGCTTATAGCAGCTGAGAATTTGTGGTGCAAAGAATTTGACTACTTCTTGCACTGGCCTGTCACGCCGGAGGTCGCGGGCTCGAGTCCTGTCGCTCCCGCCCTGGGCACCGCTGAATCTCGATCGGGTTTCATGGCATTGCGCCGCGGCCTGGAATTCGCAGATAGGTGGATGCATGTCACTGGGGCTACGCTTCCTTTGATGGCAGTTCATCCTTGGCCGGACATTCCCGACAAACACCGCTGGGTGCTGGAGTTGATGGAGGAGCGGCTGGAGCGGACTGCTCAGCCGGCGAGAAAGCTTTCGGCGCGGGCCGAGGAGCTTCGCGCACAGGCGGCGCAGACCGACATCACGGGCTATCGCGATGCGGCGCTCGCCTTGGCCGATCGCTATGAGCGGGCGGCTACCGCCCGCCTCGCTTCGGCGTAGCTCTAGGCTCCCCCATCGACTTGACTTGTACAGCTAGTGGTACCTTTACTGCATGGCGACGGCCCGAGGCAAGAAACCGATGGTGCTGGGCACGAGCGAGGCGCGGCGCAGCTTGCCGCAGCTCATCAAGAAAGCGTCCTCGCGGCGCAAGCCCTCGCCTGATCCCGAGAGCAACGTGGTTCGGATCACGACCCGAGGTCAAGAGGGATCGGCGTCGTTGATTCCCACCGTGGACCTGGTCGCCGCCAAGGACAGGATCGAGGAGCTGGAAGAGGAGCTCGAGAACGCCGGCTTGGCCCTGTTCCTGCAGGAGCGCCTCGCGAAAAGCGAGGGAGAGCGGTTGAGCGCCGGCGACTTCCTGATTGAGATCGGGATGGGGGAGTTCGTTGAGCAGCTCCCCGGAGGCTGAGCGGCACAAGGTCGAAGCTCTGGCGGAGGCCAAAGCCGACGCCAACGAACTGGACGAAGCCCTGAAGCGCGGGGTGGCGCGCATCGTGGTCGAGCTGCACGACAATCCACATCACGGCGAGCTGATGGGGGACCAGCCGCCTCGCATTTTGAAGGGATGCCGCAAGGTCCGCTTCGACGAGCCGGGCCGCCCCGGCAAGCCGCGCTACCGCTTCGTCTACCGCAACGAACCCACCGATGGTGCCCCGGCGACGAGTGTCATCCTGGCGATCGGGCGCCGCGACCGGATGATCGCCTACGCCAAGGCCGCCCGCCGCGTCAAGGAGCAGGCAGCCCGAGAAGGGCAGTTCGGATAGCCAGCCCCGCGCTCGGATCTCGATGCGGTGCCCAGAAAGGGTTTGACCCCGTCGCTCCCGCTGAGTCCCTGCAATTCGGCAGGTTTCACCTGAAGCAAACCCGCACTTGTCACCGAATTGCGGCTCAACGGCGATCAGAGTTTGTGCCAACGGGCGCCGGGGCCTGAGCCCTTCGGGCTTGATCTTACGGGCGTCACGCGGGTCGTTGAGGACGAGTCTTATCGTCGTCAGGCTGATCCCGGGGAGGGCGCGCTCGACGTCGCGCCGCCGGAATACCGCGGGCGCTTGGTCCAGGATGTAGCCGCGGACCCCTGTCCTGCTTGCTGCCGGTCCTCTCGCCCGCGGCGACAACCCGCTCTGCTCGATGCTGACGTAGCGCGCCACGCCGTACCCCTGAGAGAGCATCTCGTAGGTGGTCAGGAGCCGGGCCAGCCGGCCGTTGCCGTCGGCGACCGGGTGGATGGCGAGGAAGTCAAGGATCAGCGCGCCGATCAGGACGAAGGGAATGCTCAGCGGCCCGTATGAGTCGAGGCGCATGAGCATGTCCATCGCGTCTCTGTAGCCAGCGAACTCGCGCTCGTTGCGATTGCGATAGCGACGTGCGCCCTCGGCGATTCGCTCTGCGCGCTCGCTCTCCACGATGACGCCCTCGATTGCGTTGGAGGCGGTAATCGAGGCGATGCGCGCGTGCTCGGAGAGCTTCTCCCAGAAGCTCGGGGACCTGGTCCTCGAAGAGTCGCTCCCGGCCCTTCCCGGTGTCGATCCCAGCCAGGATGGGGCCGAGGTCGCGAGGTTGCCTTCAGGGCGAGGGGCGAGCGTTGCGGTCCTGAGCCGGCGCTAGCCTGCGCTCTTCATGCCCGGCGCGATCGAGGAGTTGAGCGGAATTGATCTGTCGGGGGTCAGAGACGAGGTCGGGTCGAGGTCGTTCGATCGCGGACGCGCCTACGCTCGCGCCCAGCGGGTCGCCGCCGTCGATTGGGATCCGAGCGACCTGACGCTGAGGGGAACGGTCGTCGGCACCGCGCCCTATGTCACGACCGCGTACTTCGTCGAGGTCGACGGGAGTCTCGCCTTCGACGCCGGGGAATGCACGTGCCCGGTGGGGTACGACTGCAAGCACGTCGCCGCGGTCGTGATCGCCGTGGCCGAGGAACGTGTCTCCATCCCAGGCGCCCGGAGCGCCGCCCGGCCCCGTTCTGCCTCGCCCGGCGCCCCGCTGTGGGAGCAGTCGCTGCGGGAGCTGATCGACGCACCGGCGCCGGCGGGGGAACGGCAGCTCGCCGTCGAGCTCTCCCTGCGGTCGGGTCACAGCGGGCCGCAGCTGATGGCGCGGCTGATGCGCCCGGGAGCGCGTGGCGGCTGGGTCAACGGCTCGCTCTCATGGAACGGGCTCGATTCGTGGCACGTCCGCGAGGGCGAGTACCGCACCGACCACCTGGCGCTCGTCCGTGAGCTTCATGCCATCCACCGCGCCCGCGAGCAACGTGTGGGCTACTACTACGGCTATGGCGACAGCAACGACCGCGCAATCGATCTGGGCGCCTTCGACAGCCCCCAGCTGTGGTCGCTGCTCGACGAGGCGTCGCGGATCGATCTGAAGCTCATCCACGACCTGCCGGCGCTTGGCGAGCTGCCGCCCTACGAGTGTGGCGAGCTGGTCCTCGACGTGAGCCGTAACGGTAAGCGGGGCTCGGTTGCGACCGCGGTGCTCCGCCTCGGCGGGGAGGAGGACGCTGCCGGGCTCGAGCCGCTGCTTTTCCTCGGCTCGGGCGGGCACGGCATCCTCTGCGTCGAGCGCGTCGAGATGGCCGAGGGTCCCGATCGAGACGATCCTGACCTCGCGCGGCGGCGACTGCGGCTGGTGCGCCTCGCGCGGCCCGCTCCGCCGCAGCTGCAGCGGATGGTGCTCGCCAGCGAGCGACTCGAGATCCCGGCCGGCGAGCTCGAACGGTTCGCCGTCGAGATCTGCCCCGCGCTGCGCCACATCGCCACGGTCTCCTCGTCGGACGGGTCGTTCGCACCGCCCGAGATCTCCGAGCCGTCACTCGTGCTGCAGGCAAGCTACGGCGCCGGGCACGCCCTCGAGCTCGACTGGGCGTGGACTTACGGGATCGGCTCTCAGACGCGACAGGTATCGCTCGGGATCGGCACGGCCACCGAGGGCTTCCGCGATCGCCGCGCCGAGCGCGCGATCCTCGCAGGCACCGAGTTCGCCGGGACCGGCCTCGAGGACCTCGGCCTCCTCGACCTCGCGTGCCGGCCGGCGGAGGGGCCCTCGGCCACGCTCGCCGGGATCGAGACGATGCGCCTGACGACCGAGGTGCTGCCACGGCTGCAGGAACACGGAGTCGCCGTCGAGATCGTGGGAGAGCCGGCCGACTACCGCGACGTCAGCGACTCGCTGACGATCGGCGTCTCGACCGCCGAGATCGCCGGCGAGAGCGACTGGTTCGACCTCGGCGTGACGATCGGCGTCGAGGGACACGAGCTGCCGTTCGCCGAGGTATTCGTCGCCCTGGCGGCCGGCGAGTCGCACCTGCTGCTCGATGACGGCGCCCACCTCTCGCTCGAGGATTCCCGCCTCGAGTCGTTGCGCCAGCTGATCGTGGAGGCCCAGGCGCTTGCCGACTCGCCGTCGGCGCCGCTGCGGATCAGCCGCTACCAGGCCGGGCTGTGGGCCGAGCTCGCCGCGCTCGGCGTCGTCACCGAGCAGGCCGAGGCCTGGCGTCGCCAGGCCGGGGCGCTGCTCGAGCTCGACGAGGTCGCCCGACCACGACCCGCCGGCCGCGCTGGAGGCCGAGCTGCGCCCCTACCAGCGCGAGGGATTCGGCTGGCTGGCGTCGCTGTGGGAGCTCGGGCTCGGCGGCATCCTCGCCGACGATATGGGGCTCGGCAAGACGCTGCAGACGCTGGCGATGCTCTGCCACGCTCGTGAGCGCGATCCCGGCGTCGGCCCGTTCCTGGTCGTCGCGCCGACGAGCGTCGTCTCCAACTGGATCGGCGAGGCGGAGCAGTTCGCACCCGAGCTCACGATCAGCGCGGTCACCGACACGCTGAGGAAGTCCGGCCGCTCGATCGACGAGCTCGCGGCCGCCGACGTCGTGGTCACGACTTACACGCTGTTCCGGCTCGACGCCGAGGCCTATCGCGAGGTGGAGTGGGCGGGGCTCGTCCTCGACGAGGCGCAGGCCGTCAAGAACCACCAGTCGAAGACCTACAAGTGCGTCCGCGAGCTGGCGGCGCCGTTCAAGCTCGCCCTCACCGGCACGCCGATGGAGAACAACCTGACCGAGCTGTGGTCGCTGCTCTCGATCGCCGCACCTGGGCTCTTCCCCGACCCGAAGCGGTTCGCCGAGCAGTACGCGCGGCCGATCGAACGCGACGGCGACGGCGAGCGGCTCGCGCGGCTGCGGCGCCGGATCAAGCCCCTCGTCAAGCGCCGCACCAAGGAGCTCGTCGCCGCCGACCTGCCGCCCAAGCAGGAGCAGACGCTCGAGGTCGAGCTCCACCCGCGCCACCGCAAGCTCTACGAGACCCGGCTTGCAGCGCGAGCGGCAGAAGATCCTCGGCCTGATCGACGACTTCGACCGCAACCGGTTCACGATCCTGCGCTCGATCACGCTGCTGCGCCAGCTCAGCATCCATCCCGAGCCTCGTCGACGAGGGTCACGACGGCGTTCCCTGCGCGAAGCTCGCCGCGCTGGTCGAGCAGCTCGACGAGGTGATCGGCGGCGGCCACCGGGCGCTCGTCTTCAGCCAGTTCACGGGCTTCCTCGCCAAGGTCCGCGACCGCCTCGACCGTGAGGGGATCGACTACTGCTACCTCGACGGGCGCACGCGCAAGCGCGACCGAGGCGATCGAGCGCTTCAAGCAGGGCACCGACCCGGTCTTCCTGATCAGCCTCAAGGCCGGCGGCTTCGGCCTCAACCTGACCGAGGCCGACTACTGCTTCCTGCTCGACCCGTGGTGGAACCCGGCGGCCGAGACGCAGGCGATCGACCGCGCCCACCGGATCGGGCAGACCCGCCCGGTGATCGTCTACCGGATGATCGCCCGCGACGACGATCGAGGAGAAGGTCGTCGCCCTCGCCCGCCGCAAGGCGGAGCTGTTCAGCGGCGTCATGGACGACGGCGACCTGTTCGCCGGCAGCCTCACCGCCGACGACATCCGCGGGCTCCTGGATGAGCCGGTCGCGTGAGCATCGCGAGCGGGCAGCCGAGGCGCTCGCCGAAGCGGCGTAGCTCAGCCTCTCGTTTTGGGTACCACGTTTGGGTACCAAGCGCCTTGCGAATTGCGCCCACATCAGCCTGACGCCGGAACCGTTGCGACGGCCAGCGATGGTCGCTGGAGTTGATGGAGGAGCGCTTGGAGCGAACCTCTCAGCCGCCGAGGGAGCTTTCCGCCCGCGCGGAGGAGCTTCGTGCTCAAGCGGCGCAGACCGAGATTGAAACCTGGCTCGACGTGCTTCCAACTCCCGCCTTCGCAATCGACTGCGCGTACGATAACTCTAATTACTGCACTTATCCATAGCTATGCGTGAAACTTTCAAATAACGGTAAATAAACGAAAGTTTGGAATGCAGATAAACTTGCAGAAATAAGTATGAATCTGAAAGTTTAGAGCTAAGATACTGGCTAAGACAATGGGACCAAGAGAACGCGAAAAGACTCTCGAAAACATTGCGATCTTGAGACGGGCCGAGAAAGAGGCTCCCAATGCAGACGTTGCGCTGGTCCGCGAAGATCTCGAATCACAACTGGGCGGAACCGTCTCGCGCAGCCTCTCCGCGAGCTTGCTGGGCGTCAGTCATACCGCGCTGAATAACTGGATCGCTGCCGGTGACGTTCCGGTTGTGATCTCGGAGCGCGGCCGCAAGGAGGTTCCGATCCCAGCGCTGCTGGAGCTTCAGGAGCGAGTCGAGGAGGGGCGGAAGTCCGGGCGGCGGAAGCTTCACACGCTGGAGCCGATCATGATTGAGGCCCGGCGGCGGGCCGAGCGGATGCGGCCACGGGTTGGCGCGCCAGGCTCGCGCGACCGAGCCGATCCACATCGGACCCCGGAGCTGCGGAGCCTCGCCTATCACCGAGTCATCGCGCCTCGGCTCAGGCGCCCGATGGTCGACGCGGCACAGCGCAAGCTCAGGCGGTGGCAGGAGGACGGAAGGATCGATCCCCGCCATGCAGAGGCATGGGAGGAGGTCTTCGCGATGCCGATGGCCGAGATTCGCAAGGCGATTACCGCTGATGACGAGCGCGGGCGAGACCTCCGCCAGAACTCACCGCTCGCCGGGCTCCTGGGCGAGCCAGAGCGGCGCAAGATCCTCGAGAAGGTCTGAGCGCGGTGCGCCGGGAGCAGTTCGAGCATGTGATCGCCGCCGCGGCTGACGTTTCCGGCGAGCGGGAGATCGTCGTGATCGGCAGCCAGGCGATCCTCGGCAATTTCCCCGAGCCACCGGAGACCATGCTCTTCTCGATCGAGGTCGACGTGTATCCGCTTAACAATCCGGACAAGGCCGATGAGATCGACGGCAACCTGGGTGACGGCTCCCCATTCCACGGCACCCACGGGTACTACGCCCACGGCGTCGGTCCTGAGACCGCTGTGGCTCCTGTGGGCTCTGGGAGGACCGCCTCATCAGGGTCGAGATTCCCCCGCGAGTCGGGCAATCGACTGAAGTCGTCGCCCTCTGCCTGGAGGTTCACGATTCTCATTCTCGCCAAGTGCGTTGCCGGTCGCGACCGCGATAGGGAGTTCGCGCGCGACGCGCTCGCGGCTGGCCTCGTTCAAGCTGAGGAGCTACTCCGCCGCAGCGAAGACCTTCCGGAGCCCCCGGCTAATCGGGCAAACGTGCGGAGGTTGCTCGGAGGCATCGTCGCGCGGCTCGAACGACGGTAAGGGCCGTGGGCTCTCGGCTGGTTTGGCGTCGACCATCCACCATTGAGAGATCCTTCGACTTTCTCATGCCCTCGAAGTCAGCGGCTGAAAGGCCTCGATGAAGCGGCTCGCCACTGCGGCCGGCCGGCTCGGCTCCATCGGCGGTCAGCTCCGCGGCGCGTAGCGGTGGTGGAGCAGCAGGGCGTTGCCGTCCGGGTCGTGGAAGAAGGCCATGTGGCAGACGCCGCTGTCCATCGTCTCGCCGGCGAACTCGACCCCCTCGGCCTCGAGCGCCGCCCGCGCGGCTTCGACGTCGTCGACGTGGAGGGCGATCGGGTGGCCGCTCGGCGCGAACTCCTGGCCGATCGCGGCCGCGTCCATCAGCTGCAGGGTGAGGTTGCCGGTCTCGAACTCGCCGCCGGGGATTTTCCCGTAGTCGACCGAGTGCTCGAGGCCGAGGGTTTCGCCGTAGAACTTCACCGCGGCGGGGTAGTCCTTGACGAAGACGGTGGCGAAGTCGACGCCGCTGATCGCGATCGGTGAGGCCATGGCTGCTCCTTGCGTTCTTGGTGGACGAGGGCCTGCTCGAATCTAGCGCCCGGGGTCAGGATCGCGAGCATCACGTCCCCCTCGCCGCCGCAGCGGCCCGCGACGATCGTGCCGCTGAATCCGCCTGCTTGGCCGGCTGGCCGCCTGCTACGAGGGCGCCGCCCGGGCGATGTAGACAGCCTTGTTGTGGACCTCGTCCTCGAACGGCTGCTTGAAGACCGCGTCTTCGCCATGGCCGAACACCGCCAGGCACTCGAGGCCGGCGCTCTCCAGCGCCGCCAGCACCTCGGCTTCGGGGAAGTGGCGCTGGCGGTGCATCTCCGGCTCGATCGCCGCCCCGTCCTCGCCCTCCGCCGGCACCACCTCGAAGCTCGCTTCGGCGATCGTGCCCGGCTGGGCATCGGGGGTGGAGCGGCCCTTCCAGACCAGCCGCCGCCCGTCGCGCTCGACCACCACCTCAGCGGCGAAGAAGTCGCGGTAGGTCTGCAGGGCGTTGACGTCGAAGGCCAGCAGCCCGGTCGGCGCCAGGTTGCGCCCCATCCCGGCCAGCGCTTGCTCCAGCTCCTCGCGGCTGAGCAGGTAGTTGACGGCGTCGTCGAGGCACCAGACCAGGTCGAACTCGCCGAAGGCCGGCAGCTCGCGCATGTCGGCGACCGAGAGCGCGGCCGCGTCGCCGACCTTGCCGCGCGCCAGCTCGACCATCGCGGGCGAGATGTCGCAGGCGGTCACCTCCCAGCCACGCTCCAGCATCGGGATGAAGCTCTTGCCGGTGCCGCAGGCGACGTCGAGCAGGCGATTCTCGCGCAGCCCGAACCGTTCCAGCTCCGGCATCAGGTTGCCCAGCCAGAGCTCGTAGTCGTGGTGGGCCGTGAAGTCGTCGTAGACCGGAGCGATCGCCTCGTAGGCAATCTCCGCCCAGCGCGGGCGCCCCTTTCCTGCCGTTCCCCTGGCCACGAGCAACAGACCTTATCCGTGCTCAGAATAGTTTCAGCGTTTTATTTCCCTCGTCTGATAACCGGTTATGTAAGTTCGTTTGATCAACACTCCAGGCGGGCATCAGGTCGGGACTGAGGATGGCTGGGAGTGGGCTGAGGCACACAGGGTTTGCCTTCGCTTGGCCTATCGCTACGCGAACAATCCAAGCGAGGCGGAGGACATAGCCCAGGACGCCCTGCTCCGCGCTTGGCGGCGCCGTTCGACGTTGCGAGAGGCCGAGCGCCGCAACCAGTGGCTGGCGACGATCGTCCGCAACGAGGCCTTCCGCCAGCACGCGCGGGTCCGCCCCGACCCGATCGGCACGATCGAGACGCAGGAGGGGGCCGAGGACGCGGCGGTGGTGGCGACGGTGGAGCGGGCCGACCTCCACGCGGCGCTCAAGCACCTCAACCAACGCGACCGCCGCCTGCTCGAGCTGCGCTACGGCGAGGACCTGACCCAGTCGGCGATCGCCCGCAAACTCGGCATCCCCGAAGGCACGGTGAAGGTGCGCCTGCACCGCGCCCGCGACAAGCTGCGCCGCGCCTTCGCGCCTCAGTGAGCGTCGGCGGCGACGCGCCGCATCTCGGCCGCGGCGGCCTGGGGCCCCACGTAGGGGACCAGCATCGCGAACAGCAGATCCGGCAGGCGCTGCGGCAGCTGGTCGGCGCGGCCGGCCAGCAGCTCGTCGAAGATCAGGCCGGACACCGCCCCGGCCGACATCAGCGAGATGTTCTCGGGCAGCTCCCTGCCGTCGGCCAGCTCGCGGCCGGCGTCGAGGTACTCGGTGAAGCGGGCGATGGCTTCCCAGTGCAGCCGCCGCGCGTCGGCCCCGGCCGCCGCCACCTCGACCACGGCGGTGCGTGCCAGCGCCGGGTCGACGGCGAAGCGGTCGACGATCGTGGTCAGGCCGCTGGTCATCCGCGCCATCCACGGCGCGGAGCCGTCGCACTGCGCGACGACCTCGCCGAAGATCTGTTCGACCAGCATCTCGTAGGCCGCGAGGAAGCAGTCGTGCTTGTCGTCGAAGTGCTTGTAGAAGGTGGCGCGGGAGGCTTCCGCCTCCTCGATCACGTCCGCGACCGAGGTCTCCTTGTATCCCTTGGCGCCGACGACCCGGATCATCGCCGCCAGGATCGGTTGACGCCGCGTTTCGGTGATTCCCATCGGCCCGCTTTCGAGGGAGGCTGAACTACCGTGTACATTCATCTTAGCGGCATCGTGTACGAAGGTGTTTACCGAGTCTCTTCGCCCACCTCCCTCGCTGCCGCATCCGGGCCCAGATACGCGACCAGCGTGGCAAAAAGCAGGTCTGAAAGCAAGCCGGGAAGCTTGTCCGATCGGCCCGCCACGAGCTCGTCGGAGATCAAACCGACGACCGCTCCGGCGGCCATCCGCGAGGCGTTGGCGGGCAGCGCCCGGCCGCCCGGCGCGTAGTCGCGCCCCTCGTCGAGGAAAGGGGTCAGCCGCTGCACCGCGGCGCGGAAGCGCCGCTGCGCCGCCGGGCCGGCCGCGGCGACGTCGACCAGCGCCAGCCGCGCCTGCGCCGGGTCCGCCGCCAGCGCCTCGAGCAGCGTCCGCAGCCCGGCGCGGGCCCGGTCCGGCCAGCGCTCCTCGGCTTCGTAGGCGGCGGTGATCCGCCGCACCAGCCCGTCGACCGCCGCGTCGTAGGCGGCGAGGAAGCAGGCTTCCTTGTCCTCGAACAGTTGGTAGAAGGTCGTGCGGGAGATCCCCGCCTCCCTGGTCAGGTCGGTGACCGTGGTCGCCGCGTAGCCCTTCTCGGCGACGATCCGCATCGTCGCCTCCAGCAGGCGTTCGCGCTGCGAGCGCGCGACGACCTCGGGCGGCAACCCGTGGCGCCCGCGCGGCGGCCGCCAGCGCTCCTGCTCTCGGGCCCGCGGCATCGCTCAGCCCGCCCCGCCGGTCCCCGCCACCGCGCTCAGCCCGCCCCGGGGCGGAGCGTCTTCTCCGCTTCCCGGGATTGCCGCAGCGCCTCCTCCTGGCCGAGGTAAGGGATGGTGACGATGTAGACGATGTCCGGCAGCAGTTCCCCCAGCCGCTCGGTGTTGCCGGCGAGGATCTGGCCGACGATCAACGACTCGGCGGCGGCGAGCGCGCCGCGGCTGGCGCTGGAGGGGATCGCCTGCTCCTCGATCGGGTCGTTGCGGCCGCGGTCGAGCAGGGCCTGCAGGACCCGCTTGCCGGAGGCGTACATCTCCTGCGAGCGCCCGCCCGCGGCCGGCGCCTCGATCAGCGCCATGCGGGCGAAGTGGGGCCGGCTCGCCAGCAGGTCGAGGAAGGCCGCGGCGGCGTCGCGGACCATCGTCGCCCACGGCTTGTCGGGGGAGTAGACCTCGACGACGCGGCCCATCGCGTCGGCGAGCGAGAGCTCCATCGTCGCCTGCAGGCAGTCCTCCTTGTCCTTGAACAGCTCGTAGAAGGTGGCGCGCGAGACGCCCGCCGGCTCGACGATGTCGGCGATCGTCACCGCCCCGAAGCCCTTCTTGGCGCAGGCTTCGGCCATCGCCGTGAGGATCCGTTCGCGCTGAGAGTGGGCGATCAGCGGCTCGGGCAGGTCGGCGCGGCTGCTCGGCAGCCGTTCCTTCTGGATCAGCCCCCCGAGGTCGTCTACCTGCTCGGATTTGGCTTTGCGATGGGAAGCGGTGGGCGGCATGAGCGGTACCTCTCACAGACAACTGCGTTTAAGGAAACGCGATTGTACACCCCGAACGGGGTTCTGTGGACGTTCGAGTACCGAATTAATTTTCTTGCGGCTAAATGGGAACGCGACCGGGATGCCTGTACACGCGGGCGAGCGCGCTACCGAAAACTTCGGACCGCTGTACAACGACCGCGGCTCGGTTCCGGCCGACCATTTACTCATGAAGACCGCACCTCGCCAGATCGTGGCCTTCGGCGGTGGCGGCTTCTCGATGGAGTCGGGAAACCCGCTGCTCGACGACTACGTGCTCGGCCTGACCGGTGCCGAGCGCCCGCGGGTCTGCTTCCTGCCGTCCGCCAGCGGCGACGCCGACCACTACATCGTCCGCTTCTACCGCGCCTTCTCCGCCCACCGCTGCGAGGCCAGCCACATCTCGCTGTTCCGCCGCGAGCAGGGGCCCGGAGGACCTGCGCCGCCACCTGCTCTCCCAGGACCTGATCTACGTCGGCGGCGGCAGCGTCGTCAGCCTGCTCGGGGTCTGGCGCGCGCACGGGATCGACGCGATCCTGCGCGAGGCCTGGGAAGCCGGGGTGATCCTCTGCGGCCTCTCGGCCGGCTCGCTCTGCTGGTTCGCCGAGGCGGTTACCGGCTTCCACGGGGCGCCGTCGCGGCTCGAGGGCCTGGGCCTGCTGCCGTTTAGCAACTGCGTCCACTACGAGCGCGGCTCGAAGCGGCGCGAGTCCTACCACCGCTTCCTGCGCGAGGGGATGCGGCCCGGCTACGCCGCCGAGGACGGCGCCGCCCTGCACTTCGTCGGCACCGAGCTGAGCCGGGTCGTCGCCTCGCGCCCGGAGGCGCGCGGCTACCGGCTCGACGTCGCCGGGCAGCGCGTGGTCGAGATGCGGATCGCCACCACCTTCCTCGGCGACCGCGGGGTCACGCCGACCGCACCGCTACCGGAGGCGCTCTCGACCGCGGTCGCGGCCTGATGGGGTCTTCGGACCCCCGTGGCAACGGCACCCCGGGCCGCTCGACCGCGGTCCGCCGCATCCTCGCCCTCGGCGGCCACGACTTCACCTCGCGGCCGCCCGACCGCGCCGTCTGCGAGCTGCTGCTGCGGCTGGCCGGCGAGCGCGGCGGCGAGCGGCCGCGGATCTGCATCCTGCCGACCGCCAGCGGCGACACCTCCGAGCAGATCGGCCGCTTCTACGCCGCCTTCGGCGAGCGCTCCTGCGAGCCCTCCGACGTCTCCCTGTTCCGGCTCGGCCGCCGGCCGATGGCGCTGCGCGACCACCTGCTCTCCCAGGACCTGATCTACGTCGGCGGCGGCAGCCTGGTCAACCTGCTGGCGGTCTGGGAGGCGCACGACATCGCCTCGATCCTCAGCCTCGCCTGGCGGCGGGGGATCGTCCTCGCCGGCCAGAGCGCCGGCGCGATGTGCTGGTTCGAGGCCGGCATCACCAAGTCCTCGGGCAGGCCGCTGGCCGCGGCCGGCCTCGGAATGCTCGCGGGCAGCCTCTGCGTCCACTACAACAACGAGCCCGAGCGCCGCGCCGCCTACCTGGAGGCGGTCGCCGACGGGATGCCGAGCGGCTACGGCCTCGACGACTACGCCGGCCTGCTGTGGGAGGGCGAAGGCACGCCCGCGGCGGTGACCGCCCGCCGCGGCGCCCGCGCCTACCGGGTCAGCAGCCGCGAGGACACCGTGTCCGAGTCGCCACTGCCCGCCCGCTTCCTCCCCGCACCCGCTCCCGCCGCCCTGCGCGAGGACATCGCCGAGTTCCGCCGCATCAAGACGATGCGCAAACGCGCCGGCTGGCTGGGCTGAGAACGACTGGCGGCGATGACGGTAGGACCGGTGGGGGCCCTCCCACGGAGGCTCCCGGACCAGCGCTCCGAAGCGGGCAAACGATCAGCTGCGCAACGGCCTCCGGGGGAGGGCCCCCCACCGGTCCTACTCGCCGGCGGCCGGCGGAGCGGTCGGATCGGAGCTCTCTTCGCCCAGTTTCTCCCGCGCGATGTAGTCCTCGGCCAGCAGCAGGTTCTCCTTGCGAGCGCTCGACCACGTTCAGCAGGTCGCTCATCAGCGCCACCTCCTCGACCTGCTCCTTGACGAACCACTGCAGGAACTGCTCGGCCCGGTAGTCCTTGACCTCGCGCGCCAGCTCGAACAGGGCGAAGATCTCGCTCGCTCACCCGCTTCTCCTGCTCCAGCGCCATCCGCACCGGCGCGGTGCCGTCCGCGTAGGTCGTCTCCTGCGCCTTGATGTCGGGAATGTGGACCGCCTCGCCGACGTCGAGCAGGTAGCGGATCATCATCATCGCGTGCTCGCGCTCCTCGAGCGCCTGGCGGTAGAAGAAGGCGGCGAGCCGCGGCAGGGTCTCGGCGTCGTAGTAGACGGCGGCGCCGACGTACTGCTGCGAGGCGGCGAACTCGTTGGCGATCTGCTCGTTGAGGGCGTCGGCGAAGGACTTGTCTGGCATCTCGGGCTCCTTGTCGGCGGGCGGGCGCCCAACGTAGCCGAAAGCGCGAATTCGGTCGGCCGAAGCGCGATTCGGCCGCCCAAACGTAGTTCTTCTCGCATACCGGGAAGAACTAGTTGGAGCGGCCGTCAGAGGCGCCAGCGGAAGCCGAGCTCGTCGATCGCCGGCTGCAGCGGGCTGGAGGGGAGGCCGGGCCTGGTCGCCTGGGCGGGGTCGTTGTAGCCGCCGGGGGCGACGTCGTTGGGGGTGTCGGGATGGAAGATCGAGGCCAGGTACTGGATCTGGCCGCGACCCTGGCCGAGCTCGGTCTGGCCGCCGCCGTAGGCGCCGATGCCGCGCTCCTCGCAGTAGTCGTAGGCGGCGAAGAGGTTGCGGATCGCGCCGAAGCGCGAGGGCTTGACGTTGACCGTCCTCGGCGGCGACCACGGCATCGCCTCGATCTCGGCGATCGAGTGGATCGGCGCGTCCCAGGTCACCCGCTCGGAGACCGGCTCGAGCAGCGGCTTCGTCTCCGCGGTCACGTCGGGGTCCTCGAGCCAGGCCTCGGGGAAGGCCTCGATCAGCTTCGCGTACAGCTCCGGGTCGGTCTCGACGTCGACCGGCGTGCCTTTGTAGAAGCCCTTGAGGTCGAGCGAGTCGACCGCGCCGGTCGCGGCCAAGGCGGCGATCAGCTCGTCGTCCCAGTCGTTGGTCGGGTCGAGCTTGAAGCGCAGGGTGGGGTAGACGGCGAGGCGGGCCCGCAGCGGCTCGATCGAGGAGGGCTCCCCGGTGCCGAACTGGAGAGCCGCATCGAGTTGACGAAGTTGACCGGCCTCGGCTCGCGCCCCAGCGCCGCGGCGAGGTTGGTGCCGGCCTGGCGCAGCGCCAGGTCGAGCGCTGCCGACTCGAAGGCCCAGCGGCGGTAGGCGGGGGAGATCTCCTCCCGCACCGGCGGGCCCGCCGGGAACAGGTCGATCCCGTCGAGCCGCGCCGAGAACTCGGCGAAGGTGCCGGAGAAGGCGAGGCCCTCGGGTGCTCCGTGGCTCTGCTGGGCGACGTGGTCGACCGCGTCGTAGACGACGTCCTCGCCGACCCCCTCGTGGCCGCCGCCGCGCAGCTTGACGATCGTCGTCAGCCGTTCGAATTCGCCGAGCGCGAATCTCCATGCCCTCGAACTCGCAGGACTCGACCTCGAGCGGCAGGTCGGCGATCGCGTCGAAGCTGGGCATCGGCGCCGCAGCCTAGCGGGCGACCCGCAGCGTCCTCAGCTCACGGTCGCTGCCGCCGCGCACGTAGCCGCCATGGGCGACGCTCGCCCTGATGTAGTCGAGCGTCTCGGTGGTCAGCCGCTCGCCGGGGAGCACGTTCGGGATCCCCGGCGGGTAGGCGGCTAGTCCCTCGGCGGCGACCCGCCCGGCGGCGGCGTCGAAGGGGATCACCTCCTGCGGGCCGAGGAAGGCCTCGCGCGGGGTCATCGCCAGCTCGCCCCAGGGCGGTGGTGGCGCCAGCTTCTCGTCCGGCGCGCCCGGCTCCGCCTCGACCTCGTCTACCGCTTTGCGCAGGCCCACGACCAGCCGCTCGCCGGCCTCCGCCGCCGGCTCGCCGACGCCGAAGATCGCGACGACGACGTTCTCCGAGTACAGCTCGAGGATCGATCCCGCTCGTGTAGAAGGCCGTCTTTGCCAGCCGATAGCCGGTCGAGCCGGTGCCGCGCACGTCGACCGCGAGTCGCAACGGGTCCCAGCCGGCGATCCCCGGGTGCCCGACCATGCCCTCGTCGAGTACGGCAAGGCCGGGGATCGCGCGGATCGCGGTGCGGGTCGTCCGCACCGCCGCCAGCGTCTCGCCGAGCAGCTCAGCGCCATGAACCGCGGCCTGACGGCGAGCGGCGTCGAGCGAGCCGGAGAGCAGGCCGCTGGGGCTGGTCGTTTCGACCAGGCTGACGCAGCGGTCGACGACCGCGGGATCGATCCGCCCGTCGCGGCCGAGGTGCAGCATCGCCGCCTGGGTGAGGCTGCCGACGATCTTGTGGGTCGAGGAGGTGACGAGGTCGGCTCCCCCGGTCAGGGCGTCAGGCGGCAGGTCGGGGTGGAAGTGCAGGTGCGCGCCCCAGGCCTCGTCGACGACCAGCGGCACCCCGCGCTCGTGCGCGACCGCGGCTAGGCCGGCGACGTCAGCGCAGGCGCCGAAGTAGGTGGGGGAGACGACCATCGCCGCCACCGCGTCCGGGGTCTCCTCAAGCGCCGCCGCCAACGATTCCGGCGTCAGGCCGTGGGCGATTCCCAGCTCGGGATCGAGCTCGGGCGCGACGAAGGTCGGCCGCATCCCGCTCAGCACCAGGCCGTCGATCACCGAGGAGTGGACGTTGCGCTGGACCACGACCTCCTCGCCGCCGTGGGCCAGCGCCAGGCAGGCGCTGTGGTTGCCCTGCGAGGCGCCGTTGACGAGGAACCAGGTCCGCTGCGCGCCCCAGGCCTCGGCGGCCAGCAGCTGCGCCCGCTGGAACGGGGTCGGTTCGGGGCCGATGTCGACCCCCTCGGTCACCGAGGGGACGTCGTTGCGCATCCCGACCTCCCCGACCAGCGCCGCCATCGCCGGATCGGCGCCGAGGCCGCCCTTGTGGCCCGGCACCTGGAAGCGGCCGGGGTCGAGGGCGGCGTAGGCGAGCAGGGCGTCGACGTAGGGGGTCGAGTCCTGGTCTCCAGGGGGCATCGGCCGAGTGTACGGGCCTGTCCCGGTAGGGATTCCGCTTAACTTTTTCGTGGAGACGCGGTGGCTGTCGCCTCGGAGGGAGGCGGCGAAAAAGTACAAGACGCTCCATCCCTACCGGGACAGGCCCATGAAGCACACGGCAAATGGATACTGGCTGGAAGAGGCATCGACCCCCGAGCCGACGGTGGCGCTGGAGGGCGATCTGACGGCCGACGTGGTCGTGATCGGCGGTGGTTTCACCGGCCTCTGGACCGCCTGGCACCTGACGCGGCTGGTGCCCGAGGCGCGGGTCGTCCTGCTCGAGGCCGACGGCTGCGGGCGCGGGCCGAGCGGCCGCAACGGCGGTTTCTGCAACGTGATGTGGTTCTCGCTGCCGACGATGCGGCGGCGCTGGGGTGCGGCGCCGGCGCTCGCCGTCGCCCGCGCCGCCGAGCGGTCGGTGCGCGAGATCGGCGAGTTCTGCGAGAGCGAGGGGGTCGACGCCTGGTTTCGGGCCGGCGGCTACCTGCAGGTCTCGACCGCGGCCGCCCACGACGATGTCTGGAGCGAGGCGCTCGCGGTTTGCGAGGAGCTCGGGGCCGGCAAGGCGGCACGGTCGCTCTCGCCGGCCGAGGTCGCCGAACGCTGCGCCTCGCCCAAGTTCCGCGGCGGCGCCTTCTACCCGACCGCGGCCACCGTGCAGCCGGCGCGGCTGGCGCTCGGCCTGCGCCACCGCCTCCGCGAGCGCGGGGTCGAGGTCTATGAGTCGACGCCGGTGCGGGCGCTGCGCGATGCCCCCGACGGGGTCGCGGCGCGAACGCCGGCGGGCACGGTGCGGGCGCGGGCCGCGGTGCTGGCGATCGGCGCCGCCGCCAAGGCCTGGCGCGGCCCCCTGCGTCATCGCCTCAGCGTCGCCTCCTCGCACATCGTCCTCACCGAGCCGGTGCCCGACCTGTTGGAGGAGGTCGGCTGGACCGGCGGCGAGTGCATCACCGACAGTCGCGCCCTGATCGACTACTTCCGCACCACCCCGGACGGTCGCATCGCCTTCGGCTGGGGCGGCGGGCGGATCGCGATGGGGGCGCGGCTGGGCGGCCGCACCGAGCGCGACGCCGCGGTCGTCGCCGCCACCGCCGAGCACCTCCACGCCATCTTCCCGGGGCTCGCCGGTCGCCGGATCGAGTACGCCTGGGGCGGCCCGATCGACGCTTCGCCGACCCACCTGCCGATGGTCGTGCCGCTGCCCGGCGGCCGTGCCTTCGCCGCCGCCGGCTACACCGGCAACGGCGTCGGCCCCTCGCACATGGTCGGCCGCACCCTCGCCTCGCTGGCCCTCGACCGCCGCGACGGGCCCTCGCGCCTCGCTTTCGTCGACCCCGCCCCGCCGCGTGTTCCGCCCGAGCCCCTGCACTGGATCGGCGGCGAGGCGATCCGCCTCGGGATCATGGCCAAGGAGGAGGCCGAGCTGGCCGGCCGCGCCCCCGGCCGCCTCGCCTCAGCCCTAGCCAGGGTGCCCGAGCTGATCGGCTTCCACATCGGCAGGTGAGGCGCGCAAATCGGCGCACGCGAGCACCGGTGGCCGTCGATTTGCAGGGCAAAGGCCCGCCGCCCTGCCACCGGCTTGACGGCGGCGGGGCCTCGCGTCATACCTCTACGCGATTCCGGCAGCGGGAGGGCGAGGAGCGCGGGTTCGCGTGCCGGCGAGAAGAAGGAGCGATCCGATGATCCGCAATCTCAAGGCGCTCGGCCTAGCCGGGCTGACGATGCTCGCACTCACCGCCCTGGCCGCGCCGGCGGCGCACGCCGAAGCCATATTCACAGTCCCCGGAGCCTCGAAAAATGCCCAGACGACACTCACATTGCTGAAAGACGGCACCGGGAAAACAGCCCACTGGGTCTTCGATATCTCGAACGCGGCCGGCACCGAAGGCCTAAGCCTCACATGCGAAGAAGCGCGGGCCAACGAAATGGAACACGACGGGCTGGCGACCGGCCCCGAATTCGCTGACTTCACGATCGTCACACCGCTCTTCTCGAAATGCGAAGCGAACGGGAACACGTTCACCGCGAAAAACGAAGGATGCAGCTTCACATACACATCGGGCGGGGAACTCGACATAGTGCCCGCCGCCAAACATCTCTGCGAACCAAAACGGGAAGCGTTCGTCTTCTCGAACGCGACGCTGCCCTGCACGATCGAAATCGGCAAGCAGACGCTCACCGGGGTCGGCTACCACACGGTCGAAGAAAAAGAAGGGGGTCAGACGGTGCTCACAGTCGAACTGAACAGCGTCAAATTCTCCTACGCGGCCACCGGGGCCGGCTGTCCCTATGGCGAAACAAGCAACGGTACGATCACAACAGGCAACCACATCATCACAGGGGAGCAGGCCTTCGGCGGCGCCATGGTCAGCTTCTCCTGGCACGTCTAACCCGATTCTGAGCTGCCTGATCCGCCGTGTCCGCGCGCGCTAAACAGCGCGCGCGGACGCTTGTCGAAGCACTTCAGCAGGGGATTCGCATCGAGGTCAAACGACGGACCCCGTAATTCCTTGACCCGCGACTGAACCGACCGTATACCCCTGCCACTGGCAGCCTGGAGGGCGAGGAGCGCGGGGTGGGGGCGCCGGCGGACAGAGGAGTCAAACCATGAGGCGCAATCTAAAGGCTCTACTTGCGGCCGCGACGGCGCTGGGGGCATTCGGCGTGCTGGGCGTCTCGGGCGCGCAGGCAGCCGAATTCCATTGCTCGGCGGAACCCTGCCGGGTCACACTAAACCCGGACGGGACCGGGAAAACAGCTCACGTGGTGATCGTGATCAAAGGCAGCAAAGGAACCTTTTCCACAACATGTGAATCGATTACCGGAGAAGGGACATCGAGCACGAAAACATTTTCTGAACTACGGGTGGTCAACATTAAAGGCTCGGGTTGCTCGATTGGCGGGGTACCTGTGGCACTCAAAATGAACGGCTGCGAATACCTTTATAAAGCGACTGGGACGCTGACGATCATTTGCCCTGAAGGGAAAGAAATCGAAGCTGGATTTCCCGAAGGATGCCTCTACAACATTCCGTCACAGGGCCCACTAAGCGGAGTCAAATATCACGACGCTGGGGTCACCAAATCGGAACTGACACTGGAAATGGCGGTCAAAGGAATGGTGGTGTCGGCCAACTCGAAATGCGAAGCCGTGGGTACCGGCCTGGAAGCCGAATTTACGACAGGCAACACAATCCTCACAAGCGAGACGGACCCGGGGGGCGTGCTGGCAAACATCTGGTGGGAATAGCATCGTCGAGTGACTCGGCCCTCCTGAAGGCCCCGGCCTGATGGCGACAGGACCCGCGCGCCGCTACCAGCGGCTCGTGACGACCTTCTTGCGGGTGTAGAACTCGACCGCATCGGCGCCGTTGGCGTGGAGGTCGCCGTCGATCGAGTCCTTCCAGCCGGAGAAGGGAAACCAGGCGACCGGGGCGGGGATGCCGACGTTGACACCGAGCATCCCCGCCTCGACGCCGTAGCGGTAGCGGCGCGCCGCCTCGCCGGAACGGGTGAAGATCGCGCCGGCGTTGCCGTAGCGCGAGCCGTTGACGAACTCGATCGCGGCGCCGAGGTCGTCGACCTCGACCAGCGTCAGCAACGGTCCGAACAGCTCCTCGCGCGCCAGCCTGGACTCCGGCGCGGCGGCGGCGATGCTCGGCCCGAGCAGCGTCCCTGCCGGCCCGGCGTCGCCGCGGCCGTCGAGCAGGACCTCGCCGCCGTCGGACTCGGCGGCGCCGATCGCCGCCGCGACCCGCTCGCGCGCCGCCGCCGAGACCAGTGGGCAGACGTCCGTGCCGGGATCGCCGCCGGGGCCGACCCGGAGCTCTCCCGCCGCCGCGACCAGCGCCTCGCGCAGCTCTGCCCGGCGCGCCTCGTCGCCGACGACGACACAGACCGAGCCGGCCAGGCAGCGCTGCCCGGCGGCGCCGAAGGAGGAGCCGAGGATCGCCGGCAGCGCCCGCTCGAGGTCGGCGTCGGGCATCACGATCAGCGAGTTCTTGGCGCCGCCGAGTGCCTGCACGCGCTTGCCGGCGGCGGTGCCGCGTTCGGCGATCAGGCGCGCCGTCTTCGCCTGGCCGACGAAGGAGATCGCGTCGACGCCGGGGTGGTCGAGCAGGCCGTTGACCGCGTCGCGGCCACCGTGGAGGAGATTGACGATGCCCGGGGGGATCGCCGTCACCGCGTCGACCGCTTCGACGATCATCGCCGAGGGTCGTGGGTCCGCCTCCGAGGGCTTCAGCACGAAGGCATTGCCGCAGGCGATCGCGTAGGGCAGGAACCAGAGCGGGATCATCGCCGGGAAGTTGAACGGGGTGATCGCGGCGACCACGCCGACCGGCTGGCGCACCAGCTCGACGTCGACCCCGGCGGCGACGCCCTCCAGCGTCTCGCCCTTCAGCAGGTGCGGGATAGCCGCCGCCGACTCGACCGACTCCAGCCCGCGGCCGACCTCGCCGTCGGCGTCGTCGAGCGTCTTGCCCATGTCGGCGCTGACCAGCGCGGTCAGCTCGGCCCGGCGGCGCAGCAGCTCCTCGCGCAGCGCCAGCACCACCCGGGCCCGCTGCTGCGGCGGTACCGCGCGCCACTGCGGCTGCGCCGCCCGCGCCGCGGCGACGGCCGCGTCGACCTCCGCGGCGCCGGAGAGCGGCACCATCGTCACCGTCTCGCCGCTCGCCGGATCCAGGTCGGCGATCGCCTCCACCTCCTCGACGCTCCGCCACCTCCCGCCCACGTAGTTGCTGAGCCGCGGAACCGCCTGCCTCTGGTCGGATTTCGGGAGCGGCGGCCCCGTTTTCGTCCCGTCGGACATCAGGTCGTCGCCGCGGTTCCGGGCAGCGGAATCGTGCCCTCCTGCTCGGGCCGGACCGAGGCCATCTTTTCCGCCCGTTGCTGCTGCCAGGTGGCGAAGCCCATCGCCGCCACCGTCACCCCGAAGAGAATCATCGCGATCACGTTGACCTCGACCGGGATGCCCCGCTGGGCGGCGCCGAAGATGTAGAGCGGGAAGGTGACGGTCGTGCCCGAGTTGAAGTTGGAGATCACGAAGTCGTCGATCGAGAGCGCGAAGGCGAGCATTGCCCCGCCGAAGATCCCGGGCATGATCAGCGGCAGGGTCACCAGCCGAAACGTCTGCAGCGGACTCGCCCCGAGGTCCTGCGCCGCCTCCTCGAGGCTGCGATCAAACCCGATCAGCCGCGAGCGCACGACCACGACGACGAAGCTGATGCAGAACATCACGTGGGCGATCAGCAGGGTCTGGAAGCCGAGCGGCGGCGCGTTGAGGATGAGGAAGAAGGAGAGCAGCGCCGCCCCCATCACAACCTCCGGCGTCGCCATCGGGATCACGATCAGGAAGTTCGCTGCGCGGCGGCCGAAGAACTGGTGGCGGACCAGCGCCAGCGCCATCAGCGTCCCGATCACGGTCGAGATCACGGTCGCCAGCAGCGCCAGCTTCAAGCTGGTGAAGAGGGCGTCGTTGAGGTCGGTGAGCCCGAAGGCGTTCTCCCAGTGGCTGAGCGTGAAGCCGACCCAGGTGAAGTTGTAGCGCCCGGCCGGGTCGTTGAAGGAGAAGAAGAAGATCACCGCGATCGGGATCAGCAGGTAGATCACGACCAGCGCGGCGACGATGTTCACCGCGTGCTCGCGCAGCCATCTCCACGTCTCGCTCATCATCGCCGCCGCTCCGCGCTCACCGCGCCTCTTCGCCCATCAGCGCCTCCGACCCGGCGAAGCGGATGTAGATGACGACGAGGACCATGATCAGCGCCATCAGGACGAAGGAGAGCGCCGCCGCGGCAGGGTAGTCGCTCTGCTTCAGGTAGAGCGACTGGATCACGTTGCCGATCATCTGGTTGCCGGCGCTGCCGAGGAACTGGGCGTTGACGTAGTCGCCGGAAGCGGGGATGAAGGTGAGCAGGGTGCCGGCGACGATCCCCGGTGCCGACAGCGGCAGGGTGACTTTCCAGAAGGCGGCGGAGGCGGAGGCGTAGAGGTCCTTGGCCGCCTCGATCAGGCGCTCGTCGATTCGCTCCAGGCTGGCGTAGATCGGCAATACCATGAACGGCAGGAAGTTGTAGGTGAGGCCGGCGATCACGGCGGCCCCCGTGGCCAGCACGTGGCCGTTGTCAGGCACCAGGCCGACGAATTGCAGCGCCTTCACCACCGGGCTCTGGTCGGAGAGGATCGTCTCCCAGGCCAGGGTGCGGATCAGGTAGGTGGTGAAGAACGGGGCGATCACCGCGAACAGCAACGCGTTGCGCCAGCGCCCCGCCTTGAAGGCGATCGCGTAGGCGAGCGGGTAGGAGATCAGCAGGGCGATCAGGGTCGCCAAGCCCGCGTAGATGAACGAGCGCACGAACTGCGTGTCGTATAGCGACAGCGAGTCGCTGAAGTTCGACCAGTTCCAGTTGAATTCGAGGGAGCCGACGATGCCGGACTCGAGCGAGAGCCGCGCCATGTAGAAGAGCGGCGCGACGAAGAAGAGGACGAGCCAGATCGTGCCCGGCCCGAGCAGGAAGTAAGGGATCAGGCGGCGGCGGATCGTCGTCATCGGGCGCTGCCCTCACGATTCCGATCCGCCGCGGACATTGCTCAGCCGTTCACCACCGCGTCAAACGCTCGCGTCACGCTCTGCAGCTCTTCGGCGGAGAGTTTCGGTTGGGTGAAGCAGTTCTTCGTGAACGAGCTGCTCGGGAAGATGAGCTGGTTGCTCGCCAGTTCCGGTTCCCGCTCGGCGAGGATCGGCTTCACGCCCTCGACCGGCGTCACGTAGTTCACGTATTCGGCGATGTTGGCCTGGTTCTCGGGGTCGTAGACGTAGTTCATCCAGGCCTCCGCCGCGGTCGGGTTCGGTGCCCCGACCGGGATCACCATGTTGTCCGACCAGAGGCATGCAGCCCTCGGTCGGCATCCGGAATTCGATGTTCGGGTTGTCAGCCTGCAGCTGCACCGCGTCGCCGGACCAGCCGATCACCGCGACGGCGTCGCCACTGGTCAGGTCGCGCGCGTAGTCGTTGCCGGTGAAGCGGCGGATCTGGCCCGATTCGACCGCGCCCTTGATCTTGTCGATCGCCTTCATCCAGTCCGCTTCGCGTTGCGCTGTCGGGAGCAGTCCCTTCGCACTTCATCACCAGCGGCACCGTGTCGCGCACTTCGCTGAGCATGTCGACCTTGCCCTTGTACTTGGGGTCGAAGAGGTCGCAGATCGAGTGCACGTCCGGCGCCAGGTCCTTGCGCACGATCAGGCCCCGTCATGCCGCTCTGCCAGGGGACGCTGAAGTCGCGGTTCGGGTCGAACGGACGGGTGGCGGAGCGACGAGCTGAGGTTCTGCCTCGACGTTCGGGATGCCGACTTGTCGAGGTTCTGCAGGTAGCCGAGCTCGTGCATTTTGGCCGCCATCCAGTCGGTGACGACGAAGAGGCTGCGACCGCCCGATTCGCCCTGCGCGAGCAGCGGCTGCATCTTGCCGAAGAACTCGGCGTTGTCGTTGACGTCCTCGATGTACTTGACCGAGACGCCGGTCGCCTTTTCGAAGGCCGGGACCGTCCCCTTGTCGATGTAGAGCGGCCAGTTGGAGATGGTCACGCTGCCCGAGGGCTTGCCCTGCAGCTTCACCGTTTCGGCTTCGGTGTTGCTGCCGCTGCCGCCGCCTTCGATCCCGCCGCCGCCCCCGCCGCCGCAGGCGGCGAGGCCCAGCGCCAGCGCCAGCGCCGCGACCGCGGCGGCGATCGCCGCCACCGTCCTGCCACGCGTTCTCTCGTTCATGTCCCTCACTCCTTCTGCGTTGGTTCAAGCTCTTGGCGTCGGCTGCGCGGTGCCGTCTCTCGGCGACTCGCGGACCATGTGCATGTGCTCCGGCTCCCAGCTGAGGCCACGCGGGCGCCGCCGCCGGGCAGCCGCTGGCGCTCCTCCTCGTCGGCGTTGGGGACGAGCACGGTCATCCGCACGCCGTCGGCGAGGCTGACGACGATCTGCGTCGCCGTGCCCAGGTAGAGCGAGCTCTCGACGATGCCCTCGACCCGCGGCAGCCCGTTGGCGGCGGGCGCGCCGGCGCCGGCAAGCTCGACCCGGAGCTTCTCCGGCCGCACCACCGCGTAGCAGCGCTTCGCCGGTGGTCAGGCCGCCGGTGGTCGCCGCGCGACTTCCGGCCCCTGCGTCGAGGCGCACCTGGCCGGGCCCGGCGACGGTCGCCGGCATCAGGTTGGAGACGCCGATGAAGCCGGCGACGAAGGTCGTGGCGGGACGCTCGTAGACGTCCTCGGGGACGCCGACCTGCTCGACCCGGCCGCGGTTCATGACCGCGATCCGGTCGCTCATCGTCAGCGCCTCCTCCTGGTCGTGGGTGACGTAGACGAAGGTGATGCCGACCTCGCGCTGGATCCGCTTCAGCTCCACCTGCAGTCCCTTGCGCAGCTTCAGGTCGAGCGCGCCGAGCGGCTCGTCGAGCAGCAGCACCTTCGGCAGGTTGACCAGCGCCCGCGCCAGCGCCACCCGCTGCTGCATGCCGCCGGAGAGCTGCGCCGGGCGCCGCTTCGCCTCCGCCGTCAGGCCCGACCCGCTCCAGCTCGGCCTCGACCCGCTGCGGCGATCTCGTCCTTCGGCCGACCCGCTTGCGCTTGAGCCCGAAGGCGACGTTGTCCTCGACGCTCAGGTGCGGGAAGAGCGCGTAGCTCTGGAAGACGGTGTTGGTCGGGCGGCGGTGGGGCGGCAGCGCCGCCACGTCCTCGCCGTCGATCCGAATCTCGCCGCTCGCTGGGCTGCTCGAAGCCGGCGATCATCCGCAGCGTCGTCGTCTTGCCGCAGCCGCTGGGGCCGAGCAGGGTGAAGAACTCGCCGCGCGGCCAGCTCGAGGTTGAGGTCGTCGCACCGCGACGAGGTCGTCGAAGCGCTTGCGTGACGCCGCGCAGGCTCGACGCTCGGATGGTCTCGCCGTTGCCGTTCATCCTTCTCCTTCCGCCGACTGCAGGCCATCCCAGCGACGGTAAGCCCCTCTGGACCATGGCGCAAGTGGCGAATGTCCCAAAAGCACAGTCCTTACTTGTACTTAGTGTACAAGCGTACAGCCAGGACTTGACCCAATACCACTTGCGTATGTGTCAATCTGGCAGCTAGCTTTGTCCATATCGTCGTAGCGCGAGAGGAGAGCGGAATGGCCACCGCGTCGCAGCGCACGGCAGCGCGACACCGAGCTTCAGGAGCTGGCCAGCGCCACCTCTGGATGCACTTCTCGCGCATGGGCGCCTACGGCCCCGATCACGAGATCCCGATCATCACCCGGGCCGAGGGCTGCTACGTCTACGACGAGCACGGCAAGCGCTACCTCGACGGGCTCTCGGGCCTCTTCTGCGTCAACGCCGGCCACGGCCGCGCCGAGTCGGCGAGGCCGCCGCCCGCCAGGTCGAAGAGCTCGACTTCTACACGCTCTGGAGCTACGCGCACCCGCGCGCGATCGAGCTGGCGGCGCGGATCGCCTCGCTGGCGCCCGGCGACCTCAACCGCGTCTTCTTCACCTCCGGCGGCTCGGAGGCGGTCGAGTCGGCGCTGAAGCTGGCCCGCAACTACCACCGCATGCACGGCAAAGGCCAGAAGCACAAGGTGATCGCCCGCGAGGTCGCCTACCACGGCACCACGCTGGGGGCGCTCTCGGCGACCGGGATCACCGACCTGCGCAGCCCAGTTCGAGCCGCTGACGCCCGGGCGGCTGCCACGTCCCGAACACCAACAGCTACCGCTGGCCCGAGGACCGCGACCCGCTCTGGGCGGCCGACGCGATCGAGGAGCGGATCGAGTTCGAGGGCCCGGAGACGGTCGCCGCGGTGATCCTCGAGCCGGTCCAGAACGCCGGCGGCTGCTTCGTCCCGCCCGACGGCTACTTCCAGCGCGTGCGCGAGATCTGCGACCGCCACGACGTGCTGCTGATCTCCGACGAGGTGATCTGCGCCTGGGGCCGGCTCGGCCACTACTTCGGCTGCGAGCGCTTCGGCTACGTCAGCCCGACATCATCACGATCGCGAAGGCGCTGACCTCGGCCTACGCGCCGATGGGCGCGGTGATCGCCTCCGACCGCGTCGCCGAGCCGTTCATGCAGGGCGACGCCGTCCTTCGCCCACGGCTTCACCTTCGCCGGCCACCCGGTCGCCGCGGCGGTCGCGCTGGCCAACCTCGACG
Source organism: uncultured Solirubrobacterales bacterium (assembly GCA_963815885.1). Classification (GTDB taxonomy): domain Bacteria; phylum Actinomycetota; class Thermoleophilia; order Solirubrobacterales; family 70-9; genus VAYN01. The sequence continues at coordinate 90,964 of CAWFIM010000005.1, forward strand.
TCTTCGAGCGCGAGGACCTCTGCGGGCACGTGCTCGCCAAGGAGGGCGAGTTCCGGCAGATGCTCGAGAGCCTGCGCGAGCTGCCGATCGTCGGCGACGTGCGCGGCGCCGGCTACTTCCACGCGATCGAGCTGGTCAAGGACAAGGAGACCAAGGAGAGCTTCGACGACGAGGAGTCCGAGAAGCTGCTGCGCGGCTTCCTCTCCGGCGAGCTCTACCGGCGCGGCCTGATCTGCCGCGCCGACGACCGCGGCGACCCGGTGGTCCAGCTGGCGCCGCCGCTGATCGCCGACACCGAGCAGTTCGAGGAGATCCACGACGTGCTGCACGGCGTGCTCAGCGAGGCCTGGGAGCAGGTCGTCCGGCTAGGCCGCTCGTGCTCACCGTCCAGAGCCTGCTCGACGAGCTCGGCCTCGAGCTCGTGGCCGGCGGCCGAGGCGGCGGCGGCGCCGGTCCGCTGGGTCCACATCTCCGAGCTCGAGGACCCGACGCCCGTGGCTCTCGGGCGGGGAGCTGATGCTGACCACCGGCATCCCGCTCGACACCGCCGCGAAGCAGCGCGCGTTCGTCCGCCTGCTCGCCGACCAGCAACCTCGCCGGGCTCGGCTTCGGCACCGGCTTCAGCCACGCAAGCTGCCGAAGGCGCTGGTCGAGGAGGCGCGAGAAGCGCGACTTCCCGCTCTTCGAGGTCCCCTACTCGACGCCGTTCATCGCGATCACCGAGAAGGCCTTCGCCCGTCTGGTCAACGAGCAGTACGAGGTGCTGCAGCGCGGCATCGCCGTGCAGCGGCGGCTCGAGCGGCTGGTGCTCGAGGAGCGCGGGCTGGAGGAGATCGCGGCGACGATCGCCTCCGCGGTCGGCGGCACCGTCGCCGATCCTCGACGGCCGCGGCGAGCGCCTCGCCGGGCGCGGCTTCCGCCGCCAGCTCTCCGCCGACGCGATCGGCGGCGATCCGCAAAGAGGCGCTCGACCCACGCCGGCGACGGCCACCCCTTCGTCCCCGCCCACCCCTCGGTCGCCGGCCGCGCGCTCGCCCACCCGGTGATCTCGCCGGGCGGCGGGCCGCCGCAGGCCTGGGTGGTGATCGTCCGCGACTCCGGCGGGCTCGGCGACTTCGAGCGGCTGATCCTGCAGCAGGCGGTCGCCGTCGTCGCCCTCGAGCTGATGCGCCGCGCGGGTCGCCCGCGAGACCGAGCGGCGCCTCGCCGGCGACGTCCTCGCCGGCGCGCTCGGCGGGCGGCTCGAGGCCGACCGAGCTGCGCCGGCGGCTGGAGCCGTTCGGGATCGGCGACGAGGCGGCGGTGCTCGTCTTCGACCTCGAGGACCCGCCGCGGCGGCGGCGAGCGCTCGAACGCGCCCTCGCCGCCGACGCCTGCCCGGCCGTCGTCGCCCCGCACGCGCTCGGCGGGCGCGAGCTGCTCTGCGCGGTCGTCGACGCGGCCGACCGCGACCCGGTCGACGTCGCCGCCGACGCCCGCGAGGCGCTCAGCCCCGAGCGCGGCGCGGTCCGGGCCGCGGCCAGCCGCCCGGCGCCGCCGGAGCAGCTTGCGCCGCTCCTTCCACGAGGCGCGCTGCGCGCTCGAGGCGACCGCGCTCGACAACGGCAGCGCCCCCGAGGTCGCCTCCTGGCGCGACCTCGGCGCCTTCACCCTGCTGCTCTCGATCCAGGACGACGAGGCGCTGCGCCTCTACTGCGACAGCGTGCTGGGGCCGATCGAGCAGGGCGACGAGGAGTACGGCGGCGAGCTGCTGCGCTCGCTGGAGGCGTTCATCGAGCAGAACGGCCAGTGGGAGCGGGCCGCGCGCGAGCTCTACTGCCACCGCCACACGCTGCGCTACCGGATGCGCAAGATCGAGGAGCTGACCGGCCGCGACCTCTCGCGCGCCCACGACCGGATCGAGTTCTGGCTCGCGCTGCGGGCGCGGGAGCTGGTCGCATGAGCCTCGCGACAGACGGGGAGGGGCGAATGAGGGTCGGCGTCCCGACCGAGATCAAGGCCGACGAGTACCGGGTCGCGATCACCCCGGTCGGCGTGCGCGAGCTGACCGAGCACGGGCACGAGGTCCTGATCCAGGCCGGCGCCGGGGAGGGCAGCGCGATCGCCGACGCCGACTACGAGGCCCAGGGCGCGCGGATCGCGCCCGACGCGGCGACGGTCTTCGGCGAGGCCGAGATGATCCTCGAGGTCAAGGAGCCGCAGCCGGCGGAGGTCGAGATGCTGCGCCCCGGCCAGATGCTCTTCACCTACCTGCACCTCGCGCCGGACCCCGAGCAGACCAGGGCCTCTGCGCGGTCCGGCGCGACCTGCATCGCCTACGAGACGGTCGAGGACGCGCACGGGCGGCTGCCGCTGCTGGCGCCGATGAGCGAGATCGCCGGCAAGATCGCCACCCAGGCCGGCGCCTTCATGCTCGAGAAGCCGCTCGGCGGGCGCGGCATCCTGCTCGGCGGCGTGCCCGGCGTCGCCGCCGCCAACGTGATGGTGATCGGCGGCGGCGTGGTCGGCATGAACGCCGCCTTCATCGCGATCGGGATGGAGGCCGACGTCTTCGTCTTCGACCGCTCGATCGACCGCTTGCGCGAGCTCGACGTCGCCTTCGGCGGCCGCTGCTCGACCGTCTACTCGACCACGCTGGCGATCGAGGAGATGCTGCCGCGGGCGGACCTGGTGATCGGCGCCGTGCTCGTCCACGGCGCCCGCGCCCCCTACGTGGTCACGCCGCGAGCAGCTGGCGCTGATGAAGCCGGGCGCGGTGCTGGTCGACGTCGCGATCGACCAGGGCGGCTGCTTCGAGACCTCGCGGCCGACCACCCACCGCGAACCGACCTTCGAGGTCGACGGGATCATCCACTACTGCGTCACCAACATGCCCGGCGCGGTTCCGATCACCTCGACCTACGCGCTCACCAACGCGACGCTGCCCTACGTGCTCGCGCTCGCCGACCACGGCGTCGCCGGGGCGATCCGCCGCGACCCGGGCCTGCGGCCCGGGGTCAACGTCGCCGACGGCAAGGTCACCCACCCGGCGGTGGCCGAGGGCGTCGGGATGGACTACGTACCGGTCGAGGAGGCCCTGAACATCAAGGCCGATGGGCCGCAAACGTCCGCCGTAGGGACGTTTGCGGCCCATCGGCCCGACTAGCGGAGGTGGCGACGGTGGCGAAGACGAAGCTGCGGAACTTCATCGGCGGCGAGGCGGTCGATCCGGCCGAGGGCGGCAGCGAGGAGGTCGTCAACCCGGCCACCGGCGAGGCGATCGCCGAGGCGCCGCTCTCGACCAAGGCCGACGTCGACCGCGCCGTGGCGGCGGCGAAGAAGGCGTTCGAGGACGGCAGTTGGGCGACGATCCCGCCGGGCGAACGGGCCCGGGCGCTGCTGAAGATCGCCGACCTGATCGAGGAGCGCGGCGAGGAGATCGCCGACCTCGAAGCGGCCGACGCGGGCAAGCCCCGCGCCGCGGTGATCGAGGACGAAGTCGGGGTGATGGCGGACCAGCTGCGCTTCTTCGCCGGCGCCGCCCGCTGCCTCGAGGGCCGCGCCGCCGGCGAGTACATGGAGGGCCACACCTCCTTCATCCGCCGCGAGCCGGTCGGCGTGGTCGGCCAGATCACGCCCTGGAACTACCCGCTGATGATGGCGATCTGGAAGATCGGCCCGGCGCTCGCCGCCGGCAACACGATCGTCCTCAAGCCGGCCGAAACGACGCCGGTGACGACGCTGAAGTTCGCCGAGTGGTGCGCCGACATCCTCCCGCCCGGCGTGCTCAACGTGATCGGCGGCCACGGCGAACCCGCCGGCTCAGAGCTGGTCACCCATCCCGACGTCGAGATGGTCAGCCTGACCGGCTCGCCGCCGACCGGCAAGTGGATCGCCAAGGCGGCGGCGGACACGCTGAAGCGGGTCCACCTCGAGCTCGGCGGCAAGGCCCCGGTGATCGTCTTCGACGACGTCGAGATGGCGACCGCGATGGAGACGATCGCCGGCACCGGCTACTACAACGCCGGCCAGGACTGCACCGCGGCGACCCGGGTGCTCGCCGCCAAGGACGTCTACGACGACGTCGTCAACGGGCTCGTCTCCGAAGCCAAGGGGCTGGTCCTCGGTGACACGATGGCGGCCGAGACGACGCTCGGGCCGCTCAACTCCGAGCGCCAGCGCGAGCGGGTAGAGGGCTTTCTCGAGCGCAAGCCCGGCAACGCCGAGGTGGTCACCGGCGGCGCCGAGCCCGAGCTACCCGGCTACTTCCTCGAGCCGACCGTGGTCGCCGGACTCGAGCAGGGCGACGAGATGATCCAGGACGAGATCTTCGGCCCGGTGATCACCGTGCAGCGCTTCGACGACGAGGCGAAGGCGATCGAGTGGGCCAACGCGACCCGCTACGGGCTCGCCTCCTCGGTCTGGACTCGCGACGTCGGCCGCGCGATGCGGGTCGCCAACGCGCTGCGCTTCGGCTGCGTCTGGATCAACGACCACATCCCGCTGGTCGCGGAGATGCCCCACGGCGGCTACAAGGAGTCCGGCTACGGCAAGGACCTCTCGATGTACGCGGTCGAGGAGTACACCGAGATCAAGCACGTAATGATCAATCTCGAATAGGGGAGCAGATGACGGCCCCAGCCGTCAGCATTCGGCGTCCTCGTTCGCCGAAGTAGCGCTGCTACTCCGGCTCACTGCGTCCTTGACTGCTGACGGCTGGACCTCGTCATATGCTCCCCTGATGAGGGTTGCTCTCGCCACCGCCGCGCTTGCGGCGGTCCTGATCGCTAGCGCGCAAGCGGCCACCAACGCGACGATCGAAACGCCGATCTGCCACGGCAGGCAGGCGAAGATCCTTGGCACCGACGGCGACGACGTGATCCAGGGAACGCCCGGCCGCGACGTGATCTGGGCCGGCAAGGGCGACGACACGATCCTCGGCAGCCTCGGCAACGACCTGATCTGCGGCGGCCCAGGGGCCGACACGATCCACGGTGGGCGCGGCAACGACGAGATCGACGGCGGCGCCGGCGACGACGATCGCGTCTACGGCGACCTCGGCGACGACAAGGTCCTCGGTGGCGCCGGCAAGGGCGACGAGGTCGCCGGCGACCTCGGCATCGACATCGTCAACGGCGGTCCCGGCAACGAAGACCTCGTCCACGGCGACTACGGCTACGACCGCATGTCCGGCGGCGCCGGCAGGGGCGACATCGCCTCCTTCGCGACCGCCGTCGCCGGTGGCAAGGGCGACGGCGTTTGGGTTTCGCTCGAAGGCGCACCGGGCGCGCGGCGACGGCCACGACAAGCTGTTCGGCTTCGAGAGCATCGAAGGCTCGGCCTTCCGCGACACCCTGATCGGCAACAAGCAGGGCAACGCGATCGACGGTGGCCCCGGCGACGACAACCTGATCGGCGGTGGCGGCGCGGACACGCTTGACGGCGGCCAGGGCACCGACGGTTGCAAGGGCGCCAAGGGGCGGACGGTTTCCTGCGGCAAGGAACGGGCGCCGAAGGCCTCCGCCTACGTCCAGCTCGACCCGCGCTCGAGCGGCGGCGCCGGGCTGCAGATAGTCGGCGGCTCCGGACGCGACGAGTTCACGGTCGCCTTCGACGAAGCCTCCGACACCTTCGCGGTGACCGCCGCCAAACCGCTGGCGATCGGTCCCGGCTGCGTCCGCCCGCCGAAAGTCGTCACCCAGGTTTCCTGCGCGGCCAACGGTCCCGGTCTCTGGCTGATGGCCGACCTCGGACCGGGGAGCGACAGCCTGCGGGTCGAAGGCTCGCTGCTCGCGGTCGGCAGCGTCCGCCTCGCCGGGGGTTTCGGCAACGACACCATTCACGCCGGGCCCGAGGACGACCTGGTCGAGTCCGGCCCGGGCGCCGATCGCCTCTACGGTGGCGCCGGCGCCGACGGGCTGGTCGGCGGCCTGCCCGGGCCGACCTATCTATATGGGGGGGCGAACGGCGACCTGCTGGCGGCCGGCGGCGGCTGCGCCGGCGGCGCCCTGGTCGGCGGCCCCGGCCGCGACGACGCCTCCTTCGCCGAGACCCAGGCTCACCCCGGCCTGCTGATCATCTCCTTCCCCAGGCACAGCGCCTGGGTGACCACGGTCAAGGGCTGCCGTCACGTCCACCTCTCGCGCACCGACGAGGACATGGAGGGCTCTTTCGACTGGGACGTCCTGATCGGCGACGGCCGCGCCAACAGCATGCTCGGCCAGCCGGGCGAAGACGTCTTCATCGGCAACGGCGGCGACGACGTGATCGACGCTCGCGACGGCGTTCGCGACAAATCGATCCAGTGCGGCCGCGGCCGCCCGCCGATCGAGAAGCCGGACGGCAAGGGCATGACCAAGCCGACCGGCAAGCCGGCCGGCCGCGCCCTGACCGACGCCTTCGACCCGGAGCCGTTCAACTGCACCGTGGTCAAGCACGGCACCCCGGTCCCGGGCCTGAACGGCTGACCGGGGCGCCGCGCCGCCGCTAGGCGCGCGCCCTTTTCCGTTTGCTGCGCCGGGCGCCCTCGACCTGTCGGATCGTCCAGAAGTCCTGCGAGAGCGAGGGTTGCAGCAGGTAGGGGTAGGGCATCGTGAAGTAGCCGCGCTTGCCCCACTGCGTCCCCCACGAGTTGCGGACGATGAAGCGCTGGCTGCGCTCGTCGTAGCCAACCGCGAGCACCGCGTGGCCGCCGAGGAATTTCTCCTTCGCGCCCGGCATCTGGACTTCGCCGGTTTTCGCCACCTGCGGGCTCTCGAAGCCCTCGTAGACGGAGAAGCCGAAGACGAACGGGAACCCCTCGGCCAGGCAGCCCTTCAGCTGGCCCAGGGTCTGGTTGACCCGCAGGTAGCGGATCGCCTGGTGCTGGCGCCCCTGCGCATAGCAGTCGCGGCCGGGCTTGTCGCGGAAGCGTTCGATCTCATACGGCCAGGATTTCTCCGGGCAGGCGCCCTGTTTGGCGACGCTCTTGACGCCGTCGCGGATCATCGCCCCGCTGTCGGAGTCGACGGTCCCCTCGATCGCCCGCTCGTTGTAGTAGATGAACAGCCGCGAGGGGGTGGAGACGTTTTTCAGCCGCTGCTTCATCTGGTCGAACTCGAGCGCGGCGCCGATCGCGTTGGCGGTGCAGCTCCCCAGTTCGCCCTGGTTGTAGACCTTCGGGCATTTCGAGCGATGGTCTACTTTCTCCGGCAGTTTGGCCAGCGGTTTGAGCGGTGCTGCATACAGCAGGTCGCGGCCATCGGGCAGGTCGGGGACCCAGCCGTAGCCCTTGATCTTGCGTGGCATTGAACGCCTTCCGTCGGGGTTCCTTATAGGCGAACGATCCTTGACTACTGAGGAGACGCTGTCAATCCGCAGTTTTCGGGGTGGGCCCACGGCCCCGCCAAGCGGGGCGACCGGGCGGCGCCCGCAGTAGGCTTGAGGCGTGGCAGCCAGGACCGCCAGCGGAGAGGAGGCCGCCGCGATCGCGGCGGCGATCGCGCGGTTCGAGGCGGAGGCCGGGATGGCGGCGGTGGAGCCGCCGGCGATCGGCCCATGGCAGCGGGCGGCGCTGATCGAGGGGGTCGGCGCCAAGCAAACCGTGCAGGACCGAGAAGGAGGATCGAAATGGCTGTCGTGAAAATAATCGAGCTGGTCGGGAGCTCGAAGACGTCGACCGACGACGCCGCCAAACAGGCGCTGAGCCAGGCGCAGGGGACGCTGCGCAACATCCGCGCCGTCGACATCGTCTCGACCGGGATCCGCGGCGAGAACCTCGACGAGTACCGCGCCCACGTCCGCGTCGCCTTCCTGATCGAGGGGACGGAGATCGACTGATGGCCGCGCCGGAGAACGACGCGGCGCAGGCGTCGCGCGAGGTCTCGCGCGACGAGGCCCAGAAGCTGATCGACGAGGGCGCGCAGCTGGTCGACGTGCGCGTCGATCACGAGTGGGAGGCGGGTCGGATCGCCGGCGCCACCCACCTGCCGCTGGCCGAGCTGGCCGAGCGCTCCGGCGAGATCGACCGGGAGCGGCCGGTCGTCCTCTACTGCCGCGGCGGCAATCGTTCGACGATGGCGACCGCCGCCCTGGCCGACGCCGGCTACGACGCGGCGAAGCTGAGCGAGGGGATCGTCGGCTGGGAGGAGGCGGGCCTGCCGCTGGAGCCGGAGGGGGGCTACGTAGCCGAGTCCGGCGAGGCCGCGGCGATCCTCGAGGCTCGCAAGAGGGCCTGAAGCGTCCCCAAAGTGCCGCTGTTGCAGTAAATACCTGAATCCCTGTCAGGTTTTGCTATTTTCTCCGCATGGAGGTAGTCGTAGCGGAGGACAAGGAGCAGCGCGGCAAAGGCCGCGTCGGCACGGTCGAGAACCCGGAGACCTACGAGAACGTCCCCGGGCACATCATCCCGATCATCGAGCGCGAGTTCGACGACTTCGACAACGAAGCCGAGGAGTTCCTCGCCGAGCGCCTGCCCGAAGACCAGTTCATCGGCTTCCGCCTCAAGCAGGGCGTCTACGGCCAGCGCCAGCCCGACGTGCAGATGGTCCGCGTGAAGCTGCCCTTCGGCGGCGTCACCCCGGCGCAGATGGACGCCTTCGCCGACGTGGTCGAGAAGTACGCGCCGCTGAACAAGGGCCACGTCACCACCCGTCAGAATATCCAGATCCACCACGTGCCGTTGCGCGACATGGAGTCGCTGATCCGCGAAATCTCCGCCGTCGGGCTCTCCTCGCGCGAGGGTTGCGGCAACACCGTCCGCAACGTCACCGGCGATCCCTGGGCCGGCGTCGCCCCCGACGAGATCTTCGACCCGACGCCGTACGCCGGCGCCTACGTCCGCTACTTCGTCCGCCACCCGACGACGCAGCTGATGCCGCGCAAGATCAAGACCGCCTTCAGCGGCTCCGACGAGGACCGCGCGATCACCGGCATCCACGACATCGCCTTCATCTCCCGCGAACAGGACGGGGTCAAGGGCTTTGAGGTCCGGGTCGGCGGCGGCACCTCGATCATGGCCCGCGTCGCCCCCACCGTCTACGACTTCGTCGAGGCCGACAACGGCGACTACCTCAAGGTCGCCGAGGGCATCCTCCGCATCTTCGACCGCCAGGAGTGGCTGCGGGTCAACCGCGCCCGGGCCCGGATCAAGGTGCTGATCGACAAGATCGGCATCGACGCCTTCCGCGAGCTGCTCGACGAGGAGCTCGAGGGCGACTGGGTCGCCGAGCGCGACTTCGACGTCGAGCGGCTGCGCTTCGACGACGACGAGGGGGCGGTGGCGCCGAAGGTTCCGCCCGCGCCAACCTCGCCCAACGGCGACACCTCCGAGTTCGAGCGCTTCCTCCAGGGCAACGTCCAGGCGCAGCGCCAAGAGGGTTTCTCCGCGGTCGAGGTGAAGATCACCCGCGGCGACCTCAGCCCGGAGCAGTTCCGCGGGCTCGGCGCGATCATGCGCGAGTACGCCGGCGGCCACGCTCGCAGCACCGTGCAGCAGAACTTCGTCCTGCGCTGGGTCCGCGACGAGGCGCTCTACGACGTCTGGCAGCGGCTGACCGCGCTCGGCCTCGGCGAGGCCGGCGCCCGCGAGATCACCGACGTCGTCAGCTGCCCCGGCACCGACAGCTGCAAACTCGGGATCACCAGCTCGATGGGCCTCAACCGGGCGATCAAGGAGCGGGTCGAGGAGATGGCGATCTCCGACGAGCTGACGAAGCGGATCCACATCAAAATGAGCGGCTGCCCGAACGGCTGCAGCCAGCACCACATCGCCAACATCGGCTTCTACGGCGCCTCGCTGAAGGTCGGCGGCCGCCAGATGCCCGCCTACATCCCGCACATCGGCGGCAACTTCGAGGGCGGTGAGGTGGTCTTCGGCAAGCGGCTGAAGTCGCGCCTGCCGGCGAAGCGGGTGCCGGAGGCGGTCGAGCGCTGGGTGCGGCTGTACGAGTCCGACCGGGCCGAGGGCGAGGAGTTCAACGCCTTCGCCGAGCGGGCCGGCGCCGAGGCCTTCGAAGCCGCGGTCAAGGACCTCACCCTGCCGGCCGAGTTCAGCCTCGAGACGATGCAGCAGTTCATCGACTGGAACCGCTCCAGCCCGTACAAGGTCGAGCGCGGAGAGGGGGAGTGCGCGATCTAGCGCGCGCTCGCGAGCGATGAAGCCACCGCCGATCACCCTCTCGGGCACGGTCCCGACAATCACCGACCACGAGACGGTTGCCGCCGAACTCGAGGAGCGCAGCGCGCAGGAGGCGCTGGAGTGGATGTTCGAGACCTTCGGGGCCGAGCACTACATCGCCTGCTCGTTCCAGAAAACCAGCTCGGTGACCGCGCACATGGCGAGTCAGGTCAACCCCGAGGCGCGCTTCTTCTACCTCGACACCGACGTCCTCTTCCCGGAGACGTACGAGACCCGCGATCGCCTCGCCGAGGCGCTGGGGATCGAGTTCGACCGCTTCCACAACCTGACCCTGGAGCAGCAGGCCGCCGAGCACGGCGACGAGCTTTGGAAGCGCGACCCCGACTCCTGCTGCGGCCTGCGCAAGGTCGAGCCGATGCGGCGGGCGCTCTCTTCCGTAGACTGCTGGGTCGCCGGCGTCCGGCGCGAGGACTCGAGCAGCCGCTCCAAGACCCCGAAGCTCGCCTGGGACAAGCGGTTCAACCTCTGGAAGTTGAATCCGCTCGCGGACTGGAGCGAGCGCGACGTCTGGAACTACATCCGTGAGCATCACCTTCCCTACAACCCGCTGCACGATCACGGCTACCCGTCGATCGGCTGCACCCACTGCACGCAGCCGGTTGGGCCGGGCGGCTCGCTGCGCGACGGCCGCTGGGCCGGCGTGGCCAAGACCGAGTGCGGGATCAACTAGCGCCCGCCGCCACAAAAAAGCGGCGCACCCTCCCGTTATATGCGGACCATCCCTATTCCCCTTCCCGACCCGATTGGTGAGACCACCCGATGAGCGAGACGATGGCTGAGCTGTCCCTGACCCTTTCCGAGCGCCACACGGCGGACTTCGAGATGATCGGCAACGGCGGCTTCGCGCCGCTGGCCGGCTTCCAGGGCTCCGCCGACTGGGAGCGCGTTTGCGCCGAGATGCGCACCGCCGACGGCGACTACTGGCCGATCCCGATCACCCTCGCGACCGACCTCGCCTGCGAGGTCGGCGACGTCGTCGAGCTGTCCAGCGACGAAGGCAAGCCGCTGGGGCGGATCACGGTCGAGGAGATCTGGGAGCGCGACGCCAGGAGCGAGGCCGAGCGCGTCTACGGGACGACCGACGAGGCTCACCCGGGCGTCGCCGCGATCTACGAGGAGGGCAGCCGCTGCATCGCCGGCCCGATCGAGGTCGACGCGCTGCCCGACCACGACGAGGCCTTCATGCGGCGCTACCTGACGCCCGAGGAGACGAAAGCGGAGTTCGCCAAGCGCGGCTGGAAGCGGATCGTCGCCTTCCAGACCCGCAACCCGATCCACCGCGCCCACGAGTACCTGACCAAGGCCGCGCTGGAGACCTGCGACGGGCTCTTCATCCACCCGCTGATCGGCAAGACCAAGGCCGGCGACATCCCCGCCGACGTGCGGATGCGCTGCTACGAGGTGCTGATGGAGAACTACTACCCGAACGACCGGGTGATGCTGGGCGTCAAGCCGGCGAAGATGCACTACGCCGGCCCGCGCGAGGCGGTCCTGCACGCGATCGTCCGCCGCAACTACGGGGCGACGCACTTCATCGTCGGCCGCGACCACGCCGGCGCCGGCGACTACTACGGCACCTACGACGCGCAGAAGATCTTCGACCAGATCGACATCGACGAGCTCGGGATCGAGCCGCTGATGTTCGAGCACACCTACTGGTGCAACGAGTGCGAGGGTCTCGCCTCGAACAAGACCTGCCCCCACGACGACGATGCCCACCTCTTCCTCTCCGGGACGAAGGTGCGCGAAATGCTGGGCAACGGCGAAAGGCCACCGCACGAGTTCTCGCGCGACGAGGTCGCCGACATCCTGATCGACGCTTACAAGGAGGACTGAACGAGCATGGCTGGCGAGAAGGGCTTCACCCTCTGGTTCACCGGGCTTTCCGGTGCGGGGAAGACGACGATTTCAAGGCTGCTGGAGGGGCACCTGCGCGAGCGTGGCTCGAAGCTGGAGATCCTCGACGGCGACGTGGTGCGCGAAAACCTCTCGAAGGGGCTCGGCTTCTCGAAGGAGGACCGCGACACCAACATCCGCCGCATCGCCTTCGTCGCCGACCTGCTCAGCCGCAACGGCGTGCCGGTGATCACCGCCGCGATCTCCCCCTACGCCTCGATCCGCCAGGAGGCCCACGAGCTGATGGGCGACCGCTTCATCGAGGTCTACGTCAAGGCCTCGGTCGACACCTGCGCCGAACGCGACGTCAAGGGCCTCTACGCGAAAGCGTTCGCCGGCGAGATCAAGGAATTCACCGGCGTCTCGGATCCCTACGAGGCCCCGGAGAACCCGGACTTCGTCGCCGAGACGGAAAGCGAGACTCCGAGGAGTCGGCCGAGAAGCTGCTGGCCTATCTGGAGCAGCGCGAGCTGATTCCGGGGCCGGCGGTCGCTGCGTAGGGACTTTGCGGTAGGCCCGGCGGGGCCTGTCACGGAAAGGGAGGCCTGCGGGCGGGCACGGGGTGTCCGTTCTCGGCCTCCCTTTCCGTGCCACCCACCGGGAGCTGCCGGCAGCCGCTGGCGGCGTTCGCCGGAGTCGTTGCGGCCACCGCGGGCGCCGCTCACGGCAACCGCTGGGTGGGATTACCGGGCTAGGCGTTCGAGCACCTCGCGGTCCTCCTCGAGGCGTCGCTTGAGGCGTTTCTGAAAGTCCTTGTCGGCGCGGCGGGCCGCTATGTGATTGTCGATCGCCTCGCGCACGGCCTCCGAGATCGGGACGTCGTCCGCTCGCGCGATCGCAGCGAGCTCGGCGGCCTTGTCCTCGGAGAGGCGGAGGCTCATTGCTTTGGTAGGCATTGACCAGAATCTCCCTTGACTGGGTTCGTATCAGTGTATACACGAAAAAATTTACATCATGTTTGCTACCACGACACCAATAATTTCAATATGTTAATTGGGAATGTCTCAGCGCTTAGAACTCGCCGACCTTCTGCTGATCGCCGAGGGAGTGCTCGGGGTGCCGGCAGAGCGGCTCGCCCGTATGGTTCTGATTCCCAGCGCCGAGTCGGCGCTTGCTGCGCCGTTCGCCAGCTTCGGCGGGATCGACTTCTATGACGATCCGGCCGAACGGGCGGCGATCTGCTGTTCGCGAATCGTTCGCAACCATCCGTTCCCGGACGGCAACAAGCGGGTCGGCTATGAGTGCATGCGGGAGATGCTGGAACGGGCCGGCCTTCCCTGGCCGCGACCGAGCGAGGACGCGGACGAGATCGCGATGACGGTCGAGGATCTTGCGGCGCGGACGATCTCAGAGCGAGAATTCGTCAGCTGGGTGCAGACACGGACGCTGCGGGGACTGGCGGCTGAAGCCGCAAGGAAGTCCAAGCCCTGACAGTCAGGGTCGCGGCGGCACCTGGGGCTCGGCGAGGCCGTAGGTGTCGTAGGCGCCGAACTCGGCGAAGGTCTTGTGGGTGGGGCCGTGGTAGTCGGAGGAGGCGGTCGGGACCAGGTCCAGCTCGTCGCAGAGCTCCAGCAGGTGCCCGGTCTGCTCCTCGCTGTGGGTCGGGTAGAAGGTCTCGACGCCGTCGGCGCCGAGCGAGCGGATCAGGTCGTCGACCTCGCGCGGCTCGGAGATGTCCCAGTAGGGGTGGGCGATGACGGCGACGCCGCCGGCCCCGCGGATCAGCTCGATCGCCTGCTCGGCGGTCGGCCAGCGGCGCGGCACGAAGGCCTTGGCGCCGGGCACCAGGTACTCCTCGAAGAAGGGGCCGAGGTCGCCGCTGGCGCCGGCGGCCCGGGCGATGTGCGGCCGGCCGATCGAGAGCGCGTCGCCGGCCTCGCGGACCGCGTCCTCGAGGTGCAGGTCGAAGCCCTCGGCGCGCAGCTTCTCGACGATCTCCCCGGCCCGGGCGACGCCGCTCGTGCTGGGCGCGCTCGCAGGCGGCGGCGATCCTCGCCGAGGTCGACCCAGTAGCCGCAGACGTGCAGGTCTTCGGCGTACTCGTGCACGCACGACATCTCGATCGCCGGCACCAGCTCGATCCCCAGCCGCTCGGCCGCCGCGGCCGCCTCCGCGACCCCCGGCGATCGCGTCGTGGTCCGTCAACGCCAGCGTCGTCACCCCTGCCTTCGCGGCTTCCTCGACCACCCCGGCCGGCGCCAGCTGCCCGTCGGAGACCGTCGAATGCGACTGCAGCTCGATCAACACCGCTCCCTCACCAGCTCGACTTTCGACATGGCGGCGCAGCCTATTTGCCGGGACCGTTGAGGGAGGGCGGGCACCCCTTGAGCGGCTTGTACTTTTTTGCCACGACGGCTCTCGGACGGTTCGACCCGATCCACAAAAAAGTTGAGCGAGAGGGGTACCCGCCCTCCCTCCCCTTCGCCGCCCACATAAATAGACTGCGCCGCCGTGTTCGAGAAGGTGCTGATAGCCAACCGCGGCGAGATCGCGATCCGAGTGGCCCGGACGCTGAAGGAGATGGGGATCGGCTCGGTTGCCGTCTACTCGGAGATCGACCGCGAGGCGCCGCACGTGCGCGAGGCCGACGAGGCGTTCCTGATCGGCCCGGCGGTGCCCGCCGAGAGCTACCTCGACGTCGCGAAGATCATCGAGACCGCCAAGCAGGCCGGGGCGGAGGCGATCCATCCCGGCTACGGCTTCCTCGCCGAGAACGCCGACTTCGCCCGCGCCTGCGCCGAGGCCGACATCGTCTTCATCGGGCCGCCGCCGGAGGCGATCGAAGCGATGGGCTCGAAGACGCGGGCGCGCGAGATCATGGCCGAGGCCGGGGTGCCGATCGTCCCTGGCGCGACCGAGCCGGCCGCCGATCTCGAGGCCGCCCGGCAGCAGGCCGAGGATGCCGGCTACCCGGTCGCCTGCAAGGCGGCGGGAGGCGGCGGCGGCAAGGGCTTCCGCGTCGCGATGACCCCGGACGACCTCGAGGAGGCCTTCGAGGGCGCCGGCCGCGAAGGCGAGAAGTTCTTCTCCGACGACCGCGTCTACGTCGAGCGCTATCTCGAGGACCCGCGCCACGTCGAGGTCCAGGTGCTGGCCGACTCGCACGGCAACGTGATCCACCTCGGCGAGCGCGACTGCTCGATCCAGCGCCGCCACCAGAAGGTGATCGAGGAGGCCCCCGGGCCGCACGTCGACGCTGAGATGCGCGAGCGGATCGGCAAGATCGCCACCGACGCGGCGGCCGCGGTCGGCTACCGCGGCGCCGGCACGGTCGAGGGGATGCAGGTCGGCGATGAGTACTTCTTCCTCGAGATGAACACCCGGGTCCAGGTCGAGCACTGCGTGACCGAGATGGTCACCGGCGTCGACATCGTCCGCGAGCAGATCCTCGTCGCCGCCGGCGAGGCGCTCTCGATCGCCCAGGAGGACGTCGAGCTGCGCGGGCACGCGATCGAGTGCCGGATCAACGCCGAGGCCGCGCACAAGAAATTCGCCCCGGCGCCGGGTGCGATCACCGACCTACCGCGAGCCGGCCGGGCCCGGGCGTGCGGGTCGACTCCGGGGTCGAAGCCGGCTCCGAGGTGACGCCGATGTACGACCCGATGGTCGCCAAGCTGATCGTCTGGGACGTCGACCGCGAGCACGCGACGCGGCGGATGCTGCGGGCGCTCGGCGAGTACGAGGTCGGCGGCCTCACCACCCTGATCCCCTTCCACAAGGCGATCCTCGCGACCGAGCAGTGGGCGCGGGGGGAGACCTGCCGCGAGCTGATGGAGGACCGCGACTGGCTGAAGTCGACTGCGCCGGAGGAGGTCGCCGCGCCGGCGCCCTCCGAGGAGGGCGCCGAGACCGTCAGCCGCGACTACAAGGTCGAGGTCTCGGGCAAGCTCTTCGACGTCAAGGTGATCGGCGAGGCCGCGGCCGGCGGAGCCGCACCCGCCGCCGCGGGCCGCAAGCCGCCGAAGCGCGAGCGCAAGGCCGGCGGCGGCGGTGGCGCCTCCAGCGAGTCGCTGGTCTCGCCGCTGCAGGGCACCGTCTTCAAGGTCGACGTCGAGCAGGGCGCCGAGGTCGCCGAGGGCGACCTGATCTGCGTGATCGAGGCGATGAAGATGGAGAACGAGATCGCCGCCCACCGCTCCGGCAAGGTCACCTCCCTCAACGTCGCGGTGGGCGCCGCCGTCGGCAGCGGCGACGTCCTCGCCGTCATCGAGTAGTCCCCGCTCGCGCCCTTTGCTGGTGGCGCTTTTCTTCCCGTTCCTTCTGTTCGCGCCGTTCTTCTTCGCGCCGTTCCTTGTCGACCTTGCGCTGCTGTTCGCGGGTCAGCGGGAATTTCGGCGGCGACTTCCTGGCAGGTGCGGCCGACGCAGGTCTCGAGGCGAACCAGCTCGGGCGTGCAGGAAGGCGCGGATCGGGGAGAAGTTGTGGTCGCGGATCTCGTTGTTCAGCTCGTACGGGTCCTTGGTGATGTCGTAGAGCTCTTTCTCGCCGTCGGGCCACTCGATGTACTTGTAGGGGCCGAGGCGGATCCCCTCGTAGTCCTTCGGCGGGGCGACGATCGAGGCGCTCGCTTCCCTCGGCCGCGCGTTGACGCTTTCGCCGCCGCCGGTCTGGCCCGCGGCGACGCTGGGCGGAGCCGTCGCCGGGCCGCCGCCGTTCTCTTCGACGTCGCTGGTCTCGACGAAGGACTCGAAGAGGATCGGCCGACGGCTGCGCAGGGTGGGGTCGACGAAGTAGGGCACCAGCGAGCGGCCGTCGATGCTTTTGTCCGGGGTCGCATGGGCCAGTTCGAGGATCGTCGGGGCGATGTCGATGTTCGCCGCCAGCTCGCCGGTCGAGGTGCCCGGCTTGATCCCCGGCCCGCGCATCAGCAGTGGCAGGTGGGTCGAGGGCTCGTAGGCGAGGAACTTGCCGCCGGTGAGGCGGTGCTCGCCGTAGAAGAAGCCGTTGTCGGAGGTGAAGATGATGTAGGTGTTGCGGAGGCGGTGCATCGCCCCGAGGGTGTCGACGACCTGCTGGACGCCGTCGTCGACCGCGCGCAGCGACTCCAGCGCCTTCTGGTAGTAGACGCGGTAGGTGTGGGTGTCGGTCGGCGAGAGGTAGGGCGCTTCGCGGATGAAGCGGGGCTTGTCGTTGACGTTGCCCTCGTTGAAGCCTTCCGCGCGATCGTGGGGGAAGGGGGCGCCGGCGAAGGAGTCGTAGTGCCGGGTCGCCGGCTCGGGCCCGGCGGGGCGGCGGAAGTCGCCATGCGGCGCGGTGTAGTCGAGCTGCAGGTAGAAGGGCTGGGTCGGCGGCGTTCCCATCATCTCTTCGTCGGCGATGCGGGTGAAGACGTCGGTCTCGTAGAAGCAGGGCTGGCCGTTCAGCGGCGCGAACGGGCAGCCGAAGTCGTCGCGCGCCCCGTATTCGCGCGTTTCCCAGCTGCCGGAGTCGCCGAAGGGCCCGTCGAGGGAGCCGTTGTCGTTGAGCGTGTAGCCGTAGTAGTAGTGGTCGGTGTCGGCGCTGAGGACCGTGTGCCAGGCGTTCCAGCCGGGGGGCACGTCCTTGCCTTCGTCGAACGGTTCGTCGCCGTAGCCGTTGAGGAACTTGCCGACGTGGATCGTCCGGTAGCCGGCCGCCTGCAGCCAGGTGGCGAGGTTGTGGCTGTAGGCGAGGCGCGCTGTGAAGCCGGTGTAGCCGCCGTTCGGCGGCACGTTGCCGCGGTCGTTGTGGTTGTGCGCGTAGCGGCCGGTCAGCAGGCTGACCCGCGACGGGCAGCAGAGCGGGTAGGAGACGTAGTAGCGGTTGAAGGTGATGCCTTTGCCGGCGATCAGCGCCAGCGTGTTCGGCATCGCCTGCAGGGTCGCCGCCGCCGGGGGGCGTGTAGGAGGCGTAGAGCTGGTCGAGCGTCTGGTCGTCGGTCTGGATGACGACGAAGTTCGGCCGCTGGCCGGCGGGGAGCAGCGCGTTCCTGCTCTTCGAGGCGCTCGCCGACCCCGGCGCCGGGGCGGCGCTGGCGCTCCCCACCCCGGCGGCGAAGACGAGCGCGCCGAGCAGCGCCAGCACGCTCGCGGCGAAGGCAAGCCGGGCGGCGGCAAGGGCCAGCGTCTGGGGTCTCGAAAGCGCGTGCCTATCCATAGGAAGCGTCTAGCTCCGAAACCGGCGCCTCTCGCCGGAGTTGCGCCATGAACGCTAGAAAACGCTCAGGACGCGCCGAGCTTTTTCGCTGCTTCGCGGAAGTTTTTCACCGTGGCGCTGGGGGCTTTGCGCCCTTCCAGCTTCTCGCCGTGGCGGTTGACCCAGATCACCGGCACGTTCATTTTCAGCACCGGCGCGATGTCGGTCGTGTAGTTGCAGCCGATGTGCAGCCAGCCTTTCTTGCCGCCGATCCGCCGCGCGCACTCTTTGAAGTGGACCGGGTCCGGCTTGTAGCTGCGGACCTGCTGGGCGGTGACGACGAGGTCGAGTTCGGTCCGCAGGTGACGGCGCGAGATCCCCAGCAGTTTGTCGTCGATGTTGGAGATGATCCCGACCTCGTACTTCTTGCCGAGCCGGTCCATCGCCGCGTTGGCCTCGCGGAAGGGCAGCCAGTAGGCGACGCTGTTGGGCAGGAACTGGGCCCGCGAGGGCTCGACCTCCCAGCCCAGCTCGCCGGCGACCTTGACGATCGTGCGGCGTAGGACCTCGGCGTAGAGCTCGTAGGAGCCGGCCATGATTTCGGCCTGGACCTCCATGAAGCGAGCGAGGAAGGGACCCTCTTCGAAGCTGAAGCCGTCTTTGGCTGCCTCTTTCTTGCAGGCTTCGACGATCCCCTTCTCCCAATCGATCAGGGTGCCATAGCAATCGGTGGTCACCCAATTGATGATTTTGAGACTGGGCAGGGCCATCTGCGAGCGCGGCATTATGTCACTTCGGATAGTGCTGCCGCGCGCCCGGCCCCGGGCGCCACCTCGCATCATGGACCTCCTCGAGTACCAGGGCAAGCAGCTTTTCGCCAAGCACGGCATCGCCGTGCCCAGTGGCGAGGTCGCCACCACGGTCGACGACGCGGTCGCGGCGGCGGAGCGGATCGGTTACCCCTGCGCGATCAAGGCCCAGGTGCTGATCGGCGGCCGCGGCAAGGCGGGCGGGATCAAGATCGCCGCCGACGCGGGCGAGGCCCGCGAGTACGCCGACGCGATCCTCGGCATGGACATCGTCGGGCCCCACGGCGAGGGGCCGTTCCGGGTCGATCAGGTCTGGGTCGAGGGCGGCTCGGACATCGCCTCCGAGTACTACGCCTCGGTGATCCTCGATCGCGGCGAGAAGAAGCTGCTGGCGATGGTCTCCGTCAAGGGCGGGATGGACATCGAGGCGGTCGCCGCCGAGAGCCCCGAGGCGCTGGTCAAACGGCACATCGACCCGACCCGCGAGTTCGACGCCGCCGCCGCGCGCGGGATCGTCGACGACGCCGGCCTCGACGAGGACATCCGCGACCAGGCCGCCGCGGTGCTGGTGAAGCTGGCCGGGATCGCCGCCGCCGAGGACGCCACCCTGATCGAGGTCAACCCGCTGATCGTGACCAACGACCGCGAGGTCGTCGCCCTCGACGCCAAGGTGACGATCGACGGCAACGCGCTCTTTCGCCACCAGGACCTGGCCGAGGTGGCCGACACGGTCGACGATCCGCAGGAGGCGATGGCGAAGGAGAAGGGCCTCACCTACGTCAAGCTCGACGGCAACGTCGGCATCCTCGCCAACGGCGCCGGCCTCTGTATGTCGACCCTCGACGTCGTCGCCCAGGCGGGCGGCGCCCCGGCCAACTTCCTCGATGCCGGCGGCGGCTCCAAAGCCGACGCGATCGTCAACGCGCTCGAGGTCATCACCTCCGACCGGAAGGTCACGGCGATCCTCTTCAACATCTTCGGCGGCATCACCCGCTGCGACGAGATCGCCAAGGGGATCGTCACCGCCTCCGGCCAGATCGACTTGAAGCTGCCGCTGGTCGTCCGCCTCGACGGCACTAATTCCGAGGAGGGGCTGGCGATCCTCGCCGAGGCCGACCTGCCGAACCTGCACCAGGAGAAGACGATGCTCGACGCCGCGCGCCGCGTGGTCGAGCTGGCGGGGGCCGCGTCGTGAGCATCATCGTCGACAAGGAGACGAAGCTGGTCGTCTCCGGCCTGACCGGCCGCGAGGGCTCCTTCCATGGCCTGCGCAACCAGGCGTACGGCACCTACCTGGCGGCGGGCGTAACCCCCGGCAAGGGCGGGCAGGACGTCGAGGGAGTGCCGATCTTCGACTCGATCAAGGAGGCGGTCGAGGAGGCGGGCGCCAACACCTCGATGATCTTCGTCCCGGCCCGCTTCGCCGCGGCGGCGATCGACGAGGCGATCGAGTCGGGGGTCGAGACGGTGATCGCGATCACCGAGGGGATTCCGGTGCTCGACATGCTGAGGACCTACTGGAAGGCGCGGGAGGCGGGGGTGCGGCTGATCGGGCCGAACTGCCCCGGCGTGCTCTCGCCCGGCAAGGCCAACGTCGGCATCATCCCGGCCCAGTTCTTCGACCCCGGCAAGATCGGCGTCGTCTCCAAGTCGGGCACCCTGACCTACCAGATCGGCAACGAGCTGAAGCAGGCGGGCGAGGGCAACTCCTCGATAGTCGGCATCGGCGGCGATTCGATCATCGGCTCGGACTTCATCGAAATCCTGGCGCTGTTCGAGGCCGATCCGGAGACCGAGCTGATCGTGATGGTCGGCGAGATCGGCGGCGACGCCGAGGAGCGGGCGGCGGAGTACATCTCCTCCGAGGTCTCGAAGCCGGTCGTCGCCTACATCGCCGGCTTCACCGCGCCGCCGGGCAAGCAGATGGGCCACGCCGGGGCGATCATCTCCGGCTCCTCGGGTACCGCGCAGGCGAAGAAGGACGCGCTCGAAGCGAAGGGTGTGCGGGTCGGCCAGAGCCCGACCGAGGCCGCCGCGATCGCGGTCGAGACGCTGCGCCGCGGCTGAGCGCGCCGAGTTGGCGGGAGGCGCGCGGGGACGCTCATGCTTGAAGCAGGGTCTGGATCTCGGCGGCGAGGGTGCGGGCTTCCTTGTCGAGGCGTTCGTGGGTGACGCGGATGGTGCGGTAGCCGGCGACCAGGAGGCGGGTGTCGCGGGCGCGGTCGCGCTGGAAGGCGGCGCGGTGATGGTGGAATTCCCAGCTGTCGAGCTCGACGATCAGGCGGGCCTCGGGCCAGAACACGTCGACCTCGCTGCCGAGCACCTCGACGTTGGTCTCGGCGGGCGGCAGGCCGAAGCGGTTGCGGAACCGCCGGAACCTTTCCTCGAGCGGCGAGCGAGTGGTCCGCGCCGCCCGCGCCGCGGCCAGCAACCGACGGATCGGCTTCAGCGCGTGTCGCCCGTATCCCCGCTCGCATACCTCCCCGACCTCGCGAAGGCGCAGCAGGTGCAGCCGGTCCGCTTCCTCCCAGGCACTCTCGAGCTGGTCGAAGCGCAAGGCTTCCGCGAGGTCGAACAGCGTGCGCGCGACCGAGGTGACCGGGATGTCGGTTCGCGGGGCGCGGTCCTCCTCGTGCAGGCGGCCGCGATGAAGGCGGATCTCGAGGCGGCCCGGCCTGTACTGGCGGCCCTGGGGTGCGGTCACGTCGATCTTTCCCGACCGCTGTCCGCGTAACCCCCAGAAAGCTGCGGCGCTCTGATGGCTGAGCAGCGCCCCGTCGCCGCAGGCCAGGACCGCCGCGAGCCAGCGACCACGGCGCCCGATGCGCAGGTGCCCGACCGCATAGGCCTCCCGGTGCAGGCGGTGAAGGCGCCCGGCTCGCAGCCAGCGCTTGACGACCCCGGGCCCGAAGCCGAGCTCCAGCAGCTGCCCCCGCGCGACCACCCCATGCTGCGCAGTCGCCAGCCGCCCCAACTCCGCTTCGCGCCCCTCCTTCGCTCGCCCCACCCCAGGGCGTGTCCGAGTTTTCGGGCCCATAGCGACCCATAAAGTCGGACACGCCTGGGGGTTCGCCCCCTTCGACGCGTTGCTAGGGTCGAGGGACGATGGCTGATGAGACGATTTCGTTTGCGCGGGGCGCTCCGAGCGCCGACATCCTGCCCCACGAGGCGGTGCGGGAGGCGGCGGCGCGGGCGCTGGAGAGCGACTGGGAAAAGGCGCTCTCCTACGGCACCGGGATCGGCCATCCCGGCCTCTGCGAGTGGATCGCCGAGCGCCACGGCGGCCTCGATCCCTCCCAGGTGATGGTCGCCAACGGCTCGCTGGAGGCGGGCGCGATGCTGTTCGAGCACCTGCTCGGGCCCGGCGACCGGGTGATCGTCGAGCAGCCCACCTACGACCGCACGCTGCTGCTGCTGCAACGGCTCGGGGTCGAGCTGGTGCCGGTCCCGCTTGAGGCCGACGGGGTGGACGTCGCCGCGGTCGAGGCGGCGCTCGCCGCGGGCTCGGTGAAGCTCGCCCACATCATTCCCAACGCCCACAACCCGGCCGGCTGCACGCTCTCGCCGAAAAAGCGGGGGCGGCTGGTCGAGCTGTCCGCCGCGCACGGGTTCTGGATCTTCGAGGACGACCCCTACCGCGAGCTGCCCTTCGCGGGCGAGCCGCTGCCGACCATGCTCTCGCTCGACCGGGCCGACCGCGTCGTCCACGCCTCCTCGTTCTCGAAGACGGTCAGTCCCGGCGTCCGGGTCGGCTATCTGGCCGGTCCGGCGGCCGAGATCGCGAAGCTGGCGAAACGGGCGAACGAGACCTACATCTCGCCCAACATGCTGGCCGAGGCGATCGTCCTCGACCTCTGCCGCTCCGGGGGGCTGGACCGCAACATCGCTTTCGTCAAGGGCGAGCTGAAGGCGCGCTGCGACGCCCTGGTCGGCGCCTTGGTCGAGCAGATCCCCGAGGCCGAATTCGTCGTTCCCGGCGGCGGCTACTTCCTCTGGCTCGACCTCGCCGAGGGCACCGACACCGCCGCCCTGCTGGCCGAGGCGAAAGCCAGCGGCGTCTCCTTCGTCGCCGGCCCCGACTTCATGATCGAGGGCGGCGAGAACAGCCTGCGCCTCTCCTTCGCGCCGGTGCCGGCCGACCGCGCCGCCGAAGGCGTCGCCCGGATCGCCGCCGCGCTCGAGCGCGTCCGGGCCGGCTCGCCCGCCTGACCCCGGCAGCGCCGATCACCGCAACCGGCGACACCTGTCCGGGCGCCGGACAGGTCATTCGACGACGATCGTTCCCTTCATGAAGGGATGGAAGGCGCAGTAGTAGGCGAAGGTGCCGCTTTCTTCGAGCGTGATCGAGCCGGACTTGCCGCTGTCGATGCTGCCGCTTTCGAACGCCCCCGTCTGCTTCGAGGTTGCCGTGTGCGGGGTCGAGTCGCGGTTGGTGAAGGTCACGGTGGTTCCCGTGGGGACGGTGAGGCTGGCGGGCTTGTAGGTGTAGTCCTGGATCGTCACCGCCTGCTTCGGCTGTCCCCCGTCGGTTGAGCTGGACGAAGCTTGGTCGGCGCCGCCACCGCTGTCGCCGCAGCCAACCAGCGGGACCGCGAGCGCAGCCGATAGGGAGAGGCAGACGGCACCGACCAGGGGGCGGGAGAGTCCCATTACCGACCAGATACGGGGTTTGGCCCAGGCCGGATCACGGTTGCGCCGATTTTGATCCGGCCGGCCCCGGTACCGCGTAGGGGACCGGCAGAAGCGCAACCAGATGAGGAGGCGATGATGCCCGAGCGCAAGGAACGCGACAGAGACGCAGCCCCGCGGAGCGCGGCCGCCCGCGCGGTCAACGACCCGGTCTCGCGGCGCAAGTTCATGGCCCTGACCGGCGGCTCGGCCGCCGCCTTCCTCGCCGCCTGCAGCAGCGATGGCGACTCCACGTCGATCAAGTCGAAGGAAGTGCTCGGCGCGGCCGGCTCGATCGTCCAGGTCGAGGCCCGCCACGCGGCGGCGATCCGGCTGCAGAGCGAAGAAGAACCGGCGCCGGAGGCCTTCGATCCCTCGCTCGACGAAGCGCAGGCGCTGAAGGCGGTGGAACCCTTTATCGCCTGAGGGCGAGCGAGGGTGGGCACAAAGAGCGGATGATCGGGCGAGATGACGATTAGGAGAGAGAGGGCCGAGCGGCTGGCCGACGAGGAGCTGATGCCGCTGATCGGCGCCAAGGACCCAGAGGCGTTCGGGGTCTTCTACGACCGCCACGGCGGCGTCGCCTACTCGCTCGCCTACCGGATCGTCGGCGAGCGCTCGGCCGCCGAGGACGTGACCCAGGAGGCGTTCATCTCGATCTGGCGCAGCGGCGCCCGCTTCGACCGTGCCCGGGGCAGCGTCCGCTCCTGGCTGCTCAGCATCGTCCGCAACCGGGCGATCGACTTCCTGCGCAGCAAGGCGAGCAAGGCGCCGAAGCTCTCCTTCGACGACGAGGCGATCCTCGAGCAGCGGGCTGCCGAGGGCCTGACCGAGGAGGAGGCGCTGCGCCGGGAGACGGCAAGCGAGCTGCGCGGCGCCCTGCGGCGGTTGCCTACAGACCAGGCGCAGGCGATCGAGCTCGCCTACTTCGGCGGCTTCAGCCAGTCGGAGATCGCGCGGATGCTGGGCCTGCCGCTCGGCACGGTCAAGGGACGGATGAGGTTGGGGCTGGAGAAGATCCGCGGCGAGCTGGCGGAGGGACTGGCATGAACGGCCACGGGCACTGGAGCGAGGACGTCGTCGCCTACGCGCTTGGCGCGCTGGAGCCCGAGCGGGTGGCGGAGTTCGAGCGCCACCTCGAGGGCTGCGAGCGCTGCCGCAACGAGCTGCGCTGGTTCGCGCCCGCGGTCCAGGCGCTGTCGGAGAGCGTCGAGCGGGTCGAGCCGCCGGCGCAGCTCCGCGCGCAGCTGATGGCGGTGGTCGAAGGGGATCCCGAGCTGGCCGGTGGGAGGGACGAGGCGGGCGCTGCGCGGCGCCAGGCCGAGAGTGGTACCCGCGGCCGCCTCGCCGTCTGGCTGCGCGGCTTCGGCTCGGGCTCGCCGGCCTGGCGACCGGTCCTTGGAATTGCCGCGGCGGTCTTGGTCGTCGCCGTCGCCGGTTTCGCGATCGCCGGCGGGTTCGGGGGCGGCTCCGGCACGGGCGAGGGCGGGACCAGCACCGTCGTCGCCGGTCACCCACCGGGCATCACCGCGAAGATGGTCCGCGAGGGCGACCGCGGCACCCTGCGGCTCGCCCATGTCCACCAGCTGCCGATGAACAAGGTCCTGGAGGCGTGGGTGCAGCGCGAAGGCGAGGTCGAACCGGTGCGGGCGCTGTTCGTCCCCGATCGCGCCGGCCGTGCCAGCACCCAACTGCCTGACATGGCCGGGGTCGAAGTGGTGATGGTGACCGCCGAGCCGCGGGGCGGCAGCAAGGCGCCGACCTCGGCGCCGATCGTGACGATCCCGGTGCAGTAGGCGGGCGAGAGCCAAGCCAGGGTAGGACGCAGGGAGGCTGGCAAGGGGAGCGCACTTCAGTGCGTGACCCGCGGCCGGCCGACCGAGGACACCCCCAGGCTTGGCTCTCGCCCGCCTAGCGGCCGTAGCGGTCCGAGGAGAGCACTAGCTGCTCGGGGATCGCCGCCCGCGGCGGCGGCGCCGGGTCGGCGCGGACCGAGACGGTCTCGGCGACGCTGCGGCTGACCTCGTGGCTGCCGTCGGCGGAGGCGATCGTGACCCGCTCGGAGTCCGAGCTCTCGACCTTCCCGTCCAGTCCCGGCTGCAGCCCGGCCGCCTTCAGGTAGTGCAGCAGCTCCTCGGCCTCGTTCTCGAAGCGCAGCACCGTCACCGCGGCGCCGACCTCGACGTCGGCCAGCAGCGAGCCCTGCTCGCGCGCGCCCTCGACGATCGGGTGGCCGTGGGGGCAGGTGGTGGCGTCGCCGATCGCCGCCCGCATCCGCTCCTCCAGCACCGGCGACATCGCGTGCTCGATCCGCTCCGCCTCCTCGTGCACCTCGTCCCAGGGGATGCCGAGGACGTCGGTGAGGAAGCGCTCGATCATCCGGTGGCGGCGGACGATGTGGCTGGCGTGCTCGCGCCCGGAATCGGTGAAGTCGAGCGATTTGTCGGGCTTGCGCTCGACATAGCCGTCGTCGACCAGGCGGCCAACCATCTCGTGCACGGTCGGCGGCGAGAGCTGCATCGCGCGGGCGATGTTGGCCCCGGTCATCGGCAGCCCGGCCTCCTCCAGCCAGAACATGATCTCCAGGTACTCCTGCTCCGCGACGGTCGCGGTCTCGGCGGACAAACTTGCTCCATTTCGGCTCGTGTGCGGTCCTCCGATACTAACCACCTGCCGACGGGCCTCAGGCGTCTGCCATGTGGACGCCTGAGGCCCGTCGGCAGGGGCTCAGCGCCGCTCCATCAGGGTCGAGACGACCGCCTCGTAGAAGCCGTCGCCCATTCGTCCCTCGGTGACCGTGGCGTTGTCCCAGGCGGCGAGGGCGGCGCGCACGCCGGGGTCGCGCTCGGGCCCGTTGGCGACGACGAAGAAGCGCCCGACGGCGGCCGCCACCTCGAGGTCCTCGATCGAGTCGCCGACCGCGATGCACTCGGCCGGGTCGTGGCCGCGGGCGCGGGCGTGGGCGGCGACCGCGTTCGCCTTGCTGACCATGCGGGGGACCAGGTGGTAGGCGTGGGTGGGGCCGTCGATCGCCGGCATCTCACGGCCGATCGCGCCGTTGTCGAGCAGCCGCAGGTCGTCGTCGCCGTGCTCGCCGAGCAGCGCGTTAGCCTCGTCGACCTCGACCTTGCCGCGGAACAGGTGGGAGAGGACGCGACCGTGGTGCCAGGGAGCGTGGTACTCGAGCCGCCCGTCGAAATGCTCGAACAGCATCCTCGGGATCCCGCGCGCCTCGATCTGCTCGTAGATCGTCCCGCGCTCGTCCGGCACCATCTCGCCGGTCATCAGCGTCGTCTCGCCCTCGATCGCGTAGGCGCAGCCGGCCTCGTAGATGTAGGAGGTCTGGCCCATCAGGCGGGCCGCCTCGTGGACCTGGGGCTCACGGCGGCCGGACATGATCACGACCTCGACCCCCGCCCGCTGGCAGGCCTCCAGGCCGCGCGCCTGGGCCAGCGAGAAGGTGCCGTCGGCGTCGTGGAACAGCGACGCTCCCCGGCCGAGCAGGGTCCCGTCGAGGTCGGTGTAGACGCAACTCAGGCTCAAGAGGGACGTTTAAGGTAGCGACCATGCGCGGGGGTGCATTCATCGGGCGGGCGGCGTGCGCCCTGGTTTTGGCGATCGGCACGGTAGCCGCCCCCGCCGCCGCGAATGCCTCCGTCGGCAACTTCGCGCTGGCCGTGCAGAAGGACGGTCGCATCCTCCTCGCCGGCGGCTCCGGCCGGATCGGCGGCGCCGCCTCCGGCAGGGAATTCGGCGCCCTCGCCCGCTACCTGCCGGACGGCAGTCTCGACCGGCACTTCGGCGGCGGCGACGGCATCGCCTTCTTCCGGAAGCTGCAGCCGTTCACCGCGGTGGCGGTGCAGGCGAATGGCCGGATCGTCGTCACCTCGCCCCTGGGCGGCGATGGAGGGATGGCGCGGCTGCTGCCCAACGGGCGACTGGACGCGAGCTTCGGGATCGGCGGCGTGATCAACCCGGGCGCCACCACGGCCTTCTACCCGACCAAGGTCGCCGTCAGCGGTGACGGCACGATCTTCGTCGGCGGCATGACCGGCTACCTGGGCGACCCCGGCGAACACTGGTACGGACGGCTGTACCGGATCTCGGCGGACGGGGACAACGGCGACTGGGTCGGGTCGATGACGAGTGGCGACGGCCGGCCCGGCGAGCCGAAGACCTTCCTCAACGACTTCGTGTTCGGGCCGGGCGGGAGCGTGTTCGGCGCCGGCACGTCGGCGATGCGGCAACCGGAAGCGCGCAGCCAGGCGGCGCTCGCGCAACTGGTGCCGGGTCCGCACAGCGCCGGGCTGATCCCCGCAGGGCCGAACCCGAGCTTCGGCGGCGGCGCCGGCCTCCTCAGCTCGAACTTCTTCCCCGACAGCCCCGCGTCCGAAGCGGCGAACGCGCTCGGCTGGGACAGGCGGCGACTGCTGCTCGCCGGCGAGGCAGACGAACGGCTGATGCTCGCCCGCTACTCGCGCGACGGCGTGCTCGACGGCCGCTTCGGCCGCGGCGGCGCCGTCTTTCGCAAGATCCGGGAGAGTTCGGTGGCCAACGCGCTCGCGGTGCCGTCGCGGGGCGGCATCCTGGTCGCCGGCAGCGACTCCTACGCCTGCGGGGGGGCCGGGGAGTGCAAGGGCTTGCTGCTCGCCCGCTTCCGGGTCGGCGGCCGGCTCGACGGTCGGTTCGGGGTGGGCGGGATCGTCAGCCCGCGCGTCGACACCCATGCCTACGGCTCGCCGACCGCCGAAGTCGCCCATGAGGTGGCCGGCGGCGCTCAGGGCCGGGTTCTCGTCGGCGGCCTGCTCACCGGCCCCGGCTCGAGCCAGTTCTTCCTCCGCCGCTACCTCGCCGACGGCAGCCCGGACCTCACCTTCGGCGACCGTGGCCGGGTGACGACGCTGCCGCTGGTGGCGGGTACGCCGCCGCCGGGCTCGGGCCGCCGCGTGCTCGACGGCCGCGGCTAGCGCAACGGCGGCGAGAGGCGCCGGAGTGAAAGGATGCTCCGCCATGCGGGGCGGGCACCGGCGCAACAGGGTGGTCTTGCTGGCCGCCGTCGCGTCGGCGGCGGCGATCGCCGGGGGCTGTGCGCTGTTGGTCGTCGACGAGGCGAGGGTGAAGTCGATACCCGGCCTCTCGGTCGGGGTGTTCGGCACCTTCCTCACCTCGATGGCGATCATCGCCGCCTTCTCGATCGAGGAAGGCTCGCGCTGGCCGACGCCGTGGGAGGCACTCGACCGCGCCCACGTGCCGGCCTGGTTCGCGATCGCGCTGGGGTCGGTTGTCACCGCCCTCCTCGCCGGCGCGCTCGACAGTTCGTTCCTCAGCGCCTTCAGCCTGACCCTGGCCCTGGCCGCGGTCCCGCTCGGCACCTGGGGGCTCTGGGGGCTGATCTCGCTCTCCTCGGACCAGGGACGCTGGCGCCTGGTCGTCGACCTGCTCGCGCAGTCGATCCTGCGGGCGCCGCCCCCCGACCGCGCCCGCCAACCCGACCTCGGCGAGATCGACACCGAGGACCATGTCCCCGACAGCTTCCTCACGGCGGGCGTGCTGAGGCGGCCGCGGCGCACCGGGGTGTCGATCGAACAGGTGCCGGCGGTCCTCAGCGAATACGCGGATCGCCGCGACCTGGAGGCGATCGTCGGGCTGGTCGACGAGGTCCACGCAAGCGCCTGCGCGGCGCTGGACCGAGCCGGATCGGTGTCCTTCGAGCAGTACCTGACCAGCGTCGACACCCTGCTGCACGTGCAGCGATCGGTCTTCGCCGAGCTCGCCAACCGGGTGCTTTCGGGCCAGCTCGGGGACGCCACGGCCCGCATCGCCCTCGCCCGCGCGGGCGAGGCGCTGGTCGACACCGCCGGGCGGGCCCTGCGGGCGGAGACGGGGCGGGGCCGCGAGGTCGATCGGGTCGAACGGCTGGTGGCGCGGCATCTGACCGCGCTCTCCCGCTTCGCCGGGCAGCTCACGTCGGAGGCCGAGCGCGAGCTCGGGCTCGTGCGCGGCACGCAGCCGGCGGGGCCGGGGCGGGACGCCGAGCGGGCGCGGCTCCTTTCCCTGCGCACCACCGCCTGGGACCTGCAGCAGGCGATCCGCTGGGCGATCGACCCCGACCCGCCGGGGATGAAGATTCCGCCGGAGCACCCCTGGCGGGCGGGCCTGTCGGACCCCGGCGGCGCCCTGGTCTGGCTCTGGAGCGCCGCGGAAAGCGCCTCGGGCCCGTTCGGCGTCGGCCTCTACGCCCTTTGCCAGATCCTCACCGGAGCCAAGTTCCTCGAGTCCTACTGGGATGGCTTCGACGTCTTCACCGAGGTTTCGCGCCGGCTCGCCCCGGCGGACGCCGGCGCCGCCGCGACCGGCAGGGCGGCGGTGGAGCGGGCCGGCGGACTCGAGCTGCTGGCGCTTGAACTCGGGGCGGCGCGGCTGGCGGCAACCCCCGCTCGGCGCGCCGGCGAGCCGCTTTTCGAGGGCGACCCACGTCGCCGCGACGACCGTCACGTCGCCTGCAACCTCTTCCTCGCGGGCGCGGGGTACAAGCCCGCCGGGCGCGATCCGGTCGCGGACCTCGCGCGTCTGCTGACCGATCGGCCCGGCGGCAGCCTCTGGAGCGTCGTCTTCGAGCAGCTGTCCCGCCTGCCCGACGAGGCGTTGGCGCCGGCGCTGCGTCCCCTGCACCGCCACCCCGAGGCGTGCGCCTTCGCGATCTGCCTGCGACTGGCCCCGCTCGCCGAGCGCGACGGTGCGGCGCCCGAGCTCGAACGGTTTCTCGCCTCCCTGCCCGAGCCCCTGCTCGAGCGGACCGCCGCGTTCGCCCGTGGGCTGACCGCGATCGAGCCGCCCGAGCCGTCCGCGGATCGCGGCAGCGCCGGGCGGGACCTGGCGGCGGCCGCCGGCTTCGCCCGGCGGATCACCCCCGGGCCGCTGCCGATGCAGGAGGCGGCTCCCTCGCGGCCGCCGGCCGCCGCCCCGCCGCCGGCAGCGACCGGGGCCGGATTCGAGCAGGCGCTGACGACGATCGCCGCCGCCGGCTCGGAGCTCGAGGTCGATCTGATCCAGTGCGATCCGCGCTGGCTCGAGAACTGGGCTGAGCTGCGGGCGGAGCTGGACGTGGCGCTACTCGCCGGTGCCCTGCGCGGCGACCTGCGGGTGCGCCGGATCCTGCTCTACGACCTTCCCCAGGACGCCGAGCGCCACGCCACGCGGCTCCACTATCGCTGGACCAACGCGCTCGCCGCGGCGGTGCGCTGCTTTCCTCGCGGCGGCGCGCCGGGGGCGGCGCGATACGAGGCGAGGCGGTTGATCCCCAGCGGTTCGAACGGGAGGGTCGCGCCGATCGCCGACACGATCTCGATCCGGGCACCCGGCGAGCCCGGGGCCGATCCGTTCGAGGCACTCTGGGCGCGCCTGGGCCAGGACCGCGGTGTCGCCGCCGGGCCGGGGCTGATCGAGCTCTAAGCTGCACGGACTCCAAGATGTGCCGACAGCCACGGCTCATCTGACCTCCATCTTGCGGGCACCGTAGACGATGTCGGCAGGGATCTGGCCAGCCGTGAGGCGGCCGTTGTGGACGCGGTCGAAATTGTAGAAGCGCAGGTAGGCCTCGAGGTCGTGCCGGAGGCTGGAGAGCGCAGGGTGCAGGTAGCGGGCGAAGGAGGGCCGCCAGCACTCCTCGAGGATCGTGCGGTGCAGCGCCTCGACGTTGCCATTGGTCTGCGGACGACCGGCGCGGATGCGCGTGTGGTTGGCCTTCAGCCGACTGACCGCCTTGGCGAAGTCGCCCTTGAACTCGTTGCCGTTGTCGGAGAGCAGGCGCTCCAGCCGCCAGCCTGCTTCGCGCAGCTCCTTGGCGACACGCCGGGCGAACTTGGAAGTCTGCTTGGCGCTCGGGGTGCCTGGCGTCGCTTCCTTGCAGATGACCAGCTCAGCCCAGGCAAACGAGGAGGCGATGTCGATCGCAGTGAGCTGCCAGATCGCTCCCTGGGTCCCCTTCAGGCGACCGACGAAGAAGCAGTCGATCCCCACCAGCTCGCCGGGACGGGAGACGTCAATGTGCTGCTCGGGGCCCGGATCACGCGGCGGCTCATATGGCGCCGCGTAGCCGGCCACAAGCCCAAGGCGCTTGGCGCGAGTGTTGAGCCCGTGCCGGCAGAGAACCTTCCAGACCCCGTTGGGGGAGACAACGATCCCGCCCCACTTCTCCTGCCGCAGCTCCGAGGAGACCCGCTTGGGGCCGAGGCCGGGATGGGCAATCGAGAAGGCGAGGATCCGCTCCTCGATCGGCCCGGAGAGCTGGTTGGGCATCTTCGGACGGCGCCGCTCGCGCGGGCGCAGCATCCCCAAGCCGCTGCGGTCGACTTCTCGCTTCCACGCGTAGTAGGTCGAGCGGTGCACTCCGAAGCGCCGGCAGGCCTCCGCGACGCTGGTGCGGGAAGCCTCCGCGAAGAGGGCTTGGCGGTAGCCGAACAGCACGTCATCCTTGGTCATGCGACTCCCTTTCTGAACTTCATTGGCGTGAAGCCAGGAGCCTGAGTCGCAGCGCGGACAGCCCCCGACCCAGCTGGGTCGGGGGCTGTCTTGCTTCGAAGGGCTATCGATCCCCCGCGAGTGTCGGGGGAACTTGGAGTCAGTTCACTCTAAGCCGCGGAGGAGGAGACCGCGAGGCTGCCGATCGGGGGCCGGCGTCGCAGGCGACCGCGCAGCGCCGCGGCGCCCTCGATCGCGCCGGTCGCGCCTCCGTCTTCGGCCAGCGCCTCGCTCAGGGCAGCGACCACGTCGCGGGACATCTCCGCCAGCTGCGCCAGCGCCTGGTGGGAGTTCCGCTTGCTGTCGAGGTCGACCTGCGCCATGCCGTCGATCCCGACCCGGCGCAGGACCGCGACCAGCATTGCGATCTCGACCCCGTAGCGGGTGAAGTAGGGGATCGCTGTGAGCAGGTCCCGGCGGGCGGCGCACTCCCCCGCGAGGGGCTGGCGGAAGGTCGCCAGCTCGGGCACCAGCAGCTCCAGCAGGGGCCGCGCGGTCAGCTCGGTCACGCGCCCGCCGCCGTCCTCGATCTCGGTCCGCTCGAGCGCCAGCGGGCGTTTGTAGAAGCCCTTGACGAACTCGGTCCGGCGGTCCTGCAGCAGGGGCCCGAGCAGCCCGGTCACGTAGTGCGCGCCGAAATCCCTGACGTCGCCATCGAGGTAGACGACGACGTCCCCGGTGGCGATCGAGAGCGCTCGCCACATCGCGTCGCCCTTGCCCTCGACCGGGCCGAACTCGGGCAGGAGGCTGGCCTCCTGGACGACCTCGGCGCCGCCGTCGCAGGCCAGCGCGGCCGTCCCGTCGGCGGAGTCGGCGTCGACGACGAGCAGCTGGTCGACCAGGCCGGCCTCGCGCAGGCCGGCGACGGCGGCGACCGTGGCGCCGATCGTGCCGGCGGTTTCCCGGGTGGGGATGCAGACCGTGACCGGTTCCCGCTTGATGGGAAGTAGCTGTGCCGGTGGGAACTGACGGTGGTCGAAGGTGGCTAGCATCGTCTGGCTTTGAATATGGACGCCGATCCGACGCGTTTCCCGATCCTCGAGGCCCGGGGCCTGGCCCTGGATACGAGCCGTCCCCTCGTCGTGGGGATCGCGAACGCGACGACGGATTCGTTCTCCGACAGCGGAGAGCGGTCTCCTTCGGCCTGGATCGAGAACGCACTTGCATCTTATGAGGCCGGTGCCGCGATCGTTGAGGTCGGCGGCGAATCGAACGTCTCGAACCGTCCGCCCGTCCCGCCCGCGGTGGAGATCGAGCGGGTGCTGCCCGTGGTCGAGGCGCTGGTCGCCGCCGGGGCGCCGGTCACGGTGGACACCCACAGGGTCGAGACGGCGGCGGCGGCCCTGGCGGCGGGCGCGTCGTTCGTCAACGACATCAGCGGCCTGCGCGACCCGCGGATGATCGAGCTGTGCGCGCGGGAGAAGGCCGGGATCGTGCTGATGCACACCGCGACCGAGCCGAAGGTCTCGCTCTGGGACGACGAGCTCTACTCCGATGGGGTCAGCGATCATCTCCTCGCCTTCTTCGCGGAGCGGCTGGGGGCGCTGGCCAGTGCCGGGATCCCGCGCGAGCGGGTGGTTCTCGACCCTGGCCCCGATTTCGCCAAGACCCCGCGCCAATCGGTCGCCGCCCTGCGCGACCTCGAGCTGCTCGCAGACTTCCGCTGCCAGGTGATGCTGGCAATCTCGCGCAAGGACTTCGTCGGCGCCCTGACCGGTCGCCCCCCGCGCGATCGCGCCGCCGGGACCTTTGCGGCGATGGCGGCAGGGCTGCGGCGCGGGGCGAGGCTCCTGCGCGTTCACGACGTCCCCGCGACGGTCGATTTCCTCCGTGTCTGGGAGGTCCTCGAAGAAGGGGTCGAGGTGCCGGTCGGGCTCCGCGTCGGCGACGACGTCCGCCGCGAAGCCTCGGCGGACTCGCTGGACCCGGCGTGAGCGCGCGCGGCGCCAGCCTGCTCGGTTCCGAGTGGGCGGTCGCGATCGACCCGGCACGGCGCGACGGGCGGGTGGTCGCCGAGAGCGCCGAGGGGGAGCGCGGGGCGCGGCCGGTCTCGCTGCCGCGCGCGCTCGACGATGGGCTCGCGCAGGCGCTGCGGCGGGCCGGGATCGAGTCTCTATATACGCACCAGCTCGCCGCCTACGAGACGGCCGAGCACTCGAACCTGGTGATCACCAGCGGTACCGCCTCGGGCAAGAGCCTCGCCTTCAACCTGCCGGTGCTCGACGGGATCGCCGCCGAGCCCAAGCGCCGCGCGCTCTACCTCTACCCGACCAAGGCGCTGGCCCAGGACCAGGCGCGCAAGCTGGCGCTGCTGCGCCCGCCCGGCCTGCGCGAGGCGATCTACGATGGCGACACCCCGCGCGAGGAGCGGCCGGCGATCCGCCGCCGCAACAACCTCGTCCTCACCAACCCGGACATGCTCCACGTCGGCGTCCTGCCGCACCACAAGGGCTGGGGCGACTTCTTCGCCAACCTCGGCTGGGTCGTCGTCGACGAGGCGCACACCTACCGCGGCGTCTTCGGCTCCCACGTCGCCAACGTGCTGCGGCGGCTGCGGCGGGTCGCGCGCGCCTACGGATCGGAGCCGCGCTTCCTGCTCGCCTCGGCGACGATCGCCAACCCGGTCGAGCTGGCCGAGCGGCTGGTCGGCACTCCGTTCGAGCTGATCGACGACGACGGGGCGCCGCGGGCCGGGCGCGAGGTCGCGATGTGGAACCCGCCGCTGATCGACGAGGCGAGCGGGGCGCGGCGCTCGGCCCTCTCGGAGGCCGCCGACCTGCTGGCCGAGCTGGTCTCGCACGGGGTGCGGACGATCTGCTTCCTCAAAAGCCGGCGCGGGATCGAGCTGATCCAGCGCTTCGCCCGGGAGAACCTGCAGCGGCGCGGCAAGCCGGAGCTGGCGGCGCGGATCGCCCCCTACCGCGGCGGCTACACGCCGCAGCAGCGGCGCGAGATCGAGGCGCGGCTGAGCAGCGGCGAGCTGCTGGCCGTGGTCGCGACCGACGCGCTGGAGCTGGGGATCGACGTCGGCGAGCTCGACGCGGCGATCTGCGTCACCTTCCCCGGCACGGTCGCCAGCCTGCGGCAGATGTGGGGCCGGGCCGGGCGGCGGCGGCGCGGCCTCGCCGTCTACGTCGCCGGGGCAGGACGCGCTCGACCAGTTCTTCTGCCGCCACCCGGAGGAGTTCCTCGAGCGGCCGGTCGAGGCGGCGATCCTCGACCCCGCCAACGAGCAGATCGCCGCGCGGCACCTGATCGCGGCCGCCTACGAGCTGCCGCTGAGCGACGAGGACGAGGAGGTCTTCGGCCCGGGCTGGCGCGAGCGGGCGGAGCGGCTGCTCGCGGCCGGGGAGCTGCGCGGCGTCGGCGGCAAGCTGCTGCCGCGGCGCAGCGAGTTCGTCGCCTCGCGGATCGCCCTGCGCTCGGCCTCGGCCGACTCGGTCGCGGTGATCGAGCGCGAGTCGGGCGAGATGCTGGGCCTGGTCGAGGCCGAGCGCGCCTTCACGACGATCCACCCCGGCGCCGTCTACCTGCACCTCGGGCCGCTCCTACGAGGTCGAGCGGCTCGACGTCGAGGAGCGGCGGGCGATCGTCTCCCGCTTCGACGGCGACTGGTACACGCGGCCGAAGAAGGAGACCGAGATCTACATCGAACGGATCCGCGAGCAGCGCGAGGTCGCGGGGGTGCAGCTCAACTTCGGCGAGGTCTCGGTGAGCGAGCAGGTGATCGCCTTCCAGCGGGTCTCGATCTCCGAGCAGGAGCCGATCGACATCGTCGCCCTCGAGCTGCCCGAGCAGAGCTTCGTCACCCAGGCGCTCTGGTACGTGCTGCCGGAGCGGCTCGGCCGCGGCGCTGCCGAGCGACGCCCTGCTCGGCTCCCTGCACGCGACCGAGCACGGGCAGATCGCGGTGCTGCCGCTGATCGCGATGTGCGACCGCTGGGACATCGGCGGCCTCTCGACCAACGTCCACTTCCAGACCGGCCGCTCGACGATCTTCATCTACGACGGCCATCCCGGCGGGGTCGGGATCACCCGGCGCGGCTACGAGCAGTTCGAGCGCCTGCTCGACGACGCCGAGCGGCTGATCGCCGAGTGCCCGTGCGAGTCCGGCTGCCCCTCCTGCGTGCAGAGCCCGAAGTGCGGCAACCTCAACGAACCGCTGCACAAGGCGGGGGCGCTGGAGCTGATGGGGCGATGAAGGGCCGGCGTTGAGCGAGGGGAGCGGGCCTCGCCGTCACGGACTGCGGGGAGGTTCCGGTGGAGGCCCGCTCCCCTGGCTTCAGGGGCGCTCGCGTCAGGTTTCGGTGATCGGGGCCGGGGGGCTGCGCTCAGGACTCCGAGCTGGCGCTCCTGGCGGAGGAGGTCGGGCGGCGGCTGGCGGAGGCGGGCGTGACGCTGGTCTGCGGCGGCGCGGGGGGGTGATGGAGGCGGCTCGCGCGGGGCAGCCGGGGCCGGTGGCGAGGCGATCGGCATCGTCCCGGGCGAGCTCGCCGGCCGAGGCGAACGCGCACTGCACCCACGTCGTCGCCACCGGCATCGGCCACGCCCGCAACCTCGCCGTGGTCGGCTCCGGCGAGGCGGTGATCGCGGTCGGCGGCGAGTGGGGCACGCTCTCGGAGATCGGCTTCGCGCGCGCGGCTCGGCCGCACCGGTCGTCGCGCTGCGGAGCTGGGAGCTGACCGGCCGCGAGCGAATGCAGGGCGCCCCGGGCGTGGTCGCGGTCGAGACCGCCGAGGAGGCCGTCGCCGCGGCGCTCGCCGCCCTCTAGTCTCGTGCCGGCGCTCTCCGCTCTGGGATTCCCGCCTCCGGTCGTCGCTTGTACCCGTATGAGGGACAAACGACGACCGGAGACGTTGGAGTCATCGGGAAGGCCAGAGCTGGCGCAGGGCGAGGATCGCGAAGGCGTGCGACCAGGCGAGCGGGGTGGTCGAGCGGGGCACGCCGCTGCGCGCGTCGACCCGCTCGGGCAGCTCGCCGGCCGGGGTGGCGGCGCGGCGCAGGTCGCCGAGCAGGCGCAGCGCCTGGCGGCGCTCGCCGAGCGCGGCGAGGCTCCAGGCGCTCCAGGCGGTCGGCGCGGTCCAGGGGTCGGCGCCCGGCCAGTCCTCGCTCGGGCACGATGCCCGAAGCGCGTCTGGCCGGTTGCGAGGCGCGAGGAGCGTCTCCGTACCGCCGGGAACAGCGCCGGCCGGGGGAACGGCCGCACCGCCCAGGCGGCGGCCGAGTCGAGCCCGGAGCCCGGGTCGCCGACCTCCGCACCAGCCCCGATCGGAGTCCGTGTCAGTCCGCGAGCGGGCCCGACGCCGCGGCGATCGCGTTGGCGAGGTAGTCGCCGCGGGAGCCCTCCTGGTAGTCGGGGCGGTCGCGCCAGGGCGAGGGGCGGGCGGGCGATCGGCGAAGTCCCGTGGCGCGGGCGGCGACGGCGACCCAGCCGGACGCGTCGCCTTGCGCCGCCGGCCGGGGACCGGCTCGCCGCCGCCGTCGAAGCGAGCCGCGGCGGCGAGGTCGAGGCCGAGCAGGAAGCGGGCGATCCGCCGTGCCTCGGGCCGGTAGCCGGCCGCGGCGAGGGCGAGCGCGACGGCGCCGGCGTCGCGCGGCCAGACGTAGGCCCAGCCGTCGCGGGCGCCGGCGAGCGACCGCGCCGCGGCGCCGGTCGGTCAGTGCCCGCAGGGTCAGCAGCGAGCGCCGGTAGAGGCGCCGCGCCCAGGCCGGGCGCCGCTGCCGAGCGGGCGCGAGCGCGCAGAGCCAGCGCGCGGTCGCCGAGCGGTCAGCGCCGGCGACGATCCTCCGGGCCGCCTCGGACATCGCAGGCGAACCGCCGCGAGCGACGACCGCGGCTCGAAGGAGTCGGATCGAAACCCGTCGCCCCGCTGGTAGCACGCCGTCACGCAGCCGAGCCGAGCCTTCGCGGCGCCCGTACAGGACCGCGACCCTGGCCGTCGCCGAACCGCGCCGCCGTGACGCAGCACGTTCGTCCCGGGCAGGTAGCGCTGGCGGACCGAGTCGGCGCGCCAGAACGGCAGCGCCGGCCCGCCGCCGAGCCGAGACCCGCGGCACGATCCCGGTGTCCGGCGGCACCGTGCCCGCCGCCTGCCGCGTCGCCGGGTTGTCGATCAGCGCCGGTCCCGCCGGCCCGGCCGGCCGCAGGTCGACGACGTCGCCGTAGGCGTCGACCGCCGCGGTCAGCCCGCCGTCGCCGACCACCGCCGTGCCGAGGAACGGCGGCGGCATCCCCGGCAGCGCCGCCGGCGTGCGGGGGTCGGCCGGCGAGCCGCCCGAGAGCGAGGACCGAGCCGGCCGCCACCGCGGCGACCAGCGCCAGCGCTGCACGAAGCCCGGCCATGCCTCCAATGCAATCAGCCTCGATCGCCGCCGGCCGCTAGCCTTCCCGCTGCGCCGGCGGCTTCGCCGCGCCCCAGGCGAGGTAGCTCAGTTGGTAGAGCACACGACTGAAAATCGTGGTGTCGTGGGTTCGATTCCCACCCTCGCCATTGGCGTTTTCCCTGCAAACTTTACTCAAATTTGATTGAGCGAAAGTGGCGTGTTTGGGCGACGACCGTCCGTTCGTCGCCCAAACGTCGCCCAATCACAAGGCTTTCCGGCGGCATTGAGGCCGAAATCTCTGCCTGCTCTCGAAGGCGTTTGGCTTCGCAGGCGGGTTTTCGTAGCATCACGCGGCCTTCGAATTTTGGGTTCTTGCCGATCCAGCGGGGAGACGCAGCGTGATCCCGTTCACCGGCATGCTACGAGTACTCGCTCCCGGAAGCCCTCGAAGGTCGGCAAACCGTACGCACGACGCTTGATCACCTTC
This sequence comes from uncultured Solirubrobacterales bacterium, assembly GCA_963815885.1. Taxonomy (GTDB): domain Bacteria; phylum Actinomycetota; class Thermoleophilia; order Solirubrobacterales; family 70-9; genus VAYN01. The sequence goes on from CAWFIM010000005.1 coordinate 129,917, forward strand.
ACCTTGTTGATCACACCCTCGGCGTAGCCGTTTGAGGCCGGCTGGTCGAAGTAGGCGAGGATCTCCTCGCGCCAGGGAGTGATGCCGTTGAGGTATGCGCTGAAGGGCTGGTATCCGCAGCGCGCTGCAGCCGCGGCGAACCGGTCGAGTCGCCACTCCGCCTCGGCGCGGCTCTCGGCCGCATAGACCGATCGCAGAGCCTCCTTCAACCACCAGGCTTCGGCGATCACGGGGTCATGGGCGAAGAGGTCGCAAAGGCGCCGACGCTGGCGCTCGGTGAGCCGCTCCTTGCCGCGCAACAGCAAGTGCCGGGCACGATAGAGGCGCGGGTTCCAGGTGGCACTACGCCCTCGCTTGCCTTTCACGGTTGTCCGCCGTTCGCGCTGGCGGGTACGGCGCACCGTGTCGAGCGCTTCCCCGGCGCCGCGAACCACGTGGAAAGGATCGGCGACGATCTGGGCGCCAGGAAGCTTGCTGCGCACCGCCTGGCGGTAGGGGTCGTGAAGGTCGATGCAGACCACCTTCACTCCGGAGCGCTGATCATCGCTCAAAGAGCCCAGATAGCGCTCCAGGACGCGCTTGGAGCGCCCGTCGAGCACTTCATGCACGCATCTGCGGTCGAGGTCTGAGACGACCGTGGCCAGGTTGTTGGAGCCCTTGCGGTGGGCGGCCTCATCGAAGGACAGCCGGCGAGGGAGCGCCGAGGGCCGTGAGTCGATCGCCCGCACCGCTGCGATCCGCAGCGCCTTGGTGACCTGGTAGCGCGATGTCCTTTCCTCGCGGGCGATCTCCGCATGTGCCCCACCGGAACGAACTCGTTCGGCAAGGCGCGAGCCGAAGCGGCCGGTGAGGCGCTGCCGAGAGGGCGCCTCCTCGCAGGTCTCGGTATGGGTGCGCCGGCACTCCTTGCAGCGGTAACGCCGCTTGCGCCAGCGCAGGGTGGCTTGGCGGCCCGCGAGCGGCAGGTCGCGCACCGCGACCACCGGGCGCTCGTGAACCTCCAGCTCGGTGCCGGCACAGTGCGGGCATGACTGCGCTCGCGTGACCAGCTCGACCTCGAGGTCGAGCTGGTCACCGTCCTCAATGACGCGCTTCACCTTGAAGCCGTCCAGGCCGACGAGGCGGCTAACGTGATCTTGCATCCGCTGTTCCCTCCTGACTCCGCGTTCTTTAGACCACGCAGAGCCTTCTGAGGGCAGCGGATGCCTTCTATCCGGGCCTCATCCCCGCTTGTTCAGCGAGACCCGAATTTTGTTCCCCGTGGCGGGAATCGTGTCGTCCCCAGTTCGATGCTTGACTCTTGGCCATCGCTCTACAGAGCCAAATTCGCGGCCCCGCCGGCAACCAATGCTCGGGCGAGCTCCAGGCTTCCGATTGCTCTGTCGGGCAGATGTGTTCAGTTCGGAGAGCTGGGCAATCGGAACAGAGTCATCGTGGAGAGCCGAGATTTTTTTCGGCGACAGGAGCCCAACGTGCGAGCGCGGCACGTCAAGGCCGATGTACCGATCGCCGACCTGTAGCGACCAGCCCACAGGCTCAGGACTGATTGGCAGCAGGAGCCAAGCACGACCACGAGGCCCCTTCGGTCGGTAGTCAAGGTGGGGCGCGTCCGACCTATCGCGAAGCGGGATTTGAGCAGATCCCTGTGATCGCCTATCGGACTGTGGAGCGCCGAAATTTGGAGCGCTAGGACTAAGTCCAGGCTCATCCCGCGACCGCGGATGCCGATACGATCGCTGGTGAACGACTCGACCGGTCCAAGGGGCTCCGATCAAGATGTCCAGAAGACAGAAAGCGCAAATTGGCACAGACGACCCGAGGATTTCCCGCGCCATTTTCACGCTGCGAGAGACGGCCGCCTACCTGGACGTCCCGAAGTCGACCGTCCACTGGTGGGCACGCCCTCCGGAGGCGAAGCACCCCCTGATCACCTGCTTCCCGGCTCATGGACGCCAAGCCACCGTGCCTTTCATCGGCTTCGCTGAGGCCTTTGTCCTCTCTAGCTTCAGGCGAGCCGGCGTGCCACTCCAGCGGATTCGCCCTGCTGTCGAGGTCCTCGCAAAGGAGATTGGCGTCGAGCACGCCCTTGCCTCGAAGCGTCTCTTCACCGATGGGGCCGAGGTGCTTTTCGACTATGCGAACAAGCGGGGCGAACGCGAGGTAATGGAGCTTGTGGTCGTCCGCACCCAGCAACGTCAGTTCTCCGGAGTCGTCAAGGACTACCTCAAGCGAATCCACTACGGAGGCGACGGGTGGGCTGACTCGGTGCGCCTGCCTACCTACGCAAATGCCGAGGTAGTCGTCGATCCCAAAGTCGCGTTTGGTCTGCCGCTTGTCGTTCACGGTGGAGCGCGCGTCGAGGACCTCGTCGATCGATTCCAGGCCGGTGATTCGGTCAAAGAGATCGCGGCCGATTTCAGCGTCCCCCCCGACCAGGTCGAGGACGTAATCCGGGTCGCAACCCGAGCGGCGGCCTGAACCGCCGCCACGAGGACGCCGCGTCAGATAGTCGGCGGCAATGCCACCTCGAAGCGAAAAGTCGGTTGAGTTCTTCGTTGATCGCAGTCTCGGCAAGAGCATCGTTGAGGGACTGCGTGCCGTCGGCCTGACGGTTCATTCAATGGCAGATATCTACGGCGAGAAACAGGCACAGCGCCTCGCCGACGAGACCTGGCTCCGTGATGCCGGCAAGAACGACTGGGTTGTCTTGACCAAGGACGACGCGATTCGGCGTCGACCAGCAGAGCGCGACGCCCTGAACGATGCAGCGGTCCGCGTGTTCTGCTTGACGACCGCCAAGCTTCGAGGCAACGAACAGACTGAGCGTTTCGCTGAAAACCGACATCGCATTCTGCGTCAAGCAAAAAAGCCAGGCCCCTACATCTACGGCGTGTACCAGGACGGACTCAGACGCCTTTGGCCGTAGCGTCAATGCGCAGGCTGTGTCCAAACCAAAAGGGGAGCCCCATGCCCCTTTCAGTCAGCCTTCAGTTCGTCTTGTGCTGAGGCTTGTCCTTAAGCACGGCGTGGAAGAACTTACCCGCAGATTGCTCGGGATCGATCAACTGATCCCACTCCTCGGGAGAGCAATATTCATAGGCCCACTCGGCGCCGTCTTTGTAACGCAGGTGGATTACCTCGGCCTCAACGTCATAAGCGGCTGCTTCGATAAAGCTTGATTCGAGTTCGATCCACTCAAGCATTGTCGCCTCCGGCAACCCCTCGCCAGGCGGCAAGTACCGAGGCGAGCTCAGGCAAACGCGGCTCGGAGCGCCAAGCCTCGAGCGATGGATCCTCGGCCATTGGCGCAGGATCGGGGCGGTCGATGAGGGCCCGAGCCGGCAGGACCAGCGCCTCACCGCTGATCAGCGCCTCACCGGTGCGCAGCGAGGGCAGGACCTCGGCAAGACCGGCGATGTTGTCGGGCAGCGCAGCCTTGATCTTGCCCTGGTCTGAGGAATTGGTAAGCCGTAGCGATACCAGGGTCCCGCACTGGGCGAGGGCGGTGTCGGGCAGCTCGGAGGGGCGCTGGGTTACCAAGAACAGGCCGACGCCATACTTGCGCCCCTCGCGGGCGATCCGGTTAGCAGCCTCGCGAGAGAGCGGGTTTGCACTCTCGTTGAGGTAGCGGTGGGCCTCCTCGAGGACGATCAGGACCGGGCTCGGCCTCCCGATTCCCTCGACCTCGGGCGGAGTGCGGACCGCTATCTCGAAGATCAGATTGATCACCACCCCAATCGCCATCTCCGTTGCCTCGGCCGAAACCCCGGCGAAGTCGAGCACCGAGATCGGCTTTTTCCCACCAATCCACTCGCGCACCGACGCCACAAGCGGATCGGATTTCTGGTCGGCAGGCAACTTGCCCTCGAAAAAGTCGAGGCGCCCGTCGAGAAGGCCGAGGCGAAGCAGTTCGGGGGTGCGTCCGTGCTTGCCAAAGTATTCGCCCCGGAAAGGAGCTGCACTTCCCTGGGCGTGGGGCTCGAAGGCTGGCGCTTTCAGAGTTACGATGTCGCCAGGATCCGTTCCGCAAACCGAGTCCATATCCCCCTTGATCGCGTAGGTGGCGTTGTTCTCGTACTCAAGCCGATACCAGACCTCCCGCAGGTCGAATGGAACCGGCGAGTCCGCGCTAATGGCGGCGGGGTCGAGTTCCAGCCAATCGGCGCTGGCGGCGAACTTGCGCCGCTCTTCTAGCACGAACTCCTCAAAGCGTTTCAGGGTTGAGCCCACGCCTGAGCCGACAAACACGCGGAGAATGTCGCGGGCGGGCAGTGCCCAGTGGGGGACCCGGAGCCGGGTCTCCTCGCTGTCACCGAGCACCGAGCGCACCGAGGCATAGCCTTTGAGCGCTTTGCCGTACTCCCCATGGGGGTCGATGACAACGACGTTTGCCGCCTTCCACCCCCCGCGGACGAAGCCCTGCAAAAGGGAGGCGACGGCGCTGGTCTTGCCAGCGCCAGTCGAACCGACGATCGCTGCGTGGCGGATCACCAGCGGCGAGGCCTCAAGCGCCACGGGGATCTCTTCGGCGGCCGCGAGGGCGCCGATCCGCACATGCTCGGTATCGGCGTCGGGGAAAACCGCCCGCAAGTCCTCGGGGGTTGCGAAGTGGACGACATCGTCAAGCCCCGGATAGGTGCCGACCCCGCGCCGGAACTGACGGGAGGCCCGATTGATCTCGCCCAATAGCTGCACCTGCAGCCAGCGCTCTCCGGTCTGTACAGCCTCGCTTGGAGTTTGAGCACCGGAGAAGCTCAGCGATTCCCGCCAGGCTGACGGTGGCGATGAGGTCAACCAAGCCTTGGGGAATACGGACCAAAGATCCGACCTGACCCACTGGCTGCAAACGACCACGGTAGACAGGGGCGATGCCAGCGATCTCCTGGTCGAGCTCGACGGTGACGCGGGCGCCAAGGACATGGCGCACGCAGCCGATCCGAGTCGGGTCCAGGTCAGGCGCCGTCATCGGCAGAGACAGCTGCGAGCAAGGCCTCCAGGCGAGCCTCAAGAACCCGCTGGGAAGGGGAGGAGCGGGTTAGAAAGCGGGCGAGGGCGCCGAAATCGCCGAGGCCGAAGCGGCTGTTGTCCCAGATTTCCCTTGGAACCTCTCCAGCGGGATCCTCCCAGCCGCTGTCGAGGCAGGAAATGATCGCTCGCTCCGGAGAGAGCGCCTGCAAGTTCGGCGTCTCGAGTGCGCGAGTAGCCAGTGGCTCGGGGATCTCATCGAAACAAAAGCAACAGATCTCCGAGCGCGGGTGGGTCTCGGCTGCCTCGAAAAGCGTCTCATTCAGGTGCTGATCGGAAAAGGAGTAGCCGGAGACGAGAACCAAGGACTCAGGTTCGGCGAGTGCCGCACGGAACCGGTCGTGCAGGACCAAGAAAGGCACCCGGCGCGACTCGTCGTACTTGGCGTCGGAGGGATATATCGCAGCGGCTTCGTCATCGACAACCGGTGCCCCAAGACGTACGACCTTGGAGCTATCGTCCTCGACCCAAGCCCAATTGACCGACCCGTGGAGCTTCCAGAGCCGCACGATAAAAGGCGGCAACCATTGGTCCGGTCGATCGCGGTTGCCCTCGACCAGGTCGGCGCGAAAGCGGGCCCGCAGACTGCCGACGAACCCGTCGAAGTAGGGAATCTTCATTGCCTCCAGGCCGACCTCGAGCAATGGGTCGTAATTGACGGAAAAGACCTCGACTGGCAGGTTGTAACGGGCACGTCCAAGCCAACCCGCGAGGCGCAGCATTGGCTTGGTGTCGGCCCCGGCAGTGTCAAGAGCTCCCGACGACCTGGCGACAGACCGCTTGGTCAAGGTCGACGGCGCCCTCCCGGTTGAGCCCGTCGAGAACCTCATCCCCTTCCAGCAGTGCCGCGATGCGCCGCAGACGGGTGAGCGCCTGCTCGAATCCCTGTCCCGGAGCTGAATCTCAAAGGCCTCTTTGTGCTCGGGACTGAGACCGTCGAGGACTTTCTGCTGCAGTTCACCGACATCGGGTAGTCCACAGGCTTTGGACGCGCCAGCGCCAAGGAAGAGACACAGGTGGCGCGAGGCTGAGGCCATCTTGGCTCCCAGGGCGTTGGCGAACTCAACCGGATCATGCGGCGCGGCACCGCCGACACCGCTCACCGACTACTCCGGCCTGGAGCCGGCCTGCGGCAATTCCGTTTTTCGCTGAGCGCTTTCAAGGCAACCAATGCGACGGCCAATGCGAATTAAAAGTCGCGTTTGCCCGCAACCGGGCAAGAGGATACTTTTCCAAAAACGTCTGGGGGTTCTTCCCCGATGATCGTGGTCTGATGGTGCTGAAATTCTGAGCACAGCGATGGCCGAGACCAGGGACACGCGGATCGTTGAAGCCCTGGCCGAAGTCTGGAGTGGCGGTTGACCACTCGAGGAGCTGGTGGCTGCCTTCGAGCGAGCCAGCGTTCCCAGCTTCGCGGCGGCGCTTCGCCTATTGCTGGTTTGTCTGGCTAGGCGTTTCTAGGGAAGAGCGCTGCCAGTTTGTTTGGGCGACGAAAAGTCTCTTCGTCGCCCAAACCCACCCGGATCCACGGGTAACTACGGTAATCCGGGCTGAAAAGGCTCTGTTAGGCTTGGTCGCGGAGGTAGTCCGATTCCGCATGGTAATGCGGTTTTCGTCGATGTATCCGGGCTGGCTTAAGCCGCCCGGATACACGACTGAAAATCGTGGTGTCGTGGGTTCGATTCCCACCCTCGCCATTCAGGCGTGTCCTCGGCGCGGCGCAGCCGTTTCAGCCCATCACCGCGGCGGAACCGGCGATCGGTGCGCGGTGCCATTCGGTCGTGTGTAGTACCAGTCACTAGGGTGGCGCCGTGGCCGACGGCGAACTCCACATCGATGGGCGCAGGCTGGCCTGGCGGACGGTCGGGCGGGGGCCGGCGCTGCTGCTGATCAACGGCTACGCGGCGACCGGGGCGGACTGGGACCCGGAACTGCTGATGCGCTTGGCGCGCTCGTTCCAGGTGATCTGCCCGGACAACCGCGGGGTCGGCGGCTCGGAGCTCGGCGAGGGGGAGCTGACGATCGACGGGATGGCCGCCGACCTGGTGGCGCTGCTCGACCAGCTGGGACAGGACCGGATCGCGGTCGCCGGCTGGTCGATGGGCGGCTTCGTCGCCCAGCGCCTGGTCGCACGGGCGCCGTCGCGGGTCGCTTCGCTGGCGCTGCTCTCGACCGACCCCGGCGGGCCGCGGGCGGTCCAGCCCGAGCCGGCGGTCTGGGCGAAGCTGATCGACCACTCCGGCACGCTGCGCGAGCGCGCCTCGCGGCTGATCTCGCTGCTCTTTCCGCCCGACCTGGCGCCGGAGATCGACCGCAAGTTCGGCGACGTCGTCGCGGCCGCCCGGGCGGCGCTCTCACTGCGGTCGCTCAGCGCCCAGGAGGCGGCGATCGGCGCCTGGCTCGCTGCCGAGCAGCTCGGCCCCGAGCCCGCCGAGGCGCCACCGATCCTCGTCCTCCACGGCAGCGAGGACGTCGTCATCCCCGCCGCCAACGTCGAGCGGCTCGCCGAGCGCTGGCCGGGTTGCGAGGTCGAGCGCTTCGCCGGCGGCGGCCACGCCTTCATGGCGCAGGAGCCACGTCGCGTCGCCGAGCGGCTCGCCGCCTTCGCCGGATCGAGCGCGAGCGCAGGCGGATGAGGGTCCGGCCCGAGAGGTGGCCGCCGACCTAGCCGAGCTCAGCGGCGAGCGCCGCGGTCCGCCGCTCGATCTCCTCACGCGTGCGCCGCACCTCCTCCAGCGGCTGTCCCTTCGGATCGGGCAGGTCCCAGTCGAGGTAGCGCTTGCCGGGGATGTAGGGACATTCGTCGCCGCAGCCCATCGTCACCACGACGTCGGCCCACTCGGCGTCCTCGCGCGTGAGCTTGCGCGGGATCCGGTCGGCGAGGTCGATCCCCAGCTCGGCCATCGCCTCGACCACCTCGGGATGGACCCGCTCGGCCGGGGCCGTCCCCGCCGAGCGCGCCTCGTGGCGTCCCGCCGCCGCCCGCTCGAACAGGGCCTCGCTGATCTGCGAGCGGCCGGCGTTGTGGAGGCAGACGAACAGCGCCCGCGCCATCAGGCCGCCTTCGGGCTGCGTCCCCGCACCGCCTGGTAGGCGAGGGCGCCGGCGGCGGCGCCGAGGATCGGGGCGGCGATGTAGAGCCAGAGGTCGTGCAGGTTGCCGGTGACTAGGGCCGGGGCGATCGAGCGGGCCGGGTTCATCGAAGCGCCGGTGATCGGTCCGCCGAAGAGGGCGTCGAGGCCGATCACGCCGCCGATCGCGATCGCCGCCCCGGCGCCGACCGCGCGGGTGTCGGTGGCCACGGCCATGATCGTGAACATCAGGAAGGCGCTGAGGATCGCCTCGTAGGCGAAGGCGCTGCCGGTGGCGACGCTGGGCAGCGTCGTCCCCAGCGCCGCCGGCTCGCTCGGCCAGATTGCCAGCAGCAGCCCCGCCGCGGCCAGCGCGCCCAGCAGCTGGGCGCCGATGTAGGCGGCGGCGTCGCGGGCGGGGAGGTGGCGGCTGAGGGTGAAGGCGAGCGTCACCGCTGGGTTGAGGTGGGCGCCGGAGAGGTGGCCGGTCGCGTAGACCATCGCCATGATCACCAGCCCGAAGACGAGCGCGATGCCGACCGTGCCGAGGCTGCCGGGGTGCTCGGCCTCGGTGACGATCGCACCGCAGCCGGCGAAGACGAGCGCGAAGGCGCCGAGCGCCTCGGCGGCGGCACGCTGGCGCAGGTCGGGTCGCTCGCTCACGAGAAGACCTCGCGCACCGACTCGATCGCACCCGGCACCAGGCTGAAGTAGCTGTAGGTGCCGCGGCTCTCGCGGCGGATCAACCCAGCCTCTACCAGCTGCTTGAGGTGGTGGCTGACCGTCCCCTGCGAGAGGCCAAGCAGCGGCTGCACCTCGCAGACGCAGACCGGCTCGCCGCCCGCCCGCAGCAGCAGGTTGACGATCCGCAGCCGGTGGCGGTCGGCGAGCGCCTTCAATACCGACTCCATCTCGACCGCCCCCTCCTCGCCGAGCGAGGAGCCGGCCAGCGGCGCGCAGCACTCGATCACAGCCAGCTCGTTCACGGACCCCAGCCTAGGGAATTCATCGATGGATATCAATGAAAGCCTTCGCCCGATGGCCGCTGACCCCCCGACTGCCTTCGCCCGATTAACGCCGACCCCGACTGATATGAGCCTGCCGATGCGAACGTTTCCGCACGACCCGCGCAAGCTGGCGGCGATCTACGCTCGGCGGCGTCGTCGGGGCGCTGATCCGGGTCGGGCTGGCGGAGGCGGCGTCGCACCGGGCCGGGGCAGTGGCCCTGGGCGACCTTCGCCGTCAACATGGTCGGGGCGCTGCTGCTCGGCTACTTCTTCGCCCTGCTTCCGCGACCACCCGGAGGAGAGCCTGCACCACCCGTTCCTCGGGACCGGGATCTGCGGCACCCTGACCACCTTCTCGACCATGCAGCTCGAGCTGTTCGAGATGGTCGACGCGGGCCACCTCGGCCTCGCCGCCGCCTACGCCGCGGCGACGCTCGCCGCCGGCTACCTCCTGCGTCCGCGCCGGCATCGCCTTCGAGCGCCGCCCGGAGGCGGTCCGGTGAGGGGTCGGGGCGCCTTTCCGGGATATACCCGATAAGGCGCCGCGAGGAGCTCCAGGATGACCCCGCTTGCCTGGATCGCCGTCGGCCTGCTCGGCGGCATCGCCGCCGCGGCCCGCTTTGCGATCGACGCCGAGATCGTCGCCCGCGCCGCACCAGCCGTTCCCGCTCGGGATCCTCGCCGTCAACCTCGCCGGCGCCCTGGCGCTCGGCCTCGTCGCCGGCGCGGCGCTGCACGGCGAGGCGCTGGTGATCGTCGCCGGCGGCGGCATCGGCTCCTTCACCACCTTCTCCACCTGGATCCTCGACTCGCACCGGCTCGACGCCGCCGGCGAGTCCCGCCTCGCCTGGCTCAACATCGCCCTCTCGCTGATCGCCGGCTTCGCCGCCGTTGTCCTCGGTCACTGGCTCGGCACACTCCTGTAGCCATCCGCTCCCGTCTCTAACTTGGATCGGGAGATGAGTGAGCAGACTCGACTCGACGGTTTGGTCTCAATGCGGGTGCCGCTGCGCGAGCTGGAGGACGGCCAGCGGGTCGCCGGCGTCTACGCGGTCCGCGAGCGCGAGCTGCGGCGCAAGCGCAACGGCGAGCCCTGGCTGCGGCTCTCGGTCGGCGACGCCAGCGGCAGCGCCGAGGCGGTCTGCCTGGGAGGAGGCGGAGGCGCTCTACGCGACTCGCCGCCCCCGGCTCCGCGGTCTTCGTCACCGGCGTCTTCGAGGTCAGCGAGCGCTGGGGGGCGAAGATCAAGCTCGTCGGGCCTGCGCGCCGCCGAGGAGGGCGAGTACGACCCGGAGGAGCTGGCGGCCGAGTCCGAGGTCTCGCCGGAGCTGCTGGAGAGCGACCTGCGCGCGCTGCTCGCGACGGTCCAGAACCCGCAGCTGCGCGAGCTGCTCGACCTCTTCTTCGGCGCGGGCTCCGAGACCTGGGCGCGCTTCCGCGACGCGCCGGCGGCGAAGGTCTACCACCAGGCCTACCGCCACGGGCTGCTCGAGCACACGCTCTCGGTCGCCCAGGCGGTCAGCGCCGCCGCCAACTTCTTCCCCGGCATCGACCGCGACGTCGCCGTCACCGGCGCCCTCCTGCACGACATCGGCAAGACCGAGGCCTACAACGACGACCCGCTGGCGATCGACCTCACCGACGCCGGCCGCCTGCAGGGCGAGATCCCGCTCGGCTACTACCTGGTGCGCCGCCGGATCGAGGACATCCCCGGCTTCGACCCCGACCTGGCCCAGGCGTGCTGCACATCATCCTCAGCCACCACGGCTCGCTCGAGCACGGCTCGCCGGTCGTCCCCGCCACCCGCGAGGCCGTCCTCGTCCACATGATCGACAACCTCGGCGGCCGCCTCGGCAGCTTCGACCGCCTCGAGCGCCAGCTCCCGGCCGGCGAGTCCTGGTCCGGCTTCGACCGGGCGCTCTCCGGCTCGGCCTACTTCGGCCAGCGCGCCGCTTAGCCGCTCAGAACTTCACGGTGCAGCGCTGGATCCGGTGCACGTCACCGTGGGCACGCTGGATGCAGTTGACCAGCTGCTTCGGGTTGCCGTCCCTCTTCGCGGTGTGGAAGGAGCGGCGGATCTCGCGCTGGACCTTGCGATTGACCTGATCGATCGTCTTGCCGATGTCGGTGACGTCCGCCCCCTGCACGCCAAACGACTTTTCGAAGCTCTGGTTGGTCGTCTTGATCGCGTCGCTGGTCGTCTTCAGAACCGGCTTGACGATGAAGAGGTAGGCCGCAGCAGGACCCCGACCGCGACCAGGAGCCGGATGATGCCGGAAGTCAGGCTGCCGAAGAGGTTGCGCAGAATGTCCATGGGGTCGGCCGCAGACTATCCTGCGACCCGTGGCGAAGGACACCGAGAAGCTGATCCGCCAGCTCTCGCTGATCTCGTTCCTGATGGCCCAGGGCAGGCCGGTTTCGGCGCTCGAGATCAAGCGCGAGGTGGAGGGCTACAGCGACATGAACGACGACGCGTTCGCGCGCCGCTTCTACGCCGACCGCGCCGAGCTGGAGAGCCTCGGCATCCAGCTCGGGGTCGAGAAGCCCGGCGAGGGCTTCTTCGAGGCCGAGCTCTACTCGCTGCCGCCGGAGAACTTCTACCTCGACGCGATCAAGTTCTCCGACGACGAGCTGGCGGCGCTGAGCACGGCGCTGCTGCTGCTCACCGACGGCGGCTTCGCCTACGCCGAGCCGCTGCGGCTGGCCCTGCAGCAGGTCGCCTGGGGGCACCCGAACCCGCTCAGCGAGGGCGAGCGCGCCCCGGTCGAGATGGCGATGACCGCCTCCGCCGGCGGCCGCGACCTCTCCCAGCGCCTCTCCAAGATCGAGACCGCGATCTCGCGCCGCAAGACGATCGAGTTCACCTACTACACGATGGAGCGCGGCGAGACCGAGAAGCGCAAGGTCGACCCCTTCCACCTGGTCTTCCGCGGCGGCCAGTTCTACCTGATCGGCCACTCGCACGAGCGCGACGCGGTGCGGGTCTTCCGCCTCTCGCGGATCCAGGGCAAGGTCGGCTACGCCTCCAAGGCCGAGCACGACTTCTCCCCGCCCGAGGACTTCGACCGCCGCGACTACGGCAGCCGCGCCGACTGGCAGCTGGGGGAGACCCAGGGCACGGCGAAGATCTTCGATCCGCGAGCGGATCGCCTGGCTGATCGAGCGCGACTTCGGCGCCTACGGCGACGCTGCGCGCCGCCAAGAAGTCCGACGGCGCCCCCGGCAAGGGGCAGATCTTCGAGACCGACTACGCCTCGGTCCGCGAGCTGATCGCCTGGGTCCTGCGCTGGCGCCAGAACGCCCAGGTGCTGGCGCCCGACGACCTGCGCGAGGAGGCGGAGAGCCGGCTCTGGCGCTGCTCCACGACCGCCACCACAACGGCTTCGAGCCGGCCGAGATCGTCGACCGGCCGCTGCGCGAGGCGGCCGCCGCAGCTCGCTCCAACGGCCGCGGCGAGGCGGCGATCCGGCCCGAGCGCTTCGCCCGCCTCGTCACCCTCGCCGGGCTGCTGATCGAAGCGGCGAAAAAGGGCGAGCGGCTGCAGATCGCCGAGCTGCGCCAGCGGCTCGAGCTGACCGACGAGGAGCTGCGCGAGGACGTCGAGCTGCTCAACGTCGTCAACTTCGGCGGCGGCACCTACGTCCTCTACGCCGAAATCCGTCGGCGACGAGATCGAGGTCGACTCCGAGCCCTACGGCGACAACTTCGCCCGCCCGGCGCGGCTGCTGCCGCTCGAGGCGAAGGCGCTGGTCGCGGCGATCGACCTCTTCGGCGACCACCTGCCGCAGAGCGACCTGCAGAGCGCGCGGAAGAAGATCGTCGCGGCGCTCGGCCACGACCCCTCCGAGGAGGGGCTGGAGATCGCCTCGGCCGGCGGCGGCGACGCCGAGGTGGCGCGGCTGGTCAACGACGCGATCGCCGCCAGCCGGGTGCTCGAGCTCAAGTACTACAAGGAGAACGAGGACCAGTTCACCGACCGCTCGGTCGAGCCCTACCGGCTGCGAGAACGGCACGCGAGGGCTGGTACGTCGAGTGCTACGACCTGACCAAAGAGGGCGTCCGCCACTTCAAGCTCGACCGGATCAAGGAGGCGAAGCTCTCCGACGGACAGCTTCGAGCCGCGGCCCGAGGTCGAGGAGATCGCCGGGGTCGAGGGCTGGATGACCCACGGCGAGGTGCCGACCGCCGAGGTCGCCCGGGTCTGGGTCTCGCCGGAGCGGGCCCGCTGGCTGCGCGAGGAGCGCACCGTGGTCGAGGAGCTGGCCGACGGCGCCGTCGTCGTCGAGCTTCCCTACGCCGGCAAGCCCTGGCTGGTGCGGGAGATCCTGCGCGGCGCCGGCGACCTGGTCGTGCTCGAGCCCGAGGACGCCCGCGAGGCGATCGCCAAAGAGATCGCCGACTGACCTTGCGCGGCAGGGAGCGACGAGGAGTGCATTTCGACACGTATGTGGTGTCAAATGCACTCCTCGTCGCCATGAGCCCGCCCGACCAGCCGGCTGCGGCGCCCGGGCATCCGGAGGTCGTGCGGATCGTGGCGCCGAACCCGGGGCCGATGACGCTGGAAGGGACGAACACCTACCTCTACGGCGCCGACCCCTGCGTGGTGATCGACCCGGGTCCGAGGACGAGGGCCACCTGGAGGCGATCCGCGCCGCCGCGGGCGAGCGCGGCGGCATCGGCCTGGTCCTGCTCACCCACTCCCACGGCGACCACGCCGCCGGCGCCGACCGGCTCGGCGCCGAGGTGGTGCTGCCGGCCGGCGGCGAGGACCACGCCGGCCTGCGCGTCCTCGCCACCCCCGGCCACGCCGCCGACCACGTCTGCTTCCTCGGCGAGGGCGGCGTCTGCTTCAGCGGCGACCTCGTGCTCGGGCTCGGCTCGACCATCGTCCCGCCCGGCGGCGGCTCCCTTGCCGCCTACATGGACTCGCTGCGGCTGCTGCAGGCGCGAGGAGATCGAGCTGATCGCCCCCGGCCACGGCCCCTGGGTCACCGACCCGGCCGCCAAGCTCGCCGAATACGTCGAGCACCGCGAGATGCGCGAGCGGCGCCTGCTCGCCGCCCTGGAGCGGGGCGAGCGCTCCCGCGCCGCCCTGCTCGCCGAGGTCTGGGACGACATCCCGATCGAGCTGCTGCCGATGGCGGCGATGGCGATGGAGGCCCACCTCGAAAAGCTCGAGGCCGAGGGCCGGCTTCCTGGTCGGCCTGGCCAACTGATAACACCATCTGGCCATGGCGGCCAGTCTTGAGCGATGAGGGCAAGGTCGAGCGGCACGGGTCGGGCTCGCTCGCCGGCGTGGCGGGGACCGGGATCGCGACCGCGGCGACCGCGGCGGCCTGGCACTGGCTGGCGCGGCGGCCGCTGCCGAAGCAGAAGCGGGACGATCGAGCTCGACGGGCTGGCCGGCCGGGTGCGGGTGCGGCGCGACCGCTGGGGCGTGCCCCACGTCGAGGCCGACGAGCGCGGCGACCTCTGGTTCGCCCAGGGCTTCTGCCACGGCCAGGACCGGCTCTGGCAGATGGACTTCTACCGCCGCGTGGTCTGCGGCCGGGTCTCCGAGATGGCCGGGGACCGAGGGGCTGCCGATCGACCGGCTGATGCGCACGCTCGGCATCCGCCGCGTCGCCGAGCGCGAGGCGGCCGCGCTCGACCCCGAGCTGCGCGCGCCTGCTGGAGCGCTTCTGCGCCGGCGTCAACGCCGCCGCCGACAGCGCCACGGCGCTGCCCTTCGAGATGCAGCTGCTGCGCCTCGACTTCGAGCCCTGGCGGCCGGTCGACATCCTCAGCCTCGGCAAGCTGCTCGCCTTCGGCCTCTCGACCAACTGGGAGCGGGAGCTGCTGCGGGCCGACATGCTGCGCGCGCTCGGCCCGGAGCTGGCCGCCAGGCTCGACCCGGTCTACCCGGCCGGACAACCCGGTCGTCACCCAGGAAGCGTGGTCGGGCGACGGCCTGGCGCTCGTCGAGCAGATCGACGCGGTGCGGCGCTCGATCGGCCTCGCCGCCGAGGCCAGCGGCTCCAACAACTGGGCGGTCGGCGGCGCGCTCAGCGCCACCGGCTCGCCGCTGATCGCCGGCGACCCGCACCTGCCCCCGAGCATGCCGGGCATCTGGTACCAGGTCGGCCTGCGCCACGGCGAGCGCTTCGTCCGCGGCGCCTCGCTGCCGGGGATGCCGGGCGTCTACATGGGCCAGAACAACGACGTCTGCTGGACCTTCACCAACGTCATGGCCGACATCCAGGACCTCTTCGTCGAGCGGGTCGAGGGCGAGCGCTACCTGTTCGAGGACGAGTGGCGGCCGCTGCGAGATCGTGCGCGAGGAGATCGCCGTCAAGGGCCGCGACGCAGCCCGAGTCGTGCTCGAGGTGCGCAGCACCCACCACGGGCCGATCGTCAACGAGGCGCTCGGCGCCGACGACGCCGAGCCGCTCGCGCTGCGCTGGCAGACGCTCGACGAACCGACCGCCTTCGCCGGCATGTTCGACCAGCTCGAGATCGGCTCGGGCCCGGAGCTGGTCGCGCAAGCTCGAGGGCCACACCTCGCCCGCCTCGAACCTGATCTGGGCCGACCGCCACGGCTCGATCGGCTACAAGCTGATCGGCCGCCTGCCGCTGCGCCGCGGCGGCTGCTCCCGACCTGCCGAAGCCGGGCTGGAGCGGGCGAGTTCGAGTGGGAGGGGACGATCCCCTACGAGGAGCTGCCGGAGGTGGTCGACCCCGAGAGCGGCTTCCTCGTCACCGCCAACAACCGCATCGTCGGCGACGACTACCCGCACCACATCACCAGCGAATGGCTCGACGGCTTCCGCGCCAAGCGGATCGAGCAGCTGCTGCGGCGCGAGCGACGAGCCACGACATCGAGGGCTTCGAGGCGATGCAGTCCGACAACCTCTCGCTGCCGGGGATCGAGGCGGCGCGCCGGCTCGGCCGGCTCAGCCCGTCCGGCCAGCGCGAGACGCAGCGCCCTCGAGCGGCTGCGCAGCTGGGACGGCCGGCTCGACCCGGACACGATCGCCGGCACGATCTACCAGGCCTTCCTGCTGCGGCTGGCGCGCGAGGTGGCGCGCGCCGCGATCGGCGACCGCGACCTCTGCGAGCGCTGGCTCGACCGCGCCGACAACGGCTTCACGCCCCACGTCACCTCGCCCTGGCGCTGGCACTCGCACCTGATGAAGCTCTGGGAGGAGGGCGACGAGGAGCTGATCGGCCGCCCCTGGGACGAGCTCGTGCTGGAAGCGCTGGCCGGCGCCCTCGACGACCTCGAGCGACCGCTTCGGCCCCGACCCCGAGGGCTGGCGCTGGGGGCAGGTCCACGAGATGGAGTTCCCGCACCCGCTCGGCGAGGCGCAACCCGCTGCTGCGCCGGCTGCTCAACCGGCGCCTGCGGGCCGGCGGCGCCCAGGAGACGGTGAGCCAGATCGCCTACGACCCCAACGACCCCTACAGGGCGGTCTGGGCGCCGAGCTGGCGGATGGTCGCCGACCCCGACCGCCCCCGAGCGCTCGCGCTGGCAGATGTTCACCGGCCAGTCCGGCCACCCGGCCAGCCCCCACTACGACGACCTCCAGGCCGACTGGCTCGAGGGCCGCACCCAGCCGATGGCCGGCGAGGGACCGTGGCGGGAGCTGGAGCTAGTCCCGGGCGCCGAGTAGCGGCTCGCCGGCCGCGGCGACGCTCCTGACCAGCTCGACGATCTCCGGCGGCGCCTTCTCGGGCGAGCCGCTGTCGAAGGGCGGGTCGGGGTCGTACTCGATCCCCAGCTGCACCGCCTGGGCGACCTCGGGGCCGACCTCGCGGGCGACCAGGTGCAGCGCCATGTCGATCCCGGCGGTGACGCCGGCGGCGGTGATCGATCTTGCCGTCCTCGACGAAGCGGCCGCCGACCGGGTCGGCGCCGTAGCGCTTCAGGGCGTCGAGCAGGAGCCAGTTCGAGGTGGCGCGCTTGCCCTCCAGCAGGCCGGCGGCGCCGAGCACCAGCGAACCGGTGCAGACCGAGGTCGTCCACTTGGTGGTCGCGTCAATGTCGCGCAGCCAGCGCAGGATCGCCTCGTCCTCCAGCAGCGGCCGGTTGCCGATGCCGCCGGGGACGAGCACGATGTCGGCCGCGGTCACCTCGGCGAGCGATCGGTCGGCGATTAGGCCGAGCGAGCCGCCTTCGTCGCGGACTTCGCCTTTCTCCTTCGCCGACCGTGCGGACGTTCCAGCCGGGCACGTTGCGCATCACTTCGAACGGGCCGACGGCGTCCAGCGGGGCGAGCTTGTCGAAAACCAGAATCGCGATCTCCATGCCGCCATCCTGGCGCCCGCGGGCCGCGGTTGCCAGGGGCAGGAATGCCAATGTTCGATAGATTTCTGCCATGCACCGGGTGGTCGCGCTCTGCTTCGACGGGATCGTCGCCTTCGACCTGACCGCGCCGGCGCAGGCGTTCGGGCTGGCGGCGCAGCCCGGCGGCGAGCCGCTGTACCGGTTCTCGACCTGCTCGATCGGCGGCGCGCCGGTGCGCAGCACCAGCGGCTTCGCGATCGAGCCCGAGGCCGGCCTCGGCACCCTGCGCTGCGCCGACACGGTCGTCGTCCCCGGCTACGTCGCGATCCTCGAGCCGCCGCCGGTGGAGGCGCTCGACGCCCTGCGGGGCGCCGCCCGCCGCGGCGCCCGTGTCCTCTCGGTCTGCACCGGCGCCTTCGCCCTCGCGCACGCTGGGCTGCTCGACGGTCGCCGCGCCGCCACCCACTGGGCCTGGGCCGGTGAGCTCGCCCGCCGCTTTCCCGGGATCGCGGTCGACCCCGACGCCCTCTACGTCGACGAAGGCGAGGTGATGACCTCGGCCGGGCTCAGCGCCGGCATCGACCTCAGCCTGCACACGATCCGCAAGGACTTCGGCGCCGCCGCCGGCGAGCGGGTCGCCCGCCACATGGTCGCGGCGCCCCACCGCGAGGGCGGCCAGGCGCAGTTCGCGAAGCGACCGCCGGCGGAGGCGGGCGGTTCGCTGGAGGGGACCCGCCGCTGGGCCGCCGAACGGCTCGAGCGGCCGCTCGACGTGGCGGCGATGTCGGGCCACGCCGGGGTCAGCCCGCGCACCTTCGCCCGCCGCTTCCGCGAGCAGACCGGGACGACGCCGCTGCAGTGGCTGCTCGCCCAGCGGGTGCTGGAGGCGCGGCGGCTGCTGGAGGAGTCCGACCTGGCCGTCGAGACGGTCGCCTGGCGCTGCGGCTTCGGCAGCGCCGCCTCGCTGCGCGAGCATTTTCGCCGCGCCACGGCGACCACGCCGACGGCGTATCGGCGCTCGTTTCGCCCTGCCGCCTGAGCGAGGTATCAGATTTCCCGGTCGTTTAGTGCATCTATGGCTGCGCTTTTCGACCGAGTTGAGTTCGGATTCTGCCGAAAATAGCTGAATGTTCGATACTAAAATTCAGTAGAAAAGGGTAAAAATCATTTGACCCGGGTAGCGATCGATTATCCGGGAGGCGCCTGCGGGCGCAGTCGCGGGTTCCGCATGGAAGCACTGCTCAAACCGACTCCACTCCAGTCTCCCTCGCCCGGCCGGGAGCTCCACGGGCGCGCCCTGGAACGGCTTGCGCAGGGACTCGAGGCGCGCGTTCCGGGCAGCGGCGGGCACTCGCGGCGAGTCGCCCGCTACGCCGCCGGCACCGCCCGTGAGCTGGGCCTCCCGCGCCTGCGGGTGACCCGAATCCGCCTCGCCGGAGCGCTGCACGACATCGGCAAGCTCGAGATGCCGACCGGCATCGTCAACAAGCCGGGACGGCTGAGCGAGGACGAGTTCGCCATGGTCAAGCGCCACGCCGCGATCGGAGCGAGGATGGTCGCCAGGCTCGGCGACGAGGAGCTGGCCGAGATCGTCCGCCACCACCACGAGCGGGTCGACGGCAGGGGCTACCCGGACGGGCTGAGCGGCGAGCAGATCCCGCTGGGCGCCCGCATCGTCGCCGTCGCCGACACTTTCGACGCGATCACCTCGACCCGGCCCTACCGGCCCGCCCGGCGCCACCGCGAAGCGGTCGATCTGCTCGCCGCCGAGGCCGGTCGCCAGCTGGACCCCGAGGTCGTCGACGCCTTCTGCCAGCACTACTCGCGCCTCCGGCCCGGCCTGCTGCAGGTAGCTTTCGGCATGTGAGCCGCCGCGACAGAATCGTCCTCAGCGATTCCGAGCTGCTGGAGCTGCTGGGGGGCGAGCGGGTCGCGATCGTCTCCAGCAACGGCCCCCGCGGCTGGCCGCACTCGATGCCGCTCTGGTTCGTCCCCCGCGACGGCGAGGTCTGGATCTGGACCTACGCCAAGTCGCAGAAGGTCCGCAACCTCGAACGCGACCCCCGGGCGACGGTGCTGGTCGAGACCGGGCACGAGTACGGCGAGCTGCGCGGGGCGATGATCGAGGCCGAGGCCGAGCTCCATCGCGATCTCGAGACCGTGATCGGCTTCGCCGAAGAGCTGACGCTGCGCTATGCGGAGGGAATCTCCGCGGTCGAGGGCGACGCCAAGGCGGCGCTGGAAGCGCAGGCGCCGAAGCGGGTGGCGATCCACTTCAAGCCCCTGCGCACGGCGACCTGGGACCACCGCAAGCTCGGCGGCACCTACTGAAGCGTTGACTGACGATTTCGCGACACACGGGCGCCGCCCGTGTTGCAGGGTGACGCGACCGCTACCTTTCTCTGCCCGATGAAGCGACGGATCTCAGCCGCCCTCCTGCTTGCCGTCCTCGCGGCGGTCCTCTTCGCCGGCGTCCAGCAGGGCGCGGCGAAGCTGCCGCTCCGCGCTCCCAAGGGCTTCTTCGGGGTCGGTCCGCAGACGACCCTGACCGACCGCGACGCCGAATACATGAAGGCGGGCGGGATCGAAAGCATCCGCTGGCCGCTCACCTGGGGAGCGGTCCAGTCGAGCGCCAAGGGCGGCTACAACTGGGAAAGCTTCGACCCGGTGGTGGCGGTGGCGGCGCGGCACGGGCTGCAGGTGCTGCCCTTCGTCTACAGCACCCCGCACTGGCTCGCCGGCAAGTACACGACCCTGCCGGTTGACAGCGGCCGCGCTCGCCAGGCCTGGACCGCGTTCCTGCAGGCGGCGGTCGCCCGCTACGGTCCCGGCGGCGAATTCTGGCGCCTGCACGCCCCCGGGGTCGTCCAGTACGAACCGGCGATCCCGCAACCGCTGCCGATCCGCAGCTGGCAGATCTGGAACGAGGCCAACTTCTTCTACTTCGCCTACCCCGCCTCGCCGCAGCGCTACGCGAAGCTGTTGAAGCTCTCCGCCCCGGCGATCAAAGCGGTCGACCCGGGGGCGAAGGTCATCCTCAGCGGCCTCTTCGGCGAACCGACCGCCGGCGGCGCCCGCGGCATGCCGGCGGCCAAGTTCCTCGAAATCCTCTACCGCTCGCCGGGGATCAAGAGCCGCTTCGACGGGATCGCCCTGCACCCCTACGCGGTCGATGCGGAAACGCTGGAAGAACTGGTCGAAGCGCTGCACGAAGTCACCGTCGAAAACCACGACCGGGTGCCGCTCTACGTCACCGAGATGGGCTGGGGATCCCAGAACGACTTCAACCAGGTCGCCTTCGAGCAGGGCATCCGGGGTCAGGTGAAGCAGCTCAAGGGCGCCTACGGCTACCTGCTCTCGAACCGTGGCCGGCTCGACCTCAAGCAGGTCTACTGGTTCTCCTGGAAGGACCTCAAGGGCACCTGCACCTTCTGCGACTCGGTCGGCCTCTTCAAGGGCGGGCCAAAGTTCCGGCCGAAGCCCGCCTGGCACGCCTTCGTCGCGCTCAGCGGCGGCCGCGCCCGGCCCTGACGCGCCGGCGCGCCGGTCTACAGGTCCCGGGGCGGTAACGGCGTTGTGAAAACCTGCTTGCGGTGAACCTCGTCCTCGCCACCAACCACCTCGGGCTCGGGGGCAGCGAGTCCTACCTGCTGACCGTGGCCGAGCAGCTCGACCGGCTCGGGCACGAGGCGATCATCCACGCGCCCGAGCAGGGGGACGGAGTCTGGGCAGCGCGCGAGCGCGGGCTCACCGTCGCCGACGAAGAGGGCCTGCCGGACGAGTGCGACGCTCTCCTGGTCCAGGACGCCGGCGTCTCCCTCCAGCTCGCCGATCGCTATCCCCACTCGCCACAGCTCTTCGTCGCCCACAGCGAGAGCTTCGACCTGCAGGCGCCGCCGCAGCTCGACGGCCTGCTCGGCGCCGTCGTCGTGCTCAACGACCGGGTGGCGCGGCGGATGCGCGAGCTCGCGGTCGCGGTCGAGGTGGTGCGGCTGCGGCAGCCGATCGACACCGAGCGCTTCGCCTCGCGCTCACCGTTGCCGGAGGTCGCGAAGCGGGCGCTGCTGCTCAGCAACACGCCCAACGACGACCGCCTCGCGATGCTGAAGACCGCCTGCGAGCGCGCCGGCCTGGCGCTGGAGCGAATCGGCGGCCTCGACGGCCAGACGGCCGATCCGCGCGAGGCCCTGGCCGGCGCTGACGTCGTGATCGGCTACGGCCGCTCGATCCTCGAGGCGATGGCCTGTGGCCGCGCCGCCTTCGTCTACGACTGGAACGGCGGCGACGGCTGGGTGACGCCGCAGTCCTACCCGGCGATCGAGGCGGACGGAATCGGCGGCCGCACGGGCAGGGCGATCCTCGGCGAGGAGGAGCTGGCGAATGAGCTCCGTGGCTACAGCCCCGCGATGGGGCCGGTCAACCACGACCTGGTGATGGCCCACCACCGCGCCAACGTCCACGCCCAGCGGCTGGTCGAGCTATTCCGCGGCCTCGCCCCGCCCGCGGCGCGCCCGCGGGCGCCGCTGCAGGAGATGGCGCGGTTGGTCCGGCTCGAGTGGCGGGCGCGGGCCGAAGTTCACGGGCTCGGGCACGAGATCACCCGGCTGCGAGCGCTGCTGCGCGAGAGCGAGGAGCGGGTCCGGATCGCCCAGGAGGCGGCGGTCGAGGAGGCGCGCAAGGGCGAGGAGCGGGTCAGCGTCTATCGCGACAGCATCAGCTGGCGCTGGACGGCGCCGCTGCGGGCGGCGACGCGGGCGCTTCGTCGCCTGCGCGGCTGAGCCTCAACCGCGCAGGTCGGCCGGGTCGACCTCGCGCAGGACGTCGCGGTAGCGCCGCCACCAGGCGTGCAGCATGCTGACCCCCTCGATTCCCAGCCGCAGGTCGGGCGTCGGGTCGACCTCCTCGCCGCGCTCGAGCCAGGCGCGCAGCTCGGGCGAGAGGTGCTCGGCCAGCGGGCCGTCCGCCAGCGAGCGCCGGTGAGCCTCGACCGCGAAGCGCGAGCGCCAGCGGCGCGGCAGCCGTGGCGGCCGGCGCGGCGTGTCGGCGGTCGAGGGCAGTTTCGCCGCCGCCGGCGCGAGCAGCCCGAAGACCGCGTCGTAGAGCGTCCCCCCGGCCTTGACGCCGGGGTCCAATCCCAGGGAGGCGCGGACCACCGCGTCGGTGGCCCCGGGCGCCAGGACCGTCGCGTCAGTGCCGAGCAGGCGGGTCGCGTAGCTGGCGACCCCGCGCAGCGAGCGGGTCGCGTAGAGCGAGAGCAGGGCCTGGGAGGGGTGGCCCTCGAACTGGCGGGTGGCGTCGCGGAACTGCTCCTGGGAGCGCGCCTCGACCCGCCCCCGGAGGTCCGCGGCCAGCGCCCGCTCGCCCTGCCCGAACCGCCGCAGTGCGCCGAAAAGCGCTTCTCCGGCCCTCGCCCCGTTGCGGATGTCGAGCGTCTCCAGCTTGAAGAAATGCTGCCCGGAGGCGAAGAAGACATCGAGGCCGAAGCCGTCGGGGACGGGCTCGACGACCCCCCGCAGCCGCCGCGACAGCGGCACCAGCCAGGCGTGGTCGGCGAACTGGTACTCGACCAGGCGCGCCCGTTCCTCCCATTCGTCCGGGTAGTCGGCCGCGGCGCCGGCCAGCCGCTCGTGCGGGACGCCGAGGGCGGCGGCGACCGCCGCCGCCAGCTCCTCCTCGTGCGTGTCGCCCTCGTCGTCGGCGACGGTCAGCGCCGTGCCGGCGCGTCCGTCGCGGGCGAGGGCGAAGAGCAGCATGCGCGAGTCGCGGCCGCCGCTGAGCGGGCAGGCGATCCCTCCCGGCAGCGGCGCCAGCGCCCGCTCGATGCCGGCGGCAACGCCTTCGGCCGTCGTCGCCAGGTCGGCGTCGGGCTCGACCTCGGCCCAGGGCCAGGCGTGCGGCTCGACCCGCGAGCGACCGAGCCGGCGCCGCAGGGTCGCGAACTGCGGCAGGCGGCGGACCTCGGCGAACGGGGTGCGCTCGCCGAGCGGGTAGCGCAGGACGACGATCGCCGCCCAGGCATCCCAGTCGATCGAGAGCCGCGAGGGGGCGGTGCGGACCAGGGGATCGATCCGCGAGGCGAAGTAGGTGGCGCCGCCCTCCTCGCGCCAATAGATCGGCGCGAGGCCGTTGACGGCGCTGTGGACGAGCCGCCGCCGCCCGTCCAGGACCAGGCCGCTGGCGCCCTCGCGGGCCGCGCCACGCCAGTCGGCGATGTTGGGCCCAGGCTGCCAGAGCTCGCCCTCGATCCAGCCGAGCCCACGCTGCCGTGCGCCCTGCCAGGCGAGCGGCTCACGGTCCAACATCAGGATCGAGCCGCCGTCCTCGTGCACGGCGCGGAGCCGCCCGTCCATTGCCGCCGCCATCCGCTCGACCCGCGCGCGGTCGTAGCGCCCGAGCGCGCCGCAGACCCGAACGCTCACCGGTGGCGGTGCGCGAGCCGGATGGTCAGCCGCCGCGACTCGCCGCGCTGGTAGCCGCGTTCTTCGCGGGTGACCGCGGTGAAGGTGGTGCCGCGGCGGACCCGCGGCAGGAAGCGGGCGGTGCAGGCGCGGCTGAGGAAGTGGCTGCCGTTCGGCGCCCCGTCGCGGAGCAGCTCGACCGACTGGCCGCGGCGTCCGTCGCAGGGAGAGACCCAGACGGTCAGCAGGGCGACCTTGCCGTGCTCGACCCGACGCCGCTCGGCCTTGATGCCGACGTAGGTCGGGTCCAGCTGGGGGCGTTCTTCCGGCGGGGCGGGGGGTTCCGGGGGCGTCGGCACTACCGCCGGCGCCGGGCAGCCGGCCGGCGGCTGTCCCGCGAGGCGGGAGACGCGACCGCCCTGCTCGACCAGGTAGAGGCGGTGGGCGGCGTCTTCGCCGAAGGAGACCGGTTCTTCGACCCGCAGGCGGAGCGAGCAGTCGTCGCTGGCGCGTCCGCCGGCGCCGGCCGGCAGGGTCAGGGCGCGCAGCGCCCCCGAGCAGAGGTCGGCGTAGAGGTAGTGGCCGCGCAGGGCGCCGAGCGCGGGGTCGCGGGCGACATAGCCGCCGATCACCGCGCAGCGGTCGGCGCCGCCGAGGTCGAGATCGGGCGTGTGCGGGTAGTCGAAGACCGGGTCGACGAAGCCGGCGGCCGGCGGCATTGCGCAGGCCGACTCCGGTTCGGCGCCGGGAAGGAAGCCCTCGCGGCAGTTCCAGCCGTAGTTGGCGCCCTCGCCGCCGACCAGGCCCGGGAAGGGGCTGGGGGCGAAGTCGATCTCCTCCCGCGCGCCCTGGCCGACGTCGCCGATCACCATGTCGCCGGTAAGCGAGTCGAAGGAGAAGCGGAAGGGGTTGCGCAGCCCGGAGCTCCAGATGGTGACGGCTTCCGTTTCCGGGTCGAGGCGGAGGATCTTCCCCAGCCGGCTGGAGAGGTTCTGCCCGTTTTCCAGCGGGTCGTTGGTGCCGCCGCCGTCTCCGGTCGAGATATAGAGGTCGCCGTCGGGCCCGAACTGGAGCTGGCCTCCGTTGTGGCTGGCGAAGCTGGCGTGGGGGATTTCCAGCAGCGGCCGCAGGGTCGCGGCGCTGGCGCTGTCGTGATCGGGGCCGGCGGCGGTCAATTCTTCGACGTGGATCGTGCCGGTGGTGTCGTTGGCGTAGTCGACGTAGAGGTGGCCGCTTTCGTCGAAGTCGGGGGCGAGGGCGATCGACATCAGGCCCCGCTCGCCTTCGCAGGAGGCGCCGCAGCCGACCTCGCTGCCGAGGTCGGCGAACTGGGTGACGCTGCCACCTTCGACCAGCTCGATCGTGCCCTTGCGCTCGACCACGAAGAGGCGCCCGGCGTTGCCCGGGTCGGAGCTGACGTAGGTCGGCAGTTCGAAGTCGCCGACTTCCTGCAGGGTCAGCGCCTGGGCGCTGGCGGCGCCCAGCAGCGCCAGCGCGATCGCGAGTATCCCCGCCGCACGGATCACGCGTTCAAGTTAGCTGAGACCAAACGCGTAGCAGCCGTCCATCCGGCATATCGTCGGGATTCTCGATTCGACCGTGTTCCGCCAGGCGCCCCGCCCCCGGATAACCTTCCGCCGATCGAGGCGCTGGAGCAGCATCTGAACCGCCAGATGGAGCGGTCCCGGGACTTCTTCTGGAATCGGGTCAGGTGGGAGCTGGTCTGCTCGCGGCTGGCCGCGAGCCGCTCGGAGCTGGTCGACGTCGGCGCCGGCCCCGGCTTCCTCGGCGACTTCCTCCGCCGCCACCGTCCCGAGGTCGCCTACCGCTTCGTCGAGCCGATCGAGGGCCTGGAGCTGGGCCTCGAAGAGCGCTTCGGCGCCGCCGCCAACCGCCGCCGGGGCGGCTTCTCCGGCGCCGCCACGGTCACCCTGATGGACGTCCTCGAGCACCAGGAGGACGACCGCGCCTTCATGGCGGACCTGGCGGAGAAGATGGACCCGGGGGCGACGCTGCTGCTGACCGTGCCGGCGATGCCCTGGCTGTGGTCGGGCTGGGACTCGATGCTCGGCCACTACCGCCGCTACACCAAGCGGATGCTGGCCGAGACGATCGCGCCGCTGCCGTTCGAGACGGTCGAGCAGGGCTACCTGTTCCCGGAGCTGATCCCCTCCGGGCTCTGGCGGCGGCTGCGGATGGGCGATCGGGCGAGCAGCGCGGCCGGGGCGGGCGAGGCCGAGTTCCCGGAGCTGCCGCGGCCGCTCAACGAGGCCCTCTACCGGCTCGGCGGTGCCACCACGGCCCTGCGCCGTTTCTGGCCGGCCGGAACCTCGCTGTTCGCCAGCCTGCGCCGCTCGTGAGCCTGGCCGGCGAGGCAGCCCGGCTCTGGGGCCAGCCGCGAGTGCGGCTGGCGATCGCCGTTCTCGCCTTCCTCGCGCTGACCACGGCCACCTACCTGATCGCCCACCCGAAGATGTTCACCGGCTTCGCCGGCTACGACGACGAGGGCTACATGCTCACCGCGCTCAAGGCCTTCGTCCGCCACGGCGACCTCTACGACCGTGTCTTCACCCAGTACGGCCCCTTCTACTACGAGGCCTGGGGCGGCCTCTTCTCGCTCTTCGGTATCCCGGTCGACCACGACAGCGGCCGCGAGGTGGTGACCGTCGTCTGGGTCGTGGTCAGCCTCACGCTCGGCCTAGCGGCGATGCGGATGACCGCGAGCCTGCTGCTGGGGCTGGCGACCCAGATGCTGGTCTTCGGGGCACTGGCGGTGTTCGCCAACGAGCCGATGCACCCCGGCGGACTGATCTGCCTGCTGCTGGCGGCGATCGTCGCGATCTCCTGTTTCGTCGGCGAGCGCTCCTCGCGGCCGGCGATGGCGGCGCTCGGCGCCGCGGTCGCGGCGCTGATCCTGGTCAAGGTCAACGTCGGCGTCTTCGCCCTCGCCTCGTTGGCGCTCGCCTGCGTCGTCAGCTTCCCGGCCCTGGCGCGGCGCGGTTGGCTGCGCGGCGTGGTCGAGGCCGGCTTCGTCGCGCTGCCGCTGCTGCTGATGGCGGGCAAGCTCGGCGAGGACTGGGTTCGCCGCTACGCGCTGCACGTCGCGATCGCCGCGCTCGCGGTGGCGATCGTCCTGCGGGCGCGGCGCCGCGACGAGCGCCGCGACGGCGGCGAGCTGGACTGGCTCGCCGCCGGCCTGCTCGGTGCCGGCGCGGCGATCTGCCTCGCGATCCTCGCCGCCGGCACCTCGCCGGCCGGCCTGATCGAAGGGGTGATCTCCCAGCCGCTGCGCCAGTCCGACGTCTTCACGATTCCGCTCGGGATAGCTCCGGGCTTCTTCGCCGTCGACCTGCTGGCGCTCGTCGGCGCCGCCGGCTACCTGTACGCGAGCCGCCACCCCGCCCTCGCCACCTCGGCCGGCTTCGCGGTCGCGACCTCGCTGTTGGCGCTCGCCGTCGGGCTGGCGATGGCGCCCTCGGTCGCCGGCAAGACCTTTCCCTTCTCGGCCGGCGGCCCGCTCAACTACCCGCTCAGCATGCTCGACTTCTGCTGGGTAGCGCTGATCGGACCGCCCTCCGGCACCCCCGCCCGGATCGGCTTCGCGCGCCTGCTGCTGCCGCTGCTGGCGGTCCTGCAGGCACTCCACGCCTACCCGGTGGCGGGCAGCCAGGCGCACTGGTCGGCCTTCCTGCTGATCCCGGTCGGCGCGATCTGCGTCGCCGACGGCGTCCGCGGCCTCAATGGCGCCCTGGCCGGCCGGCGCCGACGCCGGCCGCTGCTGGCGGTCGGGGCCGCGGCGGCCGCGGCGCTGATGCTGGTCGTCGTCGACATCGGCCTGCGCCAGCCCTGGAACGAGGACCGCGCCGCCTACGACGCCGGCGTGCCGCTGGACCTGCCAGGCGCCCGGGCGGTGCGGCTGCCCCGGCTTGAAGCGCAGCTCTACCGCCAGGTCGCCACGGCGATCCGCCGCGACTGCCCGGCGCTGGTCATGCTGCCGGGGATGGACAGCTTCTACCTCTGGAGCGGCGAGGAACCGCCGAGCGACTTCAACGCGACCGCCTGGCCGGCCCTCTTCGACGCTTCCCACCAGCGCCGGGTGATCGCCGACACCCGCTCGATCCGCGGGCTCTGCCTGCTTGAGAACGACCAGCTGGCGTTGCACTGGTCGCCGGCCGGGGTGCCGCCGGGACCGCTGGTCCGCTACCTGCACCGCGGCTTCCGCCCGCTCGCCGCCTTCGGCGAATACCGCCTGCTGACGCGGGCAGGGGAGGGGCGGTCGTGAACGTCTGGATCGTCACCCCGGTCTACCGCGACGTGCCCTCCTTCCGTCTCCTGCGCGAGCGGCTGCTCGATGTGCTCGCCGGCGACCCGCGCCGGGTGCGCTTCGTCGTCATCGACGACAGCGCCGGCCAGGACCCGGAGATCGAGTCGCTGCCGGGGCTCGGCGACGTCACCGTGCTGGAGCCGCCGTTCAACCTCGGCCACCAGCGGGCGCTGGTCTACGCGCTGCGCAAGGTCATGCCCGAGGTTGGCGACGAGGACGCCGTGGTCACGCTCGACGCCGACGGCGAGGACCGCCCCGAGGACCTGCCGCGGCTGCTGGCGGCGCTGGAGCAGGGGCCGGGCGGCAAGGTGGCGCTGGCGCTTCGGACCAAACGGCGCGAGTCGCTGCGCTTCAAGTTCATGTACCTGCTCTTCCGTACCTTGTTCCGACTGCTGACCGGGACCACGGTGCGCTCGGGCAACTTCGCGGCGATGCCCGGGGCGGTCGCCAGGCGGGCGCTGCTGCACCCGACCTTCGACCTCTCCTACTCCTCGGCGATCCTCGCCCTCGACCTGCCGATCGCCTACGTCCCCTGCGAGCGCGGCGAGCGTTACGAGGGCCGCTCGAAGATGACCTTCGGCCGCCTGGCGATGCACGGGCTGCGGATGCTGATGCCGTTCACCGACCGGATCGCGATCCGCGCCCTTGCCGTCTTCGTCGTCTCGCTGGTGTTGGGGATCGTGCTGGCCGCGGTCGTCGTATCGATCAAGCTCTTCTCCAGCGCGGCGGTGCCGGGCTGGGCCAGCTTCACGGCGCTGGGGGCGCTGATCGTCTCCCTGGTCGCGCTCGGCAACTTCGTCAGCCTCTTCGTCCTCTTCTCACAGTCGCGGGCGGTCTCGCTGGCCAGCATCGAGGACCGAACCGACGCCGGGCGGGTCCGATAGCGTCCGCCGCCGTGATCGACCGCCTGCTGATCACCGGTGGGGCCGGCTTCGTCGGCTCCAACCTCGCCGTCTCGCTCGCCGGCCGCCACCCCGACTGGGAGGTCGTCGTGCTCGACAACCTCTACCGGCGCGGCAGCGAACTGAACCTGCCGCGGTTGCGGGAGGCGGGGGTCGAGTTCATGCGCGGCGACGTGCGCGAGCCCGAAGACTTGGCGCGGTTGCCGCGGATCTCCGCCTTGATCGAGTGCTCGGCCGAGCCTTCGGTGATGAGCGGGGTCGACGGCGACACCGGCTACCTCGTCCACACCAACCTCACCGGCGCCTACAACTGCCTCGAGCTGGCCCGCCGCGACGGCGCCTTCGTGGTCTTCCTCTCGACCAGCCGCGTCTACCCGGTGGGGCCGCAGGTCGAGCTGGCCCTGGAGGAGGCGGAGACCCGGTTCGAGATCGCCGCCGAGCAGTCCGTGCCCGGCGTCTCGCCGGCCGGGATCTCCGAGGACTTCCCGCTGGAGGGGGCGCGGACGCTCTACGGCGCCACCAAGCTCGCCGCTGAGCTGCTGATCGAGGAGTACCGGGCGGGGCTCGAAGTGCCGGCGGTGATCGACCGCTGCGGGGTAATCGCCGGCCCCTGGCAGATGGGGAAGGTCGACCAGGGGGTGTTCACCCACTGGATGCTCGCCCACCACTTCGCCAACCCGCTCAGCTACATCGGCTTCGGCGGCGGGGGCAAGCAGGTCCGCGACCTGCTCCACGTCGAGGACCTGGTCGACCTGGTCGAGCGCCAGCTGCTCGACCAGGGGGCCTGGGACGGGCGCACGGTCAACGTCGGCGGCGGCCGCGAGTGCAGCCTCTCGCTGCTGGAGACGACGGCGATCTGCCGCGAGCTGACCGGCAACGAGGTGCCGATCGAGCCGGTCGAGCAGACCCGAGCCGGCGACGTCCCGATATACCTTTCCGACTGCGCGAAGATCTTCGGCCTGGACGAGTGGCGCCCGCGGCGCAGCGCCGAGCAGGTGCTGGCCGACATCCACGAGTGGGTCGCGGCGGACGAGCAGCGGATCGCCCAGGCACTCAACATCGACGCCCTCACGGGCTGAGCCCCAGGTCCGCTCAGGCGACGAGGAGCAGGCGGTACGCGCCCTCGGCGGCGGCTAGGTCGGCGGCGGCGAACAGGTCCACCAGGCCGCGGTCGTCGAAGGCGAGCGGCTCCTCGACATCTCGCAGCCACCGCCGCTCGCTGCCCCTGGGCTCCCGGGCGAGCGCCCGCGGGTCATCGACGAAGCTCAGGAGGCGGATCAGGTCCTGGCGATCGGATTCGAACTTGTCGCGTTGCCTCTTGACGATGCGAGCCTTGATCAGGATCGCTCCCAGAAGGCTCGGGCGGCGCACTTCCACCGGCGTTGCCCCATCCAGCGAGACACCAACCACCTCGGTTCTCTTCAGGGCCTGCGTGCCGCCGGGAACTTGGAAGGCGGTGTGCTTTCCGAGCGTGGGCGGGTCGTCACGCATTCCCTCGGAGCCCAGGATCTCGACGATCGAGCCTTCTACCTCGAACCGGTAGCCAAGCTTCTCGTCGCCGACCGGCGGCAAGGCCATCTCCGCTCCGCGCTTCTTCAGCACCTCGGCGATGTGGGCGGTCATCGCCGGCCGGCGCCGGGAGTCGCCCAGCAGGTCGATATCCGTGGTGAGCCGTGAGCCCTGGTCGTGCTCGAAGGCGTGCAACTGGACCATCAAGCCACCGACCAGCGTCCAACGCTCCTCGGCGCCGAGGGCGCGGGCCAGCTCGAGCGCTTGCGTCCAGAGTCGCCTCACCTCGGCGGTGGGGGCTTCGATCTCGATGACGACCGTCACGAGCTCTGCAGGTCGAGCAGGGCCTGGCGACCGGCTTTGGCGGAACGCGGATCGGGATCTTCAGCGAGGTCGAGGGCGATGGCAGCGTTTGGCGCCAGACGCGCGCCGTCGGGGAGCCACCAGGCCGCATCCGGCACCACCCGCAGGTGGAGATTTGACCCGCGGTCGCCGGGACGCAGGGCGTGCCCTGCTGCGAAGTCGGCCAGCGCCCCGGCCGGGAT
Source organism: uncultured Solirubrobacterales bacterium (assembly GCA_963815885.1). Lineage (GTDB taxonomy): Bacteria > Actinomycetota > Thermoleophilia > Solirubrobacterales > 70-9 > VAYN01. The sequence goes on from CAWFIM010000005.1 coordinate 160,964, forward strand.
GTATCCGTCGGCTTCCGCACCGCCGACGACGTCGAGCCCGAGTGCTGCTGCGGCGCTGATGCCCGACGCGACGAAGCGCGGATCCTCGACGATGTAGGGGATCTCGCCCCGGTGGGCATCGTAGAAGCGCGACTCGCCGCGACGCGCCAGCCGGGGGCCAAGCTGCTCCAGGCCCTCGAGGGCGAGGGCCCTGCGCAGGCGAGAGCGGACGCTGGGGTCGATCCCATCCGGGTCTTCGCCGGAGGCCAGCCGCAGCAGGAACCAGGCATTCGGGGGCGAGAAGGGCCGACCCCTCAAGCGCTTCTGGCCCGATCGCCTCTCCACCTCGCCGCGCTCGATCAGCCAGCGACCGCCGACCTTCTGTGCTGGCATCTGACCGTTAATGACGAGAGCGTGGACGCGGCCGGGGCTGAGGCCGAGGATGTCGGCCGCTTCGGGGATTGAGATCGGATCGAACATTGGGGAAACTATAGAAGTTTCTAAATACTTGTGTCAAGTAATGATGAGTCTCAATACTTCCGTCAAAGTCGATCCCAGGGGCCTTGTTGATACCTTCGCCCACTCCGCGCCACCCGCCGACCTCGGTGGCGCTCAATATCGACGCCCCCGCGGGGGGAAGGGAGTAACGCGAGAAAATGCCGGTTGCGATCATCACTGGGGCCGGGGGCCTGATCGGCTCGGAGGCCGTCGAGCACTTCATCGGCGAGGGCTTCGACGTCGTCGGGATCGAGAACGACATGCGGGCCAGCTTCTTCGGGCCGGAGTCCTCGACCTCGCACCTGACCGAGCGCCTGGTCGCCGAGCACCCGGAGTTCAAGTGGGAGAACGCCGACATCCGCGACGCCGAGACGGTCGAGCGGATCTTCCGCGAGCACGCCGGCCGGGTCGAGCTGGTGATCCACACCGCCGCCCAGCCCTCGCACGACTGGGCCGCCAGCGACCCACAGACCGACTTCGGCGTAAATGCCAACGGCACCCTCAACCTGCTCGAGGCCGCCCGCGCCCACTGCCTCGACGCGCCGTTTGTCTTCTGCTCGACCAACAAGGTCTACGGCGACACGCCCAACAGGTTGCCGCTGGAAGACCTGGAGAAGCGGCTGGAGCTGCCCGAGTCCCACCCCTACTACAGGGGCATCGACGCCTCGATGTCGATCGACTCCTCGACCCACTCGCTGTTCGGGGTCTCCAAGGCCGCCGCCGACCTGCTGGTGCAGGAGTACGGGCGCTACTTCGAGATGCCGACCGTCGCCTTCCGCGGCGGCTGCCTGACCGGTCCCCAGCACGCCGGCGCCAAGCTGCACGGCTTCCTCGCCTACCTGATGAAGTGCACGGTGACCGGCACCCCGTACACGGTCTTCGGCTACGACGGCAAGCAGGTCCGCGACAACATCCACAGCGCCGACCTGATCGCCGCCTTCGACGCCTACCGCAAGGCGCCGCGCCCGGCTGCCGTCTACAACATCGGCGGCGGCCGCTTCTCGAACTGCTCGATGCTGGAGGCGATCGAGATCTGCGAGCGGGTCGCCGGCCGCGAGCTGAGCTGGGAGATGGGGGAGGAGCCGCGGATCGGCGACCACCGCTGGTGGATCTCCGACCTGGCGCCGTTCGAAGCCGACTACCCCGACTTCAAGCTGCGCTACGGGGTCGAGGACATCCTCCAGGAGATGTATGAGCAGAACCTCGAGCGCTGGACGGTGAGCGCGGCGTGAAGCTCTCGGTGGTGATGCCGGCCCAGAACGAGGAGGGGTCGGTGGGCGGCACGGTGGAAGGCGTGGTCGCGGTCCTCGAGCGCGAGGGGATCGACTACGAGGTGGTCGTCGTCAACGACGACAGCGAGGACTCGACCGAAGCGGTCGTCAACGCGATCGGCGACGGCAACCCGCGGGTCCGCTGCCACCGTTCCCACCTCGAACGCGGCTTCGGCAACGCGATCCGGGCCGGCCTCGACGTGTTCGAGGGCGACGCGGTGGCGATCGTGATGGCCGACGCCTCCGACGACCCCGAGGACCTGGTCCGCTACCACCGCCTGCTCGAAGACGGCTGGGACTGCGCCTTCGGCTCCCGCTTCGTCCCGGGGGCGAAGGTCTACGACTACCCGCGCCTGAAGCTCTACGTCAACCGGCTCGCCAACCAGTTCATCCGCATCCTCTTCCGTCACCGCTACAACGACACCACCAACGCCTTCAAGGCGTACAGGCGCGAGGTGATCGAGACGATCCAGCCGCTGCTCTCCAAGCACTTCAACCTGACCGTCGAGATGCCGCTGAAGGCGATCGTGCGCGGCCACACCTACGAGGTGATCCCGACCAACTGGACCAACCGCACCAGCGGCGTGCCGAAGCTGGCGATGAAAGAGATGGGCAGCCGCTACCTGTTCATCGTCCTCTACGTCTGGCTCGAGAACGCGCTCAGCCGGGGCGACTACCAGGTGCGGAAGCCCAGCCGCCGCCGACCGCTGCGCTCGCGGGGCTGAGCCGGGCGCCCGTCACGGCGCGCTCGAGCAGGTCGGCGAGCGCCGCGGCGTAAGCGCCCATGGCATGGCGGCCCTCGACCAGCACGCGCCCGGCGCGGCCGATTCGTCGCCGCTCCTCGGCGTCCGTGGCGAGCGCCCGGTCCAGCGCGGCGGCCAGCTCGCCGGTGTCGCCGGGCTCGCAGAGCCAGCCGGTCGACCCGTGGTCGATCAGCTCCGGCAGGCCGAAGATCGAGGTCGCGAGGACCGGCAGCTCCCAGGCCATCGCCTCGAGCACGGCGCGCGGCAGCGACTCGATCCGCGAGGCGCAGACCAGCAGGTCGGCGACCCCGTACCACTGCTGGATCTCGGGGGTGGTCGGAATCAGCTCGATCCGCCCGGCCGAGCGCGACGAGCCGATCCACCCGGCGAGCGCCGCCGTCTCCGGCGTGTCCTCGGCGCCGGCCAGGGCGAGGCGGGCGCGCGGGTGCCGCTCGGCGATCAGGTCGAAGGCCTGCGCAAGCACGGCCTGGGCCTTGCGGGTGTCGATCGTGCCGACGCAGAGGACCAGCTCGGCGTCAGCGTCGACCCCCAGCCGTCTCCGCACCGCCCCGCGGTCGAAGCCGTCGCGGAGCACATCGATCGGGCCGAGGTCGAGCCCGTAGGGGACGGTGAGGCAGCGTCCGGGCAGGTGGGGCTCGTAGATCGCCGCGGTCGCGGCCGCCTCGAACACGGCCAGCTGGGCGTTCCGCGTCGCCGCCTCGACCCGGGCGCGCACCTGAGGACTGCAGCCCCGCCAGAGCACGCGCGGCTCGAAGCTCTCGTGGATCGCCCAGACCGCCGGGACTCCGAGCCGGGCGGCGGCCTCCGCGCCCGGCGCGACTAGCGGTGAGACGGTGTTGACGAAGGCCGCCTCGAAGCCCTGCGGCTCGGCCCAGGCCGCCAGCTCCTCGACCCGCCCCTCGTAGGCACGGAGATTGTCGAGCGGCGCCGGCCCGGAGACGTGGACGGGATGCCCAGCGCTTCCAGCATCTCCCCTGAGGGCCCGCCGATCGGGCTGAGCACCACCGGGTCGATCGCCTCGAGCGCCAGCATCGCCGCGAGCGTTTCGACCAGGTAGCGTGAGGCGCCGCCGAGGCAGAGCTGGTGGGTGCAGACGAGCAGCTTGCGCCCGCGGGCGCGACGCGCGGGCACCGCCCGGGGCCGGGGGGCGGGAGGCGGCGCTGGAGCCGCGGCGAGCTCGAGCGCCACCGGGCCGAGCGCCAGCCGCTCGCCGGAGACGCTTGTGGCCTCGGCGCGCAGCTCGACCAGGCCGTCGGGCTCCGGCCACGAGCCGAGGTCGACGTCGAGCCTGAACCCGGCGATCCCGGCGCCCGGCAGGCCGAGGTTGGCGGCGACGTCGGCCCGTGCGACCCCGAGGTGCGCGAGGCCGAGCGAGCGCTCGCCCACCCAGACCTCGACCCGAGCGGTCGGCCCGGAGGGGAAGAGGGCCCAGCCGGCGATCGTCTCTGGCCCTCGCGCCAGCGGCCCGCGGGGAGCCGGCGCGTCGAGCACCCCGGCCGCCGCTGCCGCCGGCTCGGGCATGGAAGCCGCCCGCCGGACCCTACGCCGCATCGCCCTCCCCTTCGAGTCGCCGCGGCGCCCGCCAGACGAGGGCCGCCAGCGCCCCCCCGAAGCCCAGCATCGCTGCGGCCGCGACGGCGTCGGTCAGCTTGAAGCCGGCGGAGATCAGATCGTGGCGTGTGGCGAACGTCGGCACCGCCGCCATCGCCAGCAGCTCGAGCGCGCGCAGCGTCAGCACGGCGCGCAGCGGCGCCGAGCGCAGCCAGCCGAAGCCGCTCGCCGCCTGCTCGCAGGCGAGCACCGCGAACAGGGTCAGTGCCCAGGTCTGCAGACCCTCGCGCATCATCCCGGTCGAGGAGGAGCCCCAGTAGACGGCGAAGAGAACGAACGGGAAGACCACGGTGGCGGTCACCGCCCAGGGCCAGCGCCGCGCCGCCCGCCACAGCCCGACCAGGAGCACGGGGAAGAAGACGATGCCGACGGCAAAGGGCAGGGTGTTCCAGTACTGGAAGAAGAAGTGGACGGTGGTGCCGGAGGCGCCGCCGACCGCGTTGATCGACGGGTTGGTCGACGACCCGGCCGGCAGCAGGAACGGCACCAGCGTGTTGCCGAGCGACTTGAGCCTGAAGTCGAGCCATTCCCCGAGCGGCGGGTGCAGGTTGCCGCCGGCCTCGGTTAAGTAGTTGAGGAAGCTGCTCTGGTCGTAGTGGGAGCCGTTGAGAAGACGCCAGGCAACTACGAAGACGGCGAGCCCGGCGGCCAGCCAAAGTAGCCGCGCCAGCCGCGGCCGGTTCCAGCGGGCGCCGCGCAGCGGCCAGAGCGCGAGCACGGCGAGGACCGGCAGCGAGAGCAGCGCCACCGGGTGCATCAGATAGCCGAGCCCGGCCAGCAGTCCCGCCAGCGCCGGCCGGCCGCCGATCACGCAGATCGCCGCCAGTAGGACGAGAGCCGCGGCCAGCATCTTCGGCCAGGTGAACCAGACCTCGTGGACGAGAAAGGGCGTGGTGGCGGCGAGCAGCAGCGCGAGCCGTGCGGCGGTGTCGCCGGCGAGACGCCGGACCAGGTCCCAGAGCGTCACGAAGGCGGTGCAGGCGAAGGTCATCATCGCCAGCCGGTAGGCCATGAACCCCTGCAGGTCGAAGGGCGCCCAGGGCTGATCGGGGTAGGAGGCGGGCGGGTGGCCGCCGGCCAACAGCACCACCGGCGCGCTGGCCAGGCCGGGCAGCGGCCCGCGGCTCGAGAAGTTGTAGGGCGAGAACTGCTCGATGCCGAGCGGCCCGTACGGGCCTTCGTGGTTGGCGACGAGCTGGGGGAGGATGAAGGAGATGCGGCTGTCGGAGCGGTCGCCGACCTCCAGGGTGCGGGAGATCGTGCCGGCGTAGAGCTCGCCTTCGGGTCCGAGCGACCACAGCGCCCGGGCGATCGCCAGCCCCAGCACGCAGCCGACCACGAGCAGGCAGCGCCGCTCCTCGGGCTCGAGGATCTCCTCCGGGCCGGCCCAGAGCAGGACGCCGAGCAGGAAGCCGAGCGCCGGTCCGGCGAGCGCGAAGCAGACGGTGCGGGGGGCGACCTCGCCGCCCAGCGCCCAGGCGAGGCCGCCGATCGCGATCAGCAGCGCCAGCCCCGGTAGGAAGAGGAAGCCGAGGCTGGTGCGGCCTTCGCCGAGCGCCCGCCAGGCGATCCCCGGGCCGAGCAGCAGCGCCAGGGCCAGCGCCGTGGTGCCGAGCACGTGCAGCAGGTCGAGCAGCTGTTCGCGTAGGCCGCCGTGGATCCCCCCGGAGGGCTCGGCCAGCAGGCCGAGCAGGCAGCCGAGGGCAGCCAGGCAGAGCACGCCGAGCATCGCCGGCCGCTCGCGGTTGGGCATCAGATCGGCAGCAGGGGGCGCAGGCGCCGCCGCGCCCAGAGGAAATGGCCGGCGATCCGCGGCATCCCGCGGCGCAGGTGCGGGTTGCCGAACGGGTCGACGGCGACCACGTGCCCCCAGCGGTCCATCAGCTGTTCCAGCTCCCACTCCTTCACGGCGGGGTCGCGGCTGGAGGACTCGAGGTGGTAGAGGACGAGGTCGGGGTCGTAGACGTTGCGGCGGCCGCTGGTGTGGACCTTGAGGCAGTAGTCGACGTCGTTGAAGCTGACCGGCAGGGTCGTCGTCAGCCCGCCCAGCTCCTCGAACACGGCGCGCGGCGTCATCATGCAGGCAGCAGTGACGGCGAGGCAGTCGCGGGCGATCAGCACCGCGTTGGCGTAGCCGTTGAAGTCCCCGCCGAAGCCACGATAGGTGTGCCCGGGCAGGCCGTCGTCGAAGCTGACGCCGACGTGCTGGAGGCGACCGTCCTCCCAGAGCAGCCTGCCGCCGACCGTGCCGACCCCGTTCTGCTCGGCGTACATCACCATCCGCTCGATCCAGTTCGGCAGGGTGACGTCGATGTCGTCGTTGAGCAGCAGCAGGTGCTTGCCCTCGCTCTGCATGGCGCCGAGGTTGATCTTCGCCGAGAAGTCGAACTCGCCGCTGTAGGGAACGGTGCGGAGGCGGTCGCCGGCGATCTCGCGCAGCCGCTCGGTCACCTCCGGCGGCACCGGTTCGCTCAGCACGCAGACGATCTCGTAGTTCTTGTAGGTCGAGCGCTCGACGATCCCGCGCACGCAGTTCTCGACCAGGACGACCGGCTCGAAGCGGACGTCGCGGACCTGGCCAGCGGTGGGGATGACGATGCTGACCGGCGGTTCCTCGCGTAGGCGGGGCTGCAGGTGCAGGACGCCGGGGTCCTCGGCGTCGCGCTCGACCGCGGCCGGCAGGCCGATCCGCTCGCAGTGCGCCTGCACCGCCCGCACTCCGGCTTCGAAGGCCCACGGCTTGGCGGCCTCGCCGCCGCTGGCGGCGGAGGTCTCCAGCATCCGCCAGTGGTAGAGGATCAGCGGCACGTGGACGACGGCGCGGGCGCGCTCGGTGACCCGCAGCACCAGGTCCCAGTCCTGGGAGCCCTCGAACTCCGGGTCGAAGCCGCCGACCTCCTCGACCAGCGCCCGGCGCAGGACGCTGAGGTGGCAGGTGTACATCTGCGTGCGCATCCGCTCCGGCGACCAGTCGGGCTTGAAGAAGGGGCCCGAGTGGCGACCGGCGAGGTCGATCTTGTCCTCGTCGGTGTAGGCGTAGTCGGCTTCGGGATTGGCGTCGAGCGCCTCGGCAACGTGGGCGAGCGCGTCGGGGTGGAGGGTGTCGTCATGGTCGAGCAGGGCGAGGAACTCGCCCTGCGCCATCTCCAGGGCGTCGTTGGAGGCGGCGACGATGCCCTCGTTCGGCTCCCTGTAGCGGACCCTGATCCGCGGGTCCTTGCTCTGGGCGCGGTCGAGGATCTCGCGCACGTGGGGCTGCTTGGAGCCGTCGTCGACCAGGCACAGCTCCCAGTCGCCGAAGCTCTGGCGCCGGACCGAGCGCAGCATCTTCCGCAGCACCCCGGCGGGGGTCTCGTAGACCGGGGTCAGGATCGAGAAGCGGGGGGTGGCCACGGGGCTAGCGCAGGCGGCCGGCGAGCAGGCCGAGGATCTTGCCCAGCAGCTTGCCGAACACCGGGACCTGGCTTTCGAGCCGCGTCTTCGCGCCGGCGATCCGCTTCGCCCGGTCTTCGACCTCGGCCAAGCGGCCCTTGGCGGAGCCGAGTTCGGACTCGATGCCGATCAGCAGGTCGCGCAGCCGCAGGACCTCCTCGTTGCTCCGCTCCAGCTCGGCCTCCAACTCCGGGCGGCTGGCGCCGGGCTCGTCCTCGAGCTCCGCCAGCCGCTTCTGCGCCGCCAGCAGCGCCTCGCGCAGCTGGTCGGCCTCGCGGCGCTGCCGCACCCAGGCACGGTCGTAGCGGCTGACCGTCTCCGCCAGCGGCTCTTCACGGCGGCTGTAGAGGGCGGCCCAGGGGGTGACGTAGGTGACGTCGCGCTCGACCTCGCGCAGGAACCCTTCGCCGGCCAGCGCCGCCGACCAGGCCTCCGGCGGCTGCACGTTGAGGTGGGTCGCCTCGGCGTAGTCGTCCGGGGTGGTCGAGAGCAGGATCCGATCGGTCGCGGCGCAGAGGTTCGCCACCGCCGCGTTCGCCTCGGCGGGCGGGATGTGCTCGAGTACCTCGATCGAGACGATCAGGTCGTAGCGGCGCGGCAGCGGGTCGGCCAGCGAGCCGACCTGGCAGTACTCGGAGACGGACTCGTGGACTTGGGAGATCGCGTACTCGGAGACGTCGACGCCCCAGGTCTCGACTCCCCGCTGGCGCAGCGCCTCGACCAGGAACCCCATCGCGCAGCCGGCGTCGAGCACGGTCGTCGGCCGCAGGTCGCGGACGATGGCGTCGGCGATCTTGCCGAAGAACTCGAGCCAGTGGCTGTTGCGCTCGTAGGGGACCCCGCAGTTGTGGCGGTAGTAGTAGCGCCCGTAGTCGGGTTCGCGATCCTCCTGCGAGCGCGGGCTCGTAGGGGTGGCCTGCTCGGACATTCCGGCGCAGTGTACTCAGAGGTGGGCTGCTTCTCGTGGCGGGGCAGGGTGACCCCCGGCGCCGCCAATACACTCCCGCACCGCCATGGAGAGGACGACGCGCAACGCGCCCGCGATCCTGATCGCCGCGGCGCTCGCCGGGGCGGGGATCCTGACCCTGGCGCTGACCCGGGACCTGACCTTCTTCCAGGACACCTGGGCCTTCCTGATCGAACGGCGCCACCTGACGACCGACGCGCTCTTTCAGCCGCACAACGAGCACATAGTCGTCATCCCGGTGCTGATCGAGCAGTTGCTGCTGCGGGTCTTCGGGATGACCTCGGCGACGCCCGAATACGTCCTCTTCACCGCCTTCCTGCTGGTCACCGCCTTCCTGCTCTACGTCTACGTGAGGCGGCGAGTTGGCCCCTGGCTGGCGCTCTGCGCCGCGGCGCTGGTGCTGTTCCTCGGCCCGGCCTGGGAGGTGCTGTTGTGGCCGTTTGAGATCGGCTTCGCCGGCTCGATGCTGTTCGGCCTGGCGATGCTGCTGGCGCTCGAACGCGAAGACCGCCGCGGCGACCTCCTCGCCTGCCTCTTCCTCGCCCTCTCGCTCGGCTTCTCCAGCCTCGGGTTGGCATTCGTGGTCGGCGCCGCGGTCGCGGTCCTGCGGGGGCCGCGGGAGAGCTGGCGCCGCCGCGCGTATGTGGTCGCGATCCCCGCCCTGCTCTACGCCGCCTGGTATCTCGGCTGGGGCCACGACGCCGAATCGCACCTCTCGCTGCGCAACGTGATGGCCTCGCCGCACTACGTGGCGGAAGCGATGGCGGTCGCCCTTGGCTCGCTGTTCGGCCTCGGCACCAACCCGGTCGGCAACGTCACCGACCTCGGCTGGGGAGAGGCGCTGCTGGTCGCGCTGGTCGCAGTCTTCGGCTACCGGCAGTTCAGGAAGCCGGGCTTCTACCCGGGTATCTGGCCGGTTGCCGCGGCGGCCGCGGCGAACTGGTTCCTCACCGCCTTCAACCAGTTCCCGGGCCGCGAACCGACCGCCAGCCGCTACCAGTACGCCGGCGCGATCTTCCTGCTGATGCTGCTGGCAAACCTGCTGCGCGACGTCCGCTTCACCCGGCGCGGGCTGCTGATCGCCGGCGCGGTCACCGTGGCGGCGATCGGCTCCAACCTGGTGGTGCTGAAGAACGGCAAGGACATCCTGCAGGGGCAGACGACGTTCACCCGCGCCGATACCGCGGCGATCGAGATCGCCGCACGGACGGTCTCGCCCGACTTCGAGCTGACGCCGGAAGTCGCCGGGACGCCCTCGCTGATCAATATCTACGCCGGCAAATACCTGGAAGCGGTCGACGAATTCGGCTCGCCCGCCTATTCCGAAAGCGAACTGGTGGCGGCGCCGGAGGAAGGGCGGCGCCAGGCCGACGTCGTCCTCTCCCAGGCGCTGCCGATCTCGACCGTGACCAGGCGCGGCGCCTTCAGCTTCGGTGCGGCGACCGAGAACTGCGTCGTCCCAGCTGGGGGGCCGGGCTCCGAGGTCGCGGTCGGCCCCGGCCTGACCCGGATCGAACTCGCGCCCGGACCGCCCGCCGCCGTCTCGCTGCGCCGCTTCGCGGTCGGCGAGTACCCGGTGCCGATCGAAGGCGCGGTGGGAGGCTCGGTGACGGTGCTGCGGATCCCCCGCGATAGCTCGCGCCGCCCCTGGTACCTACACGTCGACGCGGCCCAGCTCGCGCGCGTCTGCCGCTGAGCCTCGCCGGCTACAGGTCCTCGGCGACCCGCGGCGCCTCGCGGTTGAAGATCCAGGCGGCGAAGAGGCAGACGCCGACGAAGATCGCCGCGGCCGGCAGCAGGTGGAGGGTGCCGCCCGCGGCCGCGGCGGCGCTCGGCGCTTCCGGTTCGGCCAGGATCCAGACCCGGACCTGCTCGAAGATCACCGCCAGCGGGTTGATCATCAGCAGGTGCTGCAACGTTTCGTCGTCCTTGAAGACGGTGATCGGGTAGAGGATCGGCGTCGCGTAGAAGAGCATCTGCGCGAGCACCACCCAGATGATCGCGACGTCGCGGAAGCGCACGTAGAGGACCGAGAGCATCGTGCTGACCGCGCAGGTGAAGACGAAGAGGACCGCGAGCGCGAGCGGGAACAGCAGCCAGGTCCAGGCCGGCTCGACCCCGAAGGCGAAGATGAAGGCGAAGACGACGACCAGGTTGAGGCAGAAGTTGAAGGCGCCGGTGACGACGGTCGCGAGCGGGATCACCAGGCGGGGGAACTGGGTCTTGCGCACCACCCCCTCCTGGGCGACGACCGAGGTGACGGCGTTGGTGCTCGATTCCTGGAAGAAGGTGAAGAGGACGATCCCGAGCAGCAGCATCACCGGGTAGTGCTCGACTTCTTCGCTGCCGATTTTGAACACGCGGGTGAAGACGAAGAGCAGCACCCCGAACAGCATCAGCGGCCGGATCAGCGACCAGACGTAGCCGAGCACGGTGCCGAAGTAGGTGCGCCTGAACTCGGTCACCGAGATCAGCCAGAGCAGGTCGAAGAAGCGCCGGGCGCCGCCGCCGAGGGCGGAGGGGCCGCTTACCTCGCGCAGCGGCGGATGCGGCGTCGCGCTCACGAGCCCGCCCCTCCCTCGACGACCGCCTCGATCTCGAACGGCAGGTCGACGATCCCGCGTGGGTGCGACTCGCCGCCGAAGACGACGAAGTCGACCGCGTTGTGGACGTAGAGGGCGACCCCGGTGCCGTGGATCCGGTTGACGCCGCAGTGGACGAAGTAGCGGCCGGGCACCAGCAGGTTCTTCACCTCGGCCCCGACCTTCACCCGCTCGCCCGCCTTCAGCTCCGGCGAGCCGTATGCCCGTTCGACCCCGGTCCCGAACTGGAAGACGCCGACGCCGTCGGCGTTGACGATGCTGAAGCCGACGCTCACCCCGGGCAGGTCGCGCAGCGCCTCCAGCTCGACCCGGAGGCGGATCTCGCGGCCGTGCTCGAGGTTGGTCAGGCGAGCGCCGTCGGCGCCCTCGATCCAGGCGTCGAGCAGCCGCACCTCCTCGCTCCCTCGCTGGGCGGCGGCGTGGTCGTCCGGGCTGCCCCGTTCGAAGTTGAGCTGCAGGTAGCGGCGCCCGACCTCGGAGGGGTCGCCGAGGTGCTGGACGTGGCCGCCGTCGATCAGCATCGCCCGGTCGCAGTATTCCTCCACGGTCGGCATCTCGTGGGTGACGAGGACGATCGTCTTGCCCTGCGCCTTCATCTCGCGGAAGGCGTCGGCGCACTTCTGCTGAAAGGCGGCGTCGCCGACCGCCAGCACCTCGTCGATCAGCAGCACATCGGCGTCGGCCTGCAGCATCACCGAGAAGGCGAGGCGGACGAGCATTCCGGAGGAGAAGTTCTTCAGTTTCAGCTCGGCGAATTCCTCCAGTTCGGCGAACTCGATCACCGCCTCGATGCGCTCGCGGGTCTGCTGCGGCGTCAGGCCCATCATCACGCCGTTGAGGAGGACGTTCTCGCGCGCGGTTAGCTCCTCGTTGAAGCCGACGCCGAGCTCGATGAACGGCGCCAGCCGCCCCGCCATCCGGATCGTGCCGGCGTCGGCCCGGTAGATGCTCGCCAGCAGCTTCAGCAGCGTGCTCTTGCCGGAGCCGTTGCGGCCGACGATGCCGAAGAACTCGCCCTGGCGGACGTCGAAGGAGACGCCGTCGAGCGCGCGCAGCACGCGCACGTCCCCGGACGAGAAGGGCCGGACGATCCGCTCTTTCAGCGAGTCGACCCGGTGGGTGGGGATGTGGAACGTCTTCTCCAGGCCGCGCGCCTCGATCGCCAGCGGCGCGCCGGCGCCTGGGGACTCGCGCCGTCCTATGGCCGTGCCCTCCAGCGACGCAGGTCGTTGCGGACCGCGTTGGCGATCCGGCGCCCGCGCGCTCGCCAGCGCTCCAGCTCGCTCGGCTCCGGGCCCGCCGGCGGGCTGAGCCGGGACGTGCCCGCGCCACCCTCGCCAGGCTGGACGAAGTACACCCCCGGGGGGGCGGGAGGCGCCGGGAAGGCGCCGCGCTTGCGGAGGACGACGACGAACTCGATCGCCTGGCGTGCCGCCGCCTCGATGTCGAAGCCGTCTCCGGTGCGCTCGCGGCAGTGCAGGATCAGGCGCAGGAACTCCGCCTGGGTCCAGACGTGGAAGTGGATCGAGTAGTCGATCTCTTCGAGGTGGCGAACGTGGGCGGCCACCCACTCCTCCGAGGCCCCCTGCTCGGCATCGCCGCTCGATTGCTGTCCGGTCACCAGGCGCGACCACTCCTCGTAGTGCCCGGTCAGCGAGCGCTCCGGCCCCTCCTCGCGGTCGGCGATCATGTGCTCGAGTGGGGTCACCGGCCGGCGAAAGTCGAAGGTGAAGCGCTTGTCCGGGACCGCGTAGAAGAGGACGCCGCCGGGCTTCAGCTTGCCGAGGTGGGTTTCGATCGTCCCGATCGGGTCCTGGCAGTGCTCGAGGAAGTGGTTGGCGATGATGAAGTCCTGGCTCTCCTCCGCGACCGTCGACAGCCGCTCGCCGTCGTCGACGACGGCGACCTCGACCATCGCGCTCTCCGCCAGCTCCGGGTACTCCTGGCGCAGCTCCTCGGTCGTCATCCGGTCGACGTAGCGGACGGTGGCGTGGGCGGCGACGGGCAGGGGCTTGTGCAGGCCGCCGATCTCCAGACCCTCGCCGCCGAGGAAGCGGGTCGCCAGCTCGGCGCGGGCATCGAAGTAGACGGGCGGCGGCGGCGCCTCGGTCGCCGCGGCGCGCGCCTCCGCGCCGGACTTGCCAAGCGTGCTCATCGGCTGCAGGCTACCTGCCCGCCACGCGGCGGGCCCGACGTCGCCAACTGTCAGGCTTCCGCGCGTGAGCGCGTCGCGATCCCTCGCCGTGGTGATCCCGAGCTGGAACTCGCTCGACCTGCTGCCGCGCTGCCTCGACTCGCTGGCGGGCCAGGGGGTGGGGGTCGAGCTGCTGGTCGTCGACAACGGCTCGAGCGACGGCTCGGTCGGCTATCTCGAGCGCCAGGGCGTGCCGCACGTCTCACTGCCCGAGAACGTCGGCTTTGCGGCGGCGGTCAACCTTGGCGCCCGCCGGGTCGATGCCGAGGCGATCCTGGCGCTGAACGCCGACACCGTGCTGGAGCCGGGCTGCCTCGGGCCGCTGCTCGACGCTTTGTTGGCCGACCCGGGGCTGGGCGGAGTGCAGCCGCGGCTCCTCCAGCTGGAGGAGGGCGCCGGTCCCGGTGACGATCCCGCCGCCGCGCGCCTCTACAGCGCCGGCCAGGCCCTGCGCGCCGACGGGCGGGCGGTCGAGCAGGGGGCCGGCGAGGCCCAGCCGCCCCGCCTCCCCGACACGCACGAGGTCTTCGGCGTCTGCGGCGCCGCCTGCCTGCTGCGGCGCGAGCTGTTCGACGAGCTCGGCGGCTATGACGAGAGCTACTTCGCCTTCTACGAGGACGTCGACCTCAACCTGCGGGCGCGGATCGCCGGCTGGCGCTTTGCCTACGTCCCGGCGGCGGTCGTCTGGCACCTCGGCAACGCCTCCTGGTCGGCCGGGTTCACGCGGCCGAGCGATCAGAACGCGCGGCTGGTCGCCCGCAACCGTCTCGCCACCCAGGTCAAGTTCATGCCGCTGGCGGCCTTGCCGCGGATCGCCGCCGTCGAGGCCGGTTCGCTTGCTCGCGCCGCCGCCCAGCGCCGCCTCCGCGCCACCCTCGCCGGCAAGCTCGAAGGCCTGCGGCGCCTGCCGCGGCTGCTGCGCGAGCGCCGCCGCCTGCCCCGCGAGGGCGACGTGCGCCGCGCCCGCCGCTGGCTCGGCGTTCGCACCTTCGGCTGACGTCCACATCCCGAAACTCGGTCACTTATGGGGCCTATAGCCCTTAAAAGTGACCGAGTTTGGCTGGGCACCGTGGCCGCGCCGCCGCCCCGCCGATCAGCCGCGCCGCCGCTGCCGCCGCGCCAGCGCCTCGCGGGGGCCGATTTCGAGCAGCGGCGCGCCGTTGACGTCGTGGACCGGTAGGCCGGCACCGTCACGCCAGCCGCGCAGCCGCCCCGAGATGCCCTCGGCGGTGCGGTCGAGCAGCAGTTGGCCGGCGCAGAGGGCGCCCTCGCAGGCGAGCGTTCGCAGCGCCAGGCCGGGCCTCTTCATCACCCCGTACCGGCGCAGCATGTAGCCGCGGCTCCAGCCGGTGAAGCCGAACTTGCGGGCGCTGGCGGCGCCGAGGCTGGCCGAGTAGGCGTGGATCGCCGTCGCCCCCGGCGCCAGCCTGCAGCGGGAGCCGGCGGCGGCTATCCGCAGCGCCAGGTCGAGGTCCTCGTAGTAGAGGAAGATCCGCTCGTCGAAGCCGCCGACCGCCTCGAAGGCGGCGCGGTCGTAGAGCGCGGCGCCGCCGGTGGGGCCCAGCGGGTCGGCCGCTGTGGCCGCGGCGGCGAGCGGCTCCCCGTGCAGGTGGTCGAAGCCCATCAAGGTGCGGTCGGCGACGACGCCGGCGGAGTCGATCAACCCCGGCGCCCGTTCCTGCAGCAGGACCCCGGCGACCGAGCGCACCCCCTCGGCGGCGGCGTCGAGCATCGCCTCGACGAAGCGCGGGTCGGCCTCGACGTCGTTGTTGAGCAGGATCAGCGGGTCGGCTGGGTGCTCCGCCGCGGCGCGGTTCAGCGCCGGCCCGAAGCCGAGGTTGCGCTCCAACGCCAGCAGCGCCACCTCGGGGAACCGCTCGCGCAGTAGCGCCACCGAATCGTCGTCGGAGCCGTTGTCGACGACGACCACGTCGACCGGCCGGCTCTGCTCGCGCAGGCTGCTCAGAACCCGCCCGATTCGCTCGGAGCCGTTGTAGTTGGGGATATAAACGGCTGGTCGCACGATGCTCGCTCGGGCTCAGTAGGGTTGCAGCCTCGATGGACCCCCTGAAGGGACTGATCCTCTCCGGTGGCGCGGGAACCCGGCTGCGCCCCATCACCCACACCTCGGCCAAGCAGCTCGTGCCCGTCGCCAACAAACCCGTGCTCTTCTACGGGATCGAGGCGCTGGTCGACGCCGGCGTCGAGGAGATCGGGATCATCATCGCGCCCGAGACCGGTGGCGAGATCGAAGCCGCCGCCGGCGACGGCTCCGCCTTCGGGGCGAAGATCACCTACATCGTCCAGGACAAGCCGGCCGGGCTCGCCCACGCGGTGCTGACCGCGAAGGACTTTCTCGGCGACTCGCCCTTCGTCATGTACCTCGGCGACAACCTCCTGCGCGACGGGCTGCGCGGGCTGGTCTCGACCTTCCGGGCCGACGAACCCGACGCGCTGATCCTGCTCACCCCGGTCGAGGACCCGCAGTCCTACGGGGTCGCCGAGCTCGACGGCGAACGGATCGTACGGCTGATCGAGAAGCCGAAGGACCCGCCCTCGAACCTGGCCCTGGTCGGCGTCTACCTGTTCAGCCCGCTGATCTTCGCCGCCGCCGAAGCGCTGGAGCCGTCCTGGCGGGACGAGTACGAGATCACCGAGGCGATCCAGGGCCTGATCGACGACGGTCGCAAGGTGCAGTCGGAGGTCGTGCGCGGCTGGTGGAAGGACACCGGCCAGCTCGCCGACATGCTCGAGGCCAACCGACTCGTCCTGGAGGAGATCGACACTCGGCTCGAGGGCGAGGTCGACAACTCCAAGGTCGAGGGCCGCGTCGTGATCGAGAAGGGCGCGACCGTGGCGGGCTCTGTCGTCCGCGGCCCGGCGGTGATCGGCGCCGGCGCCTGCGTCGAGGACGCCTACATCGGCCCCTACACCTCAATCGGCGAGGGCGTGCACGTACGCCGCTCCGAGGTCGAGCACTCGATCGTCCTTGCCGGCGCCGTGGTCGAGGACCTCGGCACGCGGATGGAGGCAAGTCTGCTCGGCCGCAACGTCAAGCTGACCCGCAGCGACGGTATGCCGAAGACCTTGCGGCTGCTGGTCGGCGACAACTGCGAGATCGAAATCGTCTAGCCGCAGCCCCGTTGAATAGCCTCGCGCCAATGCGGAGGGGATCCTCACGGTGAGCGGTGGGAGCCTCTTCACCCTCGCGGCGGTGCAGCTGGCGCTGACCGCGGCGCCGGGCATCGCCGCGGCGCTGGTTGCGCTGCGACTCGGCGTGCGCCGCGAGCCGGAGCTGCTCGGCATCGCCCTCGCCGGCAGTGGCGTCGCCGCGATGCTGACCTTCTGGGTTTACTACGCGCTGCCGGGGGCAGGCAGCTTCTGCGCCTACGTCGTCTTCTTCGGCTCGCTCGGCGCGATCGCCTGGGTCTGGCGCACCGTCTCTCCGCAGCGGGAGCTGCTGCGGCGGCTCGCGGTCCCGCTCGGGCTCTGGGCGCTGGCCTCGCTCTTCATCGTCTTCTTCGGCTTCCTGCACGGCGGCACCGACGCGGCGGTCCAGACGGCCTCCTTCCGCTTCTCCACGCAGCCGAGCCAGATGGCCAGCGACAGCTTCATCCCCCTCTTCTTCTCCGAATGGATGTTTGCCGGCCACCCCGGGCCGCCGCCGATCTTCGAACCGCAATGGCTGTTCAGCGACCGGCCTCCCCTGCAGATCGCCTACGTCCTCACCCAGCACGTCTTCGGCTGGGACACGGGGACGCTGCACTACGAGGTGCTCGGGGTGGTGCTGCAGCAGCTGTGGATCGTCGGGATGTGGGCGCTGCTGGTCGCGGCCCGGGTCTCCGCCCGGACGCGCGCCCTGGCGATCGTCGCCGCCTTCGCCAGCGATTTCGTGATCGCTAACAGCTTCTACGTCTGGCCGAAGCTGCTCGGCGCCGCGTTTGTGCTCGCGGCGCTGGCGCTCGTGGCCACGCCGCGCACCCCGACCCTGAGGGACCGGCCGTGGACGGTTGTGCTGCTCGGCGCCCTGGCCGCGCTTGCCTTCCTCTCCCACGGAACCAGCGTCTTCGGGTTGATCCCGGTGGCCGGTATCGCGCTCTGGAAGGGCTTGCCCGGCTGGCGCTGGCTCGCCGCGGGGGCCGCCGCGCTGCTGATCCTCCTCGTCCCCTGGATGGCTTATCAGCACTACGGGGACCCGCCCGGCAACCGGCTCCTCAAGTGGCATCTCGCGGGTGTGATGGAAATCGACGGTCGCGGGACCCTCGAGACGATCGTCGACGAATACCGCAGGGCCGGAGTCGGAGGGGCGCTCCAGAACAAGCTCGACAACTTCCTCCACATGGCGGGGGGCGACCCGGCGAGCCCGCCGCCGAAGCCGGGGGGATACCGCACGGCGATGCGCTCACCGAGACCGGCGACGCGCTCTCCGCACTGGCCGACGGCAAGCTCGGCGACGCTGTCTCGAAAGTGCGCGAGGTCCGGTTCTGGCACCTGCTCTGGACGTTCGGGCTGCTGATGCTGGCGGCTCCGCTGATCGCGATCGGTCGTCTGCGAGGCCGGTGGCGGGACGGGGACGACTGGCGGTTCGCTCGGCTCTGCCTGGCCTTCTTCGGCATCGGGGCGATCGCCTGGGGCCTGCTGATGTTCGGCAACAGCGCTTCGCGAACCGTAATTCTGCAGGGGTCGTTGGCGATCCCTCTGGTGGGGTTCGCCGGCCTGGTCGCGGGCCTCCGAGCGACCTACCCGCGCTGGGCGGGCTGGCTGGTCGCGGCGAACGCCATGACCGTGCTCGTCCTCTACCTGCCGAGCCTGGCGGCGGCGCCCCCGGCGTTGAGCGCGGACAACTCCGTCCTCGTTTTCGAGGCGGTTGCGGCCCTCGCCTGCCTCGCCGGGTTCGTGATGCTCGCCTTTTACGGCTGCGGACGAATAGCCTTTCCGACCCCGTGGAAGTCTTCGACCCGATGAAATCCCCCGGATGAAGCTCCTGGTCACCGGCGCCGCGGGGATGCTCGGCCGCGACGTGATGCTCGCTGCCGGCAACGCGGGCCACGACGTGGTCGGCTTCGGCCGCGCCGAGCTCGACGTCACCGACGCCGCGGCGCTGGGGAAGAAGTTCGACCTCGAGCGCCCCGACGTGGTGATCAACTGCGCCGCCTGGACCGACGTCGACGGCGCCGAGGAGTCCGAGGAGGCGGCCTTCGCGATCAACGGCACCGGCGCCGGCAACGTCGCCGCCGCCGGCGCCGCGGTCGGCGCCGCGGTCGTCTACGTCTCCAGCGACTACGTCTTCGACGGCGCCAAGGGCGAGCCCTACGTGGAGAGCGACCAGCCGGCGCCGCTCTCGGCCTACGGCCGCACCAAGCTGGCTGGCGAGGAGGCGACGGTGGCCGCCAACAAGCGCCACTTCGTCGTCCGCTCGGCCTGGCTGTTCGGGATCGCGGGTGGCAACTTCGTCGAGACGATGCTGCGCCTGGCCTCGACCCAGAACGAGGTCCTGGTCGTCCGCGACCAGGTCGGCTCGCCCACCTACACCTGGCACCTGGCCTACGGGATCGTGCGGCTGATCGAGGGGATCGAGTTCGGCATCCATCACATGGCGGCCGCCGGACAGTGCTCCTGGTATGAGTTCGCGCGCGAGATCTTCGAGCAGGCCAAGGTCGAGTGCCGAGTGCTCTCGGGGACGACCGAGATGCTCGGCCGCCCGGCGCCGCGGCCGCCGTTCTCGGCGCTGGTCAGCCAGCGCGAGCACGCGATCCGGCTGCCCACCTGGCAGGACGGCCTGGCCGGGTATCTCGCCCAACGACAAGCGGAGAGGGAGGTTGTATGAAGCTGCTGGTCACCGGCGCCGCCGGGTTCATCGGTTCCACCTACGTCCGGCTTGCGGGGGAGGAGC
This sequence comes from uncultured Solirubrobacterales bacterium, assembly GCA_963815885.1. Classification (GTDB taxonomy): domain Bacteria; phylum Actinomycetota; class Thermoleophilia; order Solirubrobacterales; family 70-9; genus VAYN01. Next base: position 180,176 of record CAWFIM010000005.1, read on the forward strand.
ATGACGTCGTCGTGCTCGACAAGCTCACCTACGCCGGTCGCCGCGAGAACCTGCCGGAGGGAACGCCGCTGGTGGTCGGCGGCATCGAGGACCCGGCGGTCGTGCGCGAGGCGATGGAGGGCGGTCGACGCGGTCGTCAACTTCGCCGCCGAGTCCCACGTCGACCGCTCGATCGACGACCAGGACGCCTTCGCCCGCACCCACGTGATCGGCACCGGCACCCTGCTCGACGCCGCCCGTGAGCTCGGCGTGCAGCGCTACCTGCAGGTCTCCACCGACGAGGTCTACGGCTCGATCGAGTCGGGCTCCTTCACCGAGACCTCGCCGCTCGACCCCTCCTCGCCCTACTCGGCGACCAAGGCGGCCGGCGACCTGCTGGTCTCCGCCCACGTCCACACCTACGGCATCGACGCCTCGATCGTGCGCGGCTCCAACAACTACGGCCCGCGCCAATATCCCGAGAAGCTGATCCCCCTGATGGTCTTGAACGCGCTCCACGGCGACTCGCTGCCGGTCTACGGCGACGGCCGCCAGGTCCGCAACTGGCTCTACGTCGAGGACTTCTGCCGCGGCATCCACACGGTGCTGGCGAAGGGCAAGGCCGGCGAGGCCTACAACGTCGGCGGCCCCGACGAGTGCGAGAACATCGAGGTCATCAAGCGGGTGATCGAGCTGACCGGCGGCGAGGAGTCGCTGATCGAGTACGTCCAGGACCGCCCCGGCCACGACCGCCGCTACTCGCTCGCCTCCGACAAGCTGCGCGAGCAGCTCGGCTGGGAGGCGCAGGTGCACTTCGCCGAGGGTCTGGAGCGGACCGTCGCAGTGGTACCGCGACAACGAGGAGTGGTGGGGGCCGATCCGCTCCGGCGAGTACCGCGAGTACTACGAGAAGCAGTACGGCAGGGCGCTCGGCTGATGCTCGAGCGGCTGCCGACGAAGCTCGACGGGGTCGTCCTGCTCGAGCCGGTCGTCCACGGCGACGCGCGCGGCTTCATGGTCGAGACCTACAGCCGCGAGACCTGGGCCGAGCACGGCGTCGAGGTCGAGTTCGTCCAGCAGAACCACTCGCGCTCCGCGCGGGGACGCTGCGCGGCATCCACTTCCAGACCGAGCCGGGCCAGGCGAAGCTGGTCCGCTGCGCCCGCGGCGAGGTGCTTCGACGTCGCCGTCGACCTGCGCCGCGGCTCGCCGACCTACGGCCAGTGGGAGGCCCACGTGCTCGACGACGTCAGGCACCGCCAGCTCTTCGTCCCGGTCGGCTTCGGCCACGGCTTCGCCGTGCTCAGCGAGGTCGCCGACGTCACCTACCAGCTCTCCAGCCTCTACGACCCGGCGACCGAGGCCGGGATCGCCTGGGACGACCCCGACGTCGGCGTCGACTGGCAGGTCGGCCGAGCCGCTCCTCAGCGAGCGCGACCAGATCGGCCCCGACGCCTCGCCGAGATCGCCGACACCCTCCCGTTCTGATGCCGATGGGCCTCAAACGTCCACGATTTGGACGTCTCCGTCCCGTCGACGGCTAGTTCCGGCCCGAATCGCGGTGCGGCCAAGGGCGAGCGCGAGCTTGGCGCCGATCCCGGCGTAGACCGCCGCGTTCAGCAGCGGGTTGTGCTCGGGGGCGTCGAAGCGGCGGTAGAAGCGGCCCATGCCGCGGTGGAAGGCGATCTCCTGCTGCGGCGCCCGCCGCGCGCCGCTGGAGCCGCCCTTGACGTGCAGGGCGACGCCCGGCCGGCTCGTAGAAGACCTTCCAGCCGGCGTCCCAGAAGCGGCGGCACCAGTCGAGGTCCTCCATGTAGAGCCAGTAGCCCTCGTCGAGCAGGCCGACCTCGCGCACCGCCTCGGCGCGGCAGAGCATGAAGGCGCCGTTGACCGCGTCGACCTCGCCCGGCTCGTCGTCGCCGAGGTGGGTGGCCCGGTACTGGCTCAGCGCCCCGGCGGCGCCCTCGCCGCGGCCGATCCCGGTGAAGTGGGCGAGGGCGCTGAGCGGGGTCGGGAACGGAGCGCTTGCAGGCGTGGTCCAGCTCGCCCGATCTCGGTCACCAGCTTGCAGCCGACCATGCCGATCCGCTGGCTCGGAGCGCAGGCGGGCCAGCGCCGCGTCGAGGGTGCCCGGCGTAGACCTCGGTGTCGGGGTTGAGCAGCAGCACCGCCGCGCCGCGTCGCTCTCCCGCAGGACCAGGTTGTTGGCGGCGGAGAAGCCGATGTTGCCGCGGCGCAGCAGCCGCACCTCGCGGGAACTCGCGCTCGACCATGTCCGGGGTCGCCGTCGGGGCTGCCGCTGTCGACCACGGTGACCCGCATCGACTCGCTCGCCGGCGGGTGCTCGCGCAGCGAGCGCGAGGCAGCGCCGCAGCAGCCCTTCGGCGCCGTGGCTGACGATCGACGACCTCGAGGTCGGGTGCGCGCCATCATCGGGCTGCCCGCCTAGTAGGCGCCGTCGCCGCGGACGATCGCGCCGCGGCGTCCGCAGCAGGATCGCCAGGTCGCCGGCGATCGAGAGGTTGTCGAGGTAGTCGCGCTCCATCGCCAGCCGCTCCTCGAAGGTGAGGTCGCTGCGGCCATAGACCTGCATCGGCCCGGTCATCCCCGGCTTGATCGCCAGCCGCCCCGCTGGCGCTCGTCGTAGAGGGCGACGACGCTCTCCTCCTCGGGCCGCGGCCCGACCAGCGACATCTGTCCGCCCAGGACGTTGATCAGCTGCGGCAGCTCGTCGAGGCTGGTGCGGCGCAGCAGTCGCCCTGACGCGGGTCACCCGCGGGTCGTCTGCGGATCTTGAAGGCCGGCTGGTCGAGCTTCTCGAGGTCGACCAGCTCCGCCAGCCGCTGCTCGGCGTCGGCGTCCATCGTGCGGAACTTCAGCATCGTGAACGGCTCGCCCTCCATGCCGGCGCGGCGCTGGCGGAAGAAGACGGGGCGGCCGGTATCGAGCAGGATCAGCAGCGCGATCGCCAGCAGCAGCGGCGAGAGCAGCGCCAGCAGGGCGCCGGAGACGGCGATGTCCATCGCCCGCTTCATCGCCACCGTCGAGCGCGGCGGGTCGGAGAAGCGGAAGTCGAGCACCGGCAGCTCGGCCAGCCGGTTCAGCTCGATCCCGGGCCCGAGCAGCCCGTAGTGCTGAGGCAGGAAGGTCAGCGCCAAGCCCGCCTCCTTGCACTCCTCGATCAGCCGCTCGGCGGCCGGCTCGCTCATCTCCTGCTCGGTCACCACCACACGCTCGATCTCGTACTCGCGGGCGACCTTGGCGATATCGGCGATCGTGCCGAGCCGGGGCAGCTCGGCGGCGGCGTCCTCGGCCTGCGAGAGGTAGCCGACCAGCGCCAGCCGGGTCTCGGGATGGGTCGATACCCGTCGCGCGACCATGTCGACGGCGGCGGCGGGTCCGATCGCGATGCCGGCCGCCAGCCCGGTCAGGCGGTGCCAGAGGAAGCGCAGGATGCCGCGCAGGACGAAGCTGCCGGCCAGCGCCCCGAGGCCGACCGCGATCGCGCTGGTGGGCGAGAGAGGCCCGACCGGGCTCAGCGCCAGCAGGCAATCGAGGACGAGGGTGCCGAGCACGCTGGCCGAGACCAGCGAGGGCAGCTCGTCGAGGGTGCTGTGGCGGATCCGGCGGTGGTCGTTGTCGTAGAGGCCGTGGAGCTTGACGACGAGGATCCAGGTGGGGCTGAAGAGCATCGCCCAGAACAGCGTCGCGATATCGGTCGTGGAGGTGGTGGCGGTGACCAGGCAGAGGGTGCTTGCCAGCGCCAGCCAGTCGCCGCCGGCGAGCAGGCGGCGCAGCATCGCGCCGCGCCGGCGCGATCCGTCCGGGCCGCCGAGGCCGAGCGGGCCGTGGTCGCGGGCCGGCGGCCGCGGCTGGGGACCGGCGGCGTGCGTCTCGCGGTCCGGCCTCTCGGTGTCGGGCAGGCGGCTCATCCGCAGCCCTCGAACCCTTCGAAGAGGCATTCCTCCAGCGGGTTGAGCCGCTGCGCGCGTTCGATGTCCGCCCGCGCGGCGGCCGCCTGCCCGGCTTCGCGCTGGGCCTTGGCGCGTAGGTAGTAGAGGACCCAGTTGTGGTCTTCGCGATCGATTGCCTGGTCGAGCCGGCCAACCGCGGCGGCCGGGTCGCTCTGCGCTTGCGCGAGCAGGCCGAGCTGCACGTAGGGCGAGGCCGCCCAGGGCTCGATCGTCTGCGCCGTGTCGGCGTGATCGACGGCCCCGGCGAGGTTGCCGTCGGCGGCCGCGGCCTTGCTGGCGTCGAGCTCACGCTGGACCAGCAGCGGTCCAAGCAGGGCCAGGGCGGTGATCCAGGCCAGCGCCAGCCCGGCGACGGCGAGGCCGTAGCGTCGCCGCTCGGCCCGGCCGTTGCCGTCGGCTCGGGCGAGGCTGAGCTGCGAGCAGCGGGCCGCGACGAGGACGCCACTGGCGAGGAAGAAGACCGCGGTCAGCGCCGCGATCTCCCAGAACCAGTCGATCGCCGCGCCGACCGCGAAGGCGAGGACGGCGCCGAACAGCGCTGCGCAGAGCTCACGCTGGGCGCCGGCGGCGCCGCGCCAGGCGGCAAAGCCGGTCCACAGCATCACCGCGACCATGGCCAGCACCAGCAGGCCGCCGAGCAGGCCCAGCTCGGCGAATGCCTGCAGGAAGAGCGAATGGGCGTCGCGGACCGGCAGCGGGATCCGCCGCAGCTCGTCCCAGGAGAACTGGTAGGTGCCGCTGCCGTGGCCGAGCAACGGCTTTTCGTCGAAGGCGTCGATCGCCACGCGCCAGAATTCGTCGCGGTTGGCGCCGGAGAAGGAGCTGAAGTGGCGCTCCGGCTGGTTCGGGAATTGCACGTCGGGGGCGGTGAACTGGCTCCAGGCGCGGCCGCCGACCGCGATCGCGGCGGCGATCGCCAGCAGCGCCCCGGCTAGGGCGATCCGCTTCAGCACGGCCGGGCTGCGCGACAGCTCCAACGCCCGCCCGGTCAGGCCCCCGCCGCGGCTCTCGAGCCGCCGCAGGCCGGCGTAAAGCGCCAGCGCCAGGGCGATGCCCGCGAGCAGGAAGAGCAGCACGGCGACGCCTTCGTCGACCGTCGAGGACGCCGCGACGTTGTCGGCGACGCCGCGCCGCGACTGCACCGCGAGCAGCGCCGGCAGCGCGCCGACGGCGCCGACCGCCAGCGCCCCCAGCAGCAGGAGCCGGTCGTGGGAGAGCGCCAGCAGGCAACCGCCGGCGACCAGCAGCGCCAGCAGGCCGCCGCGCGAATAGGTCAGGTACAGGGCGAGCAGCAGGACCGGCAGCGAGGCGACCGCGGCCCAGCGCAGCCAGGCGGACAGCGAGCGCCTGCTCATCCACAGCAGCAGCGCGATCCCGATCCCGAAAGCAACCCCGTCGGCGTTCCAGTAGGCGAGCGGGTAGCGCAGCCGCGGGCCGCTGCCGAGTCCCGGTCCGAGGTCGAGGGCATGGGGGAGGAGGCGGCTGGTCAGGGCCAGGACGGCGACCAGGACCAGGGCAATCGTCAGGCCTTCAGCGAAACGTTCGCGCCTTTGGTCGGTTTGGGCGATCAGGAATGCGGCAAGGAAGATGCCGAGGTAGGTCAGGACACGGTCTGCCTCGACCACGCTCAGCTCGATCGACCCCGACCAGAGAGATGAGATTGCGGAAACAAGCGCCAGAGCCAAGATCAGCCCACTCGCCCAGTAGACCGGCCGGCCGAGCCGCGCTCGCGTCGCCGCCCCGAAAGCGAGCAGGACGACCACCACGAGCCAGGCTCCAAGACCGGCGAGATGGCGTGCGCTCAGGTCAAACGCGCCGTCGGCGAGGGCCAGCCCGCCGATCAGCAGGAGCGGAGCTATCGACGCCGCCGATTCCTCTAACCTTGCGCGCCATGTATGGGATGCGCCGCCACCGGTCCCCGGTTCGGGGCCGATCTGCCTTCGTGCTTCTGTCAGTGCTTGCTCTGCTGGCATTGGCTTGCTTCCCGGTCCTCGCTCAGGCCGAAGCCGGTGTGCCCGAGTACGAAACCGAAATCCCCACCACTAAGGGCCACACCACCCCGCCGGCCGGGCATGAAAAGAACAACAGTTCACCGGCCGAAGTTTCGAAGTCGCCGCACAGCGACGCCAGCCCGCAGCACACGGGGTCGGAAACGGGGACGGAGGGTGGAAGTCCATCGGAAGGGAACGTCAATCCAAGCACGGGCGAACACCCCGGCAAGGGCCAGGGTAAACGAGGCAATGGCGCGACCAAGAAGCACCCGGGCCCCTCGGAAGCGAAGTCGCAGCCAAGCGCCGCGTCCAGCTCCGATGACAGCTCTTCATCGCCGCTGGTCCCGATCCTGATCGCAGTCGCCGTGCTCGCGGCAATTTCGATCGGCGCGGTCGTGATCAGGCAGCGGCGCCAGCGCCGCGCTCCGGGCGGCCAGGTCTCGCCGAAGGCGAGCTAGCCCGATGCCGAAAGCGACGATGCGCATCGGTGGGAAGGCACGTGCCTGGACGGCCGCCTTCGCGGTCGCCCTGCTCGCGCTGGCGGTCTCCGCCTCGGCGGCACGGGCGCTCCCGGCCAAGTTCTGGGGCGTCGTCCCGCAGGCGACGCCCAGCGACGAACAGTTCCAGTTGCTGAGGAAGGGCGGCGTCGACAGTGTCCGAGTGCCGATCGAGTGGGGCGCGGTGCAACCGACCCGCAACGGTCCCTTCACCTGGACCAACGTCGACAGCATCATCGGCCGCGCCGCCAACGCCGGCATCGAGGTGCTGCCGTTCCTCAGCGGCGCCCCCGCCTGGGTGGTCGCCCCCGTCTTCGTTCCGGGCTCGGGCAAGACCGCGCAAGCGCCCAGTCACCTCCCGGTCAGCGGCGCCGCCGCGAAAGCCTGGTCGAGCTTCGTCACCCAGGCCGTCGCCCGTTACGGGCCGAACGGCACCTTCTGGGCCGAAAACCCGACCGTCGCGAGGCGGCCGGTCCGCACCTGGCAGATCTGGAACGAGGAGAACTTCAAGTACTTCGTCGCCAAGCCGAACCCGGTCGAATACGGCAAGCTGGTCGCCCTCACCCACACCGCGCTGACCAGCGTCGACCCCGGCGCCAAGGCGGTGCTTGGCGGGATGTTCGCGCTGCCGAAGGGCTGCCGCTCGAAAGCGAAGCCCAAGCGCGCCTACTGCGCCCCCGAATTCCTCGAACTGATGTACCGCTCGACGCCGGGGATCAAGGCAAAGTTCGACGGCGTCGCCCTCCACCCCTACAGCTACTTCTACCCCGAACTGCGGCCGCGGATCGAAGAATTCCGCGCCGTGCTGAAGGAAAACCACGACGCCGGCAAGGGGCTCTGGATCACCGAGCTGGGCTGGAGCTCGAGCCCGCCGACCCCCACCAACCTGTTCGCCAAGGGCCTGGCCGGCCAGGCCGCGCAGCTCAAGGGCGCCTTCACCCTGTTGAAGAGCAGGCAGGCGAAATGGAGGCTGCAGCGCGTCTACTGGTTCTCGGTTGACGACCAGGCGGGCTCCTGCAACTTCTGCGACGGCTCGGGGCTGTTCGGGCAGGGGTTCGTGCCGAAGAAGTCTTGGTTCGCTTACGTGAAGTTCGCGGGCGGCACGCCGTAAGCGGTATCGCAGCAGAGCGCCGGGTGGCCCTCCTCACTCGGTACCTCGTCGATGGGGAGTTGGGCGGCTGACGCCTTGGGCGTGCTCCCCTCCTCCTCCGCAAAACGTTCGGAGGGCCACCCGGCGCTCTGCCGACCGATGCGGCTGACGGCGTAAGATCGGTGGATTGGCCACTAAGCGGAAACCGAGCGCGAAAGCTGACCCGTTGGCGCCGTTCAGCGGCCCCGTGCGGCGTTGGTTCGAGGCTTCGTTTGAGGGGCCGACGCCGGCTCAGGTGGGTGGTTGGGAGGCGATTTCCGGCGGCGCCAACGCGCTGATCTGCGCCCCCACCGGCTCCGGCAAGACTCTTGCCAGCTTCCTTTGGGGCATCGACAAGCTGGCCCGCGAGCCGAAGCTGGGGACCGGGGTCCGCCTCGTCTACGTCTCGCCGCTGAAGGCGCTCTCCTACGACATCGAGCGCAACCTGCGGGCGCCGCTGCGCGGGATCGGCGCCGACATCTCGGTCGGCCTGCGCACCGGCGACACCTCCCAGAAAGAGCGCCGGGCGATGGCGAAAACGCCGCCCGACATCCTCATTACCACGCCCGAGTCGCTCTACCTGATGCTCTCCTCCAACGTGCGCGAGATCCTCGCCGGCGCCGAAGCGGTGATCGTCGACGAGATCCATGCGGTGGCGCAGACCAAGCGGGGGGCTCACCTGGCGTTGACGCTCGAGCGGCTGGATCACTTGGTCAGGGACCATTCGCTCTGGGGGGCGGGTCCTGTCGTCGCGGCATCCCCCACGGTGCTCGGCGCCGATGGCGCCTCCGCGCCGCGGGGGACCCCCGCCACAACGCCACCCGCCCCGGGGCGGATTGGCCGGGGATCCAGCGGATCGGGTTGTCGGCGACGCAGCGGCCGTTGGAGCGGATTGCGCAGTTCCTGGTAGGTCCTAAGAGACGGTGCGAGATCGTCGATGCGGGGCGGCAGAAGGAGCTCGACCTGGAGATCGTGGTGCCGGTCGAGGACATGGCCGACCCCGGCGCCCCCGCCTACCCGAGCGAGGACGGCGTCCCCCCTTCCGAAATCGAGCCCTCCGCCCACACCCGCTCGATCTGGCCGGCCATCTACCCCGAGCTATTGAAGCTTGTAACAGAGCACACGTCGACCATCATCTTCGTCAACAACCGCCGCGCCTCCGAGCGCCTCGCCAAGCGCCTGAACGAGCTAGCCAACGGCGAACTCGAGGGAGAGCTTCCAGCTACCGAGCACGGGGGACACGGCTCCGATGGAGCTAAAGCTGTCGACGGGAGCGTTTCGGCCTCGGGAGAATCAGCCGAGGGTCCGAGAACGAAAACCTCGCCCGCAGGATCCTCGGCTGATTCTCCTCACTCCGCCTACGAGGAGATTGCCAGGGCCCACCACGGTTCCCTGTCGCACGAGGAGCGGACTCTCGTGGAGGAGCTGCTGAAGTCCGGGAAGCTGCCCTGCCTCGTGGCGACCAGCTCCCTGGAGCTGGGCATCGACATGGGCGCGGTCGATCTGGTGATCCAGGTCGAGTCGCCGAAGTCGGTGACCCGCGGCCTGCAGCGGATCGGGCGCGCCGGGCACGGGCTCGGCGAGACCTCGAAGGGCCGGATCTTCCCCAAATTCCGCGGCGACCTGCTCGAGTGCGCGGTGGTCGCGCGGCGCATGCGCGAAGGGGAGATCGAGGAGACGACGATCCCCCAGAATCCGCTCGACGTGCTCGCCCAGCACCTGGTCTCGATTGCGGCTCTGGACGAGTGGGAGGTCGACGAGGTCGAGCGGCTGGTCACCGCCACCGAGTCCTTCCGCGAGCTCTCGCGCGAGCAGCTGGAGAACGTGCTCGACATGCTCGACGGCCGCTACCCCTCCGACCGCTTCGCCGAGCTGCGCCCGCGGATCGTCTGGGACCGCACCCGGGGCACGATCCACGGCCGCAAAGGCTCGCGCCAGCTGGTCGTCACCAACGCCGGCACGATCCCCGACCGCGGCCTCTACGGGGTCCACCTGCCGGACGGCCGCCGGGTCGGCGAGCTCGACGAGGAGATGGTCTACGAGGCCCGCCCCGGCCAGACCTTCCTGCTCGGGGCGACCACCTGGCGGATCGAGGAAATCACCCGCGACCGGGTGATCGTCACCCCCGCCCCCGGCGCTCCCGGCGCGGTGCCGTTCTGGAAGGGCGACGGGATCGGCCGCCCGGCCGAGCTGGGGCGGGCGATCGGGGCCTTCGCCCGCGAGGCGGTCTCGCGCCAGCCGGACGAGCTGGCGGCCGAGTACGACCTCGACCCGCGCGCCGCCAGCAACCTCGTCAGCTACCTGCGCGAGCAGCAGCGGGCGACCCGCGTCGTCCCCTCCGACGAGACGATCGTGGTCGAGCGCTTCCGCGACGAGATCGGCGACTGGCGGCTCTGCATCCTCTCGCCGTTCGGCGGCCGGGTCCACTCCGCCTGGGGCCTGGCGCTGGCGGCCAAGATCCGCGCCGAGCGCGACCTCGAGGCCGATGCGATCTGGTCCGACGACGGCATCGTCATCCACCTCCCCGACGCCGACGAGCCGCCCCCGGCCGACCTGGTCCTGATCGAGCCCGACGAGGTCGAGGACCTGATCGTCGGCGAGCTCTCCGGCTCGGCCCTGTTCGGCGCCCGCTTTCGCGAGAACGCCTCGCGCTCGCTGCTGATCCCGCGTGCCTACCCGGGCAAGCGCACGCCGCTCTGGCAGCAGCGGCTGAAGTCGCAGAGCCTGCTCGAGGTGGCGCGGGACTTCCCCCGTTTTCCGGTCATCCTCGAGACCTACCGCGAGTGCCTGCAGGACGTCCTCGACCTGCCCGCGCTCGGCGACCTGCTGCGCAAGCTGCACGCGCGCCAGATCAGCCTGGTCGAGGTTGAGACCCCGACCGCCTCGCCCTTCGCCTCCTCGTTGCTGTTCGACTACGTCGCCACCTACATGTACGAGGGGGACACGCCGAGCGCCGAGCGGCGGGCGGCGGCGCTGGCCCTCGACCGCGATCTCCTGCGCGAGCTGCTCGGCCAGGAGGAGCTGCGCGAGCTGATCGACCCGGAGGCGCTGGAGGAGGTCGAGGCGCAGTTACAGCACCGCACCGAGGCCGGGCGTGCCGGCGACCGCGACGCCCTGCAGCAGCTGCTGCGCAACCTCGGCGACCTGACGGCCGCGGAGTGCGCCGGACGGGTGGCCGACGGCTACTCGGCCGCCTCGATGCTGGAGAAACTGGTCGCCGAGCGCCGTGCCGCCAAGGTCCGGGTCGCCGGCGAGGAGCGCTACGTCGCCGCCGAGGATGCCGGCCTCTATCGCGACGCGCTCGGGGTGCCGCCGCCGGCCGGACTGCCGGAGACCTTCCTTGAGGAGCACCCGGACGCGATGCGGGCCCTGGTCCGCCGCTTCGCCCGCACCCACGGTCCCTTCCCGACCGCTCGCCTGGCCGGGCGCTACGGCGTCGATCCCACGCCCGCGCTGCGCGAGTTGGAGGCCGAAGGGGCGCTCGTCCGCGGCGAGCTGCTGCCCGGCGGCAGCGAGCGCGAGTGGTGCGATTCCGAAGTGCTGCGACGGGTGCGCCGGGCCAGCCTGGCGCGGCTGCGGCGCGAGGTCGAGGCGGCCGACCGCACCGAGCTGGCCCGCTTCCTGCCGAGCTGGCAGAACGTCGACGCCTTCCGCCGCGCCGGCGCCGGGATCGACCGCCTGCGCGAGGCACTGGTGCCGTTGCAGGGTGTCGCCCTGACCCCGAAGGTGTGGGAGGGCGACGTGCTGCCGCGCCGGCTCGGCGCCTACTCGAGCGCCTGGCTCGACGAGCTCTGCACCAGCGGCGAGCTGGTCTGGATCGGCGCCGGTGCCCGCGGGCGCAGCGACGGTCGCGTCGCCCTCTACTTCCGCGAGGACGTCCGCCTCGCCGGCCCGCCGCCGGCCAACGCCAAGCTCGAGCCGCCGAGCGGCGAGGTGCACGAGGCGATCCGCGCGCGCCTCGCCTCGGGCCCTTCGTTCTGGCTCGACCTGCTCGCCGACCTCGACTTCCCCGGCGAGGACCTGCACAACGCGCTCTGGGACCTCGCCTGGTCGGGCGCCGTCACCAACGACGCCTTCGCGCCGCTGCGGGCGCCGCGCCTGCGGGCGGTCGGCTCGGGTGAGCGCCGTGGGCGACGCTTCGCCCGCCGCCGCTCGACCGCCGGCGCCGCGGTCCAGGGCCGCTGGTCGCTGACCGAGCCGCTGTTCGCCGACGCCCCCGGCCCCGGCGCCCGGCTGCGCGCCCAGGCCGAGCTGATGCTGGAGCGCTACGGCATCGTCACCCGCGAGACCGTGCTGGCCGAGGGGGTCCCCGGCGGCTTCTCGACCCTCTACGCCGAGCTCGGCAATCTGGAGCTGCTCGGCACCGCCCGCCGCGGCTACTTCGTCGAGGGGCTCGGCGGGGCTCAGTTCGCCCTCCCCGGCGCGGTCGAGCGGCTGCGCTCGCTGCCCGAAGCCGACGGCTCCTACCTGTTGCTCGCCGCCACCGATCCTGCCAACCCCTACGGGGCCTCGCTGCCCTGGCCGAAGCTGGATGGCGGCCGCCGGCCGGGCCGCACCCCCGGCGCCCACCTGCTGCTGCGCGACGGCGAGCCGGTCGTCTTCCTCGAGCGCGGCGGCCGCGGCCTCTTACGACTGATACGGATGGAGGGTGCCGAGCTGGAAGGGGCGATGCGCGCCCTGGCCGAGGCGGTCGCCGCCGGCCAGCTGGCCAAGCTGGCGATCGAGAAGCTCGACGGCGAGGCGGTGATCGGCTCCGGCCACGAGGAGGCGCTGATCGGCGCCGGCTTCAGCCGCGGTCCCCGCAAATTGACCGCTTCGGCCTGACCCGTTGCGTGGTTCCTTAGTTACCTATTTCGTCGCAAAGGAACCACGCAACGGCGATTGCATGTCCAGGGGCGATAATTGACCGTATGGAGAGGGTCGAGACGAGCGCCGAGCTGTTGCGGAGCGTGCCGCTCTTCGCCGATCTCGAGGAGGAGGAGCTGGAGCGCTTCTCTCGCGTCGCCGTGCCGCGCTCCTTCCCCGCCGGCACCCGCGTCTTTCACGAGGGCGACCGCTCCGACGCCTGCTACATCGTCCGCGAAGGCAGCTTCCGCGTCACCCGCGAGCACTCCGACGGCCGCGCGATCACGCTGGCCACCCTCGGGCCCGGGCGAGGTCTTCGGCGAGCTGGCGATGCTCGACGGCGACACCCGCTCGGCCAGCGCCGAGGCGCTCAGCGACGGCGAGCTGCTGGCGCTGCCGGCGGCAGACGTGCAGGGGCTGCTGGCGCGCCACCCCGAGATCTCGGTGAAGCTGGTCGCCGCCCTGGTCCGGCGCCTGCGCGAGGCCAACGAGCGGATCTCGCGCCAGTCCTTCCAGACCGTCCCCAGCCGTGTCGCCGGCGTCCTCTCCCAGCTCGCGTCCGAGGAGACCCGCGGCGGCGAGGGCGGCGAGGTGACGATCCGGATGAACCAGGCCGACCTCGCCCAGCTCGCCGGCACCTCGCGCGAGAGCGTCAGCCGTTTCCTCGCCGAGCTCGAGCGCGCCGGCATCGTCCGCTCCGGCCGCGGCCGGGTGACGATGCTGGACCCCGGCAAGCTGCACAACTACATCTACTGAGGTGGGCGACTTCGCCGCCCTCCGGGCGAGGATGGTGGAGCGGCAGCTGCGCCGGCGCGGGATCGACGACGAGCGGGTGCTGGCGGCGATGGGGGAAGTGCCGCGCGAGGTCTTCGTGCCGCCGAACCAGCGCCACCGCGCCTACGCCGACTCGGCGCTGCCGATCGCCGCGGAACAGACGATCTCCCAGCCCTGGATCGTCGCCGCGATCTGCCAGGCGCTGGAGTTGAGCGGGAGCGAGCGGGTGCTCGAGGTCGGTACCGGCTCCGGCTACTCGGCCTGCGTGCTCGCGCTGCTGGCGGCGGAGGTGGTGAGCATCGAGCGCCACGAGGCGCTGGCGCTGGGCGCGCGGGAAGCGCTCGCCGCGCTCGCCGTCACCAACGTCGAGCTGGCGATCGGCGACGGCAGCCGCGGCGTCCCCGAGCGGGCACCTTACGAGGGGATCGCCGTCCATGCCACCGCACCAGCAGCGCCGCCGGCGCTGCTCGAGCAGCTCGCCGAGGGCGGCCGCCTGGTCGTGCCGATCGCGACCGGGGAGGACGAGCTGCTGACCGTGCTGCGCCGTCGCGGCGAGCGCTTGGAGCGAGCGACGCTCGGTCCCTGCCGTTTCGTGCCGTTGGTCGGCGAGGAGGGGTTCTAAGCAGGAGCGGCGCGGCGCGCGGCGCTCAGCAGCTCGACGGCGCCGGGTCGTTGCCGTCCTTGACGACTTCGTCGTTGCCGCCGCCGCAGTCGATCTTCTTGTCGCGCTTGCCGTCGAGCGGCGTCGATCGAAGTCGCTGCCGCCCTTGCCGATGAAGGTGTCGGCGCCGAGGTGCCCGAGCAGGCTGTTGTCGCCGTTGTCGCCGATCAGCACGTCGGGCCCGTCGGAGCCCTCCAGGCTCTCGTTGTCGGCGAGGACCTGGTCGGGGTTGCCGCAGCCGGCGGGGCCGCCGCTGCCGCCGAGGGTCGACCCGCAGGGCGGCATTGGAGCGCGCCGTAGGAGACGGTGTCCTCGCCGGGCCCGCCGTCGAAGCGTGTGGCCCTGGCAGGTCGCGACCGAGGAGACGAGCAGGTCGTCGCCATTGCCGCCGCTGAGCTGGTCGGCGCCCGGGTCGGCGTAGAGGACGTCGTCTGCCGTCGTTGCCGACCAGGGTGTCGTTGCCGTCGTTGGGGCCGTTGTAGTTCTCGCCCGCTTCCAGGACGTCGTCGCCGGCGCCGCCGCTGAGCGAGTCGCTGCCGGCGTTGCCGTTGACGCGCACGTTGGCGCTGGCGGGAACGCTTGGAGTCGATCGCCAGTCGTCGTCGTTGCCGCCGTTGGCGACGACGACGACCAGCGCCGGTTGGCGGTCGCCCGGGCAGGCGGCCGCGTCGTCGTTGCCGCGGCGGGTTGAGCAGCCGTCGCCGGCGAAGACCGGCGCCGTTGTCGGAGACCATCCAGGCCCCGCCGCTGACGCGACGTGCGAGGTCGTCGGCGGCCGGCGCTGCCCTGGACGACCAGGCTGGAGCCGTCGAGGCCCTGGTTGAGGATCACGAAGGCGGCGCCTGGCGGGCGGGCCGGGTTCGGGCCCGCAGGAGTTCTCGACCGTGAAGCCGCTGCATTCGTCGCTGCCGGGGCCGCCGAAGGCTTCGCCGTCCCCGCCGCCGCTGTCGAGGTCGTCGTCGCCGACGCCGCCGTCGAGCCGGTTGGAGCTGCCGTCGCCGACGATCGTGTCGCCCTGAGGCGAGCCGACCACGTCCTCGAAGCCGCTGAGGGTGTCGTGACCGTCGCCTTTGGCCTTGTCCGTGCCGAGGTCGACCATGACCGCCGCTGCGGGTGGCGCTGGCGTAGGAGACGATGTCGTTGCGCGCCGCCGCCGCCGGAGAGGTGTCGTGCCGGCTGTCGCCGCGGACGACGTCGCCGTCGCCGTCGCCGCCGTCGGCGTTGTCGCTGCCGGCGCCGCCGATAGACCACGTCGGTGCCGCCGCCGCCGTCGAGCGTGGCGTCGTCCCCGGCGCCGCCTTCGAGCGCGTCGTCGCCTGTCGCCGCCCTCGATGTCGTCGTTGCCCTTGTCGCCGAGCAGGCGGTCGTCGCCGCCTCCGCCGTCGATCGTCGTCGCTGCCCTGCTCGCCGTTGAGGAAGTCGTTCCCGGCGCCGCCGATCGAGCGTGTCGGGGCCTTTGGCGCCGATCAGCGAGTCGTCGCCGCCGCCGCCGTGCATGCTGGTCGGCGCCCTTGACGCCGGAGAGGTGGTCGTTGCCGCTGCCGCCGTCGAGCGTGGTCGGAGCCGGTCTCGCCGAAGAGCCGGTCGTCGCCGCCTTCGCCGTAGAGGGCGTCGAAGCCGCGGCCGCCGTGGATCGTGTCGTTGCCCGGGCCGCCGCAGATCGTGTCGTTGCCGTTGTGCCCGCCGCTGATCTTGTCGTTGCCGCCGCCGCCGTAGATCACGTCGCTGGCGCCTTTGCCGACGATCGTGTCGTTGCCTGGGGTGCCGACGATCGTCGCGTGCTTGCCGGCGCAGGTCGCCGCCCCGGCGCTGCTCCAGGCGGGCAGCAGCAGCGCCGCGACACTCACCGCTGCGATCGCGAGCGGGCGCGGCTTGCGGCTGGCGACGGACATGGTCCCATACCGCTCCATCGACCCGTGCTTCATCGGCTCCTGACACGCCCGGACCGGTTCAGCGGCCCCAACACACGGTGCGCGGTCGGATACGCTCGCTCCCGCCATGCGGGGCGGGATCTACGTCCTCAACTTCTACTCGGCGGTCTTCATCGACCAGCTCAAGCGGGGCCGCAAGACGGCGACGATCCGGCTCGGCGACAAGAGCGGCAAGTACGAGCGCGGCCAGGTCGTCTGGATCACGGTCGGCTTCCGCCACAGCCCGCGCGAGAAGATCTTCACCGCGGTGATCGACGACGTCGAGGTGAAGCGCCTCGGCGACCTCTCCCGCCGCGACATCGAGCACGACAACCCGGAGTTCCGCCGCCTCGAGGACGAGATCAAGTTCCTCGAGCAGATCTACAGCCGGCCGGTCACCGAGGACGACGTGGTCACGGTGATCCGCTTCTCGCAGATCGTCGAGCCGCCGCGGCGCGCATCTCGGCAACGGGGAGACCCCGCACCACAACTGATCGCGGACGTCCGATCGGCCGACTACGCCTTCCTCACGACCTGGCTGCTGGAGTCCCCGCGCGAGCCGGTCTGGGAGGCGATCTACGACCAGGCGCGCTGGCCGCAGTGGTGGCGCGGGGTGGAGGAGGCCGAGGAGATCGCGGCCGGGCGACGACGGCGACGTCGGCACCGTCGCGCGCATGGTCTGGAAGAGCCTGCTGCCCTACCGGGTCGAGTTCGAGGTGACGACGACCCGGGTCGAGCGCCCGCACCTGCTCGAGGCCGACGCGGTCGGCGAGCTCGAGCGGCGTCGGCCGCTGGCGCCTCTACGAGCAGGACGGGGTCACCGCCGTCCTCTACGAGTGGAACGTCGACGACGACGAAGCCGTGGATGAACCTGCTGGCGCCGCTGCTGCGGCCGGCCTTCGAGTGGAACCACGACTGGGTGATGGCGCGCGGCGGCGAGGGAATCGCCGCAGCTGCTGGGCTGCCGCCTGCTCGGCTGAAGCGGCTGACCGGCGCCCAACCTCGCTATCTTTCCCGCTGCTGGCACTCACCCCATGAGAGTGCCAAAGCCGCGAAGTCCCGGAAACGGCTTCAGACGGCATTTCCCGACCTTACCAGCAAACCACGTACCGATAACGGAGGTATCACGGATGAAGCTGAAGCCCCTCGGGGACCGGCTGATCGTCAAGCCGATCGAGGAGGAGGAGACGACCGCCAGCGGCATCGTCCTCCCCGACACGGCCAAAGAGAAGCCGCAGAAGGGCAAGGTCGTCGCCGTCGGCGACGGCGCGATCAACGAGGACGGCAGTCGCCGCCCGCTCGACGTCGCGCGAGGGCGACGAGGTCCTCTACTCCAAATACGGCGGCACCGAGGTCACCGTCGAGGGCGACGAACTGCTCGTGCTGCGCGAGTCGGACGTCCTCGCCAAGCTCGGCTAGCCCGCCACCACGGACTTAGAAGAACCAAGGAGGACTGAAACCAGATGGCTCATAAGGAGCTGAAGTTCAGCGAGGAGGCAAGGGGGGCCCTGCAGGCCGGCGTCGACGCCGTCGCCAACGCGGTCAAGGTCACCCTCGGCCCGAAGGGCCGCTACGTCGTGCTCGACAAAAAGTTCGGCGCGCCGACGATCACCAACGACGGCGTCACCATCGCCCGCGAGGTCGAGGTCGAGGACGTCTTCGAGAACCAGGGCGCCCAGCTCGTCCGCGAGGTCGCCACGGCGACCAACGACGTCGCCGGAGACGGCACCACGACGGCGACGCTGCTGGCCCAGATCATCGTCCGCCAGGGCCTCAAGAACGTCGCCGCCGGCGCCAACCCGCTGGCCCTGCGCCGCGGGATCGAGAAGGCGGTCGACGAGGTCGTCGAGAACCTGCGCGAGAAGCAGTCCAAGGAGGTCGCCGGCAAGGAGCAGATCGCCCGCGTCGCCGCGATCTCCGCCGCTGACGACGAGATCGGCAACGTGATCGCCGACGCGATCGAGAAGGTCGGCAAGGACGGCGTCGTCAACGTCGAGGAGGGCCAGACCTTCGGCATGGAGCTGGAGTTCACCGAGGGGATGCAGTTCGACAAGGGCTACATCTCCCCGTACATGGTCACCGACCAGGACCGCATGGAGGCGGTGCTGGAGGACCCCTACATCCTCATCGCCAACCAGAAAATCGGCTCCGTGCGGGACATCCTGCCGGTGCTCGAGCAGGTGATGCAGGGCGGCAAGCCGCTGCTGATCGTCGCCGAGGACGTCGAGGGCGAGTGCCTCGCGACCCTGGTCGTCAACAAGCTGCGGGGCACCTTCACCGGTGTCGCCGTCAAGGCGCCGGGCTTCGGCGACCGCCGCAAGCGGATGCTCGAGGACATCGCGATCCTCACCGGCGGCGAGGTGATCACCGAGGAGATGGGCCTCAAACTCGAGAACACCCAGCTCTCCCAGCTCGGCAAAGCCCGCCGCGTCGTCGTCTCCAAGGACACGACGACGATCATCGACGGCGCCGGCGAGGCCGAGGACATCAAGGGCCGGATCAAGCAGATCAAACAGGAGATCGAGAACACCGACTCCGACTTCGATCGCGAGAAGCTCCAGGAGCGCCTCGCGAAGCTGGCCGGCGGTGTCGCCGTGGTCAAGGTCGGCGCCGCCACCGAGACCGAGATGAAGGAGAAGAAGCACCGCGTCGAGGACGCGCTGCAGGCGACCCGCGCCGCGCTCGAGGAGGGCGTCGTGCCGGGTGGTGGCGTGGCGCTGCTCAACGCCCAGGCCGACCTGGACCCGGAGAAGCTCGGACGACCCCGACGAGGCACCGGCGCCCGGATCATCCACCGCTCGCTCGAGGAGCCGGTCCGCCAGATCGCCGAGAACTCCGGCGAGGAGGGCTCGGTCGTCGTCAACAAGGTCCGCGACCTGAAGCCGGCGAAGGCCTCAACGCGGCCACCGGCGAGTACGGCGACCTGATCAAGGCCGGCGTCATCGACCCGACCATGGTGACCCGCTCGGCGCTGCAGAACGCGGCCTCGATCGCCAAGAACATCCTCGTCACCGAGGCGATCATCGCCGAGCCGCCCGGAAGAAGGCGGCGCCGGCGGCGGCATGCCCGGCGGCGGCATGCCGGACATGGGCGGCATGATGTAGCCACCCTCCGCCGATGGGCCTCAAACGTCCACGATCTGGACGTTTCGGACTCGCCGACGTGGTGTTGACCTTGAGAGGCCCCGGGAGACCGGGGCCTCTCTTTTTGGCCGACGCGAGAAACCCTTCCCAAATCCGCGAAGCATCAATGCAGCAGTTGGCGCACTTTGCGCGCCACCCGTGCGCCAACTCGGCCGAAACTCGGTGCGATGACTTCCCGTCACCCTGAACAGGCCGCCGATGGGCCTCAAACGTCCACGATTTGGACGCCCAAGGTCCGCCGTCGGCTTGGGAAGAGGATCGGCGCGCTTGCGGGAGAGCAGCACGGGCTCGTGACGCTCGCACAGCTTCGAGGCCTCGGTCTCAGTGCGAGCGCGGTGCGGAGCCGGGTGGAGGAGGGTTCACTGCTGCGCAAGTACGAGGGCGTCTACGCGGTTGGTCATGGGGCGCTGACTCGCGAGGGGCGGTATATGGCCGCGGTGTTGGCTTGTGGGCCGGGGGCGGTGCTTTCACATCGGTCGGCGGCGGATCTCTGGGGGATTCGCGAGGAGCGGCGAGATACGATCGACGTGACTGCGCCGGGGAGGCGGGGGAGGGCCCCGGTGGGGATCGCTGCGCATCGGCACGGGTCGCTCGTTCCGGAAGACTCGACGACGGTTGACGGCATCCCCCGCACGACCGGTGAGCGGACGCTGCTCGATCTGGCCGCGGAACTGCCTGATCTGGGACCTCGGCAAGGCAGTGGGCGAGGCGGAGGTCCTGCGGTTGCTCGACAAGGGCACGCTCCGGCGACTGATCAAACGCGGTCGCGGGCGCCGGGGTGTGGCACGACTCCGCCTCCTGCTTGACGAACTCGACCCCGACACGAGGCGAACTCTCAGCTACATGGAGCGATTGTTTCTTCGCATGTGCAGCCGGGCCGGGCTGCCACGTCCGGAGGTGAACGTCTGGCTCGACGTTGGCGACGGCCGCCTCCGGCCCGACTTCCTCTGGCGCGGCGCGCATCTGATCATGGAAGCCGACAGCCGCCGTTTCCACGACACCGACTCTGCTTTTCTCAATGACCGGCGCCGCGAACAGCGCCTCCAGCTCGCCGGCTGGCGAGTCTCCCACTGCACCTGGTGGGAGATCGAGCACGAACCCCACCGACTTGCGAGGACGATCCGGGCACTCCTCAACCAGTAATCCTCCCGACGGGCCTCAGGCGTCCACGACCTGGACGTCTTCGGCCCGTCGACCGGGGGTTCGGGGGTTTTCTTGGGCTTGGGGGGGAGTGGCGGTAGCAGGCCGGCGTTGTATTCGGCGCTGGAGAGGAAGTTGGCGCGGCGGATCTTCAGGCGCAGGGTGTTGGTCGTGCGCGGGTAGAGGTGGAGGTCGTAGTGGTTGCCGGCTCCGAAGCCGTGGTAGTAGACGAGCATCCGCACGCGGGGGCGCTTCACGATCCAGGCGATCAGCTGCTTGACGAAGCGCGGTTCGTCGATCGCCGAGACCGCCCACTCGGTGATCGCGACCGGCTTGCCTTTCCACTGCTTGCCTGCGTAGAAGCGGCTGAGGTCTTTCCAGACCGGGTACTGCGAGTAGAAGTCGGTGCCGACCCAGTCGACCCAGCGGCTGCCGGGCCAGTAGTTGCCGGGGAAGTTGCCTTTCACCCGCGGCGAGCCGCCGGGCAGCGGGCTCCAGATGATGCTCACCGGCGCCGCCGGCAGCGTTCGGGGTTCGGCCCTTTGGTCCGGTTCAGCGGCGGCAGGCCGATTTCCGGCCAGGGTCGCGTTGATCCCTTCCAGGGTCTGACCGCCGCGGACGATCGCGACGATGCGGCGGAAGGCCTGCTTGTACCAGCCGGTCGTGTGTTCGCCGCCTTTCTGGCTGCCGTCGCAGTTGACCGCCGACCAGGCGTTGAGGCAGCGGTTCGGCTCGCCGAGCGGCCGGATGTAGGCGGGCAGGCCGTGTTTCGCGAAGAAGTCGTTGAGCTGCAGCAGGTAGTCGTCGCCGGCGCCGAGCGCGATCTGCTCCGGGGTGATCAGCTCGGCCAGGGTCTGGTCGTCGGCGGTCGAGATTGCGAGCACCGGCCGGGTGCCGGTTTCGCGCCAGCGTTCGTAGGCCGCGTTGAGGCTGTTGCCCCAGGGGTGGAAGGTCTCCAGCAGCGCCGGGTGCTTGCCGGTCAGTTCGGCGAATTCGTTGAACTCCTGGGTGCTGCCGCGGTCGCTGACGCCGAGGAAGACATCGGGCTTCGGCGGCACCAGACTGACCGCCGCCGCCTGGCCGGCGCCGAGCGCGACCAGCGCCACGGCCAGCGCTATCGCTCGGCTAAGGGCTCTCCTCCAGCACATCGCTCATCCTTCGCGGCTCGACTCCGAGCGCCTGCACGTCCGCTGGCCCACGCTCGCTGACCATGGAGACCTCCATCAGCTCGGCCTCCTCCCAGGTCGCAAACACGGCCTCGCCGAAAACGGAGCGCAGCGCGATCAGTCCGGCGCGGACGATCGGCAGCGGCACGTGGACAAGCGGCCGCGGCCGCCCGGCGATGCGGCTGACCAGGTCGGACATCTGGTCGTAGCTGAGCGTCTCCGGGCCGGCCAGCTCGTAACGCTGCCGCGGCTCCTCGGCCAGCGCGGCGACCACGCAGCGCGCCGCGTCGTCGGCCCAGATCGGCTGGAACCGGGCCTGGCCCTCGCCGGACACCGGCAGCACCGGCAGGAAGGAGAAGCGGCGCAGCAGGGTGATCCAGGGGTCGCTGCGGTCGTAGACGATCGACGGCGCGAAGACGGTGGTCTGCAGCGGCGAGGAGGCGACCGCCCGCTCGGCCAGCCACTTGGCGCGGAAGAAGCGGGTGCGCTGGGCGGCGTAGGCGTCGAGCGCGCTGAAGAAGACGAAGCGCCGACACCGCTGCGCTCCGCCGCCCGCAGCAGCCGCACCGTCGCCAGCCCGTTCAGCTCCTCGATCCGCTTCGGCGGCTGGTCGCGGATCGTCGCCGCCAGGTGGACCACCGTGTCGACCCCGCGCAGCGCCTGCCGCACCAGGTAGGGATCGGACATCTCGCCGAGGTCGCCGAGCGCGATCTGCACGTCGACCCGGCGCTCGCCCAGCCGGCGCGGCTCGCGCACCAGGCAGCGCACGTCCTCGCCGCTCTCCAGCAGCAGCGGCAGCAGCCGCGATCCAACGCTCCCGGTCGCTCCCGTCAGCAGCAGCATCGCCTGGCGATGCTAGTGGTGGCGCGCCGCGACCGGATCGACAATCCCTAAAATGTCTGTTCGCGCTTGGCCGGGGCCCCCGGCGGGCACCCGGAAATCAGACTTAGGAGAAGCGATCGAATGACCTACGTCATCGCCGAGCCATGCATCGGCCAGAAGGACAACTCGTGCGTCGAGGTTTGCCCGGTCGACTGCATCCACCCGACGCCGGACGAGCCCGACTACGACTCGGTCGAGCTGCTCTACATCGATCCGGACGAGTGCATCGACTGCGACGCCTGCGTCGAGGCCTGCCCGGTCGACGCCTGCTTCGCCGAGGACCAGCTCCCGGCCGAGTGGGCGAAATACGCCGAGATCAACGCGAACTACTTCAAGAGCGGCCAGACCGCCTAATAGCTACTGGACGACCGGCAACGGCGTGCCGCTGACCGGCGGCGCCTCGGCGGCGCCCGGCGCCGCCTGCAGCACCGGCAGCTCCTGCGGGGTCGCGGCGACGATGCCGCGGGCAGCCTGGCGGATCGCCTGCGAGGCGGGTGAATCGGGCTCGGCGGTGACCAGCGGCGAGCCGGAGTCGGCGTGCTCGCGCAGCGGCTCCGAGAGCGGCACCTTGCCGAGCAGCGGCACGTCGAGCTCGTCGGCCAGCAGTTGGCCGCCGCCCTCGCCGAAGATCGTGAAGCGCTCGCCGTCGGGCGTGGTGAAGCCGGACATGTTCTCGATCACGCCGAGGATCTCGAGGTCGAATTTGGCCGCCATCTCGGCGCCGCGCCGCGCGACCGACTGAGCCGCCGGCTGCGGCGTGGTGACGACGACGAACTTAGCCTGCGGCAGCAGCTGGGCCAGCGTCATCGAGACGTCGCCGGTGCCGGGCGGCAGGTCGAGCAGCAGGTACTCCAGCTCGTCCCAGGCGACGTCCTCGAGGAACTGCTGGATCGCCTTGTGCAGCATCGGCCCGCGCCAGACGACCGCCGAGTTGTCCTCGACGAAGAAGCCGATCGACATCACCTTGACCCCGCCGGCGGCCTCCAGCGGCAGGATCTTGCGCTCGGCGTTGACTTCCGGCTTGCTGTTGACGCCGAGCATGCGCGGGATCGAGTAGCCGTAGACGTCGCAGTCGAGCGCGCCCGCCGGGTGGCCTTCGGCGCTCAGCGCCGCGGCCAGGTTGGCGGTCATCGTCGACTTGCCGACGCCGCCCTTGCCGGAGGAGACGCAGATCACGTTTTTCACCTGGGCCAGCGCGCCCTGCGGCAGCTTGCCGCGGCCGAGCGTCTTCTGCAGATGGCCTTTCTCCTCGTCGGAGAGGACGTCGAAGCCGACCGCGACCTCGGTCACGCCCTCCAGCTCGGAGACCTGCTGCGCGACCGCCTGTTCGAAGTGGGAGCGGATCGGGCAGCCGGCCGTGGTCAGCGAGACGACCACCTCGACCCGGCCGCCCTCGCGCGACCTCGATCGAGCGCACCATGCCCAGCTCGACGATCGAGCGTCGCAGCTCGGGGTCGATCACCGCGCGCAGCTTCTCGGTGATCTGGTCCTCGGTCGGAAGCGCCATCGCGGCCATTCTCGCAAAGCGCGATCGACCGGCACCGCGGCGCCGAGGGGGAGAGACGCAAGCCGCCGCGGACTTGACCCGGCTCATGCGCAAGCGAGCGAACGGAGGATTCGATGTCGGGCACGCGGGGTGGGCTGGGACGGATCGTGGCGATGGGGATCGCGCTGGCGGTGGCGCTGCTGCTGCTGATTGCCGGCGAGGCGAGGGCGGGAAGCTACGCGGTCGCCCAGTGCGGCTGGTACGTCGGCGCCGACGCGAGCTGGGCCGACACGACCGGCGGCGCCAAGTTCCGCCCCGACGCCTACTGCGTGCCGCCGGTCGGCGCCGACCCCTTCGACGGCGTCCACCTGAAGAGCTTCACCCGTGACGGTCAGGGCACGGTCACCGGTACCCGCTTCGCCCGCTGGCGCTGGACGGCCCCCGCCGGGACCGGCATCACCCAGGTCCGCGGGACCTGGTGGCACGCGCTGCACGACGGCATGGAGCAGCGGGTCGGCGTTGGTACGCCGAGCGGCGGCTTCGACCCCTTTCCTCGGCCTCGACGACCGACACCGCCCCGCGCGACTTCGTCGCCGGCTTTCCGACCCCGATGCCCGCGCTCGAGGACCGCCTGCTCTGCGCCCGCGCGGAGAGCAAGTGGTGCTCGCTCGACCCCGGCTCCTGGTCGGGTCTGCGGGCGCTGACGATCACCCTCGAGGACAACTCGCCGCCCGCGGCCGGGATCGCGGCGACAGCTGTTCGACGGCGGCTGGCGGCGCGGCACCGCGTACGCCGGTATCTGGGGTGGCGAGCAGGGCGGCGGCATCCGCTTCGGCGAAACCCTGCTCGACGGCGCCCGCGTCAACCTGACCGAGTATCCCTGCGCGAAGGCGCTGATCAGCGGCGAGTGGCGGGCGACCCAGATGCAGCCCTGCCCGCTTGGGCCCTCCGGCAGCCTCGCGCTCGACACCACCCGCTTCAGCGACGGCCCTCACGCCGTCCACCACTGCGTCACCGACTTCGCCGGCAACGTCGGCTGCACGCCGGACCAGACGGTGCGGATCGACAACAACCCGCCGGCCCATCCGCGCGCGCTGGCGCTCCTCGGCGGCGAGGCCTGGCGTCGCGTCGACGACTTCGATCTCACCTGGGCCAACCCCGACCAGGCGCCGGCGAGCCCGATCGGCGGCGCCCTCTGGCGGATCACCGGCCCCGCCGGCTACGACAGCGGCGTCAAGTTGGCGGCCGGAGTCGGCATCTCCGCGCTCTCGGACCGCTCGGTCCCGGCGCCCGGCGTCTACGCGCTCCATCTCTGGCTGCGCGACGAAGCGGGCAACGACGCGCCCTCCTCGGCGCTTGACGTCCCACTGCGCTTCGACGACGTGCCGCCGGGGGTCGCCTTCGAGTCGGGCGACGCCCCCGATGCCGGCGCCCCGGTCCTCGCCGCCGTCACCGACGCGCACTCGGGTCCCGTCGAGGGAGCGATCTCCTACCGCCGGGTCAACGCCGAGGACTGGACTGAGCTGCCGACCAAGCTGCAACCCGGCGAGTCCGCCGGCGAGGCGACGCTCGCCGCGCCGATGCCGGAGCTGGCGCCCGGCACCTACGTCTTCCGGGCCGACGCCGCCGACGCCGCCGGCAACACGGCCTCGACCACCCTGCGCGCCGACGGCACCGAGATGGCGGTGCGCCGGACGCCGCCCCCGGTGGCGGCGCGCAGGCCGGTGCCGCCGCGGACCAAGACCCGCCTCTTCGCCCGCCTGCGCGGAGGGCACGGGCGCGGCGACGCGCTGACCGTTCCCTTCGCCGCCGCGGCCCTGCTCAGCGGCCGCCTGACCAGGGCCGACGGCGCCGGCATCGCCGGCCGCGAGCTACGCGTCGTCAGCCGGCCTTCCCGCGGCGCGCTCGCCCCGGTCGCCGAGCAAACGGTCCGCAGCGGCGAGCGCGGCGGCTTCGAGCTCCGCCTCGACCCCGGGCCCTCGCGCCGGCTCGCGGTCGGCTTCCCCGGCGACAGCGGGCTCGAGTCCGCCACGCCGGCCGTCCCTGGAGCTGCGCGTGCGCTCCGGCGTCTCGCTGCGGGCGGCACCTCCATCGCTGCGGACCGGCGAGGCGGTGCGGCTCAGCGGCCGGGTCCGCGGCCGCGGCGCCGCCGTGCCCCGGCGCGGCAAGCTGGTCGCGATCCAGTACCTGGAGGCGGCGACGCACCGCTGGCGCCCGGTGCTGGTCACCCGCAGCGACCATGGCGGCCGCTTCCGCGCCCGCTACCGCTTCCGCTACGTCAGCGGCGCCGCCTCGATCCGGCTGCGCGCGACGGCGCTGGCCGAGGAGCGCTGGCCCTACGCTCCCGGCTCCTCGCGGCCGGTCACGGTCAACGTGCGGCGGTCGGTAGGGTGCGGGGCGATGTCGCAGGCGACCCTTCACACCAGCGCCGGGGCGATCGTCTTCGAGCTGCACGACGAGGACGCGCCGAAGACGGTCGAGAACTTCCGCAAGCTCGCCGCCGACGGCTTCTACGACGACCTCGTCTTCCACCGGGTGATCCCCGACTTCATGATTCAGGGAGGCTGCCCGGAGGGGACCGGCCGCGGCGGCCCGGGTTACACCTTCGAGGACGAGTTCAACGACCACAAGGTCGTGCGCGGCGCGCTGGCAATGGCCAATGCCGGGCCGAACACCAACGGCTCGCAGTTCTTCATCGTCACCACCGGCGCGGCGCCCTGGCTGGACGGCAAGCACACCGTCTTCGGCCGCGTCGGCGACGGCATGGACGTCGTCGACGCGATCGAGTCGACGCCGACCGATGCCTCCGACAAGCCGCTGGAGCCGCAGACGATCGAGCGCGTCGAGCTGTCCGAGTAGCTCAGGGCGTCTCGCCCTTCTCGACCAGTTCCCAGAACCGCACCCACTCGCGCTCGTGGCCGAGGCCCGCCTGCATCGTCAACTGAAACCCCCGCGGGGCTTTCTCGCCGGTTCGCGCGATCAGCGTTTCCACTTCGGCCAGCCGTTTCCGGTGGACCGAAAGCTGCGCCCGGGCCAGGGGCTTGGGGTCGCCGCCGAAGAACAGCTTGAGGATCCCGGGGTCGCGCAGCTCGGCCATGTCCGCGGTCGGTTCGGCCAGCCACGCGCGCAGCGCCTCGCGGCCCCGCTCGGTCAGCCGGTAGTAGCGGCGACGACGGCCGCCCTGCTCACGGCGCTCGCTCAGGTAACCGCCCCCGGCCAGCCGCTCGGGCTCGGCGTAGACCTGGGCGTGGGGCACCGACCAGAAGTTCCCCAGTCCCAGCGCGACCGCCCGCTTCAGGTCGTAAGGCGTCGCCTCGCCGGCCGCCTCGATCAGGCTGAGCACGATGTAGGAGGTGTAGGAGAGCCGGTCGCTTGACATTTTCACTCAGGGGATGGTATGACTCACACGGTCCGAAACAGAGCATTCGGATCGATGTTGCGGTGGACCGCGGTCGGACAGTAGTTGCCACCCCCGGCGCCACGACGCGACATCGGGCAAGTTCGCCGCCGGCGATACGCCACCAGTGGCAGGGGAACGACGAACTTGTGCCAGGCGCTCAGCCCCCCGTCGCCGAAGCCGCCGGCGCGGCGGCGGGGGGTGCCTTTCGCCCCCGTCCGCCCGGGTCAGCCCCCGTCCTGCCCTTCGCGTCGCCGCCGCAGCGCCTCGCCCGGGCGCCAGAGGCTGACCAGGCCGGCGACCAGGGTGACGAGGAAGATCTGTCCGAGCATCATCTCCAGCCCGGAGATCATCCGCCCCGGCTGGCCGCCGGGGACGAGGTTGCCGTAGCCGGTCGTGGTCAGCGTCGTGTAGCTGAAGAAGAGGAAGTCGCTGCCGGCGGGGTGGGGGACCCCTTCGAAGAAGGCGCCGCCCTGGATCCGCTCGATCATTCCGTAGAGGAAGGTGAAGAGGATGCCGAGGGCGGTGTAGACGCTGAGCGCGCCGAGGATCGTCCGCGAGCCGATGTCCGGCGCGGTGACCACCCGGCGCAGGACCGCGGCCATGGCGATCGCCAGCAGGGAGATCTGGACGACCGAGGCGAGGTTGAGCCAGGTGCGGTCGCCGCTGGCCGCGGCGACGATCGCCAGCAGGATGGTCAGGGCCGAGAGCCAGATCGCCCCGCGCACGAATCCCGCCTTCGCGTGCGAGCTGGTCAGGGCGACGATCGAGGTGGCGCTGGTCGCCGCGGTGAGGACGACCGCCGACCAGCCGCGGTTCTGCAGCAGCGAGGCCAGCACGTAGGTCGCCAGCACGAGCAGGAAGACGAGCCCGAAGGCATCTCTCACCCGCTCCGCCCGCTGCAGCCAGAGCTCGCGCCGGCGGGCGCGGATTGCGGCCGTGTCCATGTTCGCCCCGTTCGGCCGCCCGCCCCCGTTTCCTGCTCCCGACGCCGCTGCGGGGGTTGGGAGCGGAGGGGGGTGTCCGGTTTCACAACAGAGCGGAGGGGGTGGGATTCGAACCCACGGGACGCCCTGAAGACGCCCAACGGCTTTCAAGGCCGCCGCATTCAACCGCTCTGCCACCCCTCCGGGTGCGCTCGCTGCGGATGCTAAAGGGCTCGCCCGCCGCTCAGCATGCTTGTACTGATTGGATTGGGGGATGCGCCGGTTGCTTCTCTTGGCGTCGGCGATGATCTTCTTCGACGTCGCCTTCTTCGCCGCGATCGCGCCGCTGCTGCCGGGGTACGTCGACGAGCTCGGGCTCAGCAAGGCGCAGGCCGGGATCCTCTCCGCCTCCTACGCGGCCGGAACGCTGCTCGCCTCGCTGCCCGCCGGGCTGATCGCCAGCCGCGTCGGACCGCGGCGCTGCGTGATCTGGCGGGCTGTTGCTGCTCGGCGTCTCCAGCCTGGTCTTCGGCCTGGTCAACGAGCTCGTCCTGCTCGACGCGACCCGCTTCGCCCAGGGGATCTCCGGGGCGCTGATCTGGTCGGGGGCGCTGACCTGGCTGATCACCACCGCGCCGGAGGAGAACCGCGGCGTCATCATCGGCACCGCGCTCGGCACCGCCGTCGCCGGCGCCCTGGTCGGGCCGGCGCTCGGCGCCATCGCCGGCTCGGTCGGCACCGGCCCGGTCTTCGGCTCGGTGCTGGCGATCAGCGTCGTGCTCGCCTACCTCGCCTCGCGTCTGCCGGAGGCGGCGCCGCCGGAGCGCCAGCGACTGCGCGAGGTCGCCGGCGCCCTGGTCAGCCGGCCGATCCTCACCGGCACCACCTTCGTCGCCGTCCCCTCGGTGATGTTCGGCGCGATCGAGGTGCTGGTGCCGCTGCGGATCGACTCGCTCGGCGGCGGCCACGGGGTGATCGCCGGCGGCTTCATCGCCGGCGCCGCCCTGGAGGCGGTGTTGGCGCCGCTGGCGGGGCGTTTCTCCGACCGGGTCGGGCGCCGGGCGCCCTACGTCACCGGGATGACAATCTGCGCCGCGGCGATGGTCGTGGTCGCCCTCGCGCAGAGCCTCGGCGGCGTGCTCGGTGCGCTGATCGTCACCTCGCTCGGCGCCGGCCTCTGCTTCGCGCCGGCGCTGACGCTGCTCTCCGACATGGCCGAGTCGACCCGCCTCCACCAGGGCTTCGCGGCCGGCCTCTCGAATATGGCCTGGGCCTCGGGGCAGGTCGTCGGCGGCGTCGGCGGTGGGGTTCTCGCCAGCCTCACCGGCAACGCTGTCCCGAGCATCGCGATCGCCGCCCTGCTGCTTGTCACCGCCGCCTACGCCTTCCGCGAGCTGGGCCCGCCGGTCGCGACCCGGGCGGCGGAGGGCCGGACGGGTTGACTCCCCGGCCGGCGCACCCGGTCCCACGTGCTCGGGAATCGACCATCTAGGCTGCGACCGATGGCGCCGGGACGCGGATCGAGCTCGAGCCGATGGGTCAACTGGGCCGGCGATCAGTCCTGCCGGCCGCGTCGCATCGTCCGGCCGGCGAACCGCGAGGAGCTGGCGCGAGCGTCGTCGCGGCGGCGGACGGGCGAAAAGGTCAGCGTCGCCGGCTCCGGTCACTCGTTCACCGAGGCGGCGCTGACCGACGGGACGATGCTGCGGATCGAGGCGCTTGCGGGCGTGATCGACGCCGACCGCGCATCGGGCCTGGTCGAGGTCGGCGCCGGCACGGTTCTGGCCGACCTCAACGAGGAGCTGGCCCGGCTCGGGCTGGCGATGGAGAACCTCGGCGACATCGACCGCCAGACGGTCGCCGGCGCGATCTCCACCGGCACCCACGGCACCGGCGCGCGTCTGCGCAACATCTCCGCCCAGGTCGAGGGGCTCGAGCTGGTGCTGGCCGACGGCACCGTGCGCCGGCTACGACGAGGACGACCGAGCTGCTGCGGGCGGCCCGGGTCGGGGTCGGCGCGCTCGGCGCGATCTCGAGCGTCACCCTGCGCTGCGTCCCCGCCTTCATCCTCGAGCGGGTCGACACGCCCCGCCCGCGCGAGCGAGGTGCTCGACGACTTCCAGGCGCGTGCCGATGCCAACGACCACTTCGAGCTCTTCACCTTCCCCTACGCGGACAGCGCCCTGGTCCTCGAGCGCAACCGGACCTCCCAGCCGCCGCGCCCGCGCGGCCGGCTCGCCGCCTACCTCAACGACGTCGTCTTGGAGAACTGGGCGCTGGAGGCGCTCTCGGCGACCGGGAAGTTCCTGCCGGCGGCGATCCCGGCGCTCTCGCGGCTGGCCGGCCGGCTCGCCTCCGGCGGCCGCACGATCGACCGCAGCGACCGGGTCTTCGCCAACGAGCGCCGCGTCCGCTTCACCGAGATGGAGTACGGCATCCCGCGCGAGCACGGCCCCGAGGCGGCGCGGCGGGTGATCGAGTGGGTGCGCTCGAACCGCTACCCGGTCTTCTTCCCGATCGAGATGCGGGTGGCGGCCGGCGACGACGCCCTGCTCAGCCCCTCGCACGAGCGCGACACCGCCTACATCGCCGTCCACCAGTACCGGGGGATGGAGTGGCGGCCCTACTTCGAGGCGGTCGAGGAGATCATGGACTCCTACGGCGGCCGCCCGCACTGGGGCAAGCGCCACTTCCAGACCGCCGCGACGCTGGCGCCGCGCTACCCGCGCTGGGCCGAGTTCCAGCGCGCCCGCGACGAGCTCGACCCCGGCCGCGCCTTCACCAACGAGTACGCCGCCCGCGTCCTCGGCCCTTGACTCGGTCGATGGGCCGATTCCGTCCTATATATGGACGTTTCCGGCCCGCCGACCTACTAGAGAAACGCTTTGCCCTCGCCGCGGTAGGTGGGGACCACGTCGACGATCTCGTCGCCCTCGACCAGGTGCAGGGTGTCGAAGTGCTCGCAGAGCTCGCCGGCCTTGGCGTGGCGCAGGTAGGCGCGGTCGCCGACCGCGAGCCCGGCGGCGGCCTCGCCGAGCAGCGGCGTCTGCACCTCGCCGGCGCCCTCCTCGGGGTCGAGGCGGAGGCCGGCCGGCAGCCAGGGCGCCGGCAGGCGGGCGGCGTCGCCGCCGCCCGAGGCGAGGTAGCCGCCGCCGAGCGCGGTCGCCACCGCCGGCGCCGGCTTGCGGACGATCGGCAGCGCGAAGCCGGCGGCGGGGGTGAGGGTGAAGCGGCTGTAGTGGTCGAATAGGGCGGGGGCGTAGAAGCCGGAGCCGGCGGTGACCTCGGTCACCGCCTCCTCGGCCGCGGTCAGCTCGAGGCTGCCGGTGCCGCCGCCGTTGACGATCTCGAGCGCGGCGATCTCGCCGATCGCGGCGGCGATCGCCGCCCGCCGCTCCGCCAGCTCGGCCGCCGAGCGGCGCTGCATGAAGCGGATCGCGCGCCCGCGCAGGCGCCGCCCGGGGGGCCGGTCGCCGACCCCGGCGATCTGGCCCTCGTAGGCCATCAGGCCGACCAGCTCGAGCTGCGGCCGCCGCGCTATCTCCCGCGCCAGCTCGGTCGCCTGCTCGACGGTGTGGACCGGCGAGCGCTTGGGCCCGACCTTGATCCGACCGCCCAGCGCCCACCAGGAGGCGTCGACGTCGATGCAGACCCGGACCGGCGCCGCCCCGGCGCCGAGCACCGACTCGATCGCCTCCAGGTGCTCGGCGCAGTCGACCATCACCACCGGCGCCCCGGCCGGGTTGGCGACCGAGCGCAGCGCCAGCTCGCCGAGCGCGCCGAGGTCGGCGGTCGGGTAGGCGAGCAGCAGGTCCTCGAAGCCTTGCTCGGCCAGCCACAGGGTCTCGGGCAGGGTGTAGGTCATCAGGCCGGCGAAGCGCGGGTCGCGACCGAGGATCGCCTCCAGCAGCGCCCGGCAGCGGATCGACTTGCTAGCGACCCGGATCGGCTTGGAGCCGGCGCGCTCCAGCATCGCCGCGGCGTTGGCCCACATCGCGTCGAGGTCGACGAAGGCGAAGGGCGCCTCGACCTCGGCGAAGATCCGCTCGTAGCGCTGGTGGGACTGGGTGGGCGGCGACACCCGCACGAGACTAACCGCGCCAGGCCCGGTCAGTACTTACAATCGGGCGCGGTGCCCGGAGAGGTGGCCGAGTGGCTGAAGGCACTCGCCTGCTAAGCGAGTAGGGGGCGCAAGCTCTCTCGAGGGTTCGAATCCCTCCCTCTCCGCTCGCTGAGCTTGGGATCGGGATCATTGATCGTATGAGCGACAAGCTCCTCACAGGGTTGGGCGCGGCGGCGATCGCGGTCGCCACCGTGGCGCTGGTGGCGCTGATTTTCTCCGTCTTTGACTCGGGTGGCGATACCCCCGCCGCCCGCGCCACGGCGGCGAAGGGCCCGGCGCGTTCGCACCCGGCGGCAGGGCGCCAGGACGCGAAGGCGAACACCCCCAGGAGCTCGCGCCCCGCCACCCCGGCCCCGCCGCCCACGCCGTCGCCGGCCGCCTCGCAGGCCGTGCCGGCGCTCCCCGAACGGCCGGCGCGGGGGCCGGCCTTCGAGATCGCCCGCCTGCGCGCCAACTCGCAGGTGACGCTCTGGGACGAACCCCACGGCAACCCGGTCGAGAAACTGGGGACGAAGACCGAATTCGGTTCGCCGGTCGTCTTCTCGGTGGTGAGGACCGTCCCCGGTTGGCTCGGGGTCGCCAGCCCCGACCGGCCCAACGGCAGCCTCGGCTGGATCCGCCGCGACCCGACCCGGGTCGAGGTCTACTGGACCAAGTACTCGCTGCACGCCGACCTCTCCTCCCTGCGGCTCACCCTGCTCTACGGCAAGGCGAGGCTGGGCCGCTTCCTCGTCACCGTCGGGGCCACCGGGACCGAAACGCCGACCGGCCGCTTCGGCATCACCGACGCCCTCAGCTTCGACGAAAGCCCCTACTACGGCTGCTGCGCGCTGGCCCTCAGCGGCCGCCAGGAACAGCTGCCGCCGAACTGGATCGGCGGCGACCGGCTCGCCATCCACGGCACTCCGGGCCCGGTCGGGGCCGCCGAATCGCACGGCTGCATCCGCGCCACCGACGCGGTCATGCGGGAGCTGTTCCGCCGCGTGCCCCTGGGCGCGCCGGTGTTCGTCGACGAGTAGCCGCCCGCTGCCGTCTACAGTCAGGCGATGCAGGCAAATCCGGGAGGGGAGGCGAGCGCTCACATCGGTCGGCGGACGAAGATCATCGCCACGGTCGGCCCGGCGAGCTGGGCCCCCGGCGTGCTCGAGCAGTTGGTCGCCGCCGGCACCGACGTCTTTCGCCTCAACTTCTCCCACGCTGGGCCCGAGCGCCAGGCGGAGACGATCGTGGCGGTGCGCGGAGCCGCCGAGCGGGTCGGCCGCGAGGTCGCGATCCTCGGTGACCTGCCGGGGCCGAAGCTGCGGATCGGCGAGCTGCGTGACAACTTCGCCGAGCTGGAGACGGGGATGCACGTGACCCTGACCCCGCGCCAGGTCGAGGGGGACCGGGAGACGATCCCGGTCTCCTGGCCCGGGGTGACGGAGCTGAGCGAGGACCAGCTCGTCTATCTGGCCGACGGGGCGATCCGCCTGCGCGTGCACAACCCCGACCGGGGCGAGGTCGACTGCGAGGTCGAGGTGGGGGGGACGCTGACCTCGCACAAGGGGATGAACGTCCCCGGGGGGGCGCCGCTGCCCGCCGCCACCGACGGCGACCTCGGCTGGGTCGAGTTCGCGGTCGAGCACAGCGTCGACCTGCTCGCCGTCTCCTTCGTCTCCGGCGCCGCCGACCTGGCTCCCGTGGCCGAGCGCCTGCGCGCGCTCGGCTCCGACATCCCGCTGATCGCCAAGGTCGAGAAGCAAGAGGCGGCGGCGAACGCGGAGGAGATCGTGGGGGACGCGACGGGCGGGATCATGGTCGCCCGCGGCGACCTCGGAATCGAACTGCCGCTGGCGCGGGTGCCGATCGAGCAGAAGCGGTTGATCCGGATCGCCGGCAGGCGCTCGAAGCCGGCGATCACCGCGACCCAGATGCTGGCCTCGATGGTCACCGCGCGGCGCCCGACCCGGGCCGAGGTGACCGACGTCGCCAACGCGATCTACGACGGCACCGACGCGGTGATGCTCTCCGAGGAGACCGCGGTCGGCCAGCACCCGGTCGAGGCGGTGCGGGTGATGGACCAGATCGCTCGCGCCACCGAGCCCGACCTGCCCTACGGGGAGTGGCTGTTCACCCGCACCGACCAGGCGACCCAGGACGTCGCCGACTCGGTCGCCCAGGGCGCGGTCGGCGCGGTCTACCGCCTGGGCCTGAAGGCGTTGGTGGTGCCGACGACCAGCGGCCGCACCGCGCGGCTGGTCTCCGCCCACCGGCCGAACGTGCCGGTGCTGGCGATCTCGCCGCGGATCGAGACGGTGCGCCGCCTCAACCTCCTCTTCGGGGTGACCGCGGTGCTAAGCGATTTCGGGAACGAGCTGCGCAGCCTGCTCGACCACTGCGCCGCCCTCGCCGCCCCCCACGGGGTCGCCGAGCCCGGCGACCTGGTCGCGATCACCGCTGGGCTGGACGGCCAGGAACTCGGTACCAACCTGTTCGAGGTCCACCGGGTCCCCTGAGTCGGCGGCGCCGGGCGGAGGTGATCTAGCCTTCGGCGCGATGAGCGACGACGGGAGAGCGGCGCGGCTGCAGCGCGAGGACGGCGGCCTCGCCGTGCTCACCCTCGATAGTCCGCCGCTGAACCTGTTCGACCAGCGGATGATCGACGACCTGCGAGCGGCGGTCGCCGAGCTCGCCGCGGCGCCGCCGCGGGCGCTGCTGATCCGGGCCGAGGGCCGCGCCGTCTCCGGCGGCGTCGACGTCCACGTCTTCGAGGGGCTGACCCCCGAGCAGGGGAGCCGGCTCTGGGACGAGCTGCTGGGGATGATCGACCAGCTCGAGCGGCTGCCGGCGCCGATCGTCTTCGCCGCCCACGCGCTGACCCTGACCGCGGCCTTCGAGATCGCCCTCGCCTGCGACCTGATCGTTGCAGCCCCAAAGGTGGGCTTCGGCTTGGTCGAGAAGGTGGTCGGGCTGACGCCGTCGATGGGCGGCACCCAGCGGCTGGCCGAGCGGGCCGGCAGCGGGCGCGCCCGGCAGTTCGTGATGAGTGGCGAAATCTTCGGCGCCGAGGAGATGGAGCGCTGGGGCGTCGTCAACTCGATCTTCCCGGCTGAGGAGTTCGACGAGCGCTCGCGCGCCCTCGCCGCCGAGCTGGCGGCCGGGCCGACCAAGGCCCATGCGATGACCAAGCACATCCTGCGCCGCTTCCGCGAAGGCGGGATGACGGCCGCCGACGCGGCGGTCCGCACCGAAGCCGCCGCCCTGTTCGCCAGTGAGGATCTGCAGAACGCGGTGAAGACGTTCCTCGAGCACGGGGGGCCCGGCCACGCCACCTTCGAGGGCCGCTGAGGCGACTACGGATAGGGTTGCGGCGATGACCGACTTCGAGGCGATCGCGGCGGGGATGAGCCAGGCCGTGCCGTTCGCGGGACACCTCGGCCTCGAGATCACCAGCATGGCCGAGGGTGAGGCGGTGGCCCGCATGCCCGAGCGGGTCGAGCTCACCAACCACGTCGGCTCTCAGCATGCCGGCGCCCTCTTCACCCTCGCCGAGAACGCCTCCGGCGCCGCTTTCGTCGCCGCCTTCGCGGAGCGGCTCGGCGACATCACCCCGCTCGCCCGCAGCGCCGAGATCGAGTACGAAAAGATCGCCAAGGGCCCGATCGACGCCCGCGCGCGGCTCGGGGTCTCGAAAGCCGAGGCGCTCGCGACGCTCGACGCCGAGGGCAAGGTCGAGTTCCCCTGCACGGTCGAGCTCACCGACCCATCCGGCACCCGCGTCGCCACCGCCACCGTGCGCTGGCACGTCCGGCT
The DNA here is from genome assembly GCA_963815885.1 of uncultured Solirubrobacterales bacterium. Lineage (GTDB taxonomy): Bacteria > Actinomycetota > Thermoleophilia > Solirubrobacterales > 70-9 > VAYN01. The sequence continues at coordinate 215,991 of CAWFIM010000005.1, forward strand.
CAACCGCCCCGACTAGCGGCGCCGACCGCCGCCCTCGCCTAGAATTGCCGCCCGTCTCGCCCGGTGCCGCCCGGCACCGATCGCGCGCGGCGCCAGCGCCCGTAGCTCAGTTGGATAGAGCGTCGGTCTACGAAACCGAAGGTCACAGGTTCGAATCCTGTCGGGCGCGCTGACGGAATCCCGCTTGGGGAGCGGGATTGCGGAGATTCGGGGATTGCCGGAAACGGTCGAAAACGCCGCTGGGGCAACGCCTGGGGCAACGCGAGGTCTGAGTGAAGGCCGGCCGAAGGCCTTGAGGTGGATCTCCGATCCACCTACGTTCGGCCGCGAAAGCGAGAAATAGCGGCCCCGGCGGCGCGCAAACGCCCCGGGGCCTGGCACCGAAGGTCTGGCCTTCGATGCGAGAGAGACGGTACCGCCGAAGCCCCTGAGGGGGAAAGCATCGCGGCCGCTCTTCGGTGCCCTACCGAGAGGAGGGCGCCATGCCCGAAACGATCAAGATCACTTCAGACCAGCGCGACGCGCTTTATGGTCAGGTGCGAAGCCATCTCGCCGGTCTGAGCGATGTTTTCACGGCGATGGAGCTCAATGGCGACTTCGCCACGGCAGAGCGCCTCGGCGCCCAGTTCTCCGAAGACATGCGACTGCTGGGAGACCTCGGCTGGCACGAGGACAACGGCCGCAGCCAGGTCGAGCTGACGATGCCCTCTGGCGACCTGGCTGGCCTGGTCAGGCGACTTCGAGAGGAAGCGAAGGGTGGCCTCTCCGACGCGACAGAGGAGAACGAAGCCTCAGCCGGGGACAAGATCGCCGAGGAGTACGAATCCACGATCAGGGCCTGCGACGCCGTGCTGGTCTACCTCGGCTCCGGAGAGGGCGAGTCGGGATGACAGCCACCCTCTCAATCACAAGGGAGCAGCGCGACACGATCCACGACCTGGTCCTCGCTCACCTCGAATGCATAGGCGGGCTGCGCTACGCGATCGAGCGCGAGGACTTCACCGCAGCCGAGGCGATCGGTCTGGAGTTCGGCGCCGATCTGCGCCTGATGGAGGATCTCGGCTGGGGACCCTCAGGCCATCAGACGGTGGAGCTGACGATGCCCGCAGAGGATCTGGCCGAAGTCCTTGTTCGCCTTCGCGCCGAAGCGGTAGCGGCGCTGGCGGAGGAGTGGCACGAACGCGAGGGCATCGAGAGCGATGCGGAGCACATCGCGCGCTGGCGGCCCGTGGTCGGTACCTGCGACGAGCTTTTGGACCGGCTCGACCCACGGTCGGCCGGTCGCTAGGAAAGAAGGCGAAGGTCAGCAGAGCCAGGCGAGGCTGACGGCGGCGGGGCGTTCCGACAGCAAGCGGCGACTGAGATTGAGCTGGCTGATAGCAGACCCCCATTTGGGGATACATGTCAGCGGAGCGCGATTCCGCCGCAATGCCAGGTGGCAAGCGACTTTGCCAAGCCGTCGCTGGAGAGCCGTGTAAACCCCGATGGGAACCCCGATGTAAACCCCAGCGGGAACCCCGATGGCAACCCCAATGCGACAGATAGATGTCAGCGGAGCGCGGTCGCCGCAGAGCCAGGCGGCAAGCGGCTTTGCGCCGCTATCGACGTGGGGCGATGCGAAGCGCAGTGCGAGCCGCAGCGCGAAGTGCAGTGCGAGCTACAGAACGAAGTGCAGTGCGAGGCTCTACGGCGTGTCGCAAAGCCCATTGGAATGGGCTTTCAGGCACCCCCCGTCCTGTTAACGTTTTGTCCGACAACGTCAAACGGGGCGGCGCCGCACAAACGGCCCGCCCCATGGCTCACGAGGTGGAAGCTCATGAGCGTTTCCCAGGATACGTCGGCCCCAGGGGCCGGTCCAGGCTGCAGCGATGAGCGGCGGCTCAGAAAGACCAGGACGCCCGGCGTCTTCAAGCGCGTGGATGGCGCAGAGCGGGCGATCGGCTACGTCTGCGTCTTCCGCAGCGCCGGCAGGCAGCGAAAGCGCCACGCCCGCACCTACGAGGAGGCAAGACGGATCAAGCGCGAGAGCGAGACCGACCGCGACCGCGGCGAGCTGCAGGAGCGGACCACGATCGGCTTCCTGCGGTATGTCGATGAATGGGTCGAGCGCTACCGCGGCCAGGGTCGCCGGGGCTTTCGCGAGAACACCCGCGACGAATACCGCCGCCTGATCGGCAGCTACGCCCACCACCACTTCCCACGCAAGCTGAAGCTGGTTGACGTGAGCACCTTCGCGCTGGCCCGCTTCATGGACTGGCTCGCCGATGAGGAGGAGCAGGGCAAGCGCCTCAGCGACCGCACGATCGCCAATGCGACGATGCCGCTGCGAGCCGCGCTGGCCACGGCGAAGCGCGAGGGCCTGATCCGCCACAATCCGGCCCAAGGACTCGCCATGCCCCACCGCGAGCAGCTGCCCGAGGAGGAGATCAAGGTCTTCAGCCGCGAGCAGCTCGCCGCCGTCTTGGCGATGGCCCCGGAGTGCCACCAGCCGCTTTTCGAAATCCTGGCGACCTGCGGGCTGCGGATCAGCGAGGCGATCGCCCTCCAGCGCTTGCACCTTCAGCTCGACACTGAGGAGCCCGAGGTCTGCATCCGCCGCGCCATCGTCCGCGAACGCATCGAGCCGCCCAAGAGCAAGTACGGTCGCCGGGAGGTCCGCCTGCCACCGTCGCTGGCAACGAAGCTCCGCGCCCACTTCGCCGCCCACCCCGATCGAGACTCGACCGCCCTCGCCTTCCCAAATGAAAGCGGCGGAGCGCTCGATCCCAACAACCTCCGCCGCCGCCTCCTCAAGCCGCTGGTGGAGGAGGTCGAAGCCCCCTGGGCCGGCTTCCACACGTTCCGCCATACCTTCGCCTCGATCCACCTCAGCCAGGGCACCAACCTCCTCCAGCTCAGCCGCGCCCTCGGCCACCATTCGCCCGCATTCACGCTGACCCGGTACACGCATTTGCTGCCGGGGGACGAGGCGCCAGCACTCGCCTTCCCCGGATCCAAGTTGGGCAGATGACGTGATTGACTGGTGGACTACCTCCCATCTCGGTTGCGCCACATCTCACTTTGCTCTTCCAGATATCCAGTTGAGAGTCTGGGGCGGGGAAGGAGCTTGGACTCTGAGAATCACCGGTCAGCACCAGCACCCTGGGTAGCGCCCCTCGGGTAGGCTGGACCACCTGAACGTACCCAAAAAAGACCAACAGATATGCATATCCGCCGCTTCCTCGTAGGGGCGACGTGCGTTGCCCTGCTCGGCATCTGCGCGAACGCCAGTGCCGCCAACATCATCGTTGGAAACCCTCTGCTCAACTCGGGCAAATTCAGTGTCGGCTGCGGCAAACTAAACCCGGCCGGCTGCACGTTCCTCACTCTCGAACTGCCGATATCGGCTGGCTTGGCCCGGTCTCCGGTGGACGGCGCCATTGTCCGGTGGAGCATGAAGGGGGGGCAGCCTGAACCCGGCTACGCAATTCGTACCGTCAAACGAGCTAGTGGCGCCAGTGGATTCACCGCTGTGGGGACTTCGACGCCGGTCACGCTCGCCGGCCAGGGCATCGAAACCTTCGACGCCGAGCTGTTGGTTCACGCCAACGACTACATCGGCCTCCAGGTCCCGGCGGGCAGCACGGTTGCTGAGAACGAAGTGCCTGGCGCAGCGTACGGCTTCTTTCCCGGGTTTCCTGACGGTTCGACTATGACGACCGGCGAATTCCCGGCTGAACTCGCCTACTACGCCGAAGTTCAGCCTGCCCCGACGATCACCGGGCTTGATCCCCCGATCGGCCCGACGACCGGTGGCACTGTCGTCAAGGTATCCGGCACTGACTTCAGGGGCGTACGAAGCGTCAATTTCGGTGCCGTCCCAGCAACCAGCTTCAACGTCGAATCCGAAAGCAGCCTCGAAGCGGTCGCGCCGGCCGTCTCCTCACCTCAGTTCGTGCGTGTTTCGGTCACCACGATCGCCGGGCCAAGCACGCTGAGCTCTCACGACTTCTTCGAATACGTCCCTGCGCCCACTACTGCGCTTCCTGTGTGCCTTGTGCCCAGGGTATTGGGCAAGGGACTGCGGGCCGCGAAGAGAAGCGCCAGACGAGCCGACTGCGCAATCGGCCGCATACGGAAGCTGGGAGGGGCAACCGTCCAGTCCGGTCGGATCGCAAAGCAGCGGCCCAAGCCTGGAGCGATTCGTCCGATGGGCGCAAAGATCGCCGTTACCTTGCGCTGAGTGCAGCTGCGGATCGGGGTTCGGGCACCGGGCACCTCTGACCGCTCGCGCTCTCGGAAGCAGCAGTCCCTCCTGGGGCAACAAATGGGGCAACATGCCCCACAGATTCCAGCCGATCCCAGCGGGACTCGATCCGCCGAAAACCGCTTGAAACCGCGCTCCACGTAGCCCAGCCGATCCACGGGCTCGGGCTACGAAACCGAAGGTCACAGGTTCGAATCCTGTCGGGCGCGTTTGTCGAAAGCCGCTTGCGAAGCGGCTTTCCGCGTTTCTAAGGAGATGCCCCAGAGCGCGAAAACGCCTCTGGGGAAGAATCGGCTCTCGACCCACCGGCTACTCCTGAACGCCCTAACCAGTTCAGGAGGCGCTGCGCAGGAGCTCGGAGACGACCTCGCTGGGCTTGCATAGTGTATCCTGTATTGATACTTGATACGCTAATACGCGGCATGATGAAGAAGCCCGATATCTACGTCCTCAGCGGACTACTTGCCCGAGACGGAAACTGGAGCTACAGGTCCCTTGCGGATCGTCTCCACGTCCCCCACCCGGTCGTCCAGCGGGCGCTTGCGCGGGCTCAGGAGGCGGACCTGTATTCGCTGGAGCGGCGTGAGGTTCACATTCCGCACTTCGAGGAGCTTGCGGTTCACGCACTGCGATTCGTTGCGCCCGCTCCGCTAGGGGCTCTCGTGCCGGGGGTACCCGCGGCATGGGCGGCGGAGCCGATGGCGAGCGCGATTCGCTCTTCGGGCGACGAGCCGCCTCCGGTATGGCCTTACGCCCGCGGCCAGGTGCGGGGCCAGGCGATCGAGCCGCTGCATCCCTCTGCGCCCGAGGCGGTCGAGGGTTGGTCGGAGCTGGGTGAGATCCTTTCGCTGCTCGACAGTCTGAGGGCCGGCGATGCTCGGGTTCGGAAAGTGGCTGGGGACCTTTTCTCGAGGATGCTGCGAGACCGGGCCGCGGCCGTGGGTCGATGAGCGCACTTCAGTTGGAGGCCGCGGCGTCAGTGCTTGGGCCGGTGCTCGATGAGGTCGTTTTCGTTGGCGGCGCCACGATCCATCTCTGGATCACCGAGCCGGGGGCTCCCCCTACTCGCGCCACCGATGATGTTGATGTTGTCTGCGAGGTGGCGACGCGTACTGAGTACTACCGGCTGGGAGACCGGCTGCGCGAGCGAGGCCTGCAGGAGGCGGCGGGCGAGCCGGTTCTATGCCGCTGGAGGAGCGCCGAGCCCCGACTGGTTCTCGATGTTATGCCGACCGATCCCGACATTCTCGGCTTCTCGAACCAGTGGTACGCGGAGGCGATCTCGACGGCGAAAACCGTAACCCTTGACTCAGGCGCTGCGATACGTGCCGCAACGCCGGTGCTGCTCATGGCGACCAAGTTTTCTGCTTGGAAGGGGCGGGGCGAAGGGGACCTTCTGCGAAGCCTCGATATTCATGATGTTCTGACGCTCGTTGATGGTCGCCGTGAGCTTGCTGCCGAGATCGAGGCTGCGCCACCGGATCTTCGGGCGTACGTCAGGGGAGAGCTCGTCGAGCTTCAGGCCGAGCGGGACTTCGACTACGCGGTGGATGGCGCAACCGCCAGCTACGGTCCGGTCGGAGCCGACCGCGCCAACCTGGTCCGTGAACGCATCCACCAGCTCATCGCGCGCTGCTGATCCGAGTCCGCCTCAGCCCCGGGGATGTTCCCTGGGGCAACAACTGGGGCAACATGCCCCACAGATTCCAGCCGATCTCAGCCGATCTCGATCAGGCGAAAACGCTTTAGAGCGCGTTCCACGTATCCCAGCCGGTCCACCGCAATGGTCTACGAAACCGAAGGTCACAGGTTCGAATCCTGTCGGGCGCGCTCCTCGCCGCGGCGCCTGGATAGGCCCGCCTTCACTCCTCCTGCTACCGAGTCAGCCGCACCGGCAGGGATTTCAGCTGGTTGAGGAAGGCCGACTCGATGAAGACGGGGTCGCCGGCGAGCTCCATGTCGGGGTAGCGAGCGAGGGTCTCCTCGAGGAGGATCTTTAGCTCGAGGCGGGCGAGGGCGGTGCCGAGGCAGAAGTGTCGGCCGCCGGCGCCGAAGGCCTGGTGGTCCGGGTTGCGGAGGACATCGAAGCGGTCGGGATCTTCGTAGCAGGTCTCGTCGCGGTTGGAGGAGGCGTACCACATGACCACCTTGTCGCCCTCTTTGATCTGCTGGCCGCCAAGCTCGGTGTCCTTCATGGCGGTGCGACGGAAGTGGGCAAAGGCGGGGAACATACGCAGCGACTCCTCGACCGCGCCGGGGATCAGCGACGGATCCTCGACCAGGAGTCGGCGCTGGTCGGGGTGTTCCATCAGCGCCCGCATGCTGGAGCAGTAGGTCGCCTTGGTGCTGTCGTTACCGGCGGCGAGGAGAAGGAAGAAACCCATCACGATCTCGTGCTCCTCCAGCCGCTCGCCTTCGACCTCAGCGTGGACGAGAACGCTGGTGAGATCGTCCGTAGGATTCTCGCGACGCTCGGCGATCATCGTGCTGCAGCGGGAGAAGACTTGCTGGATGGCCTCCTGGATCGTCTCTTCGACAGTGTCGACGGAGGGGCTGTAGTCGGGGTCGCTGGCCGCCAACGCCATGTTCATCAGGTCGGCCCAGGCCGCGTCGTCCTCCTCCGGGATGCCCATGAAGCTGCCGATCACGCGCGAGACGGCGGGCTGGGCGACCTCGGTGACGAGGTCGCAGGTCTCGCGGCCGTCCAGGCGGTCGAGCACCCCGACGACGATTTCGCGGATCGCGTCCTCGTGGGCGGCGATCCGCTTCGGCGTGAAGCCCGCCTGGAAGAGCGCCTTCAGCCGGTCGTGTTTGGGCGGGTCCATGCCGATGAACATCGCCCGTGCCAGCTCGATCGGGAAGACCTCGTCGATCACGACCACGCCGCCGCGTTCGGAAGAGTAGGTCTCCCAGTCGCGGCTGACCCTGTGGACGTCGTCGGCCCGGGTCACCGACCAGAAGCCCTTCGCCTGCGGCAGCTCGGTCACTTCAGAGGTCCAGTGGACGGGGCACTGGCTGCGCATCCGCTTGAACAGCTCCAGCGGCGGCCCGTTCTCCCAGTGCTCGCGCTCAAGCACCAGAGCGTCTGTCACTTCTTCTCTACCGGCCACGATCTCGTTCTGGTCTGACACGTACCCGCGATAATACTGGCTGGCTAGCCAGTCCCAAGGTCCGGGGCCCGAAGATCCTCAGACTCACGCGCTGCGCAGGAGGTGGGAAACGACCTCGCCGGGCTGTTGGCCGCGCTCGGTGGCGATCTTCTCTAGGCGCTTGGCATCGTCGCCCTCGATGCTCACGAGGATCGAGAGCTTCGCGTCGGGATTGCCCTCGTGTATCTCGATTTGATCGGAGCGGACACGATCCAGCTCGGCGTCGAAGTCGCCGGGCTGAGGATCGGGGTCGGTCCAAGGGCTCTTCGCCATCTCAACCCAGGATTCTACGCTCGCGCTCGGTGGCGATCCAGCCGGTGACGATCAGCCACGAGGTTGGATCGACGGTGCGCTCGATGACCAGCGTGAGGGCACGCCCGCCGTCGGTGTGGCCGATGAGCAGCAGTCGCTCACCCTCCTGACCGAAACGTTTACGCTGCGCCCCCAGTTAGCCTTATGCGCATGGGTGAGGCGGTTGGCGTTACGGAGCTGCGGCGGAACCTGGGCACCTATGTGCGTCGGGCGAGCGAGGGAGAGCGGCTGCTGATTACCAATCGCAGTCGGCCAGTGGCTGAGCTCCGACCCCTACCGAGCACCGATGCGGAGCGGCGTCGCTCTCGGCCAAGCGCGAGAGTCGACTCTTTGCGGATGCGCCCGCCGGCGACTCCACTGCCGCGATCCGTGCGAGGCGGGACGCGTTGAACGAACCAATCCTCGATGCGTCCATCGTTCCTATTGCGAGAGCTTGGCGCATCCGCCAAACCGAAGGTCACAGGTTCGAATCCCGTCGGGCGCGTCTTCGGCTCCTCGCCATTGCTATCATTGCTATCACGATGGCGCAGCTCTTGGTTCGAGGAATAGAGAGCGAGGTCGTGCGCGAGCTGAAGGTTCGCGCGGCCAGCCATGGCCGCTCCGCCGAGGAGGAGCATCGGCAGATTCTTCGCGAGGCGCTTAGCCCTGCCGGGCCGCCGCAGTCCCTCAAGGAGCTGTTGCGCGCGATGCCCGACGTCGGCGAGGACCGGGATTTCGAGCGGCCCGAGGACCGTGGTCGCGCGATCGAGCTTTGAGCTACCTGCTCGATACGAACGTCATCTCCGAGCTGCGCAAGGGGGAGCGTGCCGACCCGGGCGTCTCCTCGTGGTTCGGCGTACTCGCCGATAGCGAAATCTTTCTGAGCGTCGTGACGATCGGCGAGATCCGCCGCGGGATCGAGAGCGTTCGCCGCCGCGACCCCGACTCGGCTGTCGCCCTGGACAGCTGGCTCGCTCGCCTGGGCGAGGCCCATCGCAACCGGATTCTGCCAATCGACCGGGCCATTGCGGAGGAATGGGGGAGGATGAGCGTGCCCGATCCGCTGCCCGTCGTCGACGGGCTCCTCGCCGCGACGGCGCGGATTGCGGGGCTGACGTTGGTTACCCGCAACGTCGCCGACGTGGAAGGCACGGGCGTGGAACTGCACAACCCTTTCAGCAGCTAGGGCACGCCTATGCCCGGGGACGCCACGACGAACGCCGGCCTGGTCGCCGAGTTGCACCGGCGCCAGGCGGAGATGTACGCGGGCGGACCGGTCGAGCCGGTGGCCGAGCTGTTGGCCGAGGACATCGTCTGGCGGGTGCCGGGCCGGAGCCCGATCGCTGGCGAGCACCGCGGGGTGGAGGCGGTCCTGGCCTACTTCCGCAGGCGGCGCGAGCTGGCGGGCGCGACGATGAAGATGCACCCCGGCGAGGTCCTCGCCGACTGCGAGGCGGTCGTCCAGCTCGTCGACGGGACGGTCGAGCGCGGCGGCGAGGTGGTGGGCTGGCGGACGGCCGGCGTCTACCGGTCGAGGACGGCCTGGTCCGGGAGGTCTGGCTCGTCCCGCTCGACCTCGAGCGGTTCGACCGGGTCTGGGGAGTCGAGCGGCCCCCGGACTAGAATCCGGGGGCCGTTTCGACGGTGCTTCGGATGTGGCCTAGGAGGCAGCGGCGGTCTTCACCCATGCTGCGACCTCCGGGCTCATCCGGAGTTCCACGAGGTACCGCTCCGGCTCCCAGTGGGACTCGAACGGCTTCAAGCCGCCGTAGCGGTGGTCGGCCCGCCGGCCGAGCGCGCCCAGCGAACCGGCCAGGCTTTTGCGGCCGTGCTTGAGGCCGAGGCCGTCGGCGACGGTCTGGCTGTCGAGCCACTCGCCGGGGCGCTCCGCGAGGTACTCCAGAAGGCGCCGGTGGGCGTCTTCGGACTCGCGGTAGATCCGCTCGACCAGCGGCTGGGTCAGCGCTCCCGACCGGCCCCTGTCCTCGGGCTGGGGGACCGGGTCGGGCCGAGCGCCGGCGTCCAGCCGCGCGATCAGCTCGTAGACCGCGGTCACGTACTGGGCCGGGACCGGAACGCTGACGAACTCCGCAATTTCGTTGTCCATGATTCACCTCCTTTCATCTGATCGGGGACTTGTTCTACGCTGGGATGCTACAGAGCTTTACCACAAAGTACAAGTGCTTCACTGAGTGAAGCATGTGAACAACGATTGAAGCGTAATCGAAGCCCAGGGAGCGCCGGCGGGGCTCCGGGCTCCCCGCCGGCGCGCCCGGGCGAGCCACCTTCTCCGTCCGGGGCGCCGGAGAAGATCGCTTGTCCGCATGCCCTCGGCGCTCGTCGACAGCTCGACCCGGATCCGTCCCTTCATCAAGTGGGCGGGGGGCAAGTCGCGGTTGCTGCCGGTGCTGCTGCCGCACGTTTCCGAGGGCTTCCGCCGCTACCACGAGCCCTTCCTGGGCGGCGGGGCGCTGCTGCTGGCGACCCGCGAGCGGGGCGAGCTGCCGCCCTTCGCCAGCGACCTCAATCCCGAGCTGGTCAACGCCTGGCAGGTCGTCCGCGACCGCCCCGCCGAGCTGCACGCGCGCCTCGCCGAGTACGCCGGGGAGGACTCGGAGTCCTTCTACTACGAGGTCAGGGGCAGGCGCTACGAGGACCCGCTCGAGCGCGCCGCCCACTTCGTCTACCTGAACAAGACCGGCTGGAACGGCCTCTACCGGGTCAATCGGTGGGGCGAGTTCAACGTCCCCTGGGGGGCGCGGAGCTTCGTCCCGCCGCAGCTCGAGAGCCTCGAGGAGTTCGCCACGGCGCTCGCCGGCGTCGAGGTCGAGGCGGCCGACTTCCGCGAGACCCTGCCGCGCGCCGAGAGCGGCGACTTCGTCTACCTCGACCCGCCCTACCTGCGAGTGTCGGATACCTCCAAGTTCAACGGCTACACGCAGCGGCGGTTCCGGCTGGAGGACCTCGAGGAGCTCGCGACGATCCTCAACGCGCTGACCGAGCGGGGCGTCAGGTGGCTGCTCTCCAACCGCGACACCGAGCACATCCGCGGCCTCTTCCCCGACTGCGAGAATCCTCCGGCTCACGGTGCGCCGCTCGGTCGCGGCGCAGAACCGGCGCGACGTCGAGCCGTCGAAGTCGCCCGAGGCGGTCGTGTCCAACCGCCTGGCTTTCGCCTGATGGCGGACCGATCGGGGTGGGAGCGCGACCGCTCCCGCCTGCTCGCGGCGGCCGGGGAGCTCGGGGCGCGCGGCCGCGGCGCGGTGCGGCTCGCCGACCTGCTGCTCGCCCGGGCGCTCGCCGCCCAGCGGGGGCTGGCCGCGGGGCCGCCGCGCGCCGCGAGCCTGCGCGGCGCGCTGGGGGAGGTGGCGCTGCTGCCGGTTCCGCGACTGCGCGGCGGCCGCCGGGCGGCGGAGGCCGCGCTCGCCGCTGCGGAGGCCTGCGCCGCGCACGCCGGGGAAGAGGACTTCTTCCGCGCCTGGAGCGAGAGCTCCCAGGCGGGCGACCCGGGCCGCAAGGGCCGCGGCGCCTTCTCGACGCCCCCGCCCCTGGCCGCGGCGATGGCCGCCACGGGCCTCGAGGGGCTCGACCTCGGGGGCGGCGCGCCTCCCGCCATTCTCGACCCCAGCGCCGGCCACGGCGCCCTGCTGCTGGCGGTAATCGAGGCGGCCGCCGCGCAGGGGGTCGCCGCGGCCGAGGCGGCCGGCTGGCTGCACGGGGTCGAGCTGGACCCCCACGCCCGCGAGCTCTGCTGCTTGACGCTCTGGCTGCGCGTCGCCAGCCCCGAGGTCGGCCTCGAGGCGATCGCCGGCCGGGTCCTCGCCGGCAACGCCCTCACCGCGCGCTGGCGCCGGGAGACGGCCGCGGCGGGGCGCGCCCGACGACCCCGCGGCGCGCGCGACTGGACCTGGGAGCGCCGCTTCGCCGCCGCCTTCGAGCGCGGCGGCTTCGACCTGGTCCTCGCCAACCCGCCCTGGGAGTCGCTGCGCGGCCCGCGCGCCGCTGACCACAACGACTGGGAGGAGCGCGAGGCAACCCGCGCCCGCCTCTCCTCCCAGGCCGAGACCGGCCGCGGCCTGCCGCCCCTCTACAGCGCCCAGGGCCGCGGCGACCGCAACCTCTACAAGGGGTTCGCCGAGCTGCTTCCCCCACCTGCTGCGCCCCGGCGGCCGGCTCGTCGCTCTGCTCCCCGGTGCCTTCTCCTCCGATCTCGGCATGCGGGAGGTGCGACAGCACTACCTCGACCACCTATCCCTGCAGCGCTGGACGGGCTTCGAGAACCTGGCCGGCCACTTCCCGATCGACGGCCGCTACAAGTTCGGGGTGCTCGTGGCCCGCCGCGACGGCGCCGGTACCGCCCGTTTCCAGGCCCGGTTCATGGCGCGCGAGCCGGCGGAGGCGCTGCGCGCGGGCGCTCACCTCGAGCTCTCGCGGGGGCAGATCGCCAAGCTCGGCGGGCCGGGGGGGATGTTCCCCGAGGTCTCCGACCGCGATGAGCTGGCCGTGCTCGAGCGCGCCTTCGGCCGCGGCTCGGCCTTCTTTGACCCCGAGGGGTGCTTCGGCGCGGTCGCCTACCGCCGCGAGCTCGACCTGACGATCGACCGCGCAGCCGGCCGCTTCGTGCACCTCGACGCCGCCCGGCGCGAGGGGTTCGAGCCGCGCCGCTCCGGTGCCTGGAGCGACGGCGCCCGCACCCTGGTCCCGCTGATCGAGGGCCGCATGGTCTCCGGCTGGGACTTCTTCGAGAAGAGCTGGGTCGAGGGGCGGGGGAGGACGGCGCGGTGGCGGCGCAACGACGGCCCGCTGTTCGGCTGCCGGCCGCAGTTCCTCGCCCCGGCGCTGCCGGTGGGGGAGTGCCGCCTGGCGATCTGCGACGTCACCTCGGCGACCAACACGCGCACGATGCGCGCCACCTGGGTCCCGCCGTGGCCGTGCGGAAACACCGCGCCGGTCCTGCGCGCGGAGGACCGGCGGCGCGGCCTGGCGCTGCTCGCGGTGCTGAACTCGATGACCTTCGACTGGCTGCTGCGCCGCGTCGCCGCCGGCCTGCATCTGAACCGCTTCTACCTCGCGACCGTGCCGCTGCCGCGGCTCGCCGAGCCCGAGCTCGACCGCCTCGCCGCCTTCGCCGCCGCCGCGATGCTGGCCGGCAGGTGCCGGGGGATGCGCGGCCGCGAGATCGCGGCGATGCGGCGGCTCGCGGCGGCCGCCGCCGTCCCCTCGGACGGACGGGTCGAGGCGATCGTCGCCGCCGGCTTCGGGCTGACCCCCGCCCACCTGCGCCGGGTGATGGACGCCAGCACCGCCGATCGCAAGGGGCTGTGGCGCTACTACGAGTCGGTCCCGGAGGCCTCGCGGGTGGCGCGGGAGAGCATCGAGCTGCTGGCGGCGGCGTAGGCGATGTCGCTTCCGCGCGTCACCGGCGTGATCTGGTGGCGGATGGGGATCTCCCACTACCAGTCGGTGTTCCGGCGGGCCCGCGCCGACGAGCCGAAGGACGGATTCACCCGCGACTTCCTGCAGGCGAGCGGGATCGGTGGTCCGCTGCGGCAGATGTTCGGCGGCCGCGAGCTCCCGTACGGGCCGATCGTCTACCGCTGGAGCGCCGGTGCCTACGGGGCCGGCCGCATCTTCGCCGCCTCCGACTTCGAGGAGAACGGCAGGATCGAGTTCGGGCAGTTCCTCGGCGGGGTGCCGCCGGAGCCCTGGCAGATCGGCGACCCGCGTGCCAACCCGACGATCACCCTGCCCGGAGACCCCGGCGCGGCGATCCCCGGCCCCGCCCGGGAGCAGTGGAAGCGCGATATCGCCCCGCTCGGCCCTTGGCTGGCGATGGTCCAGCTCGACCGCTCCCAGCATGAGCTCCACCTCCGCGCCTACCTCGAGCAGCCCCCGCCCGACCTCGCCCACACCTCGCTCGACCGCGTCCCGGCGTCGCTGCGGGAGGCGATGACCGCCAGGGCACGGGTCGGCGCCGGCGCCCTGGCTGGCGAGGATCTGCCCGAGCTCTGGTTCGACCCCTCCGACCTCAGGGACCCCTGGAAGCTCGACCCCGACGCCGCTCCCGCCCGCCGCGACCCCGTCCTCGTCCCGCTCGCCGGGCAGGCGGTCGGCGCCGCCTACCGCCCCGGCGACGAGGAGGTCGAATCCGCCGCCCCCGAGCCCTTCGACGTCGACCCCGACGAGCGCGACCGCGGCACCCGCACCCAGAACGCGCTTGCGAACGCGGTGCGGGGGATGGGGCTGATCCCGCTCTCGCCTAGCGGCGAGCCGAACTACGACCTTGCCTGGGAGGCGGAGGACGGGCGCCTGTTCGTCGCCGAGGTAAAGAGCGTCTCGGCGGCGAACGCGGAGCGCCAGCTGCGGCTGGGCCTGGGGCAGGTGCTGCGCTACCGCGACCTGCTCGAGGGCGGCGGCCGCGAGGCGGTCGCGCTGCTGGCGCTCAGCGCCCCGCCGCCGGACGAGCGCTGGGCCAGCCTCTGCCGCAAGCTCGGCATCGGCCTGGTCTGGATGCCCGGTCTCGAGCCGATGCTGGCGGACTGGCTTGGCGGGTGACTGGGCGGTCTGCTTCAATCGGTGGACCAGAGAAAGGAGGTGGTCCTAACTTGAATCACATGCTTGGAGGGACTCTGGAGGTGCAGGGCCGCTAGGCGCCGCACTGGTTCGGGCGCCCGGTGGAATCCACCCCGGGCACCGGCGGGCAAAGGGAGACCGGGCTTTGTCCCACCCGGCCGCTGTTCCCGCGTTCGCTTGCATGCACCAGCCGGGGGCCGCCTACGGGCGGCCCCCGTTCGTACGGCGCGACACGTGGGTACTCGAAGGGGATGAGCCTTCGCCGCATCCTCCCCCTCGCGGGGGTGATCGCCATGCTGGCGCTCGCAGTCCCGGCGCCGACGGGCGCGAGCACCGCCGCCCCGCCCGCTCCCACCTGCGCTGAAGGCCCGGTCAGGGTCGGCGACGCGATCGCCGGCTCGCCCTGCGCGGACACGATCGTCGTCCCGCCGGGGGTGGCGACCGTGCGCGGCGGCGGGGGCGACGACACGATCGTCGCCGGGCCGATCGCCGCCGCCTCGTCCTGTCCGGCCGGCTGCCGGCTCGGGGTCGGCAGCCAGACCTTCGAAGGCGGTCCCGGCGACGACATCGTCTACGGCGAGCGCGGCAACGACACCCTGCGCGGCGGCGAAGGCAACGACCAGCTCTTCGGCGGCATTGGCGACGACGTGCTCGCCGGCGGTTCCGGTAACGACCGCCTCGCCGGCGGCTTCGGCGCCGACGCGATCGACGGCGAAGGCGGCGACGACTACGTCCGCGGCGACGGCACGATCGACCGCATCCGTGACAGCGGCGGCGGCACCGACACGCTCTCCTACGCGACCGGGATCACCCCCGGCTTCGGCGGCCAGGTCACCGGCTTCGGCGACTTCCCGCCGCCCGGGGGCGAACGCGGGGTCCGGCTCGAACTCGGCGCAGGGGGCCTCAACGGCGACAACGGCGTCGCCCCGCTCGGCGGCGGCGTCGACGAAGTCGAAGGGGCAGGCTTCGAGACCGTGATCGGCACCCCGTTCGCCGACACAATCGTCGGCACCGCCGCGGCGCAGACGGTCTACGGCGGGGGCGGCGCCGACGTGATCCTCGGCGAAGGGGGTGCCGACAGCCTCGACGGGGGTGCCGACGGGGACTACGTGAACGGCGGTGCCGCGGCGCAGCGGGACCCGAGCAAGGTCAGCGTCGGCCTGATGGCGCCGGGCCAGACGGCCTACTCGCAGCTCTATTTGGTCGGCAGCAGCGGCAAAGACGTCGTCACCGCGACCTACTCCGCGGGTGCCGTCACCTTCGCGCTGACCAGCGGCAGCTTCGACCAGAGTCCTTCGGCTGCCGCCGGCTGCACCGTCACCGCATCCCAGGCGAGCTGCTCGTTGAGCCGGCCGCTCGACTCGGTCGTGCTCGCCGGCATGGGCGGGGACGACAGCCTCAATGCGGCTGGGTTCCCCGCCTCGGTCGCGGTGGTCGAGATCGGCGGCGAAGGCGACGACGCGATCGTTGGCGGCGAGGCCACCGAAGACGTCCTGGTCGACGGACCGGGGGGTGGGGCGGATCAGCTCAGCGCCGGGGGCGGCGACGACGCCCTGCTCCACAACGGCGGCGCCGACACCCTGCTCGGCGGTTCCGGCAACGACCTCTTCCTCTCCAACTCGGTCTGCGACGGCGACGCGCTGAACGGCGGCGAAGGGCGGGACAATGCCTCCTGGGCCCGCTTCGGCGAAGGCGTCGCGGCCGACCTCGAAAGCGGCCGGGCCGGGCGACCGGGCATCAGCGGGGTTCCGCAATGCGCCGGCGCGACCGACTCGCTGAGCGGGATCGAGGACCTCGAGGGCAGCGGCTCGGCCGACGCCTTCCACGGCGACGCCGGCCCCAACCAGCTGCTCGGGCACCTCGGGGCGGACAGCTACTCGGCGGGCGGCGGCGAAGACACGATCCTCGCCAACTCCGGCGACGCCGACCCGCTGATCGACTGCGGCGAGGGAATCGACCGGGCGCTCGTCGATCACCCCGAATACGGCGACGCCGCGCCGCTCGGCTGCGAGGCGGTGGTCGAGGCCGACCCCAACAGCTTCCAGCTCCTGCCCGAATTCCCGGCGCCGATCCCGGTCGCGCCGGACGTCGTCACCCCGAATCCGCCGCTGCCGCCGGTCCGCCCGCCGACCATCCCGCCCGACCGGAAGCCGCCCGCGACCAGGATCGTCGCCCATCCCCGCGCCCTCCTGACCACCACCGCCACTCGCCGCCGGGTCGTCTTCCGCTTCGCCTCCAGTGAGCCCGGCTCGCGCTTTCGCTGCCGGCTCGACCGGCGCCCGTTTCGTTCCTGCGCCTCACCTCGCGCCTACCTGCTGCCGCCGGGCCAGCACACCGTGCGCATCGTCGCCGTCGACGCGGCCGGCAACGCCGACCCGACGCCCGCTCGAATCAGCCTCCGAATCCGCCGCCCCTAGCTTCGTCGAGGTCTAGCTTTCCCCCGCCAAGTCAAGGAGAGGGATAGCGCAGGGCCGATCGAACCGACATGGTCGGCCGCAAATTGCGCGAAGAGCGCCGGACTCGGCGATGGCCACCGAACCGGCAGGCTGATCAGTCGCCGTCGAGCGGCAGGCTTTCGTTTGCGCCGTGAGAGAGGCGGCCGACGCGAGCGGGCGGCAAGCTAGCTTTCGCCGTCATGCGGCATAGCCGGAAACGCCGTCACCGCTCGCGCCATGCCTCATCCGAACATAGCGCTCTTCGTCGAAGGTTTCTTGTGTCTGAAGAAGGGCAAAGCAAAGCCGGCAGGCGTGGCGGGCCAGCGTCACCCGGGCCTGGATCGGCGCCATCCCGCGCTCGCGCAGCTCCCGGTCGCGAGAGGCGAAGGCCCCGCATCTCTGCGAGAGCCCCCAGGCGATTCCCATCAAGGCGTCGCGGAACTCGGCCAGCCCCGCCCGGGAGATGCGCCCCCGGCGCCGCAGCGTCGCCGATTCATAGGTGGCCGGCGCCAGCCCGGTCGCCGAGTAGAGATGCCCGGCGGAGGGGAAGCGCTCGATCGGCAGGGCGTGGGCAGCGAAGGCGGCGGCGCGTGTCTGGGCGACTCCCGGCAACGAAGCAAGGACCTCCCCCGCGGTGGCGGCCAACAGCACGGCGATCTGTCCGTCGACCGCGGCGATGTCGTGCTGGAGCAAGCGCCAGCGCTCAAGGTCGCCGCGCAGGCGCTCGGCTCGCAGCTCGGCGTCTGGCGGCGGCGGCAAGAGGGCCCGCCACCGCGCCGACCAGTAGCTCGCATTCGCTTTCGTGAAGCGCCCCGGGGCGCGGGCGATCAGCGAGCGCGGTGCCGGAGCGCGCCCGGCAAACTCGACCGCGCAGGCCAAGACCGCCTGGCCGGAGGCGTCCTCGAGCTTGAGCGCCCGCCCGTGGCCCACCGGGGCCGAGAGCCCTGGGCAGAGGGCATTCAGCTGGTCGTGGAGGCGCTGCTGGGTGATTTTTCGGATCCCGACCAGGGCCCGGCGGTGGCGAACCGCGCCGAGCATCGCCGCGACCGTCGCCCCCTCGGGAGGGCGACCGAGCCCCTGGCGGGCAAGGGTGATGAGCGCGGCGCAGTCGCGATCGTCGGTCTTGGTCCGGCGCGAGCCCAGGCCGGTGCGGGCGGCCTGGGTCTCAGAAGGCGCGAAGAGCCGCAGCGATCCGGCGAAGCGGCGTTCGAGCTCCGCCACCCAGGCGTGATGAAGGGATCCTGTCGCCTCCACCGCGATCACCGGCCGGTCTTCGCTGCCGGCGGCAGCACCCACCAGGCGCTGCAGCTCGTCGACTCCAGCTCGGAGCGTTGGCAGGCTCACCGGCTCTCCGATCACTCCTCGCTCTCCCGTAGCCAGCATCACGCGGTTGGCGACCTTCCCGCAATCGATCGCGACCACCAAGGTCTTTGCAGGAAGCTCTCTGCCGATCAGGTGCTCCATGAACAACCTCCCTCTCTAGGAAAAGAAGAAAGCCTCTTCAAGCGGGAAGGCCCTCAGAGGAGTTGTTGTTCAGGAGCTATCAGCCGACCTCGACGAAGCGCTTCAGCTTCTCCGGCATGCTGTCGACCAGCTGGCCCCGCAGCACGCCGACCACCGGTCCGCGGATGACCATCCCGAGCATTCGCCCGAGGTCCACCTCCAGCCGATAGGTCGCCCGCGTCCGGCCGTCGCCGAGATCGTCGAGCTCCCAGCTGCCCTCGACCGACTTCAGGTCGCCCTCCTCCTGGGCCCAGGAGATCCGGTTCGGCGGGTCGTAGGCGAAGCGAATCTCCGAGCCGAGCCGGCGTACCTTGGCGTCGGTCTCCATTCGGACGAGCGTCTGGTTGCCGTCGGCGTCGCGTTCGACGCAGTCGGCCAGCTTGATCTCTGGCTGCCAGCGTGGTGAGCCCTCGACGTCGGCCGCGACGGCGTAGACCGCGTCGATCGGCGCCTTGATCTCAGCGCTTGCGGAACCCTCCACCGTGCCCATGGCCACCAGCCTACGCCCCCGGGGTTGTCCGCGAAGCGGCGTGGGTAGAGTCGCCGTATGCCGCTCTGGATCGCCCGCCGCGCCGCCCCCGCCGTCTGGCGGCGGATCCCCTGGAAGATGGTGTGGACGGTCGTCGTCTGGCTCGGGTCCAAGGGCAGGAAGCGGGTCGAGGACAACCTGACCAAGAGGGAGCAGGGCGAATTCTGGAGCCTGCTGAAGAAGTCGAAGGGTCGTCCGAGCGTGCTCTCGCAGCGCGAGCAAACCCGGATGAAGAACATCGCCGGCAAGGCGATCCGCGGCGGCTGACAACTCAGCTCTGGGGCTCCATCAGCGGTTCCAGCAGCTCAGGCCTTTACGCTAAGGTAAAGCAATGCCGAGAATCTCTTCAAAGCACCAAGTCACCTTGCCGGTTGAGAGTCTGCGGGCCGCCGGGTTGAAGCCCGGCGACGAGGTCACGATCGAGCCCGACGGTCCCGACCGGATCGTCGTTCACCGCGCTGACCCCGATCTGGACAACGCGCTTGGGGTTTTCGACGGTTTGTACGAGCCGGGCCACCTCGATCGCCTGCGAGCGGAAGAGCGCGCTTGAGCACATGCGTGCTCGACACCGATGTCGTCATCGCCGCGCTGGACCGGCGCGACGCTCATCATCAGGATGCCGCTCGTGCGGTCAGGCTACTGGCGGAAGACGAGACCGACCTTCTTCTGTCCGCGGTGAACTACGCCGAGTCGCTCGTCAGGCCGGCCGAGGACGAGCGGACCCTGCGCGCCGCCGTCGATGCAATCGCCTCACTTCGCATTCGGGTCGTTTCCCCCAACGCGACGGTCGCCCGCAACGCCGCGAAGAATCGGGGCTTGGGCATCAGCCTCGCCGATGGCTTTGCCCTGGCGACGGCGGCGGCGCACGAAGCCACCGTCGCCTCGTTCGACAAGCGAGTTCGCCGGGCCCTGCCGCCGGCTGGCCTGGAGCTCTGCGAAGCGCTCCGGTGAGGGCGCGCGAGCGACTCTACGGCGGCTGACAACTCAGCCCTGGCGCTCCATTAGCGGCTCCAACAACTCGCGCATCGCCAGCTTGGTCTGGGGGCGGCTGAGGCCGCGGTCGCGGCGCAGCAGCTTCCAGACGTAGGCGCGGCCGAGGTCGGCGAGCTTCCGCGGAGAGCGGCGCAGCGTCCTCTCCGGGCGCTGTCCGGATGGGGCGGATCCAGGCCCGGGGAACCTTCGAGTTCAGCGACGGCTCGATCCTCTCGAGCAACCTCGTCCGCGCCTGCGAGGCGCTCGGCTGAGCCAATCTCTCTTTGTCCCGCGAGCCCCGCCTTGACATCCAGGAAACAATCTGTTCTCATTCCCGCCTGAAAGATGTACGCGGTAGTTCAAACCGCGTCTGACTTACGGGACACAGGGAAAACCGAGCCTCGCGGGAGCGCCGCCCAGGGAAGCGGCCAGGCAAAGGCTCAAAGGGATCAAGGGACAAGAGGAGAGGCATCGAGTGCCAGGCTCGATCCATCAAAGCTTCACCACCAACCAGCTGACCAACCAGTCAGTTGCTTCTGCAGCAGGGGAGTTCACGACCCCGGCGAGGGCCAGTTGCATCTGGCCGCCGCTCCAGGGCCGTGCACTGAAACGAAACCAATACCCAGGGATACGCCTGGGAGAAGGAGTTCGCAGAAACAATGGTTAGCAAACCCAGATCATTGAAGCGGATTATCCCGATGCTCGGGGCGACCGTAGCGGCCGCGCTCGCACTCGGAGTCACGGCGGTGCCGGCCTTCGCCGCGGTGCCGGAAGCCACGGTGCGTCCGGTCGTCTCGCCCTCGACGCCACACCTCGGTGTCACCGAGACGACGACCACCGGTACCTGGACCGGCAACCCGACCAGCTACTCCTATCGCTGGCTTCGCTGTAACGCCGGTGGTGGCGAATGCGGGGCAATCAGCGGTGCGACCAGCACGACCTATACGCCGGTCGAAGCCGACGTCGGTCACAGTCTGAAGAGCGAAGTCAAAGCGACCAACGCCAGCGGCACGGGCACCGCCTTCTCAGACCCGACCAACGCGTTGACGATTCCCTCGTTCTACTGGTACTCGTGTCAAAAAGGGGTCGAAGGACCCTTTGAAGACGCCTTCTGCAGCAAAGAAGCCAAAGGCGGAACCTACAGCTCGAAAAAACTCACCGCCTCGACCGGCATTGCGATGAATGGCACGACCTCGTTCGTCATCAAATGGAAAATGTCCGGAATACAGTTCAAAGTCAAATGCTCATCGCTGAAAGGCGAAGGCACGGTTGAAAATCCGGCCGGCAAAGTAGGCGATGCCACCGTACCTAAAACCACCCTCAGCGGTTGCAAAGTCGAACAACCAGAATCTGGCTGCAAACTTTCAGGTGGCCAGCTCCCCATACTTGCGCTCGACGGTGAAGCCACCGAATTCGAAGCTAAACCCGCAATGAGGTTCACGCCGCAGAGCGGCACCGTAGCTGAATTTGCCTTTCAGGAATGCTCGGGGGCTCTCTCATTTATGAATGGCGTCCCCCTCAAATTTACTGGGACGTTTACCGGCGTCGCAAACAGTGCCACGTCTTCCTTCGAATTCAAAGAGAGTACCAGTCAGCTCAACATGAGTGGGCAGCCGGTCTCGTTCGAAGGTACTAGCAAGGTCGAAACCGCAGCCGGAGAGGCGCTAAAGCTGGCGCCGTAGGTAAGTCGTCAAACGCCGGGCCGTATCACGGCCCGGCGTTTCCACTTCAACCATGAGAAGAACTATGAGATTGGGAGCGATTCGATGAGACAGCGACACACATACAGGCGGAGTGACGGGGTGTCATCGAACCGTTGGGCGATACGTCATGCAACGGCAATGCCGGTCGTATTCGGCCTGCTGGCCTTGATCGCCGCTCTTTTCGCGCCCTCGGCCTTTGCCGTCAAAGCCCACATCCTTCCGCCGTCCTCCTTCGGAATTTCCGGCTCCGGTCCGGGTCAGCTCTCCGCCAACCGCGGCGTCGCGATCGATCAGTCCGACGGCTCGGTCTACGTCGCCGACGCCGGCAACTACCGGGTCGAGAAGTTCGACGCCGCCGGCAACTTCGTCCTCACCTTCGGCAAGGGCGTCAACCAGACCACCTCCGGCGACGTCTGCACCGCCGCCTCTGGCGACACCTGCGGGGCGGGCGCCCAGGGCTCCGGTGGCTCGGGCTTCGATTCCAACAACGGCTTCTCCGGACCTTCCTTTGTCGCGATCGATCCGACCAACGGCGACGTCTACGTCGCCGACTCCGGCACCAACGTGGTCGACAAGTTCAGCTCCGCCGGCGTCTTCCTCTCCGCCAACGACGGCAGCGCCTCCGGCAGCGCCTTCAGCTCCTTGGCGGGCATCGCCGTCGATGCCTCGCGCAACCTCTGGGTCTATGACCAAAGCTCTCAGATGCGCAAATTCGACTCAAGCGGCGCATTTCTCACCCAATGGGAATCACCCTATGGGGTCAGCCCCAACGGCATTGCCGTCGACTCCGCCTCCAATCTCTACGTCGTTCGCGGTAACCCCTATGTGGAGAAGTTCAGCTCGGCGGGAACCGATCTGGGCGAAGCCGACACCTCCGCCGAAGCGGTCTCGCTCGCAATCGACCCCGCCACCGATGACCTCTACGTCGGCGAGGAAAGCTCGCAGGTCAAGCACTATGCGGGCGACTGCTCGATCCCCTGCTCTCCGGTCGAGAGCTTCGGTTCCGAAGACATCGGCAAAGCCGCCGGGATCGCGGTGCGGGACGCCAACGCCGATGTCTACGTTTCCGATCCGGACAAATCCGCGATCGAGGTCTTCAGTCCGAAGATCGTCCCTGGCGTCAGCGCCGAACCCGCCACGGGAGTGACCGGGGTCCTGGCAACGCTCAACGGCTCGGTCAACCCCGACAGCATCGCGGTCAGCGAATGCAAGTTCGAATACGGCCCGACCAGCGAATACGGCAGCTCCAAACCCTGCGAAGGCGCGATCGCGACCGATGGCAACGACCACCCCGTGACCGCCGCGCTAGCGGCCCTCAACCCGGCTACGACCTACCACTGGCGCATCGTCGCCATAAACGCCAACGGAACCAGCAAGAGCTCCGATCAGACCTTCACCACCAGCCAGCCCTCGATCACCGGCGAAGCGAGCGAAGTCAAGGGCGCCAGAGCGACCCTCAACGGCATTGTCTTGCCCGAAGGAGAAGAAGTCGAGGAGTGCTTCTTCGAATACGGCGCCGGCCTGGGCTATGGTCTCACCGCCCCCTGTGAAGGCGCGATCCCGACCGATGAAGGCGAACACCCGGTCACCGCCGCGCTCACGCACCTCACGCCTAACTTCGTCTACCACTTCCGCCTCGTCATCGACCGCGGCAACGGCGACATCCGCGGCGTCGATCGGAGCTTCCAAACCCAGGCCACGGTCCTCACCGGTGCCACCTCGACACTCGCGCCGCCGAGCGCGAGTGTCGAAGGCACGATCAACCCTGAAGGAATTCTTTACACGTCTTGCGCGTTCGAGTACGGCCTCACCACGACCTACGGCTCAAGCGCCCCCTGCAGCGAGTCCCCGGCGACGATCGGCACTGGCGAAAGCCCCGTCGCCGTCCACGCCAACCTCGCTGGCCTCGCCTTCGGCGCCACCTACCACTACCGCCTGGTGGCCACCAACGCCGATGGTAGCTCCGCCGGCGAAGACAAGAGCTTCCAGACCCCCGGCGCGGTGATCCAGTCCACCCGCGCGATCAGCGTCGGGCTCGACGAAGCGACGCTCGAAACCAAGATCAACCCGACGGCCTCGCCGGCCAGCTACCACCTCGAATACGGCACCACCTCCTCCTACGGGCAGAGCACTCCCGAAGTCTTCGTCGGCGAAGACGAAGAAAGCCACACGCTGAGCGACGTGCTCACGGACCTCTCCCAGGGCACCACCTACCACTGGCGCGTCGTCGCCACCAACGCCATCGGCGCCTCGGTCAACCCCGACCACAGCTTCACCACCTACGTGCCGGCCTCGGCGCCGCAGACCAACTGCCCCAACCAGGTCTTCCGCACCGGCCCGAGCGCCGTCCTGCCCGACTGCCGCGCTTACGAGCAGGCGACGCCCACCGAAAAGCACGGCGCCAACATAAAGTGGAAACTCGGCACCATCCAGGCTTCTAGCGCCGGTGACCGCCTCACCTTCGGCGACAGTGCCGGCCTACCGACCTCCGGTGGAAGCTCAACGGTCTTTGTGGCCGCACGTGGTGCCGGTGCCTGGAGCTCCAACGGTGTGGCTCCCCCCGTGGAAGCCGCGCTCAGCTCCGAATTATTGGGCTGGGACGCCGAAATTGCCACCTCCGTCAGCAACACCCGCAACGGCATCTACGCCAACGACATCGCAGCCGGCACCTACCAACTTGCGGTCCCTACTGAAAACATTTTCCCCTCCCTGGCTGGTTTCGCCGCCGACACCTCCCACCTCATCTTCGAGAGCAGCTCCGCTCTCGTCCCCGGTTCTGTCACGGGGAAAATAAATCTCTACGATCTCGACCACGGCACCATCACCCTCGCCGGCCGCATTCCTGTGGCTCCGACCACCTTCTGCGACGACGCCAGCGGCCCCGCCTGTGTCCCTGCTCCTCAAGGCTCTTTCGCCGGTCCCTACAACTGGGAAGGCTCCACGACTGGCGAATACAGCGGTGCAAGTGGCAGCTACTACACCCAGGACGCGATCTCCAACGACGGCTCCAGGGTCTTCTTCACCGCCGCCGGCTCGGGTCAGCTCTACGTCCGCGAAGGCGGCACCAAGACCACCCAGATCTCGGCCTCGCAGGCCAGCACGCCAGACCCGAATGGCTCCAAGCCGGCCGCCTTCATGGCCGCCACGCCCGACGGCTCGAAGGCCTTCTTCACCAGCTGCGAGCGGCTGACCGACGACTCCACTGCGGTTTCCAACGGGGCGGAAACCTGCACCGGCGAAGAACAGGGTCAGGACCTCTACTCCTATGCCTATGACACGACCTCGGGCGATCTCACCGACCTAACCGTCGACTCCAACGCCAGCGACCGGCAGCGCGCCGGTGTGGTCGGTGTTCTTGGCACCTCCGGCGATGGCTCCTACGTCTACTTCGCAGCCAACGGCGTGCTCGCCAGCGGCGGCTCGCCGGGAGACTGCGTCATCGCCTATTTCGGCGGCCGCGGTGCCTGCAACCTTTATCTCTACCACGCCGGCGCCGTCACTTTCATCGCGCCGATCGGCAGCAGCGGCCCCGACCACGAAAACCTGATAGGGCGTTTCGAAGCCCCTCTCTATCCCACGAAGTCCTCCCGCGTTGCCGCCGATGGCACCCTGCTCTTCGGCTCGACCGAGAGCCTTACGGGCTATGACAGTACTCCTGGGACGCCCCCAAAAGGCGACTGTGGGGAAGGCCGTTGCACCGAGCCTTCCGCTACAGCCCTGCCGGCGACGAGTTGACCTGTGTCTCCTGTCCCCCCACCGGCGTTGCGCCCGCCGGGTCGGCGAAGTTGGAGAATAAGGGAGAAGCCTACGCCGCGGATGCCCAGTTTGACTTTTTGACCCGCAACATCTCCGCCGACGGCAACCGCGTCTTCTTCGACAGCCCCGAAGGCCTCGTCCTCGCCGACACCAACGGGGTAATCGACCCGTATGAGTGGGAGGCCGAGGGAACCGGCTCCTGCGAATCGGCGGAAGCCGACGGCGGCTGCCTGTACCTGCTCTCCACCGGCACCAATCCGCGCCCCTCCTTCCTGGGTGACGTCTCAGCCTCGGGCGACGATGCCTTCCTCTTCACCGACCAGTCCCTCGTCTCCGCCGACCAAGATCAGCTCGTCGACGCCTACGACGCCCGCGTCGACGGGGGCCTCGCCTCCCAGCACCAGGGCGAGGGCGCGGCACCCTGTCTCGGCGAAGCCTGCAAGGGCGCCTCGACCAGTACCCCGGAGGAGTCCACGGCGGGCAGCGCCACCTTCGCCGGCCCCTCCAACCAGGCCCAAAAACCGTTGAAGCGCTGCAAGGCCCACGCCAAGAAGAAGTGCAGAAAGGCAAAGAAGCACAAGAAGTCCCAATCCAAGCAGTCCCGGGGAGCCCACACCAACCGCGGAGGTTCGAAGTGATCACCGTCAAGCGACCGTTCCCGCGTGGGCTTCGCCGCGCCGTCTTGCCCCTCTTCCTGACCCTTGTCGGCACCTGCGTGCCCGCGACGGCGCAGGCCGCCGCGCCCGCTCTGAAGATCACCTCGCTTAGCTCGCCCACGCACTTCGTCCCCGGTGCCGTCGCCGAGGAATTGAGTATCCCCCGCTACATAATCACGGTCACCAATACCGGCGGGGCGCCCACCGACGGCTCTCCGATCACGGTCACGGACACCCTGCCAGCCGGGCTCAGCCTCAGTCACAGCGCCTATCCACCGCTCAAGCTCTTCGACGACCGAGAAAACGAATTCTCGTGTGAAGAGGGTCCCCCCATCACCTGCGTCGCCCCCTCAAGCATTCTGCGGCCGGGCATGACGCTAAATATGTATGTGCCGGTCAACGTCGAATCGAGCGCCTCCGGAACCGTCGTCAACCAGGTCAGCGTCTCCGGTGGTGGTGTGCCCGATGTCTCGGCCAGCGAAAGCACCCTGCTCACCCCAGAACCAGCCGGCTTTGGCTTCCAGAGCCTCGAAACCGCGATCACCGCCTCCGATGGCGCTCCCTTCACCCAGGCTGGCGGCCATCCTTATCAGTTGCACACCGAATTCCAGCTCAATTCGGCGTTTATCCCAGCAGCCCCCGCAGGCTATAACGCACCGGCCGGTTCTCCGAGGAACGTGGTTGCGAAGCTCCCCCCCGGCATGGTCGTCAATCCACACGCGACGGCCGAACGCTGCACCGAGGCGCAGTTCGAGGCCAGTCTCGAAACCGAATGCCCGGATGGCTCCGTCGCCGGCCTCGTTCATCCAACCCTCGGTGTCTTCGGCTTCGCAACCACGTCAGAGGCTTCGCCCCTCTACAACCTGGTGCCGCCGCCCGGCTACGCGGCGGCCTTCGGCTTCAACCCGGTCGGAATCGGAATCTTCATCCATCTGCTCGGTGGCGTCGATTCGGTCGGCGACTACGTTCTCACCGCGACCTCCAAGGATATTCCCCAGTTCGGCAAGACCTCCGGCATCAGGGTCGACCTCTGGGGCAACCCATCTGACCCGAGCCATGACTTCCGACGAGGTATCTGTGTCTTCGAAAGCCGGGCGTGCCCGACCGAACGGGTGGGGCGACCGCTGCTGACGATGCCGAGCTCCTGCTCTGCCAAGCCGCTGACGATGACGATCGGAGCCGAGTCCTGGCAGGAACCGGGCAAGTTCGTCATTGGCTCCTCCTCCACCGAAGACGAAGAAGGCAACCCGATCGGGGTCGACGGCTGCAACAAGCTGCAATTCGAGCCGACGATCACCTCGCTGCCGACCACCAACCGCGCCGACAGCCCCACCGGCCTTGACTTCAACCTGCACCAGCCCCAGGCACCCTTGACCGAACAGGCCGCCGGGCAGACCGACGCCTGCAGCACCGGCTCCTGGAGCAACAACCCAAGCGAATTCGCCTACCAGTGGCTGCGCAACGGCGTCGCGATCGAAGGCGCCACCAACTCCAGCTACCTGGTCTCCGAAGCCGACGCCGGCTCGGTCCTGCAGTGCGAAGTGATCGCGACCAATCCGGCCGCCGCCGGCCCGGGGCACGCAGCGAGCACCGCCGCCGTGATCAACCCGGCCCCGCCGACCTCGCCTCCCGCTCCCGCCACGCCGCTCCTCAGCTACAGCGAAGAAACGGAAACCGCCACCTGCAGCCCCGGCGGCTGGAGCGGGGAACCGAGCTTTGCCTACCGGTGGCTGAAGGACGGAGCGGTACTCGCCGGCGAGACCGAAGAAACGCTCGAAATCTCCCCCGCCGAAGCCCCCTTCACCCTCCAATGCGAGGTCCTGGGCACCAACGCCGGCGGCACTGTCGTCGCCTACAGCTCCAACCGCACCAGCGAACCGCCCTCCGAACCGCCGCTGCCCGAATCCACCTTCGCTCCGCAGCTCTCCGCCGATGAAGCGGCGCTTCCCCTGGGCACCGCGATCCTCAAGGACGCCAAGGTCACCCTGCCTGCCGGCATGACCCTCAACCCCTCCGCCGGCAACGGCTTGGACTCTTGCTCTGAGGCCCAGATCGGCTACCAGCCAAAGGAAGGCAAGATCCACTTCTCCGAAGTCCCTCAGAGCTGCCCCGACGCAGCCAAGGTCGGCACCCTTGAAGTATCGACGCCACTGCTGGACGAAAAGCTCGAAGGGGCCGTCTACGTCGCCAAGCCTTACCAGAACCCCTTCGGTTCGTTGCTGGCGATCTTTCTCGCGATTGAAAGCAAACAGCGCGGCATCGTCGCCAAGCTGGCGGGAGAAGTGCAACCCGATCCCAACACCGGCCAGTTGACCGCGGTCTTCAAAGACAACCCACAGCTCCCGATCGAAGATGTCGACCTGCATTTCTTCAAAGGCCCCAGGGCGCCGCTGAGGACGCCGGCCACCTGCGGCGAATACACCACCACCTCGACCCTGGTGCCGTGGAGCACTCCCGAAGGGGCAGACGCGCATCCTTCTGACTCCTTTGAAACCTCGGTCGCCGCGGCGGGCTCGGGAGCCTGTCCGACCTCCGAAGCCACCGCACCGAACAAGCCGAGCTTCACCGCCGGCACTATCGCCCCCCAGGCCGCCGCCTACAGTCCCTTCGTACTCAGGCTCACTCGCGAAGACGGCTCCCAGCGCCTCACCGGCCTTGACGCCACCCTGCCCAAGGGACTGACCGGCAAGCTCGCCGGCATCCCCTACTGCTCGGAGGCTCAGATCGCCCAGGCCAAGAGCCGCGAAGCCCCGAACCAGGGAGCAGTGGAGCAGTCGAACCCCTCCTGTCCCTCGGCCTCCGAAGTAGGCAGCGTCACCGTCGGCGCCGGAGCCGGGATCACGCCGCTCTACGTCACCGGCCATGCCTACCTGGCCGGTCCTTATAAAGGCGCCCCTCTCTCCTTGGTGATCATCACCCCGGCGGTTGCCGGCCCCTTCGACCTCGGAGCGGTAGTCGTGCGCACGGCGCTCTACGTCAACCCCGAAACCGCCCAGATCCACGCGGTCAGCGATCCGCTGCCCTCGATCATCCAGGGCATCCCCTTGGACCTGCGCTCAGTGGCGCTGAAGCTCGATCGCCCCAGCTTCACCTTGAACCCGACGAGTTGCGACCCGGCCCAGATCACCGGGCAGGCGGCGATGCTCACCGGCCAAAGCTCAGCTCTGACCGCCCCCTTCCAGGTCGGCGGCTGCAATGCCCTGGGCTTCAAGCCAAAGCTCGCCATCAGCCTCAAGGGCGGCACCAAGCGAAACAAATACCCGGCACTGAAAGCGGTCGTGACCTATCCGCAAGGAGGTAGCTACGCCAACATCGCCCGCGCCCAGGTCACCCTGCCGCATTCGGAGTTCCTCGAACAGGGCCACATCGGCACGATCTGCACCCGCGTGCAGTTTGCCGCCGATCAGTGCCCGGCTCGCTCGATCTACGGCAAGGCGAGGGCCTTCACGCCATTGCTCGACAAACCGTTGGAAGGCCCGGTCTACCTGCGCTCCTCGAGCCGCGAACTCCCAGACCTGGTAGCGGCGCTCAGAGGCCAAGTGGACGTCGACCTCATCGGCAAAGTCGACACCGGCTCAAACGACGGCATCCGCAACACCTTCGAAGCCGCACCCGATGCCCCGGTCTCGAAGTTCGTGCTCGAAATGCAGGGCGGCAAGAAGGGCTTGCTGGTCAACTCCGAAAACATCTGTCGCAAAGCCCAGAAGGCAAACGCTTCCTTCACCGCGCACAACGGCAAGACCTACAGCGCCAAACCGCTGATCAAGAACGACTGCGGGAAGAAGGGGCGCAAGCACAAGAAGCACAAGCGGGGCGGATAGCGCCAGAGGCCAAAGAAACTAGCCGGCGCTCACTTGCCGAGCAGAACCTTGGTCAGCACTGGGCCAAGGGCTTGCTCGTAGGGATCGAGGCCGAAGAGCCGCGGTACGCCGCACTCTTCGCTGGCTTTCACGAAGTAGGACTGCTCTTGAAGTGTGAGGTAGATCGGGTCCAGGCGATAGGAGATCTGCAACTCGAAGGCGCTCTCGCCGCCATCGTGTCGATACTCGACGGTGCCGCTGAAGTTGCCGTCGCTGGAGTAACGGAAGCGGGGGAGGGAGAACTCGATGCCGTAGTAGGGCCGTGCGGGCTGGAAGGCTGCCTCGACCGCCTCCTCGAAGCCATCCTTGTGGGTCGCGTCGAGATCCGATGTCCTGGGAAAAGCGCCCTGTTGAGCCGAAGATGCACTTGCGAAGAGCGGTGCCGCCCTTGAACAGCAGCGGCCCCGGCGCCTGCTCGCCGGGCGGGTAGCCCACCAGACCTATCTCGTTGAGCCGCGCCAGGGCGTAGTGGAGGACCACCTCTCGGTCGGCCACATCGAGGTCGATCTTCTGACCTGCCGCGAACTGGCGGACGAAGGCTTGGGCGATCATCAGCGATGGACCTCCTCGCGCAGAGCCTCTGGGCTGATATTGAGCAGCACTCGCCAGCGGGGCAGGATCTCGCCGCGCCGCCCGTAAGTGCGGGTGCTGCCGAGGTAGATCGGCGGGGCACTGTTGCTTACATTGGCGACCTCGCCCAGAGGCGGCGGCACCCCCTGGCCAAGGATCTCAAGCAAGGCGGCGATCCGCCGCGCCGCCGCGGCTCCCCGGCTGGCCCCCTCTGCCAACTCAGCAAGTGCAGCCAGTCGGTCTGCTCGCTGCCGCTCGACGATACGCGCGAGCCCGAACACGCCCCCTACCCGGCCGGGCGAAGTTGCGCTGTCGAGAAGCACTCGCTCTATTCCGGCGAGGCGGACGATCGCCGAGGAGCGGTTCGTAGTGGCCCGCGCGGGTTCGATGAAGCCAGCCCTTTTTGGTGAGACGTGAGGTGACGCTGTAGGTGCGCTTCTGCGGCCAAGCGAGCGCGCGTGAAATCTCTGCGAGGCTGACGCTCTTTGGCCGCTCGACCTCGAGCCAGCTGACTAGTTCCGCCTCGCGGCGGCTGAGGGTTCGGGGGGCACGCCCCGCTCCCGCCTCGATCCAGCGCCTACCATCCCCTTGCAATGGCCACGCCGCTCACGACCCGCTCCGACTGGCTCGCCGCGCATCCTCCGCGCGCCGAGCAGCTCACCCAGACGCTGGCCGGGGTCGCCCGCCGCGTCCTCGCCGGCGAGGACTTCAGCTTCGCCGTGCGCGAGTTCCTCGACGAGTTCGCTCTTCGCGGCGATGACGGCGCCCGCGCGGCGGCGATCGTCGCGCGGCCGATGTCGACCGGAAACCGTCGCCACGACGCCTACCTCGGCGCTCTGGCCGAGCACCTGGCCGTCGCCCACGGGCTGGCCCGGCCGGCGTGGTCGGTCGAGCCCGACCGCTTCCTCGATCGCTTCTGGTTCCTTAGCGACGTGCCCGGCTTTCGGGCGATCTCGATCGCCCAAGCGCCGGCCGCCTTCCGCCGCCGCGGCATCTTCGTTCCCGAGCGCTCGCTGCACCGGGTCTGAGCCGTGGAACGCGAGGAGATCCTCGGTGCCCTGACGGCCCTTGCCGCCGAGCTCGATCGTCGCGGCATCAGCGCCGAGATGTACGTCGTCGGCGGTGCCGCGATCGCCCTCGCATTCGACGAGCGGCGGGCGACCCGCGACATCGACGCCGTCTTCGAGCCCAAGAGCCGTGTCTATGAGGCCGCCGCGAGCGTCGCCGAGGAGCGTGGTCTGCCGGCCGGCTGGCTCAACGACGCCGTCAAGGGTTTCCTGTCGGGGCCGGACCCGGCCGCCTCGCCGGTCCTGGATTTACCAGGGCTGCGCTGTCTCGCGGCTTCCCCGGAGATTCTTGCTCGCGCTCAAGGTGCTGGCGCATCGTGCCGGCGAGGACGAGGCGGACGTCCGCCTGCTGGCTGCCGAGCTCGGCCTCGATCGCGCCGATCAGGTTCTGGCTGTGGCCGAGCGCACCTTCGGCGATCGGCTCGACCCCGCCGCCCGCTTCTTCGTCGAAGAGCTGTTCGCCTAGAAACCGGCAGCGGAGCGTTTAAGATCATCCGGTGGTCCGCCCGGATAGCTCAGTTGGTAGAGCACTTCCATGGTAAGGAAGGGGTCACGAGTTCGAGTCTCGTTCCGGGCTTACAGGAAAGCCCCGCTCCGGCGGGGTTTTTCTATGCCTTAACCTCGAAGCGGGATGGTCAATGGAGCCGCTTTGGGAGCAGAATGGGAGCGCGGGCCGCTCTGGACCCCCCTATTGATTCCACCTCCGGGGGTCTTTCTGGGAGCTGGCACGGGTGTACGGCCGTCTATATCGACGCCGAAATTGACCACTTCGCTTGCGCGACAAGCGCTAGGGCGATTCGGCCCGCGTGAATAGCTCGCCCATCGACACGCCGAGAGCGTCGGCCAGCACCGCGACGGTCGCGACCGTGGGACTGCGTTCGCCGCGCTCGATGCCACCGACGTAGTTGCGGTGGACGCCGGTCGAGAGGCTGAGCGCTTCCTGCGTCAATCCCCGCTCGCGCCGGATCTCAGCGAGAGTCGAGCCAAGGGATTTGAGGACACGCTGAGGCTGCGTCATGCGGGGCGACCGTCGCAGGCTCCCCGCGTGGTCTCCACAGCCTGAGCGTGTGATTCAATCGTACAGCCCGACCGGCCCGCCACCCCCCGGTTGGGCCATTTGCAGGGGGGCGGCAAGGGAGGTAGTCAAATGAGGAAGCCCCGCTCAGCCCTCGCACTGGCGCTGCTAGGGCTGGCGCTCGCAACGGCGGCACCGACTCAGGCCGCGACCGTTGGGGCGACTGTCACGCCATCAGCATCCGCCACTTGCTACACCGAAAGCTCGATCCAGCTGAGGTCGCCGGGGATGCAGTACGCAGTCCCGTTCTCCGGCGTCATCACGTCGTGGAGCTACCTAGCCGCTGGGTCGCCCGGACAACTCGCCCTCCTGGTCGTGAAGCTGATCGGAGAAGAACACACGGCGCTCCCCGGCTATCCCTACAACAAGGCCATCGTCCAAGAGGTCGGGGAGAGCGCGTCGGTGGTGCCTCCCGCAAACCTCCTCAGCACCTTCCCGACTCGCATTCCGGTTCAGGCCGGAGACCTGATCGGCTTGAAGCCAAGCTCGAAAGGGCAATGCTGGGCCGAACACAGGCCGGAATACGAAATGGCTTTCGGCACCGCTCCGGGATTTGGCGCAACGGCCAATTTCTCCGTGAGGGAAGACAACGAAACCCAGGTCGATGTCTCAGCCCGCCTGGAGCCTGACGCGGATGGCGACGGGTACGGCGACGAAACGCAGGATCAGTGCCCTACGGTCCCGGCAGCTCAGGGTCCATGCCCTTCCGCTCCCGCGCCCGACAGCGGCCCTACGGCAGCCAGCTCGACCTGTCGCTTTCCGAAGTTGAAGGGCAAGACCCTCAAGCAGGCCAAGGTCGCGATCTTTCAGGCCCACTGTTCCCTCGGTCGGATCAACAAGCCCAAGAAAGCGAAGGGCAAGCTCGTAGTCGTCAAGGCCCAACGGCAGGGCGACGCCATCAACCTGACGCTTCGCGCCAAGCACAAGACGCATCGCTCGGAGCATCGGAGCGGAGGCCGCAGGTGACCGAGTCGACCACTCTTCGCGGACGTTGCCCTTCAGCGCCGCGCATCGCAACAGGGCTAGGCGAGCCGCCACCATGACGGGCTGGGAAAAATGGCAGTTGACATGGAGGTTGGGGGTCGTTGTCGGGGCCTTCGTCTTTGGTGCCGCTGGGGTTGGTGTCGCGGCGGGTGCCGCCCTCGCCGTCGTGGCGCTCGGCTTCTGCTTTCTTGGCTGGGCCAAGACGCCTCGTTGGAGGGAGTCCGAAGCACAGAGAGCTGCCCGCCATGTACGTGAACAAAGAATTCGCGAGGAACTCCGCCGAGGGGAACGGCGAGAGCCTCCTAGGTAGTCCTCAGCGGAGGAGCCGCCAGAACCTGCCCGTGAGAGTTGAAAGGTTCAAGCTACAAATGAACCCCTGTCAAACCGCTGGCACCTGAAACTATAAACCGCTGGCTCAGGGGCGACTTGCACCTTTCCTCGCCTAACCTGTAGACATGGCAGCGTCGAAGACCAAGCGGTATAGCTCCGACCGCCGCGAGCGTATGAAAGAACTCCAGCGCGAGGGCAAGATGACCCCGGAGCATGGACGCCTTGGCGGTCGCCCTCGAAAGAGTGCAAGTGAGCCTCACCGGCAACGCGCCTCACAGTTCATCGCCGAACGGGTCAGAGAGCTTGCACCACAAATGTCGCAGGTACTCGCGGACGTACTTCTCGATGAGGACGCGAGCCGCAGTGACAAGCTCCGCGCCATCCGGGCGATGGTCAACATCGAGGGGGCTGAGTCCGACCGTGAAGCTGACGAACTGGCCGATCCCAACAGCACGAGATCGCAAGAGATCGCCGCCACGGCGGACGAGGCGAGGGAACAGCTCGCGGCGATGTTGGTGCACCCTGTCACCGGCGAGCGCCTACGCGCCTCACTGGAGGGCTTGCTGGCCGAAGCGGGGGATTTCGACTCCTGCCGGCTCCTGGGAGACAATTCGGTCCCTCTCACTCGTTCAGCAGCAGATGCAGCCGCAGCCGCCCACCGCAGCGGCAGGAGGGACGCTGACGCCGAGGAGGGAACCAACCAACCCCTCGACCGCCGACGCGCTTGATCCTCATCCGGCGAAGCGGAAATCGTACCTGCTAAATGGTCTGAACTCTGGTCCCCATGTAGCGACAGGCTTGCCAAGCCTCACAGTTCACATTGACTACCTGACTGTCAGTTGATACCAGTGGTCATTGACCACCCTGTCTTCACCGTTACCGAATGCCACTGACGCTCACTTGGCATTGCTCAAATACGTTGGAAGGAAAAATTGACTTTCTTTTCGATGTAAACGCTCAGGTGTGCAACGCTGCGTATGTGAATTACACGGCCCAACCGAGGTAAGAGCAAATGTCCAAAGCACAAACCAGCGAGTCCACGATGGTGCGGCTCGATAAGAGAATGAAGCGCCAGGTTGCACAGATCGCGGAGCGCGAGGACCGCTCCATGTCCTCGGTGATCCGTCTCGCGGTCGCAGCCGACCTGGAACGCCGCGATCAGGAGGCGACAGCCGCATAGTCCCCTGATATGCGACGGCCCCGGAGGAGAGCCGGGGCCGCAGCGAAGAGCCGAACCCCAGCCCCCACACCACATGAAAGCCAAGGAACGTGACCAAGCATAGCGCCCCACAGCGTGAATCCAGTGACCGCCCAGGTGGCCTTCATCTCTCCTTTTGCCGTCGAGCCGTGGAGGCTGCGTGACGGTAGAGAGCGGACGGCCGGTAGCCCGGCCCCGATAACCCTTGAGTGAGTCGCAATATGGCCGGGGGTCCGGAATGAGCACCGGAGGCGGGAACGACCAGCAGCAGTCGCAGATGAGCCGCCGGTTCTGCCATCGGGAGGGATAGCGCCAGGTCTTGAAGTTGCCGCAGGCACCTCCCGTGAAGTGGAGCTATGGGACCGAGATACCGAGAGAAACGCTCGCCTCTCAGCGACAGCCAAGGGAACATCTTCCAGCTTCACTTATCCGGTAGGGCAGCAGTTCCTATGTCGTGCCGCAGTCCAGTTTTCCCATCCCTTAAGTCAGCACCAGCAGACGAGGTAGTCAATCTCCAATGTCCTTCAAGTCCAGACAGAAGAAGCGTGAGCATCGCAGGGCAGAGCGAGCGGAAGATCGCGCTCGGCATGTACAGCGCGTGGTCAATTCCGACCGCTGGTATTTGACCATCTGTACTCGCGAGACCTACTGCGCTAGCTGCGCTGGGACTCTTCGCCTTGGTTCAGACATGGTGTATCGCCACGCCCCTTTGGAAATGCTGTGCCATGTCTGCGCCCAGCTTCGTGGGATCGCACCTCGCCCGTCGAGAAAATGGGATCAGCGGGAACGGAAGCGCCGCAAGGGGAAGCGCCGCTAATGCGTTCCCATCAGCACAGAGCTGCGTTACTTCCCAAGTCGCTGCGCCGTCTCGGCCGTCCGCGCCGTTGGGGCAAGAAGGTCTGGTAGGTGGCCGCCCGTTCTCGTCGGGCAAACGGGAACGGCGCAAGCACAGAGGTAATTGACCACCTCTCTTTCAGGATCACCTTGGACCCCGAGCAGTTGGAGCGGCTGGCCGACGCGGTGGTGGTGAAGCTGGCGGAGTCGGTTCCTCAGCCCGCCGAAGACCGTTGGCTGACCAGCGCCGAGGCAGCCGCCTATCTCGGCTTACCGTACTCGACCTTCCGAAAGCTCACCGCCGCTGGCCGGATCGAAGGCGAGCGGGACACCATCGGAGGCCGGTTCTACTTCCAGCGCAGCTATTTGGATGCGTGGCGAAGGCGTCCACCGGGGTAGTCAATGACGCTCCCAAGCCGCTCCCACAACTCCGCAATCCCTTTATGCAAGCCAGATAGTCAATGACTACTTTCTGCCGTAGAAAGAGATACTCTCCCTCGGGTAGTCAATACATAAGTGGTCCCCCGGCCGTTTGCGGCGACCGAGGGACCGAGCCCACAGGAGAAGGAGCCTCCCATGAGCAAGGTTGATCCTAAGCAGCCCCGCGTTCGCGTTGAGCCGAACGTCTACTACCGCTTCAACGCCGAGGGTCGCAAGATCTTCGAGATCGGTTGGCGCGACTCAACCGGCCGTTGGTGCCGACGCATCGTCGGACCGAAGATCAGCGAAGCCCGACACGTCCTGCGCCAGGAGCTGGCCAAGCGCGGTCGCAACGAACCCGCGCCGCTGAATCCGAAGCTCTCATTCGGAGAAGCGCTGGATGACTACCTGAGCAAGCGGATGGGCCACCTTCGGGAGTCAACGCAGGCGGGCCACCGCTGGGCAGCCGACAAGTGGCTGCGTCCCAGGTTCGGCACTCGCCGGCTCGACAGGATTCGCGCCGAGGACTGGTCCGCCTTCATCGTCCACATGCGCGACCAGGGCAAGAGCGAGGGCACCATCGCGACCGTCCTCAAGACGGCGCGCGCCACCTACGCGAACGCCGCCCGCCACCACGACTGGTCGGGGACGAACACCCTCAACCTGCTCACTGGTCCCGAGCGGCCCAAGCCCTCCGCTTCGAGCAAGCGCCGGATGTTCTCCGCCGCCGAGCTTGACGCGACCCTCGCCGCTGCGGTCGGCCAGAACGCAACGCTGTTTGCCTTCCTCGCCTCGACCGGCTGCCGGATCAGCGAGGCATTGGGCTTGTGCTGGGAGGACGTAGCGCTTGATGATCTCGACGCCTCCTCGATTGAGTTCCGGTTTCAGGCTGACGGAGAAGGTGGCCGCGCCCCGCTCAAGACCGAGGCATCCGAACGGACGCTCGACATTGGCCGGTCCCTGGCCGCCCTGCTCGCCAAGCACAAGGCGGGTAGTCAATGGAGCAAGCCTGGCGATTTCGTCTTCGCTACCCGCTCCGGTCGTCCGCTCAGTCGGCACAACGTGCAGCGCGAACTGCGGGCCACCATGAAGGCGGCGAAGCTCGCCAACGGTCGGCTCGCCTTCCCGGTCCTGAGCGAGACCGACGACCAGGACAAGCCGGTCCCGATCCCCAAGGGCGCGGTTCCTTCGCTGCATTCGTTCAGGCATACCTACGCCTCCGACGCGATCAGTCGAGGCGACGGCACCGAGGAAGTCAGTTGGGATCTCGGGCACCGCGACAGCACGGTCACTCGGAGGGTCTACGTCAGCGAGGTCCGCACCGCCGAGAGGTCCGCGAAGCGCCGCCAGCGGATGGAGGATCGGGACGCGGCGAGGCTGGCGAACCTTGGGAGCGCTGCTGGGAGCGCAGGGACGAACCGGAAGCGACACGGACGAACCCCCAAGGTGGCTCAAGTTGTGGACTTGGAGGCTCGACGCGCCGCGACGAACTAGGGCGAACGCCACCTTTCCTTCATGGTAAGGAAGGGGTCACGAGTTCGAGTCTCGTTCCGGGCTTAAAGAAATACCTGCAAAATTGGGTTTAGTTCACCTCTACAGGTACTTCTCTATCCAGTCGCGATAGGGACCGATGAACTTGCGGGCACTGGCCAGGATTAACTCGGCGGCTTGGTGCACGTTGCCCGCCGGCACCTTGACGTAGCTGTGCTCGATCATCGCCCGCGCTTTCTGGGCCCTCCGCAAGTTTCGGCAGAGCGACCCGTCGATTACCCCGGCGGCCCTCAGCGTCGCGAAGGCCCGAGCCGCCTCTCCTTCGTCGGTCGCCGCGAGCTCCAACCCCCCGATCTTTACGCCAGTCATCGACAACTGGGCGACGTAGTTCTGCACCCGTCCAAGCGCCCGCTCGACCGCTTGGGCTCGGTTGTAGGCCTCCATATCGGTCTTCGACTCGAACGCCGCCTTGAACGCGACCAGGTCGAAGCCCTCGCCGAAAGCAGCCATCGCACTCTCCAGTGCTGCGTACTGGCGAGGGAAATCCTCGAGGTGCTCGACGATTTCGTCTTGCCATCGCACTGACTGCGTCTTGCTCGGGTCCTTGGCCACTGGCTTCCCTAGCTCGCCAGCATGCGGTCGATCCCGGTCAGGGCGCTGCGGGTCGCCCGGCGAGCGCTGTCTCTAGCGCGCCGCCGCACGACGCCGACTTCGGCCCGAAGCTGCGACCAGCGACCCTCTCGATCGACCAGCACCCGCCCCTCACGGAGCACCTCCGCGAGCAACCGTGGATTTCGCGCAGCGTCCTCGAGGGTGAGGACGTCGACGTGACGGCCCAGAAGCGCTTCCAGCTTTGCGCCCAGGTCGGCGATGCGAGCCAGCGAGGCCTCGCGCATCTCGACCAGCAGGTCGATATCGCTTGCGGCGCTGTCCTCCCCGCGCGCCGCAGAGCCGAAGAGCAAGGCGAAGCGGACGTTCTGCTCAGTGCGAAGCGCAGCGCGCAGGGAGGCGAGCAGCTTCCAGGAGCGGCGCACATACTGCTTCTCGGCGGTGGCAAGCTCCAACTTTCGCGGCGAGGGGCGCTCTGCTCGAAGCGTTCCTTCGTTGATCGCACGGCGCAGGGTCCGCTCGTTCGCGCTGATCTGATTTGCCAGGAGCTCTAGCTCAGTCATGTGTCCATTATAAACACTTTATGTGTCCGATAATGAATATCCAGACAATGGTAGGGCATGACATCATGACAGCATCAACCTTGATGCTAAGATGTCTCCATGCGAACGACGGTGACCCTCGATCCCGACGTGGCGGCGAAGCTGAAAGAGGCTGCGCGGGAACGCGGCATCTCCTTCAAGGAGGCCTTGAACGCCAGCGTGCGCCGGGGCTTCGCCAGCGAGACGACCGCGGCGAAGCCGTATCGCCTGCCGACGCGGCGGCTGGGAGTGAGGCCGGGAGTCGACCTCGACAAGGCGCTGCGGCTAGCGGCGAAGCTCGAGGACGTGGAGATCCGCCGCAAGCTCGATCTGCGCAAGTGAAGCTGCCCGACGTCAACCTGCTGCTCTACGCGATCGACGAGGGGTCGCCGAAGCACGCGCGGGCCCGCCCCTGGCTAGAGGAGGTGCTCTCGGGAACCGAGGCGGTCGCCTTCGCCTGGGCGGTCCTGCTCGGCTTCCTGCGGATCTCGACCAACCCGGCGATCCTGGACCATCCGCTCCACCCGGAGGAGGCGATGGACTACGTCGAGGCCTGGTTGGATCGACCTTGCGCGACGACCGTCGCGCCCACCATCGCTCACCCGCGCCTCCTCCGCGATCTCCTCGCCCCGCTCGGCGCCGGCGGCAACCTGGTCAGTGACGCCCACTTGGCGGCGCTGGCGATCGAGCACGGCGCCGAGCTCTGCTCCAGTGACACCGACTTCGCCCGCTTCGAGGGCCTGCGCTGGCGCGACCCGCTGCGCTGACGCCTAAAGCTCGGCCGCCTGAAACCGCCCCGCCCGCCGCTGGATGCCGGCGACGACCTCCTCGACCGCCGGATCCGAATACTGGTCCTGCTTGGCGAGCTGGCCTCTCGCCCAACCTCTTCCAGGTCGGTCGCCCCGTCGATCGACATCGCCAGCCGGGTCGTCAGCTCGCCATAGACCGCCGCCGTATGCGACCGAACGGGTCTCATCTCATCAGAACTGGGCTGAGAACAGCTAAATGAGACCGATCGATCCCATTCAGCTTCCAACACCCAAGGTCATCCACGAAGGGACCGATCTGTCGCATCCGCCCCGCCGACGTGCCCCTTATAGGCTGCCGCCGTGGACTTCGCCCTCAGCGACGAGCAGAGCGACTTCGTCGACGCCATCCGCGACTTCTGCGACCGCGAGTGCGGCACGCAGGACCAGCGCGAGCGGCTGACCGACGGCTACCGCGAGCACCACAACTTCGATCTCTACGGGCAGATGGCGGAGCTGGGCTGGCTCGGGGTGACGATCCCGGAGGAGTACGGCGGCTCCGGCGGCTCGATGCTCGATGCCTGCCTGTTCATGGAAGAGACCTCGCGCGGGCTCGCCCCGATCGGCGGCTACGCGACGACCCTGATCGTCGCCGGCGCTACCCAGCGCTTCGGCAGCGAGGAGCAGAAGAAGGAGATCCTCGGCGGCATCGCCACCGGCTCGGTCGAGGCGATCGCGATGACCGAGCCCGAGGCCGGCTCCGACGTCGGCGCTCTCAGCTGCGCCGCCGAGCGGGTCGACGGCGGCTTCGTCCTCAACGGCCAGAAGGTGTTCTGCTCCAACGCCCACATCAGCGACCACGTGCTCGTCGTCTGCCGCACTACCAAGGGCGAGAACAAGCACGAGGGGATGACGATGATCTGGGTCCCCCCCGAGGCCGACGGGATGGAGGTCATTCCGATCGAGACGATGGGCGGCCGCGAGACCAACCACCTCTACTTCACCGACTGCGCCGCCCCCGAGGACGCCGTCCTCGGCGAGGTCGACCAGGCCTGGACCCAGCTGATGGCCGGCCTCAACGTCGAGCGGCTGATCCTCGCGGCGACGATGCTCGGGATCGCCCAGCGCGCCTTCGACGACGCCCTCGCCTACGTCAAGGAGCGGCGCCAGTTCGGCCGGCCGATCGGCTCCTTCCAGGCGCTTCAGCACCGCCTCGCCGACCTCGCCACCGACCTCGAGGCCGCCCGCCTGATGACCCGCTGGGTCGCCACCCTGACCGACGAGGACCCGGACCGGATGCTGCCCCAGGAGGCCTCGATGGTGAAGCTCTTCGTCACCGAAGTCGCCAAGCGCACCACCCTGGAGGGAATGCAGCTGATGGGCGGCTATGGCTACTCCTCCGAGTACGACATGGAGCGCCTCGTTCGCACCTCCCTCGTCTCCACCATCTACGGCGGCACCTCCGAGATCCAGCGCGGCATCATCGCCAAAACGCTCGGTCTCTGAGCCCGCCGGGCGGGTTTTCGGGGCATAGCCCGGTTAAGGGTCCCCGGCGCGCAGGACTCTGCCCAGAGCCGCCGCCGACCGCGTGTCTCGGGCGGCGCCGGCCCGCTATCCTTCGCTCAGCCTCGCGCCTTGGGCCCGGGGTTTTCTTCTGTAACGACGGTCCTCAAGGACGAGGGAGAAGTATGGCTCGCGGAGATGTCCGCATCGCGGTGACGTTGGCTTGCGAAGACTGCAAGCGGCGCAACTACCAGACCAACAAGTCCCGGCGGAACACGCCGGACCGGATCGAGATGCGCAAGTACTGCCGCTGGTGCGGCCACCACACGGCCCACAAGGAGACCCGGTAGCTCCCAATGGCAAAGACCCGCGCACAGCGCAAGGCCGAGCGCCGGGCTCGGGAAGCTGAGGAGCGGAAACGCTCCGACGGCGGGCGCCGCGAGTCGCGCGCCCAGCACGACACGCAGGTTCCGGTTTCCGGCGACATCGCCGAGATCGAGGCGATGGAGAGGGGGATGAGCGTCGGCGCGCCCGAACGCGACCTCGAGACCCCCGACGCGCCAAAGCCGCGTTCGGCCCGCCGGGCCGAG
Source organism: uncultured Solirubrobacterales bacterium (assembly GCA_963815885.1). Taxonomy (GTDB): domain Bacteria; phylum Actinomycetota; class Thermoleophilia; order Solirubrobacterales; family 70-9; genus VAYN01. The sequence goes on from CAWFIM010000005.1 coordinate 257,662, forward strand.
GCCAAGACGGTCAAGGAAGCCGAAAAGCGCAAGCGCGAGGAGGCCAAGCGCCGCGAGCGCGAGCAGTTGGCGAAGAAGCAGAAACAGGCCAGCGCCGAACGCCAGCGCGGCGGCGTGATCGGATTCCTGCTTTCCTGCTGGGCCGAGCTGAAGAAAGTGCAGTGGCCGGATCGCGAAACGCTGATCCAGGCGACCGCGGTCACCATCCTCTTCGTCGCCGTGGCGGCTGCCTACCTGGGTGCGCTCGATGCTTTCTTCAACTTCCTGATCAAGCGGATCCTGTAGTCCAGGTCCCCGAGCCAAAGGCTTCCAATTTGTATCGCTGGTATGTGATCAACACCTACTCCGGGCACGAGAACAAGGTCAAGCACAACCTCGAGCACCGGGTGCAGACGATGAGCCAGAACCGCAACGTGCGGCAGGTCGTCGTCCCGACCGAGCAGGTCTCCGAGATGAAGGACGGGCAGAAAGTCCAGACCGAGAAACGGACGATGCCCGGCTACGTCCTCGTCAACATGGAGATGACCGACGACGCCTGGGGCCTGGTCAAGAACACCCCCGGCGTGACCGGGTTCGTCGGCTCGCGCAACAAACCGGTGCCGCTCTCCAAACCGGAGGTCGACCGCCTGCTGCACCGCGAGACCGCCGAGCGCCCCCGCACCCAGGCCCAGTTCGCGATCGGCGAATCGGTCAAAGTCATCTCCGGCCCGCTTTCCGACTTCTCCGGCGAGATTGCCGAGATCAACGAGGACGCAGCCAAACTGAAGGTCCTGGTCTCGATCTTCGGCCGCGAGACGCCGGTCGAGGTCGGCTACGACCAGGTCAAGAAGATCTAGCTCGCCGAGACCGCTACGCTGCGCAACCGCTGATGGCCAAAAAAGTCCTTACCCAGATCAAGCTGCAAATCCAGGCCGCCAACGCCAACCCGGCGCCGCCGGTCGGCCCCGCGCTGGGCCAGCACGGGGTCAACATCATGGACTTCTGCAAAGCGTTCAACGCGCAGACGCAGAACGATGGCGGGACGATCATCCCGGTCGAGATCACGGTCTACGAGGACCGCTCCTTCACCTTCGTCACCAAGACCCCGCCGGCGGCGATCCTGATCAAGGAAGCGATCCAGATCCCGAAGGGCTCCGGCGAGCCGCACATGAACAAAGTCGGGACGATCTCCCAGGACCAGATCCGCGCGATCGCCGAACGCAAGATGCCCGACCTCAACGCCAACGACATCGACGCCGCCTCGAAGATCATCGCCGGCACCGCCCGCTCGATGGGCGTCGACGTCAAATAGGAGACTTCGTGGCCCACGGCAAGCGCTACCGCCAGCAGTACGACAAGGTCCAGCGCGACCATGCCTACCCGCCGGCGGAGGCGATCGCCCTGGTCAAGGAGACGGCCGGCGCCAAGTTCGACGAGACCGTCGAGGTCCACATCCTGCTCGGCGTCAACGTCCGCCACGCCGACGAGCAGCTGCGAGGGACGCTGGCGCTGCCGCACGGGCTCGGCAAAGACGTCACCGTCGCCGTTTTCGCCCAGGGCCAGAAGGCCCGCGACGCCGAGGCGGCCGGGGCGGACTTCGTCGGCGGCGACGACCTGGCGAAGAAAGTCGAAGAGGGCTGGACCGAGTTCGACGTCGCCGTCTCGACCCCGGACATGATGCCGACGGTCGGCAAACTCGGCCGCGTCCTTGGCCCCCAGGGCAAGATGCCGAACCCCAAGGTCGGTACCGTTACCGACGACATCGAGAAGGCCGTCGGCGATTCCAAGTCCGGCAAGATCGAGTACCGCACCGACCGCCAGGCGATCGTCCACCTGGCGATCGGCAAGGCCAGCTTCGACGCCGACCAGCTGCTCGACAACCTGACCGCGGTGATCGACGAGATCGCCCGCGCCAAGCCCGCCTCGGCGAAGGGCAAATACATCGTCTCCTGCACCGTCTCCAGCACGATGGGGCCGGGGATCAGGGTCGACGCCTCCAAGGCCAGCGACCGCGAGCTCGCCGGCGTCGCTGCCAATGCTGTGAGCGCCGCGAGCGAGGAAACCGCAGAGGAGCCGGCGAGCGCCTAAACTGCGTCGCCGCTGACCCGAGACCACCGGCTGTGGTCGACGGGCCGCAAACGTCCAAATGGAGGACGGATGAGGCCCATCGGCAGGTAAGCCCGGTGCAGGTAAGACGATGAACCGCGAGGAAAAGTCCGCAACCATCCAGGAGATTGCCGCCCAGATCGAGGCATCTGAGGCGATCTTCGCCGTCGACTACCGCGGCATCAGCGTTCCCCAGGCGGCCGAGCTGCGCTCGAAGCTGCGCGAGGCCGACGCCAGCTTCCGCATCGTCAAGAACCGGCTCTCGAAACTCGCCGCCGACAAGGCCGGCGAGGAGCGGCTGGCCGAGCTGCTGCAGGGGCCGACCGCGCTGACCTTCGTCCGCGGCGACACCGCGCAGGCGGCGAAAGCGATCTCGACCTTCAACAAAGAGCACGAGGTGCTCACCTACAAGGGCGGCTTCATGGACGCCACCTCGCTCGACGAGGATGCCTTCAAGTCGATCGCCCGGCTGCCGACGCGCGACGTCCTCAACGGCCAGTTCGCCGGCATCGTCGCCAGCCCGCTGACCGGCCTGGTGCGCGGTCTCGGCTCGATGATCCAGGGGCTGGCTTTGCAGCTCGGGCAGATCGCCGAGAAAGGGCTGGTCAGCGGGGAGGCTCCGGCCGCCGCGTCGGCGGGTCCTGTCGCGGGGTCAGACGACTCGTCCTCGCAAGCTGCGGGCGAGTCGCCCGACCCCACGCCACCCGCCGAAGAGGCGGAGGAGGCGACTCCCGCTGAGGAGTCCAGCCGAGGAAGCTTCCGAGGACGCCGAAGCAGAGCAAGAGACTTCAGATCAAGATTCGAACGAGGAAGAGGGGTAATCGATGGCAGCAACCAAAACTTCAACCGAGGACTGGATCGAGGAGCTGAAGGGCATCTCCGTCCTGGAGCTCTCCGAGCGGATTAAAGCGCTGGAGGAGGAGTTCGGCGTTTCCGCGACCGCCGTTGCGGCCGCCGCGCCGGCCGCCGCCGGTGCTCCGGACGCCGATGGTGGCGGCGAGGCCGAGTCCTCGACCGTCGACGTCGTCCTGACCGAGGTCGGCGGACAGAAGGTCCCGGTTATCAAGGTCGTCCGCTCGGCCACCGGCCTTGGCCTGAAAGAGGCCAAGGCGCTGGTTGACGAGGCGCCGAAGGCGATCAAAGAGGGCGTCGAGCGCGAGGAGGCCGACAAACTCAAAGCCGACCTGGAGGAGGCTGGGGCAACGGTCGAGCTCAAATAGACCTCCGCCGATCCCAGTCAGGGAGCCAAGCTCGAGGGCGCGTGCCGCCGTGTGTTATTTTCTGCGGTCGCGCGCCATTTGAGTACCCCTGCGCCATATTTGCGCTTTCCCATCGTCCCTCTGACTGTCCGAGGAGTCGCCGACTTTGGCACGTTCGAACGCTGCCCCCGTAACCCGTAGGAGCTTTTCCCGTCTAGAGAATCCCCTCGAAGTCCCGCATTTGATCGACATCCAGCGCCGGTCCTTCGACGAACTGACGGACCCGAAGAGTGGCGGGCTGCGGGAAACCATCAACGACATATCCCCAATCGAGGATTACACGGGGAACCTCCAGATCGTCTTCGGCGACTTCAAATTCGAGGAGCCGCCGCATTCGATCGAGGAGTGCCGCGAGAAGGACATGACCTACTCGCGGCCGCTGACCGCGACGGTCGCCTTCCAGAACAAGGAGACGGGGGAGATCCGCGAGCAGGCCGTCTTCATGGGCGACTTCCCGTGGATGACCGAGCGCGGCACCTTCATCATCAACGGCACCGAGCGCGTCGTCGTCACCCAGCTGGTCCGCTCGCCGGGCGCCTACGTGATGGCGCCCAAGGACCCCGAAAAGCAGGTCTTCATCGCCAACCTGATGCCGGCCCGCGGCTCCTGGCTGGAGCTCGAAGTCGACAAAAAAGGCAAAGTCTTCGTCCGCATCGACCGCAAGCGGAAACTGCCGGTGACGGTGCTGCTGCGGGCGATGGGCTACGTCGAGGACCAGCAGCTGCTGGAGATGTTCGACAACTCGGTCTACATGCGGCACACGATCGACGCCGATACCGAGGCGACCCAGACCGAAGAGGGCGCGCTGATCGAGCTGTTCAAAAAGCAGCGCCCCGGCGAGCCGCCCTCGGTCGACGCGGCGCGCGGCCTGCTCGAGCAGCTCTTCTTCGACCCCAAGCGCTACGACCTCACCCGGGTCGGCCGCTACAAGCTGAACGCCCGCCTCGACCTCGACGTCGACCTCGAGACGCGGGTGCTCACCCACGACGACATCATCGCTCTGGTCAAGGAGCTGGTCTCCCTGCCGAAGCTGCTCGGGATCCCCGAGGAGATCGATGAGGAGAACCCGATCAAAGACTATGCCGCCGAGGCGCTGACCTATGCCCGCGAGCCGGTCTACGAGCACCTCGACGAGTACGAGCACTTCGGCAACCGCCGCCTGCGCACGGTCGGCGAGCTGATCCAGGAGGCGTTCCGGATCGGCCTGTACCGGATGGAGCGGGTCGTCCGCGAGCGCCTCACCACCGAAGACTCCGACGCGATCACGCCGCAGACGATCATCAACATCCGCCCGGTGGTGGCGGCGATGAAGGAGTTCTTCGGCTCCTCGCAGCTCTCGCAGTTCATGGACCAGACCAACAGCCTCGCCGGGCTCACCCACCGGCGGCGGCTCTCGGCGCTTGGCGCCGGCGGCCTGACCCGTGAGCGGGCGCCGATCGAGGTCCGCGACGTGCACCCGACCCACTACGGCCGGATGTGCCCGATCGAGACCCCGGAGGGGCCGAACATCGGCCTGATCGGCTCGCTCTCCTCCTACGCGCAGGTCTCCGAGCACGGCTTCGTCACCACCCCCTACCGGCTCGTCAAGGACGGTGTCGTCAGCGACGAGATCGTCCACTACGACGCCACCCAGGAGGAGGACATGGTGATCGCCCAGGCGAACGCCGAGGTCGATCCGAAGACGCGGAAATTGAAGGGGCCGCAGGTGCTGGTCCGCGCCGGCGAGCAGGAGTACGCGACCGCCACCCCCAAGGAAGTCCACCTGATGGACGTCAGTCCGTCGCAGATCTGGTCGGTCGCCACCTCGCTGATCCCCTTCCTCGAGCACGACGACGCCAACCGGGCGCTGATGGGCTCCAACATGCAGCGCCAGGCGGTGCCGCTCCTGAAACCAGACCCGCCGCTGATCGGCACCGGCATGGAGCGCCGCGCGGCGATCGACACCGGCGACGTCGTCCTTGCCGAGAACGGCGGCGAAGTCAGCCACGTCGACGCCGAGCGCATCGTCGTCAGCAGCGGCTCGAAGAAAGACGAGTACCCGCTGCACAAGTTCATGCGCTCCAACCAGGGGACGATCATCCACCAGCGGCCGATCGTCAAGAGCGGCCAGCAGGTGAAGGAGGGCGACGTGCTCGCCGACGGCTCCTCCACCGGCGGCGGTGAGATCGCCCTCGGCAAGAACTGCCTGGTCGCCTTCATGTCCTGGGAGGGCTACAACTTCGAGGACGCGATCATCCTCTCCGAGCGCCTGGTCAAGGACGACGAACTGACCTCGATCCACATCGAGGAGTACGAGATCGACGCCCGCACGACCAAGCTCGGCGACGAGGAGATCACCCGCGACATCCCCAACCGCTCCGAGGAGAGCCTGCGCAACCTCGACGAGCGCGGCATCGTCCGGGTCGGGGCCGAGGTCGTCTCCGGCGACCTGCTGGTCGGCAAGGTGACGCCGAAGGGCGAGACCGAGCTGACCGCCGAGGAGAAGCTGATCCGCGCGATCTTCAAGGAGAAGGCGCGCGAGGTCCGCGACACCTCGCTGAAAGTCCCGCACGGCGAGGGCGGCGTCGTGATCGACGTCCTCACCTTCAGCCGCGACGAGGGCGACGACCTGCCACCCGGCGTCAACGACCTGGTCCGCGTCTACGTCGCGACCAAGCGCAAGATCGCCGAGGGGGACAAGCTCGCGGGCCGCCACGGGAACAAGGGTGTGATCTCGAAGATCGTGCCGGAGGAGGACATGCCGCACCTGGCCGACGGGACGCCCGTCGACGTCATCCTCAACCCGCTCGGCGTGCCGAGCCGGATGAACATCGGCCAGATCCTCGAGACCCACCTCGGCTGGGTCGCCGGCAACGGCTGGTACGACGATGGCTCCGACGCCTACAAGCAGGCCCACTCCGGCGACGGCGACGGCCGCGTCTACGTCGCGACCCAGGTCTTCGACGGGGCTACCGTCGAGGACGTCGATACCGCCCTGGTCAAGTGGTCGGAGGAAAACGCCGACCGCGGCATCGACCTCGGCGTCGACAAGGGCAACCGCGAGGGAGCCCAGTGCTCGGGCACGGCGCAGCTCTACAACGGCCGTACCGGCGAGCCCTACGAGGGCAAGGTCACGGTCGGCTACATGTACATCCTCAAGCTGCTGCACCTGGTCGACGACAAGATCCACGCCCGCTCGACCGGCCCCTACTCGCTGGTCACCCAGCAGCCGCTGGGCGGCAAGGCGCAGTTCGGCGGCCAGCGCTTCGGCGAGATGGAGGTCTGGGCCCTGGAGGCCTACGGCGCCGCCTACACGCTGCAGGAGATGCTCACGGTCAAGTCCGACGACACCGTCGGCCGGGTCAAGGCCTACGAGGCGATCGTCAAGGGGGAGAACATCC
>CAWFIM010000006.1:0-837999 GCA_963815885.1 uncultured Solirubrobacterales bacterium
CCGCAAATAACGCACTTTCTGTAAGCGTTCAGCCCCTCATGCCCTGTGGGTAGACATGCCCGAGTCGGCTCTGCTCAGACGAGCGAAGGCGCGGGGCTTGCCCGTGCCGAGGCGGTTATCGCCTCGACCAGGAAGCCGAAGAGTGAGCCGCCCTGCAGCCGGCAGGTCTGAGAGACCGAGAGCATCCGCTCGGCAAAGCGCTCGCCTGCATTGGACTGGCTACCGAGGGAGATCTTCGGTAGATCACCGCCCCACGCAGCCCGCGCTCGGCACGGTTGTTGGTCGGCTCCACCCCCTCGATCTCAGTGAAGGTCCAAAGCGCCGGCCAGAGCTTCAAGAGGTTGCGGGCAAAGGTGCGGAACTGACGGTTGAGCATGCTCTTCTTGCGTTGGGGCTCAAGCAGCGCTCGCAGACGACGCTTGACGGGCGCGATCTCGCGGGCAAGGCGATCGCGGTCTTCGTGGCCGGCGAAGGAATCCCAGGCGCGAAAGAGCTCTCGGCAGATCTCGAGCCCCGCCTCGCCGAAGCGCCCTTGGTCTGCGAGCCCTTCGGAGTGGCGGCGGAAGTCGCGCAGCAGGTGCGCCCAGCAGACCTGGCGCCGGGCGGGGTCAAGGGAGTCATATGCCCACCATCGATCTGAGGAGACGATGCCGGCGAAGCCTCCCCGATCAGCCCCGGCAGCTCGCGCTCGTGGCGATCGGCGGCGATGTGAAAGGCCGCGAGGCTGTCGGTGATCGCGCCCCACAGGGTTCGCTTTTGCCCGGCACAGCGCCAGCCGGTCTCATCGACGCAGATGACGGGTGAGTCCTTGACCGCCTCGCGCAGCCCGGCGTATGGCTCGGCCAGGGCGCCGGAAGTGCGCTGGCAGATCGCATCCACCGAGCCCGCCGATCGCAGCCAAACAGCTCGCCGCAGAGCTCTGAGGCATCGCGGCGAGAGATCCGGTTGCGCACCGAAAGCAGGGAGACCGCCGCCTGCAACCTGGGCCCGAAGGCGCTTTGGCGGACCTCTTCGGGCAGCGATGCCCGGGTGCTCTTTCCACAACCGGGGCAACGCAGGGAGTGAGCCCGATGCTCGGTGACTCTGACCGCGATCGGCGGCAGCTCTGTGACCTGGTGGCGGTGAGGCGGCGGCACCGTCGCTGGAGAGTCCCCCCCACAGCCCGAGCAGCGCTCGGGCCAGTGATCGACGATCTCATCGAGCTCCGACTCGGCCACGAGCTTGCGAGCCGTTCCTTTGTGACCGGGCTGGGCGCCCTGCTTGCGGGTGCTCGCTCCACGCCCCGGCTGCGAAGGCTTGCCCGACGCGTCGGCCGAAGGCGGCCGGGAGGAGTTCTGGGAGCTCTCGCGCAGCTTCTCCTCAAGGCGCTCGATCCGCGCCTCCAGGCGAGTGACCTGGCGCTCATAGCGTGCAGTCAGCTCGACCAGGAACTCGACGCACGCCTCACGACCGGCGTCATAGACCGCCTCGGCTTCGGCGCGCTCCACACCAAGGAGTTCGCCGGGCCGTTATGTCCCCCTGCCTGGGGCTGAACGCTACCACTTTCTCAGGCACCTCACCTGATCGCCGAATCTCGCTCTCTTGGGTCCCCCGGCCCGTGGGCACCGTCCTCGTACCGCGCTAGCGTGCATCGGGTGAACTCGCCTTTGCTGACCGAATTGCCGACCCCGCCGCTCGAGCATCACCCGCTGGGAGCTTCTACGGGCTACATGGCGGGACACCGAGGGGATTGGCCCAGGCTGGTCGAAGAGGCGAGTCGCGTCTCCAGCTTCGCGATCGAGTTGGCGGCGCTTGACGAGGACGAGCTTCCGGAGCTGATCGATTTCCTGGCGCGCGGTACGCCGTTGCCGTTCCGTTATCTGAGCGTCCATGGACCGAGCAAGGGACGGCGTATGTCAGAGATGGCGCTGGGTCCGCGCGGCTGGGCGAACTGCCCGCGGTCGTCGACGCTATTGTGCTTCACCCCGATCAGATTGATCAGCCCGCCCGGTACGTGTCGCTGGGCAGCCGCCTGGTGGTCGAGAACATGGATGCCCGCAAGACGAGCGGGGGTGACGGCGAGGAACTGGGGGCGCTGTTCGAGGAGCTGCCGGCGGCTGGGTTCTGCTTCGACATCGCCCACGCCTGGACGGTCGACGAGACGATGGCGGTGGGGGAAGACCTGCTGGACCGTTTCGCCAGCCGCCTCCGACACGTCCACCTCAGCTCGATCTCAGCGGAGCAGGGGCATGTGCCGTTGAGCGCCGAGCATGAAGAGCTGTTCGCTCCGCTGCTGGCTCGATGCCGCGATGTCCCCTGGATTCTCGAGGCGCCGCCCCGCCGCGTTTGAAGGTGCCGCTTGAAGGCCCTCGAACAACTCGCTGAGCGCAGCGACAAAGGCTTTCCAAACCTGACCGCGGCCAAGGCGCTGACCGAGCGTCGCCTCGAGGATGTGCGTCTGCGCTTGGCGGGGACCGTCACCGACCCCGATGTGTCAGTGGCGCTATTCGGCTCCTGGGGTTGCCGCGAGCTGACCGAGCTCAGCGACTACGATTGGGCGATCCTCGTCGAGGGGGCCGAGCGCGGGAGCGTGCGCCCCACCCCCGAGTTGGTCGAGAAGGCAATCGAGGTCGAGGAGGGCAGGCCGGGCAACCAGGGGGTCTTCGGGAGCGTCGTCTTCTGCGATCACCGGGTGGAACGGATTGGACTCGACGCCGATGACAACAAGAACCTGACCAGGCGGATGCTGTTGCTGCTCGAGTCCGTCGCGGTCGCCAACGAGCGGGCGCACCGAGCCTGCCGGGAAAGGGTCCTGGGCGGCCATCCCGACAGCTCCCTCAAGGACGTCGTCCGCCGCGCTTCTTTCTCAATGACCGAATCCGAGTACTGGCGAACGATCTGCGTCGACTTCGTCGGCAAGGAACGAGAAGGGGTGGGGCAGAAGTGGGCGCTGCGCAACCTCAAGCTCGGAACCTCGCGAAAGGTCCTCTTCGCGGGGGGACTGCTGCCGATCCTGCTCTGTCATCGCTATCGTGGCGCCGACATGGGCGGCTTCCTTGAGGAGGCCTTCGAGCGCCCCTCGATCGATCGGATCGCCTGGGCGTTCCTCGAGCTCGACGCCGCCGACGCGGGGGTGCGGGCGATCGGCGCCGATCACCAGTTCCACGCCATGCTCAGCGAACGGGGGGTTCGAGAGGAGCTGGAAGAGCTTCTCGCGGAGCGACGCCCAGGCCTCGTGGGCATTCCGCGAAGGGCGCCGTCTCGGCGCGGGTCGGCCCTTGAGCAGGGCTTGTTGGCGCTGCTGTTCGAGACCCGGATCGAGCCGCTGGTGCGCGAGTACGGCATCTTCTGAACGCCGCTGGCTGGTCTTCAGCGTCGATAGGGTCGCGACCGATGAGGGTCCGGGTCGACTGCACCGCCGCCGCGCACCCGCTGGTGCTGCGGCCGCTGATGGCGGCTCGAAGCGCGAGGGGACGAGGCGTTCGTGACCGCGCGCGAGCACGGGAGACTGTCGGCATCCTCGATCGCCCGGAGATGCCCTACACGGTGGTCGGCGAGCATGGCGGCGCCTCGCAGGCGGGCAAGGCGCGGGCGCTCGGCGGGCGCTCGGCGCGACTGGCGCGGCTGGTCTGGCAGCGGCGGCCGCAGCTGGCGATCGGGCACGGTCGGTCGACCTCGCCGTCGTTCCGCCGCCTACCGGTTCCCCTCGGTGCAGATGCAGGACTACGAGTTCGCTCGGCTGCAGCGGCAGATCGCCTTCCGCCGGCGCGGCGGGTGCTGGTGCCGGAGACGATCCCGCTCGAGCGCATGGCCAAGCTCGGGGTCAAGGGCGAGAAGCTGGTCCGCTATCCCGGGGTTGAAGGAGGAGTACTACCTGGCCGGCTTCGAGCCCGACCCGGCGGTGCTGGATGAGCTCGGCCTCGACCGCGAGAAGGTCCTGGTCGTGGTGCGCCCGCCGCCGGAGACCTCCGAGTACCACGCCCCCAACGACCTCTACGCGGCGACCGTCGACCGGCTCGCCGGCGCCGAGGAGGCGCAGGCGGTGGTCATCCCCCGCACCGGGCCCAGCGGGCGGCGGCGTGCGGGCGCGGCGCCGCCAACCTGATCGTCCCCGAGCGGGCGATCGACGCCCAGAGCCTGATCGCCTACGCCGACCTCGTGGTCAGCGCCGGCGGCACGATGAACCGCGAGGCGGTGGCGCTCGGGACCCCCGTCTTCACCACCTTCAGCGGCCGCATGGGGGGCGTCGACGAGGCGCTGATCGCCGAAGGGCGCCTGCGGGTCCTCGCCGACCCGGCGGCGCTGGAGCTGCGCAAGCGCGACTCGCCGCTCGGCGTCCGCCACCCGCGCGACGCCGGACTCCTGGTCGAGGCGGCGCTCGGCGCTGTCGCGGGCCTCAAGTAGCCTGATCGCTCGTTCTCCGCGCGGGCATAGCCCATGGCCCGACGACCACCGACGCCGTCCTCGCCTTCCTCGTGGCCGCGGCCATCGCCTGGCTGCTGGTCCCCTACGCCGAGCGGCTCGCCTTCCGGGTCGGCGCGATCGACCTGCCGAGCCGCGCGGCCTGCACGACAGGCCGATGCCGCGGCTCTCCGGGCTGGCGATCCTGGTCGCGGTCGAGGCCGCCGGCTGGATCTGGCTGCCGGGCGACGGCGAGAGCCGCTCGATCCTGCTCGGCGCGGTGGCGATCGCCGCGGTCGGCGTCGTCGACGACGTCTGCGGCCTCTCGGCGCTGCCGAAGCTGGTCGGCCAGGTCGCCGCGGCGCTGATCCCGGTCCTCGCCGGGGTCCGGGTCGACAACCTCACCCTGCCCTTCGTCGGCGGCTTCGAGCTCGGCTGGCTCGCCTACCCGCTGACCGTGCTCGGGATCGTCGCCGTGGTCAACGTGATCAACTTCCTCGACGGCGTCGACGGGCTCGCCGCCGGCGTCTGCACGATCGCCGCGATCACCCTGGCCGCGATCGCGCTCTCGCTCGAACGCAACGCCGCCGGCGTGCTCGCGGCGCTGACCGCCGGCGCCGCGCTGGGCTTCCTCCGCCACGGCTTCCCGCCCGCCTCCAGCTTCATGGGCGACACCGGCTCCAACCTGCTCGGCTACCTGCTGGCGACCGCCTCGGTCCAGGGAGCGCTGAAGACGAACGCCGTGATCGCCCTCGCCTTCCCGCTGATCGTGCTCGCGGTGCCGATCCTCGACACCGGCTTCGTCGTCGCCAAGCGGCTCAAATACCGCCAGCCGATCTACCAGGCCGACAGCTGGCACTTCCACCACCGGATGGCCAACATCGGCTTCTCCCAGCGCCGCACCGTCGCCTACCTCTACGCCTGGACCCTGGTGATGGCCGGCCTGGCGCTGGCCCTGCGCTTCGTCCCCTACAGCGACAACCACGGCCACTTCGACGCGCTCTGGACCGCGGTGATGGCGTTCTTCCTGCTCGTCGCGCTCGCCGCCAGCGTCTATCTGATCTAGGTGCTGGAGATCCTCAAGCTGCGCCGGGGGCGGATCAACCCGGAGACCGGGGAATTCGAGGCGATCGACCCCGAGACCGGGGAGTTCGAGGCGATCGAGCCGGGCCCCCCACGGTAGTGGCAAGGCTCACGAAGTGGCTTCACAAAGCCAATCCGGGCCCTTTTGGGTATAGTCGCCAGTCCGCCCGCTCCCCCGAGCCGGGCGCCTTTTATGTCTCCTCCCAAGTACGTCGACCTACTCGCGCTGGCCGTCGCGCTCGCCGTTTTTCTGCTCGGCGGGTTGCCGCTGCTCGGCTTCGCGCGGCGCGGCCGCCTGGCTCATCCAGCGGGGCATCCAGATGCTCGCGCCAAGCGCGCCGGCGCGGAACTGGCCGCCGGCAACCGCCAGAAGGCGATGGGGATCGTCGCCGCCACCACGCTCGGCCGGGTTTGGCTGATGGCCACCGCGGTCCTGCTCGTCGGCCTCGCCGAGCGCGAGGCCGGCCTCGCCGCCGCCATGCTCGTCGCGTCCTCTTCACGATCTCCTTCGCCGCCCAGGGCCTCACGCACCTGTTCGGCGAGCCCGAGGGGCAGGGGGTCGCGTGAGCGCCGATCAGGCAGCGGTCGAGGCGCCCGCGAGCGCCGCGGAGTCCGGCGGGCTCAGCACCAAAGCCAAGGTCCTGATCGGGCTCGGCGCCTACTTCGGCGTCGCGATCCTGATGCTGCTGATCTTCGGCAGCGCCGGCAAGAACGAAGAGTTCAAGCCGCAGAACGAGTTCAAGCTCGAACCGTGGGTCTCGATCCACCTCGGCGGCATCGACCTCAGCATCAACAAGGCGGTCCTCTACCTCCTCCTCGCCAGCGCCCTGACGATCTGCACGATGGTCTGGATCTCGCGGCGGATGCAGCAGAAGCCGAACCGGGTCCAGACCGCGATCGAGGTCGCCTACGACCTGACCAAGAACACGATCACCGGCGGCAGCCTGGACACCAAGATGGCGGCCCGCTGGTTCCCCTTCCTCGCCGCCCTCTTCTTCTGGATCTGGTTCTCGAACATGATCGGGTTCCTGCCGCTGCCGACCAACACCGAGCACACGGTCTACGATCTTCGGCGTCGAAATCCCCTCCTTCGCGATCTACGCCGCGACCGCCAACCTCTCGATCCCGCTGGTCCTGACCCTGGTCGTCTGGGTCTCCTACCACGTCGAAGGGATCCGCGCGAAGGGGCTCTTCAAGTACCTGGCGAGCTGGCTGCCGCCGGGCCTGGAGGACATGAACCCGATCGGCAAGGGGTTCATCTTCGTGATCGAGGCGATCTCCCACTTCGCCCGGCTGATCTCGCTCTCCGTCCGACTCTTCGCCAACATCCTCGCCGGCCACCTGCTGCTGCTGTTCATGGGCGGCGGGCTGGCGGTGCTGCTCGGGATCGCCGCGCTCGGCGCGCTGACCTTCCCGCTCGCCTTCTTCTTCTTCATCCTCGAGGTCGGCCTTATCGCGACCCTGCAGGCATTCATCTTCTCGACCCTCACTGCCATCTACCTCGGCGGAGCCACCTCCGCCAGTCACTAGAAAAGGAGCGCTTTTTCATGGATCTGTCCCCTGTCGTCGCCGCCGTCTCCGACGAAGGCGTGGAAGCTGCCGGCAAGGCGGTCGCCCTCGGCGTCGGCGCCGGCCTCGGCTCGATCGGCGCCGGCATCGGCATCGGCTTCATCTTCGGTAAGGAGATCGAGTCGGTCGCCCGCCAGCCCGAGATGAAAGACGAGCTCCAGAGCATCCGCTGGCTCGGCTTCGCGCTGACCGAGGCCGTCGCCTTCTACACGTTCATCTTCGGCCTGATCGCCTTCTTCCTCTAGGCGATGGAGCTGCTCGGCTACATAGCCGCGATCCCGCTCGCCGCCGAGAAGGAGGGAAGAAGGCGGTGGCAGCTTCCTCGTCTCGCCGGGCCTCGGCCTGATGATCTGGACGCTGGTCCTCTTCCTGTTCACGATGTGGGTGCTCAGCAAGGTCGCCTTCCCGAAAATCCAGGAGGCGCTGGACAGACGGGCGAAAACGATCGCCGAGTCGATCGACGCGGCCGAGCGCCAGCGCCGGGAATCCGACGAGCTGCTGGCCGAGTACCGCGGCCGGCTCGCCGAGGCCCGCGAGCAGGCCGACGACATCATGGCCCGCGCCCGCAAAGCGGCCGAGACCGCCGAGGCCGAGGCGACCGCCGCCGGCAAGGAGAAACGCGAGGAGCTGGTCGCCGCCGCCAAGCGCGACATCGAGGCCGAGACGCGGCGCTCGCTGGAGCAGATCCGCAAGGAGGTCGCCGACCTGACCGTGCTGGCGACCGAGAAGGTGACCCGCAAGAGCCTCACCGCCGAGGACCAGAAGCGGCTCGTCGAGGAGGCCCTCGGCGAGGTCGACTTCTCGGCGCTCTCGGGGTCGGAGAACTGAACTAGATGCCCGACGCCGCTCACGTCTACGCCGAGGCGCTCTTCGAGGTCGCCAAGGAGAAGGGCAAGCTCGACGCGCTGCGCGACAGCTCGGCCAGTTCGCCGACGCCGTCGACGGCAACCGCGACCTGCAGGTCTTCTTCTTCAGCCCCTACTTCTCCTCGGCCGAGAAGATCGAGGGGGCTGAAGCGGGCGATCTCGGGCGCCGAGCCCGAGTTCGTCAACTTCCTCGAGCTGCTGATCGAGAAGCAGCGGATGCCGGAGATCTTCCGCATCCGGCGCGAGTTCGAGGAGCTCTGGAAGCACGAGAACCGCCGCATCGACGTGACCGTCACCAGCGCCGTCGAGCTCGACCCCGCGGTGGTCAGCAGAATCGGCGAGGAGATCGAGCGCCAGACCGGCCAGGAGGTCGACCTGGCGAGCCGCGTCGACGACGGGATCCTCGGCGGCATCGTCCTGCAGGTCGGAAACATGGTCCTCGACGCGAGCATCCGCAATCGCTTGGAGAAACTTCGAAAGAGCGTCGCCACCGCGGCGTAAGGAGGAAGAGAGCACCCGATGGAGATCAAGCCGGACGAGATCGCAAGCATTCTGCGCGAGCGGATCGAGGGGTTGGAGACGGATTCCGCCGACCTCTCGGAGGTTGGAACCGTCCTCTCCGTGGCCGACGGCATCGCCCGCATCCACGGCCTCGACAACTGCATGGCGCTGGAGATGCTCGAGCTGCCGCACGGGGTCACCGGGCTGGCGCTGAACCTCGAGGCCGACAACGTCGGCGCCGTGCTGTTCGGCGAGTGGGACAAGATCGTCGAGGGCGACACGGTCAAGCGGACCGGCCACCTGCTGCGAGATCCCGGTCGGCGAGGAGCTGCTCGGCCGCATGGTCGACCCGCTCGGGCGCCCGCTCGACGACCGCGGCGAGGTCGCCACCACCGAGACCCGCCCGGCCGAGTTCAAAGCCCCCGGCGTGGTCGAGCGCCAGCCGGTCACCGAACCGGTCCAGACCGGGCTGATGGCGATCGACGGGATGATCCCGATCGGCCGCGGCCAGCGAGAGCTGATCATCGGCGACCGCCAGACCGGCAAGACGGCGATCGCGATCGACACGATCATCAACAACCGGGACAAGGACCTGATCTGCATCTACGTCGCGATCGGCCAGCGGATGTCGACCGTCGTGCAGCTGAAAGAGATGCTCGAGGAGAACGGGGCGATGGAGAACACGATCATCGTCGCCGCCCCCGCCGACGAGGCGGCCCCGATCAAGTACATCGCCCCCTACGCCGGCTGCGCGATGGGCGAGCACTTCCTCTACAACGGCAAAGCCGCGCTCTGCGTCTACGACGACCTCACCAAGCACGCCTACGCCTACCGCCAGATGTCGCTGCTGCTGCGGCGCCCGCCGGGTCGCGAGGCCTACCCGGGCGACGTCTTCTACCTGCACTCGCGGCTGCTGGAGCGGGCGGTGAAGCTGAACGACGAGCTCGGCGGCGGCTCGCTGACGGCGCTGCCGATCATCGAGACCCAGGCCTCCGACGTCTCCGCCTACATCCCGACCAACGTGATCTCGATCACCGACGGTCAGATCTTCCTCGAGTCCGACCTCTTCTTCTCGGGCGTGCGGCCGGCGATCAACGTCGGCATCTCGGTCTCGCGGGTGGGCGGCAACGCCCAGACCAAGGCGATGAAGAAGGTCGCCGGAAAACTGCGCCTCGACCTCTCCCAGTACCGCGACCTCGAGGCCTTCGCCCAGTTCGGCTCCGAGCTCGACGCCGAGACCCAGAAAGCGCTGACCCGCGGCGAACGGCTGGTCGAGCTGCTGAAACAGAAAGAGCGCGAGCCGCTCAGCGTCGGCGACCAGGTCGCCTCGATCTACTCCGGCACCGGTGGCTACCTCGACCGGATCAAAGCCGAGCGCGTCGGCGAGTTCCTCGCCGACCTGCGGGTCCGGCTGCACTCCGAGAAGGCCGACCTGCTGAAGCGGATCGAAGAGAGCGGCAAGCTCGAGGAGGCCGACGAGGAGGAGCTGGGCAAGGCGATCGCCGACTTCGTCGACGACTTCGGCGCCGACTTCGACGAGCAAGGCGACCCGCTCGAGGCCGGCGAGTCCGACCGCGTCAAGTCAGCCGAGGAGCGCGAGGCTCCTGCCCGCACCGCCGACACCGAGGAGGTATCGGTCTGACGATCCCCGTTCGAGTGCCCCCGATGAGGGGTGCCGAGAACGGAGCCAGTTTGCCCCGCCCGCAGGCGCCCCTCATCGGGGGCCTCACAAGCGCAAACCGTCCCTAGACCCCCCCCATGGCCACCCAGAAGGAAGTCAAGAATCGAATCGCGTCGATCAAGAACATCAACAAGATCACGCGGGCGATGGAGATGGTCGCGGCGGCGCGGCTGCGCCGCGCCGAGCAGCGGATCGACGACCTGCGCCCCTACGCGGAGGGGATGCGCAAGCTGACCCGGCGCGCCGCCGCGCAGGCCGGCGGCATCCCGCGGGTGCCGGTGCTGGTCGAGCGCGAGAGCGTCAAGAAGGTCGGCATCGTCCTCGTCACCGGCGACCGCGGCCTTGCCGGCGCCTTCAACACCAACATCATCCGCGAGGGCATGCGGGCCGGCGCCGGAATTCGTGAGCAGGGCGCCGAGGCCTCCTTCTCCGCTGTCGGCCGCAAGGGCGTCTCCGCGCTGACCTTCCGCAAACAGGACGTCCGCACCTCCTACGTCGGCTTCACCGATCGGCCGGCCTTCGCCAACGCGCGCGAAATCGGCGAGGAGCTGACCGCCCGCTACGTCGACGAGGACCTCGACCGGGTCGAGCTGATCTACAACCGCTACGTCTCGCCGCTGACCCAGCACGTCTGGCGCCAGACCCTGCTGCCCCTGCAGCAGGCGGAGGTGATCGGCGAGGGCGCCGAGGACGGAGGAGGAGGGCGGCGAGGAGACCGAGGCCGAGCGCGCCCAGAGCCGCTCGCAGTGGTTCTACGAGCCCGACCCCGAGGAGCTGCTCGCGCGGCTGATCCCCGAGTACGTGACGATCTCCGTCTACCGGGCGCTGCTCGAGTCCGCCGCCTCGGAGCTGGGGGCGCGGATGACCGCGATGCGCAACGCCGCCGAGAACGCGGAGACGATGATGGACGACCTGACCCTGGAGATGAACCGGGTCCGCCAGGCGGAGATCACGCAGGAGATCTTGGAGGTCGTCGCCGGCGCCGAGGCGCTCGGGTAGACCTGGAACGGAGACAAAGGAACCAATGGCTGAGAGCAACAACGGAACCAACGTAGGACGGGTCGAGCAGGTCACCGGCGTGGTCGTCGACGCGGTCTTCCCCGACCACGCTGCCGGAGATCTACTCGGCGGTGAAGATCGAGACCGCCGGCGACGGCGACGGCGAACCGACCGAGCTGGTCTGCGAGGTGCAGCAGCACCTCGGCGACGACCGCGTGCGCGCGGTCGCGATGGACGCCACCGACGGCATCCAGCGCGGCGACAGGGTGATCGACACCGGCGGCCCGATCACGGTCCCGGTCGGCGACGCCACCCTGGGCCGGATCTTCAACCTGCTCGGCGAACCGATCGACGACGGCGAGGAGGTCGAGACCGAGGAGCGCTGGCCGATCCACCGCCCGGCCCCGGAGGCCTCCGACCTGACCCCGACCCAGGAGATCCTCGAGACCGGGATCAAGGTCATCGACCTGCTCGCGCCCTACGCCAAAGGCGGCAAGGTCGGGCTGTTCGGCGGCGCCGGCGTCGGCAAGACCGTGCTGATCCAGGAGCTGATCCGCAACATCGCCGAGGAGCACGAGGGGCTGTCCGCCTTCGTCGGCGTCGGCGAGCGCTCGCGCGAGGGCAACGACCTCTGGCTCGAGATGAAGGAGTCGGGCGTGATCGACAAGACGATGCTCGTCTTCGGCCAGATGAACGAGCCCCCCGGCGCCCGCCTGCGCGTCGCCCTCTCGGGGCTGACGATGGCCGAGTACTACCGCGAGCAGGGCGGCCAGGACGTGCTGCTCTTCATCGACAACATCTTCCGCTTCGTCCAGGCGGGCTCGGAGGTCTCGGCGCTGCTCGGCCGAATGCCCTCCGCGGTCGGCTACCAGCCGACGCTGGAGACCGAGATGGGCGGAACTGCAGGAGCGGATCACCTCGACCGAGCGCGGCTCGGTGACCTCGGTGCAGGCGGTCTACGTCCCCGCCGACGACCTCACCGACCCGGCTCCGGCCTCGGTGTTCGCCCACCTCAACGCGACGACCGCGCTCTCGCGGTCGATCTCCGAGAAAGGGATCTACCCGGCGGTCGACCCGCTCGACTCGACCTCGACGATCCTCAAGCCCGACGTCGTCGGCGAGGACCACTACCGGACCGCGACCGAGGTCCAGGAGGTGCTGCAGCGCTACAAGGAGCTGCAGGACATCATCGCCATCCTTGGCATCGACGAGCTCTCCGACGAGGACAAGCAGACGGTCTCCCGCGCCCGCAAGATCGAGCGCTTCCTCTCGCAGCCGTTCTTCGTCGCCGAACAGTTCACCGGCCGCACCGGCGAGTACGTGCCGGTGGCGGAGACGGTCCGCGGCTTCCGCGAGATCCTCGACGGCGAGCACGACGACCTCTCCGAGGGCGCCTTCTACATGCAGGGCTCGATCGACCAGGTGACCGAGAACGCCAGGGCGGCAGCCGCCGCATAAGGGGACCAGTGGCCGCCGAGCACATGCTCGACGTCGAGGTCCTCACCCCCGAGGGCGAGGTCTTGGACGGCGAGGTGCGCCAGGTCTCGACCCGCACCGAGGTCGGCGAGATCGGCATCCTCGCCAACCACGCGCCGCTGCTGGCGGCGCTGCGGCCGACCGAGCTGCGGCTCAGGGTCTCCGAGTCGGAGACCATGCGCTACGCCCAGGCCCACGGCTGGCTGCAGGTCTTCGGCAACCGGGCGCGACTTGCTGGTCGAGGAGGCGATCGCCCCGGAGGAGCTCGACGCCGGCACGCTGAAAGACCAGCTCGCCGACGCCGAGCAGCGCCTCTCCGAGGAGCGAGGAGGACAGCGCCGACTACGCGCGGGCGCAGAAGGACCGCGACAGGGCCGAGGCGTTTCTTTCGATCGCCGGGGGATGACCGGGGGAGCCGGTACCCCTGCGCGGGAATTCAGTCGCGCGCGCTTCGCGCGCAGCTCCGGGAGATACTGCGCGCCTATGGCGCGCGGGAATCAGATTGCATATCGCGGCCTTCGGCCACATTCCCGCGCAGGGGTACCGGCTCCCCCGGTCGACGCTCAGCCACTCTTTCTCAACGAGATCCCCCCGGCGCATGAGTGAGCTCGTCGCCCTCGCCGAGCAGTTGATCGGCTACGAGACCGTCGAGGCGGAGGCGATCTCGGAGGCGGCGGGGTTCGTCAAGGGGTGGCTGGAGGCGCGGGGGATCGAGGCCGAGCGCGACGAGGTCCGGGGGCTGCCGGTGATCAAGGCCGAGGTCGGTCCGGAGGACGCGCCGACCGTGGTCCTGCACGGCCACCTCGACGTGGTTCCCGGGCTGGCGGGCCAGTTCGACCCGCGGATCGAGGGCGACCGCCTCTACGGCCGCGGCGCCTACGACATGAAGGGGGCGCTGGCGGCGATGCTGGTCACCGCGGCATCGACTGCGCGACCAGGACGGGGTCCGCGTACGGCTGGGCATCGTCGGCGACGAGGAGTCCGAGGAGGAGGCCGAGCGCGGCTCCGACCACCTCGTCGACAGCGGCTTCATCGGCGACTTCGCGATCACCGGCGAGCCGACCGACCTCCACATCGGGATCGAGGCCAAGGGGGTGCTGGCGTTGCGGCTCGAGGTCGACGGCACCGCCGCCCACGGGGCCACGCCGTGGCTGGGCGACAACGCGGTGCTGAACGCGATCGACGTTTTCCGCAGTATCGAGTCGCTACCGTTTGCCCGGCACAGCTCGGAGCTGTTCGACCGCCCCTCGATCAACCTGGGCCGGATCTGGGGCGGCGACGCGCTGAACAAGGTGCCCGACCGATGCGTCATCGACGTCGACATCCGCTACCTGCCCGATCAGGACCCGGCCGCGATCCTGGAGGAAGTGCGCGAGCTGCCCGGCAGTCGAGGCGAGCGCGCTGTTCACCCGCCCGCCGGCGACGGTCGACCGCGACTCCCCCTTCGTGCGGGCGCTGCGCGGGGCCGCGGCCGAGCACCACTACGGGCGAGCCGATGAGCGTCGGCCGCGACGGCGCCTCCGACGCGGTCTCCTTCCTGCGGGTCGGGGTGCCGGCGGTCGAGTTCGGCCCGGTCGGCGCCGGCCACCACGGGCCCGAGGAGTGGGTCTCGGTCTCCTCGCTGGAGACCTATCGGCAGGCGCTCGAATCGTTCCTGCGGGCGATCCCGGGCCGGCTCGATGACTGAGCCGCTGGGTCCCGGCTGGGCGCCGAAGAAGCCGCCTCCCGACGGCGACGGCGAGCCGGCGCCGAAGCCGAAGCGCTACTGGCTGCGCTTCACCCTGGCCTCGGTCCTGATCGTCGCCGTCTCCGCGGCGGCGACGGCGACCAGCATCCTGCTCTACCTCGACAGCATCGCCCACGCCCTCTCGCACAACAACGTCTACAGCAACAAGCTGAAGCGCTACCTGGCGACACGTCCACGGCGGCGAGCCGGAGAACATCCTCATCCTCGGCTCCGACAAGCGGGCCAACCTGCAGGAAGACCCCGGCCGCTCCGACACGACGATCCTGCTGCGCCTCGACCCCGACCAGCGACGCGATCGCGGTGATGTCGATCCCGCGCGACCTCAAGGTCGAAATCCCCGGCTACGGCACCGAAAAGTTCAACGCCGCCTACGCCTACGGCGGGCCCAAACTGACCCTGCAGGTGGTCAAGGAACTGACCGGGTTGCCGATCAACCACGTCGTCAACGTCGACTTCCTCGGCTTCGTCCGCGCCGTCTACGCGATCGGCTGCGTCTACACCGACGTCGACCGCCGCTACTTCCACTCCAACGCGGGCCTGCCGCCCTCCGAACAGTACGCCGAAATCAACATCCAGCCCGGCTACCAGCTGCTCTGCGGCAAAAAAGCGCTGCAGTACGTGCGCTACCGGCACACCGACACCGACCTGGTCCGCTCGGCCCGCCAGCAGGACTTCATCAGCGCCGCCCGCCAGCGGATCTCGATCAAGGACCTGGTGCTCGACCAGAGCGGCCTGATCGACATCTTCACCAAATACACGACCTCCGACATCAACGACAAGGAAACGATGCTGCAGGTGCTGAAACTGTTCCTCGCCTCGCGCAACGCCTCGATCAAGGAGGTCCACTTCCCGGCCGAACTCGGCCCCAGCTTCGTCTACGCGACGCCGGAAGCGATCAACGAAGCGGTCAACATGTTCCTCGGCATCGAAGCCAGCGGCGGCCCGCGGGGCTCGCTCGAAGAAAGCGCCGAAGAAGGGCAGAAGAAGCACCGCAAGAGGCCGAAGTCACGAAGAAGCCGCAGCTCGACACAAGCCAAAGCCGCCCGGCAGCGACGGCCTGGTGCCGGCGCGCGAAGCTGGCGAAGCCGAGGGCAAGGCGGCGGCCCGCAGGGTCGGCGGCGGCTTCCCGGTCTTCTACCCGACGCGGCTGCCCTCGGGCGCCTACTTCGTCGAAAGCAACCCCTACGAACACGTCCAGGACCCGCGCGTCTACCACCTCAAGGACACCGACGACGAACGCCACGCCGCCTACCGGATGGTCGGGGTGCTGGAACTGCCCGACGGCACCCACTACTTCGGCATCCAGGGGATCCAGGGCTGGTCGGACCCGCCGATCCTCGACAACCCGAGCGTGACCAAGACGATCCACGGCCGCGAATACGACATCTTCGTCGACGGCGACCGGGTCAGGCTGATCGCCTGGCACCGCGGCGACAACAGCTACTGGGTCTCCAACGACCTGCTGCAGACCCTGACCAACGACCAGATGATCGGCATCGCGCGCTCCGCCAAGGTGATCGTGCCGAAGAAAAAGCCGAAGCAAGGGAGGGAAGAGCGGGATGAGCGAGCAGCGTCGAGCCGGTGGGAGTGATCGGAGTCGGCTGGGTCGGCCTGGTCACCGCGGCCTGCTTCGCCGAGCTCGGCCACCCGGTCGATCGCCCGCGACATCGTCGCCGGAGAAGGTCGAGGCGCTGCGCGCGCGGCGAGACGACGATCCACGAGCCCGGCCTCGACGAGATGCTGCGGCGCAACGCCGAGCGGATCACCTTCACCACCGAGATGGCGGAGCTGCTCGAGGCCGCCCGCCTGCTCTTCGTCTGCGTCGACACGCCGCCGACCTACTCCGGCGACGCCGACCTCTCGCGCGTGCGCGCGGTGGTCGCCGAGCTGCCCGCCGGCGGCGACCACGTGCTGGTGATGAAGAGCACCGTGCCGGCCGGGACCGGCGACTCGATCCGGCGCGACCTGCCGGGCCTCGCCTACGTCTCCTGCCCGGAGTTCCTCAAGGAGGGCTCGGCGGTCGAGGACTTCATGCATCCCGACCGGGTCGTGGTCGGCGCCGACCCCGGCGACGAGGAGGCGGCCGCCGCGGTGGCCGCGCTCTACGAGCCGCTCGGCGGCGAGGTCCTGCGCACCGACGTCGCCAGCGCCGAGATGATCAAGCTCGCCTCCAACGCCTTCCTGGCGACCAAGATCTCCTTCATCAACGAGATCGCCAACGTCTGCGAGGAGGTCGGCGCCGACGTCGGCGAGGTCGCCCGCGGGATGGGCCTCGACGAGCGCATCGGCCCGTCCTTCCTGCGGGCCGGGATCGGCTACGGCGGCAGCTGCTTCCCCAAGGACGTCAGCGCGCTGAAGATGCTGGCCGGCAACACCGGCTACCACTTCCAGCTGCTGACCGCGGTGATCGAGGTCAACGAGCTGCAGAAGCGGCGGGTCGTCGGCAAGCTGGAGAAGCACCTCGGCTCGCTGCTCGGCAAGCGGATCGCGCTGCTCGGCCTCGCCTTCAAGCCCGACACCGACGACATGCGCGAGGCCTCCAGCCTGGTGCTGGCGGCGCGCCTGCAGGGCGAGGGGGCGGAGGTCGTCGCCTTCGACCCGGTGGCGCGCGAGCGCGCGGGCGAGCTGCTCGGCGCGGTCGAGCTGGCCGGCTCGGCGCTGGAGGCGCTGAGGGCGCCGACGCGGCGGTGCTGGTCACCGAGTGGCGCGAGTTCGCCGAGCTCGACTGGGCCGAGGCGGCGGCGCGGATGGCGCGGCCGCTGATGGTCGACGGCCGCAACTTCCTCGACCCCGAGACGCTGCGCGCGGCCGGCTTCGAGTACGAGGGGATCGGCAGGCGACGCAGGTCGCCCCGGCGCCAGCCGCCTACCGACTAGATGCAGGCGATAGTCCTAGTGGGCGGCGAGGGGACCCGGCTGCGCCCGCTGACCGAGACGATCCCGAAGCCGGCGCTGACGCTGGTCGACCGGCCCTTCCTCGCCTACATGGTCGAGTGGCTGGCCGCGCACGGGGTCGAGCGAGGTCGGTGCTCGCCTGCGGCTTCCTGCCCGACGTGCTGCGCGAGGCGCTGGGGGAGGGGGAGCACGGCGGCGTGCGGCTCACCTACGTGGCCGAGCCCGAGCCGCCGCGGCACCGCGGGGGCGATCCGCTTCGCCGCCGAAGCGCTCGGCGACGAGCCTCGACGACCGCTTCCTGGCCCTCAACGGCGACGTCCTCTCCGACCTCGACCTGCGGCGCCCTGCTGCGCGCCCACGAGCGAGCGCGGGGCGCGGGCGACGATCGGCCCTGCACCCGGTCGAGGACTCGGCCGCCTACGGCCTGGTCGACGCCGACGGCGACGGCGCCGTGCTCGAGTTCCTCGAGAAGACCGGCGAGCGCGGTGCCGGGCGAGATCAACGCCGGCGCCTACGTGCTGGAGCGCTCGGTGCTCGACCTGATCCCGCCGGACGCGGAGGTCTCGATCGAGCGCGAGGTCTTCCCGCGGCTGGTCGGCGAGGGCCTGCGCGGCCCTGCGCTCGACGGCTACTGGATGGACATCGGCACCCCCGACCGCTACCTGCAGGCGAGCTGGGACATCCTCGAGGGCCGGGTCGAGACCGCCGGTGCGGCCGACCGCGCCCGGGACTGCTGGTCGCGCGCCGGCGCCGAGATCGCCGAGGCGCCGACGCGTCGGGCCGCGTGCGGTCGTCTCGGCCGGCTGCCGCGTCGGCTGCCGGCGCCACGGTGCGCGAATCGGTCCTGCTCGACGGCTGCAGCGTCGGCGAGGGCGCCCGCGTCAAGCGACTCGATCCTCGGCCCGGGCGTTACGGTCGGGCCGGGGCCGACGCCTCGACGGCGCGGTCGTCGGGCAGGGATGAAAGAGTCCCGGCTCCCGAGCCACGATGATCGACGACGTCCTCGGCATACCCGATCAGCTCCGCGACGCCCTCTGGCGGATCGAGTCGGCCCGCCTGGAGCCGGCCGAGGCGGCCGGGGTGTTGGTCTGCGGGATGGGGGGTTCGGCGATCGGCGGCGACCTCGCCGTCGCCGCCCTCGGCGACCGGCTGACCCGGCCGCTGATCGTGGTCCGCGGCTACGCGCTGCCGAGCTGGGCGACGCCGGAGTGGACCGTGCTCTGCTCCAGCTACTCGGGCGAGACCGAGGAGACGCTGGCCTGCTTCGCCGCCGCCGAGGCGCTCGGCGCCCGCCGCATCGTCGTCAGCACCGGCGGCCCGCTCGTCGAGCGGCGCCCGCGAGGCCGGGGTGCCGGTGGTCGGCCTGCCCGGGATCTTCCAGCCCCGCGCCGCGGTCGCCTACATGTTCACCGCGGCCGCCGAGGTCGGCGGCTCTGGCCGGCGCGGCGCCGCGGGTCCACACCGAGATCGACGCCGCCGCGGCGTTCCTCGCCGCGCGAGGCCGAGGCGCTGCGCGGGCGCGCCGCCGAGATCGCCGGCCGAGCTCGACGGGGCGGTCCCGGTCGATCTACGGCGGCGACCTGACCGGCCCGGTCGCCCGCCGCTGGAAGACCCAGGCCAACGAGAACGCGAAGCTCCCGTGCTTTTACTCCGAGCTGCCGGAGGCCGACCACAACGAGATCTGCGGCTGGACCGGCGCGACGCGAGGCACCGGCTGGCGGCCGTCTTCCTCGAGGACCGCGACCAGCACCCGCGCGAGCGGCGCCGCTTCGAGCTGACCGCCGAGGCGGTCGCGGCCGCCGGCGGCCGCCGCCGTGCGGGTCGAGACCGAGGGCGAGACCCGCGTCGCGCGGCTGCTCTGGGCGACGATGCTCGGGCGACCTGGTCTCGCTCGAGCTCGCCAAGCGCGCGCGGCGTCGACCCGTTGTCGGTCGAGGCGATCGAGCGGTTCAAGGAGGCGATGGGATGAGGGCGATGGTTCTGGCCGCGGGCCTGGGCACGCGGCTGCGGCCGATCACCTACGAGATGCCGAAGCCGATGGTGCCGGTGGCTGAACCGGCCGGTGATGGAGCACATCCTGCTGCTGCTCGCCCGCCACGGCTTCACCGAGACGATCGCCAACCTGCACTGGTTCCCGGACCTGATCGCGCGCTCACTTCGGCGACGGCTCCCGGCTCGGCGTCGAGCTCGCCTACAGCCCCGAGGAGCGGCTGCTCGGCACCTCGGGCGGGGTCCGCAACGCCGCCGGGTTCCTCGGCGACTCCTTCCTGATCATCTCCGGCGACGCGCTCACCGACATCGACCTGGCGTCGATGCGCGAGTTCCACGAGTCCCACGACGGGATCGCCACCCTGGCGACGAAGCGGGTCGCGGACACCAGCCAGTTCGGGGTCGCGATCACCGGCGCCGACGGCCGCATCCAGGGCTTTCAGGAGAAGCCCGATCCGGCCGAGGCGCTCTCCGACCTCGCCAACTGCGGCATCTACATGTTCCGCTCGGAGATCTTCGACTTCTTCCCCGAGCCGGGAGCGAGCAAGGCGGCGGGGCAGGGCGACCCGCCCGGCTTCGCCGACTGGGCGATGGACGTCTTCCCGCGCCTGCTCGAGGGCGACGTGCCCTTCTACTCGCACGAGGTCGACGCCTACTGGAACGACATCGGCAACCTCGAGGAGCTGCGCGCAGGGCAACCTCGACGCACTCACCGGCGCGGTCGAGGTCGAGCGCGAGGGCGAGCTGGTCGAGGGCTTTCGCAGCGGCGCGCCGGCCGATGACGAGGGCGCGCTGCGGGGCCCGGTCCTGCTCGGCGCCGGCTGTGAGATCGGCGACGACGTCCGCATCGACGGCCCGGCGGTGATCGGCGACGGTACCCGGATCGGCGCTGGTAGTCGGCTGCGCGAGGTGATCGCCCTGCCGGGGGCCGAGATCCCGGCGGGTTCGGTGCTGATCGGCGCGATTGCCGGTCGACGCGGCTGACGGGGCGGCGCGGGGGAGGGTGTCGATGCGCCTCCGCGGGAATTGAGTCGCGTCCGCTTCGCGGACGGCTCCGGATGATGCTGCGCCCCTATGGGGCGCAGGAATCAGATTGCATTTCGCGGCCTGCGGCCACATTCCCGCGGAGGCGCATCGACACCCTCCCCATCAAGCCCGTCGCCTCGATCTGCCGGAAGCTTCAAGGCCGATGGCGGCCCCGACGAAGAGCTGAGCCTCGGCCCCGTCCTTGCTTGAGCTTCTGGACCCTTGGCCGTCCCGTTTGGACCCTTGGCCGTCCTGTGCTGCGTGTTTGGGGGAGGGATCCGGTCGTCCCGCGGGCGAATGTCGCCGATAGGCGGCGAAATGCAATCTGTCATCTGCGCGCCATAGGCGCGCACAAACACCCGGAGCTGCGCCCGGAGGGCGCGCGACTCAATTCGCCCGCGGGACGACCGGATCCCTCCCCAGAGAATTGGCATTGTGCGCGCCACGCGTGCGCCGGCGCCACCGAGGATTGCGGCATGGAGATCCTGCACGCCGTCGCCACCGCCGTCGCCCCACCGCTCTGCGCCGCCTGCGGCCGTTCCTGCCGCCCCGAGGCGGTCGTCTGCAACCGCTGTACGCGGCGGCTGGCGGCCGCGGACCCGTTGCTTGGAAAGGGCCCGCCCGGCCTCGATCGCGCCTGGTCCTCGGCCCCGCACGAGGGCGTCGTCCGCGAGCTGGTGACGGCGCTGAAGTTCCGCCGCCTGCTGCCGGTGGCGGGGTTGATGGCCGACCGCATCCATTGGCTGGCGCCGGCCCACATGCTGAGCGGGGCGATCGTGCCCGTCCCACCCGCCCCAGTGCGGTTGCGGCGGCGCGGCTTCGACCCCGCCGGCGAGCTGGCGGCGGCGCTGGCCGAGCGGCTCGACTCGCCGCTGCAGCCCTGCCTGGCCCGGCGGGGTGGCCGGCGCCAGGTGGGCCGCCGGCGGGCGCAGCGGCTCGGGCAGCCACCCAGCATCCACGCCGCCGGCACCGCCCCCCGCAGCGTCCTGCTGGTCGACGACGTGCTCACCACCGGGGCGACGATGAGCGCCTGCGCGCGGGCGCTGCGGGCGGCTGGTGCCGCCCGCATCGTGGCCATCACCTTCGCCCGAAAACTCTGAGCGCGCGCGGCCAAGCAGCTCAAGGACGCAGGGAGCGTGGCGTGCTCTGCACGCGAGCGACCGAGGACGCCGAGATGCGCCGGCCGCGCGCGCTCAGGGGTGCAGCTCGGCCGGTCGGCCTCGCATGCGGTCGACCAGGTGCCGGGTCTGGCTGCGCTTGCGGCGCAGCTCGCGATGCTTCTTGACCTGGCGGCGCAGGTCCTCGGCCAGCTCGCGCACGGTGTGGGTCATCTCGGGCGAGCACTCGCGGGCGTGCAGCGTCACGCCCTTGAGGTAAAAGGTCGCCTCGGCCACCTGGCTATCGCGAATCGAGGGGTTGCGCTCTTCCGAGAGCACCACCTCGAGCGTCGCCAGAGCCGAAACCTGCTGGCCAAGGCGTTGGAATCGCTTCCGCACCATCTCACGCAGGTCATCCGTCATCTCGACGTTCCGGCCCCGAATCTCAATCCGCATGAGCGCCTCCTTGTGGTTTCGGTTCGATCGTACGCCCCATCCCCGGCCGGGGCAATAGACACCGGCATTCCCTCGCCGGAGACTTTGGGAGCGCCCGGCCGCGTACACCGCTGACCTTCCAGACGGACGGTCTCCGGCGAGGGGATGCCGGTGTCTCTACGCACACCGCTACCCTTGAGCAATGCCCGCGATGGACCTCGTGACCAAGGCTCTGCGCGCCGGGGAGGGGCGCAAGTTCAAGGCCTACCAGAAGCGCGCCGAGGCGATCAACCGCTTCGAGCCGGAGATGGAAGCGCTCTCCGACGCGGAGATCCGCGAGGAGGCCGACTCGCTGCGCGAGCGGGCGCGCAACGGCGAGTCGCTCGACGAGCTCCTGCCCGAGGCCTTCGCGCTGACCCGCGAGGCTTCGCGGCGAACCACCGGTCAGCGCCACTACGACGTGCAGCTGATCGGCGGCATGGTCCTCCACGACGGGGCGATCGCCGAGATGCGCACCGGCGAGGGCAAGACCCTGACCGCGACCCTGCCGGTCTTCCTCAACACCCTGGCTGGCAACGGCGTCCACCTCGTCACCGTCAACGACTACCTGGCCCGCCGCGACGCCGAATGGATGAAGCCGATCTACGACGCGCTCGGCGTCAGCGTCTCCGCGGTGCAGGACTTCGACGACCACGCGACCCGCCAGCGCAAATACGCCGGCGACGTCACCTACGGGACCAACTCCGAGTTCGGCTTCGACTACCTGCGCGACAACATGGCCGGCGCCCTCGAGCACTGCGTTCAGCGCGGCCACCACTTCGCGATCGTCGACGAGGTCGACAACATCCTGATCGACGAGGCGCGGACGCCGCTGATCATCTCCGGCCAGCCCGAACAGGCTGCCCAGACCTACTACACCTTCGCCCGCCTCGCCAAGCAGATGACCGGGGTGCAGGCGAAAGAGAAGCTGAAATCGCTGGGCGAGAACAAGGACACCTCCGAGGTCGACTACGACTACGAGTTCGACGAGAAGCACAAGACGGTGGCGCCGACCGAGCGCGGGGTGAAAAACGCCGAGCAGTTCCTCGGCGTCGACAACCTCTACCTCGGCGAGCACGGCAGCCTCGTCAACCACCTCGTGCAGTCGCTCAAGGCGGAGTCCCTCTACAGGAAGGACAAGGACTACGCCGTGATCGACGGCGAGGTGATGATCATCGACGAGTTCACCGGCCGCATCCTCGAGGGCCGGCGCTGGTCGGAGGGCCTGCACCAGGCGGTCGAGGCGAAGGAGGGCGTGGCGATCCGCGAGGAGAACCAGACCCTGGCGACGATCACCCTGCAGAACTACTTCCGGCTCTACGACAAGCTCTCGGGCATGACCGGCACCGCCCTCACCGAGGCGACCGAGTTCATGAAGATCTACAAAATGCCGGTGGTCGAGGTGCCGACCAACCAGCCGATGGTCCGGGCCGATCAAAACGACCAGATCTTCAAGACCAAGGACGGCAAGTGGAAGGCGGTGCTGGAGGAGATCGTCGGCCGCCACGAGAAAGGGCAGCCGATCCTGGTCGGGACCGTCTCGGTCGAGGTCTCGGAGATGATCTCCGAGGCGCTGAAGCGAGACGGGATCGAGCACGCGGTGCTCAACGCCAAGCCCGAGCACGCCGAACGAGAGGGTGAGCTGATCGCCCAGGCGGGGCGCAAGGGCGAGGTGATGATCGCTACCAACATGGCCGGCCGCGGCGTCGACATCAAGCTCGGCGGCGACCCCGAGCACCTGGCGATCCACGAGCTGAAGAAGCAGGGGATCACGCCCGACAGCGAGGGCTACGAGGAGGCGCTGGCGGCGAAGACCGCGGAGCTGGAGCCGCAGTGCAAGGCCGAGGCCGAGGAGGTGCGCGAGCTGGGTGGCCTGTTCATCTGCGGCACCGAGCGCCACGAGTCGCGGCGGATCGACAACCAGCTGCGCGGCCGCTCCGGCCGCCAGGGCGACCCCGGCGAGTCGCGCTTCTACCTCTCCGCCGAAGACGACGTGATCCGCCTCTTCGCCGGCGACCGCATCTACAAAATCCTCGACCGCCTGGGACCCGTCGATGACGACGGCACCGAAGTCCCACTCGAGGCGAAGATGCTGACGAAAACCGTCGAGAACGCCCAGAAGAAGGTCGAGGAGCAGAACTTCCTGATCCGCAAACGCGTGCTCGAGTACGACGACGTGATGAACGAGCAGCGCCGGGTCGTCTACCGCTACCGCCGCGAGATCCTCGAAGGCCGCGACATCTCCGAGAACGCCCGCGACGAGATCGAGGGCGTGATCGAGCGGCTGGTCGAGGAGTACACGCCGGGGGACATCCTCGAGGACTGGGACCTGGAGGAGATGGAGACGCAGCTGCGCCAGATCTGGCCGGTCGGGATCGACGTCGCCGGCCTGGCGCCGGAGACGGTCGATCGCGAGAAGTTGAAGGACGCCCTCGACGACGATGCGATGAACGCCTACGACGAGCGCGAGCAGCAGCTCGGCGAGGAGCTGATGCGGCACCTGGAGCGCTCGATCCTGCTGCAGGTGATCGACAACCGCTGGCGCGAACACCTCTTCGACATGGACTACATGCGCGAAGGCATCCACCTCCGCGGCTTCGCCCAGATCGATCCGCTGGTCGCCTACAAGAACGAGGGCTTCTCGATGTTCCAGGAGCTGATGCACTCGATCTGGGACGAGTTCAGCCGGCTGGTCTTCCGGGCCGAAATCGAGATCGAACCGGCGCAGGGCAACGGCTTCGGCGGCAACGGCGCCAGCCAGCCGACCTCGCTCGACTACTCCGGCGGCACCCTCGAGGGACAGCCCTCGGCGCTCGAACAAGTTGCCGTCGCCGGTGGCGCCGCCGGCGGTGCCGCCGCCTCGGACGCGGTCGGGCCGGGCAACGGCGGCGATGTGGTCGAGACCGTGGTCAAGGACGAGCACGACAAAATCGGCCGCAACGACCCCTGCTGGTGCGGCAGCGGTAAAAAGTACAAGAAGTGCCATGGAGCCTGAGGGGCATCCCGGCAGGGGTTCCGCTTAACTTTTTGCGAACGGTTGTGGAGCGGCTGGCGCCCGGGGCAGGGCGCGCAAAAAGTACAAGACGCTCCACCCCTGCCGGGATGCCCTCTTGATTCACGATCCCATCAGAGAGTTCATCCGCGCTTTCAACGAGCGGGATCTGGATGCGTTCGTCATCAGTCCTTGACCCCGACGTTGAGCTTCACTGCCAGTCGGGGGCTGCGGAAGGGGCGCGAGGCGGCGCGGATGTGGGCGACGCGGGCGCCGGGCGGGGTGCAGCAGACGATCGAGCTCGAGCAGCTCTACGAGGAAGGGCTGGAGGGCGGCGGCGGCACCGCGGTCGCCCTGATCGTGCGCCGTTGGCACTGGGACGAGGACGGCTCGCCGGCCGGGACGGAGGAAATGGCCTGGGCCTTCGAGCTGCGCGATCGTCGGGTGCTGAGCTGGCGGCCCTACGAGGACCGCGCCGAGGCGCTGCGCGCCGGCGGCTTCGCCAACGAGGCCGGCGGCTAAGCTGCCGGTCATGGCCGACTCCGCCGCCACCGAATCGGTAGCGCCTCGCCTGGCCGCTGTCCGCGAGCAGCTGTCCCTGCTCTCGGACTACCTTTGACCCGGCGGCGCTGGAGGCCGAGGCAGAGCGCCTGCAGGCGGAGATGGGCAAGCCGGGCTTCTGGGACGACCAGGAGGCCGCGGCCCGGACCTCCGCCGCGCACGCCCGCGCCCAGCGGCGGCTGAAGACCTTCCGCGGGCTCGAGTCCGACGTCGCCGACCTCGCCGACCTGGCGGAGATGGCGGCCGAGGACGAGGAGATGGCGGCCGAGCTGCGCTCACAGCTCGCCTCGGTCGAGCGGCGGCTCGAGGAGCTGGAGGAGGCGCGCCTGTTCAGCGGGAGTACGACGCCGGCGACGCGGTGGTCAGCGTCCACGCCGGCGCCGGCGGCACCGACTCCCAGGACTGGGCGGAGATCCTGCTGCGGATGTACCTGCGCTGGGCCGAGCGACGCGGCTTCGAGGTCGAGATGAAGGAGGCCTCGCCGGGGGAGGAGGCCGGCCTCAAGTCGGCCACCTTCATCGCCCGCGGCGAGAACGCCTACGGCCTCTTCGCCGCCGAGCGCGGCGTCCACCGCCTGGTCCGGATCTCCCCCTTCGACTCCTCGGCGCGGCGCCACACCAGCTTCGCCCAGGTCGACGTCGGCCCCCTGGTCGACGGCGGGGTCGAGGTCGAGATCGACGACGCCGACCTGCGCATCGACACCTACCGGGCCTCCGGCGCCGGCGGCCAGCACGTCAACAAGACCGACTCGGCGGTGCGGATCACCCACCTCCCGACCGGCGTCGTCGTCCAGTGCCAGAACGAGCGCTCGCAGACCCAGAACAAGGCGGTGGCGATGCAGCTGCTGCGCTCGAAGCTGATCGAGCTGGAGGAGCGCAAACGCGCCGAGGAGCTGGCGAAGGCGCGGGGCGAGGTCAAAGACGTCGCCTGGGGCTCGCAGATCCGCAGCTACGTCCTGCACCCCTACACGATGGTCAAGGACCACCGCACCGACCACGAGGTCGGCGACGTGCAGCGGGTGCTCGACGGCGACCTCGACGAGTTCGTCCGCGACTACCTGAACAAGACCGCCGCCGCCTCGGCGAGCTAACGCGATGGCCGCTGGTCCGGCTCGAACGCGCAGCGGACGGGGAACCGCGAGGGCCTGCTGGTCCTGCACCACGGCCGCGGCACCGACGAGCGCGACCTGCTCGGCCTCGCCGACGCTCTCGACCCGGAGCAGCGGCTGCGGGTGGTGACGCCGCGCGCGCCGCTGACCCTGTCGGGATCGCTCGGCTACCACTGGTACCTGGTGCCGCGGGTCGGCTATCCCGACCGCGACAGCTTCGACGCCGCCCGCGCGGCGCTCGCCGAGCTGCACGACGAGCTCTGGGAGGAGACCGGCGTCGGGCCGGAGCGGACCGTCCTCGGCGGCTTCTCGATGGGCTCGGTGATGAGCTACGCGATGGGGCTCGGCGCCGACCGGCCTGCGGTGGCGGGGATCCTCGCCTTCAGCGGCTTCGTGCCGACGGTCGCGGGCTGGGAGCCGTCGCTGGCCGACCGCGCCGCGACCCGGGCCTTCATCGCCCACGGCCGCCGCGACCCGATCATCGAGGTCGGGTTCGCCCGCCGGGCCCGCGACCTGCTGGAGGCGGCGGGCTGCGACGTCGAGTACCGCGAGTCCGAGCTCGGCCACCAGATCGACCCCGCGCACCTGGCGCGAAGCGGCCGCCTGGCTCGCGCGGACGCTCGACTGACCGCGTTCGCCCGCGGTCCGCGCCGCGTGGCGGCGGCGCGCTATTCGGCCTGCGACCAGGAGAGGCCGCTGGGGGTCGCCCGGCGGACGTCCAGCCGGCGGTCGAAGAAGGGCCGGCAGTAGCTCGGGGCGTCGCGCAGGCGCAGGCGCATGGTGAAGTCCTTGGCGGCGAGCACCTTGGCCATCTGCGCCTCGCTCAGCGTCTCGCGTCAGCTGCACGACGCCGCTGGCTCGCCGAGTGCGCCTGCTGTCGCCACCGAGGTAGAGCGAGCCCTTGTTGCCGTGCAGGCCGTAGTCGACGGCGACCGGGGTCGGCGAGGAGGTCGAGTAGCGGACCGTCAGCCGCACCGGTGTCGCGGGCGGTGGCGGCGAAGACGTGGCGCGGGCGCTGTTCAGGAGGCACTCGCGCGGCGATTCGACTTCGTCTTCACTTCTTCGCATTCTTCTTCTTCGTCCTCGCATTCCTGGTCGTCCCCGGCTTCTTCGTCTTCGCCGCCGCTCTTCCTCGTCGTCTTCTTCTATGACGGAGGCGGTGGCGAGCGGGGCCGGGGCGGCCTGCGCCGAGCGGGCGATGCCAAGGGCCGCGATCAACAGCAGGGTCGCGAAGAAGGAGGCCCACCAGGCGAACCTGGTTGTGTGCTCGTCGCGACCACGGGCTATCGGGGACTGGCGCCGCACGCTCCCTTGATCGACCGTGGGCTGGAGACTCTTTAGGACGTGGCCGCGCGCGATCCCTCGAGTCGCAGCAGCGCCTCCTTCATCGGCAGGCCGCCGCCGTAGCCGCCGAGGGCGCCGCCGCTGCGCAGGACGCGGTGGCAGGGGACGACGAGCGGGATCGGGTTGGAGCCGCAGGCGCTGCCGGCGGCGCGGACCGCGCGCTCGTTGCCGGCGCTGGCGCGCCATCTCGGTGTAGCTGCGCGTCTGCCCGTAGGGGATGCGGGCGATCGCGCGCAGTACCCGGCGGCGGAAGTCCTTGCTGAGCCGCCAGTCGAGCGGCAGGTCGAAGTCGGTCAGCTTGCCCTCGAAGTAGAGGTCGAGCTCGCGCCGCGCATCGTCGAGCGGCGCGGCGGCCTCGAGCACCCGCGGCGAGATGCGCTCGGCGAGCTCGGCCAGCAGCTCCTCGGGGTCCTGGTTCGGCAGCCCGACCCGGACCAGGCCGCGCGGCGTGGTGGCCAGCAGCAGCGGGCCGAAGGGCGAGTCGGCGCTCGTGTAGGCGACGTCGAGCAGGCCCTCGGCGGCCGCGCGCTCGGCGAGTCGGTTCAGCGATGCCTTCATGCCAGCTCCTTTCTCAGTCTCTTCAGTCCCTCGTGCAGGCTGCGGCGGGCCGCCTCGGGCGAGCAGCCGAGCGCGGCGGCGATCTCGGCGTGGGGGAGATCGCTGGCGTAGCGCAGGGTGACCGCGGCCCGCTGTTTCGGCGGCAGGGCCCCGACCGCGGCCCAGATCCCGTTGTCGGGCTCGGGCAGGCCGCCTTCTCCCGGCACCTCCGCCACCTCGGCGACCGGCAGCGGCCGCCGGCCCGCGGCGCGGTGGTGGTCGATCGCCTTGCGGTGGGCGATCGTGATCAGCCAGCCGCGCAGGTTGCCGCCGTCCCGCAGCCGCGGGTAGGCCCGCAGGGCGGCGAGGAAGGTCTCCTGGAAGCAGTCGTCGGCATCGGCTCGGCCGACCGCGCCGCGCAGGACCGCCAGCACGTCGGCCGCGTGCTCGTCGATCAGTGTCTGGAACGGCGGCAGCTTGGTCACCTCGTGGATTAAACGCTGCGGCGGCCTCGAACGTGAGGTCGCCTTGCCGGACGAGAAGTGCATTCGCCATCGCTGGCGTGTCGAATGCACTCCTCGTCCTTGATCTAGGCTGGCGCGATGGCCGCGCCCGGTGAGTCTTTGAGCGAGACCGTCGCGCCGCGCCCTCGCCGAGGACCTCGGCTCCGGCGACGTCACCACCGAGGCGGCCGTGCCGGCGGACTGCGCGCGCTCGGGCCCGCATCGTGCAGAAAGCGGCCGGCGTCGTCTTCGGCCTCGACGCGGTCGAGGAGACGATGCGCCAGTGCGGGGTCGAGCACGTCGACAAGCTCGTCGTCGAGGGCCAGTGGCGCGAGGGGGTGCCGGCCGAGGTGGCTGCTGGCGAGCGGGCCGGCGGCGGCGCTGCTGGCGGCCGAGCGGACCGCGCTCAACTTCCTCGGCCACCTCTCCGGCGTCGCCACCCTCACCGCCCGCTTCGTCGAGGCGGTCGCCGGCACCGGCGCCCGCATCCTCGACACGCGCAAGACGACGCCGGGGCTGCGGGGGCTGGAGAAGGCGGCGGTGGCCGCCGGCGGCGGCGTCAACCACCGCATCGGCCTCTTCGACGCGATCCTGATCAAGGAGAACCACATCGCCCTCGCCGGCGGCGTCGCCAAGGCGGTGCACGCCGCCCGCTCGGCCCACCCCGAGCTGCCGGTCGAGATCGAGTGCCGCGACCTGGAAGAGGTCGCCTACGCGCTCGGCGTCGGCGCCGACCGGCTGCTGCTCGACAACATGGACCTCGAGACGCTGCGCGGCGCGGTCAAGCTGCGCGACGAGAACGCGCGGCGGCGGCGCGCCGACCCTCGAGGCCTCCGGCGGCGTCGAGCTCGCAGACCGTGCGCGCGATCGCCGAGACCGGCGTCGATTTCATCTCGGTCGGCGCCCTCACCCACTCGGCGCCCGCGCTCGACTTCAGCCTGCTCCTGGAGCCCCTCACTTGAGAAGTTTGGAGAGTCGCCGGTCCTTCAGCACCCGGCCGCCGGTCTGCTCCTCCGGGCAGTAGTTCATCTGGTGCTCGGAGAAGAAGACGGCCTCGATCGTGGTGCCGCAGCGGGGGCAGGGCTCGCCCTCGCGCTTGTGGACCCGCAGCGGCATCGGCACCTTGTCGGGGACCTCGGGCCCGATCGTCTCCTCGTAGTGGTCGATCGCGTCGCCGAGCACGTGCAGCGCGGCGTGCAGGCGCTCGACCTCTCCGGGCTCCAGCTCCGAGCCTTTCCTGAACGGCGAGAGGCGCGCCTCCCAGAGGATCTCGTCGACCCAGGAGCGGCCGATGCCGGCGATGTCACGCTGGTGGCGCAGCAGCGGGTGCAGGTGGCGCGGCTGGTCGATCGCCGCGGCGAACTCCTCCAGCGGCGGCGGTGGCCAGGCTTCCGGGCCGAGGCTGGCGACCATCTCATCCACCGCCACCGCCTCGCTCGCCAGCAGCTTCGCCCAGGCGCGCTGCTTGGTGCCGAACTCGCGCAGTCGCAGCTCGCGGCCGTCCTCGAGCCGGACCAGCACCCGCGAGGCCCGGTCTTTGGGCGAGGCCCGTTTCTCGAACGCGCGCAGCCGCCCCGCCGACATCAGGTGGATCAGCAGCGCCAAATCCCCAAATTCGACCACCGGCATCTTCCCCACCCGCCGCACCCCCGTCAGCTCGCGCCCAACCAACGCATCGAGCGGCGGCTCGAAGGTCTTCATCACGTTCATCCCCGGCGCCAGCACCGACTCCACAACAGCTCCCGACAGACTGGCGTTCAGCCGTCGCGCGACGATCTCGACCTCCGGCAGCTCGGGCATAAACAAAGTCTGCCCCCTCCATGAGGCCGGCGGGGGGAGGGTCCGAGAACGGAGCCAGTTTGCCCCGCCCGCAGGACCCTCCCCACGGCGGCCCCCGCACCCCAAGCCAGTAGACTTTGTACACGTTCATTCGACTGGACCGAGGCTCGCGCCCACCCAGCGAACATCAGGAAAGGAAGGGCTCATGCAAGAGTTCCCGACGATCCAGCCGACTTTCGGACCGGAGCTGACGCCGGAGCGGACCGCCGAACTCGGCGATGAGATTCGCGCGCTCGCCGCCGAGCGTGACGCGGTGATCCTCGCCCACAACTACCAGCTGCCGGAGGTCCAAGACGTCGCCAACTACCTCGGCGACTCGCTCGGGCTCTCGCGCCAGGCGGCCGTCACCGACGCCGAGGCGATCGCCTTCTGCGGCGTCCACTTCATGGCCGAGACCGCCTCGATCCTCTCGCCGCAGAAGACGGTGCTGATCCCCGACCTCGACGCCGGCTGCTCGCTCGCCGACTCGATCGATGCCGATCAGCTGCGCGCCTGGAAGGCGGAGCACTCCAGCGCCGTGGTGGTGATGTATGTAAACACCTCGGCCGAGGTGAAGGCGGAGACCGACTACTGCTGCACTTCCTCCAACGCGGTCAAGGTGGTCGAGCACATTTGGGCCGAGCACGGCGCCGAGACCGAGATCCTGTTCGGGCCCGACATGTGGCTGGGCGCCTTCGTCGAGCGCGAGACCGGCCTGCGCGACGATCCCGAGCGCCGTGCCCGCTTCCACGTCTGGGACGGCGAGTGCCACGTGCACGCCGGCATCCGACCGGGGGACATCGCCCGCACCCGCGCCGAGCACCCCGAGGCCGAGTTCCTGATTCATCCCGAGTGCGGCTGCTCGACCCAGGCGATGGAGTACGTCGCCGCTGGCGATATCGAGCCCGGGGGAGTGCACATGCTCTCGACCTCGGGAATGCAGAAGCACGTCGAAGAGCACCCGGACGGCAGCTTCATCGTCGCCACCGAGAACGGGATGCTCTACCCGCTGCAGCAGGCGGCACCGCGGGCGAACCTGATCGAGGCGAACCGGATGGCCTTCTGCAAATACATGAAGATGATCACGCTGCCGAAGCTGCGCGACTCGCTGCGCGAGATGAAGTTCGAGGTCGGCGTCCCGGTCGCGATCGCCGAAAAGGCGCGCGTGCCGATCGAGCGCATGGTCGCGATCGGCTAGGCGCGACCCGGCAACGGTCCGCGCGCTCATCCTCAGAATTCCTTGATCATTCCTCCCCCGGCGCTTAGGTTGCGTCTCTCGGCCCGCCCCCGAAGCGAGGGCGAAATCAAGCAAAGGAAGTGGGGAGAAAATGAATCACAGGCTGAAAGCACTCGGGTTGACGTTGCTCGCGGCGGTGGCGATCGGCGCGATCGCCGCCTCGGCGGCCCAGGCCGGCCAGTTCACAGCCGGGAACTATCCGGCGACAGTCACAGGTCAGAACGTCGGGTTCCACGAACTGGAAACCGAACTGGGCACGATCGAATGCAACCTCAAATTGCACGGAGAACTGGCCGCCGCATCGGAAACCGTGACATTGACGCCGACCTACGCGACAGGCTGCAAACTCGGCGCCCTCGAAATCCACGTCAACAACAACGGCTGCGACTTCCTCCTGCACGCCGGCGCGACATTGGCGATGGACGAAGTCGAAGGGTCGCTGGACCTCAAGTGCCCGGCGGGCAACGTGCTCGATTTCGAAATCACATCGATGCCGGTCTGCCATCTCGGCATCCCGGAACAGCTCGGGCTCGGCGAAGCGCTCTACACAGACCGGACAATGGCCAAAGACGTCGATCTCGACCTCAACGTCGAAGGCCTGTCCTATGAACTCGGCAACAACTGCCCGGTTGTCGGAGCTTTCGCGAACGGCGCCTACCGGGGGACGACCACATTGAAAGCGGACTACGAAGGGATGCCGACCCAGTTCACCGTCGAGTAAATAAGTATTCGCTAACAATTCGCTAGCATCTCGCCAACCCGCGGTGGGCGCGGTCTTGCGCGGCCGGGGGGTCGAAGGAGTCACCCTGTGTCCGCAGAACCCACCCACCGCATGGCGAGATCGAAAAAGAAGAACGCGCGCGAAGAGGAGCCGCGGCCGCCGCGCGGCCGCCGGGCGCCGATCATCGAGCTCAGCGACGTGACCAAGGTCTACCCGGGCGGCCACATGGCGCTCGACCGGATCAACCTGGCGATCGGCCGCGGCGAGTTCGTCTTCCTCGTCGGCCCGACCGGCTGCGGCAAGTCGACCCTGATCAAGATGCTGATTCGCGAGCTCGACACCACCGAGGGCTCGGTCAAGATCGCCGGCCGCGACATCGGCCAACTGCCGGAGAAGAAGATCCCGCAGCTGCGGCGCAACATCGGCACGGTCTTCCAGGACTTCAAGCTGCTGCCCAACCGGACGGTCTACGACAACGTCGCCTACGCGCTGCAGGTGATCGGCGCCAGCCGCGCCGAAATCCGCGAGCAGGTGCCGGCGACGCTGCGCCTGGTCGGCCTCTCGACCAAGCTGCACAGCTACCCCGACCAGCTCTC
This sequence comes from uncultured Solirubrobacterales bacterium, assembly GCA_963815885.1. GTDB lineage: Bacteria > Actinomycetota > Thermoleophilia > Solirubrobacterales > 70-9 > VAYN01. The sequence goes on from CAWFIM010000006.1 coordinate 33,200, forward strand.
CGGCGGCGAGCAGCAGCGGGTCTCGGTCGCCCGTGCCTTCGTCAACCACCCGCCGCTGCTGCTGGCCGACGAGCCCAGCGGCAACCTCGACCCGGTCACCTCGATCGGGATCATGCAGCTGCTCTACCGGATCAACAAGACCGGCACCACCGTCCTCGTCGTCACCCACGACCGCGAGATGGTCGACAACATGCAGCGCCGCGTGGTCGAGCTCTACGAGGGCCGGGTCGTCCGCGACGAGGTCAGCGGCGGCTACACCGAGGAGTCGACGACCGAGTTCGGGCTGCGGATGCGGGCCGAGATGGGGGTCGGCCCGGAGGGTCAGACCAACGGCCACACCGATAACGAGTCGCTGCTCTGATGTCGCGCCTGATCTTCTTCCTCCAGGAGGCGCTGCGCGCCCTGCGCCGCAACGGCGCCCCCAGCCTGGCGGCGATCGTGACCACGGTCGTCACCGTCGTCCTGCTCGGGGTGCTGATCCCGATCTTCCAGACCGCGCAGGGCAAGAGCGAAGAAGTGCGCGACCAGCTCAACGTCCAATACGCGCTCTACGACGACGCCACCCAGGCCGAAATCGACGCCCTGCAGCGCAAGCTGGAAGCGATCCCCCACGTCTCCGAAGTCACCTTCATCAGCAAGTCCGAAGCGCTGGCGACGCTGCGCGGCGAACTCAAGGACAAGTCGATCGTCGAAGAGCTGCACAGCAACCCGCTGCCGGCCAGCTTCGAAATCAAAGCCGACGACGCCGCCAACCTGCCCGAGATCCAGGCGGCGGTCAACCCGACCGGCGCCAACGGCCAGCCGCAGCCGATCTCGCCGATCATCAGCAATGAATTCGACCGTCAGCAGTCCTCGCACAAGATCGAGCAGGTGACCAGCGCCCTGAAGATCGTGCTGACGGTGATCACCCTGCTGCTGATCCTCGCCTCGCTGATGCTGGTCGGCAACACGATCAGGCTCTCGATCTACACCCGCCGCCGCGAGGTCGAGGTGATGCGGCTGGTCGGCGCGACCCGCTGGTTCATCCGCTGGCCGTTCATGATCGAGGGCGTCGTGGTCGGTTTGGTCGGCGGCCTGGTGGCCATACTTATCCTGTGGATCGGCAAGATCACCGTCGTCGACCCGCTCAGCGACTCGATCTCGTTCGTCGCGGCGCAGAACAACAGCACCCTCGCCTTCCCGGCTCTGGTCGCGGTCCTCTTCGCCGCCGCGGTGCTGGTCTCGACGGTCGGCTCCGGCGTCACCCTGCGTCGCTTCCTCAAGGTCTGAGGCGCCCGTCGTGAGTGCGCGCGGGGCGGTGGCCTACGCCGTGTCGCTGCTCGTCTTCCTCGCCGCCGGGCTCTGGCTGGGAGGGCACCCGGCGCAGCTGCCGGGGTTCGCCCGCGACGTCTTTGCCGACTCGCCGGCGAGCCTGACCGCGGAAGCCGCGGAACGGATCGAGGACAACTACTACCGCCCGGTCGGCGGCACCGAGCTCGGCAACGCCTCCCTGCAGGGCATGGTCCGCGAGCTGCGCAAGCGCCACCGCGACCGCTTCTCCGAATACTTCTCACCGCGGAGCTTGGAGGCCTTCAACCAGGCGATCGAAGGCCGGTTCTCGGGAGTCGGGCTGTCGGTGGTCGCGGTCAAGCGCGGCCTGCGCGCGGTCCAGGTCTTCCACGGCTCGCCCGCCGCGCGGGCGGGGATCAAGCCCGGTGACACGATCGTCTCCGTCAATGGCGACTCGATCGCCGGCGTCAGCAGCACCGAGGCGACGGCGCGGATCAAAGGCCCGGAAGGGACGAGGGTGACGATCGGCGTGCTCGGCGGCAAGGACGGCGGGGTGCGGCAACTGCGGCTGACCCGGGCCGAGGTCGCGCTGCCGAACGTCAGCAGCCAGGTCGAGACCGTGGACGGCCGCAAGCTCGGCTACGTCCGCATGCTCAGCTTCAGCGAAGGCGCCCACGCCCAGCTCGCGGCGGCGATCCGCAAGGTCGAGCGGGAAGGGGCGGAGGGCATCGTGCTCGACCTGCGCGGCAACCCCGGCGGCCTGCTCGACGAGGCGGTGCTCAGCGCCAGCCTGTTCCTGCCCGAGGGCGAGGTCGTCGTCTCGACCGACTCCCGCACCCAGGGCCACAGCGTCCACAAGACGGTCGGCGGCACCCTGCCGAGGCGCCCGCTGGACGTGCTGATCGACCGCAACACCGCTTCCGCCGCCGAGATCCTCGCCGCCGCTCTCGGCGATGACGCCGGCGCGCCGGTGGTTGGCACTCGCTCCTTCGGCAAGGGCGTCTTCCAGGAGGAGAAGGGGCTCGCCAACGGCGGCGCCCTGAAGCTGACCGTCGGCGAGTACTTCACGCCCGCCGGGGTCAACCTGGCCCGCAGCCATGGCATCCACCCCGACGTCGAGGCGAGCGACGACCCGTCAACGCCGGTGGACGAGGCGAAGCAGCGGGCTCTCGGTGTGCTCGCCGGCCGGGCCCGCGGTTGAGTCCGCGCCAACAGGTCGAGGCGATGCTGCGCGAGCAGCTCGGCTTCCGCGGCTTTCGCGCCGCCCACGAGGAGGAAGCCGGCCGGGCGGCGGAAGCGGCAGAGCGTCGCCCCGGCCGGCGCGACCTGACCGCGCTCGCTACCTTCACCGTTGATCCGGCGACGGCGCGCGACTTCGACGACGCGGTCTCCGCCCAACGCGAGGGCGACGGCGCCCGGGTCTGGATTCACATCGCCGACGTCGCCGCCCACGTGCGTCCGGGCACGCCGCTCGACCTCGAAGCACGCCGCCGCGCCAACAGCACCTACGTTCCCGGCGCGGTCGAGCCGATGCTCCCGCACGCGCTCAGCAGCGACGCCTGCAGCCTCGCCCCCGGCGTCGAGCGGCTGGCGGTGACGGCGGAGTTCGAGCTGGGCTCCGGGGCCGAGCCGCGCTCCGCGCGCTTTTACCGCAGCCGCATCCGCTCCGACGCTCGCCTCGACTACGACCAGCTCGATGAGATCTTCGCCGGCCGCGAGCGTCCCCCGGAGCTGGTGGCAGAACCGCTGGAGGCGGCTCGTGACGTCGCCCGTGCGCTCGGTGAGCACCGTGGGGCCACCAGCCTCGACGTCGAGTCGTTCGAGCCCGAGTTCCACTTCGACCCGGCCGGCAACGTGGTCGGCGCCCGCGGGGTCGAGCAAACTGAGTCGCACCGGTTGATCGAGCGGCTGATGATCTTCACCAACGAAGCGGTCGCCCAGCGGCTCGAGCGCGGCCGCGTGCCGACTATCTACCGCGTCCACGCCCAACCCGATCCGGCCCGGGTCGAGCGGCTGGTCGAGCAGCTGGCGGCGCTCGGGGTGCCGACCCCGCCGCTGGGGCAGGGACTCTCGGCGCGGCAGGCGGGAGAGGTGGTCGCCGAGGCCAGCCGGCTCGCCCGCCGCGAGGCGGCGCGGCGCGGGCACGGCCGCCAGGCTTATATATCGCTGGTGCTCCGATCGCTCAAACAGGCCTCCTACAGCGAGCGCAACAGCGGCCACGCCGGCCTCGGCAGTGCCGCCTACACCCATTTCACCTCGCCGATCCGGCGCTATGCCGACCTGGTCGTGCACCGGGCGTTGCTGGCGGCGCTGGGGGAGGGCGAGGAGGCGCCGCGGCGCGCTGAGTTGCGCGAGGTCGCCGCCGAGTGCTCGGCGCGCGAGCGCGAGTCGGCGAAGATCGAGCGCGAGGCCGACGACGTCTGCGCGGCCTACCTGCTCGAACGCGAGCTGGGCGAGCGCGGCCTCGACGCGGTTTTCGAGGGCGAGGTCTCGGGCGTGATCCGGGCTGGCGCATTTGCCGGCTTCGGCGGCGAGCTCGGCGACGTCTACGAGGGGATGCTGCCGGCGCGGCGGCTGCCCGGGGGGCGCTTTGAGCTGGACAAGGCCGAGGTGGCGCTGGTGAACCGCAGCTCGAAGGCGCGGCTGCGGCTGGGCGACCCGGTCAAGATCCGGGTCGCCGGCGTCGAGGCGCCGCGCGGCCGGGTCGATCTGGAGCTGGCCGATGTCTGACGACCTCGAGGCAACGCGTGGCTAAGAAGCAAAAGAAACCGCGGCAGCCCGCCTCCGGCGACGTCGTCACCAACCGCCGCGCCCGTCACAAATTCGAGCTGGTCGAGAAATTCGAGGCGGGGATCGTCCTGCGTGGCTCCGAGGTGAAGGCGTTGCGTGGCGGCAAGGCGCAGATGACCGACGCCTACGCCGTGGTCGACGGCGGCGAGGTCTGGCTGCGCAAGCTCCACATTCCCCCATACGAGTTTGCGACCAGTGACGCCCACGATCCCGAGCGGCCGCGCAAGCTGCTCATGCACCGGGCCGAAATCGAGCGCCTGGTCGGCAAAACGGCGCAGAAAGGCCTGACGCTGGTCCCAACCCGGATCTACTTCAAAGGCCCGCGGGCGAAGGTCGAGCTGGCGCTGGCGCGGGGCAAGGAGGGGCGCGACCGCCGCCGCGAGATCGCCGACCGCGACGTCCGCCGGGAAGTCGAGCGCGAGTTCAAAGGGCGGATGCGATGAGCCGCCGCCCGCTCGAACGTCGGTCCGCGAGGGGCGGTGGCGAGGGGTTGCAACGGCCGAGCCACATGCAAGGATGCACGGGCATGCGAATTCGGCTGCTCCCCTTGACGTGCGCGCTCGCGCTCGCCGCGATGCTGACCGTCCCCGCGAGCGCGGCGGCCGAATCCTTCCCCGACAAGGCGAGCAACTACGTCAGCGACCACACCGGCATCTTCATCGCGGCACTGCTGCTGGCGATTCTCCTACTGATCCTGGTCGTCAGCATCAGCCAGCGGCGCAGCAAGGAGAAGGCGAAAGCCGGCCCGAAAGCGGCGACCGCTCCGGCCGCGCCGCCGCCTGCCGCTGCTGCCCCCCCGCCAACCACCGAAATGCCGGCGCTCGCCCCGCAGGCTCCGCCGCCGCCCGCAGGAGCCCCGGCGGTGCCAGCCAACGAGAGCCCCAAGGATCGGCGCCGGCGGATGCGCCAGGAACAGCAGGCCAAACGCGTCGAAACGCGGCAGAAACGGCGCGAGGAGATCCAGCGCCGCAAGCAGGAGCGCGCCGCCAAGCGTGGCAAGGGCGCCCAGCCGGCCGTCATCACGCCGGTGGCCGTTCCCGGTCAGCCGGAGGCTGCCGCGGTTCCCGCGGAGGAGCCCAAGCAAAAGAGCTTCTTCGGGATCAAGTACGGGGGTGGCAAGCAGAAGCGCGAAGCCGCGCTTGCCGAGCAGCGCCTGGCGGCGGTCCGCGCGGCGCGCGAGCGCGAACTGGCGCAGGCCGGCGCTCCCTCGCAACCCGCCGCCGCCCAGTCGCCCCCAGGAGCCTCGCAGCCTCCAGTCACTCCGCAGGTGGACGCCCTGACCGCGCAGCCGGCGCCGATGCCCCCCGTCGCCGGGGCGCCGGCATCCGGCCAGTACGACCCGGCGGCGGCCGAACAGCGGGTTCGCGACAAGGTCGAGGAGGTGCGGCGCGAGGAGCAGCGGATCCGGGCCGAGGCCGACCGCCGCATCGAAGAGGCCGAACGGCTCCAGGGCCAGGTTCCACAGCCCCCCGCCCCACCAGCCGCCCCTTCAGCGCCGCCCGCCCCGGCCTCCGACCTGCGCACGGCGGAGCAGAAGCTGAAGGAAGACCGCGAGGCGCACGAACGCTCGCTGGCCGAGGCCGAGGAGCGCCTGCGCCAGATCGAGGAGCGCACCAAGGCGGCCGAAGAACGGGCTGCGGAGGCACAGCGGCTGGAGGCGCTGCGAGCCGAGGAGTCCGAGCGGGAACGCCGCGTGCAAGAGATGCAGCAGAGCGTCGCCGAAGCCGAAGCGCGGGCGCGCGAAGCCGAGCAGCGGGCGGCCGAAGCCGAGCAGGCCGTCGTCCAGTCTGTGCAGGGCCGGACCGGCGAGTTCGCGCCGGTGCCGCCCCCCGTGGCCACGCCGCCGGCACCGACGCCGCCCCCGGCCCCGGAGCCCCCGGCCGCGCCGCCCCCGCCTCCACCGCCGGCTCCCGATCCCGCACCGGTTCCGCCGGCACCGCCGGCACCCACGCCTCCGCCAGCTCCCGTCCCGCCGGCACCGGTTCCACAGCCGCCGTTGCCGCCCGAGCCGCCGACGCCCGCGCCGCAGCCGCCACTCCCCTCGCCGCCGGCACCGGAGCCGCCGACGCCGCAGGCCCCCCAACCGCCGCCTCCGGCGGAGCCCCCGCCGGCGGCCGCGCAGGGGACACCGCTCAATGCCCCACCGCCCGGCGCCGGCGGGGCGATCGACCTCAACACGGTCACCTTCGAGCAGCTGCGCGAGCACAACCTCTCGGTCACCCAGGCGACCCGCCTGCTCGCCCACCGCGAGCGCCTCGGTGGCTTCCAGTCGGTCGACGACCTCGACCAGGTCGCCGGCTTCCCGGGGGATCTACTGGTCGATCTTAAGCAGCGCTCAACCGTCTGAATGACGGTCCCAAGCCTCCAATAGCTTCAGCCAGACCTCGCTGCGGCTTGGGTAGGCGGCGACTGCGTGGCGCAGGCGGGTTAGCGGCACCTCGCCGACGATCGCCACGGTCGCCGCCTGTAGGAAGTCGGCGGTCTCGAAGCCGGTGAAGGTGGCGCCGACGATCGTCCCCCGTCGCTCATCGACGACAATCCGCGAGGTGCCGCCGGTGTCCTTGCCCTGGAAGCTGGCACCGGGCGTGCCGTCGGTCGGGACGTCGACCGCGCGCGCCTCGATCCCCGCGTCCCGGGCTTGCCCCAGGGTCTTGCCGGCGGCCGCGACCTGCGGATCGGTGAAGGTGACGCGGGGTGAGCCGATCCCCTCGGCGACCGCCTCGACCTCGCGCCCGAGCAGGTTCTCCGCCGCGACCCAGGCCTGGTACTTGCCAATATGGGTGAAGAGGGCGCGGCCGTTGACGTCGCCGATCGCGTAGAGCCAGTCGCGGCCGCCGACGCGGAGGCGGTCGTCGGTGGGCAGGAAGCCGCGCTCGTCGGTCTCGATCCCGGCCGCGTCGAGGCCGAGGTCGCGCGTGTTCGGCACCCGTCCGACCGCGATCAGGATCTCCGCCCCCTCGACCCGGGTGCCATTGCCGAGTCGCGCGAGGACGCCGGCACCGCCGGCTTCGACCTGCTCGACCTGCACGCCGGTCTGGACGTCAACGCCGTGGCTCTCGCGCAGGGCCGCGGCCACCTGTTCGCCGGCGAACGGCTCCTCGCGGGAGAGCAGGTGCCCGTTGCCCTCGACCAGCGTCACCCTCGTCCCCAGCGTCGCCCAGGCCTGCGACAGCTCGCAGCCGACCGGGCCGCCACCGAGCACGATCATGCTCTCCGGGACGTGCTTCGCGGTCGTCCCCTGGCGGTTGTTCCAGGCCTCGACCGTGTCGAGGCCGTCGATCGGCGGCATCGCGGCGCCGCTGCCGGTGGCGACGACGACGGCGGCGCCGGCGCCGAGCAGATCGTCGCCGACCCGCAGTCGCCGCTCGCCTGCGAAGCGCGCCTCGCCGCGGTAGAGGTCGATCCCGCGTTCCTCCAGCCAGGGCAGCTGGCCGGAGTCGTCGCCGTCGTGGATCACCTCGTCGCGTCGGTCCAGCACCGCCTGGGCGTCGATCTCGCCCGTGACCGCCTCGGCGACGCCCGGCACCCGCCGCGCCTCGCCGATCAGGTCGCCCGGCCGCAGCAGCGCCTTCGAAGGCATGCAGGCGTAGTAGGAGCATTCGCCGCCGATCAGGTGGCGCTCGACGATCGCCACCTTCATGCCGCCGTCGGCGAGCCGCCCGGCGCAGACCTCGCCGGAGGGGCCGGCGCCGAGGACGATCGCGTCGTAGAACCGCTCGCGCGTCGGGGCAGGGCTACTGCCTAGGGAGACCAGCATCCCCGACACCGTACAATTCCAAGCACATAGCACGGGGGCGACAGGCTTCGACGTGGTCGACTCGTGCGAACGGTTGCAGGTCGAGGTTGCCGGAGGCCTCGTTAAACACCGGCAAAAACCAATACGTGCGGACCATGAGTTCGCCCTCGCCGCTTAGCTAGAAACTAAGCGCTGTGAGAGTCGGTCCTCCCTCGCCCGCAGGGAGGGGAGCCGGCTTCAGAATGCGGGCTCACCCAGGCGGATCGCCCCGACCGCCGGGGGAAATTCAAGGGGCTCTGTCTCTCGCAGTGCCCGCCGGCGCGGACCCCGGGAGACGAGATTCAAGCGCCGGCTAAACCTGTAGACGCCTTCGCACCGCGGCCGCGGATCCGAGTTCGAATCTCGGCGCCTCCATCAACCGCCCGTCCGCCCCCTCGGGGTGGGTTGGCGGCGAGCCAGGTCAGCACCGCGGCCGCGTCGCGGTCGGGCGGGAACACCGGGTAGAAGGCCTTGACGATCGTGCCGGCCTCAGCGACCAGGGTCAGCCGCCGGTAGAGCGTCATCCCGCCGGCTTCAAAGGTGGGCAGGCCGGGCGCCTGCGCCAGGGCCAGGCCCGTGTCGCTGAGCAGCGGGAACGGGATCTGCTCGCGGGCGGCGAACTCGGCCTGCTCGGCCGCCGGCTGGGCACTGATGCCGACGACGGTCACGCCGAGCTGCTCGAACTCAGCCAGCGCGTCGCGGTAGGCGCAGCTCTGCGGCGTGCAGCCGCGGGCGCCTGGGATGTCGTCCCAGCCGACCGGCGACGGCTCGCCGGGAGTGCCGGTTCGCGGGTAGACGTAGGCGACGAGGCGGCCGCGCGCCAGCGCCGCCAAATCAGCGCTGCCGCCCCGCGTCGAGGGCAGCGCGAGCGAAGGCAGCGCCAAGCCCGGCAGGTGGTCGGCGGCGCCGTCGTCCTCAGGCACCGGCAGGTCGGGCGGCAGCGCGGTGTAGTCGGTGCTCACCCCACGATCGTGACATGGCCGCGCCCGGCTGCCGCGTAGGCTGGCGGCATGGAGCGCTACGTCGCCTTTCTGCGCGGGATGAACCTCGGCAAGAGGCGGATCAAGAACGAGGAGCTGCGGGCGGAGTTCGAGGCGCTCGGCTTCGCCGACGTGGCGACCTTCCGGGCCAGCGGCAACGTGGTCTTCGGAGTTGGGGACGACGACGCCGCGGGCACGCCGCCCAAGAGCAAGAGCGAGGCCGATCTGGCGGCGACGATTGAATCTGGGCTCAGGGAGGCGCTCGGCTACGAGGTGCCGGTGTTCCTGCGCTCGCTCGCCGAGGTCGCGGCGATCGCCGCGAGCCGGCCGTTCGACCCAGTGGCCGTGGCCCGCTTAAAGGGCAAGCTCCAGGTCTCATTGCTGCTGAAAAAGCCGGGCGCGGCGGCGCGGAGGAAGGTACTGGCGCTGGCCGGTGACGGGGACCTGCTCGCGTTCGAGGGCCGGGAGCTGTTCTGGCTGCCCAGCGGCGGCCTGCTCGAGTCCGGCCTTGACCTGAAGGCGATCGAGGCCGCGCTCGGCCCCGACACCCGCCGCACGATGGGCACGATCGAGCAGATCGCGGCCAAATACTGCTGAGCTGCTGCCCCTAGCGGCGACCGAGTCGTCTTTCCGCCCAGGAACTGAGAGCGGCGTAGAGGGCGATCGTTCCCCAGGCGACCAGGGCGAAGACCTTCGGCGGCACGCCGAAGGCGAGGATCGCGATTCCGGCGACGCTGCCGAGAACGGTGCTGAAGACCAGTGGTCCCCATGGGAATCGCGTCAACAGGTCCACTAGAGGCACACCTCGATGATAAGAGCCCACGCCGCCAATGGGCCACCCGCGATGAAGCCGCGACCAAGACCGACGTTGACCAGGTGAGCGAGCTCCTCCGGTGAGCGCCGTTCGGTCAGTGCTTGAGCCGCAAGGTAGCCGCTGCAATATGCCATCGCCCCGCCGAGCACCGAGATCGAGGCCACGATCGCCTCGACCAGTGACCGGATTTCTCCACCTTCAATCATGGAGACGACGCTATCGAGCCGAGTCGCGCGAGACGTGCGCGCAACGTCGAAGGTGTCTCACGCGCCCCGCGCGAGATCCGCGCGCGGCAGCGCCGCGACCTCGATCTCGCGGCTGACCGCGGCGATCTCGTCGGGGAGCCGGGAGAGCTGGACGTTGGCGACGAACTCCATCCGCTCGCCGAGCGGGCGGAAGAAGTTGTCGTAGTGGGTGGGGACGACGGCGCGCGGTTCGAGTCGCGGCAGGATCCGCTGCCAGTAGCGGTCGGTGAAGCTGCGGCCGGCGACGCCGGCGAGGAAGACGTCGACGCCGCGCTCGCGGACCGCGTCGTCGACCAGGTTGGCGCTGCCCTGGTGGTAGAGGCGCAGGCCGGCGACGGCGATCGAGATGCCCCAGACCTGGCCGCAGCGGTAGGCGCCGGGTGAGAGGGCGTCGAGGTGCTCGCAGCTCAGTTCGCCGTCGTAGGGCACGGCCAGGCCGAGCAGCAGCTTCGAATGGACGCTGGGGGTGAAGCTGACCTCGAACGGGCCCAGCTCGTAGGTCCGGTAGGGCTCGACCTCGACCGCTCGCTCGGCGAGGCCGTGCAGGGCCATCAGGTTGACCAGCGAGCGCGACCCGTAGGCTCGGCAGCCAAAGCGTTTGGCGATCGCCGGCGCGTCGACCGCGTGGTCGAAGTGGGTGTGGCCGACCAGGACGCCGACCGTTTCGCCGGGGGCGGAGACAAAGCGGTCGAGCGCGGCCGGGTCGGGCAGCGCCCGCCGGCGCAGTACCAGGTCGCGGAACGGCACTCGCGAGAGATAGGGGTCGACGAACAGGGTGTGGCCCTCGCAGGAGAGCCGGTAACCGGAGACGCCGAGCCACTCGATTTCGAGCCCGGCGGGCAGCTCCAGGGTCTTTCCCTCCAGCTCGCCCAGCAGCTGCCCGTCGGCCCGCGCCGAGGATCGCCGGGTGGCGCGCGCCCTCGCCAATTCGCCCAGGTGTCGCAGCGGGCCCGCCATCGCCAGGAGGTTACGCTCGACCGATGGCGATCGCGACCGCAACTTCGCTCGACGTGTACGTCGGCGGCACCCTGTTGTTCGCCGACGTCTCCTTCAAGCTCGAGCCGCGCGAACGGATGACCCTCTCCGGCCGCAACGGCGCCGGCAAGTCGACCCTGCTGCGGGTGCTGGCCGGCGAGCTCACCCCCGACGCCGGCTCGCTCTCGGTGCAGCGCGGTGCCCGCGTCGCCCTGCACGACCAGCGCCCACCGCGCGAATCGGACGCCACCCTCAGCGACTACGTCTTCTCCGGCCGGGCCGAGATGCTGAGGACCGAGGCCGAGCTGGAGTGGCTGGAGGCGGAGATGTCGAAGGGCGGCGGCGAGGAGGCGATGGCCGCCTACGCCAAGGCCCAGCAGCGGCTCGAAGCCGGCGGTGGCTACCGCTGGCGCGACCGGGTGCTGGAAGTCCTGCGCGGCCTTGGCTTCGACGACGAGCAGACCGGCCGCTCGCTCTCGACCTTCTCCGGCGGCGAGCTGACCCGCGCCTCGCTGGCCCGGGCGCTGGCCACCCGCCCCGACCTGCTGCTGCTCGACGAGCCGACCAACCACCTCGACATCCCCTCGCTGGAATGGCTCGAGTCCTACCTGGTCGACCTTGACGCGGCGGTCGTCCTCGTCGCCCACGACCGCTGGTTCCTCGAGGCGGTCGGGACCTCGGTGCTGGAGCTGGAGGCGCAGCGGGCCCGCTTCTTCGCCGGGCCCTGGCACGCCTGGCGCCAGGAACAGGCGGCCCGTCAGATCGCCCTCGGCAAGGCGATCGAGCGCCAGCAGGCCGAGATCGCGCGGATGGAGCGCTTCGTCGAGCGCTTCCGCTACAAGGCGACCAAGGCTCGCCAGGCGCAGTCGCGGGTCAAGCAGATCGAGAAGAAGAAGCGCGAGGGGCCGGTCGCCGAACGCCGCGACACCCGCAGCCTCCGCTTCTCCTTCAAGCCGCCCTCCCGGCCCGGCCGGGTGGTGCTGAAGATGGTCGATGCCGCGATCGAGGTCCCCGGTCGCACCCTGCTCTCGGGAGCCAGCCTCGAGGTCGAGCGCGGCGAGCACGTCGTCTTGGTCGGCGCCAACGGGACCGGCAAGACGACGCTGATCGAGACCCTGTCAGGCCATCGCTCCGCCGCCTCCGGCATCGTCCGCACGGGCCACAAGGTCAAGCTCGGCTACCTCTCCCAGCACGCCGACACCGCGGCGGGGGAAGGGACGGTGCTCGATGCCGCCCAGCGCGAGACCGGGCTCAGCGACCGCAAAGCGCGCGGCCTGCTCGGCGGCTTCCTCTTCTCCGGCGCCGACGCCGAGAAGAAGCTGAGCGAGATCTCCGGCGGCGAGCAGCGGCGGCTCTCGTTGGCGATCCTCGTCGCCTCCGGCGCCAATGTGCTGATCCTCGACGAGCCGACCAACCACCTCGACGTCGAGAGCCGCGAGGCGCTGGAGGATGCGCTGACCGAGTTCGAGGGCGCCGTCGTCCTCGTCTCCCACGATCGCGCCCTGCTGGAGGCGGTCGGCAGCCGCACCCTGGTCTGCGAGGATGGCCGCCTCGCCAGCCACCCGAGCGGCTGGGCCGAGTACCAGCGACGGCGCGACGAACGCGAAGCGGAGGCCGCCGCGGCAAAGCTCGGCGCGCCCTCCGGGAGCGGCGGCCGCAGGTACAGCGCCACCAAGCCAGCCCAGAAGGCGGCGAAGAGGGCGGCCCGGCTGGAGGAGCGGATCGAGCGCGCCGAAGCGGAGCTACGCCGGGTCGAGGAGGAGCTCGCCGACCCCGATGCCTGGGCCAGCCCCGGCCGGGCGGAACGCGCCGAAAAGCGCCACCTCGAGGCGAAGCGGGCGGTCGACGAGCTGCTTGAGCAATGGGAGGAGGCGCAAGCCGCCGCCGAGCTCGCCTGACCGGCGCATGCCGGCGTCCTCGGTCGCTTGCGTGCAGAGCACGCGGCGCTCCCTGCGTCCTGGGCCTGCTTGGTCAGGCGAGCTCGGTCGTTAGCACGACCCTGGTGCCCTTGGCGGGGGCCAGGGTGATGTGGCGTACCCGCACCCGCTCGGGCTTGGGGTCCGGCGCCGACAGCTGGGCGCGCGCGACGAACTCGCGCAGGACGATCCGCATCTCGTACTCGGCGAAGGCGGCGCCGATGCAGCGGCGAACGCCGCCGCCGAACGGGATCCAGGTGTAGCTGTCCGCCTTCACATCGAGGAAGCGCTCGGGCCGGAACTCGTGCGGGCGCGGGAAGGCGTCCTCGCGGTAGTGCAGGGCGGCGATCGCCGGCAGGACGAAGCACCCGGCGGGCAGCTCGTGGCCGCCGATACTCAGCGGAGCGGTCAGCTTGCGGGCGACGTCGAGGATCACCGGGCGGGCGCGCAGCGTCTCCTTCACGGTCGCGTCGAGGTAGTCGGTCTCCCCGGCGGCGACCGACTCCCGCAGCCGCGCCAGCACGGCGGGCGTGCGCAGCAGCCGCTCCATCGCCCAGGCCAGCGCGGTCGCGGTCGTCTCGTGCCCGGCGCCGACCACGGTCACCAGCTCGTCGCGCAGCTCCTCGTCGCTCATCGGGCTGCCGTCGTCGTGGCGGGCCTGAAGCAGCAGCGAGAGCACGTCGTCGCGCTCCTCCGCTCCAGCTTCCGCCCGACGCAGGCCGATCTCCTCGTAGAGGAAGGCATCGAGCTCCTCGCGGGCCCGCAGGAAGCGGCGCCACGGGCTGAAGCGGCCGAGGTCGCGGCGCAGGTTGGGGAACTTCGTGATCACGTTGACGCGCCGAGCGAACTCGTCGATCAACGCCGTCGCCCGGTCGATCCGCTTCGTGTCTTCGATCCCGAAGACGGCGCGCAGGATCACCGTCAGGGTGATCCGCTGGGTGTGGGGACGCAGGGCGAAAGGCTCGCCGACCGGCCAGGTCTCCATCTCCTGCACGGTCACCTCGCGGATCAGGTCGCCGTAGCGCCGCACCCGCTCGCCGTGAAACGGCGGCAGGAGCAGCTTGCGCTGCTGCAGGTGGGGCGCGTCGTCGAGGGTCAGGACCGAGTTCGGCCCGAGCGCCGGCTCGAGCACCATCGCGTTCGCCTCGCCGGCGTGAAGCGCGGCCGGAGGGCCGGTGAACACCTGTTTGACGAGCTCGGGACTAGTTACGTAGACGACCTTGCCAAAGAAGGGGAAGGCGACGGTGAAGATGTCGCCGTAGCGGCGGCGGTAGCGCGAGAGGAAGTCGAGCGGTTCGCGGAGGTAGCGGATGGCCAGGGCAGGGGCCGGGATCCGTGGCCCCGGCGGCAGCGTCGCCTCGACGTCGCCCAGCCGCGGGTGGGGGAGGGTCGCCTGCTCCATCGACGAGCAACTTTAGGCCATCCGGCTGGCTGAACAGCCAGCCGGATCCGCGCGACCTTCGTTCCGCGGGGCCAAACTCGGACAGTTGGTGCTGCCAGGGGAGCAGTAACCGTCCGAGTTTGGCGGGACGGACCCCCGGCGGGCTTAGAAGACGACGGTGCGGGCGCCGTCGAGCAGCACCCGATCGTCGAGGTGGGCGGCGACCGCCCGAGCCAGCACCAGGCGCTCGATGTCGCGGCCGATCCGGACCAGGTCGCCGATCTCGTCGCGGTGGCTGACCCGGGTCACGTCCTGGTCGATGATCGGGCCGGCGTCGAGCTCCTCGGTGACGTAGTGGGCGGTGGCGCCGATCAGCTTGACGCCGCGCTCGTGCGCCTTCGCGTAGGGGTCGGCGCCGACGAAGGCCGGCAGGAAGCTGTGGTGGATGTTGATCGCCGGCGCGCCCAGCTCGCCGAGGAAGGCGGGGGAGAGGACCTGCATGTAGCGGGCCAGTACGAGCAGGTCGAGGCGGTCGGCGAGCAGCTCGAGCAGCCGCCGCTCCGCCCCCTCTTTCGCACCGGGCTCGACCGGGACGTGGTGGAAGGGCAGGCCGACCCCCTCGACCTGCGCCCGGTGGTCGGGGTGGTTGGAGACCACCGCGGTCAGCTCGCAGTCGAGCTCGCCGCTGCGCCAGCGCCAGAGCAGGTCGGAGAGGCAGTGGTCTTCGCGCGAGACCATGATCGCGACCCGCTTGCGGACCTCGGAGTCGGCGAAGCGGTGCTCCATCTCGAACGGCTCGGCCAGCTCCGCGGCGAAGCGTCGCTCCAGCTCTCCGCGCTCTGCCACCGGGACCGGGTCGAAGACCATCCGCATGAAGAAGCGGCCCTCCGCGGTCGAGTGCTGGTCGGCGTCGACGATGTTCAGCCCCGCCGCGGCGAGGAAGCCGCTGACCCGCGCGATCAGTCCCGGCTGATCCGGGCAGGCGAGCAGGAGGCGGGAGGTCGGCACTGCCATTCCGGCGATCATGCCGGATAGGCTGGCGGCCGATGCGGATCGGCGCCATACCGGAGGGATTGCTGGAGCGGATCGGGCTGCTGCTCAACAAACTGCCGACGCCGATCGGCGAGGCGATGTACGGGATGCCGACGGCTCGCGCCTTGCAGGTCGCCCAGCGGACGGGCATGCTCGGCGCCCTGGCCGAGGGGCCGCGCGAGGCCGGCGAGCTGGCCGAGCACCTCGGTCTGCAGGCCACCGCGACGAGGCGGATCCTCGACGTCGTCGCCTCGCTCGGCCACGTCGAGCAGCGCTCCGACGGACGCTACGAGATGACCGCGCGGGCGCGGGCCTGGCTCGACCCGTCCTCCGACACCTACCTCGGCGACTTCCTCGCCGACACCGCCAACTACTGGGAGTGGTACGCCGGCCTCGAGGACCTGGTCCGCGAGGGCCACCACGTCGAGCTGCATGCGAAACCAGCCGACGATCCCTACTGGGAGTCCTACATCCGCGGCCAGTTCCAGCTCGCGCGGCTCTCCAGCGCCGAAGTGGCGAAGGCGATCCCGCTCGAGCGCGGGGCGCACTCGATCCTCGACGTCGCCGGCGCCCACGGCGAGTACTCGATGGCGCTCTGCCGCCGCCACCCGGGGCTGCGCGCCACCGTCGTCGACCTTCCCGGCAGCGCCAGGGTCGGCGAGAGGATCGTCGCCGACGCGGGGATGGCGGACCGCGTCCGCCACGTCGTCGGCGACATGTTCGAGGTCGACTACGACGGCCACTACGACGGCGCCCTCAGCTTCAACATCGTCCACCACCTCTCGCCGGAGCAGGCACGGGCGCTGTTCGCCCGCATCCGCACGGTCCTGCGCCCGGGCGCGCCGCTCTGCGTGCTCGACCTCTACGACCGCCCCGCCGGCCAGCGCGCCGACGCCTCCTCGATCCTCGGCCTCTTCTTCCACCTCACCTCGGGCGCCGATACCTACCCGGTCGAGGAGGTCTCGCGCTGGCTCGAGGAGAGTGGCTACGGACGCCCCAGCGCGAAGTCGCTCCGCAACCTGCCCGGCCTGCGGCTGCTCGTCGCCAAGGCGACCTGAGCGACCGTCACCCAGGTCGCGCCGCAAGATCGCGACCGCGCCTGCGGATCGCCCGGCGGGCCGCGTGCCTGAGCTAGTGCGGATTGCCTCTAGCCATCGCCTTTGTGTGATCGCCCTCACTCGATGGGGCCGCAAACACCGCAACGGTTCCGCGCTTGCTCACAAAACGCACACATATTCTTCCCGTAATCCTGATCGGCCTCGCCGCCCCGGCGACCGCCCTCGCCGCGTCCGGCGATGGCGACGGCACGGGCGCCGGCGGCATCGGCGTCGAGAACGCCCGGGTGGCGACGCCGGCCCCGCTCCAGCGCCCGATCGACCGCTTCCGGCACCTGGTCCACGTCGCCGCGAAGCGGATCCGGGCCGAAGGGGTCGCCGCCGCCCGCAGGCATCGCCGCGAACTCTTCGCCCACCTCCCAGGTGGGGTCACGATCGAGACGCTGGAATCGATCGCCTCCTGCGAGTCGGGCGGCGACCCGGCCGCGGTCTCCTCCGACGGCTCCTACCGGGGCAAATACCAGTTCGACTTCGGCACCTGGGAATCGGTCGGCGGGTCCGGCGACCCGGCGGCGGCCCCCGAGCCCGAGCAGGACTACCGTGCCGCGCTCCTGTACGCGCAGTCCGGTTCCAGCCCCTGGCCCGTCTGCGGCTGACCGTCCGTTAACAGGGGCACCCGACCCCTTCCCTACGATCCGGCCCCAATGACGGACCCGGTGCCGACCCCAGACCCGCAGGGCCCAACCCGCAAACCACCGAAAGAGGCGATCGCCGAGGCCAAGGTGCGGGCGCCGACGCGGGGGAATCGCAAGCTCGAGGGCTTCCTCGAGGCGGTCAACGGCGACGAGCAGGTGCGGGCCTGGTGGTACCTGGCCCAGGTCAACGCCGAGCGGCTCGGCATGTCCGACCACTCCTGGGTCCACATGCAGATCGTCCTCAACATCGCCCTGCGGCTGCTGCGGCTGCTGATCAAGGCGGGGGTGGAGCCGGCGATGGTCGCCGACCACGGGATGCGCGACCGCGACGCCGAGGTGGTGGTCGCGGGCGGCGCCCTCCTGCACGACGTGGGCATGTCGATCCATCGCAGCGACCACGAGGCCTACTCCCTGTTCCTCGCCCGCGGTGCGCTCGAGCGGCTGCTCGCCGACTGCTACCGCGAGCCCGAGCGGACCGTGGTCGCCGCCGAGATCCTGCACGCGATCATCGGCCACCGCCGCCGCGGCCAGCCCTACACGCTGGAGGCCGGGGTGGTGCGGGTCGCCGACGCGCTCGACATGGCCCAGGGCCGCACCCGGCTGCCGCTCGAGGCCGGCCACGAGGGCATCCACTCGATCTCCGCCGCGGCAATCGACGAGGTGCGGATCGAGGCGGGGGAGGAGCGGCCGGTACGGCTCGAGATCGAGCTCAACAACTCAGCCGGGATCTTCCAGGTCGACGACCTGCTGGCGACGAAGATCCGCGACACGCCGCTGGAGGGCCGCCTCGAAGTCGTCGCCAAGATCGAGGGCGAGACCGAGAAACGCCTCCTCAGCGGTTTCCGGCTGTCCTGAGGTGTCAGGCAAGGACGCAGGGAGCGTGGCGTGCTCCGCACGCGAGCGACTGAGGACGCCGCATGACGCCTCAGGACAACCTGGAAAGGTCGGAGCGGCGCTGTTCCTTGCGCCTCTCCAGCCTGCCCTGGACCAGCGAGAGGACGATCGGCAGCAGGGCGAAGAAGCCGATCACGCCGAAGCAGAAGAAGGTCACCGTCTTGTCGGTGGTCGGCCCGGCCAGGCCGACGCCGTTCTCGGCCAACGCTGCGGGCGCCAGGACCAGCATCGTGGCGAGAATCAAGGCGAGAATTGGCGCGGCACGCTTCACGATCGGGAATCTAGCGCACCGCCGCGGCGCCAGGCGCGCGTGTGGCTCTCATCTTCCCTTAAGGCGCGGCCATAGGATGCGCCGCCATGAGCAGCCTCGAAGCGATCGTCCTCGGCCTCGTGCAGGGGCTGACCGAGTTCCTGCCGATCTCCTCGAGTGGCCACCTCCGCATCGTCCCCGCCCTGCTCGGCTGGGAAGACCCCGGCGCCGGCTTCACCGCGGTGATCCAGTTGGGGACGATGGCAGCGGTGCTGATCTACTTCCGCGCCGACCTCTGGCGGATCGCCGCCGCCTGGCTGCGCGAGCTGCGGGTGCCGATCCGCCGCGCCAGCCAGGAGGCCCGACTCGGCTGGTTCATCGTCCTCGGCACGATCCCGATCGCGATCTTCGGCTTCATCTTCAAGGACCAGATCGAGTCCGGCGCCCGCAGCCTCTACCTGATCGGCTCGGCCCTGATCCTCTTCTCCTTCGTGATGATCCTCGCCGAGCGCGTCTCCACCCGCGAGCGGTCCCTGGACCAGCTCGACGGCCGCGACGGCTTCTTCATCGGCGTCGCCCAGTCGCTGGCGCTGGTCCCCGGCGTCTCGCGCTCGGGTGCGACGATCTCGGCCGGCCTCTTCCGCGGCTTCGACCGCGTCGCCGCCGCCCGCTACTCGTTCCTGCTCTCGGTTCCCGCCGTCGTCCTCAGCGGCCTCTTCGAGCTGCGCAAGGTCGGCGAAAACGGCAGTCCCTCGGCCGCGGCGACGGCGATCGCGACGCTCGTCGCCTTCGTCTCCGGTTACGCGGCGATCGCCTGGCTGCTGCGCTACCTCGGCACCCACACCCTGGAGGTCTTCGTCGTCTACCGGATCGCCCTCGGCGCGCTGGTCCTGATTCTGGCGGCGAGTGGCGCGATCTCCTAGCTTTGCCGCAAATTGGTCGTGATCAACCTGTGAAAATCCTGTGAACGCAGGCATATTCCGTAGCGGCTGCGCATACAATCGTCTCGTCTTGCGGGCAGACGCGCCACCCACCCGAACCGGCGTCGCCGAACTTTGAACCCTCAGCAGACCATCCGGCTCGCCGTCATCGACAGCGACAGCGGCTTCGTCACCGTGCTCGCCAAGCGCGCCGAGGCGGCCGGCTGGCAGCTGCGGCAGGCGAGCGGCGCGGTGCCGCCGCAGGAGTTGGTGGCGATGAAGCTGAACGCGCTGCTGGTCGATCCCTCGGTGCTCGGCGAGGAAGGCTGGGAATACGTCGAGCGGGTCTGCGGGATGCTCCCCGACCTCGGCGTCGTCGTCTGCACAGGCCGCTCCACCGTCGCCCAGCGGGTCCGCGGGCTGCGGCTCGGGGTCGACGACTGGATCACCAAGCCCTGTCATCCCGAGGAGGCGATGGCCAGGATCGAAGCCGTCTCCCGTCGTCACCGCCGCGGCCGCTCGGAGATCGAGGCCGGCCCGGTGATGGCCGGCGAGCTGGAAATCCGGCCCGACCAGTTCCAGGCTTTCGTCGGCGGCAACAGCCTCGACCTCACCCGCCGCGAGTTCGAGCTGCTGCAGCTGCTGGCCGAAGCCAAGGGCCAGGTGTTGGAGCGGGAGGCGATCTACCAGCGGGTCTGGGGCTACGCGATGGCCCACGGCGACCGCTCGGTCGACGTCTTCATCCGCAAGCTGCGCCAGAAGCTCGAGAAACGCTCGCCGAGTTGGAGCTACATCCACACCCACTTCGGCGTCGGCTACCGCTTCGACCCGGAGCAGGTCGGCGGCGAGCCGCTGCCCGAGCCGGTGGTGCTGGAGACGGCTCCCAAGCTCGCGCCGGTCGCCGAGGCGCCTTCACAAGTCGTTCACAACAGTTTCACCGCCGGATAACCGAAACCTCACTCCCGATCGCCATGCTCGCCGATCATGGCGATCGGAGGCGGCCAGTCCCCAGAGCGGCTCGACGGACGCTTGGAGATTCGCCCTGAGGAGCACGCGGCGCTGGTCGATGGGCGGCCGCTGAGTCTGACCATGCGCGAGCTGCAGCTTTTGGTCACGCTCGCCTCGCACCCGCAGCGGATCATGACCCGCGAGGAGCTGTTCGCCGAGGTTTGGGGCAGCCAGCCCCGCCGCGACGACCGCTCGGTCGACGTCTACGTCAGCCGCCTGCGAGCCAAGCTCAGCGAAGCGCTGCCAGAGACCCGACTGATCCACACGCACAGCGGCATCGGCTACCGCTTCTCGCCCGACGGGTGAGCGATTTCCGGAGTCCCAGCCCTCCGCAGGTCCTTTTACATCTTTTTTACATCCTCGATACACCCAGGTAACAAGGTTCCGGAGACCCACTGCGACTCTGGCGCTGGCCTCGACCGCCGAGTCGATGCCCGATGCATCTGACAAACGAACAAAGGGAGACTGATGTCTAGCTCTAGATGGCTTGCGGTCATTGCCTCCGCGTCGATCCTCGCAATCGGCGTTGCCGCCTGCGGCAGCAGCAGCGACGACAGCAGCGGTGGTGGTTCGTCCGGCGACCTCTCCGGGGAAATCGCCGGGGCCGGCTCGACCGCCCAGCAGGCCGCCCAGGAAGCCTGGATCGCCAACTTCGAGAACGAAAACTCGGGGGTGACGATCTCCTACGACCCGGTCGGCTCCGGCGGCGGGCGCGAGCAGTTCATCGCCGGGGGCACCGCCTACGCGGGCAGTGACGCCGCCCTCTCGACCGAAGAAGGCGAACTCGAAAAGGCGACCAAGCGCTGCGCGCCCGGCGAACTGATCGAGGTCCCGAACTACGTCTCCCCGATCGCGATCATCTACAACCTGCCCGAAGTCGAAGATCTGCAGCTCTCGGCGGAAACGCTGGCGAAGATCTTCAACCAGGAAATCACCAGTTGGAACGACAAGGCGATCGCCGCCGACAACCCCGGCGTCGACCTGCCCGACACCCGCATCACCCCGGTCAACCGCTCCGATGAGTCCGGCACGACGGAGAACTTCACCGAATACCTCTCCGAGGTGGTTCCAAACGTCTGGACCCACGAAGTCAGCGGCGACTGGCCGGTGAAGGGCGGCGAGGCCGCCTCCGGCACCTCCGGCGTCGTCGAAGCGGTCAGCGCCGGCGAAGGGGCGATCGGCTACGCCGATGCCAGCCAGGCGGGCGAACTCGGAATCGCCAAGGTCAAGGTCGGCAAGGAATTCGCCGAACCGACCGCGGAGGCGGCGTCGAGGGTGCTCGAGGAGTCGCCCCTCGACAAGGAACTGAGCCAGGGCAAGCACGTGCTCGCCTACAAGCTCGATCGCAAGACCGAAGCGGAAGGGACCTACCCGATCGTGCTCACCTCCTACCTGATCGCCTGCACCAAGTACGGCTCAGCCGACGAAGCGGCGACCGTGAAGGCCTACCTCGAATACGTCGTCAGCCCCGAAGGGCAGGAACTGGCCGCCGAACAGGCCGGCTCCGCGCCGCTCTCGGCGGCGCTGACGAAGAAGGTGACGCCGGCGGTCGAAGCGATCGAAGCCGGCTAGGGGGGACGTGGCCCAGGTCGACACCACGACCAATGCCGGTCAGCTGCTCGCGGCGGCGTCAGGAGGACGCCGCCGCGCCGGCGACCGGGTCTTCTCCAACACCGCGACCCTGGCGGCAGTGACGATCCTCGTCCTGCTGGCTGGGGTCGCGGTGTTCCTCTTCGCCAAGGGCCTGCCGGCGGTGACGGCGAGCGCCTCCGAACTGCCGGGCGGCAAGAGCTTCGTCGACTACGTCGCCCCGCTCGCCTTCGGCACCGTGCTGGCGGCGGCCTTCGCGGCGATCGTCGCGGTGCCGCTGGCGGTCGCCGCGGCGCTGTTCATCACCCACATCGCGCCGCAGCGGATCGCGCTGACGCTCGGCTACCTGGTCGACCTGCTGGCGGCGATCCCCAGCATCGTCTACGGGCTCTGGGGGATCTTCGTCCTCGGTCCCGCCGCGGTGCCGGTGATGAAGTGGCTGGAAGAGAAGCTCGGCTTCATCCCCTTCTTCCAGGGGCCTGCTTCGACCACCGGGCGGACGATGTTCGTCGCCGGCCTGGTGCTGGCGGTGATGATCCTGCCGATCGTCTCCGCGGTCGCCCGCGAGGTCTTTTCGCAGACCCCGCGCAAACTGCAGGAAGGCGCCCAGGCGCTGGGGGCGACGCGCTGGGAGATGATCCGGATGACGGTCCTGCCGTTCGGCAAATCGTCGATCATCAGCGGCGCCATGCTCGGCCTCGGCCGCGCCCTCGGCGAGACGATGGCGGTGACGATCATCCTCTCGGTCTCCGGCATCGTCAGCTTCAACCTGATCAGCCAGGCGAACCCCTCGACGATTGCCGCCAACATCGCCCTCGACTTCCCCGAGTCCTCGGGGCTGGCGATCAACACCCTGATCGCCACCGGGCTCGTCCTCTTCGCGATCACCCTCCTCACCAACATGGGCGCGCGGGCGATCATCGCCCGCCAGGACAGGGCGTAGGGAGGGGGGATGGAGAGCGCTTCCCAGAGCCCGGCCGCCGGCCCCGGCCTCGCGTCCGCTGCCAGCGGCGGCACGCTCCCCGGTTGGGGGCTCTACGCGGTGCTGGGCGGCTCCGCCGCGCTCTCCGCCGCGGTTCTGCTCGCCACCGGCGCCTTCACGGTGGCGCTGATGCTGGTTTTCACGGTTCTGGCCTCCTGCGTCGGCATCTACGCCTGGTCACGCGCGGTCGAGGGGCCGCGGCGGGCCAAAGACCGGGTGATGACCCTGGCGATCGCCTCCGCCTTCGGGCTGGCGATGATCCCGCTGGTCTCGCTGCTCTACGAGGTCGCCAAGCGCGGTATCCCCGGGCTCAGCCTCGAATTCTTCACCGACGACGCCCGCGGCGTGATCAACGGCGGCGGCGCCGCCCACGCGATCGTCGGCACCCTGGTGATCACCGGCGTCGCGGCGCTGATCTCGGTCCCGATCGGGATCATGGCGGCGATCTACCTGACCGAGTACGGCAACGGCCGGCTGCGGCGGGCGCTGACCTTCTTCGTCGACGTGATGACCGGCATCCCCTCGATCGTCGCCGGCCTCTTCGCCTACGCGCTGTTCGAGATCTTCTTCGGCCCCGGCATCCGCCTCGGCGTGATGGGCTCGGTGGCCCTCTCGGTGCTGATGATCCCGATCGTCATCCGCTCCGCCGAGGAGGTGCTGAAGATTGTCCCCAACCACCTGCGCGAAGCTGCATACGCGCTGGGGACGCCGAAGTGGAGGACGATCGCGAAAATCGTCCTGCCGACCGCCTTCGCCGGCCTGGTCACCGGGGTGATGATCGCGGTCGCCCGGATCGTCGGCGAGACGGCGCCGCTGCTGGTCACCACCGGGGTCGTCGACTCGATCAACTCCGACCCGTTCAACGGCCGGATGCAGAACCTCGCCGTGTACGCGTACAACGAGTACCGCTCGCCGGGCGTGCTCAAACAGGCGTCCTACGACCGGGCCTGGGCGGCGGCCCTGACCCTGATCGCTATCGTGATGATTCTCAACGTGGCCGCTCGCCTCGTCTACCGGCGCTACAAAACGGAGATCCGCTAGCCAGTGGAAGGAAGGAAGCTGAGAGCCATGTTGGGAGCCGCGGATACGAAGCGCAAGAGCGCCGAGAAAGGCCAGGGAGCGATGTCGGCAACCGGCGTCACCGAGACCTCGACCGAGCCGGTAACCCGCCCCGACGGGCGCCCGGCGAAGACGATCGAGGCGCGTTCGGTGAACCTCTACTACGGCGCCTTCCACGCCGTGCAGGACGTGACGATGACGATCGAGCCGAACAAGGTGACGGCGCTGATCGGCTCCTCCGGTTGCGGCAAGACGACCTTCCTGCGCTCGCTCAACCGCATGCACGAGCTCACCCCCGGCGCCAGCGTCGAGGGCGAGATCGCGCTTGACGGAGAGGACGTCTATGGGGCCGGGGTCGATCCGGTCGCGGTGCGGCGGCTGGTCGGGATGGTCTTCCAGTCGCCGAACCCGTTCCCGACGATGTCGATCTACGACAACGTCGCCGCCGGACTGAACCTCAACGCCGGCCGGCTGTCGAAGGAGCGCAAGGACGAGGTCGTCGAGCGCAGCCTGCGCGGCGCCCACCTCTGGGACGAGGTCAAGGACCGACTCGACCGGCCCGGTTCCAGCCTCTCCGGCGGTCAGCAGCAGCGGCTCTGCATCGCCCGCGCGATCGCGGTCGAGCCCGAGGTGCTCTTGATGGACGAGCCCTGTTCGGCCCTGGACCCGGTGGCGACGCTGGCGATCGAGGACCTGATCGGCGAGCTGAAGAACCGCTACACGATCGCGATCGTCACCCACAACATGCAGCAGGCGGCGCGGGCCAGCGACGTCACCGCCTTCTTCAACCTCGAGCAGTCGGGCGAGCCGGGGCGGCTGGTCGAGGTGGCGCCAACCGAGACGATCTTCACCAAACCGACCCAGCAGGCGACCGAGGACTACGTCAGCGGTCGCTTCGGCTGAGCGCCGGGGGTAGACGATGCCGGAAGTCGCACGCGCGGAATACCTGGAGGAACTGGCGGCCCTGGAGGCCAGCGCCCTCGGCGGCCTCGACTTGGTCAGCGCCGCCCTGGCGCGGACGCTGGAGGCGGTCGAGCATCAGGACATCGAGCTGGCCCAATTGGTCGTCGCCGACGACGATCGCATCGACGGCCGCTATCTGGAGGTGCACCAGGCGTTGATCACGCTGCTGGCGACCCAGTCCCCGGTCGCAACCGACCTGCGCCTGATCTCCTCGCTGCTGCACGTGCTGAAGAACGTCGAGCGGATGGGCGACCAGTGCGTCAACGTCTGCAAGGTGATCCCGATCACCGGCAACGAGCCCCCCGCGGACGAGGAGATGGTGCAGATGATCCTCACCATGGGACGGCAAGCCCGCAGCCTGATCTCGCAGGCCAAGCGCGCCTTCGAGCAGCGCAACGTCGAGCTGGCGCAGGACCTGGTCCGCCAGGACGACGTCGTCGACGACCTCAACCGCGACTGCTTCCGCCTGGCGCTGGAGATCGGCGACGACGCCGACAAGCGCGAGTGGGCGATGACGATGCTGCTGGCGGCGCGGGCGATCGAGCGGATCGGCGACAACGCGGTCGACATCGGCGAGCAGGTCGCCTTCGTGGTCACGGGGCTGTTCCGGGAGTTCGAGGACGCTTCGCATCCGGCCTGACGCCGGTGTGCGATCCGGCTCGTTTGGGAACATCTGAGAGACCCCGCGATGCTCTGCGCTGCCATCGATATCGGCTCCAACACCACCCGCGTGCTCGTGGCCGAGCCGGTGGACGGGCAGCTGAAGAAGGTGATGGAGCAGCGGGCCTACACGCGGATCGGCAAGGCGCTGGGGGAGAAGGGCGAGATCCTGCCGGAGAAGGTCGACGAGGTCTCCGAGGTGGTGGCGACTCAGGTCAGGCTGGCCCAGGAGCTGGGAGCCGAGACGATCCGCGCGGTGGCCACCGCGGCGGTCCGCGAGGCGCCCAACTGCGAAGCGGTCGCCGCGGCGGTGGGGGAGGCCGCCGGGGTGCCGATCGACGTGCTCAGCGACGAGGAGGAGGGGCGGCTCTCGTTCATCGGCGCCACCAAGACCCTCGGGCACCCGGTCGAGGGCAAGGTCGGCGTCGTCGACGTCGGCGGCGGCTCGACCGAGGTGATCCTTGGCAGCGTCCCGGGCGGGGTCGAGCAGGTGCGCTCCTGGCGGGTCGGCTCCGGCGCCCTCGCCGACGAGCTGATCGCGGGCGACCCGCCCTCGGCGGCGGAGATCCGCAAGGTCCGCGACCGCATCGAGGACATCTTCGAGGGGGTCGAGATAGAGCGCCCCGCGCAGGCGGTCGCGGTCGGCGGCAGCGCCACCTCGCTGCGGCGCCTGGTCGGTGCCGTGCTCGAGTACGAGACGCTGGAGCGGGGGATCCGGGTGCTCTGCGGCGATCCTTCGGCCGAGGTCGCGCGCCGCTTCGAGCTCGATCCGCAGCGGGTCCGCATCCTCACCACCGGCGTGCTGCTGTTGGAGAAGGTCTCCGAGCTGCTCGGCCAGCCCCTGCAGATCGGCAAGGGCGGCCTGCGCGAGGGGGTCATCCTCGACCTCCTCAACGGCAACGCCAACGGCTCCTCGCCGGCACGCCTCGCGGCCTGAGGGGGGCTACTCTGAGCGCGTGGCTCGCGCGCGCGAGGTGCCGGGGTTCGATTGCGAAGAGCCGTTCGCGGCGGCGGCGCGGCGCGTCGTGCGGGTGCGGGCGGGAGAGGTGTTCGAGCACTCCGAGGGGGTGCTCGACGTCGAGCGGATCGAGCGGCTGCACGACATGCGGGTGGCGACGCGGCGGCTGCGGGCGGCGCTGGAGGTGTTTGAAGCTTGCTTCCCGCGCAAGCGCCACCGCAAGGCGGTAAAGCGGGTGAAGCGGCTGGCCGACGCGCTCGGGGAGCGCCGCGACCGCGACGTCGAGATCGAGTTTCTCGAGGAGTTCGCCGGCGAAGCGCCGGAGGCCGACCGGGCGGCGCTGGCGGCGCGGATCGAGGTGCTGCGCAAGGAGCAGCGGCGGGCCAACGAGGAACTGGTCCCGTACCTGCGCCCGAAGCGATTGCGCAAGCTGCGCCGCCGGCTCGAGCGGCTTACGGGGGCGGTGGGATGAAGGCGCGCAAGGTCAGGGGCCTCGATCCGGAGGGGGCGTTTGGAGACAACGCGAGCCGGATCGTCGAGACCCGGCTGGCCGAGCTGCTGGCGCTCGCCGGGCCGGCGCTCGAGCCCGGCGCCGGTCGCGCCCAGCACGACCTGCGGATCGCCGCCAAGCGGTTGCGCTACGTGCTCGAGATCGCCGGCCCCTGCTTCGGGCCCGAGGCCGAAGCTGCGCGCAAGGCGGCGAAGGAGCTGCAGGGCCTGCTGGGCGAGCTCCACGACTGCGACGTGATGCTGCCCAGCGCCGACGGGATCGAGTCCCTGGTCGCCCTGCTGCGGACCCGGCGCGAGCTGCTGTTCCGGCGCTTCCTCGAGTTCTGGCTGGCGGAGTCCGAGCGCGGCACCTGGCTGGCGCTCGAGCGCGCGATCTAGCTCCTCGCCCGCCGCCACCCAACGGTCACGCGAAGTTCACACCTCGTTCGCCTCCCTTTCACAACTTTTCCCTGCTCATGGCGAATTCTGTCGGTGAGAAAAGGAACCAGAAAAGGGAGACACCGATGACTTCCCGAGTTGATCTGCATTGCCATTCCACCGCCTCGCAGACGTCCAGGCTGGGCGTGCAGCGCTCGCTTGGGCTGCCCGAGTGCGCGACGCCGCCCGAGGAGGTCTACGAGCTGGCCAAGCGGCGGGGGATGGACTTCGTGACGATCACCGATCACGACACGATCGCGGGCTGCCTGGAGTTGGACGGCTGCCCGGACTGCTTCGTCTCCGAGGAGCTGACTGCCCGCTTCGCCGGCGAGCCTCAGGCGGTTCACATCCTCTGTTACGGGATCACTCCCGGAGACCACGAGTGGCTGCAGGCGAACTCCGGCGACGTCGAGGCCTGCGCCGCATACCTTCACGAGAACGAGATCGCCTGCGCCCTGGCGCATCCGTTCTTCAACGTCGCGGTCCCGTTGACACGCCGGCACCGCCGCCGCCTGGCGGAGCTGTTCCCGATCTGGGAGGTCCGCAACGGGTCGCGGGCCGCGGAGCTGAACATGCCGGCCGCCGTCTACGTGGACACTCACGGCGGCACCGGCATCGGCGGCTCCGACGACCATGCCGGCGTCGACATCGGCCGCACCTTCACCGAGGTGCTCGCCGCTGCTCGCACGCCGGAAGAGTTTCTGCGCCACCTGCGCGCCGGCGACGCCGAGGCCGGGGGCGAGCAGGGGAGCGCCGCCAAGTGGACCCACGCCGCGATGGCGTTGGCCACCCGCGCCCTCGTCCTGGCGGATCCCGGCGACGCGGACGTACTTGTTCCCGCTATGCGGGAAGAAGTACGTTCGGAGCACCCCGATCCGGGGGCGGTGTTGAAGATGGCGGAACGGGTGAGCCGCGAGGGAGCGGCCCGCGAGGGCAAAATCGCGGCCGACCTCGGTCCCGACGATGCCCGCTGCCTGCTCGAGGCCTGGCTGCAGGGTATGAGCCTCGACCTGCGTGGCCGCGAGCTGATTGCCTACCTGCAGGGCGATCTCTTCTCCCATGCCGACCTCTACCGGCGCGCCCGCCGCATCCACGAGCGGCGGCTGCGGTCGGCGGCCGACCGCGCCGCCGGGGCGGCCGTGGGAGGTGATCTCCCGGGTGCGCTCAACGGGCTCTTCGAGGCACTGGTGCCGGCGGTGCCCTACGCGCCGTCGACGGTCTTCCTCGGCGCCGAGAAGGCAAAGCTCGCAAACCGCGACGGCGAGCTGCCGCGGGTCGCGGTGATCGCCGACGGGATCGGCTCGATGCACGGTGTCACCCACACGATCGAGCAGATCCGCGAGCGCGGCGTGCCCGGATTCGAGGTCGAGGTGATCGGCACCGACCCCAGCGTCGACCGCCGTCTGCCCTCGGTCGCCGAGCTGGAGATGCCGTTCTACGAGGGGATGGCGATCGGCGTTCCCGGGCTCCCGGACCTGGTCGAGACGCTCGCCGACGGCGCCTACGATCTCATCCACGTGACGGCTCCCGGGCCGGCGGGGGTCGCGGCGACGCTGTTGAGCCGGGTTACGGCGGTGCCGCTTGTGGCCAGCTACCACACCGAGCTGGCCGCCTACGCGAGCGTGCGCAGCGGCGACGAAGGGTTGGCGACGATCGCCCGGGTGGCGCTCGGCGCCTTCTATCGGGCCCCGGACGTGGTCCTCTCGCCCAGCCCCGCGGCCGACGGCTCCTTGGTCGCCCTCGGCGCTGAAAAGACCCGGATCGGCCGCTGGGAGCGTGGCGTCGATACCGACCGCTTCCATCCCTCCAAGGCCGACCCGGACGCCTTCCCGGGCGAGCTCAAGGTCCTCTACGCCGGGCGGCTGACCCGGGAGAAGGGCGTCGACCTGCTGGCCGAGAGCTTCCTGCGGGCGCGCCGCTCGGAGCCGCGGCTGCACCTGCTGCTGGCCGGCGGCGGGCCGGAGGAGGGCGAGCTGCGACAGCGACTCGGCGAGCACGCGACCTTCCTCGGCTGGCTCGGCGGCGAGGACCTGGCCCGCGCCTACGCCAGCGCCGACGCTTTCCTCTTCGCCAGCGCCACCGACACCTACGGCCAGGTGATCCTCGAGGCGGGCGCCAGCGGCCTGCCGGTCGTCGCGGTCGCCGCGGGTGGGCCGGCGGCGCTGGTGGAGAACCGGCACACCGGCCTGCTCTGCCGACCCGATCCCGACCACCTGGCCGGCGCCCTGCTGCAGCTGGCGTCCTCGCCACTGCTGCGCAGCCGCCTCGGAACCGCCGCCGTCAGCGCCGCCCGCGCCCGCTCCTGGGAGCGGGCACTCGGGCAGCTCGCGGACGGCTACGGGCGAGCGCTCGAGGGCGAGGCGGCGGGCGCAGCAAGCGCTTTCCCGCGTCGCCTGAGCAGGCGGAACGGCGGCGGTGCCTCAGTACGATGGATCGATCGACGATCCCGCCCTCTACTTCAACCGCGAGCTCTCCTGGCTCGACTTCAACCAGCGGGTTCTCGAACTGGCGGAGGACCCCGAGGTACCGCTGCTGGAGCGGCTGCGCTTCTGCGGGATCTACGCCTCCAACCTCGACGAGTTCTTCATGGTCCGGGTCGCCGGCCTGTTCGACCAGCTCGATGCCGGCATCGACGCCCGTGGCCCCGACGGCCTCGGCCCGAGCGAGCAGATCGACGCGATCCAGGCCCGCGTGCTGGAGCTCGACGGCCGGCTCAGCTCCTGCTTTGGCGGCGTCCTGCGCCCGGCCCTGGAGGAGCACGGGCTGCGCTTCGTCACCCTCGACAGCGCCGGCGAGGCCGAGCGGCGCGAGATCGACGCCCGTTTCCACGAGCAGGTTTTTCCGGCGCTGACGCCGCTGGTGATCGGCCTCGGCCGTCCCTTTCCCTACATCTCCAACCTCTCGCTCAGCCTCGGCGTGCTGCTGCGCGATCCCGACAGCGGCACCGAGATCATCGCCCGGGTCAAGGTTCCGAAGGAGCTGCTCGGTCGCTTCCTCCCGCTCGGCCAGGACGGCAAGTGCTTCGTGCCGCTGGAGGAGGCGATCGCCGCCAACCTCGACGTGCTCTTCCCCGGAACCGAGGTGATCGACCACGGCTACTTCCGGGTCACCCGCGACGCCGACTTCACCGTCAGCGACGAGGCCGACGACCTGCTGCAGGCGGTCCAGGACGAGATTCCGCCGCCGCCGTTTCGGCGAGGTCGTGCGCCTCGAGGTCGCGGCCGGGATGAACCCGAAGCTGCGCGAGCAGCTGATCGGAGCCCTGCGGCTCGAAGACCGCGAGGTCTACGACGTCGACGGCCTGATCGACCTCGGCGACGTCGGGGCGATCGCCGACTTCTCCGGCCACGCCGAGCTGCGCTACGCGCCCTGGTCGCCGGTCACCCAGCCGCGCCTGCAGGGCGAGGACGGGGAGCCGGTCGACATCTTCACGGCGATCCGCCAGGGGGACCTGCTCGTCCACCATCCCTACGACTCCTTCGCCACCGCGGTTGAGCGCTTCGTCGAGCAGGCGGTCGCCGACCCCGACGTGCTGGCGATCAAGCAGACGGTGTACCGGACCAGCGACGACTCGCCGCTGGTGCCGTCGCTGATCCGCGCCTCCGAACGCGGCAAGCAGGCGGTCTGCATGGTCGAGCTGAAAGCCCGCTTCGACGAGGAGGCGAACATCCACTGGGCGAAGTCGCTGGAGGAGGCCGGCGTCCACGTCGTCTACGGCATCCCCGGCCTGAAGACGCACGTGAAGGCGATCCTGGTGGTTCGTCGCGAGGGCGAGCGGGTGCGCGAGTACGTCCACATCGGCACCGGCAACTACCACCCGAAGACCGCCCGCCTCTACACCGACTTCGGCCTCTTCACCGCCGATCCCGACGTCGGCGCCGACGTCGCCGAGATGTTCAACTTCCTTACTGGCTACGGCCGTCCCGCGGCGTACCGCAAGGTGCTGGTCTCGCCGACGACGATGCGCGACCGGATCGTCGGGGAGATCGAGAGCACGGTCGCCGCCCACCGGGCCGGCGAAGAGGCGCGGATCGCCCTGAAGATGAACTCGCTGGTCGACGCCGGCTGCATCCAGGCGCTGTACGAGGCCTCTCAGGCGGGGGTGCCGGTCGACCTCAACGTGCGCGGGATCTGCTGCCTGCGGCCCGGCGTGCCCGGTGTCTCCGAGAACATCCGCGTCGTCTCGATCGTCGGCCGCTTCCTCGAGCACTCGCGCATCTACACCTTCCAGCGCGGCGAGGAGACGCGAGTGCTGATGGGCTCCGCCGACCTGATGCCGCGCAACCTCGACAGCCGGGTCGAGCTCGTCACCCCGGTCGAAGACGCCGATCTGCGGGCGGAGATGCTCGACGTGCTGGAGCGCTGTTTCGCCGATAACGTCAATGCCTGGGAGTTCGACGCTTCCGGGGCCTGGACTCGCACGGTCGCGCCCGAGGGAGAGCGCCGCAGCGTCCAGGAGGAGCTGCGCCAGCGCTACGCCGCCCGCGCCGCCGAACAGCTCGCCGCCGCCCCGAGCTGACCTCCCGAGCCGCCCCGTCCGCCACTAGGATGCGCCCCTTGGCGCGCTTCTCGCTCCTCCCTCGCGACCGCACCTTCTTCGACCTCTTCATCGAGGCCGGCAAGAACACCGTGAACGCGGCGCGTCTGCTCGACAAGATGATGGAACAGTGGCCCGAAGAGGGGGGGCTCTCGCGGCAGATCGTCGAGGCCGAGAACGAGGGCGACCGGATCACCCACGAGATCATCAAACGGCTGAACTCGACCTTCGTCACCCCGATCGATCGCGAGGACATCTACGGCCTGGCGACGCAGATGGACGACATCGTCGACTTCACCGAGGAGGCGGCGGACCTTCTCGGCCTCTACAAGATCGAGGCGCCGATGGAGCAGGCGGGGGCGCTGACCAAGGTCCTGGTCGCCTCCTGCGAGCAGTTGGCGATGGGGCTGGAGCATCTGCCCGAGTTCAAGGACCTCGACAAGTACTGGATCGAGATCCACCGGCTCGAGAACGACGGCGACCGGATCTCCCGCGACGCCGTCGCATCGCTCTTCTCCAACGGGATCGACCCGATGGTCGTGATCCGCTGGAAGGACATGTTCGCGGTGCTCGAGGAGGCGATCGACGCGACCGAGACCGCGGCGCAGATCCTCGAGGGAATAGTCATCAAGAACTCGTGAGCTCTGACGTCATCCTCGTGATCGTGGTCGGGACGGCGCTCGCCTTCGACTTCACCAACGGCTTCCACGACACGGCCAACGTCGTCGCCACCTCGATCTCGACCGGCGCCGCCCGACCGCGGGTGGCGATCGCGATGGCCTCGCTGCTCAACTTCGCCGGTGCGTTCATCTCGATCTCGGTCGCGGCCACGGTCGCCAACGACGTCGTCAACGCCGACGTGATCACCCCGACGATCGTCTTCGCCGGCCTGATCGGGGCGATCGCCTGGAACCTGATCACCTGGTCGCTGGGGCTGCCATCGAGCTCCTCGCACGCGCTGATCGGTGGCGTCGTCGGCTCCGCGGTGGCCGCCGCCGGCTTCGACGCGGTGATCGCCGAAGGCCTGGTCGGCAAGGTCCTGATCCCCGCCGTGATCGCACCGGTACTGGCCTTCGCGGTCGCCGGGCTCTCGATCGGGCTGGTCTACCGCGTCGTCGGAGCGCAGCGGCCGGGGACCGTCAGCCGCGGCTTCAAATACGGCCAGATTGTCTCCGGCGGCCTGCTGGCACTTGCCCACGGCACCAACGACGCCCAGAAGACGATGGGCGTGATCACCCTGGCGCTGATCGCCAACGGCAGCCTCGCCGCCGACGCCGACCCGCCGACCTGGGTGATCGCCTCGGCGGCGGCGGCGATCGCGCTCGGCACCTACAGCGGCGGCTGGCGGATCATCAAAACCACCGGCACCCGGATCATCAAGATGGATGCCGCCCAGGGCTTCTCCTCGCAGGGCGCCGGTGCGGCGGTGATCCTCGCCTCGACCCACTTTGGCTTCCCGCTCTCGACCACGCACGTGATCAACGGCGGCGTGATGGGCGCCGGGGCGGCGAAGCGGTTCTCGGCTGTGCGCTGGGGGGTGGCGGGGAACATCGTCGTCGCCTGGCTGCTGACCCTGCCGGCGGCGGCGGCGATCGGGGCGCTCGCCTACGCGCTGACCCGCGTCTTCGGCACCGGCGCACTCGGGCCGGTCCTCGTCACCCTCGCCTCGCTCTCGTTAATCGTCGCGGTGTTCGCCCGCCGGGCGCAGCGCGGCGCCCCCGTCCCGGCCTCGAGCGGATGACCGCCACGATCGTCGAAGGGCGGGAGCTGCTGGAGACGGTGATTGCCTCGGTGGTCGCCGGGGTCGGCGTCACCGTGGTCTTCTCGCTGGCGATCTGGGGAGTGGCGCGGTTCGCCGACCTCAGCCGCGCAGAACGGCCGCTGGCCGCCGGCGCCGCGGCCTTCGCCGCCGGCCTGGCCCTGATCGCCACCGGCGCCGCGGTGGTGATCGGAATAGTCGCGATGACCAGCAAGTAGCTCGGCGTACACTGGAATCGTGCACACCGCTCGCAATGTCGCGATCGTCATGGTCCTGGCTCTGGCCGTCGCCTTCGTGCCGGGTGGCGGCAACGCCGTCGACACGGTCTTCACCGCGCTGACGATGGGCTTCCTCGCCGGGATCACCTGGATGCTCTACACGCTGAGCCGCGAAAACCAGCTGACGCTGGCGACGCTGAGCGACAGCCGGCGGGCGATCTTCTACGCCGCCTTCGGGATGATCGCGCTGCTGATCGCCGGGACCGACAAGCTGTTCTCGACCGGCGGCGGGACGATCGTCTGGATCGTCCTGCTGGCCGCCTCGGTCGCCGCGATCTGGCGGATCTGGCTCGAGGCGAACACGTACAGCTAGAGATCTGACGAAGTTGTGACTCTGCGCGCGCCACGCGTGCGCGATCGGCTGAGACGGTGCGGCGATGCCACCGGCAGCCAACAGCAGCGCAGGCCACCGGCAGCGGGGCACGGCGTCGGTCGAGCTGGTCGCCGTGGTCCCGTTCCTACTGCTGGCGGTGCTGGTGGCCGCCCAGATCGCCGTCGCCGGGGAGGCGCTCTGGTCGGCCGGCGTGGCCGCGCGGGCGGGCGCCCGCGCGGCGCTGGTCGAAGGCAACGCGACGGCGGCGGCGAGGCGAGCGCTGCCGCCGTCGCTGCGCTCCGGGACCGAGGTTGACGATGCGGACGGGGTGACGGTGCGGGTGCCGGTGCCGCGCCTGCTGCCCGGCATGCCGCGGGTGATGGTGGGCGCGAGGACGGACCTGGGATCAGGCGGTGGGTGAGCAGCGAGGACAGGCGAGTGTCGAGATGGTGGCGGCGCTGCCGGCGCTGCTCCTGGCGGCCGCGGTGGCACTACAGCTGCTGGTTGCCGGCTATGCGCTGACCTTGGCCGACGGCGCCGCGGAGGCCGGCGCGCTGGCGCTCGCCTCGGGCGGCTCGGCGGCGGAAGCGGCGCGTGGCGCGCTGCCGGGCTGGGCGAGGGAAGAGGTCGGCGTCGCGGTCGAGGGCGGGACGGTGACGGTGCGGCTGCGACCTCCCTCGCCGCTGGGCGCAGTCGCCGACGCGCTCGCCGTGACCAGCACCGCAAGCGCGAGGCCGGCGCGATGATCGCCGCCACCCAGCCCGGCGCGCCGACTGTCCTCGTCGCCGCGGTTGGTGGGGCGGAGGGCTCGCGTGGGGCCGCGGCGGCGCTCGCCTGCGCCGGCGCCGACGTTGACCGCGCGACCTTGCTCATCGAGATCGGAGGGCGGGCGCCGCGCCCGACCCTGCTCGCCTCGGCCGCGGCGCGGCGCCTGGAGGAGCGGCTGGTCGCCCACCTGCCGCAAGCCAAGGTTGCGGCACGCGGCCAGGTCTGCCATCTCGCCGCGCCGGCCAACCCGGGCGGCTTCGAGGAGGCATCGGCCGCGGTGACCGTCGCCCGCGGTGCCCTCGCTGTCGTCCACACGCCGCCGCCGACGTTCGGGGCGCTGCTCGAGGAGCCGGCCGCGCCGGCACCTTCCGGCGTCCTCCTGCGCGCCGACGTGAGGGCGGACAGGCCGCTCTTGGCGCTGGTCGTCCGCGACCTGCTCGATCGCGACCTCCGCGTCGCCGTGCTCAAGCGGCGCCTCAATTGGGTCGCCGAGCGCCGGGCGCTGTTCGGCACGCTGACGCCCGATGCCGCCGCCGGCATGCCCTCGAGCGTGCTCGCCAGGCTCTTGTCGCACCAGTGCTACGATGGCTTCGATGACCCGAAGGCTGACCCAACGCGAGCTGCGCAATCAGAGCGGGGAGATCATGCGCGAGCTGGATCGCGGTGAAGACTTCATCGTCACCCGCAACGGCAAGCCGGTCGCCGAGCTGCGCCCGATCCGACCCCGTCAGTTCGTCTCGACCAGCGTCCTTCAAGAGGCACTCCGAGGAGTCGGCCCGATTGACCCCAAGCGATTCCGCGCCGAGGTCAACGAGATCCTCGATCAGGACCCGACGCCACGTGGCTGGCCCGAGGGCTGACCGGGGCCTGATCGACACGTCGGTGGCGATTGCCCTCCCGGCGATCGACGATTCCCGCCTGCCGGTGTCGGTGGCGATCTCCGCGCTCACCCTGGCCGAGCTGGCCGCCGGTCCATACGCGGCGATCCCGACGGCCGAGAGAGCACGTCGTCAGGATCACCTGCAGCGGATCGAGGCGGGAATCGAATCTCTCGACTTCGACTCCACCTGCGCTCGTGCCTACGGCCAGGTCTACGCGGCGGTGCACGCGGCCGGCCGCAAGGCGCGCGGCGCCTTCGCCGTGGACCTGATGATCGCCGCCACCGCCCTCGCGCACCGGCTTCCGCTCTACACCCTCAACGCCGCTGACCTGCGCGGGCTCGAGGACCTGGTTGAGATCGTCGACCTCGGCTAGCGTCAGCCGCGCCTAGTACGGATAGGGGTTAGGCGGTTCGGGCTGCGGTTCGGGTTCGGGCTTCGGCGGCAGTGGCTTGCCGATCTTGACCGCGTGCCAGGTGCCGACGTCCTTGACCCCCTCGCCGTTGGTCTCGCCGCTGCCACGGTCGCCGGAGAAGGTGTAGAGGGGGCGGCCGCGGTAGGTGACCTGAATGCTGCCGTCGGGGCGGTGGATCGTGCCGAGCTTGACCGGTCCCCGCGGCTTCGTCTGCGGTGGGATGTACAGCGGGTTCCAGCCGCCTTTGCCGAGGCAGGAGCCGACGCAGACGAACCTGCCGTTCTTCTCGGCGCTGAGGCTGTAGAGGGTGTGCCCGCGGGTGTTGGTGAGGACGTGGTACCCGAGCGAGCGGATCGGCTTCGTCAGGGCGACGTTTTTGTGGTCCTTGAAGGCCGCGCCGGCGCCGGCGGCGAGCAGGGCCGTCGCCGCGACCGCCACCAGGGCGAGCGCCGCAATGCGTCGGAAGCTGTCGGTCCTCGCTCGCTGCATCGATCCTCCTCGCTTCAACGTATCTGACCCGGATACGTCCGGGTCCGGGGAAAGGTTCGCTTCGGCCTCGAAGTCGACTCGGAATAGCCCGCCTTTGCGCACCACGCGTCGGCCGCCGCCCGGCAGGGTCGGGCGCATGGCATGCGGGGGGAGGAGCTGGTGGCATGGGCGCGGCGGGGAGAGCGGCCAGGCGCTGCTGCTGGCGCTCGGCGGCAGCTTGGCGCTGCTCGCCGCGGCGCTGGCCCTGGTCGCGATCGCCGGGGCGGTCACCGGCAAAGGGAGGGCCCAGCGCGCCGCCGACCTCGCCGCGATCTCCGCGGCGCGCTCGATGCGCGACGACCTGGTGCGGCTGCTGGCGCCGGCCCGCCTGGCCAACGGCTCACCCAATCCGCAGCACATCGACAAGGCGACCTACCTTGCCGGGGCTCGGAGCGCGGCGGTCGAGGCGAGCCGCGCCAATGGCCTCGACCCGCGGCGCCTGCGGCTCGAGTTCCCCGACGCCGCCACGTTCGCGCCGGTGCGGGTCGAGGCCACCGTGACCGCCGCCCTCGAGGTCGGCGGCGGAGCGAAGGTCGACGCCGCCGCGATCGCGGAAGCCGCCGCGCCCGCGGCCACGGGTAGTACGGCGATGGCGAGTGGCGGCGGCTACTCCGGACCACTCGTCTTTCGCGACGGCGAGGGAATGCGGCCCGACGTCGCCGCGGCCTACGACCGCATGGCGGCCGCGGCCCGATCGGCCGGCCTGGCCCTGATCGTCGTCTCCGGCTTCCGCTCCGATGCCGAGCAGGCCGCCCTCTTTGCCGCGCATCCGGACCCGCGGTGGGTCGCGCCACCGGGGCACTCCCTGCACCGCTGCGCGACCGAGCTCGACCTGGGACCGGAATCCGCCTACTCCTGGCTGGCCGCCAACGCGGGTCGCTTCGGCTTCGTCCAGAGGTATTCGTGGGAGGCCTGGCACTACGGCTTCACGGCGGGCCCGGCCCCGTGCTCGCCCAGCGGCGAAGCGTTCGGTCCGGGCGGGGGAGGGGCGCTCGGCGCCGCCCTGCTGCCGCCTTTCGTTCCTACCCGCTTCCGCGAGCCGATCCTGCGGGCGGCGGCACGCTGGAGCGTCTCCGCGGCGCTGCTGGCCGGTCAACTGATGGCGGAGTCCGGCTTCGATCCAGACGCCGGCTCGCCGGCCGGCGCCCAGGGCATCGCCCAGTTCATGCCCGCGACGGCTGCCGCCTACGGCCTCGCCGACCCCTTCGACCCGGTCGCGGCGATCGACGCCGAGGCTCACCTGATGTCGGACCTGATCCACCGCTTCGGCTCTCCGGAGCTCGCCCTCGCCGCCTACAACGCCGGTCCCGCCCCAGTCGAAGCTTGCCACTGCGTCCCGTCCTACCCTGAGACCCAGGCCTACGTCACCCGCATCCTCGCCCTCCTCGGCGGTATCGGCGCCCTCGCCGCGCCGGCCTTCGAAGTCCGGCTGGTGGCTTGACCGTGGACAGGCAAGGGGCGTTCGGATCTGGATCGAATGATCTGTGTGTAGAGATACACCATGGGGTGTACCCTTGCGTAATGGGTCGAACGAACATCGAGATCGACGATCTGCTCGTGGATCGCGCGATGCGCCTCTACCGGTTGCGCAGCAAACGCGAGGCCGTCGATCTGGCCCTGCGCAGGCTCGTGGGCGAGCCGATGAGCCGCGAGGAGGTGCTCGCGACGGAGGGGATCGGGTGGGGCGGCGACCTCGCTGAGATTCGCGCCCGGGAAGAGATTCCCGGACAGTGATCCTCATCGACAGCTCCGCCTGGGTCGAGTTTCTGAGGGCTACCGGAAGTCGATGCCACCGGCGGCTCCGTTCCGCCTTGCGGGAGGGGGCCGAGCTGGCGAGCAGCGACGTGATCGTGATGGAGATCCTCGCCGGCGCTCGCGACGAGGTGGACCGCGACCGGTTGCGGCGCCTGCTCTACAGCGTCGAGTTCCTGCCGGTGGAGGGCCCCGCCGACTACGAGCGTGCCGCCGAGCTGTACAGGCTCTGCCGCGGCGGGGGCGAGACGCCGCGCAAGCTCAGCGACTGCCTGATCGCGGCGGTCGCCATCCGCAACGACGCGGAGCTTCTCTGCGAGGACGCCGATTTCCTCACCATCGCCCGCCACGCGCCGCTCCGGCTCGTGGGTGGCTAGCGGCCCTCTCCTTCTCGCCGACGCCGTGAACAGTGCCGCCCCGACTGCGCGCCGGGTCGAGGCGGAAGCTCCCGGGCTAGCCGGCCTTGGTTACCGATGCCGCCGGCAGGGCGTGCGTGGTCGCGGTGACCTTCACGCTGTCACCTCCTCCCTTCTCCTCGGAAACGACAGCGACGGTTTACTTGATTCGCGTAAAGCGGTCTACGCGCCAACACGCAATTTCCCATCGAAACTTGAAAGGCTCCGACCTGATATGTATTCCTGAGCAAAGGGGAGGGAATGGAGCAAGTCACCGAGAAGCCGAGCGTCCGACTTGCGCGGGCGCTTTCACACCCCACGCGGGTGAAGATCCTGATGGCGATGAACACGCCGTCGCAGCGGATGTCGCCGAAGGGATTCAGCGCGCAGTACGAGGTCTCGCTCAGCGATTCCAGCTACCACTTCCGCAAACTCGACAAATGGGGCTACATCGAATGCGTCGCCGAAACACCGCGCCGTGGCTCGGTCGAGCATTTCTACGTCCCGGTCAAGCGGGCGCTGGCCTGGACCGAGGAAACGGAATCGCTCCCGCCCGGGATCAACAACCGCTTCGCCGCCACCGCCCTCCGCGGCTTCTTCGAGGAGGCCGGCGCCGCGATCGACGCCGGCACCTTCAGCGCTCGCCAGGACCGCCACCTGTCCTGGGACAAGATGTGGGTCGACGAGGAGGGCTGGGGCAGGCTGATCGCCCTCTGGAACTTGACCCTGGCGCAGGCGATGCAGATCGAAGAGGAGTGCGCCGAGCGGCGCGAGGCGGGCGCGCCTGGGTTCTACGCGAGTTACGCTCTGGCGGCCTTCGAGTCCTACCCGCCGCCGGAGTCCACCGCCTGAGAGGCACGATGCCCGCTCCCTACACCCACAAGAAGCTGACCGACGTCAAGGACTCCGCGCCCGAACAGTGCTCGCCGTTTGGCCACAAGCACGAGAACGCGGAGGAGGTCTACGTCGTCATCGCCGGGTCGGGCCGGATGAAGCTCGACGAGGAGATCATCGAGGTCTCCGAGCTGGACGCGATCCGCGTCTCCCCCGAGGTGGTCCGCGCCTTCGAGGCCGG
This sequence comes from uncultured Solirubrobacterales bacterium, assembly GCA_963815885.1. Classification (GTDB taxonomy): domain Bacteria; phylum Actinomycetota; class Thermoleophilia; order Solirubrobacterales; family 70-9; genus VAYN01. The sequence goes on from CAWFIM010000006.1 coordinate 73,036, forward strand.
GCCGGAGGGGATCGAGATCCTCGCGGTCGGCAGCCGCCACGACGGCGACGGCGAGATCATCCCGGGCTGGTGGAGCGACTGACCCGCGCCGACTAGACTGCCGCGCGATGGCTTCGGTCGAGGTACAGGGCGTCGAGGGGATGCAGTCGCTGGTCGGTCGGGAGATCGGCCCGAGCGATTGGCGGACCGTCAGCCAGGAGGACATCGACTCCTTCGCCGAGGCTCTCCGGCGACCACCAGTGGATTCACGTCGACGTCGAGCGGGCCAAGTCCGAGAGCCCCTTCGGCACGACGATCGCCCACGGCAACCTCACCCTCTCGCTGGTCGACGGCTTCCGCGGCGAACTGATCTCCTCCAGCGGCTTCGCCCTCGGCGTCAACTACGGCTGGAACAAGATCCGCTTCCCAGCCCCGGTGCCGGTCGACTCCCGCGTCCGCGGCCGCGCCGAGGTTGTCTCGATCGACGAGAAGGGCGGCGGCTGGTACGAGGTCATCACCCGCTTCACCCTCGAGGTAGAGGGCAACGAGAAGCCCTGCTTCGTGGGGGACAGCGTCACCCGCGTGATGGCGCCGGCCGGTTGACCAACGCTACGGATGGCAGCGTCCTCAGATGGTTGATTCCACGCCCTCAGGCGACGTAGTCGACCAGGGCGCGGCTCGGACGCCCGAGCCTGTGGTTGAGCGCGACGCATGCGGCCAGCGCCAGGAAGCGCTGGGCGATGCGGACGCGCAGGTTGTGCAGGGTGCGGGCGCCGTGGCGCTCCAAGGTGAGGATGTCCTTGCAGGTCCAGAAGATCGACTCGACCCGCTGGCGGATCGGAGCGAGGTGGACCAGGTCCTCGGGCTCGTCCTTGCGAGCGGGCCTGACGATCGTGGCCTCGAGGTCACAGACCGCCGCGGCGAAGTCGCGCCCGGCGTAGCCCTTGTCGCCGATGAGGGTCTCCCCGCCGACCCTGTTGGCGCGTTCGAGCAGCTCGATCCCAACCTCGCGCTCATCGCGCTTGGGAGAGGCGAGGGTGAAGGCCCTGGGGGTGCCGTCGGGGGCGAAGAGGCAGTGCAGGCGAAAGCCCCAGAAGAAGCGGGAGTGGGAGGCGCAATAGCCGTAGTCGGCGGCGTCGGCCAAGGCCGATCGCCTCGTCGTCTCGATCGAGCGAGCGCACTCCACCGGCGTGGAGTCGATCAGCAGCAGGTCGTCATAGAAGCCGGGGGACTCGGCAGCAAAGACGCCGATCAGCCACTCGATCTTCTCCGCCAGGCGGGCTCGGCGCTTGTGGAAGCCGGGCTGCTGGGGCAGCTTGGGGAAGAGGTCACGAAGGCGCTTGCGGGCGACCGCCAGGAAGCGACGATCGGAGGGGATGCCCATGATCGCCTGGGCGACGCAGAGTGTGGCTACCTCGGCGTCGGTGACCCGGCGGCGGGCATTTCTGCGTTGCTCGGGCAGGAGATCGTCTGCCGTGCAATAAACGACGGTGCAGAGAGTGTCGAGGTCGGCGTGCATCGTGGCCTTTCGGTCGACGGTTGCTTCAGCACCGTCGACTTCGGCCTCTCTGCTTCAAACCCCTTGATCACGGGGATTCCCGTGGAATCAACCATCTCAGTCGCCGGGAGGACTCTCTCCGTCAAAGTAATCAACGGCGTCGCCACGCCTAAAGAAGGCCCTTAGCCCACCGCCCTCCGGCAGCCGCTCGCCGACGCCAATCTTGTCGGCGTCGGGATAGACCACGACATCGGGCCGTCCGTGACTTGAGACCGCCAGGAAGGTTGCCGGTTGATCGGTGGGGTTGAAGATCTGGTGGGCTCCTTGCTCCCCCAGTTGAAAACGGATCGCCTCGCCTTCTTCCAGCTTGCGGTCACCCTCAGGTGTCCGCAGGCTGGGTCGTCCTGAGAGGACGATCACCAGCTCCTCATCCGAATAGTGGAAGTGGTATGGATAGGCGGCCTCGCCGGGTGGCAGCTCCCAGAGGCTGCAGCCGATCAACTCGGTTCCAAGTTCGTATCCAATTCGGGCTCGTCGCGAGCGAAACCCTTCGGGTCGCTCTCCCTCCTCGAACACCGGCTTGAAGACGTTCGGCATGTCGAGACTGTAGTGCAGCTCTATGGTGCAATGAGCACTCGGCGCACTGCCTCCAGCGGGACCATCAGCGTCAGCGGTTCGGCAGTTGCGGGCTGGAATCCGAAGCGCGCATAGAAAGCAGCGGCTTCGTCATTGAGGGCGTGGACGAGGACGGCGCGCATGGCGACCGAGCGTGAGGCGCGCTCGGCGCGTTGGAGGGCGTCGAGCAGGAGGCTGCGTCCGAGGCCGATGCCCTGCTCGGAACGGTCGACGGCGAGACGGGCGATTAGGCAGACGGGGATCGGGAAGTGCTTGGATGTTCCGCGTTGCACCTCACTCGTTGCCTCGCTCCCCTCGACCTGCGATGCGACCAGCGTGTAGCAGCCGACCACGTCAGGCTTTCCTTGGCGGCAGACCACGAAAGTGCGGGCCGTGTCTCGGTGCTGGCCTTGCCCGGCATAGGCGCGCAGCCAACGGTCGAGCTGCTCGCGGCCGCACTCGAAGCGGTCGACCTGGTGATGAGGTCCGAGCGGTTCAACCGCTCCGAAGCGAGCGCTCAACCGCCGAGGACGCTGGGGCGCTCAGTCAGAGCGCCGAGGCCGGCCTCAAACGAAGAGGGGTCGTCCAGCGCTGCTAGGAAGCGAGTGGCCTCTTCTGGATTGAGTGCGATGCTGGTGCGCTCGGCCAGCACCTGCTCGGCCTCGCGGCGCGCCGCCTGGCGGACGAACTCGCTGAGCGTTTGCCCACGAGCCGAAGCAGCGGCCTGCTCCAGGTCGCGCTCCTCGTCGGTCATCCGGATCTCGATCCGGCGGGTCTTGGCGCTGGTCGCCGACTCCATCAAGGAGGAGTGTACGGCTCTTGTCCGGACAGTGCAAGCTCGATCGGTCAAACCTCGCAAGGGAAGGGACCGAACAATTCATACAACGACAACAAGATCCGCTTCCCGGCCCCGGTCCCGGTCAACTCCAAGGTTCGCGCCAAGGCCGAGGTCGTCTCGGTCGAGGAGGTCGGCGGCGGCTGGGTGGCAGGTCGTCACCCGCTTCACGCTCGAGGTCGAGGGCGGTGAGAAGCCGTGCTTCGTGGGCGACAGCGTCACCCGCGTGATGGCGCCGGCCAGCTGACCATAGGCTGGCCAGTATCAGGCCGAAGGATTGACGAGCTGCACCCTCACCGGCTTGAAGTCGCGCTGGTTGAGCGTCACAAGCGCGAGATTGTGTGCGAGCGCGGTGGCGGCGATCAGGCTGTCTTTGGTCGACATCGGCTTGCCATGTTGGCGTAGGTCGGCGAGCAGTTGTGCCCAGCGCGTGCGACGGCTGAATCCCAGAGAATGCATTGGATTCGACTGACCCCCTGCTTGAACCAGCTCTCCAGCTCAGTGCGCCGTGCCCCGCGCGCCAAGAGGAGGATGCCGAAGCGAACCTCGTCGAGGATGATCGGATCGACGACGATCGAGCGCTCGTTTCGTCGCAGCCACTTGACGACCCGAGAGTCTGGATCGGGCTTGGTCGTCTCGGAGAGAACGTCGGCGTCGACGAGGTGTCTCACAGAGAGTCGGTCGACTCGGAGTCGACCGCGACGAAGTAGCCCTTCTGTGGGCAGGCAAGAAGCCAGTCCACCAGGCCTTCATTCGGCGCTGGCATCACTCGCCGCAACCGGTACTCGTCGGCGTCAAGGTGCTCGACCTCGAACTCCTGCCCGGGCTTTAATGCTCTGCTCCGTCGTCATCGGCATTTTCGGACGCGCGATGGCCTACGCTTCCGCGCATGGCCGACACCTTGGGGGAGTGGTCTGAGCCGGAGCGCGTAGCTGAGTACCTGTCGCGCGAAATACCGCACCGACCCATCGCCGAGGAGATGTTCATGGAAGCGCTCCCCGAGCAGGTCGAGCGGTTCCTTGACCTTGGCACCGGAGACGGCCGCCTGCTGGTCGCGATACGCGAGCGACATCCCGGCGCAAGGGCGGTGGGGCTTGACGCATCGGAGCCGATGCTGGGTCGCGCCGCTGAGCGCTTCGACGGCGATCCTCTGGTCGAACTCCGCCCGCACGACCTGGGCCTTTCGCTAGGGGATGCAGGACCGGTCGATGCTGTGGTGTCGGGGCTGACGATCCACCATCTCACGGACGACCGGAAGCGAGAGCTGTTCGCGGAAATCTACGACCTGCTCAGGCCCGGCGGTGTCTTCGCGAACCTCAATCTCGTCAGCGCGGCGTCCCTGCGACTGCACGAGCGCTTCCGGCGGGAGATTGGTCGTACCGAGGACGACCCAAGCGACCAGCTTGCCGATCTTTCGGAACAGATGGGTTGGTTGCGGGAAGTCGGCTTCGCCGAGGTGGACTGCCACTTCAAGTGGCTGGAGCTGACCCTGGTGGTCGCGATGAAGGACGACCGGAGTTGAGCCAGCTCAGCGCACGTCTTTCCCTATGGGGAGTTTGTTGCCCGTACAAAGCAGCCGATAAAGGCTTTACTTGACCGTCAGCGTCCCTTCCATGCCGGCTTCGCGGTGGCCGGGGACGGAGCAGTAGAAGGTGTAGGTGCCGGGCTTGAGGTCGACGACGGTTGAGTCGGAGCCTTCGGCGATCAGTTCGGTTTGGCCGACGGTTTTGCCGTTGGAGTCTTCGATCGCGACGTCGTGGGTGAGCGCTTGCGGGTTGGTGAAGTCGACCGTGACCTTGCCGGCTTTGGCGGTCGCGGTGCCGCTGGTGTAGGCGAGGGCGCCGCCCGGGTCGGCTTCGAACTCGACGCTGGAGGCGCTGCCGGCCGACTTGCCTTCGGCTTCCGCGGGGTTGCTCTTGCCTCCCGTTTCGGCTTCGCTGGTGGCGGTGGTTTCGGCGCTGCTGGAGTTGTCGGAGCTGCCGCCGCAAGCGACGAGCGCCAGCGAGGCGAGGACCAGGGCAAATGCGACTGCGACCTTCTTCATCGGCTGTCCTTTCCCGCGGGGGACTAGTTGACAGGTCTGACTCTAGCTCGGAGCCGGTGCGAACGTATTTGTTCCCGCATAGCGGGAGCAAATACGTCTACGGGCCGGCGGCGGCGCGGGTTCAGCGCCCGTGGAACTCGGGCGTGCCACCGCCGAAGAAGGCCTCGACCCCGTTGCGCAGGTCCTCGGTGGCCATGCTGTCGGCGATTCCGTGGCGCTCGAGCTGCAGGTGCTCGGTCATGCTGTTCTCGATGCTGACCGCGCAGAGCCGCTTTGCCATCCGCACGTAGTGGGGCGCCTTCGTCGCCAGCTCGCCGGCCTTCTCCCGGGCTCGGTCCAGCAGCTCGTCCGGCGCGACGACCTCGCGCACCAGGCCCTCCTCGAGCGCTTCCGCCGCGCCCAGGTTCGGGTCCTCGAGCAGCAGTTCGAGCGCCCGGCTGGGGCCGACCACGCGCGGCAGGAAGTAGGTCATGCCGCCGTCCGGTGAGGCGCCGATCCGCCCGTAGGCACAGGCGAGGAAGGCCCCCTCGGAGGCAATGCGGAAATCGCAGGCGAGCGCCAGCGAGAAGCCCGCGCCCGCCGCGGGGCCGTTGATCGCCGCGATCACCGGGTAGGGGATCCGCCGCAGGTCGACGATCGCCGCGTGCAGGGCCTCGGCGCCCCGCCGCACTTCCGAGGGAAGGTCAATCTCATCCGACTCGACGCCTTTGCGGAACCAGGTGACGTCGCCGCCGGCGCAGAACGCCTTGCCCGCGCCGGTCACGATCAGCGCCCGCAGCGGCGCCCGGTCGGCCAGCCAGGCGAAGGCCACGGTCAGCTCGCCGATCATCTCCGGGCTCATCGCGTTGAAGGCGTCGGGCCGGTCGAGGGTGAGGGTGCCGACCTCGCCGTCGATCTCGATCTGCAGGGTGTTCAGTTGCGGCGGGCTCAGGGTCTGGCTGGTCATCTCGCTCTCTCCGTATCAGCGTCCGTTTGGCCGGGTGGCCAGCAGCCTACCCTTAGGCGGATGGCCGCAGCCGGGGAAGACAAGCGCCTGAGCCGCGCCGAACGGATCGCCGAGCAGCGCCGGGCGCTGCCCGACTCGCCCGGCGTCTACCTGTTCCATGACGGCGACGGCGAGCTGCTCTACGTCGGCAAGGCGCGCTCGATCCGCAAACGCGTCGCCTCCCACTTCTCCGGCGGCGAGACGCGACTGACCTCACGGGTCGACCGCATCGACACCCTGGTCACCGCCAACGAGGCGGAGGCGCTGCTGGCAGAGCAGAGCTTCATCAAGCGCCACCGGCCGCGCTTCAACATCCGCCTGCGCGACGACAAGTCCTACCCCTACGTCGCGGTCAGCCTCGACGAGGACTATCCGCGGGTCTACTTCACCCGCGAGAAGCACCGCGCCGGGCGCGCCTACTTCGGGCCCTTCTCCAGCGCCAAGCGGGTGCGGGAGACGCTCGACTTGCTCGGCAAGCTGTTCCAGTTCCGCACCTGCGAGGGGGCCGAGCCCGGCCGCCGCTCCGGCAGCCCCTGTCTCGACTACTACATCAAGCGCTGCGGGGCGCCCTGCGTCGGCCACGTCAGCCAGGAGGAGTACCGCCGCAACGTCGAGGCGATCGTCGATTTCCTCTCCGGTCGCTACCGCCAGGTCGAGGCCGAGGAGGAGGCGAAGATGGGGGGTGCCGCCGACGCCGAGGAATTCGAGCGCGCCGCCCTGCACCGCGACCGCCTCAAGGCGATCCGCTCGCTGTTCGAGCGCCAGCGGGTCGCCGGTGGCTCGGTCGGCACCGCCGACCTGATCGGGGTCGCGGTCGAGGGCGCCGACGCCAACGCCCAGGTCTTCCAGGTCCGCGACGGCATCCTCGCTGAGCGCCAGAGCTTCTACCTCGAGAACGAGGGCGAGCGCGAGCCGGCGGAGGTGGCCGAGGAGTTCATCGGCCAGTACTACTCGGCCTCGCCGGCGATGCCGAAGACGATCGTCGTCGGCCCCTATCTGCGTGATCGGGTCGCGGTGATCGCCGAAGCGCTCAGCGAGCGGCGCGGCTCGCCGGTCGAGGTGCGGGCCGCCGAGCGCGGCGACAAGCGCCGGCTGCGCGAGCTGGCCGAGCGCAACGCCCGGCTAGCCCTCGACCAGGACCGGCTGCGGCGCGAGCACCGCCGCGCGCGCCGGGTCGAGTCGCTGTCCTCGCTGGCCGAGGCGCTCGGCATGGAGGAGCTGCCGGTGCGGATCGAGGGCTTCGACATCTCCAACATCGGCGGCAAGCACACGGTCGCCTCGATGGTCGTCTTCGAGGGCGGGGCGACCAAGAAGGCCGACTACCGCCGCTTCAAAGTGCGCGGCGAGCGCCGCGACGCCGGCGGCAACGGCGGCCCCGACGACTTCGCCTCGATCGAGGAGGTGCTGGCGCGGCGGGTCGCCCGCCACCTCGAACAGGTCGACCTCTCCCCGCACGACCGCCAGCGCGACGAGAGCTTCGCCTCGCTGCCCTCGCTGATCGTGATCGACGGCGGCAAAGGGCAGCTGGGGGCCGGGATGAAGGCGCTGGCGCCCTTCGTCGAGCGCGGCGTCACCGTGATCAGCCTCGCCAAGCGCCTCGAGGAGGTCTATCTCCCCGGCCGTTCGGTGCCGCTCGACCTGGCCGCCGACTCGGAGGCCTCGAAGCTGCTGCAGCGGGTCCGCGACGAGGCGCACCGGTTCGCGATCGAACACCACCGCGGCCGCCGCGACCGGGCGATGACCGGCTCGGTGCTGGACGAGCTGAAGGGCATCGGCCCGGCGCGCAAGCGGGCGCTGCTGCGGCACTTCGGCTCGCCCGAGCGGTTTCTCGCCGCGACCAGGGAGGAGCTCGAGGCAGTGCCCGGCCTGCCTGGCAAAGTAGGGCGGGAGATCCACGAGCAACTGAACAGGACCAACTAGAGGATGGGCGAGGGCGGGGTGACCCTGGTCGTGATCACCGGCCATTCCGGAGCCGGCAAGTCGGAGGCGATCGCCGCCTTCGAGGACGGCGGCTACTTCTGCGTCGACAACCTGCCGCCGCGGATGATCGACAGCCTCGGCGAGCTGTTCCGCCACAAGGGCAGCGGCGTCGAGCGCGCCGCGGTCGTCTCCGACGTGCGCGGCGGCGAATACTTCGACGACCTGGTCCAGGTGCTCGACGACCTCGAGGGGGACGGGCTGAAGCCGAAGGTGCTGTTCCTCGAGACCGACGAGGAGACGCTGCTCGACCGCTACAAGGAGACCCGCCGCCGCCACCCGCTGGCCCCCGAAGGGCGGATCGTCGAGGGGATCCGGGCCGAGCGCGAGCTGCTGGCCCCGCTGCGCGAGCGCGCCGACGTGGTGATGGACACCAGCGACCTGACCGGTTCCGAGCTGCGGCGGCGGATCGCCGAGGAGATGCTCGGCCGCGAGGACGGCGGCGGGCTGGCGCTGACCCTGCTCACCTTCGGCTTCAAGAATGGCCCGCCCCGCGACGCCGACCTCACCCTCGATGTCCGCTTCCTGCCCAACCCGCACTATGTCGACGAGCTGCGGCCGATGACCGGTCTCGACGAGCAGGTCCGCGCTTACGTCGAGTCGGGCACCCAGGCGGGCGAGTTCTACGGCCGCCTGCTGCCGCTGCTCGAGTTCCTCGTCCCCGCCTACGTCGCCGAGGGCAAGAGCCACCTGACGATCGCGATCGGCTGCACCGGCGGCCGCCACCGCTCGGTCACCGTCGCCGACCGCATCCGCCGCGACCTCGCGGCCCGCGAGGACGTGATCGTCCGCGTCAAGCACCGGGACGTCGAGCTGGACTGACGAGGGACGGGGAAGCCTCGCCCTCGCAACAGCGGGGAGGCTCGGTTGAGGCTTCCCCGTCCCTCGTCAACCTAGACTCCACGATTCTTGGCTGAGCCTGTCATCTCCATAAGCGGTCTGCGTAAGAGCTACGGGGACAACGAGGCGGTGCGCGGGATCGACCTCGAGGTGATGCCGGGCGAGGTCTTCGCCTTCCTCGGCCCCAACGGCGCCGGCAAGACGACCACGGTCGAGATCCTCGAGGGCTACCGCAAGCGCAGCGGCGGCGAGGTCACGGTGCTGGGCGAGGACCCCGAGCGGGCCGGCCGCGAGTGGCGCGAGCGGATCGGCATCGTCCTGCAGAGCGGCCGCCTCGACCCCTACCTGACCGTGCGCGAGTCGCTCGGCCTCTACGCCGGCTACTTCCGCGCGCCACGGCCGGTCGACGGAGGTGATCGAGCTGGTCGGCCTGGAGGAGAAGGCCGACGACCGGGCGAGCAAGCTCTCCGGTGGCCAGCAGCGTCGCCTCGACGTCGGCATGGCGCTGATCGGCGACCCCGAGCTGCTCTTCCTCGACGAGCCGACCACCGGCTTCGACCCGACCGCCCGGCGCCAGGCCTGGGAGGTGATCGCCGGCCTGCGCGACCTCGGCAAGACCGTCTTCCTCACCACCCACTACATGGACGAGGCGCAGCGCCTCGCCGACCGGGTGACGATCATCGCCGCCGGGGAGGTCGTCGCCCGCGGCACCCCCGAGGACCTCGGCGACCGCGAGAGCCAGCCGGCGACGATCCGCTACCGGACGCGGCGGCCGCGACGTCAGCGTCGAGACCACGACCCCGGTCACGACCCTGCACGAGCTGACCGGCGAGGCGCTGGCGCGCGGCGAGGACCTGGAGGGGCTGGAAGTGACGCGGCCGACGCTCGAGGACGTCTACCTGGAGCTGACCGCTCCGACCGAGCCGCTGCCGCCGGAGCGGCGAAGGGTGCCGAGTGAGCGGCTTGGCGCTGGTCGGCCACCAGTTCCGCTACGACCAGAAGGCGTTCTGGCGCAACCCCGCCTCGGTCTTCTTCACGGTGATGTTCCCGGTGGTCCTGCTGCTGATCTTCGCCACCGTCTTCGGCGACCAGACGGTCGACGTCCGCGGCGGGATCGAGACGACGACCTACTACGTGCCGGCGATCATCACCCTCTCGGTGATCTCGGCGACGATGCAGAGCCTGGCGATGTCGCTGGTCATCGCCCGCGAGGACGGCCGCCTCAAGCGCAGCCGCGGCACCCCGATGCCGGCCTGGGTCTTCATCGCCGGCCGGGTCGGCAACTCGATCGTCGTCGCCCTGATGATGCTGGCGCTGCTGGCGGCGATCGGCCGCGTGCTCTACGGCGTCGCCATCCCCTGGGACCGGCTGCCGGCGATCCTCGTCACGCTCGTCGTCGGCGCCGCCGCCTTCTGCTGCCTGGGGATCGCGCTGACCGCGGCGATCCCCTCCCAGGACGCCGCCGCGCCGATCGTCAACGCGCTGCTGCTGCCGCTCTACTTCCTCTCCGGCGTCTTCATCCCCGACGACCAGCTGCCCAGCGGCGTCATCCACTTCGCCGACCTCTTCCCGATCCGCCACTTCTTCGAGGCCTTCTTCGACGCTTACGTCCCGGCCGGCGGCGCCGGCGCGGCGATCTCGTGGGACAACCTCGCCGTGGTCGCGATCTGGGGCGTCGCCGGCCTGCTGCTCGCCGTCCGCTACTTCCGCTGGACCCCGCGCTCGGGCTGAGCACGACGCTCGGCCGACCTGCGGTCAGCCGACATTCCGAGGGGCGCGCCTATAGCCTCCCGGCTCGATGCTCCACCACGTCCTCCTGGAGGTCTCCGACCTCGACCGCAGCGCCGCCTTCTACGACTCGATGCTGGCGCCGCTCGGCTGGCGCCGCCATTTCGAGGAGGACGAGACGATCGGCTGGGGCATCGCCAAACCGGTCTTCTTCGTCGCCGCCCACCACGAGCCCCAGCCGGGCTTCGGGCTGCTCAGCTTCTCCGGCGCTCGGCATCGTCGCCGTCAAGGCGGCCTGGGAAGGCGGGATGCGGGCCGGCGGCGTCAACGTCAGCGACCCCGGCGAGCGCCGCTCCGCACGGCTCCGGCTCCTACTCGGCGTTCCTCAAGGACCCCGACGGGTACGAGATCGAGATCACGATCGGGTCCGACTAGAACAAGCGGGCGGTCCGAGTCCATAGGATCGGCTCCCGACAACGAATTCAGGAGGCAATGAGGTCATGGCTGTGAAGGTCGGCATCAACGGTTTCGGGCGCATCGGGCGCAACGTCTTCCGCGCGGCGCAGGCGGCGGGGGCGGACCTCGAGTTCGTCGCCGTCAACGACCTCACCGACCCCGGCACGCTCGCCCACCTGCTCAAGTACGACTCGATCCTCGGCCGCTTCCCGGGCGAGGTCGAGGTCGGAGGCGAGCGTCGATCTCGATCGACGGCAAGGAGCTCAAGGTGCTCTCCGAGCGCGATCCCGGCGGCGCTGCCCTGGGGCGACCTCGGGGTCGAGGTGGTGATCGAGTCGACCGGCTTCTTCACCGCCCGCGCCGACGCCGCCAAGCACCTCGAGGCCGGCGCCAAGAAGGTGATCATCTCCGCCCCGGCCAAGGAGCCGGACGTGACCGTCGCCCTCGGCGTCAACTTCGACAGCGCCTACGACCCCGACCAGCCACCACATCATCTCCAACGCCTCCTGCACGACCAACTGCCTGGCGCCGCTGGCCAAGGTGCTGAACGACTCGTTCGGGATCGAGCAGGGTCTGATGACCACGATCCACGCCTACACCGCCGACCAGCGCCTGCAGGACATGCCGCACTCCGACCTGCGCCGGGCCCGCGCCGCGGCGCTCAACCTGATCCCGACCACGACCGGCGCCGCCAAGGCCGTCGGCCTCGTGCTGCCGGAGCTGAACGGCAAGCTGAACGGCCTCGCGATGCGGGCGCCGGTGGCGACCGGCTCGGTCGTCGACCTCGTCTTCACGCACCCCCGACCCGGTCGACGCCGACCAGGTCAACGCCGCCGTCAAGGCGGCGGCCGAGGGGCCGCTGAAGGGCATCCTCTCCTACACCGAGGACCCGATCGTCTCCACCGACATCGTCGGCGACCCGCACTCCTCGATCTTCGACGCCGGCCAGACGATGGTGATCGGCGACGGCCGCATGGTCAAGGCGGTGAGCTGGTACGACAACGAGTGGGGCTACTCGAACCGCTGCGTCGAGCTGGCCGGCAAGGTCCTGACGGGCTGAGGCCCGCGGGGACCGCGCCGATGGCCGGCTTCTCGAAGGCGAGCGTCCGCGACGCCGAGGTGGCGGGCCGGCGGGTGCTGGTCCGGGTCGACTTCAACGTCCCGCTCGACGACGGCGAGGTGGCGGACGACATGCGGATCCGGGCGGCGCTGCCGACGATCGAGCTGCTGCGCGAGCGCGGCGCCGCGCTGGTCCTCGCCTCCCACCTGGGGCGCCCGAAGGCAAGCCCGACCCGGCGCTTTCGATGGCGCCGGTGGCGAAGCGGCTCGGCGAGCTGCTCGGCACCGAGGTGAAGCTGGCGCCGGCGGTGGTCGAGCGGCGACGTCGACCTGCTCGCCGGCGCGCTCGGCCCCGGCGACGTGCTGCTGCTCGAGAACACCCGCTTCGAGCCGGGGGAGACCGAGAACGACCCGAAGCTGGCCGAAGCGCTGGCCGAGCTGGCGGACCTCTACGTCAACGACGCCTTCGGCGCCGCCCACCGCGCCCACGCCAGCACCGAGGGCGTCGCCCACCACCTGCCGGGCTACGCGGGGCTGCTGCTGGAGCGCGAGCTGACCGAGCTGGGCGCGGTGGTCGAGTCGCCGCGGCGACCCCTGGTCGTCGTCCTCGGCGGCGCCAAGGTCTCCGACAAGGTCGGGGTGATCGACCGCTTCCTCGACGTCGCCGACCGGATCCTGATCGGCGGCGCGATGTGCTTCAGCTTCTTCCGCGCCCAGGGCGTCGCCACCGGCGACTCGCTGGTCGAGGAGAAGGGGGTCGAGCTGGCCGCCGAGGCGCTGGAGCGAGCGGAGGACTCGGACTGCGAGCTGACCCTGCCGGTCGACCTGGTACTCGGCCGCGAGCTTCGACGCGGAGACCGAGCGACGGCAGAGCGACGGGGTGGAGGTTCCCGACGGCTGGATGGGACTGGACGTGGGGCCGCGCACCGCCGAGCTCTACGCCGAATGCGGTCGCCGAAGCGGGGACTGTGCTCTGGAACGGGCCGATGGGCGCCTTCGAGCTGGAGCCGTTCGCGGCCGGGACCAGGACCGTCGCCGAGGCGGTGGCCGCCGCTCCCGGCACGACCGTGGTCGGCGGCGGCGACTCGGTCGCGGCGCTGCGCAAGTTCGGCCTCGACGACCGGGTGGACTGGCTCTCCACCGGAGGAGGAGCATCCTTGGAGCTGCTGGAGGGAAGGAAGCTGCCCGGGGTCGAGGCCCTGCTCGATAAGGAGACCGTTGACAAGGAGAGAGCCGATGCCTGACCGCACCCCCTACATCGCCGCCAACTGGAAGATGAACAAGACGGTCGCCGAGGCGGCCGAGTTCATCGACGCGCTGCTGCCGCGGATTGCCGCGACCCAGTGCGACGTCGTCGTCTGCCCGCCGTTCACGGCGCTGGCCGAGGTGGTCGAGCGGCGGCGCGGCACCGCGGTCCGCGTCGCCGCGCAGAACATGCACGAGGAGGACTGCGGGCGCCTTCACCGGCGAGGTCTCGGCGCCGATGCTGGTCGAGCTCGACGTCGAGGCGGTGGTCCTCGGCCACTCCGAGCGGCGCCAGTTCTTCGGCGAGAGCGACGAGGCGCTGGCCCGCAAGGTGCCCGCCGCCCTCGCCGCCGGCCTCGAGCCGATCCTCTGCGTCGGCGAGAGCGAGGCGGCACGCGACGCCGAAGAGACCGAGGCGGTGCTGGAGCGCCAGCTCCAGGCCGACCTCGCCGGCGTCGACTCCCCCGGGCTGAGCCGGGTCGTGATCGCCTACGAGCCGATCTGGGCGATCGGCACCGGGCGCACCGCGACCCCCGAGCAGGCGCAGGAGGCCTGCGCCTTCATCCGCGACGTCGTCCGCATGCGCGGCGCGGTCGCCGACGAGGTGCGGGTCCTCTACGGTGGCTCGGTCGCCGATGAGGTGCGAATCCTCTACGGCGGCTCGGTCAAGCCCGCCAACGCCGCCGAGCTGCTCTCCAAGCCCGACGTCGACGGCGCCCTGGTCGGCGGCGCCAGCCTCGACCCGGTGGACTTCGCGGCGATCGTGGAAGCGGCGGGTTCGACTCCGCTGGTCCCCTCGCTGGCGCTGATCATCCTCGACGGCTGGGGACTGGCCCCAGCCGGCCCCGGCAACGCGATCTCGCTCGCGCGGACGCCGGTCTTCGACGACCTCTGGGAGCGCTACCCGCACACGCAGCTCTCCGCCCAGGGCCGCGACGTCGGCCTGCCTGACGGGCAGATGGGCAACTCCGAGGTCGGCCATCTCAACCTCGGCGCCGGGGCGATCGTCAAACAGGACCTGGCGCGGATCGGCGACGCCGTCGCCGACGGCGGCTTCTTCGAGAACGAGGCGCTGCTGGCCGCCTGCGAGCACGCCCGTAACAGCCCCCGCGGCCGCCTGCACCTGCTCGGCCTCGTCTCCGACGGCGGCGTCCACTCCGGCTGGGACCACATCGAGGCCTGCATCGAGCTGGCCTCGCAGGAGGGCGTTCCCGACGTCGTCTTCCACGCCTTCACCGACGGCCGCGACACGCTCCCGCACGGCGGCCGCACCTACCTCGCCGAGCTCGAGCGCTGGCTGCGCCAGGCGGGGCGGATCGCCACGGTCAGCGGCCGCTACTACGCGATGGACCGCGACACCCGCTGGGAGCGGACCAAGCTCGCCTACGACGCGATCGTCCACGGCCAGGGCCTGCGCGCCGGCAGCGCCGCGGAGGCGATCGAGGCCTCCTACGAGCGCGGCGACACCGACGAGTTCGTGGTACCCACCGTGATCGGTGACTACGACGGCGCCGCCGCCGGCGACGTCGCGATCTTCGTCAACTTCCGCCCCGACCGGGCGCGGCAGCTGACCCGCGCCCTGGCCGAGCCCGGCTTCGACGAGTTCTCGCGCGCCGGCGCCCCGGCGCTGGAGCTGACGACGATGACCTCCTATCGCAAGGGCTGGCCCTACCCGGTCGCCTTCCCGGAGGAGCGGCCGCAGACGACGCTGGCGCAGACGATCTCCGAGGCGGGCGGGCGCCAGCTGCACGTCGCCGAGACCGAGAAGTACGCCCACGTCACCTACTTCTTCAACGGCGGCCGCGAGCAGGAGCTGGAGGGGGAGGAGCGCCGCCTGGTCGAATCCCCCCGCGACGTCCCGACCTACGACCACAAGCCGGAGATGAGCGCCAAGGCCGCCGCCGACACTTTCGTCAACCACTGGGCCGAGGGCGAGCACCGCTTCGGGATCATCAACTTCGCCAACCCCGACATGGTCGGCCACACCGGCGTGATTCCGGCCGCGGTGGCCGCGGTCGAGGCGGTCGACGCCTGTCTGGGAGAGGTTGTCGAAGCCGTGGAGGCGCGTGGGGGCGCCTGCATCGTCACCGCCGACCACGGCAACTGCGACCACATGCTCGAGCCCGACGGCTCGCCCAACACCGCCCACTCGCTCAACCCGGTGCCGCTGATCGTCACCGCCGGGGAACTGGAGCTACGCGAGGGCGGCATCCTCGCCGACGTCGCCCCGACCGCCCTCGAGCTGCTCGGCATCCCCCAGCCGGAGGCGATGACCGGCCGCTCGCTGATCGCCGGCCGCCCCTAAATGCCTCGCCGCTCGATGCATTTAGGGGGTTATAGGCAGCCAAATCGAACGAGCGGCGATGAGGGCTGACGAGAACAGGCTGAGGTTCGAGATCGGGGCTCGAGACGGGGCCGCGCGCGCGGGAACGCTGCACACCGCCCACGGGCCGGTCGCGACGCCGGCCTTCATTCCGCTGGCGACCAAGGGGACGGTGCGGGGGCTGGAGTCGAGCGAGGTCGCCGGGCTCGGCTACGAGCTGATCCTCGGCAACACCTACCACCTGTTCGTCTCGCCTGGCCCCGAGCGGATCGCCGCCGCCGGCGGCCTGCACGCCTTCATGGGCTGGGAGCGGGCGCTGATCACCGACTCCGGCGGCTTCCAGGTCTTCTCGCTCGCCCACGGCGGCGTCGCCAACGAGGTCAAGGGCAGCGGTCGCTCGGGTGGCGAGCCCGGCTCGCGGGTCGAGATCACCGAGGAGGGCGCCCGCTTCCGCTCCTATCGCGACGGCGCCGAGCTGTTCATCTCGCCCGAGGTCTCGATGCGGGTGCAGGCCGCGCTCGGCTCCGACATCGCCCTCGCCTTTGACGAGTGCACGCCGTTCCACGCCGACCGCGACTACACGGCCCGCTCGACCGAGCGCACCCACCGCTGGCTCGACCGCTGCCTGCGCTGGCACGAGCGCGAGGGGCCGGAGCGCCAGGCGGTGTTCGGGATCGTCCAGGGCGGCGTCCACGAGGACCTGCGCCGCGAATCGGCCCAGGCCGTCGCCGCCGCTGCGGTCGACGGCCTGGCGATCGGCGGCACCCTCGGGCGCGACAAGGAGGAGATGGCGGCGGTGCTGGCGATGACGGCGCCGTTGCTGCCCGAGGAGGCGCCCAAGCACCTGCTCGGGATCGGCGAGGTCGACGACCTCCTCGGGGGGATCGCGCTCGGGCTCGACGTCTTCGACTGCGCCGTGCCGACCCGGCTGGCCCGCCACGGCGTCGCCCTCGCGCCGAGCCCGGAGACGCGCTTCCGCCTCGACCTGCGCAAGTCGGGCTGGGCCGGCGACCGCGAGCCCCTGGTCGCGGGCTGCCCCTGTCCGGCCTGCCGCCGCCACGACCGCGACTACCTCAGCTACCTCTCGCGGGCCGAGGAGCTGACCGCGGTGCGGCTGCTCGTCCTCCACAACCTCACCTACATGCGCGAGCTGACGACCCATGCCCGGGCGGCGATCGAGGCCGGCGAGTTCGGCGCTTACTGCGCCGCGGTCCTCGCCGGGGCAGCGCCCTGGGTGGCTATTCGGAGTTCTTCTTGACCAGATCCTTCACTTCTTCGACGACTTTGTCGACGGTGTCGCCGGCGACCTTCGAGACCTTGACCCCGGCCGCCTTGTCGGTGGTGACGATCACCGCGGTGGCGACGGCGGCGGCGATCAGGACCAGGGCGACGAGCGCGAGCACGAAGCGGACGAAGCGTGAGAAGGCGCCGCGGCGCTGCGGCGGCGCGGCGGAGCGCGGCGGCGCGGCAGCCTGCGGCGGCGCCACTCGTGGCTGCGGCCGCCGGGTCTGCGACTGGGCCGGGCGGTACTCGGTCTGCGCGGTACGGTCGAGGTGGCGGGTGGCGGCGGTCTCGCCGCCGAGCACCCGGGTCGGGGTCGTGCCCTCGGCCAGCGGCAGCGTCACATCGGTACCTTCGAGCCCGAGACGGAGCCCGCTTGCCAGCTCGTCGGCGCTGGCGTAGCGCCGGTTGGGGTCGCCCTCGAGCGCCCGCAGCACGGCGCCACCGAGCGTCTCCGTCACCTCGTCGTTGTAGGTGCTTGGCGGCAGCGGCTTCTCGTTCTGCTGGCGCACCGCCAGCTCGGCCAGCGAGGAGCCCTCGTAGGGCAGGCGGCCGGTGAGGAACTGGTAGATGACCACGCCGAGCGCGTAGACGTCGGTTGCCGGCGTCGCCTCCTCGCCGCGCACCTGCTCGGGGGCGAGGTAGGCGGCGGTGCCGACCACCGAGCCGACCTGGGTGATCCGGGTCTGCTCGATCGCCCGGGCGATGCCGAAGTCGGTCAGCTTGATGGTCATCTCACCGCCCCCGACCGGGCCGCCGACGACCATCAGGTTGCCCGGCTTGACGTCGCGGTGGATGATCCCGCGCCGGTGGGCGTAGTCAAGCCCGGCGCAGGCCTGGATGCCGATCTCGGCGGCGATCTCGGGCCCGACCGGGCCGTGGCGCTGGAGGATCTGCGCCCCCGAGCGGCCCTCGACGTACTCCATCACGATGTAGCGGCGACCTTCGTCGACCCCCGTGTCGTAGACCTGGACGATGTTGGGATGGATCAGCTTCGCGACCGCCAACGCCTCGCGCCGGAAACGGGCGACGAAGCGCTCGTCGTCGGAGAGGTGCTCGGCGAGGACCTTGACCGCGACGGTGCGCTCGAGGATCCGGTCGGTCGCCTTGTAGACGTTCGACATCCCGCCGGAGCCGAGGCGCTCGCCGGTCTCATAGCGGCCCGAGAGGGTTCCCGCCTCCATCATTCCCCTTCCACCGGGGCGCCCGGACCAACCCCGCCCGACGGCGTGCCGCCGCCGGTTTCGACCGGCGCCGCCGCTTCTTCCTGCTTTTCGTGGCCTTTCGCTTTGCCTTCGGCCTGCGGCGGGAGCGCTGGCGTCGTCTTCGTTTCCTCCGCCGCTTCTTCGCCTTCGGGCTCGGGCTTGGGCTTCAACTTCGCCGGCTTCCCGGGCTTTTCCCGCTCTTCGCCTTCTTCCGGTTCGATCGCGTTTTCGATCGCCGGTTCGCTTTCTTCTTCGCTTTCCTCGCAGCCGGCGACGACTTCGTTGAGCCTGGTCGCGCCTTCGCGCAGCGCCTGCTTCAGCTTCGCGTCGACGCCGCCCAGCGCTTCGATCTGGTCGCTGACCGCCTGGGCGGCGTCCTGGGCGCCGACGCAGTCTCCTTCGGCGGCGAGCTGCTCGACCTGGTCGAGATTGGAGTTGATCTCGCCGGCGGTGCTCCCGGGCAGCAGATCGGCGCCACCGCCACCGCAGGCGACTAGCCCCAGCGCCGCGGAGGCGGCGAGGGCAAGGGCGAGCATGGTGGCGCTCAGGCGACCCATGATCCGAGTCTAGACAACGGCCTGCGAGCCGTATTTTGCCTGCATATAGGCATCAGCGTCCAACTTCGAGCCGGTCCGCCAGCGGACTCGGCAGGCCGGCGGCGAGAATCGTCGCGGCGGCGGTCGAGACGTCGTACTCGACTCGATGAAAGTGTGCGACCCACTGCTCGGTGTCGAGCTCCATCCAGGCGGCGCGGGGATCGCCGTCGCGCGGCTGCCCGACGCTGCCGGGGTTGAGCAGCCATTCGCCCCGCTCGAGGCTGAGCAGCGCGTCGTCGCCCGCCTGGGCCCCCTGCGTGTCACCGGGCCGCGCGTCCTCGGCCCGGGCAAAGAAGAGCGAGACATGGGAGTGGCCGATCAGGCCCACCCGCTGCTCCTGGGCGTCGAGCCCGGCTTCCGCCTGATCGGTGGAAAGCACGTACTCCCAAATCGGGTCGCGGGGGGAGGCGTGGAAAAGGCCGATGCCCCCGCGCACCCCGGTCGGCTCGAGCCCGCGGAGGAAGTCCAGCGTCGCCGGGGCGGCGTTCTCGCGGGTCCAGGAGACGGCGGCGGCCGCCGTCTCCGAGAAGGAGGAGATGTCGAGGCGGTCGAGCGCCGCCAAATCGTGGTTGCCGACCAGGCAGACGTCGCAGCGCTCGCGCAGCGTTTCCGCGCAGGCGTCGGGCTGGGCGCCGTAGCCGACGACGTCGCCGAGGCACCAGATCTCCTCAACGCTGGCGGCGTCGATCGCCGCCAGGACGGCTTCGAGGGCGGGCAGGTTGGAGTGGACGTCGCTGAGAACGGCTACGCGCAAGCGGCCAGCGTACCCCGGGCCAGGTCCGGTCCATACGATGGCATCGTGAGCGCCACCGAATCGATCGCCGAGCTGCGGGGGGCCGTCGAGCGCGCCACTCGGTCCCTGCGCGACGGCGAGCCCACCGAGCCCGTGCCCAGCCTCGACCGGCCGCC
The DNA here is from genome assembly GCA_963815885.1 of uncultured Solirubrobacterales bacterium. Lineage (GTDB taxonomy): Bacteria > Actinomycetota > Thermoleophilia > Solirubrobacterales > 70-9 > VAYN01. The sequence continues at coordinate 92,611 of CAWFIM010000006.1, forward strand.
GAAGCCGGGGCTGGGCGACTACAGCTCCAACGCGGCGATGCTGCTGGCGGCGCCGCTGGGGGAGAGCCCCCGCGCGGTCGCCGAACGCCTGCGGGAGGAGCTGGAGAGCGACCTCGGCGGTTCCGGCAGCCTCGACCGGATCGAGGTCGCCGGCCCCGGCTTCGTCAACCTCTTCCTCTCCGACGCTTGGTATCGGCGGGCGCTCTCCGATCTGACCGCGGCCGGCGACGAGCTCGGCCCGGCGCCGACGCCGAACCCGGAGCGGGTCCTGGTCGAGTTCGTCTCCGCCAACCCGACCGGACCGCTGCACGTCGGTGGCGGCCGCCACGCGGCCTACGGCGACGCCCTGGCGCGGCTGCTGGCGGCGGTCGGCCACGAAGTCGGCCGCGAGTACTACGTCAACGACGGGGGCGCCCAGGTCAAGCGCTTCGCCGAGTCGATCGCCGCCCGGATGCGCGGCGGCGAGCCGCCCGCGGACGGCTACGAAGGCGAGTACGTTGCCGCCCTGGGGGAGCGGATCGCCGCCGAGGGCATCGACCCGGGCGACCTCGATGCGGTCGGCCGGCGCGGGATCGAGCTGATGCTCGACGGTGTGCGGGCGACGCTCGAGCGCTTCGGCGTGCCGCCGTTCGACACCTGGTTCTCCGAGCGCGAGCTGTACCGCAAGGGCGAGGTCGAGTCGGCCCTCGCCGACCTCGACCGGCGCGGCCACACCTACCGCAGCGAAGACGCGCTCTGGCTGCGCACGACCGACTTCGGCGACGACAAGGACCGGGTCCTGATCCGCTCCAACGGCGAGCCGACCTATCTCGCCGCCGACGTCGCCTACCACTGGGACAAGCTGCAGCGCGGCTTCGGGCGGCTGATCAACGTGCTTGGCGCCGACCACCACGGCTACGTGGCGCGGATCCGGGCGGCGATCGCCGCGCTCGGTGCCGATCCCGACGCTTTCGAGGCGCTGATCATGAACCTCGTCCACATCGTCGAAGCGGGCGAGCGGGCGCAGATGTCGAAGCGCAGCGGCGACTTCGTCACGCTCGACGAGCTGGTCGACGACATCGGCGTCGACGCCACTCGCTGGTTCATGCTCTGGCGCAGCCACGAGACCACCGTCGACCTCGACCTCGACCTCGCCCGCCGCCAGTCCAGCGACAACCCGGTCTACTACGTCCAGTACGCGCACGCCCGGATCGCCAGCATCCTGCGCAAGGCGGGCGAGAGCGCGGCCGGGACAGCGGCGGCGATCGACCCCGCCGCCCCGGTGGCCGCGCTGGAGGCGAGCGAGAAGGAGCTGATCAAGCGCCTGCTCGAGTTCCCTGACGAGGTGCGCGAGGCGGCGGCGCGGCGGGCGCCGCACCGGATCTGCGCCTACTCGACCGCGGTCGCCGCCGACTTCCACGCCTTCTACCGCGATTGCCAGGTCGTCGGTGCCGAGGGCGAGGGAGTCGAGCGCTCGCGTCTGGCGCTCTGCCTCTGCGCGAAGCGGACGATCGCCGCGGCGCTGGGCCTGCTCGGGATCTCCGCCCCCGAGCGGATGTGATGCGCGGCGGGCGCCGCAGGTTGCCGGTGCTCGCCGAGATCTCGGGGTCGGTCTCGGGATCGGGTCGGTCCTGGGCGTTGCGCAGGGCCGACTTCGAGGCGCTCGCCGACCTCGAGCGGACGCTGGGGGAGCGCCGGGTGGTCCTGGTCAGCGGCGACGCCGAGCTGGCGGTGGCGGTCGCCCTCGCCGGCGCCGCCACCGCGCCGGGGCCGGCGCACGGCGCTGCTCGAGTGCGACCTGATGCTGCCGCGTCTGGCGGCGACGCTGAGCCTGGCGCCCTCGCCCGGGCTGCACGAGTACCTGCGCTGGGGGGCGACCGCGCCGCAGATCCTCCAGTCGCTGGTGCTGGCCGGACCCGAGTCCGGCAGCGCCGCGCACCCGCTGGTCTGCGTGGTAGCCGGCGAGCGGGCGCTGGCGCCGGCCGCGCTGATCGACCTCGCGAGCCTCCGCCACGCGGTCGCCAAGCTGCGCGACGGCTACGAGCGGGTGGTCCTGCTCGGCCCCTCCTTCGACGGTGAGCGGGGGTCGCTGGAGGCGATCGCCGCCGCCGCCGACGTCCTCCTCGCCGCGGTGGCGCCGGAGGCGCTCGCGAGCGGCCGCGGTCGAGCATTGGGCAGGTACCTGCGGAAGCTGCCCACCGAGACCCTCGGGGCGGTGGTGGTGAACGCCACCGATACGGCTCAGAGGTCGTAGCGAGCCATGTCGGCGTCGAGCCGGGCGGCCTCCTCGTCGCGCGGGCCGTCCGCCGCCGGTGGATCGCCGCCACGGCCGTTGCCTGCCCGGCGCCAGCGCAGCACCCCGACCGCCAGGGCGATCGCGGCGAGGACGAAGGCGATCACCGGGACCAGGTAGGCGGAGAGGTCGAAGCCCGATCCACGCGGCAGCGCCAGCACCTCCTCGCCGTACTCGGCGACCAGCGCGTCCTTGATCTGCTGCTTGCTCCTCCCTTCACCGACCAGGCGTGAGATGAAGGCTTTCTCGCGCTGCGCCTGCGGCGATTCGGCGAGTTCGAGCAGGGTGCCGCAGACCGGGCACATCACTTCCGAGGAGACCTCGGTCAGCGAGGTCTGCGGCGCCGGCGCGGCGACCGCCGGGGCGACGCCGAGCGCCGCGGCGGCGAGCGCGAGGACGAGCGCCGCCGCCCCGATCGCGACGCGCGCCCTCCCGATCGCGGCGGCCGCCCTCACGATGGCCCCCCTGGCAGCAGCGGCGCGACTTCGCCGCGCAGGTATTCCTCGTCGACGGGGCCGTGCAGGAGCAGCCGCACCCGTCCACGGGGGTTGATCAGGAAGTTCTCGGGGACGCCGGTGGTGCCGAAGTCGTGGGCGCTGGCGCCGTCGCCGTCGCGAAGCTGCGGGTAGGTGAGCCCGAAGCGGCGGACGAAGGCGCGGCCGTCGCCGGAGAGGTCGCGGCTGTCGATGCCGAGCACTGTGAAGTCCTTCCCGCGATGCTGTCGCTGAAAGCTCTCCAGCGCCGGCGCCTCCTCGCGGCAGGGGACGCACCAGGAGGCCCAGAAGTTGACCAGCACCCAGCGCCCACGGTATTCGGCGAGCGAACCGCTGCCGCCGCCTTCGAGCCGGGGGAGGGGGGAGGTCGGAGCCTGCTCGCCCAGCGCCACCCCCGACGAGCCTTTGCTGAGCAGGCCGAAGGTGAGCAGGCCGACGACGGCCAGCACTGCGAGCACGGCGATGGCGGAGCGGGCACCCACGGGTGCGGAAGGTTAGAACCCGCTCGGCCCCGGCAGCCTCCAGCGGTCGGCTTTTGGCCGGACCCAGCGGGGCCGCCAACTTTCGCCCCAGCTCCCGGGCTTAGCGAAAGGGCGCGAGCAGATCGCGGACCACAGCGACGAAGTGCGGCCAGTACTCGGCCCCGTCGGGGCCGCCGAGGTCGACTGGCACACCGGCGAAACGCAGGTCTTCGGCCACCACTTCGAGCACCCGGCGCGCCTCGCTGGCGAGCATGTATTCGGAGAAGCTCTTCACGGTCGCGCTCGCGCAGCCAGCGCAACAGCACGCGCAGGGAGCGGAAGAGCTGCGGCCAGTCGACGTGCAGCGGTGCACGGGGCAGCTCCAGGAGCTCCAACCAGCGCCCGCGCGGCAGCTCGAAGCGCTGTTCGTTGCCGATCGCGGAAGAGCCGGCGGCGCCGGCGGCGCGCAGCGAAGCGGCGGCCTCTTGAGCGTTTCGCTTCGAGTAGCCGGTCGAGGCGGCGAGGGCCTGCACCGACATCCGCGGGACGTCGGCGGTGAGCAGGACGCGGACCACCTCGGCGCGGGCACCGACGCCGAGCAGGCTGCGCAATCGCAGGGCCAGGTTGATCGGCGCCGCCAGGTCGGGCTGGGCGGAGCGGCGCTTGGGTTCCCGCCAACCCTTCAGCAGCTCGTGTTCGAGGAAGGCGGGGTCGGGACGCTCGACCGGGGCGCCGGCGCCGAGGAAGAGTGGCTCGGCAAACTCTCCCGCCCGTGGCCACTCTGGCTCCGGCGCACGGCCCTTGCGACGCCACTCCCGCAGCCAGGCGATCGCCGCTCCAGCCAGTGCACGGTCGGCCTCGTCGCAGGCGAGGTTGCGCAGGCGCTGGGTGCTGAGCAGGCGCTCGTTGACGAGCATCCAGTCGAGCACCTCCTCGAAAAGGCGCGGGTCTTCGCGGCCGACCTCGAAGCTGAGCAGGAGGAGCGCCTCAGGATCGGCGGCCCAACGATCGCGCCGCGGCGAGGCGCTGAGCATCCCCATCTGCGCCCACTGTCCCCAGAGGAAGGAGCTGAGCCCCTGCTGGAGCTCGTCTCTAAGTTCGTGGACCGGCATCGTCGACCCCCAGGTGAGAGAGAACTTGGTCCAGGATCGCCGCGAAGGGCTCGGAGGTGTCGTGGGAACGGGCCCAATGGGCCGCCGCTGCCAGCTCGTCCTCGCTCGGCTGCAGGGCACGTAGGTCGTCCTCGTGCTTGCCCGGGCCCTGGTCGACGAGGGCGTAGAGCTTGAAGTGGATCTGGTCATAGCGCGAGGCGAGGTGGACGGTGAGGCCTATGCCGTAATCGCGGCGCTCGAGCCGCCCGAGGAAGCCCTCGGGCAGGCCAAGGTCGAGGAGGTCGGTGGGCCCGGCATTTAGCCACTCGTTGGGCAAGGAGAAGTCGCGGGCGACGCGGTCGCGGGCGGCCTGCAGCGGCTCCGGCAACGGCTTGGCGCTGCCCAGCTCTTCGCCGGAGCGCAATGCGACGATGTCGACGTCGCGGGTGGAGCGCTCGGTGATTCCCAGTGCCAGGAGTCCCGAGCCGCCGATCACGACCAGCTCGTAGCGCTCGCCGGCAGCGGCGAGCTGCTCGCCGAGGGCGGCGAGGATTTGATCTGCTGCGTCTTGAGTCGCGATGTCTGACATCTCGAAACGAGACGATACACATCTCGCCTAAGAGGACAGCAATCTGGGTTGCAGCAGCTGCATCTAAAATCGGCCCCGCGCGGACGTAGCTCAGTTGGTAGAGCGCGAGCTTCCCAAGCTCGACCCAAATGAGAACGGGGGCGAACGGAGGCTAAACCGCCGGATCGGCATTTGGCTCTACAGAGCGGTTTCGGTGTTTCGTCTGCGCTCGCGATTTAGCCTCGGTTCGTCTTCGTTTGCCTGGGTTATCGCCGCCGCTGTTGGGTTTTTGTTGGGAAGCGGTAGGCGGTCGAGTACAGGGGAGCCGCCCAAACGAGAGAGAATCATTCGTTCCGATCGAGCGATGGCCGTAGGGTCTCAGGCGTGAGCGGGCAGCATCGAGGGAAAGCGGGACGACAGGGGGGAGCCGGTACCTCAGGCGGGATCGACTTCCAGACCCGCCTCGGTGCCTGGATGGTGACCGGGATCCTGGCGGAGACCTCTGCGCCGCCACTCTGGGGCTGGCCGAGCGCTTCGACGTTGGAAAGCGTCGAAGTGGAGACCGGAGAGCAGGTCGACGACCTGCGGGTAACCAACTCTTTCCGTTTCAGCGCCTACCTCCAAGCCAAGCTCACGCTCTCGCTCAGCTCGTCGACGAGTTCGGATTTCGCCTCTGTGATATCCGCTTTTGTGCGCCAATACCTCGGCGACGGCGAGGAGGAGGAGGAGGAGGCGACGTTTGGCGACGACGATCGCCTGGTGCTGGCCGTTGGTGCTAGCAGTAGCGGTCTTATTCGCGAGGATCTCCGGCGCCTGCTCGAGCGGAGCCGCGGCCTCCTTGAGGACCGAACGCTCGACTCGATCGCTGGGTCGAAAAGGGAGCGGAAAGTCATTGAGGCCTTTTTCGGTCACATGCGTGCGGCGTGGCGTGACGCAAAGGGATCGGATCCCTCCGAATCGGAGCTTCGGGAGTTCGTATCGAAGATCTGGATCTCGGTGTTCGATCTCTCGGACGGCGGCGCCGACACGCGCGTCGCGCAGGGGCAACTCCGCTCCAGCGTCCTGACGGATCCGGCCCAGGAGGCCCAGGCTTGGGGCATCCTCATCTCGCTCGTCGCTGGCCTCAGCGCGACGCAGAGTGGCGCCGACCGCCAGCGGCTGCAGGAGCTGCTCGCGGACAAGGGAGTCGAGCTCCGTGCTGCGCCCAGCTACCGCGCGGACATCAAACGTCTGCACGACTATTCGGCCGGCACCACGGAGCGGCTCCGGGCGCTATCGAGGATCCTCTTGCCCGGGGAAGTGGGGGAGATCAAGCTCAAGCGCCTCGTGCCCAGTACCGTCCTCGGCGCGACGACGGAAGACTCGCTCCTGATCACCGGGGATCCCGGGGTCGGCAAGTCGGCCTCGGTCTTCGAGCTGATCTCAACGCTCGAAGGAGAGGGCCGCGACGTCCTGGCGTTCGCTGCCGACGCACTCGACGTCGACAGTCTGGGGCAGCTGCGCGACGAGCTCGGACTCGAGCACGAGGTGGTCGACGTTCTTCGTAACTGGCCTGGTGTCGGTCCGGGCGTGCTCGTGATAGATGGCCTCGACGCCGCACGAGGCGAGGGGACTCAGGACGCTCTACTCGATCTGATCGCAGCGACGTCGGTCACCGCTTCGCGCTGGAACGTCGTCGCCTCGATTCGTCGCTTCGACCTGCGCTACAACCACAAACTGAAGGAGCTCTTCTCGATCGATCCGGCGGCAGCCGTGCCGCGGGAGTACGTAAGTGCTGAGTTCGACACCGTCAGGCACCTCGTCGTCCCTGACCTGAGCGACGAGGAGTTGTCCCAACTGGGTGACCTGGCGCCGGCCCTCGGCACTTTCGTCGAGGCGGCGCCGAGCGACCTTCGGGACCTCGCCAGGGTCCCGTTCAATCTGCGGCTCCTGGCCGAACTCGTCCGCCTTGACGTCGATCCGGCCGAGCTCGAGCCAATCACCGCGCAGGTCCAGCTCCTCGACAAGTACTGGAAATACCGTGTGGTCGGCTCCGATCGAGAGGGCGATGCGAGGCGGGCCGTGGTCGGCGAGGTCGTCCGGGATATGGTCGCCAACCGTCGCCTGCAGGCGAACCGACGCAACGTGGTCGGCGCGGATTCGGCGGCCGCGCTCAACCATCTCCTCAGCGAGTACGTCCTCGCCGAGCAGGGGTCAGGCAGCGGCCCGGTCGAGGACGAGATCATCACCTTCTCGCACCACGTCCTCTTCGACTACGCCGTGGAGCGTGCCCTGCTGCGGGGCACCGACGAGGCTCGCACCGAGGCGATCCTCGCCAACCCGGATCTCCTCGTCTTCGCGCGACCGAGCTTCGATCTTCACTTCCGTCACCTCTGGGAGGCTGACGCCGAACGACGTTGCTTTTGGGACGCCAGCGTGGATTTGGCCTCCACGGAAGGGGTGCCCCGGATCGGTCGGGTGATCGCCCCAGTTGCCGCCGCCGAACTGATCCGCGATGTCGACGATTTCAGGCCGTTGATCAGGCAGCTGGGTGACCCCGACGAGGCGCGACGCACTGCCGCCGAGGAGACGCTTCGCCACCTGATCGGCTCTGCCATCAGCAGCGACCCCAAGGTGTACCTGCGCGATCAAACGCGACTCGCCGCCTGGGTGCAATTCTCCGCCGCTCTCGCCGATTGTGAGTTGCGAGCCCCGATTGCGTTCTCGCTGCGCCAGCTCGTCTGGTCCCTGAGTGATGACGCGGGAGCGCTCGATCCGGCCCGATGCGACGAGCTTGGTCGGGCCGCACGTCGCCTCCTTTCATATGCCCTGGATCAGCCCGAGCCCGAACGGGCCCTCACCTGGCCCGGCATCGCCGCGGTTGCCGCCACCTTTGAGAGCGATCCCGCGCGGTCGCGCGAGCTACTGGGTCGAATCCTCCTTCCCGAGCGCCTTGAGCGGTTCGGCTATTTGGAGATGCCGGATCTTGCTCAGCAGGTCGAGGGGCTGATCGATCACGACCCCGGCTTCGTGCGCGACATCTACGCTGCGGCCTTCTCTTTCGAGGAGACCTCGAAAGACACGACCGAAATGGGCGGAGGGACGATCCTGCGGCTCAACTCGAATCGACGACAGGACTACTCGGGTGCCCAGTACACGCTCGCCGACGCATTTCCGCGATTTCTCGAGGAGGCTCCGTCCGAGGCGACTGAGGCACTCGTCGCGGTTCGGATCTTCTACGCACGCAAGCGATTCTCCGAGTCGCGAAAGGGATCTATCTCCATCCCCTGGGCGGAGGGTCGCGAAACGCTGATCCTCGCTGATGGCAACGCCGCCTGGGATCAGGAACCGCTTGGCCACGACGACGAGGTGAAGATCCTTAATGCCTTCGAGGCGCGGCTCGACGAGCTTGCTGAGCACGACGTGGTGGCGTTGGCGGATCTGATCGACCTTCTCTCACGTCTTGAGGCACCGGCTTCGATCTGGCGCCGGGTCTTCGTCGCTGCGTCCCGGCGGCCGGAGACGTTCGCGCCGCTCATCCGGCCGTTGCTGGTGGCGCCCCAGGTGCTGGCACTCCAGGGTCTGACCGCGGCCGCGGGCGAATTCCTGGCGGCCGGGTTCCCACTGCTTGACCCCGGCCTTCGCGCCGACGTGGAGCGGACGATCTTCGGCCTCGCCGACCACGTCGTGGAGGCGAATCCCGAGCTTGGAGAGCATGCCGTTGACATCGGCGGACGTCTGCGCGACCGGGTGCTCGGTTGCCTTAGGCCGTCGGACCTCGCCGACCCCGAGATCCGGGCTCGTCTCCAGAAGCTGGTTGATGCACAAGAGGTTCCATCGAACGTCGAATCCGGTGCCATCGCCGAATGGGGCTCGAGCGAGTACGGGGAACGAGACTTTCTGGCCGAGGCGGGTGTAGACGTGGACAGCGAGCCCAACCGACGCATCCAGGCGCTTATCGAGCCCGTCCGCGAGTTTGCGCAGGAGCACCTCAACGGATCCCCCTCGCGAGAGGAGGTCGAGGGGGTCGTTAAGGCGTTGCAGAAGCTCTGGAATGCGTTGCGTACCGCGTCGAGCGACGGCGTCGATGAGCGGCAGGCCGACCAGGGCTTCGGTTATGCAGCCGAGGCCGCCGAGGCGATTTCGCGCAGCAAGACGCAGGAACAGGTCGTGCCGAGCCTCCAACTCGTCAAGGAGATTCTCATAGCGGCGGCGGCGCATCGCGAACCGACGCACGACCCCGAGGCTGACGCCCATTTCGACGAACACCCGTCATGGGGATCGCCGGCCCCGCGGATCGAGGCGGCGGCCGGACTGATCGCTCTGGCAAGCGATGGGGACCACGCCGAGCCCGATGTATTGCTCGGAATTGAGAAACTCAGCCGCGACCCCGTACCTGCCGTTCGCTTCCAGATCGCCCGCCGACTCAGGCTTCTGGTGACGACCGCGCCCGATGTCATGTGGAAGATCGCTGACGCGATCGCCGCAAGCGAGTCCTCTCGGGCGGTGACGGATGCCATGCTGGCCGAGCTTCCGGCAATTACCGGCGAGGATCCGATCAAGCGGCGAGAGGTTGCCGAGTCCCTCTATCGGCGGACGCCTGCGGAGGGGCCGGGGTCGCAGCATCTCCGGAGCACCAGTGTGGCGATTCTCGGGGACCTCGACGTCGGGTCGGGGGACAAAGATGCGGCGGACTTCATCCGCCGCGAGGTGTTGGCCGACCTCGGCCAGAATGGCGAGATCGCCCGAAGTCTGATCTTCCGGCTCCGCAGCGCCCTCACTTTCGATGGTGAGGATCCGAATGCTTCCGCGATCAGGGTCCGCGCGATTTCCGTTGTGGATGACACCCTCCAGAGCGCAATCGACCAATACGAGGCGATCGGCAAACGGCTGAACGAGAGGAAGGAGGCCCCTGACGATGAAGACCCGGACCTGAAAGCCGGGCGAAACGTTGCCCAACTGATCGACTCCATCGCAGCCGAGGTCTACTTCGCCTCCGGTGCTTTCAAGGGGAACGGTGACGAACCTCGGGCAACCCCGGAGCAGCGAGCCCGGCTGTATCGGGAGGCCGGGACCGTGCTCGATCGCCTCGCCGGAGTTCCGCTTGCCCCGGTCACCCACCATCTGCTCGAGACCCTCGAGGCCTGCATCGAGTTCGACCCCCGCGGCGTCTTTCTGCGGATCTCCCGGGCGATCGAGGGAGGCACGGCGGGGGGCTACCAGCTCGACACCATGGCCGCGAACCTCTTCGTCTCCCTCATCGAGCGCTACCTCGCGGAGTACCGAACCCTCTTTCAGCGCTACGAGGACATGAGGCGAAGCCTCATCGAGATGCTCGACCTGTTCGTCGACGCCGGATGGCCGAAGGCACGACAGCTCACCTACGGACTCCACGAACTGTTCCGCTAATCGTGATCGGTCCGGTCGCTGGCAGCGGAAACTCTGCAAGGCCATTTCCACGGCGATGAGCACCGAGCCCGATGGGTCCGATGTTCCGCGGCGGTCCCCGTCGTCCGACGTGGAGATGTGGAGGTGGGTTTGCGAGACCTATTTCGAGCCCGAGCGGGTTCGCCGCCTCGATCTCGGACTGCTTGGAGAGGGGACTGAGAATCCGCCGCGCACAGGTCGTCTTCAGACCACAGAACCCACCGGAGATAAGACTGAACGGGGAGGTTCCGGAGCGGGTCGATATGACGGAGCAGCTCGATGTGGAACTGGTCTCCGACTATGCGGACGCGGATGATGCAAAAGCCGATATTGCCGGCATGGCGCCCGTGCTGCTCTCGCCTGAGGACCCTCAGGCAGGGCATGTGACCGTCGTGATCAACCGTCTAGGCGTGGCGCTGAACCTGGAGGGCGCCGGTGACACCGAGCTCGTGGAGAAGGAGCTGAAGGTTGCCGACCAATTCATCGAGTCGGCAAGGAGGTCGCTCGAGGAATCAGCGTTGAACGCCTTCGTTGAGAACGCCTTCTATGCCACGGAGTTCATGGTTCGGGCCAATCTCCTCTGGCTACCGGACGGCAGTGTGCATTCAGCGAAGACCCACGACACCCCCCAGAGCCTCTACAACCGATGGGCGCTGATCGGTCTCACCGATCAGCGCTTCGCAGCGCTCCTCAACTTTCTGGCAGCCCAGCGAAAGCCGGCGAAGTACGCGCTATCGGAGTTCTCGCTAACGACCGAGAAGGCGATCGAGTGCATAGAGACGATTTGGGTGATGCGCCCCCACGTTGAGCAGAAGCCGAAGAAGACCGCCTGGGTCGAACGAGGTCAGCTCGGCGACTTTCTCGTCACGCCCTAACTCGGCGCTGCACGTCAGGCGGTGAGCCAGGCTGCGCTATAGCCAGGCCTTTGGGCGATCGAGACATCAGTTTCCTGGTAGCTCCACGCACTCAAAGGCGAGAACCTCGGCGAGCTTTTCGAAATGTGCGTCGCGGTGAAGCACTGCGACGCCGCCATGCTCCGCGGCGGCCGCGGCGATCAACGCATCGGTGATCGGCACGCGGTGGTAGCCGTCGCTTCGCTCGGCCAGCTCGCCGAGTGCGGCCATCGCCGCATCGGTCACGGCGCGGTCGTTGCGGAGGATCCGTAGCGCGTCGAGCTCGCTCTCGATCGCGGCGTACTCAGCGGAGTTGCGCGCGGAGTAGAGGATCTCCATCCGCACGATCGGGGTGATCCACAGCCGGTCGGCGAGGATCGCCGCATCCAGCAGGTCACCGAGCTCACCCGGGAGCCCGGCGACGCGCCACCAAGCCGAGGTATCGGCGACGAACGGGGCGTCGCCGCGCAGCAGCTCGGAGGCAACCACCGCGGGGTCGCTACCGCTCGTCGCCGGTCAGTTGCTCGATGTGCTTGAGCGCATCCCGGTCCAGGCCCTCCGAGTTACGTAGGCGCTTGGCGAGCAGGCGGAGCCGCTCGAGTCGCTGCGCCTCGTTCAGGGCGGGTTTCTCCGCGGTAGGGGTGGTGCTCAGCAATGGATGGCTCACAAGGCCGAGGATAGCGCTCGACCGAGCGGCAGCCGCCCGTAGGGCACCGCGGTATTTCGACCTTCCCAACGCTGCCTGTTGGGAAATTTGTTGGGAACGCGTCGCCGTCGCGACTTGATATCACCTCGCAAATGGCTTGCTGATGGGGAATCTGCGTCCAATCCGGCCTAGGCCGGGAAGTAGAGCGGTTTTGTCCTGGTTTCCCGCTCTAATTCGGCCTTCAAAGGGCTTGGGAATGGGAAATCTCTCCGAACAGCGATGATCAAACTTCAAACGGGTAGTGTTGGATTAGCTCCTGCTCTATGCCAAAGAAATGGCTCTGGAATGGGAAATTTCACACGCGGACGTAGCTCAGTTGGTAGAGCGCGAGCTTCCCAAGCTCGAGGTCGCGGGTTCGAGACCCGTCGTCCGCTTCCCGCCGAGATCAAGCCCCGGCGCCGACGGTCTCCCTTTGGCGTCTCGGTGCGCCCTCGCGGCCGGCGACGGACAGCCGGTAGAAGTGCTCGGTGGCGCCGCGCACGGGGCGTTGGCCGGCGAGTTCGATCAGGCGGGCTTTTGCCAGCTCGGTGACGTGGTAGTTGGTGTTGCTGAGGGGAATCTGCAGCTCGTGACTGAGATCGCTGGGGGAGAGGGTGCGCCCTCCGTCCAGGCCGAGGATTTCCAGGATCGAGATCCGCACCGGGTGGGCGGTGGCCCGCGCCAGCTTTTCCCAGTCGACGGGGAGGGAGCCGTGGCCGTTGCCGCCGCCATTGGGGTGATACTCGACCTGGCCGTTGAGTGAGGGACCGCTGCGGTTTTCCATGTTGGCGACGATACCAAAAAATATTGATTCAAGTCCTTAAAATCGGGTAGAGTCGCCGCCAGGATGCTTCGGAAGGGGAAAAAGTGGACGTCTGATCGAGTGCGCCTGCCAATCGGCGTCCTGGCAATCGCTGGCGTCCTGTCGCCGGTGCTGGCGGCGGTGCCGGCCGCCGCCAGCACCGGCGACATCATCGCCCCGCAGCACCCGCCCAACTACACCCCCGAAGACGGCTGGCAGGCCGGGACCTGCAAAATCGACGTGCCGACCTGCAGCGTCGCCACTCCCGGCCAGTTCTTCGAAACCGCCGCGGCGCACCCGCCGGTCGGCTTCACCCAGTTCATCGTCAAGCACACGACCGAAGAACCGCTCCCCGGCGTCAAACTCGAAAAACCGGCGGGCGAACTCGCCGACGTCAGGGTCGACCTCCCGGTCGGGCTCAGCGTCAACCCCGGTGCCACCCCGCGCTGCGATCTCGAAACGTTCGAAGGCTCGGCCGGCTCCTGCAACCCGCTCTCCCAGGTCGGGACCAGCTTCGTCACCGCCGCCGACCCGCTGCTCGGGGTGGTCGCGCCGCCGCTGAGCGCCGCCGTCTACAACATCAAACCGCCACCCGGCGAACCGGCCCTGTTCGGACTCGAACTGCTCGGCAACGAAATCTTCCTCAAATCCGACGTCGAATGGGCCGGCGACTTCCACGAGGGCTTCTCGATCGCCGTTCCGAAAGCGCTCGAACTGTCGGGCCTCGAAGGCTTCATCCTCAAAAACCGGTTGGTCTTCGACGGTACCTCCGGCGACGGCACCTTCATCACCACCCCGAGCACCTGCCTCGGGCCGGCCGGCCCCGGTGCCGGTCGTTCCGGCAGCGTCTACTCGACCTGGCTGCTCGCCGCCTCTTACGCGGAAGAGACGGGCGGCTTCCAGTTCCCCTCCGACGCCGCGCCGCCCTTCGAGTCGCCGATCCCGCCGGGGACGTCGCCGAAGGCCTGCAACACGATCCCGTATTCGCCGGGGATCGGCGTCAATCCCGACACCGCTCAGACCGATTCTCCGTCCGGGCCGACCGTCGAGGTCACGGTCCCGCACATCCTCGGCGGCGGCAAACAGGACAGCTCCGTCACCAAGAACACCTCGGTCTCGCTGCCGCTGGGGATGGGGCTCAACCCTTCGGCGGCGAACGGCCTGCAGACCTGCGACGACTCGCAGTTTCCACTGCACAGCAAAGCGGCGGTCGCCTGCCCACCGGCTTCGAGGATCGGCATGGTTCGAATCGAATCTCCGCCCCTGCCGGAAGGCGCGTTGACCGGAGACGTCTTCGTCGGCAAACAGCTCAACCGCGAACCTGAATCGGGCAACGAGTACCGGATCTTCGTCGTCGCCAGATCTGACCGCTACGGGGTTCAGGTGAGGTTGGTCGGCCACGTCAAGGCGAACGTGCAGAGCGGTCAGCTGACGACGACCTTCACCGAAACCCCGCAGGTCCCGTTCACCTCGTTCGAACTCAACTTCGACGATGGCGCCCGCGCCGTGCTCAGCAGCCCCGGAGGCTGCGGTCCGAACACGACGACGACCTCGATCGCCCCGTGGTCGGGGAACCCGGCGGCGACCCCCTCGCACCCGTTCACCCTCAGCACGGCGCCCGGCGGCGGCGCCTGCGCGAAAACGCTCGCCGCCCGGCCCTTCGCTCCCGCCTTCTCGGTGAAGCCGACCGGGACCAAGGCGGGCGCCTACAAACCGGTCGCCATGCACATCGCCCGTGGCGACGGCCAGCAGGAGCTGAAAGGCGTCGACATCACGCTGGCCCCCGGGATGACCGGCAAGCTGGCCGGCATCCCTTACTGCAAAGCGCCGGCGCTCGCAGCCGCCGCCGCGAAGGCAGGCGCCGCCGAGCGGGCCGCCTCGAGCTGCCCGGCGAAAAGCCTGGTCGGCACCGCGGCAATCACCGCCGGCACCGGCCCGGCGCCGCTGCACATCGATGATGGCAAGGTCTTCCTCTCGGGTCCCTACCGCGGGGCTCCTCTCTCCCTGGCAGTCGTCACCCCCGCCACGGCCGGGCCCTTCGACTTGGGCACGGTCGTGGTGAGGGTGGCGCTGTTCGTCGATCCGGTGACGGCCCAGATCCGCGCCCTCTCCGACCCGATCCCTCACGTCTACGGCGGTGCCCTGCTCAGCATCCGCTCGGTCGACGTCAACGTCAGCCGGCATCAGTTCACGCTCAACCCGACGAGCTGTGGGCCGCTCAGCAGCGGTGGCGTGTTGAACGGGGGCGGAGCGGACCCCGCCAACCCGGCGACCTTCAGCGCCTTCCCGGTCAGCACCCCGTTCCAGACCAGCGATTGCGACGCGCTCAAATTCCGGCCCAAGCTGTACACCCGCCTCTTCGGCGGCCGCAAGAGCACCAAACGCTCCCAGCACCCGAAATTCCGCGCCGTCCTGATTGCCCGCGACGGCGACGCCAACATCGGTCGTGCCGCGCTGACGTTGCCCCATTCCGAGTTCCTCGACCAGGCGCACATCCGCACGATCTGCACCCGGGTCCAGCTCGCGGCCCACCAGTGCCCCGACGGCTCGATCTACGGCTACGCCCGCGCCCAGACGCCGCTGCTTGACGACGAACTGGCCGGGCCGGTCTACCTCGTCTCCTCGAGCCACGAACTGCCCGACCTCCTGGTCGACCTGCGCGGCCAGGTCGACATCCAGCTGCACGGTGTGATCAGCGCCGCCAAGGCGCGGATCAAGAACGTCTTCTATCCCGTGCCCGACGTTCCCGTCAGTAAGTTCGTGCTGACGATGAAAGGCGGGAAGCGGGGGCTGCTGGTCAACTCGCGCGACCTCTGCGCGAAGCCGTCCTTCTCTTTCCTCAATTTCAAAGCCCAGAACGGCAAGCAGCTGCGCAAGAAGCGCCTGCCGTTGCGGGTGCCCGCCTGCCGCAAGGCCGGCAAGCACCGCAAGCGCTGATTGAAACCCCGCCCAAGTGGGTATCGCCTCGGGAGGGCTCACCCCGGCGCCGGGGCATCGCCCAGCAAGGGAAGCGGCGCCGGGGCGAGACGCCAGGGAAGAACGCGAAGGAGCAAGGGCAAGGTGAAGGCGGCCCCACGGCGCGCCCAAACGTCACGGACAGCAGGGGCAGCAGGGAGGCCGGTGATGGCCGCCGCGGCACATTTGTTGCATTCAGCACTTGATTCGGCGCGGCCGGTCTGTAATGTCTTCTGCGGGAGAAGTACAGGGCGCTACGCAGGGGAAGCGTTTCGCTCAACGGGTACAGGAGGGATAGATGGCTAAACGTTCGATCGTTTTAGCTGCAGTGATGGCTTTCGGGGCCTTGTTTATGGCGCCGGCGGCTCAGGGTGCCTTTGGCATCGCGAATTGGGAAGCGTTGACGTGCAAAGAAAACACCGACACGCCGGCGAACTTTGGCGAACCGTTACCCGGCTTTCCTCCTGCTCAGTCGCCGGGCCAGTGCACGAAAGCACCCGCCTCAGAATCGAAATGGTTCAAACAGGCTGCGGGCCATCCGACCTTCGGCATCACCGACTTCACGCTCAACACCTTTTCGGCGCCTAAATTCAAAGGCTTCCCCGAAGGATTCGTCAAAGACATCGTCGTCGACACCCCGGAAGGGCTGAGCGTCAACCCCGAGGCCACGCCGGTCAAGTGCACGGTGGAACAGCTGAAAGCCAATCCGCCGGAATGCCCGGTGCAGTCTCTGGTCGGCGCCAACTATCTAACGGTCGCCGGAGCGGCTCCGCCGTGCGAACCGGTCTCGCCTCCGGCGCCGGCCGAAACCTGCGCGAGTGTGCGAGTCAAGCTCCCCGTCTACAACCTCGTGCCCTTCGACGGTGCGCCGTCGATGGTGGGATTCCCGACCAGCGCCCCCGGGGAACCGACCTTCATCGTCGGGTCGCTCGATCCAGTGGACCAGCACGTCACCTTCACGATCAGCGACATCCACCTGCCGGAAGGGCTGACCCATCCGGCGATCATCGGTTCCCGGCTTGTGTTCGAAGGCAAAGGTGGCCCGTTCGGCGACGGCACCTACTTGACCAATCCGAGTACCTGCGGCGTCCCCCAAACGGCGGAACTCCATGTCGATTCGCACGAAGGGGCGGCCGACGAAGCAAGCTTCACGACGCCGTTCGCGGGCGAAGGCTGCGAGAGCGTGCCCTTCAAACCGACGATCGACGTCACCGCCGACGGCCCGAAGGCGACCGACTCGCCCGAACCGACCACCGTCGACGTCGGGATTCCGTTCGACGCCTCGGAACCGATCGCCAACTCGTACCTGAAGACGGCGAAGGTGACCCTGCCGGAAGGGATGGGGATCAACCCGTCCTCCGCCAACGGCCTCGTGCCGTGCACGGACGCGCAGTTCGCGAAGGGGACGAATGACCCGATCACCTGCCCCGAGGCGTCGAAGATCGGCACGGTCGAGGTTCAGACCCCGTCGCTGCCGCCCGACTCTCTAGGCGGGACCGTGTATATCGGCAAGCCGCTCAAAAACGGACCGGGGGCGTCGTCCTCCGGGGAACAGTTCCGCATCTTCATCCACGTGACCTCGGCGCGCTACGGCGTCAACGTTCGCTTGGTGGGGAAGGTGTTCCCGAGCGCGCTGACCGGTCAGATCACCGCGGTGGTCGACGAAAACCCGCAGGCGACGTTCGGCAACTTCCGTCTCCACCTCAACGGTGGCGCGAAAGGGACGCTGACCAGCCCGCCGACCTGCGGCCCCAACACGACCACTACGGAAATGACCCCGTGGTCCAGCGTTCCGGACGAAAACAAACCGACCAGCTCGTTCACGCTGACCAGCTTTCCTGGCGGCGGCGCCTGCCCGAAAACGCTGGCCGAACGGAAATTCGCCCCGGCGTACACGGCGAAAACCGACAGCACCAAGGCGGGTGCCTACAGCCCGTTCCGGGTGCACATCGGGCGCGCCGACGGGCAGCAGGAGCTGAAGGCCGTCAACGTGACTCTGCCGAAGGGCCTGACCGGCAATCTCAGCGGCATCCCCTACTGCTCCGAGGGTGCGATAACCGCTGCGATCGCGAACTCTGGGGAAGCCGAGAAGGCCAATTCCAGCTGTCCGGCCGCCAGTCAGCTCGGAACCGTCTCGACCGAAGCCGGCTCCGGTTCGGCGCCGTTCAAGATCACCGACGGCAAGGCCTACCTCGCCGGTCCGTTCAAGGGCGCGCCGCTCTCGATGGTGGCGATCACGCCAGCGGTCGCAGGTCCCTACGACCTCGGCACCGTCGTGGTCAGGGTCGCGCTCAACGTCAACCCGGTGACCGCTCAGATCAACGCCGTCTCCGACGCCATCCCGGACGTGTTCGGCGGCGTCAAGCTGGACCTGCGGACGATCGACGTCAACGTGAACCGAACCAAGTTCATGAAGAACCCGACCAATTGCGAAGCCGGGGCGACCAGCGGCACGATCAACGGCGGCGGCGGCAACCCGGCGGTTGCGTCCGCCTGGCAGCTCCTACGCCGTCAGCGCGCCGTTCCAGGCGAGCGAATGCGACAAGCTCGGCTTCCAGCCGAAGCTGTTCACCCGCCTCTTCGGCCCGACCAAGCGGGCGAAGAACCCACGCATCAGGGCGATCCTGGAAGCACGCGAAGGCGACGCCAACGTGGCCCGTACGGCGCTGACGCTGCCGCACTCGCTGTTCCTCGAGCAGAGCCACATCAGGACGGTTTGCACCCGGCCGCAGCTGGCCTCGCAAACCTGCCCGAAGGCGGCGATCTACGGCCACGCCAAGGCCAAATCGCCGCTGCTGGACAACGTGTTGAAGGGTCCGGTCTACCTGGTGTCCTCCGAACACAAACTGCCGGACTTGGTCGCCGACCTCCGTGGTCAGGTGAACATCCAGCTGCACGGCGTCATCAGCTCGAAGCACGGTGGCCTCAAGACCGTCTTCGACTCGGTGCCGGACGTGCCGGTGAAGAAGTTCATCCTGACGATGGAAAGGGGCAAGAAGAGCCTGCTCGTCAACTCGACCAACACCTGCGCGAAGAAGCAGACGGCCGTGCTGAACATCAAGGGTCAGAACGGCAAGAAGGTCAAGAACAACAGGTACCGCCTCAACATCAGCGGTTGCAAGAAGCACAAGAAGTAGCCCGTTAGCGAGCGCACCGGCGCGGATGGCCGAATAGCCTCCGCGCCGGTGCGCCCGACGCTCTCCGTCCTGATCGTCGCCTGGAACAGCCGCGAGGAGCTGACCAGGACCCTGCCGGCGCTGCTGCCGGAGCTGGGCGCTGGGGACGAGCTGATCGTCGTCGACAACGACTCGAGCGACGGCACCGCGGAGGCCGTGTGGGAGCTGGCGCCGGCGGCGCGGGTCGTGCGCGCCGGCGCCAACCTCGGCTTCGCCGCCGGCTGCAACGCCGGCGCCGGCGAGGCGAGCGGCGAGCTGCTGGTCGTCCTCAACCCCGACGCCGCGCCGCTGCCCGGTTGGGGCGAGGCGATCCGCCGGCCCTGGGGCGAGGGGCGCGGTTGGGCCGCCTGGCAGGCGCTGGTCGCCGACGCGGGGGGGACCCAGATCAACTCCGCCGGCAACCCGATCCATTTCACCGGCATCGTCTGGGCGGGCGGGCACGGCCGGCCGATCGCCGCGGCACCCGCGGCGCCCGCAGAGGTGGCGGTGCTCTCGGGCGCCTGCCTGGCGATCCCGCTGGCCACCTGGCACGAGGTCGGCGGCTTCCCGGAGCGCTTCTTCCTCTACCACGAGGACGTCGACCTCTCGCTGCGCCTGCGGCTGCGCGGCGGCACGCTGGGGATCGAACCGGCGGCGGTGGTCGACCACGACTACGAGTTCGGCGCCCGCGAGCACAAGTGGCGCTGGCTGGAGCGCAACCGGCTCGCCTTTCTCGTTCGCGCCTACCCGGCGCCGCTGCTGATCCTGCTGGCGCCGGCGCTGCTGGCGACCGAGCTGGTGCTGCTCGCCGTCGCCGCCGCCGGCGGCTGGGGCGGCCAGAAGCTCGCCGCCGACCTGCAAGCACTGCGCTGGCTGCCGCGCCTGCTGCGCGAGCGCCGCCAGGTCCAGGTCACCCGCACCGTCAGCGCCGCCGAATTCGCCTCCTGGCTCACCCCCGACCTCGACTCCCCCTTCATCGCCCCCGCGGCCCGCTCCCTGCCGGCCCGCCTGCTGCTCCGCGGCTATTGGGTCGTCGTCCGCCTCCTGCTCGGCCGTTCGTCACATTGAGCCGCCTGTAGGCGGCAGAAAGTGCCGAGCGTCAGATCGGTTGGCTGAACGTGAACATGCGCTCGGCCTCGATCCGCCAGAAGACCGGTCCGGAGTCGAGGAACTCCTCCCACTCCTCGCCGTAGCGAGGCACGTAGACCTCGAGCAACGTGCGCCGCAGCTCGGCGCCCTCCTCGGCCTTGACGTCGACCGGCACCGCGCGCCCGTGGATCGTCACCGCCAGCTCCTCGCCCGGGAGGTGGGTGGCGCTGACCTCGGGCCGGGCGCGGATGTGTTTCGCCCGGACCGAGTCAGGGGAGGAGCCGAAGTGAAAGCAGCCGCGCAGGAAGATGCCGTCCACCGGCCCAACGACCGGCCGCCCGTCGGCGCTGGCGGTCGCGAGCGCCAGCAGCCGCATCCCCGTGAGTCGCTCGGCGACTTCCTCCGCGGTGAGGCGGCGCTCGGGGGTGAGGATCCTGAGCAGATGGGGACCGGCGGCGGCATAGCTGCGATCGAGCAGCTCCTGCAGTCGCACCAGGTCAGCCGGCGTCTCGTGCATCGTGACTAGATCGGCTGGCTGGTCGGCCGGATCAGGATCTCGTTGACGTCGACGCCGTCGCGCTGCTCGAGCGCGTAGATCACCGCCTTGGCGATGTCGTCGTCGCGCAGCGCCCACTCGCCCGGCCGGTTGTCGAAGAAGGGGGTGTCGGTCATCCCCGGCTCGATCAGCGTCACCTTGATCGCGCGGTTCTCGTGCATCTGGCGCAGCTCGGCGCGCAGCGCCTCGCCGATCGCCGTCGCCGCCCACTTGGTCGCCGAGTAGAGCGAGCCCGGCAGCGCCCGCCGGCCGGCGACCGAGCTGGTGACGAGGAAGTGCCCGTCGCCGCGCTCGAGCAGGTGGGGGAGGGTGGCGCGGATCGTCAGCGCGACCCCGTAGACGTTGGTCAGGACCATCGAGCGCCAGTGCTCGACCGACTCCTCGAGGAAGCCGCGGCCGGCGCCGAAGCCGGCGTTGGCGAAGACGGCGTCGATGCGGCCGAAGCGCTCCAGCGCCGCCGCGGCCATCGCCTCGACCTGGTCCCACTCGGTGACGTCGCAGCGCACCGCCAGCGCCCGCTCGGAGCCGCCGAGCTCCGCCGCCAGCGCCTCCAGCTCCTCCAGCCGCCGCGCCGCCAGCACCAGCCGGTAGCTCCCGGCCGCCGCCCGCGCGGTCGCGGCGCCGATGCCGCTGCTGGCGCCGGTGATCAGCAGAACCGGGTCGTCTGCGGTGCTTGCGCTCACCACTCTCGATTCTCCCAGGTCCCGGACGTAGTTGTTCCCGCATACCGGGAACAACTACGTCCGGATGTCCGGGTGTGACCGCGGGCCGGGCTTGCGATAATCCCCGGGCCGTGGATCCACAGCGCAAGCGCAAGATCCGCCTCGTGGTCGCGCTCGGCGTCGCCGTGCTGCTCGCGGTGGCGCTGATCTACACCTCCTTCTCCGCTTCGACCGAGGCGAAAGAGCCCTCGCAGCTGCTCGGCGCCGCGCCGGGCACGACCTACGACATGACCGGCAAGGTCGTCAGGGGCTCGATCCACCGCCAGGGCGACGGGATCGCCTTCCGCGTCGTCGACCGCGACGGCGGCGGCCGCAGCCTGCCGGTCACCTACACCGGCACCGTCCCGGACCCCTTCCGCGGCGGCCGCGAGATCGTCCTCACCGGCAGCGTCGAGAACGGCACCTTCGTCGGCGAACCGGAAACCCTGATCACCAAGTGCCCGTCGAAGTTCACGACCAAGAGCGATGGCTAGCCTCGGCAGCGCCCTGCTGGCGCTGGCCTTCGTCGCCGCCCTCGCCGCCGCCGCCCTCGCCCTCGCCGGGCGCAACGGCGCGCGCCGCCGGATAGACCTCTCCCGCCGCGCGGTCTACGCGCTCTGCGGCCTGCTCACCGCCTGCGTGGCGATCATCGAGATCGCCTTCGCCGGCGACGACTTCTCCTTCAACATCGTCGCCCAGCACTCCTCGATCGAGACGCCGCCCTTCTACAAGCTGGCGGCGATGTGGTCGAGTCAGGAGGGCTCGCTGCTGCTCTGGGCCTGGGTGCTCTCGATCGCCGCCGCGGCCGCGCTCTGCGCGACGCGGAACAAGCTGCGCGAGATCGTTCCCTGGGCGACCGCGGTGATGATGGGGGTGGCGGCCTTCTTCACCGGGCTGATGCTGTTCGCGCCCGACGTCGACCCGTTCGCGACGCTGAGCCCGGCGCCGGCCGACGGGATCGGCCTCAACCCGCTGCTGCAGCACCCGAGCATGATGATCCACCCGCCGATGCTCTACTCGGGGTACGTCGCCTTCACCGTGCCCTTCGCCTTCGCGATCGGCGCTCTCGTCACCCGCCGCCTCGACGCCGAATGGATCCGCGCCACCCGCCGCTTCGCGCTGATCGCCTGGGCCTTCCTCGGCTTCGGCCTGCTGCTCGGCGCCCGCTGGTCCTACACCGAGCTCGGCTGGGGCGGCTACTGGGCCTGGGACCCGGTCGAGAACGCGGCGCTGATGCCGTGGCTGCTCGGCACCGCCTTCCTGCACTCGATCATGGTCCAGGAGAAGCGCGGGATGCTGAAGGTCTGGAACGCCTGCCTCGTCGTCGGCACCTTCTCGCTGGCGCTGCTCGGCACCTTCCTGGTCCGCTCCGGGGTGCTGCAGTCGATCCACGCCTTCGGCGACAACACCGTCGGCCCCTACATCCTCGGCCTGATCGCGGTGGTCCTGATCGGCTCGACGGCGCTGATCGTCTCCCGCCTCGACGACCTGCGCTCGCGGAAGCGGATCGACTCGCTGGTCTCGCGCGAGGCGGTGTTCCTGGTCAACAACCTGCTCCTGGTCGCGCTCACCGCGGTGATCTTCTGGGGCACCTTCTTCCCGCTGATCTCGGAACTGTTCACCGGCGAGAAGGCCTCGCTGGCGGCGCCCTGGTTCGATCGCTACACGACCCCGCTGGCGATCGGGCTGGTCCTCTTCACCGGGATCGGGCCGCTGCTCGCCTGGCGCCGGGTCAGCTGGGCCTCGGCGCGGCGGGTCTTCGTCGTGCCGACGATCGTCGCCGCCGTGACCGCGGTCGCGCTGGCGCTCTTCACCGACGCCGCCCACAAGCCCTGGGCGCTGGCGCTGTTCGCCTTCGCCGCCTTCGCCCTGGCCGGGCTCGGGCAGGAGTTCTGGCGCGGCGCCGCGGCCCGGCGTTCGCTGACCGGCGGGTCGCTGCCCGCTGCCCTCGCCGCCCTGGTCGGTCGCAACCGCCGCCGCTACGGCGGCTACGTCGTCCACGCCGGCGTCGCCGTGCTGCTGATCGGCATCGCCGCCTCCTCCAGCTTCCAGACCAACCGCGACGTCACCCTGCGGCCGGGGCAGAGCGCGGTCGTCGACGGGCGCGAGATCACCTACGTGCGCCCGACCGTCGCCGTCGACAGCGAGAAGTTCACCTTCGGCAGTGTCCTGCGGGTCGGGGAAGACGGCAAGACGGTCGCGACCCTGCGGCCGAGCCGCCGCTTCTTCCGCCCGACCGGCCAGGAAACGGGGACGATCGGCAGCTTCTTCGCCGGCGAGGCGACCAGCGAGGTGGGGCTGGACGCGGGCTTCCGCAACGACCTCTGGACCGCCGTCCAACCCGACATCGCCGCCGTGCAGCGGCGGGTGCGGGCGGCCGACAGGGGCTTCCGGGCCTGCGTCAGTGGCGCCCCCGGAACGCCGCCCCAGTGCAAAGCGCTGGCGGCGACGATGCGCGCGGCGGCGGCCAACCCGAGCCTGCGCGCCGCGGCGCTGGCGCAGATCGGCCGCATCCAGGCGGCAACCGCGGAGCGGATCGCCGAGAGCTACCTCCGGACGACGCCCCCGCCACCTTCAAGGTGATCGTCAATCCGCTGGTCACCTGGATCTGGATCGGCGGGTTGATCGCCCTGGTCGGGGCGCTGATCGCCCTCTGGCCCGCCCGGGGCCGTCGCCGCGGTGCCCTCGTTCGCACCGAGGCCGACGCGCTGAAGGAAAGCAAGTACCGCGAGATCCGCGACGCCGAGCTGGACCACGCCGCCGGCAAGCTCTCCGACGAGGACTTCGTTCTGCTCGACGCCGAGCTGCGCCGCGAAGCAGTCGAGATCCTCGACCGGGCCGAGAACGGCGGCGGGGCGGGGGAGAAGCGCGAAAAGGTCGCGCAGAGCTAAACTGCCGGGACGATGTACACGTTCCTCAGCGTCATCCAGGTCATCATCTCGGTCGTTCTGATCTTCCTGATCCTGCTGCACTCAGGCAAAGACGCCGGCCTCTCCGGCGCCTTCGGCATCGGCGGCGGTGGCAGCTCGATCGGCGGCGGCTCGATGGTCGAGCGCAACCTCGACCGCGCCACGGTCTTCTTCGCCGTCCTCTTCGCGCTGAACACGTTCGTGCTGCTGAAGATCTAGCGGTTAATTCCCTCGGCGGGCATCTCGAAGAGCATGCTGACGGTGGTCGCCTTGATGCCCGGCTGGCCGGAGCCGGCGAGCCGCTCGACGCTTTCCGCCTCGATCTCCATTTCCTCGTCGAGCATCCTCGCCTTCAGATCGACGAAGGCCTGCCAGCCCTGCTCGTCGAGCGTCAAGGGAATCCAGCTCACGTGTCGCTCGTCGCGGGCGTCGAAGCTGTCGCTCTCGATCGACTGGGCGATCCGCTCGAAGATCGCCGTGATCATCTCGGCGGTGATCCCCTCCCGCATCGACCGCGGCAGCGCCTTGGCGAGGTCCCGGGTGACGTTGGCGCGTTTGGTCGCCCGGTAGAAGTGCTCGGTGGCGCCCCGGCGCTGGACGGTGTCGACCAGCTCCAGGCAGCCGCATTCGTTGAGGACGCGGATGTGGTGGGAGAGGGTTCCCACCTCGACGCCCATCTCCCGCGCGATTTCCTTCGGACTCGCCTGCGCGCGTTCGTTGAAGAGGCGGAGCGCATCCAGCCGCATCGGGTGCCCGAGCGCCTTGATCACGACGGGGTCGAGACCGTCGATCTGAGTCTTGGATCCCACGGGGTCTCCTCCATCCATTCGCTGGATCTGTTCGCGGCAGTCCATGCTATTGGCACTAAATGGCGCTGTCGAGCGCTCTTGGCCACCCATTACTGGAACCCCTCCGTTTACTGAGCCGGTCCTCACTACTGGCAATCTCCAGCGAGGAGCAAAGGGGGTGAGGCAGGGTGAAGATGGTCACGGAGAAGGATGTGGCTCCGGTGTTGCAGATCAGCAAGCACGGCTGAGTTGTGGGTCGCCGGCCCATTTCTTGGCCCGCCGGGGATGGGCCGGCGCTTCACAAAGGGTCATATGACAGGTATCTGGTCATAAGGTCATTTGGCGGATATCTGTGGGGTTAGTTGACAAATTGTGCATATTTGTCTACGGTCCAGACGTTCACCCAACCTCTGACAAGGAGCAGCGCCTTGGAGGCCACCGCCGCAGACGGTCATCACCATCACTCGCACGAGGAGATCGACCTCAACCCGGCGGCCTGGACCGACGCCAAGCGCTACGCCTGGCTGCTCGGGATCGTCGTGCCGCTGGCCCCGTTCATCGCCTGGGGGACGGTCTCGCTCACCGGCTGGGGGTTCTTCTGCTTCTTCGGGCCGCTGCTGGTCTTCGTCGCCTTCCCGCTGCTCGACATCGCGATCGGGCTCGACGCGAGCAACCCTCCCGACAGCGTGCTCAAGTGGCTCGAGCAGGATCGTTACTACCGCTGGTGCACCTACCTCTTCATCCCGGTCCAGTACGCCGGCCTGGTGCTCGCCTGCCACCTCTGGTCCAGCGGCGACCTCTCGACTCTGGAAAGCGCCGGCCTGGCGCTGACGATGGGGGTGGTCGGCGGGATCGCGATCAACACCGCCCACGAGCTCGGCCACAAGCGGGCCGGCTCCGAGCGCTGGCTGAGCCGCGTCGCCCTCGCGCAGACCGGCTACGGCCACTTCTTCATCGAGCACAACCGCGGCCACCATGTCCGCGTCGCCACCCCCGAGGACCCGGCCAGCTCGCGCCTGGGGGAGAGCTTCTGGGCCTTCCTGCCGCGCACCGTCGCCGGCAGCCTGCGCTCGGCCTGGGGGATCGAGGCGACCCGGCTCGACCGGCTCGGCAGGTCGCACTGGGGCCCGCACAACGACATCCTCAGCGCCTGGGCGATGACCGCCGTTCTCTTCGCCGGGCTGGCGATCGCCTTCGGGCCGGTCGTCCTGCCCTACTTGCTGATCCAGGCGGTGCTCGGCTTCTCGCTGCTGGAGGTCGTCAACTACCTCGAGCACTACGGCCTGCTGCGCCAGAGGCGCGAGGACGGTCGCTACCAGCGCTGCCTGCCGGAGCACAGCTGGAACAGCAACAACGTCGCCTCCAACGTCCTGCTCTACCACCTGCAGCGCCACAGCGACCACCACGCCAACCCGACCCGCCGCTACCAGGCGCTGCGCCACGTCGACGAGGCGCCGCAGCTGCCCACGGGCTACGCCGGGATGATCGTGCTGGCCTGGTTTCCGCCGCTCTGGCGACGGGTGATGGACCCGCGCCTGCTCGACCATTTCGAAGGCGACGTCACCCGCGCCAACATCCAGCCGCGCAAGCGCGAGCAGATCCTCGTCCGCTACGGTCGCGCCCCCCAGCGGGCCGCCTCGTGAGCCGCTGGCGCTGCCCGGCCTGCGGCTACGTCTACGACGAGGGGACGGGGCACCCGCGCGAGGGCTTCCCGCCGGGGACGCCGTGGAGCGAGGTCCCCGACGACTGGGCCTGCCCCGACTGCGGCGTCCGCGACAAGGTCGACTTCGAGCCCGACGAGGCGGCCGAGTGACCGCCGCCGCTGCGACGATGGGCCGGATGGCGACCAGTTCCCGCACCCCCTACCCGCAGGCGGCGCGCGAGCTGCTGCGCGAGACGCTGTTCGGCGCTGCCCGCGACGAGCTCGAGCGCCACGCCTGGTCGGAGATCACGATGTCGGACATCGCCGCCGCCGCCGGGGTCAGCCGCCAGACGCTCTACAAGGAGTTCGGCAACCGCAACGAGTTCGGGCTGGCCTTCGTGATCCACGAGGGCGAGCGCTTCCTCGACGAGGTCGAGGCCGCCGTCAACCAGCACCTCGACGACCCCCGCGCCGCGGTCGGCGCCGCCCTCGAGCACTTCCTCCGCACCGCCGGCGAGGACCCGCTGATCCGAATCATGCTCAGCGACGACGGCACCGGCGGCATGCTGCCGTTCGTCACCACCCAGGGGATGCCGGTCGTGCAGTGGGCGACCGCGCGGCTCTCGGCGACGATCGAAGCCGGTTGGCCGCAGGCGGCCGGCGCCGACGTCGCCTTGCTCGCCGAATCGTTGGTGCGGCTGGCGATCAGCTACATCACGGCGCCCAGCGAGTCGCCGGAGGCCACGGCGATCTCCGTCGCCGACCTGCTCGGTCCCTTCATCGACCGGGCCCTGGGCGCTTAGGAGCGGGCGGCCGCCTCGACGCCGCGCAGCGGCGTCACGCCCTTGATCAGGTCGGCGGCGCGCTCGGCGATCGCGATCATCGGCGCGTTGGTGTTGCCGCGCGGCACCGCCGGCATCACCGAGGCGTCGACGACGCGAAGGGCGTCGAGGCCCAGCACCCGCAGCTCGGCGTCGACCACCGAGCCGATCGCGCAGGTGCCGACCGGGTGGTAGATCGGGAAGGTGGTGCGGGCGACGTGGTCGCGAAGCGCCTCGTCGGAGTCGTCAGCCGGCGCCGTGAATGGCTCGGCGCAGTAGGGGCGCATCGCCGGCTGGGCGCAGATCTCCTCGGCCAGCCGCACCGCCGCCACCGTCCGCGCCAGGTCCGCCTCCTCAGCGTAGAAGTCGTTGCGGACGATCGGCTTCGCAGTCGGGTCCTTGGAGGCGAGCCGGACCGAGCCGCGGCTGCTCGGGGTCAGCAGGCAGGGCGAGACCCAGACGCCGTGCGCCTCGGGGTCGGCCATGCCCTCGTCGACGATCTGGATCGGGGCGACGTGGAACTGGACGTCGGGCGCCGGCGCGTCGGGCTCGAGCCGCGCGAAGCCGCCGGACTCGGCGAGGTTGGAGGCGAAGGGCCCGGTCTGGGTCGCGGTGAACTCCTCCAGCGCCGCCGGCTCCAGCGCGAGCAGCAGGCTCTCCGGCTCCGGCGTCGTCCAGACGCTGAAGCTGGCCGGGTGGTCGCTGAGGTTCTCGCCGACGGCGGGCTGGTCGAGCAGCAGCTCGATTTCGCGCAGCGTCAGGTGCTCGGCCGGGCCGACGCCGGAGAGCATCAGCAGCTGCGGCGAGTTGTAGGCGCCGCCGCAGAGGATCACCTCGCGCTCGGCCCGCAGCTCCTGGGCCTCGCCGAGCCGGCTCGCTTCGACGCCGACCGCGCGGGTTCCGTCGAACAGCAGCCGGTCGACCTGCATGTAGGGCATCACGGTCAGGTTCGGCCGCTCGATCGCCGGGTGCAGGTAGGCGACGGCGGCGCTGGCCCGCATCCCGCCGCGCTGGGTCACCTGGTACATCCCGACCCCGTCCTGCTCGGGGCCGTTGAAGTCCTCGTTGCGCGGCAGGCCCGCCTGCACGCCGGCCTCGACGAAGGCGGGGGTGATCGCGTTGCCGGAGCGCTGGTCGGAGACCGGCAGCGGGCCGCCGACCCCGTGCCACTCCGAGGCGCCGCGCTCGTTGTCCTCGGCCCGCAGGAAGTAGGGGAAGAGGTCGTCCCAGGCCCAGCCGGCGGCGCCCCAGCCGTCGTAGTCGTCGCGGTTGCCGCGGATGTAGATCATCGCGTTGAGCGAGGAGGAGCCGCCGAGCACCTTGCCGCGGGGGAGGGGGAGGCGGCGGCCGCCGCAGTGCGGCTCCGGCGCCGTGCAGTAGTCCCAGTCGATCTCGGTGCGGGCGAGCTGCAGGTAGCCGAGCGGGACGTGGATGTTCTCGTTGACGTCCGGTGGACCGGCCTCGAGCAGCAGGACGCTGACGTCCGGGTCCTCGGAGAGGCGCGCGGCCAGCACGCATCCGGCGGAGCCCGCTCCGACGATCACGTAGTCGTACATCGAACCTCCTCCTGGTCACGCCGATCCCACTCGGCTCGCTCGCCAGAGAGCCTACTCCGCGCTCGCGATAGGGCCGGGCTATGCTCGGTCCGTGCCCGAGCACGACCCGATCCGCGAGCTGGAGGGCTGGATCGAGGAGGCGCGCGAGGCGAGGATCGCCGCATCCGGCCTCGGTCGCCTTCGTCACGGTGGGGGAGGGCGGTCGCCCCTCGGCGCGGACCGTGACCCTGAAGCGCCTCGAGGAGGACGCGCTCGTCTTCACCTCGGCGCTGTGGACCCGCAAGGCGCGTGAGATCGAAGCGAACCCGCAGGTGGCGCTGCTCTTCCACTGGCCGGCGCTGGGCCGCCAGATCCACCTCGGCGGCGAGGCGGCGCTGGCCGAGCGCGCCCTCGCCGAGGAGCTGTTCGACCAGCGCGACCTCGGCCATCGCCTGCAGACCGCGATCTCCCGTCAGGGCGAGCCGATCGACGACCTGCAGGCGCTGCGCGACCGCCTCGACCATCTCTCCCGCGTGCAGGAGACCGCGCCGGCCTGTCCGTCGGACTGGGGTGCGTTGCGGGTGACGCCGCGGGCGGTCGAGTTCTGGAGCGAGGAACCCGACCGCCTGCACGAGCGCCGTCTGTTCGAGCGGGTGAGCGACGGCTGGTCGCTCACCCTGCTGGCGCCGTGAACGCCGCCGATCCGGGCGTGCTGCCCGATGCATCGGTCCTGGAGCTGGTCGAAGCGGTCCGCTCGCTCGCGTATGGGAGGCCGAGCGATCGCAGCGTCGGGGCGATGTGGCGCGAGGGCCGCGGCACCTGCTCCCCCAAGCACCTGTTCCTCGCCGAGGCCCTGCGCGAGCGCTTCCCCGAGACCGAGCCGCGGATCGTGCACCGGGTCTACCGCCTCGGCCGCGCCGAGGTCGCCGCGCGCTTCGGCGCCGACGTCGCCGCAGTCGTCTCCCGCGACGGCCTGGTTGATGTCCACCGCTATCTGACCGCCGTCGTCGCCGGCAGCCGGATCGAGATCGACGCCACCTTCCCCGGCGAGCCCTGGGACGGCCGCTCGCCGCTGCCGCTGGCCTGCGGCCCGGGGGATGACTACTCCGCCGGCGACGACCCCGACGCCGAGAAGCGCGCGCTCGAGGCGGAACACTGCGACCCGGCTGTTCGCGAGCCGTTCATCGCCGCGCTCTCCTCGCGCTAGTTCTCCGGGGAACCCCAGCCTCGTCCATGGAACGACACCACAAGGTGTATAGTGATGCTATGAGCAGAACGCAGGTCTATCTGGGCGAGGGTGAGCTGGAGCTTCTCGAGCGCGCCTCGCACGACACGGGGGCATCACGTTCAGAGCTGATCCGCCGCGCGGTTCGCACAACGTTCGGCGAGCAGGGTAAGGACGAGAAGCTTCGCGCTCTCAAGGCCAGCGCCGGTTCCTGGGGAGGTCGACGCACCAGCGGCGCCGAGTACGTCGACGCTCTGCGCGGCGGCGATCTCAACGAGCGCTTGGCCAAGCTCGGCGTCAAGTGAAGCTACTGGACACCAGCGTCGCGATCGACCACCTCCGTGGTTCGCCACCAGCGGTCAATCTCCTGAGCGGCCTGATCGAGGCCGGGGACTCCCTCCTTGCCAGCGAGGTCGTGCGCTTCGAGCTGCTGGCCGGTGTGCGCGAGAAGGAGGTCGAGGCGCTAGAGCAGTTCTTCTCAGCGTTCTCCTGGGTGCCGGTGGAGGAGGAGGTGGCGAGGACCGCCGGCTCGCTCGCCCAGCACCACCGCCGCGCCAATAGCGGTATCGACAACGCCGACTATCTAATCGCCGCCACCGCGCTCCTGCTCGATGCCGAGTTGTTGACCACCAACGTGCGTCACTTCCCGATGATCGCCGGGCTGGCCTCTGCCTACTGAGCCTGGGGCAGAAACGCGAAAGGCCCCGGATTCCGATCATCACGCTGCATGAGGCCGGCACACCTTTGCGTCCCTCTGATCGCCGCCGGTGTCGATCCGAGGCGATCCAGGAATTCATGGGTCACGCGACCATCGAGGAGACGTTTCGCGCTGCGGGCACCTGATGCCAGGCATCCGCAACCAGGCGCGGGACCTGTCAACGCTTCTCTGGTGGCGGCTGCCTTGGTTAGGGGGCGCCCCAGCCCCTCATAGTTGCAGGAGGCGGAGGCCGGGTTGACCGTCCAGGAGCGCTACGAAGCCAGCGAGGCGCTTCATGTAGAGAAGGAGTCATCCGGCGTGCAGCGGCCCCTGAGCTATGGAGAGCTGCTGGCTTGGCTGCGACAATGGAGGCAGCGCTGATGGCAGCCGTAGCTCTAGACGCTTCGCCCGCGAATGTCCTGCACTCGATGCGCGGGGAGATCGTCGCTGCGCGTCTGGCCTACCCGGAGGTGCTGCACCTCGACATCCGGGATGCCTCCGGGGAGTTGTGGCGCCTGGCTACCCAGGACGCGGAGTGGACGCAATCCGACCCGGCCGAGTTGGTCGGTCATGCGATCGAGGATGCCGAGATCGATGAGAGGTCCGGCGAGCTGCGCTGCCGGCTCTCCAGCGGCGCCGTGTTCGATGTGAAGCCTGCCGCTCAGGAGGCGAGCGACGACCCGCCTAACTGGGAGCTGATCACGCCCGGTGGGGTCGTCCTGGAGTTCGGGCCGGGGGTCCGCTGGCAGATCAGCAGCGCCGACGCACCCGCATCGGCGCGGCGCTGAACGACGGCTCGGCCTCCGATGCCGTGCAGAGCGTTCGTCTGACTGGCGCACCGACTGGCGCACGAGGCGCCCGCCCGGTTGCCGCGTGCCCTCCTGGTACACGAAAGCCCCCGACTTGCGGGGGCTTTCTCATGCGGCTGAATGGAGTCGAACCATCACGGGTGTTTCCACCCATAAGGCCCTCAACCACGACGGGAGAGCCTTTCTCGATGGCATTTGACGTTGTCAGTCGATCTTAGCTTCTCTGAGCTCGCGCCTGAAATGCGGAAAACGGTCCGAGGAACGGTCCGACGAGCCAACGAAGGGAAAGATCCTGTTCTCGCTATACTTCGCAATACGCGACGATACGGAGAGTGCACAATGGCCAGCAAGCAGAGCAAGCAAGGTAAGCAGAGCGTCAGCTTCCGCTTCGACCCGATCACGGTTCGGCGCCTCAAGGACCATGCCGCCGATGCAGGCTCCGGCCAGACGGCGCTCGCCGAGCGCTACATCGAGGAGGGCATCCGTCAAGACGAGCACCCCCTGATCTACTTCCGCGAGGGGGCCGCCGGCCGCCGGCCGGCCCTGCTCGGCTCTCGCCTAGACGTCACCCAGGCGATCGAGACGATCCGCCAGAACGACGGCTCGGTCGAGGAGGCCGCCTCCTACCTCGAGATCCCCGTTGAGCAGCTGGAGGCCGCGGCGCGTTACTACGGCGAGTACACCGACGAGGTGGACGAGCTGGCTGAGCGCTCCCGGGCCGCCAGCGAGCGTGAGCGTGAGCGCTGGCGCCGGGGCCACGAGGCCCTTGCGTGAAGCTCCTGCTCGACGAGATGATCTCGCCGAAGATCGCTCGCGAGCTACGGAGCAGGGGGGGCTTCGACGTCCAGGCGATCAAGGGCGACAGGCCGGACTTGGAGGCGGTCGCCGACCGCGAGATCGTCCGCCGCATCGCCGCTGAGCAGCGGACCCTCGTAACCAACGACGTGCTCGATTTCCAGCTGATCCACAACCAGATGCTGGACGCCGGAGACGAGCACTATGGCCTGATCTTCACCAGCGACTCCACGATGCCGCGCAACAAGGCATCGATTCCTCTCTGGGTGAAGTCCCTAGCGAAAGTCTTGACTGAGCACCCGGCCAACGACGCGCTGAAGAACCGAGTCAGACACCTGCTGTGAGACCAGCTCATCCACCTCGCTGAAAATCGGACGATCCGATGCCCCGAAGCTGCGCAGCGACGAATGCCCCCGTCGCCGTAAGAGCCGACGACCTTGCAATGGAAGCCGAGGACGTCTTGGGTGAAGCCGCCCCCCTTCCCGATTGCTGAGCTATAGGCGCGGACCACTCGCCTGGCTTTGGCATCCAACTCGCTTTGCCGTGATGCCCCAACTGTTGAGGGTTGCAATGTCACTGGCTTGCCTGTCGTCGCCATCGGATCAGGCTTGGAGCGGCCAATACCGCGCGGTATTGGCCTGTGTGAGGGCGGCCGCCATGTGCGCGCGGTCTGCGCAGGCTGCGCCCGGCTACCGGCGTTCTGCCGGAATAGCCCCCAATGGACTCCGGGCGCAGCGCTGTCGATTTTTCAGTTGTAAACGGGGTCCCCCAAATTTGCAGGGGGTTTATATGCGGCTGAATGGAGTCGAACCATCACGGGTGTTTCCACCCACAAGGCCCTCAACCTTGCGCGTCTACCAGTTCCGCCACAGCCGCGCGGGACGTGAAGGCCGGGGATTCTAGATGCTCGCGCCCGCCGCGCGGCGGCTTGAAAGCATCCGTCGTGGTAGGTAGCCTGCGAACAGGTGTTCGAGCGCGACCACAATCGCTGACTTTGGGGGACAATAGGACCGACCATGGTTGATCTAGATCTGACCAAAAGGCAGAAGGAGATCTTCGACTTCATCCGCAAGTACGCGGCGAAGACGGGGTACCCGCCGACCGTGCGGGAGATCGGCAAAGCGGTGGGGCTGCACTCCTCTTCGACCGTGCACGCGCACCTCGCGAACCTGGAGAAGATCGGGTTGCTGCGACGTGACCCTTCCAAGCCACGGGCGATCGAGCTGCTGTTCGGCAAGGCCAAGCAGGCGATCCGGCCCGGCGGCGGCCTGCCGCTGGTCGGCCAGGTCGCCGCGGGCGAGCCGATCCTGGCCGAGGAGAACATCGAGGAGTACCTCGAGATCCCCGACGTGATCGGCGGCGAGGACGGCGACTACATCCTCCAGATCCGGGGCGAAAGCATGAAGAACGCCGGCATCCTCGAAGGCGACTACGTCGTCGTCCGGCCCAGCGACGATGCCGTCGATGGCGAAATCGTCGTCGCCCTGATCGGCGAGGAGGCGACGGTGAAGCGAATCTACCGCGAGAAGGACCACGTCCGGCTGCAGCCGGAGAACGACGCGATGGAGCCGATCATCACCACCGAGGCACGGGTGCTCGGTCGGGTCGTCGGCGTCTTCCGCAAGGTCTGAAGCCCGTCAGGGCCAGCGGCCGGCCTCGATCAGCTTCTTGTAGCGGCGCTGGCGGCGGCGGGCGTCCCGCATCACCAGGGGCAACAACCGGATCGCCAGCCTGGGGAAGAGGTCGAAGGTGCGCAGTAGCGGCCCTCGCCAGCGCGGCAGCACCAGGATCGGTCGCGGTCGCTCGGTCAGCGCGCCGATCGCGGCGGCGACCCGGTACGGCGTCAGCAACCGGCCCGAGAAGGAGCCGGCGGCATCGGGGTCCTCGAGCTTGTCCGCGAGCATCGGCGTCCAGATCCCGTCCGGGCAGACCGCGGAGAGGTGGATGCCGCGGTGGCCCGAGCGGCGCAGGTCGAACAGGGTGCCCAGAGTGAAGGCCATCGCGGCGTGCTTGCTCGCCGCGTAGGCGACCTCGCCCGGCGCGGCGACGATGCCCGCCAGCGAGATCACGTTGATGACGTGGCCACGGCCGGCGGCGACCATCGGCTCCAGCGCCGCCACCGTCGAGCGTTCCGTGCCGCGCGTCGGGCCCCGCCTCGACGGCGGTGCGCGCCGCCGCCTCGCCCTCCACGTCGGTCGCCCAGACGGCGTAGCCACGGCCGGCCAGCTCGATCGCGATCGCGCGGCCGAGGCCGCTTCCCGCTCCGGTGACGACCGCGGCTCGCATCGCGGCCACCATATCCCGGCCCGCGTGGACTCTGGGCGGCCCGGGGGCTACCATCGCTGGGCGGGCCGAGCGGACCGCGGGGGGAGAGAAAACCCTCCGAGGAAAGTCCGGACACCACAGGGCAGGGCGGTGGGTAACGCCCACCCGGGGAAACCCGCGGGAAAGTGCCACAGAAACACACGGCCGATGGCGCGGCCACACGTGAGTCGCGTACAGGCAAAGGTGAAAGGGTGCGGTAAGAGCGCACCGGCGTCGCGGTGACGCGGCGGCCAGGCAAACCCCGCCCGGTGCAAGGCCAAGCAGGACCGTCGACCCGGCTCGGCGAGGTCCAGGTGGGCCGCATAGATAGATGGCCGCTCAAGACAGGATCCGGCTTACAGGCCCGCTAACGGAGAGGCTCCCGCAAGGGGGCCTCTCCCATATCTGGGAGGGGCTTGGGAGCTGGGGCTCGGGCGTGGACCGCGATCTGTGCACGAAATTCTGTCTTAGCCTTTGCTAACCTGCCGCCAACTTCCGCTGAATCTCCGCCTACATACCGCGGAGAGCGGGGGACCCAATTGGTTGGGGCGAATCGTTGGCATCCGCCGCGTAGCGCAGCTCTTTCAGCGCGAGCCCGTCAGCTAACCCCGCAAGCGCTCGGAAAGAGACATGCAGCCACCAAAACACCGCCCTGCGCGGAAAACCCGTCTGCTCCTGACGCTTGCCCTGCTCGCGGTCACCGCGCTTGGCGCCGCGCCGGCTCACGCCGCAACCGGCGGCGCCTCGTCGGTTACCGCCTACGGTGGCAGCGGCCCCGAGGGCGAGGAACTCGCCTTCAGCCCCTTTCGGTGGGCCGGCGCCAGCTGGTACGGCCCCGGCCTCTACGGCAACGGCACGGCCTGCGGCCAGACCCTGCGCCGGTACACGATCGGCGTCGCCCACCGCAGCCTGCCGTGCGGAACGATGGTCAAGTTCGTCTACCAGGGGCGCGCCGTGGTCGCTCCGGTGATCGATCGCGGCCCCTACGTTAAGGGGCGGGCCTGGGACCTGACGGCCGCCGCCAGCGAAGCGCTCGGGTTCGAAGGCGCCGGGAGGCTGCGCTACGCCGTCGCGGTCGAATACGCCCGTGCGGGCGTAGGCCGCTGAGCCCACCCCCGTCCCACCGGCCGCGGTTCCTCCGCCCAGACGGCTAATCTGCCCTGCTCAGGAGCGATTTTCACGAGAGGAGCAACGGTATGTCGAGGTCTTTGCAGAGAGCTTTAGCCGCGGCCCGGGGGCGCCGCTCCGTGCTCGCCTTGGCGCTCTGCTCCCTGGCGATTCCCACCGCCCTCGCCGCCGGCACCAGCGCCGCCAAGGTGCCGAGCACGACGGTTATCCTCGGCCAGACCTCGACCGTCCCGGACCCATCGTGCCCCGGCCAGCCCTGCCAAGCCGTCGGCAGCGTCACCGGCTTTCAGGTCAGCAACGGCCAGACCCGCTCGCCCTTCCTGGTTCCGCACGACGGCACGATCAAGGCCTGGAGCCTGACGCTCGCCCAGCCGACCAACCAGCAGCGGACCTTCTTCAACGGCTTCTTCGGCACCCCGCCGGAGGCACGACTCTCGATCTTGCACCGGGTGCCGGGCACCAATCCGCCCCGCTACAACCTGCGTAGCCAGGGCTCGATCAAGGTCCTCAGCCCCTACCTGGGCCAGACGGTCAAGTTCGGCTCCTCGCTGCAGGTCGAAAAGGGCGACGTCGTTGCGATCACCGTGCCGACCTGGGCGCCGGCCTTCGCCCAGGAACTGCCGTCCAGCAACGTCTGGCGCGCCAGCCGCGCCCCCGGCAAATGCGCCAACTCGACCGACATCCGCCAGGGCGAGCCCCAAGAGCAGATCGGCCGCCGCGCCACCTACGGCTGCCGCTACTCCACCGCCCGCCTCCTCTACACGGCAACCCTGGTCGAGGATTAGATTCAGCTTTCGGGTGAGCGGCGGGTCCGGTCAGAGGCGCCTGCGGGCGAGGTATTCGTTCTCGGCACCTCTGACCGGACCCGGCTCCGGCCGAAACTCTGCTTCATGAGCGATGGTGTTGGAGTTGCCTCGGCTCCAAGCTTCTGAGGGTCCTGCCGCATCCGCTACTCGCGCGGATGCGGCGCGAAGAGGGGGTCCGAGAACGGAGCCTGTTTGCCCCGCCCGCAGGACCCCCTCTTCGTGGTGCGTCCGCGCGCCTAAGCCGCCGAGGGCAGGACCCGCGGGGTGGCCTGGTCCTTCGGCAGCGCCGCGGCGCTGGCGATCAGGCTCTGGAACTCGTTCAGGGCCAGGTGGCCGACCGCCTCGAGGATCTCCTCGTCGGTCCAGCCGATTTCCCGCGCCTCCTCGTGCAGGTGCAGCGGCGGCGGCCCATCGGCGTCGAGCGCCTCCTTCAGGAAGAGCAGCAGCGCCGCCTCCTTCTCGTCGGCCGAGCTGAAGCTGCGGGCGCGCGAGACCTCGTCGAGCCCGAGCCCGGCCCGCCGCGCCGACTTCGCGTGCTGGGCGATGCTGTAGCTGTCTTCGCGGTGCTCGGCGACCGCCAGGGCGATTCGCTCGCGGGTCGCCTGCGGCAGGACGCCGCCGCGCAGCTCCGACCGCATCCGCGTGTAGGCGCGGAGGACGGCGGGGGAGCCGGCGAGGACGCCGACGAACTTGGTCACCGCGCCGCCGGTGGCCTGGATGGTCTTGATCAGCGGAGCGCTCTCCTCGGGAGCGGTCAGCTCATCGTGGATCTGGAATCTGCTTACTGCCGTTTTTACCGTCACGTCGCTTCTCATCTCTGGCTCCGTCGCGAGATTTCGC
This sequence comes from uncultured Solirubrobacterales bacterium, assembly GCA_963815885.1. Taxonomy (GTDB): domain Bacteria; phylum Actinomycetota; class Thermoleophilia; order Solirubrobacterales; family 70-9; genus VAYN01. The sequence goes on from CAWFIM010000006.1 coordinate 130,038, forward strand.
TTTACAGAGCCTTTACGTGGCCTTTACTTTACTTTGAGCCAATAACTTACGAGGAGTAAGTTATACCTGCTTTCGGTCGCCTTCGCAAGCTGGGCAGGCGTACCCGGGGGTTCACCGCCCGCCGCCGAAAATCGCTGCACTTCTACCCGCTATACGCCGTTCTGCACCTGCTTGGTTCATTCGCCTATCGTTGCGGCCTTCTTGCGGACAAGCCGAGGAGGACGGAATGGCAGAGCAACCACGCAGCGCCGCGGACGTCGCCGAGATCGTCAAGCAGAGCGACGTGCGCTTCGTCCGCCTCTGGTTCACCGACGTGCTCGGCCAGCTGAAGAGCTTCTCGATCAACGCGGCCGAGCTCGAGGACGCCTTCGACGGCGGCATGGGGTTCGACGGGTCCTCGATCACCGGCTTCAACCCGATCGAGGAGTCGGACATGATCGCGATGCCCGATCCCTCCACCTTCGCGCTGATCCCCTGGCGCCCGGAGGAGGGCAACGCGGTCGCCCGCATGTTCTGCGACATCCGCGTCCCCGGCGGCGGGCCCTACGAGGGTGACCCGCGCTGGATCCTGCGGCGGGCGATGAAACGGGCCGAGGAGCTGGGCTTCGACGCCTACAACGTCGGCCCCGAGCTGGAGTACTTCTACTTCCGCTCGGCCAAGCCCGAGGGTGGCGTGCCGGAGGTCCTCGACGAAGGCGGCTACTTCGACCTGACCACGCTCGACGCCGGGGTCGACGTGCGCCGCGAGACGGTGCTGGCGCTGGAGAAGATGGGCATCCACGTCGAGTACACCCACCACGAGGTCGGACCATCCCAGCATGAGGTCGACATGCGCTACAAGAACGCGCTCGAGATGGCCGACGACTGCATGACCTACCGGATCGTCGTCAAGGAGTACGCGATGAAATACGGCTGGCACGCGACCTTCATGCCGAAGCCGCTGTTCGGCGAGAACGGCTCCGGCATGCACGTCCACCAGTCGCTCAGCAAGGACGGCAGGAACGCCTTCTACGACGAGGACGATCCCTACTTCCTCTCGCCGGTGGCGAAGTCGTTCATCGCCGGCCAGCTCAAGCACGCGCGCGAGATCTCGCCGCTGTTCGCCCAGTGGGTCAACTCCTACAAGCGCCTGGTCCCCGGCTACGAGGCCCCGGTCTACCTGGCCTGGTCGCGGCGCAACCGCTCGGCGCTGATCCGGGTGCCGCTCTACCACCCCGGCAAGGAGAACGCGACCCGGGCCGAGCTGCGCTGCCCCGACCCCGCCGCCAACCCCTACCTCTGCTTCGCGGCGATGCTGCAGGCGGGCCTGGAAGGGGTCGAGAAGGGCTACGAGCTGCCCGAGCCGATGGAGCAGAACCTCTACCACCTCTCCCAGGAGGAGCTCTCCCACCAGGGGATCGAGCAGCTGCCGGCGACCCTGGGCGAGGCGATCGAGGTCGCCGCCGACTCCGAGCTGGTGCTGCGGACCCTGGGCGAGCACACCTTCCGCCGCTTCGTCGAGATCAAGCGCCAGGAATGGGACGACTACCGGGTCCAGGTCACCCCGTTCGAGATCGAGAACTTCCTGCCGATTCTCTGACGGTCGCGACGGCGGGCGCGAGGAGACCTCGGCGATGGCGACTCTCCACGTGCTCCGAGTCTTCTGCGACGAGGACGGCGATTGGGGCAACCCGCTCGGCGTCTTCCTCGATGGCGGCGACATCCCGGCCGACAGCCGCCAGGCGGTGGCGGAGGAGCTCGGCTACTCGGAGACCGTCTTCGTCGACGACACCACGAGCGGCGAGTGTCGGATCTTCACCCCGGGCGCCGAGCTGCCTTTCGCCGGTCACCCCACCGTGGGGACCGCTTGGCTGCTGGCGCGGGAGGGGCATCCGGCGAGCGTCCTGCGGCCCCCGGCCGGAGAGATCGAGGTGCGCCGCGAGGAGGAGCTGACCTTCGTCGCCGCCCGCGCCGAGTGGTCGCCGCCGTTCGAGCTGGTGCAGATGCCCTCACCGGAAGACGTCGAGCTGTTGCCGAGTCCGCCGCCCGACGCCGAGATGGCCTACTTCTGGGCCTGGGAGGACGAGGGCGGAGGCGTCGTCCGCTCGCGCTGCTTCCCGGTCGAGGAGGGGATCGATGAGGACGAGGCGACCGGCTCGGCGGCGATCTCGCTCTGCGCCACGTTGGGTCGGCCGCTGACGATCCACCAGGGCCGCGGCTCCGTCCTCGACGCCCGCCCGCTCGGCGACGGCCGCGCCGAAGTCGGCGGCCGCGTCGCCCTAGACGATGTTCGCGAGCTCGCGCTCTAGCTCATCCGGGTCGGTGACGGGGAGCCGGCAGGCGAAGTTCTCGCAGACGTAGGCCGCCGGGGCGCCGTCGACAGCGGTGCGGTCGCGGAGCAGCGGCGGCTCGTCGCGGCCCTCGGGCCCACCGGCGAGAACCAGGTGGGGTCGAAAGCACGTGCGCACGACTGATGCCAGCTGCGCGAGGTCGTCGCCGACCAGCGCCACCTCCCTGGTCGGCGCGAGCTGGAAGTCCAGCGCGCGGAGGAGGTGGGCGAATGCGTCGGGATGCTGGGTCGCCGGCTTGGCGAAGAGGTCGAAGATGCCCTCGGCCCGGCGTTCGTAGGAGCGCTCGCCGCTGAGCGCTGCCAGCCGCAGCAGGCCCAGCGCCGCGGAGCTGTTGCCGGAGGGGATCGGGTGGTCGCCGACCTCCTTGCGCCGGGCGATCAGCTCCTCGTGGTCGTCGGAGGTCGAGAAGAAGCCGCCGCGCTCGGGATCGCCGAAGCGGGCGATCGTCGTGTCGGCCAGCTCGTGGGCTCGTTCGTACCAGTGCGCCTCGAAGGTCGCTTCGTAGAGCGTCAGCAGCGCCTCCAGCAGGAAGGCGTGGTCCTCCAGGTAGGCGTTGAGCTTGGACTCGCCGTCCTTGAAGGTGCGCAGCAGCCGCCCCTCGCCGTCGCGCATCGATTCGAGCACGAAGCGGGCGCACTCCCGGGCCGCGTCGAGGTAGTCGTCGCGGCCGAGCGCCGCTCCCGCCTCGGCCAGGGCGGCGATCGCGAGCGCGTTCCAGGAGGCGAGGCGCTTGTCGTCGAGGCCGGGGCGGACCCGGGCGCCGCGCGCCTCGAGCAGTGCTCGCCGCGCCGCAGCCAGGCCCTCCGGCTCCGTGGCCTCCGCCCCGGCGGCGAGGTGGAGGACGTTCGACCCCTCGAAGTTGCCCGCCTCGGTGACGCCGTAGTGGGCGAGCACGGCGTCGACGCCCTCCCCGTCGGGGAAGGCGGCGACTGCGCCCAGCGCCGCCCGGACCTGCGCCGGCGTCCAGACGTAGAAACGCCCCTCTTCGCCCTCGGAATCGGCGTCGAGCGCCGAGTAGAAGCCGCCCTCGGGCCCGCGCATCTCGCGCAGCATCCAGTCCAGCGTCTCCTCGCAGACCCTGCAGTAGCGCTGGTGGCCCAGCACCTGCCAGCCGTGCAGGTAGGCCCGCGCCAGCAGGGCGTTGTCGTAGAGCATCTTCTCGAAGTGGGGGACGAGCCAGGCGGCGTCGACCGAGTAGCGGGCGAAGCCGCCCCCGAGTTGGTCGTAGATGCCGCCGGCCAGCATCGCGTCGAGCGTGGTCTCGACCACGTCGTGCTCGCCGCGCGCGAGCAGCAGCTCGAGCGCGGAGGCGGGCGGGAACTTGGGGGCGCCGCCGAAGCCGCCGCGCTCGCGGTCGGCGGCGGACAGCAGCCGCGCCACCGCCTCTTCCAGCTCCGCCGCCCCGGGGCGCTCGCCGCGCGGATCGACCAGGCCGACCGCGCCGAGCCGAGCCCGGGTCTCGCCGGAGCGCTCGCGGATCTCCTCGCGTTTGCGCTCAAAGGCGTCGACGACGGCTTCCATCACCGTCCGGAAGCTCGGCATGCCGCGGCTCTCGTCGGGCGGGAAGTAGGTGCCGCCGTAGAACGGGACCCCGTCGGGGTCGAGGAAGACGGTCATCGGCCAGCCGCCCTGGCCGCTGATCGCCTGCACCGCCTCCATGTAGATCGCGTCGACGTCGGGGCGCTCCTCGCGATCGACCTTGACGTTGACGAAGTGCTCGTTCATGTAGGTGGCGGTCTCGGCGTCCTCGAAGGACTCCCGCTCCATCACGTGGCACCAGTGGCAGGCCGAGTAGCCGACCGAGAGCAGGATCGGACGGTCCTCCTCCCGCGCCCGCCCCAGCGCCTCCGCCCCCCAGGGGTACCAGTCGACCGGGTTGTCGCGGTGCTGGAGGAGGTAGGGGCTGGTCTCCTGGGCGAGCCGGTTGGGCATCGAATCCACCTTACCCAGGGCAGGCGAGAGGCCAACTTTTGGGGCGTCGAGGTCGCCGAAATTAAAGTCCCCTGCTCCTACGCGGGGGTTTGTAAACGTTGGCCTGGCGCCAAATGACTACCTTCTGACGGTGGCGCACATGGACGGCGGACAGAAACGCGATCTCGCCGTCGAGGCGGTACTGGCGAAACTCGCCCGCCACAACCGTGAGGTCCTCGAGGGGGCGCTCACGCGGGCCGAGCGGACCGAGGCCGAGCTGCGCCACCTGGCCGACCATGACTCGCTCACCGGTCTGGTCAACCGGCGCCGCTTCCGCGCCGAACTCGACCAGTACGTCTCCTTCAACGCCCGCTACGGCGGCCAGGGCTCGGTGATGGTCATCGACATCGACGGCCTCAAGGAGGTCAACGACAAGCTCGGCCACCAGGTCGGCGACAACCTGATCCGCCGCATCGCCGCCGCCATGCGCGAACGCGTGCGCGCGACCGACACCGTCGCCCGCCTCTCCGGCGACGAGTTCGCGGTGTTGATGCCACAGGCCGACACCACCGGCGCCCTGCAGCTCGGCGAGGATTTGCGCTCCGAGGTGGCGGAAGGATCGGCGGCGATCGTCGAACGGGAAGCGGCGACGACGATCAGCGTCGGCATCACGATGTTCGGCGGCAAGCGCGACGTCGCCGCCGAGTCGGTCCTGGTCGCCGCCGATCAGGCCCTCTACCGCGCCAAGGAAGAGGGGCGCAACCGCGTCGTCCTGTTCAGCGAACCGACCAGCACCGAAATGCGGCTGCGGCGCGGCCAGACGACCAGCGCGCGGATCCGTGACGCGCTCACCCACGATCGGCTCAGGCTCGCCACGCAGCCGATCCGCAGCCTCGCCTCCGGCGGCATCGAGCGCTACGAGTTGCTGCTGCGGATGACCGCGGAGGATGGCGAGCTGCTGCCGGCGGCGTCCTTCATCGAGGTCGCCGAGCGCTCCGGGATGGTCCAGGAGCTCGATCGCTGGGTCGTCGCCCGTGCCCTCGAGCTGCTCGCCGAGCGCGAGCGTGCCGGCGAGCCGGTCAGCCTCCACGTCAACCTTTCCGGCGCCTCGCTGACCGACATTTCGGTGCTCGAGTTCATCGAGCGGCGCCTCGACGAGGGGGACGCCGACCCCGGCCGCTGCACCTTCGAGATCACCAAGACCGCCCAGGTGGAGGACTACGAGAAGGCGGCCGGTTTTGCGGACCGGCTCACCGAGTTCGGCTGCGAGGTGGCGATCGACGACTACGGCGCCGGCTTCAGCCCCTTCCATTACCTGAAGGAGATTCCGTTCGATCTGATCAAGATCGACGGGGCCTTCATCCGTGACATGCCGCGTAACGATGCCGACCAGCTGACGGTGAAGGCGATCGTCGAGATCGCCCGCGGCCTCGGCAAGACGACGATCGCCGAGTTCGTCCAGGACGACGAGACGGCGCGGATGCTGCACGAGTACGGCGTCGACATGGCGCAGGGCTTCCACCTCGGCCGCCCGGTCGACGCCGCCGAGGGCCTGGTTGCCGAGGCCGCCTAGTAGTGCTCCGTTAGATCGATCCAGGCGGCTGTAGATAAGGAGTCTCGGGCGGCAGCCGACGCCTGCAGGTCGGGCAGGTCCCCGACCAGCAGGCGAGCAGCGTCTGCAGCTCGCGCAGCAGCGCGAACAGCGTCAGGCCGCCGCCCTGGCCGGAGGGCGGTCTCGGCGCTCCAGGGTGAGGAAGGCGTGGGCGACCGAGACCAGGGTCACGTGGTGGTTCCAGCCGCGGTAGGTGCGCCCCTCGAAGTGGTCCAGGCCGAGTGCGTCCTTCAGCTCGCGGTAGTCGTGCTCGATCCGCCAGCGCAGCTTGGCGAGGCGGACGAGCTCTCCAAGCGGGGTCTCGGCAGGAAGATTCGAGAGCCAGTACTTGACCGGCTCGGCCTCTCCCTCGGGCCACTCGCAAAGCGCCCAGCGCAGCGGCAGCTCGGAGCCCTCTCGGGAGGCCCGGTTGCGCAGGCCGATGTTGGCCGGGCGCACCCGCAGGGCCACAAAGCGCGAACGAAGCTCGCCCCTGGTTCCCTCCCGCCATGAAACCTCGACCGCCGCCTCGGTGCCGGCCGCGAGCGCCAGCTCCCGCAACGAGGACGGCTTCTCGCGGTAGCGCGGCTTGGGCGGGCGTCCGGCCCCGGCGTAGGCGGTCCGCTCGGGGCGGACGTCGGAGGCGTAGGCGGAGGTCTTGCCCTTGACCTGGACCACGTAGTCCAGCCCGCGCTGCTCGAGGCCGCTTCGGAACTCGGTGATGTCGCCGTAGGCACCGTCGGCCAGCACCGGCTTCGCCTCGAGCCCCCACTCGCACAGCTCGTCGATCATCTCCAGCGCCAGGCGCCACTTCGGAACGTGGCGGACCTCCTCAGGAACATGGGACCTGGCCCGGCGCTCTGTGTCGGAGTCCCACTCGGAGGGCATGAACAGGCGCCAGTCCAGCGGGCAGGAGGCCTCATCGGTGGCGGCGTTGACCGAGACCCCGACCTGGCAGTTGGCGACCTTGCCGAGCGCCCCGCAGTACTGGTGGGCCACGCCGACCGACTTCTCGCCGAACTTCGGGAAGCCGGTGTCGTCGACGATCCAGGCCTCGGGCGAGATCTCCTCGCTCATCCGCACGGCGAGGCGCCTGCGCACCGCCGTCTCATCCCACGGCGATTGGCTCACGAACTGCTGCAGGCACTGCTCGTCGCCGTCCTCCAAGCGAGCCGCCATCGGCTCGATCGACTTGCGCTTGCCGTCGAGCATCAGGCCGCGCAGGTAGACCTCGCCCCAGCGGCGCTGGTCCTTGCGCGCCATCGGCTCGAACATCTCCTCCGCGAACTCGACCAGGCGCCCGCGGACCCTCTGCAGCTTCGCGGCACTGAGTCCCGACACCTCTCCCATTCTCGCCTCCTCCGTAGATGCCATCGCGGAGGGTTTCGCCCGCTCCGGGCGGAGTTCCTGCAAGAGCTAACGGAGCACTACTAGATGGTTGATTCCACGCCCTCAGGCGACGTAGTCGACCAGGGCGCGGCTCGGACGCCCGAGCCTGTGGTTGAGCGCGACGCATGCGGCCAGCGCCAGGAAGCGCTGGGCGATGCGGACGCGCAGGTTGTGCAGGGTGCGGGCGCCGTGGCGCTCCAAGGTGAGGATGTCCTTGCAGGTCCAGAAGATCGACTCGACCCGCTGGCGGATCGGAGCGAGGTGGACCAGGTCCTCGGGCTCGTCCTTGCGAGCGGGCCTGACGATCGTGGCCTCGAGGTCACAGACCGCCGCGGCGAAGTCGCGCCCGGCGTAGCCCTTGTCGCCGATGAGGGTCTCCCCGCCGACCCTGTTGGCGCGTTCGAGCAGCTCGATCCCAACCTCGCGCTCATCGCGCTTGGGAGAGGCGAGGGTGAAGGCCCTGGGGGTGCCGTCGGGGGCGAAGAGGCAGTGCAGGCGAAAGCCCCAGAAGAAGCGGGAGTGGGAGGCGCAATAGCCGTAGTCGGCGGCGTCGGCCAAGGCCGATCGCCTCGTCGTCTCGATCGAGCGAGCGCACTCCACCGGCGTGGAGTCGATCAGCAGCAGGTCGTCATAGAAGCCGGGGGACTCGGCAGCAAAGACGCCGATCAGCCACTCGATCTTCTCCGCCAGGCGGGCTCGGCGCTTGTGGAAGCCGGGCTGCTGGGGCAGCTTGGGGAAGAGGTCACGAAGGCGCTTGCGGGCGACCGCCAGGAAGCGACGATCGGAGGGGATGCCCATGATCGCCTGGGCGACGCAGAGTGTGGCTACCTCGGCGTCGGTGACCCGGCGGCGGGCATTTCTGCGTTGCTCGGGCAGGAGATCGTCTGCCGTGCAATAAACGACGGTGCAGAGAGTGTCGAGGTCGGCGTGCATCGTGGCCTTTCGGTCGACGGTTGCTTCAGCACCGTCGACTTCGGCCTCTCTGCTTCAAACCCCTTGATCACGGGGATTCCCGTGGAATCAACCATCTAGCGGCGCAGTCGCGCCGCTAGGTACGTCTTCAGATTGAGCGCGGCGGTGATCGCCCGCTCCGGCAGCGAGCCAGCGGGCGGCAGGGCGCCGAGCTGGCGCGCCATCTCGGCCCCGTTCATGTAGGCGTCGTTGTGCTGGATGCGGCCGTTGCGGATCGTCAGCACGTCGCAGCCCCGGACGTCGACCCGGGAGCCGTTCGGCGCCAGGCCTTCGAAGCGGCCGCTGCCGTCGAAGCTGCCGGTGATGCGCCAGTGGACCGCGACCTTCTCGCCGCTCGCCAGCACGTCGAGGATCTGCATCTCGAAGTCGGGGAAGGCGCGGAACAGGTCGCCGAACCAGACCCGGAAGCTGTCCGGTGCGACCAGGCGGACCAGGCCGTGGATCTCGCCGACCCCGCCCGGCTCGTAGAAGGCGGTCATCGCGTCGAGGTCGCGGCGGCCGACGGCTTCGAAGTAGGCGCGCCCGACCGCGGCCGCGTCGGTTGCCTGGCTGCTCGTTGCCACCCGCCCAGGTTACTCCCGGCGCAACTGCGCGCGGCGGATCTTGCCGCTCGAGGTCTTCGGCAGCTCGGCGACGAACTCGACGATGCGGGGGAACTTGTAAGGGGCGGTCTCGCGCTTGCAGTGCTCCTGCAGCTCCCGCGCCAGCCCCTCGCTGGGCTCGCGGTCGCGGGGGACGACGATCGCCCGCACCACCGAGCCGCGCTCGGGATCGGGGGCGGCGACCGCGGCGGCCTCCGCTACCGCCGGGTGGGACTGCAGCGCCGACTCCACCTCGAAGGGGCCGATCCGGTAGCCGGAGGAGAGGATGATGTCGTCGTCGCGGCCCTCGAAGAAGAGGCAGCCGTCGCCGTCGGCCCGGACCAGGTCGCCGGTCGGCCACCACTCGCCCTCGAAGCGCTCGCCGTCGAGGTAACGCGAGAAGAAGGTGGGGGAGGAGGCGGCGCGGAGCTGCAGTTCGCCAACCGCGGCCTCCTCGGCTTCGCGTCCGGGGGCGGCTATGCGGACCTCGATCCCGGGCAGGGGTTTACCCATCGACCCGAGGCGTACCTGCTCGCCGGCGAGGTTGGCGGTCACCTGGCCGGTCTCGGTCTGGCCGTAGCCGTCGGCCGGCTCCAGCCCCGTCGCGGCGCGGAAGGCGGCAATCGTCTCCGGGTCCAGCGGCTCGCCGGCCGAGACCATCCGCCGCAGCGCCGGCAGCGGTCGCAGGCCGGTCCGCTTGGCCAGCATCCGGTACTCGGTCGGCGCCTGGCAGAACACGTTGACGCCGAGCGCCGCGGCGAAGTCGAGCCGCTCGGCCGGCTCGAAGCGGCCGTCGTGGAGGACCGCGGCGGCGCCGGTCAGCCAGGGGGCGAGGAAGACGTTGCGGGCCGACTTCGACCAGCCGGTGGCGGTCGTGCACCAGACCAGCTCGCCGGCGCGAGAGCCGAGCCAGTGCTCGGCCTGAATCCGCTGCCCGGTCAGGTAGCGGTAGGCGTGGACGACGCCGCGCGGCTCGCCGGTCGTCCCCGAGGTGAAGACGATCAGCGCCGGGTCCTCCGGCCCCATCTCCTCGATCGCCGCCGGCGTCGCCTGCGGGCGGTCCTCGTCGAGTACGCCGGCGACCTCGGCCATCGTCATTGCCGGCACCCCGCCGGGAAGCTCGGCGAGCAGGCGCTCCTCGCCGACGCAGAGCGCCGGCGCCGCGGCGGCGACCCGCAGCTCGAGATCGTGGCGGCGCAGCTGAGTGCTGCAGGGCAGCGCCACCGCGCCCATCCGCCAACAGGCGAGCAGGGCCAGCACCCACTCGATGCGGTTGCCGACCAGGGTCATGACGACGTCGCCGCGCCGCACGCCGCGCGCCGCAAACGCCCCCGAGAGTCCCGCCGAACAGGCGATCAGTTCGCCGAAGTACCAATCCCGCCGGTTCGCCTCGCCATCCACCGCCACAATCCCCAGCCGCGAAGCCGGCGACCGCTCCATCAATTCTTCAATCAGGTTCACGGGGCGGGAGTCTGCCGCATGGGCCGGGGCGGGAAAGAGCCGGGTGCCCCTCTCCCGAAGGCCGTCGCGCAGCTGGGTCGCCTGCATGGGCGCGGTTGCCTGCTCTCGAGCCTTCGGGAGAGGGGCACCCGGCTCTTCCAACACAAGCCTCTGTACGACGGCGCCCGGCGTCTCTCGCGAGCTTTACGCATGGCCCCGTCTATACGGAGAGCTGCCAGTCACGGAAGCGTCCGTGGGAAGGCCCCGGGGCCTTCCCCACCACCCTCCCGAACCACGGCCGATGCCGCATCCACGGCCAGTAGGGTGCCCGCCGTGTCCTCGCTCCCGCGCAGGCTGCTCGCTCGCAGCGCCACCGCCCAGAAACTGGCCTACGCCTGGGGCAACCGGCGCCTCTTCTCCGACTTCTTCCAGCACGACCGGATGCTGGCCGACGCGGTTCGCGTCGACTCCTACCGAGCGGCGATCGAGAAGCACATCCAGCCCGGCGAGGTCGTGGTCGACGTCGGCACCGGCACCGGCGTGCTCGGCTTCCTCGCCGCCCGGCGCGGCGCCCGGGTCCACGCGGTCGAGCACGGCAAGATCATCGAGGCGGCGGAAGCGGTTGCCCGCGACAACGGGCTCGACAACGTCACCTTTCACCGCGCGCACAGCTCCAGGCTGAAGTTGCCCGGGAAGGCCGACGCGATCATCCACGAGCAGATCGGCGAGGCGGCCTACGACGAGCGGGTGGTCGAGAACCTGGCCGACCTGCGCGAGCGGCTGCTGAAACCCGGCGGCCGCATCTATCCCGGCCGGCTCGACCTCTACGTCGAGCCGGTGCAGCTGCACGAGGACCTGCGCGCGCCCTTCGTCTGGCAGCAGCAGATCGACGGAATCGACTTCCGGCGGCTGCGCGACTTCGTCACCCCGACTCCGCAGTACCTGATGAAGGCCATGCGCCCGTTCCCCTTCGGTCACTTTCTCTGCGAGCCGGAGCCGGTCGTCTCGATCGACCTTGAGACCGCGACCCCCGCTGACCTGCCGAAGCGGATCTTCTACAAGCGCCCGGTTATCGCTCCGGGAGTGCTCGACGGCTACTGCGTCTACTTTGCCGCCCACTTCGACGAGGAGCTGAGCTTCACGTCATCGCCGGACGCGCGCGGCACCTCCTGGGGCGACATCCTGCTGCGGGTCGAATCGCGGGAGGTGGGGAGCGGCGACGAGGTTCTGCTCTCCCTCACCGCCAATCTCCTCTCGCGGACGTCGAGCTGGCGCTGGGATTGGGACCAGGGCGCGACGGTGCGCCGCGCCGCCTGACCGGACGGCGCGGCGGAATCCGGCTATCTGAGTTCGCTCGAATTCTTGCCCAGCAGCTGGCGGGCGACGATCAGCAGCTGGATCTGCTGGGTGCCCTCGAAGATGTCGAGGATCTTCGCGTCGCGCGCCCACTTCTCGAGCAGCTCGTTCTCGCCGTAGCCGACACTGCCGCAGAGCTCGACGCAGCCGAGGGTGATGTCGACGCAGGCGCGTCCGGCCTTCGCCTTGGCCATCGAGGCCTGCAGCGAGTTGGGCTTGCCGTTGTCGGCCATCCACGCCGCCTGCAGGGTCAGCAGCCAGGCGGCCTCGTAGTCGGCCTCCATCTCGAGGAAGCGCGCCGCGGCGGCGTGCTGGGAGAGGGCGGGCGTTGCGTAGTCGACCTCGACACCAGCCTGCTTCAGCTGCTCGCGGGTCTCTTCCAGCGCCGCCCGGGCGACGCCGACCGCCATCGCGGCGACCAGCGGCCGGGTGTTGTCGAAGGTCTGCATCGCTCCCGCGAAGCCCTTCTCGACGTCGACGTCGGGGTCGCCGAGCAGCGCCTCTACCGGCACCCGGCAGTCCTGGAGGGTGAAGTTGGCGGTGTCGGAGGCGCGGATCCCGAGCTTGTGCTCGAGCCGGTCCAGCTTCAGGCCGGGGTTGTCGCGCTCGACGATGAACGACTTGATCGCCGCCCTGCCCTTGGAGCGGTCGAGGGTCGCCCAGACGACGATCAGGTCGGCGCGGTCGCCCGAGGTGACGAAGATCTTCTCGCCGTTGAGGACGTACTCGTCGCCGTCGAGCTCGGCCGTCGTCCGGATCGCCGCCGAGTCCGAGCCGGCTTCCGGCTCGGTGATCGCCATCGCCGCCCACTGGCCACCGTACTGCTCGAGCTGCTGCTCGGTCGCCACCGAGGCGATCGCCGAGTTGCCGAGGCCCTGGCGCGGCATCGAGAGCAGCAGGCCGACGTCGCCCCAGCAGAGCTCGATGATCCCGAGCACGGTCGAGAGGTTGGAGCCGTTGCGGTTCTCGCCGTCGCCGTCGCTCGCCTCACGGCGCACGCCGGCGGCGCCGGCGCCGCCGATCTCGGAGCCCTCGTTCATGCCGTCGATCAGCGAGGCGAGCATGTCGAGCTCCTTCGGGTAGGCGTGCTCGGCCTCGTCGTACTTGCGCGAGATCGGCCGGAAGACCTCGGTCGCGACCTGGTTGGCCTGGCTGGCCAGGGGCTTGAACTTCTTCGGTATCTCGAGGTTGATCATGGTTGCCTTTCGCTTCGAGTCTCGGCGGGCCTAGACGAGCAGGGCGCCCTCCATCACGCCCGCGGCTCGGAGGTCGCGGTACCAGCGCTCGACCGGGTGCTCCTTGACGAAGCCGTGGCCGCCGAGCAGCTGCACGCCCTCGGAGCCGATCTGCATCCCCTTGGTGGCGCAGAGCCGGCGGGCGATCGCCGCCTCGCGGGCGAAGTCCTCGCCCCGGTCGGCGCGGCTCGCCGCCCGGTAGGTGGCGAGGCGCATGCCGGCGATCTCGATGCCGATGTCGGAGACCGCGAAGGCGACGCCCTGGCGGTTGGAGATCGGTTCGCCGAACGCCTGGCGCTCGTTGACGTAGGGGATCACGTAGTCGAGCACCGCCTGGGCGGCGCCGACCGCGAGGGCGCACCAGGCGATCCGCGAGCGGTTGACGCACTCGGCGTAGTCCTCGGCTGCATTGCCCTCGCCGAGCAGCGCGCTCTCCGGCACCTGCACCTCCTCGATCAGCAGGCGGCCGGTGGCGGCGGGGCGCAGGCCCATCGCCGGCTCGGCCTCGACCGAGAGTCCCTTGGCGCCGGACTCGACCACGAACAGCGCCGGTCCGATGCCCTCGGCCTCGGCGGCGATCACGAACAGCTCGCAGTCTTTGGCCCGGGCGACCAGCGACTTGACGCCGTCGAGGACCCAGCCCTCGGCCTTCTTCTGTGCGGTCGTCTCCAGCTTCAGCGGGTCGAACAGCGGCCGCGGCTCGAGCATCGCCAGCGCGGCGGCGGGGACGTCCTCGCCGGTGAAGGCGGGGAGGTAGGTCGCCTCCTGCTCGGCGCTGCCCCAGAGGCCGATCGCGGTGGCGACCGCACCCGGGGCGAGCGCGGCGTAGGCGATCCCCATGTCGCCGTGGGCGAGCGCCTCGCCGATCAGCACGCTGGTCACCGCCGACTGCTCGTGCATGACGCCGCCGAGCTCCTCGGGGACGCCGAGCATGTTGACGCCGAGCTCGGTGGCTTCGGCCAGCAGCTCCGGCGGGGTCTCGCACTTGTCGTCGGCCTCGAGCGCGGCCGGGCGGACCTTCTCCTCGGCGAAGGCGCGGCCGGCCTCCTGGAACATCTGCTGCTCGTCGTCGGGGGAGAGGTCGAAGAGGCCGGTGGACCTGCTCTTCTTCTGGCGGGCCGGTTTGCCCAGCCGCTGCGCGGCCTTGAAGGTGCGACCGGCGGCGGTCGCCGAGCGGAACCCGCTCTTAGTGCCCTGGAAGAGCGCCCGCTCGACCTGCTTGCGGATGCGGATGCGGTCGAGCAGGTCGGAGCCGGCGAGGCGGTTGAGCGCGCGCAGGCCGAAGCCCATGCCGCGCTCGGCGACGCTCGGGTTGCTGCCGTTGTCGGTGCTGGTGCTCACTTTGGCGTCCTCCCGGTTTTGGCTTTTGGCTTGCGCGGTGGCGTCACGCGGCCGTCGAGATGAGGGGTCTGCCGCTTGGCGTCGCGCACGGCGAAGGCGATCTGCTCGCCCTCGGCGGTGCTGGCGAACTCGACGCGGGCCGGCAGCAGGATCGGCTTGCGGAAGCGGACGTCGACCGCGAAGGCGTCGGGCAGGCGGCTCTCGAGCGCCGCCAGCGCGCGTGCCTTGGTCCACATCCCGTGCGCGATCGCGCCCGGGAAGCCGAGCGGCTTCGCGGTCAGCGAGTGCATGTGGATCGGGTTGCGATCGCCGGAGACGGCGGCGTAGCGGCGGCCGAGGTCGCCGCCGAGCCTCCACTCGGCGCTCGCCGGCGCGTCGTCCGCCAGCGCCTCGAAGCTTTCCCTCTCCGTGTCCTCCGAACGCCTTTCTTCCCGCATAGCGGGAACAACTGCGTTCGAGTCGCGCTTGCCGCGGCGCAGCATCGTGCTGACGCTCTCCCAGACGAGCTCGTCGCCGGCCGCGACCTCGGTCAGCAGCGAGAAGGTCTGGCCCTTCGGGTGCGGCCGCAGCTTGGTCGGGTGGACGCGGATCGCCAGCTCCTCGTCGATGCCGATCCGGCGGTGCTGCTCGATCCGGTTCTCGACGTGGACCAGCCCGACCGCGCCGAAGGGGAAGCCGCCGTCGGCCATCACCGCCATGTGCAGGGGAAAGGCGAGGACGTGCGGATAGGTCGGCGGCAGGTGTTCGCGCAGGGCGAAGCCGCAGACCTTGGCGTAGGCGGCGACCGCGGCGGGGTCGGCGGTGACCCCGGCCAGCTTCAGATCGAGGTCGGGGATCTCGCCGCCGCCGCCCGGAACGAACGGCAGCAGCGAGGCGCCCGGGATCATCGGCGCCGCGGCGCGAGCGTAGAGCGGCAGGATGCTGGGGGCGCGGTCGAGGGTGCGGGTCGGCACGTCAGGCTCCCAGGAGGCTCTGGCCGCAGACGCGGACCGCGTTGCCGTTGACGCCGGTCGAGGCGGGGCTGGCGAACCAGGCGATCGTCTCGGCGACGTCGACCGGCAGGCCGCCCTGGCAGAGGCTGGCGAGCCGGCGACCGGCTTCGCGCGGGCCGATCGGCATCGCCGCGGTCATCTTCGTCTCGATGAAGCCGGGGGCGACGGCGTTGATCGTCGCCTTGCGCTCGGCGAGCTCGGGGGCCAGCGCTTCGACCATCCCGATCACGCCCGCCTTCGAGGCGGCGTAGTTGGTCTGGCCGGAGTTGCCGGCGATCCCCGACATCGAGGAGACGCAGACGATGCGGCCGTTGGCGTTCAGCAGCTGGCCGTCGAGCAGGGCGTCGTTGATCCGCTCCTCGCTGGAGAGGTTGATCTCCATCAGCTCGCGTCCAGCGCTCCTCCGGCATCTTCGCGATCGTGCGGTCGCTTGGTCACGCCGGCGTTGTGGACGACGACGTCGACGCCACCGTCGGCGAAGTGCTCGGCGATCCGCTCCGGCGCGTCCGCGGCGGTGATGTCGAGGCCAAGCGCCTCGCCGCCGATCGCCCCGGTGACCGCCCGCAGGCCGCTGAGCGCGGGTGGGACGTCGAGGCCGACCACCTTGGCGCCGTCGCGGGCGAGGGTCGCGGCGATCGCCGCGCCGATCCCGCGCGAGGCGCCGGTGACCAGCGCCGTCTTGCCCGTCGAGCGGGCGCTCCCAATCGAGCTCCGGGGTCGGGGCGACGCCGGCGCCGACCCGCACCACCTGGCCGGAGACGTAGGCCGAGCGGGGCGAGAGCAGGAAGCGCAGCGTCGAGTCGAGCTGGTCCTCGGCGCCGGGGGCGACGTAGACGAGCTGCGCGGTGGCGCCGCGGCCGCCGATCTCCTTGCCGAGCGAGCGGGTGAAGCCCTCCAGCGCCCGCTGCGCGGTCGCGGCGCGGGCCGAGCCGGCTTCGGCCGGCGGCGTGCCGAGGACGACGACGCGGCCGCTGCGCTGCAGGCGGCCGACCGCGGGGTAGAAGAAGCGCTGCAGCTCGACCAGCTCGGTCGAGTCGGCGATCCCGGTGGCGTCGAAGACGAGCGCCTTCGCCCTGCCCTCGGCGCCGGCCCGTTCGGCCTTGATCTGAGTCGAGGAAAGCCGCGAGCGGTCCGGCCGAGGCGGCCGCCGGGGGCGGCGCCGGAGAGCACCGGCCCGGCGACGACCGGGGCACTCGGGCTCGTAGCGCTCGAGGCTCGACCGGCTGCGGCAGGCCGAGCTGCCTGGCGACCGTCGAGACGACCGGGCGCGTTGACGATCTGCGAGTAGCGGTCGCTCATTTGCCGCCACCCCCGGCGCTTTCGAGGATCGCGACGACGCCCTGGCCGCCGGCGGCGCAGATGCTGATCACGCCGCGGCCCCCGCCGTCTTCGTGCAGCTGCTTGGCGAGCCCGGCGACGATCCGCCCGCCGGTCGCCGCGAACGGGTGGCCGGCGGCCAGCGAGCCGCCGTTGACGTTGAGCTTCGTGCGGTCGATCGAGCCGAGCGGCTTCGTCGCGGCCGAGCTTCTCCTTGCAGAAGTCAGCGTCCTCCCAGGCCTTCAGCGTGCAGAGCACCTGCGCGGCGAAGGCCTCGTGGATCTCGTAGTAGTCGAAGTCCTGCAGCGCCAGCCCGGCGCGGTCGAGCATCGTCGGCATCGCGTAGGCGGGCGCCATCAGCAGCCCTTCGCGCTTGTGGACGTGGTCGACCGCGGCGGTCTGCGCCTCGGCGAAGTAGGCGAGGACCGGCAGGCCGCGCTCCTTCGCCCACTCCTCGGAGGCGAGCAGGACGGCTGAGGCGCCGTCGCTGAGCGGGGTCGAGTTGGCGGCGGTCATCGTCCCCTCGGGGCCGCCGAAGACCGGCTTCAGCTTCGCCAGCTTCTCCAGGCTGGAGTCGGGGCGCAGGTTCTGGTCGCGCTCGAGCCCGAGGTAGGCGGTGATCAGGTCGTCGAGGAAGCCGCGCTCATAGGCGGCGGCGAGGTTGCTGGTGGCTGGCGACCGCGAGCTCGTCCTGCTCGCTCGCGGCCGATCTCCCATTCGGTCGGCCATGATCGCGCAGTGCTCGCCCATCGAGAGGCCGGTGCGCGGCTCCTCGTTGCGCGGGATCGCGGGCACGATGTGCCCGGGGCGGACGCCGGTCAGGGCGCGCAGCTTGCCGACCGTCGAGCGCTGGCGGTTGGCCTCCAGCAGCGTCTCGCGCAGCTCCTCGTTGAGCGCGATCGGGGCGTCGGAGGTGGTGTCGGCGCCGCAGGCGATCCCGGCGTCGATCTGGCCGAGGGCGATCTTGTTGGCGACCAGGATCGTCGTCTCCAGGCCGGTGCCGCAGGCCTGCTGGACGTCGTAGGCGGGGGTCTCGGGCGCGAGCCGCGTGCCGAGCACGCTCTCGCGCGTCAGGTCGCGGTCGCGGGAGTGCTTGAGCACGGCGCCGCCGGCGACCTCGCCGAGGCGCTCGCCCTCGAGGCCGAAGCGGTCGATCAGCCCGTCGAGGGCGGCGGTGAGCATGTCCTGGTTGGACGCGTGCGCGTAGGTGCTGTTCGAGCGCGCGAAGGGGATCCGGTTGCCGCCGACGACGGCGACCCGGCGGGTCTCGCTGTTCATTTGCTGGCGGCGTTCCTTGTTTGGCGGGTGTCGGAGTTCGTTCGGCGCCGCGCGGCCGCGCAGGCCGGGCTCGACGGTCGCGATCAGCAGCTCGGCGGCGTCCTCGGCGCCGAGCGCCTCGGTGCGCAGCCACCAGCGGGCGAGCGCCTCGGCGGCGCCGAGCAGGGCGGTGGAGAGGGCCTCGGTTTCGACCCGGGCTGCGTCGCGGCGCTCCCGGGGAGCTGGGCGACGATCGAGCCGGAGACCAGGTCGGCGATGCGGCCCGCGGTACTCGGCGACCCGGTCGGCGACCTCGCCGCCGCGGGGAAGGGTCTCGTCGAACAGCACCGCCCAGGCGGCGCGGTCGCTGTCGAGGAAGGAGAAGAAGGCGTGGACGCCGGCGCGCAGCGCCTCCCGCGGACTGGCCGTCGCCCCGACCGCCTCGGCGACCGTCGCCGTCAGCGCGTCGCCCGCCCGCTCCATGCAGGCGATGTAGAGGCGCTCCTTGTTGCCGAAGTAGTTGTAGAGGAGCGGCTTGGTCACCCCGACCGCGGCCGCGATCTCGTCCATCTTCACCGCCGCGTAGCCGCGCTCGGCGAACAGGTCGTGCGCGCGACCAGCGTCTGCTCCATCCGATCCTCGCGGGCGAGCCGCGTCCGGGGGGCCGATGCCATCGTGCATAAGTTACCCAGATATAAATTTATATGCGAGTAATGTGATACGATCCCACTCAGGATTTATACTTTTCAGTATTATACTTTGCGGTATAGAGACTGGCCCGACCGCTACTCGCTTCCTGGTCATTCCATATACTCTTAGGTATAATACCAAAAGGTATGCAAACCTATCTCAATCCTTTTCGTTACGGCGCCCTGGCCCTGGACGAGTCCTTTGCCGATCGTGAGCGGGAGCGGGAGGAGGTCGCCGCCGACGTCCGCAACGGCCAGGACGCGGTGATCTTCGCGCCCCGACGCTTCGGCAAGTCCTCGCTGGCCTGGAGCGTCGCCCAGACTCTCGCCGCCGAGGACGTCCTGGTCGCTCAAGTGGACCTGATGACGACGCCGACCAAGGAGCGGCTGGCGGGGCTCTGGCGGCGTCGATCTTCGAGCAGATCGCCTCGCCGTGGAGCGCGTCAAGGAGAAGGCGCTGGCGCCTTTTCGCGGCCTGCGCATCCAGCCGACCGTGACCGTTGACCCGCAGGACGGGACGTTCTCGTTCGCCTTCGGGGTCGGGCGGGGTCCGGCCGACATCGACGCCACCCTGGAGCGGCTGCTGCAGCTGCCGGCGAGCTCGGCGCGGGCACGCCGGCATCGCACCGCCCTGTTCATCGACGAGTTCCAGGAGGTGGTCGAGATCGATCCCCACCTGCCGAACCTCATGCGCGCCGTCTTCCAGCAGCAACCGGAGGTCGCCCATCTCTATCTGGGCAGCAAGCGGCACGTCATGCAGCGGATTTTCAATGACGAGAACGAGCCGTTCTGGCGCAGCGCCAAGTCAATCGAGCTAGGGCCGATTCCCGCTGTGCTCTTTCAGCGTTTCATTGCCGAGCGTTTTACCGACACCGGCAAGGAGATCGGCGAGGCTACGAGCGACCGCGTCCTCGCGCACACCGGGGGCCACCCCTACGCGACGCAAGAGCTCTGCTACTTCCTCTGGGAGGAAACGCCATCGGGAGAGGCGGCTTCGGCGGCACGACTGGAGCTGGCGATGGCGGCGGTGCTGCGCTCCGAGCACGCCCATTTCAGCCTTCTCTGGGACGGCGCATCGAGGGTGCAGCGGCTCGTGCTTCAGGCGCTCGCCCGGGAGCCGGGCCGACCGTTCAGGGCCGACTACCGCAGCCGGCATGAGCTCGCCACCCGCGACCAACGTGCAGAAGGCCCTGCGCGCGCTGGAGCAGCGCGAGATCGTCATCGGCGAAACCAGCGAATACCGCATCGCCGAGCCGTTCCTCGCCGAGTGGCTGAACGCGACCTAGCTTCCGCCTGGTTAGGAGAGCTCGGTGCCGTCGTAGAGCTTCTTGACGTGGACGGTGCCCGCAGGGGCGGCTTCGATGCAGAGCTTGCAGAGGACGCACTCGTCGAGGTTCTCCTCGACGATCTCGACCCGGCGTCGGCGTCCTTGAAGATGTCGACGGGGCAGACTTCCTCGAGCTTGGCGGCGAGCGCGGCGTCGCCGGCGACGGAGTCGTCGACCTCGACTTCGATGAAGACCTTGTTCAGCCGCTCGGCCATCAGGCGGGACCTCCCAGCTTCTGCTTGACCGCATCGGGGATCTCGTCGATCCGCTCGACCACCCGGATGCCGGCGGCTTCGAGGCGGGCGATCTTCTCGGTCGCGGTGTCCTCTACGCCCTCGACGATCGTTCCTGCGTGGCCGAAGCTCATCCCCTTCATCTCCTCGTCGTCCATGAACTTGCCGGCCATGAAGGCGACGATCGGCAGGCGGCTGTCGTTCTCCTTCACCCACTCGGAGAGCTGGGCCTCCATGCGGCCGCCCGGCTCGGTGTAGATGACGATCGCCTGCGTCTCGCTCGTCGGCCTCGAAGTAGGGCATCAGCTCGGCGTAGGTGGAGCCGATGATCGCGTCGCCGCCGATCGAGACCGCGGTGGAGACGCCGAGGCCGGCCTGGGTCAGCGAGGAGGAGATCTCGGTCGTCATCCCGCCCGAGCGGCTCATCACCCCGACCGGGCCGGGCGCGTAGGCCTTGGCCGCGTCTTTCGCGGGGCCGCCGATCCCGCCCATCTTGCAGACGCCGGGGACGATCAGGCCGAGGCAGTTGGGGCCGATGATCCGCGCCCCCTGCATGCTCGCCAGCTCGACCATCTGGGCGACGTCGCCGCGCGGGATCCGCTCGGTGACGATCACGATCAGCTTGATCCCGTTGAGGATCGCCTCGAAGACGGCGTCCTTGGTGAAGGCGGGGGGGACGGTGACGACCGAGCCGTCGATCGGCCCGCCGTGGTGCTCGACCGCCTGGGCGACGGTGTCGAAGACCGGCACGCCGTGGACCTCGCGGCCCTTGCGGCCGGGGGTGACGCCGCCGACCACCTTGGAGCCGTAGTCGAGGCACTCGCGGGTCAGGTTGACCGCCTCGCGGCCGGTGATCCCCTGGACGATGAAGGTGGTCTCGCGGCTGAGCAGGATGCTCATGCGGGCGCTCCCTGGATCTTGGCGACGGCGCGGCCGGCGGCCTCCCACATCGAGACCGAGCGGTCGCAGTACTCGACCCCGTAGCGCTCGAGGATCTTGAAGCCCTCGTCCTCCCAGGCGCCGGGGATGCGGAAGATCGCGATCGTCTCGCCGGGGTCCTTGTCGAGCTCGAGGCAGGCCTTGATCACGCCGCGGGCGACGATGTCGACGCGGGTGTTGGAGACGATCGACATCATCACCGCGATCTTCTCGACGCCGTCCTTTTCCAGCACCTCCTTGGCCAGGCCGCAGGCCTTGGCGACCGACGGGTTGCCGCCGATCTCGGAGTAGTTGGCGGGCTTGCCGCCCTGGCTGCGGACCGCGTCGGTCAGGGTCAGCGAGCCGCCGCCGGCGCCGATCACCAGGCCGAGGTTGCCGGCGAAGCCGTGGTCCTTGCCCTGGATCACGCCGCGGTGGTCGGCGGCGTCGATCGCGGCGACGTTGCGCTCGAAGTCGGAGGGCTCGTAGGTCTCGCGGGTGTCGTCCTCGGCGATCTCGAGCTGCACCCGGAGCAGGTTCTTCTGGCGCCCGACCGCCTCGTTCTCCATCTCCATGTGGGCGTCAAGGGCGACGAAGCTGCCGTCGGTCAACTCGGCCAGCGGGTTGATCTCGGCCAGGGTCATGTCGTGGTCGCGGAAGAGGCGGGCGAGGCGGGCGAGGACCGGCGTCGCCCGGTTCAGCTGCGAGCCGGTGACGCCGGTGGCGGCGATCACCTGCTTGGCCTCGAAGTCGGGGATCGGCATCAGGTTCGGTGACGTGGCCGCGGCCGACGTGGTCGGGATGGGTCTCGGCGACCTCCTCGATGTCGATCCCGCCCATGTCGCTGAACAGCATCAGCGGCCGCTTCGCGGTGCCGTCCCAGACGACGCTCGCGTAGTACTCCTGCTTGACCTCGGCTTTGGGGTCGACGAGGACGCCGCGCGGCATGTGGCCGTTGATCTCGAGCTGCAGGATCGTCTCGGCGTGCTCGGCGGCCTCGTCCGGCGTGTCGGCGAACTTGACGCCGCCCGCCTTCATCCGCCCGCCGCTCAGCACCTGGGACTTGATCACGACCGGGCCGCCGATCTCCTCGGCGGCCGCGCGCGCCTCCTCGGCGGTCGTGCAGAAGCCGTACTTGGTGACCGGGATCCCCGCCAACTCGACGATTTTCCGTGCCTCGAACTCGTAGAAGCGCATCGAGCGGCCGCGGAACCCTATCCGACGGCAGTTCCGGCCGCGAGTGTCGCCGGGGGCCTGCGGATACTCCCCGGCCGTCGAGCCCCGTCCCAGAGGCGAGGAAGATGAGCTTCTCCGTCCGCTGGTCTCGCCGTCTCCGCGCTGCTCGCCGCCTGGCCTTCTCGTGGCGGGCTGTGGCGAAACCGTGATCGACGACGTCAAGGCCGAGGGGGCGATTCAAAGCAACCTGGAAAAGGCGCTTCATGCCAATATCAAGTCCGTCGATTGCCCCGCGGACGAAAAGGTCGAGGCCGGCAAGACGTTCACCTGCACGTGAATTTCTCCGATGGCAAGCAGGCAACCGCGACTCTGAAGATCCTCAACAAGGACGCCGACGTCAGCCTTGTCGGCCTCAAACCGAACAAATAGAGAGAGGCGAATGAGCGACCTGAGCACGGCCCCCGCGGCCTTACCACCCACGCCAAACTGCTCGACTGGGTCGGTGAGATCGCCGCCCTGACCCAGCCCGACGCCGTCCACTGGTGCGACGGCTCGGCCGAGGAGTACGACGCCCTGGCGCAGGCCCTGATCGACGCCGGCACCTTCGAGCGCCTCTCCGACGCCAAGCGTCCGAACTCCTACCTCGCCCTCTCCGACCCCGCCGACGTCGCCCGGGTCGAGGACCGCACCTTCATCTGCTCGGAGGCCGAGGAGGACGCCGGCCCGACCAACAACTGGCGCGACCCGGCCGAGATGCGGGAGACGCTGAACGGCCTCTTCAAGGGCTGCATGGCCGGCCGCACGATGTACGTGGTGCCGTTCTCGATGGGCCCGCTCGGCTCCGAGATCTCCGAAATCGGCGTGCAGCTGACCGACTCCGCCTACGTCGCGGTCTCGATGCGGATCATGACCCGGATGGGCAAGCCGGCGCTCGACGCGCTCGGCGCCGACGGCGACTTCGTCCCCTGCGTGCACTCGGTCGGGATGCCGCTCGGCGAGGGCGTCGAGGACGTCCCCTGGCCCTGCAACGAGGACAACAAGTACATCGTCCACTACCCGGAGACGCGCGAGATCTGGTCCTTCGGCTCCGGCTACGGCGGCAACGCGCTGCTCGGCAAGAAGTGCTTCGCGCTGCGGATCGCCTCGGCGATGGCCCGCGACGAGGGCTGGCTGGCCGAGCACATGCTGATCCTCAAACTGACCTCGCCCGAGGGCACAGGTGAAGTACATCACCGGCGCCTTCCCCTCGGCCTGCGGCAAGACCAACCTGGCGATGCTGGTCCCGACCCTGCCCGACTGGAAGGTCGAGACGATCGGCGACGACATCGCCTGGATGAAGTTCGGCGACGACGGCCGCCTCTACGCGGTCAACCCCGAGGCCGGCTTCTTCGGCGTCGCGCCCAACACCAGCCACAAGACCAACCCCAACGCGATGGACACGATCGAGCGCAACTCGATCTTCACCAACTGCGCCAAGACCGACGACGGCGACATCTGGTGGGAGGGGATGACCGGCGAACCGCCGGCGCACGCGATCGACTGGCACGGCAACGACTGGACGCCCGACTCCGAGACCCCCGCCGCCCACCCGAACGCCCGCTTCACCACGCCGGCCGCGCAGTGTCCCTCGATCGCCCCCGAGTGGGAGGACCCGGCCGGGGTGCCGATCGACGCCTTCCTCTTCGGCGGCCGCCGGGCGACCGTGGTGCCGCTGGTCCAGGAGGCCTTCGACTGGGAGCACGCCGTCTTCATGGGGGCGACGATGTCCTCGGAGACGACCGCCGCCGCGGCCGGCGCGGTCGGCCAGCTGCGCTTCGACCCGATGGCGATGCTGCCCTTCTGCGGCTACAACATGGCCGACTACTTCGCCCACTGGCTGAAGATCGGCGAGCGCGAGGGGGCCGAAGCTGCCGCGGGTCTTCTACGTCAACTGGTTCCGCAAAGACGCCGACGGCAAGTTCCTCTGGCCCGGCTTCGGCGAGAACAGCCGCGTGCTGGAGTGGGTCTTCCGCCGCTGCGAGGACGCCGCCGAGGCGGTCGAGACGCCGATCGGCCTGCTGCCGACCGAGGGCGCGATCGACACCGAGGGGCTGAACGTCTCCGCCGAGGCGATGCGGGAGCTGCTCAGCGTCGACGCCGACCTCGTCAAGCAGCAGCTGCCGCAGATCAAGGAGCACCTGGCGCAGTTCGGCGACAGCCTGCCGCCGCAGATCTCCGACCAGCTCGAGGCTCTGGAGCGGCGCCTGGGCTAGCGGCCCGGGCGCGCGGCGGAATGGCGATCCGGGTCGGCCTCGACCTGGTGGCGGTGGAGTCGGTCGCGGCGACGCTGCGCGCCGCCCACCGCGAGCACTACCTGCAGCGCATCTACACCGAGCGCGAGGTCGAGGACTGCCGCGGGCCGTCGGGGCGGATCGAGCCGGAGCGCCTGGCCGCCCGCTTTGCCGCCAAGGAGGCGACGATCAAGGCCCTGCCCGGGGCCGGCGAGGAAGTCCGGCTGACCACGATCGAGGTTCGCTCCGAGCCCTCCGGGGAGGTGCGGCTGGAGCTCTCCGGAAGGGCGGCGGAGCTGGCCGAGCAGGCGGGGATCAGCGAGCTGGCGCTAAGCCTCACCCACGAGGCCGGTTTTGCTGCGGCTTCGGTCATAACCGCGTAGGCTTCTGCGCTCGCGGCACGGCCGCGCCATGATTAAAGGTCAGGCGGCCGTCGAGCCGATTCGAAGCGAGTATGAAAGAACAGATCCGCCAGGTCATCAAAGAACACGGTCAGCTTTCGGTCGACGTCGACACCCTCGGGGACGACTCCGACCTTTACCAGGCCGGGATGACCTCGCATGCCAGCGTCAACGTGATGATCGCGCTCGAGGACACCTTCGACGTCGAATTTCTCGATTCGATGCTGAAGCGCAGCGTCTTCGAGAGCGTTTCCTCGATCGCCACCGCCCTGGAAGAGGTCAAGGGGGCGGCGGTATGAGCGTCGAGGCGACGAGCACCGACCAGGAGCTGCTGGCGGCGGTCCGCCGCATCGCCTCCGAGGTCGCCGCGCCCAACGCGGACGACGTCGACCGCTCGGCCCGCTTCCCACGCGAGGCGGTCGAGGCCCTGCGCGAGGAGAAGGCGCTGTCGGCGCTGATCCCCGAGTCGCTGGGCGGCGGCGGCGCCTCCCTCGAGGCGATCGCCGAGTCCTGCTTCGAGCTCGGGCGCAGCTGCGGCGCCACCGGGATGGTCTTCGCGATGCACCAGATCCAGATCGCCTGCATGATCCGCCACCGCGAGGGCTCGTCCTGGTTCGAGGACTACCTGCGCGAGATCGACAGCGAGCAACTGCTGGTCGCCTCGATCACCTCCGAGGTCGGTACGGGCGGCGACATGGGCAAGTCGGTCGCCGCGGTCTCCGACCCTGCCGACGGCATCGTCGACTTCGAGAAGCAGGCGCCGACCGTCTCCTACGGCGGCCACGCCGACGCCTTTCTGACCACGGTCCGCCGCGCCCCCGACGCCGAGCCCGGCGACCAGGTCCTGGTCCTGACCCGGGCCACGCAGATGCAGCTCGAGCCGCAGGGGACCTGGGACCCGCTGGGGATGCGCGGCACCTGCTCCCCCGGCTTCGTCGCCAAGGGCGAGTTCCCGGTCGAGCAGATCCTCGCCACGCCCTTCTCGCAGATCTCCAGCGAGTCGATGGCGCCGATCTCCCACATCTTCTGGTCGCACGTCTGGCTCGGGGTCGCCACCGACGCCTTCGACCGCGCCCGCGCCTTCGTCCGCGCCGCGGCCAAACGCAAACCGGGCGAGCTGCCGCCGGCGGCGATGCGCCTCTCGGAGCTGATGAGCGAGCTGTCGCTGTTGCGGGCCGAGGTCTCCCTGGCGCTGCGCGAGTTCTGCGACGTCGCCGACGAGGACCGCGCGCAAGCTCTCGGAGATGGCGACGATCCTGCGCTTCAACAACCTCAAGATCGCCGCTTCCGAACAGGCGCCGCGGATCTGCCAGAGCGCGCTCGGGGTCTGCGGCATCGTCGGCTACAAGAACGACACGCCGTTCAGCGTCGGCCGCCACCTGCGGGACACGATGTCCGCCTGCCTGATGGTCGCCAACGAACGCATCCACAAGACCGACGCCAGCCTGCTGCTGATCGCCAAGGACGTTTAGCCGTGGCCGAGTTCCGTCCCGGGACCCCGGACCAGGCAGAGTTCCTCGCCGCGCTGCTCGAGCGCGGCCTGCTGATCGAGAGCGGCGTCGCGGGGGTCTACGGGCGCGGCGAGGAGTTCGAGCGGGTGCGCTGGGCCTTCGATGCGCGGGTCAGCGAGGCGGCCGCCGTGGACGGGCCGGAGCGGCTCGCCTTCCCGCCGGTGCTGGCGCGCGAGCAGCTCGAGCGGATCGGCTACCTGAAGTCCTTCCCCCACCTCGCCGGCACGATCTTCGGCTTCGAGGGCGACGAGGAGCAGGCCGCCGAGCAGGAGGAGCGGGCCAGCCGCCACGAGGACTGGAGCGAGTACCAGGAGATGACCGACCTGGTCCTGACCCCGGCTGCCTGCTACCCGGTCTATCCGGCGGTCGCGGCCCGCGGCAAGCTCGCGCCCGGCGGGATCACCGTCGATGCCGGCGGTGCCTACGTCTTCCGCCACGAGCCCTCCGGCGACCCGGCGCGCCTGCAGATGTTCCACCAGCGCGAGATCGTCCGGATCGGCGAGCCGGAGACGGTCGCCGCCTGGCGCGATGCCTGGCGCGACCGCTCGGTCGAGCTGCTGCGCGCGGTCGGGCTGGAGGCCGAGTTCGACGTCGCCAGCGACCCCTTCTTCGGCCGCAGCGGCCGCATGCTGGCGCGCAGCCAGAAGGCCCAGGAGCTGAAGTTCGAGGTGCTGGTCCCGATCGCCGGCCCGGAGCCGACCGCGGTCGCCTCCTTCAACTATCACCAGGACCACTTCACCTCGACCTACGGGATCGAGATCGAGGGCGAGGACGCGACCGCGCACACCGCCTGCCTCGGCTTCGGCCTGGAGCGGATCGTGCTGGCGCTGCTGCGCCGGCACGGCCTCGACGTCGATGCCTGGCCCGACCAGGTCAGGGGGGAGCTGGGGCTCGGATGAGCGCCGCCGGCACCGGCCTGACCAGCCTCTTCGGTCTCGACCCGGACCGCTACGCCCCGCACCAGCTCCACGGCAGCGATCGGGTCTACGTCGAAACCAACTGCTACACGGACATCCTGATCGAGCTCCTCCACGCCCGCGGCGACGAGCCGCTGGCGATGATGGGGTGCGCGTTGCGCGGTCGACTTCGAGGGCGACCAGTGGACGTTCTTCAAGCCGCGACCCGAGGACGTCGAGCGGCTCTACGGGATCGACATCCACGAGATGCAGCCCTACCGGCCGCTGCCGGAGCAGATCGCCGAGCAGATCGAGCTGGGGCGGACGCTGATCGTCGAGCTCGACTCCTGGTACCTGCCCGACACCGCCGCGACCAGCTACCGCAAAGGGCACGTCAAGAGCTCGGTGGTGATGCCGAGGCGATCGATCCCGCCGGCGAGCGCCTGCGCTACTTCCACGGGCAGGGATATTACGAGCTGGAGGGCGAGGACTACCGCGGCGTCTTCCGGCTCGGGCGCGAGTTCTCCGACGACGTCCTGCCGCCCTACACGGAGCTGGCGCGGCTCGACGCCGGCCCACGGTTGGACGCGGCTGAGGCACGCGAGGCGGCGCGGGAGATGCTCGCCGCCAACCTCGCCCGGCGCCCCGGCGCCAATCCCTTCGAGCGCTTCGGCGCCCAGCTCGCCCTCGACCTGCCGCGTCTGCTGGAGGGTGACGCGGCCGCCTACCACGACTACGCCTTCGCGACGGTGCGGATGGTCGGCTCGGCCTTCGAGGTCGGCGCCTCGCACGTGGGCTGGGTGCTCGGCGCCGAGGGCGAGCCGGCGGCCGCGTCGATGGGCGAGATCGTCGACGGCTGCAAGACGCTCTCCTTCAAGCTCGCCCGGCGCCGCGAGTTCGACCCGGAGCCGGCGATCGGCGCCCTCGCCGCCGCCTGGGAGGCGAGCTTCGCGAAGCTGGACGATGTCCTCGCATGAGGCCCAGCCCGCGCCGCTGACCCCGCCGCTCGCTCGCGTCGAGGGCCACGAGCGGGTGGAGATCGACGCCGGCTGGGAGGCGGCCGCGTGCGCCCCCGACGCCTGTGAGGACCCGGCGGCGAGCGCCGAGCTGGACTGGATTCCGGCCGCGGTGCCGGGCACCGCGGCCGCCGCGCTCGCCGCCGCGGGTAGCTGGCGGCCGGGGGAGCCGCGCGACCTCGACGCCGAGGACTGGTGGTTTCGCACCCGCTTCGAGGCAGCGCCGGCGGAGCCGGGCGAGGAGGTTCTGCTGCGGCTCGACGGCGTCGCCACCGTCTGCGAGGTCTTCCTCAACGGCCAGCCGGTCCTGGCGAGCGAGTCGATGTTCGCCGCGCACGCCCTCGACGTCGGCGGATTGCTGAGGGAGGGCGGCAACGAGCTGGCGATCCGCTGTCGGGCGCTGGGCCCGCTGCTGCGGGTGCGGCGCAAGCCGCGCGCCCGGTGGCGCACCAAGCTCGCCGACGGCAACCTGCGCTTCTTCCGCACGATGCTGCTCGGGCGGGCGCCCGGCTTCGCCCCCGGGCCGGCGGCGGTCGGTCCCTGGCGCCCGGTCTGGCTGCAGCGCCGCCGCGCCCTTGCCCTCGACCGCCTCGACCTGCGCGCCCGCTTCGACCGCGACGACGGCGTCCTCGCGGTGCGGGCCGAGCTGCGCGCCCTCGACGGCGGGTCCCCGAGCGCGGTTACGGTCGAGCTGTCCGGACCTTCGGGCGAGTACACCGCCGCCCTCGCCGTCGAGGCGAAGGCCGGCCGCGCCCTCGTGCACGGCGAGCTGGTCGTCCCGGGCGTCGCCCGCTGGTGGCCGCACACCCACGGCGAGCCCGCCCTGCACGCGGTCGAGCTGCGGGTGTCCCGTGCCGCGGGCGAGCTGGCGATCGACGCCGGCCGGGTCGGCTTCCGCGACCTCGCCCCCGGCCCGGACGTACTTCTTCCCGGTATGCGGGAAGAAGTACGTCCGCAGGCGACGGGGGCGGAGCACAAGGTCGAGCGCGACGGGCTCGACCTGCACCTCAACGGGGTTCGTGTCTTCGCCCGCGGCGCGGTTTGGACGCCGGACGACTTCGTCGGCATGGCCCCCGACCGCGAGCGCCTGCGGGCGGCGCTGGAGCGGGTCCGCGACGCCGGCATGAACATGCTGCGGGTGCCCGGCACCGCCGCCTACGAGAGCCCCGACTTCCACGAGCTCTGCGACGAGCTCGGCATCCTCGTCTGGCAGGACTTCATGTTCGCGAACATGGACTATCCCGATCCCCGACGATGGCTTCCGAGCAGCGGTCGAGGACGAGGCGCGGGCCCTGCTGGCGCGGATCGGCGCCGGCCCCAGCCTCGCGGTTCTCTGCGGCAACAGCGAGGTCGAGCAGCAGGTGGCGATGCTGGGGCTCGACCCGGCACTCGGCCGCGGCGAGCTGTTCGGCGAGCTGCTGCCCCGCCTCGTCGAGGAGGCCGGCGTCGACGCGCCCTACGTCCCCTCCGCGCCCTGCGGCGGCGGGCTGCCCTTCCGGCCCGAGCGCGGGATCGCCAACTACTACGGCGTCGGCGGCTACCGGCGGCCGCTGGAGGACGCGCGCCGGGCCGGGGTCCGCTTCGCCGGCGAGTGCCTGGCCTTCGCCAACGTCCCCGACCCGGCCGGGGTCGAGGCGGTGCTGCCGGAGGCGCCGGCCGACGTCGTCGTCCACCACCCGCGCTGGAAGGCGGGGGTGCCGCGCGACGCCGGCACCGGCTGGGACTTCGACGACGTCCGCGACCACTACCTGGCACTGCTGTTCGGCGTCGATCCCGGCGAGCTGCGCCGCTACGACCACGAGCGCTACCTGGAGCTCTCCCGTCACGCCTCCGGCGAGGTGATGGCGGCGATCTTCGGCGAGTGGCGCCGCGCCGGCTCGCCCTGCGGGGGCGGCCTCGTCCTCTGGCTGCGCGACCTCCTCCCCGGCGCCGGCTGGGGCCTCGTCGACCAGGCCGGGGTCCCCAAGGCCGCCTACCACCACCTGCGCCGGTCGCTCGCCCCGGTCGCCGCCTGGATCGTCGACGAGGGCCTCGGCGGCCTCGACGTCCACGTCGCCAACGACCGATCGCAGCCGGCCGAGCTGAGCCTCCGGGTCGGTCTCTACGCCGACTACGAGCGCCGCGTGGGGGAGGCCACCGAGCCGCTCTCGCTCGCTCCGCACAGCTCGCGGACGCTCAACCTGGAGACCATGCTCGGGCGCTTCGCGGACGCTTCCTGGGCATACCGGTTTGGGCCGCCGGCCCAGGACCTCGTCGTCGCCAGCCTCGAAGCCGAGAGTCCGGATGGCCCGCGGCTGGTCTCGCAGGCGGTCCATCAGCCAGCCGGTCGCACGGTTGCGGTCGAGAGCGCCGAGCGGCTCGGGATCGCGCTGCGGGCCGAGCGCCGCGGCGAGCGCGAGGTCGGGCTGGTCCTGCGCAGCGAGCGCTTCGTCTACGGCGTTCGCGCCGGCGGGCCGGCGCTGGTCCCCGACGACGACGCCTTCCACCTCGAGCCCGGGGTCGAGCGGACGGTTAAGCTGCGTGCGCTCGCGGCGGTCCCGGACGCGGTGGCGATCACCGCGCTCAATCTCAGGGGCCGCCTGACGGCGGATCTGGAAGGTTGATGCCGATCGACATCGCAGCCGTGCTTCCCGTCTATCTCGAGACCGCCTTCGACGACGTCTTCGGGCTCTTCCACACCGCCCGCCGGGGTCGCTCCACCGGCTCCGCCGTGCTCGTCTGCGCGCCCTGGGGCTGGGAGGAGACCGCCTCCTATCGCAGCCGCCGCGCATGGGCCGAACGCCTCGCCGCCGCCGGCCACCCGACCCTGCGCTTCGACCTGCCGGCGGCCGGGGACAGCGCCGGGCGCCCACGCGATCCCGGCCGGGTCGAGGCGTGGGTCGCGGCGGTGGCCGCCGGCGCCGACTGGCTCCGCCACCACTCCGGCAGCGAGCGCGTTGCCGTGCTCGGCCTCGGCCTCGGCGGGCTGCTTGCCCGCGCCGCGCTCGCCGGCGGCACCCGGGTCGACGACCTCGTCCTCTGGGCAAGCCCCGCCCGCGGGCGGGGATTCGCGCGTGAAGCGCGCGCCTTCTCGCGCCTGCAGACCTGGGAGCAGCGGGCGGGCGACGGCTCGGCACCGCCGGAGGGATGGCTGGAGGCCGGCGGTTTCCTGCTCACCAGCGAAACCCTCGACTCGCTGAAAGGGCTCGACCCCGGGCCGCCCGTGGGTCTGAGCCGCGCCCTGCTGCTCGACCGCGACGGGGTCGAGGTCGATCCCGCCCTGCGCGAGCAGCTCGAGGGAGCTGGCGTCGCGGTGACGACGGAGGCCGGGCCCGGCTGGGGGGAGATGGTCTCCCACCCCGAGCGGACCCGGCCACCGCAGGCGACGATCGAGACCGTGAGCGACTGGCTGGGAACCGATCGAGGAACCGGCGCGGGAACCGCGCCGCCGCCGCTTCCGCGCCCGCTCGACCTGACGGTGGGCGAGCGGCCGGTCCTCGAGACCCCGCTGACGATCGCCCAGCCCTACGGGGACGCCTTCGGCGTGCTGACCGAGCCGCGGGCAGGCCGGTCTTCGGGCCTGTGCCTGGTCTTCCTCAACGCCGGCGCGATCCGCCACATCGGCCCCAACCGCCTCTGGGTCGAGGCGGCGCGACGCTGGGCCGGCCGGGGGTTGGCGGGGCTGCGGCTCGACCTCGAAGCGATCGGCGAGGCCGATGGCGACGAGAGCCGCTTCACCGAGGTCTCGGAGTTTTACGTTCCCGGCTATGAGGAGCAGGTCACCAGGTCCCTGGACGCTCTCGAAGAGCGCGGCTACGGCGATCGCTTCATGCTGATCGGGCTCTGCGCCGGCGGCTACTGGGCCTTCCGGACCGCGCTCGGCGACCGGCGGGTGAGCGCGGCGCTGCTGCTCAACGCGGGCGCGCTGAGCTGGCGCTCGGGGCTGATCGCCGAACGCGAAGCCCGCAAGCTCGGTCGCGCCCTGCGGTTGGGGTGGTGGAACCGGTTCCTGAAGCGCGAAGTGCGGCGCCCGAAGCTGCGCGCGCTGGGTCGCTCGGTGCTCTCCAAAGCCCGCCAGTCAACGGCTCGCGAGGGCGACTCCGGCGACTGGGCGAGCGGGTTCGACGCCGACTTCAAGCGGTTGGCCGCCAAGCGCACGCGGCTGACGATGGGCTTCTCCGGCGACGAGCCGCTGGCCGAAGAACTGGAGGCGGCCGGGGTCCCGGGCCGGCTCGACGCCTGGCCCGAGGTCGAACTGGCCGCTTTGCCGGGTCACGACCACACGCTGCGCCCGCTGGACGCCCAACGGGCCGCCCACGATCTGATCGATCGCGAGGTCGAGCTGGCGCGCTCGCGGGTTCGCTAGCCCCCGGTCGGGGCGGGGCGGCAGAGGTAGTCGAGCCAGGGGTCGCGGCGTTCCTGCAGCGGATCGACCTCGCACCCTCCCAGGTCGTATACCGCGGTGACCTCGAACCCGGCCTGGTGGAGTTGTCGCAACTGCTCGGCCGGATCCACGTAGTAGACCTCCAGGCTGAAACGGTGGGCGCTGTCGCGGACGATCGTCCAGCCCCGCTCGCGCGCCGCCGCGAGGTCGATCGCCCGATTGCTCTTGCGTACTTCCCAGGCGTAGTAGACGTCTTTTGCCAGGTCGTAGACCCGGTTCTTCCGCGAGGCTGCGCTGCGCTGCGGGCGCCGCCTCCTCGTCGCCAGCGGCAGCGCCCCGACCGAGTGGGACGAGAAGAGGAAGTTGCCGTCCGGCTTCAGCGCGGCGCGGACCTCGGCGAGGATCTTCAGCCGGTCCTCGTGCCCGACCGCGTCGATGCCGTTGTAGCTGAAAAGGACGAAATCGAAGGGACCGTCGACCGAGGAGAGGTCGCGAGCATCGCCGACGACCAGCTCGACTCCCTCGTGCTCGGCAAGCAGATCGCGCGCTCGGGCGATCATCCGCGGCGAGTAGTCGAGGCCGACGTAACGGTGCACCAGGGGCCCGAAGGTGTAGCCCGTGCGCCCGGCGCCGACCCCGAGGTCGAGCATCTCCATCTCGTGAAGGCGCTCCTGCAGCAACTCCATCACGACTCGCTCAGCAGGCATCAACTCGAGGTCGGTGTAGACCTCCGCGTCGCGGTCGAATACCGCCTGGTTGGTCTCTTTACTACTCAAGACAGACGTTTATAACATGTAGGCTTCGGCCAACTCTGGATCCTTGGCGGCCAGCATCTCGGCCAACTCGACCATCACCTTGCACTGCTTCCAGGTGGCGTCGTCCTGCATCTTGCCATCGATCATGTGGACGCCGCGGCCATCGGGGATCGCCTCCAGCACCTTCTTCGCGAACCTGACCTCCTCGGGGGGCGGGCTGAAGACCTTCTTGGCGATCCCGATCTGCACCGGGTGCAAGGACCAGGCGCCGACGCAGCCCATCAGGAAGGCGGCGCGGAACTGAGTTTCGCAGCCGGCCGTGTCCTTGATGTCGCCGAAGGGGCCGTAGAAGGGCAGGATCCCGGTCGCGGCGCAGGCGTCGACCATGCGCGCGATCGAGTAGTGCCAGAGGTCCTGCTGGGCGCTGACCCGGTCGGCCTCGGGGTTCTCGGGGTCGGCCGGGTCCTCCATCACCCGGTAGCCGGGGTGGCCGCCGCCGACCCGGGTGGTCTTCATCCGCCGCGAGGCGGCGAGGTCGGCGGGGCCGAAGCTCATCCCCTGCATGCGCGGGCTGGCCGCCGCGATCTCCTCGAGGTTGACGACGCCCTGCGCAGTCTCGAGGATCGCGTGGATCAGGATCGGCCGGTCGAGCTTCGCCTTCGCCTCGAGCTGGGCGAGCAGGCGGTCGACGTAGTGGATGTCCCAGGCGCCCTCGACCTTGGGCACCATCACCACCTCGAGCTTGTCGCCGATCTCGCTGACGAGGGTGGTGAGGTCGTCGAGCACCCAGGGGCTCTCCAGCGAGTTGACCCGGGTCCAGAGCGCGGTCTGCCCGAAGTCCGACCCCCGCGCCGCCTGAACCAGCCCCCGCCGCGCCGCCTCCTTGCGGTCGACCGGGATCGCGTCCTCGAGGTTGCCGAGCAGGATGTCGGTTTGCTCTGCGATCGCGGCCGCCTTGGCGACCATCTTCTCGTTCGAGAAGTCGAGGAAGTGGATCATCCGCGAGGGCTTGACGGGGATCTCCCGCAGTGGCTCGGGGGCGCCGATCGCCTGCGGCTGGAAGAAGTCTCTGGGGTTTCTCACACTGCTCCTAGGAGTCGTTCGCTCGTACCTCTGGAATCTATTCGACTTGCCCGGGCGCGAGGTTCAACGCGTTTGCCGCCTCGGCTCGCCGTAAATTGCGGCAAAGATGGAGGGCGCGGAGCGCGACAGCACCCACGACTGGCTGCTGCCCGAAGGGGCGCGCCCGCCCCTGCTGGGCGAGCTCGAGCAGCGGATCGACGAGGCGGTGGTGATCGCTAGGTCCTCCGAACGGGCGGCGATCGCGGTTGGTGACGCCGCGCTCGACGCCGCGCAACAGGCCCGCCGCGCCGCCGACCTCGCCGAGCGGGCGAGCGAGGCCGCGCTGCAGGCTGGCGAGGCCGCCTCGATCGTCGCCGCCGAAGACGTCAGCCTGCGCGGTTTCAGCGAACGGGCGGACCGGGTGGTGGCCCGCCTGCGAGCGCTGGAGCGGCGCTCGCGCCGCGGCCGGCCAGCCAGCGCCGCCGCAGGCCGGCGCCGACCCGGCGGCTGAGCGCGGTCGGCGGCGGCAGCGGCACCCCGTCCAGCGAGCGCGCCGGCTCGATGCCGCGCACCGAGCCGGTCAGGAAGACCTCGTCGGCGGCGAGCAGATCGCCGCGGCGTAGCGTCCTCTCAAGCACCGGGATCCCCGCCTCGCGGGCGGCGGCGATCGCCCCGGCGCGGGCGGTGCCGGGCAGCAGGCGTCCGTCGAGCGAGGGTGTCAGCAGCGTCTCCTCGCGGACGGCGAAGACGTTGGCGCGGCTGGCCTCGAGCACCTTCTCGCCGCGATCGAGCAGCAGCGGCAGCTCGTCGCGGGCAACCGTCTCGAGTCGCCGCCGGTCGGCCCACTTGTGGGGCCCAAGGCCGCCCTCGCAGGGCAGGGTGCGCAGCGCCGCGCCGCGCTCCCAGGCGGGGAAGAAGTCGGCCGCGTCGACCGGTTCGCTCGCCAGCGTCGCGCGCGGCCGCCCGGCGCCGGGTCGGACGTCGATTCGCAGCCGCCCCAGGGAGAGGCCGGCGACGGCGGCGCCGGCCTCGTATTCCAGATCCTCGGGCGGGCCGACGCCGAACAGCGCCTCCAGGCTCGCGGCCAGTCGGGCCAGGTGGGCGTCGAGCTGAAGCGGCGAGCCGTCAAGCACCAGCAGCGTCTCGAAGACGCCGCGGGCTCGGTCCGGTGCGGGAGGGGCGGTCACCGTCCGCAGTATTTTGCCTCCTCCCGTCGGGGAACGATGCGGACGCTGCTGATCGACAACTACGACTCCTTCACCTACAACCTCTTCCAGCTCTTGGCGGAGGAGAACGGCGAGGAGCCGATCGTCGTCCGCAACGACGAGGCGAGCTGGGACGAGCTGGACCGTCTTGGCTTCGACAACGTCGTGCTATCCCCCGGACCGGGGCGGCCGGAGCGGGAGCGCGATTTCGGCGTCTGCGCCGAGGCGATCCGGCGCTGCGAGCGGCCGTTGCTGGGTGTCTGTCTCGGCCACCAGGGGCTCGGCTGGGTGCACGGGGGGCGGGTGGTGGCCGCACCCGAGCCGCTGCACGGACGGGTACGGGCGGTCGCCCACGACGGTTCGCCGCTCTTCGCCGGCATCCCGTCTCCTTTCCGGGCGACCCGCTACCACTCGCTCTGCCTGGCCTCGCCGCTGCCAGCGGCGTTGGAGGAGATCGCCCGCGGGGAGGAAGGCATGGTGATGGCAGTCGCCCACCGCGAGCGGCCGCAATGGGGCGTCCAGTTCCACCCGGAGTCGATCGCAAGCGAGCACGGTCGCCGCCTGCTCGCCAACTTCCGCGAGCTCAGCTTGGAGCGGCGATGAGAACGGCCTGGATCGACGGGCCGCTCGACCCCGAGGCGGCCTTCCTCGCCCTCTACCGAGACAGCCCTCACGCCTTCTGGTTCGACAGCAGCCGTCCTGGCCGATCCGCTCGCTTCTCGTTCATGGGGGACGCCGGCGGGCCGCTCGGCAGAACCGTCTCCTACGAGGTCGAGACTCGCCAGGTCAGGGTCGAGCGGCCGGGGTCGGTCGAGCTGCTCGACGAGTCGATCTTCGACTACCTGGCGCGCGAGACGGTGCCACCGCCGGCGCTCGCGCTCCCCGATCTCCCTTTCGACTTCGACTGCGGCTTCGCCGGCTACCTCGGCTACGAGCTGAAGGCGGACTGCGGCGGCGAGCGGGCCCACCGCTCGCCGCTTCCCGACGCAGCGCTGCTCTTCGCCGACCGCCTCGTCGCCTTCGACCACGAGCGCGGCGGCGCCCACCTGCTCTGCCTGCCGGCGGCGGACGACGCCGGCGCCGCCCCGGCCTGGATTGAGGAAACCGCGGAGCTGTTGCGGACGCTCGGCCCTGCCGCCGAGCCGGCGCCGCGCGGGCCGGTCGAGTTCCAGCTCGGGCGCTCGCGCCGCGGCTACCTCGAGGAGATCGAGACCTGCCGGCGGTTGCTGCGTGAGGGCGAGAGCTACGAGATCTGCCTGACCAACGCGATCGAAGCCAAGCTCGACGTGGACCCGCTCGACCTCTATCTGCGCCTGCGCCGGGTCAATCCGGCGCCGTACGCCGCCTACCTCCGCTTCGGCGAGCTCGCCGTCCTCAGCTCCTCGCCGGAGCGCTTCCTGCGCGTCGATCGCGCCGGCGGGGTGGAGGCAAAGCCGATCAAGGGGACGGCGCGGCGGGGGACGGCGCCGGCCGAGGACGAGCGGTTGGCGGAGGGGCTGCGCGACGACGAGAAGAGCCGGGCCGAGAACCTGATGATCGTCGACCTGCTGCGCAACGATCTTGGCTCGGTCTGCGCGGTCGGCAGCGTCGAGGTGCCGGCGCTGATGGAGGTCGAGAGCTATGAGACCGTGCACCAGCTCGTCTCCACCGTCCGCGGTCGGTTGCGGTCCGGTGCCGGCAGCGTCGACGCGGTCCGGGCCTGCTTCCCGCCGGGCTCGATGACGGGGGCGCCGAAGCGCCGCACGATGGAGATCCTCGACCGTCTCGAGGGCCGCGCCCGGGGTGTTTACTCGGGGGCAATCGGCTACTTCGGCCTGGGCGGCGCCTGCGACCTCAGCGTCGCGATCCGCGCCATCGTCCTCGACGGCAACCGGGCGACGATCGGCGCCGGCGGGGCGATCGTCCTGCAATCCGACCCCGAGCGCGAGTACGAGGAGATGCTGCTGAAGGCGGTGGCGCCGATGCGGGCGCTCGATCCCGAGGCCGACCCGGCGTCTATATCCTTGGACGACCCGCGCCGGGCGGCAGCCAGTGCGCCGCCGGCATCAGCCCACGACTTGACGAGCTAGGAGCAATGGCCGTAGAGACCGCCGCCTACAGCGAGCAGACCGACATCCAGCGCGACATCACCGAGATGGTGCGCCAGTTCGCGGATGAGCAGATCATCCCCAACGCCGAGCACTACGACCACGAGGACTCCTTCCCGGAGCCGATCGTCGAGCAGATGAAGGAGCTGGGCCTGTTCGGGGTGACGATCCCCGAGGAGTACGGCGGCATGGGGCTCGACCTGACCACCTACGCGATGATCGTCGAAGAGCTCTCGCGCGGCTGGATCTCGATCTCCGGCGTCGTCAACACCCACTTCATCGGCTCCTACCTGCTGATGAAGTTCGGCACCGACGAGCAGAAGGACTACTTCCTGCCGAAGATGGTGACCGGCGAGATCCGCGCCGCCTTCTCGCTGTCGGAGCCCGAGGTCGGCTCCGACGTGCAGGGCATCAAGTCGACCGCGAAGAAGGGCGAGGACGGCAACTGGGAGCTGAACGGGCAGAAGATGTGGGTCACCAACGGGCTCGGCTCCAGCGTCGTCTTCGTCTTGATGAAGACCGACCCGAAGGCGGAACCCGCCTACAAGGGGATGACCTGCTTCATCACCGAGAAGGAGCCCTGGGCCGGAACCAACTCCGGCGACTTCGAGGGGCTGGTGGTGCCGCCGAAGATCAAGAAGATGGGCTACAAGGGGGTCGAGTCGACCGAGCTCGTCTACGACGGCTACAAGTGCCCGCCCGAGCGCGTGCTCGGCGGCGAGGAGACTGGCGTCGGCGCGGGCTTCGTGCAGATGATGGACGCGCTCGAGGTCGGCCGCGTCAACGTCGCCGCCCGCGGCGTCGGCATCGCCCAGCGGGCGCTGGAGCTCGCCCTCCGCTACAGCCAAGAGCGCAAGACCTTCGGCAAGCCGATCGCCCAGCACCAGGCGATCCAGTTCAAGCTCGCCGACATGGCGACCAAGGTCGAGGCGGCCCGCCTCCTCACCCGCAAGGCGGCGCGGATGAAGGACGCCGGCGCGCGCTCCGACCTCGAGGCGGGAATGGCGAAGCTGCTCGCCTCGGAGACCGGCAAGGAGTGCGTCGAGGAGTGCTTCCGCATCCACGGCGGCTACGGCTACTCGAAGGAGTACGAGATCGAGCGGCTCTACCGCGACGCGCCGCTGCTGCTGATCGGCGAGGGCACCTCGGAGATCCAGCGCATGGTGATCGGTAGAAAGCTGTTGCAGAGGCACAAGATCTAGATGGGGCGCGGCTAGCCGGATGGCGTCGACCGCCGACCTGATCAAGACCGCCGTCGAGCGGTTTCAGGCCGAAGTGCCGGCCCTGGCGAAACTGAAACTGGTATTTGGCCTCGAGCTGAAAGCCAAACACGACATCCAGCTCTACCGGGTCGAGCTGCCGGGGCCGCAGATCAAGAAGGACCTGGCCCAGGACGAGCGGGTGTTGGTCGAAATCGACCGCCCCCAGTTCAACGAGCTGGCCGAGAAGGGCACGATCAAGGGCTACCGCAAGGCGGTCGAAACCGGCCACATCAAGGCCAGCGGCGACTCCAACGTGCTGAAGCTGATCGCCCAGGTCGTCGAACGCCAGGAGGAACGCTCGAAGCTGAGGAAAGTGCACTAGCCCGGCGGGGCTAGAGGCGAACCAGGTTCTGGGCCTCGATGCCGCGGGTGACGCCGCGGAAGTCAATCACCCGCGGCGCCGCGGCGACCACGTCCTCGTAGGCGATCTCCCTGTGCGCGGTGACGATCGCGACCAGGTCGGCCTCGGCCAGGCCCGCCTGCAGATCGACCGACTCGAGTCCGAGCTCGGCCAGGGCCGGCACATAGGGGTCGTGGTAGGAGACGTCGGCCTCCAGCGCCTGCAGCAGCTTGACGATCTTCAGCGCCGGCGACTCGCGGGTGTCGCCGCTGCCCGCCTTGTAGCTGGCGCCGAGGATCAGGACCCTCGAGCCCTTGACCGGCTTCGAGGCCTGGTTGAGGGCGCGCTCGATGCGCTCGACGCAGAAAGCCGGCTGGGCCTGGTTGACCTTGCCGGCCAGCTCGATGAACTCCGGGTAGAAGTCGTGCTCACGGGCCTTGAAGGCGAGGTAGAAGGGATCGACCGGGAGGCAGTGGCCGCCCATCCCGGGGCCCGGCTCGAAGCGCATGAACCCGAACGGCTTGGTCGAGGCGGCGTCGATCACCTCCCAGACGTCGATCCCGAGCCGGTCGCAGAGCTGCGCCAGCTCGTTGACGAGGGCGATGTTGACCGAGCGGAAGATGTTCTCCAGGAGCTTCGAGAGCTCGGCCGTCTCCGGCGAGGAGAGCACGACGACCTCGTCGCAGACCTCGGCGTAGAGCGCCCGCGCCCGCTCGGCGCAGGCGTCGGTGACGCCGCCGACCAGCTTCGGGGTGGTGCGGACGGTGTAGTCGGTGCGACCGGGGTCGATCCGCTCGGGCGAGAAGGCGAGGTAGAAGTCGCGCCCCACCGCCATCCCGGACTCCTCGAGGATCGGCGCCAGGCGCTCGCGGGTGGTGCCGGGGTAGGTGGTCGACTCGAGCACGACCAGCTGTTCGGGCTGCAGCACCTGCGAGAGCGAGGTGGCGGCGTCGAGCAGGTAGGTGAGGTCGGGTTCGCGAGCGCTGGTCAGCGGCGTCGGCACGCAGATCACGATCGCGTTGCAGGAGGCGAGGTCGGCGTGTCGCGCGGTCGGCTGCAGGCGCTCGGCGAGCGGCGCCAGGGCGGCGTCGTCGATGTCCTCGATGTAGCTGCGGCCCTCCTTCAGCGCCTCGACCTTGCGGCTGTCGAGGTCGAAGCAGACGACCTCGTGCCCCTCCTCCGCAAAGGCCACGGCGAGCGGCAGCCCCACATATCCGAGTCCGACGATCCCGATTTTCACCGGCGGGAGTCTAGATAGCGGCGCGGCAGCCGGACGGCAGATAGCATCCCGCGCCGCTAACCGACAGGAGACGAGACCAGAGAATGAGTGAAGAGAAGCACCAGCTGACCACCGACCAGGCCGAGCGCGAGGCTTCCGGCGCCCACAGCTACGGGCGCTACCTCGAGGAGTTCGAGGTCGGCGCCATCTACAAGCACTGGCCGGCCAAGACCGTGACCGAGGCGGACGATCACCTCTTCTGCCTGATCACGATGAACCACCACCCGCTGCACATCAACGACGTCTATGCGAAGGGCTCCCAGCAGGGCCGCAACGTCGTCGTCGGCCCGTTGGTCTACTCGCTGGCGCTGGGGATGTCGGTGTCGGACGTCTCCGGCAAGGCGATCGCCAACCTCGCCACCGAAGACCTCAGCCACCCCAACCCGGTCTTCCACGGCGACACGCTCTTCTGCGAGACCGAGGTCCTGGACGTCAAGCCCTCACAGTCCAAGCCCGACCGCGGCGTGGTCAAGGTCCACACTCGGGTGCTCAACCAGGACGGCGTCCTGGTCGCCGAGTTCAAGCGGCTGGTGCTGGTCCCGCGCAAGCCCGAGTAGGGCTCGGCGCGGGAGCCGCCGCCTCAGCCGAGCAGCTTGCGATGCAGCGCCTGGACCTCGGTGCTGGGGGCGGTGCCGAGCTCCTCGGTGAGCAGCCGGCGCAGGTTGTCGTAGGTGCGCAGCGCCTCGGCGGTGTTGCCGGAGGCGACCAACGCCCGCATCAGGTAGAGGTAGCCGGTCTCGCGGAACGGGGCAGCGCGGATCAGGGCGCGGGCCGAGCGCTCGGCCCCGGCCAGCTCGGAGCCGCCGAGGCCGATGCCGGCGCGGGCGATCACCTCGCGGGCGCGAAGCTCGAGCTTCGCCCAATTCGCCGCGGGCCTCCTCGACCCAGGGGGCGTGGAAGCCGGCCAGCAGCGGTCGGCCGGCGATGTTGAGCGCGATATGGGCGTGGATCCAGGCGTCGCGCCATTCGCGCGACCCCAGGGCCGAGTCGGCGACGCGGATCGCCCGCTCGGCGGCCTCGAAGTCGATCCAGGTATTCTCCGGGAGGTGCAGCTCGACCGTGTCGCGCCCCGCCAGCGCCTGGCGACCGAGGGCGCTGCGCAGATGAGAGAGCTGGGTCCTCAGCGCCGCCGAGGGGTTTTCGGGCGGCGAGCCGGGCCAGATCGCCTGGATCAGCTCATCGCGACTTACCGCCCGGCCGCGGTTTAGAACCAAGTAGGCAAGCAGCACACGACCCTGCCGTCCCCGCAGCGCGGGGGTGACATGGCGCCCTTCGACATCGGCCTTGAGCCTGCCGCAGAGCTGGATCCGGGTCGAGATGTCCTCGAGCTGAGGCATCGACGTAAACGATACGGAAACGCTGTCTTCACGGGAGGGCAACACGTCTAGGGCATGATCGACAGCGATGTCAGACAACTTGACCCTCGAATCTCAAGCAACGCAACTGGTAATCCGATGCGAATGCGGCACAATCGTCAGAGCCGGCAATCAAGACCGCCTAGTGGAACTGGCCCGCTTGCATTTCGGTGAGTTCCATCCGGACCTCGGCGGCAATGTGCCGGCAGACCTTATTTTGGCCATGGCAGAGAAAAAGGAGAACAAGCAGCAGTGACCGGACGAATGAAGCACATCAAACCCGGCCTGCGCGTGGTGTTGGCGATCGCGGTGGTAGCAGCCGCTCTCGTGCTACCCGCACAGGCGATCGCGCAAGAGAATTGCGCTAACGCTGGAACCGACCCGACCGCGGCTCAGTACTGCTCGATCGGCGGCGTGAACACCGGCGGGGGCAGCGAAAACAGCCCCAACCAGGTGAAGAACGTTTCGACCTCCTCGACGACCCCCAGCGGTACCGCGGCGGTCGAGACCTCGCAGCTCCGGCTCGCTCCCCTTCACGGGTCTCGACGTCGGCATCCTGCTGCTGGTCGCCGCGGTTCTCACCGGTACCGGCCTCGCTCTGCGGCGCCTGACCGCGAACGGAGCGCCGAGGAGCTAACTCGATGGATGGTGCGGCGGCATATCCCCGCGAGACGGCGCTGCGCGCGCAGCGCCTTCTGCGGCTCGTCGCGTTTAGCGTTGCCCCGGCGACGGCTGCCGGCCTGATGGCCGGCAGCCATCTTCACAGCGCCGGCGACGGCGCGATCGTGATCGCCGCCATATTCGTCACCAGCCTGCTGTTGGAGCGCGACCGCGTGCCGCTGCGGCTGATGCCGCTGGCCGCGGTCGTGGTGCGCGCGCTGGTCCCTTTGATCGGGATCGGGCTGGCGCTGCTGGTCCTCGCCCTGGCCAGCCGGCAGGTGCCGGTTGCCGAGATGACGATTCCGCTGGTCGGCGCCTGGCTCGTCACCGCCTTCGCCGGCTGGCTCGACCTGCGCTTCGAGGCGGCGCGCCAGGTGCGGGTCGCGATGATCGGCTCGCCCGGCCTGGCGACCGGCCTCGCGCACGAGCTGAAGAGCGCCGGGATCCGCTCGCACGAGGTGGTGGGATGGCTTACCGATGAGGGCTCGGCAACCGACGCGGGCAGCGGCCCGCGCTGGCTCGGCTCGCTGGACGAGATTCGCGAGGTCGTCGAGAGGCACTCGATCGAACTGCTTGTCCACTCGAGCGAGGTGTCTGCGGAGACCGGCAAGCCGCAGCGCTCGCGCCTGGAGCTGTTCGAGCAGGTCGCCGACGCCTGCCTCGACATGCCGGTGCGGCTGCTCGAGGCCACCCAGCTCTACGAAGACCTGCTCGGCCACGTGCCGCTCGGCCAATCCAACTCGGCCTGGTTCCAGTACCTGCTGCACCCCCGCTACCGGGCCGGCTCGTCGCTCTCGAAGCGGCTCTTCGACCTCCTCGCCGGCGCCACGATGCTGGTCCTGCTGGCGCCGCTGCTGGCGGCCCTGGCGCTCGCGATCAAGCTCACCGACGGCGGCCCGGTCTTCTACCGCCAGCGCCGCGTCGGCGAGGGTGGCCGCGAGTTCGAGATGATCAAGCTGCGCTCGATGCGCGAGGCCTCCGAGCAGGTCGGGCCGCAGTGGGCGGAGGCTGAGGACGACCGGGTCACCTCGGTCGGCAAGCTGATGCGCCGCACCCATCTCGACGAGATGCCGCAGCTCTGGAACGTCCTCCGCGGCGAGATGACCATCGTCGGCCCGCGCCCCGAGCGGCGCCAGATAATCGTCGACCTCGAGCGTCAGCTCGCCTACTACGACCGTCGCCACCTGGTCAAACCGGGGCTCGCCGGCTGGGCGCAGGCGCGCTGCGGCTACAGCGGTTCCGAGGAAGGGACGAGCTGGAAGCTCTGCCACGACCTCTACTACCTCAAGCATCGCTCGGTCTACTTCGACGTGCTGATCCTGC
Source organism: uncultured Solirubrobacterales bacterium (assembly GCA_963815885.1). Taxonomy (GTDB): domain Bacteria; phylum Actinomycetota; class Thermoleophilia; order Solirubrobacterales; family 70-9; genus VAYN01. The sequence continues at coordinate 173,878 of CAWFIM010000006.1, forward strand.
TCGAGAACGTGCGCGTCTCGCTGCGCAGCGGTGTCCAGTTCGGGCTCGAGACGCCGAGCGAGCAGTTCATCTTCGGCCACGCCGGCCAGATTCGCTAGGGAGGGACCGCGCGGCTCAGTGCGCCTCGTCGGAGGCGTGCGCGGGGGGCCGCGACTCCTCCGCCAGCGAGGTGATCTCGAGCGGCCCGTGGGCGGCCTCCTCGAGCACCTCGCTCGCCTCCTCGGCCGAGCGGGCGTAGAGCTCGACCAGCATATGGACGACGATCTTCTCGCCGTCGTGCTTGTGGAAGCGGACGTGGGTGAAGAACTCGCGCACGCCGGCGTCGCCGAAGGCGCCGTAGGTGAGAAACTCGATCGCCTCCGGGCCCGAGCAGGTCTCGACCCGGTCCTGGTCGACGGTGACGGTGCAGGAGGCGACCCAGGGGGTGCCGGCGACCATCCGCTCCCAGCGGTCTTCGATCGGCACCACGCGATCGTCTTGGAAAGTCAGGTGCGGCTGGTCGTGCATGCAATCCAGGCACTGCACAACCGATTCCTGCACCTCGTCGACCCCTTCCGCGAGCGCTCCCGTCTCGGGGTCGACACGGCGGATCGCGTCGTAGTGGATCTGGATCTCGAGGTTCTGCGACCAGCAGCGGTAGCAGCGCAGCCAGGCCGTGCGGTCCCCGTTCAGCTCGCTCATCTCACCATTGTGCCGCGCCGGCTGGCCTGGCGTCTACGGCCCGGGCCGTCGGGGCGAAATTTGGACACTTACCGAGGCCATGACCCCGGTAAGTGTCCAGGGAAGCTCAGGCGGTGGCGGCGGCGCCTGAGCGCTCGGCGACCAAGTCGACGATCTCACCCATGATCTTGTTGATGTCGAAGTCCTTCGGCGTGTAGACGCCGTCGACACCGGCCCCGCGCAGGTGCTCGGCGTCGGCGACGGGAATGATGCCGCCGACCACGACCGGCACCTCGAGGCCCTCGCTCCGCAGCAACCGCACCACCTCCGGGATCAGCTCCAGGTGGGAACCAGAGAGGATCGAGAGGCCGACCACGTCGACGTCCTCCTGCAGGGCGGACTCGGCGATCTCGGCGGGGGTGAGGCGGATTCCCTGGTAGATCACCTCCATGCCGGCGTCGCGGGCGCGCAGAGCGATCTGCTCGGAGCCGTTGGAGTGGCCGTCGAGGCCGGGCTTGCCGACCAGGATCTTGATCCGGTGCCCGATCCGCTCGGAGACCTCGTCGACCCGGGCGCGGATCGCTTCCAGCTGCTCGCGGTCGGCGGGCGGCGCCGCGCCACTGACGCCGGTGGGGCCGCGGTAGGCGCCGAACGCCTCGCGCAGCACCTCGGCCCACTCGCCGGTGGTCGCACCCGCCACGGCGGCGGCAATAGTTGCTGGCATCACGTTCTGGCTCTCGTCGGCGGCGACCTTCGCCAGCTCGGCGAGCGCCGCCTGCACGGCGGCCTCGTCGCGCTCGGCCCGCCATTGCTCCAGCGCCTCGACCCGCTCGCGCTCGACCTCGGGGTCGGGGGTGAGGATGCCGCCGTCGGCGCCCGCCGTCAGCGGCGAGTCCTCGGTCTCGGTGAAGCTGTTCTGCCCGATCACCTTCTGCTCGCCGCTCTCGATCCGGGCGACCCGCTCGCGGTGGGACTCGACCAGGCGGGCCTTCATGTAGGGGACGGCGTTGACGGCGCCGCCGTGCTCCTCGACCACCGCCATCTCCGCCCGCGCCCCCGCGGTCAGCTCGGCGACCAGGCCGTCCATCACCACCGAGCCCGCGAAGATGTCGGGGTACTCGAGCAGATCGGTCTCGTTGGCCAGCACCTGCTGGATCCGCAGGCTCCACTGCTGGTCCCACGGGCGCGGCAGGCCCATCGCCTCGTTCCAGGCCGGCAGCTGGATCGCCCGGGCGCGGGCATCGCGGCTGAGGGTGACGGCGAGAGCCTCGAGCACGATCCGCTGGATGTTGTTCTCCGGCTGCGCCTCGGTCAGGCCGAGGCTGTTGACCTGGACGCCGTAGCGGAAGCGCAGCATCTTCTCGTCGGTCACCCCGTAGCGCTCGCGGCCAATCTCGTTCCAGAGCGCGCCCATCGTGCGCAGCTTGGCGATCTCCTCGACCAGGCGGATGCCGGCGTTGACGAAGAATGAGATGCGGCCGAAGACTTTGGCAAAGTCGGCCTCGGCGACCTGGCCGCGGGCCTTGACCTCGTCGAGCACGGCGATCCCGGTGCAGAGCGCGTAGGCAATCTCCTGGACCGGCGTCGCCCCGGCCTCCTGCAGGTGATAGCTGCAGATGTTGGTCGGGTTCCAGCTCGGGACCTCGTTGACGCTGAAGGCGACCATGTCGGCGATCAACCGCATCGAGGGCTCGGGCGGGAAGGCGTAGGTGCCGCGCGAGAGGTACTCCTTGATGATGTCGTTCTGGGTCGTGCCCTTCAGCTGGTCACGATTCACCCCGTTCTCCTCGGCGACGGTGACGTAGAGGCCGAGCAGCCAGGCGGCGGTGGCGTTGATCGTCATCGAGGTGTTCATCTCGTCGAGCGGGATCCCGTCGAGCAGCTGGTGCATATCGCCCTTGTGGGCGATCGAGACGCCGACCTTGCCGACCTCGCCGCGGGCGAGCACGTGATCGGGGTCATAGCCGGTCTGGGTGGGTAGGTCGAAGGCGACCGAGAGGCCGGTCTGGCCCTTGGCCAGGTTGCCCCGGTAGAGCTCGTTGGAGCGCTTGGCGTCGGAGTGACCGGCGTAGGTGCGCATCACCCAGGGGCGATCGCGCTCGGGAAGTCGGTGGTCGCTCATGTCGCACATGATATTTGGCTGGTACTTGGGCGTGGGGGAGGGATGGGTGTCCCTCGCGCTTGCTGGGTTTTTCGCCAGGGACGTTGGCACTTCTCCGCGAACCGCTCCGGTGCGAAAAACAGGACGCCGCGCGCGCGAGGGACACCCATCCCTCCTCTCGGGCTCAAAAAACGGCCACCTAACTGCCAGCCAAAGGCATCGTCTTCTCGAGCGCTTGGAAGAGCTTCCGTGGGCACGAGGAAGCTCCCGAGGCTCGGAAGCTTCGAGATTTCGTGCCGAGCGGGAATTTCGTCCTGGCGAAAAACCCAGCGCAGGCGGAGGCACCCCCAACCCGCTCCCAAACGCCCCGAAATCCACCGTTCAGCCACCTTCGCCCCGCATCTTCGCGCCCGGTCTGTGTTTAGGCTCCCGAACGATGAGGACTCGATTTGCAGCCATCTTCGCGATCGCGGCGCTCTCGGCACTGCTGGTCGCCTCCAGTGTCGGCGCGGCGATGATCGGCATCTACCGCAACGGCATGGAGACCACGGCGCAGCGCGCCCAGCTGGTCAAGCTGGCCGGCGCGAGCTGCACCCGGGGCGGGGCGGAGGGGGCGCTGCGGATCGCGATCGGCAAACGCACCGACTCCTGTTCCTATCGCACGCCGGTGCTCGGCCGCGACCTCGAGATCGCGGCCACCGAGCGGCTGCTCAGCGGCACGCCGGAGTCGCTGCGCACGAAGGCTTACCTGGCGCTGGAGCTGCGTGCCGGAGGCGGCGCAAAGTACGCGCTCCTCGCCTTCCCGCTGCAGCGCAAGGTCCAGCTGATCAAGGTCGGCGGCGAAGGCACCGAGTACCTGGCGATCGAGAAGAACGTCAAAGGCCTGATGGGGGTCAACAAAGCCAACGCGCTGCGGCTGCGGGCGATCAACGTCCGCAGCGGTCCCGAACGTGGCCAGGCCAAGCTCTCGGCCTTCGTCGGCGGCAGCCTCGTCGCCAAAGCCAGCGACGAAGCGGCCGGCGAGCTGAGCGGCAGTGCTTCCGCGAATCTCTGTGGGCGCGACCAAGAGCGCCAACGGCGTCGTCGCCAGCGTCGACGACGTCGTCGTCCGCGTGCCGAGCCCGTTCTAAGGGCGGATCGGAGCGGCGGGTCGCGGCTTGCCGGTGTCGACGCCGCTGATCCGCGGCGCGTCGATTGCTCCTTCGCTGCCGATGAAGACGAAGGCCGAGATCACCCCGAGCCCGAGGACGATGCCGACCAGGATCGCCAACGCGGTTTCGAGGCGCGGCCGGCGCCGCCGCGGCGCCGCCGCGGCGGTCGTGCCCTCGCGGGTTTGCGGCGCGGTGTGCATCAGTCCCCTGGCACCGGGCGCTCGCCGATCAGTTTGGCGAAGACGATGAAGCGCTGGGCGGCGCTGTAGAGGGGGTTGCAGGCGCTGAGCACGAGCCGCGGGTAGTCCACCGCCTTGACGATGCCGACGTCGCCGGGATCGACGATGTCGGTCTTCTGCACGCGGTAGCGGAAGATCCCGTAGGGCATCTTCAGGGTGATCGGATCGCCGGGCTCCATCGAGTCGATGTGGCGGAAGGGCGCGAGGTAGGTGGTGCGGTGGCCGGCGATGCCGACCGTGCCGGGCTCCCCCGGAAGCGGCGTCTCCGGGTAGTGGCCGGGCCCGTTCTCGAGACTGGCGCTGTCGGTACCCTCGACGAAGACCATGTCGAGCCCGTCCATATCGGGGGCGACGATTCGCCCGATTGCTTCGCCGGTTTCGACTTGGTCGGCGAAACGCCGGGCGAGGATCGAGATCCACCGCTTCGATTGCTTGACGCTGGCGACCGCGCGCCGATCGGCGGGCGTCGGGTAGCTTGCTTCCAGCTCGTTCAGCTGGCTCTCCGCTTCGCTCTGCTTGATCGCGCCGTAGATCGAGGAGATCGGCTCGCGGTAGGCGAGCGTGATGCCGGCGTCGGCGAGCACCACCAGGCCGGCGGTGATCAGCACGATCGAGAGGAAATGGCCGAGCCCCTTCACGCCACTAAGTCTGGCAGCGCGATCAGCGCCCCGACGCCTGGCGCCAACAGGGGGGAAACATTTGCCGCGGCCCTTGTGCATATAGTGCCGGGCTGTTGTGAGCAAGCACACACGAAACGCTCGCAAGCGCTCGCTGCTCTTCCTGCCGCTGGCGACCCTGGTCGCGACGCTGGTCCTGGCTCTCGCGGTCCACGGCGATCATGCCCGGGCGGCGGCCGGGCCGAAGTGCGCGGACGCCGGCAGGCCGCCCGCCCAGCAAAGCCTGTACCAGCTGCGCACCGCGGTCCTCTGCATGGTCAACCGGATGCGGGGCCACTACCACCTGCGTCCGCTCGACGACAACCCCGAGCTGCGGACCTCGGCCACCCGCCACTCGGTCGACATGGTCGCCAATCACTACTTCGCCCACGACGGTCCGCACGGCGGCACGGTCGGGGACCGGGTCGGCCACTCGGGCTACCTGCAGCGGGTCAGCACCTACTTCGTCGGCGAGAACATCGGCGGTGGCGTCGGTCGCCTGGGATCGCCCGCCGCGGTCTGCCGGGCGTGGCTGCACAGCTCCTCGCACCGGGCGAACCTGCTCAGCGATGCCTTTCACGACTTCGGCGTCGGCGTCGCCCGGGGCTTCCCCGGCGGTGGCGGCGCCACAGCGGCCACCTACACGCTGGACTTCGGCACCCGGCACTGAGCGCCCGCGCCCGATCCAAAGGTGTGATCGTCATCTGTCGCGAATACCGCGACAGATGACGATCACACCGGGTTCTGGCCGCGTCCGGCTCGGACATCCGTCCATTGCAACGAATGCGTTAAGGGATGCCGCTCAGCTGGCGAGACAGAGGACGTGGCCCGCCGAATCGCGCTCGCAATCGCCCTCGTCTCCGCCCTCGCCCTCACTCTGGCGCCCAGCGCCGGCGCGATGGACCTGGAGCGGCTGATCGCGCCGCCCGAGCAGTGCGCCGGCCAGACCGACCCCGGCGCCTCGGTCGAGGCGCAGGAGGAGGCGATGCGCTGCATGAGCAACTTCGCCCGCGAGCGCATGGGCCTGGGCCAGATGGGCGACGCCCCCGACCTCGACCATTCCGCCCGCGACAAGTCGGAGGACATCCTCCGCTGTGACAGCTTCAGCCACTTCGCCTGCGGCCGCCAGTTCACCTACTGGATGCAGCGGGTCGGCTACATCCCGGCGCGCTGCTGGCGGGCCGGGGAGAACATCGCCTGGGGGATGGGGGAGATGGGCAGCGTCCGCTCGATCTTCCGCGCTTGGATCCATTCGCCCGAGCACCGCGAGAACATTCTCGGCCCCTACAGCCAGATCGGGGTCGGGCTCGCGGTCGGCACCCTCGACGGGCGAGCCGGGGTCCACGTCTGGACCCAGCACTTCGGCTCCCACTGCGGGCAGCCGGACCGCGCGACCGTGCACCGGGTGGCGCGCCTCGCGACCGCCCACGCCGCGGGCTGACCCTCGGCACCGGGAGCCGCTCTCCGACCGCTGCGGCGAGGAGCCGAGCGTAGACGCCGGCGCCGGCCGGGGTGAGGTGGATTTCGTCCCAGAGCAGGCCATCGTCGGATTCGGCCGCCGACTTCCAATCGATCAGGGTCGTGTGGGGCCAGTCGCGGGCGGCTTCGGCGAGGGCGTGGTTCGACTCCTCCTGCCAGCTGACCGGGGCATGGTCGTTGACCAGGAAGAGCTCGCCGATTCCCGAGGTCGCCTTCTGGATCGCTTCCATCTCGTCGCCGTAGAGCGGTCCGTTGTCGCCCATCTGGATGATCATCGCGTCGGGCCGGTGGCCTTCGCGCTGCAGGCGCTGGACCAGGGCGACGAATTCGTCGGCCTGGCGGCCGACTTCGGCGCTCATCGAGAAGCCGGGACCGAGTCGCGCGGCGAGCTTGTCCCTGGCGCCGATCATCACCGAGTCGCCGAGGGCGACGATCCGCGGCCCCAAGGGATTTCGGGCCCGCCGGCCGCTGGTTGGGAGCCGGTCGGGACCGGGGGGCAGCGGTCGCGCCGAGACCGTGGCGACGGTGGCGGTTGAGGCCGCGGCGGCGTCGGGGCGGCGCCCGCCGCCGGCGAAGAGGCCGCTCCAGCCGACCGCGAGAACGACCGCGACGATGGCGACGATCAGCGCCGGCCGCGCCACCCGCAGCCACCGGTCGGGCAGCGCCGGCAGGTGCCCGCGGCCGCGGAAGGGCAGCTCGACGAAGCGGTATGAGAGGTCGGCGAGGGCAAGCACGGCCAGCAGCTGCAGCGGGACCAGGATGCCGCGGGGCAGCCCGACGTCGACCCCTGGCCTGCTCAGCATCAGCACCGGGTAGTGCCAGAGGTAGAACGAGTAGCTGCGCAGCCCGAGCCAGAGCAGCGGCGGCTGCCCGAGCAGGCGCCCAAGGCGCGCCGCCGGGTGGGCGAGGGCGGCGAGCAGGAGCGCCGTGGCGATCGCCAGCCAGAGGTAACCGCCGTGCCAGAGGGCGAGGTCGTAATCGTGCACGCGGAGGAAGCTGAGGACGACGTAGCCGAGGGCGAGGACGCCGACCGCGTCGAGGATCGGCCCGACCAGGGGACCGGCACGATGGCGGCGCAGCTCGACCGGGCTCCAGACCAGCGCCAGGGCGACGCCGGCGAGCAGGCCGACCGCGTGCGTGTCGGTGCCGTAGTAGACGCGGGAGGCGTCGCCGCCGGGGTCGAACAGGAGCCAGGCGAGGGCGACGGAGGCGAGGGCGCCGGCGAGCACGCCGAGCAGCAGCCGCCCGCGGCCGAACAGCTTCATCCCGGCCGCGAAGAGCAGCGGCCAGAAGAGGTAGAACTGCTCCTCGACCGAGAGCGACCAAAGATGGGTGAAGAGCGAAGGCCGCTGGAACTGCTCGAAGTACGACTCGTGGCCGAGGATGAAGTGCCAGTTGGCGAAGTAGGCGAGCGAGGCGATCGCGTCGCCGCGCAACTCGTTGATCCGCTCGGGCTCGATGATCGCCGCGAGCACCATCGTCAGCGCGATCAGCACCCCGACCGCGGGCAGCAGGCGACGCGCCCGGCGCAGCCAGAAACGGCCCAACCGCAGGTGGCCGTCGTCGCGGAACTCGCGCAGCAACAGCGAGGTGATCAGGTAGCCGCTGATCACGAAGAAGACGTCGACGCCGAGGAATCCGCCCGGGACCCAGCCGATCCCGGCGTGGTAGAGGAAGACCGCCAGCACGGCGAGCGCCCGCATCGCGTCGATGCCGGGGAGGTAGGGGAAGCGGCTGTCCTGGGGCCTGCTCACTCCGTCAACAGTTCGTTCCGGCGGCGTTCTGTCCTCGCTCAGTGTGCCCGCTCGGCAGCCGGGCTGCATAATCGGGCCGATGCCGCCGACGACCGTTGAGCGCCCCCGCAGCGCCGGCCCCGGCTCCGGGTTGGGGGGCGGTTGGCGCGTGATCGTCCGCAACGACGATCACAACACCTTCGAGCACGTCGCCCAGACCCTTGCCCGCGTCCTGCCCGGCGTCAACCTCGAGCAGGGCCACCGCTTCGCCGAGCGGATCCACAACAGCGGCCAGGCGATCGTCTGGAGCGGAGCGCGGGAGCCCGCCGAGCACTACTGGGAGCAGTTGCACGGGGCGGCGCTGACGATGGCCCCGCTCGAGCGGGGGTGAACCGCAGATCCCGTTAATGCGTACAGGTAAGGTGCCGATACAGCATTTGAGTGCTATGAAGTCCTCCATCGAGATCGACCCGCCCGCGCACGACAATCCGCCTACCGGCCAAAGGGGGACGGTTGAGGTTCGGCTCGGTGGCCTTGCCGCCGAAGCGCTCTCGGCATCCGGTCGGCCGGCCCCGGAGCGTCTCGAGCGAACTCTCGCCCAGGCGATCCGCTACTACCTGATCGAGGGCGAGAAGCAGCCGCCCGGTTGGGCCTTTCCAACCTTCCTCTCCGCCGGAACGCCCGAGTCTTCGCTGCAGTTTGAGATACCGGTTGAACGGGCGGGCTGGGAACGGCTGGGCAAGGAGGCGGAGCGCCAGGGCGTCTCTCCGCAGGCGCTCCTGCAGCACGCGGCGCTCTACTTCGCGGCCGCCCGCGACGCCGGCCGCCTCACCGACCAGCTCCTCGACGTCCTGCGCGACGGCGACGCCTAATCGGCGCTAACTGGCGACGACGGGGCTAGCGCCGAGCTGGCGCAGCGAGGCCTGCAGGCTGAGGCGGCCGCGGTGGTGGAGCCCGTGGACCGAGCTTTCGGTCTTGCCGAGCACCGAGGCGATCTCAACGGGGGAGAGGCCGACGATGTGGCGCAGGATCAGCACGTCGCGCTGTTCCGCCGGCAGCCCCTCGAGCGCCTGGCGCAGGTCCTGTCCCCGTTCGTGGCTGATGCGGCCGTGTTCATCATCGCGGACGCGGATCTCCTCGCAGGGAGTGGTTCGGCGGGCGCGCAGATAGTCGAGCGCGGCGTTCCTGGCGACCCGCAGGATCCAGGCCGCGAATGGCACCTCGCGCGGTTCGTACTTGTGGATCACCGCCATCAGCTTCATGAACACGTTTTGGGTGATGTCCTCGGCCTCGTAGTCGTCCTGGACGAGCTTGCGGACGTAGCGCAGCACGTCGGGCGAGTAGCGGACGTAGAGGAAGTGCAGGGCTTCATCGCTGCCCTCCTTGGCGCGCACGACCGCCTTCCTGACAATCTCGCTATCGCCGCTGCCGCCTCCCTTCGCCGCAACGACGGAAGGGTCGACCCTCGATTCCGGACTGGTGAATTTCCGCATCGCCACCCTTGACTAGGCACTCCCCCCGACCTCAACGAACCGAGACCATCCAAGTCCTTGGACCTTCCCCTGCTGAGAAAAGCCCCTGCTGAGAAAAGCTTGAGGTTCTTAATCCGCGATATTCAGCGACATACGTCCAAATGTCAACCCAAAATTCGTCCAAATCTCCATCTTGTGCTCATTCAGGCACAGCTTATGCTGGGCGTGGCCATTCTTTCCGTGAGTGGCCGGGACGGGTAAAAAACCGGTTAAACGGTCTAAGTCGTTCCGCTGCCAGCGCTTTTCCGGCCCCATAGGGCGGTAGGAGAGAGATGAAGGTCGTGCTCGGTAAATTTGCGTGTTTCTGCGTCGAGACGCGCTTTGGGGCCGACATCTCGTCCGGTGTGCAGTCGGCGTTCCGGCACTACAGTCGCCGCCTGCGGTCCTCGACCCCACCGGTCGCGATCCCCGGCTTTCGCCGCGGCCGGGCGCTGGAGCGACCGCTGACCGAGCTCGAGGTGGCGGTCGAGCCCGAGATTGAGGACCGGCTCGAACGCGAGGCCCGCGACAACGCCGTCGACCTGCAGCAGATCTTCAACCACGCCGTCTTCGTCTACCTCGCCGATCTGGATCGCGAGCGTCCGGGCCTTGGCCCGGCGGAAGAAGCGCCGTCGCCGGTCCGTTAAGACCGGTGATGCGACTCGACGGCGCCACCCTCGCAGATCGCCGCCTGCCCCGACGCCGGGCACCGTTCCCGTTGCTGTTGTTGGGGGCGATCGTCGTCGCCGTCATCGCGCTGAGCGCCGGCCCGGCCCGGGCCGCTTCGCCGATCGAAGGGGTCTGGTCCTTCAACGGCGGCAAGGTCGCGGTCCAGGCCCAGCCCGACGGCAGCTTCCGCGGCGTGGTCGTCGCGCCGACCAAATTCAGCCAATGCTTCCACCCCGTTGGCGAGGAGATGTGGACGGAAATCCGCCAGCAGCCCGACGGCTCCTACTGGGGCCTGCACCAGTGGTACTTCGCGACCTCCGACTGCGTGCCCAACCCCCAGCTCGGCCTCAGCGCCTGGCGGGTACTTACCGCGGCGGACGGGTCGAAATCGCTGGAGGTCTGCTTCAGCGCCCCCGGCAGCCAGTCGCAGCCGACGGTCCCGCCGAGCGGCGCCGGCACCGGGGCGACCTTCGGCTGCAGCGCCTCGGCGCGCGTCTCGGCTCTCCCCATCGTCTCCGCGAGCGAAGCCGGCAAATACATCCAGCTGCCCGACAACGGGCCCTGCCTCAGCCGCGCGAAGCTGCTGCTGCGGTTGCGCAACCCGGCCGGCGATCCGATCGCCAAGGCGGTCGTCAGCCTCAAGAGCGGCAAGGTTCGCCGCCGCGCCAAGCTTACTCACAAGAAGAACGGGATCCTCGCCACGCTCAATCTCAGGGGGCTGCCCAGCCCGACCTTCAAGGTCACCGTTCGCGTCACCACCGTGCTCGGAGCCCGGCTGAAGGCGAAGCGCACCTATCGGACCTGCGGCACCACGCCCGTCCGCAAGCACCGGCATCGCAAACACCGCGCCTGAGCCACGCCGCCTCTGGCGCAAGAACTTTCACCCGGTCCGAGTTATCCATATGTGGGTACGGATCATTCGGCCTTCGGACTGGCGCTGCGCGCTTCGTTCTCGCTGCCCGGCCTGCCGCCCGGCGGCGACGGGGGGCTGCCGGCGGTCGAGTTGGCGCTCGGAACGGCGGCGAACCTTCGTGACGCCTGGAGCGGTGCCGCGTCACCGTCGGCTTGGCGCGGCAGCCTCGGCGACGGCTCCGAGCTTCTCGATCCGCTGGGGGAACGAGCGGGACCTCCTGTTCGGCTACGGCGAGGCGGCCCGGTTCCGCCTTGACCCGGCCGGCACGTGTCTGCTCTGTGTCCCCGCTGAGCCCGATTCGCTGGCCTGGCAGCGGGTCCTGCTCAGCCGGGTGCTGCCGCTCGTCGCGCTCGCCCGCGGCTACGAGGCGCTGCACGCCGGAGCGGTCGAGACCGTGGCCGGCGTAGTCGCGATCGTCGGTCCGAGCGGCGCTGGAAAGTCGACCCTGGTCAGAGAGCTGCTGCGGCGCGGCCACCGGCTCTTTGCCGACGACGTGCTGGTGATCGGTTCGGGGTCCGCTGGGACCGGCGTCCTCGCCCATCCCAGCGGTCCATATCTGAGCCTCGCGGAGGAGGACGCACCACCGCCGGGCCAGGCACTGGGAGCGCTCGGCGGCAAGCTCTGGCTGGCGATCGAGGGAGCGGCCCAGCAACCGCGCCCGCTCGCGGCGGTGGCCATCCTCGAGCGCGAGCAGATAGGAACGCCGGCGGCCGAGCCGATCCCACCCTCGCCGCTCGCGCTCGCTCCGTTCATGCTCGGGCTGCCCGACGAGGAGGGGCGCGACGCTGAGCGCTTCTCGACCTACTCCGACCTGGTCGACGGCGCCGCCCTTTTGCGGCTCGTCGCGGGCGAGGAGCCGGCTCCTCGCCTCGCCGACGAGCTCGAAGCGGCGCTCGAGCGCCACGTTGTGGTCGCAGGGGGCCGCGCGTGACCGGCGGCCTCGCGATCCGCGAGGAGCCGGCGGCGACTCGCGCTCGACCCGCCGCCGGGGCGATGCCGCTGGCGCTGAGGGGAGTCGGCAAACGCTGGCGCAAGGACCAGCCCCCGGTCCTCGACGGGATCGACCTCGACCTCGACATCGGCACCAAGACCTGGATCGTCGGCCGCAACGGGGTCGGCAAGACGACCCTGCTGCGGATCGCCGCGGGCCTGATCGACCCCGACCGCGGTCGCGCCCAGGTCTGGGGCTTCACCGCGGCCGAGCGGCCCGAGCGCTACCAGCGGCTGGTCTCCTTCCTCCCGGCCGGCGACCGCGGCCTCTATGCCCGGCTCACCGTGCGCCGCCAGCTCCAGTTCTGGGCTCGGGTGGCGATGGTGCCGCGCGACCGGGTGCGGCCGGTCGTCGAGCGGACGATCGACGCCTTTGCCTTGGGCGAGCTGGCCGACCGCCGCGTCGACCGGATGTCGATGGGGCAGCGACAGCGCCTGCGGATCGCGATGAGCTTCCTGCCTGACCCCGAAGTGGCGCTGCTGGACGAGCCGCTGACCAGCCTCGACGACGAGGGGGCGGCGATCCTCTACCGGGCGATCGACGCCCTGATCGCCCGCGGCGGCGCGCTGCTGTGGTGCTCTCCGGTCGGGGAGCGGCTCGAGCAGGACTTCGACACCGCGCTGGCCCTCGAGCACGGCAGGCTGGTGCCGGCGTGAACGCCCTCGCCGACACCGGCAGCGCCTTTGCCGCGGTCGTGCGCCGCGACCTGCACGTCTACCTCTCCTACCGGACCCGCCTGGTCAGCCAGGTCCTCACCTCGGTCTTCAGCCTGACGCTCTTCTACTACGTCTCGCGGCTGGTTCATGTCAGCGGTTTCTCCACCCCGGATGAGTACTTCGGCTTCGTCGTTGTCGGTATCGCCCTGGTCAGCGTTCTCTACTCCTGCTTCTCGATCTCGGAAATGGTCCGCCAGGAGCTGATCGCCGGCACCCTCGAACGGGTTCTGCTCTCGCCCTTCGGCGGCGTACGCGGGGTGCTGGCGATGACGATCTTCCCGCTCACCTACGCCTTCGGGCTGGCCGCGATCACGCTCGGTCTCGGCTGCGTGGTGTTCGGCCTGCACCTGCACTGGGCGACGGTGCCGCTGAGCGTGCCGGCGATGGTGCTGGCGCTGCTGGCCTTCGTGCCCTTCGGGCTGGTCTTCGCGGCGGTGACCGTGGCGACCAAGCAGGGCAACGTCGGCGCCAGCTGGGTGATCGCCCTGATCTCGATCGTCGGCGGGCTCTACTTCCCGATCTCGCTGCTGCCGGGGTGGGCGCAGCTGGCGGCCGAACTGCAGCCGTTCACGCCGGCGACCGAAATGCTGCGCCACCTCCTGGTCGACACCCCGATGAGCACTTCGATGGCGGTGGCGATGGCGAAGGTGGTCGGCTTCGCCGCGGTCCTTCTGCCGGCCTCGCTTTACGCCCTGCACCGCGCAATCCGCTTCGGCCAGCGCCGCGGCACGATCATCGAGTACTGAGGAGAGGAGGAAGATGCCCCAGGACGCAACCCAGCAGCAGTCGCTCCTCGAAGCCAGGGTCCGGGTGCCCCAGAACGTGGTCTTTCGCAGCTTTCCGACCGAGACGGTCGTGCTCAACCTGCAGACCGGCAAGTACCACGGGCTCAACCCGACCGCCGGCCGCATGCTGGAGGCGCTCTCCGAGTCGGCCTCGGTCCGCGAGGCGGCGGCCGCCTTGGCGAAGGAGTACGACTGCCCCGCGGCGACGATCGAGAACGACATGTGCAGCCTCTGCCAGACGCTGCTGGATCGCGGCCTGATCGAGACCGATGGCGCCGCGGACTGAGCCCGCGCGCATGCCCCACCGCCGACTCGGGCCGCGCCAGCGGCTGGGGCTCGTCGCCGAGATCGTCGGCGCCTACGTGAGGGCGCGCCGCGAGCTGCGCCAGGCACCGATCGAGGAGGTGATGGCACGGCTGCGGGCGAGCGAATCGCCGGAGCCGCGAGAGGACCCCGAGGCGCTCGAGGAAGCCTGCCGGCTCGGCCGCGCCGTGGTCCGCACGCTGGCCTTCCTGCCCGGCGACACCCGTTGCCTGCGGCGCTCGCTCGTGCTCACCCAGCTGCTCGCCCGGCGCGGCATCTCCGCCCGCCTGGTGATCGGCGCCCGCACCGCACCGGACTTCCTCGCCCACGCCTGGGTCGAGCAGGGGGGCGTCCCCGTGCTCTCGCCCGAAGGCGACTCGTTCGGCCGGCTGGTCGAGCTCTAAGGTGCGCCCGTGCCCGCGACGACGGCCTTCGGCCTCGACCTCCGGACCGACCGGCCGCTGCCCTTTCTCGAGCCGGGCGCCGGCACGCCGTCCGGCGGGCGCGAGCTGCGAATCTCGCTGGCAGCGGCCGAGGAGCCGCCCTGGCCGGCGACGGCGGAGCTGATCTCCGACGAACGCCACCGCGACGGCGGGGTCAGCTTCCAGATCGAATCCAGCTCCGAGGCGGGCTACCGGATCCACGGCCCCCTCTACGGTCGCAACGTCCTCAGCGGCGACGGACGGCGGCTTTGGGGAGCGCCGGGGGAGGGCGGGATGGCGGCCTGGCAACGCCTGCTGGTCGCCCAGGTGCTGCCCTTTGCGGCGGTGCTCCAGGGCCTCGAGGTCCTGCACGCGAGCGCGGTCACGGTCGGGGGCGGGGCGATCGCCCTGGCCGGCCCGTCGGGCTCCGGCAAGACCTCGCTCGGCCTCGCCCTGCGTCGCCAGGGGGCGGGCCTGTTGGCCGACGACGTGCTGGCCGTCGAGCGGGTCGGCGAGGAGCTGCTCGCCCACCCCGGGGCGCCGGTCGCCGCGCTCGATCGCGCCGAGGCGGAGCGGCTGGCCGACGGCACCGAGACGCCACCGGCCGAGGTGCTGGCGGCGAACGAGCGGGAGCTGGTGACGCGGGCCGCGCTGGCGCCGGGGCCGCTGCCGCTGCGGGCGCTGTTCTTCCTCGAACGGCGGCCGGATTCCTCGGCGCCGCCCCGCTTCGAGCCGGTGCCCGATCCGCGGGCGCTGCTCGCGGCGACCTTCAACCTGCTGCTGGCCTCGCCCGAGCGGCTCGCCGGCCTGCTCGACATCAGCGCCCTGCTCGCCCGCGGCCGGGTCGAGAAGGCGGTCTACGGAGCCGGCACCGACGCGAGCGAGCTGGCGGGGTTGCTGCGGGCGCGGCTCGGCGAGTCGCGATGAGCCGTCGCCTGGCGGGGATCTTCGACCCCGGCGGCAGTGCCGACGCCTCGCAGCCGGCGCGGGCGCTGGACCTCGATCGCGCCGGCCGGTTTGAGAGCGGCGGCCTCGCCCTCGCCTACAGCGGCCCGCCCGCCGCCGGCCCCGCGCCACTCTGTCTCTTCGACGGCCACCTCGACAATGCCGGGTTCCTGCGCCGCGAGCTCGGTCGCGGGGACGATGCCGGCGAGGAGTCAGTGGAGGCACTGCTGGCGGCCGCGTACCGGCGCTGGGGAGCCGGGCTGCCGGAGCGGCTGCGTGGCGACTTCGCCCTGTTGATCTGGGACGGCGAGCGCGAAGCTGGCCTGCTGGCTCGTGACCAGCTCGGGGTGCGCCCGCTGTTCGTCCACGAGCGCGGCGGCGTGCTCCGCTTCGCCGGCGAGCTGCGGGACCTGCTGGCGCTGCTGCCGGCGACGCCGCCGCCCGACCGAGCCGGGGTCGCGCACTGGATCGCGCTCAGCAGCCGCCCCGGCACGGCGACGCTTTACCAGGGAGTGCGGCGCCTCGGCCCGGGCGAGCTGCTGCGCTTCGGCCGCGACGGCGCCGTTGCCCACCGCTACTGGGAGCCGCGCTTCTGCGAGCCGCTCTCACTGCCCGCCGGCCAGCTCGCCAAGCGCGTCCTCGCCGGCCTGGAGACGGCGGTAGAGCGGCGGCTCGGAGCCGCGGGCCGAGCCGGTGTGCTGATGAGCGGTGGCCTCGACTCGTCCTCAATCGCCGCTCTCGCGGGCGATCGCGCCGCGGCCTGTTCGGGGGTCTTCCCCGAGCATCAGGCGGCCGACGAGGCGGAGCTGATCGAACAGCTGAGGGGCGAGCTGGGCCTGTCGGGCCTGGTCGCCGAGGTCCGGCCCGGTGGGCTGTTGGCCAGCGCCCTGGAGTATCTGGCCGCCTGGCGGGCGCCGCTGCTCGGGTGGGGCGATTTCTGGACCCTGCCGCTGCTGCGGGCGGCGGCCGCGCGGGGGGTGGGGACGGTGCTGGACGGGGACGGCGGCGACGAGCTGTTCGGGCCGCGGGTCTACCTGCTCGCCGACCGGTTGCGGGGCGGTCATCCTCGCGAGGTGCTGGCGCTGGCCCGCCGCCTTCCCGGCGCCGGCAGTCACGTCGGCCCCCGCCAGGAGGCGGGGATGATCGCGCGGCTTGCCCTGGCGGGCTCCGCGCCTTCGTTTGACTCGGTGCGGCGGCGAATTCCGCTCGCCCCCGGGCAGGCGCCGGGTTGGCTGCGGCGAGGCACCGTCGCCGAGCTGATCGCCAGCGACGCCCCCGGCGCCTGGAAGCGGCTCGACGGGCCGCGCTGGTGGGCGAACGCGGCTTACGGGATCGCCTACGGGATCGAGCAGACCGGTATGTTCGAGCACCAGCGCCGCCGCGCCGCCCTGGCCGGGATCGAGGCGAGGCATCCGATGCTCGACCTCGACCTGGTCGAGCTCTGCCTGCGCCAGCCGCCCGAGCAGACGCTCGACCCGCGCTTCAGCCGTCCCGTCCTCAGGGAGGCGATGGCCGGGCTGCTGCCCGATTCGGTGCGGCTGCGGCCCGGCAAGGCGCTGTTCGAGTCGCTGATCGTCTCCTGCCTGACCGGCCCCGACGGTGGGGCCGTGCGGGGGATCCTCACCGCCGTGGACGCGGAGGTCGGCGCTTACGTCGATCTCGCCAAGATGAAACGGGCCCTTTTTGGGGACGCTTCGATACTCCAGAGGGACCCTTTTCGGTGGATGTGGCAGGTCTGGAGGCTCCTCAACGCGGAGCTTTGGCTGCGTTCGCAGGCCGTCTCATTTCGCTTGCCAGAGCCAAATATGAGGCTCAGTGAGGCGAAGGTCTCGATTCAGCCGGCCTAGCCTCCTACCTTTTTCCACCTTGACCGGGAACGCTGGCTCTCTACTCTCTCTGCGAACCCAATAGCCAGCTTCGGCGTCAAGAAGGCGCTCGAACTGAATTGGTAAAGAGACCAAGGAGCGACCCAAAATGGATCAGAACAAGACCCATCAGGGTTATGAGGCACCTCGGGTCGTCGATTACGGCGATCTGCAGGAACTGACGGCGGCTTGTCTGGGCGGCAGCGGCGGCGATTCCGGTTATCCCGGAAGCGTCGGCGGCTACAGCGTCGGCCCGAGCAACCCCGCCGCGGGGTGCGTCTCTAACCCGTAGCGCGCAGCAAGGACAACACTCCTCTCGCAGACGGTCCCACGAAGTGGGAGTGAGTTGGAGGACGAAAGCTTTTTCCGCGTCGGTCGGTACTGGCGCAGAAGGTCGCTTCTGGGCCGGCAGCCATTTGGCTGCCGGTCGTTGTCGTTTCAGAGGGCGAGCTTTACATCCAGCCCTTTTTGCCTCTCTTTGAATCTCCTCCGGATCTAGTCCCCGCCGGGTGGAAGTCTCGGCTCCACCGCGCCGTTACTAAGGCGTGTCGAGGACGTGGCAGCGGGAAGCGCCGGCCCCCGGGATCAGTCCCGGCGGCGTCGAGACGGCCTCGATCGCGCTCGTCGGCGGCGGTGCGACGGAGCGCGTGGCGACGGTGTTGGAGGAGCGAAGCCTCGGCTTCGACCCGATCGACTCGGTCGAGTGCCTCGGCGACGCGCCGAGCCCCTCCCTCGTCGTCCTCTGCCTCGAGGGAACGTTGGCGGCGGGCGTCTCCGGCGAGCTGGCGAGCCTGCGCGAGCTTCTGCCCGAGACGCCGGTGGTGCTGGTCTGCGCCGAACTGCGGCCCGGCGAGCTCCGCCTCGCCCTCGCTGCCGGCGCCGCCGGGATCGTCCTCGAGGAGCACCTCGCCGCGACCCTCGAGGCTTGCCTTGCCGCGGTCCGCGCCGGCCAGGTCTGCGTGCCGCGCCGGCACGCCCCCCAGATCGAACCGGCGACCCTCTCGGCGCGCGAGAAGCAGATCCTCGGCCTGGTCGTGATGGGCTACATGAACAGCGAGATCGCCACCCAGCTCTTCGTCGCCGAAAGCACGGTCAAGAGCCACCTCTCCTCGGCCTTCGCGAAACTCGGAGTGCGCTCGCGCAACGAGGCGGTCGACCTGATCGTCGATCCAGAGCGCGGGCTCGGCATGGGGATCCTCGCGCTCGGCGGCGAGCCGATCGAGGCCGACGCGGCCGGGCCATGAACAGCGGCCTGGGAACCGAGACCGGCGTCGCTCCGCCCCAGGCCCAGAGCGTTCCCGAGGGGCGCCTCGGCGCGGCGCCCGCGGTCGAAGACGGGATCGGCGCCGCGACCCGTACAGGGATGCGCCGCGACCAGATCTTCCGCCGCTCGCTGCTCGTCGCCGACCTGACCGCCTTCCTGCTGGCGATCATCGTGCTCTCCGAGGCCTCCTCGCGGGCGATGCGGTTGACCTGGGTCGGGGTGGCGGGAGTGCTGGCGCTGTTCGTCGGCGCCAAGGTCTTCGGGCTCTACGACCGCGACGAGGCGCTGCTGCACAAGACCACGCTCGACGAGGCGCCGAAGCTGTTCCAGGTCGCCACCCTCGGCGCTCTCTGCGCCTGGCTGGCCGGTGGGTTCATCGTCGCCGGCGGCACCCTTGAGCGCGGCGAGGCGCTGATGCTGTGGCTGCTGCTGATCCTCTTCTTGCTCCTCGCCCGCGGCAGCGCCCGCGCCTTCGCGCTTGCCCTCGCCCCAAGCGAGCGCTGCCTGTTCATCGGCGACCGCGGGGCGGCCTCGACGATCCGTTCCAAGCTCGCCGACAACCACGGCCTCAAGGCCGAGCTGGTCGCCGCGATCGACCCCGCCGACGCGCCGGTCTGGTCGGCTGAAGGCGCCTCCTCGGCGCGGCTCGGCGAAATCCGCCACCTGGCGCGCTCGCTCGACGTGCAGCGGGCCGTGGTCGCGCCGGACAGCTTCGAGGCCGAGAAGATGCTGGACCTGGTCTGCACCCTGGAGGCGGTCGGGGTCAAGGTCAGCGTGCTACCGCGGCTGCTCGAGGTGGTCGGCTCCTCGGTCGAGTTCGACGACCTCCACGGGGTCACGGTGATGGGGATCAAGCGCTTCGCGCTGACCCGCTCCTCGGCCTTCGTCAAGCGCGCCTTCGACCTGCTCGGCGCCTCGATCGGACTGATCGCAGTGGCGCCGGTGATGATCGCGATCGCGCTTGCGATCAGGCTCGACAGCCGCGGCCCGGTCTTCTTCAGGCAGCGCCGGGTGGGCCGTCACGGCCGCCACTTCGAGGTCTACAAGTTCCGCACCATGGTGCCGGACGCGGACGCCCTGAAGGCGTCCCTGCGCGACCGCAACGAGGCCCAGGAGGGGCTGTTCAAGATCGCCGACGATCCCCGCATCACCCGGGTCGGCAAGATCCTGCGCAAGAGCTCGCTGGACGAGCTGCCGCAGCTCTTCAACGTCGTTCGCGGCGAGATGAGCCTGGTCGGCCCGCGTCCCCTCGTCGTCGACGAGGACAGCCACGTCAAGGGTTGGTACCGGCGGCGGCTGGAGCTGATGCCGGGGATGACCGGTCCTTGGCAGATCCTTGGGCCGGCGCGGGTGCCGCTACGCGAGATGGGCGCGATCGACTACCTGTACGTGGCGAACTGGTCGCTCTGGGGGGACGTGAAGATCCTGCTGCGCACCGTCCGCCACGTCTTTGCCCGCCGAGGCCTGTGAGATGAGCCAGCCGAGCGGGCCCGCCATCGCCACAGACTCGTCCAGCGCGTTCATCTCGGCGTCGCCTTTCGCCGCCGCCCGGCAGGCCGCAATCACTATCAGCGAGACGGCCAACCAGGCGACAATGGCCAGCAAAGCGAAGACGGACGTCGGATCGAGACTCATCGAAACCCTCGGTTCCCTATAGCCGGGCGTTCAAAGTTCTAAACCGACTATCGGACGTGGCCGCGAAATCCTTTAAACGGCGAGGACCGGGTCAGGCGATGGACGCCGCTGCACCACGGCGCGCGATCGCCGCTCGGTACGCGGCGATCAGGGCGCGATAGTGGGCGCTGGAGGTGTTGTCCCGCCGCAGGCGCCCAGCGCCGCGCCGGCCCATCTCCTCGGCGAGGTCGCGATCGCCCGCGAGCCGGCCCAGGGCCTCGCGCAGGGCAATCGGGTCTTCCGCCGGCACGATCATCCCGTCGACCCCGTCGTCGACCATCTCCGGCAGGCCACCGAGCGGGGTGCAGATGACCGGGATTCCCACCGCACGCGCCTCGAGCAGGCTCATCGGGTTGTTCTCGTGCCAGCGGACCGGCATCAGCAACGCCCGCGAGCGCCGCAGCTGGGAGAAGACCTCGTCCCTGCTCACGCGCCCGAGATATTCGACGTTCGCCAGCTCCGCCGCGGTGGACCTGACCTCGTCCTCGAGCTCGCCGCCGGCGCCGGCGAGGACGAGCGTGCCCAGCTCGCTCCCACCGGAGCGGAAGGCGTCCAAGAATCTCGCGGATCCCCTTCAGTGCCTCGAGCCGCCCGGCGAAGAAGAACCTCGGCTCCGGGGCGAGCGCCTCGACCGGGGCCCCAATCTCCTCGTCGGGAAGGAAGTTGGGAATCACGTGGACGGCCTCGGGGTCGATTCCCGTCGCCGTCGCGACCCGGCCCGCGAAGGCACTGGGCGCGATGTAGCCATCGACCTTGGCGTAGGTCCCGCGCGATCGAGCCAGCCGGGCCTCGACGGCCGCCAGCAGGCTGGCCGCGGCAGAGCCCTTGATGCAGCGGTGGCGCAGCGCGTTCTCGACCGCTCCGCTCACGCACAGCTCACAGGGCCGGCCTTCACGGAACAGCGTGTATGCCGGGCAGCCGATCTTGTAGTCGTGCAGCGTCATCACGCTGGGGATTCCCTGAGCGGCGATCTCGTCGATCAGCGAAAGGCTGAGCTGGTGATAGATCAGGTGCATGTGGATCAGGTCGGGACGCACGTGCTCGATCAGGCCCCTCAGGCTCGCTCGCGCGCTGACCGAGTAGATCGAGCTGAGCGCGTCGCGGGCGCGGGTCGAGAGCGGTCGCGAGGGGTCGACATAGTCGCGTTCGGGCGCGAAGTACTCGCTGTAGGGGGAGTCGACGTTGCGCGGGTGGCGCATCGAGAAGTCGACCACCTCGTGGCCGCGGTCCGAGAGCAGCTTGCGGGTGTGAAACAGCGCCGTCTCCGAGCCCGCGTGGGGGTAGAAGAACTTGTGAATCTGCAGGACCCGCAGGGGGCTTGCCTCGGATCCAGATTGATCGAACCCACCGCTGTCAGTGGCCATCCATCCAATAACGAGCGAGCCGCGGCAGGGCTTTCTCGGCGGTCGGGGACCTGAGCGATGGGGGGCCTTTCCGCAGCGGCCACGCCCCGTCGGGTCGCGATCCTGGGCAGCCGCGGATTCCCCAGCACCTACGGCGGCTACGAGACGCTGGTGCGCTACCTCGCCCGCGCCTGGGTTCGGCAGGGCATCGAGGTGACGGTCTACTGTCGCGCGAAGAAGGACGGACAACGCGAGTGGGTGGATGAGGGTGTCACCTGCAGGTGGACCCCGGGATGGGACAGCAAGAGCCTCTCGACCCTCTCCTATGGCCTGACCAGCCACCTCGACGCCGGGTTTCGGCGTTTCGACGCCGCGCTGATCCTCAACGTCGCAAACGGGTTCTTCCTGCCCGCGTTCCGCGCCGCCGGCGTTCCCACCGCGGTCAACACCGACGGCATCGAGTGGGAGCGGGGCAAGTGGGGGACCGCGGCCCGCAAGGTGTTCCTCGCCGGTGCCAGGGCGACCGCCCGGTTCGCCGACGTGCTGATCGCCGACTCCGAGGCGATTGCGGCGATCTGGCGGGAGACCTTCGGCGTGTCCTCGATCTTCGTCCCCTACGGCGCTCCGGTCCTGAGGGACGTCGGGGACGACCGCGTGCGAGCGCTCGGGCTGGCCCCGGGGACCTACGCCCTTCTCGTCGCGCGCCTGATCCCCGAGAACAACGTCGAGCTGGTCCTCGACGCACTCGAGCGGCTCTCGCCCCGGGTGTCGGCGGTCGTCGTCGGTTCCGCGGGCTATGGCGCTCCGATCGAGGGGCGCCTGCGCGAGCTCGACCACGCCGGTGGCCTGCGCTGGCTCGGTCACGTCAGCGATCAGGACCTGCTGATGCAGCTTTGGGCCAATGCGGGCGTCTACCTGCACGGCCATTCGGTGGGGGGGACGAACCCGGCCCTGCTGCAGGCGCTCGGGGCCGGAGCGCCGACCCTGGCGCTGGCGACTAGGTTCAACCGCGAGGTGATCCGGCGCGAGGACCAGCTCTTCCCCGCCGAGCCGGACCGTCTGGCCGAGCTGATCGGGGCGGTGCTGGGCAGCGAGGATCGCCGCGCGGAGCTGGCCGAGGCGGGCCGGCGTACCGTCGCCGAGCGCTACGACTGGGGGGACGTCACCGATCGGTATCTGGCCGCTCTGACTACGGCGTGCGAGCGGCGAGCGCAGGCGTCTCCTGCGTGACCGCCGCCGCCCTCTTCGCAGGGGTGAGGCTGCGGACCTTCGCGAACCCGATCAGGTAGACGAGCCAGAAGGCGACGACGAAGACCCCGAAGGCGACGGAGAGGCTGCCGAGCGCCGCCGCGGCGACGATCGCCGCCGATGCGCAAACGGTGACCGAGACCGCGGTGAGGGCGAGGAAGCGCCCTTCTCCGTGCGCGACCAGGGCGCCCTCGACGAGGCCGTAGAGGATGCGGGCCGGGCCGGCCAGCAGGGCGAAGGCCAGGTAGCGGGCGCTCTGCTCGTACTCGGGTCGGCCGATCGCTTCGAAGGCCCAGCCGATCAGCGGGGTGAAGGCGATTGCCGCCGCGCCCAGCGCGAACGGGAGGACGGCGATGCAGTGCGCGCGCAGGGAGATCGTCAGATCCGCGTTTTCGCGCTGCACGGCTTTCGACGCACGCGGGATCGCGGCGAGCACGATTACGGTTCCCAGCCGCTGCGGGATCATGAACAGGACCAGGGCGACGTCGACGATCGCGACCACCGTGTAGGAGTCCCAGGCGGCGACCGCCCGCAGGACCAGCGGCAGCGCCGACAGCCCGGCCGTCGCCAGGGCGAGCCACATCGAGAAGGCCAGCAGCCGCAGCGGGCTGGGCACGGCGCTGGGAGCCGTGCCGGGCTTCGGCCTGGGGGTGGTCCGCCTGACGAAGTAGACGCCGATCGCGAGGCCGGCGACGTTGCCAAGGCTGAAGACGGCGAAGCCGACCATCGGCGTCACGGTGAGGCCGGCGAGCCAAATCGCGGCAAGCGGAAGCACCTGGGCGATCGCGGCGACCGGCATGATCGAGGCCGAAGAGGCGATCTGGCCTCTGCCGCGCAGGATGCCCATCGACAGCAACGAGTAGACGAGGCTGGCGAGCCCGACCGCCGCCAGGGCCGCGGCCAGCACCGAGCCGAGCAGCAGGCCGGCGACCGTGGCGACGATCGCCGTCGCCGCCAGGGTCAGCCAGGCGTTTGCCCGCAGCGCCGAGCGGATGATCCCGGCGTCGTCGGCGGGGCCGCCGATCGCGAGGTAGCGGGCGACGCTGTTGGGCAGGCCGCTGGTGCCAAGGATCCAGATCGTGTTGTAGACGCTGAGGACGAGCGAGAGCCGGCCGTAGCCGCTCGGCACCAGCACCGCGATCAGGATGCTGCGAAAGGCGAGCTGCGCGGCGACGACGATGACGCTGCCGGCGCCGAGCAGGACCACGTCGCCCCAGAGATGGCGCCAGACCGACTCCGGCCGACCGGCGGCGTCGGGGGCGCGGCGTCGGGTCAGGTCGGGCGCGAGTGCGGTCAGGCGGGCCATGGCGCCGGGTTCAGGGCGTGCCATTGCGCCGCGCGGTGGGGATGACCGGGTAGCGGTAGAAGCGCAGCAGCGGCCAGGTGATCGCGCTGACCTGGGCGAACTGGGGCGAGGGTTGCCTCGTCTGCCACTCGTCGTCCGGCTTGATCTCGATCAGCCCGGTGCTCGCCCGCATCGGGTTGCCGGAGAACATGTGGTGTCCGCCCAGCTCGACCTTGCCTTCGGCCAGCCCGGGGTCGGCGGGGGAGAGGGGGAACTCGGCGAAGGAGTCGATCGCGGCCAGGGCGCTACGGGGATCGGCGACGAAATCCTCATAGCCGAGTCGCATATAGGGCGATTGGCGCATCGCGAGGGCGTGGAAGGCGGCGTTCCAGGCCATCCACTTCGTCGCCGTCTCGCTGGCTGTGAAGCGGGGCATCAGCTGCTCTTCCCCGACCGCCCCCGGCGTCTTCTTGCTCCGCGTCCACGAGTAGGCGACGGCGCGGCTGTCGCGAACCAGATGGATCACCCGCACGTCGACTCCCCGCAGCCGTGTCAGCAGCAGGGCGAAGTTGGGCTCCTTGCTGATGTCGACGATCACCGCCGCGCCGGAGACGCTGCCGATCGCCGCGTAGAGCCGATCGAGGTAGGAGACGTACTCCTCGATTGCTCTGGCGAAGCGGGGCCGCAGCGCCGGCGCCCAGTGCAGCGGCAGCGTCCGCAGCAGCACCGCCTCCCGATCGAGCTCGGCCAGGTGCTCGACGTCGAGGCGCTCCCAGCCGCCGAACGCCTCCTCGCCGACGGCTCCCCAGAACGGGCAGGCGCGGAAGGGCTCGCCGCAGCCGCATTCGACGTTGTCCTGCAGGCCGCGGGTCCAGAGGTAACGGGTCTCGCCGACGCAGATGGCTCCCTCTGGCTCGCCGAGCACCCGGCCGACGAGGGTGCTGCCACTGCGGCCGTAGCCGCCGACGTAGAGAACCATCGGCGCCTTGACGCCGGTCGCTCTCGGTTGCCGGGGCCGCAACACCTCAGGCCCTCCGTGGCGCCGGCGATCGACGCGCGGCGGCTGGGCGCAGCGCGAGCACCGCGGCGACGATGATCGCCACCGCGTAGCCGGTGGTCGTGTAGAGGACGGTGTTGTCCGCCACGGCGTCCAGCAGGCAGCCGGCAACGACCGCGATGCCCAGTGCGGCGGCGCCGGCCGGTCCGGCGGCGGTCCGGCGGGCGGCCAGGCGCCTGATCAGCACGACCAGCGCCGCCAGCAGCAGCGCCAGGCCGATCACGCCGGTCTCCAGCAGGTACCTGAGGTACTCGTTGTGCGGGACCTTTTCGATCTTTTCGTTCTTGATCGTCCCTTCCAGGGCGACCGTGGTCCCGAGCCCCTTGCCGAGGAAGGGCGCCTGTTCCCATTCGTCGAGCAGCAGCCCCCACTTGTAGAAGCGCCAGGCGAGCGAAGTGTCTTCGGCGCTGCGGCGCGTCGCCGTCAGCTCGGTCGAGGACTGTTCGGAGATGCGTTCGGAGCCGAGCGGGGTGGCGAGGAAGGCGGCGAGGATGACGATCGGGATCGCGAAAGCGCGAAACTTGACTTGGAAAGAGCCTGGGCGCAGGACGCCGAAGGTCATCAGCATCAGCACCAGCGCGGCGAGTCCGGTGAGGCTGAAGGTCGAGATCGTGGCGGCGGCGAAGATCGCCGCGAGCAGCGCGTCGAGCCGGCCGCGGCCGGCGTCGACGTAGCGCCAGAGAGAGGCGACGGTGGCGATCGCGAAGAACATCGCGGCGCCGTCGGGGTGAACGAAGGTGCCGTTGGAGCGCAGGTCGCCGTTGATCAGGAGGCCGCTGTGGGTGGCGAGTTGCTGGAGCGCGACGATCGCCGCCACGACGCCGGCGAACTGGACTATCCGCGCCGCGGTGGCGACGCCGATCGCCTTGCGGGCGTTGTAGACGATCAGGGCGACGGCGATTATCGAGGTCTCGCGCACCCCCTCGCGGATCGTCTCGGTGCTCGCCCCCTGCGCCTTTACCGTGATCGCGGTCCAGAAGCCGAGCCAGAGCAGCGCCAGCGCCGCCGGCAGCAGGCCCCGCCGCTGCCGCAGCGCCAGGCCGATCGCGACGAGGACGAACAGCAGCGCGATCGCCGCGGAGAGGTTCAGCGCCCCGGTGTGGCGGATCCCCGGCGAGGACAGAGAGGCGTCGGTCAGCACCCGGACCAGGAGGGCGACGCCGAGGAAGGGAACCAGGGGTATGTCGATCGCGATCGCGACGACCAGCAGGCAGGCCAGCGGCGCGGCCCACATGTAGGAGTGGGTGAGCGCGAACCCCTCGGCGACCAGGACGGCGATCAGCCCGGCCAGCCAGAGCGCCTTGCGCAGGTCGAATTCGCGCAGGGGCAGCTCCAGCCCCGGTCCCGCCAGGGTTGGCCAGGCTGATCGCGCCGGCCCGGCCAAGGCTAGGCGTCGATCGTCGGCACGGCCGGGCCGTCGACCGCCGACGGGTGCCCGGCCGGGCTGGGGGATGGTGCGGTGCCGCCCTGCTTCGGGTCCCCGTACCCATAGGCATCCTGGATGCCCGAGCGCACGCGGTTGGCGACGATCCCCAGCGTCGGCGCACCGCTCTCCTCGAGGGTCTGGCGCAGGCGTTTCGCCAGGTCCCGCCGGCTATGGCCGATCCAGCTCACGACCAGTACGCCGTCGACCCGCCGCAGCAGCGGGAAGGCGTCTGAGACGGCGGTCAGCGGCGGCGTGTCGATCACGATCAGGCCGTAACGGGCGCGGGTCCGCTCCAACGCGGCCGACATCGCGTGGCTGGCGATCAGCTCGGCGGGGTTGGGAGGAAGGATGCCGCCGCAGGCGAGCACGTCCAGCCGTCGTGGGCCCCCGCCGGCCTGGGGCGCGGCGCCGAGCTCGACCGACTGGATCGCCTCCTCGATCGGGATCGTTCCGATCAGCACGTCGGCAAGGCCCGGGCCGGCCTGGAGATCGAGCTGCCGCGCGAGCGTCGGCTCGCGGAAGTCGACCTCCACCAGCAGCACCTGCGAGCCGGATGCGGCGGCGGCTTCGGCCAGGCGCCGCGCGGTCGTCGTCTTTCCCTCGCCGCGCGTCGCCGAGCTGACCATGACGGTGCGCAGGTCGCGGTCGACGTTGAAGAAGCGCAGGCGGGCGAGGATCAGGCGAAAGGCCTCGGTCTCCGCCGGGCTAAGGGCGCGGCGGGAGCCGGCTGGGCCGGCGGCCCGCGCCAGGGCGGCGCTCTCCGGGACCGTTCCGACCAGCGGCAGCCGGAAGGCTTCCTCCAGCTCGGCGAGGTCGTCGATGTGGCGGTCGCGGTGCAGCCGCTCGAGCACAAAGGCGAGGCCGAGGCCGAGGAGCAGGCCCAGGAGGGCGCCGACTATCGTGTTTTTCATCGTCTTCGGCGACGACGGCGCGGTCGGGATGCCGGCGACCTGGGCGACCCTGACGTTGTCGTAGTCCAGTCCTTCGAGCAGGCGCAGGGTCTGGGCCCGGTTCTGCAGGGCGACGGCGGCGGGGCCGAATCGCTGGGCGGGCGGGAGTTCGTTGAGCTGGCGGTTGACCAGCGCCAGGGCGGACTTGAAGTACCGGCGGTTGCCGCCCTGCTGCTCCTTGGCGAACTGGTGCGTGTAGGCGTTCGCGATCCCCGCCGCCAGCACCGGCGAGGTCGCCGTCGCCGAGACGCCGACCACGTTCGATTCGCCCTGGGCGGCGATGCTGAGGCTGCCCGCGACGCGCCCGGGGGTGAGGCCCCGGCCGAGCTGCTGGGCGGTCTTCAACGCCATGTCGCCGAGCCTGACCAGTTCGACGTTGCTGGCCTGCTGGGTGAGCGGATTGACGCTGACCGGGGGCAGGCCGGCGACCTGCTGGCTGAGCGGGTCGTTGCTGAAGGAGACCGCCGCGGTTGCGGTGTATTCCTTCGTCTGTTGCTTGGAGAACCCGAAGGCCGCCGCCGCGAGGACGACGACGCAGAGCAGGATCAGCGGCAGGCGGCGACGAAGGACGCCAAGGACCTGCCCGAGATTTAGCGCTTCAGAGTCCCGCTGCACCGACCAATAAACGTCCGGCCGCTGGATTTCTTTCGTCGCTTTCGAGCCTATGCTGGTGCCTGCGCACGGCGCCCGCCGCGGCGCAGGAGGCGGCTCAGCGCGAGGAGGTAGCGCCCGAGCACGCCGAGGCGCACGAGGACGCGGCCGGAATGGCCCAGGGAGGCGCGCAGTCGCCGCTTCGGCGCACGCCGGTCCTGCGCTTCGAGGACGTCCTGAGGCATCAGCAGCTGGCGCTTGACGAAGGCCGCGAAGCCGCCCGCGGGCGTCAACAGGCCGTCGATCAACCCCATTTCCGCGTGGATCTGCGCCTCGGTCGTGCGTGGATCGGGGTCGGCGAGTCGCCTGGCGAGGCCGCCGCGCAGCCCGCTGTGGAGGTCCGCGCCGATCAGCGGAGCGGCGGGCACGCCTACCGTCGCCTCGGCGACCTGGGCGGCGACGGTCACCGCCCGCCGCAGCGGCGGGAAGTCGCGGAGCGTCTCGATCAACGCCAGCGGCGGCAGCTCCTGCCCGTGTGCGTCCCACCAGGCGCCGAGGTCGGTCGCCAGGCGCAGGCCGACGAAGCCGTCGCGCGCGTAGAAGAGGAGGAGCGCGGCGAGCTCGTCGGCGGGCGCCGGCCTCCAGGCGCCCTCGCGGTCGACCTCCGGCGGGAGCAGGCGGCGGCCCGCGAAGTCCCGCTCGTACCAGTGGATCCGCCAGTGGATCTCGATCGCCGGGAGCTGCCCCTGCTCGTGGCCGAGCGCAAAGTGCAGTTGGGGCAGGCCATCGTCCTCGACGTGGTCGGACGGGGCGGAATAGCCGAGGCCGCGGACGATCTCGACCGCCTCCGAGAGGCGCTCGGTGGGCACCAGGAGGTCGATGTCGCCCGATGAGCGCCGGCCGGGGTCGCCGTAGATCGTCTCGGCCAGCCGCGGACCCTTCAGCGTCGTCGAACGGACGCCGGCGTCGGCGAGCGCGCCGAGCGCCTGCTGGGAGATCAGCTGCAGGAGGGCGCTCTGGCGTCGCCCGGCCTCGATCGCCTCCCCGACCGTCGCGGCGAAGGCGTCGAGTCCCTCGCCCGTCCCCAGCTCGACGATCCGGGGGCCGAGGGGGCCGAGGAGGCGTCGTGCTCGCAGCGCCTCGGCGAGGTGGCTGAGATCGGCCGCCGCCAGCAGTCGCTGGGCGCGTGCGCGGGTCTGCCGGCGCCGAGCCTCGACCCCGGCGCTGAGCAGGATCAGCTCTCTCTCGGCTCGGAGCTCGCTCATCGGCTCAGCCGCCGGCACCGTTCGCCGTTGCCGGCACCGGCCACAGCCTCATCGCGATCAGCTGCAGGTGCCTCCAGGGGAACTTCGCCGCCAGCTCGCTCGGCGCGCGGCCGTGGAAGTAGCCGCCCGGGCCCTGGTAGGGGTCGGTCCCGAGCGGGGTCGGGTCCTGGGCGTAGAAGGAGGTGACCGCCGGCGCCCCGTCGCGGACGAAGATCCCGTAGCGCTGCGCCGCTTCGGCCAGCATCCGGGTGACGCGGGGCAGCCGCAGGGAGGAGAGGTTGAGGCTCGGGTCGAGCCGCAGGCGGGCGCCCTCGGGCAGCGACAGCGGGCTCGGCGACTCGCCGTCGGTGCGCTGCGCCGGCAGCGCGAAGACACCCCCGCGGATGTTCGGCGTGGCGATCGCCAGGGCGTGGTTGACCTGTTCGCGTTCGAAGTCCGCGAGCGTGATCACGCCGCCGGCGATCGACAGCGACGAGGCCGAGGCGCCCCACCAGGGGGTCGCGCCGGGCCAGGCGGCGGTGCCGTAGACGCCGGAGCTGGAGGAGACGTCCTGCATCGAGCCGCCCCAGGAGGCGCGCCAGCCGCGCCTGTTGTGGACCAGCCGCCAGAACTCCCAGAGCCGGTCGGTGCTGGGCTGCCAGAGCACGAGATGGCCGTCGCTGCCGGTCGCCGGGTGAGCGTCCGGCGGCAGCGGCACCGCGGCCCAGGACGAGCGCAGGGTCGGGGCGCGGGGGGCGGTCAGGCCGACCTTCACCGTCGGCTGGTCGGCCGGCACGGTGTAGATCGGGACGCTGTAGGAGGTCGTGTTGATCGTCGGCCCTTCGCCGGCGCCCCGCTCGCGGGCGATCTCGGCGGCGAGCCGACGGACGATCGGCGCCGACTCCGGGTCGACCGGGGCCGTGGCGGGAAGGCGGCGGTTCCAGGGGCTCCGGGGGGCAAAGAAGCGGAAGGGCGGCGCCTGCTCGGCGACCTGGGCCGGGGCGATCGCCGGCGCCGCGCCGGTTTCCGCGACCGCCGCCGAGGATCGCGCTTCGCCTCCGCAGCCCGCTGCGCAACAGAGGAGCAGAAGCGCGATAAGGGAGAGCAAGGCGGGCGAGCTAATTGGCGGGGCCTTGACGGAGCTGCCGTACCGCCCGGTCAACGATATGCGTTGAACACTCGGCTGTCCGACTCAGCGCTGAGAACGGCCATCGGTCTCACGTTTATTTATCTGCTCTGGCGTCATATCTGCTCCTCCAGCATGTTGTGAGCTGCTCAATCAACTCATCAGACTCATTAAAACGCTCGGTTAGCCCCCCGACTTCCTCTTGATCCGATCCGAGACGGCAGCTTGACGCCAGCCACTACGACGTTTTCGGGCTGCGCGGGCAACGGCCGGCAACCTCGGCGAACTGAATGGTGCCACACGTAAGCGCAAACAAATTCACTTAAATAAAAATTAGGTATTGCAAACCAAAGCGCCCACCAGATAGAAAGACAGCGCTTAGGAACGTCTCAAGCGCTGAACGAAAACTCCATGTGCTACGCGCAATTAGGCAGGGAACGCACGCCGAATCGCGAGCGGGTCGACAGGCGCCGCTAGGACAGATTCACAGACAGCGAGGCAACTTCGGAGTGGCTTCGCGGTAACGGATGATTGGGAGGCCGAATATGAACCGACGTTCGATTCATCGTGAACGTCATCTGAAGCGATCGCTGTCCATTCTTCTGGCCTTGACAGGGGCGACGATGCTCGCGCTCGCGGCGGCGCAATCGGCATTCGCGGTAGAAACGACGACGGGGGCCACCGCCGCGCCGCCGGCGAGCACCGAATTGCCCAATTGTTCTCGCATGGATGCGCAGGCCCCTGCGCTAAGCGCCTCGGACAATCCGGCTGTCACCAAGGTTGCCGGTGGTGGCAAGAAGTACAGCTTCGCGCTGCCTGGCAGCAGCGACGAATACATGACGGTGAACGAACCGCCCGCAGGCTTTGACCCGTTGACCGCGAGCGATGCCGAACTACAGCTCTGGGGTTTTCCGCTGAGACCGAGTAACGATGCGGGGCTAAAAGACTGGCGGGAATTGGTCGGTAGCTACACGGAAGCACCGATCATGCCTGGGTGTCGCCAGACTGAAAAGAAGCGCGGTTATCTCGGTGAAGATCTGAACTTCCGGTGGTCCGGATATGAGGATGTCGAACCATCGAACCAGAGCAAGTGGCACGCAGTCATCGGAACCTTCTACCAGCCCTACGACCATGGGTCCTGTAGCCCAAATGCCAATGTTGCTTCCTGGGTTGGACTCGGAGGAGACTACACCCCTCGGTTCATGCAGACTGGAACCGAAGCTCAGGCCAATGGTCCCTACAACGCCTGGATCGAAATCTACGCGAAAGGCTACCGCTTTTCGTACGAAATACCGAACATTCCGATCGAAGGCACCAACTACATCCGGCTCTACGCCGGATACAACAAATCGCTCGAAATCGCATACTTCTACATCACGAACGACCACACCGGCCAGACCGTGCTGACGGAATGGCACATCGGTCCTCAGTTCTACGATGGAAGCTCAGCGGAGTGGATCGACGAGGCGGCTGGTGACCTTCCCCTGCTCAACTTCGGCGAAGTCAACTGGTACTCGAACCGGGTCCAGAATGGAAAAGATGAAGTGCTGCCGATCGACGCGGCGAACTACTACAAAGACGCTACGTGGAAAAACGGCAATCACCGGACGATGTGGCCCGGCTCGCTCTGGAACCACGAAAACTACACAGATTTTTACTATACTTGCCAGTAGGAGGAGGGGCGTCGAGTGATTCCAGCTCGCTTTATCGTTGTGGTGTCGGCCGTGGTATCGGTTCTAATGGCAGTTGTCGCGACCAGCGGTGCTCAGCCGGTTCGGCATCCGATCCCGCATCCTGGACCTCCCTCTGCCCAGCGGGCGGTGGCTGAGGAATGGGTGCGCTACATGGATTCGGGCGATCGACGGGACGCCTGCTCATTGCAGACCGTTGGCGAAGTGGGCGGCCGCGCGTGCAGCCAACTACCGACGTACGAAGTGCTGCGTTGCCCTAAGCATGCGGTCATCCATAGGCCGAGTCCGAGGGAAGTATTGATGTCCTACGAACAAGTGGGGACCATCGCGGAAGAAGGCCCGAACCTGGCTTTCGCGGTACTTCGCAGCCAGCGGAAGGGCAGCCGTGTCCGCGGCGCCCTCGGCTTGGAGTTGCAGGGTGGTGCCTGGCGGGTCTCCTATTTGCGCCAAGGCGAAAGCACCTACGTCCCGGCCGGTGCGGTTTGGCAGTCCGAAGCCTGGCGCAGGCTGTGGTATCCGCCTTCCTGCTCCCTTCCGAGCTAGTTCCCAGGTCCGGACCAGGACCGTCGCTGGCCTCAGGAAGCGGCGAGGAGCGGGGCGCTGAGCAGTTCCAGGTGGTTCCACGGAAAGGCGGCCGCGAGCTGGCTCGGGCTCTGGCCCTGGAAGTAGCCGCCGGGCCCCGCGTAGGGGTTCGACCCCAGGGCGGTCGGGTCCTGGGCGTAGAAGGAGGTGACGGCGGGGGCGCCGTCGCGGACGAAGATCCCGTAGCGCTGCGCCGCTTCGGCCAGCATCAGCGTCACCGGCGGCAGGTTCAGGGAGCTGAGATTCGAGGCTGGGGTCGAGGCGGAGGTGGGCGCCCTCTGGAAGCGAGAGCGGGTCGTTCGACTTGCCGTCGGTGCGCTGGGCGGGCAGGGCGAAGACGCCGGCGCGGATGTTGGGCGTCGCGATCGCCAGCGCATGGTCGATCTGACCCCGTTCGAAGTCTTCGAGCGTGATCACGCCGCCGGCGATCGACAGCGAGCAGGCCGAGGCTCCCCACCACTTGGTCGCGCCCGGCCAGGCTTCGGGGCCGTAGACGCCGGAGCTGGAGGAGGCGTCCTGCATCGAGCCGCCCCAGGAGGCATGCCAGCCCGATTCGTCGCGGACCAGCCGCCAGAACTCCCAGAGCCGGTCGGTGCTGGGCTGCCAGAGGACCAGGTGGCCGTCGCTGCCGCTCGCCGGCTGGGCGTCGGGGGGAAGCGGGACCTGGCTCCAGGACGAGCGCAGTGTGGTCGCGCCGGGCGCCGCCA
Organism: uncultured Solirubrobacterales bacterium; assembly: GCA_963815885.1. Lineage (GTDB taxonomy): Bacteria > Actinomycetota > Thermoleophilia > Solirubrobacterales > 70-9 > VAYN01. The sequence goes on from CAWFIM010000006.1 coordinate 207,205, forward strand.
GTGCGACCTGCACCGTCGGCTGGTCGGCCGGGACCGTGTAGATCGGGACGCTGTAGGAGAGCGTGTTGATCGTCGGCCCCCTGCCGAGCAACCGCTCGCGGGCGATCTCGGCCTGGAAGGTCGCGACGATCGCGGGGGAGAGGGGATCGACGGCGGCGTTGCTTGCGGGCGCCTCGTTCCAGGGGCTGGCGGCCGAGAAGAAGCGGAACGGAGCGCCGGCCTGGGGCTGCGCGGACGGCGTCTGTGGAGTCGCGGCGGAGGCGATCGGGTTGACCTGCGGGGCGACCTGCGGGTCGACTTGCGGGTCGACCGGCGCCACCGCCTGGGGCTGTGCCGCCTTCACCGTCATGTCAAAGGCCCGCGCGCCGCGCCGGGAGCACGACCGATGGCGGCCGGGCCGACCCGCGCGGGAGCTGACGGCGCGAGGGCCGCTGGGGCAGCGCGGTTGCCCCTTCGGGCCGGCGCGGTAGGCCGCCGCCGCGTCGGGCCCGAGCAGGGCCTGGGTCTCGGCACCGGCCAGAGCGAGGCCGGCAAGCAGGAGGCAGGCTGGGGTTGTCCACCGGCGGGATGGCCGCATAGCGAGTCTGTGGGGTCGAGGGGTGAGCTGGAGGGAGCTGGGGTCGGCTGAGCGTGGCTCCGCTATCGGATCGCCGGCCGACGAACAGGCGCGATCCGGGCCAATCCTGGACGTTTATCTGGGCAGCCCTGAACGAGCGCTGGCGCGCTCGGGGGTCAGCCGGCCAGGTGGCCGAAGTTCGGCCAGAGCCGCAGGTCGATCTCGGGGAAGCCGCCGGCGAGGGCGGTGACGTCCTCGCTGTAGGCGCGGACGTAAGCGTCGCGCCGATCTCCCGGCAGCGTCGGCTTCGAGCGCTGCAGGTTCGGGTGGTGCGACTCGAGAATCCGGCACGAAGCCCGGGTCGAGCCCGATGAACTCGAAGGTCTTGCGGAGCTCCGTCAGGGGGTCCTCGGAGCAGCGCTCGTACTGCAGGACGAGCACCTGCGAGCGCTCGAAGTGGTTCAGCAGCCGCCGAAGCTGCGCGTGGTAGAAGCCGCGGGCGAACGCCTCGACCGGGGCAAGCTGGCTCAGTGGCTGCCCCTGGTCGCCGGCCAGGTGGGTGTCGTGCTGCAGGCCCGAGAGGAAGCGCTCGACCGGGTCGCGCAGCAGCACCAGCAGGCGGGCCGAGGGCGCCGAGGCCGCGAGCAGGGGCGGGATCCACGGGGCCGCCATGTAGAGGGGGGTCCACTCGCCGGCCTTGCGGCCGCGGTCGCGCGGGAAGTGCTCGGCGTAGCCGGCGGCGTCGGCGGCACCGAAGTCGGCGGCGAAGTAGCGGTCGAAGTAGTGCAGCTCCTTGGCCGCGGCCCGCGGCGGCACGACCTCGGGGTGGGCGGCGATCAGCTCGAACCACCTGGTGGTACCGGCGCGCTGAGCGCCGACGCCGACGAAGTCGGGCGGGGCGGGGGTCCAGCCCGGCGGACAGGAGGGAGGCGGCCCCGGGGAGAGGACCCCGCCGTCGTGACGCTGCAGGGTGAGGCGCCGGACCAGGCCGTGGCCGCCGGTCCTCGAAGCGGCGAGGAGGCTGGAGATCCGGCGACGGCGTGAGTCTGAGAGCCAGGCGGGCTTTCGCGGGGAGGCCATCGAGGCTGCGGAACTCTAGATGGTCGCTGGAGCCTTCACGGTCTGACTCACTCCTGCGCGACTTCTTCACGATTCCCTTGCAATACGTTCACTCAGAGTTCCCTTGAGATTCACATGTCTCCCCCCGGTGAGGGCGAGGATCGCCCCTTAGAACCGCGGAAGAGACGCGGCAAGACCGATCCAAGGAGGATCTATGTCGTTGTTTGGGAGAAAGAAATCGGCAAGGGCCGGCCTTCGCGCCACGCTCCTCGCCGGCGCTACCGTCGCCGCCCTCGGGCTCGGCGGGCTCGGTGCCTCGGGTGCCGCCGCGGAACCGCTGTGCACCGGCGGTAACATCATCGGGCAGGGTTCCTCGCTGCAGAAAATCGCCAACCAGAACGTCTGGATCCCGGCGTTCCAGACCGAAATCTGCAACAAAGGCAAATTCCCCACCGTCACCTATGAATCGACGGGCAGCGGCGCCGGCCTGAAGGAATGGAATGCCGACGGCGCCAAAGGCTCCCTCAACCACGAACGCCTGTTCATCGGCACCGACGACGCGCCGACCACCGAACAGATCAACAACATCAAGAGCGTCGCCGGCGAAGCCAACGTGCTGGTGATCCCGGTCGCGCAGACCGCGATCACGGCCATCGCCAACCCGCCGAGTGGCTGCACGGTTGAAAACATCACCAACTCGGAACTGGAGAAGGTGTTCCGCGGTACCTTCACCACCTGGAGCAAACTGGCGACCGCCGAAGGGACCTGCGGCTCCCCGATCACGCGCGTCGTCCGCAAAGACGGTTCCGGGACCACGTTCCAGTTCAAGAACTACCTCTCCCTCTCCAACTCCAAAGGGCTGCCCTGTACCACCGGCGGCACCGAAGGCAAAGCGAGCTGGAAAGAACTGGAGCCGGTCAGCAACACCGAAACCGGCGCCCCGAACACCACCTGGCCGGAAAGCTGCGAAGGCACCACGCTGAGCACGCTGATCCGCCCGGGCGCCAACGGCGGCGGCGAAGTGGTCAAAAAAGTGAACGCCACCGAAGGCGCGATCGGCTACGCGTCGCTGCCGGACGCCAAGGCCAACAGCGCGGTTGACATCCTCAACCTCCAGAACAACGGCCAGAAACCGGCCTCAGAAGCCACCTACGCCAGCCCGGTCGGCGAACCCGGCATCGCCAACTGCTCGGCGACCCCGTACATCGTGCCGGAAAACGCCCGTAAAATCGGGACCGGCCTCGACGTCGACTGGTCGAAAGTGTTCGGCGCCCAGGCGGCGATCGGCGGCAGCGCCTACCCACTCTGCACGCTGACCTACGACCTGGCCTTCCGGGGCTACGGCTCGGCCGGCTTCCTGCAGAAATACGAGATTACCACCAAGGACTACATCAGGGAATACATCGTGTTTGGCGGTCAGACGAAGCTGGAGGAATCCGGCACTTTCTACGCCAAGCTGCCCGGCTCCATCAAAGGGATCAACGACGTCCTCGGGGCGGCGAAGTTCGCGGCCGGCAAAATCAGCTTCTAGCGGCGACAGCCATCTAGAGGCTCGGTTCGGATCGAACCGACAGCCGGTGAAGTCGAAGGGTCCGGGCGCAAGCCCGGGCCCTTTCGACTGCTCGACTCGTTTTTACAACGGCTTTGCCCGATGTTCACAACTTCGGACCTCGGGATCGACAGGATCGACGGCGATGGTCCTGACGGAAGAGAGGCCGCTGCAATGCTTTCGAATTCGTTAACGGCCGACGAATGACGAAGCGAGTCATCTTGACGACGCTCGCCGCCGTCGCCTTCTTGGTCGCGGTGGGATCCCCGGCGGCACGGGCCGCGACCTTCGGCCAGATCGGCGAAGCCTGGGGGGAAGCGGGGACCGGCTCCGGCCAGTTCCACGAACCGAGCCTGTTCGGCGTGGACCCGAGCGACGGCAGCGTCTACGCGGGGGACCTGGCCGCTGGCAGTCCCGCCCCCCGCTACCGGATCCAGAAGTTCTCGAGCGCCGGCGTATTCGAAGCTTCAGGGGAAATCTCGCGCTGGAACAACGACAAACCTGCCGAAGGAGAACTGCTGACCCTGTACGGGATCGCGGTGGATCACGAAAAAGGACTTATCTATCTCCTCCAGGGGTGCCGCGTCGCGATCGGCTCGATGATCTGCAAAAAAAGCAGTGGAACGTTCAACGCCGCGCGGATCTTGGTTTACAAATCGGTCCCCGAAGGCGGCAAACTCGTGCCGGCGGCTACGCCAAGTTTGCCACTGCCTGGGGGTGCGGAAGAGCTCTACAAGCCACAGACGATCGCCGTCGATCCCGGCACCCATGACCTCGTGATCCTTGCCGCGGACGCGGAAGGACACGCGGTCGTGCAGCGGGTCAGTTCGACCGGAGTCGCGCTGGCGCGTTTCGTTGACGTCGAAAACAAGTTCACGGCGCCGCCCCCTATGTCACTTGCCGTAGGTCCAGATGGCACGGCTTACACCCTTACGGGGAAAGAAGCGACGCCGCAATCCACCCGTGCTTGGGAATTCCCGCCGGACCTATCGGAAGTGAGAGAAGTCCCGGGCTTTGCGGGCGCCGTGGAAAGTGAGGCGTGGAGCACGGGACTCACGGGCGACGGCGCTGGATTGACTACCGGCGGACCTCAGATCGCCCTCTCTCCGGACGGCAGCACACTGTATTGGAAGGAGCACGACGATATCGGTGGTGGGTCCTTGGTGCGGGGATATCTGCTCGCTGGAGCCGCAACCAAGGTTCTCTACGGTGGCGGCGAAACCCGATGCGCCATCAGGTCCAGATCGGCGGGACTGGCCACGGTCGGCGAAAGGGTGATCGTCTTCGACTACGGATCGGGGGCTCCGAACAAGGTCCTGACCTTCGGCCCGGGCGGGAGCGGCTGTCCCACTCCCGTAGCGAAGTTCACCGTCAACAGGGTTGAAGAAGACGGCGTCGTTGTCGGCCAGGGAGAGACCGTCACCTTCGACGCCTCGCCATCGGAACTGAGCGAAGTGGAACGGCGCGAACTGATCTGGGACTTCGGAGACGGCACGCAGCAGACCGTGAAATGCCCGCCGGACCCGAGTGGGGGATGCGAAGTTCAAGCGCCGCCCACTGTCACCCATGAATACGCCAGCGGCGGTGAATTCACCGTCAGCCTCGAAATCAAGCTGATCACGCCGGTCTTTGGCAATCCCCCGCCGGCTACGCACACGCTGAAAGTCCGCAATCCGTTCGAGCTTCTCGGTCTTCAAGTCCGGCACCGGCTCCGGGACCGTGACCAGCTCGCCGAGCGGGATCGACTGCGGCTTCATCTGCGCGGCGGCGTTCGAATCGGGGACGGCGGTGACGCTGACGCCGAGCGCCGAGGCCGGCTCGGAATTCGCCGGCTGGAGCGGCGCCTGCACCGGGACCGGCGCCTGCCAGGTGACGATGAGCGAAGCGCAGTCGGTCACGGCGCGCTTTGACTCCGAAGGACCGCCGCCGAGCCATTTCTCGCTGGCCGTCCTCACCACCGGCGCGGGGTCGGGCTCGGTTGCCAGCTCGCCGCTCGGGATCGACTGCGGCTTCATCTGCGCGGCGGAATTCGCGGCCGGGGCGACGGTGACCCTGACTCCCAGCGCCGGCGCCGGCTCGGAATTCGCCGGCTGGAGCGGCGCCTGCACCGGGACCGGCGCCTGCGAGGTGACGATGGACGAAGCGCAGTCGGTCGGCGCGGCCTTCGACGTCGGCTCGGGCAAGGCGATGCTGACGGTCTCCAGGTCGGGGTCGGGGAGCGTGAAAAGCGCCCAGAGCGGGATCAACTGCGGCGCCGTCTGCGCCGGGGAATTCACGCTGGGGCAGACGGTCACCCTCTTCCCGGTCGCAGCTCCCGGCTCTGAATTCACCGGTTGGGGCGGCGACTGCGCGGACGCCGGCACCGCGCTCACCTGCAAGATCGCGATGAGCGACAACCGGACCGTCAGCGCCAGCTTCAGTGCGATTCCCGCCCCGCCCGCGAGCATGGGGGGCGGTGAAGGGGCCGCCGCCTCCTCGGGTGGCGCCGGCTCGGGCTCCGGCGGCAGGGCAAAGCCGAACGCGAGGCAGAGGGCGCTCGCCAGGTGCAGGAAGATCAAGCCGCGCAGGGCCCGCGCCAACTGCCTCAGGAAAGCGACCGGCAAGGCAAAGCACGGCAAGGGGCGCGGAGGCCGCCGCTGAGCCCGCTGCGGTCAGCGGTGGCCATCGCCGCGGCGCTCGCGAGCCTGGCGCTCGCCAACGCCGCGCCGGCGGGGGCCCTGATCACGCCCCCGGTAACGGTCGACGGCCCCTCTTCGGAAATCCTCGATTTCGGCGGCGTCGCGATGGCGAGCGACGGCAGCGGCGGCCTCGTCTACCTGAAGGCGGTCGAAGGCATCCCGCACGTCTTCGCCAGCCGCTACGTCGGCGGCGGCTGGGGCGCTCCGCAGCGGGTCGATTGGGACCAGCCGTTCGCGGCGAGCCAGCCGCGGATCGCGGCCGGGCCGCGGGGCGAACTGATGGCCGCCTGGGTGACCAAGGTGGCCACCGTCCACGGCAAGGTCCAGTACGGGCTCTTCTCGGCGCGGATCGGCGCCCGTGCCTCGAGCTTCGGCCGCTCGCTGCTGGTCGACCCGAACGTCGGCGAAGGGATCGGCGTCGCCCCCTCGCTGGCGGCGGTCTCGCCGGGCAAGGCGATCGTCGCCTACCGGGCGATCACCTTCACCTTCCCCCCGGACACCTTCTCGACCGCGGTCCAGCTGCGCCCGGGAGACGTGATGGCCGACGTCCGTCTCGCCAAGCTCAGCGGCGACCGCTGGTCGCGGCTCGGCGCGATCAACCGCAACCCCGAAGCCTCGATGCGGCCCCCCAGCGCCACCAACGGCCCCGAGGTGGGGGTCGGCGCCGAAGGCAACGCCGTCGTCGCCTGGCAGGAGCCCGACCAGAGCGGCGCGGCGCGGATCTGGATGCGGCGGATCTTTGGCACCACCCCGGGGCCGATCCTGCAGGCCAGCCCCTCGGACTGGGAAGGCAGGCCGGTCAGCGCCGACGCCGACGCCTTCTCGCTCTCGGTGACGCCCTACGCGCAGGCGCGGGTGGCGATTCGCCTCGCCCCGGCCGCCGGCTCGGCGCTCGCCGGCCGGCTGCTGCTCAACTCGCTGCCGCCCAACTACTCGACCACCGCCGGGGCGCTCAGCGGCCCCCAGCTCGCCGACGGCGGCGCCGCGCCCGGCGGCGCCGGCCCCCCGGACGTGGCTGCGGGCGAAGACCGCAGTCGCAAGGCCTCGATCCGCCTCGACTTCCTCGCCGGCACCCAGCTGCGACAGATGGGGGTGAGGCCCGACGGCGGCGTCGTCGAGGTGGCGACGCCGCCGGGGCCGCCCGCCCAGGCGGGCGCCGAGCCTGTCGCCGCCGTCGACCCCGAAGGCGGCGGCATGGTCGCCTACCCGGCGCTCGACCCCGCCGGACGCGCAGCCGTCGCGGTGCGGCAGGAATTTCCCTCCGGCGCGGCCCAGACCGGCCTCGTCTCCGGGGTCCAGGGGGGCTCGATCTCCGAGCTGGCGATCGGCCGCTCCCGTGCCGGCGACGGGCTGGTCGCCTTCCTGCAGGGGGAAGCGGGCCACTTCGAGGTCGTCGCCGAGCGGGTCAGCGCGCCGCCGGCGGCGTTTCGGGTCAAGCCGCCGAAGGGGTGGACGAAGCCGAACGCCGTGAGGCTGCGCTGGCAGGCGGCGCAGAGCACGGTCGGCGGCGTGCGCTACTCGGTCCTGATCGACGGGCGGGTGATCAAGGCCGGGCTGCGGCGGCGCGCTTTCCACCCCCGCCCGGCCCAGCTCGGCGACGGCGTCCTGCGCGCGCAGGTGTTGGCGACCGACGGCTCCGGGCAGCAGCTGCTGAGCAGGGGGGCGAAGCTGCGCGTCGACGGCCAGCGGCCGCTGGCCCAGGTGAAGGTGAGGCGGGGGAGCGAGGCGGTGGTGCGGCTCGTCGACTCCGGCTCGGGGCTGGATGCGCGGGCGAGCCGGGTCAGCTTCGGCGACGGCGAACGGGCCCGCGGCGGCTCGCGCTTCGTCCACGCCTACGAGCGTCCCGGCCGCTACACGATCGTCGTCCGCGCCCGCGACAAGGTCGGAAATCGCCTCTGGCGGCGCTTCCAGGTGAGGATCGGATGAGCGCCGCCCGAAACGCCACCCTTGCGACCTTGCTCGCCTGCGCCGCCGCCCTCGTCGTGGCGCCGCCCGCGCTCGCCGTACTCGGACCGATCCGGCTGGTCTCCAAGAGCGCCACCGAGCAGGCCGCCGAAGCGCTGGCGCCGGTGCTCAGCGCCGACGGGCGCTACCTCGCCTTCCGCGGCACGATCGGCGGCCTCTCCGGCGTCTTCCGCGAGGACCTGCAGACGGGGGCGCTGGCCCCGGTCGCGACGGCCGACGCCTATGAAGGGGGCGCGGCCGCGGACGCCGGCGCGCCGTCGATCTCCGCCGACGGGCGCTACGTCAGCTTCACCACCAAGGCCCCGCTCGACCCGGCCGACGACCCGCAGCCGGAATCGAGCGACGTCTACGTCGCCGACCTGAGCACCGCGCCGCCGACCTACCGGCTCGCCTCGGCGCTGGACGCGCCGGACGCCCAGTGCCCGCCTGGGGTCGCCGCCGCCGGGCCGGGGGCGCCGCTCGGGCTCGAATACGCCGGTCCGGGCGGAGCGCTCGCCTCGGGCCGGGTCGCCCTCAGCGCCGACGGGCGCGAGGTGGTCTTCGTGACGACCGCGGAATCGAACCTGACCAGCGGCGCAAGTGGCAGCACCCCCGGCACGCCGACCCCGGCGGGACAGGTCGCCCTCCGCGACCTCGACAGCGGCTGCACGACCCTGGTCAGCGTCGAACGCGAAGCGGTGAGCGGGGCGATGACCGACCGCCCGGTGGCCGGGGGCGCCGAGATCGAAAAGCCGCCGGTGCCGCTGCTGCGCGGCGCGGCGCTGAGCGCCGACGGCACGACCGTCGCCTGGCTCGGGGCACACCTGCCGGCGCAGGTGTCGCTGCTCGCCGACGAGGCGCAGACGATCTTCACCCTGGACGGCAACGGCACCTTCCCCTACGCCGAGCCGCTCTGGCGACGGGTCGCCGATGGGCCGGAAGCGCCGATTCGGCGGATCGTCGGCGGTGGCGACCCGCTGGCGCCCGGGTGCCCCGCGGGCGGCACCCTCTCCGACCCCGCCTGCCAGGGCCCCTTCCCGGGGATCACCAGCAAGAACGAAGCCGTGAACCCGGCCTCGACCGGCTGGCTCGGGCCGGAAAGAGTCGACGGTGTCCCCCAGCTCAGCGCCGACGGCCGCACCGTCGCCCTGATCGGCAACCCGACCGAGGCGGCGAACGTCTTCCTGGTCGACATGAGCGCCGGGCTGAGCCGCAGGCAGGCGGTCCGCCAGCTCACCCGGCAGGTCTCGGTGCAGCCCTCCGACGAAGGCGGCGTGGTCAATAGATCCCCCTACATCCCCCTCAACGGCCACGTCTTCGACCTCGCGGTCTCCGCCGACGGCCGGCGCGTCGCCTTCGCCACCGCGCGCCAGCAGTTCCCGCTCGCTCCACCCAATCTGATCACCGACCCACCGGCGCAACTCGGCCTGGTCGAGCTGTACCTGATCGACCTCGACGGGGCAACGCTGCGGCGCGTCACCCACGGCTTCGACGGGGTCGGCGAAGCCTCGCTGGCGCAGACCGGGAATGCCCAGGCCGGCGTCGGGGCCAGCTCGCCCTCGTTCGGCGACGGCGGCCGCCTGATCGCCTTCTCCTCGCTCGCCTCGAACCTGGTCGAGGGGGACGGCAACGACGCCTCGGACGCCTTCCTGGTCGAAGACGACGAAGCCCCCCGCGGGGCGGGCGCGGCGAGCATCTCGGCGCCGCCGCCGCGGGTCCGGGCGAAGCGCCGCCGGCGGCTGGCGCTGAGCGCCTTCTCGCTGCCGGACGGCAACGTCAAGCTGGTCGCGGTCGCGCCCGGCTCCGGCAGCCTGCGCGCGCGCGCCGGCGCCTCGCTGGCGGTGGGGGCGCCGCCGCGGCGGCTGGCGGCGGCGCGGGCGCGGGCGAAGGCCGGCGGCCCGGTCGCGATGATCCTGGCGCTGCCCCGCCGCTATCGGCGCCTCGCTCGCTCCAGAGAAGGCCTGTACGCGACGGCGCGGGTCGCCTTCCGCCCCAAGCGGGGGAAACGCCTACGCGCCGAGCTGGCGGTCCGCTTCCACGCGCACCGGCCCAAGCGCGGGGGGAAGGGACGATGAGGCGCGTCGCCCTGCTCCTCGCCTTCCTCGCGGCCGGCCTCGGCGCCGCCGCGCCGGCCGCCGCGGCGGCGCCGGGCTGGCGCTCCGAGCAGCCGGTCGGGGCGGGCACCGGGGTGCCGAGCGAGATCGGCGAAGTCGGCGACATCGAGTTCTGGGCCCCGAACCGGGGAATGCTGATCACCGCCGGCAACGAAGGCGTGCCGGCCGGCCTCTTCGCCTACGACGGCACCGGCTGGTACCGCTACTCGACCGTCTGCGGCGGCCATCAGGGACGGATCGCCTGGGCCGGGCCCAACGACTTCTGGACGATCTCCGATCAGCAGGCCGGGCAGGGCACCGGCCAGGCGCCGCCGCAGCACATCTCGCTCTGCCACTTCGTTGGCGGCGCCGTCGTCGCCTCCTACGCCGAACCGGTCGGCCTCGCCGGCTCCTACCTGCCGATGGACGCGGCGGTCTGCGCCGCCCCGAACGACTGCTGGTTCGCGGGCGAGCGGCTGCAAGCGGGCCGGGCCAACGTCGGTGCCTTCCACCTGCACTGGAACGGCAGCGCGGTGACCGCGATCCCCTCGTTGCTCGCGCCGCAGCCCGGGCTCGAAGACCCGGGCCGCTCGGTGACCAGCCTCGCCTATCACCAGGGCGGCCTCTACGAGGGCGTCGCGGTGCGCGAAGGCGACGCCGCTCCCGGCGAGCCCGCCTCCGAACCGAGCTTCCTGCACCAGATCGTCAGCCAGGGCGGCAGCACCGCCTTTGTCTCCCTCTACCCCGAGGACCCGATTGTCTCTCCCGAACCGAGCCAGCTCGAAGGCATGCGCCTGGCAAGCGACGGCGCCGAGCTGTGGGCGATCGCCGGCGGGCTCGAATTCAGCGCCCAGGCGCCGGCGGTCCTGCGCCTCGGCGACGCCGGCTTCGAAGGGGTGCAGCTGAGCGGCGGCGTGCTCGGCCCCGGCGACGGCATCAGGGGGGCCGCGGCCGAACCCGGCAGCGGAGCGGTCTGGGTCTCCTACAGCGAAAGCGCCGACGGCTCCTCGCTGGCGCGGCTGACCCGCATCCACGCCGACGGCGGTGTCGAGCAGCCGACGCTGCTGCCCGCCGCCGGCGAACCGATCGGGCGCAAGGGTGCGGCCGGCCCGATCGCCTGTCCAGCCACCGAACAGTGCTGGATGGCGACCCAGACCGGCTGGCTCTTCCACCTCGGCCCCGACCTCCCCCAGGACACCGATCCGGCGCTGCACGCGCTGGTCACCTTCCGGCCCCCCGACGCCAGCCTGCCCAGCGTGCCGCCGATCGCGCTGCCCGAAGACGACTCCGGCGCCAACGCCGGCACCGGCAGCGAACCGCTGCTGGAATCGCTCGAAGAACCGCTGCCGAAGAAGCGGCCCGCGATCTACGGCAACGTGAAGAGCCGGCTGATCGGCAAGAACCTGCTCGAGCTGACCTTCTCCCTCCACGCTAAGGCCCACGTGCAGCTGCTGGCCAAGCGCAAGGGCAAGGTGGTCGCCAAAACGCCGCGCTACACGATGGAGAAGGGCAGCCGCAAGCTGCAGCTGCGGCTCGACCCCGATCGCTGGCCGACCAAGCTCGACCTCCGGGTCCACCCGATCCAGGGGAAGTCGAAGTGAGGACGACCACCGTCGCGGCGCCCCGCCTGCGCGGCGCCCTGCTCGCGCTCGCCTTCCTGGCGGCGCTCGTCACCGCCGTCCTCTGGCAGTTCGCGGCGAGTGGCGCCGGCGCCCAGGCCGACGGCACCCTGGTCGCCCAGCCGTCCTTCGGGGCGCCGGCGACGACCTTCCTCGGCGCCACTCCCCTCGAGGCGCCCGGGGAGGTCTGGGCCGTCTCGACCAGCGGCGCGACGCTCGCCCGCTACACCGACGCCGGCGGCTGGGAAACGCTGCCGGCGCCGCTCGGCGCCGACGGCCAGCCGATCTCGGGGCTCGCCTTCGTCTCCGCCGCGGCGGCCGGGCGGACGACCCCGCGCGGCGGCCTCGTCACCGCCGCGACCGGCGAAGAAGCGCCGCTCCTGATCGTCCGCGACCCCGGCGGGACGCCCCGGGCCGCGCCCGAGCCGCCGAGCGCCGTGCTCGAACCGGGGGAGTCCCTCTTCGCCGTCGAAGGCGCGGACGGGCCGCTGCTCGCCGCGCTCGAAGCGGGGGGCGGGACCCGCGCCCTGGTCGTCCCGGCGACCGCGGGCGAAGCCCCGCGGGCGGTGCTCTCCTTCGCCGCCGGCAACTGGTCGCAAGAGTCGATCTGCGTCGGCTTCGCGCCCGGCCCCGCCTGCACGGCGCCGCCCTCGACGTTCCGGGTCGTGGCGATCGAAGCCGGCGGGGGGAGGCCTGGCTGCTGGCCGCAGGGGCGGCGCCGGGCGAGGGCATCGAGCTGTTCCGGCGGCAGACGGGCGGGGGAGCGACGACCTGGCGCCAGCAGTCGCTCGGGCCCGCGGGCTCGCTCGGCTCGCGCTTCTCCCAGGCGACGTTCTCGGGCGCCTCGATCGCCGCCCGCGACGCCGGGCAGCCGCTGACCGTGACCGCGGCGGGGGTCTGGGCCGATGCCCGCCTCACCGTCGGGGGGAACAGCGCGACGCGACGATCTACTACGACCTCGGCTCCGGCCAGGTGACGGCCTCGTGGTGCGCCGTCGCCTCCCCGGCCGGGCTCTGTACCCAGCAGCCTGAAACCGAACTGGAGCTGCCCCCGGGGCAGGGCCGCAGCTTCGCCTGGCCGCCCGCCGGCGGCGGGGAACCGTTCGGGCGGCGGGTCCTCACCGGCGTCGGCCAGGGCGCGATCCTCAGCCTCGAAGGCGCCGCCTTCCAGCGAATCGCGCTGGCCGGCGGCGACGCCGGCGCGGCCCAGGGAGCCGCGCTCAGCGCCCCCGACGAAGGCTGGCTCGGCGCCAACCCGCCGCTGCGCCTGACCCGCAATCCCGAACCCTCGCGGCTGCAGCCGTGGCCGGTGCCGTTCCGCCGGCCGCTGACCGCGGTCGCCTCCCAGCCCGGCGCGGCGGTCGGCGCGCTCGGCTCCGAAGCGCTGGCGGTCGGCGCCGAAGGCGAGGTCGCCCGTTACCTCCCCGGCCAGGGCTGGGAACCGGACTTCCTCCTCACCCCCTCGGGCAAGCGGGCGACGCCGACCCTGCGCGCCGTCGCCTGGCCCGAACCCGGACGGGCCTTCGCGGTCGGCAACGGCGCCGCGATGTGGGTCTGGCAGAAAGCGACGGGCCTCTGGACGCCCGACCCGGCCGCCCCGCGGAACCTCGTCCGCGCCAACTTCACCGGTATCGCCTTCGATCCCGCCCGTCCCAGTCGCGGCTACGCGATCGGCAAGCAGGGGTTGCTGCTGCGCTACGGGCGCACCTGGACGCAGGAAGCGCTGCCGGCCGGCGTGCCGACGGAAGCGAACCTGACCTCGATCGCCTTCGCCGGCAAGCAGGCGCTGGTCACCTACAAGTTCCCGGTCGAACGCGGCGGCGCCGGGGTTTACACCGGCGGCGTCCTGGTCAACGACGGCTCCGGCTGGGCGGTGGACCACGGCGCCGAGGCGGCGCTCGCCGGCGCCGTGCCGGGACGGGTCGCCGGGCTGCCGGACGGAGGCGCCGTGATCGCCTCCGAAGAAGGCTCGGGCGGCGGCGGCGCCGTGACCGAGCGCCAGGGCGAAGCGGCGCCCTGGGAACGCGCGGCGGCGGGGCCGGTCGGCTACCCGGCGGCGCTGGCGGCGATCCGCGAAGGCGGCCAGGTGCGGGCGATCGTCTCGGTCGCCAAGGGGCAGGGGGTGTACGACCTCGGCAGCGACCTCGAACAGGTCTTCAACCAGCCCGCGCCGGGCCAGCCACCGTTGCTGAGCGACCCCTACCCGCTGCCCGGCACCGGCTCGGTGCTGCGGCAGACCGCGACCGGCTGGCGCGACGAACAGCACCAGTCCTACCCGGTGCCGGAAACGGTCGAAGGGCAGACCACCTATGACCTGCCGGCGCGGCCGGACCCGGTGCTGGCGCTGCTGGTCGCCCCGGACGGCTCGCGGGGTTGGGCGGTCGGCGGCGAAACGGGGACCCTGGTCAGCTTCCAGGGCCGGGCGCTGCAGACCGCCGGCGTGATGCGCTACGGCGCCGAAGCGACGCCGCCGTCGAACGCCACCGCCACCGCGATCCCGGTCGCGGGCGGCACGGCGAGCTTCGCGATCGGCGGCAACGCGCAGTGCGCCGGGCCCTGTTCCGACCTGACCGGCTCCGGGATCGGGCCCGACCGTTGGCTGCGGACCGCGGTCGGCAAGGCGGCCGAAACCCCCGGCCTGCGCGCCTTCCTCTACACCGGCCCCAGCGTCGCGGCCGGCGGCGAAGGCAGCGGCGGCCGTCTCAGCGCCACGCTCAGCCCGAGCGACTTCGCCCGCGAGGAGGCCGCCTACGCCGGCCGGCTGGGATCGGCGGCGGGGGCGCTGCCGACCTTCGCGGCGCCCGCGGAAACCGACCTCGACGGCGCGGGGTCCCTCGCCGCCTTCGCGGCGGCGTTCGCGGGCTTCGGCGCCCCCCTTGGGACGGCCGGCGCCGGCGCCGGGATCGCGCCCCTGTCCAGCACCGGGCCCGGCAAGGGCTACTACTCGTTCCTCTCCACGGGGACCGGGGGCACAGTGGACGTGGTCGTGCTCGACTACTCCTCGCCGACGCTCGGGGCCTCCCAGACCTGCTGGCTCGCCGAACAGCTCTCCGCGGCGCAGGTCGGGGGGGTCCCGGCGATCGTGGTCGGCCAGCGCGACCTCGGCCGGCAGGCGCCCAACGCGGCCGCCGACGCCGCCGCGGTGCTGCCGATCCTGCTCGGCGTCTCGAGCGGGGGCTGCGCGGTGAGCGGCGGCCCCGGGGCCGCGTCCGCCTACTTCTTCGACTACCCGGAACAGAACCGCCAGTACTCGCTGAGCGCCGGCGGCCGCTCGATCCCCACCTTCGGCAGCGGCACGCTCGGCTACGTGACGCCGCCGCGTCCGCAGGAAACCGACTTCGTCGGCGCCGGCGGCTTCCTGATCGCCTCGGTCAACGCCGCCGCGCGCGACCGCGCGACGAACATCGCCCCGGTCTCGGTGCGACTCGTTCCAAGCATCGGCGCCCTGGCGCTCGACGCGACCGACGGCACGCTCTTGCGGCGCAGCCACGTCGCCCTCTTCGAAGCGCTCGCGCGGCGGCCGCTGGCCGGGGCGAAGTGCCGCGGCATCGCCGCGCCGCAGGCCTGCGAAGGGATGAGCCCGGACCCCTACATCCCGATCCCCGACGACTGCAACGGCGCCCGCTGCCCGTCCGGCATCTTTCCCGAGTACAGCTTCACCTCCTCCGACCCCGACATCGCCGACTTCGTCGCCCGCGATCCGGCCTCGACCAATCCCCGCAACGTCCTCCTGGTCAACGACAAGCCGGTCGCCGACTCCTCTTCGGGCCTGCTCTGCGCCTTCAACGCCGGCACGACGACGGTGACCATCTCCGCCGGAGGCCTCAGCTACTCGCGCCAGGTGACCGTGCTCGGCGGCACCGTGCAGCGCCCCTGCGGGACGACGCCGTTGCGCAAACGGGTCGCCGCGGCACCGGCCGTCCCGGCTCCGCCGCCCCCTGCTCCGGCGCCCGCCCCGGTCTCGCCCGCCCCGGCGCCGCTGCCGCCACCACCACCGCCGGCCCCGGCTCCGACCGCCGCCCCGGCCCAGCCGCCGGCCCCACCGGCCCCGGCCGCGCCGCCTCTTCCCGCTTTCTTCGTGCCACCGCCGGCCTCGACGCCGCTGGTCCCGATCGTGCCGCCCCCGGCGACCCCGGCCTTCCAGCCGACGCCGCCCAGCGGCACCGCGCCGGTCAGCGCCACCGAAGACGAAGAGGAGGAGGAGGAAGCCTACGACCTGGTCAGCCAGATGACCGCGCTGCGCCACCGCCCCCGACCGGCCGCGTCGCTCGTCGCCGGTGGCGGCGGCATCGATGAGCTGCGCTTCGTCCTGCCGGCCGCCGCGCTGGTCGCCGCGGTCGCCGCCGCGGCGGGTCTGCGCCGCCCGCGCCCGCGGCGGCGCACGTGCTCCCAGCCTGCCTACGAAACCACCACATCCAGGAGGTACCGATGAGTGTCCCGACCCCGTCGCGGTCCGCCCGGGGCGGCCGCGATCCGATCGCCTACGCGGCGCTGCTGCTCGCCCTGCTCGCTCTGGTCTTCTCGATGCGAGGGGACTCACCGGCCAGGGGAGTCGCCCAGCGGGGCTCCGGCAAGGGCGTCGCCAAGAAGCTGGCCAAGCTCAAGGTCCAGTGTCCGATCTCGCCGGCGGTGAACTTCGGAAGCTGGTGCCTGGAAGCGTCGCCCCACCCGATCCCGGCCGCCGACGTCGGCAAGAACGACTACTTCTACGCCGCCCAGACCTGCGCCCGCGAAGGGGGCTGGCTGCCGAGCGCGGCGCAGCTGATCGGCGCCGCGCCGAAGGCGCCGCTGCAGAGCACGATCGACGACGACCCCGGCAGCTCCGGCGCCGAAGAACTGCCCGACCCCGGCCGCGGGATCGTCGACAAGCGGGAGATGAGCGGCGACCTCTTCACGACCACCGCCGGCTCCGACGCCGCCGGCTCGGAGGGCGTGACCGCGGGGTCGCGCGGCAACACCTCGACCGGCGAACCCGATCCGACGCCGATGCCCGCCAATCCGAACCCGGAAACGCTCGACTACGTGACCGTCTACGACAACCACAGCCACGGCGGCTTCGCCGGCGGGGCGCCGGTCGGCAAGCCGGAGAGCTTCCGCTGTGCCTACGCGACCGGTTCGCAGGGCCACCCGAAGATGGCGAAGACCAGCAGGTAGAGCCGGCGCGGGGCGCCGGCCCCGGGCCGGTTACCGTGCCCGACCGTGAGCGAGCGCGTCAAGCAGCCCCTGGCGGCCTGCCTCGCCTGCCTGCTCGCGCTCGCCGCGCTCGCCCCGGTCGCCTTCCACGCCGGCGCCTTCCAGGAACTCGACGCGCGGGCCCTCAATCGCATCTCCGCCGGCCGGGATGGCGTTCCGGGCGACGTCGCCCGGGCGATCGCCCATCTCGGCGATCCCGTGCCCCAGCTGGTCCTGCTTGCGCTCGCCTGCCTGCTCGCGGTCCGTTTCGGCCGGCCGCGCCGCGCCGCCGCCGCGGCGATCCTGGTCGGCGCCGCCGATCTCAGCGCCCAGCTCCTCAAGGCCGCGCTCGCGCATCCGCGCTACCAGCCTGTGCTCGGCTACTTCCAGGTCGGCACCGAAGCCTTCCCCAGTGGCCACGCGACGGCGACGATGGCGATGGCGCTCGCCTACCTGCTCGTCGTCCCTCGCTCCTGGCGAACCCCGACCGCCCTCGTCGGGGGGATCGCGGCGATCCTGGTCGGCGGCGCGGTGGTGGTCCTGCACCGCCATTTCCCGAGCGACGTCGTCGGCGGCTGGCTGCTTGCTGGCGCCTGGTTCTTCGCCGTGGTGGCCGCCCTGCGCGCCAGTCGCGATGCCTCGGTCGAGGCCGGTAGCGCCCCGGGCGCGCGCTAGGACTCGGCGGGGCGGCGGCCGTTGCGCTCCGGCAGCGGAATCTGGCCCATCTCGATCGTGGTCACCGTCGACAGCACCGCGTCGAGCGCCAGCCCGGAGAGCGTCTCGTGCTCCAGCAGGGCCTGCGCGGTCTCCTGCACCGCCACCCAGTTGGTCCGCAGTATGTGCAGCGCCCGTGCCTTGGCCTCCTCGACGATCCGCTCGGTCTCTTCGTCGATCAGGTCGAGGGTGTGGGGGCCGACCGATCCCATGTCCTGCAGCGAGGCGCCGAGGAAGACCTCGCCGCCGGCCTCGCCGATCGTCACCGAGCCGAGCTTCTCGCTCATCCCGAAGGAGGTGACCATCTGGCGCGCCAGTTTGGTCGCCGCGTGCAGGTCGTCGGAGGCGCCGGTGGAGCCCTCGCCGAACTCGGCCCACTCCGCCGCGGTGCCGGCGAGGATCGCCACCAGGTGGCGCTCCAGGTCGGACTGCGCGTGCATCACCGCGTCGCGGTCGGTCAGCATGTGGGCGGCGGTGCCGAGCTGGCGCCCGCGGGCGACGATCGAGAGCTTCTGGGCGCTGACGACCTGGCCGACAGAGCGGGTGGCCACCGCGTGGCCGGCCTCGTGGATCGCGATCGTCCAGCGCTCGTCCTCGCTGAGGACGTGGGACTTCTTCGCCGGGCCGGCGACCACCCGGTCGATTGCCTCCTCCAGGGTCGCCTGGTCGATCTCGCCGCGGCCCTCACGGACACTCAGCAGCGCCGCCTCGTTGACCAGGTTGGCGAGCTCGGCGCCGGAGAAGCCGGGGCAGAGCTTGGCGATCTCGTAGAGGTCGACGCCGTCGGCGAACGAACGCCCCTTGGCGTGCAGCTCGAGAATCTCAAAGCGCCCGTGCACGTCGGGGACGTCGATCACGACCTGGCGGTCGAAGCGCCCGGGGCGCAGCAGCGCCGGGTCGAGGATGTCTGGGCGGTTGGTCGCCCCCATCACGCAGACGCCGGCGTCGCCGCCGAAGCCGTCCATCTCGACCAGCAGCTGGTTCAGCGTCTGCTCACGCTCGTCGTTGCCCTGGCCGACGCCGGCGCCGCGCTTGCGCCCGGCGGCGTCGAGCTCGTCGATGAAGACGATCGCCGGCGCCGAGCGGCGAGCTTTGGCGAAGAGGTCGCGGATCCGCGCCGCGCCGACGCCGACCAGCGACTCGACGAACTCGGCGCCAGAGGCGGTGAAGAAGGCGGCGTCTGCCTCGCCGGCGGTCGCTCGGGCCAGCAGCGTCTTGCCGGTGCCGGGAGGGCCGACCAGGAGCACGCCCTTGGGGGCCGCCGCCCCCATGTCGAGGTATTTGGTCGGATCCTCGAGGAAGTCGCGGATCTCCTTCAACTCGGCCAGGGCTTCGCCCGCGCCGGCGACCGAGTCGAAGGTGATCGCCGCTTTCTCGCCCTTCTTGCGGCGCTTGCCCTTGCCGCCGAAGGCCGAGAAGGCCCCGATGCCGCCGGAGTCGTCGGCGACCTGGCGCATGAAGAAGGAGAAGAGGCAGACCAGGAGCAGGATCGGCAGCAGGAACTGGACGACGATGATGCGGGCGGACTTGCCGGACTGGGGGTTGACTTCGACGCGGGCGTTGCCTTTGCTCAGGGTGCTGAGCAATTCCTGGGTGGCCGCGTCGGAGGCCGGGTAGTCGGCGTAGAGCTGCAGTCCACCGGCGGTTTCGACCACCACCTGGTGGTCGTAGTCGAGCAGGGTGGCGCTGCGGATGCGCCCGGTTTCGCCGATGTGGGCGATGGTCGAGAGCGGCACCTTGTCGCCGCTGCCCTCCGAGCCCAGCGAGCCGAGCAGCGAGAAGAAGAGGATCAGCAGCACCACCGAGACCAGCAGCAGGAAGGTCGAGAGCCGGTCGCGGAGGAGGAAGCGCCCGGTCGCGGCGAGGAACTCGCCGAGCCGCTCGGCTAGCTCTGAGGCACGGGAGCGCTTTCGCGCGGCTGATGCGAGGCGAGGATTGGACATGGGTGGCGACCCGCGACGCGGGTGAGAGCCCAGACCCTTTCGCCTCGGGGCGCGGGCGTTGTAAACAAGCTGAGAACGGTTCGCTAAAGGCGGGTTGCGCGGCGCCGGCCGCGCTACTCGGCGACGACCAGCGTGTGCCAGGCGGGCAGCAGCGGCAGGTCGTGGAGGTCGAGGATCGCCGCGCGGGCGGTCTCGATCTCCTCCGAGTACCAGTAGCGTTCGAAGTCGGAGCGGCGCTCCCAGATCGAGGTCTGCTGGAAGGCGAGCGGGTCGTCGATCGAGCGGGTCAGCGACCAGCTCTTGGCGCCGTAGGCGGGCATCTTCGCCGCCGCCGGCTCCCAGAGGTCGAGCCAGCGGTCGGCCCGGAAGGGGGCGATGTGCCAGTCGAGCCTGCAGACCTCCGCCATCAGCTGCCCCTTTCGCGTCGCGCTCGCGCTCGCCTCATGCGCCGACCTCGGCCCGGATCGCGCCGGGCCCGTCCTCGACCTTGCCCTCGTCCTCGGAGTCGGCCCCGACCAGGATCGAGATCTTGCCGAGGTGCTTGTTTTCGTGCAGCAGCTGGTGGGCGCCGGGGACGCCGTCGAAGTCCATCGTCTGCCAGAGCACGGGGCGGATCTTGCCCTCGGCCATCAGCTGGTTCGCCCGCATGCACTCGTACGCGTTGGCGAAGTGGGAGCCGATGATCTGCTTCTGGCGCATCCACAGATAGCGGACGTCGAAGTCGAGCTGGAAGCCGGAGGTGGCGCCGCAGATCACGACTTTGCCGAACGGCTTGACGACGAAGACCGAGGTCGGGAAGGTCGCCTGGCCGACGTGCTCAAAGACGACGTCGGGGGCGTCGCCGAGGATCTCTTTGACCCGCTTGGCGAAGCCCCGCGAGGCCTTGAAGCGCTCCTTATCGGCGGCCGGGTCGGCGAGGTTCTCCTTGGTTCGCATCATCTCGCCGAACTCGCGGCGGTTGATGTAGTCGACGGCGCCGAGCTGCTTGACCAGCTCGCCCTTCTCGTCGGAGGAGACGACCCCGACTGCGTTGGCGCCGGCCGCCTTGCAGAGCTGCACGGCGAAGACGCCGAGGCCGCCGGCGGCGCCCCAGATCAAGACGTTGTGGCCGGGCTGCAGCTTGCACTGGTCGATCAGCATCCGGTAGGCGGTGAAGTAGGTCAGCCCGTAGGCGGACGCCTCGGCCCAACTGAGGTTCTGGGGACGCGGCAGCAGCTGCTGCGCCTGCACCTTGGTGAACTGGGCGAAGGAGCCCCAGGTCGTCTCGTAGCCCCAGATCTTCTGGCTCGGGGCGGCGAGCGGGTCGAGCCCGTGTACCTCGACGTCCTCGTAGGAGGCCTGGTTGCAGTGGATCACCACCTCGTCGCCGGGTTTCCACCTGGTGACGCCCTCGCCGACCTTCCAGACGATGCCGGAGGCGTCGGAGCCGCCGATGTGGTGGCCGTACTCGGGGTGGTCGCCGTAGCCGAAGACCGAGACCGGCTTGCCCAGCGCCGCCCAGACGTTGTTGAAGTTGACCCCGGCCGCCATCACCCGCACCACGACCTCGAAGGCGCTGGGCTCGGGGACCTCGATCTGCTCGAGCTGGAAGGCGTCCTTGGGCTCGCCCTCGCGCTCCTGGCGGATCACCCAGGCGGCCATCGTCTCCGGCAGCGTGCCGGGCTCCACGTCCAACTTCGAGACTGCGCTGCTGTCGACTGCCAAGGGGTCCTCCGCGGATCGTTGGTGCGGGCCGCGAATCCTAGTTAAGAGCCCTCGGTCCCGGCGCTACGCGGCGTCGGAGGTCTCGCGCAGCTCCGGGGCGGTGATCTGGCGAACGGTGATCTCGACCGGCTCGGGCGACTCGATCTCCTTGCCGGGGGCGACGCCTAGCCCCTCGACCTTGCGCAGCTGCGGCAGCAGCCGGCCCTCCATCGAGCCGACCGCGGAGTTGTAGGACTTGGTCGCCGAGTCGAGCCGCTTGCCGACGGTCTCGAAGTCGGTGAGGAACTTCGAGAAGCGGGCGTGCAGGGTGCCCGCGGCATCGGCGATCTCCGCCGCCTCGGCGACCATCCGCTCCTGCCGCCAACCCAGCTCCATCGTCCGCAGCAGCCCGATCAGCGAGGTCGGGCTGACCAGCAGCACGTTGCGCTCCAGGGCGTAGTCGAAGAGGCTGGGGTCGGCGCCGAAGGCGGCGTGCAGGGCGGGCTCGTTGGGGATGAAGCAGATCACCAGGTCAGGCATCTCGCCCGCCCTGAACTGGCCCTGGTAGTCCTTCGAGCTGAGCGCGCGAACGTGCTCGCGAGCCTGGCGCGCGTGGCGCTCGAGATGGACCCGGCGCTCGGATTCGACCTCGGACTCCTGGGCGTCGAGGAAGGCGTCCAGCGGTACCTTCGAGTCGGCGACGAAGCTGCGGCCCTCGGGCAGCAGGAAGCGGGCGTCGGGGCGGAGCCGACCCTCTTCGGTCCGCAGCGTCTCCTGCAGCTCGAAGTCGACGTGCTCGGTCATGCCGGCGATCTCGACGCAGCGACGCAGCTGCAGCTCGCCCCACTGGCCGCGGGTTTGCGGCTGGCGCAGCGCCTTCTTCAGCCCCGCCGTCTCCGAGTTGAGGTTGCCGACGGTCTGGCCCATCTGCTCGAGCAGGGTGCGGGTCTGCAGGTCGGTCTCGCCGCGGCGGCGGACCTCGGCCTCGATCTTCTCCTGGCCCTTGGCGATCCGCTCGGCCAGCGCCTTGATCTCGGCCTGGCGGCGGTCGAGCGCCGCCTCGGCGGTCTTGGCGTCGAGCTTGCGCGACTCCTCGTTGACCCGCAGCAGGTCCTCGACCACCCGCGAGGCGACCTGCGAGGTCGCCTCCTGGATCGCCGGCACCAGGTCGGGCTGCTCGGCCGCCTCGGGACGACGCCCGCGCAGCGCGTAGACGAGCCCCGCGGCGAGCAGGACGACGGCGATTGCAAGGACGACGGTCATCGCCACCGATGCTGGCAAGCGCGCCAGACGTGACCGCCGTCCTGAAATGCCGCTTGCAGCGGGCGGTGGGGTGGAAGATCGCCCCCGCGAGGGGAGCGGGGGGAGCCGATGTCGCACTCGCGCCGAACGGCGCGTGCTTGAGCCGGTCTTCCCGTCGATTGCGGGTCAAAGGTGGCGCGAGCCGACCGGGTCGCCGGGGACGGACCGTGTTCCTTTGCGCGTGCCCCCGGGGGCCGCTACGGATTGGTCGTCCCAGACGGGGCGCAATCACCAGCGAAAGGAAGTCCAATGACTCGCATTTTCAAGACGCTCGGCTTGTCCGTGGGCGCGGCATTCGCGATCGGCGCGATGTTCGCCTCAGCGGCGCAAGCCGAAACAGGGTTGCTGACAGCTGAACAGTTCCCGGCAATAGTCACAGGCGAACAGGCCGCCGGGGAAGTCACGTTCGACATCGGCGCGGCGCCGATCCGGACCGTCTCCTGCGCCACATCGGATTCTCGACGCGACAATCGTCGGGCCGACCGACCCGGTGACATTCACGCCGACATACTCCGGCTGCACGTCGCAGCCGGGGTTCCTGCCGGTGACAATCACAACCAACGGCTGCGACTACACATTCGGGGTGAGCAGGCCGGGCTCGACACAGGACCCACCCGAAACAGGGAAACTGACGACGGCGATCGATTGCCCCGCGGGCCAGCAGATCGAAATCCACATCTATGAAAACGCCGCGAAACACGCGGAAAACGTGTCGCTGTGTACATATGACATCGGGCCCTCGCAGGCGGTTCCGGGCGGCGTCTACCACAACCGGATCGGGCCGCCCAAAGATGTCGAAGCCACAGTCGAAGCGAAGTTCACAGGACGAAGCACACTCGGGGGCGCGATGCTCTGTGGCGGCATGCCCCCCAACAAACACCTCCCGATCACCCTCACAGGCAACTACACACTGAGGGCGTTTCAGGATTTCGCAGGTCTCGAGGGCGCGCAGATCGGCCTCGACGTCGGGTAGATCCGTCAGAGAGCGCGAGCGCGAGCTCGCGCTCTCTCCTCAGGGCAGCAGGACGTCGTTCTGGGAAGAGGCGCGATAGCGGCCGACGATCAGTTTGCCCGGGCGGGCGCCGGGGATGTCGGCGGCGGCGATCGTGTAGGTGCCGGCCGGCAGGTCGGTCTGCAGGGTGCCGGGACTGTTGGCGGGGATCGGGCCGGAACTGGCGTCGCGCGGGCCGCGCAGCTCCAGGTGGGAATCGAGGCTGGTCTGGTTGGCGGCGACGATTGCCACGATCAGCGGCGCCTTGGTCTTGATCGGCGGCTGGGGGTGGTTCTGGTTCTGCGGGATCTGCTGGGTCTTGTCCGGTCCAGTGCCGATCGCCCGCGGTTGCACGATCACCGCCGACGGGGTGATCGTGACGCTGACCCGGCTCGGCGGCGCCGGGCGCTGTTCGTTGGGGTGGCTCTGGGCGCCACAGCCCGCCGCCAGTAGTGCCAGCGCGCCAAGGGCGCCGGCCGCCTTGGCCACGCGGCGCGACGGCGAGAACAAGCGCCTGGCTCTCCCACGACCCATCGAGGCGGAATCTAACCGAAGGGCAAGTCGACGACGCGAGCCGTAACGCCATCTTCACCTACGGTGAGCTGGGCGCCCGGCTCGGCCTCGCGGCGCAGGATCGCCAGTCCGATCGGGCCGAGAGCGGGGGAGACGGCGGCGCCGCCGAGCCGGCCGACCTCCTTCTCGCCGAGCCGCAGCGCCGCGCCGGGCTCGGCGGGGGCGCTCAATCGCAGCCCGCGCAGGTGGCGGTTCGGCCTGCCCTTGTAGTGGAGGCGGGCGACCGTCTCCTGGCCGATGTAGCAGCCCTTGCTGAAGCTGACCGCACGCTCGACGATCCCCGCCTCGGCCGGCATCGTCTCGGTCCCCATCTCAGCGCCGAAGCGCGGCACGCCGGCCTCGATTCGCAGGATCTCCGCCGCCGCGGCCGAGACCTCGACGGCGCCGGCGGCGAGCAGCGCCTCGCGCAGGCGCGCGGCGTCGACGGCGGCGACGATCAGGTCGACGCCGTCGCGGGTGCCGGCGGCGAGGCACTCGACCCCGGCGACCGTCGCCGCCTCGCAGGCGTTCTCCGGCAGCACTGCGGTGCCCGCGACCTCGACCGCGCGCGGCCCGATCAGCGAGAGGATCGCCCGCTCGCCGCTGCGGTCGGTCACGGTCGCGTCGCGCCCGATCGAGTACATCTCGAGATGGCGGCGAGCGGCTGCCAGCCCGTCGGGCTCGGTGTCGAGCAGGATCTCCTCCGGCGCGGGGCGGAGCACCCGCATGTCCGCCTGCAGGTGTCCCTTGCGGTCGAGCAGCGCCGCGTAGCAACCGTCGCCGGGCTCCAGCGCCTCGACGTCGTTGGTCAGCTGCCCCTGCAGGTACTCGGCGGCGTCGGCGCCGCGGACCAGGAGCACACCGCGATCGGAGCGGTCCAGCAGGCCGCATTCCTCGCGCATCTGCCGGTACTGCGCGTCCAACTCGACGGTGGCGGACTCGGTCATCCCCCAATTCTAGGAAGCTGCTGCCTTGGGAGATGGGGATGACCCCGAACGAGCCTCCCATCTGTTGCGAGAGAGGGGTCATCCCCATCTCCCCGCCGCGTCCCTCTTTTAGATATGTCTAAACTTCCGATTTAGATATGTCGAAAACTCGCGACGCGAAAACCGAGGCGATCGAGGACTACGCGAAGGCGATCTACGCGATCTCGCGCGAGCGCGATGGCCTCGTGCTCAACGGCGAGGTCGCGCAGCGGCTGGATGTGACCCCGGCGACGGCGACCTCGATGCTGAAGCGCCTCGCCAGCCTTGGCCTTGTCGACTACATGCCCTACAAGGGCGCCAGTCTGACCCCGGCGGGGGAGAAGGTGGCACTCGAGGTGATCCGCCACCACAGGCTGATCGAGGCCTACCTCTCGGAGGCGCTGGGGATGCCCGACGACCGCGTCCACGAGGAGGCCGAGGTGCTCGAGCACTACATCTCCGAGGATCTGGAGCTGCTGATCGCCGCCAAGCTCGGCGAGCCGAGCCACGACCCGCACGGGACGCCGATCCCCGGTCCCGACCTGCTGCCCCCAGGCGGGGAAGGGAGCCAGTGAAGCCGGATCTCGCGGAGCCGGAGCTCGCCCCCGCGGGCGAAGCCACCGTCGAGGACGTCCTCCCCGGTGAGGCCGCGGTCGCCGCCGCGGCGCGGCGCTCGCTCGACGGCCACAGCCGCGGCTTCGGCCGCGTCTGGCCCTTCCTCGGGCCGGCCTTCATCGCCGCCGTCGCCTACATCGATCCAGGCAACTTCGCCACCAACATCGCCGGCGGCGCCAAGTTCGGTTACCTGCTGCTCTGGGTCGTGCTCGCGGCCAACCTGATCGCGATGCTGGTACAGACGCAGTCGGCGAAGCTGGGGATCGCCACCGGCAAGAACCTGGCCGAGCTCTGCCGCGAGCGCTTCTCGCGCCGCACCTCGATCGGCCTCTGGCTGCAGGCTGAGACGGTGGCGATGGCGACCGACATCGCCGAGGTGGTCGGCGCCGCGCTCGGGCTCAACCTGCTGTTCGGCATCCCGCTGTTCCCGGCAGGGATCATCGCCGGCGCCGGCGCCTTCGCGATCCTCGCCCTGCAGCAGATGGGCTTCCGCCGGCTCGAGGCGGGGATCACCGTCCTGGTCGGCGTCGTCGTCGCCTCCTTCGTCTTCGAGCTGTTCGACGCCCAGCCGCAGGCGAGCGAAATCGGCCGCCACCTCTTCGTCCCCGGCTTCGCCGGCACCGAAAGCATCCTGCTCGCCACCGGGATCATCGGCGCGACGGTGATGCCGCACGTCGTCTACCTGCACTCGGCGCTGACCCAGCGGCGGATCGTCGGCCGCGACGGCGCCGAGAGGAAGAAGATCCTCGGCTTCGAGAAGGTCGACGTGGTGATCGCCCTCTCGCTGGCGGGCTTGGTGAATCTCTCGATGATGTTGGTCGCGGCTGCGCTCTTCCACACCAGCGGCCTGACCGGCGTCGACTCGATCGACGGCGCCTACGAAGGGCTGCAGCAGCTTGTCTCCGACCGTGCCGCCACCGTCTTCGGCATCGCCCTGCTGGCTTCCGGCTTCGCCTCCTCCTCGGTCGGCACGATGGCCGGCCAGGTGGTGATGCAGGGCTTTATCCGCCGCCGCATCCCGATCTTCGTCCGCCGCGCGGTCACCCTGGCGCCGGCGCTGCTGGTGCTGGCGATCGGGATCGACCCGACCGACGCCCTGGTCGGCAGCCAGGTCGTCCTCTCCTTCGGGATTCCCTTCGCCCTGGTGCCGCTGCTGATCATCGCCGCCCGCCGCGAGGTGATGGGGGACCTGGTCAACCCGCGCTGGCTGACTGCGCTCGCCGGCGTCCTCGCCGCCCTGATCATCGCCCTCAACGTTTTCCTCCTCTACCAGGTCTTCTTCGGCTGATGCGCAGGCGGGCCGAGCTCACCGTCAGCTCGCGCCTGGAGGCCGGCCCGGACGCGGTCTGGGCGCGGGCGATGAGCGCCGAGGGGATCAACGCCGAGCTCGGGCCGGTGCTGCGGATGACGGTGCCGCGTGGGCTGGAGAGCCTTGACCTGCACGCGCTGCGGCCGGGGCCGCTGGGACGGAGCTGGCTGCTGCTCTTCGGCCTGATCCCGATCGACTACGACGAGATCGGGCTGGAGCGGATCGAGCCGGGGCGGGGCTTCCTCGAGCGCTCGACGATGCTCTCGCAGCGGCTCTGGGAGCACGAGCGGACGATCGAGCCGGGCGAGGGAACGGGGACGGTGATCGTCGACCGCATCGCCTGGGAGCCGCGGCCGCCGCTCCCGGGCCGGCTGTTGCGGCCGCTCTTCGCCGCGGTCTTCCGCCACCGCCACCGGCAGCTCCGGCGCCACTTCGGGGAGTGGCGCTGCCGCGCTAGATCGTTCCTCTAGGCTTGCCCCGTGCCCCTCGCCGACGACTTCCAGCGGGTGCTCGACGCCCTGCCACCGGACTGGACCGACCTCGAGCTCGACCTGCGGATCGACGACGAGAGCCGCTACGTCGACACCGCGGTGGCGCTGAGCCAGGTCAATGCCCAGCCCTACGACCGCCCCCAGGCGTATCACTGGCGACTGCTGGTCGCCCACAGCTTCGGCCACGCCGCCGCGGCGGAGACCGTCAAGGGCGTGCTGGAGAAGCTCGACGGCGAAGGCGTCACCGGCGAGATGCGGGTCGCCGAGGTGCGCGAGGGCCGCGCCGAGGTGGTGCAGATGTGGGGCCGCCCGGAGAGCGTCCGCGAAGAGTTCCGCCAGCGGCGCTCGCTCTAGGCGGTGGCGCGCTAGTGGCCCGCGTCGTCGCCCTCTCGGCCGACCTCCTGCTCGGCAGCAGGGTCGAGGCGACGCTGAGCGCCGCCGGGCACGAGGTGACGCTGTCGCACTCGCTGCGAGAGGCGCCGCTGGAGGAAGCCGAGCTGCTGGTCGCCGACCTCGAGCTGGAGAGCCCCGAGGCGCTGGTCGGGCTCGGCATCCCGGTGCTCGGCTACTACTCGCACGTCGACGTCGACACCCGCGCGGCGGCCGAGGCGGCCGGCGTCGACCTGGTGGTGCCGCGCTCGCGAATGGCGCGTGAACTGCCGGAGTTGGTGGAGGGGCTGCTGTCCTCGCCCCGGCGGGATTAGCCCTCGACCGAGCGGCGGTCCCAGTAGCGCTGCGCGACTCCGACGTCGAAGGCTTCTTCGACGTCGAGCGGGTGCGTCAGGATGCCGTGTTCGAGGTCCCAGGCGGCCCATTCCCGCAGGATGCTCGGCCGGAAGGGTCCGGCGTGGATGCTGGGCCCGACCACGCTCAACCGCTCCCGCTGGTCGAGTTCGTCGAGCGAGGGGTTCGCGGCGAGCAGGTCCTTCAGCGCCTGTTCGGAGTCTTCCTGGGTGAATTCGTACCCGTGCATGGTCGCCCCGACCACCGCTTCGACCAGCTCCGGATCGTCTTCGAGGGTCTGGCCGGAGGTCGCCAGGACCAGCTCGGGGTACTTCGGGGCGCCATATCTGTCGACGACGAACTCGTGCACCGGGACGCTCTTGCGTTCCAGCTCGACCCCCTCCGCGTTCCAGAACCCGGTCACCGCGTCGACCTTGCGGCTGGCCAGCGCCGATACCGCGTTGAAGCCGATCGTCACCTTGTGGACCTTCGCCGGGTCGCCGCCGTCCGCTTCCACCTCGGCGTCGACCACCGCGTCGTCGGACGGCAGGCCGGTGACCCCGACCGTGTGGCCCTCAAGGTCGCGCGGGCGTTTCACGTCGCCGTAGAAGTGGGTCAGGACCGAGGCCAGGGGGCGGTGCACGATCGGCATCACCCCGACCAGGTCGAGGCCACGCTCGCGGGCGATGCCGAGGTCGTGGATGTCGAGGACGGCGAAGTCGACGCGGCCGGCGGCGAGCAGCTTCGGCGCGTCGGACGATTCCCCCGGCTGCTCGATCTTCAGGTCGACGCCCGCCTTGCGGTAGAAGCCCTCGGCCTTGGCCACGTAGATCCCGGTGTGGACGGCGTTCGGCGTGAAATCGAGCATCAGCGTCGCGCCTTGCGGCCCGCCCGATTCCGCGTCGCCTCCCCCGCACCCGGCGAGGCCGGCAAGCAGAGAGGCGGCCGCCAGCAGTACGACTGCCCGTCTCATCGTGCGGTCAATTTTATTCCATCGGGCCAATGTGAGTAGACTGCCGCCGCTTACCTGATCACGGGAACCGAGGAGGAGAGAGTGCAGGAACGAGGTCTAGCCGCATATCTTGCTGAGCTGATCGGCACGCTGTTGCTGGTCTTCTTCATCTGCAGCGTCGTCATCCTGTTCGTGTCGACCGGCGCTCAAGCCCAGTTCGGCTCCGACTTCGCGGTGATCGGCCTCGTCCACGCCTTCCTGCTGTTCGGGCTGATCGTCATGTTCGGCGTCGTCAGCGGCGGTCACTTCAACCCCGCCGTCACCCTCGCTGCCGCCGTGATCCGGCGGATCGGCCCGCTCGACGCGGTCATCTACATGCTCGCCCAGTTCTCCGGCGGCGTCCTCGGAGCGCTGCTCGCCAAGGGGCTGTTGCTCGACGAGGGGCGCGCCACCCACTACGGCGCCGCCCAGGTCAGCGGTCTGCTCAGCGGCAACTTCGCCGGCTCGATCGTCGAGGCGGTCGGGACCTTCTGCCTGGTGCTCGTGATCCTCGCCGCGGTCTACTCGAAAAAGAGCCTCAAGGACTGGGCGCCGCTGGCGATCGGCACCACCCTGGGCTTCATCGTCATGGTCGGCGGCCCGCTGACCGGCGGCTCCTTCAACCCGGCGCGCTGGTTCGGCCCGGCCCTGGTCGGCAACACCTTCGGCGGCGTCTGGCCCTACCTGGTCGGCCCGATCGTCGGCTCGCTGCTGGCAGCCGCCGTCTTCCGCTTCGTGCTCGAGCCGGGCGGAGCCGCCCCGACCGAACCGCCGGAGCGCGTCAACCCGGCGGGCGCGGCGAAAGCCAAAAGCGCCTAGCCGTTCCGGCGTGAACCGCCGGGCCAGCCCGGCCCGGCGGTTGCAGTAGCTTGGGCTGCGTGCGACGGGTCACCTTCTCCCGCAACTACACGCTCTCCCTCTCGCGCACTTGCCAGTGCTACTGCAAGTACTGCGCTTTCGCGACCCACCAGGCGCACCTCCACGCGCCGGAAAAGGTCGAACGGCTGCTCGACGAGGCGGTCCGGCGCAACGCCAAGGAGCTGCTGGTCCTGACCGGCGAGCGGCCAGAGGTCAACCCGGTCGTCGCCGCTTGCCTCGCCGAGTGGGGCCACGAGGACTTCACCTCCTACGTCGTCTGGGCCTGCGAACGCGCCCTCGAGCGCGGGATGCTGCCGCACACGAACATCGGCGTGCTCGACAGGAAGGACTTGACTCGCCTGCGCGAGGTGACGGCCTCTCAGGGCCTGATGCTCGAGTCGATCTCGGAGCGGCTGATGGAGACCGTCCACGCCGGCTCGCCGACCAAGCACCCGGCAGCACGGCTGGCCACCATCGAAGCCGCCGGCGAGCTGCGGATCCCCTTCACCAGCGGCATCTTGGTCGGGATCGGCGAGAGCGAGGAGGAGCGGGTCGAATCGCTCGAAGCGCTCGCAGCCCTACACGACCGTACGGCCACCTCCAGGAGGTCATCCTCCAGAACTTCGTGCCCCATCCGCGGTACTACGGGGCCGAGGTTGCCGAGATCGCCGACGAGGCGGCGCGCGCGCGCTGGGGGAGGGGTGGGGCACCCTCCTCACTCGGAGCCTTTGAGGAGCGGGGCCGGTCGTCCGTGCTGTCGTCCCGGCAAAGTTCCGCAAAGCGTTCGGAGGGTGCCCCACCCCTCCCCCCGTGGGCGAGTCGAGTGTCGATCGAGGAGATCAAGCGCTTGATCGGCGAGTGCAGGCGGCTGATGCCGGACGTGGGCGTGCAGGTCCCGCCGAACCTGTCCGACTGGTGGCCGGAGCTGGTGGAGGCGGGGGCGACCGATCTGGGGGGGCTTTCCGCCAACGGGGACCACATCTCGCCGGAGGAGCCGTTTCCGAGTCCGCACCAGGTGCGAAAGGAGCTGGCGCCGAGGGGCTACGCGCTGACCGAGCGGCTCTGCGTCTACCCGCAGTACATGGACGCGGAGTGGATGGAGCAGGGGGTGCTCGACGTCGATCAAGCTGAAGTACTGGAGCTTCATCCCGCGGCAGGGGCTCGGGGCGGCGCAGCGAGGAGACGCTGGCGCCGGGGCTGGCCGAGCGGGCGATCGCCAAGGGCCGCGAGGGGCAGGAGCTCTCCGAGGACGAGCTGACCGCGCTCTTCTCGGAGACGCGGCCGGAGGTCGTCGAGGAGATGCGGGTCGCCGCCGACGAGCTGCGCGCGGAGCTGGCCGGGGAGCGGGCGACGTTCGTCGTCAACCGCAACATCAACTTCACCAACATCTGCGTCGTCGGCTGCGCCTTCTGCGGGTTCGGCCAGGGGCGGCGCTCGCCCGACGCCTACGAGGTCTCCGAGGAGGACTTCGCCGCGCGGATCCGCGAGGCGGTCGAGTTCGGCGCGACCGAGCTCTGCATGCAGGGCGGCATCCATCCCGACCTGACCCTCGAGGAGTACGGCAAGTGGCTGCGCCTGGCCAAGGAGGTGGCGCCGCAGCTGCACCTGCACGCCTACTCGCCGATGGAGGTCCACTACATGTGCGAGCGCTCGGGCCAGCCGCCCGCCGAGGTCTTCGAGTACCTGCTCGAGTGCGGCCTCGGCTCGACGCCGGGGACCGCGGCCGAGGTGCTCGACGACGGCGTCCGCCAGCGGATCTCGCCGAACAAGCTGCCGGCCGAGCGCTGGGTGGAGATCATCGAAGCCTCGCACCGGGCCGGGCTGCGCTCGACCTCGACGGTGATGTTCGGCCACATCGAGGAGCCGCGCGAGCTGGCCCGCCACATGCGGGTGGTGCGCGCTCTGCAGGAGCGGACCGGCGGCATCACCGAGTTCGTCCCGCTCAGCTTCATCCCCTTCAACACGATGCTCGGCCGCACCCACGGGATCGAGGAGATCGCGATCGCCGACAACCTCAAGCACACCGCCGCCTTCCGGCTGGCGCTCGGCCGGACGATCCCCAACCTGCAGGCGAGCTGGGTGAAGATGGGGCTGGAGGGCGCGACCGAGGCGCTGCG
This sequence comes from uncultured Solirubrobacterales bacterium, assembly GCA_963815885.1. Taxonomy (GTDB): domain Bacteria; phylum Actinomycetota; class Thermoleophilia; order Solirubrobacterales; family 70-9; genus VAYN01. The sequence goes on from CAWFIM010000006.1 coordinate 239,128, forward strand.
CTGGGGCGTCAACGACCTCGGCGGCACGCTGATGGAGGAGAACATCTCGCGCATGGCCGGCTCCCAGCACGGGGTGCGGCTGGAGCCCGAGCAGCTGATCGACGCCGCCCGCGCCGCCGGCCGCGAACCGGCCCAGCGCACGACGCTGTACGAGATCGTCGAGACCTATTAGGACCGGTTGCGGTTGGGCGCGCGCCGCCGGGGCGCCATCATGGGCGCATGCGCGCGATGGTGCTGGAGCGGCAGCGCGGGCCGCTGCAGCCGGTCGAGCTGCCCGACCCGGAGCCGGGGCCCGGCCAGGTGCTGCTCACGGTCCACGCTTGCGGGGTCTGCCGCACCGACCTGCACATCGTCGACGGCGATCTGACCGAGCCGAAGCTGCCGCTCGTCCCGGGGCACCAGATCGTCGGCACGGTGGCCGAGTTGGGGGAGGGGGCGGAGCGGTTCGCGGTTGGTGAGCGCGTCGGCGTCCCCTGGCTCGGCTGGGCCGACGGCGACTGCCGCTACTGCCTCAGCGGCCGCGAGAACCTCTGCGACCGGGCCCGGTTCACCGGCTACGACCTCGACGGCGGCTACGCCGAGCTGGCGGTCGCCGACGAGCGCTACTGCTTCCCGATCCCCGACGGCTATCCGAACGACCAGGCGGCGCCGCTGCTCTGCGCCGGCCTGATCGGCTACCGGGCGCTGCGGCTGGTCGGCGAGGCCGAGCGGATCGGCTTCTACGGCTTCGGCGCCTCCGCCCACATCCTCTGCCAGGTCGCCGTCCACCAGGGCCGCCGCGTCTTCGCCTTCACCCGCGAGGGCGACGAGGAAACCCAGGCGTTCGCCCGCGAGCTGGGCGCCGAGTGGGCGGGCTCGTCGGACGAACCGGCGCCGGAGCAGCTCGACGGCGCGATCGTCTTCGCGCCGGTCGGGGCGCTGATGACGGCGGCGCTGCGGGCCAGTGCCAAGGGCGCGCGGATCATCAGCGCCGGCATCCACATGAGCGATATCCCCGCCTTCCCCTACGAGATTCTCTGGGGCGAGCGGATGCTGGGCTCGGTCGCCAACCTGACCCGCCGCGACGGCGAGGAGTTCCTGGCGCTGGCGCCCCAAGTGCCGGTACGCACCGAGGTCGAGGTCCAGCCGCTGGCGGAGGCCAACGAGGCGCTTGCCTCGATCCGCGACGGCAGCCTGCACGGGGCCGCGGTGCTCGACGTCGTTAGGAGCCCATCCCGGTAGGGGTTCCGCTTAACTTTTTCGAGCCACGCCTGCGGCCGTCCGAGCTCCGCGGCGGCGAAAAAGTACAAGACGCTCCACCCCTACCGGGATGGGCTCCTAGCGGAAGAGGTCGTCCTCGCGCGGGCGGCGCAGAGCGGCGGCGCCGGGGCCGTCCTCAGGGGTGACGTGGCGGTCGAGGCCGCGGACGATCGCCGCCGGCATCGCGGCTCGCCTTGTCGCGGACCAGGTCGGCGGCGGCCGCGGCCTCGTCGGCGACCGCGATCGCGGTCGCCTCCAGCTCCCGGCCGCTCGGCGTCGCGTCGCCCGCGCCAGTCGTCGAGCGGCGCGAGGCCGGCGCAGCCGATCGCCACCTCGGCCTGGCCCAGGCGCCAGGCGCGGCCGAAGCTGTCGGCGACGACGACGGCGATCGCGGCGCCGCCGGCCGCCGCGATTTCGGCTCGGATCCGCCGCGCCGAGGCGTCGGGGTCCTCGGGCAGCAGGCAGACGCGTGCCGGGCTCGGGCAGGTTCGAGCTGTCGATGCCGGCGTTGGCGCAGACGAAGCCGTGCCGGGTCTCGACGATCAGCACGCCGCGCTCGGCCCGCAGCACCTCGCGGCTCTCGGCGAGGATCAGCTCGACCAGCGCCGGCTCCTTGCCGAGCACGGCGGCGCAGTGCGCGCGCCTGCTGCGCCCGGCGCGACCGCGGAGAGCCGGCGAACCCGGCCCTCGGCCTTGGAGACGATCTTCTGCGAGACGACGACGACGTCGCCGTCCTCGAGCTCCGCCCTGGCGGCGATCAGCTCGCCAACGGCGATCCCCTCGGCTCGACCTCCGGCAGGCCGGCGACCGGCGCTGACGCGCAGTTCGCCCGCGGCGTCGCTCATATCCCCAGCGCCTTCGCGGTGCGACGCGGCCCGGCCCGGCCGCGCCTCCAGCTCGCGGGTCAGGGCGATCAGGTCGGCCGGGGTGTCGAGGTCGAGCCCGAGCGAGGCGCAGCTCCTCGACGTCGAAGGGGATGCCGGCCTCGCGCGCCGCGGCGACGTGGCGGTCGCGGCTGCCCTCGCCGAAGGCGGGGACGATCGCGTCCGGCGGGCTCAGCACCAGGGCGTTGGTGCCGCTGCCGTGGCGGTCGGGGACGATCCCGACGTAGCGCTCGGGCACGCCGGTCAGCAGCCGGTCGAGCTCGCGCGGGTCGAGCAGCGGGCAGTCGCCGGGGAGCAGGACGACGCAGCCGGCGCCCTCGGCTTCGGCGCGGGCGATCCCCGCCAGCGCCGCCTCGACGTGGCCGGCGTCCTCGGGGTCGGGGACGACCTCGGCACCGGCGTCGGCGGCCAGCTCCTGGGCGAGCGGGTCGCCGCTGACGACGATCGTGCGCTCGATCGTCCGCGCCGCGCCGATCGCCTCCAGCACGTCGGCGACCATCGCCGCCGCCAGCGCCCGCCGCTCGCTCGTCGTCCAGGCCGGCGGCGAGGCGCTGCTTGGCGGCGTCGAAGCGCTTGACGGGGAGGACCGCGGTCGCCTTCAACTCGAGGCGAGGGTAGCGGTGCGCGCCGCCTCATTCGCGCAGGCCGGCCGCGTAGTCGAGGACGATGCGGGCGAGGCGGGCGCGGCCGCCCGCGCCCTCCATCAGCGTCGGCGCAGCGAGCGTCGGCGATCTCGGCCGGCGGTGGGTCGGGGTCGCCCTCGTCGACGACCATCGCGTCGATCAGCCCGGCGTAGAGCGAGGCGACGCCGGCGGCGGTGGTTGGACGGCCGAGCGCCGCCATGAAGCGGTCGGTCGGTCCCTTGACGACCTCGCCGGCGACGTAGGGGCTGACCGCGAGGACCGGGGCGGGCGAGGCGGCGATCGCCTCGCGCATGCCCGGCACGGCGAGGATCGGGCCGATGCTGATCACCGGGTTGGAGGGGCCGATCACGATCGCCTCGGCGGTGCGCAGCGCGTCGAGGGCCTCGGGGCTCGGCTCGGCCGCCTCGATCCCCTCCAGCTCGACCCCGAGCACCTCCGGCTCGCCGCGGTCGACGATCAGGTACTCCTGCAGGCCGCGCCGCCCGGCCGCGGTCAGGACCTTGGTGCGGACCGGCGCGTCGCACATCGGCAGCACCGTGGCCTCGACCCCGAGCGCGCGGGCGATCTGCGCCTGGGCGTCGGTCAGTCGGCCGCCCTCCTCGAGGAACTGGCGCCGGTAGAGGCAGGCGGCGAGGTCGCGGTCGGAGAGGCCGAACCAGCCCGGCGCGCCGAGCCGCTTCAGGCGCTCGAAGACGGTGAAGGTGTCGTCGCGGATCCCCCAGCCGCGCTCCTCGTCGATTTCGCCGCTGAGCCAGTAGGTGACCAGGTCGGGGTCGGGGGAGACGTGGACGCCGAGCGCCTCGACGTCGTCGCCGGTGTTGGCGATCACCGTGAGGTCGGCGCCGATCTCCTCCTGCATCCCGGCGCCGAGTTTGGCGCCGCCGGTGCCGCCGGCGAGCAGGGCGACCCTCACCCGCCGCCGCTCCAGCCAGGCCGACCCTCATCCGTGCCGTTCCTATTCCCAGTGGTCGCCGTCGGGCAGGCCGGTGAGCCGGATGCCGGCGTGGGCCTTGTAGCGGCTGTTGACCGAGATCAGCATCGGCGTCAGCTGCTCGACGATCCGGGCCATCTCCAGGGGCCCCGGCGTTGACCGCGCGCAGTCCGGGGATCAGCTCGATCAGCCGCGCGACCCGCGCCTTGTCGGCCTTGCGGTCGCCGCAGACGAGCACGTCCTCGCCCAGCTCCGCGCCGGCGTCGGCAAGGGTCGGGGCGCCGACCGTGTGCAGGGCGGCGACCACGGTGACCCCCTCGGGCACCATCTCCTGCGCCTGCTGGGCGGCGGAGCCCTGCCAGACGCCGAGCGAGCGGGTCGCCTTGCCGCTGACCGCGGCGGCGAGCGGCACCGTGCAGTCGACCAGGATCTGGCCGGGCCGCAGCGCCTCGCGCAGGTTGTTGAGGTTCTCCGACTGGGCGCGGAAGGGGACGGTGAGGAAGACGATCTCGCCCCGTTGGGCGGCCTCGTCGTTCTCGAGTCCCGTCACGTCGGCGCCGGGCACCGCCGCGCGGATCTTCGCCGCCGCCTCCTCGGCGCGCTCGGCCGAGCGCGAGCCGAGCACGACCGGCACGCCGGCCTGGGCCCAGCGAGCCGCCAGCCCGGCGCCGAGGGCGCCGGTGCCGCCGACGATCGGGATCGGTTCGCTCACGGCGGCGCCAGTCTATGCTGCCGCCACCGTGAGGCTGGAGGGACGCAAAGCGCTGGTCACCGGCGGCGCCAGCGGCATCGGCGCCGCGATCGCCGCTCGGCTCGCCGCCGAGGGCGCCGAGGTCTGGGTCGGCGACATCGACACCGAGGGCGCCGAGAAGGTCGCGGGCGAGGTCGCCGGCCACCCGCTCGAGCTCGACGTGACCGAGATCGAGTCCGCCCGGGCCGCCGTCGAGGCCACCGGCACGCTCGACATCCTCGTCAACAACGCCGGCACCGACGAGTTCGGCTTCTTCACCTACACCACCCCCGAGCAGTGGCAGCGGGTGCTGGCGATCAACCTCGGTCGGCGTCCTCAACTGCACCCACGCGGCGCTGCCGGGGATGCAGCAGGCGAAGTACGGCCGCATCGTCAGCATCTCCTCGGAGGCGGGCCGGGTCGGCTCCAAGGGCTCCGCCGTCTACTCGGCCGCCAAGGCGGGGATCGTCGGCTTCACGAAGGCGATCGCCCGCGAGAACGCCCGCTACGGGGTCACCGCCAACGCGATCGCCCCCGGCCCGATCGAGACGCCGCTGCTGATGGGCGCCAAGGAGTTCGGCGAGATCGGCGAGAAGGTGATCGAGACGATGAAGGCTCGACCCAGCTCGGCCGCCTCGGCCAGCCCGACGAGGTCGCCGCCGCCGTCGCCTTCCTCGCCTCCGACGACGCCACCTACGTCACCGGCGAGACCCTCGGCGTCTGCGGCGGCCTCGGCATGGTCTAAGGCCCCGAAGGGCTCAGGCCTCTCCCGCAGCCCGGGGGAGAGATCGCGCCGCGCGATGCATTGTGGGGGTTATGGACCCCCCAAGGGATCGCGCAGCGGGAGGGAAGAGCGTGTGGCAGTTGGTGGGGGCGCAGCACGGTGTCATTTCACGCAGGCAGCTGATCGAGTGCGGCCTCAGTCGTGACGCGATTCGCCATCGGATCGAGGTTGGGCGCCTGCACCCCGTCATGACGGGTGTGTACGCAGTTGGGAGGCCGGAGCTGACGCGGGAGGGGCGGTGGATGGCGGCGGTGCTCGGGTGTGGGCCGGGGGCGATGCTGAGCCACGCGAGCGCCGCGGCGCTTTGGGGGATCGGGCTGGAGTGGCGGAAGATCGAGGTCACGATTCGCACCGCCTCGCCGCGGCGTCGACCGGGGGTGCGGGTGCGCCGCCGGCCCACCCTGGCGGATCGCCATGTCACGGAACGGTCGCGCATTCCGGTGACCGGCCTGGTGCAGACCCTGGTCGATCTCGCCGCCGTCCAGAAGCGGCCCGCGGTCGAGCGGGCCGTCAACGAGGCGGACCGGCTCGACCTGATCCACCCGCCCGCCCTGCGGACCGCGCTCGAGGTCCATCGCTGTGAGCCCGGCGTCCGGCCGCTGCGCACGATGCTCGACCGGCGTACCTTCAGGCTGAGCAGGTCTGAGCTCGAGCGGATATTCGTCCCGATCGCGGTGGAGGTCGGGTTGCCAGTGCCGCTGACCAAACAGATCGTCAACGGGTTCGAGGTCGATTTCTGGTGGCCCGACCTGGACTTCGTGGTCGAGACCGACGGGCTGCGCTATCACCGCACGCCGGCCGAGCAGGCCCGTGATCGGTTGCGCGACCAGACTCACACCGCGGCCGGGCTGCGCAACCTGCGCTTCACGCACGAGCAGGTCTATTACGAACCCGAGCACGTGCGGAAGGTGCTTGGCGCGACCGCCCGTCTGCTGCTCCCCGGCAGCGGCGGTGCGGGGGAGGCCGCCGCATAAGCTTTCTCCCATGGCCTTCGACCTGCCGAGCAGCGTCCGCATCCGCGAGGTTGGGCCGCGCGACGGCTTCCAGAACGAGCCGGAGACGATCGACACCGCGGAGAAGGTGCGGCTGATCGACCTACTCTCGGCGACCGGGATCAAGCGAATGGAGGTGACCTCCTTCGTCCGTCCCGACGTGATCCCGCAGCTCGCCGACGCGGCCGAGGTGCTGATGGCGGCACGGCGGCGCGAGGGCGTCTCCTTCTCGGTCCTGATCCCCAACCAGCGTGGGCTCGAGCGGGCGCTGGAGATGCGCGACCGCTTCGACGAGGTCAGCGTCTTCCTCTCCGCCTCGGAGACCCACAACCGGCGCAACGTCAACCGCTCGATCGAGGAGTCGCTGCGCGGGCTGGAGCCGACGCTCGGGGCGGCGCGCGAGGCCGGGCTGCGCTGCGAGGGCGTGATCGCCACCTCGTTCGGCTGCCCCTACGAGGGTCACGTCCCCGCGGAGCGGGTCTTCGAGATCGCCGAGCGCCTGGCCGCGGCCGGCTGCGAGGAGGTCGGCTTCGGCGACACCACCGGCATGGCCAACCCGCGTCAGGTCGGCGAGTTCTTCGCCGCCGCCCGCGAGCGCCTGCGGGGGGTCGAGCTGACCGCCCACTTCCACAACACCCGCGGCCAGGGCCTGGCCAACGTGCTGGCGGCGCTGGAGCAGGGGAGTCGAGTCGTTCGAGTCGAGCTTCGGCGAGCTCGGGGGCTGCCCGGTGCCGCCGGGCTCGACCGGCAACGTCTCGACCGAGGACGTGGTCTCGATGCTGCACGAGATGGGGGTCGAGACCGGGATCGACCTGCCGCGGCTGATCGAGGCCTCGCGCGCCGCGCAGGAGGTGCTGGGGCGGCCCCTCGGCGCGCACGTGCTGCGCGCCGGCCCAGTGATTTGGGAGCCGGACCGGACCCGGTAGGCCGGGTGGGAAGGCCGCCTGGCCGGTGGTCGGCTGGCGCGCCAGCCGAATAGGCTGCGGCGCGTGAGCGACTTCGCCAAAGCCTTGGAGGCCGCGCTCGCCGGCGGGCCCCAGCGCCATCACGAGAAGACCGCCGAGCAGGGAAAGCTGCCGGTCCGCGAGCGGGTCGAGCGGCTGGTCGACCCCGGCTCCTTCGCCGAGGAGGGGCTGCTGGCCAACTGGGAGCAGGAGGGGCTCGGCGCCGACGGCGTCGTCACCGGCCTGGCCCGGATCGACGGCCGCGCGGTCGCGCTGATGGCGAATGACCCGACGGTCAAGGCCGGCTCCTGGGGGCCGAAGACGGTCGAGAAGATCCTCCGCATCCAGGAGCGGGCGCTGAGCCTGCGGGTGCCGCTGGTCTACCTGGTCGACTCGGCGGGGGCCCGGATCACCGACCAGGTGCAGATGTTCCCCGGCCGTCGCGGCGCCGGCCGCATCTTCCACAACGAGGTGCGGCTCTCCGGCCAGGTGCCCCAGGTCTGCCTGCTGTTCGGGCCGAGCGCCGCTGGCGGCGCCTACATCCCCGCCTTCTGCGACGTCGTGATCATGCGTGAGGGCAACGCTTCGATGTACTTGGGGTCGCCGCGGATGGCGGAGATGGTGATCGGCGAGAAGGTGACGCTGGAGGAGATGGGCGGGGCGAAGATGCACACCGGTGTCTCCGGCTGCGGCCACTTCCTGGTCAAGAGCGACGAGGAGGCGATCGACCTCGCTAAGCGCTACCTCTCGTTCATGCCGGGAAACTGGGGCGAGGAGCCGCCCCTGGCCGAGCCCGCCGCCCCAGCCTCCACCGCCGCGATCGCCGCGATCGTCCCCGCCGACGAGAACCAGCCCTTCGACATGCGCGAGGTGCTCGACGCGCTGCTCGACGCCGACTCCTTCCTCGAGGTCCACAGGCGCTGGGCGAAAGAGCTGATCGTCGGCTATGGGCGGCTCGACGGGCGCGTCGTCGGCGTTCTCGCCAACCAGCCGAAGCAGAAGGGCGGGGTGCTGTTCGTCGACTCGGCCGACAAGGCGGCGCGCTTCATCCAGACCTGCAACGCCTTCAACGTGCCGCTGCTCTTCCTCGCCGACGTGCCGGGGTTCATGATCGGCACCGCGGTCGAGCGCCAGGGGATCATCCGCCACGGCGCGAAGATGATCAGCGCAGTCTCCGAAGCGACGGTGCCGAAGCTTTCGGTGATCGTCCGCAAGGCCTACGGCGCGGGCCTCTACGCGATGGCCGGGCCGGCCTTCGAGCCCGACTGCTGCATCGCCCTGCCGAGCGCCTCGATCGCGGTGATGGGTCCGCAGGCCGCCGTCAACGCCGTCTTCTACAACCAGATCCAGGCGATCGACGACGAGGCGGAGCGCGAGCGCTTCGTCGCCGCGAAACGGGCCGAGTACGCCGAGGACATCGACCTCTTGCACCTCGCCTCGGAGTTGGTCGTCGACGCGGTGGTCGAGCCGGTCGAGCTGCGCGCCGAGCTGATTCGCCGCTTCGCCCTGGCGACGGGCAAGAATCGCGATTTCGCGGCGCGGCGCAACCCGGTCACCCCCGCCTAAGGCTCCCTTTAGGGCGCCCGCTACCGTTTCCCGTATGCGGAACGGGACGAAAAGTGCGCTGCCGCCGGCGCTCGGCTGCGCCGCCTGCGCGCTGGCGCTGGTGGGTCTGATGCTCCTCGTCTACTACGACGCCGGCGCCCAGCGGCTCGACGCCACGGCGCTGTACGGCTTCAGCACGCTCGAGCACGGGCTGCTGCACGTGCCGGCCTGGGGCTTCGCCCTGCTCGGCGGATTCGTGCCGCTGGCGCTGGCGCTGGTCCCGCTCTACTACCTGGCCGGGCTCTGGGGCCGGCGGCGGGAGGCGCTCGCGGCGATCGTCGTCGTCCTCGCCGCCAACGTCACCACCCAGCTGCTGAAGGTCGCGCTGTCGCACCCGCGCTTGCAGCCGATCCTCGCCGGCGACCAGGTCAACGCCGCCTCCTTCCCCAGCGGCCACGCCACCTCGGCGATGTCGATGGCGGTGGCGGCGCTGCTGGTCGTGCCGCCGCGGCTGCGGACGGCGACCGCGATCGCCGGCGCGGCGCTCGTCTTCGGTGTCTGCTTCTCGATCCTCGTGCTCCGCTGGCACTTCCCCAGCGACGTCCTCGGCGGCATCCTGGTCGCGACCGGGTACGGCTTCGCCGCGGTGGCGGTGCTGCGCCACCTGCGCGTCCGGCCGGGCGAGCGCCGGGTGGCCGGCCGGTTCCCCGACCTGCCGCGCTTCCCCCGTCCGCCCTCCCGGGCGGGCCTCGAGGCCGGGGGCACGATCGTCCTCTCGGCCGCGGCGGTCCTGGCGATCGTCTGCGCCGGCCGCATCCTCGAGTTCGCCGGCACCTACACGACGACGGTGCTGACCGCCTTGGCGATCTCGGCGATGGCGGCGACGCTGTTGGCGCTGTTCAGCTTGACCGCCGCGGACTGAGTCCCCGCGGAGCGCCGGTGCCGGCGCCCGGAGCGCCCGTCGCCCCGCCCCTACTCGCCGGGCGCCGACTCCGCCGCGAGGTCCGCCGCCAGCTCGACGAAGTAGTCGAGCGCCGCCGGGTTGGCGAGCGAGTCGCGGCTTGCCGCCCGCTCGGGCGGCGTCCCCATCAGGATCCGCTTCACCGGCACCTCCAGCACCTTGCCGCTGAGCGTGCGCGGCACCTCGGTGATCTGGAAGACCTGGTCGGGGACGTGGCGCGGCGAGCAGCGCTCGCGCACCAGGCGCGCGATCTCCTTCGGCAGCTCCGCGTCCAGCTCGACCCCTTCGCGGAGGACGACGAACAGCGGCATCCAGCCCTCGGTCCCCGGCCGCGACACGTCGACGACCAGGGCATCGACGACGTCGTCGATGCTCAGCACCGCCCGGTAGATCTCGCTGGTGCCCATTCGAATGCCGGAGCGGTTGATCGTCGAGTCGGAGCGGCCGTAGATGATCGCGGTACCGCGCGAGGTGATCTCGATCCAATCGCCGTGGCGCCAGACGCCCGGGAACATCTCGAAGTAGCTGGCGCGGTAGCGGCTGCCGTCCTCGTCGCCCCAGAAGTGGACCGGCATCGAGGGCATCGGCTCGGTCACGACCAGCTCGCCAACCTCGTCGACGACCGCATGGCCGCCCTCGTCCCAGGCCTCGACCGCCGCCCCCAGCGCCCGCGCCTGCAGCTCGCCGCGGTAGACCGGCAGCAGCGCGCAGCCGCCGACGAAGGCGGTGCAGAGGTCGGTGCCGCCGCTGGTCGAGAACAGCCAGGTATCGGAGCCGAGCTGCTCGTAGATCCAGTCGAAGCCCTCGGGGGAGAGGGGGGAGCCGGTCGAGCCGACGGCGCCAAGGCGGCTGAGGTCACGGCCGGCGCTGGGCTCGACCCCGGCCTTCATGCAGGCGGCGATGTAGGAGGCGCTGGTGCCGAACATCGTCACCCCGGCGCGCTCGGCGAGATCCCAGAGGGCGTTCATGTCCGGGTGGCCGGGGTTGCCGTCGTAGAGGACGATCGCCGCTCGGGTCAGCAGCCCGGAGACGAGGAAGTTCCACATCATCCAGCCGGTGGTGGTGAACCAGAAGAGGCGGTCGCCGGGATGGGCGTCGACGTGGAGGTGGAGCTTCTTCAGGTGCTCGAGCAGGATCCCGCCCTGGCCCTGGACGATCGCCTTCGGCAGGCCGGTAGTGCCGGACGAGTAGAGGACCCAGAGCGGATGGTCGAAGGGGACGCGCTCGAAGCTCAGCTCGGCGCCCTCGCCGCCGGCCAGCAGGTCCCCCCAGGTGGTGGCGTCGCGCAGCGAGGAGAGGTCCGGCTCGGGGTCGAGGTAGGGGAGGACGATCGTCTGCCGCAGGGAGGGCATCTGCGCCTGCAGCGCGGCGACGGTCTCGCGGCGGTCGAAGTCCTTGCCGCCGTAGCGGTAGCCGTCGACCGCGAACAGGACCTTGGGCTCGATCTGGGCGAAGCGGTCGACGACGCTGGCTGGGCCGAAGTCGGGCGAGCAGCTCGACCAGATCGCGCCGATCGAGGCGCTGGCGAGGAAGGCGACGATCGCCTCGGGGATGTTCGGCAGGTAGGCGACCACCCGGTCGCCGCGCTGCACCCCGAGCCCGCGCAGGGCGGCGGCGAGCGCCGCGACCTGGGCCCGCAGCTCTCCCCAGCTCAGCTCGCCGAGTTCGCGCAGCTCGGAGGCGTGCTGGATCGCGGTCTCGGCGTCGTCCTTGCCGGCGAAGGCGTGCTCGGCGTAGTTGAGCCGGGTGTCGGGGAACCAGCGCGCACCCGGCATCTGGCGCGAGGCGAGCACGGTCGTGCGATCGCCGTCGGCCCGGACTTCGAAGAAGTCCCAGATCGCCGCCCAGAAACCATCGAGGTCGTCGACCGACCAGCGCCAGAGCGCCTCGTAGTCGTCGAAGCTTAGGCCGCGCTCGGCCGCCAGCCAGCGCATGAATTCGGTCAGGCGGGCGTTCTCGACCAGCTCGGCCGAGGGCTCCCAGAGCAGCTCGGGTGCGGCGCCGCTCACCGCGAGCGTTCCCGCTCCAGCTCGTGTGGATCATGCGAGCAGAGCAGGGTCAGCTCGTCGCCATGGCGCGTCGCCAGCTCCCGCAGCCGCTCCTGGTTCGTCTTGCGGGCCTTGTTGTCGGCGGCGTTGAGGTTCTGGAAGAAGCGCAGGCCCGGGGGGCAGGAGGGCGGGGTCTCGACCTCGCCGTGGTTGAAGTAGGCGTCGCCGCAGTGCAGGAGCCAGCCCTCGCCGGTCCTGATCGCCACCCCGGTGTGGCCGAGCGAGTGGCCGAACAGCGGCACCAGCGCGATCTCGACGCCGCTGCCGGGCAGGATCCGCACGCTCTCGAAGCCGAGCCAGGCGTCGCCGCCGGCGTCGTGCCTGACCCAGTGCGGACCGTGCTTCCAGTGGGCGCCGACGTAGCGCGGCCGGTCTCGCAGGCGTGGCTGCAGCGCCGCGTCGAGCTCGGTCGAGAGGACGTGGACCTCGGCATCCGGGAAGTCCGGCAGGCCGCCGCTGTGGTCGGGGTCGAGGTGGGTGGCGACGATCTGGCGAACGTCGCCGGCGCCGAAGCCGAGCGCCTCGAGCTGCTTCAGCGCCGTCGTCTCCGCCCTCGGCTCGGCGTTCATCAGGCCGAAGACGGGGCCGAGCTGGCGCGGCTTGCGCGCGTCCTCCATCCCGAAGCCGGTGTCGACCAGCACGATCCCGTCGCCGCTCTCGATCGCCAGGCAGTGACAGACGACCAGGGAGCGTTGCCACGGATGGCCCTCGCCGCTGATCAGCCGCCCCCCGTACGGGCACAGCGACCCGCAGTTGAGATGGTGGATCCGCATACCCGCGGCCAGTCTAGTTCGCGGCGCCGGGCCCGGCCGGTCTATCGTTGGCCCGTCGCCGGAGTGGCGGAATTGGCATACGCGATCGACTCAAAATCGATTGCCCTTGCGGGCTTGTGGGTTCGAGTCCCACCTCCGGCACTGCCGCTGCTGCACGCGTCTGCTCTAACCCGTCCTATGGAGGGGTAAGAGCAGACGCGTGCAGCTCGTGGCCGGCGGCCCTCTCAGGTCGGCTGGGGGGCGGCGCCGGCGCCGTAGTCCTCGCCGGAGCCGATCGGACGCTCCTCCTCGACGTGCCACTCCTGGTTGAAGCCGTAGAGGGCGGCGGCGATGAGGACGATCTGCAGCAGGCCGAGGATCACGACCAGCGTCCCGATCAGAGAGGAGGAGAGCCCGGCCTCGTCGAAGCCGGCCTTTTCGCGGGCGAACCAGCTGTCGGCGCCGACCGCGCAGAAGATCGCCAGGATCATCGAGAGGGCGGCGGCGACCGGGAGGATGCCGCGGCTCCAGCGGGCGACGAGGAAGGCGAAAAGGGCGTAGAGCAGCGCGTAGATGACGCAGACGAGTGCCATGCCGCCGCCACCCTTCAGCAGCGACCAGCCGGCGATCGTGATCACCGCCGCCAGCACCGCGGTCGCCAGCAGCAGCAGCACGATCACGAACTTCATCGTGATCGACGCGGGCTTTTCCCGATTCGGCCGCCACAGTTCGTAGCCGGGCCTCACCTCTCCAACCGCCATGCCGTCGATCATAGAATCTGTCAGCGACGATGCGGCATTGGTCGCGCGTTAAGCCCCGCTTTGGGGCACCACGCGGGCGTGGCGGAATTTGGTAGACGCGCCAGGTTTAGGTCCTGGTGGGCTTCGGCCCGTGGGGGTTCAAGTCCCTCCGCCCGCATCGCCGCCGGTCGCCCCTCTGGGGCGGCCGGCTCGTTACGATCCGGAGCCTCGGGGCAGTGGCCCAACTGGCTAAGGCACCGGTCTCCAAAACCGGCGATTCCAGGTTCGAGTCCTGGCTGCCCCGTCCCTCGAATCAAGGACAGGCTTCGGAGACGACTTCGATCTCACGGTCGCCAGGTCGCATTGCTCTCGCGGCGCTCGATCAGCGATCAGCTTGACCGCGACGCCAACCGCAGCCTGCGCATTCCTCCCGCCACCAGCGCGACCGGGCGACTGGAAAGGTTCAGCCGATCCGCTCGGCGAGCATCACGATGATCCCCTCCGGGCCACGGACGTAGCAGAGCCGGTAGATGTCCTCGTAGCGCACTACCTCGCCGAGGAGCTCCAACCCCCGGTCCCGCAACCTGGCGACGGCGGCGTCGATGTCGTCGACCGAGAACGCGATGCGACGGATGCCGAGCGTGTTCGGCGGTGCGTTCGTATCGCCCTCGCGCGCCGCCGGGCTGTTGAACCGCATCAGCTCCAACCGCCCGTGGCCGTCGGGGGTCTGCAACATGGAGAGCTCGCAGCGGACATCCTCGAGTCCCACGACACGGTCCACCCACTCACCCGCCACCTCTGCTTCGCCCACCTGCTCCAGCCCGAGCTCGACGAAGAACGCCTTGGCCGCCGCGAGGTCGTCAACCACGATGCCCACGTTCTCCAGGGATTGAATCGAGCCGCTCATCTCCGCGCGAGCCTACCTGTCGCGGCACCGGCAGCGATTGCCTCCACCACCTCATCGGCGCCGTTCTCGCCTTGCAGTAGAGCTATGGAGGGCGGAGGCGTCGATGACCGATGCAGGCGCATCAGGAGTGGCTGGCCCAGGGGCGCCCAAGCAGGGCAAGGTCTGTCCGCCGCGCCGCAACTCGAAGGCGGGCCACAAGATGCCGGAGTATCAGTTCCGGGCTACGCCAAAAAGCTTGTGATGGCGCTAGTTTGGCGCTAAAATGACCGTCATGCCAAGCGTTCAGATAAAGAACGTCCCTCCCGACGTCCACCTCGTGCTGCGGCGACGCGCCGCGACGGCTGGCCAGTCCTTGCAGGAGTACCTGCTTGCCACCCTCAAGCAGCAGGCACAGGAAGAGACGCTCGACGAGATTCTCGATCGCGCTGGCGGACGGGCCGGCGGCTCATTGGGGCTCTCCTTCGCGGCAGAGACGCTGCGCGACGAGCGCCAGCGCGCAGCGTGATCGTCGTTGATGCTTCCGTTCTCGCGCCGGCTCTCGCTGACGACGGGAGCGACGGTGATCGTGTCCGCGAGCGCCTGCGTGGAGAGCAGCTGACTGCACCTGAGCTGGTAGACCTTGAGGTCGTTTCGACTCTACGACGCGCAGCTCGCGCCGGGAGGCTGGATGACCGGCGATCGGGTCAGGCTTTGACCGATCTCGTGGCATTGCCACTACGCCGGGTTCCACATCTGCCTCTTTTGTCGCGCATCTGGGAACTGCGCGACAACCTCACCGCCTATGACGCAGCCTATGTAGCCCTGGCCGAGGCTCTCGATGCTTTGTTACTGACCGCTGACGGGCCATTGGGGCGGGCCTCCGGGGTTCGTTGCGAGGTCGAGGTTTTGGGCTAGCAGGGCCTCGAGTCCTGGCAGCCCCGCTCGATCTTCTGGCTTGCGGAGCCGCATTCCCCGCTTCTGATGCGGGATTGCAGCGGTACCGACTCGAATCGGCCGGGAGGTCAACGCGGGTCGGCGACCGACTTGCGGACGTCGATCTGCGCGGCGACGTGGAAGACGACCTCCGGCTCCAGCCGGCCGGTGAGAGGTCGTCGACTACCGTCACGCGATCGCCGCGGACCCCGAATTCCGGTTGGGAGGCGATGTTTGTGTATTCGTCCAGTTACCTGGAAATAGCGAGATTTCTCAGTACGGTCTTCGCTGGCAGAAGTCCACCGGCTGCAGCACTCGCAAGCACAGATTCCTTTCTGATCCCGCGCTCTTGGGGGGGCGCTGTGAGGGGCGTTGATCGAACGCCCCTCAGCTTTAGACCATGGCAACCCGGCGATTCCAGATTCACGGCCGTTCGATTCTCACCGAGGGTCGCAAGCTGCACGTCCGCGGGGTCACCTACGGCACTTTCCGTCCTTCGCGCGGCCTTTCATTCCCGGCGCTGGAGACCGTGCGCCGCGACTTCGAGGCGATGGCGGAGGCGGGCGCGAACGCGCTGCGCACCTACGTGCCGCCGCCGCTCTGGCTGCTCGACCTCGCCAATCAATGCGGGTTGAAGGTGATGGTGGGGCTCGCCTGGGAGCAGCACGTCGCCTTTCTCGACGATCCCGAGCAGGCCCGGGCGATCCTCGCCGAGGTCGGCCGGCAGGTACGGGAGTGCGAGGCCCATCCGGCGATCCTCTGTTACGCGCTCGGCAACGAGATCCCGGCGCCGATCGTGCGCTGGCACGGCAAGAACAGGATCGAGAGGTTCCTCGAACGGCTCTACCGCGAGGGCGAAGGCGGCGGATCCCGGAGGGGCTCTTCACCTACGTCAACTACCCCTCCACCGAGTACCTCGAGCTGCCGTTCCTCGACCTCGTGGCCTTCAACGTCTTCCTCGAGGAGGAGGACGTGTTCGAGGCCTACCTCGCGCGCCTGCAGAACCTCTCCGGGGATCGGCCGCTGCTGATCACCGAGGTGGGCATCGACAGCCGTCGCAACGGCGAGGACGTCCAGGCCGAGGCTCTCGGTTGGCAGGTCCGGCACGCCTTCGGGACCGGCGCCGCCGGCGTCTTCGTCTTCTCCTGGACCGACGAGTGGCACCGCGGCGGGCACGACGTGGTCGACTGGGACTTCGGGCTGGTCGACCGCGAGCGGCGGCCGAAGCCGGCGCTTGCCGCGGTTCGAGGCGCCTATCGCGGCCGCGCCGTTCTCCGCCGCCGGTCCCTGGCCGCGGGTCTCGGTGGTCGTCTGCACCCACAACGGCGCGCAGACGCTCTCGGAGTGCCTCGAGCGGGCGCGGCAGCTCAGCTATCCGGACTTCGAGCTGATCGTGGTCGACGACGGCTCCAGCGATGCCTCGACAGAGATCGCCCACGAGCACGGCGGCGACCGTGGTCGGGACCGACCACCGTGGTCTCAGCGCCGCCCGCAACGCGGGAATCGCCCAGGCGACGGGCGAGATCGTCGCCTTCCTCGACGATGACGCCTATCCCGACCCCGACTGGCTGCATTACGTGGCCGCGGCGCTGCGCGACGAACCGCCATGCCGGGATCGGCGGCCCCAATATTCCGCCCGACGACGGTCTGGTCGCCGAGTGCGTGGCGGCGGCGCCCGGTGGGCCGATCCACGTTCTGATCTCCGACCGCGAGGCCGAGCACGTTCCGGGCTGCAACATGGCCTTCCGCAAATCGGCCCTGGAGGAGATCGGCGGCTTCGACGAGCAGTTCCGGGTCGCGGGCGACGACGTCGACGTCTGCTGGCGGCTGCAGGAGGCCGGCTGGACGCTCGGATTCAGCGCCGGGGCCGTCGTCATGCACCGCCGCCGGGACTCGGTCCGCCGCTATCTCAAACAGCAGTACGGCTACGGCAAGGCCGAGGCGCTGCTGGAGCGCAAGTGGCCGAGCCGCTACAACAGAGCGGGCTCCTCGCGCTGGTCAGGCCGGATCTACTCGCCCGCGAACCGCACCCCCGGTCGGCGAGCGATGGTGCGGTACGGCACCTGGGGCAGCGGGCTCTTCCAATCGATCTACCAGCCCGCGCCGGGGAGGCTCGCCAACCTCCTGCTCGCCCCCGAGAGTCCTCTGCTCATCCTGGCCGCGCTTGGATGCGTCTCGGCGCTCGGCATCTTCTGGGCGCCGCTGCTGCTCGCCACCCCACCCTTCCTGGCCGGTGTGCTCGCGGTTCTCTGGAGGGCCGTAGCGAGCGGCTGGCAGGCCCACCATCCGGTTGCCGGCCGCTCGGCCTTCGGAACTTTTCAGCGGCGCGAGCTGACCGCGATGCTGTTCCTACTTCAGCCGGTTGCCAGGTTGACGGGGCGGCTTCGCAACGGTCTGTCGCCGTGGCGCCGGCGGCTGCGGCCGGGGGCCACCTGGCCGCGCCCGCGCACGGTCGAGGTCTGGAGCGAATCCTGGCGCGAGCCAAAGAGCTTCGTCCAGCTCCTGCAGGACTCGCTGGCGTCCCGGGGCGGCTACGTCCGCAGCGGCGGCCCCTTCGACCGCTGGGACCTGGAGCTGCGCACCGGCCCGCTCGGCGGCGTCAAGATCCGCACCGCGGTCGAGGAGCACGGCTCCGGCAAACAGCTTCTGCGGGCACGGATCTGGCCGCGGGCTTCGGCCCGGGGGATGACTGTGGCAACCGTCCTCGTCCTGCTGTCGGCCTACGCCGCTACCAGCGGTCGGCCCCAGTTCGCGGTCGTGATCGGCATCGGCCTGCTGATCCTCGTCGGGCTCGGCCTCGAGGGCACCGGAACCGCGATGAACCTGGCGCTGTCAGAGCTCGGCCGCCTGCGGCGGACCGTGGCCTTCCAGGAAGACCGCAGGCGGGAGAGGCGGGTCGAGGTGATCCCGCTCGGAGGCGGCATTCCCAGCGTCGAGGTCGACGAGGTGCGGCTATGAGCCCGGGGATGGGGCCGCTCAGAATGCGGAGTCGGCCACGGAAGGCAGGCGCGGCGGCCGCGGGCGAGCGCAAGGAGGCAAAGGCAGGAGCCTGGGACCTTTGGAAGGCGCTGCCGCGGGCCCGGCCCTACCTCGCCCCCTATCGCAGGCACCTGGTCTGGCTGCTCGTCCTGACCGTCCTCGCCGCGGTGCTCGGCCTGGCCGAGCCGTGGCCGCTGGCGGTGATCCTCAACGAGGTCCTCCACCAGGACACCCAGCCGAGCGGCATCGTCCGCGCCGTCTTCGGTCGAGACCCGACCATCTGGGTCGTCCTCGTCTCGATGGTCCTGGCCCGGTTCCTGATCATCGTCCTCGGCAACGGCTTCACCGTCTGGAACCACTACCTCGGGCGCGAAGATCGAGCAGAACATGGTCCTGGACCTCCGCAGCGACCTCTTCGCCCATGTCCAGCGGCTCTCGCTCGACCTTCCACGACGCGCGCAAGACCGGGGCGCTGATGAGCCAGATCAACCTCCAGGCGGCTGTCGGTCGGCAACGTCGTCATGGTGATCCCGCCGATGCGTCGAGGCCGGCGCTGACGCTGGTCGGGATGTTGGTGATCTCGCTCCTGATCGACTGGCAGCTCGCGCTGATCGCGCTGATCGTCGTGCCGTTCCTCTTCTGGTCGTTCGGCCTCTACGGACGCGGCATCGTCCCGCGGCTCGAACGTGTGCAGGAGCTCGAGTGGCAGTCGCTCTCGATCGTCCACGAGGCGATGGCGATGCTGCGGGTGATCGTCTCCTTCGGGCGCGAGGACTACGAGCACAAGCGCTTCCGCGAGCAGGGCAGACGGCGGTCGACGAGCGGGTGAAGCTGACCGTCAGCCAGAGCCTCTACACGCTCGGTCGTGCAGACGGCCACCGCGGCCGGCACTCCCTGGTGCTCGGGCTTCGGGGCCTGGCACGTGATCCAGGGAAAGATCTCGAGTCGGGGAGCTGATCGTGCTGATCACCTACATCGCCTCGGTCTACCAGCCGCTGGAACAGATCAGCAGCACCGTGGGGATGCTCCACGAGCAGCTCGTGCAGTTCGACTCCTCCCTCGCAGCTGCTCGACACCGAGCCCGAGGTGGTCGAGAAACCCGGGCGCGATCGACGCTCGAGTCGGGCCCGGGGCGGGTCAGCGCCGAGGACGTCTCCTTCGCCTACCCGGGCCGCAGGCGACACGCTCGCACGACATCTCCTTCGCGCGCCAGCCCCGGTGAACGGGTCGCGATCGTCGGCCCGACCGGAGCCGGCAAGAGCACCCTGATGAGCCTCCTGATCCGCTTCTACGACCCGCAGCGGCGGCCGGATCGACCTCGACGGGGTCGACCTGCGCGATCTCAAGCTGCAGTCGCTGCGCGACCAGATCAGCGTCGTCCTCCAGGAGCCGCTGCTGTTCTCGGGCACGATCGCCGAGAACATCCGCTACGGCCGGCTCGACGCGACTCAGGACGAGGTGATCGAGGCGGCGACGCGGGCGGCCAACGCCCACGACTTCATCGCGCGCCTGCCGCGACGGGTACGAGACGGTGCTGGGCGAGCGGGGCGCCCAGCTCTCCGGCGGCGAGCGCCAGCGCATCTGCGTCGCCCGCGCGTTCCTCAAGGACGCGCCGATCCTGATCCTCGACGAGCCGACCTCCTCGATCGACTCGAAGACCGAGGCGGTCATCCTCGACGCGCTCGAGCGGCTGATGGTCGGGCGGACGTCGTTCATGATCGCCCACCGCCTCTCGACCATCCGCCACGCCGACCAGATCCTGGTCATCGAGCAACGGCCGGATCGTCGAGCAGGGGACCCACGAGGAGCTGCTGCGGACGCGAGCGGCCTCTACCAGCAGCTGCACGAGGCCCAGACCCGCGAGCGTCGGCGCAAGGCCCCGCGGGGCAACGGCAACGGCGCGACGGGGACCGTCACCTGGCGCCAGGTCAGCGCTGGAGAGCGCGGCTGATGCGGACGCCGGGTCAAGGCAGCGGCCGAAGATCGTCCTGCTCGGGATGATGACCAAGATGCCGGTGGCGGGCGTCGTCTGGCAGAACCTCCACTACCTGCTCGGCTTCGAGCGGCTCGGCTACGAGGCCTACTACGTCGAGGCGCACGCGCGCACGCCCGTCGATGCTGATGCGCGACGAGGACGACGACAGCTCGGCGCTTGCCGCCGCGCTTCATCGCGGCGATCATGCGGCGCTTCGGCCTCGGCGGATCGCTGGGCCTTCCAGGCGCTGCACGACGACGGGCGCTGCTACGGGATGAGCGAAGCCGAGCTGCGAACGCCTGTACGGCGTCGGCCGAGCTGATCGTCAACCTCCACGGCGGGACCCAGCCGCTGCCGGAGCTACGGCGAGACCGGCCGGCTCGTCTACCTGGAGACCGACCCGGTCCAGCTGCAGATCGAGCTGCAGGCACGGGCTGCAGGAGACGCTCGACTTCCTCGAGCCGCACTGTCGCCTTCTTCACCTTCGCCGAGAACTGCGGGCAACCCGACTGCGGCCTGCCCCGGCAGCGAGCGCTTCCGATTCCATGCCGACCCGCCAGCCGGTGGTCATCGATTTCTGGCCCGACCGCTCGGCGCAGCCGGCCGACGTCTTCACGACGATCGGCAACTGGCGCCAGGACGTGGCGCGACGTCACCTTCGAGGGCGAGCGCTACACCTGGAGCAAGCACCACGAGTTCCTCAAGCTCCTCGACCTGCCCGCGGCGCACGGCCAGGCCTTCGAGCTGGCGCTGAGCAGCTGTGACGCCGCAGGAGCGCGAGCTGCTCGCGAGCAGCGGCTGGCGGGTCCGCGACGGCGCTCGAGTTCTCGACGCGACATCGACCGCTACCGCGACTACATCGGCGCCTCGCGCGGCGAGTTCACGGTCGCCAAGGACCAGAACGTGCGGCTGCGGACCGGCTGGTTCAGCGACCGCAGCGCCACCTACCTCGCCTGCGGGCGCCCGGTCGTCACCCAGGACACCGGCTTCGGCGACGTCCTGCCGACCGGCGAGGGGCTGTTCGCGTTCGACTCCCCGACGAGGCGGCGCGGCGGTGGCGGCGATCGATGCCGACTACTCGCGCCACGCGGCGGCGGCCCGCGAGATCGCGCGCGAGCACTTCAGTCACGAGGCGGTGCTCGGCTCGATGCTCGGCGAGCTCGGCCTGGGCCCGCGCGAGACGTCCCGCCGGCAGCGATCGGCGTCCGTGTTCCCGCTGGAGATGGAGCTCGAGCCGGTCTCGCCGCGGCCGACCACGCTGCCGCGCGCGACGGTCGAGGCCGCGCTGGGCAACGCCGTCCCGCGTCTACGAGGACGCGCCGGACGCTGGGTCGGCGAGCGCCAGCATCGTCGTCGTCACCTACGACGGCCTCGCCTTCACCCGGCTCTGCCTGGAGACGGTGCTCGCCAACAGCGCCGACGCACGACTTCGAGCTGATCGTCGTCGACAACGGGTCGAGCGACGGCACCCGCGCCTACCTGGCCGAGCTCGCCGAGCGCGACGCCCGGGTGCGGGTCCTCCTCAACGGACGCAACATGGGCTTCGCGCCGGCCTGCAACCAGGGCCTCGGACTGGCCCTCGGCGAGCACCTGGTCCTGCTCAACAACGACACGATGGTCGCGCCCGGGTGGCTCTCCGGCCTCCTGCCGCACCTTCGCAAGCCCGGGGTCGGCCTGGTCGGCCCGGTCACCAACCGGATCGGCAACGAGGCCGAGGTGGACGACCGACTACCGCACCTGGGGCGAGTTCCTCGAGTTCGCCCGCCGAGCGCTCCGGCGAGCACGCGGGCGACTGGCTCGAGATCGAGGACGCCGGCGATGTTCTGCCTGGCGATGCGGCGGCAGACCTACTCAGCACCTCGGGGCCGCTCGACGAGCGCTACGAGGTCGGCCTGCTCGAGGACGACGACTACGCCGAGCGCGCGCGGCGAGGCCGGCTACCAGCTGCGCTGCGCCGAGGAACGTCGTCGTCCACCACTTCGGCGAGGCATCGTTCGGCAAGCTCGTCGCCGGCGGTGAGTACGGGCGGATCCTGCGCGCCGAACCAGCAGCGCTACGCGGAGAAGTGGGGGCGGCCCTGGGAGCCCTACGGGCGGCGCCCGAACCCGCGCTACGAGCGCGAGTCCGAGCATCTGCGCGAGGCGGTCGAAGGCGGCCGTGCCGGCGGGGGCGCGACGGTGCTGGTGGTCAGCCGCGGCGACGACGCCCTGCTGGAGCTCAACGGCCCTCGCGCTACGCACTTCCCCCAGGACGAGAACGGCGGCTGGGCCGGGCACCATCCCGCCGACAGCGAGGAGGCGATCGGCCACCTGGAGGCGCTGCGCGAGCAACGGCGCCAGCTACCTGGTCGTGCCGCCGACCTACCGCTGGTGGCTGAGCCACTACGAAGGGCTGCGCCGAGCACCTCGACAGCCGCTACCGGACCGTCGTCTCCGACGAGCGCGCCGGCGCGATCTACCGCTTCGAGGAGGTGGCGAGATGAGCGCGCTAGCGGCCTCGATCGTCGTGCCCGTGCACGGACGCGCCGGCGCTGACCGAGCGCTGCCTCGGCGCCGTCCTCGGCGACCTTCCGCGGCGACTGCGAGGTGATCGTCGTCGACGACGCTTCGACCGACGCGACGCCGGTGAGCTGCTCGACGGCTACGGCGACTCGATCCGGACGCCTGCGACCCTGGCCAGCAACGGCGGCTACGCGCGTGCCTGCAACGAGGGTGCGGCGTTGGCCGGCGGCGAATCGCTGGTCTTCCTCAACAACGACACCGAGCCGCGGCCGGGCTGGCTGGAGGCGCTGCTGAGCGCTATGCGCGGGCGCACCCCGCCGCGGCGGCGGTCGGCGCCAAGCTTCTCTACCCGACCGGTGCCGTCCAGCACGCCGGCGTCGTGATCGGCCAGGACGGCTACCCCCACAACCTCTACGCCGGGCATGCCGGCCGATCACCCCGCCGTCGACCGCTCGCGGCGGCTGCAGGCGGTGACCGGGGCCTGCATGCTGGTCCGGCGCGCCGGCCTTCGAGCGGGTCGGAGGCTTCGACACCGGGCTTCCTCAACTCGCTCGAGGACGTCGATCTCTGCCTGCGGCATGGGCGAGGCCGGCGGCGAGGTCCACTACTGCCACGAGGCGGTCGTCGATCCACCTCGAGTCGGCCTCGCGCGGGCCGGCAGGACGTTTCGAGAGCAGCGTCGCGCTCTACCGCGAGCGCTGGCGCGAGCGCGTCCGCCGCGACGACCTCGCGATCTACGTCGAGGACGGCCTGCTCGAGGTCGAGTACGCGGGTTCCTACCCGCTGCGCCTCTCGGTCTCGCCCCACCTCGCGACGGTGGACGCCGGCCGCGACGAGGAGGTGGAGGGGTTGCTCGAGGTCTACGCCCGTCAGGTATCCGACCTGCTGGGCGAGGTGGTGCGGCTCACGGCCGCGACCGGCGGCGAGCTCGGCCCCGCCGGGGAGCTGCGCCCCCCTCCGTTCGCCGACACCGTGATCGCCTTCGATCGCCGCGACTTCGCCCGCGAGGCGAATCGGTTGGAAGGAATGGTCCAGGGCCTGCAGCAGCGGCTGCAGGCGGGGACGGGGCCGGTGGCGGGAGCGCCGCCGCGACCGGAGTTCACGGCGAATCGCCGCCTCGGGTACCGGCGCCTGGTCGAGCAGGTGCGGGAGGCGGTGGCGCGGACCGTTCCCGTCGGCGCTTCGGTCCTCGTCGTCAGCCGGGGAGACCGCGAGCTGGTCGACCTGGAGGGCCGCGACGGTCGCCACTTCCCCCAGGACCCGGCGGGAGGCTACCTCGGCCACCATCCCCGCGACAGCGCCGACGCGATAGCGCAGGCTCGAAGCCCTGCGTGCCGCCGGCGCCGAGTATCTGGTCCTGCCCTCGACCGCCTCCTGGTGGCTCGACCACTACGCCGGCTTCGCCGAGCACCTGCGCCGGCGCTATCCGGCGACCGAGCTGGAGGCCTGCTCGATCTTCGAGCTCGGCGCGGTGGCGGCTGACCGCGCCCTTCGCGAGGTGGCGGGATGAACGGCAACGGCCGGCTCGGAGAGGCCGAGTACCGGGATCTGGTCGCACGGATCCAGGCGACCGTGGCTGCCCAGGTGCCCCCCGGCTCCTCGCTGCTGGTGGTCAGCAAGGGCGACGCAGCCCTGCTCGAGATGCCGGGGCGGACCGCGCTGCACTTCCCCCAGGACGGCTCCGGCGGGTACGCGGGCCACCACCCCCACGATGGCGCCGCCGCCACCGCCGAGCTCGAGCAACGGCGGCGCGCCGGCGCCGAATATCTCGTGCTCCCGGCGACGGCGCGATGGTGGCTCCAGTTCTACGACGACTTCGCCCTGCACCTGGCCAGTCACGGCGAGATCGTCGCCGACCTCCCCGACACCTGCGTGATCTACAGCCTCGGTCCGCGCCTGGAGAGCGCACCGGGGGCTCCGGCGATCGAGCGACCGCAGGCCTCGGCGGAGCAGGTCCGGGACTACTTGGAGAACCTGATCACCGTTGGCCAGCGGCTCGTCGTCCTCGAGGCGGTCGACGGCCTGGCGGACGCCCTCGCTGCGCTGCGGCCGGCTCGCCTGCGGGCGGGAGACCGGGAGGGGAGCGCCGATCGCACCCTGGCGGAGCTGCGGCTGCTCGCCGAAGACGGCGCCGACTACCTCGTCGTCCCCAGATCCTCTGACGAATGGCTCGACTCCCGTGCGGATCTTTTCGCGGAGATCGAGAACAACTGCCGCAAGATCGCGGAGCAGCGTCATCTGTGCCGCGTATTCGACCTCGACGGGCTAAAGGAGATTGCATGAAGGTCCTCTACGTCGCGCACAACCATCCGACCCTCCACCCCGGCGGGGCCGAGGCCTACGCGCTCGAGCTCTACGAGGGGATGCGGGAAACGCCCGGCGTCGAGCCGGTGCTGCTGGCGCGGATCGGCTCCAACGTGGCCCGTCAGCGGGTCGCGCATCCGGGCACGCCGTTCAGCTCGGTCAACGACGACCCCAACCAGTACTTCGTCTTCACCGAGACCGAGCACTTCGACTTCTTCACGCTGACCTCGCGCGACAAGTCCCTGTACTCCCGGCACCTGACCAATTTCCTCCTCGCCCAGCGGCCCGACGTCGTCCACTTGCAGCACACCCACTTCATCGGCGTCGACCTGCTCAGCCAGATCCGCCGCGTGCTGCCGGACGCGGCGATCGTCTACACGCTGCACGAGTTCCTGCCGATCTGCCACCGCGACGGCCAGATGGTGCGCACCTTCAGCTCCGAGCTCTGCGGCGAAGCGTCGCCGCGCCGCTGCCACGAATGCTTCCCGGAGATCGCGCCGCAGTCGTTCTTCCTGCGCAACGCTTCGTCAAGGCGCACATGTCGAGAACGTCGACCGGTTCATCGCCCCCAGCGCGCAGCTGATCGGAGAACGTACCTGCGACTGGGGGATCCAGCCCGAGCGGATCGGGGTCGAGGAGTACGGGCGGCTCGCCGCCCGCGGTACGCGCGCCGCGACCCGCGGCAGATCAAGGCGCCGACCAACATCGGCTTCTTCGGCCAGCTCAGCCACTTCAAGGGGGCGCAAGGTGATGCTGGAGGCGATGGCGTTGCTGGACGACGACGTCGACGCGCACCTCTGGCTGCACGGCGCCAACCTCGAGCTGCAGCCGCCGGAGTTCCAGGAGGAGTTCGCGGCGCTGCACGAGGCCTGCGGCGGGCGGGTCATCTTCCGTCGGTCCCTACGACCACGCCGAGCTGCCGAAGCTGATGGCCGACCTGCACTGGGTGCTGCGTGCCGTCGATCTGGTGGGAGAACTCGCCGCTGGTGATCCAGGAGGCGTTCTTCCACGGCCGGCCGGTGATCTGCAGCGACGTCGGCGGCATGGCCGAGAAAGTCCGCGACGGCGTCGACGGGCATGCACTTCCGGGTCGGCGACGCGTTCAGCCTCGCGCGCACGATCGAAACCGCGACGACGAACCCGCGGCTGTGGCGTTCGTTGCGCGACGGCATTCGAGAGCCCCATCCCATGGACACCCACATCGCGCGTCTGCTCGACCTCTACGGCAGCGCTCCGGACCGCAACGAAGAGGAGGTTGTGCTCCATGCCTAGGACGACCACCATCACGACCGCCGGTGGCGTCGGCGTCGCGGGTCCGCGCCGCGCCGCCAAGCTCGCCTCCGACATCGCGATCCTCGTCCACGCCGGCGAGGCCTCCGGCGGCGAGCCCGCCCTCGAGGTGGGGCGGGTCGAGGGCCTCGAGCTCTCCCCGCAGCAGTGGGCGGAGGTCGAGGGCGACCTCAAGGTCCTCGTCCGCGAGGAGCTGGCTCCGCATGACGCCGAGACACGCGAGGCGGTGCTCGAGAGGCTGGCCGCCTCGACCGCGATCGAGGGCAGCTCGTCCTTTGAGCTCGAGCGCCTCCCTGTACGGCATCCGCGAGGTCCTGCGCGAGCGGCTGCCCCGCTGCGAGGTCAGCGAATCGCAGCCGGCGGGGCTCGCTGTCGGGGAGATCCTCGCCGTCGATGAACGCTCGTTCTGGGTCAACGGCTGGATGCACGATCGGGACGGGCTCGGGGAGGTGACGCTGGTCTCGCCGGAGGGAGCCCGCGTCGAGCTGACCGAGACGGCCTTCCGCTACGAACGCCCCGACGTCGTCCAGTTCTACTCGGCGCTGGGCGGCGAGCCCAGCCGCGACCACGGCTTCATCGCGCATCTCACCCTGCCCTCGCCGAGCCGGCTCTCGAGCGGCTGGATCGCGGAGCTGCGTACGTCCGACGGCCTGGAGCTGGAGATCGAGTGCCCGGCGGTCAGCCGCGATCCGCTCGCGGTGCGCTCGACAATCCTCGGCGAGCTCGGCCAGCACGGGACGGTCGGCGGCCGCCTCGCCGCTGACCACGGCCGAGCCGCGCTGACCAGCCTGCAGCGGCGGCTGGTCGACGAAGCGAGTGTCGACTCGATCGACGTCTATGGCGAGCCGCCCCGCCAGCCGGCGGTCTCGATCGTCGTCCCTCTCTACCAGCGGCTCGACTTCATCGAGCACCAGATGCTCCAGTTCTCCCGTGATCCGGAGTTTGCCGCGATCGACCTGGTCTACGTGCTCGACTCGACCGAGCAGGGGGACGACCTCGCCCAGAAGGCGCGGGAGCTCTTCGGCCTCTACGGGCTCCCCTTCCGCGTCGTCAACCTGACCTCCGGGGCCGGCTTCGCCGGGGCCAACAACCTCGGGATCGAGGTTGCCGAGGCGGAGCGCCTGCTGCTGCTCAACTCCGACGTGATCCCCGATCGGCCGGGATGGATCGGCGCGATGGCGGCGTTCTATGACGCCACCGAGGGCATCGGGGCGCTGGGCCCAAAGCTGCTCTACGAGGACGACACGCTCCAACACGCCGGCATGTACTTCCAGCGCCGGCCCGGCTCCGAGGTCTGGGAGAACGCCCACTGCTTCAAGGGCCTGCACAGGAGCTTCCCGGCGGCGAACCTGGCCAGGCCGATGCCGGCCGTCACCGCCGCCTGCATGATGGTCGACCGCGGCCTTTACGAAGAGGTGGGCGGGTTGCCGCTTCATTACGTGCAGGGCGACTACGAGGACTCGGAGCTGTGCCTGCGCCTCGCCGAAGCGGAGCGGCAGAACTGGTACCTGCCGACGGTCGAGCTCTACCACCTCGAGGGCCAGTCTTACGTGCCCGGTGTCCGTCGCATCCCCAGCGAGTACAACATGTGGCTTCACACCTCGATCTGGGGGGACCGGATCGAGAGCGTGATGGCCGATTTCGATCCCCACTCGGCCGCTGCGGCTGCCGGCCGGGAAGCCGGCGCGGACTCGGGTGAGAGCAATGGCTGAGGTGAGGATCGTGCGGGTCGAGCAGCACACCGCCGAGCCCCGGGACGGACTCCACAACGGCTGGCTGGATGGGCCGTCGGAGGGGGGCGGCTCGGACACGCACTGCTTCGAGGTCGTCGGCTGGGCCCTGGGCGAGGGGGCGAAGGTCGAGACGGTGCGCGTCCTCGACGGAGCCCAGGTGATCGCCGAGGTCGCCCCGAACGAGGCGCGGGCGGACATCGCCCGCGCCTATCCCGGAGTGGAGGGGGCCGAGAACAGCGGCTTTCGGGCTCTGGTCAGGGCGACTGAGCTCGAGTCGGAGTTCAGCCTCGACGTCGTCGCCGGGCTGGAGGGGGGCGGCAGCTTCGCGGTGGCCACCCTGCACGGCGAGCGCAGCGCGCTCGCGGTCGCTCGCACGCCGGCACTGAATCCGCTGATGCTGACCACGATCGGGCGCAGCGGCTCGAAGTGGCTGGCCTGGCTGCTCAGCTGCCACCGGTCGGTGATCGCCTTCCAGCCACTCGTCTTCGAGCCGCGTCTCGCCACCTACTGGACGACGGTGTTCCGCTCCCTGAGCGCGCCGAAGAGCTACCTGCGCCAGATCCACGCGGAGCGCTGGGATGAGCCGCGCTGGTGGCTGGGCGACGGCGCGACCGCGCTTCCCGCGCCGCTCGCGCTGGAGATGGGGGAGTGGCTGGGGGCCACGGCGGTCGACAACCTGGCGGCGCTCTGCCAGGAGCAGGTCGAGGCGTTTTACCTGGAGGTCGGGCGCAAATGCGAAAAGCCCGAAGCTCGCTACTTCGCCGAGAAGTTCCTCCTCGACCCGGTCCTGCTCGACCTGACCACGGAGATCTTCCCCGGCGCGCGCGAGCTGATCCTCGTCCGCGACTTCCGCGACCGCCTCAGCTCGGTCTTCGCCTGGAACGAGATGCGCGGCGAGCGCGGCTTCGGGCACGACGCCGAGATGAGCCAGGCCGAGTACCTGGTCGAGCGGGTCAAGGGGGATGCCGAAGGCTTGCTGAGCCGCTGGCGCCGCAAGGGCGACGACGCCCATCTGGTCCGCTACGAGGACCTGATCCTGGAGCCGCGCCAGACCCTGACCGCGATCCTGGGCTTCCTCGAGGTCGACGCCGGCGAGGACGCCGTCGCCGCGACGCTGGAGCTGGCCAACCGTCCCAACGAGCTGCTGGATGGCCACAGAACGGTCAGCGACCCGGCCCAGACGATCGGGCGCTGGCGCCGGGACCTGCCCGCCGAGCTCGCTGCGGAGTGCAACGAGATCCTCGCGCCGGTCCTCGCCGAGTTCGGCTATGCGACGGACCTCGAGCCAGCCGGAGATCGAGCCGCGAACGAGAGCTGATGGCGACCGTGGCGATCTCCGGGTCGATCGCGCAGCGGCCCGGGCGGGCCGGGCACGCCTGGGTCTTCCTCAGCTACCTGCTCGGATTCCGTGGGCTCGGGCACGAGGTCCTCTTTCTCGATCGCCTCGACGCCGCCATGATCGACGCCGAGGAATGGGCCGCCGGCGCCAGATCCTCACGCGGCGCCCGCTGGCTGGTCGAGGCGATGCACGCGGCCGGGCTGGACGGCGCCTACTGCCTGCTGCTCGGCGGCGGCACGGAGACGGTCGGCCTCTCGCGCGGCGACGCGCTCGCCCGCCTCTCCGGCGCGGAGCTGCTGCTCGACTTCAACGGGTTTCTCGGCGACGAGGAGCTGCTGGCGGCGGCGCCGCGCCGCGTCTACATGGACATCGACCCGGGATTCGCCCAGATGTGGGACGACCTCGGCCTCGCCGATCCCTTCGAGGGCTACGACGATTTCGTCACGGTCGGAGCCAACGTTGGCGCTGAGGGTTGCCCGGTTCCGACCGGCGGCCGGCGCTGGATCCCGACCCGGCAACCGGTCGTGCTCGAGCGCTGGCCGCAGGTGGCGCCGGGAAAGGCCTTCACGAGCGTCGGAAGCTGGCGTGGGCCGTTCGAGCCGGTCGAGTACGGGGGCCGCTCTTACGGACTGCGCGTGCACGAGCTCCGGCGCTTTGCCGAGCTGCCAAGGCTGGTCGACGCGCCCTTCGAGCTCGCCCTCGACATCGACCACGAGGACGCCGCGGATCTGCGGCTGCTGCGGGAGCGCCGCTGGGGGCTCGCCGACCCGAGGCTGGTCGCGGCCGATCTCGACTCCTACAGGAGCTACGTCCAGGCGTCGATGGCCGAGATCGCGATCGCCAAGGAGATGTACGTCGCGACCCGGGGCGGCTGGTTCAGCGATCGCAGCGCCAGCTATCTGGCGAGTGGCAAGCCGGTGCTGGCGCAGGACACCGGCTTCAGCGACTCGCTGCCGAGTGGCGAGGGCCTGCTGGCCTTCTCCAGCATCGAGGAGGCGCGGGCGGGGGCGGAGGAGATCCGCCTCGACCTCCGCCGTCACTCGGCGGCCGCGCGATCGATCGCCGAGGAGTTCTTCGCCTCCGAGAGGGTTCTCGCCGAGCTGCTGGAGGCCCTCGATGCCGGCTGAGAACAGGCTCAACCCGGGATCCGTGCTCCCATACAATCGCGCGGTGTCAGGCGAGTTGGAGATCCGCGACATCGCCCGCGACCCAAGCGACCGGGTCAAGGGCCATTTTCGGATCGGTGGGACCGACGGCCCGAAGCTCGAGATCGTCGGCTGGGTCATCGGCACCGAGTCTCCCGCGACCGAAGTCGAGATCGTCAGCGGCGGCGAGGTCGCCGGGCGCGCTCCGGTCGTTCTCGAGCGCCCCGACGTGGCCGAGTTCTTTCCCGACGTGCCGGAGGCGGCGACCGCCGGCTTCCGGATCGAGCTCGCCGCACAGGGCAGCGGGGAAAGCGAGCTCGAGGTTCGGGTTCGGCTCCAGGACGAGAGCCGCGAGCAACTCGGCCGTGTGCTCGTCAAGGCAGGTCGCCGGAGCCTGCTGGACACGCTTCGCCGCGGCTGATGGACGCGGCCACGGGGCCCCGCATCGACGCCGGCGAGGGCGATGCCGCGAGCCGGGTCTCGGTCATCGTGCCGTGCTTCAACCAGGCCCATTTCCTTACCGAGGCGGTCGAGAGCGTCCTTCGGCAGAGCCATCCCGGGGTCGACGTCACGGTCGTCGACGACGGCTCCGACGACAACAGCTACGAGGTCGCCGGCCGCTACCCGGGCGTGCGCCGGCTGCGGCAACCGCACCTCGGCGTCGCCGCCGCGCGCAACCTCGGGCTGGCGGAATCCGGGGGGGACTCGTCGTCTTCCTCGACGCCGACGATCGCCTGCTCCCAGGGGCTCTCGAGGTCGGGGTGGAGAGCCTCCTGGCGCGGCCGCAGGTCGCCTTCGTCGCGGGCACCTCGAGGGACATCGGCGGCGACGGAAGCGTGATCCGCGAGGGCGGCCAGCCGCTGGTCACCCAGGATCATTTCCTCCACCTGCTGGAGGACTGCTACATCTGGTCCGGGTCCTCGATCGTCTACCGGCGTGGCGCGGTCGAGGCGGTGGGCGGCTTCGACGAGGGGCTCGAGGCCGGCGACGACTACGACCTCTACCTGCGGCTCGCTCACGGGTACCCGATCTACTGCCACGGCCGGGTCGTCACCGAGTACCGCCGCCACGGCGCCAACACCACCCGCGACCCGGGCGTCGTCCTCGCCTCGCAGCTGCGGGTGTTGAAGGCCCAGCGCCCGCGCCTGCGGGGCCGGCGTGAGGCGGCGGCTCGCAGGAGGGGCATCCGCAACACCCGGGCCGTGCACGGTGGCGCCCTGGCAGAGCGCATTTCCTCCGACTGGCGCGGGCGCCACCGGCGGCGGGCGCTGAAAGGGATCGCGACGCTCGCCCGGCGCGATCCAGGGGGGCTCCTGCGCCTGCCGACGCGGATGGCGTGAGGGCATGGGCGCCCTGGTCGAGATCTCGGAGGTGAGCCTGGCGCGGCCGCTGCCGGTGGAGATCCACGGCGGCTTTCTCGACCAGCCGCGGGCCGGAGCCGTGCTCGACGCCGAGGCCGTCGACGTCTTCGGCTGGGCGGTCGGCTCGGAAGCCGAGGCGGTCGCGGTCGAGTTCTCCAGCGGCGGCAAGGCGATCTGCCGGGCGCCGCTGCGCGCCCGGCGCCCCGATCTCGCCGACGCCTTTCCGGAGCGCCCGGAGGCGGCCTCCGCCGGCTTCAGGACGACGATGGACCTGGTCGGCACGCCGCCCGAGTTCGAGCTCGACGTCTCCGTCGTGCTGTCCGACCGGCGCCGGGCGGAGCTGGCGACGGTCCGCGGCCGCCACCGCTGGCGCCGCCAAAGCTCCCCGGCCTTTGCCGAGCTGGTATCGGTCGTGATCGCCTGCCGTGGCGGGGCCGATGCCCTTGCGGGGGCGATCGAGGACGTGCTGGCGCAGGGCTGCCCCCGGCTCGAGATCGTGGTCGTCGCCGACACCTCCGCGGACGAGGCCCGCGGAATCGCCTCGCGCTATCCGGGCGTGCGCTGCTTCCGCGGGGAGGACGACTCGGGGATGGCCGGGGCGCGGAACCTCGGCATCCGCGCCACCAACGGCGACTTCCTGGTCTTCCTCGACGCCGCGGAGCGTTTGCCGCCGCAGGCGCTCGAGGCGCGTCTGCATGCGCTTGAGCAGCGTCCGGAGTGCGCCGCCGCGATCGGCTCGGCCGGCTCCGCGCCGCCGGCGGTCTACCGGCGCTCGCTCTTCGAGCAGGTGCGGACCTTCGACCCTCGCCTCGGCGCCGCCGCCGGCCTCGGCTTCGACCTGGCGGTGGTCAGGAGGTTCCCGGTCGCTGGCCTCTCGGCGCCGGCCGCCGGCGCCGGCGACGAGCTCGCCGAGCTGCTGGGGGAGACGCTGGCGAGGCAGGCGAGACGGTCGCTGCGCGAGCACCGCTTCCGCGACGCGCTGCGCGAGGTCGCCCTGCTGGCCCGTTACCGGCTGGGCTGACGGGTGGCGCGCGCGATCGTCAGCGGAGCTCTCGCGAACAAGCCGCGCAACGGCGGCGAGGCGTGGGTACGGCTCTCCTGGGTTTTCGGCCTGCGGCGACTCGGGTTCGATACCTACTTCGTCGAGCAGATCGGGGACGGCGATTGCGTCGACGAGGATGGCGCCGCGGCGGAGTTCGCGGTGTCGGTCAACCGCTCCTATTTCGAATCTGTGGTGCGCGAATTCGACTTGGAGGCTCGGGCCGGCCTGCTCTGCGAAGGGGGCCGCGAGGCGGCCGGACTCGGTCTGGAGGAGATCGTCGAGGTGGCCGCGGGCGCGGACATCCTCGTCAACATCAGCGGTCACCTGACCATCGAGGAGGTTCTGGCGGGGCCGCGAGCCCGTGTCTATGTTGACCTCGACCCCGGCTTCACCCAGACCTGGCATATCGATCACGGTGTGCCGTTCAGCCTCCCCCCACATGACCATTACCTCACCGTCGGCCTCAACCTCGGCTCAGCCGCATGCTCGATTCCCGATTGCGGCGTCGCCTGGGTCCCCACTCTTCCGCCGCTGGTTCTGGAGCACTGGCCGCCGCAGCCGCCGGCTGAGGGGGCGACCCGCTTCACCACCGTCGCCACCTGGCGCAGCCCCTACGGCCAGTTGGAGATCGGCGGTCAGACGATGGGCCTGAAGCACCATCAGTTCCGCCGCCTGATCGAGTTGCCCGAGCGGGTCGCTGGAGCCGGCTTCGAGATCGCCCTGGACATCCATTCCGGTGACTCGGCCGACCTCGAGCGGCTGCTCGATCACGGCTGGACGGTCGCCGATCCGCGACGCGTGAGCGCTGGCCCGAGCGAGTTCCGCGACTACGTTCGTGGTTCGAGCGCCGAGTTCTCCGTCGCTCAGGGTGTCTACGCCGGGACCGCCTCCGGCTGGTTCAGCGATCGCACCGCCGCCTACCTGGCCAGTGGTCGTCCGGCGCTGGTGCAGGACACCGGCGTCGTCGACCTGCCGCTCGGCCAGGGCCTCCTCACCTTCTCCTCGCTGCAGCAGGCGGTCGAAGGCTGCGAACGGATCGTCGCCGACCCCGCCGCGCACGGCGAGGCCGCTCGCGGCTTTGCCGAAGCGCATCTCGACTCCGATCTCGTCCTCGGCCGCCTGCTGGCGACGCTTGAAATCGACGGTTGATCGCGATGGCTGACCGCCTCAAGATCCTGCTTAGCGGCATGGTGGCGGGGGATCCCCATCAGGGTGGCGCGACCTGGGCGGTCCTGCAATACGTCGCCGGCCTCGCCCGCCTCGGGCATGAGGTAGTGCTGGTCGAGCCGATCAGGCCGGGCGGTGGCTTCGATCTGCGGGCGGGGGGCTCGGAGACGCTCTCCTACTTTCACTCGCTGGCGATGCTGGAGGGGCGCTCCGCCCTGCTGGTGCCGGGCACGAGACAGACGGCCGGCCTGCCGTACGCCGAGCTCGTCCGCTTCGCCTCCGAGGCGGACCTGCTGATCAACATCTCGGGGATGCTGCGGGACGAGAGGCTGCTCGAGCCGATCCCCGTCCGCGCCTTCCTCGACCTCGACCCGGGCTTCAACCAGGTCTGGCACGAGACCGGCAACGACATGGGCTTCGGCCTCCATACCCACTTCCTCAGCGTGGGGCAGTCCCTGGGCCGCGACGGCTGCCCGATACCCGACTGCGGGCAGAGCTGGGTCCCGACGCTTCCTCCCGTCGCCCTCGATCACTGGCCCGCCGAACCCGGCGCCCCCCGCCACGACGCTTTCACCAGCGTCGGCCACTGGCGCAGCTACGGCTCGATCGAGCACGGGGGCATCCACTACGGCCAGCGCGCCCACTCGCTGCGACGGCTGATCGACCTGCCACGACGGACCGACTCCCGTTTTCAGCTTGCGCTTGGCATCCACCCGGACGAGGGGACCGACCTGGAGGCTCTGCGATCCAACGACTGGGAGCTGCTCGACCCCCACGAGGCCGCCGGAGACCCGCGCCGCTACGCCGAGTTCGTTCGCGGCTCGAAGGCGGAGCTGTCGGTCGCCAAGAGCGGCTACGTCGCTTCCCGAAGCGGCTGGTTCAGCGATCGCAGCGCCTGTTACCTGGCGAGCGGCCGTCCGGTGGTCGCCCAGGAAACGGGGTTTGCCGACTTTCTTCCGACCGGCGAAGGGCTGCTCCCCTTTGCGACGGCGGCCGAGGCGGCCGACGCCGTCGCCGCCGTCGAGGCGGACCTCGACCGTCACGGCGCCGCCGCTCGCGCCCTCGCGGAGGAGCATCTCGACTCGGGCAAGGTGCTGCCCCGGTTGCTCGACGAGCTCGGCGGCAGCGGAAGCCGAACCTAAGGACCTATCCCGGTAGGGGGCGTACCACTGGGACGGTTCAGGACCAAGCGGGGCGGCCACGGCGTGGATTCCGCATGGCAGCGCCATGTGGGAGCCGCGACGGGGGCGCAACCGCGCCGTGTCCTGGGCCGTATCCAGGGGTGCGATCGCCTATCGGGATAGGTCCTAAGCTGCGGCGATGGCGATCGACGGCAGGCCCACCGATGCGGACCTGGGCGAGGCCCTCCAGGCGGCCCTGCGGGAGGCGGGAAGGGCCCCGGCCCGCGATTTCCGACGCCGGCCCTCCGAATATCGCACCAGCTTCCCGCTCGAGGAGCTCGACGTCGATCTGGAGGACGGCGCGAACGTACGGCTGGTCTTGAAGCGGCTGGAGTGGAGTGGGCTCGACGATCAAGGCCGGCTGGCCAAGCCGCGGTTCCTCCACGATCCGCGACGCGAGGCCGCCGTCTACGCCTCGGTGCTCGAGCCCGCGGCGCTTGGCGCTCCTCGCTATTACGGATCGGTCGTCGCCCCCGAGCGGGACCGCTACTGGCTCTTCGTCGAGTGGGTCGAGGGCCGGGAGCTTTACCAGGTCGGAGAGCGGGGCCTCTGGGAGGCGGCGGCGCGCTGGCTGGCCGGTATGCACACCGAGCTCGCGGGGGAAGTCGACCGGCACGCCGCGGCCGGGCACCTGCTCGACCATGACGCGATCTACTACCGGCGCTGGATGCAGCGGGCGCGCGAGTTCGCCCGGGCGACGGGGCAGCCCGCCTCCCGCGCCAGGGCCGTGGACCGGCTCGGCGAGTGCCATGGTGCCGTCGTCGAGGCTCTCCTGGCGTTGCCCAAGACCGTGATCCACGGCGAGTTCTACGCTTCGAACGTGCTGGTTGATGCCGAATCCGCGCAGCCGCGCGTCGCCCCGGTCGACTGGGAGCTCGCCGCCACCGGCCCCGGCCTGACCGATCTCGCCGCGCTGGTCAGCGGCAATTGGGCCGCGGATGATCGGGCGGCGATCGTCTCCGCCTACGCCGCCGCCGCGGGCGCGTCACCGGAGAGCCTCGACTTCGCTCGCCTGCAGTTGGCGATTCAGTGGTTGGGGTGGGCGCCGGCGCCCTGGACCGCCCCCAAGAGCCAGCGGCACGATTGGCTTGCCGAGGCGATCGCCCTGTCCGACCGCCTGGATCTCTGAGATGGCGGCGGCGCGCGTCCTGATCGTCAACGCCGACGACCTCGGACTCTCCGAAGCCGTCAACGCCGGCATCGCCGCCGCTCACGAGCGCGGCATCGTGACCAGCGCCAGCCTGATGGTGCGCCAGGGCGCGGCGGCGGCGGCGGCAAGCTACGCCGGCGCCCATCCCGCCCTCGCGGTCGGCCTCCACATCGACCTTGGCCAGTGGGATTACGAGAACGCCGAATGGACGGTGGCCTACCAGCGCTGCCCGCCGGACGATGAGGCCGCGGTGGAGGCCGAGTGCAGGGCGCAGCTCGATGGCTTCCGTCGTCTCCTCAACCGCGACCCGACCCATCTCGACTCCCACCAGCACACGCACATGAGTGAGCCGGTCGCCTCGGTGGCGGATCGGCTTGCGGCCGAGTTGGGAGTGCCGCTGCGCGCACGGGGGCGGATTCGGTATGAGGGCGGCTTCTACGGACAGACCGGCAGGGGCGAACCAGTTCCCGATGCGATCAGCGTGGAGAACCTGATCCGGACCCTCGCTTCAATGCCCGCGGGATGGACGGAGCTGGGTTGCCATCCCGGCCTGGGGATGCGGGAAGAATCTTCGTACGAGCGCGAGCGCGAGCTCGAGGTCGAGGCGCTCTGCGACCCTCGCGTGAGGGGGGCGATCGAAACCGAGGGCATGGAGCTGCGCTCCTTTGCCCAACTGGACTGAATCCTCGCTCGCCTCGACCATATTCCCCTGCTGGCCGCTCGCGGTCGAGGTCGACCAGCTCTCATCTGCGATTTAGCGGGGTGTCCCACACTGCCGCGCCATGAACTTCGCCCAGACGTCCCCAGCCGTCTCGTCCTCCACCGGCTCGGCCAAGTGGTGGGCCCGCCAGATGCTCAACAAGGTCCCCGAGATCACCGTCTACTTCTGGGTGATCAAGGTGCTGTGCACGACGGTCGGCGAGACCTTCGCCGACAACCTCAACGAAAATCTCGGGCTCGGCCTCGCCAATACCAGCTACCTCATGGCGGCGCTGCTGATCGCCGTTCTGGTCTTCCAGTTCCGGGCGAGGAGGTACGTGCCGGGCATCTACTGGCTGGCGGTTGTGCTGATCAGCGTCGTCGGCACCTTGGTCAGCGACAACCTCGTCGACAACCTCGGGGTCGGACTGGAAACGACGACGATCGCGTTCGGCGCGATCCTGATCTGCGTGTTCGCCGGCTGGTACGCGGTCGAGCGCACGCTTTCGGTTCACACCATCTACACCACCAGGCGCGAGGCGTTCTACTGGCTGGCGATCCTCTTCACCTTCGCGCTGGGGACCTCGGCGGGAGACTTCCTCGCCGAGCGTCTCGAACTTGGTTACCTCGCCGCGCTGGGGATCTTCGCCGGCGCGATCGTCGTCGTCGCCGTCCTGCACTTCGGCCTGCGGATGAACGCGATCCTCTCCTTCTGGCTCACCTACATCCTCACCCGCCCGCTCGGCGCCTCGATCGGCGACTACCTCGCTTCGCCGACCGAAGAAGGCGGCCTCGGCCTCGGCCCCAACCTGACCAGCATCATCTTCCTCTCGACGATCCTGGCGCTGGTCGTCTACCTGGCGATCTCCAAGCGCGACGTGATCCGCTCCGGGCTCCTCCCGGCTGCGGTAGCCGCTGGGTCCGACGGCACTCCAGCCGTGCTCGTCGTGCTGAACAAGGTCGAGGCCACCGCGGAGCTATTGGATGCGGTGCGCCGGCGGGCGGCGAAGGGCGCGGCACGCTTCTTCGTCTTGGTCCCCAACCCGGACCATCTAGCTTTCGATCGCAACAGTCCGGATACCACCGACGGGGAGGCTCTGCTGGCAAGCGCGCTGCCTCAGATCCAAGGGCCAGCGGGAAGCGCGGTCAGCGGTCGCGTCGCGAACAGCCCCAACGCCTATGACGACATCGTCGAAGAACTCGAGTCTCGGCCCTATGGGGAGATCATCATCGAGACGCCACCGAGCCACATCTCGCACTGGCTCCACGTGGACCTCCCCCATCGGATCGCCGAACTCGGATACTCGACGCTGGCCGTCGCGCCGGCGCAATAGATGCGATGGGGATGAGGGCAAGGCTCATGGCGTAGGCGCCGGCCGACGCCTCTCATCTGTTTTTCATCTTCTGCGTTCATCGTGCTGTCATGCACGTCTTGGTCGTCGAGGACGAGGTGAAGATGGCAGCGCTGATCCGGCGCGGCCTCAAGGAGGACGGTCTGACCGTCGACGTCGCCGACAGCGGCGAGGAGGCGCTGGGAATGTCTCGCTCCTCGACCTATGACGCGATCGTCCTCGACGTGATCCTGCCGGGCATCGACGGCTTTGAGACCTGCCGCCAGCTTCGCGTCGAGGGGATCTGGGCGCCGGTTCTGATGCTGACCGCCCGCGGCGCGCTCGACGACCGCGTCGCCGGCCTCGACGGCGGCGCCGACGACTATCTGACCAAGCCTTTCTCCTTCGCCGAGCTGCTGGCGCGGCTGCGGGCGCTGGTGCGGCGCGGCCAGGCCGAGCGCCCCTCGATCATCGAGGTCGGAGACCTGCAGCTCGATCCCGCCACCCGCCAGGTCTGGCGCGGGGAGACCGAGATCGACCTCTCGGCCAAGGAGTTCGTCTTGCTGGAGACGTTCATGCGCAGCCCAGGCCACGTGCTGACCCGGACGCACCTGCTCGATCAGGCCTGGGAGTACGACTTCGAACACCGATCGAACGTGATCGAGGTCTACGTCCGCTACCTGCGCCGCAAGATCGACGCGCCCTTCGGGGTGAGGTCGATCGAGACCGTCCGCGGGGCGGGTTACCGACTGCGAAAGGATGGCGGCCGCTGAGCCGTATCTCTATCCGCCTTCGAGCCACCCTTGCCTTCGCGGCGGTGATGGCACTGGTTCTGGGCGCCACCGGCGTCTTCGTCTACCTGCGGTTCTCCAACGAGCTCGACGCCACGATCAACTCGGGCCTGCGCTCGCGGGCCAGCGACGTGGCTTCGCTCGTGAGGGAGGCCGACTCTGGCCTGCGGGAGGGGAGTCACCGCAGCTTGGTCGGCCGCAACGAGAGCTTCGCCGAGGTGCTCGACCCGTCCGGCGGTGTCACCGATTCCTCACTGGCGGTCGGTCGCCATGTCCTGCTCTCGTCCTCCGAGTTGCGGCGCGCGCTGCGCGGCCCCGTCTACCTCGACCGCGGACCGCTCCCGGGTTTGAGGGACGAGTCTCGCCTGCTCGCCGTCCCGGTCGAAGCGAAAGGGCAGCGGCAGGTTGTCGTCGTCGGGACCTCGACCGACGCGCGCAGTGAGTCGCTCACCGACCTGGCACAGCTGCTCCTGGTCGGCGGGCCCTTCGCTCTCCTGCTCGCATCCCTTGCCGCCTATGGCGTGGCGGCGGCGGCGTTGAAGCCGGTCGAGGCAATGAGGTCGCGGGCGGCGGAGATCTCGGCCGCCGAGCCCGACCGGCGCCTTCCGGTGCCGCCGAGTAGAGATGAGGTTGCGCGGCTCGGCAAGACGCTGAACCAGATGCTCGAGCGCCTTGGCGAAGCGCTCGAGCACGAGCGGGCCTTCGTCGCCGATGCCAGCCACGAGCTGCGCACGCCGTTGGCGATCCTGCGGACCGAGTTGGAGCTGGCCCTGGCCGGTGGCCGCTCGCCAGAGGAGCTGCGGGCAGCGTTGGCCTCGGCCGCTGAGGAGACCGATCGGCTCAGCCAGCTCTCCGATGACCTGCTGACCATCGCCCAGACCGAGCGTGGAGAGCTGCCCCTGCGCCTCGCCCGTCTGTGCGTGCGGGACGCCCTTGAAGGCGTCGGCCGCAGGTTTGCTCGCCGGGCTGAAGAGGCGGGGCGCGCAATCGAGGTGTCGGCGCCGTCCTCACTCGCCCTCTCCGCCGATCGGCTGCGCATCGACCAGGCGGTCGGCAGCATGGTCGACAATGCGCTGCGCTACGGCGCTGGCACGGTTGAGCTGACGGCCCAAGCGGGTCAGCGAGAGGTCGAGATCCACGTGCGCGATCGCGGGGAGGGCTTTCCGGCGGATTTCCTCGAACGCGCCTTCGAGCGCTTCAGCCGCGCCGCCTCGGGCAATCGCGACGGCGGTAGCGGCCTGGGGCTGGCGATCGTCCAGACCGTCGCTCGCGCCCACGGCGGCGAGGCGTACGCTGCGAACCGCGAGGGCGGTGGAGCCGATGTCTGGCTGACGCTTCCGAGCATCTCGACCCGGCGCTCGCAGAGCATCTCATCCTCCACTGACCTCTCATCTGCGGTTTAGACACCCGGCCTAGCCTGCCGCCCTCGGTCTCGTCAGTCACCCTTGGATTCCCAGCCCGACACCCGAGCCCGCGCCGACGTCGCCGCCCGCGAGGGGATGAGGATTCAGCGATTCCGGTCGGTGCGCGCCCGGCACTCCTACTCGAAGGTCCCCGAGGTGACCGCGTTCTTCTGGATCGTCAAGGCGCTGACGACCGGGATGGGGGAGTCGACCTCCGACTTCCTGGTTCACAAGCTGGTGCCCGAGATCGCCGTCGTCCTCGGCGGGATCGCCCTCCTCATCGCGCTCTTCCTGCAGTTCTCGAGCGACCGCTACGTCCCCTGGCGCTACTGGTTGGCGGTGGCAATGGTCGGGGTCTTCGGGACGATGTGCGCGGACGTCCTGCACGTCGGCCTCGGCATTCCCTACGTCGCCTCGACGATCTTCTACGCGATCGTCCTCGCGGTGGTCTTCCGGACGTGGTACCGCAGCGAGGGCACGCTCTCGATCCACAGCATCACCACCGAGCGGCGCGAGCTCTTCTACTGGGCGGCGGTGCTGGCTACGTTCGCCCTCGGCACCGCCGCGGGCGACCTCACCGCCGTCACCTTCGGCCTCGGCTTCTTCGCCTCGGGCCTGCTCTTCGCCGCGATCATCGCGGTGCCGGCGATCGGCTACTTCCGCTTCGGGATGAACTCGATCCTCGCCTTCTGGTTCGCCTACGTCGTCACCCGGCCGCTCGGCGCGTCCTTCGCCGACTGGCTGGCGGTCTCCTCGGCCCGGGGCGGTCTCGCGATCGGCACCGGCCTGGTCAGCTTTGTGCTGGCGGCGATGATCGCCGCCTTCGTCTGGTTCCTGACCTCGACCGGCGCCGATACGCCGGCGGATCAGCTCCGGCGGCGCGAACCCCGCCCGGCCTCACCGCACGCGGAGATCCCGGCCTCACCGCCTCGCGAGGTAGGCGAACCCGGCTAGCGCCCACTCGCACCGCCGGGCGGGCCCGGAGTGGATGACAGGCCATATGCTCCCGACCGGCTTGCGAAGAGGTTACGGGTAGGTAGCGGGGCTGATGACTACGAGGCGGAGGGGTTAGAGGATTCGATGCGGGAGAAAATGCACACCCGGCACTTCTTACGCAATCTGGTGGTTCTCCTGATCGCCGCTTGGGCGATAGCGTCGCTGGTCAGATGGGTGGTGGAACTCCTCGGTTTGCACCTCTCGCTGTTCTGGGACTCGCGGCTCGCGGTGGCAATCGCGGCCATCGGGGGCTATGTGCTCTTCGTGCGCCCCGCACTGTCCGCGCTCGCGGATCGCATCGGGGTCTCGGCCGCGCGGGTGCGAGCCAGCTCCAGCTCGGCGGGATTCGCCATTATCCGCGGCGAGGGCTACCGGGAACGCGAGCGTTCCCGGCTGCGTGAATCGTTTCGCAGCGCCGGCTTCAACCGGCTTCGGGGGCGCGAGGACGTGACCGAGGGACGGTCATGACCGACGACCTGACAAGTGTCGAGGCCGCGGTCTTCGGCTGCTTCGGCGGTCTGCTCACCTATCTGGTTGCCTTTGCGCTGCCGGAAATCAAAGGCAGGTGGGAGGAACGCAAGAAGAACGGCAGCCGGCTTCCCAGGCCTGATCTCGAATCCATCCTGATCATCGCCTTCTGGCTCGTGGTCCAGCTCGCGATCAGCGGTATGGCGGCATATGTGTTCCAGGAGGCGCACACCAGCGTCGAAACGGCCGCGATAACTGGAATGGCCGCCAATGGCCTGGTCGCCGGCTACGCCCGCTCGGACTGAACCTCGAGCGGCAAACGCGAAGTTTTCTCAAAAACACCTGAGTATGTTGTCACTATCGACAGGCGATGAGCGCGGCCGTTGCCCTCGCCAACAACGATGTCGTGTTCCTCGCTTGGAGCTACGACGAGAAAGTCGACGGTTGCCTCGGCTTCGCCGTTCACCGGATCGATCCTGGCGGCGCGAACGTACCGTTACCTGCCTGGATCGGCTTTCACGGTGAAAGCAACCCGGACTGGAAGCCCGCCACCACTGACCGCTGGCCGGTGCAGAAGTTCGCCTGGCGGGACCTGACCGCGGAGCGGGGGAAGACGTACACCTACGAGATCGTGCCGATGGTGGGGGCTCCGGGTGCGCTTGCGCCCAAGGATGACCTGAGGCTCACCACCAACGAGGTGACGCTGACCCCGGTCTGCTCCGACGGCGTCAGCGCCTACTTCAACCGCGGCATCCTCTCCACGCAGGCGCTCGCACACGTGCTGAAAAAGGACAAAAACGGCGCCCCCAGCAGCGACGACCTGCTCGAAAAGATCAAGACGGTCGGCGATCCGGTGCGGGCGGCGCTGGCGGGCCAGATCATCGAGGGGGTCAGTCGCCAGCTCAAAGGCGCGGTCGAGGAAAAGGGGCGCTGCCACGGCGCGCTCTACGAGCTCAACGACCCCGAGCTGATCGATCTGCTCGACGACCCCGACCACGTATCGTTGGTCCTCTCCAACGCCGGTGAGAACGATGACACCGACCATGACGCCCGCGCCCGGCTGCACCAGTCGGGGGTCGACGTCACCGACCGGATACTCGGCAGCGGCCACATCGGCCACAACAAGTTCCTGGTCAGGGTGGCGCCGGACGGGACCGCGAAGGGCATCCTCAGCGGCAGCACCAACTGGACCTACACCGGCCTCTGCGCCCAGGCCAACAACGCGATCCTGATCGACGACGAGCAGCTGGCGGCCGGCTATCTCGACTTCTGGGGGAGGATCAAGGCCGAGTGCCCGCCGGTGACCCCGAAGGCGACCCAGGGGGACGCTTTCCGGGCGACCAACGACGACACGGTGCTGACGACGAAGGTCGACGGCGCCGACGTTACCCTGCGGCTCTCGCCGAACACGAAACTGCACTCGAAGCCGAAGGACGCGGCGGCACCGGCTGACATGGCAAAACTGTACGAGCTGATCGCCGGCGCCAAGCGCGGCATCCTCTTCCTCCTCTTTCAGCCCGGCTCGCCCTCGGTACTCGACGCGATCCTCGAAGCCCAGGACAAGGACCCGAAGCTGTTCGTGCGCGGTGCCGCGACCGATCCGAAGGCGATCGAAGAGTACGAAACCCAGCTCTTCCACCGCACCGGCGACGTCGCCGAAGTGGCGGCGGCGGCCGCGGTCGACCACCCGTTCGGCTCGATGGAGGAGGAGTTGCTGAAGTCCTCCGAAGCTGCGCACGCGATCATCCACGACAAGATCCTGGTGATCGACCCGCAGTCGCCCGACGCGGTCGTCGTCACCGGCAGCCACAACCTCGGTTACCGCGCCTCCTACAACAACGACGAGAACATGCTGGTGATCGAGGGTCATCAGCGACTGGCCGAGGCCTACGCGACGCACGTGATGGACATCTACGACCACTACCGCTGGCGCTGGCGGATGCACAAGTGGAAGGGCGGCAGCAAGGAGCAGGCGGCGAAAGCCGACGAGGGCGGCCTGCACACCGACGACACCTGGCAGGCGAAGTACTACACCGACGAGCAGGCGGTCGCCGAGCGGCTCTTCTTCGTCTAGGTCAGGGCTTGGTCGGGTCGAGGCCGATCAGGTCGAGCCGGCGCCCGTCGGAGACGACCGGGGTGTAGTCGGCCGGCGGGAACTCGATCAGGCTCGTCGTCCCATTCCCCGGTGCATCGAGGAGTCCATCGACCACCGGGCCGGGACCTGAACCGGGAGCGGACGTCGG
Source organism: uncultured Solirubrobacterales bacterium (assembly GCA_963815885.1). Classification (GTDB taxonomy): domain Bacteria; phylum Actinomycetota; class Thermoleophilia; order Solirubrobacterales; family 70-9; genus VAYN01. Next base: position 283,239 of record CAWFIM010000006.1, read on the forward strand.
TTTGAAGTCCGACAACCGGCGAGGAGAGCGGCGGACGGGAATCGAACCCGCGTCATCAGCTTGGAAGGCTGAGGCTCTACCGTTGAGCTACCGCCGCGCCACGAGGGAGCCTAGCCACCCCCTCGCCGATCCGTCAGAATGCAGGGCCCACGGGGAGTGGCGCAGTCTGGTAGCGCACTCGGCTGGGGGCCGAGCGGTCGCAGGTTCAAATCCTGTCTCCCCGATAAGAAGACCCTCATTTGAACCGCCGCCAGAAAAAGCGTCGGCTCCGGTGACGGCCTCGCCATCCAGCCGCGCCGGAAGCTCCAGATCGGCGAGCGTTGCGAAGGGCTCCGCGACCTCGGCGTCGGCGATGCGGTCGTCGTAGACGACGAGCCGCTCGAACAGCGCCTGGTTCCACTGGCGGCGTAGGTGGCCAGGCGCAGCCAGGTAGGCACACTGGCAGTCGGCCAGCAGATCGAGTGCCTTGCCCAGAGTCGTCTCGATGTCGCCGAAGGACGCCTCGGCGGCTTCCAGGCGCCGCTCGGCCTGGGCGGCTTCGGTGCCAAGCCGATCCTGCTCCTTGCGCAAGAGGTCGATCGGGACGGCCCCGGCGTAGTAGGCATGGAGCAGCTTCTCTCGCTTCTCGCCGAGCTTGGCGAGGCGGCGGCGCTGGCGGGCGGCCTCGGCTTCGGCCTGACCCTGCATCCCGGACAGCGCCCGGTTCAGCTTCTCGCGACGAGGTCGGCCTGATCGGGCTCCAGTTTCACCTCGCCGTAGGCGTTCTCCACCGCCACCTCGATCAGATCGACCGGGACGTATGGCTGCTCACAGCCAGTGCCCTTCATCCGCCCGATGCAGAAGAAGTAGGGGTAGCGGCCACCGTTGCCTTTGGCCTGGATCAGGCTCATCCGCGAACCGCAGCGCCCGCAGTAGAGCGAGCCCTTCAAATAGTGGTGGTGCTTGCGGTCCTTCTCGGTGGCGTGGTTGTGGGCGGCGAGGACGGCCTTGGCTTTGGCGAAGGTGGCGTCATCGATCAGGTGCTCGTGTCGGCCCTCATACTCGACCCCTGCGCCCACGTAGTAGGGTTCTGAAGCAGCAGCGCAAGCTGGGAGCGGGAGAGCGGCTTCTCGGGCTTCTTTGGGGTCGGCCGGGTCCGCAGACCGCGCTCGGCCAGGGCGGTGAGCAGAGTGTCGAGCGTGTAGGCGCCGGAGCCGTAGGCGGCGAAGGCCCAGCGGACGTGCGGGGCGCGCTCGGGATCGACTTCGACCGTACGCAGTTCCCGTCCCTCGATCACCTTGCGCACGTTCAGATAGCCAAGCGGGGCGCGGGTCGGAGTGCCGCCGGTTTTCGCCTTCTGGACGAGCCCCTTCTTTGCCTCGGCGGCGAGGTTGGCCGAGTAGAACTCGGCGTTGGCGGCGACGATCGCGTGCATGAAGGTGCCGACCGGGGTGCGGTCGATGTTCTCGGTGACTGAGACAAGCTCGACTCCGGCCTCATGCAGCGCGTAGGTGATCGTCGCGTCGTCATATCGATTGCGGGCGAGGCGGTCGACCTTGTGGACGATCACGTAGTCGAGGTCACGCTCAGCCTCCAGGCGAGCCAAGAGCGCCTTCAGTTCAGGGCGGTCGGCGGTTTTGGCTGACTCGCCCCGGTCGACGTACTCGGCGACGACCTCGGCATCAAGCTCGGCGGCCTTGCCATGGCAGGCCTCGCGCTGGGTGGGGATCGAGTAGCCCTCGGGCTCCCGTCCCCTGGTCGCCTGGGCCGCCGTGGAGACTCGCAGGTAGATCGCCGCCCGCCTCATCGACGTGGTGCCTTCTTCGGCGAGGGACGCCTCAGACGAGAACGGTCGCAGTCAGGCTCGGTGGCCAGCGCCAGCAAGGCGGCGACGAAGCGGTCCAGATCGGCCTCCTTGTGGTGGATGGCCATCACCCGCGCCGAGCGCGCCCTGGCGCGCGGACGTCGCCTCTGCTGGCAACTGTCGCGTCTACTTGGCATGGGCATCCATCTCCGGCCCGATGACCACGCCGCACAAACCGGCGCGAGTCGATGCTTGCGCGGTTTGGCCCAGAAAGCGTTGTGGAGCCAGCGCGGAGGCGATAGCGAAGCCGCCGAGTGAGAGGGGCGCGTCGGGCCGTGTCGACACACGCGGATAGCGATGGCGCACCGAACTTGCGCACCGACCTTTGGGTGACGTAGATATGTCGGCAAAACCGAAAGCCCGCAAACGGCGCCACGCTGGCGAGAACCCGCCCTTCGGCGAGAGCGTCGGGTGGCCTGAGGGGCGGCCTGACGGGCGGCCTGCAGACGAACCCGCCCGAGGCACCTTCACGCGGCTGATCGCGCCGTACCAAGCGGCACCAAGTCGATGCCCGCGCGGTTCGGACAGCGGTGCTGCATCCAGCGCGGAGGAGATAGCGAGGGCGCCGAGCGCGTGGACCGAGAGAGGATGAGAGCGCGGCACCGATCCCAGCAGCCGAACATCGTGTGACGCAGAGATGTCGGCAAAACCCGAGGCCGCACAAAGCGCGCTGCGATGGGCAAAGAGGCCGCTTCGGAGAAATCTCAAGGGGAAGCACCAGTGGAAGTCCCAGCGGAAGCACCATTGGAAGTCGCCGGGCGCTGAAGTTGGTGGGTGAGCCAGGGCGCCATAGCCCCTGGATAGCTCCGCGAAAGGCCGAAGTCAACTCGGATCGCAGGAAACGGGGAATCGACGCTAATCGCTGCATATCGACGCGATCTTTGGCCGGAAAACCGATGGTGGCGGGGTCGGCCTCCTCCTGGCCGACCCCACAACTCGCTCACCGCGCCTTCGCCTCCTTGAGGAGGTAGGCGCGGGGAGCCTTCTTCGCCAGCCGGACCCGCTTGGCTTTCGCCAGGCGGGCGAGGCAGTTGGCGACGGCCGCTCGAATCCCTTGCCGATCGCGGTCGCGGTCAGCGGCCCGTCCTCGGTGTGTTTGCGCAGGTAGGAGAGGACGAGGCCATCAAGCTCGCCCGGGCGAAGGCGCCTATGCGCGGCGCACACGCAGACCACCCCCGTGAATGCGCCCGAGCATCCGCAGGATCTCCTCGCAGGTGTCGCGGGCGGAGGCGAAGCTCTCGATCGCCTCCTCCTCTTCGGTTGCCTGGCGTTCGGCTTGGGCATCGGCGGGGCCGCCCTCCGCTTCGTCTCGCAGGCGCCTGGCGACTTCCATCAGGTCGTGGGGCGCCATCGTCAACTCGACCCGGTCGCGGTCATCGACCGGGTTCCAGCCGAGGTCTTCCATCAAGCGGAAGTCTTCGCCGAACTCGATCGCCAGCCGCTCGGCGGTGGCGAAGTCCTTGTTGCACTCCATCGCGATCCAGACGTCATTCAATGCGCCCAGATGGGTGCGGACCTGCTCATAGAGCGCGTCGCGCTGGCTGGCGATGATCTTCAGGGTGGGGCGGGGCATGGTGCCCTCCTTTCGGTAGGGCACCGAAGAGCCGCCGTGGATGCCGTCCTCCTCAGAGGACTCCGGCGAGTAGCTTTTCGCTTGCATCGAAGCTAATCCCTTCGGTGCCATGCCCCGGGGCGTTCCACCGCCGCCGGGGCGCTTTTTCAATTGGCGCGGCGACGATAGCTCCGTCGCGGGGATAAAGCGAGCGGATTGTCGGGGATGCGCGGGGATGTGTGCCGACGCCCAGCCGGAAGCGGCAAAATCGGGCGAGAGCCGCTGTTCAAAAGGAGACCGTGACGCGATCGGGCGGCCTGGTTTGATCTGATTACCGCTATGGCAATTGAGTTTCAAGATGGGCATAGTGCCCTCCCGCCCGGCAGGCATTCGGCAACGGTTGAGGAAATCGAGTCGGCTCTGGTGGAGGGCTTCCCCGACTCAACTCGTCGTCGCCCCCTTTTCGAACGCTGGAAAGCGGTCCGCGAAGCAATTAGGCGGGTCACGGCCGTGGACTCCGATTGGCTCGACGGCAGCTACGTCACCAAGAAGGAGGAGCCCGACGACATTGACATGCTCACGATCTGCGACGCAGCAGCAATTGACGGGCTCGACAAGCCCTCGCGGGCGCTGTTGCTGGGACTCGTTGCGCGAGAGCTCTCGCGCGAGCTTCATTCGTGCCACTCATTCCTGCTCGTAGCCTATCCGGAGGGGCATCCGGCACACGCCGTATACCAGGCTTCGCGTCAATATTGGGAAGACCTCTTCGGACGTGATCGTGCCGGCGACCCGAAGGGCTTCTTGGAGATTGCGGAATGACGAGAGATTTTAAAAAGGAACTCGATGAACTGGAGACTGCCCTAGCGGCGGCTCCTCAGCAGATGGCCTCCGAGTATTTCGGGGTCCAGTTGATGCGAGACAGTCTGGTTCGGAAGCGGGAAGCAATTGTTAGCGAAGCCGCAGGCGTCCTTGACCTTGTGCTGAGTAGCGATGATCCGCGAACGACGGGCGACGAGGTTTCGTTGGTTGCCCGCGTCCTTGAGGCGCTTCAGGAGAGCCTGGCATCAATCGGGCAGGTTTTGGCGGGAGAGCCAACGTCCCGAGGTCTCATACCGAGCGCAATCAAGGATCTTGTTTCGCTGCGTATTGTCGCTACCGCGCCCGGTTCGCTCCAACTTAAGCTCGTTCCGGCCCACCCCGAGACTGACATTGGGCAATCCCAGACTTCTCTGCTCGATCCCGTCGAGGCTTCTCAAGACGAGGAAGACGAGGAAGAGGCGCCGCTACTCGATCGAAGTGTCGACCGTCTCATTGGCCTCCTTGGACGCGCGCCTGGGAATACCGAAGAATTGCTTCAAGACTTGGCCTATGTAGGTCCGCGAACTACCTCTCATATTCAGGACTTGACGAAGGCGCTGAATGAGGCGGACGCGAATGTCTCACTTGCGTGGCACTCAGCGCATTGTCGAAGTGAGGCAACCTTTAGTCAGTCTGCTTCGCGAGCCTTGGGGGAGACTCTCGACGCGGTTAAAGAGGAGTCTCGTGACGTTGTAGCAACGGGCCGACTAGTCGGAGGAAGCCTTGTCCATCGGACGTTTGAGCTGGAGCCAGCGGGCGAGGAACAGAGCCTTATTGCGGGCAAGGTTGCCGAGGACGCGCTCCACAGCCTGGAGCTGCTTTTCGGGCAGACTTGTACGGCGCACATGGAGGTCCGAGAGGCCAGGCTACCGAGTGGGGAGACCCGTGAGGCCCACTTCCTCACGGCTCTGTCGACGTAGGGTCTTGTCGTGCTGTCCTTCGCCGCTTAACGTCGACCTTGGAACTTGTCGCCTGATGACCAACACGTTCTGGGCTGAGAGGCGTTCAAATGCTGTCCCAGTGAGGCTGATTTCCACCGTTGGTCCCGCTGAATGTGATTCCTCAGGTCCGAGAATCAGCTAGATTCAACCGATGGGTCCCGAGCGGGAGCGGGAAGTCCACGAGGAGCTGAAGCGCGTGCTTACCGAGTGCTACTCCGTCGGGTACACGGCTGGTTATTTTCGCAACGACTTGGCGAACAGCAATCCGGCTGAGTTGTGTCTGCGATACACGCTCAACCCTCCTTCGGAAGGGCTGATGACGTTGGTTGGTCTGGATCGCTTGGATCTTTCAGTGGAGAACGTGGTTTGGAAATTTCGGCGCGACTTCCCCGCGGAGGCCGTCGCGAAGGCGCGTAATCGGCTGGCTGAACTGGGCTTCGACGTCGTCAAACAGAGCATTTAACGGTTATGCCTTCACCGTTGCCGCTTCGCGAGTCGGATGTCTATTTCGTCGGCGCAGGCTTATCTTGTGCCCTTGGCCTTCCGAATACGGCAATGCTGTTGGATGAGGTACTGGATCTCGCCGACCGCTCTCCCCGTTGGAACCGGCTGGGACTTCGGGACGACCTAGAGCGCGCATTTCAGTTCTTCTATCCCGATGCCGTGCACGAGGGGTACATGCCCGACGTCGTTGACTTCTTCTCGGCGCTCAGGACGTATCTCGACGTCGGCGCCGGCCTGCCTGGCGGCTTCAAGGACGCACCTGCTCTCTATCGATCTCTTCGGCTCGCCATCGCCCAAGTGCTGATTGAACGCACCAAGCAGGCACGCCACTCCATAAGGGCTTCCCACCCTGATCTTGATCAAATTGTGCAGCCGGGAAACATCGTCATCACTTCTAACTGGGACGTGCTGATTGAGTGTTATGCCCAACAACGTGGTATTCCGGTCCGGCTTGCCGGTACCGGTGACCCGGATGAGCTTGTCCTATTGAAGTTGCACGGGTCGGTCGACTGGTGCATCGGGGGGCACATCTCAAAAGCGGCAACGGTGAGGAACTACGCGACCTTCAGCGAGCGGATGTTCGCGACTCGCTCCTACCAGCCGTCCATCCCGCCGAAGTCGGATCGCGCGCAGATGGCTTTGCGCACTCGGGCGATCGAGCGCTGGGGTAGCGCTTGGCGGATCATCAGCAGCTTCTCGTCAGAGCCCTACATGGTGACCATGGCAAGGGGCAAGACTGGAGACCTCGGACCCCTCGGGGATGTTTGGCGAGACGCTTACGGGGCGCTCAGCAGGGCACGGAGCCTAGAGAATCATCGGATATTCCATGCCTCCCGATGACATCGAGATCCGGACCCTGCTCCGTGCCGGAGTTCAAAGAGGAGAAGATCTGGATGGCGTGATCGTGCGGAATCCGGCGCCTGAAGTCCATCTTCGTGTTCGGCAGTATCTCGATCGTGCGGTGGACTCCGACTATCGGGGGGTCGCATTGCCGGAATCGATGTAGCTGGCCTGGGTGAGCAACTTGATCCGGTTCAAATACCGTCCAGTTATCCCGATGTAGACAATAAGTTCCGGCCTGTTTGTCATCATGTAGGGCATGGCCAACTCGGCAGCGGAGAAGACGGAACTTCAGGTCGCTTCGGCACCTGCAATCGAGAAGCGCATCTACGTGATCCGCGAGCGCCAGGTGATGCTCGACGAAGACTTGGCGGATCTCTATGGCGTCGAGACCAGGGCCTTGGTCCAGCAGGTAAAACGAAATGCGAAGCGCTTCCCGGCGGACTTCATGTTCCAGCTGACCAAACCCGAGGCAGAATCTTTGAGATCACAAATTGTGATCTCAAACATAGGTCGGGGCGGACGCCGCTATGAGCCATACGTCTTCACGGAGCAGGGCGTGGCCATGCTCTCTGGCGTGCTGCGCAGCGACCGGGCGATTGCCGTGACTGGACATCGGGGGGCGTCTGAGCGAGCACGACGAGCAGCTTCGCCAGATCTTCGAGGCGCTATGGCAGTTGATCGCACCGCCACCCAGCACGAAGCGGCCCATTGGGTTCAGGGTTCGCGAGGGCGACGAGTAGTCGGCTGTCGGCCAGCGCCTTGACGCGGTTCAAATACCGTCCGGTCAGGCCGATGTAGAACGCGAGTTGGCACATCGGCTCTATGTGTGGGCGGGCGTCCCGTTGGACGACTCGTCTTGTTCGGCCGTCGGATTTCGTCCTTGTGGCCGTTGCGCGGTCGTCTCGGCTGGGGCTACGGTCGGAGTGATTCGATGATCGGCGCTCGAGTCCGATATGTGCTTCTCCTCACGGTCGCGATGCTCGCCATCACCGCACCGGTTGCCGTGGCCGCCCAGACGATCCACGTGGTCGAGCGGGCGACCACCGACGCCGTTACCAACGGATCGAAACAGGACAAGGTGGGCAACGTGCTCACCTGGCACAACAAGATCTATGACGCGGCCAACAAGCAGCGGGTTGGCAGGGACGCCGGGTACTGCATCCGCATCGTGGTCGGCAAGTCATGGGAATGCAGCTGGACCACGTTCCTCGAAGCCGGGTCGATCAGCGTTCAGGGGCAGTTCCTGGACAAAGGCGACGCGGAGCTGGCGATCACCGGTGGGACCGGGGCCTACGCGGGCGCCAGCGGCACGATGACCTTGCATTACCGCAACAAGAAGGGCACCGCCTTCGACTTCATCTTCCACCTGCAGTAGCCGCGGAACGAGGATGGGGGCTAAGTGCGGGCCGGCGCTTCTTCCTGGTTCACCGCCAGTCCGCATTCACAAAGCTGAGCACGAGACCGCCGAGCACAGCCAGGATGAAAAGGATCGCGAGGGCCTTCCCGAATCGCTCGGTCGCGTCCAGTCCCATCCTGTTATCGAGCAACCAGAGAACGAAGCCGAGGGCGGTTAGACCCAGCAGAACCCAGACCCAGACTGGCATGAGCGACTTCTATCAGGACGGTCGCTCGAGAATGGTTCAAATACCAGTCCGGTCAGGGCCGCTCGTCAAGGCTCACACAAAGCCGCCTTTTGAGGCCGCAAATTGCGACCTCAAACGATCAGCCGGTGGCAGTGTCCAGATCCTCGATGTCCGCAAGATCACGGGTCCGTCCAGCTGCTCGCTTCATCGCCCTCAGGTCGTCGCGCGAGCAGACCCACACCGTCGATCCGAGGATCTCGGCCTCGGCGGCCCGTGACCGCAGCTCCTCGAAGCCCGGCACGCCGTCGAGGCCCTGCACCACGTCGAGTCTTCCAAGGTCGGTCTCGATGGCGATCTGCTCGCCATCGGCTAGTGCTGCCGCAATCGAGAACGGGGTGCCGAGCAAAGCTTCGCCCCGCTGGACGTGCCCACCGGCGGCCACCGCGACCTCGGCGACTCGCTTGATGTTGTCGGAGTCCGTGGCGATGACCACGTCGACGTCCTTGGTACCCCGCACGACCCCCCAGGCGTTCAATGCGAGCCCGCCCACCACGACGAACTCGACATCCGCTTCGGCAAGGCGCCGCAACAGCTCGTCAAAGGCCGGCTCGCTCAACTCTTGAGCGCGGCGCCGGTGAATCGCAGCAGCTTATGGCTGAGCGCGATGCCTTCAGCGAGGTTCACGCTGAGGGAGCGCCGCGCGTCTTCACGCAGGCACTGGACTCGCAGGGCCTCGGCGTCCGTCACGGCCGATGGGCTGACTTTTTCGCGCCGCTCCACGGGACTGATGCTAGCGCTGGTCGTTGAACCCGATCGAGCCAGGCGATCTTGTCGCCTGTCAGCGCCTGACGATGTTGTGGATCTCGAGGATTTCCGGCTCCCCGGGGTCGATGCCGACCTCGGCAAGGACGGGCATCAGTCGCTCCCCGAATGCTTCGAGCTGCTGCCGGGAATCCCGAATCTCGCTGACGCGGAGGCTTCCCTCGGTGCCGAAACAGACGTGGTAGTCGAGTCCGTCGGGAGGGAAGTCGCCGGCGGCTTCGAGCTTGCTGACGGACTCGTCGTACTGGGCGGCCGTCAGGGCAGAGGGGGCAAAGCGGATAAGGACGCTCATCGAGCTCCTCCTTCATTGGGTTAGCTCAGCCTATCCAGTTGATCGCAACTCCAGCGATCGAGAAGCGGATCTTCGTCATCCGCGAACGTCAGGTGATGCTCGATGAGGCCTGGCCGACCTCTATGGCGTGGAGACGAAACGCTTGGTCCAACAGGTCAAACGGAACCTTGAGCGGTTTCCGGAAGACTTCATGTTCCAGCTGGAGAAATCCGAGCAGAGCTTTGAGGTCACAAATTGCAACCTCCAACGATGGTCGCGGGGGGCGAGCCATGCTTGGGAATCGTCCCGGCCAGGTCCAGGTAGAGGTTCGAGCTCTCCTCGATCACCCTTCGAGAGAGGGAGCGCCCTTTCAAGGTGTCCGCGATTCGGAGAATGAGAGATCGGACCGGTTTCCGCCCGTGCTCCCCGGGCACATAGACCTGTCCGTCGCTGCACGTGTAGTAGGCGTCCCTTGAGCTCCACATGAGCGATGATGCCGAGCCGTTTCATCGTGACCCCCTGTTCAGCGGACTCAGTCCGCGTCGTTCGCGCCTCTGATCGCATCGCGCAGCCGCTTGCTCGCGAGGTAACCGGTGTTTCTGCCGCGCCCGCGTTGCTCCACGAGGCCGGCATCGAGCAGGCGCCGGAAGTCGGCGCTCGCCGTCGCCGGCGACACCGCCGCCTCTTCGCCGTACTTGCCCCGCTCGGCTCCGCCGGCGAGGCTCTGCTCGAGTGCGATTACCAGCCGCTCAGGCCAGCCGCGACCCCCAACCAGCTCTTCCAGGTGGGCCCAGCGCGCCGCGGCCCTCTCGATCTGGGCCAGGCGCTGTCGCGCCTGGGCGAGGTGAGCGTCGACGCAGAAGGCGACCCATCCGGCCGCGTCGCGCTCGGGCTGGTAGCTCCCGCCCTGGGCCTCGCGCAATGCGGCGTAGTACTCCTGCGTGTGGTTGCCGAGGTACTCCTCGATCGAGAAGAACTCCGGCGCGGCGAGCCCCTCGCGGGCGAGGACCAGCGACTGGACGATGCGAGAGACACGGCCGTTGCCGTCGCGGAAGGGATGGACCGAGACGACGTGAAGGTGCGCCATCGCCGCCCGTACGACGACATCGACCTCGAGGTCGCCGGCCGCCAGCCAATCGAGCACCTCGTCCATCAACGCGACCACCTGCTCGCCGTCCGGGCCCTCGTACTCGAGCGAGCCGTCGCGAGCGGTGACCCCGATCGGCCCGGTGCGCCAGAGGCCGGGGTCCCTGTCGCGTTGGAAGCAGCAGGCGTCGAAGTGCAGGTCGAGGATGACGCGGTCGACCCAGCGAAAGGCGGGGTCGACCGCCATCGCCCCCACGTGGTCCATGGCCCGTGCATAGCAGGCGACCGCCTGGCGATTCTCCTGGCCGCGGTCGGCGACTTCCCGACCGTTGGTCAGCGCGAGCGCTTCCTCCGGTGAGACGCTGAAGCCCTCGATCGAAGTCGAGCCCTCGATTGAGCTGGCGCGGACCTCGCGCCGCAGGCTCCCCATCCAGCGGCTGCGCGTTTTGACTTCGTCGCCCAGTGCGGCGCGCAGCTCGGCCAGCTCATCGAGCTGCCCCTTCAAGGCCAGGGTGATCGGTGGCGTCGCGTAGATCATGCTGGCAGTATAGACGAATAATCGTCTAATCGTCTAATCGTCTAACGTCTTTGAGCTCAGCGCAGCTCGTCGAGCGAGACAACCTCGAGGTCGAACGGTTCATCGGCGGCGCGTCGGCGCCGGTACGGGGAGACGGTCACGCGGTGGGTCTCGCCGCAGACACATGGCACCTCGATCGGCCGCGTGTCGGAGGCCGGGTCGGTGTCGACCTTGAGGCGCCGGAGCTCGCCGGCCTGCTTGCAGCCGAACGTAATCACCCAGCCGTAGTTGGTGGGTTCGTCGCGTTTTTTCGGGCGGCGGGGCTGGGGCACCTGCCCATCCTCTCCGGTTTGTCGGATTGACTGTCGGCAGGCTTGCCGTCAGCGCACCTGGAACGAGCCCGAGCGGAGGTGGGCCCGCAGCAGCTCGAGTGCCTGGGCGGTCGGCGGGTGAAGCGGCTCGGGCGGCGCGTCGAGCTCGGCGAAGCGCAGCTCCGTCGACTCTTCCCGGTCGGGCCGCGGCTCCCCCCGCCAGGCTCTCGCCAGGAAGCAGAGCGCGAAGCAGTGGGTGAGGTCTCCGTTGGGGTAGCGAATCGTGTGCGCCTCGGCCTCCGAGAGGGAGCCGAACGGGACCAGGTCGCGCTCGGCGACCCGCAGCCCGGTCTCCTCGGCCAGCTCGTCGACCGCCGTGCGGGCAAAGCTCCCGCCCGGCTCCGCCGCGCCCGCCGGCAGGCACCAGGTCCCGTCGTCGGCGCGCCTGGTCAGCAGCACTCGTCCGTCGTCGCGCAGCACGGCGACCATCGCGCCGGGCATGAGGACGAGGTCGCTGCCGACCGCCTGCCGCAGTCGCCAAAGGTAGGAGCCCTGGTACGCCACGGGCAGAGACTAGGCCGCAATCAGCGTCGAAGCCGAACTCGTCGTTCGCGCCCGGATCAGGCCGCGGCGGTCGCGCTGAGGATCCAGGTCGAGGCGGGGGCGACGACGCCGTCGGGGCCGGCGAACTCGCCCAGCGCCTCGCGCACCTCGGCTTCGATCGTCGGGCGGATCTCCTCGACCCGCTCGCCCCAGAGGCGCAGGACCTCGGCCGCCGGACCGAGGGCGAGGCTGAACTCGACCGCGTGGTCGAGGTCGTCGCCCATCTTCATCGGCAGGTCGCTGCGCCGCAGCGCGATCGACTCGAAACCGGCGATCTTCAGCTGCTCGCTGACCGTGTCGGCGTTGGCCATCGAGAACGGCCCGGGCCCGCAGGTCGGCTCGTCGGTCTCCTCGGGGTGCTCGAGGTACTTGTCGACCACCTGCTCGGCGCGGTGGACCCAATCGTTGTCGAGCTTGCGCCGCCAGACCACGGCGCAGAGCCGTCCCCCGGGCCGCAGCGCCGAGCGGACGTTGCGCAGCGCCTGTACCGGGTTGGCGAAGAACATGATTCCCATTCGCGAGAAGGCGTAGTCGAAGGGCCCGCCGAGGTCGCCGACCTGGACGTCCTCGACGTGGAAGCTGACGTTGCGGGCGCCAGCTTCCTCGGCCTCGCGCTTGGCGAGCTCGATGAAGCCCTCGGCGACGTCGACGCCGACCGCCTCGCCCCCGTCGCCGACCAGGGTGGCGAGGCGCTGGGTCGTGTCGCCGAAGCCGCAGCCGAGGTCGATGACGCGATCGCCCCCCTGGGGCGGATGCGCGGCCATAGCCGCTTCGCCGTGCGCCCCGAGGCCGTTCGCGACCAGCGGGCGGAAGCGGATGAAGCGCTCCAGGAGCGGCCCGCTCCAGGCCTCGGTCGCCTCGGCGTTTCCGGGATCGACCGCCGTCATCGGCTCCAGCTCGTTGACTCGATCGTGCTCGACAGCCGCGGCGTGCCGGCGATCGTCTGCAGCACCACGCAGTAGCGCTCGGTCAGCTTCAGCAGGGTGGCGAGCTCCTCCTCGCTCGCCTCGGTCTCCAGCTCGAAGGTGAGCCGGATCGCGCGGAAGCCGACCGGCGCCTCGTTATCGACGGCGAGGGTGCCGCGGAAGTCGAGGTCGCCCTCGGCGCGCACGCTGCCGGACTCGACGGCGATCCCGAGTGAGGTCGCGACCGCCCGCAACGTCACCCCGGCGCAGGCGGCGAGCGCCTCCAGCAGCATGTCGCCAGAGCAGAGCAGCGAACCGTCGCCGCCCGAGGCGGGGTGGAGGCCGGCCTCGGCCAGTGCCCGCCCGGTGCCCACCGAGCAGGAGATCCCCTCGCCGAGCGTGCCGTTCGCCGAGAGGGTGACCAGAGCCGCCTCGGGTTCGCCCTCGTAGCGCTCCTTCAGCGGAGTCTGAGCGGCCCGAAGCTCATCTCGATCCATACCGGGCATACTAAGTCGTCGATGGAGAGCTGGAACCTGAAGACCATCGAGGCGGAGCCCCACCAGCCCCGCATCCTCGCCTCGGCGCAGGACGCGCGGACGGTCCTGCTGCATCTCCCGGCGGGGGAGGAGTTGCAGGAGCACGAGGTGCACGAGCGGGCGAGGGTGTTCGTGGTCGCCGGCGAGGTGGAGGTCGGCACGCCCGGGGGCGAGACCGTCGCGGCAAGCGCCGGCCATCTCTTCGAGTTCGATCCTGGCGAGCGCCGCACGGTCTCAGCCGGCTCCGACGCCCGCCTGCTGCTGATCCTCTCGCCGTGGCCCGGCGACGGCCATCCGGGCGCGATGACGCTTGAGCAGAAGGCCGAAGTGCGCGAGCGCGCTCAGCGTCCGCAGGCCTGATCGGCTGCTGTCCGCAGGCCCTTTCAGACGCTCCGCCAGCGATTGATCAAGAAATTTGTTGGTGAACGGGATTGCTGTTATGCTCGCGCCCTGCTCGACCAGTCAGGGTTCTTTAGACGGACGGGTGACATAGCCAGCACCAGTGCCTTAATCGGTTAAAGGGTCGGCGTTGTAAGCCGGAGATCCGGGTTCGAGCCCCGGCTGGTGCATTCGTAAACGGGAATGCGAATGGGCTATGGAATGAACATCTTCGACCACATCGAGGACGGGGCGTTGCAGGGGGATAAGCCCCGTTGGTCGGCCCGCTCGCCGTTCCGCCCGCGCGGGGACTACGACCTGATGCTGGTGCCGCGCACCCCGAACTGGCGCGAGGAGGCGGCCTCGCGCGAGGCGCTGGAGCGGATCGGCCGCGAGCCCTGGGTCGAGGTGGTCGCCGAGGAGGGCGACGAAGTCCTGCTGCGCCTGGCCGACTCCTGGATCGAGGAGACCGGGGCCAGGCTGGAGGCCGGCGAGGGGGTCGAGGGCGCCAACGCCGACCTCGCCGCCGGCCGCGCCTACGCCGTCTACTTCTGGGGCGCCAACACGACCAAGGCGCTGCACATCGGCCACCTCCGCAACCTCGCGATCGGCCACGCGATCGGCGCCGCGCTGGAGCAGGCCGGCGCCCGGGTCGAGCGTCGCAGCCTGATCTGCGACGTCGGCCGCAGCATGGGCGAGGCGATGGCCGGGGTGGTGCAGAGCGGCCGCGACCAGCAGGTCTGGCCCGACGGCGAAGAGAAGAGCGACCACTTTGTCGGCGCCTGCTACGCCGAGTACGTCCAGGCCGGCCGCTCCACCGGCGTCGCCGGCGGCGCTTTCGCCGACGACGGCGCCGAGGACTCGGTCGCCCGCGAGTCCTCGCTCTACAACGACAAGGCCGACGAGCTGATGCTGCGGGTGCTGGGCGGCGACCAGGAGGCGCTGGAACTGTGGTCGAAGACCCGCGCCTGGGTGATCTCCGGCCAGCGCAAGACGCTGGCCCGGCTCGGGATCGCCTTCGACAAGGTGATCTTCGAGTCCGACTTCCTCCCCGAGGTCGCCGAGCTGACCAACCTAGGCCTCAGCGAAGGCACGCTGACCCGCCGCCACGGCGACGACATGGTGATGTATGAGACCGAACGCGAGGAGCTGGAGGAGATGCCGCTGGTCCGCGCCGACGGTCTGCCGACCCAGCACATGCGGGCGCTCGCCTACTGGTCGGCGGCGCCCGAGCTCGACGACGTGATCTCGCTGCAGGTCTGCGGCAACGAGTGGGTCTCCCACGTCACCTGCCGGCGCCAGCTGATCGACGCGCTCGGCGCCGTCAACGGCAACGGCAACGGCAGCGCCAAGGGCGGCGGGCCACCGACCCACGACGTCTTCCACGGCATGGTCGCCCGCGACCGCACCTCGATCACCTCGAGTAAGGAGGGGGCGCTGTTGATCGACGACCTCGGCGACTGGCTCGGCGAGCGGATCGCCGCCGACCCCGAGCGCGCCGAGGTGCGCCGCGACCATCCCGCCCCCGACGGCCTCGGCGCCCGGATCTCGCTCGGCTTCTTCCTCCTGCAGCCGACCTCCAAGCGGGTCGACTTCGAGCCCGAGAAGCTGCTGCGCGAGGAGAAGGGGAGCCTGGGCTGGGACCTGGCGCGGGCCGAGGCACACCGCGGCACCGCGCCGCTGGGCGCCGAGCGCGCCGCCGAGGACCCCGACTACCGCTTCGCGGTGGTCCAGTCCGAGCTCTACCGGCGCCACCTGCGCAGCTCGGTCGAGAGCCTCGACGTGGTGCCGCTGGCCCGCTACATCTCCCACTTCGCCCGCTGGTATCGGGGCGGCGAGCGCTCGCCCGAGGTCGAGCGGGTGGTGCGGACGGTGCTCGAGGCGGGCGTGCGCGGGCTGGGATTGGAGGGCGTGTGATGCGGACCCTGCTGATCGACAACCACGACTCCTACAGCTACAACGTCTTCCACCTGCTCGCCGCCGCCTCGGGCTCCGAACCGGTGGTGGTCAACAACGACGCCGTCTCCTGGCGGGTGCTCTCGCGCTCGGACTTCGACGCGATCGTGCTCTCGCCGGGCCCGGGGCGGCCGGAACGCTGGCACGACTTCGGCGTCTGCCGCGACATCCTCCGCTATAGCGAGATCCCGGTGCTCGGCATCTGCCTCGGCCACCAGGGGATCGGCAACCTGCTCGAGGGCGGGGTGAGCCGGGCGCCGATGGCGATGCACGGGCGGCTGAGTCGCATCCGCCACTCCGACAGCGGTCTCTTCGAGGGCATCCCGCAGGACTTCTCGGTGGTCCGCTACCACTCGCTGGCGATCACCAGCCCGATGGGCGCCGACGGCCACGAAACCGCCTGGTCGGAGGACGGCGTGGTGATGGGGATCGAACACACAACCCGGCCGATGTGGGGCGTCCAGTTTCACCCCGAGTCGATCGCCACCGAGCACGGCCGCGCGATCGCCGAAAACTTCTACGCGATGGCGAGCCGCCACCGGGCCAAGCCGGCCCGCGGCGCTCCCAAGCCCCGCCGACGGGCCGGAAACGTCCAGCATGTGGACGTTTCCGGCCCGTCGGCAACGCGGAGCGAGGGGCGGGTGGGGCGTGGGGGGATGCGGCTGCGGTTGCGGGAAATCGAGGGGGAGGCTTCGACGGAGCTGCTGTTCGAACGGCTCTTCGCGGGGGCGGAGAACGCCTTCTGGCTCGACAGCGCCGACGCCCCGACCCGGCTCGCCCAGTGCTCCTACATGGGCACCAGCGCCGGCTGCGACCGCTGCCTGCTCTCCTACGACGTCGACGCCGGCGAGGTGACGGTGCGCCGTGGCGGGGTCGAGACGGTCGAGCACAAGTCGATCTTCGACCTGCTCGACAAAGAGCTGGCCAAGCTCGCGGTCGAGCCGCCGGCGGAGCTGGCGCGGGGGCTGATCGGGGGCTACGTCGGCTACCTCGGCTACGAGCTGAAGGCCGACTGCGGATCGCCCAACGTCCACAGCTCCGACATGCCGGACGCGCTGCTGATGCTCGCCAACCGCGTCGTCGCCGTCGACCACGTCCGCCGCCGCACCTTCGTGATCGCGGTCGGGCGCGAGGACGACGCCGAAGCCGACCGCTGGCTCGCCGCCGCCGCGGTCGCGGTCGAAGAGGCGCTCGCCAACCCGCGCCCGCCGGTGCCGACCCCGGTCCCGGTCGACCCCGAGCCCCACGTCAGCTTCCACTGCGGCCGCGGCCGCGAACGCTACTTGGCCGACATCCGTCGCAGCCAGGACGAACTCGCCGCCGGCGAGTCCTATGAGATCTGCCTCACCGACCAGTTCTCGACCGCCGCCAGTCCCGACCCGTTCGTGCTCTATCGCCACCTGCGCCACAGCAACCCGGCGCCCTTCGCCGCCTTCCTCAAGTTCGGCGATCGCGCCGTCGTCAGCTCCTCGCCGGAGCGCTTCCTCTCGGTCGACCGCGATCGCCGGGTCGAGGCGCGCCCAATCAAGGGGACGCTCTCGCGCTCCGAGGACCCGGTCGTCGACGCCTCGCGCCGCACCGAGCTGGCCGAGGACGAAAAGACGATGGCCGAGCACCTGATGATCGTCGACCTGCTGCGCAACGACGTCGGCCGGGTCTGCGACGTCGACAGCGTCCGCGTGCCGGAACTGATGACGATTGAGCCCTACGCGACCGTGCACCAGATGGTCTCGACGATCAGCGGCTACCTCGAGCCGGGGCGCACCTCGGTCGAGTGCGTCCACGCCTGCTTCCCCGGCGGCTCGATGACCGGCGCCCCGAAGCGGCGGACGCTGGAGATCATCGACGGCCTCGAGGCTGAGGCGCGCGGCGTCTACTCGGGCGCGATCGGCTACTTCGGGCTCGACGGCAGCACCGACCTCAGCATCGTCATCCGCACGATCGTGATGCGCCCGGGGCGGACGACGATCGGCGCCGGCGGCGCGATCGTCATGCAGTCCGACCCCGACGACGAGTTCGACGAGATCCTGCTGAAGGCGCGGGCGCCGATGGCAGCGATGGCCAGGGTCCTCACCGGCAGCGACGATCCGGAGGCCTGGAGCGTGGAGCTGGAGCCAGCGGCGCGGGCGGCCGAGGCGGCATGAGCGGCAACGGGACGATCCGGCCGGCGATCAAACGGGACGCCAGGGCAGTGGCGCTCGGGGTCGAGCGGTTGCTGGCCGAGCTCGGCGGCCACCGCCCGCAGCGGGCCGAGCTCGAAGAGGAGGTGCGCGCCGCGCTGGAGGACCCGGCGATCGGGGTGACGCTGGTCGCCGAGCGCGATGGAGAGGGCGAGGGCGAGGCTGAGATCGTCGGCGTGCTCAGCGTCAGCTGGCAGCGCGCCCTGCACGTGCCGGGCCGCTACGCGACGATCCAGGACCTCTGGGTCGCCCACGAGTGGCGCAGCCGCGGCGTCGGCGCCGAGCTGATCGAGGCGCTCGACGCGCTCTGCCGCGAGCAGGGGGTGGCGAGGATCGAGGTCGGCCTGCCGCGGGAGACCTTCGACGCGATCGCCGCCACCGAGGCCTTCTACGCCCGCAACGGCTTCGAGCACCTGGGGCCGCGGATGCGGAGGCTGTTGACGTGAGCGCGGAGCTGCTGATGGTCGAGCAGCGCCGCGGCAGCGGCGACGCCTCGCACTGGATCCGCGAAGGCGGCCGCACGATCCCCGGCCAGGACAGCAACCTGCGGCTCGACGAGCTGCGGGCCGGCCTGGCCCGCCACGAGGGCGTCCGCGCGATCGGCGCCGACGCCGGCGACGAGGCGCTGGAGCGGACGCTCGACACGATGCACGAGCGCGGTTATCTGGAGGCGCTGCGGCGAGCGGGAACGGCCGAGCCGGTGACGCTGCCCGATTTCGCCCCGCCCGGCCTCGAGCCCGACATCCCGGTCAACGCCGAGCTGGTCGCCGCCGCTCGCGAGGGCGTGCGCACGGCGATCACCGCGGCCGAGCGGTTGGCCGCGGGCGCCCGCTTCACCTACGCGGTCTGCCGCCCGCCCGGCCACCACGCCGGCCCCGACTTCCTCGGCGGCTACTGCTATCTCAACAACGCCGCGGCGGCGGTGCGGACGCTGTGCGAGGCCGGCGTGCGGCCGGTCGGCATCCTCGACCTCGACCTGCACTACCCGAACGGCACCGCGGCGCTGGTCGAGCGGCTGCCGGACGCGACCCTGCACTCGCTGCACGCCGCGCCGGTCACCAACGTCTCCAGCGACACGGTCCTGCCGCAGACCGAGACCGAACGGGTCGTCGCCTTCGCCGAGAGCCCGGACGCCGAGGCTTACCTGGCGGAGGTCGGCGCCTCGATCGAGCAGCTCGCCGCCGGCGCCGCCGCGCTGGTCGTCTCGCTCGGCTACGACACCGTCGCCGGTGACCCGCACGGCTGCTGGAGTTTCGAGCCGGAGATCTTCGCCGCGGTCGGGCGCCTGCTGGCCCGGGCCGAACGCCCGATCTGCGTGATCCAGGAGGGCGGCTACGCGCTGCCGCTCCTGGCGGAGTGCAGCCACGCCTTCGCCGCCGGCCTGCTGGGGGGCGAATCGTGAGTGGACTGGAGCCGTTTCGCCGCCGCCTCGACACGATCGACGACGAGGTCGCTCGCCTGCTCGGCGAGCGCTTCGAGATCTGCCGCGAAGTCGCCGTCTACAAGAGCGAGCACGAGATCCCGATGATGCAGCCCGACCGGGTCGCCGAGGTGCGCGCCCGCTACCTCGCCCGCGGTGCCCAGGCCGACCTGCCGGCCGAGTTCTCCGGCGACCTCTTCGACCTGCTGATCGCCGCCACCTGCAAGGAGGAGGACGAGCTGATGGCGGCGCGGGCGGCCGCGAAGAACGGCGGCGAGGCCGGATGAGCGCCCACAACGCCAGGCCGACCTTCCGCGGCGCGGCGCTGAAGCTGCCGCGCCGCCCCGGGTTGCCGCCGGGGCCGCGGCTGCCGCGGGCGCTGCAGGCGGTCGGCTGGACCCAGCGGCCACTGCCCTTCCTCGAGCGCTGCCAGAAGCGCTACGGCGACACCTTCACCTTGCGGATCCTCCATTGGGGCGACTGGGTCCTGCTCTGCGACCCCGACGACGTCAAAAAGGTCTTCACCGCCGGCTCGGCGGTCGGCGTCGACGTCGCCAACCCGCTGCTCGGGCCGGTGCTCGGCCCGCGCTCGGTGATGCTGCTGGAAGAACCCGAGCACATGACCCGTCGCAAGCTGATTCTGCCGGCCTTCCACGGCAAGAGCATCGAAGGCGACGGCGAGATGATGACCGAGGTGGCGCGACGGGAAGTCGGCCGCTGGCCGGTCGGCGAGCCCTTCGAGCTGTGGCCGCGGATGCAGGCGATCACCCAGGAGGTGGTGATGCGGGCGGTCTTCGGCCCGCGCGAGGACGAGCGGCTGAGCCGGCTGCGGGAGCTGATGCATGGCCTCACCATGTGGATGAACGATCCCCGCAACCTCACCCTGCTCGCCACCTTCGGCCCGCGCTGGGTCGTCAACAGCCGCCAGTTCCGGCGCGCGATGGCGCCGGTCGAGGACGCGGTGCTGGAGGAGGTGCGACGCCGCCGCGCCGAAGGCGAGGTCCGCGAGGACATCGTCTCGATGCTGGTCCAGGCCCGCTACGAGGACGGCTCGCCGATGAGCGAGCAGGACCTGCGCGACGAACTGCTGACCCTGCTGACCGACGGCCCGACCTCGACCTCGCTGGCCTGGACCTTCGAGCGGCTGCTGCGCAACCCCGAGAAGATGGCGCTGGCCCGCGAGGACGTCCGCGGCGGCGACGGCTCCTACCTCGACGCGGTGATCAAGGAGACGCTGCGGCTCTGCCCGCCGGTCCCGGTGATCGTCCGCCAGCTGCTGGAGCCGATGACGCTGGGCGGCTACGAGCTGCCGGCCGGTGCCACCGTCGCCCCCTGCATCCACCTGATCCACCGCAGCGAGGAGTTCTACCCGCAAGCCAAGAGCTTCCTCCCCGAGCGCTTCCTCGGGCGCCAGCCCGGCACCTACACCTGGATCCCGTTCGGCGGCGGCACCCGGCGCTGCCTCGCCGCCAGCTACGCCGAACTGGAGATGAAGCGGGTGCTGCGCACGGTCTTCTCCGAGGTCGACCTGCGGCCGGTCGACAACCGCTCGGAGCGGATGCGCAAAAGCGCGATCTCCTTCAGCCCCGACCGCCGCGGACTGGTGATCGCCGAGCCGTGCTAGCCGGGAGCGAGACCGACCTGCTCGTCGTCGGCGCCGGCGCCAAGGCCGCCGGCATCGCGACCAAGGTCCACGTCCTCAACAACCTCGGGCTGGGGCCGGTCAGCC
Source organism: uncultured Solirubrobacterales bacterium (assembly GCA_963815885.1). Taxonomy (GTDB): domain Bacteria; phylum Actinomycetota; class Thermoleophilia; order Solirubrobacterales; family 70-9; genus VAYN01. Next base: position 304,077 of record CAWFIM010000006.1, read on the forward strand.
TGAAGATCGTCGAGGGGACCGAGCGCGCCGCCTCCTGGCTGGGCCTGAACGGGATGACCTCGGGCGAGGAGCCGCTGGCGGTGACGCCGATCAAGGACATCGGCTTCCCCTACCAGAGCCACTACGAGTTCGGCGAGGCCGGGGAGGCGATCGACGCCGCGGCGATGGCCTTCTCCTGGCAGCAGTACATGATCAGCAGGCGCCGCTACGCCCGCTGGATCGACGCCGGCTCCCCCTCGGTGCGCCACCGCGACTACGGCGAGTACCTGACCTGGGTGCTGGCGCGGGCGAGCGAGGGGATCGAGCACGTCGAGGGCCGGGTCGAGCGGATCGGGCTGGCCGAGGGGGGAGAGGGGTGGGAGGTCGAAGTGACGGAGGCCTCGGACCGCTCGCGCCACTGCTGCCGCGCCCTCGTCCTCACCGGCCCCGGCGTCCACCGCGCCTTCCCGCACGAGCCCAGCGTCGCCGGCAGGCTCTTCCACTGCGACAGCAAGCGCAGCGAGTTCGCGCGGTTGCCGGAGGAGGTGCCCTGCGAGATCGGCGTCGTTGGCGGCGGCGAGAGCGCGCTCAGCTGCGTGATGTTCCTGCGCGGCTTCAGGCCGCTGGCCCGCTGCACCGTCTACACGCCGATGCTGCCGATGAGCCGCGGCGAGAGCTTTCTCGAGAACCGCGTCTTCTCCAACCCCGACGCGGTCGAGTGGCGCGAGCTCGACCTGCAGACCCGGCGCGACTTCGTCAAGCACAGTGACCGCGGCGTCTTCGACCCGCCGAGCCTGGCGGCGATCGCATACGACGACCGCTGTCGTTTCGTCACCGGCCGCGTCCGCGACGTCGGCTCGCCGGCGAGCGGCGACGGCGTGCGGCTGGAGTACGAATCGCCCGGCGGCGCCGGCGAGGCCGAGCACGAATACGTCGTCAACTGCACCGGCTTCGACCTCCTGGCCCAGCTGCGCGATCTCTTCCCCGACGGGGTCCGGGCCGAGGTCGAGCGGCGCTCTGGGCCGCTCTGGGACCGGCCGGCGGGAACCGAGGTGAGGGTCGGGCGCGGGCTCGAACTCGAGGGGATGGAGCCGCGCCTGCACATCCCCGGCCTCGCCGGGCTCAGCCAGGGACCCGGCTTCGCCAACCTCGGCGCGCTTGGGCTGGTCTCCAACCGTGTCCTGCAGCCGCTGATCGCGGAACGCAAGGGCGGGGTTGGCGTAGACAGCCGTATGCAATATAAATCTTTATCACTTGAGTAATTTGCGTTAATTCACTACGGGGGGAGTCGACTTGAAGCTGCAGAAATCGCCGCGGGTTGCCCATCTGATGCTGGGATTCCTCCTCGCGGCGCTGCTGGCGGCGCTCGCGGGCTGCGGCTCGTCTTCCTCCTCCGGCGATCAACCCTCGCTGAGCGGATCCGGCTACCCGGGCGTCGACGCCGTCAACAGCCGCAACGCCGAGGGCTCGATCGACAGCTCCAACGTCGGCGAACTGGAAGAAGCCTGGTCGCTGCCGCTGACCGCGCAGAGCTCCTACGGCGCCCACTCCTCCGCGCCGGTGATCGTCAACGGGACGATCTACTCGCAGGACCTCGAGTCCAACGTCGAAGCGATCGACCTCGAATCGGGCGAAGTCGAGTGGACGAAGAAGTACAACGATGCCGACGAGGGGCCGAACGGCGTCGTCGTCGCCGCGGGCATGGTCTTCGGCGCCACCTCCGAAGAAGCCTTCGCGCTCGACCAGAAGACCGGCAAGCAGGTCTGGTCGACGCAGCTTGTGACCAACAGCGGGGACGAAGCGATCGACATGGCCCCCGGCTACGGCGAGGGCCTCGTCTACGTCTCGACCGTACCGCTGACCGCGACCGCCTCCTACCCCGGCGGCGGGGTCGGCACCCTGTTCGCGCTCGACGCCAAGACCGGCAAGAAGAAGTGGCAGTTCGCCACCGTGCCCGAGAGCCTCTGGGGCGATCCCAAGGTCAACTCCGGCGGCGGGCTCTGGCAGCCGCCTTCGTTCGACGGCAAGGGCTCGATGTACTTCGGCACCGGCAACCCGGCGCCGTACCCCGGCACCACGCAAAAGCCGCTTGGCACGAGCCGCCCCGGCCCGAACCTCTACACCGACTCGATGGTCAAGATGGACGCGCGGACCGGCAAGATGCAGTGGCACTACCAACAGACGCCGCACGACCTCTACGACTGGGACTTCCAGGACCCGCCGCTGCTGCTCTCCGCCGGCGGTAAGGAGCTGGCGATCGGCGCCGGCAAGTCCGGCATCGTCGTCGCCCTCGACCAGAAGACCGGCAAGCCGGTCTGGAAGCGCCCGGTCGGGACCCACAACGGCCACGACGAAGACGGCCTGCACGCGATGCGCGGCGAAATCTCGAAGATCAGCGCGGGCGAAGTATTCCCGGGGATCCTCGGCGGCGTGATCGCGCCGATGGCGACCGACGGCAAGCTCGTCTTCGTCCCCGTCGTCAACCACTCGGCGACGCTCGGCACCCGCGGCGAAATCTCCGAAGGCGGCGAAATGACCGGCGAACTGGTGGCGATCGACGCTGCCACCGGCAAAATCGCCTGGAACCAGGAATTCAGCTCGGCCGCCTTCGGGGCGCCGACCGTGGTCAACGACGTCGTCTTCGCCACCGCCTTCGAAGGCAGCCTCTTCGCCTTCGACGCGGCAAGCGGCAACGAACTCTGGGTGACGACGCTGCCGGCCTCGATCAACACCGGCGTCTCGGTCTCCGGCGATACGGTGATCGCCCCGGCCGGGCTCGCCAGTGGCGAAGGTCAGACGGCGGAAATCGTCGCCTACCGGCTCGGCGGCTAGCCGGCCTGGCGCCGCCGCGGCGGCAGCTCGAAGCAGGCCATCGCCGCCATCACCGGCACCCCCTGCTCGGGGTCGTTAGCCTCGGCCAGCCGCCTGGCGCTGGCCGCCTGCACCTCGAAGGTCGCCTGCAGCGCCTCGGCCTGGAGCTGGGTCAGTTCGCGCCAGCCCTCCTCGTCGAGGACCAGGGGGATGCGACTCAGGTGGCGGTCGCTGCGGGCGTCGAAGGTGCCGGCTCCCAGCGATTTGGCGGCGTCAGCGAGCAGCAGCTGCAGGATCCAGGCGGAGAGCTGCTCGCGTTCCTCGAGGCTGAGCTTCTCGCATTCGGCGTCGTCCAGCATCGGCCGCGTGATCGCCCGGTAGAAGTGCTCGACGGCGCCGCGCCGCTTTTTTTCGTCGACCAGCTCGATCAGGCCCGCGTCCTCGAGCTCGCGCACGTGATAGCTGACGTTCCCAACCGGAGAGCCGAGCTCGGCGGCTATTTCCTTCGGGCTGGCGGAGCGTTCGGCCAGAACGGCGAGCGCCTGCACGCGCAGCGGGTGCGCGATCACGCGCACCAGGGTTTCGTCGACGCCCTTGGTCCCGTTCGTCTTCGTTGCCATCGGGTTCTCCTCTCTCCGTGGGCATCCATGGTAAGCCCGCACCAATAGTGAAACCAGATTTAACGGTCGAGCGGTCCCAAACGGGTGGAGGCTCCCAAGAGGGGATATCGGTGGAGGCTCCCTCGGGGAAGGGAAGGGGGGTGAGCAGGATGAAGGTTGCGACGACGCAGAGCATCGTTCCGTCACAGGCGATCACCAAGGCGGTCTAGCGCCGGAGGTTCGGGCCGGCTCCGCTTGTCGGGGCCGGCCCGCAACGCTTGTTGGCTGTGATCGACCGGCCCACGGCCGTTCGCTACGGTCGGGCAGTGGCCGCCAAGCGCAGCGCCGGCATCCTCCTCTTCCGCTTCGTCGACGGGGCGCCGCAACTGTTGCTGGTCCATCCCGGCGGGCCCTACTGGGCGCGGCGCGATCGCCGGCGCCTGGACGATCCCGAAGGGCGAATACGAGGCCGGCGAGTCGGCTCGGGACTGCGCTCTGCGCGAGCTCGAAGAGGAGCTGGGGACGGCACCGACCCTCGACCTCGAGGCACTGATCGACCTCGGCTCGATCCGCCAGAAGGCGGGCAAGGTGGTCGACGCCTGGGCGGCCGAGGCCGACTTCGACCCGGCCGAGCTGCGCAGCAACACATTCCGGCTCGAGTGGCCGCCGCGCAGCGGCAACGAGGGTGAGTTCCCCGAGGTCGACCGCGCCGAGTGGTTCGAGCCGGAGCTGGCGCGGCGCAAGATCCTGCCGGCGCAGGTTGAGCTGATCGAGCGGCTGCTGGAGCGCCTGGGGTAGTCGCGGCGGTGAGGCCGCCATATACTCGCCGGGCATGGAAAACGGCTCTACTCCGCGAACCGCGGGTACCGGCGAGCCCGCCCAGAACGGCCATCTGCCGCTCTCAGCGCGCCTGCTGGGCGTGGGCGTGCGCGGGGCCCGCAGCGTCGGCAAGGCGACCGGGATCGACCGCGCGGTCGAAGTCGCCGCCGAGGAGGCGATCGTCGCGGCGGTCGAGAGCGAGGCGGTCGAGCGGGCGATGGCGCGGGTGGTCAAAGGCCCGATCGTCGAAGAGGCGGTGCAGGGGGCGCTGGAGAGCGAGGCCGTCAAGCGGGCGCTGCTGGAGGCGATGGACAGCGAGCTGGTCGACGAGGTCTGGCGGCGCCTGCTCGCCTCCGATCAGGCCCAGCAGCTGGTCGAGCGGATCGCCGAGGCGCCGGAGGTGCGGGCGGCGATCAGCGCCCAGGGCGCCGGCCTGATCGAGGACATCGGCCGCACGATCGGTCGATCTGACCCGGCGGCTCGACGACAGCTTCGAGCGGATCGTCCGCCGCATCATCTTCCGTCGCCGCCGCGCCGTCGCCAGCGACCGCGCCGGCGCGGTCAGCCGAGCGCTGGCGATCGTGATCGACGGCGTCTTCGTCAACCTCGGCTTCACCGCGATCGTCGCCATCGCCACCCTCGTCGACAACGCCTTCGGTGGCGACGGCAAGGGCGTCTCCGGCCTCGACGATCGCGGTCGGCTCGACCGCCTGGCTGCTGCTCGGCGGGCTCTACCTGGTCGGCTTCTGGTCGCTGGCGGGGCAGACGCCGGGGATGCGCTTCGTCGGGATCAGGCTGAGCGAGGAGCGGCTGCCGCTGCGGCGCTCGATCCGCCGCCTCCTCGGCCTCGGGCTCTCGGTCCTCGCCTTCGGCCTCGGCTTCCTCGGCATCGTCTTCGGCGAGCGCCGCCGCGACTGGGCCGATCGCCTCGCCCGCGCCGACGTCGTCTACGACGAGCGCCGGCCGGATCCCGCGCCCTGGTCGCGGCTAGACGGCGAGCCCCGGAGCGGTTGGGGAGCCGGCGCTGGATCAGCAGGGTGAGGCTGCCGGAGACGATCAGCAGCGAGACGTTGATGATCAGGACGACGAGGGCCCCGAGCGCCTCGCCGGCACCGCCGGCCCCGAGCGCCACGCCGAGATAGGCGGAGGCGGGGATCGTCGTCACCGAGATCGCGACCCCGACCGCGGCGCGGCCCTGGTCTCGAAGGAGAGCATCGCCGCGATCCCGGCGGCGAGGGCGATCAGCACGGTCGAGTAGTCGGTCTGGGCGAGGCTGCTGAGGCTGCTGTCCTGGACCTTGAAGCCGGCCGGCAGCAGGTCGACGCCCTTCAGCGCCGCCGCGAGCACCGTCGCGGTGACGACGACCAGGGCGAGGCCGAGGGTGAGGGTGACGAAGGCGCGCCGCGCGAGGTCGTGGCGGCGCGGCGACGAGGCCGACGCAGGTGGCGCAGATCGGCAGCAGGTCGGGGCTGACCGCCATCGCGCCGACGATCAGGATCGAGCTGCTGGTGATCACTCCGATCGCGGCGATCACCGCGGCGACGTTGATCAGCGCCAGGTAGCGGGCCAGCGGGCGCGAGTTGGCCCGTGCTTGCCCCATCACCTCGACCCAGGCGAAGCCGTCGATCGCCGCTGCCGCCGAGGTGTCGGTGCAGCGGCGCCACCACGTCGACTCGGGTCGAGCACGTAGTCGTCGATGCCGATCCCCAGCTCAGCGATCGCCTCGACCAGGCGATCGGCGGCGGCCGGCTCGACGTCGGCGACGAAGACGACCGAGCTCGCCGCCGACGCCTCGTCGGGCTGCCTGACGATCCGCCGCACTCCCTCCAGCTCCCGCAGCGGCGCGCCGAAGTGGCCGGCGCGCTCGGCGTCGACCGATGAGCGCAGCCTCAGCACGCTGATGCCGCGGTCGGCCTTCGCTCGGCCCCTCGGCGAGCTTGTAGACGATGATGATCGAGAGGGCGAAGATCGCCAGCGACCAGAACGGGTACGCCGGGATCGAGAGCAGCGCCCCGATCGCGTTGAGGCCGCCGATGAAGATCCCGAACCAGCGGCCGAACTCGCCTCCGGCGAACAGCGAGAAGGCGGCGATCAGCTCGAGCACGCCGATGATCAGGGTGATCCAGCCCCAGGTGTGGAGGCCGCTGATGATGTAGGTGGCGTTGGCGGTGAAGAACTTCGAGTCGCCGATCGCGGCGATACCCCAGATGATGTTGAGGATGCCGGCGACGAGCAGCAGGACGCCGGCGAACACCCACCAACCGCTGAGCGTCGACTTCCTCGTTCATGCGAGTAACCCTTTCGTGCAGTGGACAGGACAGAAACGTTCCCGAACATAAGGGTCCTACCGCGGACGCCGCAAAGCGAAATCTTGCCGGAGCGCGGCGCTCAGGAGACGAGCTTCAGCGACCTTGAACGCCTTGACGCCGCGGGGCGTCTCGACCTTGACCGTGGCGCCGACCGGCGCGTCCATCAGCGCCCGGCCGATCGGGGACTCGGCCGAGAGCCGCCCCTCGGCTCAGGTCGGCCTCGGTCGAGCCGACCAGGGTCCAGGCGTTGGTCTCGCCTTTGGCCTCGTCGAGCACCTCGGCGCTGCGGCCGAAGGCGAAGATGTCGCCGTCGCCGTCGACCTCGACCACGACCGCGTTGTGGAGCCGCTCCTGCAGGCGCTTGATCCGCGTCTCCATGTGCGCCTGGTCCTCTTTGGCGACGTGGTACTCGGCGTTCTCCTTGAGGTCGCCCTCCTCGCGCGCGGCCTTGATCCGCGCCGCCATCTTCTGCCGTGCCGGCCCTTCCAGCTCGGCCAGCTCGGCTTTCAGCTCCTCGATCCCCTGCGCCGTGATCGGCTCCCCACCTGCTTCCTGCCCGTTCATCGGACCAGCGTGCCAGAAACGGGTCTTCGCCGTCCTAGTCGCCGCCTCCCTCGCCGAGCAGCGCCGGGGCGAAGGACTTCACCTTCGCCCCCTCGGCCTTGCCGAGCGGGGTCAGGCCGAAGAGGTCCTCGGTCGAGCGCAGCAGCGAGTAGGGGTCGTAGGCGACGCCGTCGCTCGAGCCGGGCGTGACGAAGGGGGAGACCAGCAGAGCGCCGGTCTTCAGCGGATTTGCGGGCGCCGGCGCGGCCGGGTCGGCGGGGATTGAGTTGGCCGAAGCTGACGATCAGCAGGCCGTCGCTCTTGAAGGCGGGGGAGGAGAGGATCTTCGGCACCAGTTCGGCGAGGAAGGCGTCGGCCGCGGCGGCGCCGTCCGGGCTCTCTTCTGGGCACTGGCCGGCTACCCCGGCGTTGCAGAGGCTGGGCGAGATGTAGGAGATAGTTCGGCGTCGAGCCGACCTTCCTCAGGTCTTTTTCGAGCCCATCGAGCGGCACGTCGTTGCTGGCGCAGTCGCCGAGGTCGAGCAGCGAATGGAAGTAGGCGAAGGGGTTGAGGCGCGACCGAGTAGCCGCCGGTCGGCGCTTCCTCCGGTGCGCCCGGTTCGGGGTAGCACGCAGTTGCCGGGCTGGCCGGTCATCGGGTCGGCCATCCCCTCCATGTAGGCGCGCCAGGTGAAGCGGGCGAGCCCGAGCTGGTCGGCGAGGGTCGAGGGTTTCGGCCGGATAGACGAGCCCTCGCGACCGGGCGGTGCGGTGAATTCTCGTAGGTCGGCAGTCGGCCTTGGTTTTTGCGTTCGGCGGCTGGCCACTGACGGTTGCGATCGCGTTCGGCAGCGCCGTCGCGTCGAGCAGCGAGTAGTTGCTGAGCAGGTCGCCCTGCGGCCGCAGCGTGCCCGCGAGGTAGGGCATCTGCGAGGCCGAGCCGAAGGCGGCATCGTAGCCGGGGCTGGCGAGCGAGACGAGGAAGACGTGTTTGACCCGGCCGGCTTCGGGAGCGGTGCTTGCGGCGCCGTCGGGGCTGCTTCGGGGTCGCTGGTCGGGCTCGCTTCCGGCGCAGGCGCGGGCGCCGCGGAGAGGGGGGTCGGAGGCGGGCGAGGAGGCCGGCGACGGTGCCGGCGGGCGGCTTCGCCGGCCGAGCTCGCGGCCGGCTTGTGGGGCGGCGCCGGCGCGCTCGCGGCCGGCGTGCGGTCGGCGGCGAGGCTGCGGCCGAGCAGGGCGGCGAGCGGCCCGTTGCCGCTGCTGCTGGTCATCGCCGCGGCGACGATCGCCGAGGTGGCGACGACCGAGGAGGCGACCAGGAGGCCGAAGCGCTTGCCGCTCAACGAGGCCGCGGCCGCGGCCGCGCGCCCGATCGTCTCGCGGAAGGGCTTCACGCCGTCGCCTCCGTCGGCACCAGCGGGTTGCCGCACTGGGCGCAGAAGCGGACCGCGTGTCCGAACGGGGCGCCGCAGCCGGGGCAGAGGCCGGCGGCATCGGCGCGCTCCAGCTCGAGCACCCGCTCGACCGCCAGCAGCTCGGCGTCGACCCGCTGCAGCTCCGCCGCCTTGCGGGTCAGCACGTCGAGCCGCACGTGGTCGCGGATCGCCATCTCATAGAAGGCGCCGCCGAGGTCGGCCTGCATCACCGTGAACTTCTCCAGCAGCCGGTCGCGCTGGGCGATCAGCTCCGGCTTCTCGTCGGGCTTGCCGGCGGGCTGCTCCGCCGCCTTTGGCTTCAGCCGGCTCACGGTTCCACCCCGCTGCCCGGCGAGGCGGCCGAGCCCGGGTCGCCGCCGACGACGACCACGTCGGGCAGGTTCTGCTGCGCCTTGATGTAGTTCTCGCCGGTCTGTTCGGGGTTTTCTTCGACGATCTGGGTGTCTTCTTCGGTCTTCTGCTCGGTCGCTTTGAATCCGGTCACTTGGTGCACCGTCCCGTTCTTGGTCTGGGCGAGGACCTTGCCGCCGCCCTTGTCCGCCCCCTTGCCGGCTTTGGCCTGTTTCTTGTCCTTCGCCCCGGTGCTCGCCGTCGTCGTGGTCGCCGGGGGCGCTGGCGGTCGCCGCTTCGGAGTTGCGCAGGGCGCGCAGCAGCGCCTCGTTGTCTTCGCCGCCGGCGCCGCTGCGGCCGACGACGACGCCGATCGCGACCGCGATCGGCAGCAGCGCGAAGAAGCCGACCGCGGCGCCGCGGCTGCCGGAGCTGGTCTTGGCCGGCGCCTTGACCAGTGGCCGTCGCGCCCTCTTGCTCATCGCCGCGAAGTAGCGCGAGGCGGGGTTGGCGCCGTTGCCGCGCCGCGCCGCGCAGTTGACGCAGTAGCGCTGCTGGGGGTCCAGCGGCGCCCCGCACTCCTCACACGCCTCGTACCCCCGTCCCCTCCGGTCCACCTCACCCATCGGTACCCCCCTTCTGAGGTTGATGGGCCGATTTCCCTCCATATAGGCGTATTTGCGGCCCATCAACCTGGTGGTGCGCGTGGTTCCTGTGGCGCTGGCGCTTGGCGCGGGCCTCGAGGATGCGCTTTGCCTGCGCCTGCTGGTGCGCGGCCTTTTCCTGGGTCGTCGAGCAGCCCGCGAAGGCGCCGCCGAGCAGCGCCGCCGCGGCGGCCAGGGCCGCGAGGCGGATCAGATGGCGGCTAGCCGAACGCACCGCTCACGTACTCCCGGGTCCGTTGCTCGCGCGGCGAGCCGAAGAGGGCGGTGGCGCTGTTGTACTCGACCAGGTCGCCCAGGTACATGAAGGCGACGTGGTCGGCGATCCGGTAAGCCTGCTGCAGGTTGTGGGTGACGATCACCACCGCGACGTCGTCGCGCAGCTTCACGATCAGGTCCTCGATCACCTGGGTCGATTGCGGGTCGAGCGCCGAGCAGGGCTCGTCGAGCAGCAGTACCTCGGGCTCGGCGGCCAGCGCCCGGGCGATGCAGAGCCGCTGCTGCTGGCCGCCGGAGAGCTTCAGCGCCGGGTGGTCGAGGTTGTCCTTGACCTCCTCGAAGAGGCCGGCGCGGGAGAGGGCACTGTGCACCGCCGGCTCCAGCGCCTTCTTGCGCTGGCGTCGCGAGCCCTGCTCGCGCAGCACGTAGGCAATGTTGTCGAAGACGCTCATCGGGAACGGGTTCGGCTGCTGGAAGACCATCGTCACCCGCCGCCGCAGCAGGGTCGGCTCGATCAGCCGGATGTCGACGTCGTCGAGCAGGATCCGGCCTCGCAAAGTCGCCGTGCTGGTCAGCTCGGTGAGTCGGTTGAGCGAGCGCAGCAGCGTCGTCTTGCCGCAGCCGGAGGGTCCGATCAGCGACAGCACCTCGCCCTGGCGAACCGGCAGCGAGACGCCTTTGACCGCGTCGCGGTTCGCGTAGGAGACGGAGACGTCGTCGATCTCCATCCGCCGGATCGAGAACTGGGGAGCGCCGATCGAGCGCCGGGCGCCGGTGAAGCCGCCGGCCGCGGCGGCCGCGCCGCCGTTCTCCTGCGGTGCGGGCGCGACCTCTCGCGCCGCCGGCTGGTCGTCCAGCGACAGCCGTCGAATCGGGGGCGGTGGCGAGGGGGTGTCTGAGTTAACCCGCGAAATGTCGTGGTTAAGCTCAGGCACGTCTGAAGTCAGGAACTCCACGTTCCAACCTTTCGGGCGCGGCGGTGGACGACGTCGACGGCCGCGTTCAGGGCCAGGACCATCAGCAGCAGGACGAAAGCCGCCGCATAGGCTTTCTGGGGCTGATTGAGGTTCCCGGTGGGAGAGGCCTCGTAGACGAAGTTGGTGAGCGTCGTGCCCGCCCCTCGCAGGTAATTGAACGGGAAGCCGGCGTCTTCGACCGGGGCGAAGTTCTGGGTGGCGCCGAGGAGGACGACGATGATCGCGGTGTCGCCGATGATCCGGCCGAGGCCGAGCATCGCCCCGGTCGCGACCTGGGGCCGGCTGGCCGGCAGCAGGATCCGCCGCGTCGTCGCCGCCTTGGTCTTGCCGACCGCGTAGGAGGCCTCGCGGACGTGGCGGGGAATCGAGTTCAGGCCCTCGCGGGTGCTGGCGACGATCAGCGGCAGCGCGACCAGCGAGAGCATCGCCGCGGCGGCGAAGAAGGAGCGGCCGAAGACGACGCCTTCGGAGCTGCGGCTGAGGAAGCCGAGCGCGGTGCTGGAGAAGATCACCGTGCCGAACAGGGCGAGGACGATCGAGGGGATGCCGGCGATCGCCTCGATCGTCGACTCGGTGATCCGGGCCAGCGCCGTCGGTCGCCCGTACTCGACCAGCCAGACCGCGATCGCGACCCCGGCGGGGAGCGCCAGCGCGATCCCCATCACGGCGACGATCAGGGTTCCGAGCAGAGCGTCGGAGAAGCCTCCCGTTTCGGTCTGGCTGAAACCGGCCGACGCGGGGGTGACCAGCATCGAGGGCTTGAGGAACTTGATTCCCTGGATGAGGAGGTAGACGACGATCGCGACCGCGATCGCGCAGAACAGCAGCCCCAGCCCCCAGCAGACCGCCAGGCCGATGCGGTCGCTGAGGCGCCAGGTGGCGCTGCCCTCGACCGCGCCCTTGGGGGCGGGCGCGGCCGGCTGCGGTGTCGGCTGGCGCTGGGTCGCGGCCTCCATCAGGCGGCTCCGTATTTGCGCATCGAGCGCCGCGCCAGGTAGCCGGCGAGCGAGCAGGTCGCCGCCGAGAACAGCAGCACGGTGGCGATCGCGAATAGGGTCGCGTTGGCCGGCGGCGAGCTGAGCTGATCGATGTTCTTGACGATCGTTGGCGCCAGCGGGCGCGAGGGCTCGTAGATGAAGATCAGCCCGTCGGCGGGGTTGGGGGCGAAGCCGACCGAGCCGGAGATCATCGCCAGCATCACCGCCTCGCCGATCGCCCGCGCCACCGCGAGGACGGTGCCGGCGACGATCGCCGGACGGGCGGAGCGGACGCCGATCTTCCAGGTCGTGCGCCAACGGTTGACGCCGAGCGCCAGCGAGCCCTCAAGCCAGCCCGGTTTCACCGAGCGCAGGCCGTCGGAGAAGATCGAGACCATCAGCGGCGCGATCATCACCGTCAGCACCGTGACCGCGGCGATCAGGCTGTAGCCGGTGAGCGAGATCACGCCGGCGACCGAGGCCTTCTGCGGCTCGCTCACCAGGTGGTTGCCGATGAAGGGGACCAGCACCAGGACTCCGAGCAGGCCGTAGATCACCGACGGCACGCTGGCCAGGAAGCGGACCACCGGCTGCAGAACGTTGCTCATCCACTCCGGTGCGAACTCGACGATGAAGACGGCGACAAAGAGGGCCGAGAAGAGGGCGATGAGGACGGCGCCGCCGGTGATCAGCATCGTGCTCCAGATCAGCGGCCAGGCGTGGAAGGTGTAGATGTATTCGGCTCCGGCCTGGCCCGAGAGGAAGATCGCGTTGAGCTGGTCGTCGACGTTGCCGCCGGCGCCGAACCAGGCGAGGCCGTTATGGGCGAACGACGGCCAGCCGCGGACGAGCACGGTGACGATCATCGCCAGCAGCAGCCCGACCACGGCGCAGACCAGCGCGCCGAGCATCCGCTCGACGCGCTGGTCCGACCACTTCGGGCCGTACTCGGGGGAGAAGCTCCTCGTCCAACTACTTCTTCTTGTTGAAGGCGGGGACGCCGCCGGCCTTGGCGATCACTTCGCCGGCCAGCGGGCTGCGCCGCGCCCAGTCGATGAACTTGAGCAGCGATTTCGGGCTGGTGCTGCCGTCTCCCGGCAGGACCAGGAAGATGTAGCGCGAGAGCGGGTACTTGAGCGGCTCGACGCTGATCTTGCTGGGCACGCAGGGGACGCCGTTGACCCTCAGCGCCTTCTGTCCCTTGCCCTGCCAGGCGAGACCGTCGTAGCCGATCGCGCTCGGGTCCTGCTTGACGGTGTTGACGACGAGGCCGTCGGCGGTCAGCGCGTTGACGTTGGACGCCGGCGCTTCGTTGTTGAGGACCGCCTGGAGGAAGAAGTTGTAGGTCCCCCCGTTGGTGTCGCGGCCGACCGGGTCGATCGTCGTGTCGAGCCCGGAGCCAGGGATCTGGCTCCAGTTGGTCAGCAGGCCGCGGTAGATGTCGTGGGTCTGCTGGATCGAGATGTTGCTGAGCTTGTTCTTCGGGTTGACGTCGATGCAGAGGCCGTCGAGGTAGAACTTGATGTAGGTCGTGCCGGCGTCGCTGGGGAGGGGGGTACGGGCCTGGCCGGCGAACTGGCTGGTCCCGTTCTGAACGTCCTTGACGCCGGCGTTGCCGCCGTTGGCGGTGTAGACGAAGTGGACCTTCTTGTCGACCTGCTTCGAGTAGGTGGCGAAGAGGGCCTGCAGCACGGGCTGTGCGGCAACGGAACCGGACCCGATCAGGGTCTGGGCGCCGGCCGACGCCGGCACGGCGAGCCCTAGTAGGGCGAGCGCCGCAAAGGCGAGGGTCTTGATTCTCATCAGGTGAATTCCTTCCTGCTGGGGCTTAATTCGAGTTTGTTGACCAACTTGATGGCCTTAAGCTAGCAGTTTCTGTAGTTTATTGACTTACTTAGTAAAGAAAGGCCGCCCGGCAGCGACAGTCAGACGGGCCCCGGTAGGCCGCGGACATGGAGGGTTCAATTGCTGAAGAGAAGGATTTCGTTTCCCCGCGCAACGACCGTGGTCGCGCTGGCTGCCGTCGTCGCGGCCGCGGTGGCGGTGACCCCGTCGTTGGCCAGGCAGGCGCAGTCGTTCCTGACGAGCAAGCGGGCGGCAAAGGTCTACGTCTCGAACAAGAAGGCATCGACGCTTTATCTGAAGAAGAAGGTGGCCTCGAACCTGTACGTGACCAAGGCGACGGCGCCGAAGTCGCCGGTCGCCGGGGTGGCGGCGGGCAGCGCCCAGTACGGGCCGGTCTTCGCGACCACCGCCGGCTACATCCCGACCGCGTTCACCTCGTTCGCGACCCCGGCCAAAGCCAGCACGGCGGTGATCACCTTTTCCGGCAACGTGATCTGCACGGCGGAAAAACCGGCTGCCGATCAGGCTTGCCCGATCATCATCCTCGTCGACGGCCAATCCCAGGGCAAGATCAACATCGCCCCGGCGACCGCGGCCTCGCCGACCCCCGTCGCGATCAATCAGTCGGTGACGACGACGACCGTGCTCGGCAAGGGTGGCCACACCGTCGCGATCCAGTACGGCGGTGCCTCGAAAGTGCAGTTCATCCTCAAAGGCTGGAACCTGGCCGTGCAGGCCTACCCCCAGCCCGAAGAAGCTCCGGTTGCCGAAACCGAGGGCGGCTCCAAGGGCGGCAAATAGGGCCCGTTGTGAAACGCGCTGACGCGGGTACGGGGGCGAGGTGGCAGACTCGTCCTCGGCCCGCTCCTGCGCTACCTCTCCGAGACGGAGGCGACGGTCTGGGTCGAGACCGACGCGCCCTGCGAGGTCGAGGTGCTGGGCCGCCGCGAGCTGACCTTCGGGGTCGCCGGGCACCACTACGCGCTGGTCCGGATCGAGGAACTGGAGCCGGCCGGCTTCTACGAGTACGAGGTCGCGCTCGACGGCGAGAAGCGCTGGCCGCTGCCGGGCTCCGAGCAGCCGCCGAGCGCGATTCGCACCCTCGGGCGCGAGGCACCGCTCGACGTCTGCTTCGGCTCCTGTCGGGTGGCGCTGCCGCACGAACCGCCCTACAACCTGAGCAGGGACGAAGACGAGGAAGGCCACGAGCCCGACGCGCTCGCCGTGCTCGCCCGCCAGATGGTGCGTTCGGAGCGCGACGAGTGGCCGGAGCTGCTGTTCCTGCTCGGCGACCAGGTCTACGTCGACGAGGGCTCGCCGCGGGCGCGCGAGCGGATCCGCGCCGCTCGGGGCACCGATCGGCCGCCGGGCGAGGAGGTCGCGAACTTCGAGGAGTACACCTGGCTTTACCGCGAGTCCTGGGAGGCGCAGCCGATCCGCTGGCTGTTCTCGACCGTCTCGACCTCGATGGCCTGGGACGACCACGACATGAACGACGACTGGAACATCTCGCGTTCCTGGGTGCGGGAGAAGCGCGCGGAAGAGTGGTGGCACGAGCGCGCGGTCGGCGGGATCATCAGCTACTGGATCTACCAGTTCATCGGCAACCTCTCGCCGCGCGAGCTGGACGAGGACGAGCTCTACGGCCGGGTCCGCGGCAACCGCGATGCGACCGAGGAGCTGCACTCCTGGGCGGCGGCGATCGACTCGACCGAGTCCGGCACCCGCTGGAGCTTCTGTCGCGACCTCGGCGCCGGCGGCGTGCGGGCGATCTTCATGGACTCGCGGGCGGGGCGGGTGCTGGAGGAGGACCGCCGCTCGATGTTCGACGACGAGGAGTGGGACTGGATCGTCGACCACGCCAGCGGCGACTTCGACCACCTGTTGCTGGCGACCACGGTTCCGTACCTACTCTCACCCGGCTTCCACCACCTCGAGGCCTGGAACGAGCGGGTCGCCGACGGCGCCTGGGGTGGACTGGCCGCCTGGGCCGCCGAGCGGATGCGGCGCGGGGTCGACTTCGACCACTGGGCGGCCTTCCAGTTCTCCTTCGCCCGGGTCCGCCGGCTGCTCGAGGAGGTTGCCTCCGGCCGGCGCGGCAAGCCGCCGGCCTCGATCGTGCTGCTCTCCGGCGACGTCCACCACGCCTACCTCACCCAAGTCGGCTTCCGCCCCGAGGTCGGCGCCCGCTGCCCTGTCTACCAGGCGGTCTGCTCGCCTTACCGCAACCCGTTGGGCAGGGGTGAGCGGCGCGTTGTGCGGGCCGGCTTCGGGCGGCCGCTCCGGGCCGTGGCGCGGGCGCTCGCCCGGGCGGCCGGGGCGCCGAGCCCGGGGATCGGCTGGCGCACCCTCGAGGGACCCTATTTCGACAACCAGGTCGCGACGCTGCGCCTCGACAGGAGGCAGGCGACGATGCGGCTCGACAAGACCGTCCCCGGCGAGGAGCACCCCGACCGGCTCGACCTGACCTTCGAGCGCCGCCTCGCCTGACTCGCCCGCCTGTCGCGCATCTGCGCGCGTGCTCCGACCCCCGGCTCGCCCTGAACGTACTTCTTCCCGCTATCCGGGAAGAAGTACGTTCAGGGCATCCCTCGATCGCTTCAGCGCTGGGGGCGGGGGAGGGCGTCGCCGAGGATCAGGCGGGCGCGGTAGAAGAGCGCCTCGTCTGCCGCCGACTGGACCGAGTCGCGGTTGGCGGCGCGGCTGGTGCGGTTCTGGCCGGCGCCGGCGGGAACCTCGTTGCGGACGAGGCCGGTGAGCCTGCCCCTTGAGATGAAGGTCGTGTTGTTCACCCGCTTGCTCATCCCGTCTCCTTTCTGCACTTTCTTGAGTATCTAACTCAAGAATAGCAGGCGGCGAAGTGGGGCGGGGCGCTACCCGGCAAAAGCGCGCCCCACCCCGTCGCCCCTTCAGACGGCTGCAGATACCTCTGCGTCGCCGCCGTCCAGTGACCCAGGGGGAGTCGAGGCCCCCAGAGAGGCGGACGGCGTCGAACCGTTGAAGCTCTTGGCCTGGACCGGGCGCAGGTAGGCGATCTGGCCCTCCCGCAGCTCCAGCCGCTGCAGCTCGGCACGGGTCAGCTGGGCCCAGACCTCGGTTCCATCGGCGAGCACGAACTCGACCCGGATCTCGAAGCCGAGGGCGACGATGCGCTGCACCAGGCCCTCCTCGGTGCGCTCGTCGGGGTCGAGGACGACGTCCATGTCGTGCGGGCGGACGAAGGCGTCGCCGAGTCGGTTGACCTCGCCGACGAAGCTCATCACGAACTCGTTCGCGGGATTCTCGTAGAGGTCGTCGGCACTGCCCGACTGCTCGACCCGGCCCTCGTTCATCAGCACCAGCTGCTCGGCGACGTCCATCGCCTCCTCCTGGTCGTGGGTGACGAAGATCGTCGTCACGTGCATCTCCTCGTGCAGGTTGCGCAGCCAGGCGCGCAGGTCCTTGCGGACCCTGGCGTCAAGCGCGCCGAATGGCTCGTCGAGCAGCAGCACCTGCGGCTGCACCGCCAGCGCTCGGGCCAGGGCCATGCGCTGGCGCTGGCCGCCGGAGAGCTGGGAGGGAAAACGGCCGGCGAGGCCGTCGAGCTGGACCAGGCGCAGCAGCTCGTGCACCCGGTCGGATATCTCCGGCTTCTTCCACTTGCGGATCTTCAACCCGAAGCCGACGTTCTCGAACACGGTCATGTGCTTGAAGGCGGCGTAGTGCTGGAAGACGAAGCCGACGCCGCGCTTCTGCGCTGGCTTGGCGGTCGCGTCCTCGTCGTTGATCATCACTCGTCCGGAATCGAGGTCCTCGAGCCCGGCGATCGCCCGCAGCAGCGTCGACTTGCCGCTTCCACTCGGCCCCAGCAGGGCCGTCAGCGAGCCATCGGGGACGGATATCGAAACATCGCTGAGAGCCTGAAAGTCACCGAAGCGCTTGTTCGCTCCCTCGACTGTGATTCCCATCAGGCCTCCTTTCGTTTGAGTAGGTTCATGACGAGCAGGGTGGAGAGCGCCAAGAGGGCCAGAACGATCGAAGCCCCGTAGGCGCCGGGGTTGTTGAAGTTCGCGAACTGCTTCTCGACGAAGAGCGGCAGGGTCTGGGTTTGGCCGGAGATCGAGCCGGAGACGATCGTCACGGCGCCGAACTCGCCCAGCACCCGCGCCGTAGTCAGCACGATTCCGTAGGCGACGCCCCAGCGGATCGCCGGCAGGGTGATTCGCCAGAAGGTCTGCCAGGCGTTGGCGCCGAGGGTCGAGGCGGCCTGCTCCTGGTCGGTGCCGATCTCCTGCAGCACCGGCACCGTCTCGCGGACCACGAATGGCAGCGAGACGAAAATGCTGGCGAGGACTATTCCCGGGACCGAGAAAAGGACTTCGATCCCCGCTTCGGCGAGCGTCGGCCCCAGCCATCCGTGGGTGCCATAGAGGAGGAAGAGCGAGAGGCCGATCACGATCGGGGAGATCGCGAAGGGGAGGTTGATGATCGCGTCGATGGCCGCGTTCCCCTTCCAGCGGTGACGGACCAGCAGCAGCGCGCAGCCGATCCCGAAGACGGTGTTGAGCGGCACCGCGATGGCGACCGTGATCAGGGTCAGTTTCAGCGCGTGCAGGCCGTCGGGCGAGGTGATCGCATCGAGCGGTGGCCCGAGCCCGTCCTCGAAGGTCTTGAAGAAGATCATCACCAGCGGCGCCAGCAGGAGCAGTGCCAGGTATCCGAGACCGAGCGTCCGCAGGCCCCAGCGACTTGCCGTCGAGCTACTCATCGTCGGATTCCTTCCCGGCGGTGAAGTCCTCGCCGCTCATTGGCATCACGGTCAGGCCACCGCCGCCGCTTCGTTCGTGTTTGCTGCTCCAGCGTTGGATCAGGGAGACGATTCCGAGCAGGAGCAGGGCGGCGAGCAGAAGGACGACCGAGACGGCGGATGCCCCGACTTCGTTTCCCGACTCGATCTGCTGGCGGATGAAGATCGAGGCGACCATCGTCTGCGGCAGGCCGCCGGCGAAGAGCAGGACCGAGCCGAACTCGCCCAGGGCGCGGGCGAAGGCGAGGGCGACGCCGGCGGCGAGGCCGGGGACGAGGTTGGGGAAGATGATGCGGCGGAAGATCGTGAAGCCGCTGGCGCCAAGCGAGGCCGCCGCCGCCTCCATCTCACGGTCCATCTCCAGCAGCAGCGGTTGCACCGCGCGGACCACGAACGGCAAGGTGACGAAGAGCAGCGCTACGACCACCGCGGCCCTGGTCGCGGCGATGTCGATCCCGACCGGGCTCTTGTTGCCGTAGAGGGTGATCAGGGTGAGGCTGGCGACGATCGTCGGCAGCGCGAACGGAAGGTCGATCACCGCGTTGACGGCACCCTTGCCGGGGAAATCGTCGCGGACCAGGATCCAGGCGATGATCGTGCCGAAGATCGCGTTGATCACGACCACGAGCAGCGAGCAGATCACGGTCAGTTCCAGGGCGGAGACCGCGAGCGGCGAGGTGACCTGCTGCCAGAAGGTGCTCCAGCCGCCCTCGAAGGCCTTGCTCACCACGGCCGCCAGCGGCAGCAGGACGATCACACTCAGATAGAGCGCGACCGTCCCCCGGCCGAGGCCGGCGCCGACCCCGGGCAGGCGCAAGCCGGCCCGGGGTGACGCTGGTCTGCTGGCTGCGTGGGCCTCCATCGATCAGCCGGAGGTCGAGACCCCGAGTTCGCCCTCGATCTTGGCCACCGAACCGGTTTCTTCGTCGAAGAAATCGTCGTTGACCTTGCCCCAGCCGCCGAACTGGCTGATCTTGAACAGTTCCTTTGGGGTCGGGAACTGCTTGGGGTCGACCAGTTTCGGGTTGACTGGCCGGTAGCCGTTCTCAGCCCAGATTTCCTGGCCGGCGTCGGACCAGATGAACTTGAGGAAATCTTCGGCCGCGGGCTCCGGTGCGTCTTTGGTTACCGCGATCGGGGTTTCGATCTGGATCGTCGAGGGCGGAACGACGTATTCGACGTCTTCGCCTTCGTTGACCGCCTTGATCGCCTCGTTCTCATAGCCGAGCAGGACGTCGCCCTCGCCCTGGGTGAAGGCGGCGAGCGCGTCGCGGGCGCTGCCGGGCTGGGCGACCGTCTTTTCGAGCAGCGTCTTGACCGCCGCGAGCGCTTCCTCGGGCGACTTGCCCTCGTTGAGCTGCGACCCGTAGACGGCCATGATGTTCCAGCGCGCGGCGCCGGAGCTGAACGGGTTGGGGGTGACGACTTCGACGTCCTTGCTGAGTACGTCGTCGAGCGACTCGATCCCGTCTGGGTTGCCTTTGCGGACCGTGATCACCACCACCGAGTTCTGGGCGATGCCGCCGTAGGGCTGCTTGTCCCAGTCCTTGGCGACGAGCCCGCCTTCTTCGACCAGCCGTTCCATGTCGCCGGCCTGGGCGAAGTGGACGACCGAGGCAGGCTGCCCCGCGACCACGGCGCGGCTCTGGTCGCCGGAGGCGCCGAACGAGTTGCTGAAGCTGACGCCCTTGCCGGCGGCAGTCTTCTCGAAGGCCGGCTCGATCGATTCGGTGTAGACGGATTCGGGGGTGGAGTAGCCGACCACGTCGAGCTTGCCGCCGCTCCCGGAGGAGCCGGAGGCGCTGTCGTCGCTGCTACCGCCGCAACCGGCGGCGACGAGACCGACCAGCAGCGTGAGCATGGCCGCCGCGAGGGCTGCCTTCACGCTGCGCCGCCGGATATTGCGAGCGTTCCGCATCTAGGTGTCCTTCCTATGTTTTTCGACTGACTTACTACTGAATGGAAGGCCGGCACCGTAGCACAAAGTTGATGAACAAACTAGGGAATGCCGATCTGGATTCGGCTGATTAGATTCAGCGCATGGAGGTGGAGACCGTAAGGACGCCGGAGGAGCGGCTCGAAGGGCTGCCGGACTACCCGTTCGAGTCGACCTATCGCGAGGTCGACGGCCTGCGCCTCGCCCACCTCGACGAGGGGGAGGGCAAGCCGGTCGTCTTCTTCCACGGCGAGCCGACCTGGTCGTACCTCTGGCGCAGGGTGATCCCGCCGGTGCGCGACGCCGGCTACCGCTGCATCGCCCCCGACTACGCCGGCTTCGGCCGCTCCGACAAGCCCACCGACCTCGGCTGGTACACCTACGACCGCCATGTCGAGCTGATGGCGGGGCTGATCGAGGAGCTCGACCTGCGCGACGCGACCGCCGTCGTCCACGACTGGGGTGGGCCGATCGGGCTGCGGCTGGCGGTTGAGCACCCCGACCGCTTCTCGCGGCTGGTGATCATGGAGACCGGCCCGTTCACCGGGCACCAGCGGATGAGCGACGCCTGGCTCGCCTTCCGTGAGTTCGTCCGCAAAAGCGACGAGGTGCCGATCGGGATGCTGGTCCGCGGTGGCTGCAAGCACGACCCCGGCGACGAGGTGATCGCCGCCTACGAGGCTCCTTATATAGACGGGGCCTCGAAGGCGGGGGCCCGCGCCTTCCCGCTGATCCTGCCGACCGAGCCCGACGCGCCCGGCGCCGCCGAGGGCAAACGCGTCGCCGACGCCCTGCGCGAGGACGAGCGGCCGGCGCTGGTGCTCTGGGCCGACTCCGACCAGGTGCTGCCCTTCTCGGTCGGCGAGCGGGTCTCGAGCCAGCTCAACTTTCCGCCGCCGCGCCCGATCGCCGACGCCGGCCACTTCCTACAGGAGGACGCGGGGCCGCAGATCGGCGCGATCGTCGCCGACTGGCTCGGCTGAGGCCGCCGCCCAGCGGCTGAGGCCGCCCGCCCCGGTCCGGCCGGATCGCTAGCGCTTGGCCGCGCCGGCGACCAGCTCGATCATCTCGCCGTGCGAGCGCTCCAGTAGCAGTTGGACGCGCCGCGGCGGACCGCTCTGCTCGACCCAGGTGACGGTTCCCGGCCAGTAGGGCCCCGGCGGCGTGCCGGGGTGGTGGAAGATCGAGGCGAAGACCCAGCTGCCGGTGTTGTGCAGGCGACCGCCCCCCGGCAGCGGCCACTCGACTTCGGCCTCGCTCGGCCCGCCGCGGTGGGTGTGGCCGGTGATCACGTGGGCGCCGTCGACGCCGAGCCGCGCCGCCATCTCGGCGGCGGCGTCGAGGCTGCCGCGGAAGATCGCCGCCGGCGAGACGTCGGCTTCGAACTCGGAGCGCAGCAGCCGGTTCAGCGCCCAGATCCCGGCCGGGAAGGCGGCGCGGGCGAGGGTGCCGCGCAGCTTGCGCCTGCCGCTGAAGCCGCCGTCGCGGCCGGAGAGCAGCGCCCAGGCGGCTTCGGAAGGCCCGCCGAGGCTGCCCGCGAGCCGGGTCGAGCGGGTTTGGGCGAGCGCGTAGGCGTAGCCGTAGAGCGGACGCAGGATGCGCTCGTAGTCGGCCGGCGTCGCCGGGTCGGGGATCGGGCGGGAGCCGCGGATCCGCGCCGCGGCGGCGACGCACTCGGCCCGGGGGAGGGCGAGGTGCGCGTCCATGTAATGGCCGTGGGTGGCGTAGGCGTCGTCGCGCAGCCAGAGGCCGGGGTAGGCGATGCGCAGCCGGGCCGGGCCGAGCCACTCGTCGATCAGCGCGGTCGGGCCGGGGGCGGGGTCGGCGTGATGTTCGAGGCCCAGCGCCGCGGGGCCGTCGAGTGAGAGGCCGTCGAGCAGCGGCTCGGCGAGGCGGTGGTCGTGGTTGCCGGGGACGATCGTCACCTCGCGCTCGCCGAGCGCCTCGCCCAGCTCGGCGAAAAAGGGACGGGCCCGCCGCAGCGCCGCGCCGAGCGGCACCCCGCGCAGCTCGACGACGTCGCCGAGCAGGACGACGCGGTCGGCGCCGGCGATCTCCTCGAGCAGGATCGGCCGCACCCGCGGGTCGCCGAGCACGTCGGTTCCGCCGGCGGTGCCGAGGTGCAGGTCGGAGACGATCGCCGTTCGCATCCACCCCTTTTACCGCCTGGCTGCGCAGCCAAGTCGGTGGCTAAGATCCTCGGATGCCTGCTTTCAGCGACGAGCGGATGGCGCCCGCCAACGGGATCGAGCTCTGCTACCAGGAGATCGGCGACCCCGACGGGGAGCCGCTGCTGCTGGTGATGGGGCTGGCGACGCAGATGATCGCCTGGGACGAGGGGTTCTGCGAGCTGCTGGCGCAGCGCGGCTTCCGGGTCGTTCGCTTCGACAACCGCGACATCGGCCGCTCGACCAAGATCGAGGCCGCCGGGGTCCCCAGTCGGGTCGAGATGATGCTCGGTAGCCGCCGCAGCGCGCCCTACCTACTGCGCGACATGGCCGCCGACACGGTCGGCCTGATGGACCACCTCGGCATCGACTCCGCCCACCTGGTCGGTGCCTCGATGGGCGGGATGATCGTGCAGACGGTGGCGATCGAGCACTCCGAGCGGGTGCGCTCGATGGTCTCGATCATGTCCAACACCGGCAGCCGCTGGACCGGGATGCCGAGCCGCAAGGCGATGGCGGTGCTGCTGGCGCGGCCGCCGCGCGGGCGCGAGGCGGCGGTCGAGCGGGCGGTGAAGACCTTCGGTGTGATCGGCTCGCCCGGCTACCCGTTCGAGGAGGAGCGGGTGCGGCGGATTTCCGGCCGCTCCTACGACCGTGGCCACAGCGGCGCCGGCGTGCTGCGCCAGCTACACGCGATCACCGCCTCCGGCGACCGCACCCAAGCGCTGCGCGGCGTGCGGACTCCGACCGCGGTGATCCACGGCAACCGCGACCCGCTGGTGCGGCCGGCGGGTGGGCGGGCGACCGCGCGGGCGATCCCGGGCGCGCGGCTGAAGATGATCGACGGGATGGGGCACGACCTGCCCCGCCAACTCTGGCCGGTCTTCGCCGAGGAGATCGCGACCAACGCGGCGCGCTCGCGCGACAAAGCCAAGCAGCCGGCTTGACGGCGCGCTAGCCTTCTCCCTTCGGAGGTTCGATTACTTAGGGAGAGTTCGGGCATGGGAATGCGGGGCGGCGATCTGCGTCGGTTTGGGATAGCGGTGGCGATTCTGGCCTGTGCGGTGCTGGCCGGACCGGGGGCTGCACGGGCGGCCAACGTCGTCAACGGGGACTTCGAGAACGGCAGCCTGCAGGGCTGGCAGGTCCACCGACTGACCGAAGCTGGCAACTGGTTCGCCTACGAAGGCGGCGAAGAGCCGATCGTCAACAAGCGCGGCACCGAGCCGATCCATCATCCGCCGCGGGGGCGGTACGCGGCAATCGCCGACGAGGCCAACCCGGACACCCTGGTCCTCTCGCAGAACATCGCCCTCCAGCCTGGCCTCGACCACCGGCTCAGCCTGCTCGCCTACTACGATTCCTACAAGCCGATCGCCGTGCCCTCGCCGGACACCCTCTCGGTCGACGGCGAAGCGCTGGGCGGCCAGGCCAATCAGCAGTTCCGGATCGACGTGATGCGGCCGGGCGCGCCGATCGAATCGATCGACCCGACCGACATCCTGCTCACCGTCTTCCGCACCCAGCCGGGAGATCCGAAATCGATGGGCCCAACCCGGCTGACCGCCAACCTCAGCCAGTTCGCCGGTCAGACCGTGCGCCTGCGGGTGGCGACGGCGGCGCACGAGGAGGTCCTGGCCGGCGGGGTCGACGCGGTCTCGATCGTCAGCACCGTGCCGGGGACCTCGCCGCACCCGGGCGGTGGCGGGGGCGGAGGAAAGCACCAGTTCGGGATCGGCAAGGCGATCGCCAACCGCCGCAACGGCAGCGTGGTGCTGCCGGTGCGGGTCCCGGGGCCGGGACGGGTGGCGGCGAAGGCGGCAAAGGTCAGGCAGACGAGCGCCAGGGCCGCCGGGGAGCAGACCGTGAGGCTGCGACTGCGCCCGACCGCCGCCGCGCGACGGACCCTCGGTCGCGAGCACAGGCTCCGGATCCGGGTGGCGGTGACCTACACCCCGGCCGGCGAGCGGCCGGAAACGGTGACCGTTCCCGTTGTGTTCAAGCTCGACGCCCGGCCGCGCCGCCACTGACGGCCTCGCGATGCGGCTGAGAGGAGTCGAACCTCCACGGAGTTTCCTCCACACGGACCTGAACCGTGCGCGTCTACCAGTTCCGCCACAGCCGCGGGAGCAGGCAATCTACCGGTTGCGGCCCGCCACCCGGCCCCAGCGCCTGCCCGGCCCCCGACCCGCCGGCTCGCTAAAATGCCGCCCCCTCGCCGCTATCGTCTAGGGGACTAGGACGCCGGATTCTCAGTCCGGAAACCGGGGTTCGAATCCCCGTAGCGGTATGGCTCTGGAGAGCCGAAAACCTCACTTTTCCGGCGATACGCGAGGCGCTCCGGGGCAACAGGTGGGTAACCGAACTTCGGCCAAGGGAGCCACTGGAGATTCGGTACGGCACGCCTGATTTGTGCGTGGGGGAGACGTGATCGACTCTTCAGTCGGACCCGCGGTGGGTGGTTTCCGGATTGTTTGACCGGAAGTCTGAAGCGGCACGAGCAGCCGTCTTGGCGAAGACGATCGATGAGTCTGGCGGGAGTGGGGTGGACCCCCTGCCTTGCCCGGCTACGCTAGGACTTCGCTCTCATGTCGATCCTGGTCTTCGATGAGGTAGCGCCGGTTCTTGAGGCCGTCGGCATGGCCGAGGCGAAGAACGAACCCTTCGATGTCGAGCAGGTCTCTCGTGTCCTCGGAATTCCTCGGGACGCTCTTCGCGCCACCTGTGAGGAAGCCGAATCGGCTCGGCTGATCCTGGCCCCACCCGATGAACCTGGGGAGCCGGCGCTCCTGACGCACGCCGGCGGGCAGTATCTCGCCCTACGGGGCCAGGTCAGCGAAGACACCCTGTTCTTCCTTGCGGAAGTGATCGGCGATCTGCACGGGCGTGAGGCGCTGATGCGCGCTGGCACCTTGCTCGTCGACGAGTTTCGCCACGCCATCCTCCAGGGGCGGGCCGTGGACCACGCGGAAGAGCTCGTTCCTGTGGCATTCAAAGCCGCCGTCGATGACCGGCTCGCCGTCGATCTGTTCGCCGCCTCCGTCGCTTTGATGACTCGTCTGTCCTCGGGCGACGCGGCGGGCTGCCTGGCCGAGGAGATCATCGCTGTCGCCCTTCTCGATGAGGCCAGGGCATTGCTCGACACGCGCCTCGAGGAAGGGGAGATAGGTGCGGCCGACGCGAAGGCCGCCAAGCCAAGGCGGCGCTGCGGGCGCTCTTCAATCTCTTCGGGGACTCCGACGTCCTCTTCATGTTCGAGATGGAGGAGCCGGCTGATGCGGCGCTCGCCGGACACTCCCCGGTCAACCGACAGTTGGGCAGCGCAGACCAGCGCCTCGAGGCTTGGTTTGAGCCCTTTAGCCCTGCCGCACCGACGGGGCATCTGTCTGTACCGTCTTAGGCTGTCGGTCTCTGCGGCGTTGGCACGATGGGTCACAGCGGGCGTGCCGGGGTTGATGACGGTCTGGCGCCTCAACGACGGCGCGAGTGGCGGCGCGGCAGGACAGCGATCTTGAAGGTCGCCGAGGCTTCGTGGATCAGCTCGATCGGCACGGGACCCGTCTTCCCTGCGCTTCGCGGTGCCCTGCCCGATCCGAACAGGGCGACGGAGGTCAGCTGCCCGCGGGGGTCGTGGCGGGCTCGGTAGCGGATGCCCGCGTGTTCCGCGTCGCGAAGTGCAAGTGCCCAGGCTTGGGTCAGCTCATAGTCGACGCTCGCGTGGATCTCCGCCGTCAGACCGACCAGGCCGAGAACGCTCGGATCGGTCAGGTCGACAACGCTGACTCGAGGGGGACGGACGCTCGACAGCCGTTGGGAGTCGACCAGGGACTCCGGAATCGCCCCGCCGGGTCGAAGCAGGCGCCCGAACTTCTCAACGAAGGCGCCCAACGGCTCCTCGGACAGGTAGCAGGTGCCCGCGTCTGGCAGGTTGAACCTGCCATCGGGCCCTGAGCCGAAGAACCAGAGAGGGACGTCGGCGGGGTGGACCCTCCACAGACGCTCAGACCCGAGCTTCCACGCTGGGAAGCTCGGGGAGGTCCTTCGGGGGAGCGGGCAGGCCGCGCGGTGTCAACGGGTCAGCTCGGCCACGGTGCGCCGGGCAGCGAGGAGCAGAGGCTCTGGATCCTTATCGACGAAGGCCTCGATTGGGGCACGGTCACCCAGCTCAGCCTGGAGAGCGGTGGCAAAGGCGGCAAGGCTCCAAGAGTCGAGTCCCGCGCCTGCGAAGATCTCGCCCAGTTCCTTGATCGCCGCGAAGGGCGCGCCGCTTGCGGCATCGAACTGCCAGCGCGGGTAGCGGATCAAGCCGGCGTCATCGCGCAGGGCGATTACCGAGCCGCTGAGGACGCGCTTGCGGAGGGCCTCGCGGCTGATACCGCCGAGCAGCACCCGGGCCTCGGCGCTGGTCAGCAGCTCGCCGAGGGCGCGTTCCCAGGCGCCGCCGGCGAGGACGACCAACGCTGCACGGCGTCCCAGCACCTCAGCGTCATCGACAGAGGAGGGCTGGCCGCCAATCTCGGTGAGGGTGCGCCGGAACTCTTCGACGGTGCGATCTAGGAGGGCTGGTTTGGCTGTCATCGACTACCAAGGGTAGCGTCAACCTCGTCAACGGTCAAGAGGCGGATCAACAGTGCGGCAGCCGGCCGTTTGACCCGCTCGCATCGTCGCTTCTGTTCGGACCAAGGGCCGATTCTCGGTCGCGGAAGCCGGCGACAGAGACGAACAGGGCCTCATTCTGGTCTTGTGAGAGTTCTCCGGTGGAGCATTTCGATACGGTCTTCGCTGGCTATGAGCGATCTCCGCGTTTACTTCCTTGATGTTGGTCTCGGCGACTGCACTCTGATCGAGCTTCCGAACGGCGAGTACATGCTCGTCGACGTGTATCGATGCGAGGGCAAGGGAACGGTCGATGCTTTTAAGGTGCTCCGCGACCTCCTTCCCGATGGCGAGAATGGCAAGAAGCTCCTCCATTATCTGGTCATCACCCACGCCCACAACGACCACATCTGGGGCATAGGTGAACTCGCTGAGGAGTTCGAGATCGGCGAACTGTGGGTTCCACAGTACGGCACCAAAAAGGATCTCTCCGAGAACTACAAGGCATTCCAGAAGGTCGTTGACGATCAGCCCGAGGAGAGCAAGATCTTCCAGAAGGGTTCCCGCAGCCCGGTCGCGCAGCTGGCCAGCGACGAAGTGTCCATCCGCTGCTTCTCGCCCCCTGGCTATATCGAGGTCGAGGAGACCCTCGACGAGGACGAGGCACGCAGGCTCGTTCACGAGAACTGCGGGGTCTACCGCCTCACGTTCAACGGCGTCAGCGTCATGCTCACTGGCGATTCCAATCTGGCGGCCTGGGAGCGAATCGTCGGGTACTACGAAGACGAAACGGACGAGAACGACCTCGCCGTGCTCGCCAGCGCCGTTCTCCATGCGTCCCACCACGGATCCCGCACCTTCCTCAAGGTAGACAAGGATGACGAGCCCTGGATGGAGGCGCTGGAGGCCATCGATCCTGACGACGTTGTTATCTCCGTCGGCGCAGACAACGCCCATGACCATCCTCACGACGACATGCTGAAGCTCTACGAGGCCCAGGCCGATCGCGTTTGGCAGACCAAGGATTCCGAGACTCTTGTTATGACTGTCACCGGAGAAAACGCCTACGAACTCGAGCCCGATACGAGCTTTGCCGAGAACTACGGCTGGGACGATGATTCCGGTGGCAGCGAGGCCTCTTCCGCGCCCGGTGGCGGATCCGATGGTGGCCGGCGTCAGCCGGCGACCCCGGCACCTGGGTTCGAGAAAACCCCGCAGCGGCCGCCGAGCCGTGAGCGTTACGCCGACGCCTGAGTCACGCCCGCATTGGCATGAGGCGCATCCCGAGCGTCTCGAGTGGGAGCTGGCCCAGTTCGCTCATTTCGACCTCCCTGCCGAGCACGAGATTGACGCTGAGGACCGGTTCACCGTCGAGACCGCCTTGTCGTTCCGGGGGGAGGAGATCGCGATCAAGGTCGTCTATCCCTACGAGTATCCGGATGTAGAGCCAACTGTGTACGGGCCCGCCGTCCTCGATCGCCACCAGAACCGTCGCGCCGGCAACTTTTGCCTGCTCGAGAACCCTGCCTCGGACTGGTGGCCTGGGATGGCTGCGGCTCAGCTCGTCGACCAGGACTTGCGCCAGCTGCTCGAAGACAGCGAAGCCGGCTCAGCGGCGGTCGCTGCAGGCGAGGCCGACATGCCCGAGCCACTCTCCCAGCACATCAGCGC
Source organism: uncultured Solirubrobacterales bacterium (assembly GCA_963815885.1). GTDB lineage: Bacteria > Actinomycetota > Thermoleophilia > Solirubrobacterales > 70-9 > VAYN01. Next base: position 332,737 of record CAWFIM010000006.1, read on the forward strand.
CGACTACGGAGAGGTCGTCGTTATTCCTGACCCCTTCTGGGCGGTCGACCTGGAGGCCAGCCACGGCGCACTCGTGTTGAAAGAGAAGATGCTTGGCAACGGCCACGTGCTCACGTCCGCCGAGGGTTTCGCCGATCCCGATGAAAAGGTCGTTGATCGCCTCATCCCCAGCAAGCCTGTGCGCCACAAAGGCCGTTGGGTAGCTTTGAACGGCGAGGCCCTCTCTCCCTGGCCGACCCATGAGGACGTCCTGCAGGCCGCAGAGGCCGCAGATGAAGACGCGCTGATCCATCTCAAGCGCCGGCTCAAACAGGAGCGCAAGCGCACCGATGTAATTGGCTGGCTGGGCGTCACTTTCATCGAGGAGGGGCCTGGTGTAGGCGAGCGACGGCGCGGCTGGGTTTTCCTCAAGGTGAAGATGCTCCGCGACGGCAAGCGGCGCGTCGTCAAGGCGGCGCGCGCCTTGGCGCTGACCGCCGCCGAGCGTGCCCGCCGTGTTCCCGAGCTGGTCGGTCTCGAGCACGCGTCTGTCCTCGTTCTTGGCGCCGGGTCGGTTGGCGCCCCGATCGTCCTCGAGCTTGCGAAGGCGGGTGTCGGTGAGATCGACGTTTGCGACTTCGACCGTTATGACGTCAACAACGCTGTACGCCATGTCCTTGCCACTCACTGGGCCGGGAACCGAAAGGCCATGGCGGTGAGCATCGAGGCTGCAGCCCTGAACCCCTTTATCGCGGTGACGTCGCACAAGCTCTACGTAGGCGGCGGTCCCGATGACAGCGCTCAACTCGACCAGCTCCTACTTAAGGCCGATGTTGTCGTTGACGCCACCGGCTCTCAGATGGCAGCCCGCGTTCTTCAGAGACGCTGCCGAGAGTTCGAGAAACCCCTCGTTCTCGCCTCTTTGACTGCCGCCAGCTATGGCGCAGAGGTGGCCGTCTTTCAATCCGGGGGCCCCTGCTACTACTGCTTCGTCCTCGGTCAAGAGGATGGCAGTGTCCCCAAGCCGCTTGAGGGGCCCCGCAGTCACACGACTCCCGTCGGCTGCAGTACGCCCGCCTTTTCCGGCGCCGGGTTTGACGCGACCGCTTTGGCGGCGCTGGCGGCTCGCACGACGGTCGGCGCCAGCGCCAAGTGTGCGTATCCAGCGCTTGAATACGACTACGTGATCGTCAACTTTCGTGGCGATGATCCGTGGCAGCAGGACAGACTCGAGGTACACCCCGGTTGCCCCCTGTGCTCATGAACTGCACGGCTGTCCTTCTTGACACCCGCGCTTTGGCCCTAATTGCGGCGGAGGCGAGGATCCGGCCCCGCCGCGAGAGTGGCGGGGCTTTGTTCGGCTTCCGTGACGGAGACGATCTCGTCGTCGCTTGCGCCTATGGTCCCGGGCCACGTGCCCGGCACAGACGCACCACCTTCGAACCGCACCCGCAGACCACTGGCCTCTTGATAGACGCCGTGCGTGACCATTCGGAAGCTCGCTATCGCTATCTCGGCAGTTGGCATTCCCACCCTGGCGGCCTCCCTCGGCCGAGTGGCTGCGACATATCGACCACCGAAGCGGTCGCCCTGCAGGAGGATGTGCTGCTTCCCGATCCCCTTGTGCTGATCCAGGCGACCAAGCCGGGTCCGGACGGCGTAGTCAACGGCGAGCTACGAGCCTGGCGGTGGGACCCGAAGGCGCGTTGGATGATGCCGTGTCGGATCGAGTCGATCGACCTCGAGGAGCGCTTCTGCCCTCTGGTAACGCTCCCTGCCGGCTGGCACCGACGGCCGCAGTTGCTCAGCCCCGAGCCAACCTGATTTAGCGAAGCCGATTACCGATACCGAGGCGGTGTCGGGGGCCGCTCAGCTCGCGTTCAAGCCGTTCCGCCTCCTCCTCCGACATCTCCGCGTAAGTGCGCCAGGCAGGCTTCGAAAGCGCTTCGTCCGATCGCAGCGATGCGAAGCGCGCGTGTGCGCTCCAATAGCCGTGATAGGCAAGTAGTCCGGCTTCATCCTCGGAGAAGCGGTCGAAGTCGGTGCGAAGACTCGCGAGTGGAGGGACGAGGCGGCTCGGTAGTGCTCCCGAGTAGCACGATGGTTCGATTGGGTCACCCGAAGGCAGCTTGTACTTGCGAGGGTCGCCCGTGATTCCGAGGTAAAGGCCCCGCTGGTGACCAGCCTCCATCTCGGCCACTAGCCAGCGAACCCTCGTAGCTTGGGTTTGGGCGTATTGAATCTTGCGCATGCGATTCAGCGCACGCAGGCCGACCATCGGGCGGGTGTCGCGGCCGAGTGGACCAGAGGCGTTGACAACGATCAAGTCATCTGGCCGCAGCGCTGAGGCCGGGCGGCGGGAGAGATCCCATCCCTGGAACCACTCGACGCCAAGGTTGTCGTAGACGCCCCCGTCGGTGATCCACAGCGTTTCTGGAGCGTCGCTCAGCGCCAGTCCGGCCGTGCTCAACCGCAGCGGCGGTATCGCCGGCGGCGCGGCGGTGGAGGCAGCGACAGCGTCGGTGACAGCGATTGAACCAGGCATCGCATAGCCGAGATCCCAGGATCCAATGAAGTCCCTTGAGAAGCGGAAGGCGCGACCTCGGCTGAGCTCAGTCGCCGTGAAGATCAGCTGTGGTTGCCGCGGCAACTGGGCGAGTGTCGTGGTGGCGGGGAAGAGTGCTTCGCGTAGAACCTCAGCCAGCACAAGATTGCGAGGTCGGCCGCCGAACAGGAGGCGTCGTCGAAGCCAGCGTCGGAGCGCCTCCTGGCGGAGATTTCTGGAAGCTCACCGTTTGCACGAATGGATCAAAGACATGGGTGAGAAAGCCTGTCGCGCCTGATGCGCCCTCTCCATCTCCGATGACGCCTGAGCCGAAGGCGGCAGTGGTGATTGCTCCTCCGGAGACGCCACAGACGACTGAGACTTTGGTGAGCAGTTCGGCCTCGGCGAGGTATCGGAGAATGCCGAGCGCGTAGAGAGCGGCGCGAAAGCCTCCCCCCGAAAGGCAAAGACCCCGGGTTGGCCGGTCGTCACCAGTCATTCAATGAAGATTCACCTCGGGGGTGGTCGTTTCGTCGCATCTCGTCGGTCCGCCTGGAACCTCGTCTACAGGCGAGCGAGATCAAACCCGATGAGGCGCTCCCCGGCTTGGAAGTTGGCTGATCCAATCGAGGAAGTCGCGAGCCTCGATCAGAGCCTCCTGGTTAGTCAATGCAGAGGGCTCCGGTTTGTGGGTCGGGAAAGCAGTCTCGTGCCAGTTACTGAACTCTTTAGAGGCGTTGGCATAGATCACATGTGCCTGGTCGGTGCATAGGAACGACGTCACTGCTGGTGAACTGACCGGCGAAGGGGATCCTGTGCCCGTGTAGAACGGATTGTTCTTAACGGCTGCCTCAAACGCCTCGTTTGCAGCGTTGAGTTGGGTGAAATATTGGAAGCCAAACTCGTCTCCTCGTATGGGTCGCGGTGCCGTGAACCCCATCTGCTGGGTCGTCGTGGCTTGCCACATCATGTTGCCGACCAGAAACTGCCCTTGGTCCCACTGTAGGTAGACGATGTCCTTTACCGAACCAAGGCACATGATCCCCGAGCATTGTGCGCACGACTCAAGCGAGGTGTAGATCGTAACGTCCTTCAGTAGTGACGCATAAGGCGTCGGCGACGCTGGGGTGATCTCGGCCTTGGGTTCGAGCGCGGTGCGTGCCGAAACGGGTCGCTCGGTAATGGCAGTAGCGTACAAGTTGCGGCGCGAGCGTCGTCGCTGCGCACGGCGCGCCCCCTCTGGCGCGGCAGGCGTCGATTGGTCGGCGTCGAGCGCAAACCAAGGGTCGTAGACCTGGTTCAAGGAAAAAACGCGCCTTACGAGCCGCGACTCGGCATGTTCGACAGTGCTGTCGAACACCTGATTATGGTTGAAATCGAAGTCGATGATGCGACCCTCGCCGTCAACGGCCAGTGCCGCGATGTTGTGGCCGAGATATGAGCCTCCGCGATAGATCTTCTGGCCGTCCGACGTCGTTCCAATCTCTTGGTCTTTGCGCCAAGCTCCGTAGTCGCCGACCTCTCCGTACTTATTGCCGTTCCACTTGTTGTAGATCATGCTCAGAAGCAGCAACGAGTAGATACGGTGACGCTCCACCTCTTCTGGAGAAAACTTGTTCGGCTGAAGCTTTGCGAACTGCTCAACGGTGCCGCCCCAGAATGGAGACAGTCCAGGCGGGATGGGGCGATCGTCGGTCATGATGAAAGCCTGCCTCAGTCAGCTGGATCGAGGGTTGTGGAAGTGCTCGACCTGAAATCCGGACTCTGGGTGATCGTAGCCGTATTCGAAGGCCGCCGGTCGGTCCGAGTCGTCCTCATAGATCATATGGACCGCCAAGGCAGTGCCTGGGTTTTCGGCGGCTAGTCTCTCGATGTTTAGCCACTGCTTGCCGAGATTGACGCTGGCGGACTGATTAACGATGTTGATGTCGAAGCCGCCGCCCATTCTGTGCGCGATGACGTGACCCTTGTGATCGCCTTTGGGTGCCGAGGGGTGCCCCTTCTGCCTGCTGGCGTCGCGAGGACCAGATGGTGCGGTCGAGTGTCCGCGCACGCAGACCAGTCGACCGGCGGCGGTGTCGAAGGTATAGGTGCAGGCGCCGAGCTCGATGTCGAAGAGTTGGTTGCCGGTTTGCCGCGCGTAGCTGGCACTCCACGCATCGGCTAGCTCCATGCTGGCAAGAGTCCCGGCCGAGGGTGCCGCCGCCGGTGGGCGGGCGGGCGGGGCGGAGGACTGCGCGCGGTGCTTGAACAGAGCCGCCTGCACCTCGCTGCCGGCGGCGATGGCCTGCGCGGCGTTCCTCGCCTCGTCATGCGCGATCCGTCGGGACTTCTCCTTCGCCTCACGCTGGAGCTTCTCGAAGCTCCTCTCAAGCTGCTGGATCTCCGCCTTGGGCGCGTTGCCGCGCCGCGCCGCGTTGAGCGCCGCCATCGCCTTGCTCACGGTTCGCTCGATGCTCGCCCGGGTCGGGGCTCGCGCGATTTGGGTCGCCGCCGACTTCAGCTCATGGGCGGCGTTCTCAATCCGCTGCGCCGGACCCCTCTGGGCAGGCGTCTGCGCGGGTGCGACGGGGTGCCCCTGTCCGCGGGGTTCTGAAAGCAGGCCGCTCCGCGACACCTCGGTATTCCCACAGGCCATCAGATTGAACCGTACCTAATGTAGGTTTCGTTCCGTGGCTAGGGGCGTCGGCATCGATCGGTTCTGCGAAGACCACGGCCTCGTCGCCTCGGAGGCGCTCAAGCGGGTGCACGAAGACACTCCCGATGCGGTCACCGGGCTGCTCTACCGTCCCGACCTGCCGCCCAACGCGCCGCCGAGCTTGTCTTGGGCGTGTAAGACGATCGACGAGAGCGGGTGGCCGCTGCCAGAGGACCTGGTGCCGGTACTTCCGGTCGATGAGTCCTCGTTCGCCTGCGTGGTCGCCTCCCCCGAAGAGGGAGAGCCGGAGATGCCGGCCGACTCGGTGGTCCGTTGGCATCTCACCGTGGAGCAGACCGACCAGCAGGCTTGCCTGCTGGATTCCAATGTCGACCTTTATGTCCAATCGGTGGCGGAGGAGCTTGTCGCGCGCGATGCCGGCATCAACCGGATGCTCGACGAGATCGGGCCCTGGTATGAGTCGAGCTATCTGTCCGAAAGCAAACGCCCGAAGGATTTCGTGCTGCGCCCGGTGCGGCTGGCCTGCCAGAACGTGATCGCCGGCCTCGCAGCCTTTGCCCATGACTCGTCGTTCGATGGCATGGCGGTACTGGCCTGGCAGACTTGCGAGCTGCCCCACGTCGGCACCCACGAGGCTAACCGTGCGCTGGCCGCCCTGATGCTGTGCGATGCCTACCAGAGCGGCGGAACGATGGAGATCCGCTTCGACCGTCCTGCGCAGCTCCAGTCCGAGCTCGGTCCCTCGCTCAGCTACAAAGGGCACCCCGAGATGGGGGTACCGGCCAGCCTGCGGCGATTTGGCCGCACGGTTGGCTTGGAGCTGGGCGCCGAGGATCCTGCGTTGATCTCGCCAGCCGAGGCGCGCGCTGTTCTTAAACGTCACGCCGATGCCCGGCGGACTCGAGCGCCGCCTGCACGAGGCAGTCTCCCGCGGGCTCGCATCGCCCGAGCGGCTCTGTTACACGCTGCTCGCCCAAGTGTGGCGCGACATCGAGGTCGACTTCTTGCTGGCGACTTCCGAACGCGCGGGGGGGATCCTGCGGGGCGGCGCCAACTGGGAGTTCCGCTCCCAGCGACAGGCGGAGGCCCAGCTGGCCCGCGCCGGGCTAATGACTGGGATGCTGCACCGCCGCCTCGACACCAAGGACGCTGCCGGGGCCGCCGACGAGGCGAGGGTGCTGGAGGACAGCCGTGCCGGCGTCACCTGGTCGGTGATCGAGGAGCTTGGCGCGGTCATGTTCGAAGGGCTGCATGCGGAACCGATGCCGTGGCAGGAGGGAGCGGCGGAGTGTCAAGAAGGGGGGTCGCTGATCGTGTGCCCCCGACCTTTGCCCACCGCAGAGGACGTCGCCGCAGTGCGGTCGCTGACTGAGATCGCCCCCGCCGCCCTGGTCATCCCAAGCGACGGGGAGCTCTCCGGACTCGACACCACCGACATCGTTGTCTTGCGCTGCCCGGACCGCCTCGGCGAGTTGGATTTCGCGATCGAGAAGAACCTCCTCAAACTCCGATTGGCGCGAGCATGAGCGCCGAGCATTCGGTCCTGGTGCGCGTGCAGGGCAAGCCAGCGACGCTCGCTCTCTGCCGCGACATCGAGTCCGCTCGCCGCCGCGCCCGTAAGGCCCTGCCCGGCGATCGCTCCGACGTTGTTCGCTTCGAGTCACTCTCCACCCAGCTCGAGCGGAAGGGCGTGGACGCAATTCGTGCGGGCGCGGAGCGGGTCGAGGTTCCGGTGATCAACAGGTTGGGCCTTCCCTTTCTTGGCGAGGTGGATCTCGACGGTCTGCCCAAGGAGGCCGTCTCCGCAACCCGGGCCTGGCTTGATGCCGGTGACCTGGCGGTGGAGGTGCGCGACCCCTTCGGACTCGGCCCGACGCAATGGGAGACGAGAAGTCCCGTTGAAGTGTCGGTCGCTGAGCGGTGGACTGCGCCCGGTGGCGAGCAGGGGCGGCGGGCAGTCGCGGTGCGTTTCGAAAAGCAACTCGAGCGGGTGGCTGAGCGCAGGCCCGATGCGGCGATCGCCCCGAGCGGCGTTTCAAACAGCGTTCTGACCGAGGGGCTGCGCAGCTATGTCGCCGCAGGGAGCGGCGAGCGGATCGATGCTCCGGTCACCTACCGCGACGGCTCGACTGCGCGACCGTTCCCGCTGCGCGCGCTCGAGCTAGCCGGGGAGCCGCCGCCGTCCGCCCGGCTCCTGCGCTTTGCCCTGCTCTCGATACGGCACACCGAGATGGACGTCGAGGTCGACGGCGCCTGGTTGCGCAACACCGATGTCTCCCGGCTGCGTCCGGCCGGTGAGACCGACGAGCTGGTCTACGCCCTGAGCCGTAAGCAGCTCGCGGCTCTGATGCAGGTCGAGTCGACGACGATCCTCATGTACCAGACGGGCTTGGAGACGGCGGTCGTGGGCTTCTATCGGGCCTTGACCGAGCATCTGATCGAGCATCCGAAATCGATTGCTGTCGTTCCCATGTACTTCCGGCGGGAGCGCAATGCGGGCCGCAACGTCGCCGGCAGTACCCAGGAGAGCACCTTCGCGAAGGGAATCGCATGGGCGATGTGACGAGCCCTGCGCGCGGCATCTCGTCGGCGGCCTTCCGTGAGGTCACCTGTAAGGACTGTCAGCGCGAGCGGGAGACCGGGCATCGTCCGATTCCAGACCAGGACCGCGACGAGGAGCAGCCGCTCCAGTTCGAGTACAGCGAGTCCTGGGCCAGCCAGATGCTCGACCGCGGCGGCAGCCGCACCGACCGCTGCCTGCGCCACCGCAAGCTCCACCGGCAAACGATCCAGGGCTTGGCCGTGCCCTATCTCGATCTGCAGACGATCGGCGAGGTGGCCGATCGCGAGAACCCCACTGGCCCGCTCGGCGGACTGGGACGGCTGCCCACCACGCACGTGCCGAAGGAGATCGAGGTGGACCTGGGTCCGCGCAAGTTCGGCATGACCGACGACAACATCCGCGAAATGCTTGAGCTGCTGAGCGAGAAGCGGGTGCTGATCCTCAAGGCCGGCACTGGCACCGGCAAGTCGACGTTCGGGCCGTTTCGGTTGATGAGCCCGCCTGTTGATGCATCCCTGCGGCTTACCGACTTTGGCCCGATCATCGTCACTGAGCCGCGGGTTCAGGCGACGATCGGGGTTGCCACGTTCGTCGGCGAGAAGCTCGTCGCCGGTTGTCCCTGGAAGGTCTGCGATACCCACGGTCGCTTCATCCCGGGGGATGCAGGCGACGATCATCCAGGGCCGGTCACGGAGGAGTGCACCGTCGTCGACTGCACCGACCACATTGGGCCCGGCTACCCGGTCGGTTACCAGGTGAAGGGCGACAAGAAGCACGACGAGGGTTGCCAGCTCGTCTTCGTCACCGATGGCACGATGGTGAGCTGGCTGGGACAAGGTCGCCTCAACAAGTTCGGCACCGTGATCATCGACGAGGCCCACGAGCGCAGCAACAACATCGACTTCATCCTCGGCTACCTAAGACGAGAAATGGATCGGTATCCGCATTTGCGCGTGATCGTCACCTCGGCAACCTTCGACGTCGACTACTTCGTCGACTACTTCGGCGGCGAGGAGCGCGTCGCCAGCATGGACGTGCCGGCGGTGAAGAGCTTCGGATACGGCGCGCCCCTATTTCCACTCGACGGCGAGTCGCTGCCGTGCCACTGCGATCCGGACGCCAGCGACTACCACGGCCCGATCGCAGACTTCGAGACCTGGCTGACGATCCATTGGGGTAACCGGCACGGACCTGAGGTCGATGGTCGCCCACCGGAGGATCTCTGGGACACCACGCGAAAAATCCACTCGCTCCGAAGCACTGAGGTCATCTCGGCGGACCCGGACCGATGGAGGGAGGAGATGGCTGGCGTGCTCGCACGGCAGGTCATAAAGCTCGTCAAGGGCCTGGACGCCGAGGGCATTCACGGAGACATCCTCACGTTCTTGCCGAGCGAGAAATTGATCAAAGAGGCTGTCGCGGTCATTCGCGAGGAGGTCTCTCTCGAGGAGGCCGATGTCTATCCGCTGCTCGCTTCGATGCCGGTCGGCGAGAAGGAGGAAGCTTTGGCCAGCCGGCCGTTCGGTGCGCGGCGTCGGGTGCTGGTCGCCAGTAACATCGCTGAGACCTCGTTGACGATCGAGGGCATCCGCTTCGTGGTCGACAGCGGGCTTATCACGCAAGGGGTCTGGGATCCGATTGCCGCCTCGGGATCGGTGCCGACGAGACCTCACAGCCGCGCGGGGATTCGCCAGCGGTGGGGTCGCGTCGGGCGCGACGCTCCAGGATGGGTCTTCCCGCTGTACATGCGCCGCCAGTTCGACGGTCTCGCGGCGGATACCGCCCCCGGCTCGACCCGGGCCAATCTCGAGCAGCTGATCATGACCGCCAAGGCCGGTGGCATCGATGACGTTGAGGCTTTCCCCTGGCCTGCCGCACATCCCTATGACCCCGAGAAGCTCGACGAGAGCGCGCGCGAGTCGATGAAGGCCTTCAAGGAGGAGCGGGATCGCGCGTCGGCCGCACTTGCTGCGAACGGCTCGCTCGACCCCTCCGGAGACGCGACCCCATTCGGAAAGGAGCTGCAGCGGTTCACTTCAGAAGGCACCCCTGCATTTGCGATGGCGGTGATATTCGCCGACCAGCTCGCGTGCGTTCCCGAGGCCGTCACCGCGATGTTGCTGTTGGAGAACGCGCAGCTTGCCGGCACGGGCGAGGAGAAGAACGCGAAGCTACTGCGCCGCGATCCAGAGGCGCCGCTGGAGTGGCGCGTTCAGGCTCAGGCTCGGCACGCCTCCCTCTACGCCGGCTGCCGCGACGATCTCGACTTCGTCATTCGCGTGATGGCAGCGTGGGAGCGTGCCGATCCGGAGGTGCCGCCATGGGTTCCGTCGGCCTCTCGCCGCGCCTGGGCCGATCAGTGGTGGATCGACGATACGCGTTTGGTGAAAGTGGCCGAGACGCGGCGCAGCACGCTCGAGGCGCTGTCGCCTGCAATGAAGGAAGAGGTCAAGCGCTTCCTCGACGTTCGCCTGGTGGCGCGCACGCGCGCGATTCTCAGCCGGGTGCTTGTGAGCATGCACTACGTCAAGGGTGATGACGGTGCATACCGGGCCGTCGATGGCGCAGATGACGTGCCCGCGGGCGTTCATCCGAGCGTACGGCTGTCGGCGCTTCCCGACCATGTCATCGCGCTGAAGCGCGACTCGAAGGACGGCGCCGTAACGATCCAGAATCTCGTTGCGGTCGAGTCGTGGGCCTGCGAGCCCGGTGCCGATGGGCTTCCTCCGGACGCATTTGGGCTGCTGACCCGCACCGCGGAACGTTGCGCGCCGCGGGCGCTCTCTCAAGGCGATGTCGACCCGTTGCTTCCGTACCTGCAGTTGTGGCCGGTGGGAGGGCGTTTCCGCTGCAGGCTGGAGCCTTCGCTCGAAGGTGAGGCGCGCGTTTCCGAGGTGTTGAGCGTGATCCCTCCGTTCGGATATCCGCGTCACCCCGACGAACCCCTTGCAGAGCAGGCGCCACTCGACGAGACCGAGACGCGCTGGCCCCGGAATCGACATCCCGAGGAGGACGAGGAGGCGCTCGCCGCGCAACTCGTTCTCGACCCGAGGGACGACGAACATGATCGCGAGCACGGCTTGGAGACCAACGACTATGCCGATACGCGCGACCTCGTCAACGTCGGCGAGACCCTCGACGTGCTCAAGACGTGGGAGGAACGCGCGGTCGTCGTCTCGCACCCTGTTGTGAAGATCCAGGAAACCTCGAGGAATCCGATGTGGGACGCAGGTGACTGGTATGAGGTCGTCGGATACGAGATTCGCCCGACGGGTGAGGTTGCGGTTATGTTGCAGCCCGCTTGGTTGCCACCGGAGGTGACGATCGACCCCGCCCTGCACCCCGATCTCACGCCCGGCACCGACATCGAGGTTGTAGTCGGCAAGCCGATCGAAGGGGGAGGTCTGCGCTGTCGCGAGTTCTGGAGGACAGATGGACAGGGACGATTCTTGCTCGAAAAGAGCAGGACGGGAAAAGCGCGGCGATCTGGCGACGTGCCGGTCAGCCTTAACGATGACAACACGGATCCGTTGGAGCGTTTGAGCGAAGGCGCGATCCTCCCGGCCGAGGTTACGGTCGACCGCGCCGGTACCCGATCGATCACGTTCGTAGCGTTCCTCGCCGGTCAGCTGGACGCCGAGGGCGCTGGGTCCGAACTCTGGCCCGCGATTGCGGGAACGGAGCTAGTGGGCGCATCGGTCGACGGCGGCCCGGATGATCGCTCACAGCGGTGGGGCGAGGTGGTTCTCCTCGCGCGTGACCCCGATTCTTCCTTGCTTCATACGTTCGGCGTTGGCCCGCGTACGCCTGGACTTAAGGGCGAGTCCTTCCCGGAAGGCGAGTCGCTCCTTGTGCAGCTGGACCTCCGGCCAGTCGGGGCCCGAGCGTCGCTCGCGCATCAGGGCCGCGAGTCTGCGCTCGAGGTGCTCGCTGCTGAATACCCCAACACCTTCGTCTTCGATGCCATCGATGCCTCTGGGGAGAATGCGACCCGTCGCTTCTCTTACTGCTGGCCGCTAAGCGGTGCGATGCGTGACGTGCTCCTTGGGCTCGACGAAGACGACCCCGAATGGCAGCGCGCGGTGTGGGTTTTCTACATTCGCAGCCATGAGCGGGTGGTGAGGCGGCTCCAACCTGGCAGCGTCACCGAGCCTAGCCGCGTGCCGTTGCGGCGCTGGCGGTCGGAGCCACCGGTGCGAGTGAGCGGCACTGTCCCGGCGGTCTGGGAGCACATGTTCGAGCCACCCGGTCGGTTTAATCGGCAGAGGGGGGCTCTGTCGACGGCGTGTTCCGCCCGTGTGGAATCCACCCCACCGCGCGACGTGCAGATGCAGTGGGATGACGAGTCGGCAGCACGCGATGGGATGGCGATCTTCAGGCGGCTGCTTTCACAGCCGGTCGCTGCTGTCGGGATCGCTCCCGAGATGAAGGGCTTGATCATCGGCAAGGGCGGAACGAACATCGAACGTCTTGGCATGTTCGATGGGGTGTTTAGCTGCTCTATCGTCGGTGACCCGCCGGAGGTCGTGGTGGTAGCGCGTGACTCCGCTTCCCTGCGCAACGTGATCGATAGCGTGCTGGCGACGATCGGCATGCGAATGACGGTGCCCGATGAACAGCTCAATGGCAGGCTGATCGGGCAAAAGGGGGCCACCATCAATTCTCTGCGAGAGGCCTCGGGCTGTTTTCAGGCGAACAATGAACGCGGTACGGTCAATTGGACCCTGCGGGCATACTCGCGCGCAGCGATCGAGGAGTTCGTGCGCCTTGCCAACGAGCGGGTGCCGGGGTGTCTACTCGGCCCATCGGTAATGCCAGCCATGGTTCGAGACTGCGTGGGCGACCTGGACATCGAGGACTGGGCCAGTCACGAGTTTGCGCCCGCTGAGATCGCCAGCAGCTGGCGAAACACGCCCTGACAATGGCTGGCGGTGCCCGTTAACCCGCCTTCTAGCGCTGCGGTGTCAGGCTCAGATCCACCAGTGCTCTCATTGGTGATCCCTTGTCACAACGAGGAGGCCACCATTGCTTGTGTCATCTCGGAAGCCACGCACGTCCTTGATGAGGCTGCAACACCCACGTATGAGATCGTCGTCATCGACGACGGAAGCGACGACACCACCGGTGTGACCTTAGACGATCTCTCTGGCACAAACCTCCATCTTCGCGTTCTGCATCATCAGAAACGGCGTGGAAAGTCGGCGGCATTGCGAACAGGTGTGATCGCTTCCCGAGCTCAATGGATTGCCACCATGGATGGCGATTGGCAGGACGACCCGCTCTATGTACCGGGGCTGCTGAAAGTGGCGCAGCGCGTTACCAGAGATGGCGTGCCGGTCCTCGTCTGCGGCGTGAGACTGCGCCGCAGGAGCCGTTGACGAGGCGGGTGATCACTTGGAGCGCGAACCATCTCAGTGCGCTGCTGCTCGGCCACGATCTGACCGACGTCGGGGCCGGAATGAAGGTGTTCCGCCGCGACGCGTATTTTGCCCTCCCCATCTTCGATGGTATGCATCGCTTCCTTCCTGCGCTGTTTGGGATGCTTGGCGGAGAGGTGGTGTCATTCCCGGTGACCCACCGGCGCAGGCTTCATGGCGCGTCGCACTACACGACCCGCGAACGAGCATGGATCGTCGCACTCGATTTCACCAAGATCATCTGGATCCGTGCCCGCCGCCGGGGGTTTACGACTACACCGGTGGCCTCCCCTGCGGACGAAGAGCGGTAGACGGCTCGCTATCGGTCTTGCGGGTGTTCGCCGTGCGGAGGAATAGATCCACGCGTCCTTCGTGCGTTCTTCCACCCTGGTGAGTTAGTTGCGGCCCACACGGTTAGGAAGACGGAACTGGCAACAGCAGCGATATCGATCCACCACACCAAAGCCAACGGAAACGTCGCCGCCTGCGCATGCGCAATGACAAGCGCCCCGATGCCCGGCGCTCCGTAGATGAAGAAGGGAGGCAACACACCCAGTGCTCCGTACGCACTCCGGCGGGTCAATTCGGCTCGCCGCGTCTCGATCCATTCATCCCACGACGGCAGTGGGCTGATGTCCTCGCCCCCAGAGTGGCTGTAGATGTTCTGCAGAACAGGCCACAGATGCTCGCGTACGTACTCCCCGAGTAGCTCCATGTCGACGTTGTGTCGCAGATAGACGATAGTGAGGCCACTCAGCACCAGCGGCAAGACCAACAGGGCATCGCGATTGCCGTTGCGACCGAGAGCGAAGGCGCCAATCGTCCCGGTTGCGGTTAGCCCCAGGGTTAGGTACTGAGTCTTCGTCCTCTGATGCGCGGCGATCTCCTCGCGAAGAGCTTGGAACTCGGCTAGTGCGATCTGACTTAAATCGTCGGACACGGCTAAAGCATATGGGTAAGCCGGTGCTTTTCATGCTCCTGAGCTAGTCTCTCCCGCCGAGGCCCACCGTGCTTGATTCGAACCGACCCCCTGGCTGATGCGACCGACGAATCCACTCGGCGACAGCACGGACGCGTTCCTCTCGCGCCTCTCCGATGCCGAGAACGCACACGACTCCCTCAGCCTAGTCGTGATCGAGGCATTGCATGCCGGCGGGCTGCAGGTGGAGCGCGCCCACCGCCACTTCGACCTCGCGTTCACCGCGGACGCGGCGCCGGAGGCGATCGCCGATCTTGCGATTGAGGTGAAGACCAGGGTGCGCGGCGCGGCCAACCTACGACGGTACGCAGAAGAACTAGCCATCCATCTCCGCGAGGAGGATGACATTGAGCGCCTGCTCGTTCTCTACGGCGAGGGTCCACCCTCGCAAGGCCTGCGGCTGGACTTTGATCCGGGGCCGCTGCGCTTCCGCCGTGTGGACGAGTTCATCGAGCAATTGCGCGAGAACCAGCCGATCGAGGTGATCTCGAGGATCGATCGCGCAGGCCAGCATCACCACCCGGTTGTGGGGGAGGTGGTCGAGGTCGGTTCCGCCGAGGATTCGCTTGCGATAGTGCGTCCACTCGGTGAAGATACCCGGGCGGTGCGCTTCGGAGCTGGCGGGGCGCCCTCGGCTCCCGTCCGAGTCGGCGAGCATCTTCTCTTCGAGTACCGGCTTCCGTTCGATGCCGAGTCGGCTACCGTCACTGCCGCGGCGGCACCCCCGCCTGGGCTCTCTCCGGAGTCGCCTGTCAAGCGGATCGGGGCTTGGGTGGAGAGCGGCGGGGAGCGGACGCCGGGACCGCTCCGTTCCGGTTTGGAGTACGTCCTACGCTTCAAGGTTGGGGATCCCGAGCTGGCGACCCTGCTGGAGGATGAGGAGGCCGATGTCCCGCTCAGCGACATTCCCGTGCAGGGCCTCGACACCGTCTGGACCGTGTACGCGGAGCGACTGACCTTCCACCCAAAGCCCCCTGTCACTGGCGCAGGCGACGTCGGCGCGCCGTCCGACACCGTCGTCTTCGAGCTTCACATACCGCGACAGGGCGATAGTGGGACTGTGGATGTCCCGTTCACCGCGGGCGCCGCCGGCCCGGTCGCCATCCACATCGAGATTCGCGCCTCGGATCGCGTTTACCGCCGGCTCAGCGCGACGCTTGAGATAGTCGATGCCGACCCGGACCCAGGCGCGGGGCGCGCGTCGACACTGACCGTCGGCACCGACACCACCTACATACGCGCAGACAGCATCGCGGCGCTCTCCAATAAAGAGCGCTGTTTCGTTGACATTGTGGTCTTCAACAAACAGGCGTTCGTCACCGCTCTGCTTCCCGATGGCACGCGCCCGCGCCGCACGATCTCGTGGAGCGTCAACGCCGCCGATCTGGACGAGCAGCTCTCCCGGGTACGTGAGGCTCTCGAGCAGCTGCGCGAAGCCCATGACCCCTACCTGAACGACATTTCGCCCGAGGACCTCAAGGCGGAGCTGGCCAGCTTCGATCCCATCGACGACTGGAGCGGCCTGCCCGACGATCGGACCGACCCCGACCACCGGGAGGCCTGGGAGGTGGTCAGGGACTCGGACGAGCTGGGAGAGCTGGCCGCTGCCGGCCACACGCTCTACAACACGGTCTTTCCCAACGGCAGCATGCTGCGTGGGTGGCTTGATGCGCTGCCGGTGGGCTCTCGCCTGACGATCAACTGGCCGCAGGATGCTCCCGCCGACATCCCCTGGGGCCTTTTCTACCGTCCGCTCGCACGCGACCAGGTCGACCCGATGGGATTTCTCGGCCTGGGCCTCCGTCTTGTCCACTACGCCTACGAACCGGCGACGCCGGCCAACGCTTTCCTGGGGGAGCCGGAGACTTCACCCACCGCGATGTGCCTGTTCTGGGGAGTCGAACCGCCCATCTCCGCGGAGGCCGGTCGACAGGCGGAGGAGCTGAAGGGTCCCGGTGTCGTCCTCATGCCGCCGCCCGAAGCCGTCAGACCCAGGGAGACGTTGCTCCAGTACCTTAAGGGTCCCAACCGAAACGCCCCGGCCGTGCTCTACTTCTACTGCCAGTACGGACACATTCCACCGCACGACGAAGGCCTTCGCTTCGGCGATGATAATCGGAAGGAGAGCTTTCTGAGCACGCTGACCCTCGGCGGGGAAGAGATTCGTGGCGCTCCGTTGGTCTTCGCAAATGCCTGCGCGACTGGCGGCGAGGACGCGTATCACGCAAGCCAGATCAAGCGCCACTTCCTCACCAACGGCGGTTGGGCCTACCTCGGCACCGAGACCAAGGTCCCGGTGGAACTCGCGAGCCGCATCGCCACGGTGTTCTTTCGGCTCTTCCGGAGCCGCGACGGCGGCCACTCCCTCCCGGCTGGGGAGGCGCTCTCGCAAACTCGCCTCTTCTTCTGGACGCACTATCGCAATCTCGGCGGCCTTTTCTACTCATACGTCAACGAGCCTGAACTGCAGCTCAGGGCCATTCCCAGTGATGGCACGTGAGTGATGCCGTCTACGCGAGTTTCCTCGCCCGCTCTCCCGAGCAGGGGTTCGAGTGGTTGTGGGAAGACCCGACGCACGCCGAGCTGCTGCGCGAGCAGCTCGGCGGGGATGCGTTCGCGGAGTACCTCACCCTCGCGCAGCAGAGCGTCCATGTCCCGCACCTGGCATTTGAGCACTCCACGAACCTCCTCTTCCTTCCCGGCATCATGGGCAGCTCGCTGGAGAGCGAGCCGCTTGGGGGCATCTGGTGGCTCGACCTCACGAACCTTGGCCGTCTCAACGATCTGCGTCTTTCACCGGACGGCAGCATCGATGCGAATCCGGACTTCCGAGTGCGCGCGCTCACCACCGATCACCGTTACTCGGGCTTTCTGAGCGCGGCGCTGGAACGTGCCGACTTCGGTCACGACCGCCACCCCTACGACTGGCGCAAGTCTCTGGAGTTGTCCGCCGCCGGCCTGCGCGACCAGATCACGGCGATTCACGGCGAAAACGACGGCCTGCCCGTCCACCTCGTCGCTCACAGCATGGGTGGCCTGCTGGTCCGCACCGCCTTGATGCACCACGGTCAGGAGCTCTGGCCGCTGATCGGTCGGATCGTCTTCGTCGGAACCCCGCACTACGGATCGCCGGCTATCGCGGGCTATCTCAAGAACCACTTCTGGGGCTGGGACAAGCTTGTCGTTCTGGGCCACTTCCTGAGCCGGGAAACCTTCCGCTCGATGCGCGGCGCACTTGGATTGTTGCCGGCCCCCGCGGATGTCTACCCAGGATCGGGCGACGGTGGCGAGCACCCCTGCGCCAACTTCGATCTTTACGACGCTGGCGCCTGGCGGCTCGACCTCCCTGATGCGCAGGCCGCTCGTCTGCAGGCGGTGCTCGACGATACCGCCGCCCTCCATCGCGATCTTCATGCCTGGCACCATGGCCTGGGCCAGGAGCGGCGCGACCGCATGTGCGTGATCGCTGGGGTCGGTTTTCGCACCCTGTTTCGCCTCGAGTTTCGCTCGCACCTCGGCCTCTGGACCAGCATGAAGAAGATCACGCAGATTGAGGCCGGCAACCCACAGCGGATGGGCGACGGACGCGTTCCGTGCGCGTCGGCGGCGCTCGAGAACATCGGCGAGACTCGGTATGTCCGCGGCGTGCATGGTGGCCTGACCAACATCCCGGCGGTCTATGAGGACATCTTCCGCTGGCTGAATGAGGAAACGCTCAAACTTCCCACCACTCCGGCAGGAGCCCTGAGCGCACATCTGAGCACTGAATCGACCGTGACTAGCCGCACGCCTGCACTCGACGGCACTGCGGCGGCGACGGGCGAGGACCCCGGCTACCTCGAGCTTCGAACCCGACCCGGCGGCCATCGAGGCGATGCGGGCGCGGGTGGAGAGGGGCAGCTGTCCAGAGTTCCAGAATGTCGGCCTGCTCTGACGTTCCCGTCGGGTCATCCCGATCGCCGTTCTGATCCCCTTATTTCCACGCGCTACCAACCGCGACGGCATCGTCGAGGAAGTCCGCATCCCCGACCCCGTCGTCCATGAGGTGCACGTAGGTGCGCAGGGTGAACGCCGGGTCGGCGTGGCCGAGCCAGGTCTGCACCTGCTTGATGTTCTTGCCATCGGCGAACAGTAGGGAGGCGCAGGTGTGGCGGAAGCTGTGGAAGCTCACCCAGCGCATGCCTACCGCCTTCCGTGCGGGATTGAGGACCTTGTCGGCGAGCTTGCCCCTAATCAGGGTCGTGCCGACGTTGGAGGAGAACACCGGCTTCTCAGGGCCCGTATAGGCATCGCGGCGATGGGCGGCCAGCCTCGCCGTCATCCCCTTCGAAAGTGGAATGTCGCGCCGGCCGGCGCCGCTCTTCAGCGTCTTGCGCTTGCCCCGATAGACCTGTTCGCGCACCTTTACCTTCGGGGTCTCGCCGAGGTCGAGATGCTCCCAGGTCAGCCCGATCGCCTCTGAGATGCGCAGGCCCGTGTGGATCAAGAACTCGAAGAAGAGGTGCCAGTCCTCTGGAATCGCGGCGAGCAGGATCCCCAGCTCCGCCTTCGTCAGGGCCTTGGCGCGCTCCTCGGCCAGAGGCCCCTCGGGCGCAGACGGAATCCGCACTCCACGGACCGGGTTGGTGGGCATGAGCCCATCCTCGACAGCCGTTGCAAAGAGCGCTGACAAGGCGGCCCGCAGCTTCTTGATCGCAGAGGTGCTCATGCGGTTCTTGCGCATCTGCCCGAAGAGCTCGCGGACGTCTGAGGGCTGGATCGTGCTGAGCTTCCAAGTCTTCCAGCGGGGCAGGGCATGCGCCTCGATCGGCCGGCGGTACTCGGGCCGGGTCGTCTCTGAGAAGCCGCGGTTGGTCAGCCCGGCGTAGGTCTCGATCCACTGCGGGAAGTACTCACCGAAGAGGACCTTGGGGATCGGCCGGCTATCGACGTTCTCTCGAGCCGACTTTTTCTCGCGCGCCTCGGCGAAGGAGCGGCAGGTTTCCTTGTGCTGGCGGCCGCGGTGGCGCCAGACGATCACATACGGGCACTCGCAGCGTCCCCTGCGGTCGCAGCTCTTGCGGTGAGCCCGGAAGATGCCCGGGGTCGAGGTTTTGACTAGCTTCTTCATGGCTTCCTCCATCGTGTTTGGGGATCCCGCCTTCGAGGTGGCGGGAGTCTGGTCGTCCCTCACACGAATCAATGAGCTCTGGCGCCCCCTGGGGCGTCAAAAAAGCAACAAGAGGCCCAAAGACAGCCGCAAATCGAGCCTCGCTCGCTGGGCGAAATTGCGCATTCCAGTGCGGAATTCGCAAACCAGCCGGAAAGAGCCGCAAAGCCTCCGGCACCTTCTCAGTCCGGAAACCGGGGTTCGAATCCCCGTAGCGGTATGGCTCCAGCAAGCCGAATGCTTCCGTGAAATGGCCATGAGATTGGTTTTTCGGCATCATTTCGGTATCAGGAAACAGGCAGGACGCAGGCTCGGCAGCGTTCATGCGAGCTGAGAAGACGCTCTTGCCGTTGCCGATTTGATGTCGCATCGCTGCGTTTTCTGTTGCCGATGTTGCCGACATTGTTGAAGGAGGATCGTAACTGGGCAGCAGCCGCACTCCAAATTGGGACGGCCTGCACGGACTTCATCTGAAGCCAGCTCCAGTTTCTCGCGCGGATCGGAATACTTGAAGAGGACTCCGCTGCGATGGCGATGGATAGCTCATAGCTGTGGAGGCAGGTTCGAGTCCCGCCCGCCCCTGAGAGCGGCCTAGGATTGGCCAGATGACGAGCCGCAAGGGAGTGCCTCGCAGGCCGCCTGATGCAGCGGGCGCTTGAGCTGCTCGCCTCCGAGCTGCTCGATCGCGCATCCGATCTGCTGGCCGAGTCGGCGACGCTGGTGCACGACAACGAGCGCCGCTGGCGGGTGTTCGGCGAGCGGGTCACTCACCTGCGAGCTGAGGCGAAGGAGTAGCTGGTTACCAGCGCTGCGAGGCGAGAGTGTGGCCAGTTCTCAGGTTGCTCTTGGTACGCGCAGGTGCATAGGATCGATCTGGCGCTAGTCGAGTACGACTCACGACGAGAGGCTTACCGGTGAAGGAGAGGCGCGATCTGATCGTCTCCAAGGGCTGGCTTCAGGCCTGCCTGTTGGTTGTCCTGTTCGGGTTTCTCGTCCTCGGCATCCTCGCTTACAAGACCTATCAAGACGACCCCCCGGTGGCTGCGAGGGTGGTGGACCCGGCCGGGCGGACGCTGTTCACCCGCAGTGACGTCAGCGCTGGCCAGAAGGTCTTCCTCCACAACGGCTTGATGGAGTACGGCTCGATCTTCGGACACGGCGCCTATCTCGGCCCTGACTTCACCGACGACTACCTCCACCGTGCTGCGCTCTCGGTCAAGGACCAGTACAGCGCGGGGGGAAAGGCAGGCGAAGCCGAGCAGAAGACGATCGACGACTTCCAGGCCAACCGCTACGACTCGGAGACCAACACCATCGTCTACAGCGCGGCGCAGGCGCGCGCGTTCGAGCAGCTGCGCCGCCACTACGGCGAATATTTCGGCGACCCGACCACGCAGTTCGGCCTGCGCCCGGACGCGATCACCAGCCCGCAGAAGATCAAGGAGCTGACTGCCTTCTTCAGCTGGTCGGCCTGGGCCTCGGCGGCTCGCCGTCCGGGTCACGACTACTCCTACACCAACAACTGGCCCCCCGAGAAGCTGGTCGACAACACGCCGACCGCCAACGTGCTCATCTGGAGCGCAGTCTCGCTGATCGCGCTGCTCGGCGGGATCGGTCTCCTCTTCGGTGCCTTCGGTCGCTGGAACTTCCTTGGCTGGCGCGGTCGCGAGCAGGCAACTCTTTCCTTCCGCTCTCCAGGGGACGTGGCGCTCACTCCGGCTCAGCGAGCGACTGCCTGGTTCTTCTTGGTGATGGCGGCGTTGTTCCTGATCCAGGCGCTGGTCGGTGCCGCCTCCCAGCACTACCGCGCCGACCTGGGTGACTTCTTCGGCGTCGACCTCGCTCAGGTCTTCCCATACAACCTGACCCGCACCTTCCATGTGCAGCTGGCGATCTTCTTTGTCTCGGCTTCCTATCTGGCGGCGGGGATCTTTCTGGCACCGATGATCGCTCGCCGCGAGCCAAAGGGACAGGGCAAGCTCGCCTACATCCTGCTCGCCGCAGTGGCCCTCGTCGTCTTTGGCAGCCTGATCGGCGAGTTCGCCGGGGTGCACGGCTGGCTCGGCGGCCTCGGGGGGCTGGTCGGGGACCAGGGCTTCGAGTACCTCGACCTCGGCCGCGTCTGGCAGGTGTTGCTGATCGTCGGCCTTTTCTTCTGGGTGGCGATCCTCTGGCGCGGCCTGCGCGGGCGGCTCTCGCGCGAGCACGTCGGCAACATGCCCTGGCTCTTCTTCTTCGCCGCCTTGGCGATCCCGGCTTTCTACGCGGTTGGCCTGCTCGCCAACGCGGGAGACACCTTCACCGTCACCGACTTCTGGCGCTTCTGGGTCGTTCACCTCTGGGTCGAGGACTTCCTCGAGCTCTTCACCACGGTGATGGTCGCCTACATCTTCGTCCTGCTCGGCGTCGTGCGCGAGAAGGTGGCGCTGACCGTGATCTTCCTCGACATCCTGCTCTACTCAGCGGGCGGGGTGATCGGCACCATGCACCACCTCTACTTCTCCGGCGAGCCCGCCGAGCACATGGCGCTCGGCGCGGTCTTTTCCGCGGCGGAGGTGATCCCGCTGACCTTCCTCACCGTCGAGGCTTGGAGCTTCCTGCAGCTCGGCGCCCGCCAGGAGTCGCGCTCGCAGACCCCGTTCCCGCATCGCTGGGCGGTGATGTTCCTCGTCGCCGTCGGCTTCTGGAACTTCCTCGGCGCCGGCGTCTTCGGCTTCCTGATCAACCTGCCGATCGTCTCCTACTACGAGATCGGGACCGCGCTCACCGCCAACCACGGCCACGCAGCGATGATGGGCGTCTACGGCATGCTCGCCGTCGGCTTGGCGATGTTCTGCCTGCGCTACCTGATCCCCGCCGAGCGCTGGCCCGAGCGCGCGGCGAAGACCAGCTTCTGGTCGCTCAACATCGGTCTCGCCTGGATGTGTTTCTCCGACCTGTTGCCGCTGGGCTTCATCCAGTTGTACGAGTCGGTCAGCAACAGCTACTTTCACGCCCGCTCGCTCGACTTCCTCACCAACTCGACCAACACCCTGCTCGAGTGGCTGCGCTTCCCGGGCGACGTGCTCTTCATTGTCGGAGGGATCCTGCCCCTGCTCTACATCTGTTGGCTGGGGGTGAGGCACCGGGTGAAGCGTGAAACCCTGGAGGAGCCGGAGGAGATCCTCTTCACCGACGTCACCGAGCCGGCTGCGGAGGGGGTCGCACCTTGAGCGCCGAGACCGTCGCCGCAACGGCCTACGCGACGTTCCTGGTGGCCTGCGCCCTGGGCCTGGACACCCTCGGTCGCCACACCCATGAGCGCTCGGGGCGCTTCCGCACGCAGGGCTTCAGCTACGACGCCGGTCTTGACCTCTGGGTGTGCCCCGAGGGCGAGCAGCTGCGCTCTTTCGGGGTCGACCACCGGCGGCGGGTGGCTCGCTATCGCGCCCGGCCGATGATCTGCAACGCCTGCCCGGCCAAGGACGGCTGCACCGACTCCGAGGAGGGCAGGGAGATAGTGCGTCCGCTGGACCCCTGGCCGCATTCGGAGGCGGGCCGCTTTCACCGCGGCATCTCGGTCGTCCTCCTCGGCCTCGCCTCGGTGATTGCCCTGGCGGGGATCCTCCTGACACCGTCACTCCCCGATCTGATCCTCCTCGGCACGATGCTCGCCGTCAGCGCCCTGGTCGGGCTGCGAATGTCGCGGGCCTTCGCCGCGATGCCCTCGGGTTCCCGGACGATCCCGATGTGATGCCGGGCAAGGCGCTTACTGCCCGCAGGTCCGGAGCTTCGCCGTGAGCGAGGCGGTGCTGTTCGGGCACCTCGTCAACGACCCGCTTTGTTACTCGATGTATACCCTGAGCACGCTAGGACAGTAGGGAGCAGTCGTACCGGTGGCCGCGGCGGTGAGCAGCCCTCACTTGGCGGTCTGCCCCGAAGCGGTGAGGGTTCTCTTGCGCTGCTCGTACTCCTCTACAGAGATTTGCCCTTCGGCCAAGCGTCGATCGAGGATCGCCAACGGGTCACCGCCCGGTCCGTGATGACTCCGACCAATCGTCTCGCGCAGAAGCCAAACGACCCCGATGATGACGAGTCCCCAGAAGAAGACCATGCCGAGCATCATCACCATCATCCAGCCCGCTCCAACGTCGCTGTCGTGCATCCCCCAGGTGTCCGCGAAGAGAAGAAGTGAGAGGGTTGCCTGGAGCATCTGAGATAAAACTCTAAGCCAAGAGGTAGGGCTTTCCAAAACGGATGACTGACCACGCACCACCGCTCGATTCCACCCGCCGAATCGCGTTGCGCGCGACGGGCCTGCGAAAGAGCTTTCATCGCGGCATCTGGCCGGTGCGACGGGAAGATCGAGGTGCTGAAGGGCGCGACGCTTGAGGTCCGCGCCGGGGAGCTGGTCGGCCTCGTTGGCGAGAACGGCTCGGGAAAGAGCACGCTGATGCAGATCGTCGTCGGCCTCTTGAAGCGCGACGCGGGCGAGATCGAGCGGCCCCAGCGCCTCGACTACTGCCCGCAGCTGCCGATGGTCTGGGAGAAGCTGACGGTCGACGAGCATTTCGAGCTGTACGGACGCGCCTATGGCCTGGAGGACGCCGTTCGCGAGCAGGCGGTCATCGGCTTGCTCGGAGAACTGCAATTCGCCAAGTACCGTTCCTACCGGATCGAGGAGCTATCGGGCGGCACCCGCCAGAAGCTCAACCTGGCGCTCTCGCTCATGCACGAGCCCGAACTGCTGCTGCTCGATGAGCCCTACTCGGGCTTCGACTGGGAGACCTACCTGCGCTTCTGGGAGATGTCAGAGCGCCGCCGCGACGCCGGCATGGGCATCCTGATCGTCTCCCACCTGCTCGCCGAGCGCGACCGACTGGACCGGATGTACGAACTGTGCGAAGGGCGGATCTGCACGTGCTGAGCGTGGCGCTGCCGACCAGCACGGCATTCATCCGCGAGCACCGCGGGCGCCACTGACCCTGGTCCTGCTGGTCGCGATCCCGGCCTTCTTCGTTCTCATCTTCGCCAGCGTCCTCGGCGAATTCGCCGAGGCGCTCGGCGGCACCCTCGCCAGCCAGTCGGCGACGGCGATCAGCGCCGGCTGGGCGGCGGCCTTCCTCTCCGGCACGCTCGCCTTCTTTCAGGTCTCCTCCTCGCGGGCGGCAGACCGCCGCCTCGCAGCCGCCGGGCTCGGTCTGGTGCGGGTCGCGGTTTCGCGCATCGTCGCCGCTCTGGCGATCGGCGTCACCGTCAGCGCCATTGCCTTCCTCACCCTCTGGCTGCGCAGCGGCATCGGACACCCGTTCCACGCCGCAGTCGCGATCTTCACCTTCGCCGCTATCTATATCGGCATCGGTGCCCTGATCGGCGCCTTCGTCAAGGGCCAGCTCGAGGGCTCCCTACTGGTCGTGCTGGTCTTTTCGGTTGACGCCTTCTCCGGGCCGCAGATGACGAGCAACGGGCTCGTCTCAGTGACGCCGACCCGCAACGCGGCGAACCTGCTGATCGCGGCGGGCGGCGGCCAGGGCTCGCCCGGCGGCGATTGGATCGGCTCGGCCGCGGTGGCGCTCGGCGCCCTCGCCGTTGCCCTGGCGGCGTTTTGGTTCTCGGCGCGGACTAGGGCTTAGCGATGCTGCTGCGCGCCCGCACGGCGACGGCGATGGCCTTCCGCGACCAGGAGCGCCGGCCGCTCGTCCTGATCCTGCTGGTCATCATCCCGGCCTACGTCATCACCCGCAGCATCGCCGAGACTCTGCCGACGCCGCGCCAGATCGGCCTGCCCGGCGGGGTGGTGGTGACGACGACGATGAGGGACCTGCACGGCGCCGGGATGGGCGGCCTGGTCGTCGCCTTCGTCGTCGCCCTGGTCGGCGTCGTCTTCGTCATGCAGTCCGCGCTTGAGGGGGACCGCCGCCTTGTCCTCGCCGGGTATCGCCCCGGCGAGACCGTGATCGCCCGCCTGCTCGTGCTCAGCGCGGCGATGGCGCTGGTCGTCGCGGTGGCGGCGATCGTCACCGCGCTCAACTTCACCGCCGCCTCGTGGTTGCCGATGATCGTCGGCCTAGCGCTGATCGGAATGATCTATGGCGCGATCGGTGCGCTCGCCGGGGCGGTGCTCGACAAGCTCGCGGCCACCTACCTGATCCTCTTCCTGGTGATGACCGATCTCGGCGTCGTGCAGAGCCCGATGTTCCACACGACGCCGGGCTCGCTTGCCGTCTTGCTGCCGGGCTATGCGCCCTCGCGGCTGATGTATGAGGGGGCCTTCTCCACCAGCTTCCATGCTGGCGGCGAGCTGGCGCTCAGCCTCGCCTGGCTCGCTGTCCTCTCGATCGGCGTTTTCTTCGTGCTGCGCCGGGCGGTTCGCGTCAGCGGTTAGAGGACGCTCAATGCGCGGGGGCGTGCGCGCTGGCGTCTCTGGGCCGAGTCCGATTCGCACTAGTCGAGCTGTCTCGCCGCTGTAGTGTGACCAGCATGGCCCAAACTCCACCGCAGGGTGCTTCCAAGCCGAAGGTGCTCATCATCGGCGGCGGGGTTGGCGGGGTCGAGGAGATGGTTGCTCTGCGCGACCTCTGCGGAGACCGAGTTGAGATCGCACTCTATGCGCCGCGCCGCGAGTTCCTCTACCGGCCCTTGGCTGTCACCGAGCCCTTCGGTGCCGGCGAGGTGCTCAAGTTTGATCTTCAGCAGTTGACCGAGCGCTGCGGCGCTTCATTCTCCCTCGACAGCATCATCTCCGTGGACACGGACGGACAACGCGTCACGACGCACGACGGGGACGAGGTCGAATACGACTACTTGGTCGTGGCTTCTGGCGCGCGGATGCTTTGGACCGTTCCCGGCGCGGCGACGTTTTGGGGCAGCTCAGATGAAGACGCTTCCGCTGATGTGGTGCGCGAGCTCCAGGCTGGCACGCTGCGGAAGGTGATTTTCACGATGCCGGGTGGGCTCGGCTGGCCGCTGCCGATCTACGAGTTGGCGCTTCTCGCCGCCGCGCAGTTGAAGGATGCAGACGACCCGAGCGCGGAGTTGGGGATCGTAACCCCGGAGGATGCGCCCCTTCAACTATTTGGGGTGCGTGCCAGCGAGCAGATGGGCCAACTGCTCGCCGAACGTGGCATCGAGATTGTCACCGGCGCCAGCCCCGTCAAGTTTGAGAACGGGCAACTGGACGTTGCGCCAGGGGATCCCATCGAAGCCGACGCCGTAATCAGTGCGCCAGGTTTCAAGGGAAGGTCCGTCCAAGGTCTTCCCCACAACGAGAACGGCTTCATCCCAGTTGACGAGCACAGTCTGGTTCGAGGTCTCCAAAACGTCTTTGCCGTCGGGGATGTGACGAGCTTTCCCGTCAAGCAGGGCGGCATCGCCACGCAGCAGGCAGACGCCGCCGCGGAGGTGATTGCGGCTCAGATCGGTAGCCAGGTCGAGCCCCAACCATTTGAGCCGATCCTGCGCGCGGTGCTGCTCACCGGTGAGGAGCCGAAATACCTCTATGGAAAGCTGGGAGGCGGCCACGGAGACACTTCGACCTTCAGCGATGATCCACCGTGGCCCGATGAAGGCAAGATCGTCGGAAGGTACTTGGCGCCATTCCTGGCCTCGACCTCCGACGCCGCTGCGCAAGCCCTTCGGTCTTCGTCGGACCGCCGCTGACTTCTTGACATGCCCCAGGTGGTCGTCTTGCTGCTTGCCGCCTGCGGCACGACCCTTGCCACCGGCCTGGGTGCGATCCCGGTCTTCTTTCTCGGCGACCGAGCGGCGCAGCTGACGCCGCTCCTCCTCGGCTTTGCCGCGGGGGTGATGGGTGTGGCTTCGATCGCCGGCCTGCTGATCCCGGCCGCCGAAGAAGGCTCGACCCTGGCGGTCGTCAGTGGCCTCGCGGTGGGAGCGGCGCTGCTGGGCGTGGCCCGTTCGCGGTTGGACTCTCACACCACCTTCATGGGGCGCTCCGGTCCCGGCGCCAGCACTTCAGCCCTGGTCTTTCTCGTCCTCTTCGTCCACAGTCTGCCCGAGGGCTTTGCTGTCGGAACTGCCTTCGCCTCAGACCGGGCCGGGCTGAGTCTGTTCGTGATCCTCGCGATCGCGATCCAGAACATCCCGGAGGGGACGAGCGTTGCGATTCCGATGGCGGCAGCCGGTTTCAGTCGCACCCGTCAATTCTGGGCGGCGGTCGGAACCAGTGCTCTCCAGCCGGTCGGTGCCCTGATTGCGTTCGTCGCCGTCGAGCAGATCAGCAGCCTGCTGTCGTTCTCCTTTGCATTCGCCGCCGGAGCGATGCTGGCGCTGATCGTCGTCGAGATGTTGCCCCAGGCCTTCTCAGGACCGGGGCGTCGCGGGCCGGCCCTTGGCGTGGCCAGTGGCGCGTCGCTGATGCTGATCCTGAGCCTCCTGCTCGGTGTTTGATCGCTAAAAGACGGTCAGCACTCCGAGCGCCAGCACCGAGACCGCGATCACGGCCAGGGCGACCCCGGTCACGAGCCTGTCCCCGCGCCCCAAGGCGTGGCTCCCCATTAGCTCCCGGTCGCGGCCGAGCGAACGCATGAAAGGGAGCAATATCAGGAGCAGGATGGCGTTGAGGGCCTGGGAGAGGAAGAGGATCGGAATCAGCGGGGCACCGGGAATGAGCACAGAGACGGCCGCAACGATGACGACGATGCCGTAGCTGACGTAGAAGGACCGCGCCTCCTCGAAGGTGTCGTTTATGTCGGCTTTCCTGCCAAGGGTCTCCGACACTGAGTAGGCGGTTGAGAGAGGGACGATCGCCGCCGCCAGCAGAGCGGCGCCGAGGAAGCCGAGGCCGAAAAGGGTCGCCGCCGTGTTTCCCGCCAGCGGTTCAAGAGCCCGAGCGGCGTCGCTGGCGTCGTTGATGTCGATGCCCTGGACGTGCAGCGTCGCCGCGCAGGCGACGACGACGAAGAACCCGATCACCCCGGTCAGCACGGCGCCGACGATCACGTCGATTCGCTCGTAGCGGAGGTCCTTGACGTGCAGCTTCTTGTCGACCGCGTAGGACTGGATGAAGGCGAGCCCCCACGGCGCCAGGGTGGTGCCGACCGTCGCCACGGCGACCAGCAGGGCCTCACGATTGAGCGGCAGGCTTGGTACCACGAGGCCCTTGGCGGCGGCACCCCAATCGGGATGGGCGAGCACGCCCGAGATCACGTAGGCGACGAAGACCGAGCTGAGCGCCAGGAGGAAGTGCTCGACGTGGCGGAAGTTCGCCCGCAGGACCAGAGCTGACACGCCGATGGCCGCGAGCGGCACGCTGAGATAGCGGCTCATTCCGCCAAGAAGTTCCATGCCAGCTGCCACCCCGGCGAACTCCGCGCACAGCGTCCCGGTGTTGGCGATCAGCAGGGCCGAGAGCACGAGCGCCGCAGCCCGTCCGCCGTAGCGCTCGCGGACCAGCGTCAGCAGTCCCTTGCCGGTGACGATCCCGAGCCGCACCCCAAGCTCGTGGAAGACGATCAACGCCACGGTCGACAGGGCGAGAACCCAAAGCAGCTCGTAGCCGTACTTGGCGCCGAGGATCGAGTACGTCGTGATCCCGGCCGGGTCATCGTCGGAGAGGCCCGCCAGCACACCAGGGCCGACCACGGCGAGCAGCGCCGCGACCCCGCCGGCACGGAGCAGAAGGGGGCGACGCCGGGTCAGGTGCCAGTGCAGGTGGCGACCGGGCGTGCGGGGGGCTCGTAGCTCAGGCAGGCCCACACCTTGACCGCCCGCTCCGATGCCAGGCAGCGCGCGCCAACCTTGGCGAGATTCCTCGCGCCGGTGCCCTTGTCTGCTGAGCTGAGTCGGCGGTTGGGGACGCCATTCGCTCGGCGCGCTGCTTGATCCCGCGCAGCATCTTCCGCTCCATCACCAGTGAGCCGGGCTCCATCGGCAGCATGCCGACACGCGCGCCGAGCGTCGGAAGGCGAAACCGGTTGCGGCTGATCAGCCTCGTCCTGTCGTCCCGCTCGGCAAGCACAAACGTCCAGACCCAGTTGCCGTCCTGCGAGCGCCAGGAGAGCACCCGCTGGGGCTCGACCCGCTCGACCCGCATCTGGTTTGAGCCGAAGCCGATCGTGTCACCGACCTGGGGGTGCTGGAACTCCGGCAGGACGCGGTCGACGCTATGCATATCGAGGCGGAGCAGGTTCTCGATCCAGTCGTAGGTGTAGGCCCCTCCGCGTGGGGAGGGACCCATCTGCGTCAGCCAGGGCCATACGTCAGCGGCGGGGGCGCCGATCTCGATCGCGCGGGTCGAAACGCCATCGGCATCCTCGAGCAGCTCGTCTCCCGGGAAGACGGGACGTGGCCTCCGCTTCGGTCGCGCCCCAGGTGAGGATCGGTTGGCGCAGCAGTGTCCTGTAGAGCACACAGGCGATGGCAGCCAGGGCGGCGGCGACAAAACGCGGCCTCATGGAGTCGAGTCTTTCAACCCAAAGCTGCCTGAGCGTCCGAGGAGCACGGCCAGGCCGGCAAGCATCGCCAACTGCAAAGCCATTCCGACGGGAGAGGTCAGGGAGTCGATGGCTACCGAGCCGAGATTGCGCTCGGCAACGGAGGCGGCGGCGACGTAGAGCGAGTAGGAGACGAGCCGCCCAGCGAAGAAGGCTGCGGTCAGCGGCAGGAGGGGAACGGTCATCAGGCCGGCGGCGACGAAAAGCTGTCCCGAAGGCAACGGCGAAAGGGCAAAGAGCCCGAGCCCTGCTGCGGAGCGCCTACGGTTGGCGGTCAAGGCTGCCTCGGCACGATCGAGGCGCTCCAGTCGAGAGACCGAGAAGCGCGGCCGAAGCCAGCGAGCGCCGTTGGCCAGCAGAAAGCGCCCCGATGCCGCGGCCAGCGCGCCGCCCACGATCAGCGGCACTGCCGGCAGGTGGAAATCGAGCCTGAAGAAGACCAGTAGCGCCCAGGTTGGCGGGCCGAACGCCGGGAGAAGGTTGACGCCGAAGACAACCCCAAGCGCAATTGCGTATTGGGCCGCGACGGACACCGCACCTACCGTAGTCCTCGCGTCACCCCCTGACTTCAACGATGTGGATGCAGATATGCGTTATTGGTTGCGAGCCTGCGAGCATGGCGCCGTGCCAGTGATTGAGACCGAGCGGCTGACGAAGTCCTACGGAAGCGCACGGGGCATCGAGAACGTGACGATCTCAGTCGAGGCCGCTGAGGTCTTCGGCTTCCTCGGCCCCAACGGGGCGGGCAAGACGACGATGATTCGGACCCTGCTCGACCTGCTGCATCCCAGCAGTGGCAGCGCCCGCATCTTCGGTCTCGACAGCCACCGCGACAGCGTCGCCATCCGCGCCCGCCTGGGCAACCTCCCCGGTGACTTCGGCTACGGAAAACAGGCCACTGGCCGCGAGGCGATTCGGCTCCTCGCCCGGCTGCGGGGAATCGAGGGCCCTGGCCGCGCCGAGGCCTTGGCCGAGCGCTTTCGCGCCGACCTCGACCGCCCGCTCGGCCAGCTCTCGCGTGGCAACCGGCAGAAGGTCGGCCTCATCCTCACTACCTTCCACTCGCCTAGCTGCTGATTCTCGACGAGCCGACCAGCGGGCTCGATCCGCTGATGCAGGAGGAGTTCCTGGCGTTGGTCGCCGAGGAGCGAGAGCGCGGCTGCACGGTCCTGCTCTCTTCCCACGAGCTCGACGAGGTCGAGCGGGTCTGCGACCGGGTCGGCATCGTCCGCGAGGGGAAGCTGATCGCGGTCGAGCGGATCCACGAGCTGCTGGGCAAGGCACGGCGCACCGTCACCCTTGAGCTGACCGATCCCGGCGATCTCGCGGATCTGCGGGCGCTGCCCGGCGTCCAGCGACCTGCAGGTCTCCGACGGCAAGGTCTCCTTCAAGGTCGGCGGCGACCTCGACCGGGTGGTCAAGGCGATCGCGCGGTGCCACGTCCTCGACATGGAGCTGACCCACCCGACGCTCGAGGAGATCTTCCTCACCTACTACCGAGAGGGAAAGGCATGAGCCGCAAGTGGCGGCGCTCGTCGGTACCCATCTCTCTGACCGTCGGCGCTCGCTGCTTGCCTGGGGCGTGCCGCTCGGCCTCTGGTCGGCCTTCATCGTCCTGATCTTCCCCTCCATCGAAGGAGCGCTCTCCAAGGCGATCAAGAACTACCCGCCGGCGTTGAAGGAAGCGTTCGGGATCGGCGAGCTGACCAGCGTGGAGCAGTACCTGCACGCGGAGATGCTGAGCCTGATCGTGCCGCTCGCGCTCGGCTACCTCGCTGTGCGCGCCGTCGCCAGCGGGCTCTCCGGCGCCGCCGAAAGCGGCCGCCTCGACGTCTTGCTCTCAGCGCCGGTCTCGCGCTCGCGCCTCGCCGCGGCAAGCTTCGCGGCGACCGCCGTCGAGCTGGCGATCGTCCTGGCCCTCACTGTCCTTTTCACCCGGCCTCGGCATCATCGCCACCGGCTTCTCCCTGCGCACGAGCGTCGTCACCGGTGCGGTCGCCGGGGTGCTGATGTCGATGTATGTGATCGATCTGGTCGGGCGTCTCGACCCCGACCTCTCCGGCATCCGCTACGTCTCGGTCTTCAGGTACTACGGCAACGCGATCGAAGACGGGATCGAACCGCTGGCCTTCTTCGGTGTCACCGTCGCCGCGATCGTTCTCGCGGCATTTGGCGCTTGGTTGTTCGAGCGCCGCGATCTTTCCGGCTAGGAGTCAGTCCTGGGGGCAGATAACCGCTCGGCCGTCGAGGGTCCCCTCCCGCATTCGCGCATAGGCGTCCTCGACCCGGTCGAGCGGGAAGCGCTCGACGTGGGCGCGGATCCTGCCAGCGCGAGCGAGGTCGAGTACCTCGATCAGCTCGATCGCGGTTCCCCAGTAGGGAATCGTCAGCTGCGACTCGAAAGGCAGCGCCCCGAAGGCGAACTGCAGCTTGCCGCCGGCCAGGCCGACCACCGTCAGGTGCGCCTCGAAGCGGGTGATCTCGCGGGCCAGCGCCAGGGTGTCGTCGGCGCCGACGTCATCGAGGACTAGATGGTTGATTCCACGCCCTCAGGCGACGTAGTCGACCAGGGCGCGGCTCGGACGCCCGAGCCTGTGGTTGAGCGCGACGCATGCGGCCAGCGCCAGGAAGCGCTGGGCGATGCGGACGCGCAGGTTGTGCAGGGTGCGGGCGCCGTGGCGCTCCAAGGTGAGGATGTCCTTGCAGGTCCAGAAGATCGACTCGACCCGCTGGCGGATCGGAGCGAGGTGGACCAGGTCCTCGGGCTCGTCCTTGCGAGCGGGCCTGACGATCGTGGCCTCGAGGTCACAGACCGCCGCGGCGAAGTCGCGCCCGGCGTAGCCCTTGTCGCCGATGAGGGTCTCCCCGCCGACCCTGTTGGCGCGTTCGAGCAGCTCGATCCCAACCTCGCGCTCATCGCGCTTGGGAGAGGCGAGGGTGAAGGCCCTGGGGGTGCCGTCGGGGGCGAAGAGGCAGTGCAGGCGAAAGCCCCAGAAGAAGCGGGAGTGGGAGGCGCAATAGCCGTAGTCGGCGGCGTCGGCCAAGGCCGATCGCCTCGTCGTCTCGATCGAGCGAGCGCACTCCACCGGCGTGGAGTCGATCAGCAGCAGGTCGTCATAGAAGCCGGGGGACTCGGCAGCAAAGACGCCGATCAGCCACTCGATCTTCTCCGCCAGGCGGGCTCGGCGCTTGTGGAAGCCGGGCTGCTGGGGCAGCTTGGGGAAGAGGTCACGAAGGCGCTTGCGGGCGACCGCCAGGAAGCGACGATCGGAGGGGATGCCCATGATCGCCTGGGCGACGCAGAGTGTGGCTACCTCGGCGTCGGTGACCCGGCGGCGGGCATTTCTGCGTTGCTCGGGCAGGAGATCGTCTGCCGTGCAATAAACGACGGTGCAGAGAGTGTCGAGGTCGGCGTGCATCGTGGCCTTTCGGTCGACGGTTGCTTCAGCACCGTCGACTTCGGCCTCTCTGCTTCAAACCCCTTGATCACGGGGATTCCCGTGGAATCAACCATCTAGCTCGGCGCCGCGCCCGCCGGTCAGCTCGCGAATCTGCTCGGCTGCATCCTCGCCCGACTCGACCGTCTCCTCGGCACCGACCTCGCGCGCCAGGGCGAGCTTCTCGGGCGAGGTGTCGACCGCGATCACCTTGGCCGGGCTGAGGGCGCGAAGGATCTGCACCGCCATGTGGCCGAGCCCGCCGACGCCGATCACCACCGCGGTCGAGCCGGGCACCAGCAGGTGCAGCGAGCGCTTGATCGCGTGGTAGGGGGTGAGGGCGGCATCGGACAGCGGCGCGGCGTCGCGGGGATCGAGATCGCCCAATGGCAACAGCAGTCGCGAGTGGGGGACAAGCATGTACTCGGCCATGCCGCCGTCGAGGCCGAGGCCGCCGCCGAAGGCGCCGATCTCGGCCTGCCGTTCGCAGTAGTTCTCGGCCGAGCGGCGGCAGGCGCGGCAGCGGCCGCAGCCCCAGGGGCCGTAGACGGCAACTGCTTCACCGGGCTCCAGCCCTTCGACCCCGGCACCGAGGGCCTCGACCCAGCCGGCGTTCTCGTGGCCGAGGGTGAAGGGCAGGTCAAAGTCCATCGTCCCCTCCGGCCACTCCATCAGGTGCAAGTCGGAGTGACAGGCGCCTGCTCCACCTACCTTGACCAGGACCTCGTCCGGGCCGGGTTCGGGAACGGCGACCTCGCGCATCTC
This sequence comes from uncultured Solirubrobacterales bacterium, assembly GCA_963815885.1. GTDB lineage: Bacteria > Actinomycetota > Thermoleophilia > Solirubrobacterales > 70-9 > VAYN01. Next base: position 366,663 of record CAWFIM010000006.1, read on the forward strand.
CGGCGGCGACTGCCAGGCGGTCAGCTGGTAGGCCTTCATCTGCCTCCTCCTTCGTCGGGGGCCTGCTCGAGTGGGTGCTTCGCCTCCGCTGCCGCGATCAGGCCGCGTGCCCTCTCGACCGCGTCGAGGTTTACCGAGTTCGCGTCGATGCAACCCTCACCCCAGCTCGGCCAGCTTCTCGTCGAGTTGTTTGCGCACCGTGTCGCACACTGCCTCGACATCGGCGTTGTAGCGCTCGGAAGAAAGAACGCCCAGCAGCACCTCGGCGTCAGCCTTCGAAATCGTCAGAGTGACTGTCTCGTCAGCCATTGTGACCTCCTTTTGGTTTCGCTTCCTCACTCGCAGCTGCGGCACGACTAAGTATGAGCTAGGTGCAGAGGCTCGGCGATTACCCGGCTCAGCCTGGATTTCTGGCGACGGAATGTGATAGGCCTCGTTCTGCACGGTGGAGAGCAGGGTTCAGTTTTAGACTACGTTGGGGAGGCGCTGAAGATGAGATTCCGGATTTACGGGCCAGTGGGAATGATGGTGTCGGTGGCGATCGCCGGGGTTCTCTTGGCGGGTTGCGGCGGCGGCGGCGACACGACGAATACGACCCAGGCCGCGACCGAGACCGAAGCGACCAGCGGCGCGGGGGGAAAGACCCTGGAGATCAAGATGGGCGAGTTCTACTTCGAACCGAGCAGCGCCACCGCCAAGGCTGGGCAGACGACGATCGAAGCGCCCAACGAAGGTTCGGTCGAGCATGAGCTGGTGCTCTTCAAGACGAACGCCGATCCCGCCAGCCTCCCGACCGAAGCCAACGGCGGGGTCGACGAGGAGAAGCTGGACAAGGAAGCGGAAGAGGCCGGCGAGATCGCCGACGTCGAGGCCGGCGACACCAAGTCCGAAGAATTCGACCTCTCTCCGGGCAAATACGTGATGTTCTGCAATCTGCCGGGCCACTATGCCCAGGGCATGTACGGGACGGTCACGGTCACCAAGTAGAGGCGATCGGAGGAAGGGTCCCTGCGCCCACTGGCGGGTCGGTGATTCGCGCCGTCACGGGAAAACCGTTTCTCCTGTCTGATCATCGACCACCGAGATAGCTACCGCGGGGCAGGCCTCGGCGGCTTCGAGAATCTTCTCGAAGGGGCCGGTGCCGATCACCACCGCGACGTCGTCGTCGAGCCGGAAGACCTCGGGGGCGATCTCGACGCAATCGCCGTGGGCGCTGCACTCGTCGGGGTCCACCACGGGTATGTAGGTCACGCAGCCTCCTCTGCTCTGTCTTGCGCGGGGAAGTGACCGTGCTCGATGCGCTTCTTCAAGACCGGGATCGCGCGGGGGCGGCCGACGGCGAGGCCGGCGACCGGGACGCCGCCGCGGGTGAAGACGGCTTCGAAGTCGCGCTCGCCGGGATCGCCCTCGACCAGGACTGCGTCGGCGTGGTGCGCGTGGCCGACGTACCGGATCCGCAGCCCGTACTGATCGCTCCAGAAGCTAGGCAGCGGTGGGGTGCCGGGATACTCGCCGAGCATCGCCCAGGCGGCGGCAGCGCCCTGCCAGGCGGCGGCGTCCCAGTGCTCGGTGCGGGCGTGGGCGCCGAAGCGGGGATCGAAGGGGACGGAGGCGTCTCCGGCGGCGAAGACGCCGGGCAGCCTGGTGCGCCCCGAGGTGTCGGTGCGAACCCCGGACTCGTCAAGACCGCTGCCGCGTAGCCAGGTCGTGGCCGGCGCGGTGCCGACGCCGACCACGACCGCGTCGCAGGCGACTGCCTTGCCGCCGGCGAGGGTCAACTCCTCGATCCGCCCCTTGCCGCGGGCGCCCTCAAGCATCACGCCGGTCATCACCCGCACGCCCTCGCTCAGGTGCAGGTCGGCGAACCAGCCACCCACCTCCTCGCCAAGGATCGGCGCGAGGGGAGTCTCGAGCGCCTCGATCATCGTCACCTCGACGCCGAGCCGGCGGGCGGTGGCGGCGACCTCCTGGCCGATGAAGCCGGCGCCGACGATCGCCAGCCGCGCTCCCGGGACCAGCTCCTGGCGCAGCAGGCGGGCGTCGGCGAGGGTGCGGAGAGCGTGGACGTTCTCGTAGCCCTCGAGGAAGGGCAGCCGCCGCGCCTCGCTCCCGGTCGCGATCAGCAGCTTCTCGTAGCGCAGCTCGGCGCCGGAGTCGAGCGCGACCGTGCGAGCCTCGGGGTCCAGCGCCTCGGCGCGAGCACCGAGCAGCAGCTCCACCTGCTTCTCCTCATACCACCAGGTCGGACGGTAGGCGACGGACTCTTCCTCGACCGTTCCCGCCAGCAGCTCCTTGGAGAGCGGCGGGCGGTCATAGGGCGGGTCTGGCTCGGCACAGACCATTCGCACCGGGCCCTCGTACCCACGCCGGCGCAGCGTCTCGGCGCAACGCTGCGCCGCGAGCCCACCGCCGACGATCAGGACTCCTTGGTCTTCCATCATGCCTCCTCGGGAACGGGGGATCGGGAAATCGGGGCGCCGTGCGGGCGGGTGGCGGGCAGGCTGGGGCGATGGTCGCGCGCTCCTTCGTGCGCTCGGTTGTCCCCCCGCCCCCGCGAGCGAGCGCGCTTGGCGCCGCCCGCGAAGACCCGGTAGACGAAGAGGCCGCCGATCACGGGCGCGGTCATCAGCACCCACCAGCGAAACCAGACGGTGGAGGCATCGGTGCCGGCACCGAAGGCGTGAATCAGGCCGAGCAGGTAGACGACAACGGTCGCCCGGTGGGCTTTGCGCCATAGCTTGGCGCCGATTCGTCTGCGGAAGTAGAAGCTGAGCCCGAGCAGCGCAGCCAGGTAGCCGCCGACGATGCCGAGGCCGGTGAAGAGCGGCCGGAAGCCCATCGCGAAGGGGACGGTGACCCCGCCGATGCCGGGGTTGAGCCAGGGGTCGCCAAGCAGGGTGATGCCGTGCACGGCGATCGCGATGATCCCGGCGAGCGCGGTGTACTCGTGGATCGCCATCAGCTTGCGCGAGAGACCGGGGCGGCGCATCACCTTTCCCGCCATCATCAGCCCGATCCCGACCGAGATCGTCACCAGGACGAGGGCGAGCAGACCGGAAGCACGGCTGGCGATCCACCAGCCGTGGGTCTGCAGGGTTTCGGTGGCGGCGGCGTTCATGCGCTGGCCGTGAGGTCAGGGATGCGAATGCGCGGATGGGCTGCGAACGGGCCGACGGTCTCGATCCTGCCGCTGTCGTGGATGAGCAGGCCGCCGCGCTCGGCGAGCACGGTGCGGCCGCCCTCGGGGCCGGAGAGCAGCGCCGCCTTGGCGAAGGTCTCCGCTTCGACCGCGGTGTCGCCGAGGGCGGTGGCGCCGATCAGCCCGGTCCACGCCGGCTCGCCCGTCGCCGGGTCGAGCAGGTGATGGGAGTAGCGGCCGTCCTCGTCGCGCCAGATTCGCACGTTGAGGCCCGAGGTTGCGACGGCGCCGAAGCCGAGCTTGAGCACGAAAGCGCGCTCGCCGGTCAACGGGTGCTCGACGAAGATCTCATAGGGCGAGATGAGAGCGTCGGCGCCGCCGATGCGGATGTCGCCTCCGCAGTCGACGATGAAGCGCGAGTAGCCGCGCAACCGCTGGGCGACGAGGTCTGCCGCGAGGCCCTTGCCAGCGCCGCCGGTGTCGAAGCGAAGTCCCGGGGGCCGGGTGATCGTGCCTGTGGCATCGTCGACCTCGATGCGGCGCCACTCCTGGGCCGGGCTCGGGCGCGCCGGGTGCCGCTCTGGCGCCTCGACCAACGCGGCGCCCAGCGGCGCCCCCGGAACTCCTGCCCGCGAGGCGACGTAGCCGGCGGTTTCGATCTCCCCGACCAGGGTTGGGTCGACCAACCCGCCGCTGCGCTGCGCCGCCTCGAGCCCGGCTTTGACCGCCGTGCGCAACAACTCCGAGGCTGGGACACGCTCGCGGGGGTCGGCGTTGAGTGCGCAGAGCTCGCTCTCGGGCTTGAAGCGCGACAGCGTTGCGTCGAACTCGACGATCAGTTGGCGCGCCTGCTCGGCGGCAGCCGGTGCCGGAGCCATGCCCGGCTCCGGCTCGCCGATCAGCAGCCGGACGTGGGAACCCATCGCATCGAAGATGACGTCGTGCTCACTCATGGTCAGGAGGCTCCAGTCGTGACGGGGGTGTAGGCGAGGGATGAGCTTTCGGCGGCGATCGCGCCGCTGCTGGAGATGCTGTTGCGGCCGGGGGTCGGCACGTACGTAGTGACGACGCGGCGCTTCAGCACCTTGCGCACCACGACGGGGCGGGGTGGCGGCGGCTGAGAGGCGCTGAGCTGGTAGGTGAGGAGCGCGAACAGCACTCCGAAGAGGACGATCGAGCTCCAGACCACCAGCGCGGGCCCGGGCCGGCGCGATTTGCGAGCGGGCTCAGTCACCTCCGCCGCCCCTGCCCTCATGGTCCCCGTCCTCGCCACCACCGCCAGCCCCGCCCCCACCGCTGCTCGCGGTGGTGACCGGAGTGGTGCTGCCGCCCCCAGAGCCGGCGCTGGCGCCGCTGGTGTGGGTCGTCACCGGGCTGTGATGACGAGTGCCGCCCGATGCGTGGTGAGAGCCGCTAGTGTGGGTAACGACGGGGCTGTGGTGATGACGGCCGCCCTGCGAGCCGTGGTGTGAGCCGCTGGTGTGGGTGACGACAGGCGTCGAGGGCGAGCCCGAGGTGGGAACGGAGGTCGAGGCGCCGCTGGCTGCCGTCGTCACCGGCGATGGCGAAGACGAAGAGGAATAGGAGGCGGAGCCAGTCGAGGATGACCCCGTGGTGGCGGCAGCGCCGGAACCACCTTCGCCACCGGTGTAAGCGGTCCCCGCCGCCCCGGCGCTCATCGGGTGTTTTGGCTTGATGTGCTTGGTGACCCGGATCGTGCGGTGGATCACTTTGGTGCGGATCATCGGCTTGACAGCAACCGGCGCCGACTTCTGATTGCCGGCGTTGAGGGCGATGCCGGTGAGGCCACCCAGGCCGACGATCGTGGCGGCTGCCGCGACTCGGGTCTTCAGGTTCTTCACGTCATCCACCTCTCCTGGCCGATTGCACTGGGCAGTCTGGGGAGGCGGTGTTCAAGCGCGTGCCAGGTTGGAGTAAAGAGACGGCAAAACCTCGCAGCGAACCACGGGAAACTCTCAAGCGCGGCGTTACAGTGGCCAGATGGCGAACCACTCGGCGCCGGGCGGGCGCATCCTCGTCGTCGAGGACGAGGACTCGATCTCGGCGCCCTTCGCGGAGGTGTTGCGCCGGGCGGGATTCGAGGCCTTGGTCACCCGGACCGCGGCCGGGGCGCTGGAGCTGGCGGGAGAGGCGGAGCCGGATCTGGTGATGCTCGATCTCACCCTCCCCGACGGCGATGGCCGCGACGTCTGCCGCGAGCTGCGGCGGCGCTCCGACGTGCCGATCGTGATGCTGACCGCACGCGGTACCGAGATGGACAAGATCGTCGGCCTCGAGTTGGGTGCCGACGACTATGTGGTCAAGCCGTTCAGCGCCCGCGAGGTGATCTCGCGGATACGGGCCGTGCTGCGACGGAGCGCCCCGCGAGACGGTGCCAGCGCGGACGAGAAGCCGATTCGGATCGGTGAGCTGGAGCTCGACTCTGCGGCCCGCGTTGCACGCCTCGGCGGCGAGCAGCTCGATCTCTCGCGCAAGGAGTTCGACCTGCTCGCCGAGCTGATGCGCAATGCCGGCCGGGTGGTCAAGCGAGAGGACCTGATGTCGAAGGTGTGGGACGTCAACTGGTTCGGCTCGACCAAGACGCTCGATGTCCATATCGGATGGCTGCGGCGAAAGCTCGGCGACGAAGCCGACCGGTCTCGCTACATCGAGACGGTGCGGGGGGTCGGCTTCCGCTTCGCCGCGCCGGAGGTCGAGGAACCGTAAGCCTCCGAGCCGCCCTCCTGCTGGCGCTTGCCTACGTTCTGTTGCTGGCGCTGATCGCCCTCGGCGTGCCCCTGGCGGTGAGCCTGCGCGACCGGGTCGACTCCGAGGTGCGAGGTCAGGCCCGCAGCCAGGCCGACGTGGTGGCCGCGTCCTCCTCAGAACTCCTCCGTCCTGCCCGGCGACCGGCTCTCCAGCGCCTTGTCCGCGTCTCGGCCGCCAGCGTGCGCGGCCGAGTGATCGTGGTCGACGGCCGCGGCCGCCTGATCGCCGACTCCGCCGGCGCCCCCAGCGGGCGCAGCTATGCCAGCCGCCCGGAGATAAGGGCCGCACTGCGCGGGCGCGCTGAGCAGATCACCCGCAACAGCAAGACGCTCGGCGCCGACATCCTCGCCACCGCCGTGCCGGTGCTCGAGCACGGCCGGCCGCACGGTGCCGTGCGGGTGACCCAGAGCGTTGCGGCCGTCAGCCGCGCCGTGAAGACCTCGATCCTCGATCTGGCGGCGCTGGCCGGTGTGGTGCTGCTGTTGGCACTAATCGCCGCGGCGCTGATCGCTCAGCAGATAGCCCGCCCGATCCGCCGCCTCGATCGGGCGGCACGCAGCGTCGCCGGGGGCGACCTCGACGCCACGGTCACGGTCGAAGGCAGCACCGAGCAGCGCTCGCTGGCCCGCACCTTCAACGAGATGACCCAGCGGGTCAAGCGCCTGCTGCGGGTGCAGCAGGACTTCGTCGCCGATGCCTCCCATCAGCTGCGGACCCCGCTGACCGGCCTGCGGCTGAGGCTCGAGGGCCTCGCGGATCGCTTCCGCGGCGACGAGCGCGTCGCGGGTGAGCTGGGGGCGGCGATGGGGGAGATCGACCGGCTCTCGCTGATCGTCGACGAGCTGCTGATCCTCAGCCGCGCCGGCGAGCACGAGCTGCCCGGCGAGAAGATCGAGCTTGCCGACGCGGCCAATAGGGCGGCTGAGCGCTGGCAGGGCGCCGCCCGGGAGCGGGCTATCGGGCTGGAGGTCTGCAGCGCCGGCGGGGCCGGTGTCGTCTGGTGCGCGCGCCCTGACCTGGACCGCTCGATCGACGCCCTCCTCGAGAACGCGCTGCGCTACTCGCCCACCGGCTCGACCGTGACGATCGGAGTCGACGCCGATCGAATCGAGATCCTCGATGAAGGACCGGGGCTGGAGCCCGGTGAGGAGGAGGCTGTCTTCGATCGCTTCAGGCGAGGCAGCGCGGGACGGCGCGGGCCGAGCGGGACCGGGCTCGGCCTGTCGATCGCCCGCGAGCTGACCCGTCAGTGGGATGGCGAGGTGACCCTTGCGGTCAGGGAGGGTGGAGGGATTCGGGCGGCGATTCGATTCGCTCTCGACGGCGAGCGAGCGGAGCGCCCATGACTTTGCCGAGCTTTTACCGACGCTGTTCTAGCTTGGTCTACTTGGACGAGTGCGACGAGAGGCCGGCGTGAGGGTGCCCGCGACGATTCGCTGGGTCGCGCTGGCGCTGCTTGGCTTGCTGATCGCCGCGGGCGTGTCGATTGCGGCCAGCAGCCTGGTGAGCCAGCAGATCGGCCTCGCCTCCGAACCGATCTCCGCCGGCGATGCCCTGGCGCCAAAGGCATCGTCCCCGGCGAATCGCCACCAGGCCCCCCGGCACAAAGCGTCTCCGGCAAAGACGCCGACCGAACCAGCGCCTGCCGAAACGACCACTCCCCCGCCAGCGAGCACCGAACCGCGGTCGCCCTCCACGGTCCCGGTGATCCCAACGCCCCCGAGTGGCTCGAGCCCTTCCGGCGGCGAGCAGGATCACGGCGGCGGAGGCAGCGGGCACGCGGACGACTGAGCGGCTTTCAGGAGAGGGATCCTCAGGAGGGCAGGCCTGCCGGCTGTCGCTGGCGGATTGCTCGATGCACGCGACCGGGGTGGGCCGTGACGACGTGGGTGAGGGGCACGTCGGTTGCCCTCCTGAGCCGATCGGGCAGACTCAGCCGCAGCCAGCGGGACGCGCCTCGCGGCCGCTTCTTGGCCTGGCGCACCTTCTTCTCCTTCGCCAACCGGGCGAGGCAGTTGGAGACGGCGCCGGCCGAGCGCTTGATGCCCTTGCCGATTGCGGTCGCGGTCAGGGGCCCGTCGCTTTGTGCTTGGCGCATGTAGGCGAGCACGAGGCCGTCCAGCTCGCCCGGTCGCAGGCGTTTAGGCGCGGGCATGTCGACCACCCCCGTAGGTGTCGCTGAGCACGGCGAGGATCTCCTCGCAGGTATCGCGGGTGCGTTGGTAGCCCTCGACGACATCGGGCGGCGCGACCGACGTGCGCTCCTTTTCCACGTCCGCCAGTCCGCCCGTCGCGTCGTCGCGCAGGCGCTTGGCAACTTCCATCAGGTCGAGGGGCGGCATCGTCAGCTCGACCGTGTCGCGGCTGTCCTCCGGGTTCCAGCCGAGGTCCGCCATCAGGCGGAAGTCCTCGCCGAACTCGATCGCCAACCGCTCGGCGGTGGCGTAGTCCTTGTTGGCGTCCAGCGCGGTCCAGAGGTCGCCCAAGGCGGCGAGGTGGTTGCACACCTGCTCGTAGAGCGCGTCGCGCTGGCTGGCGACGATCTTGATGGTGGCTCGGGGCATGTGCCCTCCTTCCGGTAGGGCACCGAGGAGCCGCCGCGATGCCGCCGAGAGTACTTCGGCGAGTAGCGTTCTCCTTGCATCGAAGGTGCAGTCCTTCGGTGCAAGGCCCCGGGGCGTCTTCAGCGTCGCCGGGGCCATCTATGTCTTGGTCGGCGGCGACCGGGAGCTCTGCTCCGGCCACAAAGCGAGCCGATTACCGTCGATGCGCGACGATTCCGGCCGGTGGGCCGCCCAGTGTGCCTTATGTCTCTCGGGAGTGTGCCGTCAAATCACTACGCGCTTGCTCTGGTCGGCTCGACATGAGCTGGGACTCCCACCGTGGCCGGCTCGGCGGCCTGGGTGAAGACCAACTGCTGCACGTCGCCTTGGGTCTCCTGCACGAGCAGCTTCGCGCCGCGGTCGACCAGGGACTGAATGAAAAGCTCGCTTTGGATCGCTTGACGTAGACCATGCGTGAAGGAGATCTCTCGCCGGTCGGCCAGGGCTTTCATCGCTTCGTACTCGCTCTCGGGCAGATTGACAGTGGTCCTGATCGTGGCCATGCTCAACTCGCTTTCGCTATCGACACATGCTGATTCCTTGCCTGTGACGGCTCGGCATATCTGAAGCGCAACTTTAGCAGATCCTGTATGTCGAAACAACATACAGCGTTCGCCCCTCGACTGAGAGCGCGTCTGGGTGTCTGCTTGCCAAGTACCCTCTGCGCGTGCCGAGCTACCTAACCGATTTCATGGCGAGTCTCGACGAGGCGATGGAGGCCGTGCGCCTGCGGTTGACTCGCCGGGATCAGGTCGTCTGGCCAGCGCCTCCCGAGTGGGATGGGGAGGAGTCGCCGATTCGGGAAGTTGATCATACGGGTGACGATCCGGGACCGGAGCACCTTCCGAGTCCCGAACTGCGTAGCTGGTCAAGGAGACGAGCGTGAGCGAGCCCCCCGCCAAGATTGTGGAGGCACCGCCTGACGAGAAGGGAGCCAAGGATTCCGTCGCGCCTGTGCAGGGCGCGAAGTTGCGCTCGGCCGATATGGGGGAGCTTCTCAGTCAGATGAGCAAGAAGGAGCGCCAGAAGGCCGCTAAGCGGTTGGTCGACGCACATCCGGACCTCAGAAAGGTCCGTCGCGAGCGCGTGCGTGTACTCATCACGGTGATCCTCGTCGCGGCCGTCTTCGTTGACGGCGCCGTTGCCCTGGGCTTGGCGATCGCCAATGCGATCAGCTGGGAAGAGCTGAAGGATTGGCTCACCCTCGCTCTGGTGCCGCTCACGCCTGGTGTCGCCGTGGCGCTTGCCTTCTGGTTTCCCACCAAGGAGACCGAATAGCGCCGCTGGGGCCACGAGTCGCCGAAGCGACCCAGGTCGGCTCCTCCTAGAGACTTCGGCGGGCGCTACCGTGCCAGCGAAACCGGATCAGCGCCGACCCGCGCTACCGGGTTCGACTTATGTCTTGTAAGGGGTATGGCTCTGTGGAGCCAAATGCATCCGTGGAGATGCCATTTTCTTGTTCGGCGGTAACACTCGCGGTAACAGGATGCAGGCGCGATGCAGAATCGGCAGCGCCAGCGCGGCTCGCTGTGAATTCTGTTGCCGTTGTTGCCGCCATTGGTCAGGACAATCGTAGCTTCTGGCAGCGGAGGAACCGCGGAGCCGTCCACTCACGGCAGCAACTGGAGGGCGACCTCGTGGCGTGGCCGGACGACGCTGAAGTGGCGGCGGTCGAGCGTCGCCACTTCAGTGGCGTCGAGCCGCTCCGCTACCGCGATTACCGAGGCGTCGACGGTGCCGAGCGGCAGGTCGCGGTACTCGGCGACGAGCTCCGCGATGCGGACGGGATCGCTGGCATGTAGCGGCTCAACCGCGAAGCTGCCGTCGGCGAGGTCGCCGAGGAAACGAACCTCTGCCTGCCACCCGAGTCGGGTTTCGAGGAGGTAGGCGACCTCGGTGATGACGAGCGTAGGGAGGATGAGCGGGCCTGGATGAGATTCGAGCAGCTCTAGGCAGGGAGAGTGGTGGGCGTCGTCGGCGTCGACGTAGGCGTAGAGGGGCCCGGCGTCGAGGATCAGCGCGATGGGGCGATCTCCGAGGCGAGGATCTCCTCGATCCGCTCCGAGACATCGCTGTGGCCGCTACGCCCGCTGGCGGCAGCGCCGAGGCGACGGCGCCCGCCTGCCCCGAGGTGCTGCTCGAGCGCGGTGCGGGTGACATCGGCGATCGTCACGCCGCGCCGCTCGGCCTCGTGACGAAGCCGGGCGTCGAGATCGTCGGGAAGCTTCACGGTGGTGCGGCGCATGGGGATGCCAGCATACCATTTGACTTCGCCTAGCAAGCCGCGGAATTCAAAGGATCCAAGGCCTGCCGCGCCAAACCCGGCTTGGCTCAAAAGTGCCATCGTGACCGTCGACTCGGCACCTCGTAGGACCGTCGAGAGCAATGAAACCGCTGCAGGAACTCGGTTCGAAGGGATACCCGAATTCCGTGACCTGCTCACCGGCACCGCGGCACAGCGGGGTCGCAACCGCGCCGTGTCCTGGGCCGTATCCAGGGGTGCGATCGCCTATCGGGATAGGTCCTAAACAGTTCTGATGCCGGAGAAGGGACTCGAACTTACAGGCGCGTCAGGACACGGGGTTTGAATGCCGGCGCCTGAGTAGTAGGGTGGCCTTGGACGGTTGCTGGACCCGCTGACGAGCCGAAGCTGACCCGCCATCCCGCTCGGCCCCGGTCCCATTGAACCCAGCGTGGACGCGGCCCCGTGGGGGATCCATAGCGGGATACGGACCCGATTGAGTACTCGGAAAGCCTCCGATCGCAACGCGAGCTGACGGACAACCGATCGCGCTAATCGCCTCGATCACAACAACCACAAGCGTTAGGAGAACCGGATGTCCACTCAGACCACCAGCGATGTAGACGCTCCCACCGCGGACGGCGCCATCCGCCCGTTCACGATCGACGTCCCTGAGGAGCAGCTCGCCGATCTGCACAGCCGCATCAATGCGACGAGGTGGCCCGACCGGGAAGTAGATGCCTCCCAGGGCGTGCAGCTCGAGACGATCCAGGCACTGGCCAGCTATTGGGCGACGGATTACGACTGGCGCAAGTTCGAGGAGCGGTTTGCGGTACTCCCGCACTTCGTCACCGAGATCGACGGGGTCGACATCCACTTCATCCATGTGCGCTCCGAGCGTGAGGACGCGCTGCCGCTGATCGTCACGCACGGGTGGCCGGGCTCGACGATTGAGCAGCTGAAGATCATCGATCCGCTCACCAACCCCACGGCACATGGTGCAAGCGCGGGGGACGCGTTCCATCTGGTGATCCCGTCGCTGCCGGGCTACGGCTTCTCAGGGAAGCCGACTGAGACGGGCTGGGACCCCATCCGCATCGCACGCGCGTGGGTCACGCTGATGGACCGCCTCGGATACAAGGAGTTTGTGGCGCAGGGCGGGGACTGGGGAAATGCCGTCACTGAGCAGATGGCTCTGCTGAAGCCGTCGGGATTGCTGGGCATTCACACCAACATGCCCGCGACCGTCCCGCCCGACGTCTCGAAGGCGCTCGCCATAGGCGGTCCGGAGCCAGACGGTCTGTCGGCCGACGAGAAGAAGGCGTACGACATCCTGGAGCACTTCTTTGCGACCGGCGTCGGCTACGCAAGCGAGATGGCGAACCGCCCGCAGACGCTCTACGGCATCGCGGACTCACCCGTCGGCTTGGCGGCCTGGATGCTCGACCACAACGTGCGCAGCTACGAGCTCATCGCGCGCGCTTTCGCCGGGCAGCCCGGCGGCCTTTCGCGAGACGACGTCCTCGACAACGTCACCCACTACTGGCTGACGAACACCGCCGTCTCCTCGGCTCGCCTCTACTGGGAGAGCAAGCTGGCGTTCTTCGACGCCAAGGGCGTCGAGATCCCGGTTGGCGTGACCGTCTTCCCGGACGAGCTCTATCCAGCTCCGCGGAGTTGGGCGGAAAAGGCGTACCCCAAGCTCATCCACTTCAACGAGGTCGATGAGGGCGGCCACTTCGCCGCCTGGGAGCAGCCGCAGATCTTCTCCGAGGAGATGCGGACGACCTTCAGATCACTGCGTTGATCACGGCGAGGCGCTCGCCAAGTTGTTCGCCAGGGCCGCTGACCCCAAAACCGGCCGCCTAATAGCCGAGCAGGCGCTTCCGCTTCCGCGTGATTTAGAACGCGTGGGCGGTGCTGAATCTCGCGCGCAGCGGGAGCGGGCCGATGCTAGAGCGCCCTTCCGCAGTTCGTCCGCAGGAGAAGTGAGTTGAGCCTCAACGGGACGCACCGATAGTGTCGGGGACAACCGACCAGAGGAGACAAAATCACGCCAAACGACAATCTCACACCCCAGCGACAGGACTCCGCGCAGCAGGAATCGGACGGCGCCATCGGGAGCCTGACCGGTGCAAACGAGAGCCTGACACCTCTGGAAGCCCCTCCCGAGCCAACTGCCGCAGAGCGTCAGGTGGCCGATCTGATCCAGATCGAGACGGACCCGGAGACGGCCGCAGCCGTCCTCGATCGGGTGCCACTCTGGTTTCACACGTTCTCGCTCGACCGCCCCAGGAAGCTCTACACCCACGGCGTCGCCCGTGATCACCGCTACCGGGTCCCCGCCTTGCCCGAGGATTTTGGCGGGATGAGCGTGCTCGACATCGGCACCTTCGACGGCTTCTACGCGTTCCTCGCGGAGGCGCGCGGGGCGGCCCGGGTCGTTGCAATCGACAACGAGCAGTACAGGGAGTGGGTCAGCTCGCGCTGGGGTGTCGAGTTGCAGGGAGGCGAGGGGTTCGCCGCGATCCGAGAACTGCTCGAGTCCGAGGTTGACTACCAACGCATCGACGCATTCGATCTGGACGAGCTCGGTGAGACGTTCGACTTCATCCTCTGCTTCGGGATCCTGCACCGGGTGGAGAACCCGCTGGGGCTCCTGAAGATCATTCGACGGCGCCTCGCGGTCGGCGGACGGGTGCTGCTCGAGACCCACGGGGCGACGGATCGGACTTTCGATTCCGCGGCGGTACACATCCCCGCGCCGGGAGAGGTCTATGCCCATGATGACTTCGTGTACTGGGGCTTCACCCCCGCAGGCTTGGACGCGATGGCTCGCCATGCAGGCTTCGAGGGCTTCGAGCTCATCGACACGCCGGTGATCGACAGCCATCCGCGTGTGCTCGGGGCGCTCCTCCCCGGCCCGCTCGACTGATCGCGGTCCCACGGGCGGTGATTCATTCACGCGAGCAAAACATCTGTTTTCCAGGGCCTTAACAACTCCGGAGGGGTTTCGTGGTCCGATTCAGGTGGATCGGAGATGGCCTCGGCACTGCCCCCGCTATATGCACACCGGCTCGGCCGCCACTACGGTCCGGACTCCTCGGCGGCCGCCCTTCGCCACACTCTGACCGGTCCGGTCGAGGGCCTCGAGGCCGATGTATGCCTGACCGCCGACGATCGGCTGGTCCTGCTGCACGATCCGCTGCTCACGCTCGGCACCACGCTCGATGGCTGGGCGCGCCAGAGGACCGCTGAAGAGATCCGATCGGCGCTCATCCGTGACTCCGCGGGAGAGCCGACGGCGGAGCACCCGCTTCTGCTCGAGGAGCTGATCGACCTGGTGCCGGAAGCAGTCGGCCTCCAGCTCGAGGTCAAGGCGCACGCCGACCCGGCCCTTGCCCGCCGCACCGCCGAGGTGCTCTGCAAGCGGCTTCGGGGGGCGCCGATCCGCGACCGAGTTGAGGTGATCAGCTTTCATGGGGAGGCGTGCGCTGTCGCCTCCGCAAACGGGATCCCGTCCCGCCTCGTGATCTGGGCCGACTATGCGCCTGAAGCGCTCGCTTCCTGGGCTCTTCGGAGCGGCGTGGACGGGATCTCGGTCGAGCACTTCCTGCTCTCCGAGCGGTTGGTCGGAGTGCTTCGGGACGCCGGGCTGAGCGTCAACGTCGGCACTGTGAACCACCCGGAGCTCCTAAGCCGGGTGCTCGAGTTCGCTCCCGATGCGATCGGCACCGATCGCCCTCACGAGCTTCGCACCGCGGCCGAATCAGTCACCGCGCTGGCGCTCAGCAGTCGCTGAAGCCGAGGCCGCAGCGTCTCTCGAATTGCTCGGCCTGGAGTCAGCGTGCGTGAAAAGCAAGCGGCTTCGGCTTCCCCGGCTCGCGACGGGGCAGCGGGTGCGTCGTCGCTCATTCGCGGGCAGAGCGGTCGTTTCTCCTGGTCACTCGTCGCGAGAAGGCACGGGGCGGGTGTTCGCATGTTGTCGCCCGGCGCGGGGGGCGCCGGAAGGGAACGGAGCGCCACCCCGGTGTAGGCTCGCACGGATATGGCGTTAGAGGCGATCCTTCTGCCCGGTGGCGTGATGCCGGCGGATCTCGCCTATGGTCCGCTGCTCGAGGCGCTGGGCGACGATGTCGAGGCGATCGCCAAGGACCTCGAGGTCTACGCGGGGCCCGAGCCGCCGCCCGGCTACACGCTTGACGATGAGATTGCCGGCGTGGTGCGCACGGCGCGGGACGCCGGTTTCGACCGCTTCCACCTGGTTGGCTACTCAGGCGGCGGCGCATCGAGTGTCGCCTTCGCCGCCAAGCATCCCGAGCGTCTGCTGAGCCTCGCGCTGCTCGAGCCCGCCTGGCTGGGGAACGAGGGCCTGAGCTCCGAGGAGCAGGCCGTTTGGCGAGAATTCGATCGGATCGCGACGCTCCCGTCCAAAGAGATGATGGCCGCGTTCGTCGCGATCCAGCTCGCCCCGGGCGTTGAGGCGCCACCGCCACCCGGCCCACCGCCGCCGTGGATGGCGACCCGCCCCGCTGGGCTGCGGGCCTTCATGGCGACGTTCAGATCATCGACGCTCGACCTCAACCGCCTACGCACTTTCGAGCAGCCCGTCTACTTCGCGCTGGGCGGCCGGAGCAACCCGCATTACTACGGCCAGATGGCCAAGCGAGCGCGTGTGGTCTTCCCGAATTTCACTCTCGACGTATTCGACAAGCGCCACCACTTCGACCCACCGCACCGGATCGAGCCCGAGCGCACCGCGCGGGCGCTGCGGGCTCACTGGGCACGAGCCGACGGCTAAGGACCTATCCCGGTAGGGGGCGTACCACTGGGACGGTTCAGGACCAAGCGGGGCGGCCACGGCGTGGATTCCGCATGGCAGCGCCATGTGGGAGCCGCGACGGGGGCGCAACCGCGCCGTGTCCTGGGCCGTATCCAGAGGTGCGATCGCCTATCGGGATAGGTCCTAAGCGCAAGCGTTGTCTCGGCTCGCGCGCCGTCCGTTCCCGGATTTGGTCGCGAAATCAGTTTGAGAGCCCGGCGGCGTTAGAGTCCTGAGCGTGGACCTCGATGAGGCGCGCGCGTTCCTGCACGAGAACCATCGCGGCGTGCTCGCGACTCGCGGCGCCAGCGGTCACATCCAGCAGAGCCCCGTGCTCGTGAACGTGGACGGCGAGGGGCGGGCCATCATCTCGAGCAGGGAGACCGCCTACAAGGTGCGCAACCTGCGTCGCGACTCCTGGGCACAGGCCTGCGTCTTCACAGACAACTTCTTAGGGCAGTGGCTCTTCGTCGAGGGCAGTGCCCAGGTGCTCTCGCTGCCGGAGGCGATGGACCCGCTGATCGACTACTACAAGCGCTTCCCGGATGAGAACCCCGACTGGAACGACTACCGGGCGCGGATGGAACACGAACGACGCGTGCTGATCCGGATCGAGCTCGAGCGGGCGGGTCCGGACCGTCAGGGTTGAACTTCCGAGAGCCCGACCCCCAAGCTCGGGTTGACCGGTGCCGCACGGGTCCACTGTCGCAACGAATATCGTTGCGCTAAACTAAACTCGATGCCCGTCGCCACCGCAGAGAAGATCACCGCGTTGAGCCATGACCTCGGCTCGCAGCGACGCCTGGCCGAACTCTTGGGCGTGAGCCCGGCGCAGGTCACCCGCTGGCGCCGCGGCGGCGGAATCGACCTCGCCAACGCCGAGCGGGTCGACCTGCTCGAGTTGGTCCTCGCGAGTCTCCTGCGGCTCTACCCGGCGGAGGCCGCCGAAAAATGGCTGCTGGGACTTAACCCCCATCTTGGCGATCGCCGCCCGATCGACCTGGTTCGCGCCGGCAGGGCACAGGAGCTGCTCGGCGCGATCGCGGTCGAGCGCTCCGGTGGCTATGCGTGAGGCTCTGGCGGGCGCTGCCCCTCGAAAGGGGCGCGAAGGTCGATGGGCCGGGCGGCGCGCTCTGGTTTCCCCGCGAGCAGCAGGGCGCCGGCAGGCACGACAACCCCGATCTCTACGGCTGCCTGTATGTCTCCGAGGAGCCGGTCTCCGCGGTTGCCGAGCTGCTCGCTCCGTTTCGGGGCACCGGCACGCTTCTGCCCTCGATGCTCGTTCGCTTCGGCCTGCCGCTTGCGCTCGCATCGCTGGAGTTGCCAGACAAGGCGAGGTTCATCGACCTCGACGATCCCGTTGCCTTGAGCGCCGAGGGGCTGCGCCCATCACGAGTCGCAACTCGCCACCGCAGCATCACCCAAGGCCAGGCCGCCGAGATCCACGCCCTTCACCCCGAGGTGATCGCAATCCGCTGGTGGTCGACCCTGGAGGCGAGTTGGATCAATTGGACGCTGTTCGAACGTGACGCCGACAAGCTCAAGCTGGGGGGGCTGGCGGAGCTGGCGGTCGACGATCCAGCCGTGCTAGAGGCGGCTGACCTCCTGGGCCTATCGCCTGGCTGAGGGTTGCCGATCCTATTCCGGCAACTTCCAATCTCAGTCCGGAAACCGGGGTTCGAATCCCCGTAGCGGTATGGCCTTATCGGAGAGAGCCGGATCACCCGCCTCTCCCAGGTCACTTAGATTCGTCGCCTCCCCAAACGCGCTTGACACCAGCGCTTTCAGGCGTATCTGACCACTGTTGCGGTCGATCTCGACCCGGAGGCGGAAGGCGTCGAACACGGCCCGCCGTATGTCGGGGTCGGCGGCGATCAGTGACTTGCCGAGATCGGGCAGAGCGTCGAGGACCGCCAGGGTGTCGGCAGGGTCTACAGCGGTGCTGTCCCGGTATGAGGCTTCGAGCTGGGCGAGTGCGGCCTGCGCCTCCTCGCGCTCGGCTTTGAGGTTGCGTATGCGGTCGCCGACCAGAACCGGATCGACGCCAGCCTCGATTGCGGCGAGCTGCCGCTCGATCCGCTGGTCGACCTCGCCGACCTGCTTGGCGATCCGCGCGCGTTGGTCGTCGTTGCTGCTGTGCAGCTCGCTCGCCAGCGTCGAACTCTGAGCGCGGAAGTGGGTCAGGCGGTCAGCGCCGAAGATCCGCGAGGCGAAGAAGCTGTCGATCAGCGTGACCAGACTGTCCTCGCGGACGTACTGCCATTTGCCGTGTCCAACTGCCTCGGCTGCGCGGTCGCCGTAGGAGGTGCGGTAGCCGCAGGTGTAGTAGGTCGGCTCGCCTTTGCGGGCGCGCCCCTGCATCCGCAAAGGGTTGTGGCCGGTGGCGCAGTGGACGATGCCCCGCAGCAGGTGGGGACGTTTCTGCGGGCGACGGCGGCGACCGCCGTGGCCGTTGCTGCGGCGCTTCATCTCGGTTTGGGCGCGCTCGAACTGCTCGTCGGTGACCAGGGCCTCGTGGCGCTCGTCTGCTTCGACCCATTCCTCGGGATTACGCCGAACCACCGGCCCGACGCCCTGCTTGTGAGCGCGTGAGTCGAGCCGGTTCCAGTAGAGGCGGCCGGTATAGGTCGGGTTTTCGAGCATCGACTTGATCGTCGTCTTCGCCCACTTGCCGGAGGTGTTGCGTTTGGAATCGACGTGGTTGGGGGTCGGCGGACCACCGGGCCGATTCAGGTGGTTGGCGATCTCCTTGTAGCCGCAGCCGGAGAGGAAGCGGTCGAAGATCTCGGCAATCACCGGCGCCCGCTCGGGGTCGGGGACGAGGCGCGACTTCGTGTCGCCCGCCTTCGCCCGCGCCGGGTCGGGATGCGCCTCATGCCGAAGCCGGTAGCCGTAGGGCGCCCGCCCACCGTTGCGGTAGCCCTGCCGCGTGTTCTCCTTCTGACCGCGCCGAACTTCGCGGCCCAGCTTCTCGACCTCGAACTGGTCGAGCGCCTGGAACATGTGCCGGATCAGCCGCCCCTCGGGGCTGGTCTGGTCGCCGGCGGTGAGCGCGTAGAAGACCTCGATCCCGGCCCGCGTCATCTCGCGCTCGTAGGTGAGTGCGTGGAAGAGGTCGCGGCTGAGGCGCGAGGTCGAGTAGATGATCACCGCGTCGAAGCGGCGGGCGTCAGGCTCTTTCGCCTCGCGCAGCAGGTCGGCCCAACCGGCACGGTCGTCGCGGCGACCAGCCTCCTGATCGGTGAACTCGCAGACGATCTCGCCGCCCAGCTCGGCCGCCTTGGTCGCGCAGGCCTCCCGCTGGGATGGGAAGGAAAGCGTCGGGTCCTGCTTGTCCTTGGTCGAGAGGCGTCCGTACCAGGCGAAGCGCCGCATTATCGGCTCCTTTCCTCGGGTTTACGCGGGAGCGGTCGGTACGCTTGAACCGTGACCGCAAAGGAGAAGCTGCTGCGAGAGGTGCTTGACCTGGATGAGGCCAGGGCCGCTCGTGCGCGGATCGTGATCCCCGACGAACCAGTCGATGAGCCGGAGATGGCTCCGCTGCCCGCTGGCTGGGGCGAGACGCTGACCGGCGAGCCGATGCCCAACGTCGCGGCCGCCGTGCGGCGTTCCCGCGAGTCGCACTGAGCGTGCTGGTCGTAGACGCGAGCTTGGCGGTCGAGCTGTCGCTCGACCGGGCTGGGGAGCAGGCAAGTTCTGCCCTCGATGGCGGAGGCCAGCTCATCGCGCCGCCGCTGATGTGGAGCGAGGTGCCCTCCGTGCTTCACGAGATGGCCTTTCGCGGCGACATCTCCAGTGCCCTTGCTGAGTTGGCCCTGCAGCGGTTCCTCGCCGGGAAGCTCTCGATCAGCGAGCAGCGGCCGGACGAGTTGGCGATGGCTGCGTGGGAAGTCGCCGAGGAATTCGGCTGGGCGAAGACTTACGACGCCGAGTACGTGGCGCTGGCGAAGATCAGCGACTGCCGCCTCGTAACCGTCGATGGCAGGTTGCGCAGGGGGGCCGACCGCCTGGGCTTCGTCGTCACCCCGTCCGAGCTGTAGGGCGCCGCCGCCGATCACCGGTCGCAGCCTTTGGCGGGGCGTGGGCGCGAGGTCGAGCGAAGCAGATTGAAGATGGCCTTCGCCTGCTCGCGCCGGAGCTGATCGTCCAGCGCTGATCCGGGCTTGGTCTGTTCAATCGACATGGTGGTCTCGAGTTCGCCGACCGGCGTCGCTTTGTGTTGCCTGCCCTCGTGATCGCGGCGGCGCCGGGCCGCGATTCGCCCACCAGGTTTAGCTCCGTCGCGCGCGGATCTCAAGTCGATTCGACCTTCTCGGCTGGAAGCTCGCTCAGCACTCCGGACCCGCAGAAATGGCAGTAGGCGGCAACGTCGCGCCGAGCGGGTCCGTGTTCGCGCTTGGGGTCGGGATAGACGATCTCTTCGCAGCCCTCACAGAGGCGCAGACTGACTCGGTCGACTTGAGCGAGGAAGGCATCGTGGCCGATGCGGTGTCGGGCGATGAAACCGTGCCTTTTGCTGAGCCGCGTCGCCTCGGCTTCGCGCCAGCGCAGATAGTTCTTCCGCAGGCGCTCCTGCTCGGCGACGCTCTCGCGGTCCTGCTCGGCATCGAGGGCCAGCCCGTCCAGCGAGTCGGTACCCAGGAGATCGCCGTCCTCAAGCCAGCGGCGGCGCCGACGCAGCTTTGGCCCATCGCCGAATCGCTTCGCCGCCTCGTTCAAGCGCTCGATCTGGCTCGCGCGATGGTGAGCGACCAGGGCGACAAGCGCCTCGCGCTCGGAAGGCGTCGGGTCGCGGTCGGCGAGGCGGGCGGCAAGCGGTTCGGCCAGCATCCCGCCGACCGCTTCCAGCGCCCGGCGCTCGACCTCATTCAGTCCGCCCTCGCCTTGGACTGAGAGGCGAAGGGCATCGGTCGCCTCCCGCCCGAGCTGATCGTCTCCCCAGGCGTAGCGAAGCTCCCCCCGCAAGCGCTCGGCGAGGGCCTCGGGGTCAGAGCGCAGCTGTTCGCGCTGCGCCTCTTCCTCGCGGGGCTTGGCTTCCTCGCGCTCATTCGCTTCGTCGTAGGGCCGTCGCGCGGCGCGGAGGATGCCGAGCAGGTCGCCGGCCTGCTCGCCGTCGCCGACCATCCACTCGGGTGCGACGATGCAGCGGCGAAGGTCGCGGGCCAGCCCGACGCTGGCGACCAGCATCCGGGCGCTGTCGATCTCCCTGTCGGCGGCGGCGAGGAAGGACCGCGCCCGCTTCTCGCTGGTGGTGATGAACAGCAGCGGCGGGCAGTAGGCATTGCGGTGGTGCCAGGCTTCGCGCTGGGCGTACTCGCCGTAGCCCGCCGCCTTCGCTTTGAGCTGGCGGTGCGACATCGTGCCGAGGTCCAGCTCGACGAGGCCGATCACCCCGTTGCCGTCAGTGTCGGCGATCTGGATGCAGGCGTCGGGCGCGATGGCCCGCTCCTCGCGGCCGAGCGTGGTGAACGTCTCACGCGCCTCGGCCTCGCGCTCGAAGCTCACCAGCCGGGTGCCCTCGGGCAGCCCGGTCTTCAGCACCACATACAGCTCGCTCAGCCCAGCGGCGTGAGCGAGGAACAGCGGGTTCGGCTCGCGCCGCTCGCCGCCGCGCGGTGGCGGCTCGCCGTTGGCGATTGCCTCGCCCTTCCGCGTCGGCCACAGGTGATAAGGCGCCGAGCCGCGTTCGCGGTAAGGACGAGTGCGCCCGAGGAAGCCATGCTTGGCGAGACGGGCGGCCCGATAGCGAAGCGTTCGTGGCGGGGTCTCGGGCGACAGACTGGCGAGCTGCGGCAGGGTCAGGACCCGGAGCGAGGAGAGCAGGTCGAGGATGCGATGGTCGAGATCGGAGAGCGAGGGGTCGGCAGCGCGTGAGGGTCGGCCTTGGGTCAAGCGCCCTCCTGACACACGGAGGCGGCGGCTGTCGGCGAGCGGCGGGCCGCCCCTACGGTGATGCCGCCGCCGATGAAGGCGGCGGGCCGAGCGCGGCGGTCCGGCGCGAGGGCGCTGCTTCCAGCGCGGAGGAGAGGAGCCGCTGAGTCGCCAGCGCCGAGGCGATTGCGGTCGAGCCAAGCGTGATCGGAGCAGCCGAGGGTGCGAGCGAGCGTTGTGGAGCCAGCGCGGCGGCGATAGCGAAGAACAAGAGATCGAGATTGACCCATCGTCATTTGACCGCGAACGAAGGGGGTAGAGACTCGGGCGCGGGGGAGGGGCACGGATTCCGTACCACGGCGCGGAATGAGCGCTGCTTCACCTTGCCAGTCGGGGTCTGGGCGATTGGCAAGGTCGGGCGGGCGCAAACCGGCTCTCGACAAGCTCATCATCTACCTACCTGTCGAACGAGCCAGCCGAATCCGGCAGCTTTTTTCACGCCTGCGCCCGGTTGTAGTTCTGGTGCCATCTACTTAACGGAGGCGCGAGGGGCGAAAGTGGCCCCCCTTATGTGACGGCTATGTGACGAATCCGTCTGTCAGCAGGAGAGTTGAAAATGCGGAATGACGCGGGGCCTGGCCCTGGTCGATGCGGTCCGCTAGTCCAAGAACCTGGTTGACCAGTCGCCCCTGTCATCCAGCCGACATCAGGTACGCGCGCAAAGCGCATCTCCGTCGACCGGGTGAGCCGGCCGCGTGGTTAGTCGAGCGGCGAAAGGGAGATGATCAGCTCCGCCGAGGCAGCGCGCGCGGCACGGGTCGTGCCATTGCCGCCGAGGGTGCTGAAGTTGCCCTTGACGGTCTTCGTCTGAACCTTGAACTGGCGCCGTGCGAGTCGGGCGATCTGGATCCCCGACAGACCGTTGCTGCAAAGCGCCTTGGGAAAGGTGATGATCGCCCTACAGCCGGCGTCGGCAAGCGCGTCGAGAAGGTCCTCGATTGCTTCCTCGGAGCGGCTCTTCAAAGAGAAATCCGAGCGCGGACGCTGAGCGAAAGGCGGGTAACGTCCGACGCCGCTGATGGTGACCTCGGCACTGGATTCGTCAGCTCGCGCGATCGCCTCCAGCACGTGGTAGAAACGGCTGTATTGAACATCTGAGTAAGGCGGGTCGATGATCACGAGGTCGGTTGAGGAAAGCCTCTCGGCGACATCGAGGGCGTCGGCGACCTCAGTTGCCCCCCTCTTCCTTGCATGGCGAGGTGCGATTTCACGCAGCCAAGAGCGCGCGTAGGCAATTGGGTCCCGGCCCCAATTCTCACGGATGTAGGGAAGCGCCGAGACGGTTGGCTGGAAAGGCTGCGCGGTATGGCCCGGTGCTGCGGCGCAGTAGGCGGCGGCAGCGATCAGTGCCGCGCGACAAGCGGAGCGATTAGGCTCGCGGGCGGGTAGCCGCAGAAGCGCGCGGTCGATTAGAAGCGCCTGACGCGGAGAAAAGTAGTGCCCACCGTAGGCGGCGGCGATCGGCCCGACTTCCTCGCGGGCGCAGAAGCGCCGCGCCTCGCGCACCCTAGTCTTGGTGGTGGGCTGATCGAAATGCCCGCTGGGGCTCCATTGTTTAGTGGCCCGGGCACTTCTCAGGGTAGGTGTGAGCCACTGCCGCTCGATTGACTCTAGATCGAGGGGCTTCGTGCGGGCGATTACAGCTCGGGCCAGAATCGCGGAGTAGCTCTGTAGATCGACGGCGAGCACGGGTTGCTTGAAGCGCTCCGCCGCATACCAGGACACTGCCGCCGAGCCGGCGAAGAGATCGACGACGCGCTCGGAGTCTGCGGCTGCGGCAGTGATCGCTGAGCCAAAGCCGTTTTGAAGCATGTAGCGCTTTGAGCCCATGTACTTCACGCGGCAAGACTCCAGAGCGCAATCCGCTCACAGCCGCCGAGCAAAGTCAGCTCCTCGGCACAACGGGCATTAAGGTCGACGTAGCTGTCGCCCTCGCCTTCGGCGATCTTTTCGTCAAGCCCATTGATTGCCCCCTCCATGTCGTCCCAGAGCAGCGCTGGGGTAAGTAGCGAGTCGTCGGCCTCGGCGGCGATAGCGCGGCCGGCCGCGAGCTGGCGGCCCCACCATTCGTAATCGGGATAAGAAAGGCGCACCTGCCCAAGCAGATGCTGGGCCGCACCGCTGGCGACTCGGAGCAAGAGCGCGGCGCGAGCGGTGACCTGGAGGTGGTCTTCGGAGTCGGTGACGTTCGAATCCTGTTCGGCTTCAGCGAAAAGCGGTGGTTCCTCCGGGAAGCTCTCGCCGCTGAGGAACCTCGTCAGCTGCTCTGGTGATTCGGAGGTCTGCAACGTGTCCAGAGAGTTCCCAAAAAAAGCTCGGTAGGAATCGGGGTTCTCGTCAGATGATTCACCGGTCCTGGCCTCGAAGAGGCGTTTCATGATGCGGCGCAGCAAATAACGATCGATGGTTCCGAAGCTGGTCGCCCCGGAAGGCTCGAATAGTCGCCATAGATCAGTACCGAACTCGGCGGCGCGTCGGCTCGACGGTGGGCTCGCGCCGAAGGCCGTGCGCGGCTGATAACTGGAGTCGTTGCGGGCCTCCCGGTCACGGCCGAAGCGCTCGACATCAAGACCCCAAGTGTGGAGGTATTCGCGGCCGGTTTCCTGCCAGAGGCCTCCCCCGCCGAGAGGGACGAGCCAGTCGGCAAGAGCTGCATCGGCCGGTTGGATGACACTCCCCAGAAGGTCGACGCTTTGAGACAGATCCGTCCATTGTGCAAGGGCGAGCCAAGCGAACTGATGAGTCCCGTACTGGCGGAAGATTTCAACGTCATTCGATTCCTTGAGAATGACGTGAGGTCCGGCGAACATGCCGATCCCCTGCGAAGCCAGAAGCGAGGCCGCCGCCCGCAGCTCGGCGTAATAGGCAAGATGGCGCGAGGTGCTCGAGTCGCCTCGCAGTTGGGCTGCCATCGCGCGTCCAAGGTAAGACCAGCCATCGGCACAGTGCAAGATGGTCGAGGCGGCGATGCTCTCGGCGAGTTGGGAGGCCTCAAGGGTGCCAGCCGCAAGGACTACTGGGGCCTGCGGCTTGCCCAGGTGCTCGAACTGTTCTTTGACCACACCGGGAGCCTGGTGCAAGTAAATATTGGTCGAAGCTAGCCAGCGATCATGCCGCAGCCGACTGCGGAGCCGTCGAGCGGCACGCTCGACTGCGAACGGGGAGGCGCCGGCGAAGATTTCGGGCACCGTAAGCCCCGCCTTGCCGTGTTTTACGGTCGGGCTCGCTTCTGCCATGGCTCAGCGGCTCAGTGTCTTGACTGCCTGCTCCGCCAACGGAGAGGCAACCTCGGCGTTAGCCGCCGCGACATGCTCATGCAGCTGCAGGCGAAGCTCGCGGTAACCGGCGCTGCCACGGAAGGCTGAACTGCGCCGTCGCTCCTGGTTATTGAGCCCAGGTGCGGCTGAGGTGCGCCAGTCGAAATCCGCGATCGCATCGGCGATTTCGGTGAGCAGACCGGCGACTGGTTGGGTGGCGAGCGCTTCCAGTTGCTCAGAAACGGCCGGCTCATCTGAGGTCTCACTTGCATCCGGAGCGCGCCAGTCTGCGAGCTTGAGTTGGTCTGCGGCCAAGTAAGCGAGGTCGTTTGCGAGAGAGAGAACGCCATGGACACCCTGATCGGTCGCGAGGAGGCTGAAACGGCTGATAAACGGCGCCTGTTTCCTCGCCTCCTTGATCACGGATTCCGGTTGCACTTCCTCTTCGGTCTCTTTCTGGGCGAGGCGTCGGAGCATCGGCGTCCAAGAGGCCCGGGTGGTGGTGACCGCTCGCTGCACTTGCTGCCAGGCGAAAATGAGATAGGCGGCCTGCTGCTCTCGGGTCCAGTCGAGAACCTCCTGATCCTCACCGGCGAGAGGCCCGAAGAGGCCCCCGATCGGGGATCGAGTGCCCTCGTAGGGCCTGATGAAAGTAGCGAGCAATGCACGGACCCAGGCGGCCTGGCGGACGTTGCGATCTCCCCTTTCCCCGAGCATGTTGATGCGGTGATGCCAGGGGCTGGCTTCGTGTGACCACATCAGCTCGGTCAACTCCTGGGCACGGGTCTCGCGGTAGATCACCGGCCCGTCCAATCGCTCGAGCCAATCCTGATGCCGCAGCATTGGGTAAAGGTCGAAGGCGAGGCTCGCATTGATTCTCTTTGGCTTGATGTTGATCGTCCAGAAGAGGTATGCCTGCCAACTGCGGTCGAGCCCAACGAAGGCGACCACAGGGAACTCAAAGTCAGAAGCGCCCTGCTCGGGATCGAAAGCCCAGAGACGATGCTGGCCGTCGATCACCTCGATCGGATGCAGCCCCGTCGGGTCCCATTCGGTCGTCTGCTCGTTGAGGGGCAGGTGGACCTGGGCGATGCCACTTTCGGGCTGGTCTATCGAGATCAGGTCTTTGGGATCGACCTTCGTCCCGGCCATTTCATCGGAAGCGCTGCGAATGTTGACGACGATCGCCGTCGGCAGCCAGCCGGGCTGCTTGAGGTCGTCGTAATCGCCTGACTCGCGCCGCGTTTTGCCCATGTCCGACCAGGGGAAGCCGTGGCGGATAAAGCGCGAAATCTCTTCAGATCGCTCGACGTCGTGTCGGCGCTGGATACCGAGGTCGGTGCGCCGCCGTGCCCCGGTATCGGCATCGCGGCGCTCGATTCCGCACAGTTGCCTCAGCATCGAGGCTTTGATCGAGAAGAGGAAAAAATGGTCCGCGGGTTTGGAACGATGCGGCCCATCGAAGTCGATCTGATCCCACTCCGGCTGCCATTGGTGCACTTGTAGGGCGGGGAGCGCGCTTCCTTGTGAGTTTTTCGGTGGGCTCATCTTGAGTAGCCAGATCGACCGGCGCGATCCTAACCTCTAACGGCGAACTCGACCGTTCCCTCGGTTGAGTGGTGATCGGGTCTCATTGTGAAGCGAGTCGAGGCCTGGGCGCCGACCGATGAAATCGAATGGGCGCAAGAACTCCGCGACCACTGCCTGGATGAGGGAGTTGCCTTCTTCTTCAAGCAGTAGGGCGGACGTCGGCCGAAATCAGAGGGCCGCCTTCTTGACGGGCCGCACCTGGGACGAGATGCCGACGGTCAAGCGAGTCGAGCTCGCGACTGCTTGGCCGTCTGGCACCGTTGCGAGTTACGCTCAGGCTGTGATGCCTGAGACCTCATGGGGAGCAATGCTCGGCGAGGGCGAGCGTGATGCATCGGCCGAAGAGATCGCGGCTATCGAAGCTGCTTATGGACCGCTGACCGGACCCCGTTCATCGGTCCACCCCGAGTGAGAGTCCGGGGAGGAGTTCCTCGGTGGCCTGCGCTCCTCCCCGGCCGGCCTGAGCGGATCGGCGACCGGGTCCCTCCTGTGCCTTAGTTCCCGGTCGCCTACCGCTCGCTCGCCGCACCCTCGTTGCATGGGAGTCGAGGGTGCGGGAGCCTTCGCCTCGCGGCGAAGCTCGGTTAGGTCCGCTGGGTCTGCGGCCCGCGTTCCTGAAGCTCGATTGCCTCCATGACTTCCTTGCACGTCTGGATCGTGGATTCGAGGCCCTCGATCACGTTCGCCCCGGCGACGGCTTCGCGCTCCTTTCGGGCGTCGGCCAGCCCGCCCTCGGCTTCCTCGCGCAGGCGCCGCATCAGTTCGGTCAGGTCCTCGTAGGGCATCGTCAGCTTGACGCGGTCGCGGTCGTCGTCCTCTGGCCAGCCGAGGTCTTGGAGGAGCCGGAAGTCTTCGCCGAACTCGATGCCGAGACGTTCGGCCGTGGCGTAGTCCTTCTGGCACTCCATTGCGACGAAGACGTCGCCGAGGGCGGCGAGGTGGTTGCGCACCTGGTCGTAGAGCGCGTCGCGTTCCTCGCCGGTGATCTTGATCGTCTTTCGGGGCACGGCGCCTTCCTTTCGGTAGGGCACCGAAGTCGCCTCGGTCAGCAGCCGCCATCTCCCGCGAATGCATAAAGCTCTGGGAGAATCGGACGCGCATCGAAGGCCTTGTCTTCGGTGCCAGGCCCCGGGGCGTTAGCGCGCCGCCGGGGCCACTTATGTCTTTGGCGTCGGCGAAGGTAGCTCCGCCGGGGCCGAAGTCAAGGCGACTTTTTCGGGGTGTCCTCCAGGGGCGCCCTCAGCGACTCTTCAGGCCCCCGTCGCTTTCCCGCCTGTGGAGCCAAATCCAGCGCCGCCTCTACGGGCACGATGATCTCTCCGTTAGGGACGAAACGCTGTAGCGGTACTGTACGAGCCTCGTAGCGTTCAGCGCTGGCGCAGCTTCAGCTTCAAGGCCCGCGTCTCGGGTTTCCCGCCATCAACCGTGACCTTGCAGACGACGCGAAGGTGGCCGCGGCGGGCGAGCATCTCGTGCGCCTTGCGGTTGAGTCGCAGACTGATGCCGCGGGTCAGGTCGGTGCCGAGCTGGAAGCGGCGCTGGGCGACGAGGGAACCTCCGGCGCGCAGGCGCAGGCGGCCACGGCAAACGGCAGTGGCCGTGCCGTCGTGGCAAGTGATCCGGACTTTGGCCCGATGCCCTTTGGCGGCAGGACCACCGCCGTCGATCTCGAGCGCCAGGGGCACTGGTTCGATCCGGCCGACGATGCCGGACTCGTAGTTGCCGCCCTGGCCGCAGGCGGCGTCCCTGGGGGCACAGGGGGGCTCCGGGAGGGCCGTGTACCAGACGCTCCCGTCCGAACCGGCGACGATGTCGATGACGTTAGTGGCTTGAGGGAGCTCGACACGCGAGACCCGGCCGCTCGGGGTCATCCGCGCGATCGCACCGGGCCCCGATGCGAACCAGAGGCGGCCGTCGGGCCCAGCGGCGAGTGCCCCCGCGTAGACCCCCTGCTCCAGCGGGAACTCGGTGTACTGGCCGCTCGGGTCGATACGGGCGAGTGCCGCTGGGTCGTCGCTTCCCTCGGTGACCCAGAGGTTGCCGTCGGCGCCGAGGACTATTTCGAGCGGGCGCGCGTCACTCGGCAACTGGAACATCTGGATCGCGCCCGTCGGCGTGATCCTGCCGACCTTGTCTTCCGGCGTTTCCGTGAACCAGACGTTGCCTTCAGGCCCGAGGGCGAGCCGGGTCGGGAAGCCGCCCGGGCCCGGCAATTCGAATTGCGTGACCTTGCCGGCGGGGGTCATGCGGTCAATCGTCGCCACCGACTTGGCTTCGCCGCCGACGGAAACCGCCCGGTAGCCGGAGAGCCAGAGGTTACCGTCGGACCCCGTGACGATCGGGCCCGCGGCCTGGGTGAAGTTCTGGCCGACCTCTTCTTCGGGCATCGGAAAAGAGGTGATTTCGCCGCTGGCGGTCAGCCGGCTCACCCAGCGCCTGCTGGTCAGCCAGACGTTTCCGTCGGGGCCGAGCGTGAACCCGTCGGCTCGTTGGTGCTCGAAGACGACGCCGACCTGCCCCTGCCGGTTGATCCGCATGATCTGGGGGAGGTAGTGGGCTTCTTCGCCCGGGGAATACGTTTCCGAGTAGTACCCGGTGAACCAGACCTGCCCGTCAGGGCCGGAGATCAGCGGCCCATCCCCGCCGGTGGGCGGGACGTCCGGTTGCGGGAAAGCCGTCACCTGGGCGCTCGACGCGACCGGTGCGGCGCTGGCGGCAGCCGGGAACGGGAACAGGACGACCGCGCAGATCGCCAACGCGCCCCAAACAGCCGTCCTTCCCAGGCCCCTCATCACCTCGCATTCTCAACCACGCAGTGGTCGCCAAGTAGTGGCGCGGCTCTAGGTGTAGTTCCTAACAACGTTGTTCATCCGGGCCTCCTTGAAGGCTGGGGGTGCTGAAGCCACCCAGATCAAGGAGGAATCACCGCACCGATCGGGTGGTAGACCGCTCGCGAGAAGCTGCGCAGAATCCCCGGCATGCCCGACATCGTCGCTCTGCTTCTCGCTGCCTCGGCCACCGCGCTCGCGACCGGCCTCGGCGCGGTCCCCGTGTTCCTCTTCGGCAAGCGCACCGAGCGGGCAACGCCCTTCCTGCTCGGGTTCGCCGCGGGGGTGATGGGGGTCGCGGCTGTCGCGGGCCTGCTCATCCCGGCATCCGAAGAAGGCTCGGCCGCCGCGGTGATCGCGGGACTCGCCGTCGGCGTCGCCTTTCTCGCCGTGGTTAGTCGGCGCTTCAAGCCCGACCACGGCTTCATGGGTCGCACCGGCCCCGGCGCCCGCACCTCGGCCCTCGTCTTTCTCGTCCTCTTCGTCCACAGCCTGCCGGAGGGATTCGCGGTCGGCACCGCCTTCGCCTCGGATCGGACCGGGCTGAGCCTGTTCGTGATCCTCGCGATCGGGATCCAGAACGTGCCGGAGGGGACCAGCGTCGCGATCCCGATGCAGGAAGCGGGCTTCGGCCGCGCCCGCCAGTTCTGGGCGGCGGTGGCAACCAGCGCCCCGCAGCCGGTCGGGGCTCTGATCGCCTTCCTGGCTGTCGAAGAGGTGAGCGGCTTGCTGCCCTTCTCGTTTGCCTTCGCAGCCGGAGCGATGCTGGCGCTGATCGTCGTCGAGATGCTTCCCAAGGCCTATGCCGGCCAAAGGCCTCTGGGGCCGAGCGCCGGCGTCACCTTGGGTGCTGCCGTGATGTTGGGGTTGAGCCTTGCGCTCGGTGTCTGAGTCGGATCTAGAAGCCGGGACCCTTCAGGGGATCGCGAGGACCCCCAGGGCCAGCACCGAGACCGCGATGACGGCGAGGGCAATCCCGGTGGCGATCCTGTCGGCGAGGCCGAGGGCGTGGCTTCCCATCAGCTCGGGGTCCTTGCCGAGCGAGCGCATGAAGGGCAGCAGGACCAGGAGCAGGACCGCGTTGAGCGCCTGGGAGAGAAAGAGGATCGGGATCAGCGGCGCGCCGGGGATCAGCACGATCGCCGCCGCCAGAAGAATCACTCCGCCAAAGCTAAGGTAGAAGGACCGCGCCTCGGTGAAGCTGTCGTTGATGTCGGCCTTGCGGCCCAGGGTCTCGGAGATCGAGTACGCGGTCGAGAGCGGCACGATCGCCGCCGCGAGCAGGGCGGCGCCGAGGAAGCCAAGCCCGAAGAGGGTCGCCGCCGTGTCGCCGGCCAGCGGTTCGAGTGCCCGCGCCGCGTCGCTCGCGTCGTTGACGTCGATGCCCTGCACGTGCAACGTCGCCGCACAGGCGATCACGACGAAGAAGCCGATCACCCCGGTCAGCACCGCACCGACGATGACGTCGATCCGCTCAAAACGCAGGTCTTTGACGTGGAGTTTCTTGTCGACGGCGTAGGACTGGATGAAGGCCAGCCCCCAAGGTGCCAGCGTCGTGCCGACCGTGGCCACCGCGACCAGCAGCGCCTCGCGGTTGAGCGGCAGGCTTGGCACGACCAGGCCCTTGGCGGCGGCACCCCAATCGGGGTGGGCGAGCACCCCCGAGATCACGTAGGCGACGAAGACCGAGCTGCAGCGCCAGCAGGAAGTGCTCGACGTGGCGGAAGCTCTCGCGCAGGACCAGCGCCGAGACGCCGGCTGCGGCGAGCGGCACGCTGATGTAACGGCTCATCCCGCTGAGTAGTTCCATCCCGGCGGCGACGCCGGCGAACTCGGCGCAGAGGGTCCCGGTGTTGGCGATCACGAGCGCCGAGAGCACTAGCGCCGCGGCGCGGCCGCCAAAGCGCTCGCGGACCAGAGTCAGCAGCCCTTTGCCGGTGACGATCCGAGCCGCACGCCGAGCTCGTGGAAGACGATCAGTGCCGCGGTCGAGAGGGCGAGAACCCAGAGCAGCTCGTAGCCGTACTTGGCGCCGAGGATCGAGTAGGTGGTGATCCCCGCCGGGTCGTCGTCGGAGAGGCCGGCGAGTAGGCCCGGCCCGACCACGGCCAGCAGCGCAGCCATCGTGCCGGCGTGTAGAAGCCGGCGTCGGTGTCGGGCCAGGCGCCAGTGGGTGTGACGACCGGGGATTCGGTGAGCGCGGTGGTCGGGCACGGGTGGCCTAAGTCTCGCGGGCAGACCTGCCGTGATGAGCGGGGCCACTCGAAGGTGAAGGCTGAGAGCATGAGCGCATGGCGGTAATCGAGACCGATGGCCTGACCAAGCTCTACGGCAGCGCGCGCGGCATCGAGGACGTGACGATCTCAGTCGAGGCCGCTGAGGTCTTCGGCTTCCTCGGCCCCAACGGGGCGGGCAAGACGACGATGATTCGGACCCTGCTCGACCTGCTGCATCCCAGCAGTGGCAGCGCCCGCATCTTCGGTCTCGACAGCCACCGCGACAGCGTCGCCATCCGCGCCCGCCTGGGAAACCTCCCCGGCGACTTCGGCTACGGAAAGCAGGCGTCGGGCCGCGAGGCGCTCCGTCTCCTGGCTCGCCTGCGAGGAATCGAGGGGCTCGGCCGCGCCGAGGCATTGGCCGAGCGCTTTCGCGCCGATCTGGATCGCCCGCTCGGCCAGCTCTCGCGCGGCAACCGGCAGAAGGTCGGCTTGATCCTTGCCTGCTTTCACTCGCCCGAGCTGCTGATCCTCGACGAGCCGACCAGTGGGCTCGATCCGCTGATGCAGGAGGAGTTCCTGGCATTGGTGACCGAGGAGCGAGAGCGCGGGCGCACGGTCCTGCTCTCCTCCCACGAGCTCGACGAGGTCGAGCGGGTCTGCGACCGGGTCGGCATCGTCCGCGAGGGGAAGCTGATCGCGGTCGAGCGGATCCACGAGCTGCTGGGCAAGGCACGGCGAACCGTCACCCTTGAGCTGACCGATCCCGGCGACCTCGCCGACCTGCGGGCTCTGGCCGGCGTCGGCGACCTGCAGGCCTCAGACGGCAAGGTCTCCTTCAAGGTCGCCGGTGACCTCAACCCGGTGATCAGGGCGATCGCCCAGCGACAGGTCGCTCGACATCGAGTTCACTCACCCGACGCTCGAGGAGGTATTCCTCACCTACTACCGCGAGGGAAAGGCATGAGCTCGCAGCTGGCGGCGCTCGTCGGTACTCACCTCTCCGACCGTCGGCGCTCGCTGCTGGCCTGGGGCGTGCCGCTCGGCCTCTGGTCGGCCTTCATCGTCTTGATCTTCCCCTCGGTCGAAGGCGCGCTCTCCAAGGCGATCAAGAACTACCCACCAGCGCTGAAGGAAGCGTTCGGGATCGGTGAGCTGACCAGCGTGGAGCAGTACCTGCACGCGGAGATGTTGAGCTTGATCGTGCCGCTCGCGCTCGGCTACCTCGCCGTGCGCGCGATCGCCAGCGGGCTCTCCGGCGCCGCCGAAAGCGGCCGCCTCGACGTCTTGCTCTCGGCGCCGGTCTCGCGCTCGCGCCTCGCCGCGGCAAGCTTCGCGGCGACCGCCGTCGAGCTGGCGGTCGTCCTGGTCCTCACCGTCGCCCTCACCGGCCTCGGCAGCCTCGTCTCCGGCGCCAATCTCTCCCTCGGCTCCGCGCTCGCCGGCTATGCCAGCGTCTGGCCCCTGGCAATGATCTTCGCCGGCCTTGGGGTGATCGCCACCGGTTTCTCGTTGCGCACGAGCGTCGTCACCGGCTCGGTGGCGGGGGTGTTGGTGACGATGTACGTGATCGATCTGGTCGGGCGCCTTGACCCCGACCTATCCGGCATCCGCTATGTCTCAGTCTTCAGGTATTACGGCAACGCGATCGAAGACGGGATCGATCCATTGGCTTTCTGCGGTGTCACCGTCGCCGCGATCGCTCTTGCGGCACTGGGCGCCCGGTTGTTCGAACGTCGCGATCTTTCCGGCTAGAGCAGGATCGCCCCACTTCACATCTCGCCTCAGTCGATCAGGATCAGCACGACCGTGAGGAGGCCGAGCACCACGCCACCCGCGGCAAGCGCGGCGTGGGCAAGGCGGGGCGAGCTTGGGAAGCGACCCTCCGCCAAAGCCCGCTCCACCGTTCCGCGGCGGATGCTGCCGTAGACGACCACGGCGACTCCATATAGCGCGAAGCAGACTCCACTCGCCGCATATGGCCAGCGTTGGGAGCTCGAGTCCAGGCCCGGAACGATCCGGCCAACCGCGAGTGCCACCGCCAATGCGGTGAGTCCGGTTCGCCACCAGGCCAACTCGGTGCGTTCGCTGGCCAGGAGGGTTCGGCGGGTGGCGTCGACCGCCTCGTCCACATCGACGCTTCGTTTTGGTGGCCTCTCCCGATGGTCCAACTCACCCTAAATAATGCATAACGCCTACGCCGGGGTCGTGACGAGCTTCCCGGTCAAGCAGGGCGGGATCGCCACTCAGCAAGCCGAACGCGGAGCCGCTGTATCTGTCCGGGTGACCTGGGACGGCGCGGCTGAGGGCAAGATCGTCAGCCCCCTACCTGACCCCGTTCCTTGGGCAAGCTGGCCGATTGACGGCCTAGATGCCTTCTGCGCCCGGCGGTTCCTACTGCACCCGATAGCGAGCGGGGACGAAGGTCTGAGTGTCGACCGGAGGGCGAACATAGCCGCGTTCCTGGCGCGGCGGGAACTCGATCGGGTCATGGTCGATGCGCTGGTAGGGGATCTGTTCGAGCAGGTGGGAATCAGGTTGAGCCGCGCGGTGCGCTTGTCGTCTGCCTCGACGACGAACCACGGCGACTCCTTGGTGTCGGTGTAGGCGAACATCTCATCCTTGGCCTCGGCATAGTCGACCCACCGCGCTCGAGCCTCCACGTCAACCGGGCTGAGCTTCCAGCGCTTGGCTGGGTCGCGCAGCCGTGCCTCGAAGCGCCGTTCCTGCTCCGCGTCGCTGACCGAGAGCCAGTACTTCACCAGCGCGATCCCGGCCCGTTGGATGCTGCGCTCGAACTGTGGGCAGGTACGCATGAACTCGGCGTACTCGCCGTCGGTGCAGAAGCCCATCACCCGCTCGACGCCGGCGCGGTTGTACCAGCTGCGGTCGAAGAGAACCATCTCTCCGGCCGCGGGAAGGTGGGCGACGTAGCGCTGGAAATACCACTGCGTGCGCTCCCGATCGCTCGGCTTGCCCAGAGCCACCGTGCGAACGACGCGCGGGTTCGTCCGTTCGGAGATTCGCCGGATCACGCCGCCCTTGCCGGCCGTGTCCCGGCCCTCGAAGAGGACGACGACCTTCAGTCCCTCGTGCACGATCCATTCCTGCAGCCGCACCAGCTCGACCTGCAGGCGAGCCAACTCCTTCAGGTACTCGCGCTTGTCGAGAACCTTCGTCTTCAGGGTGCTGACCTTATAGTGCAGCGTGCGGTGGAACCGACCGCGACGCCGGCCCAGATCAGCGCGTCCCTCGGGAAGCATGACGACCCCGGTGGTGAAGGAGAAGCCGGGATCGCCATTGCGGCGACAAGGACGCCCCCACCCCTGTCGCGCGTTTACGGAGGAGGGATTGGTCTCCGCCGGACCGACGTTAGCCCGCCCCTTGGCGGTCGAGGTGAAAATCTTGGTACCGATGGCGAACCGACGTCAACTCCTGGCCTTCCGCGCCGAGCCCGCCCCAGCCGGCTGGGGCGTCGTCGCGACCCTGCTTGTCGTCGTGGCGGGCACGCTGCTCGTCTACCCGCTGAAGTCGATCGCGCCGGCGGTCTCGCTCGGCGTCGTCTACATCCCCGGGGTGCTGCTGGTCTCGACCGTGTGGGGATGGCGGATCGGGTTGCTGGCCGCGGTGGCGAGCGCGCTCGCCTTCAACTGGTTCCACATCCCGCCGACCGGGCGGCTCGACGTCGCCGCCAACCGCGATGGCGTCGCGCTGGTCGTCTTCGCGATCGTCGCCGTCGCCAGCAGCGCCCTGGCCGAGGTGGCGCGCGCCCGCGCGGCCGAGGCCGAGCGCCGGCGCGAGGAGACCGATCGGGTGCTGGCCGAGCTGCGGGCGATCTCGGCCGAGCGCGACCGGGCGCAGGCGGAGGCGATCGAGGCCGGGGCGCTGCGCCGCAGCGACGAGCTGAAGACGGCGCTGCTGCGCTCGGTCTCCCATGACCTGCGGACGCCGCTGACCTCGATCATCGCCGCCGGCGCCGCGCTTGACTCGCCCTCGATCGACGCCGCCGAGCGCCGGGAGCTGAGCGAGGCGGTGGTGGGGGAGGGGCAGCGGCTCTCGCGGCTGGTCGAGAACCTGCTCGACGTCTCGCGGCTGGAATCCGGCAACGCCGAGCCGCACCGCGAGCCGGTCGACCTGGCCGAGGTGCTGGAGGCGGCGCGGCACTCGGTCGGGACCGGGGAGGAGCGGGTGCGGCTCGCGCTCGACGCCGGCCTGCGGCCCCTGCGCGCTGACGCCGCCCAGCTCGAACGCGCCTTCGCCAACCTGCTCGAGAACGGCGTCCGCCACGGAAGCGGCCGGCCGGTGCTGGTGCGGGCACGCGAGAGCGGCGGGCAGCTGGTCCTGCGGATCGTCGACCAGGGCCCCGGAATCCCCGAACTCGACCGCGAGCGGATCTTCGAGCCCTTCTACCGTCGCGAGGACGACGCCGGGCGCGGCTTCGGCCTCGGGCTGGCGATTGCCCGCGGCTTCGTCGAGGCCAACGGCGGCGAGATCGCGGTCGAGTCGGTGCCGGGGCAGGGCAGCACCTTCGTCGTCTCCTTCCCGATCGAAGGGCGCGGCGCGGGCGCCGCGGGGGAGGGCGGGTGAGCGCCGACGCTCCCCGCATCCTCGTCTGCGACGACGAGCCGCAGATCCTGCGGGCGCTGCGGGTGATCCTCCGCGACGCCGGCTACGAGGCGGTCCCGGCCGCGACCGGCGAGGAGGCGCTCGACCGCGCCGCGGTGCGGCCGCCGGAGGCGGCGATCCTCGACCTGATGCTGCCCGACCTCGACGGCGTCGAGGTGACGCGGCGCCTGCGCGAGTGGAGCGAGATGCCGATCCTGGTGCTATCGGCGGTGGGCGAGGAGGACGCAAAGGTCGAAGCGCTGGCGGCCGGCGCCGACGACTACGTGACCAAGCCGTTCGGCCCGCGCGAGCTGGTCGCCCGCCTCGAGGCGGTGCTGCGCCGCGCCCGGCCCGAGGCCGAGCAGCCGGCGATCGAGGTCGACGGCCTGGAGATCGACCTGGCGGCGCGGGCGGTGCGGCGCGACGGCGAGGAGGTCCACCTGACCCCGATCGAGTTCGAGCTGCTGCGGGTGCTGGTCCGCAACCGCGGCCGGCTGATGGCCCACCGGGCGCTGTTGGTCGAGGTCTGGGGGGTCGAGTACGAAGACGACCTGCAGGTGCTGCGCGCCCACATCGCCAACCTGCGCCGCAAGATCGAGCCCGCCGGCGAGCACGTCTTCATTCGCACCGACCCCGGCGTCGGCTACCGCTTCGCCAGGTAGCGCGGCCTGAACGTATTTCTTGCCGGTATGCGGGAAGAAATACGTCTTCACACGATCTGTATGCGGACCGGCGCGAAGTTCATGCGGCCTTGACGGGGGCGGGCGCATGATCGATTCGTGCTCGCCGACCTCCTCGCGATCGCCCTCGCCGTAGGCCTCTTCGCCCTCCTGCACTGGGCGATCGACCTGATCGACCGGATATGACCCCGATGCTCGCCACCTTCTCGGGAGCCGACCTCTTCGGCCTGATCGTCTCGGCCCTGGTCTGCGTTTACCTCGTCTACGCGCTGCTGCGGGGGGAGAAGCTCTGATGGCGCAGGGCTGGCTGCAGATCGCGATCTTCGTCGCGGTCCTGATCGCGCTGATCAAACCGGTCGGCACCTACATGGCGCGCGTCTTCACCAACCAGCGGGTGTTCCTCAGCCCCGTCGTCGGGCCAATCGAGCGCTTCACCTACAGGGCGTTGCGCGTGCGGCCCGACGAGGGCCAGGACTGGAAGGCCTACGCGCGCAGCCTGATCGTCTTCTCGCTGCTGTTCTGGGTGGCGCTCTACCTGATCCTGCGCACTCAGGGCATCCAGCCGTTCAACCCGCAGGGCTTCCACTCGGGCCCCTGGGACCTCAGCTTCAACACCGCCTCCTCCTTCGTCACCAACACCAACTGGCAGTACTACGGCGGCGAAACGACGCTCACCTACTTCGCCCAGATGGCCGGCCTGGCGGTGCAGAACTTCGTCTCCGCTGCGGTCGGGATCGCCGTCGTCGTCGCGCTGATCCGCGGCATCGTCGCCCGCAGCGGCCGCCAGCATCGGCAACTTCTGGCAGGACCTGGTTCGCGATCCTCCTCTACATCCTGGTGCCGGTCTCGATCGTCGGCGCCCTCTTCCTCGTCTCCCAGGGCGTGATCCAGAACCTCCAGCGGCTCGACCGTGGTCCACACGCTCGAGCGGCGGCACCCAGATCCTCGGCCAGGGCCCGGTCGCCTCGCAGGAGGCGATCAAGGAGCTGGGCACCAACGGCGGCGGCTTCTTCAACGTCAACTCCGCCTACCCGTTCGAGAACCCGACGCGGGCTGACCAACTTCTTCGAGATGCTGCTGATCCTGGTCGATCCCGGCCAGCCTCGACCTACACCTACGGGCGCATGGTCGGCAGCCAGCGCCAGGGCTGGGCGATCTTCGCGGCGATGTTCGTCCTCTTCATCGCCGGCGTCGCCGTCGTCTACATGGCCGAGCAGCACGGCACCGTCGCCCAGCACGCCGCCGGCCTCCACACCCACGCCTTCGACGGCTCCACCGGCGGCAACATGGAGGGCAAGGAGCAGCGCTTCGGCATCGCCGACTCCGTCGCTGTGGACGGCGGTGACCACGGTCACCTCCTGCGGCGCCGTCAACGCCGCCTTCGAGTCGCTGACCGGGCTCGGCGGCGCCGTGCCGTTCGTCAACCTCGGCTTCAGCGAGGTCGTCTTCGGCGGCGTCGGCACCGGCCTCTACTCGATGCTGCTCTACGTCCTCCTCGCGGTCTTCATCGGCGGCCTGATGGTCGGCCGCACCCCCGAGTACCTGGGCAAGAAGATCCAGGCGCGGGAGATCAAGCTGGTCTCGCTCGGGGTGCTGGTGACGCCGCTGGCGGTGCTGCTCTCCTCCGGGATCGCCTCGGCGACCGGGCGGGCACGCGCTCGCTCTACGCCGGCTTCAACCCGCAGGGCTTCTCGGAGACCCTCTACGCCTACCTCTCCCAGGCCAACAACAACGGCTCCGCCTTCGCCGGCTACACCGGCTTCATCCAGCCCAACGCTCCCGGCAACGTCGGCTCCTACGGGATCACCTTCGCCGACCTGCTCGGCGGCGCGGTGATGGTCGGCGCCCGCTTCCTGCCGATCCTCTTCGTCCTCGCGCGTCGCCGGTGCGCTCGCCGGCAAGAAGGTCTCGCCCGCCGGGCTGGGGACGATGCGGACCGACAACCCGACCTTCGTCTTCCTGCTGATCGGCGTCGATCGATCCTGGTCGGCGCCCTCACCTTCTTCCCCGCCCTCCTGCTCGGACCGATCGTCCAGAGCCTGACCACGAGGTTGTTCTGATGCGCCGGGACCTCATCACCGCGCTGATCGCGATCGTCGTGCTGACCGTCTTCCTCGGCCTCGTCTACCCGCTCGCGATGACCGGCATCTCCCAGGTCGTCTTCCCCGGCAAGGCGGACGGCTCGCAAGGTCAGGGTCGACGGCAAGGTCGTCGGCTCGCTGATCGGCCAGTCCTCCCGATCGGCGAACGGCAACCGGTTCGAAGGGCAGAATCTGTCCGACGCCTACTTCCAGCCGCGCCCCTCGGCGACCGGCTACTCGGGCAACGTCACCTACTTCGGCAACGTCGGCCCGAACAGCGATCGAAGCGCGCGAAGAAGTGCGCGAAAACCTCGCTGCCTACGTCGCCCTGGAGAAGCCCTTCGATCGCGGCCTGACCAGAGGACCAGGTCCCGGTCGACGCCGTCACCCAGTCGGCCTCCGGGGTCGACCCGCACATCTCCGAGGCCAACGCCCGGATCCAGGCGCACCGGATCGCCGCCGTCCGCAAGCTGCCGCTGGCCCAGGTCGAAGACCTGATCTCCGCCAACACCGACGGCCGCTCTCCTCGGCCTGCTCGGCGAGCCCGGCGTCAACGTCCTCGAACTCAACATCGCTCTCGACAAGGAAGCGCCGCTCAAATGACCACCGAGACCCAAGCCCGCTCCCTCTTCGACCCCGAGATCCTCCGCCCGGCGCTGATCGAGTCCCTCCGCAAGCTCGACCCGCGCGTCCAGGTTCGCAACCCGGTCATGTTCGTGGTCGAGATCGGCGCCGTGATCACCACCGTCGCCTGGCTGATCCAGCTCTTCGGCGGCGGCCCGCTGGGCGGCGGCCACGAGCCCTCCTGGTTCACCTTCAGCGTCACCGTCTGGCTCTGGCTGACGGTCGTCTTCGCCAACCTCGCCGAGGCGCTGGCCGAGGGCCGCGGCCGCGCCCAGGCGGCGAGCCTGCGGGCGATGCGGACCGAGACGACGGCGCAGCTGCGCGACGGCGGCGAGAAGTCGGCCGCCGAGCTCGTCCGTGGCGACGTCGTCGTGGTCGAGGCCGGCGAGCCGATCCCCGGCGACGGCACCGTGATCGAGGGGATCGCCTCGGTCGACGAGTCGGCGATAACCGGCGAGTCGGCGCCGGTGATCCGCGAGGCGGGCGGCGACCGCTCGGCGGTCACCGGCGGCACCAAGGTGCTCTCGGACCGGATCGTCGTCGAAATCACCCAGGAGCCCGGCAAATCGTTCCTCGACCGGATGATCGCCCTGGTCGAGGGCGCGGAGCGGCGCAAGACGCCGAACGAGATCGCCCTCGGCATCCTGCTCGCGGCGCTGACCCTGATCTTCATCATCGTCGTCGTCTCGCTGCGCCCCTTTGCCCTCTTCGCCGGCACCGAACTCTCCGAGACGACGCTGATCGCGCTGCTCGTCGCGCTGATCCCGACCACGATCGGGGCGCTTCTCTCGGCGATCGGGATCGCCGGCATGGACCGGCTGGTGCGCCGCAACGTGCTTGCCCTCTCCGGCCGCGCGGTCGAGGCCTCCGGCGACTGCGACGTGCTGCTGCTGGACAAGACCGGGACGATCACGCTCGGCAACCGCGAGGCGACCGAGTTCATCCCGATGCCGGGGGTCGGGGAGGCCGAGCTGGCGGAGGCGGCGCAGATGTCCTCGCTGGCCGACGAGACCCCGGAGGGACGCTCGATCGTCGTCCTCGCCAAGGGCTTCGGGGTCCGCGAGCACGACTTCGCCGGCCACGAGCCGACCTTCGTCCCGTTCAGCGCCGAGACCCGGATGAGCGGCGTCGACTTCAACGGCACCCGCCTGCGCAAGGGCGCCGGCGACGCGATCGAAGCCTGGGTCGCCGCCGAGGGCGGACGCGCCCCAGCCGAGCTGAAGGGCCAGCTCGACCGGATCGGCCGCGAGGGCGGGACGCCGCTGGCGGTCGCCCGCAACGAGCGCGTGCTCGGCGTCATCTACCTCAAGGACGTGGTCAAGGAGGGGATGAAGGCCCGCTTCGACCAGCTGCGGGCGATGGGCATCCGCACGATCATGGTCACCGGCGACAACAAACTGACCGCGGCGAAGATCGCCGAGGAGGCCGGCGTCGACGACTTCCTCGCCGAAGCGACGCCGGAGCGCAAGCTGGAGCTGATCAAGGAGCAGCAGGCCGACGGCCGCCTGATCGCGATGACCGGTGACGGCACCAACGACGCTCCCGCCCTTGCCCAGGCCGACGTCGGCGTGGCGATGAACACCGGCACCCAGGCGGCGCGCGAGGCGGGCAACATGGTCGACCTCGACTCCAACCCGACCAAGCTGATCGAGATCGTCGAGGTCGGCAAGCAGCTGCTGATCACCCGCGGCGCCCTCACCACCTTCTCGATCGCCAACGACGTCGCCAAGTACTTCGCGATCCTGCCGGCGATGTTCGCCGCGACCTACGCGGTTGGCGGCGGCAAGGGCCCGCTCGACGCCCTCAACGTGATGTCGCTGGGGACGCCTGAATCGGCGATCCTCTCGGCGGTGATCTTCAACGCGCTGATCATCCCGCTGCTGATCCCGCTCTCGCTGCGCGGCGTCCGCTACCGGCCGATCGGCGCCACGGCGCTGCTGCGCCGCAACATGCTGATCTACGGCCTCGGCGGCCTGATCGTCCCCTTCGTCGGGATCAAGCGATCGACCTGGTCGTCCACAACCTGCTGGGGGCCTGAACGGAGGCGCCGGTGTCAGACGGCCGCTACAAGATCTTCCTCGGCATGGCCGCCGGCGTCGGCAAGACCTACCGGATGCTGCAGGAGGGCCAGGCCGAAGCCGACGCCGGCCGCGACGTCGTGATCGGCTACCTGGAGCCCCACCAGCGCGAGGAGACCAGCGCCCAGGCGCGCGGGCTGGAGGTGGTGCCGCGCCGCCGGGTCGTCGGTCCGCGACGTCGCGGTCGAGGAGATGGACCTGCCGGCGCTGCTCTCGCGCGACCCGGAGCTGGCGCTGATCGACGAGCTCGCCCACACCAACGCCCCCGGGCTCGAGCACGAGAAGCGCTACGAGGACATCGCCGACGTGCTCGGCGGCGGGGATCGACGTCTTCTCCACGGTCAACGTCCAGCACCTCGAGTCGCTGAACGACCAGGTCGCCGAGCTGACCGGGGTGCGGGTGCGGGAGACGGTGCCGGACTCGGTGCTCGGCTCCGCCGACGAGGTCGTCCTCATCGACCTCACCCCCGAGGCGCTGATCGCCCGCCTGCGGGCCGGGAAGATCTACCCCGGCGAGAACGTCGACGCCGCCCTCAACAACTTCTTCCGGATCGAGAACCTCGCCGCCCTGCGCGAGGTCAGCCTGCGCCAGGTGGCCGAGGACGTCGAGTCCAAGCGACTCACCTTCAGCCAGGGCGAGCCGCTCGGCACGCGCGAGGAGGAGCGGGTCTCCGCCGACGCCCCGAAGGCGGTCGGCGAGCGGCTGCTGGCGCTGGTCCGTCCCGCAGCCCAGCTCCCAGCGGCTGGTCCGCCGCGCCTGGCGCTCGGCGCAGCGGCTCGGCACCGACCTCGACCTGCTCTGGGTGAAGCCGCCGGGCCGGCCGATCGAGGGCGAGCAGGAGCGCCAGGTGACGGCGCTGCGCCAGCTCGCCTCGGTGCTCGGCGCGACGCTGCTGATCGAGGAGCACGACGACCTCGTCGCCGCCGTCGCCCGCGTCGTCCGCGAGCGCGGCAGCACCTACATCATGGTCGGCGAATCGAGCCCCCCGCGCGGCCTCGCCCGCCTGCGCGAACCGCTG
The DNA here is from genome assembly GCA_963815885.1 of uncultured Solirubrobacterales bacterium. Taxonomy (GTDB): domain Bacteria; phylum Actinomycetota; class Thermoleophilia; order Solirubrobacterales; family 70-9; genus VAYN01. The sequence goes on from CAWFIM010000006.1 coordinate 409,147, forward strand.
CCGCAGCGGCTGATGCGCGCCACCCCGCCGGGGGTCGACGTGCGGATCGTCGCCCACCGCGGCCGCAGGGAGGACGAGGGATGATCGACCACGTCCTCGCCGTCGCGGCGCTCGCCGTCGGCCTCGGCGGCGGCTACCTGATCGCCCGCTCGCGCCTGCGCGGGCGCCGCTCCGATCATCCCGACGCCGTCCACCAGATCCTCCTGCCCTTCACCGGCACCGAGGTCTCGCGGCGGGCGCTCGACGCGGCGCTGCGGCTGGCTCGCGCCGAGGAGGCGACCCTGATGCCCGCCTACCTGGCGCAGGTGCCGAAGCGCCTGCCGCTGGAGTGCGCGATCCCCGCCGAGGCGACCAGGGCGATGCCGATGCTGGAGGCGATCGAGCAGCGGGCGACGGCTCAGGGCGTCCCGGTCGACGCCCGCATCGAGCGCGGCCGCTCCTACCGCCACGCCTTGGAGCGCCTGCTGGCGCGCGAGACCTTCGACCGGGTCGTCGTCCCCGCCAGCGCCAAGGGCGCGACCGGCTTCTCCGGCGACGATCTGGTCTGGCTGCTGCGCAAGGCTCCGGCGGAGGTCCTGATCCTGCGGCCCGGCCCCGAGGACCGGCGGGTGCTCAGCGCCGATGGTCACGCCGCCGAGATGAAAGCGGCGTCCCCGACGCGATCCAGAACCTAGAAGCAGTCAGAGCGTCGTTGAATGGCTCATATAGGGTCGAGCGGTGGCCGGCCAGGGGAGAGGAGCAGGGGCGCGCGCGATCGTTGCGGTGATTGGCGTCGTGGCCGTCGGCGCCCTCGCCGCGCCGGCGCCGGCCGCGCCGTCGGCTCGGCCGGCGGGGTTCGCATTGGACGCGAGCAACGGCTACTCGCTGTTCGTCGCGGGCATTCCCGCGCGCAAGGGCAACCCCGCCAGCGTTCTCGTCGATGTCAGCGGCCCCGGCGGCGCGGCGGACTATTTCGCCCCCGCCGTAGTCACCGACAGCTCGATCCAGGCCGACCTCGGCGCGCTCGGGAAGATCGACGTCTCCTTCCATCCGTCCGGAATCGCTCGGCGGGAGCACTCCGCCTGCGACGATCGGGCGGTCTTCTTCGATTCGGGCTCCTACGAGGGCAAGGTCGACTTCCATGGCGAGGAGGGCTACACCTCGGTCGAAGCGACCAGCGCCCGCGGCGAGATTCGCTTTCTCCTTAACCTCGTCTGCGGCGGAGCTTCCGGCGGATTCGGCCCCTTCGATCCTGGCGCGGAGCTGGACCTCAACAAAGGCCGCCCCGGCCTCCCGCGGTTGAGAGTCGTCAAGAACGGACCGGGTGCGCCCGCCCACTATGAAGTCGGCGTGTCGGAAGTCCAGGAAGGCATCGTGATCGAGCGGTTCTCAGACCCGGTCGAGTCCCCTGGGACCTTCAGGTACGACCCGAAGCTGCGCACCGCCACCGTGCGCCCAACCGCGCCGTTCTCGGGGGTGGCGCACTATCGTCGCGATGCGAAGCCGGCGAATCGCTGGACCGGCAACCTCAGCGTCGATCTGCCGGGGCGCTCGGACGTCGCGCTGACGGGACCGGAGGCGAAGATCGCGCTCCGGCACGCCCGCTGGTGATTGGAATCCGAACGACGAGGCTGGTTAGCCACGACGACCGTTCTAGGGTCGTGCCATGCGAATCCGTCCCGCCGGCGCTGAGGACGCCGCCGCGGTCGCGGCGCTCTGGACCGAGGCCTACAGCGGTCGCCACCCCGAAGGCCGCGCCGCTCCCTACGAGGAGCGCGAGTTCTTCGCGGCGGCCGCGCGCGGCGAGGCGTTCGTCGCCGAGCTCGATGGCGCGGCGGTCGGCGCCGTCGTCCTCTGTCCGCCCGGCGCGCCGGGGCGGGCGATCGGCGGCGAGGGCGAGGCGGAGCTGTCGCGGCTCGCCGTCACCGCACGGGCGCGGCGCCGCGGGGTCGGCCGCGCCCTGACCGAGCTCTGCGCCGAGCGGGCGCGGGCGGCGGGCGCCGCGGCGATCGTCCTCTGGAGCCGGCCGTACCAGACCGAGGCCCACCGCCTCTACCACTCGCTCGGTTACCGGCGGGCGCCGCAGCGCGACTGCGACGACGCCGAGGGGCGGCGGCTCGTCTTCTTCCTCGACCTCGCCGCCGCGTAGCTTCCGGGCGGGGCCGGCATACCGGCCTCCTACACTTGTCCGATGCCTTTGGAGCCCGCGACCGAGCCGACCTACACGCTCTACCGGCGCGGCATCGAGCTGCTCGAAGACGGCGACTTCGTCGACGCCGCCGAGCCGCTTGCGGAGGCTGCCCGCCGGGCGCCGGAGAAGTCCTCGGTGCGCGAGGCGCTCGGCCGCGCCTACTACCGCGCCGGTCGCTTCGCCCAGGCCGCGCGTGAGTTCGAGGCGGTGGTCGAGACCCACCACGTCAACGACTACGCCCACTTCTGCCTCGGCCGCGCGCTCAGCAAGACCGGCGAGACCGAGCGCGCCCGCCACCATCTGGCGCTGGCCTCGAACCTGCGACCCGACCGCCGCGACTACCGCTTCTACCGCCGCCTGCTCGACGCCTGAGCCGACGCCGCGAGTTCATAAACCCGAAGGGCTACTTTTTCTCGGGCGCTGACGGCTTTGGTGCCAAAGGGACCAAGTTGGTTGGCCCGGGCGGATTTTTCGGAGTGCTCTGAGGGGTGAGTGCCTTCTCTTCGACGGGCACTCCCGCTGGGCGACGAACCGGCTGATCTTGCTCGCTCGAGCTCATTTGCCGTTGGCCTGTCCGTTTTTCGCCGGTTTAAGCGGCACGAGCTTGGGTGACGCCGGCGGATTCGCCGGCGTCTTCAGAGCGCTGAGCGCGCCCTCTTGCAGTCGCTTGTTGCCTGACTCGCTCATCAGCTACAGAGTATCGGGTCCGCCGGGGACCAAATCGACGCGGGCGATCTGGTCCGCTGCGATGTAGACGCCCTGCTCAGGCTCGACCCGCTGGGCGAGCGTGCGAATTCCGTTTGCATCCTCCTCGACCGTACAAAGCGCCTGGAGGTAGATGTCGTGGGGCGAGGGCGTCTGACCGACGGCGGAGCGCTCACCGTAGATGCCGCCAACCAGCCGCGGCGACTCGGGGTTGTGGTTGACCAGCTCGACGATCACATAGCCGCCCTCCTTGCGCCATCGCTGGTAGGCATAGTCAAAGGCGTCCCTTGCCTCCCCGGCGCCAAGAAAGGTTGCGAAGAGGCCGGGAGGGCCATCTTGATCCTCGACCCGACCCACGTAGAGATTGAGGGCAACGCCGAGAACAATCGGCACCACGAGCAAGACCACGCCGACGTAAGCGGTGATCGGTCCCAGATGACCGGCCCACTGCTCCGGTGACCCGACGGTCTTGACCAGGTGGGCGGTCCAGAAGCCGAAGATCAGCTGTACGAAGAGCGTGTAGGCAAGCGCTCGCAGCGCCAGCTCAAGATCGCTACGCGAGGAGCGGGGCTAGCGAGCGCCGAGCTCGGCAATGATAAAACCCGGCATCAGTAGGGCAATGGCTGCGAGAATTGAGACTGCGGTGCTGAGCATTCTCGGTTCCTATCAGGAGCGAAGGACGCAGCTCGATATCGGGAATGACTAAGCCAGCCTTCCCGAATTCTCGTCTCGGTTTGAGCCAGGCCGGGTTTGACGGAGACCTTGATCTACCCCCGATCCGTTGGAGTTAGGTGCGATGAAGCGACCGCGTGCGCGGTCGAGACATAGGCGCCGGGCGGCCTCAGAGGCCGCGGACCAGCTTGCCGATGGTTTCGGCCGAGAAGTAGGGGCCGAAGGTGCGCGACTTGTTGTTCAGGTGCAGATAGGTGTTGATGCCGTTGATCTCGGTGCCGTCGCCGACCAGCCAGCCGCCGCCGCTGGCCCCGGGCGCCCAGTGGCAGCGGATCCCCAAGGTCGGCGGGCCGGGGAGCGGGTTGGAGAGCAGGTCGTCGCCGATGTAGGGGGAGACGCAGCCCTGCATGTGCTTGGTCTTGCCGGGGTAGCCGAAGGTCTGGAAGGTCTGGTGGCGGCTCAGGTCCATGGCGATCGTGGCGCCGCCGCCGACCGCGTCGGCGACGTTGACGCCTTCAGAGTTGGGGGCGGTGAGGAGGGCGCCCATGTCGAAGTCGGGGTTGCCCTGCTTGGTCCACTGCTGCGGCGCGTAGATCATCGCGCGGCGGGCGACGAAGGCGCCGAACGGGGCGACGCCGCCGCTGAAGGCGGGGACGAACTCCATGTAGTTGGACCAGACGCTGGCGCGGCCGCCTTCGCGGCCGCTGTTGACGCAGTGTCCGGCGGTCAGCACGAGCTGGCGGGTGGGGCTGTTGATCGCGGTGCCGGAGCAGTAGCCGGCGAGTTTGCCGCGGCGGATGAAGATGCGGCCGTTGAACGAGAAGGGCGGCACGTCGGGGGTGGTGACGGCGAGGAAGCTGGCGTCGGCGAGGGCCGCTTCGGGGGCGCCGACCCGCAACCGGGTCTCGCCGTCACGGCCGGCGACCAGGTCGAGCGGTCGCGCCTCGCGCATCCGCTCCGGCGTCCAGTAGCGCCTGACCTTGGCGACCTCGGCGCGGACGGCGGCGCGGCTTGCGACCGCCAGCGGCGGGTGCGTGCGCGGGGGGGACGCGGCGGGATGGCTGCGCGAAGAGGCGGTAGCTAGCGGGCAGGCGACGCTACCCGCCGCGAAGGCGAGGAGGATCGCGAGCAGGCCCGCGACGCGTGGATTGGCACGGTAGGGGCGCCGCCGCATCTCCCGACCAGGATAAATGACCGCCGGCCCGGACCAGCCCGGGCCGGCGGCCACGGTCGCCGCCTTGCTCAGTGCACCAGCGGGATCACGCAGCGGTAGCGCTTGGCGGCGGTGGACGCGGCCGAGTTGATCTGTGCAGACCCAGACACCGTGATTACTGCGTAGACATCGGGACCAGAGAAAGCGGTGACGTCGCTCGTCCACTCGTCCCCCGGCGCCAGCCCGATCCCCGGCTGCTGGGAGAACGCCGCCAGCGCCAGCGCCCCCGGCAGCTCGCCGCCCTGAGTGGCGCAGGCGAGCGCCGCGGCCGGCGCCGTCACCGCCGCTTCGTTGCTGGCGCTCTGCCAGCAGGCGCCGGCGAAGCTGCGCTCGCTGGGTTCGCAACCGGCGCTGTGGCCGTTGATCTTCTGGGCGTCGATCGCGTTGACGGCGTTGAGCGCGGTCTGGGCGTCGCGGGCGCTGTCGGCGGAGTCCGCGTGGACGGCGCTGGGCACCTGGCCGAGGGTGGAGGCGTCGACCTGGACGCCGGTGATCGATCCCGGCGCCAGCCGGTCGCCGCCGATCGTCCCCGGTTTCAGCCGGTTGGCGGGAACCGAGGCGAGCGCCAGCCGGTTGCCCGGCAGCGACTTCACCCTGACCGCCCTGCCGTTGATCTTCGCCGCGGCGTACACGGTGCCTCCCAGCGCCGCGACCAGCGCCACGCAGGCGATCGCGATTGCCGGCCCCTGTCGGTGCAGTCCCCTGACCATTGAATCCTCCTCCGGTTGGACGAGCCCGCATAAACGCTCGGGTTCTTTCAAGTAGATTCAGAGTAGCCGCGCGGTGGGCGAAGCTGGACGAAAATCCGGCGCGGCGGGGTAGACTCGCCCGTGTAAATACGGTCGGTGGTCAAGGGAAGTCCGGTGCAAAACCGGTGCGGTCCCGCCACTGTGACCGGGTCAAGGAGGTCGCGGGCGCCCTGCGCGCCGGCCACTGGGGACGACACCGAATCCCCGGGAAGGCGCGGCCGACCACCCCGGAAGCCAGGAGACCTGTCCTCCGGCCAGCCATGACAACCCTCGAGGAAAGGGTGGCTTAAATGCCAAGACTCGTTCCAATCAAGCTGGTCGCCGCGTGCGCGCTGGCTCTCGTCCTGTCCCTCTCGCTCGCCGCGGGCGCGCTCGCCAAGGGCGTCTCCGCCGAGCTCCGCGTCGTCGGCAAGGGCGGCAAGATCCTCAGCGAACAGACGCTCAGCACCGGCACCACTTCGATCAAGACCAGCCCCAAGGCGAACTGCTTCGGCGCCGGCACCGGCGGCAGTGGCCAGTCGGTGAAGGTGAAGGGCGCCACCGCGCTTGGCCTGCTGGCCCAGGCCTCGAAGTCGACCGCCTCGCTGCGGCCGCTGCTGGTCACCGACGCCTTCGACTTCGGCCTCGGCATCTGCGGGGTCGGCGGCAGCAAGGTCAGCGGCAAATCGTCCTGGTACCTGAAGGTCAACCACAAGGGCTCCCAGGTCGGCGGCGACGCGGTCAAGCTGCGCCCCGGCGACGAAGTGCTCTGGGACCTGGCGCCGTCCTACCCCTACCCGAACGAGCTCAGCCTCGAAGCGCCGGAAAGCGCGACCGCCGGCACGCCGTTCCAGGTGCACGTCTTCTCCTACGACGAAAAAGGCAAGCGCAAGCCGGTCGCCGGCGCGACCGTGACCGGGGCGAGCGGCCCGACCGACAGCTACGGCGCCGCCACGGTGACGCTGGCGGCGGCCAGCCCGACGATCCTCCCGTTGGACGCCACGCACGGCAAGGAAATCCCGGCACCGGCGGCGGATATCTCGGTCTGCGTCGGCGGGATCTGCCCGAAGACGTAGTGACCCGGAGTCGTGGCACGGCGGTCGCGACGGCGCTGCTCTGCGCGGCGCTCGCGGCCGCCGGCTGCGGCCTCGGTCCCGGCGCCGGCGTCGGCGCGGTGCGGCTGACGGTGACGCGCGAATACGGCTCGGTGCCGGTGCTCGACCGCTCGCTGGCGGCGAAGGAGTCCGACACGGTGATGCGGCTGCTCGAAGCGAACGCCGAGATCTCGACCCGCTACGGCGGCGGCTTCGTGCACTCGATCGAGGGAGTCGCCGAAGCCCAGCACGGCGGCGACCCCTACGACTGGTTCTTCTACGTCGACGGCGTCGAGTCGCCGATCGGCGCCGCCGACAACCCGGTCGAGGGCGGCGAGCGGATCTGGTGGGACTACCGCGACTGGAAGGCGACCAACCACGTGCCGGCGGTGGTCGGCTCCTGGCCGGCGCCGTTCGCGGATGGCTACGAAGGGAAGCGGCCGCCGGTGGCACTCGAATGCGCGGGTGGGGGAGCGGCCTGTCCGGCCGTCCGCCGGGCGCTGGCCGGCGCCGGGGCAAGCTTCGCGAGCGGCTCGCCCGGGGGGGCGATCAGGGTCCTGGTCGGTCCCTGGGCGCGGCTGCGCGACGACCCCGCCGCCGCCCTGGTCGAGGCCGGACCGGCCGAAAGCGGCGTCTTCGCCGACTTCGAGCGCCGCGGCGGCGGCTACGCGCTGATCGCCCTCGACCAGGACGGCGCGCCCGACGGGGACCTCGGCCCGGGCGCCGGCCTGGTCGCGGCGACGCGGCGCTACGAAGGCCCGCCGGTCTGGCTCGTCACCGGTGGGACGCCGGCCGCCGTGCGCGCCGCCGCTGGCTTGCTCTCCGCGGCGAAGCTGCGCGACCATTACGCGGTCGCGACCGCGGACGGGAAGGAGGCGCCGCTGCCGGCGATGGACGCGCGATGAGGTCTCCCTTCGCCTACACGCCGCGGCCCGGCCCGCTGCAGGCGGCCTCGCCCGGGGCCGCGGTCGCCTACCTCGGCGCCCTGGTCGCCGTCGCCTTCCTCTACTCGAACCCGCTGGTGCTCTGCGGCGTCGGACTCGCGGCGGCGCTGGCCGGGCGGCTGGCCGGCGCCCGCCGCGCGGTCACCGCGGCGCTCCGGCTCGGCCTGGCGCTCGCGCTGCCGATCGTCGTCGTCAACGCGCTCGTCGTCAACCGCGGCGCGACCGTGCTCGCCAGGCTCGGCGATTGGCCGCTGCTCGGCCAGGTCGACGTCACCGCCGAGGCGATCGCCGACGGCGCCGTCTTCGGCCTCCGCGCCGCCGTCGTGATGATCGCCTTCGCCGTCTACTCGGCCTGCGTCGACCCCGACCGGGTGCTGCGCGCGCTGCGCCCGCTCGCCGGCCGCTCGGCGCTGACCGCGAGCCTGGTCTCGCGCCTGGTCCCGGTCGCCGCCGCCGACGCCGCCCGCCTGCGCGACGCCGCCCGCCTGCGCGGCCCGGCCGCCGCTGAGGTCGGCCGCGCCCCGCTCGCCCGCCGCCTGCTCGCCGGCTCCCTCGACCGCGCCGTCGACGTCGCCGCGACGCTGGAGCTGCGCGGCTACGGCCTCGAAGCCCCGCATCGCCGCCGCCCCGGGCAGCAGCCCCGCAAGGTTGGACTTTTAACGGTGTCCCAGCACCGGCAAGTGTCCAAGCAGCGCTCGCGCTTCGACCGGCGCTTCTACGCGGTCGGCACGCTTGTCCTCCTTGCCGCCATCGCTGGCGAGCTGCTCGGCGCCGACGGCTTCCAGGCCTACCCGACTGTCGAGGTCGGCCTCGACCCGGCGACGGTCGCGCTCTCCGCCCTGCTCGTCCTCAGCGGCCTGGCGCCGCTGCGCCGAAAGCCGAAGCGCCGCGCCGCGGCCTCTGACGCCGTCGCGCCCGTCTCGCCGCCGCGCGGCCCGGCGGCAGCCCCAGCCCCGACCCACGGTTTGGGCGCACCGCGCCGCCCTCGCGCCGCCCTCGCCGTCCCCGGGCCCGAGGCGTCCGATGCCTGACCTCGCCGTCCACCGCCACGCCGCCCCCGCCCTCGCGATCGAGGCGCTCACCTACTCCTACCCGCGTTCCCCCGCCGCCGCGCTGTCCGACGTCTCGCTCGCGATCGCCCCGGGCGAGTTCGCCCTTCTCGCCGGCCGCTCCGCCTCGGGCAAGTCGACCCTGCTGCAGGCCGCCTGCGGCCTGGTCCCGCACTTCCACGGCGGCGAGATCGAGGGCTCCGTCGAGGTCGCCGGCATCGACGCGCTCGCCTCCGGCCCCGGCGAGCTCGCCGCCGCCGTCGGCTACCTCGCCCAGGACCCCGAGACCCAGGTCGTCTCGACCACCGTCGCCGCCGAGATCGAGCTGCCGCTGGAGATGCGCGGCGACCCACCCGCCTCCCGCGCCCGCGCCGTCGAGGAGGTCGCCCTCGCCCTCGCGATCCCACACCTGCTCGAGCCGCACCGTCGACACGCTTTCGGGGGGGGAGCTGCAGCGAGTCGCGCTTGCCGCCGCCCTGGTCACCCGCCCCCGCCTGGTCCTCCTCGACGAGCCCACCTCGCAGCTCGACCCGGTGGCCGGCGACGAGCTGATCTGGCTCCTGCGCCGACTCAACGAGGAGTGGGGTGTGGCTGTCCTCCTGGCCGAACACCGCCTGGAGCGCTGCCTCGCTGCCGCCGACCGCGTCGTCGCCATGGCCTCGGGGACCATCTCCTTCGACGGCTCTCCGGCCGACTTTCTGACCTGGGCCCGGGCGACCGACCCGGCTCTGGAGACTCCTGCCGCTCGCCTTTTCTCCCTCTGCCGGGATCGAGCCCTTCCCGTGGGCGTCCGCGCTGCCCGGGCCAGCCTCGAAGCAGGGGGGCTTGCCGAGAGCGGAGGCGGACCCCCTCCTCTCTCAACTTGCTCGGGTGGGGCGGGTGCGGCCGTCCGTGGTCCGGACGACCGAGAAGTACAAGCCGTTCGGAGGGGGTCCTCCTCCGCTCCAACGGAGCCTGCCCTGAGGGTCCGGGGGCTGTGGGTAGAGCTGGCGCGCGGCGACGAGCCACACGACGTGCTGAGGGGAGTCGACGTCGCGATACGCCGTGGCGAGCGGGTTGCACTGATGGGGCGCAACGGCGCCGGCAAGAGCACGCTGCTGAAGACCGCCGCCGGACTGATCGACCCCGTGCGGGGCAGGGTCGAAGTGCCGAGTGGGATCGCGCTGCTGACGCAGAACCCGGGCGACTACCTGGTCCGGGAGCGGGTGGGGGACGAGCTGCCGGGGGAGGAAGGGTTGGCGGCGCTGCGGGTGGTCGGGCTGGAGCACGCGGTCGACGCCGACCCGCGCGACCTCTCCGGCGGCGAGCGGCAGCGGCTGGCGCTGGCGATCGCGCTGGCGGGGCAGATGGAGGGCGAGGCGCTGCCGGGACTGGTGGCGCTCGACGAGCCGACGCGGGGGATGGACCGGGCGCGCAAGGACGAGCTGGTCGAGCTGATCGACGAGCTCGCGGCGCGCGGCGCCGGCGGTCGTCGTCGCCACCCACGACGTCGAGTTCGCCGCGGCCTTCGCCGAGCGGGTGGTCCTGCTGGGCGACGGGGTCGCGATCGCCGACGGGCCGGCCGGCGAGGTCCTCTCCGGCGGCTGGTACTTCGCGACCGAGGTCGCCCGGGTCCTCGACCTGCCCGGCGTCATCACCCCCGAGCAGGGCGCGGCGGCGCTGCGGGGGGCGGGGGCGGGATGAGCTGGCAGCTGGTCAGCTTCCTGATCCTCGGCGCCGTCCTGCTCGCCGGCTTCGCCTGGTATGAGCGCTCGCGGCCGCCCTCGCAGGTCGTCGCCCTGGTCGCGGCGCTGGCGGCGCTGGCGATCGCCGGCCGGATCGCCTTCGCCGCCTTCCCCAACGTCAAGCCGACGACCGACATCGTCATCTTCGCCGGCTACGCGCTCGGCGGCGCGCCCGGCTTCGCGGTCGGCGCCCTGACGGCGCTCGTCTCCAACTTCTGGTTCGGGCAGGGCCCGTGGACGCCGTGGCAGATGGCGGGCTGGGGGCTCTGCGGGCTGCTCGGCGCGGCCCTGGCGCTGGGCGGCCGCAACGTCGGCCGGCTTGGCCTCGCCGCCGTCTGCGGTTTCGCTGGCGTCGCCTACGGCGCTCTGCTCAACTTCTCTCTGATGGCGACCTACGGAGGGGACCTTTCGCTGGAGCACTTCGTCGTGCTGGAGTCGCGCGGCGGTGCCCTTCGACGCCGCCCACGCGATCGGCAACGTCGCCTTCGCGCTGATCGCCGGACCGGCGATGGTGCGGATGCTGGTCCGCTTCCGCGAGCGCTTCGAGTGGCGGCGCGGCGTCGGCTCGCGGCGCGGCCGGCGGGCCCGCGGCGGCCCGCGGCGGCCGGGGCCGGCTCGCGGGGCGGCGCCATCGCCGCCTTGCTCCTCGCGGCGCTGGCGCTCGGCGCGCTCGCGCCCGCGCGGGCCGGCGCCTCCGAGCGTCGGCCGCGCCGCCGACTGGCTGGCGTCGGTCCAGAACGCGCGACGGCGGCTTCGGCGCCTCCCCCGGCAGACGACTCCGGCGCCGAGATGACCGCCTGGGCGATGCTCGGCCTCGAGGCGGCCGGCCGCAACCCGCTCGACGTCGCCCGCGCGGGGCAGCACCCCGGTCGACTTCCTGCGCGCCCATACCGGCGAACTCGAAGCAGCCCCGGCGACCTCGCCCGCACGATCCTCGCCCTCGAGGGCGCCGGCGCCGACCCGCGTCAGTTCGGCGGCACGAACCTGGTCGCGGCGCTGCTCAACCGCCGCCGCGACAACGGCTCCTACGAAGGCTGGCCGGGCTCCACCGCCTTCGCCGTCGATCGCCCTGCGCGCCGCCGGCGCCACCGGCGGCCTCGAACCAGACCGCTCTCCTGGCTGCGCGGCGTCCAGAACGGCGACGGCGGCTGGGGCGACATGCCCGGCTCGCCGAGCACCGCCGACGGCACCGGCGCCGTGATGCAGGCGATCTCGCCGGACTCCGAGGCGGTCGAGCCGCGGCCTCTCCTACCTGCGCAAGGCCCAGCGCACGGGCGGCGGCTTCGCGCTCGGCGGCAACGGCGCCGTCAACACCCAGTCGACCGCCTGGGCGGTCCAGGGGATCATCGCCGCGGGCGGCGACCCGGCCTCCTTCCGCCGCGGCGGCACCAGCGCCCTCGACTACCTCGCCCGCATGCAGGAGGGCGACGGCCACTTCCGCTACTCGAACGTCGAGCGACCAGACCCCGGTCTGGGTCACCGGCGAGGTCCTCGTCGCCGCCGCCGGCAAGACCTTCCCCGTCCCGGTGCCGCAGCGCGAACCCGATCAAGTCGCGACCGGCGGCTCCGAGCCCCGGAAGCTCTCCCGCAGACGGACAGAGCCCGGTCGCCCCCGCCAAAGCCCTGCCGCCCGCGTCAGGCGCCCCGTCCGCCTCGCCGCCCGGCTCCGAGAGCGGGGGCGGCGGTGTCCCCCCGAACGTTTTGCGCGCCCCCGGCAAATCCACGCCCCGGGGCGCCAGCCGAGACTCCGTCCAACCGGGCGGTGCGAGAGAGGGGGGACACCGCCGCACCCGCCACGGAGACGTCCGCATCGCGAAGAACCAGGCGACGACTCGAGCAGCACCGCCGGCGCCATCGTCCTCGGCCTGCTCGCCGGCTGCCTCCTCTTCGCCGCCGGCCTCGGCGGCCGCCGCGCCTGGATGCGCTGGCGCTACGGCCTTTAGTCTGCGCTGACTCCAGGTTCTCACGGCACTTGCCGGCGCCGGAAGCGCGAAACTGCTGGCCATGGACGTCGAGACCGCGATCCGCACCCGCCGCACCCACAAGGCCTTCGCGCCCGAGCCGCTGCTCGCGGCGCGAGCTCGACGAGCTGCTCGAGCTGGCGCGCTGGGCGCCGAACCACCACCTGACCGCGCCCTGGCGCTTCCGCGTCGTCGGCCCCGCGGCGCTGCGAGCGGCTGAAGGAGGCGGCCGGCCCCGAGGGCGCCGCCAAGCTCGACCGCGCCCCGACCCTGGTCGTCGTCTCCTGCCGCGCTCGGCGGCGACCCGCGTCCAGGACGAGGAGGACCTGCACGCCACCGCCGTCGCCTCCTACATCGTCCTGCTCGCCGCCCACGCGCGCGGCCTCGCCGGCTACTGGCGCACGCCGGCGCTGCTGCGCGGCGAGGAGGGCCGGGCCGCGGTCGGCCTGCCCGCCGAGGAGCGCTTCGTCGGCCTGCTCCACCTCGGCCGCCCGCGCCAGGAGCGTCCGGCGCCGCCCCGTCCGGACGACCGCCGACGACCTCGTCTATCCTCGACTGATGCTCCCCCGCGCCGCCGCGATCGAGGCGATCGCCGGCCAGCGCTTCGAGGTCGTCGTGATCGGCGGCGGCATCACCGGCGCCGGCGTCGCCCTCGACGCCGCCTCGCGCGGCTACTCGGTGGCGCTGCTGGAGCGCGGCGACTACGCGGTCGGCACCTCCAGCCGCTCCTCGAAGATGGTCCACGGCGGCCTCCGCTACCTGCAGAACTTCGACCTCGGCCTCGTCCGCGAGGCGCTGCTGGAGCGCCAGCTGATGGTCCAGCTGGCGCCGCACCTCGTCTACCCGACTCCGTTCCTGGTCGCCGCCCTTGGCGAGGAGCGCCGCGACCGCAAACTCGGCCTCGGGCTGAACATGTACGACGTGATGGCGACGACGCGGGTCGGCCGCAGCCGCCGCGAGATGCGCTCCTCCAAGGAGGAGGACGAGGACTTCTACTGGTCGCCCGACCGCCACCGCACGATCGACCGCGACGAGGTGCTGGAGCTGGTGCCGGCGCTGGCCGCCCGCGACCCCAACGACGCCTACCTCTTCTACGACTGCCAGACCGACGACGTGCGGCTCGTCCTCACCGTGCTCGGCGAGGCCGAGCGCTTCGGCGCGGTGATGCTGAACGGCGCCGAGGTGACCGAGGTGCTCGTCCGCGAACGGCCGCGCCACCGGCGTCGCCTTCGTCGAGGCGGAGTCGGGCGAGCGGTTCGAGGTCGGGGCCGACCACGTCGTCAACGCGACCGGCGTCTTCGCCGACCGGATCCGGCCGGAGGAGATCCTCGGCGAGGAGGACGTGCCGCGGATCGCGCCCAGCCGCGGCACCCACCTGATCCTCGACCAGGCCGACCTGCCGATGGGCCGCGCCGCCTGCATCGTCCCGGCCGGGGAGGGGCGGATGATCTTCGCCCTGCCCTGGTACGGGCGCACCCTGGTCGGCACCACCGACAACGACTTCGACGGCGACACCGAGCACCCGCGGCCGGGCGGCGAGGACGTCGCCTACCTGCTCGACGCCGTCAACGAGTTCTTCGGGACCTCGCTGACCCAGTCCGACCTGGTCGGCGCCTACGCCGGCGTGCGGCCGCTGATCTCGACCGGCGACCCGAGGAAGTCGGTCGACATCTCGCGCAAGGCCGAGCTGTATGAGACCTCCTCGGGGATGCTGACGATCACCGGCGGCAAGCTGACCACCTGGCGGCGGATGGCGAAGCAGACCGTCGACCGCCTGGTCGAGCGCGAGGGCCGCGAGGCGCCCTGCCACACGGCCGAGATCCCGCTCGGGATGGAGGCCCGCGCCGAGGACCTGGAGGCGCCGGAGGGGGTGGGGGAGGAGTCGGTCTCCCAGCTCGCCTTCCGCTACGGCCACGCCGCCCGCGCCGTCCTCGACCTCGCCTGCGAGGACCCGAAGCTGGCGCGGCCGATCGTCCCCGGCCGCCCCGACCTGCTGGCCGAGGTGGCGATCGCCGCCCGCCGCGAGCAGGCCCGCAGCGTCGCCGACGTGCTGCTGCGCCGCACCCGCCTCGGCATCCTCGCCGCGCCGCAGCTGCGCGACGCCGCGTCGGTCGCGACCGGTCGCCGAGGTGCTCGGCGCCGAGCTGGGCTGGTCGCGGCGCCGGGTCAAGCGCGAGGCGGAGGCCTGGCCGGAGGCGGCGGCGCTGGAGGGCATCGACCCCGCCGCGGCGGGTTGAATAACCTGCGCGCCGCGATGAACCAAGGCCGAGCTGGAGAACAAGCACCTGTCCGAGCTGCACGCGCTGGCCGCCGAGGCCGGGGTCGAGCGCTACCGGATGCTCTCGCGACGGAGCTGATCGGCAAGCTGGCCGACGGTGCCGGCTCCGGCGCCGGCGTCCTCGGGCGAGCGCGGGCCCTCCGGCCCGCCGCGCGACCGCCCGCCACGCCGCCGGCGTCGTCGCTCCGGACGCCAAAGGCGAGGGCGGCGAGCGGGCGGCAGAGGCGAGTCCGGCCGCAAAGGCGAGAGCCGCGGCGAGCGTCCCGCCGCCCCGTCGAGCGCGAGCGAGCCGCGCCCCGAGCCCCAGCGCGCAGCAACGTCCGAGCAGCCCAAGCCCGACCGCCCGCGCGCCCCGAGCCCGGCGCCTCCGAGTCACCTTCGCGCCCGCGCCGCCGGCGCCGCCGCCGCTTCGGCCGGCGCGGCAAGCAGGGCGTGACCCTGCAGGACCTGCTGCTGCCGCCGCCGCCGGCCGCCAGGCGCTCCTCTGCGCCGAGAGCCGCGAGGCCTGCACGGCGCTGCTGCGCGGCATCGCCGCCGAGCTCTCCGGCGAGTCGAAGGGCCCCGACCCGGTCGCGCTGCTGATCGACCCCAGCCCCGAGGAGCTGGCCGACTGGAAGCGCGAGGCGCCGCGGGCGGAGATCGTCGCCGCCGGCCAGGCGCGCCACGCCAGCGACGCCCTCGCCCAGGCCACCTCGCCGCGCCGCCGGCGGCGAAGACGTGATCCTCCTGGTCGACTCGCTGACCCGCCTCGCCGAGGCCTACGGCGAAGCCGAGGCCGCCAAGGAGTTCTTCGACGCCGGCCGCGCTGCCGGCGGGCAGCGGCTCGCTGACCGTCGTCGCCGCGCTAGAGCGCTCCTAGCGCCCCGCGGCCCTCGGTCGGCTCCCCCGCTCTAGCGGCGGTAGGCGATGCGGCGCCAGGAGGGCTCTTTGGAGAGCTCGATCAGCTCCGAGCTGCGGTCCGGCTGCACGTAGCCGAAGGTCTGGGTGCGCTCGTCGAAGACGACGTCGAGCTCGCCCTCCTTGACCCGCTGGTCGAGCCAGGCGCCGCGGAAGACGAGGCGGCGGATCCAGTGGACGAGGCTGCGGTTGGCGGGGCCGACCAGGTCCTCCCAGTTCTCGTTGATGTGCTCGCCGAGGCGCGAGCTGGGCTCGGCGATCTCGCCGCTGACCGCGAGGTCGAGCAGGTCGTCGAGCTCCTCCTGGCTGAGGCCCTGGTCGACGAAGCCGAGCTTGACCGCGGCCTGCTCGACCCGCTGCCCGAAGTCGTCCTCGTTGAAGGCGAAGCGGAGCTCGCCGTACTCGAGCACGTAGTCGGAGCCGGACTCGTAGTTCCCTCTGCGGGTCGTTTTCTTATCCATGAGTTGAAGCCGGTCTGCTCCCGCAAGCCCGGCGGGAGCAGGTCAATGATCTTGCCGATCATCGTACGCCCGTGCCTGCCCGGGCCGGTGCCTGAACGGGCGGTTGCACCCCTGGGGAGGAGTCGGCGGGGCTCGGAGCATTGGGAGGGCATGGACGCCGACCGCCTCTCGCCGCGCCTCGCCGCGCTGCCGCGGCGCTCGGTGCGGGGCCGCACGGTCCCGGTGGCGGACGGCTTCCGCGCCCGCCTGCTCGGCCTCGCCGGGCTGCCGCGCGAGCGCGCCGGGAGCGGCCTGCTGATCCCCCGCTGCGCCTGCGTCCACACCTTCGGCATGCGCTTCGCGCTCGACCTGGTCTTCCTCGATCGCGAGGACCGTGTCCTCGCCGTCCTTTGCAGCGTGCCGCCGCGGCGCCTGGTCTGGCGCCGCGGCGCCGCGTCGGTGCTCGAGCTGCCCGCCGGCGTGGGGGGAGAGTCCGCGCCCGGCGCGGCTTAGGAGGCCCATGCTTCCGCGCCGGCAGGAGATCGCCAGGGTCGTCGTCTGCGAGGACGACGCGGTCACCCTGGAGCTGCTCTGCGATCACCTGGTCGCCGACCGCTTCGGGGTGCTGCCGGCCCCCAGCGCCTCCGACGCCCTGCGACTCTGCCGCTTCAACCAGCCCGACCTGCTGCTGCTCGACCTTGCCCTGCCCGATGCCTCCGGCCTCGACGTCCTGCGCGAGATCCGCGAGGCCGACGGCATCGACTCGCGCTATCGACCCGCTGCTGCCGGTGATCGTGCTCAGCGGCCGCGGCGGTGGCACCGACCGGGTGCGGGGGCTGAACGCCGGGGCGGACGACTACCTGACGAAGCCGTTCAACGTCGAAGAGCTGCGGGCGCGGATCGGCGCGGTGCTGCGCCGCCGCGCCAGTCGCCGCGAAGGTCCGCTACGGGTCGGCGAGCTGACCGTCGATCCGCAGCGCCGCCGGGTGACGGTCGGCGAGCGCGAGGTACCGCTGGCGAAGAAGGAGTTCGCGCTGTTGCAGGTGCTCGCCGGCGACCCGACCCGGGTCTTCTCGAAGGAAGAGCTGCTGCACGACGTCTGGGGATTTCGCAACCCCAGCCGGACGCGCACCCTCGATTCGCACGCGAGCCGGCTGAGGCGCAAACTCGACCCCGACCACGGTCGCTACGTGGTCAACTGCTGGGGCATCGGCTACCGCCTGCTCGACGGCTGACCGGCGCCCTTCGCTACTTGCTCTTCGCCTTGCCCTTCGACTTCGCCTGCGGCGTCTCGAAGTGGAGGATCGCCAGCTTGGTGGTGATGCCCTCGCCCTTCTCGTCGCTGAGCCGGGTCGCGGCTTCCTCCTGGATCTCCATCGCCTTGTCCAGCGTCTCCGCCAGCAGGCCGGTGAGGTCGGACCAGCCCTTCTCGTCGAGGGTCAGCGGCAGCCGGCTCATGTGCGAGTCGGTGCGGGACTCGATCGTGCCGGCGAGCATCGCCTCGGTGGCGTCTTGGCCGACCGCCTCGATCACGCTGCCGACGATGCCCTTGCGGGCCGAGGCCGGGATCTTCTCCCAGTCCCTGTCGTTGAAGAAGGTGCGTTCGGTGGCCCGGTAGAAGTGCTCGACGGCGCCGCGGCGGGGCTCGGTTTTGACCAGTTCGACGCAGTCGTACTCGAGCAGGGTCTTGACGTGGTAGCTGACGTTGCCGAGCGGCTCGTCGAGTTCCTGGGAGAGCTGGTTGGGGCTGGAGACGCCCCTGTGCAGAGAGGTGAGGATCCGCACGCGCAGCGGGTGGGCGAGGGCCTTGGCGAGCTGCTGGGTGATCCCCTCGGGGGTCGTTCGGGTCTGTGCCACGGGACTGTTTTCTCCGATCGTTTTGGGTCCGGGCCGGGGTGGCTGCGGGGTGGCCTTCATCCCGGTTTGTAAATCAAGTATTTCAAAACGCTCCGGTGTTTCCGCCACTGACGGCCTTTTCCAATGCGGAAAAGACCTAGCGAGCAATATTTCTTGACACCAATCAAAGGAATATGTGAACCGGTTTGAGCGTTTAGGCGGTCTTATCCGTGCGCATCCGCTGGCCCGAGGCGCCTGGCCGAGACCGCTTTGGGATGGCGGGTGCGCACTTTCCGGCCGCCGGCACGAGCGCCCGCGCCGCAAGAGCGCACCACTCCCGCAAGAGCGCACCGCTCCGCGATCCGGGGGAGAGATTCGCCGGGGCGTCCCTTGGGCGAGCGATGGGACTCTCGATCTCGAGCGCGCAGCGATGACGCTGGAGCCGGCACAGCTCGTCGCCGCCTGGCCGCTCGGCCTCTCGCTGGCGGTTGCGGTGGCGGCGGGCAGCGTGCGGGCGGGGCGGCGAAGAATGGCCCTGAACGAGGCGCTGCACGAGCTGCGCCGGCCGCTGCAGGCGATCGCCCTGGCCGGTCCCGCCGCCGCCCGCGCGATCGAGCCGGCCGCATTCGAGTCCTCCGTCGACCTGGCCGCCACCGCCCTCGAGCGGTTGCAGCGCGAGATCAACGGCGAGGCGCCGCCGCGGGTCCGCGAAGCCGTTCCCGCGCGCCCGATC
Organism: uncultured Solirubrobacterales bacterium; assembly: GCA_963815885.1. Lineage (GTDB taxonomy): Bacteria > Actinomycetota > Thermoleophilia > Solirubrobacterales > 70-9 > VAYN01. Next base: position 427,591 of record CAWFIM010000006.1, read on the forward strand.
CTCGCCGCGGCGCTCTCCCGCTGGGCGGCGAAGGCGGCTCTGGCCGGCTCCTCCCTGGAGCTGCGCTGGGGCGCCGGCGAGGCGACCGTCGCCGCCGAGCCGCGCGAGCTGGCGCAGGCGCTCGACAACCTGATCGTCAACGCGATCGAGCACGGCGGACCGGAGATCGTCGTCGCGGCCGCGCCGCCACTGGGCGGCTGCGGATCGCCGTGAACGACTCGGGGCGGGGGCTGGAGACTGGGACGAGTTCGGTCTCTCGGCACGCCGGCGCGTTTCTAGCCAGGGTGATCTCCCGGCTCTCCGGCCGCCGGTTGGCGTGGCCACGGCCTGCGGGTTGTGCGCCGGATCGCCGCCGCCCACGGCGGCGAGTTCTGCCTGCGCCGCGGGGAGCGGGAAACGGAGGCGACGATCGAGCTGCCGCTGGCGCGAGCGGAGGCAGACCGCGTGAGCCGTCGCGGCCGGGCGATCGTCTTCGTGGTCGCGGCGCTGTTCGCCGCCGTCGCGGCGGCGGCGATCGCCGACGGCTACGGCGACAGCGTCGCCCGCGGCTACGGCGAGCTGCGCCCGGTCGTGGTCGCGCGCGACGCCCTGCGCGCGGGGCGGCCGATCGACTCCGGCACCGCCCGCGTCCGGCTCGAGCTGCGCCGGGTTCCGGCCCGCGTTCGTGCCCCCGGGCGCGCTGGCGAGTCGCGGCGGAAGCGCTCGGGCCTGGCTCCGGCCGCGCCGATCCCGGCCGGCTCCTACCTGCTGGCGCGCAGCTGCGCCCGCCGCGGCGAGGCCGGCGCCCCGGAGCTCGGCGGCGGCCGGCACGCCGGTCGAGATCGCGGTCAGCGGCGCCGAGGCGCTGCTGCTCGCGGGCGCCGCACCGGCCGGCGCAAGGGTCGACGTGCGTGGTCACGACCGAACCCGGCGGCGGGCGGCAGCGGCCGCACCTACGTCGCCGCCGCGGCGGTGCCGCTGCTGGCGCTCGGCGCCGGCGCCGAGGGCGACCGAGGCCGAAGGGACCGCGGCGGCGACCCTGGCGCTGACCCGTCGCCAGGCCCTGCGCCTGATCGCCGCCGAGAGCTTCGCCCGCCGGGTGACGCTCCTTGCCGGGGGCTGAGGAATGGCCGCCCGCGAGCGGAACATCGCCGAGCTGGCGGCGCCGGCTGCGCGGCGCGTCTGGTCGAGCGCCGGCGCGCCGACGGCGGCTGCGGGACGGCGAGGTCGGCGGCGAGCTGACCGCGGCCGTGCGGGAGCTGGTCGACGAGGAGGCGGCGCTGCTGACCGTCGGCGATCGCGAGGAGTTGGCGGCGCGGATCGTCCGCGACAGCGTCGGGCTCGGGCCGCTGGAGGCGCTGCTCGCCGACCCGGCGGTCGAGGAGGTGATGGTCAACGGGCCCGGCACGGTCTACGTCGAGCGCGGCGGGCGCATCGAGCCCGACCGCGGTCGCCTTCGCCGACGAGGAGGAGCTGCGCAACGCGATCGAGCGGATCCTCGCCCCGCTCGGCCGGCGGGTCGACGAGCTCAGCCCGATGGTCGACGCGCGGCTCGCCGACGGCTCGCGGGTCAACGTGGTGATCCCGCCGCTGGCGATCGACGGCCCGGCTGGTCTCGATCCGCCGCTTCGGCGCCGACGCCGGCCAGGCCCCGACGAGCTGGTCGAGCTCGGCACGCTGACCACCGGCCAGCGCGAGACGCTCGCGGCGGCGGTCGCCAGCGCGCCGCAGCATCCTGGTCAGCGGCGGCACCGGCTCGGGCAAGACGACCCTGCTCAACGCGCTCTCCAGCTTCATCGGCGCCGGGCGAGCGGGTGGTGACGATCGAGGACGCCGCCGAGCTGCGCCTGCAGCAGCCCCACGTGGTCCGGCTCGAGAGCCGGCCGGCCGGGGTCGAGGGCCGCGGTGAGGTGACGATCCGCGACCTGCTGCGGAACGCGCTGCGGATGCGGCCCGACCGGATCGTGATCGGCGAGGTCCGCGGGCCGGAGGCGCTCGACCTGCTGACCGCGCTCAACACCGGCCACGACGGCGCCCTCTCGACCGTCCACGCCAACTCGCCCGCCGACGCGCTGAGCCGGCTGGAGACGCTGGCGCTGATGGCGGGGGTCGGGCTGCCGCACGCGGCGGTGGCCGAGCAGGTTCAGCGCGGGATCGACCTCGTCGTCCACCTGGAACGTCGGCCCGACGGCAGCCCGGGTCGTCGCCGAGATCGCCGAGGTGGTGCGGGCGGCCGGGGCAACGGCCGTGCGGACGATCGAGGCCGGCGGCCGGTGAGCGCCGCCGGGTTGCTGCCGGCGCTGGCGGGGCCGCGGCGGGCGGCCTCGCCGCGCTGGCGGTCCGGGAGGCGCTGCTGGCGAGCCCGGCGGCGGCGCGCTGGTTGCGGCGGCGCTGGAGCCGCTGCGGCGCGCCGGCAGGGAGGGCTACTCGCCGTCGGCGCTCGAGCGCCGCCGCCTCGCGGGACTCGGCGACGGTCGCGGCGGTGCTCGGCGGTTGGCTGCTGGGCGGGCCGCCGCTGGCGCTGCCGCTCTCGGTCGCCGGGCCCGCGCTTGCCGCCGGGCGATCTCCAGCCGCCGGCGGCGCTACCGGCGGGCGGTCGAGCGCTCGCTGCCGGAAGTGGCGACGGCGATCGCCGACTCGCTCGGCGCCGGCCGCTCGCTGCGGGCCTCGCTGCCCGCCGCCGCCGGATCGCTGGACGGCCCGCCGGCCGCTGGAGATGGCCCGGCTGGGGGCGGAGCTGGAGCTGGGGGCCGCGACGGTGGCGACGGTCGAAGCGTTGGCGGCGGCGGATGCGCTCGCCGCGGGTCGACGCCTTCGCCGCGGCGCTGCTCAGCCAGCGGCTCGCCGGCGGCGACCTCGCCGGCCTGCTGCGGCGCTTCGCCGCCGGCGCCGCGGAGCGCGACCGCGTCGCCGAGGACGCCCGCTCGGCGACCGCGCAGGCGCGTTTCACCGGCCTGCTGGTGGTCGCGATGCCAAGCGGCGGCGCCGCTCTTCGCCGAGCTGATCCAGCCCGGCTTTTTCGCCACGCTGCTCGCCTCGCCGGCGGCGACCGCGATGCTGGCGCTGGCGGCCGCCCTGCAGCTCGCCGGCTTCGTCGCGATCCGACGGCTCGCGCGGGTGGCGGAGTGAGCGCGGCGGGAGCGTTGGCGGGGCTGGCGGCCCTGCTCGCGGCGGTTGCGGCGCGGGAGCTGCTCGCCGGCCGAGGCGGAACGCCGGCGCTGCCCTTCGGCCTCGGCGCCCGCTCGGCCGCCGCGGCGCTGCGACTGGGGCTGCCGGAACGGCTGCGGCGCTCAGGCCTGCAGCAGCGGCTGCCGCTCGGCGCGGTCCTCGCGGCGAAGCTGGCCGGACTCCTCGGCGGCGGCCTCGTTGCCCTCGCCGCCGCGCCGGGCGCCCCGGGGCGGATCTCGATCCTGGTCGCGATCGTGATGCCGGCCGCAGGCTTCCTCGTCCCGGACGCCCTGCTCGAGCGCGAAGCGCGCCGCCGCCGTCAGCGCCTGCTGGCGGCGCTGCCCGACGCGCTCGATCTGCTCGCGGTCAGCGCCGGCTCCGGTCGTGGACCGGCGGCCGGCCTGCGGCAACTGGCCGAGGCGGGGGAGGGGCCGCTGGCCGAGGAGATGCGGCTGACCGTCGCCGAGCTCTCCTGCGGCGTACCGCTCGGGGCCGCCCTGCGCTCGCTCCGCTTCCGGGTCCCCGGCGGGGAGCTGGCGGCGTTGGTCGCGGCGATCGAACGCTCGCGCCGCTTCGGCTCGCCGCTGGCCGACCAACTGCGCCGCCAGGCTGCCGCCCTGCGCCGCGAGGGCCGCCGCGCCGTCGAGGAGCGGGCGGCGCGGGCGGCGCCAAAGATCCAGCTCGTCGTCGCCCTGGTGCTGGTTCCGTCGGTGCTACTGATGATCGCCGCCGGCCTGATCGCCAACGCCGGCACTTTGTTATCCGGCTTTTAGGAGAGCGGCTCACCACCGACAGGCCCCGCCGGCGTGCGCTACTCCAGTGACTCCTGGCGCAGGCGCGCCGCCACCGCGGCGGTTGCGGCACCGATCTCGTCCAGCTCCTCGGCCTTCTTGCGGTGGCCGCTGACGTAGCAGCAGAGGGTGCCGTCGACCAGCTCGAAGGCGAACTTCTTCGGTGCCGATTCGGTCAGCCAGACGATGAAGGTGGGGGCGAAGAGCTGGCGCAGCCAGTTCGCGTCCTGGTTCTTGCCGGCGAAGATCTCGTACTTATCGTCAAGCGCCTCGCTCTCCAGCTTGACCCGCTCTTTCTTGGTGCGGAAGGCGTCCTCGAGGCCCTCCAGCGAGCGCAGGCCGAACTTGCGCTGGCAGTAGAGCTCGGGGACGTGGGCGACGCACTCCGGCACCGGCACCAGGCCGACCGTGTAGCGGTAGTAGTTGGTCTCGCGGTTGCCCTCGCTGTCGGTCGTCTCCTCCTCATAGGTGTAGAGGGCGAGGATGCCTTCGATCCCCTCGGCCAGGGTGCCGGAGAGGGTGCGCTCGGCATAGCGGTCATCGCCCTTGCGCAGCAGCGGCGTGGTCGGCGGCAGCGGCGAGCGGCCGCCGAGTTCGAGCCCGTGTTGCCGCGCGTAGACCTGGAAGAAGGCGTCTTCGGCGCGCGAGTCGGCGATCGCGAAGACGACCAGCAGCGCGACCAGGAACGCCGCCGCCGCGGCGATGCCGCCGACCGCCGGACCGATCACGGCGGCGCCGGCGACCCCGGCGGCGAGGACGAAGCAGGCGATCAGGATCCAGGTCAGCGGTTTGCCGAGCAGCCGCCTGAAGTGGAAGCCGCGGAGGTCGTTGGCGTCGTCGGGAACCGCCGTCGCCGCGGCGTCCACCGGCGCGCGGTCGTCGGGCGGGGCTTGCTCGGGCGTGCTCACGGGCCTGAACCTAACGCTCGCCACGGCGGATGCAAATGGGCTTGCAGAGGGGGGTCGTGTTGCAAAGTGGGGGAGTGTGGGTTATTGTGGCGCCCGAGTTGAAGCCCAGGACCGGGGTGGTGAGGTTCCTCCCACCTCATCACTCCGGTCCTAACTCTTTCCGCCCTCCGCTCTAGAAAGGACTCGCCGAGGTGGCATTTCGGGGTCTCTACGAGCACAGCCTCGATTCCAAGGACCGGCTCACGGTTCCGTCGCGGTTCCGGGCGTCCCTCTCTGACGGAGTGGTTCTCTCCAAGGGCTTCGACCCCTGCGTCTGGGTCCACACGACCGCCGAGTTTGAGCAGCTCTCCGACCGCTTCCTCTCTCCGCACAGCCCCTTCGGGCGCGACGCGCGGCAGCTGCGCCGCCGCTTCCACGGCGGCTCCTTCGACGAGAAGCTCGACTCGGCGGGGCGCATCCGCGTCCCCAAGCCGCTGATCGAGCACGCCGGCCTCGACGGCAACTGCGTGGTGATCGGGGCGGGGGAGTACCTCGAGATCTGGGACGCCGCGGCTTGGGCGAAGCAGGAGGCCGAGCTCGACGCCGCCGCCCCCGAGATCGCCGAGGGCCTGGCCGGCACCGCCACCGCGTGATCATGAGACTCCATGCCGAGCGAACCCCGATCTCCCACAGCCGCCGCTACGGTGCCGGCGCGGTCGAGCCGATGACCCACCAGCCCGTGCTGGCGCCGGAGCTGGTCTCGCTGCTCGCCCCCGAGCCGGGGCAGACGGCGGTCGACTGCACCTTCGGCGCCGGCGGCCACGCCCGCCGCGTCGCCGAGCTGGTGGGCCCGGAGGGGACGCTGATCGCGATCGACCGCGACCCCGCCGCCGCGGCGCGCTTCGCCGACTTGGCCGCTGAGGCGCCCTGTCGCACCCGCTTCCTCGGCGCCGACTTCGCGGAAGGTCTTCGCACCCTGCGCGGCGAAGGCATACGCCCAGAGATGGTTTATGTAGACCTCGGGATGTCGTCGCTGCAGGTGGATTCGTGGGAGCGGGGCTTCTCCTATTCCTACGACGCGCCGCTCGACATGCGGATGGACACGCGCCAGCAGTTCGACGCCGCCAACCTCCTCAACGAGTGGCCGGAGTCGCGGATCGCCCAGGTCCTGCGCCGCTTCGGCGAGGAGCGCTACGCCGGCGGCATCGCCCGCGAGATCGTCCGCCGGCGGCCGTTGCGCACCACCTCCGACCTGGTCGCGGCGATCAAGGCCGGGATGCCGACCGCGGCCCAGTTCGGCGGCGGTCACCCCGCCAAGCGCAGCTTCCAGGCGATCCGGATCGCCGTCAACGGCGAGCTCGACTCGCTGGCCGAGGCGCTGCCGCTGGCCTGGGGGATGCTGCCGCTCGGCGGTCGCTTCGCGGCGATCTCCTTTCACTCGCTCGAGGACCGGCCGGTGAAGCGATTCCTGGCCGAGAAGGCCCGCGGCTGCATCTGCCCGCCCGAGCTTCCCGTCTGCGTCTGCGGCCACGAGCCCGAGGCCGAGCTGCTGACCCGGCGCTCGATCTCGCCCGGCCCGGCCGAGGTCGAGGCCAACCCGCGCTCGCGCTCGGCCCATCTGCGCGGGGCGATCAAGATCGCCATCGCGACCCCGGCGGGAGAGGCCGGCTGATGGCCGTTGCCGCCCCGAAGCGGGGGAGCGCGACCGCGCCCGCCCCCTCGCGCACGACCCCGCCGCGCCGAAAGGCGGCACCGGCACGTCCGGCACCGCGCGGCCGCGCGGTGGCCCGCCCCGTGCCAGCCCGCGCCCCCCAGCGCGCAAAGCCGAAAACGAAGCGGGCCAGCGGCGGCCAGCTGATCCCGCTCGCGGTCGGGCGCACCGCGGTCGCCGTGGGCCAGCTGCCGGACTCCGGGTTGGTCGTGCGAATGACCCGCGGCCGCGCCTGGATCGGCGTCCTCGGGGTGCTGCTCGCCGGGATCGTCGCCCTCAACGTCGCCACCCTCAGCTTCGCTTCCTCCTCGAGCAAGATCGACGAGCAGATCACCGCGCTCAGCCAGGAGAACTCGATCCTACGCGGGCGCGACGCGCGCCTTTCCGGGATCGGCCCGGTACGCCGGGCCGCGGCGCCGCTGGGCCTGGCGATGCCGGCCAGCGAAGAGATCCACGTCGTCGACGCCGGCGACGTCGCCACCGCGGCCCAGCGCCTGGCCGCCGCCAGCCCGGAATAGGCCGCCGGGATGCGCTTGATCGAGCGCCGGATCGGGCTCCTCTTCGCTGGGTTCCTCCTCTGCTTCCTCGTCATCGTCGGCCGTGCCTTCTGGCTGCAGGGCGTGCAGGGCTCGAAGCTGGCTTCCGAGGCGGTCTCCCAGCAGACCGAGGCGGTGACCGTCCCCGGCCTGCGCGGCAGCCTGCTCGACCGCCGCGGCAACGAGCTGGCGGCCTCCGAGAACGCGGCGACGATCTTCGCTACCCCCTACCAGGTCAAGAACCCGCCGCGGGCGGCGGCCGAACTGGCGCCGATCCTCGAACTGGACAAGGGGGAAGTGCTGGAAGCCCTGACCGCCGACTCCGGCTTCTCCTACGTCGCCCACAAAGTCAGCCTCGAAGCGGCGGGCCGGGTCGAACGGCTTCGCCTGGAAGGGATCGGCGAGCTGCCGGACAGCCGTCGCACCTACCCGCAGGGAGATATGGCGGGACAGGTGATCGGCGCCGTCGGCTCCGAAAACCAGGGGCTGACCGGGCTCGAGGCGGGCGAGGAAAGCGTGCTGCGCGGCAGCGATGGCGAACGGCGGATCGTCAAGGACGCGCTCGGCGAGCCGATCCGGCTGGAAACCGTCAGCGAAGCGAGCGACGGCGAAAACATCCAGCTCACCCTCGATCCGCTGATCCAGGAGAAGACCGAGCGGGTGCTGGCCGAAGTCGGCGAAACCTACGCGCCGCAGGGGGCGACGGCGATCGTCATGGATCCGCGCGACTCGCAGATCCTGGCGATGGCGAACTGGCCGCCGGTCGACCCCAACGACCTCTCCGCCACCAGCAACGAGGACCTGATGAACAAGGCGACCGGCTTCACCTACGAGCCCGGCTCGACCTTCAAGGCGTTTACCGTCGCGGCGGCGCTGGAGGAAAAACTCGTCACCCCGACCTCTTCCTTTGTGCTGCCGTCGAGCATCCAGGTCGCCGACCGGACGATCGAAGACGCCGAGGCGCGGCCGACCGAGACGATGAGTGTGGCCGAAATCCTCGCCTACTCCTCCAACGTGGGTGCGGTGACGATCGGGCTCGAGATCGGCGCCGAAAAATTCAGCCGCTGGATCAGCCGCTTCGGCTTCGGCCGTCCGACCGGGGTCCAGTTCCCGGCCGAGGAGCGCGGGATCGTGCCGGCGCTCGACGAATACTCCGGCTCGACGATGGGCAACCTGCCGATCGGCCAGGGCATCTCGGTGACGCCGATGCAGATGATGGCCGGCTACGCGGCGATCGCCGACGGCGGCATCCTCCGCCGGCCGCAGCTGATCGAGCGGATCGGCGAAGAAGCGGTGCCGGAGCCGAAGGGGCGGCGGGTGATCGACCCCGGCGTCGCGGCCCAGGTGCGGGAAATGCTCGAGGGCGTGCTGGCGGCGGGCGGCACCGCCTCTGAGGTCAGCGTCCCCGGCTACACCCTGGCCGGCAAGACCGGCACCGCCCAGGTGGCGGAAAACGGGACCTACTCGGAAACCAAATACGTCGCCTCGTTCATCGGCTTCGCGCCGGCCCAGGACCCGAAGCTGCTGGCGGCGGTGATCGTCGACCAGCCGCAGGGGGACATCTACGGCGGGTCGGTCGCCGCTCCGGCATTCGGAAAGATTGCGGCGTTCGCCCTCCCTTATCTCGGCGTTGCGCCGGAATAGGGGCACCCGACCCCCAGCCTAGAATCGGGGGCGTATGAGGTTGGACGAGCTTGCCGCGGAGGTCGAGGGGGCCCGGATTGTGGGCGATTCCTCGATTGAGATCGGTGGGCTGGCCTATGACAGCCGAAAAGTCGGGCCCGGGACGCTGTTTTTCTGCGTGCCGGGGGAGAAGGTCGATGGGCACGAGTTCGCAGCGCGGGTGGTGGCGGACGGGGCGGCGGGGCTGGTGGTGGAGCGGGAGCTGAACGTGACGGTGCCGCAGGTGGCGGTCGCGGACGCGCGGGCGGCGATGGCGCCGGTGGCGGCGCGGTTTTATGGGGATCCGACGGCGGAGCTGCGGGTGGTCGGGGTGACGGGGACGAACGGGAAGACGACCACCGCCTTCCTGGTCCGGGAGCTCCTCGAGGCGGCCGGGGTCGCCTGCGGGCTGATGGGGACGGTCAAGCAGGTGGTCGGCGGCGTCGCGGAGGAGGTGGTGCGGACGACGCCGGAGGCGATCGACCTGCAGGCGACCTTCCTGCGCATGCTCGAGGCCGGCGATCGCGCTTGCGCGATCGAGGTCTCCTCGCACGCGCTGACCCTGCACCGCTCCGACGCGGTCCACTGCGAGGTGGCGCTGTTCACCAACCTGACCCAGGACCACCTCGACTTCCACGCCGACATGGAGGACTACTTCCTCGCCAAGCGGCGGCTGTTCGCGGCCGGCCCGGGGACGGCGATCGTCAACGTCGACGACCCCTACGGCCGCCGCCTGGCGGAGGAATTCGACTGCGTCACCTTCTCCGCCGACGGCGACGCCGCCGACTACGCGGCTCGCGGCGTCCGCTTCGACGCCGCCGGCGCCGAGTTCACGATCACCCCGGGGCCGACGGGCCTGAAGCGTCCAAATAGCGGACGGCCGAGGCCCATCGGCAGTGCGATTCGGGTGCGGACGGGGCTGCCGGGTCACTTCAACGTCGCCAACGCGTTGGGGGCGTTCGCGGCGGCGATGGCGCTGGGGATTGGCCCCGCGGCCGCGGCCGCGGGGCTGGCGCGGGCGGCGCGGGTGCCGGGGCGCTTCGAGCCGATCGACGAGGGGCAGGGGTTCACGGTCCTGGTCGACTACGCACACACCCCGGACTCGCTGGAGAACGTGCTGCGGGCGGCGCGGCGGCTGACCGGGGGGCGGCTGATCGCCGTCTTCGGGGCCGGCGGCGACCGCGACCGCGACAAGCGGCCGAAGATGGGGAAGGCGGGGGCCGAGCTCTCCGACCTCGCGGTCCTCACCTCCGACAACCCGCGCTCCGAGGACCCGGCGGCGATCGTCGCCGAGGTCGCGGCCGGGGCTCGGGGGACAGCCGAGGTCGAGGTCGAGGTCGATCGCCGCGCGGCGATCGGGCTGGCGCTGACCCGGGCCGAGCCCGGCGACACGGTGGTGATCGCCGGCAAGGGGCACGAGCAGGGCCAGGAGTTCGAGGGCGGCCGCAAGGTCCCCTTCGACGACCGCCAGGTGGTGCGCGAGGAGCTGCGGAAGCTGGGTAGCCTCGCGTGAGGCTGAGCGCCGAGCAGATCGCCGCCGCGCTCGGGGCCGAGGTGCTCGCCGAGGGGGAGCCAGGCGCGCCGCGCCGTGCCACGATCGACTCCAGCATCACCGGCGCGGGCGACCTCTTCTTCGGGCTGCGCGGCGAGAGCCGCGACGGCGGTGAGTTCGCGGCCGACGCGCTCGCCGCCGGCGCCTGGGGCGTCGTCGTCGGCCCGGCCTTCCGAACGCCCTTCGTCCCGGATAGCGGGAAGAACGACGTTCGCGCCGGTTGGGTCTTCGTGGCCGAGGACCCGCTGGCGGCGCTGCAGGCGCTTGCCCGCGCCTGGCGGCGGGCGCTCGGCGCCAAGGTGGTCGGGGTCACCGGCTCGGTCGGCAAGACCTCGGCAAAGGACATCGCCCGGGCGCTGCTGCCGGGCCGGGTCCACGCCAACCGCGAGAACCTCAACACCGAGATCGGCCTGCCGCTGACCGTGCTGGAGGCGCCCGAGGACACCGAGACCCTGGTCCTGGAGATGGCGATGCGCGGCCGCGGCCAGATCGCCGAGCTCGGCGCAATCGCCGAGCCCGACGTCGCCGTGATCACCAACGTCGGCCCGGTCCACGTCGAGCTGCTCGGTTCGGTCGAGGCGATCGCCGCGGCGAAGGCCGAGATCCTGGCGGCGCTGCCGCCCGGCGGCACCGCGGTCGTGCCGGCCGCCGCCGACGCGCTCGAGCCCCACCTCGGCGGGGTCGAGCGCCTGCTGCGCTTCGGGCCGGGCGGCGACGTCGAGGCGCTGCGCAGCGGCGTCGCCGAGGGGGTGACCGAGGCGCTGGTGCGGACCCCCGGCGGCGAGCAGACCTTCCACTTCCCCTTCGCCGAGGCGCACAACCTGACCAACGCCCTGGCGGCGATCGCGGCCGGGGTGGCGCTGGAGGCGCCGCTGGCGGAAATGGCCGACCGGGCGGCGGACATAGGATTCTCGCGCTTCCGCGGCGAGCGCATCGAGCTCGGCGACGGGATCGTGCTCGTGAACGACTGCTACAACGCCAACCCGGTGTCGATGCGAGCGGCGCTCGACCACCTGGCGACGCTGGGCGCGCCGCGGACCGTCGCTGTGCTCGGCGAGATGAGCGAGCTGGGGCCGGACGCGCCGCGGTTCCACCGCGAGGTCGGCGAGCACGCGCGCGCTGCCGGCGTCGACCTGCTGCTCGGGGTCGGGCTGGCGGCCCGCGACTACGGGCCCGACGAGCTGGTCGCCGACCCGGCCGAGGCGGCGGAGCTGCTGGGGGCGCAGCTCGAACCCGGCGACGCGGTCCTGGTCAAGGGCTCGCGCTCGGCCGGCCTGGAGGGCGTCGCCGAGAGTCTGGCGGAGCTGGTCTGATGGGGGACCGCTGATGGGCGAAGTGCTGATCGCCGGCATGGCGGCGATGCTGATCTGCATCTTCCTCGGCCCGAAGTTCATCGAGTACCTGCGGGTGCGCGAGTTCGGTCAGCACATCCGCGAGGACGGGCCGCAGGAGCACCACGCCAAGGCCGGCACGCCGACGATGGGCGGGCTGATCGTCTTCGCCTCGATCTGCGTCCCTTACCTGGTCCTCTCCGACCGCGACGCCCAGAGCCTCGCCGTCTTCGGCGTCGCGATCGGCTGCGCGGCACTGGGCTTCGCTGACGACTACATCAAGATCGTCAAACGCCGCTCGCTCGGCCTCTCCGGGCGCTGGAAGCTGCTCGGCCAGCTGATCCTCGCGCTCGGCCTCTGGTGGGTCGCCCGCCACGAGGTCGGCCTCGAGCCGATCCTCTACTTCCGCATCGGCGACGCCAGCATCGACCTCGGCCCGGTCCTCTACTTCGTCCTCGTCTTCCTGGTCATCGCCGGCACCTCCAACGGCGTCAACCTCACCGACGGCCTCGACGGCCTCGCGGCCGGCTCCTGCGCGATCGTCCTGCTCGCCTACACGGCGATCGCCTTCGTCGCCAACGAGCAGCAGAACCTGGCGCTGCTCTCCGCCTGCCTGGTCGGCGCCTGCATCGGCTTCCTCTGGTACAACGCCTTCCCGGCCTCGATCTTCATGGGCGACACCGGCTCGCTTGGCCTCGGCGGGGCGATCGGGGCGCTGGCGGTGATGACCCAGACCGAGGTGCTCTTGATCATCATCGGCGGCATCTTCGTGATCGAGGCGCTCTCGGTCGCGGTCCAGGTCTTCTCCTTCAAGGCCTTCCGCCGCCGCGTCCTGCTGATGGCGCCGCTGCACCACCACTTCGAGATGATGGCCTGGTCGGAGACGAAGATCATGCTGCGCTTCTGGATCATCGCCGCCGTCTGCTCCGGGATCGGCTTCACGCTGTACCAGCAGTCGATCGGCCGGTAGCGCACGGCCGGCGATGCCGCGCTCGACCCTCCTCGCTAGGCGGGGTGGACGTGGACCAGGTCCTCGACCAGCTTCAGGTCCTTGGGGTTGGCCGTGATCAGGACTGCTTCGTGAGCCCTGGCGGTGGCCGCGATCGCGAGATCGGCGAATCGCCTGCGCGGCTGGCCACCGCGCTTCGCGACGGCGGCCTGGAGCTGGCCCCAGGCGCGAGCCACCCTGTCGTCGAGTGGGAGGGGGCTCGGGAAGCGCGCCTCGATCAGTCCCAGGCGCTCCGCCCTGGCGGCGCGAAGATCGTCCTCGGCGGCGCTCAGGAGGCCAAAGTGCAACTCGCCAATCGAGACCACGCTGATTGCCAGCTCGATGCCCGACGGCTGCGCTTGCTCGCCGATCAGGACCGACGTATCGAGTATCGCCCGCACGGCTTACTCAGACCACGGATCCCGAAGCTCGCCGCCGAACTGCTCGAGATCGTGCATCAGCGTCCGATCGGGCGGCAGCCGCCAGAGGTCAGCCAGTTGGGCGCTGTCGACCCATTGGCGGGCTCCGATCGGAGCGAGCTCGGCGACCGGCCGGCCGGAGACGGTGATCGTGAACTCCTCGCCGGCCTCCGCCCGGCGCAGGATCTCGCCGACCTTGTTGCGCAGGTCTTTCTGGGGAATGGTTGCCACTGGCACTGAAGGTAGCAGTTCTGCTACCGGAGGATTGAACACTGGCATACAGGCCCAATCCAGCAGAGGGCGAAGTTCTCCCCCATGAGCGCACCATCGCCGAAGCAGATCCGCCCGCCGCTGCCACCAGGGCCGTTCCTGGTGGTTGGCCTGGGGCGCTCGGGGGTGGCGGCAGCGCGGTTGCTGGCGGCGCGGGGAGAGCGGGTGACGGGGGTCGATGCGGGCGCTCCCGCCCAGGCGGCAGGACTCCGGGCCGCGGGCGTCGAAGTGTTCCTGGATTCGGATGGATTGGCGCTGCTCGACGGAGTGCGGACGGTTGTGAAGAGCCCCGGGGTGCCGCGGGAGGCGCCGGTGATCGCGGCGGCGTTGGAGCGCGGGATCGAGGTCGTCGGCGAGCTGGAGCTGGCCTGGCGGGCGCTGCCGAACCGGACCGTCGCGGTCACCGGGACCAACGGCAAGACGACCACGGTCGAGCTGCTCGGCCACCTCTACCGCGGCGCCGGCGAGCCGGTCGCGGTGGCCGGCAACGTCGGCACGCCGCTCTCGAACCTGGTCGGGGAGGTCGAGCCCGACGCGACCGTGATCTGCGAGTGCTCCAGCTTCCAGCTCGAAGACACCGACCACTTCGCCCCGGAGTGCGGCGTCTTCCTCAACCTCTCGCCCGACCATCTCGACCGCCACCACGACCTCGAGGCCTACCTGGCGGCGAAGCTGCGGATCTTCGCCAACCAGGGCAACGACGACGTCGCCGTCTACAACGCCGACGAGCCGGAGCTGGCCGGCGTCGACCTCGGCGGCTGCGCGCGGCGGATCGCCTTCTGCGTCGGCAACGCCCCCAACTGCGAGCTGGCGCTGGCGCAGGGGACGATCTTCTACGACGGCGAGCCGCTGCTCATGGTCGAGGAGCTGGGCCTGTTCGGCGAGCACAACGTCGCCAACGCGATGGCCGCGGCGGCCGCGGCGCTCTCGATGGGGCTCGACCGCGAGGCGGTGCGCGAGGGCCTGCGCAGCTTCGCCGGGGTACCGCACCGGCTCGAGCCGGTGGCGGAGATCGGCGGCGTGCGCTTCGTCAACGACTCGAAGGCGACCAACGTCGCCTCGGCGACGGTCGGGATCCGCGCTTTCGCCTCCGGCGTTCGCCCGATCCTCGGCGGCAGCGAGAAGGGCGAGCCGTTCGCGCCGCTGCTGGACCCGCTCCGCGAGCGCTGCGTCGCCTGCTACCTGACCGGCGCCACCGCCCCGCGGCTGGCCGAGGAGCTGGCGCCGGTGGTCGCGGCCGGGGTCGAGCTGCACCGCTGCGAGGACCTCGAGGACGCGGTCCGCCGCGCCGCCGCCGCGGCCGCCCCCGGCGAGGTCGTCCTGCTCTCGCCGGCCTGCGCCAGCTTCGACGCCTTCGAGAACTTCGAGCGGCGTGGCGAACGCTTCCGCGCGATCGTCGAGGGATTGCGGTGAGCGCCTTCCCGCTCGCCCTCGGCCGGCTCGGCAGGCCGGCGAAGGCCAGGTCGACGAAGCGGACGAAGGCGAAGAAGCGCTCGCGCGGGGCGGCCGTCTCCACCGAGTACAACATGCTGCTGACCGCGACCCTGTGCCTGCTGGCGCTGGGCGCGGTGATGGTCTTCTCGGCCAGCTCGACCACCCGGGTGCTGCAGGACGGCGGCCTCTCCGACAGCGCCTTCTACCTGAAGCGGACGCTGATGTTCGGCGCCGTCGGGCTGGTGATCATGCACCTCACCGCCCGCCACGGGCTCGTCGCGGTCCGCCGCTTGACGCCGGCGATCGTCGGCGTCTCGCTGTTCCTGCTGGTCGCCGTGCTCGGCGTCGGCTCGAGCGTCAACGGGGCCAGCCGCTGGATCGGCTCCGGCTTCCTGCAGATCCAGCCCTCCGAGCTGGCCAAGGTGGCGCTGGTCCTCTACGGCGCCGACATGCTTTCTCGCAAGCCCAGGCGGGCCCGCTCGATCGAGGGCTTCATGCCGTTCCTGCTGATCGCCGGTGGCGCCTGCCTGCTGATCATGCTCGAGCCCGACATGGGGACGACGATGGTTGTCGCCTTCGCCGTCGGCGCCACCCTGATCGCCGCCGGCGCCCGGCCCCGCGACCTCGGCCTGATCGCGCTCGGGATCGGCGCCGTCGCCCTGCTGATGACGATCGTCGAGCCCTACCGGATGGCGCGGTTGACCGGCTTCCTCCACCCCGGCGACGCCGCCGAAGGCGCCGGCTTCCAGGCCGCGCAGGCGAAGATCGCGCTCGGCTCCGGCGGCCTCTTCGGGGTCGGGATCGGCAACGGCGTGCAGAAGGCCTTCTACCTGCCCGAGGCGCACACCGACATGATCTCGGCGGTGATCGGCGAGGAGCTGGGGATGGTCGGGATCGTCGGCGTCGTCGGCCTCTTCGCGATGTTCGGCTACGCGGGGCTGAAAGTCGCCCAGCGGGCGAAGGACAACTACGGCAAGCTGCTGGTCGCTGGGCTGACCTCGTTGATCCTCGTGCAGGCGACGATTAACCTCTTCGCGGTGATGGGGCTGGCGCCGCTGACCGGGGTGCCGCTGCCGTTCGTCTCCTACGGCAACAGCAGCCTGATGGCGACGCTGTTCGCGGTGGGCCTGATCCTCAACGTCGCCCGCGGCGGGACCGCGAAGGTGGCGCGGGCCTCGACCTCCGGCGCTGGCAGACTGCGCGTCGTCGAAGGCGGGCGCACGCCCGCACGCGAAAGGAGCCGAGCGAAAGGTGCCGGGAAGGCCAAGGGTCGTGGTGGCGGCGGGCGGAACCGCCGGCCACGTGGTGCCCGCCATGGCGGTCGCCGACGAGCTTCGGGTTAGCGGCGCCGAAGTCTCCTTCCTCGGCACCCGCGAGCGGATCGAGGCCGAGCTGGTCCCCGCCGCCGGCTACGAGATCGACTTCGTCAGGGTGCGCGGGATCGACCGCCGCAATCCGCTGCGGGTACTGCGGGCCGGATTCGAGGCGGCCGGCGCGGTCATTGCCGCGCGGCGGCTGCTGCGTGAGCGGCGTGCCGACGTGGTGCTCGGCGGCGGCGGCTACGTTGCCGGTCCCGCCGGGCTGGCCGCGGTCCTGAGCCGAACTCCCTTTGTCCTGACCGAGGCCGACAGCCACCTCGGCCTCGCCAACCGGTTGCTGGCCGGCTTCGCCCGCCGGGTCTGCCTCGCCTTCCCGATCGACGGGCGGGAGGGCGACCGCTACCTGGTGACCGGCCGGCCGGTGCCGAAAGAGGTCCTCACGGCCGACCGCGACGCGGCGCGGCGGCGTTTCGGAATCCCCGCCGATGCACGCTGCCTATTCGTGGTCGGGGGCAGCCAGGGGGCTCGCTCGGTCAACTTCGCCGCGGTCGAGGCCTTCGCCGAGGGCGGGGCGCGCGATTTCCAGGTCCTCCATCTGAGCGGCCGTCGCGACCAGCGGGAGCTGGAGCGGCGGCTCGCGGCCGCGCCCAATCGCGACGGCTACACCCTGGTCGGCTACGACCCCGCCGGCCTCGGGGATTTCCTCGCCGCCGCCGACCTCGTCCTCGGTCGCTCGGGCGGCTCGGTCTTCGAGCTGACCGCGGCGGGGCGGCCGGCGATCCTGGTGCCCTATCCCCACGCGACCGCCGATCATCAAAGCGCCAACGCCGCCTGGATGGAGCGGCGCGGCGCGGCGACGGTGCTGCCCGACTCCGAGCTGGGCGGCGAGGCCGGGGCCGAGCGGCTGCGGGCCGCGGTCGCGGCGATCCTCGCCGACGGGGGGCGGCTGGAAGCGATGGCGGCCGCCTCGCGAGCGCTGGCCAGGCCCGACGCCGCCAGGCGGATCGCCGACGAGGTGCTGGAGGCCGCCCGTGGCTAGCGGCGACGACAAGCGCGATTGGGCCGCTCGGCGGCTGCACTTCGTCGGCATCGGCGGGGCCGGGATGAGCGGGTTGGCCCTGGTCTGCGCCGGGCTCGGCGCCGAGGTCAGCGGCAGCGACCGTTCCGACTCCACGTATATGGAGCGGCTGCGCCGGGCCGGGCTCGAACCGGCGATCGGCCACGACGCCGGCAACCTCCCCGAGGGCGCCGAGGTCGTCGTCTCGACCGCGATCACGGTCGACAACCCGGAGCTGGCGTTGGCGCGGGAGCGCGGGGTCGAGCCGATCCACCGCGGCGCGCTGCTGGCCGAGATCTGCGCGGAGAAGCGGCTGATCGCGGTCGCCGGCACCCACGGCAAGACGACGACGGCGGCGATGGCGGTCTGGGCGCTGCGGGCGATCGGCGCCGATCCCGCCTTCTTCGTCGGTGGCGAGGTGCCCGGCCTGGGCGATGACGGCGCCGCCGCCAACGCCGGCTGGGGAGAGGGCGAGTGGGTCGTCGCCGAGGCCGACGAGAGCGATGCCAGCTTCCTCGAGCTGCGGCCGGAGATCGCCGTCGTCACCAACATCGAGCTCGACCACCACGCCAGGTGGGGCTCACTTGCCGAGCTGCAGGACGCCTTCCGCCGCTTCCTCGCCCCGGCCGCGGCGAGCGTGCTGCCGGCCGACGGCGGTCTCGACGACCTCGCCGGGCCGGGCCGGAGGCTCGGCTTCGACGCCGCCGTGCCCGGTCCCGCCGACCTCCTCCTCGCCGTCCCCGGCCGGCACAACCGCGCCAACGCCCGCGCCGCCCTGGCGGCGATCGAGCTGGCCGGCCTCGACGCCACAGCGGCAGCGGCTGCGCTGGCGGACTTCCCCGGCGTCCGCAGGCGGCTCGAGCTCAAAGGCTCGCGCCAGGGCGTCTCCATATACGACGATTACGCCCATCACCCGACCGAGGTCCGCGCCGCGCTCGCCGCCCTGCGCGAGCTGGGCCCGGCACGGCTGATCGCGGTCTTCCAGCCCCATCTCTACTCGCGCACGAAGGCGCTCGCCGAGGAGTTCGGCGCCGCCCTTACCGGCGCCGACGAGGTGGTGGTGCTCGACGTCTACCCAGCCCGCGAGGAGCCGGTCGGCGAGCTTGCCGGGGTCAGCGGCCTGCGGGTCGCTCAGGCGGCGGCGGAGCGGATGGGGGGGAGGCCGGTCTGGTGGCTGCCGCGGGCCGACTCGGCCCGGCGCGCGCTCGCCGACCGCCTCGACGGCGCCGGCGAGGGCACGGTGCTGGTGACGATCGGCGCCGGCGACGTCTTCGGGCTCGGCGAGGCGCTGGTCGGGGAAGCCGCTGGCGCGGCGGCGGAGGGAGAGCGGTGAACGCGCCGCCGCCGGGGGTGACGCGCGAGCAGCCGCTGGCGCGGCTGACCACGGTTCGCACCGGCGGTGTCGCCGATTGGTTCGCCCGACCGGCGAGCGCGGACGAGCTGGTCGCGGCCCTGCGCTGGGCCGATCGGGAGGACATCGCGGTGGGGCTGATCGGGTCGGGCTCGAACCTGCTGGTCGCCGACGACGGCTTCCGCGGCCTGGCGATCAAGCTCGACGGCGAGCTGGCGGCGATCGAGCGCGAGGGTGACCTGGTCGTCTGCGGCGGCGGCAAGCGGCTGCCGCAGGCGGCGACGCAGGCGGCCGGCTGGGGTCTCGCCGGGCTCGAATTCGGCACCAACATCCCGGGCACCGTCGGCGGCGCGGTGCGGATGAACGCCAACGCCTACGGCGGGCAGCTCGCCGAGGTCCTGGAGTGGGTCGAGATCTGCACCGCGGCAGGGGCGACGCGGCGCCGGCCGGACCAGCTCGGGTTCGTCTACCGCAACTCCAACCTGCGGCCGGGCGAGGTGGTCTCGCGGGCCGCTTTCCGCCTGCGGCCCGGCGACCCGGAGGAGGTGCGGGCGATGATGAGGTCGATGCGCGAGCGCCGTCACGACGCCCAGCCGAAGGGGATCCAGACCTTCGGCTCGACCTTCAAGAACCCCGACGACGAGCGCGCCGGCGGCCGCTCCGCCGGCCAACTGCTCGAGGCGGCCGGTTGCCGCGGCCTTGTCCACGGCGGCGCCCGCTTCTCCGCGAAGCACGCCAATTTCGTCGAGAACGTCGGCGGCGCCACCACCGCCGACGTGCTCGAGCTGATGGCGGAGGGCCGCCGCCGCGTCCACGAGCGCTTCGGCGTCGAGCTGGAGCCGGAGGTCCAGTTGTTGGGAGAGGTCCGCTGGCCCGGCGGCTGGGAGCTGTGAGGCGCCGGCTGGCGGCGATCGCCGCCGTTCTTCTCGCGGCCGTCGCGATCTACCTCTTCCTGATCCGTGACAGTGCCGTGACCCCCGACGTCCGCGTCCCCGAAGCGACCGCGACGATCGGCAGTGGCAGCGAGGCGATCGCGGTGACCGCCAACGGGGTGGTCCTGCCCTGGCTGCCGCTCCCGGACGAACCCGGGCTGCCGGTGCTGCCGCTGCGCGAACCGCCGCAAGGCCACCATCTGGCCGGGCCGATGCTGCAGCAGGCGCGGGTCCTCGGCGCCGCCCCGGCGGCGCTGCGGCCCTACCTGGCGAGCAGCTTCTACGGCGAAAGCGGGGTCGACGTCGAAACCACCTCGGGGATCGAACTGCGCTTCGGCGATGCCTCCGAGGCCGCCCGCAAGTGGCGGGCCGCCGCCGCCGTGCTCGCCGATCCCTCGATCGAAGCACTCGATTATGTAGACCTGCACGCCCCCGGGCGGCCGGCGATAGGCGGCTCTGGGCATACGCTTCCACCCGTTCCCTGAACCCTCGACCGCAGGGTTAGATTGGCAAAACCCTCAAGTCAGCATCGAGAGTTAACGCTTGCACGATGGCTGTCGCCGGTTTGACAGAGGCGCCACAATGCCCTACGTTCAGCGCAATTTCCGGGCTCGAGGCAGCAGTTCCAACCCTTGAGCATCGCTGAAGGCTCGGACAGAACCAAGGCTCAACTCAACCAACAGCTGTCGCGCCAGCCCCCTGACGGTCGGCGTAGGAGAAATCGGGAGATGGAATCCACTTACCTCGCGGTCATCAAGGTCGTCGGAGCGGGCGGCGGCGGCACCAACGCGGTCAGTCGCATGGTCGACGCCGGCATCCGCGGCGTCGAGTTCGTCGCGGTCAACACCGACGCCCAGGCGCTGCAGGCCTGCGATGCCGACATCAAGCTCTCGATCGGACAGGAGCTGACCCGCGGCCTCGGCGCCGGCGGCAACCCCGAGGTCGGGGCCGGCGCGGCGGCGGAGAGCCGCGACGAGATCAAGGAGGCGCTGAAGGGCGCCGACATGGTCTTCGTCACCGCCGGCGAGGGCGGCGGCACCGGCACCGGCTCGGCCCCCGTGATCGCCGAGATCGCCAAGGAAGAGATCGGCGCCCTCACCGTCGGCGCCGTCACCAAGCCGTTCGAGTTCGAGGGCAAACGGCGCATGCAGCAGGCGCTCGAGGGCATCGAGAAACTGCGCAACAACGTCGACACCCTGATCATCGTCCCGAACGAGAAGCTGCTGCAGGCGGTCGAGCGGCGGACCAGCGTGCTCGAGGCCTTCCGCCAAGCCGACGACATCCTCCGCCAGGGCGTCCAGGGCATCACCGACCTGATCACGATCCCGGGCCTGATCAACCTCGACTTCGCCGACGTGCGGACGATCATGCGCGACGCCGGCTCGGCCCTGATGGGGGTCGGCTCCGCCTCCGGCGAGGCGCGCGCGCTCGACGCCGCCAAAGCGGCGATCACCTCGCCGCTGATCGAGGAGTCGATCAAAGGCGCGACCGGGATGCTGCTGAACATCACCGGCCCCGAGGACCTCGGCCTGTTCGAGGTCAACGAGGCGGCTCAGCTGGTCCAGGCCGAGGCCGACGACAACGCCAACATCATCTTCGGCTCCGTCGTCGACCAGTCGATGCGCGACGAGGTCCGGGTCACCGTGATCGCCACCGGCTTCGAGGGCTTCGAGCTGCTGGCCCGTTCGCCGCAGCGGGTGCGCCGCCGCTATGAGGCCAAACCGCGGATCGCCGCCGACGACACCGACATCCGCAAACTGCGGGTCTCGGATGACGACATCGACGTTCCGGGTTTCCTCAAAGACTGAATACGCTGCGCCGGTGGACCTCCGGCGCACGCCCCTCTACGACCAGCATCGACAGCTCGGCGCCAAGGTCGCGCCCTTCGCCGGCTGGGAGATGCCGGTGTCCTACGAGGGGATCCGCGAGGAGCACTCGGCGGTGCGCACGCACGCCGGGATGTTCGACGTCTCGCACATGGGGGAGGTCGAAGTCGAGGGCCCCGGCGCGCTCGAGTTCCTGCAGCTGGTTCTCTCCAACGACCTCGCAAAGGTCGAGATCGGGGGCGCCCAGTACTCGTGCCTGTGCAGTGAGTCCGGGGGTGTCCTCGACGACCTCTTCGCCTACCGGCTCGGCGGCGACCGCTACCTGATCGTCACCAACGCCGCCAACCACGAGACCGACCTCGCCTGGCTCGGGCGCTGGAGCCGCGGCTTCGACACGATCGTCCGCGACGTCGCCGACCGCTACGCGATGCTCGCCGTGCAGGGCCCGCACGCCCGCGCCGTCCTCGGCAGCGCGCTCGGGGTCGAGCTGCCGCTGCGGATGCGGGTCGCGGCGGTGCGGCTCGGCGGCCGCCCGGCGCTTGCCTGCGGCACCGGCTACACCGGCGAGGACGGGGTCGAGCTGCTGATCGACCCCGAGGTGGCGCCGCCGATCTGGGCCGAGCTGCTCGACGCCGGCGTCGTCCCCTGCGGGCTCGGCGCCCGCGACACGCTGCGGCTCGAGGTCTGCTTCCCCCTGCACGGCCACGAGCTGACCCCGGAGCGCAACCCGATCGAGGCCGGCCTCGGCTGGTGCTGCGCCGAGGCGACCGGCTTCCTCGGCTCGGGGGCGATTGCCACGGCCCGCGCCGAAGGCACCGCCGAAAAGCTGGTCCCCTTCGTGATCGATGGCCCGGGCATTCCCAGGGCTGGTTGCGGCGTGCTGAGCCCGAGCGAGGGAGCGTCCATATCTGACTCTTCGCGACCGAGCGAGGGCGAAGCCATTGGTGAAGTGACCAGTGGCACCTTCGCGCCCTCGCTCGAGCGCGGCGCCGGCATGGCCTACGTCCGCGCCGATCTGGCTGAGCCCGGGACCGAGGTCGAGATCGACGTGCGCGGCAGGCATCGGCCAGCCCGGATAGCGTCCAAGCCCCTCTACCGAAGGAGCTGAGTCTTGTCCGAGGCGATCTATCCCGACGACCTGCGCTACCACGACCAGCACGACTGGGTGCGGATCGAGGGCGAGGAGGCCACCTTCGGCATCACCTGGTACGCCCAGGACTCGCTCGGCGAGGTCGTCTTCTACGAGCCGCCGGAGGTCGGGGCCGCGGTCCAGAAAGACTCCACCTACGCGGAGGTCGAGTCGGTGAAGGCGGTCTCCGAGGTGATCGCGCCGATGTCGGGCGAGATCGTCGCCGTCAACGACGCCCTCCAGGACACGCCGGAGAAGGTCAACGAGGACCCCTACGGCGAGGGCTGGCTGGTCAGGGTCCGGCTCAGCGCCCCGGCCGAGTCCGAGGCGCTGCTCGGCGCCGCCGAATACCGCAGGCTCTTGAGCGCGGAGTGAGCAAGCGTCCATTCTGATTTCCGCGCAGCGAGCGGAGCGCGAAATTTATTCGGGTCGCGCCCTTTCGTAGCCTGTAGAAGTGACCCGCTACACCTCAGCGACCGCCGAGGACCGGACCGAGATGCTGGCCGCGATCGGCGTCGGCTCGGCGGCGGAGCTATTCGAGCAGATCCCCGAGCCGCTGCGCCTGGGCCGGCCACTGAAGCTGCCCGACGGGCTCGGCGAGGCCGAGGTCCACGAGCGGCTGGCGGCGTTGGCGGCGCGCAACGCCGACGCCGAAGCGGAGGTCTGCTTCCTCGGTGCCGGGATGTACGACCACTACGTGCCGGCGATCGTCGACGCGATCACCCAGCGCTCGGAGTTCCTCACCCCCTACACGCCCTACCAGCCCGAGATCTCCCAGGGCGGCCTGCAGGCGATGTTCGAGTTCCAGACGGCGATGTCGGAGCTAACTGCGCTGCCGGTCGCGAGCGCCGGCCTCTACGAGGGACCCTCGTCGGTCGCCTCGGCCGGCTACCTGGCGATCGGCGCGACCAAGCGCCGCCGCTTCGTCGTCTCCCGCGGCCTGCACCCACACAGCCGCGAGACCCTCGCCACCTACTCGGCCGGCTACGGGGCCGAGCTGGTCGAGGTCGGGCTCAGGGACGGGCTGACCGACGCCGCGGCGCTGGCGGCGGCGGTCGACGGCGAGACCGCGGCGGTCTTCCTGCAGAGCCCGAACTTCCTCGGCGTGGTCGAGGACGTCGAGGCGCTGGGCGCCGCGGCCGAGGAGCACGGGGCGCTGCTGGTCGTCGCCTGTGACCCGATGACCCTTGGCATCCTGCGGCCCCCGGGCGAGTGCGGCGCCGACATCGCCCTCGGCGAGGGCCAGCCGCTCGGCAACCGCCTCGACTTCGGCGGGCCCTCGTTTGGCTTCTTCTGTGCGACCGAGGCGCAGATCCGCCGCATGCCGGGCCGGATCGCCGGCGAGACCGAGGACGTCGACGGCCGCCGCGGCTTCGTCCTCGCGCTGCAGACCCGCGAGCAGCACATCCGCCGCGAGAAGGCGACCAACAACATCTGCACCGCGCAGGCGCTGAACGCGCTGGCGGCGATGGTCCACCTCGCCTGGCTCGGTCGCCGCGGCTTCCGCGAGCTGGGCGAGCTGCTGGCCCGGCGCACCGCCTACGCGCGCGAGCGCCTCGCCGCGGTCGACGGGGTCGAGCTGCTGCACGAGGCCCCGGTCGTGCGCGAGTTCGCCGTCCGCCTCGACGCCCCCGTCGCTGCCGTCCTCGACCGCTGCGCCGAGCGCGGCATCGCCGCCGGCTACCCGCTCCGCCGCGAGTACCCCGAGCACGAGGACGGCCTTC
Organism: uncultured Solirubrobacterales bacterium; assembly: GCA_963815885.1. Lineage (GTDB taxonomy): Bacteria > Actinomycetota > Thermoleophilia > Solirubrobacterales > 70-9 > VAYN01. Next base: position 451,657 of record CAWFIM010000006.1, read on the forward strand.
TGGTCGCGATCACCGAGCGCCGCACCCGTGCCCAGATCGACGCCCTCGCCGAAGCCCTCGCCGCCGCGATCGCCGCCGAGCGCAGCCTGGAGATAACCGCATGAGGGTCAACCCGCCTGCAGCGGACGCGGGAGCGAGCGAGGGAGATCGCCGGGTGATGATGAGCCCGAGCGAGCGGGAGCCGAGCATGCAGGCGGAAGTTGTGAAGACGATCTTCGAGAAGTCGAAGCCGGGTCGCCGCGCCGCGACCCTCCCTGACGCCGAAGTGCCGGAGCGGCCGCTGGAGGAGCTGATCCCGGCCAAGCTATTGCGCGCCGAGCCGCCGCGGCTGCCGGAGATCGCCGAGCCGGAGATCGTCCGCCACTACAACCGCCTCTCGCGCCGCAACTTCGACCTCGACACTGGCTTCTACCCGCTCGGCTCCTGCACGATGAAGCACAACCCGCGGCTAAACGAGCGGGTCGCGGCGCTGCCCGGGCACGCCCGCCTGCACCCCGCGCAGGACCCGAAGCGAGCGCAGGGGGCGCTGGAGCTGATGTGGCTGTTGCAGCGCTCGCTGGCCGAGATCTGCGGCCTGCCGCACGTCAGCCTGCAGCCCTCGGCCGGCTCCCACGGCGAGCTCGCCGGCCTGCTCTTGACCCGCGCCTACCACGCCGACCGCGGCGAACGGCGGACCAAGGTGCTGGCCCCGGACACCTCGCACGGGACCAACCCGGCCTCGGTGACGATGGCGGGCTACGAGGCGGTCAAGGTCGCGACCGACGAGCGCGGCGGGGTGGAAATGGACGACCTGCGGGCCAAGATCGACGACGAGGTCGCCTGCCTGATGCTGACCAACCCGAACACGCTCGGGCTGTTCGACGAGAACATCGCCGAGATCGCGGCGCTGATCCACGCGGCGGGCGGGACGCTCTACTACGACGGCGCCAACCTCAACGCGGTGATGGGCCACTCGCGCCCCGGCGACATGGGCTTCGACATCGTCCACGTCAACCTGCACAAGTCGTTCAGCCAGCCGCACGGGGGCGGTGGCCCGGGCGCCGGGCCGATCGCCGTCTCCGATCGGATCGAGCCCTACCTACCGCGCCCGCAGGTGGTGCGGCGCGAGGGCGAGAACGGACAGGGGCCGTTCTTCGACCTCGACCACGAGCGGCCGCGGTCGATCGGGCGCTTGCGCGGCTTCCAGGGTAATTTCGGCGTCTTCGTCCGCTCCGCTGCCTACATCCTCAGCCTCGGCGCCGACGGCCTCGCTGAGGCCTCCGAGACCGCCGTGCTCAACGCCAACTACCTGAAGGCGCGCCTCGCCGCCGGCCGCGCCGGGAAGTACCTGCCGGTCGCCTTCGATCGCCACTGCATGCACGAGTTCGTCCTCTCCGGCAAGCCGATGAAGAGGGATCTGGGGCTGGCGACCCTCGACCTCGCCAAGCGCCTGCTCGACTTCGGCTTCCACCCGCCGACCGTTTACTTCCCGCTGCTGGTCGAGGAGGCGCTGATGATCGAGCCGACCGAGACCGAGACGAAGGAGAGCCTCGACGCCTTCGCCGACGCGGTCGAGCGGATCCTCGCCGAGGCCGAGTCCGACCCGGAGGTGGCCAAGCAGGCTCCGTACACGACCCCGGTTCGTCGCCTCGACGAGGTCAGGGCGACCCGCCACCCGGTGGTCCGCCAGCAGCTCTAATTTCCGATTCGCGCCGGTCTCCGTACGAATGCGCAGTATTGACGGAGTAATAGTTCTCTGGTAGATCAACGCGTACCCAGACGGAACCCAACTCAAGGAGGCCAGCCATGTCGCTACGTCCTGGAAGTGCGCGCGTCGACTACACCCGAAAGGACCGCTTACTGCAGGTCACGGTGCCAAAGGGCTTCACCTACCAGAAAGCACCGGCCCTGCTCGAGCGTTCGCTTGCGGCTGAGTTGCTCGAGAAGCTGCGCCACGAGCATCCGGGCTGCCTCTCGGGGATACCGGTCCTGATCAAAGAGGAGTTCGAAAATGAGGTGACCGTCGACCTTGAGCGGTGATCGAATCAACTGAGCAGGCCGTCGCCACCCTCGGGGTCGGCCTGCTCTACAACCCGTCTCTTCCCCCGTTTCTCGAGGAGAACCTCGACGCGATCGATTACCTCGAGGTGATTCCAGACATGTTCTGGACCATCGGCGGGAGCAGCGGCGGCCAGTACCAGGAGATCGAGGCGGCGCGGGAGGTGCTGGATGGGGTCGCCGCCAGCCGTCCCCTCGTCGCCCACAGCGTTGGCTTCTCGCTCGGGAGCGCCGAGCCGTTCGACGACGCCTACCTGCGACAGGTCGTGACCTGGGAGTCGCGCTACGGCTTTCCCTGGCACAGCGACCACCTCTCCTTCGTTCGTGTCTCCGGCGCCGACGGTCACGAGCACAACGCGGGGTTGGCGGTTCCCGTGCCCTACGACCGCGAACTGCTCGATCTGATCGCGGCACGGATCGAACGGATCCAGGAAGCCGTATCGGCGCCGTTCCTGATCGAGAACAACGTCTACTTCGTCGAGATCCCGGATCAGGAGATGTCGGAGACCGGATTCTTGAATGCGCTCAGCCGACGCACCGGCTGCGGGCTGCTGCTCGACCTTCACAACGTCTACGCGAATGCGCGCAACCACGGCTTCGACGCGCTCGAGTTCGTCCGTGAGCTTGACCTCGCGCGGGTGATCGAGATTCACATTGCCGGCGGCAGCGAGCTGGCCGGGATGTACACCGACTCCCACGCGGGCCCGTGCCCCGAGCCGGTCTGGGAGCTGCTCGAAGCCGTGGTCCCGTTGGCGGGGAACCTCGCCGGTATCACCTTCGAGTTCCAGGAGTCCTACTACCCAATGCTCGGACCGGATGGGACGCGGCGAGAACTGGAGCGGGCCCGAGGGATCCTGCGCGCGGGTCGGCCGGCGTAAGCCCGTGTCCCTGCGGGAGTTTCAGCGGGCTATGTGCGACCTGATTGCCGACCCCGAGCTTTGCCTTCACCTGCGGCGCGATCCCGGTGCGGTGCTCGAGCGCTACGACCTCGACGGGCGGGAGCGGCGACGCCTCCGGGATGTCGTCGGACAGCCCGGCATGTCAGTCAACTGCACCCTCTACAGGGCCAACCGCATCATGCCCCTGCGAACGATGCTGCCGCATTCCTGCAAGTTGCTTGGGGACCGATTCGTCGAAGAGGCCGATGCGTTCTGGCGAGCTAACACCGCCGATATGCACTTCGGCCCGGAGGTCGAGGGGTTCGCCGAGTTCCTTCGCGGTCGCGTCGCGAGTCGGAAGCTGCAGGACCCCTTCCTGATCGAGACGCTCGAATTCGAGCTTGCCTTCAACGACCTGCGCCTGGTGTCGCGGCGGCGTCTTCTCGCTGAGCTGGGATCTCGGCGGGAGAGCGGGAGCTGGGTCCTCAACCCGCTCGTCCGCGTCGTCCCGTTTTCCCACGATCCCGGAATCCTGCTCGCCGAGCTGGCCGAGGGACGCGTGCCGGCGTCCCTTCCGCGGGGGAATTTCTATCTGGTGGTCGACGCGCGGGACCCGCAACTGGCGCTGAAGACGATCTCCCCTCGCTTCGGCAGGGCGCTCACGAGGGCGGCACCGGATGCCCCTCTGGACTCAAACGAGTGCTCAGATCTGGGGGCGCTGATCGAGGGGGGATTGCTGGTGCCGGTTTAGCTATAGCTCCGGCAGCGTCTGTTCGAGCTCGAGGACCGGGGCGAAGAGGTCGCCGTGGCGCTCGATCCGGTCGAGCACGGCCTCGGCCTCGAAGACCAGCGTCGAGCCGTCGCCGGAGTCGGCGACCGCCTCGACCTCCCCCCAGGTGACCGGCGTCGATGCGGTCGGCCGTTCGCGCGCCCGCAGCGAGTAGACGGCGATCGTCGTCTTGCGCTGGTGGTTCTGCGACCAGTCGACGAAGATCTTGCCCTCGCGTTCGACCTTCTTCATCTTCGAGACGACCCTGTCCGGCGTCTGCTTCTCCAGCAGTTGGGCGATCGCTTTGGCGAACGGTTTGGTGACGTCGTAGCTGACCTCTTTCGAGTTCAGCGGCACGTAGATCTGCAGGCCCTTGGAGCCCGACGTCTTCGCGAAGCTCTCGACCCCGAAGTGGCCGAACATCTCGCGCAGCCGCAGCCCGACCCGGCAACAGTCGACGATGTCGGCCGGCGGCCCCGGGTCGAGGTCGAAGGCGAGCACGGTCGGCCGTTTTGGCGCCCGCGCCAGCGACAGCGAGGGGTGCAGCTCGATCGTCGCCAACTGCGCCATCCAGATCAGCGTTGGCAGCCCGTCGCAGACGCAGAAGTCGATCTTGCCGGCGTGCGGCCCGGCCACCACCCGCGCCGTCTTCACCCATTTGGGCCGGTGCTTGGGGCAGCGCTTCTCGAAGAAGGCGGCGTCGAGGTCTTCGGAGCCTTCCGGGAAGCGCCGCAGGGTCACCGCCCGCCCGCTCAGGTGGGGGACGATCGCGTCCGCCACCTTGGCGTAATAGTCGATCATCTCGCCCTTGGTGAAGCCCGCCTTCGGGTACATCACCTTGTCGAGGTTGGTCAGCTTCAGCTCGCGGCCGTCGACCTCGACCTGGCGGCTGGCGGCCACGGGCTACTTGCGGGCTTTGGCTTTCGAGCGCGAGCTTTTCGCCCGCGACGAGGAGCTTTTCTTCGCCTTCGCCGGCGCGGCTTTCTTCCCTTTCGCCGGCGCCTTCTCACCGCCCTTGCCTTTGACCTCGGCGATGCTTTCCTCCAGCGCCGCCATCAGGTCCGGCGCCTCGGTCGCTTGCGGCTCCTCGGCTGCGGAGACGACGATCTCCTTGCCTTCGGCCTTGCGTTCGATCAGCGACATCAGCTGCTCGCGGTACTCGTCGCGGTAGGCCGTGGGGTCGAAGTCGGTGCTGAGCGACTCGATCAGCCGCTCGGCCATCTCCTGCTCCTTTTTCGCCACCTTCGGAGCCTCCTCCGGCAGCACGTCCTCGAGCTCGTCGGGCGCGACGACCTCGTCGGCGAAGCGCATCGTGGTCAGGGTGAGGGCGTCGCCGGCGGGGCGGACCGCTGCCAGGTGCTCCTTGTTGCGGAAGACGAAGCGGGCGATCGCGACCTTGCCGGAGGCCGCCATCGCCTTCGCCAGCAGCGCGTAGGCTCGCTCGGCGCCCTCGGCCGGGCCGAGGTAGTAGGGGCTGTCGAAGTAGATCGGGTCGATCTCGTCGAGGTCGACGAAGGCGAGGACTTCGATCGCCCGCGTCTTCTCCGGCGCCATCGCCGCCATCTCGTCCTTGCTCAGCGGCACGTACTGGCCCGGGGTGATCTCGAAGGCCTTGACGATGCTCTCGTAGGGGACCTCCTCGTCGGTCCCCTCGGCGACGCGGCGGTGTTTGATCCGGGCGCTGTCGGACTCGCGGATCTCGCGCAGGGCGATGTTGCGGCGCGCCACCGCGCTGTACAGCCGCACGGGCACGTTCAACAGCCCGAAGCTGATCGAACCGCTCCAGATCGCTCTCGCCATCAGCGCATCACCTACCCGGATTGTTCCAGCCGCACGCCGGGCCCGCAGCAGCGGCGCCGCCGCCGGGAGCGGTCTTGCGGCGGCGGTGGGATCATCCGCCGGTGCTGTTCGAGCTGCGAGAGGTGGGGCTGCGCCGCGGGGGGCGCGCCGTGCTCGACGCGGTCAGCGCCGCCATCCCCGCCGGGGCGACCGCGATCGTCGGGCCTTCGGGCTCGGGCAAGTCGACCCTGCTGCGCCTGCTCAACCGCCTCGCCGACCCCGACCGCGGCGAGATCGTCTACCGCGGACGGCCGCTGCGGGGCTGCGAGCCGCTGGCGCTGCGGCGCGAGGTCGCGCTGGTCCCGCAGCTGCCGGCGCTGCTGGAGGGGACGCTGGAGGCGAACCTGCGCTACGCCGCCGACCTCGCCGACCGCGAGCTCGACGCCGGCCGCTGCCTGCGCCTCGCCGGCCTCGCCCCCGAGTTCGCCGGCCGCGACGTCGCCAGGCTCTCGGTCGGCGAGCAGCAGCGCGGGATGCTGGCCCGGGCGCTGGCCCAGGAGCCCCGGGTGCTGCTGCTCGACGAGCCGACCTCGGCGCTCGACCACGCCGCCCGCGACGCGATCGAGGCGGCGCTGGCGGAGCTGCGGCGGGAGCTGGAGATCTCCGTGGTCCTGGTCAGCCACGACCCCGAGCAGGCGCGGCGGCTGAGCGACTGGGTCGTGCGGCTCGAGGCGGGCCGGGTCGCCGGCTGCGGACGGCTGCAGGAGGTGCTGGTGTGACGGCCGCGCTCTCCACCTCGATCCACGTCTCGCTCGGCCAAGTCGCCGCCTCGCTGGCGCTGGTCGCGCTGGCGGCGGCGGTCTCCTTCCTGTGGAAGGCCGACCTCGAGCGCGACATCGGCATCGCCGCGGTGCGCTCGCTGGTCCAGCTGACCGCGATCGGCTACGCGATCAAGCTGATCTTCGAGGCCGACACGATCTGGCTCGTCCTCGTCCTCCTGGCGGTGATGGTCCTGTTCGGGGCGCTGACCGCGCGCAGCCGGGCGAAGAAGGTCCCGGGCGCCTTCTGGCCGCTGCTGGTGGCGCTGGCCTTGGCGGGGGCGAGCACGCTCGGCCTCGTCGTCGCCCTCGGCATCTTCGACCCGACGCCGCGCTATCTGGTCCCGGTCGGCGGCATGGTGATCGGCAACGCGATGACTGCCGCCGCGGTGGCGCTGAACCGGCTCGGCGACGAGGTCGGCGACTCGCGAGCGCGGATCGAGGCGACCCTGGCGCTCGGCGCCACCGCCCGCGAAGCGGCGCTGCCGATCGTCCGCCGCTCGCTGCGTTCGGGGATGATCACCCTGGTCGACTCGACCAAGACCACCGGCCTGATCTTCTTCCCGGGGACGATGGTCGGGATGCTGCTGGCCGGCGCCAACCCGACCGACGCGGTGCGCCTGCAGCTGATCCTCCTTTACGCGCTGCTTGGCAGCGTCGCGATCGCCGCCCTGGTCGCGACCACGCTCGCCTACCGCAACTTCTTCACCCCGGCCCAGCAATTGCGAGAGCCGCCCGCCTGACCGCGCATCCAGCGACCGAAGGGAGCGGTGCGAGCGCGCAGCGCGAGTTCCTCGGTCGGTCATGTGCAGAGCACACTCCCTCCCTCGTCCTTGACCTGCTTGGTCAGGCGCCCGGCTACCTACACTCGCCAGGTGTCCCGCCAGCAGCGCCTGACCCTGATCGCAACGATCCTCGGCTCGACCGTCGTCTTCCTCGACGCCACCGTCGTCAACGTCGCCCTGCCCTCGATCAGCGAGGGTCTGCACGCCGGCCTGGCCGGGCAGCAGTGGGTGGTCGAGGCCTATCTGCTGACGATGGTCTCGCTGCTCCTGGTCGGCGGCAGCCTCGGCGACCAGTTCGGCCGGCGCCGCATGTACCTGGTGGGCCTGGTTGGGTTCGGCGCCACCTCGGCGCTCTGCGCGTTGGCGCCTTCGGACGAGTTCCTGGTTGGCGCGCGCGCCCTGCAGGGGATCGCCGGGGCGCTGCTGGTGCCGGGCTCGCTGGCGATCGTCGCCGCCACGTTCGAGGGCGAGGCGCGGGGCAGGGCGGTCGGCACCTGGACCGCCTGGACCGGGATCGCCACCGTGCTCGGCCCGGCCGGCGGCGGCGCCCTGATCGGGCTGCTCTCCTGGCGGGCGACCTTCTGGGTCAACCTGCCGCTGATCGCCGTCACCATGGCGCTGACCCTGCGCGCGGTCGAGGAGAGCCGTGACCCGGATGCCTTCCGCGGCATCGACTGGGTGGGGATCGCGCTTTCGGCCGCCGGCCTCGGCGGCCCCGTCTTCGCCCTGATCGAGCAGCCGACCCATGGCTGGGGCGACCCGCTGGTCTGGGTGCCGCTGGTGGCGGGGGTCGCCTGCTTCGCCCTCTTCCTGCTCTACGAGGCGCGCGCCCGCCAGCCGATGCTCGACCTCGCGCTCTTCCGCATCCGCAACTTCGCCGTCGCCAATCTGACCACGCTGGCCGCCTACGCGGGGCTGATCGGCGGCCTCTTCTTCGTCGTCCTCTTCCTCCAGCAGGTCGCCGGCTACTCGCCGCTGGAGGCGGGGCTGGCGACGACCCCGGTCTCGATCCTGCTCTTCGTCCTCTCGCCCCGCTTCGGCCGGCTCGCCTCCGGCACCGGGCCGCGCCTGCCGATGACCGCCGGGCCGATCGTCGGCGGCCTCGGCCTGCTGGCGATGCTGCGGGTCGGCTCCGACGCCGACTACGTCACCGAGGTGTTGCCGGCGATCGTCGTCTTCGGACTCGGCCTCGCCGCCACCGTGGCGCCGCTGACCGCGACCGTGCTCGACTCAGTCGAAGAAAGGCGGGTGGGGATCGCTTCCGGCGTCAACAACGGCGTCTCGCGGGTCGCCGGGCTGCTGGCGATCGCCGTCCTCGGCGCCGTTATCTCGGCTCACTTTGGTGCGACGCTCGACTCGAACCTTGGGCACCCGGCGTCCGGTGGCAGCGCCACCGCCGCGCCGCTGAGCCCCGCCGCCGAGCGGGTCGTCGTCGACGCCAAGGCGCAGCCGCTCGCCCTGCCCGCCGCGCGGCGGCTGCCGCCGGCAGAACGCGAGCTGGTTCGCGCCGCCGCCACCGACGCCGCGACCTCGGCCTTCCACCTCGGAGTGCTGATCGCCGCCCTGCTGATGATCGCCGGCGGCCTCGCCGCCGGCTTCGGGATTGAGAACCCGCGCCGCCCGGCGCGGCCGTCGCTGATCCCGGCCAGCGGAGGAAAGGACGAGCGCACGGAGGAGACGCGCGCGCCTGAGCCCGCATAGGCTCTCGCCCGATGGCAGCCCCGATCGTCTTCTCCGGCATCCAGCCGACCGGCCGCAAGCACCTCGGCAACTACATCGGCGCGATCCGCCAGTACGTCGAGGGGCAGGACCGCGGCGACCCGGCGATCTTCTGCATCGTCGACCTGCACGCGCTCTCGGTCGCCTACGACCCGGCCGAGCTGCGCGAGCGGGTCCACGACACCACCGCGATCCTGCTCGCCGCCGGCCTCGACCCCTCCCGCTGCGTCCTCTTCCGCCAGTCCGACGTGCGCGAGCACGCCGAGCTGACCTGGCTGCTCTCCGCCGTCACCTCGCACGGGGACCTCAACCGCATGCACCAGTTCAAGGAGAAGTCGGCGAAGCAGCGCGAGCTGGTCGCGGCGGCGCTCTTCTTCTACCCGGTGCTGATGGCCGCCGACGTGCTCGCCTACCGCGCCACCGAGGTTCCGGTCGGCGACGACCAGCGCCAGCACGTCGAGCTGATGCGCGAGATCGCCCGCCGCTTCAACGAGCGTTTCGGCGAGACCCTGGTCGTGCCGGAGCTGCGGATCCCCGAGGTCGGCGCCCGGATCATGGACCTGCAGGAGCCGGAGCGGAAGATGTCGACCACCGGCGGCACCGAGGCCGGCACCGTGCTGGTGCTCGACGAGCCGGCGACGATCCGCAAGAAGCTCAGCAGCGCCGTCACCGACTCCGGCCGCGAGGTGCGCCGGGGACCCGAGAAGGCCGGGATCGCCAACCTGATCGACATCCTCGCCGCCGCCCGCGGCATCGACCAGTCCCAGGTCGAGCACGAGTTCGAGGGCTCCGGCTACGGCGACTTCAAGCGGGCGGTCGCCGAGGCGGTGGTCGACCTGCTCGACCCGGTCCGCGAGCGCTACGCCGAGTTGCGCTCCGACGAGGCCGCGCTGGAGGCGATCCTCGCCGACGGGGCGGCGAAGGCCCGCGAGATCGCCGCTCCCACCGTCGCCGACGTGCGCGACCGGATGGGCATCGGCCCGCCGCCCGGCTGACTCGGCGGTGGGTCAGGGGTCGGCGCCGGCGCGGCCGTAGCGATCGGCGAGCCGGACCACGTCGTCCACCTCGGGGCTGGAGACCTCGATCACCACCGAGTCCTCGAGCGCCTCGATCGAGTGGACCTGGCCGGGCTCGCTGCGCCAGCAGTCCCCCGCCCGCACCTCGCGGCTGCTCAGCGCCTCCGCGTTCGGTCCCTGGAGGAGGGTGACCCGTCCCGAGAGCAGGTAGGAGGTCTCGTCCTTGCGCTCGTGGTACTGGATCGAAAGCCGCCCGCCGGCGTCGATCCGCAGCAGTTTGCCGGCGTAGCGAGGGGTGTGGGCGAACCAGACCTCTGAGCCCCACGGCTTTTCGACCACTTTCGGCTCTGCCCCCACCGTCACCAGGCGGCAGTGTCCCACAGCCGCTTTAGGCTTCAGCGATGGCGGTCGCCGACCTCGACCTCGACCTGGACCTCGACCTCTTCGCCGGGCCCTTCGACCTGCTGATGGCGGTCGTGTTGCGCGAAGAGGTCAGCCTGCTCGACCTGCAGTTGGGCGAGGTCGTCGTCGCCTACGTCGAGCACCTCGAGCGCGAGGGCGAGCTGGAGCTGGAGGTGGCGACCGAGTTCCTGGTCCTGATCGCGGCGCTGCTGGAGCTGAAGTCACGGCTGATGCTGCCCGGGCCCGAGGAGGGGCTGGAGGAGATGGGGCCGGAGGAGGCGGTTGAGGAGCTGCTGGCGCGGATGCTCGAGTACCGCCGCTACCGCGACGCCGCCGCGGTCCTGTCCGAGCGCTTCGAGGGCGAGCGCGGCTACCTCTACCGCTCGGCGCCGTTGCCGGCGCAGCTGCGGCGGGTCGCGGTCGAGGCCGCGGTCGCCGTCTACGACCCCGACCAGCTCGGCGCCGCGATCGGTGACCTGCTGACCGAGCCGCCCGGCCTCGACGTCAGCCACATCCGCCCGACCGTCTCCCTGGACCGACGCCTGCGCGCCCTGCGCGATGTCCTCCGCCGCCGCGCCAGCTTCGACTTCGACGAGGAGTTCGGCGGCGAGGACCGGCTGACCCAGGCGGTGACCGTCTTCGGTCTGCTGGAGCTGTACCGCAAGGGCGAGATCGAGTGGCGCCAGCCGCGGCCGTTCGGCCCGATCGAGGTCCGCCGGGCATGAGCGACCTCGCCCGCACCGTCGAGGCGCTGCTCTTTCTCTCCGCCCAGCCGGTCAGCGCCGCCGACCTGGCGCTGGCGACCGAGACGACCGAGGGCCAGGTCGCCGAGGCGATCGAGCTGCTGCGCGAGGACCTCGCCGAGGGCCGGCGCGGGATCGTCCTGCGCGAGGTCGCCGGCGGCTTCGCCCTGGCCAGCGACCCGGCCAGCGAGGAGGCGGCGCGGCGCCTGCTGGCGCAGCCGCGGACGCCGCCGCTGACCCAGGCGCAGGCGGAGACGCTGGCGATCGTCGCCTACCTGCAGCCGGTCTCGCGGCCGGAGATCGCCCGCATCCGGGGCGTCAGCTCGGAGTCGGCGGTGCAGACCCTGGCCGAGCGCGGCCTGATCGAGGAGTCGGGTCGCTCGCGATTCGGCGCCGCGATCTTCAAGACCTCGGAGCTGTTCGAGCGCCTCTTCGGCCTCGCCGGGCTCGACCGCCTGCCCGATCCCTCCCGCTTCGACCCCAGCCCCGAGGACGAGCGCGAGCTGCGCGAGCGGCTGCTGAAGGCGGGCGAGCAGCGGGCCGAGCCTTGAGGCGGGGGAGGGGCGGGGGTCGAGCCCGGCTACGCCTAAGCCCCGCCTGCGGCGGGGCTGATTTGGAGCGCCCTGTGGGCGCGGGAGACACTCCGCGGTGCCGGGGGGAGGCTAGGCCGGGCTCGACCCCCGCCCCTCCCTCACGATGAGACTGGCGAAGTTCCTCGCCCACGGCGGCGTCGCCTCGCGCCGGCTGGCTGAGCGGATCGTCGCCGCCGGCCGCGTCAGCGTCGGCGGTGAGGTCGTCACCGATCCTGCGCGGGACGTGGGGGAGGGCGATGACGTGCGGGTCGATGGCAGCCCGGTGGGGGCTGAGGCGCGGGAGGTCTGGGCGGTCAACAAGCCGGCGGGCGTCGTCTCCACCGCGCGCGAGCCCGGCGCTCGGCCGGCGGTGGTCGATCTGGTCGACTCCCCGGCCCGCCTCTACCCGGTCGGCCGGCTCGACACCGACTCCACCGGCCTGCTGCTGCTGACCAACGACGGTGAGCTGGCGAACCGGTTGACCCACCCCCGCTACGAAGTCGCCAAGGCTTACTGTGCCGAGCTGCGCCACCCGCCCGAAGATGCCGAGCTCGAGCGCCTGCGGCGTGGGGTCGAGCTCGACGACGGCCCGACCGCGCCGGCCGAGGTGCGTCGGACGGGGGAGCGCGAGGTCGAGATCGTCCTGCGCGAAGGCCGCAACCGCCAGGTCCGCCGCATGCTGGCGGCGGTCGGCAATGAGGTTACGGCGCTGCGCCGCGTCCGTTTCGCTTCGCTGCCGCTGGGCGACCTGCCTGAGGGTGCGTCCCGCCGCCTTTCCGAGGATGAGGTGGCGCGGCTTCGGGACGACGCCGGCATGCCGTAGGCAGTCAGCGGGCGCCGCGTGCCAGCGTCCGCTCGATCGTCGCCGCGATCGCGTCGGGTTCCCGTTCCGCCTGCCGCCAGGTGACGCGCAGGACGGTGTATCCGGCATGCGTCAGTTCGCGGTCGCGCCAGCGGTCCCGCTCGAAGGCCACGTCGCTGGTGTGGTGGCGGCGGCTGTCCGCCTCGACGACGAGCCACTCTCGGGCCCAAAGGAAGTCGACCTCGAGCCGGCCGGCCCCGGTCTCGACCCGCGCGTTCGCCCGGGGCATAGGAACGTCCCGCCGGCCCAGGAGCGGCAGGACCTTCGCCTCGAGCGGGCTGCGCAGCGTCTGCGAGGTCGCCACCGGCGCCGCCTTGCGCCATTCGCCGAGCAGGCGGCGGAGTGCCGGCGCCCCGGTGCGCCCGCCCCCGCCGATCGCCGCTTCGATCCCGGCCAGGTCGAGGGCCCGGACGGTCGCGGCCCGCTCGAACGCGGCGCCAAGGGTGCGCTGGCCGACCACGCCGGCCAGATCGACGAGGGTCCGCGAGGGGCTCGTGCAGGGGATCCGCGCGATGCTCCCCAGCTCGGCCGGGAGCGCCCGGCGTACCTGGTGCGCGTTGATGCCGTCGATCCGACGTCCCGCCTGTCCCGGCGCGATCACGTCGACCACCCGCGGCGCTGGGTCGAGCAGGCCCAGGAGCGCCGCTGCGCTGCGGTGCGAAACGACGGTGTTCGGGCCGCAGGCCAGCGTCGCCGCCCGCATGAGCCCGCGCGGGCCGATGTCTGGGCGCCCCACCGCATAGACGCCGCGGAAGACCGGATACAGGCGCCCCTTGGCGACTTCCCGGCAGACGGCACTGCGGTCGAAGCCGCAGCGGCGCAGCTGCGCCGCTGCGACCACGCCGTGTTGCGCCGCCGCAAGCCGCCCCAACCCGGCCTTCGAATCGGTGTTCCTTCGTCCCGCCATGCGGGAGAAAAGAACGCCGCTCCCCGAATTCGCCCCCGCCACGGCGGCTCTGGAAAGATGCAGGGCTGTGAACGTCGGCGCCTACGAAGCCCCCCGGCAGCGCCTCTTCGCCGTGCGCGGCGCCACACAGGTGGAGGCCAACGAGGCCGGGGCGATCGTCGCGGCGACCGAGGGCCTGATGCGCGAGCTGATCGACCGCAACGGCCTCGAGCCGGAATCGATGGTGAGCTGCCTGTTCACCACCACCGAGGACCTCGACGCCGAGTTCCCGGCGGTCGCCGCCCGCAAGCTCGGGCTCGACGCGGTGCCGCTGCTCTGCTGCCGCGAGATCCCGGTCCCGGGCTCGATGCCGCGGGTGATCCGGGTGATGGCGCACTACTACGCGCCCGAGGGCCACATCCCCTCGCACGCCTACCTCGGCGGCGCCCAGGGCCTGCGGACCGATCTGCAATCGGCCCAGTAGCCGGCCCTCCGTCACAATCTGCGCGATGACCGTCACCTTCGCCGAGAAGCTGGCCCGGATGCCGGGCTACCAGGCCGGGGTCCCGACCGGGCAGGCGCCCGAGGCGATCGCCTCGGGCGGCATCGCCCAGCTCGCCTCCAACGAGTCGCCGTTCCCGCCGCACCCGAAGGTGGTCGAGGCGATCGCCGAGACGGCGGCGGCGATGAACCGCTACCCGGACCCCGACGCGACGCTGCTGCGCCGCCGGCTGGCCGAGCGCTACGAGACCGACCCCAGCCGGATCGCCGTCGGCAACGGCTCCTGCGAGATCCTGCTCGCCGCCGCCGCGGCGCTCTGCGAGCCCGGCGACGAGATCCTCTTCGCCTGGCCGGCCTTCTCGATGTACCCGTACCTGCCGGCGCTGACCGGCGCCCGCGAGATCCGCGTGCCGCTCGACCCCGACGACGTCCACGACCTCGAGGCGATGGCCGCCGAGGTCACCGCCGCGACCCAGCTGCTGCTGGTCTGCAACCCGAACAACCCGACCGGAACCCACATCCCGGCGGCCCAGATCGCCGCCTTCTGCGAACGGGTTCCGGCGCGCGTGACGATCGCCCTCGACGAGGCCTACGTCGAGTTCCAGACCGACGACGACCCCGACGCGACGATCGACCTGCTCGCCGAGTTCCCGAACCTGGTCGTCCTGCGGACCTTCAGCAAGTGCTACGGGCTCGCCGGGCTGCGGGTCGGCTACGCGATCGGCTCGGCCAAGTTCCGCGCGGCGATCGACGCGGTGCGCCAGCCGTTCAGCGTCAACGCCCTCGCCCAGGCGGCCGGCGCCGAGGCGATCCTCCACTCCGACGATGTCCTGCGCCGGGTCGAGAACACCGTCGCCGAACGGTTGCGAGTCGAGGAGGGGCTGCGTGAGCTGGGCCTGCGGACGGCGGCGACCCAGGCCAACTTCTCCTGGATCGACCTCGGCGAGGCCAGGGAGGCAGAGATCGTCGTCGGCCTGGCGGCGCGGGAGATCGCCGTGCGACCCGGAACGCCGCTCGGCGACCCCGGCCACATCCGCGTCAGCTACGGCACCGCGGCCGAGAACGACCGCTTCCTACGTGGCCTGTCGGAATTACTCGACTAATCGCGGGTCCCGTGCTACAACCACCGGCGAGGTGAAACACAAAGCCACACCCGCCTTCGGCCGGTGCGCCCCCGGCGCCGGCCCCGCCCGTGGCCGTCTCACCTCCTATTGGTGGCGATTTAGCTAGGCGTCCGGCCTGGCGGCTCCGCCGCCTCTCGAGATCGACTCGCCCGGGCGCCGATCAGTTTCGCTCGTGTCGGGGTTGCCGTGCTCGCTTTGGCAGCCGCCAACCAGAAAGTACGATTTCATCGGTTTGGAGAAAGGCGACGGCAAAATGATCATCGGGATGCGAGGGCGCCAAACGGGACGGGGTGCGTGACCAGCGGATCGCGAAAGTGGTCGAGCTAGCTCCGCCGGAGAAGCTGCTGGAGGAGCTGCCGCTCGGCAAGGCTCGCGCCGAGGCCGTGGTGAGGGCTCGCGAGGAAGTCGTGGAGGTGCTGCACGGCAAAGACTCGCGGCTGATCGTGGTGGTCGGGCCGTGCAGCGTGCACGACCCGAAAGCGGCGCTGGACTACGCCCGGCGCCTGGCAAAAACGGCGCAGGAGCTGGGCGACCGGCTGCTGGTCGTGATGCGGGTCTACTTCGAGAAGCCGCGGACGACGACCGGGTGGAAGGGGCTGATCAACGACCCCCACCTGGACGGCTCCGGAGACGTCAACGCCGGCCTGCGGATCGCCCGCAAGCTGCTGCTCGAGGTGGTCGACCTGGGGCTGCCGGTGGGCTGCGAGTTCCTCGACCCGATCACGCCGCAGTACATCTCCGACACGGTCGCCTGGGGGGCGATCGGCGCCCGCACCTCGGAGAGCCAGACGCACCGCCAGCTCGGCTCGGGCCTCTCGATGCCGATCGGCTTCAAGAACCGCACCGACGGCAACATCCAGGTCGCGGTCGACGCCGTCCGCGCCGCCGCGGTGCCGCACGCCTTCGCCGGCATCGACGACGCCGGCCAGCCGGCGATCCTGCACACCACCGGCAACGCCGACTGCCACATCATCCTTCGCGGCGGCCACGGGATGCCGAACTACCACGTGCCCGACGTCGAGGACGCGCTGGTCACCCTCGGCATCTCCGGCTTGCCGGAGCGGCTGGTGATCGACGCCTCCCACGACAACAGCGGCAAGGACCCCGAAAAGCAGTTCTTCGCCGCCGGCGAAATCGCCGACCAGATCGCCGACGGCAACAAGGCGATCGTCGGGATGATGCTGGAGTCGTTCCTGGTCGAGGGCCGCCAGGACCTAGTGCCGGGTGAGGAGCTGACCTACGGCCAGTCGATCACCGATCCCTGCATCGAGCTGGGAGGACACGGTCGGCGTGCTGGAGCGCTTCGCCTCGGCGATCGAGGCCCGCCGCAGTTGAACGGAGGCCCGGCCCCCAGAGTCGCCGTGCTCGGGGTCGGCCTGATCGGGGGCTCGATCGGGCTGGCCGCGAAGCGGCGGCTGGGGGCCGAGGTGGTCGGCCACGGCCGCACCGCGGCGACGATCGAGCGGGCGGTCGAGCTGGGGGCGATCGACCGCGGCGCCGCCTCGGTGGCCGAGGCCTGTGAGGGGGCGGAGGTCGTCTTCTGCGCCGGGCCGGTCGGGGCGCTGCCGGACCAGGCGCGGGCGGCGCTGGGGGCCGCCGGCGCCGAGACGGTCGTCACCGACGTCGGCTCGACCAAGGGGGAGCTGGTCGCTGCGCTCGGCGGCGATGAGCGCTTCATCGGCGGCCACCCGCTGGCGGGCGCGGAGACCGCGGGCGTCGGCAACGCCCGCGCCGACCTGTTCGAGGGCGCGCGCTGGTACCTGACCCCGACAGACCGCTCCAGCGGCCTCCTCTACGACCGCCTGCAGCGGACCGTCGCCGGGCTCGGCGCCCGGCCCCAGGCGATCGACGCCGCCGCCCACGACCGCCTGATGGCGACGATCAGCCACCTGCCGCACGTCGTTCGCCAACGTCCTCGCCGCCGAGGCGGCGGCGGAGCTCAGCCGCGACTCCGAGCGCCTGCCCGAGGTCGGGCCGAGCTTCCGCGACACGACCCGCGTCGCCGGCTCCAACCCGGCGATCTGGGCCGACATCTTCGCCAGCAACCGCGGCGCGGTCGCCGACTCGGTCGAAGCGGTGGCGCAGCGGCTGGAGGAGGCGGCGGCGCTGATCCGCGGCGGCGACCGCGAGGCCGTCGCCGCCTGGCACGCGGCGGCGGGCGAGGACCGGCGGCGCCTGCTTGAGTCCGAGTTGGAGGCGGGACCGCTGCGCGAGCTGCGGATCGTCGTCGCCAACCGGCCGGGGACGATCGCGGCGCTGGCGCTGGCGCTGGGCGAGGCCGGGGTCAACATCGAGGACATGGCGCTGCATCCGGCGCCCGACATGACCTCGGGCGCGGTGACGCTCTGGGTCTCCGGCGAGGAGCAGGCCGAGCGGGCCGAGCGAGCTGGTCCGCGAGCTCGGCCACACCGTCACCGTGCTCGGCCCGACGGGTCGCCGATGACCCGCTTCGCTCCCGCCGGGCCCCTGCGCGGGTCCCTGCGCCCACCCTCCGACAAGTCGATCTCCCACCGAGCGGCGTTGATCGCGGCGATGGGGGAGGGGGAGACGGCGATCGAGGGCTACCTCGACGCGGCGGATACCCGCTCGACCCTGGCCGCGGTGCGGGCACTCGGGGCGACGGTGGAGAGCGGCGCCCACGGAGGCCCCTACGAGAGCTGGGACGCCGCCGCGCCGTCGCCTGGCGATTCGCTGCGGATCGCCGGCGTCGGCCTGCGCGGCCCCGTCCCCGCCGCGATCGACGTCGGCAACGCCGGCACCCTGCTGCGGCTGCTTCCCGGCTGGCTCGCGGGGCAGGGCGGCGGCGCCTGGACGCTCGACGGCGACGACTCGATCCGGCGGCGGCCGGTCGACCGGATCGTCGCGCCGCTGCGCGAGATGGGGGCCGAGCTGAGCTGCGAGCGGGACCGCCTGCCGCCCCTGCGGATCGAGGGCGCGGCCCTGCGCGGCATCTCCTACGAGCTGCCGGTCGCCAGCGCCCAGGTCAAGTCCTGCCTGCTCTTCGCCGGCCTCCTGGCCGACTCGCCGACGACGGTCGTCGAGCCGCTGCCGACCCGCGACCACAGCGAGCGGATGCTCGCCGCCGCCGGAGCCGAGCTGCGACGCGAGCCCGCCGCCGGTGGGGAGGCGGGCGAGGTTCTCGGAGCCGGCGCCGCGGTGGTCATCCAGCCCGCCGAGCGGTTGCGGATCGACCGCATCGTCGTTCCCGGCGACCTCTCCTCGGCCGCCTTCTTCGTCGTCGCGGCGCTGCTCGTCCCCGGCAGCGAGGTGACGATCGAGGGCGTCGGTCTCAACCCGACCCGGACCGGGCTGCTGAGGATCCTCGAACGCATGGGCGCCGGGATCGAGACCGCTCCGCGCGGGGAGGACGGTGGCGAGCAGATCGGCGACCTGCGGGTGGCCGCCTTCGACCTGCGCGGCACCGAGGTCGGCGGCGCCGAGGTGCCGCTGGCGATTGATGAGTTGCCGCTGGTCGCGCTCGCCGCCTGCTTCGCCGAGGGGACGACGACGATCCGCGACGCGGCTGAGCTGCGGCGCAAGGAGTCGGACCGGATCGCCACGGTCAGCGAGGCGCTGAGCGCCCTCGGCGGCCGGGTCGAGCCGACCGCGGACGGCATCGCCGTCGAGGGCACCGGTGGCCTGCGCGGCGGCACGATCGACTCCCACGGCGACCACCGGATCGCGATGCTCGGCGCCGTCGCGGGCCTCGCCTCGGGCGAGGGCGTCGAGGTGCGGGGCATGGACGCCGCCGCGGTCAGCTACCCCGGCTTCGAGGCCGACCTCGCCTCGCTGCTCGGCGGCTGAGCCGCATACCCTGCCGCGATGGTCATTGCAATCGACGGTCCCGCCGGGGCCGGCAAGTCCACGGTCGCCCGCGCGGTCGCGGCGGAGCTCGGCTTCACCTATCTCGACTCCGGGGCGATGTACCGCTGCGTGGCGCTGGCGGCGGCGGAGGAGGGAATCGACCCCGACGACGGCGCGGCGCTGGGGCAGCTCGCCCGCGGCCTCGAGATCGCGTTCGAGGAGGGGCGGGTGCTGCTCGGCGGGCGCGACGTCAGCGCCGCGATCCGCGATCCGGCGGTGACCGCCACCGCCTCGCGTGTCTCGGTCCACCCGGCGGTGCGGGAGGCGATGGTCGAGCGTCAGCGACGGCTGATCGCCGCCGGCCGCTACGTCGCCGAGGGGCGCGACATCGGCACCGTGGTCAGCCCGGACGCGCCGCTGAAGGTCTTCCTCACCGCCTCCGAGGAGGAGCGGGCGCGGCGCCGCGCGGCGGAGACCGGCGAGGACTTCGAATCGGTGCTCGACGCCCAGCGCCGCCGCGACGCCCGCGACCGCGAGCGCGAGCACGGCGCCCTGCGCGCGGCCGAGGACGCGGTCCGGCTCGACACCACCGGCCTCGGCCTCGAAGATGTGGTCGGCCGGGTCGTCGCCCTGGCCCACGAGCGAGGCCTGGCGTGAGCGTCCCCTTGGTAGCCGTCGTCGGCTTCCCCAACGTCGGCAAGAGCACCCTCGTCAACCGGCTCGCCGGCGGCAGAGAGGCGGTGACCGGCGCCGAGCCGGGGGTAACCCGCGACCGCAAGCGGCTCGCCTGCGAGTGGAACGGGGTCGCCTTCGAGCTGATCGACACCGGCGGCATCGACCTCGAGGACGACGCCGAGCTGGCCCGCGACGTGCAGGCGCAGGCGCGGCTGGCGGTCGCCGAGGCTGACGCGATCCTGCTGGTCGTCGACGCCCGCGCCGGGCTGCGCGCCGGTGACGCCGAGCTGGCGAAGACGCTGCGCGGCGCCGAGGTGCCGGTCCTGGTCGCCGTTAACAAAGCCGACCGGCCCGACGACTACGCGGCGACCGCCGAGTTCCACGCCCTCGGCCTCGGCGAGCCGCACCCCGTCTCCGCCACCCATGGGCTCGGCAGTGGCGACCTGCTCGACGCGCTCGTCGCCGCCCTCGGCGAGCGCCCCCTCCGCGGCGAGGTCGACGACGCCGTCCGCGTCGCCGTCATCGGTCGTCCCAACGTCGGCAAGTCCTCGCTGGTCAACGCCTTCCTCGGCTCCGAGCGGGTGATCGTCTCCGACCGCGCCGGCACCACCCGCGACGCGATCGACAGCGAGCTCGAGGTCGACGGGCCGGCGCGTCATCCTCGTTGACACCGCTGGCCTGCGCCGCCGCGCCAAGGTCGCCGGCACCGTCGACTACTACGCGCAGCTGCGCTCCGAACGCGCGGTCGAGCGCGCCGACGTGGCGATCGTCGTCTGCGACGCCACCGAGGGCGTCACCTCGGAGGACCTGCGGGTGGCCGAGATGGCGATGGTGGCGGGCTGCGCGACGCTGCTCGTGCTCAACAAGTGGGATGTCGGCGAGACCGACATCGACGACGCCCGCGCCCGGGTCGAGCGCAAGCTGCGGCTGCGGCCGGCGGTCGTCACCTGCTCGGCGACCCGCGGGCGCAACGTGCCGGCGCTGCTGCCGCGTGCCCTGCAGCTCGCCGATCGCGCCGGCGAGCGCATCCCCACCCCGGAGCTGAACCGCTTCGTCGGCGACGTCGTCGCCAGGACGCCGCCGCCGTCGCGGCGCGGCAAGCGGCTGCGCCTCTACTACTCCGCCCAGATAGGCGAGCGGCCGCCGCGGATCGCGATCCAGGTCAACGACCGCAAGCTGATCGTCCGCGACTGGGCCTACCACCTGGAGAACCGGATGCGCGAGGCCTACGGGCTCGAGGGCGTGCCACTGATCATCGACTTCGTCCCCCGCCGACGCAGGTGACGCGGCGCATATCTGCGTCTTCGGTCGCTTGTGTGCAGAGCACACGGCGCTCCCTGCATCCTTGATCTGCTTGGTCACCTGCGCCGGGCCACCGCGCTCGAGTATTCCTCTAGGCTTTCCGACCATGACTGCAAAGCCGCTCGCCGAGGGCGAGTACCTGTTCACCTCCGAGTCGGTCACCGAGGGCCATCCGGACAAGGTCAGCGACCAGATCTCCGACGGCGTCCTCGACGCGATCATGGCCGAGGACCCGGAGGGCCGGGTCGCCTGCGAGACGCTGGTCAACACCGGCATGGCGGTCGTCTCCGGCGAGATCTCGACCGAGGTCCACCTCGACATCCCCGAGATCGTCCGCGAGACGATCCGCGGCATCGGCTACGACCACGGCGACTACGGCTACAACTGCGACCACATCTCGGTCCTGGTCTCGCTCGACAAGCAGTCGCCCGACATCGCCCAGGGCGTCGACGCCGCCTACGAGACCCGGGTCGGCGGCGAGGACGACGAGCTGCTGGTCGCCGGCGCAGGCGACCAGGGGATGATGTTCGGCTACGCCAGCGACGAGACCGAGGCGCTGATGCCGATGCCGATCCACCTCGCCCACCGGCTGGCCGAGCGGCTCGCCGCGGTGCGCAAGGACGAGACGCTCGCCTACCTCGGCCCCGACGGCAAGACCCAGGTCACCGTCCGCTACGCCGACGGCCGTCCGGTCGGCGATCGAGAAGCTCCTGATCTCGACCCAGCACGCCGAGGGCGTCGAGTCGGAGACGACGATCAAGCCCGACCTCTGGCAGCACGTGGTGCTGCCGGTGCTGGCAGCCGAGGCGCCGGGGATGTTCGACGAGGGCGAGCTGCGCGCCGGCTTCCTCGTCAACCCGACCGGCAAGTTCGTGATCGGCGGCCCCGTCGGCGACGCCGGCCTCACCGGCCGCAAGATCATCGTCGACACCTACGGCGGCATGGCCCGCCACGGCGGCGGCGCCTTCTCCGGCAAGGACCCGTCCAAGGTCGACCGCTCCGCCGCCTACGCCGCCCGCTACGTCGCCAAGAACGTCGTCGCCGCCGGCCTCGCCGAGCGCTGCGAGGTTCAGGTCGCCTACGCGATCGGCGTCGCCCACCCGGTCTCGTTGATGGTCGAGACCTTCGGCACCGGGAAGCTTGCCGGACGCCAAGATCTCACAGCTCGTCGAGAACGAGTTCGACATGCGCCCTGGGGCCTTCCGCCGCTACCTCGACCTGCACCGCCCGATCTTCCAGAAGACCGCCGCCTACGGCCACTTCGGCCGCGAGGACCCCGACTTCACCTGGGAGCGCACCGACCGCGCCGCCGCCCTCCGCGCCGCCGCCGGCCTCGAAACCGCCGCCGCCTAACCCCCTGGGGGGAGTCCGGAGCGTTTCAACACTTGGCCCCACGATGGTGGGGACAAATGTCAAAGCGCGGAATTCACGCGCCTGGGAGTTCGCGCGCGAGCAGCATGGGGTGGTGAGTCGGGAGCAACTGCTGGGGCTTGGGTTCGGCGGGAAATCCATCGAACATCGCCTGCGGAGCGGCCGCCTGCACCGGGTGCGGCGCGGTGTCTATGCGGTCGGCAGGCCGCATCTCTCCCGTGAGGGGCGGTGGATGGCTGCGGTGCTCGCATGCGGTCGGGGGGCGGCGCTCAGTCACGGGAGCGCCGCCGCGCTGTGGGGCATAGGCAGGGAAGACGGTCGGTGGATCAACGTCAGCGTGCGGCGCCGGTGCAATCATCGACCGCCGGGCATCAAGGCCCACACCCGCCCGGCGCTGTCTCCAAAAGACCTCACCGAAGAAGACGGGATCCCCGTCACCACCCCGATCCGGACCCTGATCGACCAGGCGACCGAACTCCCACCGAAGCGACTGGAGCGGGCGGTCAACGAGGCGGACAAGCGGGACCTGATCGACCCGGAGTCGCTGCGGGCCGCGCTCGACGCCTACGCGGGCCAGCCTGGGGTGCGGCCATTGCGGATGCTGCTCGACCGCCAGACCTTTCGCCTCTCAGACACCGAGCTCGAAGTCCTGTTCCGGCCGATCGCCGCGCGGGCCGGCCTTCCCACGCCCCTCACCAAAGAGACGGTCAACGGCTTCGAGGTCGACTTCTACTGGCCCGACCTCGGCCTGGTGGTCGAGACCGACGGCTGGCGCTACCACCGAACCGCCTCCGCCCAGACCCGCGACGCCTTGCGCGACCAGACCCACACCGCCTCGGGCCTCACCCCGCTGCGGTTCTCCCATTACCAGGTCAAGTACGAGCCCCGCCACGTCCACGACGTTCTCTCCCGAACCGCCGCCAACCTGCGGCCCGGTTGATCTGCGCCCACAACCTGCCTGGGGTGCCGATCGACCGGGCCGGTGAGCTCTGAGACTGGGCCCGAGCCCTGACCCTCAGGCGCTGGGCGCCGCGGGTCCGCTCGGCGGCTGCGCCTCGCCCAGGCCGTGCGCGCCGGCGGCGTTCGCCCCGGTCGCCTGGTCGACGCGTGGACGACGTCGGCGGGGTCGGCGACGCCGACGAAGACGAAGTTGTAGTCGTCGGTGGCGGCGGTGTCGAAGTCGACGTCGCCGATCTGCATCAGCCGCTGGTAGACCGACTGGCGGTAGTTGACGTTCTGGACCCGCTCCAGGCGCGTCTCCTGGATCTCCCGCGAGACGATCCCGCGCTTGATGTTGAGCCGGCGGTTGGTGATCGTGTAGGTCGTCGCCACCCGCTTGACGAAGCCGATCAGGACGGTCAGGGCGATCACGACCAGGACGATCAGGAAGGCCGTCGCGCTGTTGCCGTCGAGGAGCTTGGCGATCACGCCGACGATCGCGGCGACCACGATCCCTTTCAGGTAGAAGCCGAGGATCGCGCGCCAGGACGGGTGGCCCTCGAAGATCACCTGCTCTCCGGCGCTGAGGTTGAGGCTCACGGCGGGCAGCATACGCTCCGTGGGCCCGCCAGCGTGCGGCGGCCGTCCCCGCCCATACGCTCGTCCGGATGGCGATCCTCAAGGTCGAGCCGCTGACCACCGCCCGCGCCCTGCGGGGCCCTTCGACTACCGCCGGCCGGAGGCGATGGAGGACGTCGAGGTCGGCAGCGTCGTCCGGGTGCCGTTCGGCCCGCGGCGCCTGCTCGGCGTCGTGGTCGAGCGTCGCCGAGGCCTCCGAGCTGCCGCCGGAGCGGCTCGCCGAGCCGATCGAGGCGCTCGAGTCGGGGGCGCCGGCGGAGCTGGTCCGGCTCGGCCTCTGGGTCGCCCGCGAGTACTGCTCGACGCCCTCGCGCGGCCTGCAGCTGGTGCTGCCGCCGGGGACCGGAGCCGGCGGCCGCAGCGTCCGCTCCAAGCTCGAGCTGCGGGCGGAGATCCTGCCCGCGGGAGAGGCGGCGCTGAGCGGCGGCGAGCGGCTCGGCGTCAAGCAGCGGGCGGTGCTGGAGGCGCTGCGCGGCGGGCGAGATGTCGGCGCCGGAGCTGGCCGCCGCGGTCGGCTCGGACCGCCAGACCCTGCGCCGGCTCGAGGAGCGCGACCTGATCGCCACCCGCAGCTCGCGACTGCGCCGCGCGCCCGCGCCGCCTCGGGCCTCGCCGCGCCGGCCGACCGTCCCCAGCTGCTGCCCGAGCAGCGGGCGGCGGTCGCCTCGATCGTCGCGGCCCTCGACGGCGAGGCGGGGGCGCCGCGCGAGCTGCTGCTCCACGGCGTCACCGGCTCGGGCAAGACCGAGGTCTACCTCGCCGCGGTCGAGGCGGCGCTGGAGCGGGGCCGGGGCGCGATCGTCCTCGTCCCCGAGATCGGCCTCGCGCCGCAGGCGGTCGCCCGCTTCCGGGCCCGCCTCGGCGACCGCTTCGCGGTCCTGCACTCGGCCCTCTCGGCCGGCGAGCGCTACGACGAGTGGCGGCGCCTGCGCAGCGGCGAGGCGAGCGTCTGCGTCGGGCCCCGCTCGGCCGTCTTCGCCCCGGTCCGCGACCTCGGCCTGATCGTCGTCGACGAGGAGCACGACCCCTCCTACAAGCAGGAGGGCGACCCCTGCTACGACGCCCGCGCGGTCGCCCGCCGCCGCGCCGAGGAGTGCGGCGCGGTGCTGGTCGCCGGCACCGCGACGCCGCGGCCGGAGTCCTGGCTGCGAGCTGCCGCGCCTGCGAGCTGCCGCACCGCGTCGACGGCCTGCCGACTGCCGCCGGTCGAGCTGGTCGACATGCGCGGCGCCGACCCGCGCTCGGGCCCGCTGCACGCCGACACCTGGGAGGCGCTGGAGGACGGTGCGCCGCGACGGCGCCAAGGCGATCGTGATGATCAACCGCCGCGGCTTCGCCCCCTGGCTGACCTGCCGCTCCTGCGGGCACCACTGGAGCTGCCCCAACTGCGACGTCTCGCTGATCGTCCACCGCCACAGCGGCCGCCTCGTCTGCCACCACTGCGCCCACGCCGAGGCGCAGCCGCGCGCCTGCCCCGAGTGCGCGCTCGACGACGCTCTCGCGCGCCGGCGCCGGCACCGAGCGGATCGAGGCGCTGCTCGCGCGAGCGGCTGGCGCCGATGCCGGTCTTCCGGCTCGACTCCGACACCGCCGCCGAGCGCGGCGCCCACGCCCGCATCCTCGCCCGCTTCGGCGAGGCGCCGAGCGGCGTCCTGGTCGGCACCCAGATGGTCGCCAAGGGCCACGACTTCCCCGAGGTGACGCTGAGCGCGATCCTCGACGCCGACGCCACCCTGCGCTTCCCCGACTTCCGCGCCGAGGAGCGCACCTTCGCGATGGTCGCCCAGCTCGCCGGTCGCAGCGGCCGCGGCGAGGCGGGGGGCGAGGTGATCGTCCAGACCCTGGCGCCGGGCGCCGCCGAGCATCGAGCACGCCGCCCGCCACGACTCCGCCGGCTTCCTCGCCGGCGAGCTGGAGCGCCGGCGCGCTGCTGCGCTACCCGCCCTTCTCGCACCTGGTGCGGATCGACTTCGCCTCCGAGCTGGAGGCGCGGCTCGAGGCCGCCGCGACGCGGTCTCGCCGGCGAGCTGCGCGGGGCGCTGCCCGCGGGCTCCGAACTGCTGGGCCCGGCGCCGATGTTCCGCGTCCGCAACCGCCACCGTCGCCGCATCCTGATCAAGGCCGACGAGCGCGAGGGCGCGGTCGCCGCGGTCCGCGCCGCGGTCGAGCGGCGGGCCAGCGACCGCTCCCTGCGCGGGGTCGCGATCGGGGTCGACGTCGACCCGCAGTAGCCGCGCGTCGGCGCGGGCTCGGACCAGTCGGCGGTCAGGGCCGATCCATACAATCGATCCGTGAGCGACGAGCAGGCGATAGACGCGGCCGAGGATGAGCGCAAGCAGCTGGAAGCGGAGCTGCTGGAGCGCCGCGACGCGGCTCTGGCGCAGGTCATCAAGTTCGGCGACCCGGTGCTGAAGAGCGCGGCCTCGCCGGTCGGAGAGCTTCGGCCCGGAGCTGCGGGCCGAGGTCGAGCGGATGATCGGGATCATGCGCGACGGGCTCGGCGTCGGCCTGGCCGCGACCCAGCTCGGGATGCTGCGTCGGCTGCTGGTCTTCCAGGCCGGCCCGGACGGCGAGCCGACCGCGCTCGTCAACCCGTCGATCGAGTGGTCCTCGGAGGAGCTGCTCGCTCGCCGAGGAGGGCTGCCTGAGCCTGCCGCGGGTCTCGATGGACGTCGAGCGGCCGCTGCACGTGCGGGTCAGAGGCTGCGACGCCGAGGGCGAGGCGATCGAGATCGAGGCCTCCGGGCTGGAGGCCCGAGTGCTGCAGCACGAGATCGACCACCTCGACGGCGTCCTGATCCTCGACCGAACCAGCCGCGACCAGCGCAAGGGTGCGCTGCGGGCCCTGCGCGAGGGGGGCAGCTACAGCCCGCTCGCCCGAGGAGCAGGAGCCGGCTGACGGCGGCGAGCTGCGCGAGCCGCGTACCGACGCGTGAGCACGGTCTACCTCGGCACCTCCGACTTCGCCGCCACCGTCCTGCGGAGGCTGGCGGCCTCCGCCGCACCGCCCCTCGCTAGTGGTGGCGCCGCCCGACCGGCCGCAGGGTCGCGGTCGTAAGCTGGCGCCGCCGCCGGTCGCGGGCGCCGCCGGCGAGCTCGGCGTCGAGCTGCTGCAGGCCGAGGACGTCAACGAAGCCGCCGCGCGGGAGCGGATCGCGCGCCGTCAAGCCCGCGGGTCGTGGTCGTCTGCGCCTTCGGCCAGCTGATCCGCGAGCCGCTGCTCTCCGCGCAGCCGATGCTGAACGTGCACCCCTCGCTGCTGCCGCGCTGGCGCGGGGCGGCACCGATCGAGCGCGCGATCATGGCCGGCGACCGGCAGACCGGGGTCTGCGTGATGAAGCTGACCGCCGGGCTCGACTCGGGGCCGGTGGCGCTGCGGGCCGAGGTGCCGATCGAGGCCGATGACAGACTTCGAGGCGCTCTCCTCGACGCCTGGCGGGCCTCGGCGGCGAGCTGCTGGTCCGGGCGCTCGACCTCGGCGCCGAGGGAAGGCTCGAGTTCGAGGAGCAGGACGAGGGCGAGGCGACCTACGCCGAGAAGATCGACTCGGCCGAGCGCCGGCTCGATCCCGCCCGGCCCGCCGCGGAGCTGGCGGCGACGGTTCGTGCCCTCACCCCGCACGTCGGCGCCTACCTGGAGACGGCGGACGGCGAGCGGCTCGGGGTACGCCGCGCCCGCGCCGTCGACGTCAGCGTCAAGACCGGTGCCGTCAAGCGGAGTGGGGGGCACTGCTGGTCGGCTGCAGCCGCGGTGCCCTGCGACTCGAGGTCGTACAGCCGCCGGGGGGCAAGCCGATGCCGGTCGACGCCTACCTGCGCGGCCACCCGCTGCCGAGGTTGTGATCGCGCCGAGAGCGAAGCGCGAATCGTCGCCGTGAGCGCCGCCAGGATCGCGCCGGCGCGCTCGCTGGCCTTCGCGACGCTCCGCGCTGACCTTCGAGGAGGACGCCTTCACCGAGCGCGCCTTCCGCGCGGGCGCCGAGGGGCTCGGGTCTCGCCGGGCGCGAGCGCGCCCAGGCCCAGCGCCTCGCCTACGGCGCCGTGCAGCGGCGCGGCACCGCCGACGCGGCGATCGAGCGGCTGGCCGGGCGCTCGACCCGTCTGCTCGACCCGCCGGTGCTGGCGGCGTTGCGGCTCGGCCTCTACGAGCTGCTGTTCGCCGACGCGACGCCGGACCACGCTGCGGTCGACCAGGCGGTGGAGCTGGTCAAGGCGGCCGGGGCAGCCCATGCCTCCGGGCTTGGTCAACGCGGTCCTGCGCCGCGCCGCCCGCGAGCGCGAGGAGCTGATGACGGCGCTGCTTGGCGACGACTCGACCGCCGAGGCCGCCGCGGTCGCCCACTCCGCGCCGGAGTGGTTGGCGCGGATGTGGTGGGATCAGCTTGGCCCCGAGGTCGCCCGCCCGCTGCTGGCGGTCTGCAACGAGCCGGCCGAGGTGGCGATGCGGGTCAACGTCCTGCGCGCCGACCGCGACGCGATCCTCGCGAGGCTCGCCGACCGCCGGAGTCGAGGCAAGCCCGGCGGCCGGGGGCTGGCCGCTGCAGCCGCCCGAGACGATCGTCCTCTCCGGGCGGACCGGCGACGCGGTGCCGGCGTTGGTCGCGTCGGGGGAGCTGACGCCGCAGAGCCGCGGCTCGGCCGCCGTGATCGAGGTGCTCGACCCGCACGAGGGGGAGCACGTGCTCGACCTCTGCGCCGGGCCGGGGACGAAGACCGGCCAGATCGCCGCCCGGATGGGCGACCGCGGCGAGACGATCGCGGTCGAGCTCGACCCCTCGCGGGCCGGCGAAGTCGCCGCTCAGGCACAGCGGCTCGGCCTGCGCAGCGTCACCGTGGTCGAGGCCGACGCGACTGGCGGCGGCATCGCACCGGGCTTCGACCGGGTGCTGCTCGACGCGCCCTGTTCGGACCTCGGCGCCCTCGCCTCGCGCCCCGACGCGCGCTGGCGCAAGTCGCCGGCGGCGATCGAGCGGCTCGCCGAGCTGCAGGGGCGGATGCTGCTTGGCGCCGCCAAGGTGCTGCGCCCTGGGGGCGTCCTCGTCTACTCGACCTGCACGATCTCCCGTCGCGAGAACGAGGACCGGGTCGCCGCCCTGCTCGCGGCAGCCGCGGCGGGGGAGGTGCCGCCGCTCGAGCTGGAGGATCTCGGTGCCCGCGCGCCGCGGCTCGCCTCGGCGATCGAACCGCGCTGCCTGCAGCTGCGCCCGGACCGCGATCGCACGACTGGATTCTTCATCGGCCGCTTCAGGCGCCATGATTAGGCGATGAGCGAGTCCGGCGACCTCGAATCGGTGGGGGAGAGCACCCTCGGGCGGGCGCCCTGCCCGAACTGCGGCGAGCCCTGGCTGCGGCCGACGCAGCTGCCGGGCCGCCTGCGCTGCGTCAACTGCCTCAGCCGCTTCGAACTCGTCTCGCAATGCCCCAACTGCGGCGAGCACCAGACGATCGCCCGGATGAGCCACACCGAGGACATGCAGTGCCAGTCCTGTGGCTCCTCGATGCTACGGGCGGCCTGAGCGCCGTCGCCCCGGTCCATTAGGTTGCGCCCATGAGCGAGCGGATGCGGGAACTGATCGCCGCCCCCCGGGTTGCGCCCTCGATCCTCTCGGCCGACTTCGCCCGGCTCGGTGCCCAGGTCGAGGAGGTGATGGACGCCGGCGCGCGGGTGATCCACTTCGACGTGATGGACGGCCACTTCGTGCCCCCGATCACGATCGGCCCGCTGGTCCTGGCCGGCATTGCCGACCAGGTGCACGCAGCCGGCGGTGCGGTCGACGTCCACCTGATGATCGAGGCACCCGAGCGCCAGGTCGAGGAGTTCGCCAAGGCCGGTGCCGACTCGATCACCTTCCACGCCGAGGCGACCCCGCACGCCAACCGCACCCTGCACGCGGTCCGGGAGCTGGGCTGCCTGGCGGGGATTGCGCTCAACCCCGGCACGGCGGCCACGACGATCTCCGAACTGCGCGGCGACGCCGACATCGTCCTCTGCATGACCGTCAACCCCGGTTGGGGCGGGCAACCGTTCATCCCCTCGGTGCCGAAGATCGAACGCCTCGCCGAGCTGGCCGGCGAGGCCAAGATCGAGGTCGACGGCGGCATCGACGCCGCCACCGCCGGCTCGGTCGCCGCCGCCGGCGCCAGCCTCTTCGTCGCCGGCTCCGCGGTCTTTGGCTCCGCCGATCCCGCCAGGGCTTATCTCGATATCGCGAGCGCCGCCGGCGCGAGCTGAACCACGTCAGCTATCAGCGACGCCGCCCGCGGGCTATCAACGCCCCCGTCACCTCCTGCCACCAGGCGCGCTCGGCCTGGTCCACATCGGCCCGAGCGGCGCGCCGCTCGCACCAGCCAGCCAGGGCGCGCCTACCGCCCACCGCGATCACGTCTTCGCCGGTTACCGCGTAGCGACCGTCGGCGAGGGCCGACCATCGCGCCGACCCCGTCGCGGCGGCTGCGCAGCACCGCCACCACCGGGATCCCGTCGACCTCGTCCAGCGCCAGCGGGTCGTCGCCCTCGCGCGCCGGGCGCACCGAGAAGACCTGGGAGGCGGCGCGGCGCGGCAGTGCCGGCGGTGGCGGCCGGCCGATCGGCCCCCTCGCCCAGGTCTCGGTCTGCTTCTCGACCTCCTCGCGCAGCTCGCTGCGGACGAGCACGTGCAGCTCGTCGCCCTCGCGCAGTTCGGTCGAGCCGCGCGGCGGGATCGCGTGCCCGTCGCGGACGATCACGTTGACCAGCGCCTCGCGCGGCAGCTCCAGCTCCCGCACCCGGTGTCCGGCGGCGGCGGCGCCGGGCGGCAGCCGGTAGGCGACCACGTCGCCGCCCATGCGGCGGATCCGCCCCGACTCGAACAGGCGCCGGGGCAGCGCCGGCTCGTCGGTGGTCAGGCCGAGCCTTCTCGCCAGCGGCTCGAAGCTTGCCCCCTGGACCAGGGTCGAGCTGACGACGACGAAGAAGACGATCGCGAACAGCTCCTGGCCGGCCCCGATCCCGGCGACGACCGGAAAGGTGGCGAGCCAGATCGGCGTCGCCCCGCGCAGCCCGGCCCAGCCCAGCATCAGCCGCTCGCGGAGGTTCAGCGGCGCCAGCACGGTCGCGGTGAAGGCGGCGACGGGACGGGCGAGGAGGATCAGCGCCGCCGAGAGCGCCAGCCCCTTCAGCGCCACGTCGTCGAGCTGGCTGGGGAAGACGAGCAGGCCGAGCAGGATGAAGAGGGCGATCTGGGCGACCCATCCCAGCCCCTCGTGGAAGGCGACGACGGTGCGTCGGGCGGGGATCGCGGTCGAGCCCAGCGCCAGCGCGGTCAAGTACGTGGCGAGCAGGCCGGAGCCATGGGCGACCTCGGCGAGGCCATAGGAGAGGGCGGCGATCGCGATCGTCGCCACCGGATAGATCCCGTCGGTCGGCAGCCGGGTCGTGTTCAGCGCGGTCACGGCGGCGCGCCCGACCAGGTAGCCGATCGCGACCCCGACCGCCAGTTTCAGCGCCAGTAGGCCGGCCATGTCGGCGAAGCCGAAGCCCGGCTCCTGGATCCATTCGATGAAGCCGATCACCAGCAGCAGCGCCACCGGGTCGTTCATCCCCGACTCGCCCTCGAGCGAGCGGGCGAGCCGCTTCTCCAGGGTCGAGCGGCGCAGCACGGCGAAGATCGCCGCCGAGTCGGTGGCGGCGATCGCGGCGCCGACGATCAGCCCTTCCAGGCTGCTGAGGTCGAAGATCAGCTTCGCCGCGAAGCCGGCGATCACCGCCGTCACCGCCGTCCCCACGGTCGCGAGGGAGGCGGCGGTGCCGAGCACCGGCCGGATCTCCGACCAGCCCGCGGTGAGCCCGCCCTCGAAGAGGATCAGGACCAGCGCGATCGTGCCCAGCGTCCGCGCCAGCTCCATGTCGCTGAACTCGATGCCGCCGACGCCCTCCGAGCCGGCCAGCATTCCCAGCCCGAGGAACAGCAGCAGGCCCGGCACGCGGACGCGGTCGGCAAGCAGCGCGCCGAAGATGCCGGCGGCCAGGAGCGTGCCGGCGATCAGGATCAGCTCGGCATCGTGTCCGCCCATCGCCGGCTACACGTTCTCGTCGATTGCCGCCAGCCGCGCCTCCAGCTCCTCGGGCGAGCCCGCCTCCGGCACGTCCTCGGTCCGCTCGTGCGGAAAGCGGTAGACGAGGTAGAGCAGGGCGAAGAGGACACCGGCGGTGAGCGCGAAGCCGATCTCGACCCGGCGGAACTCGTTGCCGACCAGCGGCAGGAAGTTCCAGGCGATGAAGAAGGCGGCGCAGCCGATCCAGCGGGCGGCGGCGCGGCGCACCTGCCCCTGGGCGAGGCAGGCCTGGTTGAGCGTGACCGAGCCGAGGTAGAGCCCCATCCCCAGCGTCACCAACAACAGCCCCGGACGGTCGTAGGTGAACTTCTTGCTGAAGGCGATCTGCATCAGCTGCGGCCCGGCGATCAGGAAGGCGAGCGCGGCCAAGGCGGCGAACGCGGCTATCCCGATCAGGACCATCCGCACGGTGCGATGGAACTCGCGCTCGCTGTCGGGTGCGGTCGAGGTGTGGAGGCTGGTCAGGTGGGGGAGGATGCTGGTCGAGACCGCCTGGAACAGCTGCAGCGGCGCCCGCGCGATCATCAGCACGTTGAAGATGAACCCGGCCGCCGCCGCTCCCTGCAGGCCGCGGGTGATCAGCGGCCCGGCGTTGAGGAAGGCCTGTTCGCTGAACATGATCACCATCACGGCGGCGGCGAAGCCGCCGCCCCTCCTAAGGGAGAAATCCTCATCCGCCTCCGAAGGAGTCAGATTGCGATCGGAGTCGGATGAGGATTTCTCCTCCGGCATGTCCTCCGCTTCGCGTCCGGGCATGCCGGGCGTGCTTCGGCCTTCCTTCTGCGCGCGGCGCAGGAACGCCAGCGGCACCACCATCAGCGACAGGCTCGGCGCCGCGACGATCCCGACCGCCACCGCCGACTGGCCTTCCAGCAAGCTGACCGCGACCAGCACCGCGAACAGGGTGCGGAAGACCGACTCGGAGAGGATCAGTGCGGTGAAGAGGCCGAAGTTGCGCTGGCCGGCGAGGAAGCCGCGGGCGAAGTAGCTGGCGGCGTAGAAGAGGACGGCGCCGAAGAAGACCCAGTAAAGCGCCTTGTTGCCTTCCAGCAGGTCGTCCTGGATCGGCCCGCGCAGGACCAGGGCGAGGACGGCGAAGGTCAGCGCCAGACCGATCTGGATCGTCGCCGCGACCCGCATCGGCTGGCCGATCGGTTCCCGCTTCACCTGCCGTTCGGAGATGTGGCGCGAGAGCAGCTGTTCGACCGGCCGGTAGAGGGTCGAGATGGTGATGAAGACCGCCGACCAGAGCACGGTGATCTGCCCGTAATCGGGCTTCGAGAGGACGTGGGAGGCGATCAGGAAGTAGGCGTAGGTGATGACGCCGGTGAGGCCGACGCCAACGGCGAGGAAGCTCGCGGTCTTGCCGTAGTCGGCCGAGCTGGCGACGCCGCCGCCGGGGGCGGTGCCGTTCTCCGCGGCGTCGCTCATCGAGGCTCGGTCGCCGGGGGCTCTGCGGCGGCCGGCTCCGGCGGCTCTACACCGGGCTCGTAATGCGACGGCTCGACCCCGAGCGCGAGCTCGACCCGCCGCACCCGCTCGAAGACGCGCTGGGTCATCACCCTCTGGCCGGCCAGCAGGTCGCCGATCACCCCGAGCGCGAAGAGCTGGACGGCGGCGATGAACAGCACGGCGCCGAGGATCAGCGACTGCACATGGCCGCTGCTGTCGCCGTTGAAGATCCAGTCGACCAGGAACGGCAGCCAGGCCGCCAGGGCCAGCACGAGGACGAGGAGGCCGGCGGTGGCGAAGGCGCGCAGCGGCTCGTAGCGGGCGTAGATCCGCAGGATCGCCGGCCCGTTGCGGCGCACGTAGGCGCCGGTCGAGGCGAACAGCCGCGACTCGCGCGTCTGCGGGTTGGTGCCGATCTCGACCTCGTCGACCGCGATCAGCATCTTGCCGGCCTGGATCAGGCTCTCCAGCGTGTAGGTGAAGTTGTCGACGACCAGGAGCTGCAGCGCCGCCTCGCGGTTGTAGGCGCGGAAGCCGGAGGTGGTGTCGGTGATCTCGGTGCCCGAGAGTCGCCGCACCACCCAGCTACCCAGCCGCTGCAGCCCTTTCTTGGCGCCGGAGAAGTGCTCGATCTGGCCGACCCGGCGGTCGCCGACGACCATGTCGGCCTCGCCGGCGAGGATCGGCGCGACCAGCTTGGCGACGTCGGCGCCGCGGTACTGGTTGTCGGCGTCGGTGTTGACGACAACGTCGGCGCCGAGCTTGAGACAGGCGTCGAGGCCGGCCTGGAAGCCCGCGGCCAGGCCCTTGTTGTTGGTCAGGCGGACGATGTGCTCGACTCCATGCTCGCGCGCGACCTCGACCGTCGCGTCGGTCGAGCCGTCGTCGATCACCAACAGCTCGACCGAGTCGAAGCCGTCGACTTGACGAGGGAGGTCCGCGATCGTCGCGGCGAGGGTGTCCTCCTCGTTCAAGCAGGGAATTTGGACGATCAGCTTCATGGGGATCGAACAGGGTATTCGCGGTGGTGGCGCGCGGGTCCTGTCGTCGCGGCATCCCCCACGGTGCTCGGCGCTGACGCGCCTGCGCGCCGCGGGGGCCCCCGCCACGACGCCACCCGCGCGAGAATCCGCTGCAGATCCCCCTTCCTTCCCAGCTAAACTGGTTGACTGACCAGTCAATCAGTGGAATGAACTCCCAGCTCACAGCCACGGACCAAGCTCACCTGCGGCGGGCGCTGGAGTTGGCTGAGGGCGGGCGGGGGCGGGTCAGCCCGAACCCACTCGTCGGCGCCGTGATCGTGCGCAACGGTGAGGTGATCGGCGAGGGATTTCACGCCGAGCTCGGCGGGTTGCACGCCGAGCGGGCGGCGCTGGCGGATTGCCGCCGCCGCGACGAGGACCCGGCCGGGGCGACGATGTACGTGACCCTGGAGCCCTGCGCGCATCAGGGGCGCCAGCCGCCCTGCGTGGACGCGATCCTCGAGGCCGGCATCGCCCGCGTCGCGATCGCCTCCGAGGACCCGAGCGAGAAGGCCGCCGGCCGCGGTCCCGGCATCCTCCGCGACAGTGGCGTCGAGGTCGCCTTCGCCGCCGGTGCGGAGGCCGCCGCCGCCCGCCTGCTCAACCAGCCCTTCCGCAAGCACTCCCGCACCGGCCTGCCCCTCGTCACTCTGAAGCTGGCGATGTCCCTCGACGGCCGCACCGCCACGAGCCCTGGCGACTCCCCCTGGATCTCCGGCGAGGCCAGCCGCACCCTCGTCCACCGCTGGCGCGCCGAATCCGACGCGATCGCGGTCGGCATCGGCACGGTCTTGGCCGACGATCCGTTGCTGACCGCCCGCACTCCGGACGCCCGCCAACCCGTCCGCGTTGTCTTCGACTCCCAGGCCCGTCTCCCGCTCGACTCGCAGCTTCTCGCGACGCTCGATCGGTCCTCCGTCCTTGTCGTCAGCGCGCCCGACGCGGACTCCGGTCGCGTGACTGCCCTGCGCGACGCAGGTGCCGAGATCGTGGTCGCGAGTGGAGTCACCTCCCCCGACCGAATCGCCTCGGCTCTCGCGGACCTCGGCCGCCGCCGGATCACCAGCCTCTTTCTAGAGGGCGGCCGGACCCTGGCGGCTGCTTTCGCTGCTGCCGACCAGCTCGACGAGTCCCGCACCTTCATCGCCCCCGTCTTGCTCGGGGGAGGGGACGCCGCGACGACAGGACCCGCCCGCCTGAGCGCCCTCGCGTCCTCGACCGAGCAGGTCGGCGAGGACACGCTGATCACGGCCCGGTACAAGGAGTGGTGACGTGTTCACGGGGCTGATCCAGGATGTAGGTGAGGTGGCGGTACTCGACAGCGGAGCGGAGGGTGCGCGCCTGCGGATCGCGACGGAGCTCGGTCCCCGGATCGATTTGGGCGACTCGATCGCCGTGAACGGTGTCTGCCTGACCGCCACCACGGTTGATGAGGACGGCTTTGAGACCGAGGCGATGAACCAGACGCTCGAGGTAACGGCGCTGGGCACGCTCGATAGCGGCAGCCGCGTGAACCTGGAGCTGGCGGTGCAGGCCTCCGATCGGCTCGGCGGCCACATCGTCCAGGGACACGTCGACGGGGTCGGCGAGGTTCTGTCGGTCGATGAGGACGGTTTTGCTCGGCGCGTGCGAGTCGCACTTGGTCCCGAGTTGATCCGCTACGCAGTCGACAAGGGTTCGATCGGGCTCAGCGGTGTCAGCCTCACGATCGCGGCGCTCGATGCCGATTGGGTGGAGGTGTCGCTGATCCCGGAGACCCTGGAGCGCACCAACCTGGGCGGCGTCGCCGTCGGCGACCGGCTGAACGTCGAGTGCGACATCGTGGCGAAGTACGTGGAGCGGTTGCTGGCACCATTCGCTGGAAAGGAGCGAGCGTGAGCCATATGACGGAAGCGCAGGACAAGGACGGCGTCGAGCCCGGAACGGCGAGCCCGTTCGCGACGATCGAGGAGGCGATCGAGGAGATCCGCCGCGGCCGCATGGTCGTCGTCTGCGATGACGAGACGCGCGAGAACGAGGGCGATCTGACGATGGCGGCGCAGTTCGCGACGCCGGAGGCGATCAACTTCATGGCGAAAGAGGGCCGTGGCCTGATCTGCCTCTCGCTGACCTCCGAACGTTGCGAGGCGCTCGGACTGAACCTGATGGCGGCGAAGAACGAAGCGCCGCTGCAGACCGCCTTCACGGTCGCGGTCGAGGCGCGGCACGGCGTCACCACCGGCATCTCCGCCCATGACCGCGCCCACACGATCCAGGTCGCGATCGACCCCCGCTCGGCGCCGCACGACCTCGTCCAGCCGGGCCACGTCTTCCCGCTCAAGGCAAAGGACGGCGGCGTGCTCGAGCGGGCCGGGCAGACCGAGGCCTCGGTCGATCTCGCCCGTCTCGCCGGCCTCACCCCGGCCGGCGTGATCTGCGAGATCATGAACGACGACGGCACCATGGCCCGCGTCTCCGACCTGGTCCCCTACTGCGAGCGCCACAGCCTGAAGATGGTCACGGTCGCCGACCTGATCGCCTACCGGCGGCGCACCGAGAAGCTGGTCGAGCGGGTGGTCGCCACGGCGCTGCCGACCTCCTTCGGCGACTTCACCGCGGTCGGCTACCGCTCGCTGGTCGACGACAAGCACCACGTGGCGATGGTCAAGGGTGAGATCGACGGCGCCGAGGACGTGCTGGTCCGCGTCCACAGCGAGTGCCTCACCGGCGACGTCTTCCACAGCATGCGCTGCGACTGCGGCGATCAGCTGGCGGCGGCGCTGTCGATGATCGAGGAGGAGGGCCAGGGCGTCCTGCTCTACCTCTCCCAGGAGGGCCGCGGGATCGGCCTGCTGAACAAGCTCAGGGCCTACAAACTGCAGGAGGAGGGGGCCGACACGGTCGAGGCCAATCTCAAACTCGGCCTGCCAGCGGACCTGCGCGACTACGGGATCGGCGCCCAGATCCTCGGCGATCTCGGCCTGACCAGCATCCGCATCCTCACCAACAACCCGAAAAAGATCGTCGGCCTCGAGGGCTACGGCCTCTCGGTTACCGAGCAGGTGCCGATCGAAGCGGCGCCCAACACCCATAACGAGGACTACCTGCGGGCCAAGCGCGACAAGATGGGCCACTCGCTGCACCACCAGGGCCTGGCGTTCGACGAGGAGATGATCCACGACGAGGAGGAGCGCGACGAGAAGGCCGCCGATGGCTGAGGCGGGGGCCTTCCTCGAGGAATTCACGGCGGAGGAGCGGGGCAAGCTGACACCCCTGCGCTTCGCGGTCTGCGTCGGGCGCTTCTACGAGGATCTCGCCCAGCGTCTCCTGGCCGGGGCCCGCGAGGGCTTTGCGCTGGCCGGCGTCCCGGTCGAGAACCTGCTCGACGTCTCGATTCCGGGCGCCTACGAGCTTCCCTTCGTGGCGAAACTGCTCGCCCGGTCCGGCGACTTCGCCGGCGTCGCCTGCCTCGGCGTCGTGATCCGCGGCGAGACCGACCACTACGACTTCGTCTGCGCCGAGGCGGCGCGCGGCATCCAGGACGTCCAGCTGGAGACCGGCGTCCCCTGCGCCTTCGGCGTGATCACCTGCGACAACATGGAGCAGGCGCTGGCCCGGGCCGGCGGCGGCAAGCGCGACCAGGGCCGCAACGCCGCCCTCACCGTCGCCCGCATGGCCCTGCTGAAGCGCTCGCTCGGTT
The DNA here is from genome assembly GCA_963815885.1 of uncultured Solirubrobacterales bacterium. Lineage (GTDB taxonomy): Bacteria > Actinomycetota > Thermoleophilia > Solirubrobacterales > 70-9 > VAYN01. Next base: position 489,524 of record CAWFIM010000006.1, read on the forward strand.
AGGCAGCCGGCAGCACCGCGACGGGGTAGTCCCGGATCTCGCGGTCGGAGGTGACCAGCGTCATCCCCTCGAGCTGCGCCTGTGCGATCAGCATCCGGTCGAACGGATCCCGATGGCGGAGGGGAAGGGATTCGACCGCGAGGGCGTGGCGCAGGGTCACCGGAAGAGGGTCGAACTTCTTCTCGGCGATCATCGGCTCGAGATCCGGGGGAAGCTCGAGCTTGCCCTTTGCTCGCTTGATGCCGATCTCCCAGGCGCTCACCACGCTCACGAAGACCTCGTTCGATTCGTCCCGGATGGCGCCGGCCGCGTGCGCGCATAGACGTCCCGGGTCCGCAAGCGTCCAGATCAGCGCATTCGTGTCGAGCAGCAGCCTCAATCGGAAGGGCGCTCCTGATCGTGGGGCCACTCCTCTGGAGGGCCGTAGAATTCTTCCGCGATTTCGCGGTCGACCTCTTCCATCTCTTTCTCGGAGACCATCCAAAACTTTCCCTCCCAGCCCCCGAGCTTGCGTTTGCCGGTCTTCTGCTGAGGCATTGGGACGAGCTTCGCGGCGGGCTTGCCGGCGCGGCTGATCACGATCTCCTCGCCCCCTTCGACGCGCTCGACCAGCTTCGAGAGATGGGTCTTCGCCTCGTGCATGTTCACCTGGTCCAAGTCCTCAAGGCTCATCGCTCGCCCCCTTTTTCCAATCGACCACTGCAATAATTTGCAGCATTAGTCCACTTAGCTAACTGGCGATCAGGTTACTATCCACGATCCTCATGGCCAAGGTATGCCACAGCTGCGGCAAGGGACCGGCCTTCGGCCAATCCCGCAGCCACTCGATGGTCGCGACCAAGCGGCGCTTCGAGCCGAACCTGCAGAAGGTGCGGATCCAGGAGAACGGCCGCCCCCTGCGGGCCTACGTCTGCACGCGGTGCCTTAAGGCCAACAAGGTCGTCAAGGCCGCCTGAACGACGCAGCGCCCGGAGGAGGGAGCCGGTCACCCTGCGGGCGAATTGAGTCGCGCGCGCTGCGCGCGCAGCTCCGGATGATGGTGCGCGCCTATGGCGCGCAAATTTGAGATTGCATTTCGCGGCCTTCGGCCACATTCGCCCGCGGGGCGACCGGCTCCCTCCCCGACCGAATACGCGGCACCGAGACGGCTTGAGGATCGGAAGCTTCAAAGAGACGAGAGCGTCCGGTCGGCCTTGCGGGCGGAGAGCTGCTTTGGACATCGGAGCTAAGCGCGAAGCGCGTGCGACTCAATTCCCGCGAGGGACATCGGCACCCCTCTCCTGTGCCGGCTCGTTCAGTCGGCCGGCGCGACGACCGGGTGCTCGCCGGTCGGGGCGGGATCGCCCTCCGCCGGCTCGACGTGGAGCTTCGGGAGGACGCGGCTGAGCCGCTCGGGGAAGTACCAGGCGCGGCGACCGAAGAGCTGCATCACCGCGGGGACGAGGACCGAGCGGATGATCACGGCGTCGATGAAGACCGCCGAGGCGAGGCCGAGGCCGAAGAGTTTGATGATCCGGTCGTCGCCGATCATGAACGAGGCGAAGACGGTGACCATGATCGCCGCCGCCGCGGTGATCACGCGGCCGGTCAGGGCGAGGCCGCGGGTGACGGCGAGGCTGGCGTCCTTCTTGTGCTCCCACTCCTCGTGGATGCGCGACATCAGGAACACCTCGTAGTCCATCGAGAGCCCGAAGACGATCGAGAAGAGGAAGACGGGGAAGAAGGAGATGATCGGGCCGGTGCCGTCGACGCCGATCAGGCTCGCCCCCCAACCCCACTGGAAGACGGCGACGATCAAGCCGAAGGCGGCGCCGATGCTGAGCAGGTTCATCACCATCGCCTTCAGCGGCACCAGCAGCGAGCGGAAGACGATCATCAGCAACAGCGCCGAGAGCAGCACGACGACGCCGATGAACAGCGGCAGCTTTTCGGAGATCGCGTCGCCGAAGTCCTCGAAGATCGCGGTGATGCCGCCCACGTGGAGCTGGGCGCCGGTCTGCTGCTCGATCGGGGGCAGCACGTCGTTGCGAATGTGGTCGAGCAGCGCCGTCGTCTTCGCGCTCTGCGGCGAGGTCGTCGGGTAGAGCTGGAAGACGCCGGTGTTCTTGGCCGGGTTGAGCGTGATCGAGGTGACCTTCGCCACTCCCTGTTCGCCCTGGAGGGCCCGGTGCATGAGGACCAGCGCCTCGTCGTCACCCTTGCTCGGCAGCGCCGCCACCATCGCGAAGGGCCCGTTGAAGCCGGGCCCGAAGCCTTCGGCGAGCAGGTCGTAGGCTTCGCGCGTCGATGAGCCCGCCGGGTCGGTGCCGGCGTCGTTGGAGCCGAGCCGCAGCGAGAGGGTCGGGATGCAGAGCGCCAGCAGCAGCGCCCCCGAGAGCACCGCGGAGAGGACGGGTCGCCGCTGGATCTCCCGGCTCCAGCGGAACCAGCGGGTGTCTTCGGCGGTCGAGGGCTCGCGCCTACCCAGCCCGGGGATGCGCAGCCGGTCGACCCGGCGCCCGGCGATCACCAGCAGCGCCGGCAACAGCGTCAGCGCCGCGATCATCGTGAACAGCACCGCCATCGCCGCCGCCATCGCCACCCCGTAGAGGAAGCTGATGCCGAGCAGCAGCATCCCCATCAGCGAGATGATCACCGTGACGCCGGCGAAGAGGACGGCGCGGCCGGCGGTGTCGACCGCCGCGATCGCGGCCAGGCGCGGCTCGAGCCCGTCGTCGAGCCCGTTGCGGAAGCGGGTGAGGATGAACAGCGCGTAGTCGATGCCGACCCCGAGCCCGATCATCGCCGCCAGCTGCGGCGCGAACTCCGCCGTGTCGAAGACGTGGGTGCCGAGCGTGACCAAGCTGAGGCCGACGCCGAGCGCGAACAGGGCGGTGAGCAGCGGCAGCCCCATCGCGACGACCGAGCCGAAGGTCAGCAGCAGGATCACCACCGCGGCGAGCAGGCCGATCGCGAACGAGGAGTCGCCTTCTTCTTCGGAGCGGACTTCCTCGACCGGCGCCCCGCCCACCTCGACCTGGAGGCCGTCGCCGGACGCCGCCTGTCCGAGCGAGACCAGCTTCTTGATGTCGTCCTTTTCGAGCTTGTCGGTGGTGGTGTCGTACTGGACGGTCGCGTAGGCGATTTCGCCGTCCTCGCTGATCGCGGCGGCGCCACCGGACGCGTAGGGGCTGGCGACTTCGCTGACGTGGGGCAGCTTGGCCGCGGCGGCGAAGACGCCTTCCATCTTCTTCCTCACCGCCGTCGAGTCGGCGCCCGCCGGCGCCTTGTAGACGATTTCCGCGGTGACCCCGGACTGCTGCGGGAACCTGTCTTCGAGCAGCTCAAACGCTTCCTGGGAGTCGGAGGAGGGCAGCTTGAATTCTTCGGTGAAGTCGGAGCCGACCGAGCCGGCGATCATCCCGATCCCGATCAGCGCCACGATCCAGGCGATGATCACGGTCTTGCGGTGGCCGGTGGTCCAGGTGGCGAAGCGTCGCATCGAGCGCGCCACGCTAGCAACCCGCGGTTCCCGGCCCGCTGTCCGCTGTGGGTGGCTAGATTGCCCTGCTAGATGCCCGATCCTTCGATCGCCCGCTTCCGGCGGGTAATCAGCTCTGCATACGCCTCCCTGGAGGCCCGACGCCAGGAGGTCAACGACCTCAACGTCTTCCCGGTGGCCGACGGCGACACCGGCGACAACATGGCGATGACGATGCGCGCGGTGATGGAGGAGCTCGACCGCCTCGACGGGCAGGAGGTCGACGAGGTGGGGCGGACCCGGCTGGTGCAGGCGCTGGCGCGGGCGGCGCTGATGGGCGCCCGCGGCAACTCCGGCGTGATCCTCAGCCAGATCGTCCGCGGCGCCGCCGAGGAGCTGGCCAGCCGCCCCGGCGAGCTCGTCGACCCGGTGCTGGTCGCCGCCGCCTTCGCCCGCGCCGCCGACGCCGCCTACGACTCGGTGCGCGAGCCCGCCGAGGGGACGATGCTGACCGTCTTCCGCGAGATGGCCCACTCGCTGACCCGCCAGTTGGCCCACCTCGACGCCGACCGCCAGCGGCTCGGACGCGAGGTCAGCGACGAACAGCAGGACGCGATCCTCGCCGAAGTCCTGGAGAAGGCGATCGCCGACGGTGAGCGGGCGGTCGCCCGCACCCCCGAGCAGCTCGACGTGCTGCGCGAGTCCGGCGTCGTCGACGCCGGCGGCCACGGCCTGGTGCTGATCCTCGCCGGGGTGGTGGCGGGGCTGCGCGGGGACGACGCCGAGCTGCCGGAGGTGCCCCACCACAGGGCGCCGCGATTGAGCCTGCCCCACCACGAGGACAGCCGCTTCCGCTACTGCACCAACTTCATCGTCTCCGGCAGCGGCCTGCGCTCGCGAGATTTCCTGCCGCGGCTGGAGGGGCTCGGCGACTCGGTTCTCGTCGTCGGTGACGAGGCGACGCTCAAGGTGCACGTCCACACCGACTCCCCGGAGGACGCGGTGGCGCTGTTCGAGGGCGCCGGCGAGGTGACCAACCTCGACGTCGCCGACATGCGCGAGCAGATGGCCGAGCGGGACGCCCGGCTGGGAGCGAGCGCCGGCCGCACCGGGGCGATCGCCGTAGCCGCCGGCGAAGGGCTGGAACGGCTGTTCGCCGAGCTCGGTGCCCACGTCGTCCCCGGAGGCGAGACGCTCAACCCTTCGACCTACGAGCTGCTCGCCGGGATCCACGGCGTTGGCGCCGAGGAAGTGCTCGTCCTGCCCAGCTCCTCCAACGTAGTGATGGCGGCCGAGCGTGCCTGCGAGCTCTCCGAGAAGCCGGCGCGCGTGGTGCCGGCGCTCTCCCAGCAGGCCAGCCTGCTGGCCTTGGTCGAGCTCGACCAGGACGCCACCGTTGGGGAGAACGCCGAGCGCCTGGAGGGAGCGTTGGCGGGCGTCGCCACCGGCGGCGTCGCCCCGGCCGCCCGCGACGACGCGCAGGGCCGCTTCAAGCAGGGCGACGCGGTCGGCTTCGCCGGCGCCGAGATCGTCGCCTGGGGCGGCTCCGGCTCGACCCTGCAGGCGACGATCCAGCACCTCGCCGAGGGCGCCGAGATCGTCACCGTGATCGCCGGCGAGGGGGCGCCAATCGCACTCTCGGAGATCGATACCCACGTCCCCGACGGGGTCGAGGTCGAGACACACGAGGGAGGCCAGCCGAGCTGGTGGTGGCTGCTCGCGGCCCAGTAGTGCCGACGCCGGCTGGGGATCGTCCGACGCGTTGCTTCGGCGGCGCCCGCGAGCTCGATCGCGCCGCACTGCTCGACGCCCCCATCCACTCGCCTCGGCCCAGCGTTCTCGACGCCTCCCTCGAGGCGCTGGAGGGCGTCGGCCCGAGGCTTGCCGAGGCGGCGGCCGAAGCTGGCATCCAAACCGTCGGCGACATCCTCTTTCGCTTCCCCCACCGCCACCGCGACCGCACGATCCAGCCGCTCGCCGCGCTGGCAGTCGGACAGCAGGGAACCGTCGCAGTCGAAGTCCTGGGCAACAAACCCCGCCCGTTCCGCAAACGCGGCCTGTCCATCACCAGCGTCAAGGTCGGAGATGACAGCGACACCACCCGCGCCACCTGGTTCAACCAACCGTGGATCGCGGAGAAATTGATCCCTGGCGCCCGCCTCCTCCTCACCGGCAAGCGCACCAACCGCGGCCTGGTGGTGAGCGAGTACGAGATCCTCCCTGCCGGGGGTGGCGCGGGGGAGGGTCCGAGAACGGACAAACCTGCCCGCCCGCAGGACCCTCCCCCGCGACAGGACCCTCCCCCGCGACAGGACCCGCGGCCCGGAGCACTCCAGCCCGTCCACCCGGCAACCGAGGTGCTGAAGGCGCAACGGATTAGGGACTGGGCCGAGCAGGCGTGCCGGTGGGCGCCGAACGCCGTCGAGGGGCTGCCGGCGGAGCTGCGGGTGCGACGCAAGCTGGCTGGGGTCGGCGACGCGATTCGCATGGCCCACTTCCCGGAGACTCCAGAGGACGCGGAGGAGGCGCTGCGACGCGTCGCGTTCGAAGAGCTGTTCCTGCATCAGGGGCTGCTGGCGACGCGCAAGCGGAGCCACCGCATCGCGCGGCCGGCACCGCGATTCGGAAGGCCCGGGGATCTCGGTCGCGCGCTGGCTGGAGTCGCTGCCGTTTGAGCTGACGGGAGACCAGCTTGCGGCCCTCGACGAGATCGAGTCTGACCTCGACTCCGGCGCGCCGATGCAGCGGTTGCTGATGGGGGAGGTCGGCTCGGGCAAGACGGTGGTCGCCGTCTACGCGATGCTGCGGGCGCTCGAAGCCGGCTTCCAGGCGGTGCTGATGGCACCGACCGAGACGCTGGCCGAACAGCACGCGATCACCCTCGGCCGCCTGCTCGCCGCCGAGGCGACCCCGTTCGCGCTCCTGACCGGGGCGACGCCAGCCTCGATCCGCCGCCAGGCCCTGAACCAGCTCGCCTCCGGCGAGCTGGGACTCATCTTGGGTACCCACGCGCTGATCGAGCCCGATGTGCGCTTCGCCCGCCTCGGGTTGTGCGTCGTCGACGAGCAGCACCGCTTCGGGGTCGCGCAGCGCCGCGCGCTCGACTCCAAGGGGGTGGAGGGGATGGCGCCGCACGTCCTCCACATGACCGCGACGCCGATCCCGCGCACGCTCTCGCTGACCGCCTACGGCGACCTCGACACGACCGCGCTGCACGAGCTGCCGGCGGGACGGATGCCGGTCGCGACCAGGCTGGTCGGCGAGGGCCGCCGGGCCGAGGCCTATGAGTTCCTGCGGGCGCGTCTGCGCGAGGGGCGCCAGGCCTTCGTCGTCTGCCCGCTGGTCGAGGAGTCGGACAAACTCCCCGGCAAAGCGGCCGAGGTGGAGGCCGAGCGGTTGCGAGCCGGAGAGTTGGCGGACTTCCGGCTCGGCGTCCTGCACGGCCAGATGCACTCGGCCGCGAAGGCGGCGGCGATGGAGGCCTTCGCGGCGGGGGAGACCGACGTGCTGGTCGCGACGACCGTGATCGAGGTCGGGATCGACGTGCCGAACGCGACCGTGATGGTGATCGAGGGGGCCGAGCGCTTCGGCGTCTCCCAATTGCACCAGCTGCGCGGCCGGGTCGGCCGCGGCGAGCACCCTTCGCAGTGCCTGTTGTTCGTCGAGCAGATGGGCGGCATGGCGCGGCGCCGGCTCGATGCGGTGGTCAAGGAGCGCGATGGTTTCAAGCTCGCCGAGGTCGACCTCAGCCTGCGCGGTGAGGGCGAGATCCTCGGCACCCGCCAGAGCGGCTTGCCGCGCTTCGCCGTCGCCGACCTGCCCGACGACACCCCGACGCTCCTCGCCGCCCGCGAGGAGGTGCTGACGCTGCTGCGGCGCCACGGCTCGCTCGACGATCCCGCCCTTGGCCCGCTGCTCGACGCCGCCCGCCGCCGCTTCGGCACCGGAATCGCCGATCCCATTCCGCTGTGAGGGTTATCGGCGGAGACCTCGGCGGGCGGCGGTTGGTGGCGCCCCGCGGCTGGAAGGTGCGCCCGAGCGCTGACCGGGTCCGCGAGGCGATCTTCTCGGCGCTCGGCGAGCGCGTCGCCGGCGCCACCGTGCTCGACCTCTACTGCGGCACCGGTGCGCTGGCGATCGAGGCGCTCTCGCGCGGCGCCGAGCGGGCCCTGCTGGTCGACCGCGACACCCGGCCGGCGCTCGGCAACGTCGAGCGGCTCGGCCTCGGCGCTCGCGCCGAGCTGGTCCGCTCCGACGTCGGGCGCTGGCTGGCCGCGGCCCCGGAGGCGGCCCGCTACGACCTCGTCTTCGTCGATGCCCCCTATAGACTCGCCGACCGCGTGGCGCAGGATCTCAATACCCATCTGCCGCGATTGCTTGCCGTCGGTGGCCGGGCGATCGTCGAGAGCGGCGCCGGTAGGCCGCTGCGGGTCGACTCTCTGGAGCGGCTGCGCCAGCGCCGCTACGGGGCTGCCGACGTCTCGATCTACGGTGAGGCAGCGCGGTGAAGGAGCGCAACGGCACCGTCGTCTGCCCGGGTAGCTATGACCCGGTCACCAACGGCCACCTCGACATCATCACTCGCACCGCGCGCGTCTTCGAGCGAGTCGTGGTCGGCGTCGTCAACAACCCGGTTCGCAAGGACAAGACGCTCTTCACCGCCGCCGAGCGCCAGGCATTCATCCGAGAAGCGACCGTCGATCTGCCCAACGTCGAGGTCGAGATCTTCGCTGCCCTGCTGGTCGAGTTCGCCCGCGACAACGGCGCCAAGGCAATCGTCAAGGGGATGCGGGCGATCTCCGACTTCGAGTACGAGTTCGAGATGGCGCAACTCAACCGCAAGCTCGACCCCAGCATCGAGAGCATCTACGTGATCGCCTCGCCCCACTACAGCTTCCTCTCCTCGACCGGGGTGAAGGAGATGGCGACTTTCGGCGGCGACGTCTCCGACCTCGTTCCGCCCGCCGTTGCCGCCGCGCTCGCCGAACGCCTGGACGACAGGTAGGCTTCCGCGACCGGTCTCGTCTTTCTTGGGGGCCGGCTTGCAAAAAAAGCCCCGGATAACGGCATCTTCACCAAAGACCCCGCATACACGTAGGCTTACGACCTGCAAATGGACGTTCTCGTTCTCATAGACAAGCTGGACGACGTCGTCCACAACGCCCGACCCGTCCCGCTGACGGACCAGGTGCGCGTGGACCGTGAGGAGATATACGACCTCCTCGACCAGATGCGGGCGACGATTCCCGAGGAGATCAAGCAGGCCCGGTGGATCGTCAAGGAGCGCCAGGAGATGCTGGCCGAGGCCAAACGCGAGGCCGAGCGGATCGTCCGCGAGGCCCGCGAGCAGCAGGCCCGCCTGATCTCCGACGAGGAGGTCACCAAGCAGGCCGAGCGCGCCGCCGACGAGATCGTCGAGGACGCCCGCACCCGCGAGCGCGAAATCCGCCTCGGCGCCGAGGACTACGCCGACGAGATCCTCAACACGCTCGAAGTCAACCTGCAGAAGTTTCTCGCGGCGGTCCAGCGCGGCCGCGACCGGCTCGCCGGGCGCGAGGAAGAACCGGCCGCCGAGCTGGATCAGCAGCCTTAGCTGCGAGAGAGGGGCGGGGACCAGCACCCCCTCCTCACTCAACTTGCTCGGGTGGAGAGTGGTGTGGCTGCCGCCTCTTACGCCTGCGACCGAGAAGTACAAGCCGTTCGGAGGGGGTGCTGGTCCCCGCCCGCGTGGTCGTTGCGGCTGGTCCCGCTCGGTTATTCGAGCTTGAGGTCTTTGAGGGGGGACCAGCGGGGGTCGGGGGCCTGGGCGTGTTCGTGGTCGGCGGGGTCGGTGTCGTTCAGCGACTCGCCGCAGACGGGGCAGAGGCCGGCGCAGTCGGGGCGGCAGAGGAAGCGGGAGGGGAGGGCGAGCATCGCCGCGTCGTGGGCCCAGCGCCCGATGTCGAGCTCGTTGTCGAGCACGTAGGGGCTGCGCAGCTCCTCGTCCTCGGTCGCCGCCTGGTCGACCTCGCGCGCCTCGACCTCGAGGTCGAGCGCGCCGGGCTCGAGACAGCGCATGCACGGTCCCACGAGGTGTACCGGGAGGCTGAGGCGAAAGGCGTAGCCGCCGCTGGGGCGGGAAACCTCCAGCCGCCCAGTGGGACGGGACGGATCGGCGACGTAGGTCTGGCCGCCCAGCTCGAAGGGCTGAAGCTCGACCGGCAGCTCCAGGCGCTTGCCCTCGCCGTGGGAAAGCGAGAGGCGCGCCAGGTCGATCGTGGTCGTGCGCGCTTGGGACATGGGCGGACCTCCGCGTCGTGCAGGCTTACGATGGCTCCTCCCGACGAGATTACGAAATGGGTCAATTCGACTGGAAACCAGACGCCTACCTGGAGCGGATCCGCGCCGAGGTCCCCGGCTACGACGACCTCCAGGAGCAGGCCGTGGCGGCGATCCCGTTTCCGCCCGAGCGCGTGCTGGAGCTGGGGATGGGCACGGGCGAGACGACCCGGCGGCTGATCGAGGCCCACCCCGAGGCCTGGGTGATCGGGCTCGACGCCAGCCCCGACATGGTCTTCCGCGCCCGCCAGACCTACGACGACGTCCAGCTCGCCCGGATGGAGGACCCGCTGCCAGACGGCCCCTGGGACCTCGTCATCTCCGTCCTCTCCGTCAACGAGCTGGACGACGAGCAGCGGCAGAACCTCTGCCGCCAGGTAAAAGGCCAGTCCCGCTCCCTGGTGATCGGCGACGTCTTCGAGCCAAACCAGCTCAACGACCTCGTGGACTGGTCCGGCGGAGAGGTTGCCTGGCAGCAAGACGACCTGGCCGTAGTTCGAGCTACGTACTGAGGGAGTCGGGTGCCCCTCCAGCGCAGCGGCGTCCTGATTTTCGCAGCGGCGCTCTCGGCGAGAGCCGCGTCGTTAGCGGCGAAAATCCCAGCAAGCAGGAGGGGCACCCGACTCCCTCATCCCTTCCTCGGACGACCGCCCGCTACCATTCCGCGTCCCATGGCCGTCCCGAAGAAGAGAACCTCCAGCGCCAGGCGCGACAAGCGGCGAGCGAACCACAAGGCCGGCAAGGCGCGGTTGAACAGCTGCCCGCGCTGCCACAGCCCGCGGCTGCCGCACCGGGTCTGCCCGACCTGCGGGACCTACGCGGGGCGTGAGGTCATCTCGCACAAAGTCGCCGAGACGCCGGCGGCCTCCTCCGACTCCGAGTAGCCGTGGCGCCTAGGCGCGGCGGCGTCACCGTGGCCCTCGACGGGTACGGGGCCGAGCAGGGCTTCGAGGTGCTCGCCGAGGGCGCCCGGCGCGCCGCCGAAGGCGGCATTTGCGTCCGTGTCTTCGGTCCCGGCAGCGGCCTCGACCTCGACGGGGTCGACGGAATCGAGGTGGTGCCGACCGGCGAGTGGATCGGCAACGACGAGGACCCGGTGCCGGCGGTGCGCGCCAAGCGGGAGGCCTCGGTCGTGCGCGCCGCCCGCGACGTCGCCGAGGACGCCGCCGACGCGATGGTCAGCGCCGGCTCGACCGGCGCCGACGATGGCGGCCGCGACCTTCGGCCTGCGCCGGCTCCAGGGAGTGCAGCGCCCGGCGCTGGCGGTGCGGCTGCCGGTCCCCGGCAAGCCGGTCCTCTTCCTCGACGTCGGCGCCAACGTCGAGGTCCGCGCCCAGCACCTGGTCCAGTTCGCCTTCCTCGGCGCCGCCTTCAGCGCCGCCGTGCTCGAGGTCGAGGACCCGAGCGTCGGCCTGCTGACGGTCGGCGAGGAGGCCGGCAAGGGTCGCGAGGAGGTTGTCGAGGCCCACCGGGTGCTCTCCGGCGCCGCCGGCATCGAGCTTCGCCGGCAACGTCGAGGGCCGCGACCTGCCGGCCGGAGCGGCCGACGTCGTCGTCACCGACGGCTTCACCGGCAACGTCGCCCTGAAGCTGATGGAGGGAACCGCGCGGACGGTCGCCGGCGCGGTCGGCGACGCCGCTCGCTCCAACCCGGTCTCGCTGCTCGGCGGGCTGCTGCTGCGCCCCGCCCTCGGCGGTCTGCGCCGCGAGCTGCACCCGGACGCCACCGGCGGCGCGATCCTGCTCGGCCTGCGCGGCATCGCCGTGGTCGGCCACGGCAGCTCCGGCGCCGAGGGCATCGCCAACGCGATCCGCCTCGCCGCCCGCTGCGCCGAGGTCGACGCGGTCGGCCGCACCGCGGCGCTGCTGCGCGAGGGCGGCGCCGGGCGCGGCGCGCTCGCGGCCGAGCGTGGACGCGTGATAGGAAGAGGGGGAATGACGCGCGACGAAGTCCTCACCCTCGTCCGCGAGCACCTGGCCGAGGAGCTGGAAGTCGACGCCGAGAAGATCGACGAGCGGACCCGCTTCAAGGAGGACCTCGACGCCGACTCGCTCGACCTCTACGAGCTGGTGATGGAGCTGGAGGATCGCTACGGCGTCTCCGTCTCCGAGGAGCAGGCGGCGCGGATCCAGACCGTCGGCGACGCCGTCGGCTTCGTGGTCGAGCACGCGCCGGCTTGAGCGGGTGACGGCGAAGCGGGAGCCGGCGGTCGCGGCCCTCTCGGCGCTGATCGACGAGCTGCCGACCGAGCTGCGCCGCCAGGCGCTGACCCACTCCTCCTGGACCGAGCGCCGCGTCGACTCCTTCGAGCGCCTCGCCTTCCTCGGCGACAGCGTCCTCGGGCTCTCGGTCGCCGGCCGAGCTCTTCGGCCGCTTCGGCGAGATCGTCGCCGGCGGCCTGACGAAGATCCACAACCAGGCGGTCAGCGGCGTCTCCTGCGCCGAGGTCGGCCGGGCGCTGGGCGTGCCGGAGATGCTGCGCGAAGTCGAGCCGGAGGAGGTCGCCGGGGCGATCCCGGCCGAGGTCCTGCTCGAGGGCGAGCGGCCGCTGCCGGAGGCGACCGAGGCGCTGATCGGCGCCTGCTACCTCGCTTTCGGCTTCGAGCGCACCGCCGCGGCGGTCGTCGCCGCCTTCGAGCCGCGGATCGAGCACGCCGCCGAGACCCGGATCGATTTCAAGTCGGCCCTGCAGGAGCTGCTGGCGCCGCCGCGGGGCGCGCGTAAGCTACGAGGTGATCGCGGCCACCGGACCACCGCACCGGCGTACCTTCGAGGTCGAGGCGATCGTCGACTCCGAGCGGGTCGGCAAGGGCGTCGGTCGCAGCAAGAAGGCGGCGGAGCAGATCGCCGCGGAGCGGGCGCTGGAGCGCCTGGGTGGCTAGGCCGGTGGCAAGCTTTGCGTCCGACTCGACCGCGAGCCTAGGCGGTGCCGGACGGAGGAGACCATGTATCTGAGATCGATCACGATGAAGGGGTTCAAGTCGTTCCCCGAGCGGGTGAGCCTCGAGTTCTCGCCCGGCGTCAGCGTGATCGTCGGTCCCAACGGCTCCGGCAAGTCGAACATCACCGACGCCGTGCTCTGGGCGCTCGGCGAGCAGAGCCCGGGCGCGATCCGCGGCGCCTCGATGCAGGACGTGATCTCCGCCGGCGGCAAGGGGATCGGCCAGCGGCGCGCCGCCGAGGTCGAGGTCGTGATCGACAACTCCGACGGGCGCGCCGCCACCGAGTTCTCCGAGATCGCCGTGCAGCGCCGCCTCGACCGCTCCGGCGACGGCGTCTACCGGCTGAACGGCGCCCGCTGCCGGCTCGCCGACGTCAGCGACGTCCTCTCCGACACCAACCTCGGCCGCGAGATGCACTCGGTGATCAGCCAGGGCCGGGTCGAGACGATCGTCCACTCGAAACCGCGCGAGCGCCGGCTGCTGGTCGAGGAGGCCGCCGGCCTCGGCAAGCACCGCAAGCGCCGCCGCCGGGCCGAGCTGAAGCTGCGCGCCGCCCGCGACAACCTCGACCGGGCGCTCGACGTCGAGCGCGAGGCGCGGGCCCGACTGCGGCCGCTGAAGCGCCAGGCGCAGGCGGCCGAGCTGGGCGCCCGGATCGAGCGCGAGGAGCTCGGCCTGCGCGGCCGGCTCGTCGCCGAGGAGCTGCGCTTCGGCGCCGACCGCGCGGCCGCGGCGGAGAGCGCTGCGGCCAGGGCCCGCGCGACCAGGGCCGGGATCGAGCAGCGGCTGGCGGCGGTTGGCAAGCGCCGCCGCGAGGCCGAGGAGCGCTTCGCCGCCCGCGACCGCGAGCGCACCCAGGCCTGGGGCCTGCTGACCAAGCTGCGCGGCGAGCAGGAGCGGGTCGCGGTGCGCGCCAACGGCCTCTGCGGCCGCGAGACCGAGCTGGAGGCGGGGTTGGAGCGGCTGCGGGCCGAGCTCGGCCCGCTGACCCTCGACGTCGGCGACGGCGCCGCGCCGGCCGAGCGGGCGCGCAAGCTGGAGGACGAGCTGGGGGAGATCGACCGCCGGCCTCGCCGGCGCCGGCGCGGGCCTCGACGTCGCCCGCTCCGAGCGGGCGGCCGAGTCGGAGCGCGAGGCGGCGCTGGGCGAGGTCCGCGTCGGCGCCGAGCGCGCGGCTCGCCACGCGCGCCGGGCCGAGGGCCTGCTCGGCGAGCGCCATCGCGAGGCGCTGCGCCGCCGGGTTGCCGACGGCGAGGCGCTGCTCGGCGACACCCGCGCGGCCCTGAAGGCGGTCGAGGCGGTCGGCACGGCGATCCGCGCCCGGGTCGAGCGCATCGAGGTCAAGGTGGTCGGCGGCGAGAGCGACGGCGACGAGATCGCCGAGGAGCTGCGCGCCTGCTCGCAGCGGGAGTTCGAGCTGCAGGCCGAGATGTCGGCGGTAGCCGATGAGCTGACCAAGGCTGAGGTCGAGGCCGCCCATCTCGGCGACCGCCGCGCCGAGGCCGAGCGCGAGCTGGCGGCGATCGCCGCGCGGTTGGGCGAGGAGGTGCCGGCGGCCGAGCAGGCGATGAGCGAGGAGGAGCGGGCGGAGATCGATCGCCGGCTCGAGCGGCTGGAGCGGCGCCGGGCGCAGATCGGGCCGGTCAACCCGCTCGCCGAGCGCGAGTACGACGAGGCCCGCGAGCACGTCGAGGCCCTGCAGTCCCAGCGCGAGGACACCGAGCGGGCGATGCGGGAGCTGGAGAGCGCTGATCCGCGACATCGACACCGAGATCGAGCGCGCCTTCGAGCAGACCTTCGACGCCACCGCGAAGAACTTCGAGGAGATGGTCGAGCACCTCTTTCCGGGCGGCCGCGGTCGCCTGCGTCGGGTCAGCCTGCGCCCGGTGCGCGACGAGGAGCGGCCCTCGGCGAGCAGGAGGCACCGAGCGACGCCGAGCCGGAGCTCCCCGAGGAGGACGAGGAACGCGAGGAGCTCGGGGTCGAGATCGAGGTCACCCCCGCCGGCAAGTCGACGCGCAAGCTCTCGCTGCTCTCAGGCGGCGAGAAGTCGCTGGTCGCGCTGGCCTTCGTCTTCGCCGTCTTCCTCGCCCGGCCCTGCCCGTTCTACATCCTCGACGAGGTCGAGGCCGCGCTCGACGACGCTAACATCGACCGTTTCCTGCAGCTGATCCGCCGCTTCTCGGGCCGCGCCCAGTTCGTCATCGTCACCCATCAGAAACGGACGATGGACGCCGCCGACGTGCTCTACGGCGTGACGATGGGCGGCGACGGCGTCACCAAGGTCGTCTCGCGGCGCCTGCCGCGCGAAGCGGGCGAGGACGCCGAGGATGAGGACGCCGAAGGCGGCACCCTCTCAGCCGTAGCGTAAGCTCAACATTTCTGCGCGGGGGAGGCGATGGCCGGGCAGTATTCTCGTCAGGGAGGCGAGTTATGGCACAACGCCACATGGACAGGCTGACGTCGTTCGACACGTCGTTCCTGGCCAACGAGAAATCGAACGGGCACATGGCGATCGGCGCGGTGCTGATGTGTGAGGGCTCCGCTCCGAGTGAGGGCGACTTCCTCGCCCACATCCGCAGCCGTGTCCACCAGCTGCCGCGCCTGCGCCAGCGCCTGCTCTATCCGCCGCTCGGCCTCGGCACCCCCTTCTGGGTCGACCACCGCGAGTTCGACATTCATCAGCACCTGCGCCGGGTGACGCTGCCGGCGCCCGGCGGCGAGGCGCAGTTCCGGGCCCTGGTCGGCGAGCTGCTAGCGCCGCCGCTGGACCGCCGCAAGCCGCTCTGGGAACTGATCGTGGTCGAGGGCTTCGAGGACGACCGCTTCGCGATCGTCTACAAGACCCACCACGCGATGGCCGACGGCATCTCCGCGGTCGACATCGGGATGCTGCTGTTCGACGTCGAGCCGCGCACCGAGCCGGCCGGCGAGGAAGCCCCCTGGGAGCCGGCCCGCTCGCCGTCGAAGCTTGCCCTCGCCTGGCACGCGGGCACCGGGATCGTCGCCACGCTGCGCCGCCTGGCGCGCTGGCTGCGACGGGCCCTGGAGGAGCCGGGGAGGGCTCGCCGGCGCGCCCTCGACGGGCTCACCGGCGTCTGGGAGGTGACCTGGAACCTGGTCCGGCCGGCGCCGAAGGTGCCGTTCAACACTGCGATCGGAGCCGGGCGCAGCTTCTGTTGGTCGACCTTCCAGCTGGTCGACTTCAAGCGCGTCAAGAACGCGCTCGGCGGCACCGTCAACGACGTCTCCCTGACCGCTGTCGCGGGGGCGCTGCGCCGCTGGCTGATCGAACGCGAAGTGCCGGTCGACGGGCTGGAGCTGAAGGCCCTGGTCCCGGTCTCGATCCGGACCGAAAACGAGCACGGCGAGCTCGGCAACAAGCTGACCGCGATGCGGGGGCCGCTGCCGGTTGGGGTCGCCGACCCGGTCGAGCGCCTGCACGCCGTCAGCGTCGGCGATGGACGGCCTCAAGGCCTCCAAGCAGCCGCTCGGCGCGGAAGCGATCTGGGGCCTCAACGACTGGTTCCGGGACTTCGCGCCGCCGGTCCTGCTCGGCCCAACCGCGGCGATCAACTTCTCGACTCGGCTCTTCAACCTGCTGGTGACCAACTTCCCCGGCCCGCAGGTCCCCTTCTACGTGCTCGGGCGCGAGCTGACCGCGATCTACCCGGTCGGCTTCCTCGCCCGCAACCACGCCCTGGCGATCGCGATCCTCAGCTACAACGGCCAGGTCGGCTTCGGCCTGCTCGCCGACCCCGACTCGATGCCCGACGCGGAGCGGATCGTCGACCACCTCGGCGCCGCCGTCGAGGAGCTCCGCGAGCGCCGCGCAGATAGCCTCCCCGGCCCGATGGCGACGACCTGGCGGGAGATGATCGACCTCGGTTCGCGCGAGAGCGCGAACGCCTCAGCGGCGGCTGAGACCGAGCCCGAGCGCCGCGGCGTCTTCCGCCGCCTGCGCGAGAGCCTCTCGAAGAGCCGCCAGGCGCTGACCGAGGAGATCTCGGCCAGCCTCTTCGACCGGATCGACGATCAGACCTGGGAGCTGCTTGGAGGAGGCGCTGATCCTCGCCGACGTCGGCGCCCCGACCACCGCCGCGGTGGTCGAGCGGCTCGAGCACGAGGTCGAGGCGGGGACCGTGCCGGCCGATGGCGCCGCCGTGCGCGACCGTCTGATCGAGATCCTGGCCGAGGTCGCGGCGACCGCGCGGGCGCCGATCGACCTCAGCGGCGAGCCGGCCGTGCTGATGATGGTCGGCGTCAACGGCACCGGCAAGACGACGACGATCGGCAAGATCGCCTGGCACCTGAGCAGGGAGATGGGCCTCTCGGTCGATTCTCGCCGCCGGCGACACCTACCGCGCCGCGGCCGCCGAGCAGCTGGCCGAGTGGGCGCAGCGCGCCGGCGCCGAGCTGGTTCGCGGCGAGGAAGGCGCCGACCCCGGCGCGGTCGCCTACGACGCGATCTCCGCCGCCCGCGCCCGCGGCGCCGACGTCGTCATCGTCGACACCGCCGGGCGCCTGCACACCCAGGACAACCTGATGGAGGAGCTGGCGAAGGTGCGGCGGGTGATCGCCAAGCAGATCCCCGCGGCCCCGCACGAGACGCTGATCTCGATCGACGCGACCACCGGCCAGAACGGGCTGCGCCAGGCGAAGGTCTTCTCCGAGGCGGTCGCGGTGGACGGCGTCGTCCTGACCAAGCTCGACGGCACCGCCAAGGGCGGGATCGCGCTGGCGATCGCCGCCGACCTCGGTATCCCGGTGAAGCTGATCGGGGTGGGGGAGACGCTCGAGGACCTGCGGCCGTTCGACCCCGCCGAGTACGCCGCGGCGCTGCTCGCCGAGTAGTCGTGGGGGAGGGTGGCGGTACCCCTCCGCGGGAATTGAGTCGCGCACGCTTCGCGTGCGGCTCCGGATGATGCTGTCCGCCTATGGCGGACAGGAATCAGATTGCATATCGCGGCCTTCGGCCACATTCCCGCGGAGGGGTACCGCCACCCGCCCAACGAACGCTCATCTAGCCGTCCCTCAGCTGGGTGTCGATGGAGGGATCCGATGGTCCCGTGGGCGAATGTCGCGAAGCGGCGGAAATGCAATCCGATTCCTGCGCGCCATAGGCGCGCAGCATGTGGCGGAGCAGCGCGCGTAGCGCGCGCGACTCAATTCGCCCACGGGACCATCGGATCCCTCTCCCGGCGGCCCTCTAAGCTGGGCGCCGATGTTCGACCAGCTCTCAGACCGCCTCCAGTCGACCCTCTCCGAGGTCCGCTCGCGCGGGCAAGCTGAGCGAGTCCGACGTCGACGCGGCGATGCGCGAGATCCGCCTCGCGCTGCTCGAGGCCGACGTCAACTTCAAGGTCGTCAAATCCTTCACCAAGACGCTGAAGGAGCGCTGCCTCGGCTCCGAGGTGCTGGAGAGCCTCGACCCCGGCCAGCACGTGGTCAAGATCGTCAACGAGGAGCTGGCCGGCGCTGATGGGCGGCACCGGCAGCGAGCTGGCGATGGCCTCCAGCGGCCCGACGGTGATCCTGATGGCCGGTCTGCAGGGCTCCGGTAAGACGACCGCCTGCGCCAAGCTCGCCCGCTTCTTCGAGCAAGCAGGGCAAGGACGTGGCGCTCGCCGCCTGCGACGTCTACCGGCCCGCCGCGGTCGAGCAGCTGGTCACGGTCGGCGAGCGCGCCGGCGCCCACGTCTACGAGCAGGGGACCGAGCGCGACCCGGTCGAGATCGCCGAGTGGGCGCTGCAGCAGGCGCGGACCGAGCGCCGCGACGTGCTGATCGTCGACACCGCCGGCCGCCTCCACATCGACCAGGACCTGATGGCCGAGCTGGCGCGGATCCGCAAGAAGACGAAGCCGCACGACGTGCTGCTCGTGGTCGACGCGATGACCGGCCAGGACGCCGTCGGCGTCGCCGAGTCCTTCGCCGAGGCGGCCGAGTTCGACGGCGTCGTGATGACCAAGCTCGACGGCGACGCCCGCGGCGGCGCCGCGCTCTCGGTCAAGGCGGTGACCGGCAAGCCGATCCTCTTCGCCTCGACCGGCGAGAAGATCGAGGACTTCGACAAGTTCCACCCCGACCGGATGGCCTCAGCGCATCCTCGGCATGGGCGACGTCCTCAGCCTGATCGAGAAAGCCGAGCAGCAGGTCGACGAGAAGCAGGCGGTCGACCTGCAGAAGAAACTCGAAAAGGACCAGTTCACGCTCGAGGACTTCCTCCAGCAGATGCGGCAGGTGCGCAAGATGGGCCCGCTCAGCGGCCTGATCGGGATGCTGCCGGGGATGGGGGCGATGAAGCAGCTGAAGAACGCCGACATCGACGAGGGCGAGCTGGACCGGGTCGAGGCGATCATCCTCTCGATGACCCCGGCCGAGCGAGCCAACCCGGGGATGATCAACGGCTCACGCCGCAAACGGATCGCCAACGGCTCCGGCACCCGGCGTGCAGAACGTCAACCAGCTGGTCAAGCAGTTCGACCAGATGCGCAAGATGATGCGCTCGATGGCCGACGGGGCAGATGCCAGACCCGCAGCAGCTGGCGCAGATGGCCGGCGGCGCGCCGCGCCCGAAGATGCGCAGGCGCTAACCTGCCGCGTCCTATGGCAGTGCGAATCAGACTGAGACGAGTGGGTTCGAAGAAGAACCCGATCTGGCGGATCGTCGTCGCCGACAAGCGCTCCCCGCGCGACGGTCGCACGATCGAGACGATCGGCCAGTACAACCCGCAGACCGAGCCCTCGCTGATCGAGTTCGACGAGGAGCGCGCGCGCCACTGGCTCGAGCACGGCGCCCAGCCCTCCGAGACCGTCGCCGGGCTGCTGCGCACCAAGGGCATCGCCGCCTCCGGCAGCTAGGTCCTCGCGGTGACCGAGCTGATCGAGTTCCTCGTCCGGGCGCTGGTCGAGGAGCCCGACGAGGTCAAAGTTGAGGAGCTGGAGGAGGACGGCGACCTGGTCTACGAGGTGACCGTCGCCGACGGCGACCTCGGCCGGGTGATCGGCAAAGGGGGGCGGGTCGCGAACGCGATCAGGACGATTGCCAAGGCGGCCGCCGTGCGGATCGACCGGCGGGTCATCGTCGACATCCTCGATTGAGCGTCTTGCCCGGGGCGGGGTCCGGACAGGGGTTCCGCTTAACTTTTTCGACGGATCCCCGCGGCCGTCCGAGGTTCGCGGCGCCGAAAAAGTACAAGACGCTCCACCCCTGTCCGGACCCCGCACACATGAGCCTCGATCCCGAAATGCCACACGCGCCCGCCGGTGGCGGTTCTTGGTGGCTTAGTCGATGAAACTCGACATCTTCACTCTCTTTCCCGAGGCGTTCGACTGGTTTCAGCAGCAGCGCTCGGTGCGGAACGCGATTGCCGAAGGGAACGAGTTGCGGTTGTTCAACTATCGGGATACGACTCCGTTGACGGCGGGGCAGGTGGACGATGCGCCTTATGGGGGTGGGGCGGGGATGGTGCTGCGGGTCGACGTTGTCGACGCGGCGCTGCAGGCGGCTTACGGCGAAGGGGGGCGGCCGCGGACGGTGCTGCTCTCGCCGACCGGGCGGCTGTTGGACGACGAGCTGGCCGACGAGCTGACGGCCGAGCCGCACGTGGCGCTGCTGTGCGGGCGCTACGAGGGGTTCGACCAGCGTGTCCACGAGCACCTTGCCGACGAGGAGGTCTCGATCGGGCGCTACGTGCTGGCCGGAGGGGAGCTGCCGGCGATGGTGGTCGCCGACGTGCTGATGCGGAAGCTGCCGGGCGCGCTCGGGCACGAGGACAGCGCCGCCGAGGAGTCGTTCAGCCAGGTGCTGGAGGGGATGCCGGAGTACCCCCATTACACCCGGCCGCCGACCCACCGCGGCTGGGGAGTGCCGGAGATCCTGCTCTCCGGCGACCACGAGAAGGTGCGCGAGTGGCGCCTGCTGCAGAGCCGCGCCCGCGCCGAGCAGTTCGACTCCGGCGCCGAGTAGCTACCATTCCGCCACCGCGCGGTTCCCGCAACCCGGGTCCGGCGGTTTTTTCTCGCACAGATGAGCTCCGTAATCGACAGCATCGAGCGCGCCCAGCTGCGGAAGGGACATCCGTCCTTCAACCCCGGCGACCGCGTCCGCGTCCACTTCCAGGTGATCGAGGGCAGCCGCAAGCGCACCCAGGTCTTCGAGGGCGTGGTGCTGCGGCGCCAGGGCTCCGGTGCGCGCGAGACCTTCACCGTGCGCAAGCAGTCCTTCGGGGTCGGCGTCGAGCGGACGTTCCCGCTGCATTCGCCGAAGATCGAGAAACTCGAGGTCGCCGCCCGCGGCGACGTGCGCCGGGCGAAGCTGTACTACCTTCGCGGCCGGATCGGCAAGGCCGCTCGCGTCGCCGAGCGCCGCTGGGGGATCGACGAGGAGATGGTCTCGGCGCCGATCGAGGCCGAGGCGACCGACGCCGAGGGCGTCAGCCAGGAGGAGGCCGAGGTGGTCGACCGAGGCGCCGCAGAGCGAGGAGGACGCGGAGGGCGCGCCGGAGGCGGCGGCAGAGACTGAGGCAGCGGCGGACACGGACGCAGAGGCGCCCGCGGCCGGGGAGACCGAGGAGAACGCAGCGTCAGCGGATGCCGAGGACGAGGAGCCGGCCGCGGCCGGCGACTCCGACGAGGATCCGGCAGCCTGAAACTCTCGATCCCGAAGCCGAAGACCAAAGGTGGCGGGCTTCTCGAGTTGGCCGTCATCGTCGCGCTGGCCCTGGGGCTGGCGCTGGCGATTCAGGCCTGGGTGATCAAGCCCTACCAGATCCCCTCCGAATCGATGGAGCCGACGCTCGACGTCGGCCAGCGGGTGCTGGTCAACCGCTTCATCTACCACCTGCACGATCCGAAGATCGGCGACATCATCGTCTTCCACCCGCCCGCCGGCGCCGACAGCGGCACCGAATGCGGGGTGCAGCCCAAACCAGGCGAACCGTGCTCGAAGCCGACCAAAGCCGAGTCGAGCCAGAACTTCATCAAGCGAATCGTCGCCGGTCCGGGGGACACGCTCTCGGTCAAGGAAGGGCACCCGGTCGTCAACGGGGTCGAGAAGACCGACGAGCCCTACACCAACCCCTGCGGCAGCGCCGCCGCCTGCAACATGCCGAGGACGATCACGATTCCACCCGATCACTACTTCATGATGGGTGACAACCGTGGCGCCAGCGACGACAGCCGCTTCTGGGGACCCGTCCCGCGAAGCTGGATCATCGGTGAGGCCTTTGCCACCTACTGGCCACCGGACCGCATCGGCACCCTCTAAGTCCTCTCGCACTCACCGCCGGCGACTGGCGCGCAGCCGCCGCCTGTTCGCCTTCGACCGCGGCCTGCAGAGCCGCCTCGTCGCCGGCGCCGACGAGGCCGGCCGGGGCTGCCTCGCCGGGCCGCTGGTCGCCGCCGCGGTGCTGATCGACTACGAGACGCTCTCGCACTCCGACCGGCGCCTGCTCGCCGGGCTGCACGACTCCAAGCAGATGACCGAGGAGCGGCGGCTGGAGATGTACCCGTGCGTGCTGCGGGCGGCGACCCGGGTCAGCGTCGTCGTGCGCTCGGCGGCGGGGATCGACCGGCGGGGCCTACACGTGACCAACATCGAAGCGCTCTCGGCGGCGCTGGAACGGCTGCGGCCCGGCGAGGCGACTTGCCTGGTCGACGGTTTCTCATTGCCGCGCTGTCCGGTGCCGCACCGGGCCGTGATCGAAGGCGATGGCACCAGCGCCGCGATCGCCGCCGCCTCGGTGATCGCCAAGGTCACCCGCGACCGCTACATGCGCGACGCCGCCGACGAACATCCCGGCTGGGGCTTTGACGAGCACGTCGGCTACTCGACCCCCGAGCACCGTGCGGCTATCGAGCAGATCGGCATCTCGCCTCTTCATAGGCGCTCGTTCCAGTCGGTGGCGTACTCGCAGCTCGAGCTGGGCTAGCGACCTAGAACGCGGCCACGATGTGCTCGACGTCGATCGCGCGCCCGGCGCGGTCGAGGGTGACGCCGACGGCGTCGAAGCGGATCTCCGCGTAGGGCGGCAGGTCCCGCCGCTCCGCCATCCAGGCGGTGGCGAGGCGGCGGACGCGGCGCTGCTTGCGGGGGTCGACGGCGAGGACCGGACGCTCGGGGCCGAACGCCGTGCCCTCGCGGGCGGCCTTGACCTCGACGAAGACGAGAGTGCGCCCGTCGAGGGCGACGATGTCGAGCTCGCCGTGGCGGGTGCGCGCGTTGCGTGCGACGATCTCCCAGCCGACGGCGAGCAGGCGGCGGGCAACCAGTTGCTCGGCGATGCGGCCGGTCCTCTGGCGGGTGATGGTCATGTCCGGACCCAAGGGAGCGAGCGCGAGCATCTCTCCCCGGCCTTGCCACAGAGAACTTGCGATCCGCGCGTAACGCGTCGGCCCTCCCTCCGTAGCGTCGTCTCCATGCTCGCGACGGCGCGAACCTTCACCCTCGACGGCATCTCCGCCCGCCCGGTGCAGGTCGAGGTCGACGTCCACCGCGGCCTGCCCGGCTTCGCGATGGTCGGGCTGCCCGACGCGGCTGTGCGGGAGGCCCGCGAGCGGGTGCGGGCGGCGCTGGTCAACTGCGGCTTCGAGTTCCCGCTGCGGCGGATCGTCGTCAACCTGGCACCGGCCAGCCTGCGCAAGGCGGGGCCGGGGATGGACCTGGCGATCGCGGTGGCGCTGCTTACCGCCTCCGGCCAATTGGAATGGGATGCGTTGGCGCGGGTGGCGATGGCGGGTGAGCTGGCGCTCGACGGCTCGACCCGCGCCGTCAACGGGGCGCTGGCGATGGCCGAGGCGGCGCGGGAGGGTGGCGCCGAGGCGATCGTCGTGCCGGCGGAGAACGGCCCCGAGGCGGCGCTGGCCAGGGGCATCGACGTGATCCCGCTCGCCGGTCTCGGCTTGCTGCCGGGTCTGGTCGCCGGCGAGTGGGAGCCGGAGCGGCCGCGGGCACTGTCGCTCGGAGGTGGGGCGGAGGCGGGGTCCCCTGACCTGGCGGACCTGCGTGGACAACCGCACCTGCGCCACGCGCTCGAGGTCGCCGCCGCCGGTGGCCACAGCCTGCTGATGATCGGCCCGCCCGGGGCCGGCAAGTCGCTGGCCGCGGCTCGCCTGCCCTCGATCCTGCCGCCGCTGGCTGGAGCTGAGGCGCTCGAGGTGGCGCGCATCGCCAGCGCCTGCGGGCGGCTCGACGACTCGCTGCCGGGAGTGCGCCCGTTTCGGGCACCCCACCACACGATCAGCCCCGCCGGCTTGGTCGGCGGCGGAACGCCACCGCGTCCCGGCGAGGCGACGCTCGCCCACCGCGGCGTCCTCTTCCTCGACGAGCTCTGCGAGTTCCGACGCGACGCGCTGGAGGCACTGCGGGGGCCGCTGGAGAGCGGCGAGGTCGCGATCGTCCGGGCCGGCAGTCGCCGTCAGCTGCCCTGCCGCTTCATGCTGGTCGCCGCCGCCAACCCCTGTCCCTGTGGCCGCGGCGAGTCCGACCCCGACTGCGGCTGCGCGCCGGTCGCAGTGCAGCGCTACCAAGGCCGGCTGAGCGGCGCCTTGGCCGACCGCATCGACATTCTCGTCGCCGTGCGTCAGCCCAGCGCGGCCGACATCGGCGGCGCCCCGGGCGAGTCCTCGGCAGACGTGCGCGGCCGGGTCGCCACCGCTCGCGAACGGCAGGAACGGCGCCTCGGTCCCGGTCGCTGCAACGCCGAGATGACGCCCGTGGAGGCGCGCGAATGCGCGCTCGCCGACGAGGCGGCCGGACTGCTGGCGGAGCTGTACTCCCGCCAGCGGCTGAGCGGGCGCGCGCACGATCGGGCGCTGCGCTTGGCTCGGACGATCGCCGACCTCGCCGGACTCGACGCGATCGACCAGGAGCGGATGGCGCAGGCCCTGCAGCTGCGGAGGCGCGAGCGTGGCTGAGCCGAGCGCCTGCCCCGAATGCCTGCGGCGCTGCTGGCTGCTGGCTCTGCTCGGTCCCTACGTCGAGCGGATCGCCACCGGGTCGCCCGGCGCGCGCTCGCCTGAACTGCTGCGACTCGGCAACGAGGACCTGGTCGCGGCGGCGGCGCCGAAAGTCGCCTCCCAACTGCTGGGCCGGGTCGGCGCGCTCGACGAGCGGCACTTCGTCGATGAGTTGGCTGCGGCTGGGTGCTGGGCCTGTTGCCGCCACGGCGAGCTCTACCCGGGGTCGCTGCGTGACGCCGCCGACGCACCCTGGGCGCTGGTCGGCCGCGGCGATCCCGGCCTGCTCGACGGCCTGGAGCCGTTTGACGCGGTGACCGTGGTCGGCGCTCGCCGCGCGACCTCTTACGGCCGCGAGGTGGCCCGCGAGCTGGGGCGCGAACTGGCGACGGCGGGGGTTGTCGTGGTCAGCGGTCTCGCCTTCGGGATCGACGCCTGCGCCCACCGCGGCGCCCTCGACGCCGGCGGCCGCGCGATCGCCGTCCTCGGTTGCGGCCCGGACACCGCCTACCCGGCCGCCCACCGCTCGCTCTGGCGTCGGATCGCCACGGAGGGACTGGTGCTCTCGGAGCTGCCGCCGGGGGCCTCGCCGTGGCGCTGGACCTTCCCCGCCCGCAACCGGATCATGGCGGCGCTGAGCGGGATGACGGTCGTCGTCGAGGCGGCGGCCCGCTCCGGCTCGCTGATCACCGCCAATCTCGCGGCGGACCTCGGCCGCGACCTCGGCGCCGTCCCCGGCCCGGTCACCTCCCGCGCCTCGGCCGGCCCCAACAACCTGCTCGCCGGCGGTGCCTGCCTCGTCCGCGGCGCCCAGGACGTCCTCGACGCCACCCTCGGCCCGGGGGTGCGGCGGCTCGGGGGCCGCGGCGCCACCCTCGACCCAAGCCTCGCCGCCGTGTTGGCGACGGTCGAGCAGGGCGAGGACAGCTGCGACGCCGTCGCCGCTGCCCTCGGCATCGCCGGTCCCGAGGCCGCCGGCGCCCTCGCGCGGCTGGAGACGCTCGGCTATGTCACCTGCTCTCAGATGGGCGTCTACTCGCGCACGTTGCTCGTCGCACCGCCACTAGGCTGATGGAGTGGAGAACCAACGCATTCCAAGGGTGCTCTCGATCGCGGGCTCGGACTCCGGCGGCGGGGCGGGGGTCCAGGCTGACCTGAAGGCGTTCGTCCGCTGCGGCGTGCACGGGATGACCGCGATCACCGCGATCACCGCGCAGAACACGATCGGGGTCAAGGCGAGCGAGGCGGTGCCGCCGCGGCTGATCGTCGAACAGGTGCGGGCGGTCGCCGAGGACATCGGCGTCGACGCGGTGAAGATCGGGATGCTGGGAACGGCGGCGACGGTCGCCGCCGTTGTCGAGGCACTCGGGTACGTCGGCGGGGCGCCGGTCGTGATCGACCCGGTGATGGTCGCCGAGAGCGGCGCCGTACTGCTCGACGATGAGGCCCTCGCGGTACTGGTCGAGCGGCTGCTGCCGCTGAGCGCGGTGGCGACGCCAAACATCCCCGAGGCCCGGGTGCTCAGCGGTGCCGGGGAGGACGCGACCCAGGAGGAGCTGGCGCGCGCGGTCCGCGCCCTGGGACCGGCGGCCGCGGTTGTCACCGGGGGGCACAGCGAGGGCCTGATCGACCTTTTCTTCGACGGCGAGCGGGCGGTCGAGATTCCTGGCGAGCGACATCCGGATGGCGCCTCCCACGGCTCCGGTTGTACCCACTCCTCAGTGCTGGCGGCGACCCTCGCCCACGGCGCCGATCCGCTGGGCGCCGCACGCAAAGCCCGCGCGATCGCCTCCGAGGCGGTCGGCAACGGCCTGCGCGGGATCGGCTCCGGCGCCGGCCCGGTCGACGCCCTCCGCGCCTGCCTGGACACTTAGGACCTATCTCGATAGGGGGCGTACCACTGGGACGGTTCAGGACCAAGCGGGGCGGCCACGGCGTGGATTCCGCATGGCAGCGCCATGTGGGAGCCGCGACGGGGGCGCAACCGCGCCGTGTCCTGAGCCGTATCCAGGGGTGCGATCGCCTATCGAGATAGGTCCTTAGCGGGGTCCCATGCCCGCCAAGTGTCCAGGCTTCGGGCGCCGGGAGGCTCTGCCGGAGGCAGCGGGGTTGGGCGCTGTCAGTAGATTTCACCCATGAGCTCCAACGGCGCCAAGACCGCGCTCCCGCGTCCCCGTTCCGCCACCGTCTTCGACGGCCCCGACCGCGCCCACGCGCGCGCCTACATGAAGGGGATCGGCTTCGACGACGAGGCGCTGAGCCGGCCGACGATCGGGATCGCCAACACCTGGACCGAGGCGATGCCCTGCAACTTCCACCTGCGCGGACTCGCCGAGCACGTCAAAGCGGGGGTCCGTGCCGCCGGCGGCACGCCGATGGAGTTCAACACCGTCGCCGTCTCTGACGGGGTGACGATGGGCACCCAGGGGATGAAGGCCTCGCTGATCAGCCGCGAGGTGATCGCCGACTCGATCGAGCTGATGGCCCGCGGCTACCAGTTCGACGCGATCGTCGCCCTCTGCGCCTGCGACAAGACGATTCCCGGCTGCGCGATGGCGCTGGCCCGCCTCGACGTCCCCTCGGTGCTGCTCTACGGCGGCTCGATCGCCCCCGGCCACTGGCACGGGCGCGACGTCACGATCCTCGACATCTTCGAGGCGATCGGCGCCCACAACGCCGGCGACATCAGCGACGAGGAACTGCACGAGCTGGAGGGCGTCGCCAGCCCCGGGGCCGGCGCCTGCGGCGGCCAGTTCACCGCCAACACGATGGCCTGCGCCTTCGAGGCGCTGGGCATCAGCGCCGGCGGCTCGGCGATGGTCCCGGCCGAAGACGACGAGAAGGGCACGGTCGCCGAGAAGATCGGCGAGCTGGTGATCAACGTGCTCGCCGAGGACATCACCCCGAGCAAGGTGATCACCCGTGACTCGCTGGAGAACGCGATCGCCTGCATCTGCGCCTCCGGCGGCTCGACCAACGGCGTTCTGCACCTGATCGCGCTCGCTCACGAGCTCGGCATCGAGCTGACGATCGACGACTTCGAGCGGATCTCGCGGGTGACGCCGCTGTTCGCCGACCTCAAGCCGGGGGGGCGCTTCGTCGCCACCGACCTCTACGCCGCCGGCGGCGTGCCGGTCATCCTCGAGCGCCTGGCCGGCGCCGGCATCCTGCACTCCGACGCGATCACCGTCACCGGCCGGACGATCGGCGAGGTCGCCGCGGAGGCGAGCGAGGCGCCGGGCCAGGAGGTCGTGCGCCCGCTGGATGACCCGCTGAAGGCCGAAGGCGGGCTGGCGATCCTGCGCGGCAACCTCGCCCCCGATGGCGCGGTGGTCAAGGTCGCCGGCACCGAGCGCCGGCAGCAGACCGGCCCCGCGCGGGTCTTCGAGTCCGAAGAGGAATGCTTCCGCGCCGTCAAGGACCAGAAGATCGAGCCGGGCGACATCGTCGTGATCCGCAACGAGGGCCCGGTCGGCGGACCCGGAATGCGGGAGATGCTGCAGGTGACGGCGGCGATCGTCGGCGAGGGGCTGGGGGAGAGCGTCGCGATGGTCACCGACGGCCGCTTCTCCGGCGCCACCCGCGGCCTGATGATCGGCCACATCGCCCCCGAGGCCGCTGAGGGCGGACCGATCGCGGCGATCCGCGAGGGCGACGAGATCACCGTCGACATCGACGCCCGCCGCCTCGACGTCGCCCTCTCCGGCGAGGAGATCGCGAAGCGCGTCGCCGAGTACGAGTCGCCAGCTTCTCCTTACACCCGCGGCGTCATGGCCAAGTACGCCGCCACGGTCAGCTCCGCGTCGCGCGGCGCTGTCACCAGCTAAGGAGAGTCGGGGTAGGGGTGGAGCGTCTTGTACTTTTTTGGCGCTTCCCGAATCGGACGGCTGCCGACGATCCACAAAAAAGTTAAGCGGAACCCCTACCCCGACTCTCCTATCCGCTGAGGAAGTCTTCGAGGACGGCGTTGAAGCGCAGTGGCCGCTCGAGTTGGGGGACGTGGCCGGTGCGCTCGAAGATCTCGAGACGGGAGTGGGGGATGCGGCGGTGGTAGCTGACGGCGGCTGCCACGGGGATGACCCGATCCGACAGCCCCCCGACCACGAGGGTCGGTATCTCAACCCGGCCGAAGCGCTCCCTGATGTCGTGGCCGATCGCCGCGTGCAGGGCGTCGCCGAAGCCGACGGCTTGGCGCAGGCCGTGTTCGATCTGCTCGAGCAGCAGGTCGGCGCGCAGCCGCGCCGGATAGCGCATGAACGGACCGAAGACGAGCTGGCGGGCGCGCGGCCGGGCGACGATCTGGCGGCCGCGACTCGCGAAGTGGGGCCCGAGGTGCTTCCACGCCCAGGCGGTCGCCACGGCCCGCTCTTCCGGGCTCCAGGTGTTGATGATCCCCGCCGCTGAGACGAGGACGAGGCGGTCGAAGCGGCGCGGCCCGGCGGTGCAGGCGTCGACCGCGACCAGCCCGCCCATCGAGTTGCCGACCACCGTCGCCCCCTCGACCCCGAGCTTCTCGCAGAAGTCGTGCAGGAGGCGGCCGTAGGCGGGCATGTCGATCGGCCAGGACGGCATCGGGCTGGCCCCGAAACCGGGCAGGTCGAGGGCGATCGCCCGCCGCCCGCGCGCGAAGTGCGGCAGGTTCTCGAGCCAGTTCTGCCAGCAGCCGGAGATGCCGTGGACGAAGACGATCGGCTCGCCCTCGCCGAGCTCGACGTAGTTGACCTCGGCGCCGGGCAGCTCGATCCGGCGCAGGTGAGCGCGCCAGTCGACCCGCGGCCACTCCGGCTCCGGGTTGCCGTAGTCCGAGCCGGAGGCGAGGCGCGGGTCGAGTGCGGTCGCCTCAGGCATACCCCATGCGTTCGAGCACCGGGATCTCGCGGATCTGGGGCGGCTGCAGGTGGTCCCAGAGGATTCCGCGCGGGCGTTCGTACTGGGGCTCGACTTCGATCACCGCGCGGGGCGTCGCGATCATGTCGCAGGGCAGGTCGTGCGCGGTCACCATCAGGTGCTGGCGCAGGATCTGGATCGGGTGCACCGTGGTCGCGACCGTGGTGCGGCCGTCGATCTTGCCGGCGTCGACGAGGATCCCGTACTCGAGGTCGTGATAGCCGCCGCCTTTGCCGATCCGCGCGCCGCTGAGGTTGACGGCGACCGAGCCGCAGAGGACGAAGTCGACTCGGGCAGGTCGTCGAGGGCGACGACGCGGCCGTGCTTCAGCGCCCCCTTGATCGTCGCCGCCTCCCTCACCTCCGCCTTTGACAGCTTCTTCGGGTCGAGCACGCGGAACGGGTGGGGGTCGCGCAGCCGCGGCACCGCCATGATCACCGTCTTGCCTTCTTCGAGGGCGATCCGCCGGGCGTGCGTCTGCGGCGAGTCGGGGTTGGCCTTGATCACCCTCGCCCGCTTCCAGAGCCGGTGGCCGGCCAGCTTCTCGGCCGCCAGCTTGGCCCCGGCGAAGTTCGGGATGCGGCCATCGGCCCCGGGGAAGCGGGACACGCCCTCACGTTCCATCGCCGTCCAGACCTCACGGCGAACCTCGTCCTTCGTGCGCACCGATGAAAGATATCCAGCCGACTGCCGATAGGACCGATGCAGATGCGAGATTGCAGGGAAGACGGCGGCCATGGGCGAATGATCCGAGTGCTTAGACTTTTCGTAGCCGCTGCAGCACGGAACGAGGGTTAGTCGAGAAACTTGGGACGCAGAGCTTGGATAGCGATCACCGCCGTCGCGGCGGTGATCCTGGTGCTGGTCGGGGCGGCCTACGCCTACGACAGCTCCCAGAAGGACCAGATCGCCGACGGCGTCCGCGTCGCCGGCGTCGACGTCGGCGGCTTGAACGAAGCCGAAGCGGCGGCGCTGGTCCGCCGCCGGCTGCTGGCGCCGCTGCGGCACTCGCTGCGGGTCGGCTTCGACGGCGAGAGCTGGAAGCTGCCCGGCGCGAAGCTGAAGGTGCGCGCGGACGTCGACGCCGCGGTCGAACAGGCCCTCGCCGCCAGCCAGGACGGCGGCTTTCCCGGCCGGGTGGTGCGCTACGTGACCGGGGGCGACGTCTCCGAGAGCATCGCCGCCGCAGGTCAGCTACTCGCATCGGGCGGTCAACCGCTTCGTCCGCCACGTCGCCGACGAAATCGATCGCGAACCGCGGAACGCCGACGTCGAGCCGAGCGGCGACTCGCTCGAAGTGGTCGCGGGCCGCAACGGGCGCAAGCTGCGCGACAACAAGCTGACCGCGGATCTCAACGAGGCGGTGCTGAACGCCAACGCGCCGCACACGATCGTCGCCAGCGTCCACGCGACCAAGCCGGAGGTGACCAAGAGCGAGGTCGCGGCCGAGTACCCGTCCTACCTGACGCTCGATCGCGGCACCTTCACCCTGCGGCTCTGGGAGCACCTGAAGCTGGCCAAGACCTACACCGTCGCGGTCGGCATGGAAGGGCTGGAAACCCCCGAAGGCCTCTACCACATCCAGGAAAAGGAAGAAAACCCTTCCTGGCACGTGCCCAACTCGGCCTGGGCCGGCGATCTGGCCGGCCAGGTGATCCCGCCGGGGCCCGCCGACCCGATCAAGGCGCGCTGGATGGGGATCTTCGAAGGCGCCGGCATCCACGGCACCGAAGAGACCTGAATCGCTCGGCACCGCCGCCTCGCATGGCTGCGTGCGGATGTCGATTCCCGACGTCGAAGAACTGTACGACCGGGTCGAAGTCGGCACCCCGATCTTCATCGGCTGAGCGGCCGCGCGCAGGACGAGGGCCGGCCGGGGCGAATCCAGTGCCGTGGACTGGGCGGACGCACTGAGCGAGTACGACCGCGACCTGCGGGCGCGGGGAGCGGCCGAGCGCACGCGCCGCGCCTACGGCGTCGATCTGCAGGGCTTCGTCGAGTGGGCGGAGCCGCTCGACCTCGAGCCCGACGGCGTCCGCCACCGCGACGTCCGCCGCTACGCCGCCGGCCTCTCCGCGGCCGGCGCGGCGCCGGCGACGGTGGCGCGCAAGCTGGCCGCGATTCGCGGCCTCTTCGGCTTCCTCGTCCGCACCGAGCGCGCCGGCCAGAACCCGGCCGAGCTGGTCTCCAGCCCGAAGCGGGCGGAGAACCTGCCGCAGGTGCTCTCGAGCGAGCAGATGCGCTCGCTGCTGGAGCGGATTCCGGCCCGCACGCCGCTGGAGCTGCGCGACCGGGCGATGCTCGAGCTGGCCTACTCCTGCGGCCTGCGCTGCGAGGAGATCGTCAACCTCGACGAGGGGGCGTTCGACTTCGAGACCGAGCAATTGCGGGTGTTGGGGAAGGGGGGCAAGGAGCGGTTGCTGCCGGTTGGCGAGCCGGCCCAATGGGCGCTGCGCCGCTACGGCGAGCGCGGTCGGCGGGCGCTGGCCACCGATCCGCGCGAGCGGGCTCTGTTCCTCTCCAAGAGCGGGCGGCGCCTCTCCAACTCCGACGTCACCCGTCGCCTCGGCCTCTGGACGCAGGAGGCGGCGATCGCCGCCGGCGTCTCGCCCCATTCACTCCGACATTCTTTTGCGACGCATCTGCTCGAGGGTGGCGCCGATCTGCGTACCATTCAGGAGTTGCTGGGCCACGCGTCGATTTCGACCACCCAGGTCTACACCCGAGTCGACGCGGCTCGCCTGCGCGACACCTATGCCGCAAGCCACCCCCGCGCATGATGTCGCCCAGACGAACATAGAATCGAGGGACGGGCATGGAAACGGGCGTAAAAGAGGTCGAGCTTCGCGATCTGTGGCGTCGCTACAAGGACCAAGGGGATGACACCGCCCGCGAGCGCCTCGTCGTCGCCTACTCGCCGATGGTCAAGTTCGTCGCCGGCCGGCTCGGCGCCGGCCTGCCCTCGCACGTCGAAGACGCCGATCTGATCTCCTACGGCCTAGTCGGGCTGATCGGAGCGATCGAGCGCTTCGAGCCGGAGCGGGGGATCAAGTTCGAGACCTTCGCGATGACCCGCATCCGCGGCGCGATCATCGACGAACTGCGCTCGCTGGATTGGGTGCCGCGCTCGGTGCGCTCGCGGGCGCGCGAAATCGAAACGACGCAGTCGAAGCTCGAGCACGAGCTGCAGCGGGCGCCGACCGAGGCCGAGCTTGCGGCGAAGCTGAACATGTCCGAGGAGGAACTGCAGAGCTCGCTGCTGGAGATCGCCAACTCCTCCGTCTACGCCCTCGATGAGCTCTGGACCGTGTCCGACTCCTCCGGCGACCAGGTCTCGCTGCTCGACACGATCGCCGACGACGGCGCCGCCGACCCGCAGGAGGCGCTCGACAGCAGCGAGGTCAAGGACCGCCTGACCGAGGCGATCGGCTCGCTGCCCGAGCGCGAGCAGCTGGTCGTCGCCCTCTACTACTACGAGAACCTGACCCTGCGCGAGATCGGCGAGGTCCTCGGCGTCACCGAGTCGCGGGTCTCCCAGCTCCACACCAAGGCCGTGATGCGGCTGAAGTCGCACTTGCAGCAGGGCTGACGCCCACCCTGGGACCCGCCGGGCCGCTGCTACCTTGGCGGGGTGAGCCCCCCCGAGGAGACCTGTGGCGTCTGCGGCCGGACGATCCTGGCCGGCGAGCAGGTCCACCGCTATGTCGGCGGCGAGGGGCACCGTGGCGTCTGCGAGCTCTGCGTCGGCCGCGCCGAGCGGCTCGGCTGGCGTGCGGAGGGCGAGCGCGAGGAGCCGCCGCCGTCTCAATCGGAGGGACGCCGCCGCGGAGCACTCTCGGGCCTGCTGCGCCGTCGGCCGCGGCGGCCGCAGCCCGAATCGGCGCCGTCCGCCCGCAACCGGGCCCCCGACCCCGACCCCGCCGCCCCTGGGGCGAGGCCGGAGCGGCCGCGCCCCGAGCCGTCGCTGGCCAGCCCCTTCGAGCGCGCGGTCGCGCGCTTCAACTCCGGCGAGGCCGGCCGCACCGTCGCCGGTCTGGTCCGCACGCTTGGCGCCCCGTGGGTCTCGGTCGGCGCCGCGGCGGGGGCGCCCGAGGAGATCCGCGTCACTGTCGCCTGGGAGCTTTCGTGGTACCAGTGGGGGGTCGATCTCGACGATGAGCTGCGGCCGGTCTTCCAGATCGACAAGGGCAGCGAGATCGAGCAGCTCGACCCCGCCTCGCGACAGTGGAACGCCTCGGTGGTCGAGGGGGGCCGCATCGTCCTCGCCGCCCCGGGTCCTCGCCCCGCGACAGACACCTCGGCGGCATCGCGCTGACCTTGTCCCGGCTCACGGTCAACGTCGACGGCGGCGCCCGCGGCAACCCCGGGCCGGCGGCGATCGGCGTCGTCGTCCGCGACGCCGGCGGCGAAGTCCTGGAGGAACGGGGCGAGGCGATCGGCCGGGCGACCAACAACGTCGCCGAGTACCGGGCGCTGCTGCTGGGGATCGAGCTCGCGACAGCCCACGGCGCTGGTGAGCTGGAGCTGATCGGCGATTCGGAGCTGATCGTGCGCCAGGTCGAAGGCCGCTACAAAGTCAAGGACGCGACAATGCGTGAACTGCATGCCGAGGTGAAACGGGCCCTGCAGACGTTTGAGGATTGGTCGATCCGCCACGTGCGCCGGGCCGAGAACGCCGATGCCGATCGGCTCGTGAACGAGGCGCTCGACGGGGTGGCTTGATGGCGGAGCCGATCGATCCCGGCGTCGACATCGGCCACGTCCACCTCAAGGTGGCGGATGTCGATCGCGCCCTGGGGTTCTACTGCGACGTCCTCGGCTTCGAGCTGATGGAGCGCTACGGGGATGACGCCGCCTTCGTCTCGGCGGGCGGCTACCACCACCACATCGGGCTCAACTCCTGGGAGTCGAAGGGCGGCTCGCCGCCCCCGCCCGGAACCACCGGCCTCTACCACGTGGCGATCCGCTACCCGAGTCGTCGCGCGCTGGCCGACGCGCTGCGGCGCCTGATCGACGCCGGCGTCCCGCTGCAGGGCGCATCCGATCACGGGGTCAGCGAGGCGCTCTACCTCGCCGACCCCGACGGCAACGGAATCGAGCTCTACCGCGACCGCCCCGAGCAGGAGTGGCCGCCGCCCCGGCCCGGCCAGAAGGTCGAGATGTACGTGCGGCCGCTGGACCTCGAGGACCTGCTCGCCGAGCCGGGGGCCCGCCTCCTAAGAGCCGAGGATCGCCCCGACCAGGTTCGGCTTGAACGGCTCGGTGCCGCGCACCAGCTGGACACCGGAGAGGGTCGTGTTGGCCCGCATGTAGGCGCCTTGGCGAGGTCGCCGACGCCGTTGGTGGCCGGTAGCGGCGCCAGCTGCAGGGTGCTGAGGACACCGATTGCCGTGCCGGAGGCGTTGATGAAGCCGCTGCCGGAGTCGCCGGGGATGCCCGGCGTCAGGGTGACGACGACGTGGCTCCAGCCGCCGCCTTCGTTCTGGACCACGCCCCCCTGCTTCGGGCTCCGTTTCGTCACCCCGCCGCGCAGTTCGGAGTTGCCGTAGGAGTAGACGGTCGAGCCGGTGCCGCCGGCCGCGCCGACCCCGGTCGGTCCGCCGAAGCCGGGCAGCCAGGAGTTGTAGACCAGCACGCCGGGATGGACGCCGACGCCCCGGGAGCACCCGGGCGGTGGTCGTCGCCGGGCTAGAGCGCCGGGCTGGGGGCCGGCTCGCCGCTTTGCACCGGGTTGCCGGCCTCGCGCCAGACGCCGACCCCCTGGCCGACGTGGACGACCTGGAAGCCCTCGCGCTGGAGGATCGAGGCGGCGAGGCCGCTGCGCTTACCGCCGCGGCAGATCGCCGCGATCGGCCTGTCGCGGGGCAGCTCATCGAGCCGTCCCGCCGAGATCTCCGTAGGGGATGTGCAGGGAATCGGGAATGTGCTCGCCCGCGTACTCGGCGGCGTTGCGGACGTCGAGCACCAGCGGCGGCCGCGGGCCCTCGATCCGCCGCGCCAGCTCCGGCGGGTCGATCAGCTCGATCTTGCTGACCGGGCGCCCCTCGGTGCGCCAGGCGGTCATCCCACCCTCGAGGAAGCCGCGGACGCGCATGCCGACCGCGGCCAGCAGCTCGGCGGCGCGCCGCTCGTCGCCGTCGGAGGCGGCGACGACGATCACGTCGGCGCCCGCGGGGGCGACCCGCGAGACCTTGGTCGCGAAGCCGGTGTCGTAGGAGCAGGCGCTGAGGGCGCCGGCGATGTGGGACTCGTCGAACTGGTCGTTGGTGCGGCCGTCGATCACCGCCGCGCCGGCGGCGACCGCCTCCTCGACCTCGTGCGGGGTCATCGGCATCGGCACCCCGAACTCGTCGACCAGCGGCCCGCGGTTGAGGGCGACGATCTGCTCGACGTTCGGCGGCCGGTCGCCGAGCGAGGAGACCGCGTCATCGACGAACTCGGCCTCGTCCTCGATCGCGAGCGCGCGGTTATGGCGGCGCTCGAAGCCGATCGTCGAAGAGGTCTTGAGGTCGATCGCCGAGCCGCCGCAGAGCGAGCCGCCAAGGTGGCCCGGCCAGACCTCGACCTCGTCGGGTAGGGCCAGCAGCCGCTCGTGCAGCGAGCGGTACATGTCGGCCGCCCCCTCGCGCGGCTCGACCGCGAGGTCGGGCCTGGCGACGTCGCCGATGAACAGCGAGTCGCCGCCGAGCAGGGCCCAGGGAGCGCCGCCGCGACCGGCGTCGCTGAGCAGGAAGGCGGTGTGCTCGGGCCGGTGGCCCGGCGTGTGGATCGCCTCGATCCGCAGGTCGCCCAGCTCCAGTGCCCAGCCGTCGCCGAAGGGCTCGTGCGGGTACTCGGCGCCGGCCAGCTCGTGGATGTGGATCGTTGCCCCGGTCCTCCGCGCCAGCCGCCCGTGCCCGGAGACATGGTCGGCGTGGGTGTGGGTCTCCAGCACGTGCCCGATCCGCACCCCGTGCAGTTGCGCCAGGCGCCGGTAGGGGTCGATGTCCCACTGCGGGTCAACGACCACCGCGACCCCGCTTTCGCGATCGGCGACCAGGTAGGAGGCGCAGCCGAGGTCCTCGTGGATGATCTGACGGAAGAGCATGATCGCTTGCGAGTCGCTGGCAACCAGGCTAGCGCGGAAGCGCGCCCCGGTCCCGCGCCGATAGAATCGACTCCGATGCGGCTGTAGCTCAGCTGGCTAGAGCGTCTGCTTGCCATGCAGAAGGTCGAGGGTTCGAATCCCTTCAGCCGCTTTTTTACCTGCAAATCGAACGCTTTCCATCACGACGATGAATTTTCGGATGGGGCGTTTTTCGATCACGCTCTAGGCACGCAACGTTCGAACCAAGGTCGCATTTTCCCCTGTTTTTGGGCACTGGTGCCCGAACAGAGGCGGTTGAGAGGATCGGCGTTGACTTGAGTGGAGCGTTTTCGTCCCACGCAGTAGGTCATGGGTTCGAATTTCAAGGGTCGCCGAGGCTGAGCCGCTGAGTCCGATTCGCCTTTCGGGCGCGGCAGAGCTATCGTCGAAAGCCAAGCGAAAGGAGGCTCGGAAACTGCAATCTCCTCGCGTCAATTACCGCCTAGGAGGGGCTGGCGAAACGGCTAGCGAAACGCTTGCCCTTTCGTCCTGAGTCGATCTAAGTTCGTCGGACCGATAAAGAAATGGCCGGGGCGCTGCGCAAACAGCCCCCGGCCGTGACACCAGGAGGTAAGTCCTGATGCACGACCAGCCTAACTACGACCCAGAGCAGGTAGACGCAGCAATCCTCGGACTTCTCGTTGACCCGGAGGCTTCGCGCCCTTGGTCAGTAGATGAGGTCGCCCGCGAGATCGGTGACGAGGTAGCCACCGCCGACAGCCTCGCCCGGCTTACTGCCGCCGGACTGGCACACCGGATCGCGGAGGGCTTCGTTTGGGCAAGCCGTGCCGCGCTGCACGCGGAGGCGTTGCCGACGTAGCGGCGCGCGCTTTGGCCAGCGCGCAACTGAGCTTCGTGAGGATCGTCAGGTCGGCGTGGAGGCGGACGCGGTCGAGCCCGCGCACCCGCAAGGGCTTCAGTCCCCAGGAGTGCTTCAAGCGGCCGAACTCCCTCTCCACGGCGGCGCGCTTTCGGTAGCCCGCCTTCCACCGCTTCGTGCTGCGCGGAATCAGTGTGTGCAGCCGGTCGGCGGCGAGCCACGTTGAGGCGGGCTTGCACTCGCCGGTCGGGCAGCGCCACTTGCTCGCACCGCGCTTACGATCCGATCCGGCAAAGGTCCAGTCGCCATGCGAGCAAGAAGGCGGCGCATCGTCGCCGCGCTTCACGTCCGGCGTCTGGCGCAACGGGATCAGCGGCAGGCAGTCGCGCTCCATGCACTGGTCGTAGACGGTGCGCTGGTCGTAGCCCTTGTCCATTGCTGCCGTCGCCGCCATGCAGCCGCGCCCCTGCGCAGCGTCGATCAGGCCGACGGCGAACCGGGTTTCGTTGGCCTTCGCGGTCTCGACCGTCCACGCGACCGGAAGATCCGTCGCGGTGCACACGGCGGCGTGCAAGCGGTAGCCGAAGAACCCGCCGCCGCGCCGAGTCGAGACCGCCGAGCGGTGCCCCCAAGAGGCGTCGGGGTCGGTGTGCCAGTTGCGTTCGGTCTCGCTGTCCTTGGAGACGAAGCGCTGGCCGTTCGCATACGCCGGCATGTCGCTGGCGTCGATGGCAAGATCGGTGCCGTAGCTCGGCAGCTTCGCTTTCAGCCCTTCGACCACGGAGTTGATGCAGCGTTCCAGCATCCCGGGGTGCGCTCTCAACTTTTCGGCGAATCTGTAGGCGGAGTAGACCGAAGGCGGTTCGCCTTCGCAGCCGAGTGCTCGCTGCAAAGCCCAATGCTCTTTGATGAGGGCAACCACCCTCGTCCAGGTCGGCAACGAATACGCCGCCTTCACCAGGCACAGCCCGACCATCGTCCGCACCGGATAACCCGGCCTGCCGGTCCATCTTGTCTCCTGCAAATCAGCGATCAAGCGCTGAATCTCAGGCGATTCCAGAAGCCTTCCGACCTCTGCCGCTGTGGCGGGTCGCGGTGCTACCTTGGTCCTGCCATTCGAGCTACACCTCGGACGGTCTGGCCCTCGGACGCAGCAACGTCGCGGGGGCCGTTTTCGTGCGCTTCTAAGGTGAACTTTAGGGATTGGATCGGACGTCAAACGCACTTATAGAGCCAAATTTGGGTAGGAATCCAGGAGAAAAGGGGGGTCAGGTCGAATTGAACGAACGAATGCCCGACCAAGCCGCCGCCGAGCAAGATTTTCGCGATACGGACTTGCTGGTCCCCAACCGCGACGTGCTTTCGGAGCACGCCTACCTCGTCGCCCGTGGTGTGCGCCCACTCGCCATCGCCGGTCATTTCCCAACTGGATCAGTGTCGATGCTGCGGATCGCAACCCTGATCGAGAGTGCCGCCCCCGGTGAGGATGTCATCCCCTTCGTCATCGATCATGGCGACGAATCGGGGAGCTTCGGCTTCGCCGGGAACCGCTGGAGCCTCGACTTCTACGAGTGGGCCGTTACGGACCGGGCCATACCCGAGCAACAGCAACATCGGATTGTCGGCATGCTGCTCGGGTATTCGCCGGTGGCAATCTCCCGCTATGAGGAATCAGGGAGCGGGAGACGGTTTGTCAGGTCGCCTGCACCAGCGTCCAGTTCGCCGCGCGACGGCAACTGGAACATGGCGGGAACGTCTCCCCGAAGCTGAGCGCGATGCGCTCGCCGTGGCAGTCGTTCCGATAGATACCTGACCGCTGGCACTTATGGCCAGTGCTGTTCATGCATAACCTCCTGCTGCTTGCCTTCCCCTGCCCACGAACGGCCTTGGCGGGTCGCCCGTCGAGGGGGTTCCTCGCCACGGTAGGGATCGGACAGGACGCTATCTCGGAATGCATGGAGTCCTCAGAGCGTCTGATGCTTTTTCTACTGTTCTGTGTGCTTGCTCTGAGCGTCGTTCGGCCGCCCCCCGCCTTGGCAAACACTTCTTGGGGGGCGGCCGCCTTCTCTTCCGCTGACCCTGTTCTTGACCTGGCGGGCGGCAGTGGCGTGGTCTTCGCGCTGGCTATGGCCCCAGTTGCTTCTCTCAGGCTATCCCGAGCTTGGGGTAGACCCAACCCGAAAGCGAGGTATCCCCGATGCACCCACCGTCCCGAACCCGCACCACTACTGGGCTAGCGAGTTTCGCTAGACCCTCCTAGGCAGCGCAAGACGGGCGGGCTAGCCATGAGTGCCCGCAAGCAAGGTGGGGTGCTCCTGCGCGAGCGGAAGCTCGGCCGCATCTACGCGCTTCGCTTCCGCGCATACGCCGAGCGCCAGTACCTGACGCTCGGCTATGAGCACGAAGGCTGGGACCTCGACAAAGCCAGCGTGGAGCTGCAAAACGTCCTCGCTGACGTTCGCCGGGGGTTGTGGGTGTCGCCCAAGAAGAAGAAGAGAGGCGCAAGCGATCAGGCCCAGCGCGGCGAGACGCAGCCCTTCGGCCCCTTCGCCTTGGGCCTCACCGGCTCGCGAGAGGGGCAGGTCGCCGAGAAGACGACCAACCACGAACGCTGGGCGTTGGGTCACCTTGTTCCCTTCTTCGGAGATTGGGCGCTCGACGAGATCGACGTCGAGGGGGTCGACGAGTACCGGGCGTTCAAAGTGAAGGAGTCAGAGGCTCGCGCGCGGGCGATCGAGCGGGGCAAACCGAAGCGAAACGACTACGGCCAGATCCTGCGACCGCTTTCGGCGGGGTCGATCAACAGGACGATCGACTACCTGCAGTGGGCGCTCTCGATCGCGATCGAATACAAGCGCTTCGGGATCACCGAGAACGCCGCCGAAGGCAAACGGCGGCGCCTGCGCGCGAAGCGCCCGGCCCCGGTCTACATCGACAGCGCCGCGCAGATCGAGGCGCTGCTTCTGGCGGCAGCCGAGCTGGATCGCGACCCCCATTACGAACTCGCCGAACGCGAGGTCATGGTCGCCACCTTCCTCTTCGCCGGCCCCCGCGCGCACGAGCTAGGCAACTTGCTTTGGCGCGATGTTGACCTCGCTGGCGCCCGCATCTTCATCGGCCGCTCAAAGACGGAGGCCGGGCTGCGCGAGATCAAGATCCTGCCGATCCTGCGCGACATCCTCGCCGCCTACAAGGCGGTCGTCTATCGCGGCGATCCCGACGCCCTCGTCTTCCCGACCCTGACTGGCGCTCGCCGCGACCCCGACAACCTGCGCGCCCGCGTCCTCGGGCCGACCTTCGAGCGCGCCGACGAGCTGCTGGAGAGCCGCGGCCAGGTGCCGCTGCCCCGGGGGCTCACCACCCACAAGCTGCGCCATGCCTTCGCTTCGATCCTGGTCGCGCTCGGGGAGGACCCGATCTCGGTGATGACTCAGATCGGCCACACCGACCCCAAATTCACTTTGCGCGTCTACACCCACATGATGAGCCTTGACCCCGACGATCGCGGGCGGTTGAAGGCCCTCGTACGCGGCGAGCAAGTGATCGCGCGCCCGGCGCCGTTGCCGAGGTCGGTCGACCTCGCCGAGTACGAGGTCCCGATCCTCGCGGCGCTCGCCGAGCGCGGCGGCAATGCCCCGCGTCGGGAAGTCGTCGCCGCGGTCGGTGAGTCGATGGCCGAGCGCCACGGCGCCGTCGACCTGGAGGCGTTGCCGAGCGGGCCACCCCGCTGGAAGCCACGTCTCGGCAAGGCGTGGACACGACTTGTACGGCGCGGTTGGCTCGTCGCCGGCAGTGGCCGGGGCGAATGGGAGCTGACCGAGCGCGGCTGGGCGAAGGCGCGCCGTGAGGAGCAGCGGGATCGGCAAGTCCTCGCGTCTGTGAGCAGCGCCAGCGCGGACAGATTGGCGGCTGCCGCATGAGCCCGATCGATATCGCCATCGGGCTCCTTGTCGGCGCGATCGCCTTCTGGCTGCTTGGAAGTCTCCTCGCGCGTCTCGGCGGCCTCCTATTCGTCTTTGCCGGCGTCGCGAACCTGGCGCTCAACCCGCAATTGGGGGTGGCCCTGCTCATCGGGGTTGGCGCAGCTATATGGCTCTTCGGCCACTGGCACTACGCGCTGCGCCACCACTCCTACAAGAGCCCGCTGGCGCGCTACGTGTTCTGCCGTTGGTTGCCGGAGTGGCTCGACCCGACCCGCAACTGGGCGCTCGCCACGACGTCTGGGACGGCCGAGCCGGAAGTCTGCGAGAGGAGGCGGAGGGGTTGATCGCCGGGGACGGCCAGCGTAGGACCGAGCAAGGCGACACGATCGACGCCGCACTGCTCCGAGGCTTCCTGAAGCGAGCGCTGGCCGACGACGCCATTGCCGACAAGGTCGACGAGCTGCTCTTCGCGCATGTGGTCGAAGGTCGCTACCACCCCTCGGTCGTCGCCGAGACGCTGCCGGGCCTGCTCAACGAGGTCATCGGCGCCGCTCGAGCCGAGGACTGGTAGGTGGTCGCCGGTGAGCTGATCGCCGAGGCGCGCGAGGTGGACGGGGAGGTGTAGGCCTCAGATCGACTGCACAAAGCTGCAATTTGCGGCCTTGTGAGATGCCGAGAGCATCCGCACGCACCCGTACCGTAATGCGGATGCACGCAATCCAACAACACCGAGGGTGCCGATCGCACTGCTCAATGAGGCGTGCTGTTTTATCGCACCTGCCTCGGACGGAACCGGATCGAGTGGCGATATGGCTTAACGCCACGTGCGTGATGGGGCACGGCTTGCGCCCCGCAGCTCTCGCGGCCGTTCCCCCGGTAGTTCTCGGTCTCGGCACGCTGTCGTCGATCGAAGAGGCCGGCTCCATCGGGGCATTCGTCTCGCCCACATCCTCAATCGCCGCCTTGTTACTGCCTAAATGGTGAAGGTTGGCGACATCGTCTATCTGCATGACTGGGACACGACGGCATCTAAGAAAGACGTCATGCGCTGGTGCATGGTTGTGGCTATTGCTGGCAGTACGGCCCGCGTCGCTCCGCGCTCGACAAGCAAATCGGGCAAGGTCTTCACCTCGGCGGAGTTGATGGACGCCTTTACCCAAGACGGCTGTTTCTCGCGCTGGAGCTTGCCGGTGCCCATCTCGCTTTTGGAATCCGCTCGCAACGTTGGTCAACTTCCCGAGCCCGAGCGCTCACAGGTGCTGACTCTCTTCCATCGCCGGAGGAAAAAATGACTGAGGATGCCTACCGGCGCGCGCGAGCCGAGTTCCTACGCTGCGGCGAGGTCGATCCCGACCTCCTTCGTCTGCTGCGGCGGGCGGTTAGCCGCCTTATCCGCTTCGGTGGTCTGCCGCCGATCTACTCGCCGACCGGTCGCTGGGATCAGGAGGCCGAACGCGAAGTCCTTGCAGATTGGCTTGCCGGGTCGCTACTGGGCTCCGGGCAGTTGGCGGCGCTGCTCCACCAAGCGGCGGTCCCGCGCTCGTTCCTGCGGCTCGGCGAACTTTACCTGCGCCGTCAGCTAATCAATCGCTTGTCCCGTCGCCAAGCGACAAACCTCTATCCACGAGTCCGATCGCTGCTCGAAGGGGATCCAGCCTTCGAGGCGGCCGAATACCCAGGCTACTGGCGCCTTGTCGGCGGGCCAACGACTCCCTGGCGTGGCTCGGAGGTTGAGCTCGTCGCGGCTGCCTGGCGGCTTGGCGACTTTCAAACAATTCGCTACCGCGAGGACGCCAAGAAGCTCTCGCCCTTGCTCGAGCGCTCCGAGCTTGCGCGCTTCCTCTCCGGCCTGCTCGGGGAGGCAAAGGCGGCGCTCACCCTCGATCAGATCATGCGGACGTTGGTCGCCCGTTTCGATCTGGGGGACCCTGCAGAGGTCGAGCTAGGAGAGGCGGAAAACACGCGAGATGACTTCGATGTTGTCGAGCAAATCGCGGCCGATGCTGCCGCCCGCGCCGCAGTAGCTGAGCTAAGCGCCCGCCAGGTTGAGGTTTTGCGCCGCCAGCTCGATGATTTGACCGTGCGCGAGATCGCGGTCGAGCTTCGGGTATCCGTCGGTACCGTTAGCGCTGAGCAGCGTGTGATCGCCGAGACCCTTGGCCGGCTCAGCAGCGAACAGCAAAATGATCGCGGTGAGCTGTTGAACGCTTTGCGCGATCTTCTGTTCATAGGGGAAGAGGAGTCATGAAATGTCCATCGATCCTTGATCTGACCAGCGCTGAGCCCTGCTCCGATCCCCATCTTCGCGCCCACATCAAGAGCTGTCCTCGTTGCCGTGCTCTGCGCCGTGCTTGGCATTCCCTTCCAAATGACGCTGCGGAATTTCCGCCTGAAGAGCTTCCGGAGATGTTGGCATCGAACTGGACGCCGCGAGCGGAGCCGAGGGCAGTAGCTCTGCCTGGCGCGATCTACACCGTA
Organism: uncultured Solirubrobacterales bacterium; assembly: GCA_963815885.1. Lineage (GTDB taxonomy): Bacteria > Actinomycetota > Thermoleophilia > Solirubrobacterales > 70-9 > VAYN01. The sequence continues at coordinate 533,439 of CAWFIM010000006.1, forward strand.
AGTGCCCCCGGCGAGGACATCTTTCTGCTGGGTCTCGTCGTTGACCTCGGCAAAGAGCAGGCCACGATTTTTCCGCTCAGCCTCGAAACCCACTGTGCCGGTGATTGGGACGTTCTTCTGGCGCCGGCCGTTCTCGGCTATTCGGCGATCATCGAGGCTTGGAACCAGATCGACGTGCTGGCTGAGCAGCTTCGTGAGCAGCTCGTGCTTGTGCCAGATGCCGAATCAATCATCGAACTCTATGATCGCGCCCTTGTCGGGGAGCCAGCGCCTCCCGAGCTCCCACAGGGACCACCAGTGTCCTCTGAGGGCGATCCCCGCCGTGTCTTTCGTGATCGCGAGCGCCAGCGGGTCCGTCCCTATGCCGAGCTGGCCCGCCGGATGAACGCTGCACCGACTATGGGGGCGCTGCTTCGCCAGGCCCGGGTCGAGCAGGGACGCAAGGAGACTGAGCTAGCCGTGGCGATCGGCCTTGACGCCTCGGAGCTTCGCCGCCTCGAGGAGGACCAAGAGGATCTCCGGGCCCGCATCCCTATCAAGCGCTTTGCCGATCTTCTCGACGAGCTTCGAGTTCTTGCCCTCGCGGGCGCTATATCGCTATGTCGAGGAGGCGGCCTTTGCGAACGACCGCGAGCCAGGGGAGGAGGCTGGAAAGACGCCGGCTTATGCCCGCCGTCGAACTGGCGTGCGCGCTGGTCGCCAGCCTGCTCCCGAAGCCGAGCGCCGTCGGCGAGCGCACGAGTGGGTCACCCAGTTGGCCGCCGAGCTCGACCACCGCCATGGCTGAGGTCCGCTGCAGGGTCTGCGGTGAGCGAGCCGCTGTGCGCACCGACTTCGAAGCCGAAGGCGAGTGCCCAGAGTGCGGCGCCGAAGCCGGCAGCCTCGAGGTTCTAGACCCGTACGACGATCCGGAGATCGAGCGTCTTGTCTGTGCCGAATGCGGATTTCGGGTCGAGGCCGGTGTCGAGATCGCGTTCGACTTCGCCCAAGAGGGGCAAACAGTGTTCGGTGTCGACGATGACTGTCCACTGTGCGAGGCCGCCGGTTACCCTGGCCAGCCGCTCGAGCCGGAGCGCGAACCTTCCACGGAGAGAGAGCGCCCTGAATACGCGAAGGCCGTCACTGCGGCTCGTAGGCTGCTGGATGAACAGAACCAAGACTGCCCGCCAATCGACGTTGAGAAGATCGCCGTTTCCCTGGGCCTGACGGTTCGCCGTGGGTTGTTTCGCCATGACGGTCTCTTGCGCGGCGAAGTGATTGAGGTTCCAACGGGCCACCGAGGAGCCGAGCGCTTCGTAATCGCTCACGAGGTCGGCCACCATTGCCTACGCCACGAGGGCAGCCGCCAGAAGGTCGAGCCTGAGGCAAACGCTTTTGCCTCAGAACTCTTGATTCCCCGAGCACTGCTGCGCGCGGAGCTTAAGCACCCAGCCTCGATCAACACCCTGGCAGCTCGGTTTGGCGCCAGCCGTCAGGCCGTCTTCTACGCCGTCCGCGGGGCACGCCTGGCCGATCGCCTCGCTCGCTGAACGCCGAGACCCGATCCGCGGTTCATACAGATTGGAGGCGCAATCCAGCGCCTCGTGCAAGCCAACGAGGAGTACGAGTTGACCGCACAAGCCGATACACGACCAAACAAGACCCCACCCGGACACCATGAGGTTAACGTCACCGTCGAGGACGGTGAAGAGGTCCATCACAAGGTGCTGTCCAGCGGTCCCATCGCCGACCTGCTCGCTGCACTTGGCCTGGAAGGCGATCTCGTCCTCTGGCTGCGTCGACACGGGCGCCGCTCGCTGATCGATCTCCACCAGCCCTTCGTCGCTGAGGATGGCGACCGGTTCATCGCCGTGCGCGGCGGTGGGGTGAGCTGAGGTGGACTCCGCTGAACAGGAGGCGATCCTCGCCGAGCTTGCAGAAGCGTTCGGCGAGGCAGCCGATGTGACTCCTGGAGAGAACCAGCCTCTCCACGTCCTGCTCAGAGCATTGCCGGTGCCGGCACCGTGGGGACCATCGCAAATACGGGCGGTACTTCGCTTCGCCGGCTGGCCCGGAGCGCGCCCGGAGTTCTATGTAGACGCCGCGCTTATCGGTCCCAACGGCGGCCCTCCAAGGAATTATCACCCCTACTACGTCCTTGGGGAGACCTGGCATGGGTTCAGCTTCCAGTTTCCCTGGCCAGCCGGCGACGGCTCGGCCACCCAGGCGGTTCTGCAATGGATAAACCGTTTCCGGCTGGCATGAGCTCGCTTCTCACACGACTCACGTCCTGGATCAGTCTCCGCCGTCGACCGGCGCGTCCTTCTCTGATGGCGGGCACAGTAAGTCTTCGCGTCGGTGCAGAGATGTGGGCTGAGGTTCGTCGGCATGTCGAAGACTTCTCGCGTGGGGAGGAGGCGGGCTTTCTTGTCTACTCGCAGGCGACGCATTCAGAGGGTCGCGTCCTCGTCGCCCGTGAATGGCACCCTGTGCCAGAGGACTGTGCTCGGCGCGGTGAGGGATATGTCGTTTCTTGGAGTGCGGATTTCAGCGCCACCATGGTTGAGCGGGCTGCAGCGATCAACGGGGGTCTCATCCTGATTCACAGCCACGGTGGCGATCCGGCCCCCGACTTCTCATGGCCCGACCTTCGGAGCGCCCGCCAGCTCTTCCCGTCTCTTTCGCGTCTCCTTGATGTCCCATGTGGAACCGTCGTCCTTGGTGACCAAACCGCATCAGGACTTTTCTGGGCCGACGGACAAGAGCTTCGTGAGCGCTTCGGCGAGGTCCTCGTTGCCCGCGCACCGATTGAGCGTTGGCGGCCACGGCGCACCGAACCGGCACCCCCGCGCCGCCGCGCCGACCGCCAGACCCGCGCCCTGGGATCAGCCAGCGAGGCATCCCTTGCCGCCGCTACCGTCGCGGTGATCGGCTGCAGCGGCGGCGGTTCACATATATGTCAGCAGCTCGCACATCTCGGCGTAGGCACGGTTATGCCGCTCGACGACGAGTTGGTCGATGAAGTCAACCTCGGGCGGATGGTGGGAAGCGAGCCCGCCGATATCGGCATCGAGAAGGTCCAGATCATGAAGCGCCTCGCAGGGAGGATCGACCCAACCCTTCGCATACTGCCGGTCAGGGCCCGTTTTCCTTCTGCAGAGGCCATCGACGGGCTGAAGCGAGCCGACATCATTGTCAGCGCTGTGGATTCACTGCTTGCCCGTGAGCAGATCAACCTCTTCTGTCGCCGCTACCTCGTTCCACTTGTCGATATTGGCATCGGCATTGAGACCAAAGACGAGCGGCTGCTCTCCGCCGATGGCCAGGTGGTTTGCGTCCTACCCGATTCGGCCTGCGTGCGTTGCACGCCTCTCCTCTCCGATGCGGCGCTCGAGCGCGAGCGGCGCGAGCGACCGCCAGGCTATGACCGGAACCCGCTGGCTGGCGACCCCCAGGTGGTCTCAATGAACGGCACCCTCGCTTCGGAGGCGTGCAATGTCATCCTTGATTTGCTTTGCGGCTACGCGCGCGGCCGGCGCGGCGCTGGATGGTGGCAGTACGATGGCCGACGTGGCGAGCTCTACCACGATGCATTGCCCGCGCCCTGGGATGGCTGCCCAGCCTGCGCGGAGGCAGGTCACGCCGATCCGCCGACGGGTTGATCAGCGCCGGTTTTCGAGCACTACGAGCGCGAGACCATCCAGAGGTCTACGTATGGGAGGGTTATCGGGCTTCAATGCCTGTCGATCAGGGCCTGGCGAGCCGCCCTGTAAGTCGAGCCTTCACGTCTTGCCACTCGGAGCGGAGGATCGAATAATAGATGCTGTCGCACCAGCTGTCGTCCCGTCGGAGAACCTCATGGCGGTGAATTCCCTCTTTGACCGCACCCAATTTTTCGTGTGCCCGTTGAGCACGCATATTCAGGTGGTCGGCCCGGAGAAAAACACGCTCAAGATTCAGCGACTCGAAGGCGTATTGCATGAGGAGCAACTTTGACTCGGCGTTGGCGCCGGTTTCCCAGGACGCGCGACTTAACCAGGTGGAACCAATTTCTACGTGAGCATTGTCGGGGTCAAGATCTCTGTACGAGGTCGAGCCAACGATCGCGCCGTCTGTCTGTCTTTCGATGACGAATGGGATGCGGCGATCCTTCTGCCGCTCAGCGAGTGCTTCTTCGATCCAGGCACATACCTGCTCGATCTTCGTAAACCGAGGAAAAGCAAGCCACCTGAAGACCTCGTCGTCATCTGCGGCGACAAGTAGGCCTTCTGCGTGCTCCGGGCGAAGTGGCCTAAGCGCAATCCCGGCGCCGCCGAGCTGGTCAGGCTCAAATGCGCGCACCCGAGCCCTCGCCTGGGCCTGGTAACACAGCAGTCGTATCTAGGAATGTCTTAGTATCTCGCTCGCATGGTGATGACGGCTGGCGATAACTAGGAATTATCGACGGTGGCTGACGTTTGGGAGACGCTCGGGTATGACCGCATTGCCTTGGAAATAGGCCGGCGACTGAGCGAGACGGCCGACATACAACTCATTGAAGGTCCACCAGGGGTGGGAAAGTCTTGGCTGGCTCAAGGGGTCGGAGCCATGTGGGAGTCAGCCGGAGGGGATGTGGTGGTTGTAGAAGGGGATTCTTCCCGAAGCGACCTCTCGCTCCATCCGTTCGAGATCGCGATGCGATCCCTCCAGGGTGGTTCGGAGGCACTGCTAGTCGCCGTGGCCACCCTGGCAAGAGCAGGCGAGATCCTGCTGGGGACCGGCGGGCTGCTTACCACTGCCGTAGAAGGAATTGCCAGGCTCCAACGCAAGCTGGAAGGCGAACAGGCGATTCTGCTGGATAGGGACGAACAGGACATCCTTGTCAAGCTCGCGAAACTCGGCCGCAAGCGGCCGCTTCTTCTTATCGCCGACAATTTGCACTGGTGGGACCCTCAGTCGCTGGCGTTTCTCACCAGACTGCGAGACGAGCGCATCGGCCGAGCGTTTCCCTTCCTTGCCCATCTGCGCGTTCTTGCGGTCGAGACCCTGGACCGGTACCAGGCCGTATCTCACCCCGAGGCTCGGGCAGCATTTCTGCTGCCGGGCGTCACCCATTCGTTCCGTCTCGACGGTATCCCGCGGGGAGGCTTCGAGGATCTCCTTGTGGCGCTGGGTGCGCCTCGCCGTCCGTCAAGGGAGACGGCGGACCTGATACATGGGTTCTCCGGAGGCCATCTGGTCCTCGCCAACCAGTGCGCCAAACGACTCCAGGACGGACAGGACGAGGACTTTCTAGCGGCAAGGGACTCCAAGGAGTTCGTACAGAAGTTACTTAGCGAACGTTTGCGCTCGTTGGGTCGGTCCGGCGAAGAAGCAATGGGCCTCTTGCAAGTAGCCGCGGCTTCCGGCCTTCGTTTTCATCGCGACGAACTCTCCTGCGCGACGGGCCACAACAAAGCGGAAACGGTCAAGCTGCTTCGATTTTGCCACGAAGAACAAATCCTCGATCTGGCGGCAGGAACCGGTAGCTTTGTGCATGACTTTTACCGTCAGTATTTCCTCAACGAACTCGGCGACGGCCGATTCTCCATCTATGGCACGCTCGGCGACTGCTTGCGCAAGCTGCGACCTGCCGACTACCAAGCGCGGTGCATCATTGCTCTCAAGGCAGAGGATCTGGAAGATGCAGCGATATTGGCGGTTCAAGCGGCGCTTCAGCTCCAGCGGGAGGGATTGCCGTGGCGTGACCTACCCAAGGCCGTTCTCGAGGCAATGGAGGTGCAAGGCTTGGCCTGGGTTGCTGAGTGCTTTCAGGTGGCGACCGACCACACCAAACACTTCCGAACTACAGACTGCATTCAGACGCTGGCAGCCCTACCTCACGATCTTCCGTGGCAGTTGATCGCGGAGTCCGAGTACGTCCAAGCGACGGCGCTGATGACGACTCGCGAGGAGAAAGATCGAGCCGATGCGCAGGCCCTGCTTGAGTCGTGGTCCGAAGTCGTCATGGATGAGCCAGAGCTAGGCGTCCGCCTCATGCGGCTGCGGCTCTACCACATGGCAATGCAAGTCGACAAGACTCCCGGTGTACGACTCGAAGGCAAGATTAGGCAGATCCTGCGAAAACGTGCGAACTCTGACCCGGCCGCCGAGGACATGCTGTACACGCTCGACCGCTGTGCTGGGGCAATCCATCCGTCCGAGCGCGCCCTACCGATGCTCGCTCGTGCAGTCCAGCACTTCGCTCCGACTGATGATCAGGGCATTCTCCGCCGCCCCGTCGAGTACTACCTATGCCTGCTCAATCATGGCTCGGAGCAAATTGTAGTTGGCGAATACCGTGAGGCACAAGCCACTTACCGCAAGCTAGACCGGCTTGTGGGCAGCTTCGAGCCAGAGGTGTTTCCTCGGCTCGATTACCCGAACATCAATGCCCTTCTGGCCGATTATCACGCTGGAAGCGTGACGATCGATGAGGCTGTTCGGCGCCAGCAAACAATCGTTTCTTCCTACAAGGTTCCCGACGACCCATTCCACGTTGAAAATGCCCTAGGGTGCTACTTGATGCTCGCTGGCGCGCACACAGAGGCGACCGAGGTCTTTGAGGGCCTGATCGATCATCTGGATAGCAGGCGCAACCCCGAGCCTAGTATGGTGTACCTCCTGCGGGCCAATTACTGCGCTGCGCGCTTTGTTAGCGGCGCAGTCGCGCAGGCACAGTCAGAATGGGCCGAGCTTGGCGACGTTGTAGTCGATATCCCATATACGACGCGCGAGGCGATGATACGCCGCCACGAATTGCTGGCCGATGTGATGTCTGCTAGTGAACCGATGCCGGCGCTCGATTTCGATGAGTGCCTCCTGGCGGACCCGCCAAGGGAGTTCAAAACGGTTTGGCCCCAATACGGCCGTGTGTTCCGCATGCCAGCAATTCAGTGGTGGCGCTAGGCGTCCAAGACACCGTGTGCGCCGAGGGTCGCCGCAATGACCAGTCGAATGAAGGCAGCATGATCGAAGCCAACGTACTCGGCGAGCGATACAAAGGCCGATCCATTCGCGGCTATTCCGGGAGATATAGCGACATCGAATGCCCAAGGCACGCCATCACGGTCGACACGGAAATCAATGCGGCTGAGGCCTCGCAGGTCGAGTAGCTCGACAATCCTTCGCGCGCTGTCCTGAACCCGAGCCCCGACCTCACCGCCAAAGGGACGATACGATATGCCCTCGTCGGTGATGGTGTCGTCGATGGTCATGAACATATCGGTGCCATCTGCAGTGCGCTCAAGTACCAGCTCCACGGGCTGAGAGGCGATCCGTTCAGGGCACGACAATACTGGCACGCATACCTCCGGTCCGGCGATGTACTCCTGAACGGTGACCGGCTGACCGATGCGTTGGGCGCTGGCATGCACGCGGTCGGTGCATGACTCGTCGGCGATAAACACCGATTCCTCCGTGACGCCCACAGACCAGGACTCGTAGTTGGACTTCACGATCACCTTAGTGCCGTGTGGTGGTGCGTCTCCGAGCCAGCCAGAGCTAGGCCGAAAGTGCCACGTTCGCGGAACCCCAGCGCCGAGTAATTTCAAGATGCTAAAACAATGAAACTTATGTAGGGTAAATGCGCATGCGTAAGGATCGGCGTTCGCGCACAGCAGCCCGTATGAATCTGCAAGAAGCGGAACGAGCGACTTGCGTCCGGGCTCAAATGCGCCTCGGCCGACGCTGTAACCCAGGCCGTTGTAGGCCACAATCAGACGCTTGTTCACTTGCTTGTGGATTCCGCCGGCAAGGGCCTCGACGAATGCATGGCTGTCGAACAGCTGGGTGTGGGCGCCTACCGCGTCAAGAGAATCCGTCATCTGTTTTAGCTGAACCTCTGACAGACAACGCTCGGCAAAGAAGGTTCGTGCAAGAGCGGGGCGCTCTTGCACCAAGGACGGGCGATCAAAGACGAAGAACACTGCGAGGTCTTGAGCTTGATCACACAGAGCGCGCTCAAGCGCGACGAGTTGTTGCCGACACTGAGGGTCCCCCACCGTCGATAATTCCTAGTTATCGCGCCTGCACAAACCTCCCGAGCACATCGGCGTCCGAGACGACGCGGTGGAGGGCGTGGTCGGAGACGTGGGTATAGATCTCTGTCGTGCTGAGGCTTGCGTGACCGAGGAGCCGTTGGATGTAGCGAATGTCGACGCCAGCCTCGATCAGCTGTGTTGCGGCGGTATGGCGCAGCATGTGGGGCGTGACGTGAGTCGTGAGTCCGGCGGCGCGGGCCGCCTTTGCGAGTCGGGATCTCATCGCGGGCGGGGTGAGTGGTTCGTATCGAAGGTTGAAGAGGAGGCGGGAATGCTCGACCCCGAGCGACGCGCGGGCCTCGATATAGGCGCTCGTGAGGCCGGCTATCCAGTCATTCGGGAGGAAGACCTGTCGTTCGCGGCGCCCCTTCCCCACCAGCCGCAACGTCCTGCCGGGCAGGTTGATGTCCTGATGTCTGATGTTCACGCTCTCGTTGACCCGCACGCCGGTGGCGACCATCAGCGCTACCGCGAGAAGAGTTGTCGACTCGTGGGGCCTCCATTCAACCGACCGGCTATCCGGTGGTCTACCGGCTTCGACATGAGCCGCGCGAGCAAGGAACGCGATCAGCCGGTCGAGTTCGTGGGCGGCGAGAAATCGAGGCAGCCTGCGGGACCTGCCCAGGGCGAGGCTCGCACCGCTCCAGGGGTCTGCAACAAGAAGACCCTGAGAGAGCAGCCAGCGGCAAAAGCCACGCAGTGCCGCCGCTCGCCTTCTCAGCGAGGCGGGGGAGAGGGCAGCCTTTTGTTGCTCGATGAAGGAGATCACGCTGTCTTGATCGATCCCCTGAACCTTGAAGTCGGCACCCATATACCGCTCGAAGCTGGCGAGATCGCCGCTGTAGGCGCGGATCGTGTGCGGGGACAGGTCCCGGGTTGCAAGTAGCCAGCGGATGTATCGAGTGCGGGCTTGGTCGATCTGTATTGGTTCGTCGGTGTCAGGCAATTGCAAACCGGACCGTTTATCTCGGCAAAGCACCATCGACCTGGATTTGCGGGACAACTTCTGCACGTCGGTCCGCTACAAATGCGACTGCCCTACGTCATGCCCTATACTGCCCTCGTCATGCGCAAGACCAGCATCTACCTCGACGACGAGCAGGCCGACCGCCTTGCCCGTCTCGCCCGCGCGGAGGGCCGCCCCCAGGCGGAGATCGTCCGCGAGGCGATCTCCTGTTATCGGCCCACGCCCAAGCGGGATCGGAACTTCGCTCTGGCTGGCAACTTCGAGCGCATCGATTCCGATGCTCGCCCGATCTCGGAGATCCCCGAGGGGGAGCTGATGCGCGGCTTCGGCGAGTGACGCTCATTCTCGACGCAGCGCCGCTGGTCGCGTTGGCGGACGCTGAGGAGCCGCAGCTCGAGGCGCTGCTGAGAATCCGCGACGAGGAGGAGGGTCCGATGGTCCTGCCGGCGCCGGTAGCGGCCGAGGTCGACTATCTGCTCGGCGTCCGCTTCGGTCATGCGGCTCGACGCGCCTTCCTCAGCGATCTCGCTGCATGGCGCTATGACGTCGCGTGCTTGGAGGCTGGCGACTACCGGGTAGTAGCGGAGCTCGACGCCCGCTACTCCGATCTCGGCCTTGGTCTTGCCGATTGCTCGATCGCGGTTCTTGCGGAGCGCTATGAAACCCGGCGCCTTTTGAGCTTTGACGAGCGCCATTTTCGGGCAGTGACGCCGCTGCAGGGCGGGTCGTTCTCGCTGCTGCCCGCTGATTTCTAACGGAGCGCGGTGTCCGGAAGGCGGCACTGGAACCGCGCCTGGCGATTTCGGGCACTTCTGGTCAACGCCGCATATCGGCGCACATCCACGCGTATTGACGGCGGCGAGCGCTGATCGTCCCAGTCGAAAATATCCTGCAAATCAACGGGTTCTGATGCTGCACTCGCCAGATGGCTGGGGTAGTTGCCATGCAGAAGGTCGAGGGTTCGAATCCCTTCAGCCGCTTTTTCCCTGTAAATCAGCAGTTTTTTCTGCCGCGGCAGTTCGGTTTTTCATCCCGTTTTGGGCACTCGAATCCTGAACCAGGATCGTATTTTCGCCATTTTCGGGCACTGGTGCCCGAAATAGAGCGGATTTTGGGCGAAAGTCATTTCGCCTCGGGTGTCTGCGTTCCACGCAGTAGGTCAAGGGTTCGACTTTCGGTCCTCGGAAGGCGTCTCTCGGTCTCGCCTCCCGTTCTTGCCACCGGCGATGATCGGAGGCACTGTTTCTCTGAGCGTGATTCGCATTTCGCCTGTGCCGGGACTATCGTCAGCGGTAGACAAATATGGGCCGGGGCAGCGGTGCAATGCTCCCCGACCAGGCGCCGAGCACCCGACGCGACGATGAGGTTCCGGATCCCTCCCGCTGTCTTCGCTGCTCGGTCGCCAGGAGGTCCGCGGAGGCAATCAAGTGAGCAGTACGGCGACCGCTCGCAAGCAAGGTGAGGTGCTCCTACGCGAGCGGACGCGCGGAGGGGTCTACGCGCTTCGCTTTTGGGCCTACGGCAAGCGGCGCTACATGACGCTGGGCTACGCATGCGACGGCTGGGCTCGGGGCAAGGCCGAGGAGGAACTGCAGAACGTCCTGGTCGATGTTCGCCGTGGTCTCTGGGTGCCATCAGGGACAGCAAAACCGCCCCGACGAGGCCAACCATTCGGGCGATGTGCCGCTCTTCGGGCCCTCTGCCCTCGGCCTTGCCACGTCGCGCAAGGGTCAGGTGGCTGCGAAAACGAGTGCGCACGAGCACTGGGCGCTCGGGCACCTGCTGCCGTTCTTCGCCGACTGGCGGATCGACCAGGTCGATGTCGAGGCGGTCGACGGCTACCGCGCCCGCAAGGTGCAGGAATCCGAGGCGCGGGCCCGAGCGATCGAGCGGGGCAAGCCGAAGCGAAACGACTACGGCCGGATCCTCCGGCCGCTCTCTGCGGGGTCGATCAACGGACCATCGACTACCTGCAGTGGGTGCTCTCGATCGCGATCGAATACAAGCGCTTCGGCATCACCAAGAACGCCGCCGAGGGGAAGCGGCGCCGTCTGCGCGAGAGGCGCCCAACGCCCTTCTACATCGACAGCGCGTCGCAGGTCGAAGCGCTGCTCGAGGCGGCGGCGGAGCTTGACCACGATCCCCACTACGAACTCGCCGAACGCGAAGCGATCGTCGCCACGTTGCTCTTCGCCGGTCCCCGCGCGCACGAGCTCTGCAATCTGCTCTGGCGCGACATCGACCTCGTCGGCTCGCGCATCTTCATCGGCCGCTCGAAGACGGCCGCCGGGCTGCGCGAGATCGAGATCCAGTCGGTCCCCCGTGACATTCTTGCCGCACATACGGCGGTCGCCTATCGCGGCAATCCCGATGCTTTCGTCTTTCCCACCCTCACTGGCGCGAGCCGCACTCCCGATAACTTGCGCGAGAGGGTTCTCGCGGCGCTGTTCGAGCCGGCCGACGAACTGCTGGCACGCCGCGGCCTCGCGCCGCTGCCGAAGGGCCTCACGACACACAAGCTGCGCCACGCCTTCGCCTCAATCCTGGTCGCCCTCGGCAAGGACCCGATCTCGGTGATGGGCCAGATCGGCCACGCCGACCCCGGCTTTACCCTGCGTGTCTACACGCACATGATGAGCCGCGATTCCAAGGAGCGTGAGCGGCTGCGTGGCTTGGTGCGTGGCGAACGGGGCATCGCGCGCACCGCGCCGCCGCCCAAGGCGGTCGACCTCGCCGAGTACGAGGCCCCGATCGTCGCGGCGCTGGCCGACCGAGGTGGCCGCGCTTCTCGCCGAGAAATCTTCGCTGCGGTCGGCGAGGCGATGACCGAGCGTCACCGTGCTGCAGACCTGGAGCCGTTGCCAAGCGGGCCGCCCCGCTGGAAGCCGAGGATCGGCAAGGCGCTAACTCGGCTTGTGGGGCGCGGTTGGCTCGCCTCCGGCGGCGGCCGGGGCGAATGGGAGTTAACCGAGCGCGGCTGGACGAAGGTGCGCCGGGACTGAAGCAGTGCAACCCGCAAGTCCAATTATCGGAACGCAGGCCAAGCGCGGACATAACGACGACCGCTACATGATCCGATCGGCAATGCCGTGTCGGCGAACCCGATACTCGTCATCGCCGCCAATGCGAAGCTGGCGTTCTATTCAGGAATGGGGAGCCGTTCCTCGACAAGCTGTCCTGGGGCTGCGCGCTTTGCCTCCCGCTTCTGGAGTGTTCGCGGCAGACTTTCCTTAGCTCGAAGCACCGGGACCGATCCAGTCCTTCACTACCCGCGGCCAATCGGCCTTGCGTTTCGCCCTCCCCGTCCAGACGTCCCAGAAGTCCGGATCGGCGCTCATCGGTCGCTCGTCCTCGGGCAGCTCTCGGACCTCCAGCAGGGTTGGCAGGACTGCGGCCCAGCCAAGGAGGAGTGCGTGGCGGGTCGGTAGTGAAGGGAGATCCTCAAGCATGCCCGCGAGGTTGTCGGGAACGAGCTTGCGGACCAAGTTCTGATCGAGGTCGTTAACTAATCGGTGCAGGAGGAAGCTGTTGCATTGGGCGAGGATCGTCGGAGAGAGCTCGGAAGGGCGCTGGCTGGCGAGCACCAAGCCCAGGCCGAACTTCCTTCCCTCGCGGGCGATCCGCTCGAAGGTCCGCACGCACATCTCGCCCGGAGACTGGAACTCTGCCCCCGGCGGGTGATATCGAACGAAGGCATGTGCCTCCTCGAGGACGAGGGCGGTTGGTAGCGCCTTCTTGTGAATGCGCCGATGCCTTTGCAGTGCCTCGAAGATCATCCTGCCCATCACCGCGACGACCAACTCGACCACATCGCTCGGGACGAGCGAGAGGTCGATGACAGCGACCGTCGAGCCTTCCCCGGTCCCCAGGTATTCCTCAAGCCACTCTTCGAGAGTGGGACTCTCATCGGGGACCAGAATCGGCCGGATGCGCTCGTCGGCCAGCAGCGAGCGGATCCGCAGCTTGAGCCCGCCGATGAAGCGAGTTGCTTCGTCGTACTCGTTGAGTGAAGCGACCGAGTCGAGGTGATCGGCGAGCAGGTCGGCGTCGAACTCCAGCGGTAGGTCCTCGTTGCCCATCGGTATCTCGGAGGTCGCCGGCAGCTCGTCGATTAGCCCCCAGAGAGAATCGATAATCGAATCAAGGTCGGGCTCTGAGAACGCCTCGTACTTGCCTCCGTAGCCTTCACGTTCATTTAGCACTGCGTCAATCTGCTCGACTAAGGCCTGTAGGAGATTGGCGCCGACGTTGACTTCGTAAGCCTCGAGTCCTTCCTTGAGCGCAATGAGGCTCTTGGCGAATCCATTCCGTTGAGCAAAGCCCGTGTAGTTGGTGGTCACGAGCTTCGTCGTCTCTATGTACGCGACCCACCCTTTACATAGACGGCAAAGCTGGTGCTCGGCACCCACCTCAGTCGGGTTTCCCGTGCGCAGGTTGCGAAGGCCGTCGAAGAGCACCGGCCGCTGCACTTTCGGTGAGGCGAAGGTGGCGCTCGACCACTCATGGCTATTGAGAAGCCAGGCGGGGACTCTTAGGTTCTTGGCGTCGGTGTCCTCAACTGGCGGCACTTGAAAGAGCTGAAACCCAGACACGTCCTTGAATGCCTCCCGATACTCGCCGCTCGGGTCGAGAACGATGAAGCGGGCATTGGGCTCGCCTTTTGCTTTCGACGTGGTGCGCTTTTCTTTCGCGGCCTCCAGGGACCAGCGGATCAGCCCGGCGACGGTGCACGACTTGCCCGACCCGGTGTTTCCGAGGACCGCCAAGTGACGGCCGAAGAGTTTGTCGGGATCGACACGTACCTCGGCGTCGTTGCCGAGCAGGGAGCGTCCGATCGCCACCCGCTCATCCCGATCGTCGCCATGGGTAAGAGCTCGAAGCTGAGGGCCGGACGGGAGGGCGACCGGATCCCCGACTGAGGGAAACGTGACGACGCCGCGCTGGAGGCGGAACTCCCCGGCGTGGGAGGCCGTGGAGCGCTCAAGCGTTCCCACCGGCACGACGGCCATCTTTCGAAGCGGGAAGGGCAAGTCGACCAGACCGAAGTCCTTCATCCCGGGGCGTTTTGGAAAACCGGAATGCTCGATTCCTAGCCAGGTGACGATCCCCACGAGAGCCCCAGACTCGTTGGGGACGACGACGAATCCGTTGAGGCGGGGGAAGCCGACCGGGCTACCCGTGTTGAGCGCCGTGGTTCGGGGGGCGTCGAGCTCGAGAGCGACGGTGATCTTGGCAGGTGAGACCGACTCGACGGTGCCGACGTTGAGGGCCGCTTGGCGGTCGGTCGGCGTGCTCAGCGAAGACCCCGGTTCGGTCACGAGGCGGCAAGCCCGGGAGCGGGATCGTCTTTGTCAGGCATCTCCTCCGGTGAGGTTCCCTCTGCCGCTTTGTCCCCTTCGGTCTTGTCGTCGAGCTCGCGCTCACGGCGCGCCTGGCGCAGCAGGAGCTGCTCTGCGCCGGCTTGCGGCAGGTAATTCTCGACCAAGGTCCCCAAGTCGCCGAAGTGGGGGCCAAGCAAGGCGCTTGACTGCTCGAGCGCGACGTTGGAGAGGAAGCTTTCGATCCTTTCCCCGGGGTCGCTGTAGGAAATGACCAGGAGGTGAGTGGATCGCAGGGTCAGCATGTCGAGGATGACCCTGTTGACGTGGTCGTCGCCAAACCCGTAGCCGAAAGTGACCAGCACATTGTTGGGCCGGCACAGCGCCGCTGAGAAGTCGCGGAAGAGCTCGGCGTAGGGGAACTGGAGGGTCTCGACATCCTTGGCCGCGTTCGGGTAGATGATCAGCCGCTCCAGCGCCCCACTTGCCTCCGGATTCTCTAACTCGGGGTCCTTGCCGCCGAACTCGAGCGGCACCCGCCGCAACCTCCCCGCCTCGATTCGCCAGTCGAGCGAGCCGTGCAGCTTGCAGAGGCGCATCACGCCCTCGAGATAGCGCGGCTCTCCGCGAATTCCAGGCGGGTTGTAATGGAGGTCGACATCGAGGCGTGAAGCGCGGAAGGCCGGCTCGATACTGCCGACGAAGCGGTCCAAGACCCTCAGCCCGCCCCGATCGCAACCGAACTCGATCAGACGGTCGTAGTTCGTCGTGAAGACATTGAGTCGCTCGCGAGAGGGCGGCCGACTGGCAAATCCGAGTAGAAAGCCGACGAGCATCTGCTCGACGCGTTGTCCATCGTCTTCAGCGGCAACGACCTTCTCGCGAATCTTCTGCTCAGCCTCCAGCCCGCGCTTCGCGAAGTCACTGAGAATCGCAGTCAGCTCCTCCCGCCAGGCCTTGGTCCGCGCGGCATCGGGTTCGAGCACTTCGAGACCGGCAAGAAGCGCCAGCGCGCTTCGGAGTTGGTCCTCGATGTTCGCCTCGCCACCGCGACCGCAGCTCTCCGCCAGCTTCGCCGCGTGGGTATTGACCTCACTTGCCCCGTCGCCCTTTAGATCGGCGGTGCTCATGTCAAGCCCATCCGCCCCCAAGGAGTTGGCCACAGCTATCCCGAGCCCACTTCCCACCAAGAGGGACAGATGCTCGGCTCCCACGAGTGCGGTCAGCCATGAACGAATCGCCTCAGCGTGATCGGCGATAGCGGGTGCCTCGCCCAGCGGCGTGTCGTGCGCCTGGATGCGGAGGTGATGTGCTCCGAACTTGCTCATCTCAGGGAACCGGAGTCGGGGCGATTGGTCTGAGAGGGGACCGCTTGACGTCGCTCGTTTAGTTCAAATTCTGGATCCACCCTCGCGAGCCTATCGAGTGCCGTGACGCCTACCGTGGTGTCACACTCCCGACCGGTCCCGGGCCCCAACCGACGAAAACAGATGCCAGACACCATCGAGTCCGCTTGCAAAGCTGATCACCGAGCGCCTGGCGCGATCGAAGCCGAGGCCGGCCAGCTGCGGCGAGCCCTGCAGAAGCATGGGGAGGGGAGGGCGCAGCGCGGCGATGTCTCGCCACCGAGATCGGCATTGCGCCCGGCCAGGTCTCGGCACTCCTCGCCAAGGCCCGCGCCGACAAGCTGATCGTCAAAGAGGGCGGCAGCTACGCGCTGAAGCAGTAGGCGTCAGGCCCTCAGCGGGAGCGGGGCAGGTCTACATAAGGGAGGGTTTTCGGCCGGTGGGGGAGACGCAGGTCCGGCTGAAATCGGAGTCGAGGGGTAGAGCCAAAGACAAGCACCAATAGGGAACTTTTGAGGAAAACTGACATGTTGGTCAACCCGAACGAAATGGCAGGCGACTGAAACAGGCCTCCGGCAGCGCGGGCACGCCAACGTGGCGGTCTCAGAGGTGCGCTGATGGGAGGCAGCCAGGGCATGCTCATACGTCCCACTAGCCAGCGGGCGGGCCCCCGCCGGCATCGGCTCGGCTTCGCGATAATCGGTCGCCCCGACCCGAGACGAGGTGACGCGCATGTCTACTACGAGGGCGCGATCTACAGGTAGAGCGAAATGCAAACCTCGCCGACAGCGCCGTCTATGTCTGCGGCCGAAGGGGGGACGACTACCGACCGACATTGGCCGGGAAGCCAAGTCCTCAATTTTGCAGTTGATTCAATAGTCGAGGAGGCGTACTCTCTCAGTATCTAAATGTGACTCTGAACGTTCTTGGGGAGAAGATCTTTATGGGTTCGTTCGTCGAGGAAGCATCCGACGATTGCGTTCAGTGGAGCGGAGATGTGTCGACCCACCGCAGGGGGAAAGCGAAGCCGGGTAATCGCTACAGGTCTGGCTTGCGCTTGTCCGGCGGCGGCTGCTGGATTTCGGCGATGCTCTTGACGCTTTTGTTCCTTTTTCTGGCTACCAATTCGGCTCTTGCCTCCGTTCCCGAACAGATCAACTCCCTCCCGGTTCTCGATGCGCTGAACCGCAGCGAAAGCCCTCTGTCCAACGGCGGCAAATGGTCGGCTCTGAGTTGGGCGACGAACAGCTCGGGCCACGCCACCGGCCAGGACACCACCGCCGGCTGGGGTCCCTACGACGCCTTCCTCTCGGGCTCAAACGGCGCCTACTGGAACCCATCCACCCTCAGCGACGCCAGCGGAAGCGCGGCCGCGATCACCATGCAGACCAACCCGGGAGCCGCGGAACGCTACATCTCGCTCTGGCTGGACATGTCAAGCCCGGGAAGCGCGAGAAGCGGCTATGAGCTGCGTTGGACGCTCAACTCGAACCTCACCACCTACACGGCGAAACTGTCGAAGTGGTCCTCGGGCACGCAGACGGTGCTCGCCTCCAACGCCGAAGTCTCGATTCCCAACGGCACCACCGTGGCGATCTCCGACACCGGCGGGACCGTGACCGCCTGGAAGGGCTCCGGAGGCACGTTGACCTCGGTCCTCTCGGCCACCGACTCGACCTACTCGAGCGGCTACGCCGGGATCGAGGCCGCAGGCAACATCAGCCGCTCGCAGAACTTCAAGGCGGGCTCGCTCAACGACCCGGCGACCGCGGTCAACTCCCTCCCGGTTCTCGATGCGCTGAACCGCAGCGAAAGCCCTCTGTCCAACGGCGGCAAATGGTCGGCTCTGAGTTGGGCGACGAACAGCTCGGGCCACGCCACCGGCCAGGACACCACCGCCGGCTGGGGTCCCTACGACGCCTTCCTCTCGGGCTCAAACGGCGCCTACTGGAACCCATCCACCCTCAGCGACGCCAGCGGAAGCGCGGCCGCGATCACCATGCAGACCAACCCGGGAGCCGCGGAACGCTACATCTCGCTCTGGCTGGACATGTCAAGCCCGGGAAGCGCGAGAAGCGGCTATGAGCTGCGTTGGACGCTCAACTCGAACCTCACCACCTACACGGCGAAACTGTCGAAGTGGTCCTCGGGCACGCAGACGGTGCTCGCCTCCAACGCCGAAGTCTCGATTCCCAACGGCACCACCGTGGCGATCTCCGACACCGGCGGGACCGTGACCGCCTGGAAGGGCTCCGGAGGCACGTTGACCTCGGTCCTCTCGGCCACCGACTCGACCTACTCGAGCGGCTACGCCGGGATCGAGGCCGCAGGCAACATCAGCCGCTCGCAGAACTTCAAGGCGGGCTCGCTCGGCTTGTTGTCTGCCCCCAACACGACGATCTCCGGCGGGCCGAGCGGCGTGGTAGTGCCGAACCTGTCATTCTCCTTCACGGCCAACCCGAGCGGCGGCGCCAGCTTCGAATGCTCTCTCGACGGCGCTTCCTACACCTCTTGTACCTCGCCCAAGTCATACCAGGGCCTGGCCGAAGGTTCACACGCCTTCCGTGTGCGCGCGACGAACGCGGCTGGGGTGGACCAAACTCCAGCCGAACGCAGCTTCCAGGTCGTCCCGGCCGCGAAAGCCGTGACGAAGGTCCTTGGCCTCGACAACTTCGAACGTCAGGAAGTCCCGCTGGCGACCGGAAAATGGTCGAAATTGAGCTGGAGTAGTGGGATAGGCGGCGCATGGTGCTGCGCTGCTTACCGTGGCTACGGGTCGAACGGTGGGCTCGAAGGTGCCTACTGGAATCCGACCAGCTTCAGCGACGGCGGAGCAGAAACCGTCCTCGTCTCCGGCAAGGTGGGAACCGGGGCCCCAATTGCAAACGAATACCTTGCTCTCTGGCTGGACATGCCTAGTCCGGGGACCGCGCGTTCGGGTTACGAAGCCAGGTTCACCGGGGTCAACGGCTCTGCCACCAACTACAAAGTCGAGCCTCTCCAAGTGGGCTTCGGGCGCGCGGACCATCCTGGCTTCGACCTCCGGCTTCTCGCTCCCGGTAGGGACGACGATGGCGCTCACCGAGACGTCCGGCGGGAGCCTCGCGCTCTGGACCGGGACCAGCAGTCTCACGGCGCTGCTCACCGCCAACGACTCGGTCTACAGCAGTGGCTACGCCGGGATCGAGGTGAACGGCGGTGAAGGCACGATCTACGACTTCAGGGCGGGCCGCATCGACATCCAGCCGCCGGATACGACGATCCAGAGCGGTCCCTCCGGCGTCGTCTCCCCGCAGAACGTCTCCTTCACCTTCACGGCGACGGAGACGGGGTCGAGCTTCGAATGCTCGATCGACGCCGGCGCCTACAGCGCCTGCAGCTCACCGAAGAGCTACCCGTCGCTTGCCACCGGACCGCACACCTTCCGTGTCCGCGCGGTCGACGCGGTCGGCAACCAGGACGGAACGCCCGCCGAACGCAGCTTCGAAGTTGCCAAACCTCCGACCGCGACGACCGGGGCTGCTACCGGCGTGGGGTCGAGCGAAGCCACCCTGCACGGCAGCGTCAACCCGAACGGGGTGGCGACGACCTACCAGTTCGAATACGGGACCACCACTGCCTACGGCAAAGTGATCCCGGCGAGCCCGAAAAGCGTGGGCTCGGGGAGCCAGGCCGTCAGCGTCAACGAGCTCGTCACCGGCCTCGAAGCGGAAACTACCTACCACTTCCGCCTGGCGGCGACGAACGCCGGCGGGACCATCTACGGCAGCGACGAAACGTTCACGACGTCGCAGCCGTCGCCGGTTCACGTGCTGGTCTTCGGGCAGGCGGCCGAGGCTCCGTTGGGGGCCCTGGTGAGCCCGCAGCAGCCGCTCTCGGTCAGCGCCGGGGCCGAAGGCGGGCAGATCAAAGAACTGCAGCTGCGCGTAGACGGCATCACGGATGCGACCACCACCCGCGAAGAAGCGCTTGAAGAAGGCGGGACCGAATCCTGCTTTGGGGGCGTGTGCACGCTCAGCTACGAATACCCCTCGGCCTTCTCGGCCGAAGTCGAATCGGGGCAGCACACTTTCGAAGTGCGTGCCATCGACGAAGCCGACCACGAAGCGAGCTTCACCAGGCAGGTGCTGGTCGATGCCGGGGTTCCGGTGCTCGAACTGGGCGGCAGCCTGGTGGAAGCCAACGGCAACGTCGCGTCTCCCGGGGCGACCGTCACCGCGCACGCGCAGGACGGCAGCGGGACTTACGTCTCGGGGCTGACCTCGATCGAAATCTACGTCGACGGCGTCTACCAGAGCGGGATTGCCCCCCAGTGCAACCCGGGATGTCCCGCCGAAGGCGACATCAGCTACGAATACCTGCTGTCGAAATGGGGGAGCGGCCCTCACGAACTGACGGTCGTCACCAAGGACGCCGCCGGCAACGAAGACTCGCAGACCGTGATGGTCAACAAGCACCTGGCTGCGGTCGAACCGAGCTGCTCGACGGCCCAGCCGACCTCGGCGCCGGTCGGGAGCTCGGCATCGACGACGGAAGCGACCGCCGCGATCGAAGCGACCCTGCCGGCGGTGGTGGCGCCTACGCCCGCCGATCCGGATGAAGAAGGGTTCGAACCGACGCTTTCCCCAGGCAAATCCCCCTCCGAAGGCGCGGAAGCGTTCCTGGCGAAAGGCGGCTTGGTCGGTGGCAGGATCGTTCGCGGCTCCCGCCGGGCGTTCACGATCGGCCAGGCGACCTGCCTGGTCCCGATGCAGACCACCGCAGCCGAATCGGCGCCGGAAGTGCTGCCCTCGGCGGGCACGGTCGTATACGCGAACACGGCTCCGGAAACCGACACCTTCCTCAGGAACAACGGCGTGGGGATCACCGTCGTCCAGTCTTTCCGCGGGCCCAAAGCGCCGACCAGCCTTTCCTGGAGGGTCTCGCTGAAGAGCGGCCAGTGGCTCGAAGAACTCGCCAACGGCGCCGTGGCTGTCGTCTCCTCGAAAGGCATTGACCTCCCCGAAGCCCAGGTGCCCTCGCCGCCCGCGGGCATCGACGATCCGGAAAAACTGGCCGACACCGAAACGGTGCTCGCCGCCGCCTCCTATGAGTTGCGCCGGGCGAACAACGAAGTCGAAGACGCGGTTGAAGCGGTGATCCCCCCGGCGCTGGTTATCACCTCGAACGGGGCGGTGCAGAAACTCCCCTTGGCGGTGTCAGGGGAAGAAGTCGTGGCCGCCGTCCCCGCTGGGTCCAAAGCGTTGGTCGTCCGCACGGACAGCACTCCGCAGCCCGAAGCGATTTGTGCGGCGGCGTTCGAGGACGATCCGGCCGATTATGTGAACGGTTGCTCTCCCGAACAGGACACGGGCGGTGAACGGCCGTACATCACCGGCATGGACTGGGCCCCCGACGGTTCCTACGTCTACACGTCGTTTTTCGATGAAACGGGCAAGGGCTGGCAGTCCTTCGACGATTGGAACCCGGCCGAAACCTTCCTCTATCGCGCCAAAGGGTCCGATGTCGAAGAACTCGAAACGCCCGGCTTCAAAGTCCTCGGCTCGCCCAAAGTCTCGCCCGACGGGACCAAGATCGCCTTCAACGGATGCTCGCTGGTGAGCTTCGAATGCGGCGTGGTCCTGACCAACGCGGACGGCGAAGAAGGGACCCTGGTTGCGACCACGGCAGGCCACATCAAGGAGAGCCACGTCACCTTCTCAAGGGACGGCAGCCATCTCCTCTACGAAAAGGGTTGGGTCAAAGATGCAACTCATGACGAACGGCAGTTCTACTCGGTGAAACTGGACGGAACCGGCCAGAAGCAATTAACCGACATCAACATAACCACCGTCTTTTTCCTTGAAGGTTGGCAGACGAGAGGCACGCTCGATGAGCCGCTCGCGGTTGACCCAATCTCCGACACCTTGGTCATCGGATTGGGTGGCTACGGCTTCTACTCATTCCACGAAAGCCAGGAAAAAGCCACCGAAGCGAGCATGCACAGGTTCCTTATATGGGGGTCCGAACCCGCTTTCAATCCCGCTGGAACCAAGATCGCATACTCGAGTGGTGGCTATGGGGAAAAACAGGGGATTTATGTCATGGATCCTGACGGGTCTGGAAGTCACCTAGTCGTGCCGGGCCCCGGATACCCCACGCCAGAAGGAGAACGTGCTTCTCAGCCCGTCTTCTCGCATGACGGCTCGGAAATCGCTTACATCCGCAACGGGGCGATCTACCGGGCGCCGTCAGCAGGGGGTTCATCGACCCTCGCTGTCGATGGCGAACCTGGCGACATTCGCAGTTTGGCTGCGGCCATCTCCGGATCGGACCCGGAATTGGCGGAGCATCTGCCCGTAGTTGAAGCTGCCGAAACGGCCTATCTTGCGTCGATCAGCTCCGTCTTCGACCCGATTGAAGAAGCACTTGACGTAGTGGGGAAGATGAACAAGTGGGAAAAGGAATTCTGCATCCTCCACCTCGGTGAGTGCGCGAGGTTCGGGGACGACAAGAGGCTTGCAATCGCCGCCCGTAATGCTCTCTTCACCAACAGGAACGCGGTCGATCGTAGTACGCGAGGCAACGCTTTCCAGCACGGCTTCTGGACGGCTCTGATGATTCGGAGCACGCTCGGCGAAACCGATGGCATCGAAAATGGGCTTCTGTACGCGTTGCACCACGAGACCAAGCCGTTCAGTTGGGACGCCAAACAGGACATCGTCAACGACTTCGTCGGTTACTTCTGGGTAGCCAAAACCGGACTCGAATCGTGGGAAGAAAACGGAGAAATCCACTTCCGCTTCCAGAACAAGCTGGAATTTTGCCAGGGCCTGCTGCCCAAGGGCAAAAACGCGATCGATATCCATGAGGGAAATCCGTTCCGCTGGGTACGCAATCATCAGTACGAATTCGGGCATCTGATATTCCGCAACCTGCGATCCAACGGAGATACGGGGTTCATAGTGGCGTCGAACGGCCGACACTGCGCGGAGGTATGGCCGGCCATCACGTGAGAGTGGGCTCTGCGTGGCCAGCGCTGGCAGCCGTAGCCGTCCTGTCTGCTTTGGCTATGCTCCTCGGCGGCTGCTCGCCGGCCACTGACAAGGACAGTCTGGTCCGCCGGGTTTCGGCCGGCCTCGGCGAAGTCGGGGCCTCGTCGTCACTGACCAGGTGCCTCGCCAAGAATCTAGATGAACATCTCACCGAGGCCGATGCCGAAGCCGCCTACGAAGACCTCGCTTCAGAACCGGAAGTCTCCGAAAACGCTTTGAATCGAGTCTCTCTGCTTGTGAAGGCAGTCAAAGAGCGGCTGTTGACTAGGGCGCAGAGATGTAGATCATTGTTGGTGTTGCGAGGCCGGTATACGCACGAGGAGATTGATCGTATGCTGCACGAAGTGGGAGCGCGGGGCTATCGGCAGCCCAGCTTATTCCTGACGAAGTAGGGGCATGAACGATGCGGGACCCAGCCCTTCCACTGCTCCTAATCGGCCAAGCCGAGGGAGAGTTTCGGATTCAGGCGTCCGATTTGAGGCAGGCAAGAAGCCGCTGTCTGGAGCGCGGTGTTCAAGCTCGCCGAGTCGGTCCAAGTCGCAAGGGCGAGACCGCGTTTGCTTCCTCGGCTTCGGCGAGGCCGATCCCTATAGCCGCCTCCGGGTCGGCACCGAGGGGACGGTCTCGACGGCTGACTATTTCGGCACCGTTCGCGTCGATTGGGACGACGGCGGAAGGCGCGGCATGGGGTTGTCGCACCTCCACGGCCGACGTTGTCCGCGGGGCTATCAAAGCGTGTCGACTTGAGGCTCGTGAGCTGGCAGGAGTTCGGCTCAGGGGCAGTGGCGACGCGGTACGAGCCTCGGGCTGCCTAGGGCGCCTTCCGGAGTCGAATCGGCGTAACGGGTTTGCAGGCATCCGTCTATGGCCGTAAGCCCGTCGAGCGACCGAATCGCCTGACCGCCGCTGGGACTCGGGGGTCGGCCTGTTGCGGCGGCCCCAGCGAAATCAAACCGCCACCTCCGATTTCGGGCACTTCTGCGCCGAAGTTCCCAAATCGCTGCATATCCGCGCATATCCGCGCGTATTGCTGATCGCGATCGTCTGCCGCGCCGCTACGAAACCCCTGCAAGCGGCCATATTCACGTAAGCGTTCAGCCCCTCATGCCCTGTGGGGTAGACGTGCCCGAGTCGGCTCTGCTCAGACCAGCGAAGGCGCGGGGCTTGCCCGTGCCGAGGCGGTTATCGCCTCGACCAGGAAGCCGAAGAGTGAGCGGCCCTGCAGCCGGCAGGTCTGAGAGACCGAGAGCATCCGCTCGGCAAAGCGCTCGCCTGCATTGGACTGGCTGCCGAGGGAGATCTTGCGGTAGATCACCGCTCCACGCAGCCCGCGCTCGGCACGGTTGTTGGTCGGCTCCACCTCCTCGATCTCGGTGAAGGTCCAAAGCGCCGGCCAGAGCTTCAAGAGGTTGCGGGCAAAGGTGCGGAACTGACGGTTGAGCATGCTCTTCTTGCGGTGGGGCTCAAGCAGAGCCCGCAGGCGGCGCTTGATCGGTGCAATCTCGCGGGCGAGACGATCTCGATCGCCGTGGCCGGCGAAGGAATCCCAGGCACGGAAGAGCTCCCTGGCAGATCTCAAGCCCCGCCTCGCCGAAGCGCCCTTGGTCTGCGAGCCCTTCGGAGTGGCGGCGGAAGTCGCGCAGCAGGTGAGCCCAGCAGACCTGGCGCCGAGCGGGATCAAGGGAGTCATAAGCCCACCAGCGATCCGAGGAGACGATGCCGGCGAAGCTCTCCCCGATCAGCCCCGGCAACTCACGCTCATGGCGATCGGCGGCGATATGGAAGGCGGCAAGGCTGTCGGTGATTGCGCCCCACAGGGTTCGCTTTTGCCCGGCGCAGCGCCAGCCGGTCTCATCGACGCAGATGACGGGTGAGTCCTTGACCGCCTCGCGCAGCCCGGCGTATGGCTCGGCCAGGGCGCCGGAAGTGCGCTGGCAGATCGCATCGACCGAGCCGGCCGAGACTTCGCAGCCAAACAGCTCGCCGCAGAGCTCTGAGGCATCGCGGCGAGAGATCCGGTTGCGCACAGAAAGCAATGAGACCGCCGCCTGCAACCTGGGTCCGAAGGCGCTTTGGCGGATCTCCTCGGGCAACGATGCCCGGGTGCTCGTCCCGCAACCGGGGCAACGCAGCGAGTGAGCCCGGTGCTCGGTGACCCTGACCGCGATTGGCGGCAGCTCCGTGACCTGGTGGCGGTGAGGCGGGGCGGCATGTGAGTGTCGCCACTTGCAGTGGCCCCGGCTTCGACACCTGAACTGGCCCCACCTCATGCCAGTTGTTCGGTTGGTCTGATTGTGCCCGATGTGCCGTAAGGCCGTCACCGTGGAGCCGAGCCCGAAGGGCGAGGCGGAGCGGTGACGGCGGCGGCTCTCGCCCTCCTCAACCTCCCTTCTTCTTCGCGCCGCGTTTCTCCAGCCCGTGGCGAAAGCGCCAGGACTCGGTGCCGGTCTCGATGATGTGGGCCTTGTGGGTGAGCCGGTCGACGACAGCCTTGGCGAGGCGGCGGGCGTCGGCAAACACCTTGGTCCACTCGCCGAAGGGGAGGTTGGTGGTCACCATCAGCGAGCCGCGCTCGTTGCGTTCGGAGATCACCTGGAAGATCAGCTCCGCGGCGCCGTCGGGAAGCGCCAGATAGCCAAGCTCGTCAAGGACGACAAGCTCGGTCCGCGCGTAGCGGCCGACCACCCTGCCCAGCTCCCTTCTCGACTCCGCTTCCTGCAGCTCGTTGGCGAGGCCGGCGAGCGTGGTGAAGCGCACCCGCCGTCCCTGCCGGCAGGCGCAGACCGCCAGGGCGGTGGCCAGCATCGTCTTCCCGGTGCCGGACTCACCGACGAAGATCACCGACTCCCGATCGTCGATCCAAGAGCACTCCGCCAGGGCGGCGATCGTCGCTTGCGGGATCTTGGGGTTGTCTTCGAAGCGGAATTCCTCCAGCCGCTTCATCACCGGGAAGCGGGCTTCGACCAGGCGCCTGCGTTCGCGCCGCTCGGCCCGCTCCAGGTGCTCTGCCTCCAGCAGCGCGGCGAGGTAGGCGATCGGCGTCTGTTGGTCGCGGGTGGCCTCCTCGGCCATCGCCCGGAAGCGGGCCTTCACCGTCGGCAGCTTCAACTCGCCGGCATGGGCCTCGATCAGCGCCTCCATGGCGGCGCTCTTGGGGCTGGGCGTCTTCTTCGCGGGCATCACGCCACCTCCCGCAGGCGGTCATAGCCGGAGAGATCTTGCGGCGGCGGTG
This sequence comes from uncultured Solirubrobacterales bacterium, assembly GCA_963815885.1. Classification (GTDB taxonomy): domain Bacteria; phylum Actinomycetota; class Thermoleophilia; order Solirubrobacterales; family 70-9; genus VAYN01. The sequence continues at coordinate 559,375 of CAWFIM010000006.1, forward strand.
AGCCGACCGCGGCCAGATGCTCTTCGAGTAGGAGCACCGGCGCTGCCGGGCGCTCGGAGCGCCGTGCGAGGAGTGCCACCGCCCTGCCGTCATGGGCGCCGGCGGCAAGAGCGCCGCGCACGGCCAGCTCCACCTTGCGGGGCCCCAGCTCACGGCAGAGCATCAAGACGTCGACCATCTGCCGCGCCGCCTCCTGGCGCCCGACCCGCTCGTTGATCTCGCCCCAAAGCTCATCGAAGCACTGCGGCCAATCGCCGCGATCACGCTCCTGTCGCAGCGCAAGGGAGCGTGCCAGGGCACCCGGCTTGCGAGTGAGCAGGTCGAGGTAGTGCTCCAGCTGGGCGGAGGCGCCGTGCTTGCCGGCGAGGCGCTCGTGGGTGGCGACGACCTTGCCGTCATGCCAGAGGGCGATCTCCCGGGCGCCGACCTGGGCCCGCACCCGCATCCCGGCCAGGCGGGCGGGGACCGAGTAGCGGTTTTGGCGGATCGTCACCATCGCCTTGGAGTCCACGCGAGGGCTCGCCTCCTCGGCAGTGCAGTGCGGCTCGGCGGGGAGGTCGGCCAGGAGCGTCCGCTCGCGGGCCAGCATCTCCCCGACCGGCTCCGGCCGGCCGACGATCGTGCGCTCCAGGTCTCCCCAGCAGGCCGTCTCCAAGCGGCCGTTCAGCTCGCCCAGCGACTCGACCTTGGGCACCGGCACCAGGTGACGACGGCGAAACCGGCCGACTTCGCTCTCCACGCCTCCCTTCTCATGTGCTCCCTGCTCGCCGGAGAGGCAGAAGGAGGACTCGAAGCCGTAGTGGGAGCGCATCGCGACGAAGCGGTCCGACTCGACCCGGCGGCGGCCTTTCATCATCCGTGCCACCGCCGCCTTCAGGTTGTCGTAGCGGATCAGGCCGAAGACGCCGTCGAAGAACTCAAGCGCGGCGACGTGGCCCTCGAGGAAGGCCTGCTGGGTCTCGGCCTCGAAGGCCGCCACGTAGGAGGCGCTCGAGTGGCAGGCGCGCATCAGGAAGAGGTGGACCTTGACCGGCTCCCCGCGCATGATCACCTGGGCCTCGCCCCAGTCGACCTCGGCTTCGACGCCAGCGTCAGAGACCAACGGCACGCAGGCCTCGACCTCGCCGATCTGTCGTCGCTTCGCGGCAACGTAGCGGCAGACCTGGCGCTCGGAGACCTCGGCGCCGTGCTCTTCGAGGAGGCGCTGCCAGACACGGCGGGCGGTGTGTCGCTGCTTGCTCGGCGCTTCGCCGTCGGCCTCAAGCCACTCGTCGATGATCGGTCGGTAGGGGCCGAGCTTCGGGGCCGGCCGACTTTCCGGCGCTCGCTTGGGCGGCGGCACCGCAGACTTCAGGGCCTGGCGGACGGCACGGCGGTGGACGCCGTGGCGGCGGGCCAGCTCCCTGATCGACAATCCCTCTTGCGCTCGATCGCGCCTGATCTGCTCGAACTGCTCCACTCTGGACGCTCCCATCCGACCTCCGCCTCGCGCTCGATAGAGCGCTCAGCGTCAGTCTCGGTTCGGACAGAGGTGGGGCCAGTTCAAGTGTCCATAGTGGGGCCAGTTGAGGTGTCTACACCCAGCATGATCGCTGCGATCGAGATCCTGCCCGCAGCCCGAGCAACGCTCGGGCCAGTGATCGACGATCTCATCCAGCTCCGATTCGGCCACGAGCTTGCGAGCCGTTCCTTTGTGACCGGGCTGGGCACCCTGCTTGCGGGTGCTCGCTCCACGCCCCTGCCGAGAAGGCTTGCTCGGCGGGTCGGCCGAAGGCGGCCGGGAGGAGTTCTGGGAGCTCTCGCGCAGCTTCTCCTCAAGGCGCTCGATCCGCGCCTCCAGGCGAGTGACCTGGCGCTCATAGCGGGCAGTCAGCTCGACCAGGAACTCGACGCACGCCTCACGACCGGCGTCATAGACCGCCTCGGCTTCGGCGCGCTCCACACCAAGGAGTTCGCCGGGCCGTTATGTCCCCCTGCCTGGGGCTGAACGCTTACATATTCACTGCCCGCTGGTCTCGGAGACGGGCCTAGTTGCCATGCAGAAGGTCGAGGGTTCGAATCCCTTCAGCCGCTTTTCGCGAATTGCCTGCACGTGGGCGGGTCGGCCCTCGCGGGCTGGATCGAGCGTTACAACTTCAGGCACGACATGGCGCCCTCGGTCACCGGCCGCCGATAGCGCGGCTACGGGAACTGAAGGGAACAACGTGACTGGCATCTACATCAGTCGCGCCGCTCCTCGCGGAACATCCTCAGCGCGTGCGCACCGGCCGGGTGCTCGCGCAGGTCGCGGACCGTCGCGGCCATGGTCGTCGGCAGCTCCTCAGGCTGGGGGAGCGGCACGCCGTACTCAGGTGGCATCAGCATTGGCGCGGCGAGCGAGGCAAAGGTCAGGTCGGCGGCGCTGAAGCGCTTGCCGCAGAGGTAGGGCCGCCCATCGCTCAGCCGTTCGGCAACACCGTCGAAGACCGCACGCACCTCGGCCTCGGCCTGCGCGGCGGTGGCAGGCGTGACATCGAGGTAGCGGTCGATTATCCGCGCAGCCACGGGGTAGGCAAACGGCAATGCCCGGCGCTGCCAGGCGGGCACGCCGGTGCAGCCATAGGCGACGGCGATGTCGCGGCGCCCCCGCAGGGCGTTGTACATCCAGCGGCGCCCCTCCGGCCCCAAGCGCGCGTCAAAGTCCCCTTGCAGCCCTCGGACCTCGGCCGCGGCAGCGGGGTTTTCGGGGAAGAGGCTGCGGTCTGGCGGTGCCTTGGAGCTGGCCTCCTCGACGATGTCCGCCGAGTCGGCAAAGACCCGGTCTCCCCAGACGAGCACCGGCGCCGTTTTTTTGCCGCCCGCACGGGTGACTGGGATCCAGTGGAGTACCTGCAGATATGCCCGCTCCCGAAAGGTGACGCCTGCCCGGTCGAGTGCCCAGCGAGCCTTCTCGCAGTAGTGACTGATCGGAATAGTGATCAGAGTCGGAAGTTCGCTCACGGCAACAGTCTGACTATTAGCTTCGGGCGGTGTCGTCGATCTGTACCGGGTAGCCGGCGCGCAGTGAGGCCACGGTCGATGGGGGGTGATCATGTTTGCGGTTCCTCGCGTCGTCCGGTCTCGGTGCTCGCCGTATCCCTCTGTTTCGCGAGCACGGTGTCGTGCGAGGACGGGTATTGCTTTCGCACCAGATTGCCGAGCGAGGTCAACTCGGCCTCGACGCCCTTCCAGGCGTCGCCGGGTTTCACTCGGGTCAATCGGTCAAGACCATCGTGAGAGAGGAGCTCGCGGGCGAGAGATTCCCAGCCCTTTCGCCCTATGGTTTGGGCGAGGTTCTCCTCCAGCGCAACCGCTGCCGTGATGGCTTCATCCCACAGCAGGGCGGTCAGCATACGACGCTCGCGCGAATCGATGCCTTCTCTATCGCGGCGGCGGAGGGGTCCGAGGGGCCGGTGGAGATCTTCGAGCGAATCGGCGATGGTGCCAACTCGATTGAGCGCGACTGCCGTACGGGAGTCCAGGACCATGATCGGCGCCCAGTGAGCCAGCGTGTCTCGGGTCTGGCTCGCGAGGGTCCGCATGCCCTTGTACGCACACGCGACCCACTCGGAATCCTGGAGCAGCTGTTCCAAGCGAGCAAAGCGATCCGGCTGGTCGGCTAGCTCCGGGTGCTTGTCGATGAGCGCCGCGAACTGCTCGCAGCTGTCCATCTGGGGAGTCGAATCTTCGGGGTACGGAAGAGCACCGCGTGGGAACATCACAAGGCCGTCGCGAGCGACAATCACGCATTGCGCCATTGCCTTGAACGAGATGTTTCCCACGCGATGCCATGGCGCCAGCTCGCGTTCTCGATTCCACGTGTCGATAATCGCAAGCGCGATCACGACAAACAAAGCACTCGACACTATTGAGGTTAGCATCGAGTGACTGCTCCAGAAGTCCGTGAAGAAGTCGCTTGCCGCGAGGATGGCGATCGCAGCAAGAATCATCAGCGAGGTAGGTCGTCGAAGAACCTTACGAGCAAGCGTGAGAGTCATTGGGCTCCTCTAGGCGAAGGGATCACGACGGAAAAGGCTGGTGTATCAGACGCTCCACCAACGCCTGAAAGGTCGGGGTGGTTGGCAGACCGTTTCTCATCGCGTTGTCGAGTCGGTAGACCGCAAGCCAGCGAAACCAGGCCGTCAGGCCGTTCAGGGTAACCCCGTAACAGTGACCCAGGGTCGCCAGGACCCTCTCTTGGTCCGCCGGGGAGGTTACGGCGACGAACGCGACGTCGTACGCTCGGTCTCCCACAAGGCCATATGGGTCGATGACGGTCGCACGATCATTGGTGAGAATGATGTTCGCCGCGTGCAGGTCCCCATGCAGGAGAAAGCGCTCGCGCGGGAGTTCGGCGAGCGCGTGATGCGCGTCGTCGGCAATGGCGCGGGCCGGTGCGGAAAGTCGTCTGGTGGTGGCTATCGTCGAATGACGCTTCTCGACGTGGTGCCACAGATCGGGATAGTTACCCTCCGCTCTGATGTGCAGGTTCCGCAAAAGTGTGGCTACCGTCTGTAGCTCCGCTGCTGCAGGTCGGTCGCGTGTGCTGAGACGCGACCCGTACACGTACTCGAGGAGCAGCACGCCAGGTTCCAGCAGCTGGGCTGCTGGAACCAGCTCGCTCGACCGCCAAGCGCTCAGCGCGCGATACTCGGAATCAGCCTGGCCTCGACGACTCTCGAGCTTGAGGACCTGGGTATCGCCAGACGGGCCAACGACTTGGACGACAGCCGCCGAGGAGCGGCCGTGCAGCTCCCTCACGATTTGCAGATGATGGCGCTCAGCGATTCCGCAAGCCGCTCGTCTTGGATTCCCGCGCCACCGAATCCACTGACGAAGAACATCTCGACGGCGGCACCAGTTAAGTCTCAATTTCCCCTACCCACGTCCTCTGAGCCTATAGAAAAATTAGGGAGGTCATGAGGATGATATGACGCTCTCGGTGAGCCGGACCAGGTTCCACCGAGACCCTGATCTACCGCCGCTTTTTCGGAGTCTCGGTTCTGGAGTCAGGCCCGGCCTGTTTGGGTCGCGTATTGAGGTATGTCAGAGCAAGTCGCGAATTTCGGCGAAGCGCTCAAGTACCTCAGCGAAGCTTGGAGGAGGCCGGAAGAAGAGGCGGCGACACTCCTCTTCATATCCGGGCTCAACGGCTGCTCGGAGCTCATCGGATGGGAAGAGTGCGTCGCTGGTTGTGAAGCGGAGGCTCGGTGGAGGGCAATAGCTACCCGGAAAGAAGGTGCTGCTCTTCTCGTCGTAGTCGGTCTTGATCTCGTCGTACTCGTCCGACGCCAGCATCGCCGTTACCTCGGGGCGGCCGGCGAGAACGTAGAGGTCTGCGTAATGGCGTACGTCGCGGCCCAGCGGGGCACCGCTTTCCTTGAGCTGCTCGACCTTGCCGTGGATGGCGAAGAGCTTCTCGACGAACGTGCGCCGGAAGTGCAGGAGGGTCATCTCGAAGGGCTGGATTCCTTCGACATCAAGCTCTCCAGCGGCATCCCGGTCGATCAAGAGCCCACCGACGATCGAGGAGATCTCGACCGCGGCGGTCGGCCGCTTGCCGCTCTGGATCCCCTGGCTCGAGACGGACCGTCGGCGGGAAGCCCTCAAGCTCGGGGAAGTGCGAGCGATAGCGGAAGGTGTCCATACGCCCGCGCCCGCCGATCGTCTGCGAGTCGGCGCGAATGAAGTCGAGCCCGGGTATTGCGGCGACATCGCGATGCAACACTTTCAGCGCCCGGTTGATCGCTCGTTCGTTGCGCAGTGGCGGCTCGAATCTCGGGGTCGATGAAGAGGTCGATGTCCTCTGAGAAGCGGTCGAGCATGTCCCAGCCCTTCGAGAGGCTGGTGCCGCCCTTGAAGATGGCCCGCTCGCCGAGCGTCATGGCGATCGTGCGCAGGATCTCCGTGATCCAGTAGTCCTTCTCGACGAAGGTCTCGGGCAACTCGGACTCCGTTGCTGCGGCGGTCAGGAAGGCGGCGAAGTCGGGGTGCTCCGCGAGCCTCACTGGGCCTGCCACTCGTGTGCGTTGGGCAGCGCAGCAAGCACGCCGAAGTCGAACCTGCTGATCGGGTTGAGGCTCTTTCGCAGACCCTGAAGCGCGGGGGGCGGAGCGCCGGCCTGTTCCCCGAGCGCGCCGAGCATGGCGCGGACCCGCGGGGGCTCAGAGAGAGCTGCCTTGGTGAGTCGTTTGAAGCGCGCCTGGTCAGAGAGCATCGAAACGAGGCGCCGCATGGTCTCCTGCCGAGATAGGTCGCTGTAGCGCGCGCGGTCACGCAACAGCTCGAGCAAGGCGCCGTCGGGGGCATCGAGTTCGAAGCGAGAGGCCGGGCGACGCGTGTGTACAGTGGCGTCTCGAAGTGCACCGGGCGCGGCGGCGGCGGGCGTCGCGAACTCGGGGCGGGCGGGATTCTGCGTCGAAAACCCCAACACGTTTCCGGCGCTCAGTCCGGTTGGATGAAGCGGCGCATTCAGCGTGTGACCGACCGCTGCGCTGGCACTTGGTCCGGAAGGGCCGATGGCGGTCTGCTTGGGGCGGTAATAGAGGCCCTTGCGCAGGCGCTGCAACTCACCCTGGCTCGCCAGCCGAGAAAGCGCATGGGCGACAGCGGTTGCCGGCAGATCGCGGAAGTCTGAGAGCGACCAGTAGTGCTCACCGCCGGCACGCACTCGCTCGTAGACGCGAGTGGCCGTGCTGTTGGGGCTGCGTCCCCGGCCGCGTGCGCTTCGTTGCTGCTTTGGCATGGTGCCAGTCTAGCGTATCTGGCAAGTTTTTCTGTTGTAGAACTTGCCAAATAATTTCACGCCTACTCAGGTGTACGCCGATTGGAACCGCCCTTGCCGCTTTCGGGCACTTCTCGTCAGAAGTGCCCGAAACGCCGCATATCGGCGCACATCCACGCGTAGCGACGCCGACGAGCGCCGATTGCGCCACCGGAAAACATCCTGCAAATCAACGGCTTCTAGTTCTGCACTTGCCAGATGGCCGGTGTAATTGCCATGCAGAAGGTCGAGGGTTCGAATCCCTTCAGCCGCTTTTTCGCGAATCCCCTGCACGTGGGCGGGTCGGGATCGGCGCGGGTCGCCGAAACAAGATCAAACCATCCCTGCGTATCGCCTCCATTTTGGGCACTAGTGTGAACTGACTCCAAGTTCCCCCGACACTCGCGGGGGATCGATAGCCCTTCGAAGCAAGACAGCCCCCGACCCAGCTGGGTCGGGGGCTGTCCGCGCTGCGACTCAGGCTCCTGGCTTCACGCCAATGAAGTTCAGAAAGGGAGTCGCATGACCAAGGATGACGTGCTGTTCGGCTACCGCCAAGCCCTCTTCGCGGAGGCTTCCCGCACCAGCGTCGCGGAGGCCTGCCGGCGCTTCGGAGTGCACCGCTCGACCTACTACGCGTGGAAGCGAGAAGTCGACCGCAGCGGCTTGGGGATGCTGCGCCCGCGCGAGCGGCGCCGTCCGAAGATGCCCAACCAGCTCTCCGGGCCGATCGAGGAGCGGATCCTCGCCTTCTCGATTGCCCATCCCGGCCTCGGCCCCAAGCGGGTCTCCTCGGAGCTGCGGCAGGAGAAGTGGGGCGGGATCGTTGTCTCCCCCAACGGGGTCTGGAAGGTTCTCTGCCGGCACGGGCTCAACACTCGCGCCAAGCGCCTTGGGCTTGTGGCCGGCTACGCGGCGCCATATGAGCCGCCGCGTGATCCGGGCCCCGAGCAGCACATTGACGTCTCCCGTCCCGGCGAGCTGGTGGGGATCGACTGCTTCTTCGTCGGTCGCCTGAAGGGGACCCAGGGAGCGATCTGGCAGCTCACTGCGATCGACATCGCCTCCTCGTTTGCCTGGGCTGAGCTGGTCATCTGCAAGGAAGCGACGCCAGGCACCCCGAGCGCCAAGCAGACTTCCAAGTTCGCCCGGCGTGTCGCCAAGGAGCTGCGCGAAGCAGGCTGGCGGCTGGAGCGCCTGCTCTCCGACAACGGCAACGAGTTCAAGGGCGACTTCGCCAAGGCGGTCAGTCGGCTGAAGGCCAACCACACGCGCATCCGCGCCGGTCGTCCGCAGACCAATGGCAACGTCGAGGCGCTGCACCGCACGATCCTCGAGGAGTGCTGGCGGCCCTCCTTCGCCCGCTACCTGCACCCTGCGCTCTCCAGCCTCCGGCACGACCTCGAGGCCTACCTGCGCTTCTACAATTTCGACCGCGTCCACAACGGCCGCCTCACGGCTGGCCAGATCCCTGCCGACATCGTCTACGGTGCCCGCAAGATGGAGGTCAGATGAGCCGTGGCTGTCGGCACATCTTGGAGTCCGTGCAAACCGAGAGTCGTGTAGACCTCCGCCCAGCGCTCGGGGGTGTGCAGGTGGCCGACTCCCGGCCAGATCGTCAGTTTCGCCGAGGAGACCTGCGAGGCGATCCAGCGAGCGTGGAGAGCTGAACGGTGCGGTCGTCTTCGCCGTGCCAGAGCTGGACCGGCGTGCTCACGCGGCTGAGATCGAGGCCGGACGGCCGCGCCCAGACAGCGAGATCCTCAACGATCCCCGCCGGGCCGCTGCGAGCCGACTCCAGGAACAGCTCGGGAAGCTGGGCACGAAGCTCGTCGCCCAGAATCCGCTGGTCGGCGGGCGCGCTGAAATCGCGATCGACGCTCTTGCCAAACCGCTCGGGCCTCGCCCGCGCCTGCCTGACGGACAGGCCAACGAGGAGACGCCCGAGCCAGGGTGCGCGCGGCGCCAGCAATGCCATTGCCCTGTCGGTGGGGCCGACCTCCTTGCGATAACCCGGCATCTCCGCAGGGGCGAGGCCGCTGACGATTGCCGCACGCGTGGCCCGATCCGCGAGCGCAGCGCACGCTGCGAGGGCATAGGGGCCGCCGGCTGAGTAGGCGAGGATCGCGAACCGATCGATACCGAGCAGGTCGGCGAGGCTCACGACGTCGTCGACCCATCCGGCGTAAGTGCGCCTTCCGGCGCAGAGGGAAGACATCCCGAAACCGGGTCGGTCCGGCGCGATCATCCGCAGCCCGGCGGCCGCGATTGCATCAGCGGTAAGACGGCCGTCTATCCGCGAGCCGGGAATGCCGTGGAAGTAGAAGACCGGGGCGCCGTCGGGCGTGCCGTACTCACACCAAGCAAGCGACCTGCCGTCGGGAAGCTGGTGCACCTGATCCCGCGAAGACTGGTCGGCTGGAGCCATATCGACAAAAGACTAGTGACCCGAGTCTTGACCCGCTGACACTCCGGCTCTGCCGACGTGCGCCGAGTAGCAACTTGCAGGGTCGCTCCTATGTCAAGAACACCTCTGAGAGCAACGGGGTGCGGAGATATCTACCCAGACAAAAGGACAGCAACAGCAAAAAGACGCGGCAGTCAGGCCATCCCGCAGGACATGACCATCAGGGCCGAGGCGGCTGGACCGTGCGATACGGTGCCCGCGGTGAAACGAAGCCGTGCGCTCACCAGCTAGATCGCGAGCCGGCGTTCGGCGTCGCTCTCTGGACGCTCCCCGGCCCTGTCGGCAAGGCATTCGGCGTCGATATGACTCGGGACCCGCTGGCGATCCACCTGTCCCGGTTGATGGGCGCGCAAGATGTCGCGCTCGCCTGGGAGCTTCTGGTGACCGAGGGAAACGCCCAGCGAAAGTGGCTGCTTACCTGCGTGGTCTGCGACGCCGCCGACACGCGGCCATTGCCGCAGGGCGCAACGGCCTTTCGAAGCGCACGACCGCGATGCTGCTCGGGGCGTCACTGGGGGCCATGGTCCGCGGCGCATTCGCCTTGCGCGAGCAATAGGGCCACGCCCTCCGCACCGCAGACCCCGATCGGTACTGGACGCCTCAGCATTGTTCGCCTGCGCTACGGGCAATCACCTGAGAGCGAGGCTCCTGTAGCGCCCTGAAAACGACCCTGACCAGATGTCTTTCAGGCAGCGGAACGCCTCCTTGTTGGACTTGCCCTCGGCCCGCTTCTTCGCCAGGTAGGCACGTGTCGGCGGATGCACGCGGGCCCGAGTGAGGACGACCTGGTGGAGGGCGGCGTTCAACTTGCGGTTGCCGAGGCGCGAGAGCCGGTGGCGGCGAACACGACCACGAGGCGAGCGGCGATTAAGTCACCAATGCCGAAGACCGCGAGTAGGTCGGGCGCCAACGGGCGGATTAAGACGCTGTCGAAGGCACCTAGTGCCTGGAAGCGCCCGGATGCGCGGCGATTGGCGGCGATTCGGCCTTGCATTGATCCCGCCGCCGCGGTGAACCACCGCAATTTCCCGAACTTGACCAACCGAATTAGATCGTGAATTCGTCGGACAAACGGCTCGGTGGCTGGGCGTACGATCTGCCGATGAACGTGCGGAGCATGTGTCCCCATGAGATTGATGCGGCGATCGGTGTGTGGCGCGAGGCCAACATCGCCCGTGGTGCTCCCCATGGGCTGGAGCGCACCGCTCGCATCCGCGCGAAACTCTCAGCCCCAGACGCACTGCCGTTCGTAGCGTCTCGACCAGGCATTGTAGGCATGGCGCTGGCCGAGCCTGGAAGGCTCGGCGATGGCGCAGGAGAACTCGATCCGTTGCTCCTGCACATTTCGATGGTATTCGTGCGTCCCGCCGCGCAGCGCACAGGAGTCGGGCTCCCCCTGGTCCTTCACATCCTCGACGTCGCGCGCTCGATGGGCTATCAGCGTGTCGGAGTCTGGACGGCGCGGGAGAACACCCCCGCTCGCAGACTCTACGAGCGAGCCGGGATGACCCTTACCGACAAAACCGCTCCCCTCCGGTCGAGCGTGGCCCTGCAGTACGAAAGTTCGATTGGCGCGCAGCCCGCGTGACGGGCTGTCGGCTGATGACTACCGAAGCTGGAACCGACTCGAGCGAAGGTAGGCATTCAGCAGCGCAAGGGCATGAGCGGTTGGGCCGTGTATTGGCGAAGGCGGGCTCGCTGGGTCAGCGAACTCGATCTTCGTCGTCTCCTCGTGGTCCGGGTGCGGCTCCCCGCGCCAGCTTTCGGCTAGGAAGCACACGGCGAAGCAGTGGGTTTCGTCTCCGTTCGGATAGATGATCGTGTGCAGTCCAGCCTCAGAGAGCGTCGCGAACGGGATGAGGTCGTCTTCGGCCACCGTGACGCCGGCCTCCTCCTTCAGCTCGCCGATCGCGGTGGCGGCAAAGCTGCTGCCAGGTTCCGCCGCCCCGGCGGGGAGGCACCACGTCCCATCATCTGCCCGGCGTGTGAGAAGGACCCGACCATCGGCGGGCGACGCAGGGGACCATCGCCCCTGGCATCAAGACCAGCTCGCTGCTGATCCGCTTTCGCAGTCGCCCGAGATATGAATCGGAAAGCTCATCTAGAGCACGTTATTGCCGGTAACCGCAGACGGCATAGATGAAAGGATCTAGCGGCATGGAGAAGGGTTTGCCACGCGAGGTCTCCGAGCCGTGGGGGAGCGAGCTGTGGTTCGCGCATACCGCCGATATGCCGGGAAGATCCTCGGGTCCGCGCTGGCTGTCACCTCTCCGTCCAGTTCCACGAGGAGAAGGATGAGTTCCGTGGCGCGCAAGTGTCCATCCAGCGTCTGCTGTGGAAGTGGCTGCGCTGCGAACTGGTCCACGAAGCAGGGCTGCCCGTAGATATCCAGCTGACGCCGATCGCCGCGGTCGGGGGAATTGTCAGCACGCGCTGGAGAGCACCCAACTACGAACTACAGCTCTCTCACTAATGGCCTGAAGCCGAGGTCCGTCACCTTGCCGGGCTCGCAGTAGAGGGTTGCTCCGGCCGAATCCCGAGAGTGTCGCCACCCGCTCGACCGAGCCAGCGCAGGCCGAGGAGCAGGGCGGCAGGAATAACGAGGGCGCCGCTCACCGCCAGGAACCAGATCTGGGCCGCGTCGCTTCCGGCCTCAATCGTGTGCCCGACCGCCAGCAGCCAGAAGACCGCGGTCAGCCGGTGGAGGCGCCGCCAGCGGGCGGCGCCGATGCGATCGCGGAGGTAGTAGGTGAGGCCGAGGACAGCCAGGCCGTAGCCGGCGATGATCCCGAGCCCGGTCCAGAGCGGGCGGTAGGCGCTGACGAAGGGAAGGGCGATTCCGGTCAGGCCGGGGTTGAGATAACTGTCACCGAGCAGCGCGACCCCGTGCAGCGCGACCATCGCCAGGGTGGTGAGCGAGAGGGCCTCGTGGATGGCCCGCAGATCTCGCTTGTTGGAGGTCTTCCGCCCCGAGCTCATCATCAACCCGACTGCAACGCTGGCGCTTGCCAGCAGCAGCGCCGCCCCGCCGGCGGCCCGGCTGGTGATCCAGAACAGGTGGGGGGCGACGTTCACACCGCCACCGCGAGCTCGGTCAGCGGCTGCTCTGCAGCGATCACGTCGACCTCGCCGCCATCGCGGATGACGACGCCGCCGTTGGGCAGCCACCGATCGGCGCACTTGGGGCCAGCGAGCAGTGCGGCCTTGGCATAGACCTCGGCCAGCAGGGCGGTGGGCGCGAGGGCGGTCGCCTGGACGATCCCGGTGAACGCTGGCTCGCCGCTGGCGGGATCGAGGATGTGGTGGGCGGCGGTGCCGTCGGGCGCGACCCAGCAGCGACGGCCGATACCGCTCGTCGCCACCGCCCCGTCGCGCAATTTCAGCTCGTGAACGGGTCCGCCGCCTAAAGGGTCGTCGACCCGCACCCGGCGCTCCAGGCCGGCGCAGCCGCCGATGCGGATATCTCCGCAGCAATCGACCGCGTAGGCCTGGTGCTCGCGAAGCCGATCGGCGAGGAGGTCGGCGAGCAGACCCTTGGCGATGCCGCCGCTGTCGATCTTCACTCCGGGTGGCCGGATCACCTTCTTCCCGGCTTCGTCAACGCTGATCGAGCGCCAGAGACGGTCCGGGTGCGGCTCTCCGGGTGCCCGCTCGGCCCGACTGGCGAGCGCTTCGGGCAGGGAAATTGCAGGCTGATCGTCGAGGGAGTCCCGGTAACCGGCGCGCTCGATGCGGTCGAGAAGCGTCGCGTCGACGAGGCCGCCGCTGAGCGAGCCGGCCTTCCCCACGGCATCCGCCAGCGCTCGCATCAGCGTCGTCGCCGGCACCTCCCAGCGGGGGTCGTCGTTGAGGTGCGCCAACTCGCTCTTGTCGCTGAAGCGCGAGAGCCGGCGATGGGCGTCGAGAAGCCTCGTCCGCGCGAGGTCCGCCGCCTTCTCTCCGACGGCTGTGTTCGCACCGCAGACATGGATCTTCGCGGTGCCGCCGAAGCACTCGAAGCGGCGATGCGCTTCTCCCTTCACGATTGGCTGGTGATGACGGGAGCGGGTTCTTCTTCAGCGAATTCTTCTTCGACCGGTTCGGCTTCCGCTTCGATGGGTTCTTCTTCGGTCGGTTCTTCCCCGAAGGCTTCTTCTTCGAGTTCTTCGGGTTCGGTTGCGCCGGATTCTTCGGAGTCGGTACTGGTACCCGCTTCCGCCAGTGCCACCTTGGCGGCATGGCGGTTTGCGCCCGCTGCCCCTTTGACGGCGGTCGATGAGGAGTCACCGAGCACCGGATCGTTGCCGGTCGCCATCTGCACGAAGACGACTCCCCAGAGCAGGGCGAGGCAGATCAGCGAGATCGCGATGACGCGAGCCCTCAGTTTCCTGGCCCGCTCGCGCTGGGCGCGGATGCGGCCCCGGGCCTGCCGCTTGCGCTCGATCTTCTCGAAGGGATCCATGGTCAAATCTTCGTGGGGGGTCGAAAACGCCTGCTAAACGCGGCCTGAGAGTTCTCTTAGAACCACGAGCCGGCGGCGGAATAGGTAAGGAGCGCCAGGAGAGCGCCCGCGAGGATCGCCAGGCCAAGGGTCATCGTGCGGGCGCCGGCGCCCGTCAGCCGGGCCTCGGGCAGGCCATTACGGCGCCAATCGGGGAGCGCCAGTGCCGGGACCTCGAGTAGGTGCCCGAGGACGTGCAGCGTCATCAGCGCGACCCAGGCGATGAAGCTCAGCTTGTGAGCAAACTTCAACGTGTCGCCGGGCGGTCCGGCCACGAGCAGCGCGACGCCGGTGCCGAACAGCGTCAGCGTCGTGAACACCACACCCGGCGCCAGCGCCCGCAGGACGATGTTCGGAGGTCCCTTGCGAACGTAGGCGGGGTTGCCGGAGTAGTAGCGGACGAAGCGGTAGCCGGTGCTGCCGAGCTTGAGCAGGACTGGTGGGATCAGAAGCATGCCGATGAAGATGTGCGGGCCGAGAAGCTGACCGATGAGCGGGATCGTCGCCCCCTCGGCGGCCAGCAGCACCAGCAGGGCTGCGGCGACCCCGCCGGTCAGGCGGGCGTTGCCGACGACCCCCAGACTCGCCTGGACCTCGTTGGACCGGTACACGAGAGGAATGTTTGGCCCAACGGCTGCGCCGAAACTAAGCGTTGGGTTAGAGATCTCTTATCGTCGAGACGAAGCCGGGCAGCCGGAAGCAGAATCCGGGCGCCGCCGAGCGGAGAGTCCTCGACCCAGATCCGGCCGCCGTGGATTTCAATGATCGACCGGGCGATGCCCAGCCCCAGGCCGCTGCCCCCGGAGGCGCGATCGCGCGAGGGCTCGCTGCGATGAAAGCGATCGAAGACCCGCTCGCGCTGCTCGGGTGGGATGCCCGGCCCGTCGTCGTCGACCGCGACCAGGAGGCTCCCATTGTCGGCTCGCGCCAAGAGGGCGACCCGTCCATCGGGTCCCGCATGGCGACGGGCATTGGTGAGCAGGTTGCGGACGACCTGGGCAAGGAGGTCGGGATCGACCTCGATGGTCCCGTCGGCCACGTCCCCCAGCTCGGCGATCTCTCCGTCCGCCCCGCCGGCAAGACCGCGCAGAAAGGATGCGGTCTGCACCTCGCGCAGCGCCGGGCCAACACTCTCATCGAGTCGGGCAAGGGCGAGGAGGTCGTCGACGAGGCGCTCTACTCGTCCCATCTCCGTCATCGTGATCACCTCGGCGCGGCGTATCTCCTCGACGCTCGGGCCCTCGCTGCGGGCGAGCACTTCGAGCTGCCCGCGGATTGCGGTCAGTGGGCTGCGCAGCTCGTGGGATGCGTCCGAGACAAACTGCCGCTGCCTCGCGAACGCCTGGTCAAGACGATCGAGCATGTGGTTGAAGGCCTCGGCAAGGGTTCGCAGCTCCGCCGCATCGGCAGGGCCCGACTCGAGCCGAGGGGCGAGGTCTCCGGCGTCGACCTTGGCCGCGGTTGCCGCGAACCGCCGCAGGGGAGAGGCCGTGCGCGCCGCGAGCAGGTACCCCGCCAGCAGGGCCGCGGCTAGGGCCGCGCCGCCAACCACCAAGAACGTCTTCTCCACATCTGACTGGGCGTCCTCGATCGGCGAGATCGCCGAGCCCTCCTTCGACTCCCGTCCCGCGGCTCCCGGTTCGCTCTGCTCCCGTGCCTCCTCGTGCTTGATCACGCTCGACTCGTGTGCCATCTGCGCCCGCACTGCAACCAGCACGATCGCAAACGCGATCACGACGATGGCCCCGATCGAAAGCGCCAGCCTGCCGCGGAGGCCGAGCTTTGACCAGCGGGTTCTCATTCGCGGTCGCTGAGTCGATAGCCCACCGAGCGCACCGTCTCGATCGGGGCCGGTGACCCGGGCAGGCCGAGCTTGCGGCGCAGGTAGCCGACGTAGACCTGAACCACGTTGGTTCCGGGATCGTGCTCGTAGCCCCAGACAGCGGAGAGGATCTCGTCTCGGTCACAGACCCGCCCCGCGTGTCGCATCAGGTAGGCGAGCAGCTCCGCCTCTCGATTCGGAAGCCGAACGACGTGGTCGCCGCGCGTCGCCTCCCGGGTGAGCAGGTCCAGGCGTATCCCGCCCGCGTCCAAGGTCGTCTCCGACGCGCCGTCGGACTCACGCAGGCGGGCGCGGATGCGAGCCAGGAGCTCATCGAAGGCAAACGGCTTGGTGACGTAGTCCACGGCGCCGAGGTCGAGCCCTTCGACTCTGTCGGCGACGTCGGCTTTGGCCGTGAGCAAGATCACCGGCAGCGCCGGCTTGGAGCGCCTGATGGCATCGAGCACCTCGATCCCGTCGCGACCCGGAAGCATTCGGTCAAGGACGACGAGATCGGTGCCGGAGGACAGCGCCAGCCGCTCTCCGGCGATGCCATCGGCAGCAATCGTGACGCCATAGCCCTCTGCTTCAAGGCCTCGTGCCAGGAAGTCGGCGATCCCCGCCTCGTCCTCGACGACCAGGATCTCCATGCAGCGATGCTATCCAGGCTAAAAGTGTGGGGAAATCCGAAGCTAAGAGTTTTCTCAGGCAGCCATCCCGGGCGGAGCGTAAGTTCTAGTGCCGTGTGAGCGGTGGTCGGTGCCGTCGAGGGCGAAGTACCGCAACGCGGTGAACTGGGCCTCAATGCGATTCAGCCAGGAGGCGTTGAAGGGGACGTAGGCCAGCTCGATGTTGTTGGCCTCGGCGTACTCGCCGACTCGGGTGTCGTTCTTGGTGGAGAGGTGGGGAGCAAAGTTGTCGAGGACGATCGCGATCCTCACCTCGGGCGGGTAGAGCGAGCGCACGTAGCGCAGGAACTCGAGGAACTCGCCGCGGCGCTTGCGCTTCTTGACGTGACCGTAGAGGCGGTCGCGGCGCAGGTCGTAGGCGGCGGCGATACTGCTCGGTGAGATGACCGAAGAGCGGATCGACACTGAGCAGGCTTGGTTCTGGACCCCTGAGTGGCAGCAGCGAGAGCGCGAGGCGGATGAGGACCTCGCGGCCGGCCGGGTAACGCGCTACGAGGGCGACGAGCAATTCTTGGCGGCGTTGGACGAGCGCACGAAGCCACTCGATGCCGACGCGTGAAGCCCTCGCGTCGTTCTGGCGCGACTGGATCGGCTGACCCTCCGCAGTAAAGAGCTTTCCGCCAGGTCGTGGTGCAGTTCATCGTCGGCCTCTCCGGTGGCCAGGGGTTCCATCCCCGCCTTCGCGTCAAGCAGGTCCACGGCCATCCCGGCGTGTGGGAGCGCGGGCCCGTGATTTCGAGCGGCTGGGCATCCCTGGCGAGCGATCGCTTGCCATCTGAAGAAAGCTGGCTGAGCCAGTGTGGGCTGATTTTCTCAGACAGCTCGGGCTGAGGACTCGACGGCCCGGGGCAGACCGAATATGGTCGGTATCCCACGATCGAGGAGGCTGCTGTCATGTATGTACGCGCCGTCAGGTTCACCGACGTATCTGCCGAGCGGGTGCAGGAGCTCCTCGCTCGCATCGAGGAGTCCGACGGGCCACCGCCCGGCGTGCCCGCCACGGGTCTCAAGATCTTGTTCGATGAGGCACAGGGAACGGCAGTGGTCCTTCAGCACTTCGAGAGCGCGGAGGACATGGAGGCCGGAGGCAAAGTGTTCAGCGCGATGGATTCGTCGGAGACGCCCGGCACTCGTGCATCAGTGGACATGTGCGAGGTGAAGCTCAAGCGAACGCTCACCTGAAGCCTTCCCAGGTTTCCGCCTGAGATCTAGAAGCTGCCTGACATGGGTAAGAGCCAAGATCGGTCTGGGATGGCGTCGATCGAGGAGAGCGAGCCTTTGCTGCCTCAGGTAGACTGCCACCTGCAGCGCGTGCAGCACCGTGCTACACTCGCCTCGTGCCGACTACTCGCCCTCGCCACACGATCACCGAGACCCCGCCGGTCCAGGCGGCGCTCGACGAGTTGCGGACTAAGCTTGGCGAGGGCGAGCGGATCGATCTCCGCTGAGCTCGTGACGCTCGGTGCCGAAGTCAAGGCGCGCCGGATGGCCACCGAGGACGCTGCCGCGGCCACAGCCCGTAGGAGGCTGGCCGAGATGATCCGCACCGGTTCGTTTCGCTATGCCGTCGATGTCGAGGCAGCCGACCAGGTTAAGCGCCTTGGTCTGATCGCCAGCTACGACTCCTAGCGTGCTGTTGCTCGACAACTCCGCTTGGTCGCGAGTGGTCGCTGGGGGGCTTCCAACCGAGCGGGCCGAGACGGTGGCCGGCTGGCTCGATCAGCGTCAGCTCGCGATCTGCCTCCCTTTCCTGCTCGAGGCTGGTTACTCGGCTCGCGCAAGCGCTGATTACCAGGAGATGATGGATGAATTCGATCTGCTGTTTCTCCGCGTCGAGATAGCAGCCGCGATGGAAGATCGGGCCTTGCTGACCCAACGGGAGCTGGCCGCCCGCGGCCATCACCGCCTAGCGCCGATCGACGTCATGATCGCTGCCTGCGCGCACGAGGTCGGCGCGGGTGTTCTGCACTACGACCGCGACTACGACCTGATCGCCGAGCACACGAGCCTGAGCTTCGAGAGTGTCTGGCTCGCCCCAGCCGGAACTCTGTGATTCTTGACGTGGCCGTAGAGGCGGTCGCGGGTTAGGTCGTAGGCACCGAGCATGTGGCGGACGCCGTGGGGGCGGGTGTAGGTGGCGCGGATCCGCCTCGGCTTGCGCAATGGTGCCCAACCCGCCCGCCGGGCTGGGGCTGGAGGTTCAGCGGGCCGAACTCGTCGGGCAGATGACCGTGGCCTTGCCAGCGTCGGCTGCCTCATATAGCTCCAGGATGCGGTTCTTCTTGGCCTCGAAGTTCGGGTCGTTGGAGCGCTTCCAGCTCCTCACCGCTTGAAAGGAGACGCCGATCCGCAGTAGTCGGTTGTCCTCCTCGTTGGTGATCTCCCGCAGCACCACCCTCGCCGCCATCTGGTCCTCCGATCGCTGATTGCGCTCGGAAGGCCACTTCGGCGGCGGGGCGCCGGAGCCTGTTATGGAAACCGGCAAACGTTGGTGGTCACACCACTAGTTCCAAATGACGCGGATGCGCCGCGATTAGCGGCGATTTCGGCCGATTCCGCCTCGCTTTCGGGCGGCGGCGGAGCTACGGTCGCCGCGACATAAGCAAGTGCCCCGGCGGCGCGCTAACGCCCCGAGGAGTACAGCCCCGCCCCCTCGGCTCCGGCAACTGAGACGCGGAGTCGCTACCGGCTCACGACCCGCAGCGGAGGCGCGATCGTCCCTCGTTCCTCGTCCGGTCGGCCGAAGACGATGTCGGCGAGGGAGATCACCCCCACCACCCTGCCCTCTTGGCAGACGGGCAGGTGTTGGACTTCGTGCTTTTGCATGAGCTGCGCTGCCACCGCGATGTCCTCGTCCGGAGCACAGGTGATGGGATGCATCGTCGCAACGTCGCGGACGAAAGCCGCGAGGGGCTCGCGCTCCTCAGCCAAGACCCGGATCACGATGTCGCGCTCAGTGAGGATCCCCGCGCACTCGCCGTCGTGGTCGAGGACCGGAATGCCGCCGACTCCGCTGATCCGCATCTGCTGAGCCGCTTCGACCAGGGTGGTGTCAGGGCGAATCGGGGAGATGTCGGTGCTCATGTGCTCGCCTACCGTGATCATCTTCGGCACCTCATCATCCTCTCCTGGTTTGGGTCTCGCCGCCTCTTCGATACCCGGTTCTTCTTCGACGCAACCCTCGCCGCAGCGCCCGAGCCGACGAATCTCCCTTCCTACACTGGAGTCATGGCCAAGCCCCAAACAGCGGACCCCTGGCGCGAGACCGAAGTCATCGACGCCCGAGCCCCTCGCTTCAATCAGGCCGTGGTGGGGATCGTCGCGCTGGCCGGCGCTCTCTTCGGCTGGCCACTCCTCTGGGCACTGATGGCAGCCCAATTGCTGATCGGCCTGACGCTGGGACGGCGGTTCTGCCTCACCTGCCTCGCCTACTTCGAGCTGATCCAGCCGCGTTTCGGCGAGGGAGAGCTGGAGGACTCGCGCCCACCCCGGCTGGCCAATGCGATCGGCTTCGCCTTCCTCTCCGCCGCGGCGATCGGCTGGTGGCTGGACTCACCCGCGGCAGGCACGGTGCTCGCCGCGATCGTCGCTTCCTTGGCGCTATTGGCCGCAGCGAGCGGCTTCTGCGCCGGCTGCGAGATCTACAGGCTGAGCGCTCGCCTACGCGGTATCTCGCCGAAGCGCCAGGGGCGCATCGAGCCTGCGGACCTCGGCATCCTCGACGGACACAGCCGCGCCTTCGTCGAGTTCACCCACCCACTCTGCGCCGAGTGCCGCGAGTGGGAGCGGCGCCTCTCCGCAGGTACCGACCCGTTGGTCAAGCTCGACGTGCGCGAGCGCCCCGATCTCGCCCGCAAGTACGGAATCGTGGTAGTCCCCACCGTCCTCGCGGTGGGAGCGAGCGGGACGGTGCTCGAGCGGCTCGCGCCTTGAGCAATGAACGATCAGAGACAAGAGTTCAGCATCGAGGTCCTCGCGCGGCGAGTCGCTGACCATGAGGCCCACCCGGCCATAGGCGCGGCGGCGGCAGTAGTCGACTGCGAGCGCGGCCGGCGTCAACACTTCCTCCTCCGCGAGCCGTAAGCCGCCCGCCAGCTCGCGCAGCCGCTGCAACGCCTCGACCGCTCCCGGCAACGCTTCATCCCCGACGTGAAGGACCCCGTCGATATCGAGCAGAAGCGGTCGCGCTGAGGCGGGCCCTATCCCAGAGGGCCCGGGGCGGCGCGCGGCTCCCTGACCAAGGTGATGCCCATCGCCAGCAGCCAGACCATGAAGAGCAAGAAAGCGATCAGGCCAAGTGCGCCGTCAGAGGGCGAGAAGGCGCCGGTCTCGCTGAAGGAGCCGACCAGACCGACCACAAACGCATACGCAGCCGCCAGCACGCTGTAGAAGCAAAGCCAGTTGGGCAACGCCTTGGCGTGTATTGCCAGAGCTCCCGATGCCCCGGCGAGGACGGCGAACCCGACCGTGAAGAAAAGGAATCCGAACACGCTCAGATCCCAGAGACCCCGAACGGTATTGGCGTCGAGCGAGGCAGCGTGATACGTCGCCGCTCCCTGGGCGGAGGTGCCGATCGTCGCCCCGATGATCAAAACGAGGCCGCCGACCAGGGCAACGGCGGAAAGACGTGCCGCGGGCTCGGCCGCCCGCAGTCGGTAGAAGACACTTCCCAGGAACCAGGCGAACGCAAACAGCGTCGCGAAGCCCAGCGCGACCTGCGCCTGCATCGCGCCGTGGTTGTCCTGGATGAACGCCTGGACTTCACGCGCACTGTCGTCAAAGCCGGGCGGGGTCCCGCTGGGCCCAAAGGCGAACGAGAGGATCAACAGGACCGCAGCAACGATTCCGGCAGACGCGCCGACCTTTGGCCAGACATCCTCGGACATCACACACCTCCTGGGAAACCGGATGGACAACCGATCCTATGCCGCTGGGAACGTCCCCGCAAGGGCCGCAGTAGCGGAAAGCGCCACCACCCGCTCGCCAGCGGCACGGCCCGCCCCCGATCCCGCAGCATCGGGGAACGAGGGCGAGCTACCGTCTTAACTCTACGGCTGATTGCCGGGACCGCCTTGGCTCTTGCAGGAGCTCGGCCGTTCGGCGTTCGGGCCAGTGCACTGACCGGACTTACCGGCGCCGTTGCCGCCTTCGGTAGGCGGCGATGGATTGGCTCCGGCGAAGGGCGCTGCGCTCACGGCCAGCGCCATGGTCGAAAGGGCCACCGCGAACAGCTTTCGCGCGCGGGTCATGTTTGGAACCTCCTCGTGACGGCGCAGCCGGCTAAAAGGCTCCGACCGGCGCCAAGTGGGCTCCTGGTGTAAACCGTTCGGCGATCCACCCACCTCACCGAACGATTCGCCAGCCTAACACTGGGGAATCTCTGTGACAATCAGGTCGCACCTCGACATCGACCCGGTTCGATTCTCAGGCAGCTCGATGAGCGTTCATACCGAGGCCCGAGCGGTCGGGGTCGGGGTCTAGACATCGAGCGCCAAGCGGCCTGAAGCCGGGAGCTCGCGCGCCGAAAACAGAATCCAAAAGCCTGCTCAATAGTCAAATAGCGCTCGGACAATTAATTTCATTCCCCTCTCATGCTTTTTTGGCGTCTGCCGATAGGGCAAGGATGTTGGAGGCCTGCCTTGCCGAGGGTCATCGGATTCACATCCCATCCCCGCCGGACCAGCTCGGATCACGGTGGAGGCTCGCTGAATGGGCAAGCGAGGTCCTGCCGATCCACCAAATAGGAGGTTTGCATGTTGCAGAGCAAGAAACGGCGGGCGCTTGTCGCGCTCGGCGCAGTTGGGGCGGTAGCCGCAGTCGGCGTCGCGATCGCCTACTTCACCAGTACCGGCTCGGGCACCGGCTCGGCCACGGTGGGGACGAGCTCGGCGGTAACCATTCACGGCACCACGTCGGCGTCGCTCTTTCCCGGCACGAGCACGACGGTGAGCTTCACCGTCGATAACCCCTCCGCGGGCTCCCAGCGAGTCAACGCAATCCAGCTGGAAAGCGTCAGCACCGACGCCGGTCACAGCGCCTGCGTGATGAGCGACTTCACGATGCCCAACGTCACCGTCAATCAAACCCTCCCGAGCGGAAACGGCCAGGCAGTCACCGCAACCGGGACGCTGTCAATGGCGAACACGGCGTTGAATCAAGACGCCTGCCAGGGAGCCCCGCTGACCTTGCACTTGACCAGCAACTAAGGCGACCGGGTTCGTCGGCCCGGGGCCCCGCAGCGAATCGCGGTCGCTTTTGGCGGTCGTCCAGACGCGCGGGAGTCCGGCCGGTCGGCGACGATGAAAGCACGCGATGTCCGCTCGGTTGACTAGCCCACACGGCAAGACCATGCGCAGGATGCTGCTGGTGACACTCGCTGCTTGCGGGCTGCCGGTTTTGGCTGCCTACGCGGCAACGCACAGGTCGGCCTCGAAGACGGTGGGCGCTGAGAAGGTCTCCATCACCCCCATCGGCGAGAAGGCACTTCTACCGGCCCCCGGCGCAAGGCCGGTCACGCTTGCTCTCAGGCTCAGCAGCTCCGGCGCTCGAAGCTCCGTGACCAAGCTGACCCTCGCGGTGGTACGCAGTCCGTCGCGCTGTCGCAGCTCGGCGAACCTCAAGATCGTTCAGTCGAACGCCTCGAGCCGCCACCCGATCAGAGTCCCGGCGAGAGGCTCGGTCACTCTGCCGGCGCAAGGGGTATCGGCGCCGACGATCCAGCTGGTGGACCGCCCAGTCAACCAGGATGGGTGCAAGGGCGTGCGCTTCCCGCTGCGCTTCACATTCACGGTCAGCGCCCATCGATGATGCAGGGGTTTGCAATGCGCCTCGCACGGGTGCTGCTGCTCGCCCTCGTTGCGAGCGCCCCGGTCACGATCGCCTGGGCCTACTTCTCGACCAGCGGCACGGGCAGCGTTTCGGCAAGCGCGACGACGTTGGCGGCGCCGACAATCTCCTCCGCCACCCCCGGAGTAGCCAGCGTCTCGCTCAGCTGGAGCACCGTCACCCCGCCGGGCTCGGGGGCCGTCAGCTACTACGTGACGCGCGACGGCGGCGTGCCGGCGGGCAACTGCCCCACCTCCGCATCGCCGTCCAGCGTGACCAGCTGCACCGACAGCAGCGTCGCGATCGGCAGCCATGCCTACAGAGTGATTGCCGTGTGGCGCTCCTGGACTGCGACGAGCGAACCAGTATCAGCCCAGGTGACCCTCGGCCCCGCCAGCCAATTCGTGCTGACGGCCACGACCACCACGCCGACCGCGGGGGCTGCCGACAACCTGACGATCACCGCCAAGGATGCGCTCGGCAACACCGCGACCACCTACACCGGCTCGCACAACCTCACCTTCGGCCCGGTCGCCGACAGCCCCAGCGGCGCCCACGCGACGGTCTCCAACGCCTCCGGCACGGCGACCAACTTCGCCACCGCCACCGCGATCACCTTCGCCGCCGGCGTCGCCACGGTCTCCGGCGCCAGCAACGGCGTGATGACGCTGGTCAAAGCCGGCGCGACCTCGATCACCGTCAGCGACGGCACGATCAGCAACGGCGCCGGCCTCGCGGTCACCGTCGCCCCGGCGAGCGCGGCGAACCTCTCGCTGGCGGCGACCACGACCACGCCGACCGCGGGGGCTGCCGACAACCTGACGATCACCGCCAAGGATGCGCTCGGCAACACCGCGACCACCTACACCGGCTCGCACAACCTCACCTTCGGCCCGGTCGCCGACAGCCCCAGCGGCGCCCACGCGACGGTCTCCAACGCCTCCGGCACGGCGACCAACTTCGCCACCGCCACCGCGATCACCTTCGCCGCCGGCGTCGCCACGGTCTCCGGCGCTAGCAACGGCGTGATGAAATTGGTCAAAGCCGGCGCGACCTCGATCACCGTCAGCGACGGCACGATCAGCAACGGCGCCGGCCTCGCGGTCACCGTCGCCCCGGCGAGCGCGGCGAACCTCTCGCTGGCGGCGACCACGACCACGCCGACCGCGGGGGCTGCCGACAACCTGACGATCACCGCCAAGGATGCGCTCGGCAACACCGCGACCACCTACACCGGCTCGCACAACCTCACCTTCGGCCCGGTCGCCGACAGCCCCAGCGGCGCCCACGCGACGGTCTCCAACGCCTCCGGCACGGCGACCAACTTCGCCACCGCCACCGCGATCACCTTCGCCGCCGGCGTCGCCACGGTCTCCGGCGCCAGCAACGGCGTGATGAAATTGGTCAAAGCCGGCGCGACCTCGATCACCGTCAGCGACGGCACGATCAGCAACGGCGCCGGCCTCGCGGTCACCGTGGGTGTCGGCACAGCGTCGAGCCTTGGCTGGACGCACGCGACCAGCACCGGCACGCTCAGCTCGCCCTGCCTGTTCGCCTGCACCGGTACCGGGCTCGGCACCACCGGCAACTTCAAAGCCAACGTGAGCGTCACCGACAGCTCCGGCAACACGGTGAGCAACCTGGGAAGCGGGCACACGGTCTCGGTCACGGCAGCCAGCGGGACGATCACCGGCGGCGCCCTTACGATCGCCACCACCGGCCCGGCCGAGTCCACAACTCAGTTCACCTATACCCCGAGCAAAAGCGGTGGCGTCGCCCTCACCGCGGCGACCTCCGGCGGCACGGTCTATACGTCGGCGACCGCGACGATGACGAGGTGATCCTGCCCCATCCAGGGCATTCTTGCGGCCACGCTTTGGGCCTCTTGTCCGAGGGGCCGAGGGTGCTACGGTGCGAACTCAATCCGAGCCGCTTGCACCCAGGCGCAGGCGGACGGGGGAACCAGGCAGTTGGGGCGAATGGGCCGGTGATCCGGCCCTAGCGGCATCGACCGCGAGCCCGTCAGCTAACCCCGTAGGAATCGACAGGAGGGAGCTTGAGATGACCACCCAGAGTGGTGCACGGAAGGATCGTTCGTTTGTAGGCTTGGCCGAGGCCGCGCTATTTGAGTTGGGGGGCCGGGCGACCCGCAGGCACGAGTCGAATGTTGAGGGGGGCGAGCTGGTTTGCGACGCGATGAGCAGCCGCGTAGCTGCAATAGACGCCGAGGCGCCGGTCGCCCAAGCTGCCGAGCGCCTGGCCGAGCAGGATGTCGGGGTTCTAGCGGTATGTGAGGCCGGTGATCGCCTGAGCGGCGTGATCACCGATCGCGACATCGTGGTCCGGGTCGTCGCCCAGGGGCTCGACCCTGATCGACTCACGGTTGGCGAGTGCGACACGGGCGAGCCCGCAATCGTCTCCCCGCGCGAGACGCTGGATCAGGCGGCACGGCGAATGGACGAGCAGCAGGTGCGACGGCTCCCGGTAATCCATGCGGGCCGGCTCGTCGGGATCGTCAGCCACTCCGACCTGGCCGCACATGGTGCGGACCGGCGCGCCGGCCGGCTGCTCGAGCGGCTGGCACGACGAGGCGGCGATCGCCGCTCGGCTCGTTGGCTGCTGGATCGCCCCTACCGGGAGGGCTTCTGATGGCTTCCCAGGACAGGGACTGCGGAGTAGTCTGACATTTGCCCTCTTGGATCGTTTACGTATCGGTTCAGGCATCGATGACTCGGGAGGATTCCCCATGAAGAAGACCGCCATTTTCGGCATGCTCGCGTCGCTGGCGCTGGTCGTCTCCGCCCAGGCGGCGCCCAAATACTTGCCCGCACCGCCACCGGGGGCGCATCGCTGCCAGCCCCACAGCGTCGGCTACAGCGCCTCAGGCACCCTCGTCAACTCCTCGCTGAGCCCAGAAGGGCACCACCGCTACAGCGGCACGCTGGAGGTCAACCTCGCCAAAGCAAACCATCGGGCTCCGACCGGCGATCAGACCTTCACGCTGACCACTGCCAGGGTCAAGTTCCACCACGGTGTCGACCCGACCTCGCCGGCGGCGGGCAGCAGGGTGAAGCTGCACGGCAAGATCACGAAGCTCGCCAAGCACTGCCCGACCGAAGGCTTCACGCCGACGATCACCGTCAAGAAGGTCGACATCAGCCGGGCCAGGCCCCACAAAGGCTGATCGCGGAGTGACGCGGCCGCTCACCTAGCGGTCGCGCTGAGGCCCCGGCCCTGTCCCAGAGGGGCCGGGGCGGCGCCCGGCTCCCTGACCAGGGTGATGCTCACCGTCAATAGCCAGACGATGAAGCCGCGTCTCGCCTTTGGCGAGCTTGGCGCTACTGCTCAAGGGCTGGTGAGGTTCTCTCCATCTGGATCCGCGGATAGAGCGGGACCGCGATCCGGACGCTCATTTAGAACCAGAAATGCCGCATCCTCATTGCTCAAGCGGCAAAACACGTCAACGACGGTCGCGTCAAACTGCGGATCCGGCGCCGCGCCGGAGCTCCTCCAGCGCCCGCGCTGGCCGCATCGCGATGCTGTAGGCACGGTCGCTCACCATCGCCGCGTAGGCGTCGCAGACCGCGATGACCCGCGAGCCGAGCGGGATCTGCTCACCGCGCCAGACCATCGGGATATCCCCCGCCATCCCAGCGCTCATGAGTCGAGCGGACCAGGCGCGCCACCGGCACAAGCGCCGGCGCCGAGGCAATGATGCGCTCGCCGATTAGCGTGTGTTCGCGCATGAACTCCCACTCTCGGTCCTCGAGCGGACCGGGCTTGTTGAGGATCGCGTCGGGGATCGCCATCTTGCCGGTCTCGTGGAGCTCGGCGGCGCGGAAGACCTCGTCGCGCTGCTCAGGCGTCCATTCCTAGCTCCTCGGCCACCGCGCGAGCGCCAGCCGGCGACATCGACGCAGGTGGTCGTGCGAGGTCGGGTTGGCGCTCACGCGAGCGCGCTCAGCAGAACATCTCGCGACTGCGAGCCGGCCGAGGCGCGCTCGCGGCTCTTGTTCGCGTACATGCGCCGGTCGGCAAGCTGCAGCGCTACCTCACTGGTATTCGGCCTCGCGAGGGGAGCAGGACACTGCCCTGGGAGGCGGTGACGACGAAGCCCTCGCCGCGCTCAGACAGCGCGGCGGCGGCGCCGGCGACGAAGCCATCAACTTCGGCGGCCGTGCACTCGGCAAGCAGACAGAACTCATCGCCGCCGAGCCGGTAGGCGCTGGCCCGCTCGCCGGCGAAGTCGCGCCAGGCGGCCAGCCGAGCCGCGCCAGCAGCGCGTCGCCGGCGGGGTGGCCGAAGGAGTCGTTGTAGGGCTTGAAGCCGTCGAGGTCAAAGAGGGCCAGGAGACAGACACTGTCGGTGGCGGGCCGTGCGACCGCGCGTTCTCGAGGTCGTCCATCAGGCGCGCGACGGTTGGCGAGACCGGTGAGCGAGTCGGTCAGGGACTCGCGGACGCTGGAGCGAGACTTGCGTCTGGCTTTCGCGAAGGAGACATCAGCCGCACGACGACGCCAGCAGGGTCAGCAGCGAGAGGACGGCGGCGGCCGCCGGCAGCGACCTCGAGCGTTCGCGACTTGGATGCCGATCGCGATCAGCGCCGCCGCCGCCGGGATCGGGCGACATCGCAGGCCACGCGGACGCACGACTTGGCGACGCCCGGCTCCATGCCAGGCGGCGGACGCGAGCAGGAGCAAACCCAAGGGCCAGGCGACGTCGAGGATGCCGCCTTCGACGTAGGTTCCCTGCGCCGACTGGAGCAAATAGACGCCGTCGGAGACGGCGAGGACGATCAGCCCGCGCCGAGCATGAGCCAGGTGCGGCCCGGTCGCCAGCCGGTGAACGCCGAAGCCGTGAATACGAGCGTCAGCAGCGCCAGGTCGGCGATCGGGTAGGCGAGGTTGGTCGCGACCGCGAGCGATGTCGACCGCTGGTGCTGGCGTCGACGATCGGGCCGAGCGCGAGCGCGGCCGCAAGGGCGGCGACGGCGGAGCCGACGATCGAGGCCGTCGAGCCAGCGGGCGACCGGGAAGGAGCCGATCCGCATCGCGCAGGAGCGACGATCAGCGCGGCGTAGGCGAGCGGGTAGAAGAGCAAGGTAGCCAGCGTCGGCGGGCGAGGGGATCGGCACCGGTTTCGGCACCGGCGAGCGCCGCCGAGTAATAGATTTCTCCGCCGGTCCAGAGCAGCGAGTCCGACTCCCAGCAGCCCCCAGGCGAGCCGCTCGCGGCTCAACCAGCGCAGCCCGCAGCAAACAGGACCCCGCGGCGCCCACGATCAGGGCGTCATAGACCCAGACGTTGAAGACTCGGTCCATGCCGGCCCCGCCGAGGCCGGTTGCGGCGTGGAGGGCGAAAGCGAGAAGCATCGTGAAGAGGAACGCGCCGCCACACCGGACCAGCAAGCTCTGGGGGCGGGGGAGCGCATGCATGACTCTCACAGCATCGAATAGATGCCGGCAGAACTTGAATCAAAGATGGCCCTGACTTTGTTCGGCTTGCGGCGTTGCACCTCTGAGTGCATTTGCGCAGCTATCTATGAGGCCGAACAAGACAATGGACTTGACGGTGATGATCCCTGCCTATAACGAGGCAGATTCGATCGCTGATTCGATCCGCTCGTTGCAACAGCAGACCGTCGTCCCCCACGAGATCATCGCCATCGATGACTGCTCTACGGACGCGACTGCGGAGATCGCTTCAGCGCTCGGCGTCCGGGTCCTTCGCCCCCCGCAGAACACCGGTTCAAAGGCCGGCGCACAGAGCTTCGCCCTGGAGAGCGTGAAGACCGAGATGGTGATGGCGCTTGATGCCGATACCGCGCTCGCCCCTGACGCAATCGAGCTACTCATGCCCGCCTTCGCCGACTCGAACGTGACCGCTGCCTGCGGCTCCGTCCTTCCCCGCTATGTTCGCACCCTCTGGGAGCGCGGACGCTACGTCGAGTACCTGCTCGCTTTCAGCTTCTTCAAGCGGGTCCAGGACCAATACGGCAAGCCGCTGATCTCCTCAGGCTGTTTCTCGATCTATCGGACCGAGGAGCTACGCGCCCTGGGTGGTTGGTCGACCAGGACGATGGCCGAGGACATGGATCTGACCTGGACGATCTATGAGGCCGGGAAGCAGGTTCGCTTTCTCCCCGCGGCGCTCTCCTATCCGATCGAGCCTCACAACTTCGGTTTCATGAGGAAGCAGCTGCGGCGCTGGTCGCACGGTTTCGTCCAGAACGTTCGCCTGCATCAGCGTTCGCTGCTTAGGCTCGGCTACCTGCGGTCCATCGTCGCCGTTGCCTTTTGGGATGCAGTCCTGGCTTCTCTTGCCTACCTGGTCCTAATTCCCGTCCTGGCCGTCGCGATTGATCCGCTGATCCTCCTGGCCTACTTGATCGACGCGCCGGTGGTGGTGGTGCCGGTTCTCTGGCAGGCGGCCGAACGAGGGGAAGTTCGTCGCGCCTTGGCTTCGCTGCCGAGCTTCTTCGTTCTACGCGTCGTCAACGGCGCCTTCATGCTCAGAGCACTTTGGGACGAGCTCATCGCGGGGCGTTCCCTGCTCGTCTACGAGAAGGGTCACTGACGTGTCGGCGGGTTTACCGGGGCTTGGGCTCGGCGGTCTGTTCTTCATCTTCTCCGCGCTCCTGGCCCCCTTTCGCCAGCTGTTGCAGACCCTCGGGGGCCGGAGCCGTGCCGGCGACTGGGCGACGATTGCTCGCCAGTTCGCGCAGGCCACGATGATCGTCGCCGCTATCGACCTCTCCCTGCGTCTCGCCTACCTGGGGATCGCGGCGGCCGGGCTCGGGAGTCCCCCGTCGGCAGTCTCAGCGACGGTTATCCCGCTAACGCTAATTGGCATTACCGCCGCTCTCCTCGTCGCGGTCTTGGCGATGGCAAAGTTCGCGGACATTGCCCTCCGGCTGCGGGCCGCAGAGCTCCCCACGGGTGCCCGGTGTATTGCCGCGGGCGACGCCGCTGCGCACGCTGGCGCTTAGCAGCGTCGTCGCTCTCGCATGGTTCGCGCGCGGCGCGGGAGTCCTCAGGCACCTATCGAAGTAGCGATCCGCGAGCAGAGCCCCTGGGCGAGGGCAGGCTTGAGACAATTTGATCCCGATGGCTGCCGAGCGGCAATATGACCTGGCGCTATTCGGCGCCACCGGCTTTACCGGCGAGCTGACCGCGCGGTACCTGGCCGGGCACGCGCCCGACGGCCTGCGCTGGGCGCTGGTCGGCCGCAACCGCGAGAAGCTGGAGGGCGTCCGGGCCCGGCTGGGGGGTTCGGCGCCGGGAGCGCCGGCCCCCGACCTGCTCGAGGCCGACGCCGGCGACCGGGCGGCGCTGGCGAAGGTCGCCGAGGCAGCCCGGGTCGCGATCTCAACGGTTGGTCCCTACGCCCTCTACGGCGAGCCGCTGGTCGGCGCCTGCGCCGCGGCGGGGACCGACTACGTCGACCTCACCGGGGAGCCCGAGTTCGTCGACCGGATGTGGGTCGAGCATCACGCCGAGGCGGAGCGCACGGGGGCGCGGCTGGTCCACTGCTGCGGCTTCGACTCGATCCCGCACGACCTCGGCGCCTACTTCACCGTCCAGCGGCTGCCGGAGGAAGTGCCGCTGACGGTCAACGGCTACGTCCGCATGGGCGCCAGTTTCTCCGGCGGCACCTACCACTCGGCGATCAACGGCTTCGCCCGCGCCCGGCAGACCCTCGCCGCCGCGAAGGAGCGGCGCCACGGCGAGCGCCGGCCGGCGGGCCGGCAGATCCACTCCGCTCCGGCGCGTCTGCGCCGCGACCCCGAGCTGGGCTGGACGGCGCCGCTGCCGACGATCGACGGCGCCGTCGTCCGCCGCTCGGCGGCGGCGCTGGAGCGCTACGGCCCGAACTTCCGCTACGGCCACAACCTCGTCGCCAAGCGTCTAGCTTTCCCCCGCCAAGTCAAGGAGAGGGATAGCGCAGGGCCGATCGAACCGACATGGTCGGCCGCAAATTGCGCGAAGAGCGCCGGACTCGGCGATGGCCACCGAACCGGCAGGCTGATCAGTCGCCGTCGAGCGGCAGGCTTTCGTTTGCGCCGTGAGAGAGGCGGCCGACGCGAGCGGGCGGCAAGCTAGCTTTCGCCGTCATGCGGCATAGCCGGAAACGCCGTCACCGCTCGCGCCATGCCTCATCCGAACATAGCGCTCTTCGTCGAAGGTTTCTTGTGTCTGAAGAAGGGCAAAGCAAAGCCGGCAGGCGTGGCGGGCCAGCGTCACCCGGGCCTGGATCGGCGCCATCCCGCGCTCGCGCAGCTCCCGGTCGCGAGAGGCGAAGGCCCCGCATCTCTGCGAGAGCCCCCAGGCGATTCCCATCAAGGCGTCGCGGAACTCGGCCAGCCCCGCCCGGGAGATGCGCCCCCGGCGCCGCAGCGTCGCCGATTCATAGGTGGCCGGCGCCAGCCCGGTCGCCGAGTAGAGATGCCCGGCGGAGGGGAAGCGCTCGATCGGCAGGGCGTGGGCAGCGAAGGCGGCGGCGCGTGTCTGGGCGACTCCCGGCAACGAAGCAAGGAC
Organism: uncultured Solirubrobacterales bacterium; assembly: GCA_963815885.1. GTDB lineage: Bacteria > Actinomycetota > Thermoleophilia > Solirubrobacterales > 70-9 > VAYN01. The sequence continues at coordinate 590,975 of CAWFIM010000006.1, forward strand.
CTCCCCCGCGGTGGCGGCCAACAGCACGGCGATCTGTCCGTCGACCGCGGCGATGTCGTGCTGGAGCAAGCGCCAGCGCTCAAGGTCGCCGCGCAGGCGCTCGGCTCGCAGCTCGGCGTCTGGCGGCGGCGGCAAGAGGGCCCGCCACCGCGCCGACCAGTAGCTCGCATTCGCTTTCGTGAAGCGCCCCGGGGCGCGGGCGATCAGCGAGCGCGGTGCCGGAGCGCGCCCGGCAAACTCGACCGCGCAGGCCAAGACCGCCTGGCCGGAGGCGTCCTCGAGCTTGAGCGCCCGCCCGTGGCCCACCGGGGCCGAGAGCCCTGGGCAGAGGGCATTCAGCTGGTCGTGGAGGCGCTGCTGGGTGATTTTTCGGATCCCGACCAGGGCCCGGCGGTGGCGAACCGCGCCGAGCATCGCCGCGACCGTCGCCCCCTCGGGAGGGCGACCGAGCCCCTGGCGGGCAAGGGTGATGAGCGCGGCGCAGTCGCGATCGTCGGTCTTGGTCCGGCGCGAGCCCAGGCCGGTGCGGGCGGCCTGGGTCTCAGAAGGCGCGAAGAGCCGCAGCGATCCGGCGAAGCGGCGTTCGAGCTCCGCCACCCAGGCGTGATGAAGGGATCCTGTCGCCTCCACCGCGATCACCGGCCGGTCTTCGCTGCCGGCGGCAGCACCCACCAGGCGCTGCAGCTCGTCGACTCCAGCTCGGAGCGTTGGCAGGCTCACCGGCTCTCCGATCACTCCTCGCTCTCCCGTAGCCAGCATCACGCGGTTGGCGACCTTCCCGCAATCGATCGCGACCACCAAGGTCTTTGCAGGAAGCTCTCTGCCGATCAGGTGCTCCATGAACAACCTCCCTCTCTAGGAAAAGAAGAAAGCCTCTTCAAGCGGGGAAGGCCCTCAGAGGAGTTGTTGTTCAGGAGCTATCAGCCACCGTCGCCGGGATCGCGGCCGGGATCGGCAGCGTTGCGGTGCTGGCGCCGCTGCCGCCAACCCGCAAGCTGCTGCTGAGGATCAAATCGCCGGGCGAGGGACCGGACGAGGCCGAGCGCGCCGAGAGCTGGTTCAGGGTGAGGTTCGTCGGCGAAGGGGGCGGCGAGCGCGTAGTCACCGAGGTCAGCGGCGGCGATCCCGGCTACGGCGAGACCTCGAAGATGCTCGCCGAGTCGGCCCTCTGCCTCGCCTTCGACGAGTTGCCGGCGAGTGCCGGCCAGGTAACGACGGCGGTCGCGATGGGCGATGCGCTGCTGGGCCGCCTGCAACGCGCCGGGATCGCCTTCGAGGTGCTCAGCCCGGCATAGGCCGGGAAGGGGCCCGGCTACCCTGTGGCGATGGAAGACCAGCAGGTTCTCGGCCGGATCGAGGAGCTCGTGCGCGAGGAGGAAGCGCTCCTGCACCGCCACGAGGGGGAGACCGAGCCGCTCTCTGCGGAGGAGAACGCCCGCTTGGTCGAGCTGAAAGTCCAACTCGACCAAGCTTGGGACTACCTGCGCCAGCGCCGGGCGCTGCGCCAGTACGGGGAGGACCCCGACGAGGCCAGCGAGCGCGACGCGGGCACGGTCGAGGGCTACGAGGGCTGAGCGGAGTCGGTTCGGTCGCCCGCCTGCGACCTCGACCCCGTCGCTACCCTTCAACGGCTTCTCGGCGCCTTGGCGGAGTGGCTACGCAGCGGCCTGCAAAGCCGTTTACACCGGTTCGATTCCGGTAGGCGCCTTTGGTTTTGGCGAGCGGAGTTTGGCTTGTTAGAGCGATTTGCCCGGCCTTCTCAGGTCGCTTTCTCATCCGGCTGAGTCCGGTTGTTGCCGATTATCTGGATGTAAAACTGGCCCACGACTGGCCCACGGGCATTCAGGGCGCGGGGATTCCGAGTGCCGTAGGACCTGGGTGCAACAATGTGTCGGCGATGAAGCCGCAAGCTCCCACCGCCCCGAAGACCGAGCCAGACAAGCTGCGTTTTGGTCTGCCCGGAAGCAGCACGGAGCGCAAGGGTCGGATCAAGGCTGCGATCCAGGCCAATCGCGAGACGCTACGCCGCCTCGCCAAGTAGCCCTTGACGATCTACCTGGAGCTTGGCGATTACTGCGAGATTGCCGCTGAGTTGCTCGGTACGACTCCCGAGCAGATCGCGCGCTTGCCAAGGATCGCCCTTGCGGAGTCGGCCCTTGCCACGCCTCAGGCGGGTTTTGGCGATCAGGACGCATATCCCACGCTTGTAGAGAAAGCGGCGGTTCTGGTCGAGCACCTGGCTCGCAATCACCCGCTGCCGGACGGCAACAAGCGAGCCGCTTTTCTCTCCGTGTGGCTGTTCCTTGAAGCCAACGGCCGACCGTTCGCCGGGGAAGATGCCCCTACGGACGTCCCGATGGTGGAGAAGATCGCGACCGGCGAAGCGACTCCCAACGAAATCATCAGGTGGCTGGAGAGTCGCACCTGACGAATAGGCTCTCGACGTGCCGAAGGACGCCAAAGCAAAAGCGCTCGCCGATGCAAAGTGAGCCGGACCAGGTTCCACGGAGACTTTGATCTACCCCCGATCTGACGGAGTCCTGTTTCTAGAGTCCTTCGGCCCCAAGGAGGATTCAGATGCCCCACAGGTACCCAGCAGAGGTTCGCCGTCAGGTGATCGAGCTAGTGGTGTGACCGGCAACGTTTGCCGGTTTCGATAAAGGGTCCTGCTGCCGCGGCGTCGAAGTGGCCTTCCGACCGTGATCAAGGACGGGAGGGGACAATGGCGGCGAGGGTGGAGCTTCGCGAGATCAGCAACGAGGAGGGCAACCGGCTGCTGCGGATCGTCCGTCGCGACAGCCGGCTCGGTCGTCACCTGGCGGCGGGCGCAGATCGTGCTGCTGGCGGCGCAGCGGATGCCGGCGGCGAGGATCGCGGAGGTTGTGTTCACCGACCCGGACACTGTGCGCGAGGTGATCCATAACTTCAACCGAGACGGCTTCGACGCCCTCTATCCGCGTTACCGGGGTGGCCGGCCGCGCACCTTCACGCTGCCCCAGCGGCAGCCAGATCAAGCGGATCGCGCTCGCGATTCCGACCGACCTCGGCCAGCCATTCGCGACCTGGAGCCTGGCCAAGCTCGCCGACTACCTGGTCGCCGAGGGGGTGGTCACGGACATCTCCCACGAAGGGCTTCGCGCAGCTGCTGCGTGAGGAAGGCGTCAGCTTTCAAGCCGTGAGGAGCTGGAAGCGCTCCAACGACCCCTACTTCGAGGCCAAGAAGAACCGGATCCTCGAGCTGTACTCGATCGCTGACGGGCTCGCCGAGGCCGGCCCCGGCGACCCGGAATCGTGATCTGCCTGGACGAGTTCGGGCCGCTCAACCTCCAGCCCCAGCCGGGCGGGAAGGCCTGGGCGCCGCGGGCGAAGCCGCGCCGGATCCGTGCCACCTACACCCGCCCCCACGGCGTCCGCCACCTGCTCGGTGCCTTCGACGTCGGCCCGCGACCGCCTCTACGGCGACGTCAAGACGCGCAAGACCAGAGTCGAGTTCCTCGCCTTCTGCGACCACGTCCGCGCGCGCTACCCGGCCGAGACGAGGCTCGCGTTCGTGCTCGACAACTTCTCCCCCCACAAAGGCGACGAGGTCCGCGACTGGGCAGCCGCCAACAACGTCGAGCTCGCCTACACGCCCCACTACGCCTCCTGGCTCAACCGGATCGAGCCGCAGTTCAAAGGCGCTCCGCTACTTCTGCCTCAACGGTACCGACCACCCCGACCACGACACCCAGGCGCGCCTGATCCGCCGCTACATCGCCTGGCGCAACTACAACGTCGAGGACGCGAAGCTACGGGCCATCGTCAACACGGCAAACGTTGCCTGATGCTCCACTAGCTCGATCAGGCACCAAAATCGCCCAGCTCGCCGAGACCTTCGGCATGAGCGACGCCACCATCTACAACTGGCTAAAGCAGGAGAGGATCGACCGCGGTGAGATCACCGGGCTGAGCACCGAGGAGGCACTCGACCTCGCCGCGGCCAAGCGCCGGATCAAGCAGCTGGAAACCGAGCTCGCGGTCTCGCGCAAGGTCAACGAGGTTTTCCTCGAGGGAGACCTGCCCCCAAAAGGCTCTTCCCGGTGATCGACTCCCTGATCGGGCAGGGGATCAACGTGCGCCACGCCTGCCGCGTGCTCGGCGTCTCGGAGTCCGGCTATTACGCTTGGAAGGACCGACCGGACCCGCCACGCACCTTGCGGCGGATCTGGCTGGCCGGGGAGATCGCCGACGTCCACAAGGCCTCTGCCGGGACCTACGGCTACATGCGCGTCACCGCCGAGCTGCGCCACGGGCGCGAGATCCTCGTCGGCCACAACACGGTCGGCAAGATCATGGGCGAGCTGGGGATCAAGGGACTGCCGACGCGGCGGCTGCCAAAGGGGGCGCGGATGGCGCAGGTCACCTCCCTGGATCTCGTCCGCCGCGAGTTCGGGCGCGAGGGTCCCAACCAGCTCTGGATGACCGACATCACCGAGCACCCGACGAGGGAGGGCAAGGTCTACTGCTGCGTCGTCCTCGACGCCTTCTCGCGGCGCGTCGTCGGCTGGTCGGTCGAAAGCACCCAGACGACGGTCCTGGTGACCAACGCCCTCGGCATGGCCACCGCCCGCCGCGATCGCGCCGACGGCCTCGTCATACATTCCGACCGCGGCGTGCAATTTACGTCCTGGACCTTCAGCCGCAAAGTCCGCGACGCCGGCATCGCCCCCTCGATGGGAGCCGTCGGCAGCGCCTACGACAATGCGATGGTCGAGTCCTTCTGGGGGCGGATGCAGGTCGAGCTCTTCAACCGCAAACGCTGGACCACCCGAATCGAACTCGCCACCGCCATCCATGACTACATCGAGCTCTTCCACAACACCCGGCGCCGTCACTCGGCGCTCGGGATGCTCAGCCCCACCGAATACGAGGATCTACACAACGCAACCCAGGCCGCCTGACTCCAGAACCGCGACTCCATTTTTTCGGGGGTAGATCAGGGTCTCCGTCAAACCTGGCCTGGCTCAACCTGATTCGCGAGGAGGGATGGGATTGGTAGCCAGCCGACCAAAACTGGCCCATTTACTGGCCCACGGCCGGGCAGAACCGCTCTAGAAAGCGGGAAGTCGCTATATGTACCGGCCTGCAAAGCCGTTTACACCGGTTCGATTCCGGTAGGCGCCTCTTGTCTAGGAGCGTAGGTCGGTGACCTCGCAGGGCAACTCGTCAACACGGTCGATGATCTCCGGGTCGCCAGTCCAAAGGGGAGCGCCCAGCCGCGCGGCGGTCGCGGCGCAGAAAGCATCGGCATAGGACAGTCCACCGGCCGCCTTGATCTGCGCAGCAGCAGAGACCAACTCCCAATCCGGGTCAATGACCATGCTGTTCCTGCGGATCGTTGCGATATCGGCCGCAGCCGCTTTCTCACCCCGCTCTCGGATTCGCATGTAGAGCGTCTCTCCGAGATTGATCGAGGAGATCGCTGGTGGCTGTGAAAGCCACTCGACTTCAATCCGGGCGGCGGCCGGCTCATCCTTCAAGTACGCCAGCACCGCCCAGCTATCGAGGACTACCAACGCCCTGCCTTTGGGCCTTGCGCTCCTCTAGCTCGCGCTCCTTGCGACGCTCTTCCTCCAGAGCGGCGGTCCCGCCTCCTGGGGTGTCCTTCCAAAGGCCGCGCAGGGACTTGATATCCCTCTCGCGTGCCTGCGGATCGTCGGCTACGCGGCGGACGCGAACCTCTTTGCCGTCGGGCTGGAAGGTCACCTCGTCGCCGGGGTTGATCCCAATCTCCTCCCGGATGGCTTTCGGGATCACAACCTGCCCCTTGATTCCCACCTTGTGAGTCATACCATCAGTATAACTAGCGACACCGCTCAGCGCGGCCGCTGCCAGTTCGGCCGCAGGTAGGCCTCCTCGAAGCCGGCTCTGAGGATGTTGCGGTAGCTGGCCGAGGGACGGTCGGGAACGCGCTCACCGGTCTCGACGAAGAGGGTGTGGCAGCCGGCCTCGATCGCGTCGAGGATGCGGCGGTGCAGGAGCGCGAGCTGACAGCCGCGGCCGCGGGCCGGCTCGAGGGTCGCGGCGATGCCGAACTCGGCCACGCCCTCCTCGACGTGCATCGCGGCGCAGGCCTGCGCCTCCCCGTCGACCCGGGCGACGTAGCAGCGCCAGCCCTCGCGCCCCGGCAGATCGGCGAAGAAGGCGGCGCCCCAGGCGGGCATGCCGAACCCGGTCGCGGCGATCATCCCGAACGGCTCTGGCGCGCCCGCCTCGAGCTCGACGACGTCGACCCCGTCCGGGGCGGCGAATCGCGGCGGGTGCGGGTCGCGGACGAACTTCATCCAGGCGTAGCCCGGCTCGAAGCCGTTGGCCGCGAGCCAGGCCTCGGCCGCCTCCGTGCCCGCGAGGGCGGGCGTGACCGGGACGTACGGCGCCACGCCCCGCTCCCGGGCCCACTCCAGCGCCGCCGCCAGGTGCCCGCCGTCGACCGCGCCCGGCGCGGTCGCGCCGAGCACCAGGTTCATCATGCCGACGCCCGCCAGCTCGCCGACCACGGTCGCCTGCACCGGGCCGAAGTCGCGCAGCTCGATGCCGCGCTCATCGGCGATGGCGGCGGGCACCGCCTCCCAGATCTCGCGCCAGAAACGTCGCTCGCCGCGGTCGAGAACGGCGGGGTCGTAGCCGACGCCACCGTCGGTTTGCCTGGTCGCCATCGTCGCCTGCCAGCATAGGTCGCCGCACCACCCCCAGCCGGCATCGGCATCTGTCAGCCTGGGAGCGTGAGCGTCGCCACCGCCAGCGCCGCGGCCACGGAGTCAGCCGCCCAAATCCCCGAAAACCAGGTGATCGTCCTCTTCGGGGCGACCGGCGACCTGGCCAGGCGCAAGCTGCTGCCGGGGATGTTCCACCTCGCGCAGGTGGGTCTGATGCCGCGCCACTTCCGCATCGTCGGCGTCGCCCGGCGCGGGGTCGACCTCGAGGAGTTCCGTGAGCTGGTGCGGCGGGCGATCGAGGCCTCGGGTCGCGAGGACATGTCGCCCGGCACCTGGGACCCGTTCGCCGAGTCACTGCGGTTCGCCGCCGTCCGCGACGGCTACTCGGCGCTCGCCGACGCCGTCGCCGATGCCCGGGCCGAGCTGGGCGGCGATGCGAGCGTCCTCTATTACCTCTCGCTGCCCCCGACCGCCGCGGCCAGCACGGTGAGGGCGCTCGGCGAAGCGGGCCTCGGCGACGGCGCGCGGGTGATCACCGAGAAGCCGTTTGGGACCGACCTCGCTTCCGCCCGCGAGCTCAACGCCCTGCTGCACTCGGTCTTCGACGAGCGCTGCATCTACCGGATCGACCACTACCTCGGCCGCGAGGCGGTGCAGAACCTGCTGGCGCTGCGCTTCGCCAACGGCATGTTCGAGCCGGTCTGGAACCGCAATCACATCGACCACGTCCAGATCGAGGTTCCGGAGACCCTTTCGATCGAGATGCGCGGCAGCTTCTACGAGGAGACGGGTGCCTTTCGCGACATGATCGTCACCCACCTCTTCCAGGTGCTCGGCTTCGTTGCGATGGAGCCGCCGACCTCGCTGGAGGCGAAGGCGCTCGGGCTTGAGCGCGAGAAGGTGTTCGACTCGATGCCGCCGCTGCGGCCAGAGAACGTGGTGCGCGGCCAGTACGTCGGCTACCGCGAAGAGGACGGCGTCGCACCCGCTTCCGACACCGAGACCTTCGTCGCGGCCAAGGCCTTCGTCGACAACTGGCGTTGGGAGGGGGTGCCGTTCTACCTGCGCTCGGGCAAGCGCATGGCCCAGAACCGTCATCTGTTGACCGTCGCCTTTGCGCAGCCGCCGCGGCGGATGTTCCCGCTCGACTGCGACCAGGTGGCCGAGTCCTTCGGGCACGACCACCTCACCTTCGAGCTGGGCGACCCGGGCAGCATCTCCGCCTCGTTCCTCGCCAAGGTCCCCGGGCCGAAGATCCAGCTCGGCGAGGCGCACATGCGCTTCAGCTACGCCGACACCTTCGGCGGGATCGAGCAGGCGCTCGACGCCTACGAGCGACTGATCCACGACGTGATGGTCGGCGATCGGACCCTGTTCACCAGCTCCGAGGCGATCGAGCGGCTCTGGGAGATCTCCGAGCCGGTGCTCGAGCACCGCCCGCCCGCGATCCCATACGAGCCCGGGTCCTGGGGGCCGGTGGAGGCCGACGCGCTGATCGCGCCGCGCCGCTGGCACCTGCCGGCCGACCACGTCTGAGCCGCGGCGGAACGGAAAAGGGCCCCGGTGAGGGGGCCCCTTGTTTTCCGAAGGACGTACCACCAGAGGGCTTTGAAGTCCGCTGGCTCGTCGGTCCTCGAGCTTTGAAGTTCTAGCCGCCGCAGCTCGTGCGACGTTTCAATAAACACGGAAGAGATCGAAAAGTTGCACCGGTTGCATCGGCGCTTGCAAGCGGGACCTTTAGCCGGCCGGCGAGCGCCGGCCGGCTTCCGGTTTGCCGCTGCTAGATTCAGGTCTCCCCGGGCGTTTAGCTCAGTTGGGAGAGCGCCAGCTCGACAAGCTGGAGGTCACTGGTTCGAGCCCAGTAACGCCCACTCACTCTCCGCGCCGCAGCCGACCCCGCCGGCATTACTCAGGCGGTCGCCGGCAGCATCACCTGGGTCAGGCGGATCGAGTTCCCGGACGGGTCCCGGAAGCCGGAGTCGATCCCGTAGGGGCGCTGTTCCGGCGTCTCCGTGAACTCGACCCCGCGGGCGCTCAGCTCTTCGTAGGACGCCTGGCAGTCGTCGGTGGTGAGGAAGACGGCGCCGGCCGCCCCCTTCGCCATCAGGCTCTCGATCTGCTTCCGCGTCTCCTCGTCGAAGACCGGCGGGCCGGGGATCGCCATCAGCACAATCGAGACGTCCTCCTGGCCGGGAGGGCCGACGGTGAGCCAGCGGAAGTCGCCCATCTCCGGCAGGGTCACGTCGGCCCGGACCTCCATGCCGACCTTCTCGGTGTAGAAGGCCAGCGCCTCCTCCTGATCGTGTACCCACAGTTGCGCGTTTGCGATCTTCATCGGTTCCTCCTGTTCGCGGATCGTCTTGGCGCCGATGCTAGGTACGGGCCGGCTGCCTGTCTTCTCGAAACGTGCTGTGTTGGGGGCGGCCGTAGGCGCGCACCACGCAGGCCGGGACGACGGCCCGGCTGGAGGCCGGCGGGAAGGCCGCGCGATAGGCCGTCGGCGTCATCCCGTAGGCGCGCTTGAAGCTGGTCGTGAAAGAGCCGATTCCTTGCAGGCCGACGGCGAGGCAGACCTCGGTGACCGAGCGGTCGGTGTTCCGCAACAGCGCCGCCGCCCGCTCCAGCCGCCGGGTCAGCAGGTAGGCGTGAGGCGACTCGCCGAAGGCGCGGCGGAACTCGCGGCTGAAATGGGCGCGCGAGAGCCCGGCCGCGCGGGCCAGGTCATCGACGCCCAGCGGCTCGAAGTAACGCGCGTCGGCGAGGTCCTTGGCGCGCAGCAGGTGGCGGGCGGGAGGGACGAACGCCATCGCCGCAGTCTAGGCTCGCGGGCCTTGTGATCGGGACTTATGCGTCGGCGCTGGCGGTGGGCGCGGTGTCGCTGGCGATCGGCCAGGCGGCGATCGCGCTGTGTGGGGCCCGTCGTTGGTCGTGGATCGCGCCCGCGGTGGGATTGGCGCTGCTCTGCGCGGTCTGCTGGGGCACGGTGCGACTGCCGGGCAACGGGGCGATCTCGGCGCTCGCCGTCGCCGCGCTGGCGATCGCCGCGGTCGTCTACCTGCAGGGACGGGTGGGGGAGAGCGGCGAGGCCTGGCGAGCCGGTTGGCCGGTCGGCCTCGCGGCGATCGCCGCGGCCTCGCTGCCGTTCGTCGTGGAAGGCCACTTCGGCATCCTCGGCACCAGCTTCAACCCCGACGTGTCCCAGCACCTGCTGGCCACCGATCGGCTCCTGCACGGGCATGGTTCCGAGCTGCTGCACCAGGGCTACCCGCTCGGCCCGCACGCGATTGTCGTCGCCCTCCACGAGGGCCACGGCGCCGGCCTCGTCCAGGGCTTCGACGGGCTCAGCGTCGCCGTCGCGGTGCTGGCTCCGCTGACCGCGCTGGCCGCCTTCGCGAACTTGCGCCCGCTGCCGCGCACGGCCGCCGCGCTCCTCGTCGGCCTCGCCTACGTCGTCGCCTCCTACTTCGCCCAGGGCGCCTTCAAGGAGACGATGCAGGCCCTCTTCGTCCTCGCCTTCGCCCTCTCCCTCCGCGAATCCACAAGAGCCTGGAGAGATTTACCCCTCCGCTTCGTCCCTTCAGCTCTGCTCGCCGTTGGAAGCATCTACACCTACAGCTTCCCGGGCCTGATCTGGCTGGGTGGAACGGCGGCCATCTGGGCACTTGCCGAATACGCCGTCGGCCGGATGCGACCACCTGCGGGTGGCGTGGTGGTGGGGGGCCCCCGCGGCGCGGAGGCGCGTCCAGCGCCGAGCACCGTGGGGGTGACCACCACGACAGGACCCGCAGCTGCCCGCCCCGTCCTACTCGCCTTTCTGGCCTTCGCCGTCCTGGTCGCCCCCGAGTTCGGCCGGATGATCGACTTCCACAGCTTCGAGACCTTCGACCCGACCGGCCCCGGCCTCGGCAACCTCTTCGGCCAGGTCTCGCCCTTTGAGGCGCTCGGCATCTGGCCCTCCGGCGACTTCCGGCTCGCGCCCGGCGACGGCGCCGTACCGGCGGCTGCCTACTACCTCGGCGCCGCCTTCGGGCTGGCGCTGCTGCTCCACGGGATCGCGGGCTGCTGGCGGCGACGGGAGACCGCGGTGCTCGCCGGGCTCGCCGCGGCGATCCTCGCCTACGCCGCGGCGCGTGCGGGCGGGACCGCCTACACCGCCGCCAAGGCGATCGAGATCGCCGCCCCGCTCACGGCGCTGACGATCCTGCTACCGCTGCTGGAGTTCGACGGCCGCTTGCGACGCCACCTCGACAGGCGGCGCCTGCCGTCGCTGAAGGCGCTCGCCGCCACCGCCTTCCTCCTCGCTGCCGCCGGTTGCTCGCTGCTCGCGCTCGCCAACGCCCCGGTCGGCCCGACCTCCTACTCGCCGGCGCTGACCGGCCTGCGCCCGCATCTCGCCGGCGGCCCGACCCTCGTCCTCGCCTCGCACAAGCTGTTGGCCGACGAACACGGCACCCCCTACATCGCCTGGGAGCTGCGCGGCGGCCGCGTCTGCATCGCCGCCGACGGGGAACTCGACCGCCCGCCGCGCGGCGTCCGCTTCGTCGTCACTCGTGGAACCGCGGCGCAGCCGCCGTATCCCGGACTGCGCCTCGCCCGTCGCGCCACCCCCTATGCGCTCTGGAAAGCGACCAGGCCGCGCCCCGGCCCGAGCCCCTGTCCGCTGATCGCTGTGCGCCAGGCCCGCCAGGGTCCCACCCGCTGAGCGCGGCGTCGAGGAGTGCATTCGACATCGCATAGGTGTCTAATGCACTCCTCAACCGGCAGGGGGCGGACGTGCCCCGGATACGATGGCCCGGGATGGAGGCCGCGACCGAGAAGCTGATCGTCACCCTGCCCGATGGCAAGCCGCTGGAGCTGCCGGCGGGCGCCACTGGCGCCGACGCCGCCGCGGCGATCGGTCCGGGCCTGGCGAAGGCGGCGCTGGCGATCCGCGTCGACGGCGAGCTGCGCGACCTGGCGGCGCCGCTGCCAGGGGGCGGGGCGGAGGTGGCGATCCTCACCGACCGCGACCCCGAGGCGCTGGAGCTGATCCGCCACGACGCCGCCCACGTGATGGCGGAGGCGGTGATGGAGCTCTACCCCGGCACCAAGGTGACGATCGGGCCGCCGATCGAGTCCGGCTTCTACTACGACTTCGAGTTCCCGCCCGATACAAGGATCAGCGAGGAGGACCTGCCGGAGATCGAAGCGGCGATGAAGGAGCACATCGGCGCCGACGAGGAGTTCGGCCGCCGCGACGTACCCGTCGCCGAGGCGATCGAGATCTTCAAGAGCCAGGGCCAGGACTACAAGGTCGAGCTGATCGAGGACCTGGTCCGCGACGAAGGCTTGGAGACGGTTTCGCTTTACCGCAACGGGCCCTTCGAGGACCTCTGTCGCGGCCCGCATGGACCTTCGACGGGCAGCATCAAGGCGATCAAGCTGAGCTCGGTCGCCGGTGCCTACTGGCGTGGCGACGAGAACCGCGAGAGCCTGACCCGGATCTACGGGACCGCCTTCTTCTCGAAGAAGGACCTCGAGCGGCACCTGGAGCGAATCGAGGAGGCGAAGGCCCGCGACCACCGCCGCCTCGGCCCCCAGCTCGGTCTTTTCATGCTGCGCGACGAGGCGCCAGGGATGCCCTTCTGGCTGCCCAACGGGACCACCCTGCTGCACCTGATCGAGGCCGAGGTCCAGGGCCAGCTGCGCAAGCGCGGCTACCAGGAGATCGCCACCCCGCAGGTGCTCGACGAGCAGCTCTGGCACCGCTCCGGGCACTGGGACAACTATCGCGACGAGATGTACTTCATGGAGGACGACGAGCGCCGCTTCGCGCTGCGGCCGATGAACTGCCCGGGCGCCTGTCTCGTCTACGGCTCCGACCGCCACTCCTACCGCGAGCTGCCGCTGCGCCTGGCCGAGTTCGGCCGCGTCTCCCGCAACGAGCGCGAGGGCGTCCTCCACGGCCTTCTCCGCGTCCGCGCCTTCACCCAGGACGACGCCCACGTCTACTGCACCGAGGACCAGATCACCGACGAGGTGGCGAGCATCTGCGAGGCGATCGACGAGCTCTACGCCCGCTTCGGCTTCGAAGACGTCCGCGTCGAGCTCTCGACCCGGCCCGAGAAGTCGATGGGCACCGGGGAGCAGTGGCGCAAGGCCGAGGCGGCGCTGACCGAGGCGTTGGAGCAGCAGGGTCGCGAGTACGAGCTGCATCCCGGCGACGGCGCCTTCTACGGGCCGAAGATCGACTTCCACGTCACCGACGCGCTCGGCCGTTCCTGGCAGTGCGGCACCTGCCAGCTCGATTTCCAGATGCCCGAGCGCTTCGACCTCTACTACACCGGCGCCGACGACGCGCCCTACCGGCCGGTGATGATCCACCGTGCCCTGCTCGGCTCGATGGAGCGCTTCGCCGGAATCCTGATCGAGCACTACGCCGGCCGCTTCCCGGTCTGGCTGGCGCCGGTGCAGGCGATCGTGCTCTCGATCTCCGACCGCCACAACGACTACGCACGGCGGGCGATGACAGAGCTGCGCGAACTCGGGGTGCGGGTCGCGGTCGACGATCGCTCCGAGTCGATCGGCAAGAAGGTGCGCGACGCGGCGATCGGCCGCTACCCCTACATGCTCGTGGTCGGCGACCGCGAGGAGGAGGCCGGCGCGGTCGCCGTGCGCTCGCGCGAGGAGGGTGAGCTGGGGGAGATGCCGCTCGCCGCCTTCGCCGAGCGCATCGCCGCCGAGACCGGCCGCGCCTGAGCCGGCACCTTGCCAAGCGGCCAGGTGTCTCTATACTCCGCCCGACTTGATTGCCGGCAAGCAAAACCACCGCCGCCGCTGAGCGACCCGTGCCGGCCTCCCGAACTCTCGTCCTCTTGAAGCTCCACCGCTCCTCTCTATAGTGCCGGTCCCGCGCAGGTTCGATCGGCGCCCACCAGAGCGCGACACGACGCGGATCAACGAGCGCATCCGCGTGCCCCAGGTGCGCCTGATCGGCGCCGACGGCGAGCAGCTCGGCATCCTCGAGATTGCCGAGGCGCTGAAACGCGCCCAGGACGCCGACCTCGACCTGGTCGAGGTCGCCCCCGGCTCGAAGCCGCCGGTGACCCGCCTGCTCGACTACTCGAAGTACAAGTACGAGCAGGAGCAGAAGCAGAAGCAGGCGCGCAAGCACCAGCAGCAGGTCAACATCCGCGAAATCAAGCTGCGGCCGAAGATCGCGAGCCACGACTACGAGACCAAGAAGGGCCACGTCGAGCGCTTCCTCAAGCACCACGACAAGGTCAAGGTCACGATCATGTTCCGCGGCCGCGAGCAGGCCCACCCCGAGCGTGGGCGGGCGCTGCTGCAGAAGCTCTTCGAGGACCTTGGCGGCATCGCCGTGATCGAGTCCGCGCCGCTGCAGGAAGGCCGCAACATGAGCATGTTGCTGGCCCCGAGCAAAGAGGTCGACAGGCTGGACGGTGCGGCACCGGAGGGCGACGGTCCGGCTGAGGCCCAGTCCGAGTCCTGAAGGACCATCCCGACAGGGGCTCCGCTTAACTTTTTCGACAGCGGTATGCGGCTACCGCGGTGGCCGGCGGCGAAAAAGTACAAGACGCTTCACCCCTGCCGGGATGGTCCTTAGGCGCGGGCGGCGACTATGTCGGCGATTCGCTTCGCCGCCTTGCCGTCCCAGAGGGGGGGTGGCTCGCTCGGCGTCTTGCCGCGAGCTGCCAGCGCCGCGGGGATGCCGGCGATCGCCGCGGGGTCGAGCCCGAGCAGGGTGTTGGTGCCGGCGCGGATCGTCACCGGCCGCTCGGTGTTGTCGCGCAGGGTGAAACAGGGGACGCCGAGGAAGCTGGTCTCCTCCTGGATGCCGCCGGAGTCGGTGAGGACGGCGCCGGCGTCGGCGAGGAGCGAGAGGAAGTCCAGGTAGCCGAGCGGATCGGAGAGCAGCAGGCCGGGATGCTCGGCGCCGGCCTCTTCCATCATCTTGCGGGTGCGGGGGTGGACCGGGAAGACGACCGGCATCTGCTCTGAGAGCGCACCCAACTGGGTCACGGTCTCGATCAGCAGCGGCCCGTCGACCAGTGCCGGCCGGTGCAGGGTGACGAGCGTGTAGTCGCCCGGAACGACCCCCAGGCGCCCGGCGCTGCCGGCGGAGCGGAAGCGCTCTTCAAGCGCGACCAGGGTGTCGATCATCGTGTTACCGACGAAGTGCATGCGCTCCTCGGCGATCCCCTCGGCGGCCAGGTTGACGATCGCCTCGTCGGAGTGCAGGAAGAGCAGCTCGGAGAACTCGTCGGCGACGATGCGGTTGATCTCCTCCGGCATCGTGCGGTCGAAGCTGCGCAGGCCGGACTCGATGTGGGCGACCGGGATGCCCATCTTGACCGCGGTCAGCACCGCGGCCAGGGTCGAGTTGACGTCGCCGGGGACCATCAGCAGGTCTGGCTGTTCGGCTTCGAGCACCGGCTCCAGTCGCTCCATCGTCCGTGCCGTTTGCGCCGCGTGGCTGCCGGAGCCGACCTCGAGCATGTGATCGGGCGCCGGCACCCCCAGCTCTTCGAAGAAAACCGCCGACATCAGCCGGTCGTAGTGCTGGCCGGTATGGACGATCGTGTGCGTCGCGTCCGGCAGGCGCTCGCGCAGCGCCGCGATCACCGGCGCCGTCTTGACGAAGTTCGGCCGGGTCCCGATCACGTAGACGATCCGCATCGCGCGAGACCCTAGCGTCGGCGGCGGCGCGCCCGGGAAGAGGCGGCGTCTCTCTTAAGACCCGCGGGCGGTGGGGATCAGCCCGTGCATCGAGCGCACCAGGCTGCCGACCGCGGGGCGCTCGCTGAGGCGCGAGCCCGCGCGGCGCGCTTGGGCCTCGGCGGCAACCAGCACCCGGGTCGGGCGCCGGGCCCGCAGCAGGACGGCGGTCTGAGCTGGGCGCAGGTCATCGGTGAAGCGGCGCTTCCAGCGCTCGGTGCCGAGCAGGAAGTCGTACTCCGCCACACCTTCTTCGATCGCTCGGCGGATGCAGATCGCCTCGTTGGCGATGCCGACGCTGCACTTCGCCCAGGCCGGGTCGAAGCCGCCCTGGTAGGAGGCGTAGCACTCGCCGAGTCGCCAGCCAAAGAGGCTGGAGACGATCGCTCCGTCGGCTTCCATCAGATTCAGCCGCAGCCAGCCGCGCCGCTGGGCGGCGGCGGCGAAGGCCGCGAGCGCTTCGCGGGCGCGGGCGTCGAGCGAGGAGGGGCCGATGTCGGCGCGACGCAGGTCGTGGAGGCGGAACAGCTCGGCGAAGTCGGACTCCAGGCTGGCCTCGGTCGAGTCCCGCAGGGTCATGCCGTAGCTTCGAACCAGCGTCCGCTCGGCACGACGGACCTGCTTGCGGAAGTTCTTGCTGCGGCTGGCCAGATACCCCTCCCAGTCGAGCCCGCGCAGGTCGATGAACGGGACCATCGTCTGCTGCTGCTCGACGATCGCGTGACGCGCCGGGGAGCTGCACTGCATCAGCCTCCACCAACGGCTCTGCGAGTCGGCGCACTCCAGCAGCACCATCCAGCGGTCGAGGCCGGCGGCTTCGAGCGCCTTCATCGTCGCGATCGCGACGGCGACCTCGTCCGCCTCGGCGGCGGCGGGGTGGAAGCGGTCGCCGATCGAGGCGCCGGCGAAGCGGATCGCCCGCGGCCGGCTCGACTCGTCGAGGACCAGCGGCATCACCCCGGCAACGGAGCCGTCGGCGCGCCGTGCGACCGAGACCAGCGGCGAGGAGGAGGGGGTGCGGCGGAACGCCCACCAGGCGCGGAACCACTCCGGGGTGACGAAGCCGTTGGAGCGCCGTTCGGCCAGGGACCGCCACTCCGCTTCGAAGGGAGCGAGACGGGCCACGTCGGTGATCAGCTCGGCCTGGAGTCGACTCATTCTTAGATCCCCTCGACAGCTGGAGGGCGGACCAAAACTTTGGATGGGAACGTCCAACGAAAGTCCATGGGAGCGGTTACATCGGTCCAGAGATCGGGCCGAGCATCACGAATCGCCACCCATGGACGACCGGAAAGCCGTGACTTTCCAATCCTCCCGAATCCGCCCGGTCAGCCTACTTGCTTTCCTCGCGGGTGCCCTCCTCTTCTCGGTTTCCTTCGCCCCGGCGGCGGGCGCCGAGTGCAGGCGGACGACGCTGGACATCTCCAAACAGGAGCTGGTCAACGGCGAACCGGTGCGGGTGGGGGGGACGGCCTGCGGCGCCAGCGTCAAGATCGAGATCGGTCAGGGCTCCGACTGGCAGCTGCTCAGCACGCTGCGGCCCGGAGCGGACGGGAAGTTCGCCAAGCAGGTGCGCTTCGCGGTCCCCGTGGGGACCAGCGCGGTTGCCCTGCGGGCCGCCTTGGGCCACGGCGTCTCGCGCCAAATCCGCCTCCGCATCGAACGCAGGAAGCCGCAGCGCTCGCCGGCGCCGGCTCCCGAACCCGCCCCGAGCCCGGAACCGGCCCCGGAACCGGCGCCCGCCCAGGCGCCCGCCCCTGAACCGGCTCCGGAACCCGCCCCCGAGCCCACTCCGGAACCTGCTCCGGCCCCGGACCCGACTCCCGAGCCCGTCCCGGACCCCTGCCCCCTCGCCTCCTCCGCGCCGACCACGCCCCTCGGCATGGCCGTGCAGGGCTGCGACCTGATCGCCTCCGACACCGCCGCCGAATCGAACCCGCTGAACTTCTGGGGCGACCCGCTGTATTGCGCCAGCTCCTCGCGCTACTCCTACCTCTCAAGCGAAGGCGACACCCACCTCACCGCCACCGGCAACGCCCAGGGCAACAGCGCCTACCGCCGCCTCACCGTGCTCGACGGCGACGACGTCTGGGGCGAGCGCTGCGAGCTGGGCCTCAACGACTACCGCTACGGCCCGACCGCCTTCTACCACCAGGGCCAGCGCCGCGCGACCTACATCTCGCTGCGGCTGCCGAGCAACTACCCGCTCGCCAACAGCGCCTGGCAGACGGTGATGCAGATGAAGCAGGCCCAGCCCTCCGACGCCGGCGGCGGCGGCCCGATCCTCGAGATGCAGGCCCGCGAAGGCCGCTGGATCGTGATCAACGCCTGGCACGACCTCTGGAGCTTCCCCGCCCAGGCTGGCAAGTGGACCCGCTTCGCCTGGGACGTCTATTACAACCAGGACCCCACCAAGGGCTGGCTGCAGGTCTCCGCCGACCTCAACGGCGACGGCGACTTCAACGACTCCGGCGAGCGCAGCCCGATCCTGCACGCGGCGACGCTGAAAACCGAGACCGAAGGGCCGAACGGGACCTCCGACGGCCTCGCGCCAGGGGATCCGATCCCCTCCCACCTGCGGGCGGGGATCTATCACAACTCCTCGCTGGCCTGCCCGGCGCCGACCGGCTGCTCGGCCGAGGTCGACGACGTGCAGGTCGTCGCGCCGTAGGGCCCCCCGGGCCCCGCTGCTGTTTTCGCCGTGTTAAAGAGGTTTCCGGTCCCTCCCGCCGGAATCCCCTGCTATTCGCGCTAGAGACGAATCCTCGCGTCGCTCTGGACGTTTGAACTAGCTCTGCGCGCGATTTATCGGTATGCAAGTATGAGCCCGTCGCCAGGGTTATGTAGAGCCGATGGGATGAGGGAGACGGGATCCCAAGGGAGGCATCGGGCAGAGCCGGGCGACGCAAGCGATCTGTTTTAGCCTCGACCGCTTTGGGAAAGGAAGTCGAAGGGGTACGTCCAAATGGCGTTGCGACAGCGACATAGACGAGCCATGGCCGGGGACGGCGCCTCGCGGCGACCGCTGCTGCTGGCGCTGCTCCTGCTCGCGACGCTGCCGCTGATCTGGGTAGCGACGATCTCGCACTCTCCGACCCGGGCGTCGGCCGCCTCTTCATGCCCCCTCGATCCGGTCAAGCCACTGGTTCAGGTCGGGATGACGCTGAACGGGTGCGAATTCGTGACCAGCGCGACGAGCTCGGTCGCCGACCCGCTTCCCTTCTGGGGGGCGATCAACTGCGAGACCTCCTCGCGCGTCCGCTACCTGACCGAAGGCGGCGACCCAAGCCTCACGGCGACCGGCGAAACCCAGGCCGGCGGCGGCGCCTTCCGCCGCCCCACCGTCTTCGACGGCGACGACGTCGCCGGCGAGCGCTGCGAACTCGGCGGAGACGAACGCGGCCGCAACACCTTCTACGAAGAGGGTCATCACCGGGTCACCTATATGTCACTGCGGTTGCCGAGCAGCTTCCCGCTCGACGCCGGCACCTGGCAGGTGGTGATGGAGATGATGCAGTCGAAGCCCTCGCACCCGATCGGCGGCTCGCAGCCGGTGCTCTCGCTGGACGCCTACGGCAACAGGTGGAGGGTCGAGTCCCCGGAAGGCGAGCAGTGGAGCTTCCCCGCCCAGCCCAGCAAATGGACCCGCTTCGCCTGGGACGTCTACTACTCCAAGGACCCGGCCAAGGGCTGGCTGCAGGTCTCGGTCGACCTCAACGACGACGGCGACTTCGCCGACCCCGGCGAGCGCAGCCCGGTGATCCATCTGCCGACGCTGAAGGCCGAGGCGGCGGGCTCATTCAACGGCGAAGACGGGCTCGCTCCGGGCGACCCGATCCCCTCCAATCTCAAGATCGGCACCAACCACGCCGAATCGATCGCCTGCCCCGAAGGCTGCTCGCTCGACTTCGACAACATCCAGATCCTCGATGCCGGTCCCGCCACGGAAGCGCCCGCCCCGCAGCGAACTCTGACGGTCTCCCTCTCCGGTGCCGGCGACGGCACCGTGGACGGACCCGGGATCGCCTGCCCCGGCGATTGCACTCAGACCTACCCCGAAGGCTCCGTCGTCACCTTGACGGCCTCCCCCGAAGCCGGCTCCACCCTGCGCGGGTGGTCCGGCGATTGCGCCGGTACGGCCTCCACCTGCCGGCTCGAAATGAACGGCGACCGCGACGCCACCGCGACCTTCGACCCGCCGTCGGCCTGCCCCCTCGCCTCCTCCGCGCCGACCACGCCCCTCGGCATGGCCGTGCAGGGCTGCGACCTGATCGCCTCCGACACCGCCGCCGAATCGAATCCGCTGAACTTCTGGGGCGACCCGCTGTATTGCGCCAGCTCCTCGCGCTACTCCTACCTCTCAAGCGAAGGCGACACCCACCTCACCGCCACCGGCAACGCCCAGGGCAACAGCGCCTACCGCCGCCTCACCGTGCTCGACGGCGACGACGTCTGGGGCGAGCGCTGCGAGCTGGGCCTCAACGACTACCGCTACGGCCCGACCGCCTTCTACCACCAGGGCCAGCGCCGCGCGACCTACATCTCGCTGCGGCTGCCGAGCAACTACCCGCTCGCCAACAGCGCCTGGCAGACGGTGATGCAGATGAAGCAGGCCCAGCCCTCCGACGCCGGCGGCGGCGGCCCGATCCTCGAGATGCAGGCCCGCGAAGGCCGCTGGATCGTGATCAACGCCTGGCACGACCTCTGGAGCTTCCCCGCCCAGGCTGGCAAGTGGACCCGCTTCGCCTGGGACGTCTATTACAACCAGGACCCCACCAAGGGCTGGCTGCAGGTCTCCGCCGACCTCAACGGCGACGGCGACTTCAACGACTCCGGCGAGCGCAGCCCGATCCTGCACGCGGCGACGCTGAAAACCGAGACCGAAGGGCCGAACGGGACCTCCGACGGCCTCGCGCCAGGGGATCCGATCCCCTCCCACCTGCGGGCGGGGATCTATCACTCGTCTTCGGCCTCCTGTCCCGCTCCCGGCGGCTGCTCGGTTAACCTCGACAATGTGCAGGTGGTCGGCCCGTGAGGTGGGTGAGGCTCGCGACCGGAGGCCTCGCGGCCGCCGCGCTCGCGGCGCTGCTGCTCTCGGTCGGCTCACTGGCGCTTGGCGCCGGCGGGGCGACGGTCTCACTGGCGCCCGCCTGTCGCTCCGGGCACGCCGCGGCCGGCGGCTGCCGCCGGGCCGCCCGTCCCGCGGCGCTGCGGGTGGTGGCGAAGCGGGCGCGGCGGGCGCTGGCGGCGGCGCGCTCGCTCGGCGTGGTGCCGGCGGGCTGCGCGGCCCCGTGCCAGCCGCCGGTCAAGACGGATATCGCCGTCGCCGTCGCGATCGCCGGCAACGGTCTCACCCACGCCCCCAAGGAAGAGGGCCCCGGGCCGGTCTCCTCCGCCCTCGGCGAAGCCGTCGGCGCGCCGGTCGAAGCGCCGGCGCCGGTCACGGAAGCGCCGCCGGCCGCCGAAGCACCGGTGGAAGAAGCGCCGCCGGCAGAAGAACCGCCGCCGGTCGAAGGGGAAGAACCCGAAGAACCGCCGGCGGAAGAACCGCCGCCGGTCGAAGAACCCGAAGTCCCCCCCGAATCCTCCGAACCGTCGAGCGACCCCGGTTGCCCGCTCGCGGCCGAAAGCTCCGAAGCGCCGATCGCGATGAGCCTGCTCGGATGCGAACTGGTGGCCAGCGACACCGGCGAAAACCCGGACCCGCTGCCCTTCTGGGGAAGCATCCAGTGCGTCGAAGATTCCCGCTACTCCTACCTCGAAAGCGGCGGCGACACCCACCCAGCCGCCAACGGCGAAGCGGCGAACGGGGCCTACCGTCGGCTCACCGTGCAGGACGGCGACGACTTCTGGGGCGAGCGCTGCGAGCTGGGCCTCAACGACCACCGCGTCGGGCCGACCGCCTTCTACCATCAGGGCGAACACCTGATCACCTACTTCTCCGAGCGGCTGCCGAGCAACTACCCGCTCGCCAACAGCGCCTGGCAGACGGTGATGCAGATGAAGCAGGCCCAGCCCGCCGACGCCGGCGGCGAAGGGCCGATCCTCGAGATGCAGGCGCGCGAAGGCAAGTGGGTCGTCGTCAACGCCTGGGAAACGCTCTGGACCTTTCCCGCCCAGGTTGGCAAATGGACCCGCTTCGCCTGGGACGTCTATTACAACCAGGACCCGGCCAAGGGCTGGCTGCAGGTCTCAGTTGACCTCAACGGCGACGGCGACTTCAACGATTCCAAGGAGCGCAGCCCGATCCTGCACGCGGCGACGCTGAAGACCGAGATCGAAGGGCCGAACGGGGGCGAAGACGGACTGCTGCCGGGAGACCCGATTCCCTCGCACCTGCGGATGGGGATCTACCACGACCCCGACATCTCCTGCGCGGCGCCGGTCGAATGCTCGGTCGAGATCGACAACGTCCAGGTCTTGGCGCCCCAGCCCTGAGCGTCTGCTTCAATACCCGTCCCGATGCCGAAGATGAAAACCCATTCGGGCGCCAAGAAGCGCTTTCGCAAGACCGCCACCGGCAAGCTGCGCGGCAGGCGCGCCTTTTCCAGCCACATCCTGGAGAAGAAGTCACCGAAGCGTAAGCGGCGGATGGCGCGGCCGGTCGAGATCTCCCCGCACGATGCGGCGACCGTGCGGAACCTGCTCGGAGGCGGCAAGTGAGCCGGGTCAAGCGCTCCGTCCACGCGCGCAAGAAGCGCCGCAAGGTGCTGAAGGAAGCGAAGGGCTACTTCGGCCGCAAGCATTCCTCCTACCGCTTCGCCAAAGAGCAGGTGCAGCGGTCGGGGATGTACGCGTACAGGGACCGGCGCAACCGCAAGCGGACTTTCCGCAGCCTCTGGATCACCCGCATCAACGCCGCCGCGCGGCTCGAGGGCATGAGCTACTCGGAGCTGATGTACGGCCTGAAGAGGGCCGAAGTCGAGGTCAACCGCAAGATGCTGGCCGAGATCGCGGTTTCCGACCGTGAGGCCTTCCGCCGATTTGTGGAGCTTGCCCGGGAGGGTGCGGCCGCCTAGCGAGGTGCCGACACTCCATCTTTCCCGGGCGGGCCGTGAGAACGGCCCGCTTTTTCGTTCCAGGAGAAGAAACCGCCGACCAGAAGACAACCGCGAGCGAAGACACGATGATCGCCAGTCCCCACAACGAGAAGCTGAAGCTGGTCCGCAAGCTGCGCGACCGCAAGCACCGCGAGCGCGAGGGCCTGTTCGCGAGCGAGGGCGAGGACCTGGTCGAGGCGGGCCTGGCCGCCGGCGCCGAGCCGCGCTTCCTGCTCCGCGCCGCCGGCGCCGAGCTGCCGCCGGAGTGGGGGGGCGAGGAGGTCGAGCCGGAGCTGCTGGCGGCGGCGTCCTCGCTTGGATCCGGGACGCGGGCGATCGCCGTCTGGCCGCTGCGCTGGGCCGAGCGGGCGACGGTCCCCTGCCTCTACCTGCACGGGGTCGGTGACCCCGGCAACGTCGGCGCGATCCTGCGCAGCGCCGATGCCCTGCTCGGCGGCTCGGTCGCCCTCGGGCCCGGCTGCGCCGATCCCTTCTCGCCGAAGGCCGTGCGGGCGAGCATGGGCTCGATCTTCGCCCGGCCGCCGCTGCGCGCCGAGGTGGGGGAGACGCCGGCACCGCGGGCGGCGCTGGTCGCCGAGGGCGGCGCCGGCCTCGAGGCGCTGGCCGGCGCGGCGACTCTCTGCCTCGGCGCCGAGCGCAAGGGCCTGCCGCCGCCAGTACGGGAGCGCTGCGAGGTCGAGGTGACGATCCCGCTGCGGCCGGGCGGACCGGAGTCGCTGGGCGTCGCCGCCGCCGCGGCGATCGGCGCGCAGCGGATATCGTCGCCGGCCATGCGGGAGGAACGCGCCGATGCTTGATCGAGTCGCCGAGATCCAGGCTGAGGCGGAGGCGGCGATCGCCGCCTCGGCCGGCACCGCCGAGCTGGAGGAGCTGCGGGTCCGCTATCTCGGCCGCAAAGCCGAGCTGACCTCGATCCTGCGCGGGATCGCCGACCTGCCCGCCGAGCAGCGCGGCAGGGTGGGGGCCGGCGCCAACCAGGCCCGCGTGCACCTCGAATCGCTGCTCGAGGCGGCGGCCGAGCGGCTCGACGCCGGCGAGCTGGAGGTGCGGCTGGCCACCAACCGGGTAGATGTCACCCTGCCCGGAGCGCCGCCGCGGCCGGTCGGCCACGCCCACCTGATCGCCCGCACGACGCGGCTAATCGAGGACGTGATGGTCGGCCTCGGCTACCGGGTGATGGAGGGGCCCGAGGTCGAGCACGACTACTACAACTTCACCGCCCTCAACCACCCGCCCGGGCACCCGGCGCGGATGCTCCAGGACACCTTCTACGTGCAGTCGCACCCGGAGGTGCTGCTGCGCACCCACACCTCGCCGGTGCAGGTGCGCTCAATGGAGGCGCAGGGGCCACCGACCTTCATCGTCATGCCCGGCAAGGTCTACCGGCGCGACTCCGACGCCACCCACAGCCCGATGTTCCACCAGGTCGAGGGGCTGGCGATCGCCGAGGGGATCACCCTCGCCGACCTGCAGGGGACGCTGCTGACGCTCTGCCGGGCGATCTTCGGCGACGAGCGCGAGGTGCGGCTGCGGCCCCACTTCTTCCCCTTCACCGAGCCCAGCGTCGAGGTCGACGTCTCCTGCTTCCAGTGCGCCGGCAGCGGCGCGCTGCCCGGGGGCGAGCGCTGCAATCTCTGCAAGGGCCAGGGCTGGATCGAGATCCTCGGCGCCGGCATGGTCGACCCCAACGTGCTCGGCTTCGTCGAGGGCAACGGCTACGACCCCGAGCGGGTGCAGGGCTTCGCCTTCGGGCTCGGGGTCGAGCGGGTGGCGATGCTGCGCCACGGCGTGCCCGACCTGCGCCGCTTCTTCGACAACGACGTGCGGATGCTGGAGCAGTTCGGATGAGCGGCGGAGGCGCGAGATGAGGGTGCCCTACAGCTGGCTGCGCGAGTACTGCGACCCCGGCGTCGGCGCCGAGCAGATCGCCGAGCGCCTGGTGATGACCGGCACCGAGGTCGAGCGGATCGACCTGGTCGGCCCGCCGGCGAGCGACGGCTTCGTCGTCGGCAGGGTGCTGAGCGCCGAGCCGCATCCCAACGCCGACCGGCTGCGGGTCTGCGCCGTTGACACCGGTGAGGGCGAGCGGACGATCGTCTGCGGGGCCGCCAACGTCGCCGCCGGCCAGACCGTCGCGGTGGCGCTGCCGGGGGCGCTGATGCCGGGCGGCGAGAGGCTGCGCAAGGCGAAGCTGCGCGGCGTCGCCTCCGAGGGGATGATCCTCTCGGTCTCCGAGCTCGAGCTCGGCGCCGAAGCCGACGGCATCCTCGAGCTGGAGGATGGCCCGGCGGCGGGCACCCCGCTGGGCGAGGTGTTGCCGCTGGCCGAGCCGGTGCTGGAGCTGGAGGTGACCCCGAACCGGGTCGACTGCTTCGGCATCTGGGGGGTGGCGCGCGAGGTCCACGCGATCTCGGCGGCGCCGCTGGCGGCGGAGCCGTGGGCGGAGGATGCCTCGGCGGATGGCGAGGGCGAGGTCTCTGAGCTCCGCCTCGGTCGCGGTCGAGGTGCCGGAGCTGTGCCCGCGCTTCACCGCCCGCGCCTTCACCGACGTCACCGTCGGGCCCTCGCCGCTGTGGCTGCAGGCGCGGTTGACCGCGGCCGGGCAGCGGCCGCTCAACAACGTCGTCGACATCACCAACTACGTGATGCTGCTGACCGCCCAGCCCCTGCACGCCTTCGACCTCGACAAGGTCCCGGGTGGCGAGCTCACCGTCAGAGTCGCCGCCGAGGGGGAGAAGATGACCACGCTCGACGGCGTCGAGCGGGCGCTCGACGCCGAGACCGTGCTGGTCTGCGACCGCGAGGGGCCGAGCGGAATCGCCGGGATCATGGGCGGCCAGGTCTCCGAGGTCTCCGCCGAGACGACGCGGGTCCTGCTCGAGGTGGCGAACTGGAACGGCACCAACATCCTCCGCACCTCGCGGCTGCTCGGCCTGCGCTCGGAGGCCTCCTCGCGCTTCGAGAAGCAGCTGCACCCGGAGCTGTGCACGCGCGCCCAGCGGGTCGCCTCGCGGCTGCTGGTCGAGCTCTGCGGGGCCAAGCTGGTGCCGGGGACGATCGACGTCGCCGCCGAGCCGCCGCCGCCGAGGCGGCTGACGCTGCGCGCCGCCCGGGTCGAGGGCCTGCTGGGAATGCGGATCGAGCAGGGCGACCAGGCCGCCTACCTGGAGCGGCTCGGCTTCGGGGTCGAGGCCGACGGCGAGGACCTCGAGGCGACGGTGCCGCCCGAGCGCCATTACGACGTCACCCGCGAGGTCGACCTGATCGAGGAGGTCGCCAGGGTCCACGGCCTCGACGAGCACCTGCCGACGACGCTGCCGGCGGTCGCTGCCAAGGTCGGCGGCCTCAGCCGCGAGCAACGGCTGCGGCGCCGGGCCGAGGACGCACTGCGCGATCTCGGCTTCGACCAGGTGGTCGGCTGGAGCTTCACCGACCCGGGTGAGCCGGGGCGGCTGCGGATTCCCGCGGGCGACCCGCGCGCCGACGCCGTCCTGCTCGCCAACCCACTCTCCGAGGAGCAGTCGGCGATGCGGACCTCGCTGCTGGGGTCGCTGCTCGACGTCGCCGCGCGCAACCTTGCCCGCGACGCCGAGCGGGTGGCACTGTTCGAGTCCGGCCAGGTCTACCTGCAGCTCGACGCGGTTGGGGAGGGGCCGCTGGCGGGGGTCTTCGCCGGCGAGCGCCGGGCCCCGGTCGCCGAGCCGCACCGGCTCGCCTGCCTCGCTTCCGGCCCCGTGGTCGAGCGCTCCTGGCGCGGCGGCGGCGAGCCAGGCGACTTCTTTGCCTTGAAGGCGGTGCTGGAGGCGTTGGCCGGGCAGCTCGGCGTCGCCCTCGCGTTCGAGGCGGCACCGGAGCCCTTCCTACACCCCGGTCGCGCCGCTGCGGTTTCGATCGCCGGTGTTCCGGTCGGCTGGATCGGCGAGATCCATCCGCTGGTCTGCCGCGAGTGGGATGTCGAGGCGGCGGTCGGCTTCGAAGTCGCGACCGCGGCGCTGGTCGGCGCCGCCACGCTCGGCGAGGAGGCCTACGAGGACGTAACCACCTTCCCGGCGGTCCACCAGGACCTCGCCGTCGTCGTCCCGGCCGAGGTGACCGCGGTGGCCGTCCGCGACGCCGTCCTCGAGGGCGGGACCGAGCTGCTGCGCTCGGCCGAGGTCTTCGATCTCTATGCGGGCGACCAGATCGGCGAGGGACGGGTGAGCCTGGCGCTGCGGCTCGAGTTCCGCGCTGAGGACCGCACCCTGACCGACGCCAAGGTCGCCGGCCTGCGCGAGGCGATCAGGGCCGAGCTGGAGGCGATCGGGGGCAGCCTGCGTGAATGACCCGGGCGCACAACCGCTGCTTGAGACGCCCGCGGCGCGGGTGCTGGTCGCCGGCGCCTCCGGCTTCACTGGCGCCCTGGCGGCGCAGATCGCCTGGCGCCACCCGCGGCTGCGGTTGGTCGCGGTCACCTCGCGCAGCGACGCCGGCCGGCCGCTGGAAAGCCTCTACCCGCGCTACCGGGTGCCGCTGGAGCTGACCGAGCTCGACCTCGAGCGGGTCGAGGGAATCGACGCGGCGATCGTCGCCTACCCGCACGGCGCCGCCGCCCCGACCGTCGCCGCCCTGCGTGCCCAGGGCATCCTCGTCGTCGACCTCTCGGCTGACTTCCGACTGCGGGAGATGGCGACCTACGAGCGCTGGTACGGCGAGCACGGCGCCCCCGATCTGTTCGGTACCGGCGTCTACGGGCTGACTGAGCTCTACCGCGAGCAGCTGCACGGCGCGGAGCTGGTCGCCACCCCCGGCTGCTACCCGACCGCCAGCGTGCTCGGGCTGGCGCCGCTAGCCGAGCGGGGACTGCTGGCCGACGTCGTCGTCAACGCGATGCAGGGCATCTCCGGCGCCGGCCGCGGCGGCGGCGAGGAGATGCACTACGCCTCGATCGACGAGAACGCCTTCGCCTACAAGACCGAGGGCCACCGCCACCGGCCGGAGATCGAGCAGGAGCTGGCGGCGCTGGGGAGCCCGGCGCCGGTCGTCTTCGTCCCGCACCTGCTGCCGCTCGACCAGGGCGAGCTCGCGACCTGCTACGCGCAGACGACCGAGCCGATCTCGAAGGCGGCGGTACAGGCGCTCTACCGCGAGCGTTACGCCGGCGAGCCCTTCGTCCGCGTCGTCGACCGCCCGCCGGGCCTGCGCGACCTGCGCGACACCAACGAGTGCCACGTCTACGTCACGGTCGAGGAGCGCGGCCGGGTGATCGCCCTCTCGGCGATCGACAACCTCTGGAAGGGGGCCTCCGGCCAGGGGATCCAGAACCTCAACCTGATGCTGGGCCTGGACGAGACCGAGGGATTGACGTGAGCGGCCACGCCCCCACGGCCGCTGGCACCGACGCCTTCTTCCGCTCGCGCTGGGTCGAGGCGCCCGCCGGCGTCGAGCAGCTCGACCCCGACCGGCTGGCGCCCGGCTTCCGTGCCGGCGGCGCCCACTGCGGGCTCAAAGGGGGCGGCAAGACCGACGTCGGCCTCGTCGTCTGCGACGCCGAGGACGTCGCCTCGGCGCTGCTGCTGACCCGCAACGCCTCCGCCGCGGCGCCGATCCGCGTCTGCCGCGACCTCGTCGACCGAGCAGCGGTGCGCGCCGTCGTCGTCAACTCCGGCAACGCCAACGCGGAGACGGGGGAGAAGGGCTACGCCGACGCGCTGGCGATGTGCGAGCGGGCAGCCGGCGCGCTGGGGCTGGCGATGGGGCAGGTCGCGGTTGCCGAGACCGGGACGATCGGGGTGCCGCTGCCGATCGAGGCGGTGCTGCCGGGAATCGACGCGGCCGCGGAGGCGCTCTCGCCGGCCGGCGCCGGCGCCTTCTCCGACGCGATCCTCACCACCGACCGCTGGTCCAAGCACTGCACGCTGAGCCTCGGTGGCGTCACCCTCTCCGCCCAGGCGAAGGGCGCCGGGATGATCGAGCCGAAGATGGCGACGATGCTCTGCTTTGTTCAGACCGATGCTGTCGTCGCCGACCCGGACTCGGCCCTGCGGGCGGCGACCGACGCCTCCTTCAACCGGATCACCGTCGACGGTCAGATGAGCACCAACGACTGCGTCCTGCTGCAGGCGACCGGCGCCAGCGGCCTGCCGCTGCCCGCGAGGTTGCTGGAGGCGGTGCTGCTGCAGCTGGCGATCGAGATCGTCCGCGACGGCGAGGGCGCCGCGCGAATAGCGCGAGTCGAGGTCTCCGAGGCCGCCTCGGCGGCGGAGGCCGAGCGGGTCGCCCGGGCGATCGCCAACTCGCCGCTGGTGAAGACGGCGTTGTTCGGCCGCGACCCCAACTGGGGCCGGATCGCGCAGGCCGCCGGCGCCGCCCTGGCCGGCGAGGAGCTGGAGGAGATCGGCGCCGGGTCGATTGACGCCGCCGAGCTGGGGGCGGAGACGGAGGAGGCCGAGATCGGGCTGCGGCTGAGCCGCGGCGAGCACCGCGCCCACGTCTGGTTCTCCGATCTCGGCTACGAGTACGTCCGGATCAACGCCGAGTACACGACCTGAGGGGAGACCATGAGCCGGCTCGAAGACTCCAACGTCGCCGTCCTTCTCGAGGCGCTGCCCTACATCCGCGAGTTCCACGGCCGCACCGTGGTGATCAAGTACGGCGGCGCGGCGATGCGCGAGGAGGACCTGCGCGAAGCCTTCGCCACCGACGTCGTCCTGCTCAAGTACGTCGGCCTCAACCCGGTCGTCGTCCACGGCGGCGGCCCCGAGATCACCCGCTACATGGAACGGCTCGGTCTCGAGGTCCGCTTCCACGAGGGGCTGCGGGTCTCCGACGCCGAGACGGTCGAGGTGGCAAAGATGGTCCTGGTCGGCAAGCTCAACTCCGAAATCGTCCAGCGCATCAACCGTCACGGCCAGCCCGCGGTCGGGCTCGCCGGCGAGGACGGAACCCTGTTCGAGGTGGCGCCGGTGGCGAACGCCGACCAGGTCGGCTACGTCGGCTCGATCGAGCGGGTCGACGTCGACGTCCTCAACCACATCGCCGCCGACTACATCCCGGTGATCGCCTCCTCGGCGTCGGACCGCGAGGGCCAGTCCTACAACGTCAACGCCGACGAGGCCGCGGGCAAGGTCGCCGCCGCGCTCGGCGCCCACAAGGCGATCTTCCTCACCGACGTCGAGGGCTGGCTCGCCGACGCCGGCGAGGAGGGGTCGCTGATTCTCGCGGGCCACGGTCGGAGAGGTCGAAGAGCGAATCGCCGGCCTCGACGGCGGCATGCGACCGAAGTTGGCGGCCTGCGTCGAGGCGATCCGCGGCGGCGCCCAGTCGGCCCACATCATCGACGGCCGCCGCCCCCACAGCCTGCTGTTGGAGCTGTTCACCGATGCCGGGATCGGCACGATGGTGACGCCGTGAGCGCGACCGCCCGGTGTTCGCCATGAGCCTGGCCGAGGTGCGGGAGCTCGAGGACCGCTACCTGATGCGGACCTACCGCCGCGCCCCGGTCGACTTCGTCCGTGGCGAGGGATCCCGCCTCTGGGACGCCGAGGGCAACGAGTACCTCGACTTCCTCACCGGGATCTCGGTCTGCTCGCTCGGCCACTGCCACCCGGCGGTGGTCGAGGCGGTGCGCGAGCAGGCGGGACGGCTGATGCACGTCTCCAACCTCTTCTACACCGAGCCGATGGTGCGGCTCGCCGCGCGGCTGGCGGAGTCGAGTCTCGGCGGCCGCGTCTTCTTCGCCAACTCCGGCACCGAGGCGAACGAGTGCGCGATCAAGGTCGCCCGCAAGCACGCCCACGTCCGCGGTGTCGCCGAGCCGGAGATCGTCAGCTTCGAGGGCGACTTCCACGGCCGCAGCTACGGGGCGCTGGCGGCGACGCCCGGCCTCGCCCGCAACGAGGCGCTGGGGCCGATGCTGCCCGGCTTCCGCGCCGTCCCGCGCAACGACGCCACGGCGCTGCGCGAGGCGGTCGGCGAGCGCACGGCGGCGGTCCTGATCGAGCCGATCCAGGGCGAGGCCGGCATCCACCCGATCTCCGACGAGGCGCTGCTCGCCGCCCGCGAGGCCTGCGACGAGGCCGGCGCGCTGCTGATCCTCGACGAGATCCAGACCGGGGTCGGGCGGACCGGCTCGCTCTGGGCCTACCAGCAGACGCCGGTGCGCCCGGACGTGCTGACCAGCGCCAAGGCGCTGGGGGGCGGCGTGCCGATCGGCGCCTGCATCGCCGGCCCCGCCGCGGCGGACGTGCTCGAGCCCGGCGATCACGGCTCGACCTTCGCCGGCGGCCCGGTCGCCGCCGCGGCGGCGCTGGCGGTGCTCGAGGCGGTCGACGACCCGGAGCTGCTGCGCGGCGTCCGCGAGCGGGGCGCCCTCCTGCGCGAGCGGCTGGCTGCCCTCGACGGCGTGCGCGAGGTCCGCGGCCGCGGCCTGATGGTCGGGGTCGGGCTGGCGGGGGGGATCGACGCCGCCGCGCTGGGGGCGGCGCTGCTGCGCGACGGCCTGATCGTCAACGTGCCGGCACCCGGCACCCTGCGCCTGCTGCCGCCGTTGCCGGTCGGCGAGGCCGAGATCGAGCAGGCGGTCGCGATTCTGCAGGGCTCCCTTGCACGCGTCTGAGGCCGACTAGTACATTCGTCTAGTCAGTCCGGGTCCGCTATGCGATCCTTGAGCGGGGGCCGATCCGTGCCGGGATGCCGTCCGCCCGCACGACCGTCGCCCTCCTCGCCGCCGCCCTGGCGCTGGCCCTCGCCGCCACCGCGACCCCCGTTGCCGCGGCGGCTGGCAAGCCCTGTCGCAGCGTCAAGATCAGCCTCTCGCGTCACACCGTCGGCGCCGGCGGCTGGGTCCGGGTCCGCGGCCGCACCTGCGGGCGACGCCGCCACGCAAAGGTGACGATCAAGCTGCGCGGCAAGCACGGCTGGCGGGTCGCCGGGCGCGCCCACGTCCGGCGCAACGGCCGCTTTCACCGCCGCATCCACCTCCGCGTCTCCCGGGCCCGCGCCGTGGTCCACCTCCGCGCTCAGCGGGCACGGGCAAAGTCACGCACGGTGACCGTCCGCGTCGCACCGCCGGCGCCGGCCGCGCCATCGCCCTGTACCTCGGCCGAGCCGACGACGCCGGTCGGGATGACCGCGCCGGGCTGCAGCGAGCTCTTCTCCGACACCTCCGCCACCTCCAACCCGGTGCCGCTCTGGGGACCCCTGCAGTGTGTCAGCGCCTCGCGCTACTCCTACGAGGGCGGCGACGGCGACCCCCACGCGACGGCGACCGGCGACGCCCAGCCCGACAGCGCCTACCGCATGCTCACCGTCGACGACGGCGACGACATGTGGGGCGAGCGCTGCGAGCTCGGGCTCAACGACCACCGCTACGGCCCGACCGCCCTCTACCACCAGGGCGAGCACCGGATCACCTACTTCTCCGAGCGCCTGCCGGCCAACTACCCGCTCGGTTCGCGCGCTTGGCAGACGGTGATGCAGATGAAGCAGGCCCAGCCGGCCGACGGCGGCGGCGACGGACCGATCCTCGAGATGCAGGCGCGCGAAGGCAAGTGGTTCGTGGTCAACGACTGGCACACGCTCTGGACCTTCCCCGCCCAGGCCAACCGCTGGACCCGCTTCGCCTGGGACGTCTACTACTCACAGGACCCCAGCCAGGGCTGGCTGCAGGTCTCGGTCGACCTCAACGGCGACGGCGACTTCGAAGACTCCGGCGAGCGCAGCCCGGTGCTGCACGGGGCGACCCTGAAGACCGAGACCGACGGACCGAACGGCCTCTCCGACGGGCTCGCCCCCGGCGACCCGATCCCCTCGCACCTGCGGGTCGGGATCTACCACGACACCTCGGTCCCCTGCCCGGCTCCAACCGGCTGCTCGACCGACGTCGACAACGTCCAGGTCTTCGGCTAGCGGGAACCGGCGTCGGGGCCGCGTCGTCCGCGCTCAGGCGGCGGCGCCGAGGACGGGCTCGCCCTCGAGCCCGGCGCCCTCGTCGAGCCCGTACAGCTTCAGGATCGTCGGCGCGACCGAGACCAGCGGAACTTTGCCCGGAACGACTTCGTGGTGGCGCGAGGGGGTGCGGATCCACATCATCCCGTCGGGGTGGTGCTGGCCGCTCTTCATCAGGTTGAGCTGGTAGAAGCAGTCGAAGAAGGGGACGGTGCCGCCGTCGGCGAGGTCGATCACCGCGTCCTCGTCGAGCTGGCGCCAGATCTGGCAGCCAGTCTTGAGCTCGTTGCCCTCGCGCTTGGAGCGCATCATCTGCTCGCCGCCGACGGTGATTTTCTCGAACTGGGCCTCGACGGCGCGTGCGTCCTCCTCGCTGGCGAAGTCGAGGTTGAACTCCTCCGCCATCACCGGCGTCGGCTTGCCCTGCTGCTCGACCCCGATCTGCTTCAGGAAGGCGTCGAAGTCGAGCGGGCGGTAGAGCACCTTGCCACCGATGTCCTCGTACTTGACGCTCGGCTGCTGGCTCAGCGCGGTCAGCAGGACCAGGGTGGTGTCGTCGCCGGCCAGCTTGATCAGCCGGCCGCAGAGCTTGTCCATCTGCTGGTAGCCGTAGAGGATCGCCTCCTGGTAGACCGCCTGCTCGCCGGGCTCGGGCTTGACCTTGAAGTGCTCCGGCTCCATGTTGCGCCAGTAGAGGTGCTGGTAGTGCGCGGTGCTGTTGAGGAAGAGGGTCGAGAAGTCCGGCTTGGCCTGCTTCCAGTGGCGCTTGAAGAGGTCGAACTGGAGCCGGTCGAGGATCACCGGGCGCTTCCACTTGGTGTCGCCGCCGCGCTCGCTGGCCAACTGCTTGACGATCGCGCCGACGGTCGCCGGCGAGAGCCCGTGGCTGACCATGAATTTGAGGAAGTCGACCTGGTCGCTGCGCGAGAGCGACGCGTCCTCGCGGGTGTGCTCCTGCACGTTGGCGGAGACGAACTTGTAGAACGGCGACAGCTCCTGCTCAGGGTAAGGGGGCACCCGCAGGACCCAGGGGTCCGGCAGCACCCAGCCGTTGATCGGCGAGCGGTAGTTGATGTTCATCGAGCCGCAGACCCAGACGCTCTTGCCGTTGTCGGAGAGGATGTCCCAAAGGTTCTTCGCCTCCAGTTTGTGCCCGTCGCCGAGGTGGTGGATCTGGTGCTTGGCGTAGGGCACGCCGCAGTGGACGGTGATCCACTGGATCCACGGCTCGAGGTCGGGCGCCGGCGCGTCGGCCTCGGTGATCGCGACCTGTGACTCGTCGTGGAGGCGCTTGAAGTTCGGCAGCTTGCCGGCCGCCATGAACTTCTCCATGAGCTGCGGGGACAGCTCGTTGAACTCCATCAGGATCGTCCGCATGGTGTGTGACGGGAGTGGCCGTCGGCGAGCGAGTATAGCCGCCGCGCCGCTAGGCTTCGCCGCCCTTGCGAGTCCTGATCTTGAGCCAGTACTTCACCCCCGAGGTACTCGCCCCGCCCGCCCGGTTGCACCCGATCGCCGCCACCCTGGCCAAGGCGGGCCACGACGTCGAGGTGGTCTGCGAGGTCCCGAACTACCCCGACGGCGTCGTCAAGGACGGTTACCGGGGGCGGCCGGTGGTGCGCCGCGAGCTCGACGGCTTCCGGGTCAGCTATGTCTGGGTCAAGACCTCGCCGGTGAAGACGACGCGCTCGCGCCTGCTGCTCTACGGGACCTACGCCTTCTCCGCGGCGCTCGCCGGCGCCGCCAGCCGCCGCCCCGACGTCGTCTTCGCCTCCTCGCCGCCGCTGCCGGTCGCCGCCGCCGGCGCCACCGTCGCTTGGCGCCACCGGGTGCCCTGGGTGATGGACGTCCGCGACCCCTGGCCCGAGGCGGCCGTCGCGCTCGGCGAGCTCGACAACCCGCGGGTGATCCGCCAGGCCGAGCGGCTCGAGCGCCGCCTCTATGAGAGCGCGGCGGCGATCGTCACCGTCACCGAGCCGTTCCGCCGCGGGATCGCCGCCAAGGTCGCCGACCCGGGCAAGATCAGCATCGTCCCCAACGGGACCAGCCGGCTCTGGCTTGACGCCGGCGAGCTCGAGGTCGATCGCGCCGAGCTGGGGATGCCGGCGGACCGCTTCGTCTGGACCTACGCCGGCAACGTCGGCCTCGCGCAGGGGATCGCCGCCCTGATCGAGGCCGCCGCCCTGCTCGACGACGGCTTTCAGTTGCAGGTGCTCGGCGACGGGCCGCTGCTGGCGGAGATGAAGGAGCTGGCCGCCGCCCTGCCGCCGGAGCGGGTCGTCTTCCGCGGCCTGATGCCGCCGGCCGAGGCGGCGCGCTACCTGCGCGCCTCTGACGCCAACGTGGTGCCTTTGCGGGGCAGCCCCGAGTTCGAGCAGTTCGTGCCCTCGAAGCTATTCGACTGCTGTGCGGTGGGGCGGGCGACGATCGTCTCCGCCGCCGGCGAGCCGCAGCGCCTCGCCAGCGAGGCCGACGCCGCCCTCGCCGTCGCCCCCGAGGACCCGGCCGCCCTCGCGGGCGGGCTGCGCAGGCTGCAGGGGGATCCGGCCCTGCGCGAGCGACTCGGCGCCGCCGGGCGCGAGTTCGCCACCGGCTACCTGCGCGAGACCCAGGTCGAACGGCTGGACGAGCTGCTGCGCGGCGTCGTCGCCGGCCGGCCGGTCGCGGTCGGCGTCTAGCTCGCGGGCGCGGTCAATTCATGTAGTCATGGCTACATTTTTCGACCGAGTTTGGTTCGCTAGGGGTCCGGGAAGGCGTCGGCGACCTCGGGCGGGGTGCCCGGGTACCAGAGGCGCTTTCCCAGCAGCGCCCGGCGGATCGCGCCGAGGCGAACGCGGAGCGCGAAGGCGGCCGCCCGCCCGGGCGCTTCCCCGTCGAGCATCGCCAGTTCGCGCTTGAGCGTGGCGACGTGTCCGCGGGCGGCGGCCTTGACGTCGGCCGGAACCTCGTACTCCTCGGCGACCAGGCGGTAGACCTGGTGCAGGTTGGTGTCCATCTTGCGGTGGTTCTGCGACATCGAGGTGTTGCGGTCGCGCTTCACCGCCAGCCGCCCGCCGGCGCGGACGGCGCCGTAGCCGTGCGCGAGCATGCGGATCCAGAGGTCGTAGTCCTCGCACGAGGTCAGCTCGGTCCTGAACTGGCCGACCTCTTCCAGCGCCGCCCGCCGCACGGTGGTGGAGACGAAGATGAAGTTGCCGCGGGCCATCAGCAGCCGCAGGAACTCGCTCGGATCCTCGGGCGGACGCGCGGGCGGATTTTGACGCGACATCGCCGAGGCGCGGTAGAAGCGGCCGGTCGCGTCCTGCAGCCACCAGGCGTCGGTGTAGGCGAAGCCGGCGTCGGGGCGGGCCTCCAGCGCGGCGTGGGCCCGCTCGAGGTAGTCGGGAAGCCAGAGGTCGTCGCTGTCGAGGAAGGCGACCCGCGCGCTCTCGCTGGCCTCGATGCCGGTGTTGCGGGCGGCCGAGAGACCCTTGTTGGGCTGGCGGATCAGCCGCACGCGAGGGTCCTCCTCGAACGGCCGCACCGCCTCGACGGTGCCGTCGGTGGAGCCGTCGTCGACGACGATCAGCTCTAGCTCGTCGTGGGTCTGCGCGAGCACCGAGGCGAGCGCCGCGGCGATGCACTCCTGCTCGTTGTAGGCGGTGACGACGACCGAGTAGAGGGGGGCCATGGCCTCAGTCTGCCACGCGGCCGCGCCGCAGCATTTTCGCGATCAGGCCACCCAGCTCGGCGATCGTCCGCGGCGCCAGCGCCAGCATCGCGACGGCATAGATCGCCAGCCCGACGATCGCCTCGCCGAGCATCAGGCAGAGCCCGACGACCGTTCCCCGCTCAGCCGCTTCGACCAGCAGGAACTCGACCGCGACCATGATCGCCGCCATCAGCAGGGCGGCGATCAGCGGCGGCAGGATCTCCCGCGCCAGGTGGCCAACCGAGATCCCGTTCAGCTTCCGCACCCTCCTCAGCGCGTACAGCGAGGCACCGATCCCGCCCAGCGTGATCCCGGTGGTCACCCCGAGCAGGCCGAGCGGCAGCAACGCCACCATCGCCAGCGCCGAGAGCGAGAAGAGCACGATGTGGACGCGGGTCAGGATCTCCGGGTGGCCGTCGGCCTTCAGCACCTCCGAGGCGAAGGAGATCAGCGTGCCCGCGGCGGCCTCGCCGGTTAGCGTCATCGTCGCGTAGCCGGCCTCCTTCCAGACCGGGCCGAAGAGGATCACCGCCGCCGGCACCCCGAGCGGGACCAGCAGCAGCACCAACGGGAAGGAGAGCGCGCACATCAGCCGCAGCGAGCGCATCATCGCCCCCCGGAAGCGGTCGCGGTCGCCGGTGATGCGGGCGAAGGCGGGGAAGAGCACGTAGGAGCCGGCCTGGATCACCAGCGACACCGGCGTCGTGCTGAGCCGTTCGGCGTAGCGGAACTGCCCCAGCGAGGCCGTGCCGGAGAAGCGGCCGATCAGCAGCACCGGCAGCTGCTGGCCGCCGAGCATCACCGCGTGGGCGGCGAGCACGTAGCGCCCGTAGGCGACCAGCTCGCGCCAGATCGCGAAGGACATCTGGCGGATCCGCGGCCGCCACCGGACCAGCGCCCAGGAGAGGATCACGTCGGCGACCGCGGAGGCGTAGTAGCCGATCACCAGCCCCCAGGCGCCGAGGCCGTTGGCGGTCGCGATCACCGCCACGATGCCGAAGACGAGCACCGCGAAGGGCTCGGCGACCATCCGGCGCAGGAACGAGAAGCGCCGCTGCAGCAGCGCCTGCGGCACGATCAGCAGCGAGCGCACGAACAGCAGGCCGGAGGTGGCGGCGGCGATCGCGCCGACCTTCGAGCTGTCGAAGATCAGGCCGATCAACGGCGAGGCGGCGAGCGCCAGCAGGGCGAACAGCAGGCCGGAGACGGCGGTGGCGACGGTCGCGGTGCTGGCCGCCTCGTCGATTCGGTCCTCGCGGTGGATCAGCGCCGCCAGCATCCCCGACTCGGTGAAGAGCATGCCGATGTTGACCAGCAGCGAGCCGGCCGCGAACTGGCCGAAGTCCTGTGGCGTCGCCAGCCGCGCCAGGACCAGGAAGAAGCCCAGCGTCAGCGTCTGCGCGGCGACGTAGCCGACCCCGGCGAGGCCGACGCCGCGGACGACCGTGTCGGTCAGGCCGCCGCCCGGGTCGACCTCCGGCTCGGCGAAGGAGGCGGGGTCGTACTTCTCCTCGGGTGGACGGTCCCGCTCGGGAGTCAGCCGGCCATCCTCCGCTTCAGCGACCGCAGCCCGTCCGCGACCAGCGGCCAGGCCGAGGAGCCGCGGGCCCGCCGCACCAGCGGCGAGACCTTGAGGCGGAAGGAGCGCATGTCGTCGTTGACGTAGATCCCGATCCGCGGCCAGGCCAGCGGCGCCGGCGGCGGCGCTCCGGCCGGCAGCGTCGCCGCCGCCGAGTAGCCGGCGGCCGCGGCCGCGGCGAGGACCGCCTCGTCGTGGTCACCGTAGGGGTAGGCGATCGACTCGCAGGCGCCGAGCATCTGCTCGCACCGGCGGCGCGACTCGCCCAGCTCCTCGGCCTGTTGCTCGGGCGGGATCTGACTCAGTTTCGGGTGCGACTTGGTGTGCGAGCCAATCTCCCAGCCGGCGTCGCGCAACCGCTCGACCTCGGGCCAGGACATCGGGATCAGCTCGCGCTCGTGCTCGCCACCGCTCCACTGCTCGATCCCCGGCCAGCTCATCGGCCGCTCGGTGCCGATCCAGTCGGTCGGGACGAACAGCGTCCCCGGCATGCCGACGTCGCGCAGGATCGGCGCCGCCAGCTCCAGCACCGAGCGGTAGCCGTCGTCGAAGGTGACCGCGACGACCTTGCCGCCGCCGCTCCAGGCGACCGCCTCGCTGAAGGTGACGCCGCGGTACCCCTTCGCGGCGAGATAGCGGAGCTGCTGCTCGAGCAATTGCGGCGCGATCGAGAGGTCGGCGGGCCAGGTCGGGCTGACCGCGTGGTAGCAGAGGACGAGCACGTCGCCGCCCCCGGCGGTGCGGCCGCCGCCGCTCACTTCTGCCGGTCCCAGGGGAGGCGGTGGGCGAGCAGTCTGTTACGCGGCACGGAGAGGCGGAAGGCGACCGCGCCGGCGATCGCCCGGGCGCGGCGGCGACGCGACTGGCGGTAGCCCTCGAAGCGCTCCGCGGCGGCGGCGAGCTCGGGCCTGGGCGCGAGCCGGTCGAGCACCTGCAGCTGCTTGATGTGGAGCAGGTGGTAGGCGGGGCTGGCGACATGGGGAAGGTGATGCGGGAAGAGGTCGTAGCGGGACCAGTAGCCGGTGTCGTAGCGGTGGACGTTGGCGGCCAGCGCGTCGGCCAGCTCGCCGAAGCCGTCGATGGCGTCGCCGTCGCCGAGTGCCTGGCCGACGTCGTGATAGCCCCAGAGCGCGAAGATCGCTCCGTTGAGGACGCAGCTCGGAACCCGGGTCGGGTACTCCTCGACGAACGGAAAGCCGTCGAGGTCGGCCCGGGTTCCGCCGTCGGCGACGGGCAGCTCCATCGTCTTCAGCGCCCGCCGGGCGGCCTCGGCGAAGCGCTCCTCGCCGGTCTCGCGGTACAGCCTGACCAGCAGGCTGGCGCCCTCGCCCTGGGCCATCGCCGAGAGCCAGGGCGGATCGAGCCGGTAGGAGTGGGGCATCTGGCACAGATGCAGCCAGCCGCCGTCGAGGGCGCCGCCGCGCTGCTGCAGCCCCAGCAGGTGCTCGGCGCTCCTGCGCGCCGCCTCGAGCCAGGCCTCGCCCTCGCCCTTCAGGTAGCGCTCGAACGCCCCCAATCCCCATTGCGCGGTGGCGACGTGGAACTGCTCTTCGACCGGTTCCAGCCAGTAGGGCGGCCATGTCGGGGTCGAGAGCTTCTGGCTGAAGTCGATGTAATAGCCGCGGACCGGCGCGCTGGGTTGCCAGTGGCTGCCGATCGGCGGGTCGAAGGACCCCTCGCTGCCGAAGGCGTTTGGCGCGCCGGGTTCCAGACGGAGCCGGTACCGCAGGGTTTGAAGGCGTTCTCGGATTTGGGCGGAGGTGTCAGTCGCGGTCACGGCGGCCCCCGGGGGGCTGCGTACACTAGCCGCCCTCATGGACCCCTCCGGGCGACGGCTGCGCGTGCTGACGATGGTCGACGGGATCGGCGCCGCCGGGGGCGGCGAGGCGATCGCCCGGCAAGTGGCGACGCACCTTGACCCGGCCCGGTTCGAGGTCGCCTTCTGCGTCACCCGCTGGGTGCCGGACTCCGCCGCCGAGCCGGCGCTGGAGGAGCTGCGCCGCGCCGGCGTCGCCTTCCACGGCCTCAGCCGTGGCGCCCGTCTCGACCTGCGGCCCTGGCGCCGGCTGATCTCGTGGGCGCGCCACTGGGGGGTTGACGTCTTGCACACGCACAAGATCGGCTCCAACGTCTGGGGGGCGCTGCTGCGGGGCCCGCTCGGGGCGCGGGTCTTCGTCGCCCACGAGCACACCTGGTCCTACGAAGGCAACCCGCGGCGCGTGTTCCTCGACCGCGAGCTGATCGCCCGCCGCGCCGACGCCTTCGTCGCGGTCTCGCGCGAAGACCAGCGGCGGATGGTCGAGGTCGAGGGCGTGCCACCGCGCAAGACGCGCTTCATCGCCAACGGGATCCCGCCCTTCCCGCCGCCAACCCCTGGCCGCGACGTCCGCGCCGAGCTGGGGATCGGCCCGGCGCAGCCGCTGGTCGGGGTGGTGGCGACGCTGCGCCCGCAGAAGGCACTCGACGTGATCATCCGCGCGGTGCCGTTGCTGCGCGAGCGGGTGCCGGAGGCGACGGTGCTGATCGTCGGCGGTGGCGACGAGCGCAACAGCCCCGAGGAGCAGCGCCTGCGCGCGCTCACCGCCGAGCTCGGCCTGGGCGAGGAGCTGCGGCTGCTCGGCGAGCGCGCCGACGTCCCCGACCTCCTCGCCGCCTTCGACGTCGCCGCGCTCAGCTCCGACTTCGAGGGCAGCCCGCTCTCGGTGATGGAGTACATGGAGGCCGCCAAGCCGGTGGTCGCGACCCGGGTCGGCGGCCTGCCGGACCTGGTCGACGATGGCGTCAGCGGCCTCCTGGTCGAGCCGCAGGACCCACCGGCCCTCGCCGCCGCGCTCGCCGAGCTGCTGCTCGATCCCGAGCGGGCAGCGCGGATGGGCGAGGCGGGGCGGGCCCGCCGCCGCGAGCGGTTCTCGATCGAGGCGACGGCGCGCGAGGTCGGCGCCCTCTACGAGGAGCTCGACGAAGCGCGTCGCCGCCGCTGAGTCAGGCGGAGATGAAGGCCGCGGTGCGCTCGCACTCGGCCTGGATCGTCGCCGCCCGCACCAGCTCGTTGCCGACACGGATGTGGTGCTCGCGCAGGGCGGGGTCGGCGCCGAGCTCGGCCAGGGCCGCCGCGCCGGCCTCGGCCTCGCCGGGCGCGATCAGGCTGACGGCGTGGCCGACCGCCTCGCGGATGCCGCCGACGTCGGTGGCGACGACCGGCAGCGCCGCGGCGAAGGCCTCGTAGAGGACCTGGGGGAGGCCCTCGGTCCAGGAGACGTGCAGCAGGGCGTGGCTGCGGCGATAGAGGTCGGTGAGGCCGCCGTCGAGCGAGACGTAGCCGCGCATCTCCGCCCGATCGGCGACGCCCAGTTCCCGCAGCCGCGCTTCCAGCTCCTCGCCGAGGCTGCCTTCGCCGCAGATCACCAGCCGCCAGCGCCGGTCGCGCTCGAGCAGGCGGGCGAGCACGTCGGCCAGCAGCAGCGGGTTCTTCTCGACGTCGAGCCGGCCGACGCTGAGCGCGGTCAGCTCGCCCTCGTAGGAGACCGTTCGCGCCGCCGGGTCGACAATCTCGTCCGCGTCGACCAGCGAGACGCTGATCTGCAGCAGCCGCCGCGAGCGGCGGTAGTTGTGGGCAACCGCCGGGCCAACCGCGATCACCGAGCAGAAGCGGCCGATCAACCGGAAGCCACCGTCCATCAGGTCGGCGATCAAGGGCAGGACGCGGCTGCCGGGATGGCGGCTGCGGACGTAGACCGGGGTGTCCTGGCGCACGCCGAGGATCAGCTTCCGCCGCCGCAGCCAGGTCATCGCGGCGATCGGGAAGGCGAGCGGGTGGGGGCCGAAGATGCAGACCCCGTCGTTCTCGCCGAGCGCGCGCCAGAAGGCCCGCAGGGTGCCGATTACGCCGGGCAGGAAGCTGCGCGGCTGGGTCAGCCGCTCGTAGTAGGGGAGGGGGACGAAGTCGATCCGCTCGCCGAGCTCGTAGCGGGCGCGGTCGCCGCCGGCGGGGGCCAGCCGGCCGAGCACGGTGAGCCGCTCGAAATGGCCGCTGAGGCGGGCGAGGAAGAGGGCGAAGGCGCGCTCGGCGTAGACCGAGTCGCCGACGCGGTGGTAGGAGTAGTCGGTGTAGGCGATCAGGCGCACGCGGGGGCGCATCTTCGCGGTAGCGACGGCGGATTGACCATCTAGAGTCCCCGGCCGTGGAAGCCGAGGTGCGCCAGGGGCAGGGTTGGCAGTGGCTGGCCTGGGGCGTGCCGCTGGCGCTGCTGGCGGCGCTGTTCGTCTGGTGGGCGCTGGAGGCGGGCGCCTACTTCGGGATCGTCTTCTACCCCGGCGAGGTCGGGG
This sequence comes from uncultured Solirubrobacterales bacterium, assembly GCA_963815885.1. Classification (GTDB taxonomy): domain Bacteria; phylum Actinomycetota; class Thermoleophilia; order Solirubrobacterales; family 70-9; genus VAYN01. The sequence goes on from CAWFIM010000006.1 coordinate 632,969, forward strand.
TGCTGGCGCTGCTGGCGGTCCTCCTGCTCGGCGTTCCCCTGCGCGCCCGCCTCTTCGGCGCTCCGGCGGTCGCCCTGCTGGCGCTGCTCGGGCTCGCCGCCTGGGTGCTGCTCTCGATCCTCTGGACGCCGACCCGCGAGGTGGCGGTGGCGGACACCCACCGGATCCTGCTCTACGCAACCCTGTTCGCGATCGGGGCCTGGGTCGTCGCGCTGCTCGGCGAGCGGCGCGACCTGGCGGTGCTGCCGGTCGGGCTCGCCGGGCTCGGTCGCCGGCGTCGTCACCGTGATCACGATCGGCCACGGCACCGACGTGATCCGCTACCTGCACGACGACGCCACCCTGCGCTACCCGATCGGCTACCGCAACGCCAACGCCGCCTTCTGGCTGATCTGCGCCTGGCCGCTGCTGGCGCTGGCGGTACGCAGGTCGTTGCCATGGGCGCTGCGGGCGCTGATGGTGGGCGGGGTGACGATGTTGCTGGAGTTGACGGTCCTCTCCCAGAGTCGCGGCTCGGTGCCGGCCGCGGTGGCGGCGCTGCTGGTTCTGATCCTGCTCTCCGGCCGCGGCCTCAAGGTGGCGCTGTTCGTCGCCCTGGCGGCGATCCCGATGATCCCGGCGGTCCCGACCCTGCTGCACGTCTTCCAGCACGACGCCGCCGACGCCGGGGCGATCCCGCTGCTGCGCGACGCCGCCGACGCGATCGCGGTCTCCTCGCTGGGTTCGGTCGTGCTCGCCGGGCTCTACCTGGGACTGGTTGAGCCCCGCGTCAGCCTCGACAGGGGCACCGTCTCCTGGCTCTCGCGGGCCACCGCGGTGGTGGCGGTGCTGGTCGTCCTCGTCGGCGGCGCCGCCTTCGTCTCCAGCCATGGTGGCCCGACCGGGTTCGTCAACCAGCGCCTCGACGAGCTGCGCGAAGGCACCCCGGACCTGCGCAGCCAGGGCACCCGCTTCGGCGTCAACATCGGCTCCAACCGCGGTGACATCTGGCGCGTCGCCCTCGACGAGTGGGAGCAGAACCCGATCCGTGGCGGCGGCGCCGGCTCCTGGCAGGTCGAGTACCTGCGCGAGAAGAACGCCCAGACGACGCCGCACGACCCGCACAGCGTCGAGATGCTGATGCTCTCCGAGTTCGGCCTGCCCGGCATCCTCCTGTTCGGCGCCTTCATCGTCGCCGCGGCAATCGCCGGCTTCCGCTCCCGCCGGCTGGGCCCGTCCGCGACCGTCCTTGCCGCCGGCGCCCTTGCGGCCGCGACGCAGTGGCTGATCCAGGCCTCCTACGACTGGCTTTTCTTCTACCCGGCGGTGACGGCGCCGGCGATCTTCCTGCTCGGCGCCGCCGCGGCGCCGGCGTTGCGGCCGGTGGCCGAGCGGCTGCGCCTGGCGCCGCGGGTCGCCGCGATTGCGGCGATGGCGGTGGTCGCGGTCGCCGCCGGCGCGCTCTACCTCTCCGAGCGCTACACCGACCGCGGCGAGGCCGACGCCAGCCTCGCCGCCGCCTACGACGACTTCGACCGCGCCGCCTCGATCGACCCTTACGCGGTCGAACCGCTGCTCTCCAAGGGCGGCGTCGCCCGCGAAGCCGGCGACGCCGCCACCGCGGCCGCCGCCTTCCGCGAGGCGATCGACCGCGAGCCGGAAAACTTCGTCGCCCACTACCTGCTCGGGGTGACGCTACTGTCCTCGCAGCCGGCTATTGCCGGGCGGGAGCTGCGGACCGCCCGGCGGCTGAATCCGGAATTCCCGCTGCGCGCTCTGATCGAGCAATCGCGAGCAGCGCAGGACCGAGCGCGAGCAAAAGCCAGAGCTGCTTGTTGTACTCCTGAGAGATGAAGGTGTCGGCGACGAGGATGCCGATCAGGCCAACCGCGAGGCCGCGGGCCAGCGCCTCGCCGCCACGGTCGCCAAGCGCCGAGAAGTGGCGGGCGGCGCGGATCGTCGAGCCGACCGCGAAGAGGACGAGGATCGCGAACAGCGCCAGCCCAACCAGGCCGAGTTCGGCGGCGATCCCGAGATAGGTGTTGTGGACGACGCGGGGGGTGGCGATGATCAGGTCGCTGCGCCCGAGGGCGCCGGGCTGCAGCAGGTACCGGCGCGAGGTGATTTCGAAGTTGCCGGCGCCGACCCCGGTCACGGGTTTGGCTTCGACGATCCGCGTGGCGATCTGCCAGATCGTCGTCCGTCCCTCTTTCAGCTCGGTCTCGCCCTCGTTCGAGAGCGTGATGCGTTCGGTCGCCTCGGGCGGCGCCAGCACGGCGAAGTAGTAGAAGCTCGCGACCCCGATCAGCACCGCCGAGACGACGACCCGGGCGCGCCAGCGGCCGGCGAGGAAGATCGCCGCGACCAGCGAGGCGCCGAGCGCGATCAGGCCGCCGCGCGAGACGGTGAGAAAGATGCCGAAGACGCAGAGCCCGCTGGCGGCGATCGCCGCCAGCCGCATCTCCGGCCGGTGTTTCATGTTGACCGCAAAGGCCGCCGAGAGGGCGACGCAGGCGACCAGCACCGAGCCGAGCTCGTTGGGGTCGAGGGCGGTGCCGTTGAGGCGCGCTTCCTCGGGCGATACGTTGACCAGCCCGTAGGCGGAGGCCGCCAGCGCCCCGAGCACGGTCCCGGCGATCACCATCAGCATGTGCTCGCGCTTGCGCACGGCGGTGAAGACGATCAGGAACAGCAGCGCGTTGGGGATGTAGCGGGTCAGGGCGCTGACCACCGCGGAGGGCTGCTCGGCCCAGGTGGCGCCGATCGCCACCCAGCCGAGGAAGGCGGCGATCACCATCGTCATCGCCGGGTGGGCGTCGACGAACTCTTCCGCACGCTCGCTGCGACTGGCCATCGTCGCGATCCAGGCGAGGATCACCAGGCCGCCGCCGAGCTTGCCGACGCTGACGGCCGAGCCGAGGTGGAGCAGCTCGAGAAAGCTGAGGAAGGCGAAGACGGCGAGGCCGGCGGCGAGGTTGGTGAAGGTCAGCAGCGCGAAGGCGAGGCCGACCGCGGCGACGATCGCGAATTTCGGTTCGACCCCGGCGATCAGCCCGACCAGGGCGCAGATCGAGAGCAGGGCCGCGGGCCAGAGGCGGTCGAGCGGAACCAGCCGCGCGGTCACGCTAGCGGGGCGATTCGAGCCGCTCGCCGGCGGGCAGCTCGCCCGGTGGCGGGGAGCCGGGGCCGCTGGAGTTGCTGGCGTAGTGGTACTGGCCTTTGCTCGGCCGCTGGGTGCCGACGATGATGAAGCCGGTCGGCTGGACCCGGTTCTCGGCCAGCAGCTCGCCCAGCTCGTGCAGCTTGTCGAGCCGCGAGCGGCCGAGGCGGACTACCAGCAGGACGTCGTCGGCGGTGACGGCGAGCGGCAGGGCGTCGACCACCTCGTTGATCGGCGGCGAGTCGATGATCACGTAGTCGGCGATCTCGCGCGCCTCGGCGATCATCGCCGCAGCCGCCGGGGTCGAGAAGAGATCGGTGATCCAGCCGCCGCGATAGTCGGGCTCGGCCAGCAGCAGCTGCAGGTTGGGCCCATAGGTCTCGGTCTGAACCAGGGAGTCCGAGAGCCGCGCTTTGCCGATCAGGACGCTGACCACGCCGCCGGTCTGCGGCCGTGTGCCGAACAGCCGCCCGAGCACCGGCCGGCGCAGGTCGGACTCGATCAGCACCACCCGTTTGCCGAGCAGGGCGATCGAGGCGGCGAGGTTGACGGCGCTCGTCGTCTTGCCCTCCGAGGGGGAGGAGCCGGTGACGAGGACGACCCGGCCCAGCGCATCCCGCTCGCGGCGGACGCCGGCCAGGGTCGCCCGCAGGGTCCGGTAGGCCTCGCCGATGAAGGGCGAGGCCTGGCCCGGGGCGAGCGGTCGGTCGGAGCGGCTGCGCGGCGCCTTCGGCACCCGTGCCAGCACCGGCAGCCGGTAGAGGCGGCGCAGCTGCGACTCGCGGCGCAGCCGCGGGTCGAGCACCTGCAGCGCGAAGGCGCCGCCGATGCCGAGGATCAGGCCGGCGATCAGGCCGGCGATCACGCTCAGCGCTTTCTTCGGCGAGGCCGGCCCGCTCGGCAGCGGAGCCTTCGTCTGCACCCGCATCGTCGGGTCGGGGCCGGACTGCAGCGACTGCAGCTCGGCGATCTGACCGTTGACCGAGGTCCCGCCCGCTTCGGTCGCTTCCGCGCCGGGCCCGCCGGCTTCGGCGATCGCTTCCAATCGCGGCAGCCGGTCTTCGATCTGCGAGTGCAGGAGGGCGGTGCGTTCTTCGACCGCCGCCTTGGCGAAGGCGTTGGCGACTTCCCGCGCTTCTTCGGGCGAGGTCTCGGTGGCGGTGACGGCGACGATGTTGCTGTTCGCGACCGGTTCCGCGGTCACCTCGGCCAGTAGTTCGTCGGGCGACGTGTCGGTGCCGAGTTCGTCGCCGGCGCGGCGGGCGACATCGATGTTGGCGATCAGCTGCGAGGCAGTCTGCACGTCGCGGGTCGGGTCGGCTGATTCGCGCAGCAGGCCGAGGCTGGTCAGCACCGGGTCGTCGCCGCTGATCGGGGTGATCAGCATGTCGGCGGTGGCTTCGTAGGTCTTGGTCGCGGTGAGGACGTAGAGGATCGCGATCCCGGTCGTGACCGCGACCGCGGCGACGATCACCCAGAAGCGCTCGCGCACCGTCTCGACGTAGCGCTTCAGGCCCTCCTGGTCTTCGGCGGGTCGCAGCCAGTCGGCGGAGCTGCTGTATGGGTTCTGGTGGTTCAAGAGGCGATCTGGAGACGCGTTCCCGGCGGGCGGAAGACCATTCTTTCAAGCGGTGATCAGTCCACACCCTACGTTCCTTTGCGGCTGGTTGGCGATTTGCAGTGGACGGCGGTCCGATTGCGTGCCTGCGCCGCCCCTGCGAGACTGCCGCGATGGCTTCACGAGACGTGGCCGCAACCACCGAGCGCCTGGCCGGGATCGTCGAGGCGGCCGAGCGTGCGGCGGTCGCGGTCATCGACGATGCCGAAAAGGAGGCCCGGCGCCAGCTCGAGCGGGCGCAGGCGGAGGCGGACCGGATCGTCGGCAAGCGGCTGGAGTCGCTGGCGCGCTTGAACGATTCGCTGGTCGCGCAGGCGGAATCGATCCGCACCGAGTCCGAGCGCCTCGTCGCTGCGCTGGAGGAAGCTAGGCGTCGCTTCGATTCCGATGGAGGGTTTGACGGCGATGGCGAGGAGTCGGCGAAGCTCGGCCGCGCCTCGCACCTGACCGCGGTCGCGCCAGTCGATGAGGCGACGGGCGACTCGACCGGGGAGCGCCGCACCCCGGCTGGGGCCCGCCTGCTGGCAACGCAGATGGCGGTCTCCGGCAGCAGCCGCGAGGAGATCGAGGGGCGGTTGCGCAGCGGCTTCGAGATCGAGGACACCGAGGCGATCCTCGATGCGATCCTCGGTCCGGAGGACTAGGACCAGGTGCACGAGGACCCGACTCGCCTGATCGGTCCGGAGGGCGGCGATCCGCAGGAGGGACGGCCACACGGCAACACGCGGCTGCTGATCGCCTGCCTGGTCGCGGTGATCGTTGGCCTGATCGTCGCCGTGGTCGTGATCGCCGGCAACGACGACGGCGGCTCGACCGCCTCCAGCTCAGAATCGATCGCGACGACTGCGGAAACGACGGCGAGCACCGAGACCACCGAACCAACCACGACGAGCGAGCCGACCACCACCGAATCGACCGAAGCGACGACCACCAGCGGCGAAGAACCGACCACCACGACCACCGGACCTCTGCTTCCCCCCGAAGAAGGCGGCAGCGGCGGCGTCGAAGCGCCGTAGCTCGCGGCCCCGGCGCGAGCCGGTCGTGCCAGACTTGCGCCTGCCGTGAGCGCCCAGCCCCCGCACTTCCAGCCCACCGCCAGCTACGAGGCGGATCCGGCGACGGTCGATCGCGTGCTCCTGCTCTACTCGGGCGGGCTCGACACCAGCGTGATGCTGAAGTGGATCCAGGACCACTACCAGGCGCAGGTCGTCTGCCTCACCGTCAACCTCGGCCAGCCGGGCGAGGACTACGGGGTGATCGAGGCGAAGGCACGCCAGCTGGGCGCGGCCGAGTGCCACGTGGTCGACGCCCGCGAGCGCTTTGCCGCCGAGTTCCTGGCGCCGGCGATCAAGGCCAACGCCGTCTACGGCAACGGCTACCCGCTGTTCACCGCGCTGGGCCGGCCGCTGATCGCCCAGCTCGCGGTCGAGCAGGCGCGCCGCTCGGGCTGCGACACGATCGCCCACGGCTGCACCGGCAAGGGCAACGACCAGGTGCGGATCGAGGCGACGGTCGCCACCCTGGCGCCGGAGCTGAAGACGATCGCCCCGGTTCGCTCCTGGCAGATGGGGCGCGAGGAGGAGATCGCCTACGCGCGCGAGCACGGCATCCCGGTCAAGGGCGGTACCGAGCTGGCGCCGTACTCGATCGACGACAACCTCTGGGGCCGCTCCTCGGAGGGCCGCTGGATCGAGGACCTCGAGCACGCGCCCGAGGACGATGTCTTCCAGCTTGTGACCCCGCCGGAGCGGGCGCCGGACGAGGCGGAGACGGTGACGATCGGCTTCGAGGCGGGGCTGCCGGTTGCGCTGAACGGCGAGCGCCTCGGCCTGGTCGAGCTGCTGGAGCGGGCGGCGGCGATCGGCTGCCGCCACGGGGTCGGGATCGTCGACCACATCGAGGACCGGATCGTCGGCCTCAAGGTGCGCGACATCTACGAGGTCCCGGCGGCGGCGATCGTCCTCACCGCCCACGAGGAGCTGGAGCGGCTGGTCGGGACGATCCACCAGAACCAGTTCAAGCCGGCCCTGGACCGGAAGTGGGGCTACCTCGTCTACGCCGGCCTCTGGTGGGAGCCGCTGCGCTCCGACCTCGACGCCTACATGGACGCGGTCAACGCCCAGGTGACCGGCGAGATCGGCCTGCGCCTCTACAAAGGCAGCGTCCGCGTCGTCACTCGCTCCTCGCCCAACGCCGTCTACGACGCCGGCCTGGCCGGCTTCGCCGAGTCCGGCGGGCTGTTCGCCCAGAACGCCTCGCCGGGGTTCATCGAGCTGTGGTCGCTGCAGTCGCGGATGGCGCACCAGATCCGCGAGCGCGGGGAGGAGGGAGAGTGATGTCCGACTCGTTCGGCCGGGCGGCGGTCCGTTTCGCCGCCCGCTACCTGCGCCGGCGCTACCGGCGCGAGATCCGGATTGGAATCGGCGTCGCCGCGGTGGCGATCGCTGTCGCCGCCTACCTCGCCTCGCGCAACGTCCCCGAGGGCTGAGCACGCCGCCGCAACTTCGGTTGCGGGTTATCGACAAGCCCGGGGAGGGCGAGCGAACCGACGCTAGCCTCGGGCGCAGCCGTGGTGCCGGCATGCGCCAGAAAGGATCTCGCCGCCGCCGGCCTCGCTGGCGCGCTGCTCTGCGCCCTGGTGGCCGCCGTCCTCATTGCCGCGCCGGGCGCCGGCGCGGCCGACGCCGGGGCGCTGGAAGCGAAGCTGGCGAGCGCCCGCGAGGAAGCGGGCTCGCTCTCGGCCGGCCTGCGCGCGAGCCGGGCGCGGCTGGCGGCCGCCGAAGGCGAAGCGGCACGGGCGGCCGCCCATGAGGAACGGCTCTCGACGCTGCTCGCCGAGGGCCAGGCGCACGCCGCCGAGCTGAGCGGCAAGCTGGCGCGCACGCGGCGGCGGCTGGTGGCGGAGAGGGCCCGGCTGCGCCGCTCTCGCCATGCCCTCGCCGCCCGCCTGGTGGCGATCTATGAGACCGGCACGCCGAGCACCGCCACTCTGATCCTCGGTTCCGGCGACTACCAGGAGCTGGTCACCCGCGCCGCCTACTTTCGGGCGATCGAGGAATCCGACAGCGCTCTCGCCGACCGGGTCGAGGAAGTCCGGAACCGGGTCGGCCGCGAGGCGAAGCTGGTCGCCGAGCTGAAGGCCCGCGCCGTCGCCTACGACGAACGCCTCGTCGCCGCCCGCGCCGAAATCGCCTCCGTGCGGGAAGCGGCCCAAGCCGCCGCCGCCCGCCAGCAGGAATTGAGCGCTGCCCGGGAAGCCGCGCTGGGCGAGCTGAAAGTGGACATCACCGAATGGGTGCGCGAGATCCAGGCCGCCCGCGCCGCCAGCGAAGCCGAAGCGGAAGCGGAAGTCGGCCGCTGGCTCGGCGGCCCCTACGCGATCCCCGCCTACATCGTGATCTGCGAGTCCGGCGGCGACTACGGCGCCGTCAACCCGTCGAGTGGCGCCGGCGGCGCCTACCAGATCCTGCCCTCGACCTGGGCTCTCTACGGTGGCCAGGGGGAGCCCCAGAGTGCTTCCAAGGAGGAACAGGACCGCATCGCCGGCGAAATCTGGGCCGACTCAGGACCGAGTGCTTGGGTCTGCGGGTAGAGGTTCCGGGGGCGGCTGTGGGGCGGGGGTCTGGGTAGGGGTTTCACTTAACTTTTTTGTCGGCGCGCGCCCGCCGTCCGAGCACCGAAGCGCCAAAAAAGTACAAGACGTTCCACCCCTACCCGGACCTCCGCCTACGGTCCGAAGCACGGGTTCTCTAGGTGGTTGATTCCACGACCAGGCACGCCGAGATGACGCCAGCCGGTTGAAGCGCCAGATCGTTCCCGATCGTTTAGTGCAGCTATATGGCTGCACTTTTCGACCGAGTTTGAGCCTGGGGACGCCCTTTGAGGCCGGAAGCACGGCTCTCGAAGCGAGCTTCGGACGCAGGTCCCGGGACGTCTTGCAGCTGGCTGGGGACGGAAGCTGGTCGTTGAGAGTTCGGGGCGTCGGTATTCGTCGCCGAGTATTTCCGCTGACCCGGGAAGTTTGGGCGGCTGGCAAGGGAGGTCCCGGGTAGGGGTGGAGCGTCTTGTACTTTTTCGGCGCCTCCGAACACGGACGGCCGCCACCCGATCTCGAAAAAGTTAAGCGGAACCCCTACCCGGGACCTCCCACTCGCAGATCGCCCCGAATTACCCACGGAACTAGCGCGGAAGACGCTCGAAACCCGCCCGTGACATCTGGCGCGATTGGCATGATCGAAGTCCCGTGAGCAACGCCCTCCGCCGTCCATCTCCACGCCCACAGCGAGTACTCGCTGCTCGACGGCGCCTGCAAGATCGACGCGATGGCCGCGCGGGCGGCGGAGCTGGGACAGCCGGCGCTCGGGCTTACCGACCACGGGGTGATGAACGGCGCCGTCGACCTCTACAAGGCCTGCGGCAAGCACGGGATCAAGCCGATCGTCGGGCTCGAGGCCTACCTGGTCGACGACCGCCGGCGCGGTCAAGGAGCAGATCCGCTACGAGCGCAACCACCTGACCCTGCTGGCCGAGAGCGACACCGGCTTCGCCAACCTCGTCAAGCTCACCTCGGCCGGCTTCCTCGAGGGCTTCTCGCGCGGCAAGGCCAACGTCGACATGGAGCTGCTCGCGCGCCACTCCGAGGGCGTGATCGTGCTCACCGGCTGCCTGCAGTCGCGCTTCTGCCGGCGCCTGGTCGAAGAGCGCGCCGACGACGCCCGCGCCCACCTCGACGACCTGATCCAGGCCTTCGGCCCCGACCAGGTCTACTTCGAGGTGCAGAAGAACGGCATCGACGAGCAGGACAAGGCCAACGAGGGGATCGTCCGCTTCGCCCGCGAGCTGGGCCGGCCGCTGGTCGGCACCGCCGACGTCCACTACCTGCGGCGCGAGGACTTCGACAACCACGCGGCGCTGCTCTGCGTGCAGACGAAGTCGACCCTGGAGGCGCCGAAGCTCAGCTTCGACACCAACGAGTTCTACATCAAGAGCTCGCGAGGAAATGGCCGAGTCCTTCGCCGAGTGGCCGGAGGCGGTGCCGACGCACGCTGGAGATCGCCGAGCGCTGCTAGCTCGAGATCGAGCTCGGCAAGCTGCTGCTGCCGCGCTACCCGACCGAGGACGGCGAGGAGCCGGAGGCGATGCTGCGCCGGATCGCCGGCGAGGGCCTGCGCGCCCGCTACGGCGACCCGGCCCCGGCCGAGGCGGTCGAGCGGCATGGAGTTCGAGCTCGGGGTGATCGAGGAGATGGGCTTCTCCTCCTACTTCCTGATCGTCTGGGACTTCGTCCGCTACGCGAAGGAGAACGGCGTCGCCGTCGGCCCGGGCCGCGGCTCGGCGGCCGGCTCGATCGTCTCCTACGCGCTCAACATCACCGACCTCGACCCGCTCGCCAACGACCTGCTCTTCGAGCGCTTCCTCAACCCCGGCCGCAAATCGATGCCGGACATCGACATCGACTTCTCGGTCCGCGGCCGCGAGCGGATGATCCGCTACGTCGGCGAGAAATACGGCCGCGAATCGGTCGCCCAGATCATCACCTTCGGCAAGATGGCGCCGCGCGCCGCGACCCGCGACGCCGCCCGCGTGCTCGGCTTCGACTACGCCACCGGCGACCGCCTGGCGAAGCAGATCCCGGAGCCGATCATGGGCCGCAGCCCCTCCTTCGAGGAATGCCTGAAGCCGGGCCAGGAACTGAGACAGACCTACGACGCCGAGCCCGACGCGAAGCGGATCATCGACGTCGCCCAGGGCCTCGAGGGGATCATCCGCAACAACTCGATCCACGCCGCGGCGGTGGTGATCGCCGACCGGCCGCTGCAGGAGATCGTGCCCCTGCAGCTGGCCGAGGACCGCAGCGCCGCCGGCGAACGGCAACGGCAACGGGTCCGGCAAGCCGGAGCGCCAGTACAAGATCGTCACCCAGTACTCGATGGGGCCGATCGAGGAGATCGGGCTGCTGAAGATGGACTTCCTCGGCCTCCGCAACCTCGACGTGATCGAGGACGCGATCGAGATCATCGAGCGCTCGCGCGGCGAGCGAGATCGACATGGACGAGATCCCGATCGACGACGCCACGACCTTCGAGATGCTCGCCGCGCGGCGACTCGACCGGCGTCTTCCAGCTCGAGTCCGAGGGGATGCGCGAGGCGATGAAGAAGGTCCGGCCGACCGAGTTCGACGACATCGTCGCCCTCGTCGCCCTCTACCGGCCCGGCGCGATGCGCTACATCCCCGCCTACGCGAAGGGCAAGAAGCGAACCCGGCGTCGGTCCGCTACCCCGACGCCGCGCCTGCGGGCGATCACCGAGCCGACCTACGGCTGCGTCCTCTACCAGGAGCAGCTGATGGAGATCGCCAAGCGCGATGGCCGGCTTCATCCGGCGCCGAGGCGGACGACCTGCGCAAGGCGATCGGCAAGAAGAAGCGCGACCTGATGGCGACGATGAAGGACAAGTTCATGCAGGGGCTGGCGGCATCGGGCACCGATCCCAACGTCGCCGAGCGACCTCTGGAAGCTGAACGAAGCGGCCGCCGACTACTCGTTCAACAAGTCCCACGCCGCCTGCTACGCGCTGATCTCCTACCGCACCGCCTACCTGAAGGCCAACTACCCGGCCGAGTACATGGCGGCGGTGATCTCCTCGGTGATGAACACCAAGGACAAGGTCCCGTTCTTCGTCAACCGCTGCGAGGAGATGGGGATCGAGGTGCTGCCGCCCGACGTCAACTCCTCCGACCACGGCTTCGTCGTCTCCGAGAAGGCGATCCGCTTCGGCCTCGACGCGGTCAAGAACGTCGGCCACTCGGCGGTCGAGGCGATCCTGCGCGCCCGCGAGGACGGCGCCGATCGCCTCGATCTGGGACTTCTGCGAGCGGGTCGACTCGCGCGCCGTCAACAAACGGGCGATCGAGTGCCTGATCAAGTGCGGCGCCCTCGACTCGACCGGCGCCACCCGCAAGGGCATGCTGGAGGCGCTGCCGGCCGCCCAGGCGGCCGGCCAGAAGGCGCAGGAGGACGCGCAGCTCGGGCCAGGGCTCGATCTTCGACTTCGGCGACGACGCCGACGCCGGCGGCGCCCGCGCCCAGGCCCACCACCGGCCGCCGATCTCCGCCGCCGAGTTCGACCGTCGCCGAGCTGCTGGCGATGGAGAAGGAGACGCTCGGCACCTACCTCTCCTCGCACCCGCTGGCCGAGGTCCGCGGCGCGCTGCGGGCGCGGGTCGACTGCAGCCTCGCCGAGCTCGGCGGCAAGCCGGACGGCTCCTGGGTCACGGTCGGCGGGATCGTCGCCGACTGCAAGAAGATCCGCACCAAGAGCGGCATCGCAGATGATGTTCGCGACCCTCGACGACGTCGAGGGCCAGGTCGAGATGCTCGTCTTCAAGGCCGACGAGGCCGAGAGCGCGACGGTGATCGCCCCCGACGCGGTCGTCCTCGTCCGCGGCCGGCTCGACCACAAGGACCGCGGCGAGACCAAGCTGGTGGTGCAGGAGGCCGAGCGCTTCGAGCCCGACGCCGGCGAGATCGCCCGCGGCGGCAAGGTCGCCGCCGCGCCCCGTCGGGCCGCTCGAGCTGACGATCGACGCCGCCGGCTTCGCGCCCGACCTGGTCGACGAGCTGAAGGCGGTCTTCGAGCACTACAAGGGCGAGGCCGAGGTGCATGCTCGAGATGGAGACCAGCGCGAGGGCACTGCGGCGCTGCGGTTCGGCGAGCGGCTACCGGGTGCGGCCCTCGAGCGGCCTGCGGGCGGAGATCGGCCACGTGCTCGGGCCCGGAGCGCTGGCCGCTTGAAGACCGGCGCTTCGGCGTCTCGGTCGCTTGCGTGCGGCGCACGCGGCGTCCCTGAGTCACCGATCTGCCTGGTTACGCGGCCAGGCGCCTAGACTTAGCGCATGACCGCCACGCGCACCGCAGGTCGGCGAGTGCCGCCAGTGCCGCTCCTTCTGCGACAAGATGGTCGAGCCGCGCGGCTGCGTCGAGCTGGGCTGCGGCTTCCTCTACAGCTACGTCGACCGCCTCAACGGCGCCAGTACGTGGGCTGCATGCAGGAGGTCTTCGGCGCCGAGATCGAGCTCGATGCGGTGCTCGAGCCCGGCGGCTTCGGCGGCGTCAAGATGACCGGCGAGCCGCTGCCCCACTGCCAGTTCTCGGTCGAGCGGGCCTACGAGGGCCGGGCGAGTCCTACGACTGCGTCAACCCGCGCTTCTTCGACTGCACCGACGAGGGCGCCGAGGGCCTGCGCGCCTTCGACCTTCGCGACGTCTGAATCGGACACGATTCCGTGTACGACGACACCGTTTCATGTAATATACGTCGCCGATGTCGGAGACGCCGCGACTGTGGCAGAGGCTGGACGCCGGACGAGGCGCTCGCCGGAGACCGCCGGACGGCGCCGGCGCGCGAGCAGAGCGGGCCCAGGTTCACCCTCGAGCTGAACCAGGACCAGAAGGACATGCGCGAGTGGGTCCACGGCTTCGCCGAGGGCGTCGTCCGGCCCGCGGCCGCGGAGTGGGACGAGCGCGAGGAGACGCCCTGGCCGGTGATCCAGGAGGCGGCGAAGATCGGCCTCTACGGCTTCGAGGCGCTGGCCCAGTTCTGGGGCGACGAGACCGGGCTGACCCTGCCGATCGCCAACGAGGAGCTGTTCTGGGGCGACGCCGGCATCGGGATGGCGATCATGGGCACCTCGCTCGCGGTCGCCGCGATCTTCGGCCAGGGGACCCCCGAGCAGCTCGGGGAGTGGGTGCCGCAGTGCTTCGGCACGCCGGAGGAGCCAAGCGTCGGCGCCTTCTGCTCCTCCGAGCCGGACGCCGGCTCCGACGTCTCGGCGATCCGCACCACCGCCAAGTACGACGAGGCCAAGGACGAGTGGGTGCTCAACGGCCAGAAGGCCTGGGCGACCAACGGCGGCATCGCCGACGTCCACGTGGTGATCGCCTCGGTCGACCGCGAGCTCGGCTCGCGCGGCCACGCCGCCTTCGTGATCCCGCCGGGCACCAAGGGCTGCGAGCAGGGCGCCAAGGTCAAGAAGCACGGCCTGCGCGCCTCCCACACCGCCGACGTCCACCTCGACGACTGCCGCGTCCCCGGCTCCTGCCTGCTCGGCGGCAAGGAGAAGCTCGACGAGCGCCTGGCCCGGGTCCGCGAGGGCAAGCAGTCGAAGCTCGCAGGCGGCGATGGCGACCTTCGAGGCGAGCCGGCCGACGGTCGGCGCCCAGGCGCTCGGCATCGCCCGCGCCGCCTACGAGTACGCGCTCGACTACGCCAAGGAGCGCGAGCAGTTCGGCCGCGCGATCATCGAGAACCAGGCGATCGCCTTCACCCTCGCCGACATGAAGCTGGAGATCGACGCCGCCCGGCTGCTCGTCTGGCGCGCCGCCTGGATGGGCCGCAACCAGGCCAGACCGTTCGAGAACGCCGAGGGCTCGATGTCGAAGCTGAAGGCCGGCGAGGTCGCCGTCTGGGCGACCGAGCGGGCGATCCAGATCCTCGGCGGCAACGGCTACACCCGCGAGTACCCGGTGGAGCGGATGCACCGCGACGCGAAGATCTACACGATCTTCGAGGGCACCTCGGAGATCCAGCGCCTGGTGATCTCCCGGGCGATCTCCGGCGTCCACATCAACTAGCGGACTCGTCAGCTCAGCGGCGCTGCGGGCCTGCAGTCCCGCCTTGCGCAGCCGCTTCGCCGCCGCGACCTCCTTGCGGTCCGGGCCCTTCTTCTTCGGCCCGGGCGTCTCGAGGGTCGCCGGCAGGCCCTCGAAGCGGGGCTCGGAGAGGAAGGCGGCGAGGCCCCGTTTGCCCATCTCGCCCTTGCCGATGTTGGCGTGGCGGTCGCGGCAGGAGCCGAGCGGGGCGGCGGCGTCGTTGACGTGCACGCAGCGCAGGCGCTCGAGCCCGACCTTGGCGTCGGCTTCGTCGAGCACCGCGCCGAGGTGGGCCTCGTCGGTGATGTCGTAGCCCTGGACGAAGAGGTGGCAGGAGTCGAGGCAGAGGCCGAGGCGCTTGCCGCCGCCGGCCAGCTCGATCAGCTCGGCGGTCTGGTCGAAGTCGCGGCCCAGCAGGCCTTTGTGGCCGGCGGTCTGCTCGAGCAGCAGCGGGCAGCTGCTCGCTCTCCTTCAGCGCCGCGGCGATCGTCTTCGCCGCCCGCTTCATCGACGGGCCGAGCGGCTCGCCTTTCTGCGCGCCGGGGTGCAGGACGACGCCGGCGGCGCCGATCCCGTCGCCGATCCGCAGCGCGTGGGTCAGCGAGGCGAGCGACTTCCGGCGCAGCTCTTTGTCTTTGCTCGCGCAGTTGATCAGGTAGACGGCGTGGATCACCACCGCTTCGACCGTGGAGTCCGTCCATCGCCTCGCGGAAGGCGGCGAAGTCCTCGGCGCCGTAGCGGGTCGGCCGCCACATCCGCGGGCTCTGGTGGAAGATCTGGATAGATTCGCAGCCGCGCTCGTCGCCGCGCTCGATCGCGTTGACGAGCCCCCCGGCGGTGGAAACATGCGCTCCGATCAACATGACCAGCGAAAACCCCCGTTTCAGATTCGCCCCCTCGCCGACCGGTGCGCTGCACATCGGCGGAGCGCGGACGGCACTCTACAACTGGCTCGCGGCGCGCCACGAGGGCGGCGAGCTGGTGCTGCGGATCGAGGACACCGACCGCGAGCGCTCGACCGCCGGAGAACGTCGAGCAGATCCTCGACGCGCTGCGCTGGCTCGAGCTCGACTGGGACGAGGGGCCCGATCTCCCAGGCCGAGCGGGCCGAGCGCCACGCGGCCGCGCTGGAGCGGCTGCTCGAGTCCGGCGCCGCCTACCGCGACGCGGCGACCGCCAAGGACGTCGAGGCCTGGAAGGCCGAGCACGGCGCCGGGCGCGGCTACCGCGGCAGCGCCGAGCGAGGAGGCGGGCGCGGCGGTCCGGCTGCGGGTCCCCGACGAGGGCGAGACCGTGGTCGAGGACCTGATCCGCGGCCAGGTCGCCTTCCCCAACGCCAGCTACGACGACTTCGTGATCGCCCGCGGCGACGGCTCGGTCCTCTACAACTTCGCGGTCGCCGTCGACGACGCCGAGATGGGGATCACCGAGGTGGTGCGCGGCGACGACCACCTCTCCAACACGCCCAAGCAGCTGCTCGTCCTCGACGCGCTCGGACACGCGCCGCCCCGCTACGCCCACCTGCCGCTCCTGCACGGCCCCGACGGCAAGAAGCTCTCCAAGCGCCACGGCGCCGCCTCGGTGCAGGAGCTGCGCGAGGCCGGCTACCTGCCGGCGGCGGTCCGCAACTACCTGGCGCTGCTCGGCTGGGGGACCGACGACGACACCACCCTGATGTCGACCGAGGAGCTGGTTCGGCGCTTCCGCGTCGAGGACGTCGGCAGGGCGGCGGCGATCTTCGACGAGCGAAGCTGCGCTGGCTCAACGGCCGCTTCATGCGCGAGATGCCGCTCGACGAGTACACGGCCGCGGTCGCCGCCCACCTCGGCCGCGAGCCCGACGGCGACGCTGCGCGCCGCCTGCGCGATCGCCCAGGAGAAAGCCCAGACCCTGGACGAGGTCTGGCCGCTGATCCGCTTCCTCTTCGAGCCGCCGGTCGACGACCCGAAGGCGTGGGCGAAGGTGATGAAGGAGGGGTCGGGGGAGCTGCTGGAGGCGGCGGCCGAGGCGCTGCGCACGGCCGAGCCGTTCGAGCCGGACGGCGATCGAGGCGGCGCTGGCACCGCTGCTCGAGCGCTTCGGGGTCAAGCCCGGCACGGCTCTACCAGCCGATCCGGGTGGCGATCACCGGCAGCTCGGTCTCGCCGGGCATCTTCGAGTCGCTTGGCGGCGCTCGGGCGGGAGCGAGTCCTTGGAGCCGGATCGACGCGGCGGTGGAGCGCCTGCGTGCCGCGTAGCTGGACGAATGGACGAGTGCCGAGCGTCTCGGCAGGGGTACTTTCGGCTAAACCAAACGTCTTTCCTGCCGATGAGGCGGGCGAATGGGCGCTGACGCACCACCCAGACCAATGGGCAAGGTCCGCTGCGCATGACGGCGCCTCCGAGACCGCCGGCATCCCGTGGTGGGCGCCGGCGCCCGGAAGCCGCCTGGCCGAGGCCTTCGAGGCGGTCGAGCGTTTCCCGGTCCTGATCGAGTCGCGCGAGCGGGTGATCGCGGCGGCCACCGCCGAGACCGCCCGCATCGGCGAGCTGGTCGAAGCGGTCGAGTCCGACGTCGCCCTCGACGATCTCAGTGCTGCGCTTCGCCAACCGCAGCGGTGGCGTCGCCGGCGGCGTCGGCGGCATCCCCGAGGCGGTCGACGTGCTGAAGCCCTCAGGGGTGCTGGCGATCGCCGGCACCGCCCCCAGCTTCGACTTCTTCGAGTCCAACGGCGGCTGGGAGCTGAAGCCCGAGCGCTTCCGTGTCCACGCCCTCGCGACCCAGCGCGCCGCCGACCAGATCGGCCGCGTCGTCGGCTGGGTCGAACGCGACGAGCTGGCGGTGGCGGCGCTGCTGCACGACGTCGGCCGCCTCGTGATCTCCCGCCTGCACCCCGGCTACAAGGTCTACTTCGACGCGATCTCGCGCACCCCCGAGCAGCGCCTGCGCGACGAACGCGAGCAGCTCGGCATCGACCACACCCTGGTCGGCGGCGTGCTGGCCCGGCGCTGGAACCTGCCGCAGCGGATCGCTGTCGCAATCGAGCGCCATCACGCCGAGGATGCCGACGGCCTGGCGGCGATGGTCGCCACCGCCGACATGGTCGCCCACTACTCGCCAGGGGGAGGCGATCTCGCCGGAGCGGCTGCGGGCCAGCGCCGAGCGCTGCGGCCTCGGCCCTGACGCCCTGCGCGACCTGCTCTACGAGATGCCGCTGCCGCGCCACGACGCCTCGCGGATCAGCGAGCCCTGCCCGCTTTCCGGCCGCGAGCTCGACGTCCTCCGCCACCTCTCCGAGGGCATGGTCTACAAGCAGATCGCCGGCGAAATGCAGCTCTCGGTCTCGACCATCCGCACCCACCTGCACAACGTCTACGGCAAGATCGGCGCCGTCGACCGGGCGCAGGCGGTGCTCACCGCGCGCGACTGCGGCTGGATCTAGCCAGCTCGACCAGCGACTCGCGCAGCGCGATCGCGACGGCGTGCGTTCGGTTGCGAGCGCCGAGCCGCGCCAGGGCGTTCTTGGTGTGGGTCTTCACCGTCTCCTCGCTGAGGTCGAGCTGGCGGGCGGCGACAGATGCGTCGACTCGCCGTCGGCGAGCAGCTGCAGGATCTGGCGCTGGCGCCGGGTCAGCTTGCCGCGGCTGCCTTTCGGCGGCACGGCGGGGTCGACGAAGGGCTCCTGGGCGACGGCGGCGTCGACCGCTCGCCGCAGCTCCTCGGTGCCGGCGGTGCGGGCGACGTAGGCGCTGGCCCCGGCCTGGAGGGCGGCGCTGACGAGGTGGCGCTCGGGGCGCTCGCCGTGGGCGACGATCCCGAGCGCGGGCTCGGCGCGGCGCAGGGCGTAGATCGCCTCCTGGCCGCTGATCGCGCGGCCAGCGCCGTTCGCGCGCCAGCGCATGTCGACGATCGCGACGTCGAAGTCGCCGATGTCGCGGACCAGGTCCAGCGCCTCCTCGCGGCTGCTCGACTCGTGCACCTCGAAGGCGTCGTCGAGCACCCCGCGGACTCCGAGCCGGACGAGCGGGTGACCGTCGATCACAAGGCAGTTTGGGCGTTCGCTCAGGACTGCTTCCGATCAATCGTTTGGGGTTCGGGCCGTTTTGCCGGCAACGACCCCGTCACTTGCGATCCTAACCCAGCCTGGATCGGTCCGGTAGAAAGGCTCCCGTGATCTCGATCACGTCGAAGTCGCGCTATGCGGTAGTTGCCCTGGCCGAGCTCGCCCGCTCCGGCGATCGCCCGGTTCCGATCAAGGAGCTGGCCGAGCGCCGCGATATTCCCGAGCAGTTCCTCGAGCAGCTCTTCTCGACCCTGCGTCGGGCCGGTCTGCTGACCAGCCACCGGGGCATGCGCGGTGGCTACACGCTCTCGCGTCCGGCCGAAGAGATCACGGTGCTCGAAGTCGTGCAGGCGCTCGACGGCAAGATCGGCCAGGAGGCGGATGAGGCCGGCGGCATCTGGGCGGAGGGAGTGACCGCCCTGCGCAAGGTCTTCGGCCAGACCACGATCGCCGAAGTCGCCCGCCGCGAGGCCGAAGAGGCCGGCTCGGGAATGTACTTCATCTAGATCGGGCCGCATCGGTACTGGCATTCCGCTTGTTCAAGCGGAGCGCTGTCCGGCTGAATCCGGTTTTTCCGGTCTGACTGGCGCACAACTGGCGCACCAGTGGCGCGCGGGGAAGCCATGGATCGTCGGAGTGTCCGCGGTGTGATGAATGATCGAGCTTCCATGGACGCTTCGTCGAAACAGTCGCCCACCCAGCCGAATGCTGAAGCGATTGCTTGGTACGTAGAAGAGGCGCAGCGGCTGCTGGAGGACCAACAGCGTCGGGCGGAGTCCTTGCGGACGAGGGGAGGTCAGGTCGCGGGCTTCGGCGCTGTGTTCCTGGCCTTGATCGGGGGTAACGCCGCCAAAATCCTCGAAACTGTTGACGGTTGTACCGGAACTGCGACTGGGCTGGCGCTGCTCGGTGCCTCTCTATGTCTGGCGGTGTCGGTGGTGGTTGCAGGCGTGGGCGTAATCAAGCCGCAGCCATTTGCATCGATCTCGGCCGACGAGATCACCAACTATGTCTCCGACCGATTCCAGAGCGAGCCTGATCTTTGGCGCGTTCACGTTCGGTCGCTTCGGGCATTGGAGACCGCCACCAGAAACGCCCAAGACGGCGGCAACGCCGCTGCCAAAGCCATCAATGTCTCTCTTTACGCGTTTCTCGCTGGCCTTGCCTTTTCCGTTCTCGCCATTGGTATCCTGATCGTGGAGTTGATCTAAATGTCGAAAGCACCTAATCCCTCACCTCCGCCTCCTGGCGTCCCGCTCGATCAGACCACGGCACCCGTTGACTATGAGGGCCGTGACGCTCCGAACGGGAATCAGAAATGACCGATCCCGAAGAGCGCCAGGAGCCAGTCAACGTGGCACCCGAGGTGCCGCTGGATCAGACCACTGCGCCAATCGACTACCTCCAAGAGGGTCTTACCGGGGATGTCCCTCTTGATCAAACGCGAGCAGAAATGCGCGAGGTACTCGGATCAGAGGGCATTCCGCCAATCAGGCGACACCCCTGAGGCTAGTTCATAGACCTCCGGCCCTTGCTCGGGCCTGCAAGGATGCCGGGTCCGAACAGGCTGGGATGCACTTCATCTGATGACGGAGGCGGAGCCGTTACCCAGCCTCGGGATCGTCTACCTCACCAC
The DNA here is from genome assembly GCA_963815885.1 of uncultured Solirubrobacterales bacterium. Taxonomy (GTDB): domain Bacteria; phylum Actinomycetota; class Thermoleophilia; order Solirubrobacterales; family 70-9; genus VAYN01. Next base: position 653,055 of record CAWFIM010000006.1, read on the forward strand.
CGGGGACCGGCCCGTGTTCCAGCGCTCGCTGGCGGCGGTCCTCGCCGATCCCGGCACCACCGAAGTCGTGGTCGTCGTCGACACCGGCAGGAGCGGAGCCGGCGAGGAAGCCGAGCTCCTGGCGCGCGTGGAGCGGCTGGCCGGCAGCGATCCGCGCGTGCGTGTGCGCCCGACGCCGGCCGACGGCGGCGACGGCGAGTGGCGCCTGCAGCGGGCCCGCGACGCCGGCGTCGAAGCCGCCCGCACCGAGGTCGTGCTCGCCCTCGACGACGACGTCGTGGTCGAGCCCGGCGTGATCAGCGGCCATGCCCGCGCCCACGCGGCCGGGCCGGGCCAGGTCGTCGTCGGCTACATGCCGGTCGTCTCCCGCGAGCCCTGGCCGCGCAGCAGCGCCACGATCGAGTACTACAGCGAAGCCTACGAGGGCCACTGCGAGAAATGGGAGGCCGATCCCGACTCAATCCTCAAGAACCTCTGGGGCGGACACGTCTCGGTCCGCCGCGCGGATTGGCTGCGTGCGATCGAACGCCCCCGCACCGTGACCTGGGGCCACGACGACCGCGAGCAGGGCCTGCTCTTCCTGCGCGAGGGGCTGCGCGGGAACTTTCACCGCGGCCTGCGGGGCGACCACTTCTACCGTCGCTCACTGCGGGCCTTCGTCGAACGGGCCGAAAAGTCGCCACCGGGGTTGATGAAGCTCTACGAGGCCAATCCCGACCTGCTCGAGCCGCTGCCGCCCCCGGCGCGCGGGCGCCGCGACCGGATCTCGGGCCCGGTGCTGTGGCTGGCCCGAGCGCCGCTGGGCTGGGCGATTGTCAGGTGGACGCTGTTCGCGCTGATCGCCTTCGCCGGAGCCCTGCGCCTTGAGCGCCTTGGAATCCTCGCCGCGCACTACCTCTGGTTCCTCGCTCGCGCGCGGGCGCTGCGCGAGATCGCCGGCTAGCGGCGCTCTAGAGTGCCGGACCATGCACAGCTCGCGACTGGGCAGGGTCTGATGCGGATCGGGGCGGAGGCCTCGGCGGTCGTCGGCGGCACGCCGATGGTGCTGCTCGACCGGCTCGGCGCCGAGGTCGGCGGCCTGGTCTGCGCCAAGCTCGAGTACTTCAACCCCGGCGGCTCGGTCAAGGACCGGATCGGGGTGGCGATGATCGACGCCGCCGAAGAGGCGGGCGAGATCAAGCCCGGGCGCTCGGTCGTGGTCGAGCCGACCAGCGGCAACACCGGGATCGCCCTGGCGATGGTCTGCGCCGCCCGTGGCTACGAGCTGATCCTCACCCTGCCGGAGGGGATGAGCCGTGAGCGGGCGAAGCTGCTGCGCGCCTACGGCGCCGAGGTGCGCGAGACCCCCTCGCTGGGCGGGATGAACGAGGCGGTGGCGCTGGCCGAGGAGATCCGCGAGCAGCGCCGGGCCTTCATGCCGATGCAGTTCTCCAACCCCGCCAACCCCGAAGCGCACCGCCGCACCACCGCCGAGGAGATTCTGGAGCGACTGCGACGGCGAGGTCGGCGCCTTCGTCGCCGGGGTCGGGACCGGCGGCACGATCACCGGGGTCGGCCAGATGCTGAAGGAGCGCTCACCGGAGACGCTGGTGGTCGCGGTCGAGCCCGCCGCTTCCCCGGTCCTCTCCGGCGGTCCCCCCGGGCCGCACAAGATCCAGGGCATCGGCGCCGGCTTCGTGCCCGAGATCCTCGACCGCTCGGTCATCGACGAGGTCGTCGCGGTCAGCGACGAGGACGCGCTGGAGACGGCGCGCCTGGCCGCCCGCGGGGAGGGCATCCTCGCCGGGATCTCGGCCGGGGCGAACATCAAGGCGGCGCTGGAGGTGGCGGCGCGGCCGCAGCTGGCCGGCAAGCGGGTGGTGACGATCGTCTGCGACTCGGGCGAGCGCTACATGTCCCTACCCTTCTTTTCACCATGACTGGGTGGAAGCGGCTGGTCTCCGAGGTGCGCGCCGACGTCGCCGCGGCCCGCGACCGCGACCCCGCCGCGCGGAACGTCTCCAGCTTCGAGATCCTGACCAGCTGGGCCGGGGTGCAGGCGCTGCTCGCCCACCGCGCCGCCCACGCGCTGCTGGGGGCGGGGGTGCCGATCCTGCCGCGGGCGATCGCCTACCTATCGCGCGCGGTCACCGGGGTCGAGATCCACCCCGCGGCGGCGATCGGCAACGAGTTCTTCATCGACCACGGGGCCGGCGTGGTGATCGGCGAGACCGCGGTGATCGGCGACCGCGTCACGCTCTACCAGGGGGTGACGCTGGGCGGCACCGGCTTCCAGCGCGGCAAGCGCCACCCGACACTCCGGGACAACGTCACCGTCGGCTCCGGCGCCAAGCTGCTGGGGCCGATCGACGTCGGGGCCGGCGCCAAGATCGGCGCCAACACGGTGGTCGTCGAGGACGTGCCACCGGGGGCAACGGTGGTTGGCAACCCCGGCCACCCGGTCAAGGTCGAAGGCAGGCGGGTGGAAGGCCCCGACGCCGACTGGATCCACCTGCCCGACCCGATCGCCGAGGCGATCAAGGCGCTCTCGGAGCGGATCGGCGAGCTCGAGCAGCGGCTGGCGGCGCTCGACGGCGGCGACGGTCCGGCCGGGGAGGCACCCGACATTCGCGCCCGCACCGGCCGCTCCTCGGCCGGCGGCTGAGCCGGCCGCGGCCCTCTCTATGCTCGGGCCGAATGCTGCAGAGCGAGTTCGAGATGCCGCCCGAGGCCGAAGTGCCCGCCGCCGGTGCCCCGACCGAGGCCGGCGCCGACCGGGTCGAGCGGCTGCTGGCGAGCCTCAACCCGCCGCAGCGCCAGGCGGTCGAGCACGGCGAGGGCCCGCTGCTGGTGCTCGCCGGGGCGGGCTCCGGCAAGACCCGGGTCCTGACCCACCGGATCGCCTACCTGCTCGCCACCGGCGCCGCCCGCCCGGGGGAGATCCTCGCGATCACCTTCACCAACAAGGCGGCGGCGGAGATGCGCGAGCGGGTCGGCCAGCTGATCGGGCGCTCGGTGCGGGCGATGTGGGTGACCACCTTCCACTCCGCCTGCGCGCGGATGCTGCGCGCCGACGCCGAGCGGCTCGGCTACTCGCGCGGCTTCTCGATCTACGACGAGTCCGACTCGCTGCGGATGCTCAAACGCTGCCTCGCCGAGCTCGGCGTCGACCCGAAACGGTTCCCGCCGCGAGCGGTGCGGGCGAAGATCTCTGGCGCCAAGAACCAGCTGATCGACGCCGCCGCCTACGCGGAAACGCAGGGCAGCGTCTTCGAGGAGGTGGTCGCCGAAGCCTTCCCGCTCTACGAGAAGCGGATGCTCGAGGCCAACGCGATGGACTTCGACGACCTGCTGGTCCGCACGGTCAACGCGCTGGAGCTGTTCGAGGAGGTGCGCGAACGCTGGCGCCGCACGTTCCGGCATGTGCTCGTCGACGAGTACCAGGACACCAACCACGCCCAGTACCGGCTGCTGCAACTGCTGGCCTCAGAGCACGGGAACCTGATGGTCGTCGGCGACGAGGACCAGTGCCTCGTTGAGGGCACGCTGGTGACGATGGGCGACGGCTCTCAAAAGCCGATCGAGCAGATCTCCGCGGGAGACTCGGTTCTGTCCTGTCACGGCAGCGCCGACTTCCGGCCAGCTCGCGTTTCGGGCAAGTTCAAGGCGTGGGAGCGAAACGGAATTGCGATCGAGACGATCTCGGGCCGTCGTCTCGTTAGTACGCCAGAGCACACTCACTTCGCCGGCTACCGCCTGGGGACGACCCCCCAGATGCACCTGACCTACCTGATGTGGAAGCGGGGGGTTGGGTTCAGGGTCGGCGTCTCAGGGGTCTATACGCAGCGAGGCAGGTCTGAGGTGGGGATCAAGCAACGCTGTAACCACGAGCACGCGGACGCGGTCTGGGTGCTCTCAGCGCATGCGACCGACGCCGAGGCTCGTGCCGCTGAGGTCACTTTCTCCCTCCGCTATGGCCTGCCGATGCTGCCCTTCAATCACCGCAAATCGGCGAGCGGCCGCAGCCTGATCGGCAACCAGAAGCTGATCGACGAGGTCTTCTCGACGATCGACACCGAGTCCGCTGGCCATCGCCTGCTCGAGGACGAGGGCCTCAGCGTCCAGCATCCGCATCATCTAGCCGCCAGCTCTGACGGCCGCCGCCGTGTCTTGCGGGTGACCCTTTGCGCGGAGCGCCGAGGGAAAACGCCGATGCACCGGATCGCTCTCGCCGGACGGGACCGGGGGGGAGGGAGGCGCTGGAGTCGATCGGATTGAGCGTCCGGAACGCAAGCACGAAGGATCGGGGCTCATGGCGCTTCGAGACGGTCTTGAAGGACTTCGGGGAGGCGGTCCGGGTTGCCGGGGCGATCAGTTCGGTGCTGGACGTGGACGTTCGCTTCCTCGGTCGTTTCGGCGAGAGGCAGAGCGGGAGGATGGTCGGCAACTCGCTCCCCTGTATTCCCGCCGCATCGGTGAGGCCGGGGATGACCATGTTCACTGCCGATGGCAGGTATGACGCCGTCAAGTCGGTCGAGCGCGTCTCGCTGGACCGCCCGGTCTACGACATCAACGTGGAGGGAACCCACAACTTCATCGCCGAAGGCATCGTGACCCACAACTCGATCTACGGCTTCCGCCACGCCGACATCCGCAACATCCTCGACTTCGAGCACGACTTCCCCGAGGCGGAGCTGGTCAAGCTCGAGCAGAACTATCGCTCGACTCAGACGATCCTCTCGGCCGCCAACGCGGTCGTCGAACGCAACCGCGAACGGCGGCCGAAGCAGCTCTGGACCGAAGAGCAGGGAGGCGAGCCGGTGCAGCTCTCCGAGCTCGGCGACGAGCACGAGGAGGCGCGCTGGGTCGCGGCCGAGATCGAGCGGCTGGGCTCGGAGCACGGCGTCGCTCGCTCGGAGGTCGCCGTCTTCTACCGGACCAACGCGATGAGCCGGGTGCTGGAGGACACGCTGGTCCGCTTCGAGCTGCCCTACCAGGTGATCGGCGGCACCAAGTTCTACGACCGGGCCGAGATCAAGGACGCGATCGCCTACCTCAGCCTGCTTGTCAACCCAGCCGACCAGGTCTCCTTCACGCGGATCGTCAACTCCCCGCGGCGGGGGATCGGCAACACCAGTCAGGGCCGACTTGCCTCCTACGCAAACACGGCCGGCCTGCCGATCTGGGAGGTCGCCGAACGGGCCGAGGACGTGCCCGGGCTGAGCGCCGCCGCGATCAAGGCGGTCTCGCGCTTCCACGAGACGATGGAGGGACTGCGTGCCAGGGTCGACTCCGGCGCCCCGGTCGCCGCGGTGCTGGAGGCGGTGCTTAACGAGACCGGCTACCTGGAAGCGCTCTCGGCCGAGCGCACGGTCGAGGCCGAGGGCCGCGCCGAGAACCTCGAGGAGCTGGTCGGGATGGCCGCCGAGTTCGACCTCAACCGCGAGCGCGAGGGGGAGAGCGAGGTGCCGCCGCTGGAGGAGTTCCTGCAGCAGATCTCGCTCTACACCGACCAGGACTCGATCGAGTCCGAGGGGGAGCTGGTCACCCTGATGACCCTGCACAACGCCAAGGGCCTCGAGTACGACACCGTCTTCGTGGTCGGCTGCGAGGACGGCGCCTTCCCCCACATGCGGGCGCTGGAGGAGGGCGGCGAGGAGGAGGAGCGGCGGCTCTGCTACGTCGCGATCACCCGCGCCCGCAAGCGCCTCTACCTGACCTGGACGCGCGAGCGCCGCCTGTTCGGGCGGGCGGAGCGCAACCTGCCCTCGCGCTTCATCGACGAGATCCCGGCCGAGCTGACCGAGCGCCAGGGCACCGTGCCGGCCGCCGGCGCGACGACCTGGGGCGACCCGGGCGCGGCGCAGCCGGTCGATCCCGGCCCGGCGCTGGAGATGCAGACCGGCGACGACGTCGTCCACGCCAGCTTCGGCGACGGCGTCGTCACCGGGGTCGAGCCCGGCGGGGTGGTGGTAGTGCGCTTCTCCGGCGACGGCTCCGAGCGCAAGCTGATGGCCGACTACGCCCCGATCCGGAAGCGCTAGCGGTGGCGGCGCGGATCATCGACGGCAAGGCGGTCGCCGCGGCGGTGCGCCTCCGGGTCCGCGGGGAAGTCGCCGCCTACGCGGCCGAGGCGGGGCGGACGCCGAACCTGGTGACCGTGATCGTCGGCGACGACCCGGCCTCGGAGATCTACGTCGCCAACAAGCACCGCGCCTGCGAGGAGGCGGGGATGCGCTCCGTCCATCACGGGCTCGGGACTGAGACGAGCGAGGACGAGCTGCTGGCGCTGGTCTATGAGCTCGGCGCCGACGACGACGTCGACGGCATCCTCGTGCAGCTGCCCGTCCCCGACCAGATCGACCCGAACGCGGTGGTCGCAGCGATCGACCCCGCCAAGGACGTCGACGGGCTGACGCCGGTCAACGCCGGCCTGCTCGCCCATGGGGCGCCTGGGCTCGTGCCCTGTACCCCCGCCGGGGTGATGGAGCTGCTGCGCCACGAGGGGGTCGAGCTGGAGGGGGTCGAAGCGGTAGTGGTCGGGCGTTCGAAGCTGGTTGGGGTGCCGGTGGCGCGCCTGCTGCTGGCGGCGAACGCGACGGTCACGGTCTGCCACTCGCGGACCCGCGATCTGCCGGCCGTCTGCCGCCGCGCCGACGTCCTCGTCGCCGCCGCCGGGGTGCCGGGGCTGCTCGGCGGCGACGCGATCAAGCCGGGCGCGGTGGTGATCGACGTCGGCGTCAACCGCACCGAGGCCGGCGTGCGTGGCGACGTCGACTTCGCCGCCGCGGACGTTGCGGCGGCGATCACGCCGGTCCCCGGGGGCGTCGGCCCGATGACGATCGCGATGCTGCTGGTCAACACCCTGCGGGCGGCTCGCGCCCGCACGCTCGCCGCCGCCTAGAAGGGTTGGCTATTCCCCTGCTGAATAGGGAAAAAGCAGGTGTAGGGTCGGGACGACCGGCCAAGCTCTGACGGAGGGACGTGTATGGACGCGGACAAGCTGGGCACGGGGGAGAAGATCGCCGGGGTTTCGGCGATTCTGCTCTTCATCTTCATGTTCTTCGACTGGTTCACCGTCGAAGTGTCCGGTGGGAACGGGCTCTTCGAGGCGAGCGCGAGCGCCGGCGGCAGCGCCTGGGACGCGCTCGACTACATCCCGATCTTCCTCCTGATCGCGATCGTCGTCGCGGTCGGCGTGGCGGTGCTGCGGCTGACCGACTCCGCCTTCGAGCCGCCGGTCTCGGCCAATGCCGTGGTCGCCGTGCTCGGCGGCATCTCGGTGCTGTTGATCCTCTACCGGATCGTCGACACCCCCGGCGGCGGCAGCGTCCCCGGCCTCTCGGTCGACGTCAGCCCCGCGGTCGGCATCTTCCTCGGCCTGATCGCCGCCGCCGGGATGGCCTACGGCGGCTACCGGGCGATGCAGGAAGAAGGCGTCAGCTTCGGCGACACCGCCGACCGCCTCTCCGGCGGCGGACCCGGCGCCGGTTCCCCACCTCCCGGCGGCAGCACCCAGACTCCTCCGCCACCGCCCAGCGCCGGCAGCAGCACCCCACCGCCCCCTCCACCTCCACCACCGACCAGCTGAGAAGCCATCTCAGTCCCGCCGCCAGCTCTTCTGGAGGCAATCAGCCCAACCGCAGTCCCTTGGCCAGCTTTCTGGAGGGAGGTCGCGGGTGGGGGTGAAGCGTCTTGTACTTTTTTGGCGGCGCTCGCGCGCGGATGGCCAGCGCACGCCGTCAAAAAAGTTAAGCGAAACCCCCACCCGCGACCTCCCTCGCCACCCGCTTGGCAAAGGCGATCACCGTCATCATCGGGTTGACCCCGACCGAGGTGGGAAAGAGCGAGGCGTCGGCGACGTAGAGGTCGCGGGTGCCGTACAGCGAGCCGTCGGCGGCGCAGGCGCCCTCGCGGGGGTCGGCGGCGATCCGCGCCGTCCCCATCGGGTGAAACGCCTCCAGCCGCAGCTCCGAGGGCTTGAACGAGGTCGCCTCGAACTCGGCCAGCTGGTTCGGCCGCAGGACGCCGACCCGGGCGATGTTCGGGTAGACCTCACTGGCTCCGGCGGCGAAGTGGACTTCCGCCGCGCGGGCGATCCCGAAGGCGAGCCGGTCGGCGTCGCCGCCGGTCAGTCGGTAGCTGGCCCGCAGCGAGCCGCCGGCGCCGAGGCCGACGCGGCCGGAGGAGAGGTCGGAGAGGTGGACCCCGATCGAGCCGACGTGGCCGAAGTCAAGCATCGCTTCCTGGTGGGAGCGTCCGGCCCCGAGCAGCCAGGCACCGCCGAAGGCGAGCGGGGTGAAGGTCGCCTCGAGGAGGATCCGGCGGTCCTCCCACTCGTCGACGTAGTAGCTCTGCATCACCCCTTCCCAGCCGCGCACCTCCTCGCCGTAGCGGGCCCCGACCCAGCAGGCGGGGTGGATGTGGAGGTTGCGGCCGACCTGACGGCCGCCAAGGCCGGAGCGCTGCAGCAGCTCCGGCGTGCCGAGGGCGCCACCGGCGACGATCACGGCGCGGCGGGCGCGGACCGCGAAGGGCCGCGAGCGGCCGTTGCCGCGGCCAGGCGCCGTGCAGGCGACGCCAACGGCGCGGCCGCCCTCGACCAGCACCCGGTCGACGCGGACGCCGGCGCGGATGCGGGCGCCGGCGGCGACCGCACGGGGCAGGTAGCTGACGTGCATGCCGCGCTTGGCGTCGATCTCGCAGCCGAATGGGCAGGAGCTGCACTGCACGCAGTCGCCGGCGTTGCGGTGGATCGGGGCGCCGCTGGCGCCGATCGCGGCCGCCCCCTCCATCGCCAGCTGCCCGTTGCGGCCCATCCGCTCGGGGTCGAGCTGCTTCACGTGGAGAGTCCGCTCGGCCTCGGCGTAGTCGTCGGCCATCTCGCCGGCCCAGGAGACCCCGAAACGGCGCCGCCAGTCCTCCAGGACGGGGTCCGGGGCGCGAAAGCAGGTGCCCGAGTTGATCACGGTGGTGCCGCCGAGGACCTTGGCCACCGGCACCGGGATCGGCGGGCGGCCTTCGGCGATCGTCAGGCCGCCGTCGCGGTAGAGGGCGGCGATCGCCTCCAGGGGGTCACTCGGGTAGCTGTCGCGGTCGTAGTGCTCGCCCGCCTCGAGGACGATGACGTCGAGCCTGGCCTCGGCCAGCGTCGCCGCCGCGACGGCCCCGCCGGCGCCGGAGCCGACCACGACCACGTCGCATTCCTCGCCCTCGCCGGGTGGCTCGATGTCGCCGAGCGTGCCGGCGGGCTCCGGCAGGTCGCCGTCGGCGAGCCCGCAGCCGATCTCGAAGCCGATCCGTTCCCGCACTGGCGGCGTCACCGCGTAGCCGAGGGTCGAGAACAGCTTCGCCATCAGCAGCAGGTCGTGGTGGAGGGAGAGCCGCGAGCCCTCCAGCTTCAGCAGGAAGTCCTCGCGAGCCCCAGGGTCAAGGCGGCTGAAGCGCCACGGGAAGGGCAGCCACTCGAAGGCGCGCAGGCCGAGCTTGAGCCGGGTCAGCACCCGCGGCGAGACCGAGGCGAGGAACTCGGAGACCGGGCCGGAGACGTCGACGTCGCGCTCAGCCGCGGGCAGGCCGTCGATGCCCGGCGCCATCGCCGCGCAGATCGCGCTGAGAGTGCGCTGCTCGGCGGCCGACAGCCCCGGCGCGCGCTGTCAGCCGGGGTCGACGGGACGGCCGATGCGGCCGGCCAGGGCCCAGAGCCAAAGCGCCAGCAGCGCCAGGAAGCCGTCGACGAGGAAGTTGAGCAGCCAGATGAAGACCTGTTCCTGGATCAGAAAGAAGGCCAGCGAGCCGAGCGAGGAGGCGGTCTTGCCGGCCGCGAGGACCAGCAGCAGGGGGCGATAGCGGACGACGTCAGCCTGGGCGACCAAGCAGATCCCGGCGATCACCACCATGTAGGCGAAGGCCAGCGCCAGCCAGAGGTACTCCTGGGTGTGCGGCGCCCGGGTGTCGTTGCCGAACCATTCGCCGACGTCGGAGATCACGTCGAGCACGCCGCTCGGCACGGCGATGAAGAGGATGCCGACCACGGCGAAGGTCGCGGCGAGCAGGCGCAGGTTGAGGACGACGAATCTCTCGGCCGCTGGTCCCTGCATCGGGCGGGACTCTAACTGGCTGGGCAGCCAAAAGAGGGCGAGGGAGGCCGGGAGGGGTTTCGCTTAACTTTTTTGTGGATCGGCGGCGGCTGTCCGCGGGTGGATGCGCCAAAAAAGTACAAGACGCTCCACCCCTCCCGGCCTCCCTCGCCGAGTTCGGGCGGCCGCCTAGAATGCGGCCGGTGATCGACCGGGATCAGGTGCTGCACGTCGCTCGACTTGCTCGCCTCCGCCTTTCCGAGCAGGAACTGGAGACGATGGTCGGGGAGCTGTCGGGGATCCTCGAGCACGTCGACCGGATCGGCAAGCTCGACCTCGAGGGCGTCGAGCCGACCTCGCACGTGGTCGCGCTGGAGAACGTGTTGCGGGCGGATGAGCCGTGGAAGAGCCTGTCGCGGGACGCCGCCCTGGCGAACGCGCCGGAAGCGGTCAACGGGGCCTTCAGGGTTCCTTCGCCGCAGGCCGAGTGATGGCCCAGATCCTCGAGCTGACGGCCCTCGGGGCCCACGCGGCGATGTGCGCGGGTGAGCTCTCCGTCGAGGAGTGCACCGCCGCCTGGACCGAGGCCGCCGCCGGCGACGAGCTGGACGCCTACCTCTGGCGCAACGACTTCGACGCCGAGGCCGGGGCGATTGCGGTCGATCGACCCTCGATCGCGCCGATCGCGGTCAAGGACATCTTCTGCACCGAGGGGGTGCCGACCACCGCCGGCTCGCGCATCCTCGAGGGCTACCGGCCGCCCTACACCGCGACCGCGGTGCGGCGCCTGCTCGAGGCCGGCGCGCCGGTGTTGGGCAAGACCAACATGGACGAGTTCGCGATGGGCTCCTCGAACGAGAACTCCGCCTACGGGCCGGTGCTCAACCCCTGGGACCGAGGGCGGGTGCCGGGCGGCTCATCGGGCGGCTCGGCCGCGGTCGTCGCCGGCGGCCTGGCGCCGTGGGCGATCGGCACCGACACCGGCGGTTCGATCCGCCAGCCGGCCGCGCTCTGCGGGATCGTCGGCCTGAAGCCGACCTACGGCGCCATCTCGCGCTACGGGATGATCGCCTTCGCCTCCTCGCTCGACCAGTGCGGACCGCTGACCCGCGACGTCAGCGACGCGGCGCTACTGCTCGGCATACTCGAGGGCCGCGACCCGCTCGACTCGACCTCGGTCGGCCTCGCCGGAGGGATCAGGCTGCCCGACCGCGAGGACCTCTCCGGGCTGCGCTTCGGGGTGCCGGCGGAGCTCGCCCGCGACGCGATCGAGGCCGGCGTCCGCGAGGTCTTCGAGAACACCCTGAAGCGGATCGAGGCGCTCGGCGGAGAGGTCGCCGAGGTCTCCCTGCCCAACGCCGAGCACGGCATCTCCGCCTACTACGTGATCGCCCCCGCCGAGGCCTCCTCGAACCTCGCCCGCTACGACGGCGTCCGCTACGGGATGCGCTCGGGCGCCGATGGTGACCTGCTGGAGATGTACGAGACGACCCGCGAGGAGGGGTTCGGCGCCGAGGTGAAGCGGCGGATCATGCTCGGCACCTACGCGCTCTCCTCCGGCTATTACGACGCCTACTACGGACAGGCGCAGAAGGTGCGGACCCGGATCGCCGAGGACTTCGCCAACGCCTTCGCCGGCGTCGACTTCGTCGTCACCCCGACCTCGCCCTCGGTCGCTTTCGGGCTCGGCGAGAAGACCGACGACCCGCTGGCGATGTACCTCAACGACTTCTTCACGGTGCCGATGAGCCTCGCCGGCATCCCGGCGATCTCGATCCCGGCCGGTCTCGCCGAGCCGGACGGCGGCGGCCCGGAGCTGCCGGTTGGCTTCCAGATCGCCGCCCCGGCATTTGCCGAGCAGGGGCTGCTCGACGCCGCCCACGCGCTGGAGCGGGCGATCGGCTTCGCCGCGACCGCACCGCTGCCGTACGCGAGCGGGGGAGGCGCCGTCGATGGCTGAGCTGGAGGCGGTGATCGGACTGGAGATCCACGTCCAGCTGGCGACGCGGACGAAGATGTTCTGCGGCTGCGAGCTCTCCTTCGGCGAGGAGCCCAACCTCCACACCTGCCCGATCTGTCTCGCCCATCCGGGGGTGTTGCCGGTGCCGAACGAGCAGGCGATCCGCTACGCGCTGCTGATTGCCGCGGCGCTGGAGTGCGAGGTGGCGCCGCGCTCGATCTTCCACCGCAAGAACTACTTCTATCCCGACAACCCGAAGGCCTACCAGATCAGCCAGTACGACATCCCGCTTGCCAGCAACGGCAGGCTGGGCGACGTGCGCATCCACCGCGCCCACCTCGAGGAGGACGCGGCGAAGATGATCCACGTCGGCGAGTCGGGCCGAATTCACGGCTCCGGCGCCTCGCTGGTCGACTTCAACCGCGGCGGCACGCCGCTGGTCGAGATCGTCACCGAGCCCGACCTGCGCGAGCCCGCCGAAGCCGCCCAGTGGGCGCGGCTGCTGCGCGAGACGGTGCGCCAGCTCGGCGTCTCCGACGTCAACATGGAGGAGGGGAGCCTGCGGGTCGACGCCAACGTCTCGGTGCGCCCGGCGGGCAGCGAGGAGCTCGGCACCAAGACCGAGCTGAAGAACATGAACAGCTTCCGCTTCCTCCAGCGCGGGGTCGAAGCCGAGCTGGCGCGCCAGCGCGAGTTGATCGAGGCGGGGGGGAGGGTCGAGCAGGAGACGCTGCACTTCGACCCCGCCAGCGGCAGCCTCACCTCGCTGCGCTCGAAGGAGGAAGCGCACGACTACCGCTACTTCCCCGAGCCCGACCTGGTGCCGCTGGCGCCGAGCGAGGAGATGCTGCGCGCGGCCCGCGCGGCGCTGCCGGAGCTGCCGGCGGCGCGGATCGCGCGCTACGTCGGCGAGCTCGGGCTGGCCGACGACGTGGCGATGACGCTGGCGACCGATCCCGCGACCGCCGACTTCTTCGAGCGCACCGCGGCGGCGGCCGGCGGCGTCGAGCCGCGCACCGTCGCCAACTGGGTGACCGGCGAGCTGGCGGCGGCGCTGCGCCAGGTCGACGGCGCCGAGGACCTGGCCGACTCAAAGGTCGAGCCGGAGTCGCTGGCGGCGCTGGTCGCGATGGTTAGCGAGAAGACGATCTCCCACGGCAGCGGCAAGGCGGTCCTGGCGGCGCTGGTCACCGAGGGCGGCGACCCGGCGGCGATCGTCGAGCGCGAGGGCCTAGCCCAGATCGCCTCTGACAGTGGCGAGCTGGAGGCGATCGTCGAGGCCGCGATCGCCGCCAACGCCGAGGCGGTCGAGCAGATCAGGGCCGGAAACGAGAAGGCGATCGGCGCGATCGTCGGCGCCGTCATGCGCGAGACCAAGGGCCGCGCCGACGGCGGCGAAGTCAACCGCCTGATCCGCGAGCGGATCTAGCGCCATCACGGCCGCGAAAAGTGGCATCCGATACTTTGTAACAAGTTGTTACAAAGTGCTAGGTTGAGGGTATGGCCTGGAACGTCGTCATCGCCGGTGGTGGATTCGGGGGAGCGGCGGCGGCGCGGGAGCTGGAGAAGGCGATGCCGCGGCAGTCGGTGCGGATGGTGCTCGTCAACGAGACCAACTTCGCGCTCTACACGCCGTTCCTGCCGGAGGCGGCGGCGGGAACGCTGGAGCCGCGGCACGTGGTGACGCCGCTGCGCGACATCCTCAAGCGCACCTACCTGCGCCTGGGCTCGATCGTCGGCCACGACCCCGCGGCGAAGACGGTGACGCTGCGGGCCAAGTACGGCGAGGTCGAGACGCTCCCCTACGACCAACTGCTGATCGCCCTGGGATCGGTCTCGCGGGTGCTGCCCGTCCCCGGCCTCGCCGAGCACGCGATCGGGTTCAAGAGCCTCGCCGACGCGATCTGGCTGCGCAACCACGTGGTCGAGACGCTGGAGGAAGCGAACGCGACTGAGGATCCGGCCCGCCGCGACAGGCTGCTCACCTACGTCTTCGTCGGCGGCGGCTATGCCGGGCTCGAGGCCCTCGCCGAGCTGCAGGACTTTGCCGCGGACGCGATCGAGAGCTACCCGCGCGCCCGACTGCACGGAATGCGCTGGGTGCTGGTCGAGGCAACCGATCGGGTGCTGCCGGAGATCGATCCCCAGCTCGCCGAATACGCGCTGCGCGAGCTGCGCGGCCGCGGCATCGACATTCGCCTCGAGACGACCCTGGAGCAGGTCGGGCCCGACAGCGCCCGCCTCTCCAGTGGCGAGACCCTGCCGACCGAAACCGTCGTCTGGACCGCCGGCGTCGCCCCGCAGCCGATCCTCCGCGAGCTGGACCTGCCGCTGGACGAGCGCGGCCGGGTGCCGGTCGACGACCACCTGCGGGTGCAGGGCCTCGACGCGGTCTGGGCGATCGGCGACTGCGCCGCGGCTCCCGACCCGCGCGGTGGTCTCTGCCCCCCGACCGCGCAGCATGCGGTCCGCCAGGGACCGGTGGCGGCGCGCAACATCGCCGCCGAGCTCGGCGTCGGCTCGGCCGAGCCGTTCCAGTACCGCAGCGAAGCCTCCTTCGTCAACCTCGGCCGCTACAAGGCGGTCGGCCGGATCGGCGAGCGCACCTTCCGCGGCTTCCCCGCCTGGTGGCTGGCCCGGACCTACCACATGAGCCAGATCCCGGGCGCGGCCCGCAAGGCCCGTGCGGTGCTCGACTGGACCGCCGGGCTGCCATTCCGCCGTGACATCGCCGAGGTCGGCTCGATCGGCCGCCCGAAGCGGCTGATCTAGAACGGCGGACCCGTAAGAATGGGTACGTGGAGTACCTCGTGATCGCCTTCTTCTTCGGTCTCGCCACCGGCATCGTCGCCAAGGGCAAGGGCAGCTCCTTCTGGCTCTGGTTCCTGATCGGCGCCGTCCTGCCGGTGCTCGGCCTGGTCGCCGTGATCCTCTACCGGGTCGAGAAGAACGAACCCGAACGCGAGTGCCCGACCTGCCACAAGCCGCTCAAGCTCTACGTCCAGGTCTGCCCCCGCTGCGGCACCGACCTCTACCTCCCGGACCCGGCGGCTGTACGCCATCCAGGGGTGAGGTAGGGGTCCGGGCGCCCTCCGCTCGAATTGAGTCGCACGCCGCTTTGCGGCTTAGCTCCGATGTCTGAGCGCGGCTATCGCCGCGCAATCTTTAGATTGCATATCGCCGCCTTCGGCGACATTCGATCGGAGGGCGCCCGGACCCCTCCCGACACGCGCATAGGGACGGCTCAGGGTGCGGGACCTACGGAGGAGGCGCAGCGGGGTCGGATGTCCTCGTGGCTGCCTTCGGAACCCTGGGCGGCGGCCTGGGTGGGAGGGATGGGGATACCCCGAGGCGGGAATGTGCGCGAAGCGCGCGACATGCAATCTGTCTTCTGCGCGCCATAGGCGCGCACCAACATTCGGAGCAGCGCGCGTAGCGCGCGCGACTCAATTCCCGCGGAGGGGTATCCCCATCCCTCCCCGCAGCCCTAACGCAGCCAGGTCCGCACGATCGCGTTGGCGAAGCCGACGCCGTAGCGGAGGACGGCCGGCTTCTTCGAGTGGCCGTGCAGCCGCTGTTCGACGGTCACCGGCACCTCCTTGGCGGGGATGCCCCGCTTGATCGCCTCGATCATGAACTCGGAGGTGTGGAACTGCTCCTGGCGCAGGACGAGCTGGGGGAGGACGGTGGTGCGGACGGCGCGGTAGCCGTTGGAGCAGTCGGTGACGTGGGTGCGGGTGATGGCTGAGACGAGGCGGTTGAAGAAGACGATGCCGAACTCGCGGGCGAAATGGTTGCGGTCGGCGCGGCCGAGGACGCGGGAGCCGTGGGCGACGTCGACCTCGCCGTCGAGCACCGGCTTGACCAGGCGCTCCATCTCCGCGGGCAGGTGCTGGCCGTCGGCGTCGAGGGTGACGACCACCTTGGCACCGGATTCGACCATCAGCCGGTAACCGGTGCGCAGAGCGGCGCCGCCGCCGCGGTTGGTGACGTGGCGGGCGACCATCGCGCCGTGCTCGGCGGCGACGTCGCCGGTGCCGTCGCGCGAGCCGTCGTCGACGACCAGCGTCGCGGTCGCGACGCCGCAGACCTGCGCCGGCATTCGCTCGAGCACGTGGCCGATGTTCTCGGCCTCGTTGTAGGCGGGGACGAGGATCGCCACCTTGCCGCGGAAGCGCTCCGGCAGCCCGGCCTGGCGGAACTCCTCCCAGGCCAGCCCCTCCAACGCCGCCGAGAGCTGGCGTGCGTTCCGGGCCGCCTGCGAGAGCGCCCGCAAGATCAGCAGGAAGAGGATGAAGATGGCGAAGACGGCGAGGCCGAGGATGCGGCCGCCGTTGCCCTTTTCGAAGGAGAAGGCGGAGAGCAGCTTGTCGGTTACTTCGGTCCCGGAGACCAGCGCCAGCCCGAGCCCGGCGGCGAGCAGGATCAGCACGTCGACATTGCGCAGCGAGCGGCGGCGGGCGACCGCGTAGCCGACCAGCAGCGCCGCGAAGAGCAGCCCGGCGCTGCGCAGCGCCGTCAGCTCTGAGGGGAAGATGCCTGCTCCGGGGACCATTTGCGGCCAGAGGATATGGCCGCGGCGGCGCTCAACAGGGTCAGCGCGGCAAGCGGAAAGACAAGCGTCATCAGCACCTCGTTGCGCCGCGGGGCGGCGAGGGAGACCGCACCGACCGCGGTGACGAGCGCGATCGGGGTCGCGAGCGCGACCAGCTCCCACCAGCGCCGCCGCAGGCCGAGCAGGGTCAGACCGGCGAGACCGAGGGCGACGAGGAGGATCTGCAGCGTCCGCCCGGCGCCGCCGCTCATCGCCGCGCCGACGCCGCTGCTCCAGATCCGCCCGACCTTGCGCGCGGTCATCGCCAGGTAGCCGCCGGGGTCTTCGCCGAAGAACTTGGAGAAGTTCTGCTTGCCGATCTTGCCCAGCGCCGAGTCGCGCGGCAGGTCGGGATAGCGGGCGGCGACGCGGTCGAACAGCGGCGTCGGGTCGACTTCGTCTAGCGCGGCCGAATTCGGGTCGAGGTCCCGGTGTCGGTAGCGCTTCACCAGCAGCGCCTTCACCCGCTGGTATTCGCCGTCGGCAGGGAGAAAGGTGCCGACGTAGAGCGCCTTGCCGCTGCCGGTCGAGATCGGGACGACGCGGCCGAGCACGTCGACGTTGCGGATCGTCCAGGGCGCGATCGGCAGCGCCAGCGCCAGCGCCGTCACCGCGCCGGCGGCGAGGCCGGGGCGCCAGCCCCGCCCGGCGCCGATCCGGATCGCCGCGAGGACGACGAAGACGACGCCGACGAAGAGGTATTCGGGGCGGAACATCGCCGTGAGCCCGAACAGCAGCCCCGGCGCGAGCCAGGCCCAGGGCGACTTGCGCTCCGAGGCCCAGAGGAAGGCGAGCACCGCCGCCGGCAGGGTGAGGATCGCCGGCGGCTCGCTCATCAGCTCGCCGGTCGAGTGGATGAACGGGGGGTAGACGGCGACGCCGAGCGCGGCGAGCAGGCCGACGGCGGAGCCGAGCCGCTGGCCGACGGTGCCCCCGAGCCGTGCGCCGAGCAAGAAGACGACGACGATCGCGGCGATCCCGAGCAGCGCCTCGACGATCCGCGCGGTCCCTTCGCGCGCCCCTCCGGTGGCGTAGAAGGACGCCGCGTAGAGCAGCGGCGCCCCGGGCGACCAGTCGCTGGAGTCGCGGAAGCTCGGCCCGCCGAAGCTCCCTTCCTCATAGAGCGCCTTGGCCAGCGCGTAGTAGGCGTGGGAGTCGTCGGCGGGGTTGGCGACCGGGTTGGCGACGACGTAGGCGCGCGCCCCGAGGCCGACCGCGAGGATCAGGCCAGCAGGACCAGGGTCCTGCGCCCGTAACGCTGCGGCAGCGCGCGGATGCGGTCGGCGGCGTTCACGGCCGGGCCAGGCTACCCGCCGCGCAGGGCGTCGCGGGGCGGTGATGTGTGCCCCGCGCCGTGCCCCGCCTTTTGGTCCCCATGGAGGCCAAAAGGCTGGGCACGCGGCGTTCTCCGAAGGCGTTGGCCGAGGAAGGTCAGGCCCACCCCGGCGCAGGCCGCGACCAGCGGCAGCATCACCAGGACCCGCCGCGGCGAGGCGACGAGGAGCGCGCTGAGGGCGGTGATCGCTGAAGAAGACGGTGCCGAGCACGAGCGCCTCCCAGCGCCGCCGCCAGGCGAGCAGGCAGAGGCCGAGCAGGCCGAAGGCGACGAGCGCCCAGTGCAGCGCCTCCCAGAGCGGCTCGCGCATCGCGTCGCGCGGGCCATGCGACCAGGTCCGGCCGACCTTCGCCGCCACGAAGCCGGCGAACTCGAGCGGCTGCTCGGAGACGTCGTCCCAGAGCTGTTCGCGGCCCATGCGCGAGAGCGCCTGGTCGGCTTCCATGTCCGGGATGGCGGCTGGCCGCGAGCCGCGCGAGGATCTGCTCCAGCCGCAGCCGCCGCGCGTCGGCGGCGTCGAACAGGCCGGGGTGGTGGGTGACGACCTCCGGCCCGACCCGTTCCGGGTCGCCGTCGGAGAGCAGGTAGGTGCCGGCAAAGAGCACCTGGCCGCCGCCGGTCGAGATCGGCACGAAGCGGTCCAGCGCCTCGGCGTTGCGGATCGTCCAGGGCGCGACCACGAGGACGACACCGGCGAGCAGGATTGCGGCTCGAGCGGCAGATGCACGCCACCCGTCCCTGAATCCGACCGCGAACACCACCAGCCCAAGCAGCAGGGCGATGCCCAGGTACTCGGGCCGGACCAGCGCCAATGCGCCGAGCAGAACGCCGGGGACCAGCCACCTGGCGCGCGGGGCCTGCCGCGAGGAGAGGGGGGCCTGCGGGCGGGCCAAACTGGGTCCGTTCTCGGCCCCCCTCTCCTCACGCCACCCACGCGAGATGCCGCTGCGGTCGACTCCCGCCGCCCAAAGCAGAGCCAGGATCGACCCGGCCAGCAGCGTTGCCGCCAGCGGCTCGCACATCATCATGCCCTGGTACTCCAGCAGCGCCGGGTAGATCGCCACCGCCGCCGCGGCGATCAACCCGGCAACGACGCCGCTCGATGCATTTGTGCGGCTATGACCCGCAAAATCGATCGAGCGGCGGAGGCGACGGCCGATCAGGTAGGTGAAGAGGACCGAGAGGGTGCCGATTAGGGCGAGGACAACGCGGGCGAGGCGTTCGTGGACGCCGCCGGTGACCTCGTAGAGGCCGGCGACGAAGAGCGGTAGCCCGGGCGAGTAGTTGCTCGAGGGCTGGGTCGCGCCCGGCCCGACCGTGAACCCGTCGCCGCGGTCGAGGTTGGCGGCGATCCGGGCGTAGGCGGCGGCGTCGTAGACGGGCGCCCGGCCATCCCACGCCTCGCCGACCCGCAGACCCAGCCCCAGCAGCAGGATCGCGGCCAGCGCCGCCAGTCCGATCCGTCCGCCGTTTCGCGCCGCCAGCCCGCTCGCCATCGGGCTGATGCTATGGCGCTCAACCCCCGCCGCCATCGCCACCGTCAACTAAGCTGCCCCGCCTATGCGAATCCTCATCCTCGGGGGCGACGGCTACCTCGGCTGGCCGACCGCACTCCGTTTTTCGGCCCGCGGGCACGAGGTCTCCGTTGTCGACGACTTCTCCCGCCGCCGCTGGCACCGCGAAGCGGGCAGTGGTTCGCTGACCCCGATCGGCGACCTCGACGCCCGCATCGACGCCTGGCGCGAGCTCTCCGGCAGGGAGATCCACAGCCACGTCGGCTCGGTCCAGGACGGCGACTTCCTCGAATCTGTCGTCGCCGAGACCCGGCCGGAGGCGGTCGTCCACTACGGCCAACAGGCATCGGCGCCCTACTCGATGGCCTCGCGCGCGAAGGCGGTGGAGACCCAGCACGCCAACGTGATCGGCAATCTCAACCTGCTGTTCGCGATCCGCGACCACGCCCCCGACTGCCACCTGGTCAAGCTGGGGACGATGGGCGAGTACGGCCAGCCCGAGATCGACATCGAGGAGGGCTACATCGAGATCGAGCACAAGGGCCGCCGCGACACCCTGCCCTTCCCGAAGCTGCCGGCCTCGCTGTACCACTGCTCCAAGGTCCACGACTCGACCAACATCCACTTCGCCTGCCGCACCTGGGGCCTTCGCGCGACCGACCTCAACCAGGGCGTCGTCTACGGGATCGAGACCGAGGAGACGACGCGCGACGAGCGCCTGATCACCCGTTTCGACTACGACGAGATCTTCGGCACCGTGCTCAACCGCTTCTGCCTGCAGGCGGTGATCGGCCACCCGCTGACGGTTTACGGCGCGGGCACCCAGACCCGCGGCTTCCTCAACATCCGCGACACCCTCGCCTGCGTCGAACTGGCGGTGCTGAACCCAGCCGAGGGCGGCGAGTTCCGCGTCTTCAACCAGTTCACCGAGCAGTTCTCGGTGCTGGGGCTGGCGCAACTGGTCAAGCACGCCGGCGAGCACCTCGGCTACGCGGTCGAGATCGACCACGTCGAGAACCCGCGGGTGGAGAAGGAAGAGCACTACTACAACGCGGTCCACACCAAGCTGCTCGACCTCGGCCTCGAGCCGACCCTGCTCGGCGAGGAGCTGGTCGAGTCGATGATCCACACGATCGAGCGCTACAAGGGCAACGTGGTCGAGGATCACATCGACCCGCGCACCCGCTGGAACCCGGCGAAATCGCCCGCTGGGCGGGCGTAGCCGAGCCTCGCCTGACCGCCTGGGCGGCGCCTGGGCGCTGGTAGGATCGCCAGTCCGATGCGAGCCGCGGACACGCTGATGGAAAGCCTCAAGGCTGAGGGCGTCAAGGACGTCTTCGGGATCCCCGGCGGGGCCAACCTGCCGACCTACGACGCCCTGGTCGACGCCGACTTTCGCCACGTCCAGGTTCGCCACGAGCAGGGCGGCGGTCACGCCGCCGAGGGCTACGCCAAGGCCTCCGGCCGAGTCGGGGTCGCCTTCGCCACCTCCGGGCCCGGCGCGACCAACCTGGTTACCGCGATCGCCGACGCGATGCTGGACTCGGTCCCGACCGTCTTCATCACCGGCCAGGTCCGCACCGACCTGATCGGCACCGACGGCTTCCAGGAGGCCGACATCCTCGGCGCCACGCTGCCGTTCGTGAAGCACTCCTTCCAGGTCACCGACGCGCGCCAGATCCCCGAGTACGTGCACGAGGCCTTCCACGTCGCCTCGACCGGCCGGCCGGGTCCGGTCCTGCTCGACATCCCGCAGGACCTCTCGCGCGCCGACATCGACTACGAGCCGCGGACCGAGCCGGTCGAGCTGCCGGGCTACCGGCCCTCGACCGAGGGCAACATCAAACAGATCCGGATCGCCGCCAAAGCGCTCGCCAACGCCCGCAGGCCGATCTTCTACACCGGTGGCGGCGTGATCAACGCCAACGCCTCCGCCGAGCTGCGCGAGTTCGCGGCCTCCGACCGCTTCCCGGTCACCTCGACCCTGATGGGCCTCGGCGCCTTCCCCGCCTCGGAGGAGAACTGGCTGGGGATGCTGGGCATGCACGGCACCGTCACCGCCAACTACGCGATGGACAAAGCCGACCTGATCGTCGCGATCGGCGCCCGCTTCGACGACCGCATCACCGGCAAGATCGACGAGTTCGCGCCGCACGCCAAGGTGATTCACATCGACATCGACCCGGCCGAGATCTCCAAGAACGTCGGCGCCCACATCCCGATCGTCGGCGACGTCAAACTGGTATTGCCGAAGCTGACCCGCGAGTACCGGGCGCTGCAGACCGATTCCTCCCGGCTCGACTCCTGGTGGAGCCAGTTGCGCTCCTGGCAGGAGGAGCACCCGCTCTTCTACGAGCCCGGCAAGGACGGCGAGATCAAGCCCCAGTTCATGGTCGAGGCGATGCACCGGGCGACCGGGGGCGAGGCGATCATCACCTCCGACGTCGGCCAGCACCAGATGTGGGCGGCTCAGTACTACGGCTTCGAGAGGCCGCGGCGCTGGATCAACTCCGGCGGCCTCGGCACGATGGGCTTCGGCCTGCCGGCGGCGGTCGGCGCCAAGGTCGCCTGCCCGGAAGAGACGGTCGTCTGCCTGGCCGGCGACGGCAGCTTGATCATGAACGTGCAGGAGCTGGCGACCTGCGTCAGCAACGAGATCCCGGTCAAGGTCTTCCTGATGAACAACGGCTACATGGGCATGGTCCGCCAGTGGCAGGAGCTGTTCTGGGATCGCCGCTACAGCTCGGTCGAAATGGGCGCCAGCCCCGATTGGGTGAAGCTGGCCGAGGCTTTTGGCGCCACCGGCATGCGCTGCGAGAGCTCCGACGACCTCGAGCAGACGATGGTCAAGGCGCTGGAGACCGACGGGCCGGTGCTGCTCGACGTCCGCGTCGCCCAGGAGGAGAACTGCTACCCGATGATCCCGCCGGGCCAGGCCGCCCGCGACATGGTCGAGGCGCCGAGGGCGGTGCGCTGATGGAGGCCGGCACCCCCGAGCTGGTCAAACTCGAGGATCTGCGGATTCCCGGGCAGCTGAGCGGCCGCAAACACATCCTCTCGATCCTGGTTGAGAACAAGCCCGGCGTGCTGGCCCGCGTCGCCGGCCTCTTCTCGCGCCGCGGCTTCAACATCGACACGCTCGCGGTCGGCCCCACCGACGACCCCAGCATCTCGCGGATCACGCTGACCCTGGACGGTGCGGTCCACCCGATCGACCAGGTGACCAAGCAGCTGCACAAGCTGGTCAACGTGCTGAAGATCCGCGATATGGAGCCGGAGGAGACGGTGGCGCGGGAGATGGCCCTGTTCAAGGTTTCCTCGGCGGTCGAGAACCGGGCCGAGATCATCCAGTTCGCGGAGATCTTCCGGGCCAAAATCGTCGACGTCGCCCGCCGCACGATGACGATCGAGGTGACCGGCTCGGCCGACAAGATCGAGGCCTTCGAGCGCATGGTCCGCCCGCACGGACTCGTCGAAATGGTTCGCACCGGCGAGATCGCAATCGCCCGTGGTAGCGACTGAGGTCCTCGCCGGAGCGCTTGAGCGGGGCGCCGCACGCGGACGCCGGACGCTGGTCAGCGTCACCACCGAAGTCGAGCTGGGCGATCCCTGCGCGGCGGTCTTCGCCTCGCGGCTGGCCTCCGATCGCTGGTTCTGCTGGGAGCAGCCCGATCGCGGTTTCGCCCTGGCTGGGCTCGGAGTCGCCCATGAGGCGGCCTCGCGTGGCGGGGCGCGCTTCGCCGACGTCGCCGAGGAGTGCCTGCGAACAGGCCGCGACGCGGTGCTGGAAGAGCCGCGCGGGCTGCCGGCTGGTGCCGGCCCGGTCTGGCTCGGCGGCTTCGCCTTCGCCGCCGACGGCGCGGCCTCCTCGACCTGGTCCTCGCTGCCGCCGGCTTCGTTGGTGCTGCCGGAGCTCTCGCTCTGCCGCGCCGGCGGCCACACCTTTCTCACCATCAACGCCGTCCTACAGCCGGGAGACGAGCCGGATGCGATCGGGGCGAAGCTGGAGGCGCGGCTTGCCGGGCTGCGCGCCGACGCACCACTGCCGATGCTCGATCCGCACCCGACCGGGCACGCCGAGATCCGCAGCGCCCGCCCGCCGGCGGAGTTTGAAACCGCCGTCGCCGCCGCCACCGAGCGCATCGCCGCCGGCGAGGTCAGCAAGGTCGTGCTCGCCCGCGAGGTCGTCGTCGCCGCGGCGGCGGCGCACGATCCGGCGCCCGTCTTCGGCGCGATCCGCGAGCAGTTCCCCGCCTGCTTCTGCTTCTGCTGCGGCACTCCGGAGGCGGCCTTCATCGGCGCCAGCCCGGAGCTGCTGCTGCGACGCTCGGGGGCGAGCGTCTCGACCGTCGCCCTCGCCGGCTCCACCCGCCGCAGCTCCGACCCCGCGGTCGACGACCACCTCGGCGAGCAGTTGCTGCGCAGCGACAAGGACCGCCGCGAGCAGCGGATCGTCGCCGAGCGGATCGTCCGCGCCCTGCGCCCGCACGCGGTTTGGGTCGAGGCGGCGCCGGAGCCGGAGATCGTCAAGGTCGCGAACATCCAGCACCTGGCGACGCCGGTGATCGCCCAGCTCGCCGAGCCGCGCTCGGCGATCGAGCTGGCCGGGATGCTGCACCCGACCCCCGCCGTCGGCGGCGAGCCCTGGCCCCGCGCCGCCGCGGCGATCGCCGAGCTGGAGGGCATGGACCGCGGCTGGTACGCGGGCCCGGTCGGCTGGATGGACGCGACCGAGGACGGCGAGTTCTGCGTCGCCCTGCGCAGCGCTCTGCTGCGCGACCGCGAAGCCCACCTCTTCGCCGGCGTCGGCGTCGTCGCCGGCTCCGATCCCGCCGCCGAGCTGGCCGAGACCGAGGTCAAGCTGCAGGCGCTGTTGCCGCTCTTGGCCGAGTAGTGGGAGTAGGGGGGTCGAGTGCCCCTCCCCATGAGGCCGTCGCGCAGCTGGTCCTGTGCCAGGGCTCGAGTTGCTGGTCC
Source organism: uncultured Solirubrobacterales bacterium (assembly GCA_963815885.1). Classification (GTDB taxonomy): domain Bacteria; phylum Actinomycetota; class Thermoleophilia; order Solirubrobacterales; family 70-9; genus VAYN01. The sequence continues at coordinate 677,491 of CAWFIM010000006.1, forward strand.
GGGAGCCTCCTGGGGAGGGGCACCCGACCCCCTGGTCTACTCGGTCAGGTCAGCGAGAGCGACTTGGACGCGCTGTTGGAGGTGGCGGTGGGTGGCGACGTTGGTGTGGCGGTCGGTCTTCACCTCGATCAGGCCGGTGCCGGCGGCGAGGGCAGCCGGGAGATCGGCGAGGGAGTCGAGCCGGCGGTGGGGGAGGTCGAAGAGCGCCGCGGCTTTCCCGGCGTCGATGCCGCGGGGCGTGCCGAGCAGCGCCTCGAACTCCTCGCCGCCGAGCGCCTTCTCCTGCGGCAGGAAATGGAAGATGCCGCCGCCGTCGTTGTCGATCACGACGATCCGCACCGGGGTCGGCGACCTCGCGCAGCGCGGCGAGGCCGCCGAGGTCGTGCAGCAGGCCGAGGTCGCCGGTGACGATCGTCGTCGGGCGGCCGCTCGGCGCGGGCGGCGCCGATTCCGGAGGAGAGCAGACCGTCGATCCCGTTGGCGCCGCGGTTGCAGAGGAAGAGGGCGTCGGCGCCCTCGCTGCCGAGGAACGCCTCCTGGTCGCGGATCGGCATGCTCGAGGCGGTGTAGACGAGGTCGCCGTCGCAGTGGGCGCGGCCGAGCGCGCGGTGCAGGGCCGGCTCGGAGATCGGCGCGCAGTCTCCACCGCTGCCTGCCAGCTCGGCCTCGAGCGCCGCCTGGGCGGCCGCCTCGGCCTCGAGCCAGCGCTGCGGCTCGCCGCGCGGCTCCTTCTCCAGTCGCGCCGCCCAGCCGGAGGCCAGCTCGGTCGGGTCGGCGCGCAGGATCGCCGCGGCGCGGTGGCTCGGCTCGTTCCAGCCGCCGTAGGGGTCGATCGACGATCTCGCTCGGCGCCGCTCGCCGCGAGCCAGGCGCGCAGCGGCTTGCTGGTCGGCATCTCGCCGAAGCGCAGGACCAGGTCGGGGACGACCGAGCGGGCGAAGCGCTCGTCGCGCAGCAGCAGGTCGTAGGCGGCGATGACGCGGCGAGCGATCGTGCGGGCCGCAGCGCAGCTGCGAGGTCGGCTCGGCGAGGATCGGGAAGCCGGAGGCGCGGGCGAGGTGGGCGAGCGGCTCGCGCAGCTCCGGGTCGAGCTGGCGGCCGGCGACGATCACCCCGGCGATCGCGTCGCCGATGTGGCCGGCGATCTCGTCGAGCAGGAAGGCCGAGGGCTCGAGGTCGATCCGCGTCACCGCGGTCAGCGGCCGCCCGTCGCGCCCCTCGAGCGCCAGCGGATCGGTGGCGGTGACCGCGCCGTCGACCGGCAGCGGCGCCAGCGGCTCGCGCCAGGGCATGTTCAGGTGGACCGGGCCCGGCCGCGCCTCGCCGCGGGCGGCGGCCAGCGCCCGGCAGGCGACCGAGCGGTAGTGGAGCAGGCCGGCGTCGTCGGCGGCGTGCGTCCCGACTTCGCAGAACCAGCGCACCGCCGAGCCGAACAGCTCGATCTGGTCGATCGTCTGCCCGGCGCCGATCCCGCGCAGCTCCGGCGGCCGGTCGGCGCTGAGGACGATCAGCGGTATCCCCGACTCGTCGGCCTCGCAGACCGCCGGGTGGTAGTTGGCCGCCGCCGTGCCGGAGGTGCAGAGCAGCGCCACCGGCTCGCCGCTCGCCTGGGCCGCTCCGAGCGCGAAGAACCCGGCCGAGCGCTCGTCGACGATCACCGTCACCTCGATCTCCGGCGCTCGCCACAGCGCCAGCGCCAGCGGCGTCGAGCGCGAGCCGGGGGAGACGACCGCCCGCCGCAGCCCGCCCCGCGCCAGCTCCTCGACGAAGGCTGAGGCGAGCGCGGTGTTGGCGTTGGTCGGGTCCATCGACGGGTCGAGTTTATGCGCCATATAGGCCGCATAACTCGACCCGCAGGCTAAAGCCGGTGCAGCGTCGAGCGCGCGCTCGTCGATCTCGACCCCGAGGCCGGGCCCAGGGGGGAGGTGGAGCATGCCGTCGCGCAGCTCGCACTCCACCGCGGCGACGGTCGAGGCGAAGAGCCGCTGGGTCGCGAGGCCGTGGGCCAGATCCGGAGCGCCCCCCGGAGCCTGCGCGCGCAGGGTCTGCGCGACCTGCGCCGCCGCGGCGATCCCGACCGGGCCGTCGAGGGCGCTGGAGAGGTAGGCGGGGAGGACCTCGGCGATCGCGATCGCCTCCTCCGGTCCGCCGACCTTGGAGAGCTTGATCCCGGTCAGGTCGCAGGCGCCGAGCGCCACCGCGCGCTCCGCGTCGGCGCGGCTCTCGACGCTCTCGTCGGCGGCGATCGGGATCGAGGTCGTGGCCGCGACCTCGCGCCAGCTCCTCCAGCGTCGCCACCGGCTGCTCGGCCAGCTCGACGTCCAGGCCCTCGATCGCCGCCAGCGTCCGCTTCGCCGTCTCCACGTCCCAGGCCGCGTTGGCGTCGATGCGGATCCGCGCCGCCGGCCCCGAGCGCCTCGCGCACCGCCCGCACCTGGCCGACGTCCTCGCCGGCGCCGAGCTTCAGCTTGAAGGTCGAGAAGCCCTCGGCCGCCCAGCGCAGCGCGTCGGCGGCGACGGCGGCGGGCTCGCCGGCGACGAGCGTCGCGTTGCACGGGACGGCGGCGGCCGGCTCGTACACACCTCCCGGTGGCCGCTCGAACGCCGCCCGCCGCCCCCGCAGGTCGAGCAGCGCGGTCAGCGCCGCGCAGCGCGCCGGAGCCGAGAGGTCGGCGACGCCGCCCAGCAGGCTCGCCTCGTCCAGCTCGGAGAGCTGTTCGAGCAGCTCCAGCTCGGCGACCACCGCCGCCAGCGACGCGCCACCGCGAAGCGACAGCGGCACCGCTTCGCCCAGCCCCGATCAGCCCGTCCTCAGTCGCGCAGCCGCAGCAGCACCATCTCGCGCCGGTCGAGGCGTCCCCGCGCGGTCACGTAGGGCTCGCGGAACGGCAGCGCGTAGGGGATGACGTCGACGGCGGCGATGCGCACGCCGACAGCTTCCCACCTCGGCGCCGGCCGCCCGCGCTCCCGGACGGGGGCTAGCTGGAGATCAGAAGGCCGGCGGAGACGAGCAGGCTGAAGACGGCGAGCACCGCGCCGGTCGCGGCGAGGGCGCCGTTCAGCGCGGGGCCGTCGGTGCGGTTGGTCATCGCCCGCATCGGCGCGAAGCGCCATCGGCAGCGCCAGCAGCCCGATCAGCGGCAGCGCGCTCGCTTCTCCGGCGGCGAGCGCGATCGGCAGCACGACGAAGGCGCCGAGGACCAGCAGGCGGTAGAGCGTCACCGCGTTGGCGCGGCCCATCCGCACCGCCAGGGTCATCTTGCCGGCGCGCCGGTCGGTCTCGAGGTCGCGGACGTTGTTGACGACGAGGATCGCCGTGGCGAGGAAGCCGACCGCGATCGAGAGCCCCAGCGGCAGCGCGTCGAGCTGCTCGATCTGGACGTAGTAGGAGCCGTTGACGGCGACCAGGCCGAAGAAGAGGAAGACGAAGACCTCGCCGAGGCCGGCGTAGCCGTAGGGCCGCGGGCCCGCCGGTGTAGAGGACGCCGGCGGCGATCGAGACGGCGCCGATCAGGAGGATCACGACCCCGGCGACGGTCGCCAGGTAGATGCCGCAGGCGATCGCGACCGCGAAGGCGATCCAGGTCGCGGTGAGGACCCGCTGCGGGGTCACGAGCCCGGCCGAGGTGACCCGCACCGGGCCCAGCCGGTCGGCGGTGTCGGCGCCGCGCTTGGCGTCGGAGTAGTCGTTGGCGAGGTTGGTGCCGATCTGGATGAAGATCGAGCCGACCAGCGCCGCGAAGAAGGCGCCCCAGCGCGGCAGGTGACCGACCCACTGCACCGCCGCCGCCGTCCCCACTAGCACCGGCGCAATCGCCGCCGGCAGCGTCCGCGGCCTCGCGGCCATGAGCCAGATCCTCATGCGACGACTCCTCGCGCGGGTGGCACGGGGAGGGAGGCCGAGAACGTAAACCTCGCCCGCAGGCCTCCCTCCCCGTGACAGGACCCGCGCGCCGGAGTTCTCACGGCCGCCTCGGGAACTTGGAGAAGTCGGGCCGCCGCTTCTGCTTGAACGCCTCGCGTCCCTCGCGCGCCTCCTCGCTGCCGTAGAAGAGCAGGTTGGCGTCGTGGGCGAGCTGCTGGATCCCGGCGTAGCCGTCCTCGTGGGCGTTGAAGCTGGCCTTGACCAGGCGCAGGGCGAAGGGCGAGAGCGCGAGCATGTCGCGGCACCAGGCGACCGTCTCCTGCTCGAGGCTGTCGAGCGGGACGACGGCGTTGACCAGCCCCATCTCGCAGCGCCTCCTCGGCGTCGTACTGGCGGCAGAGCAACCAGAACTCCTTCGCCTTCTTGGTCCCGATGAGGTCGCGCAGGAGGGAGGCGCCGAAGCCGCCGTCCCAGGAGCCGACCCGCGGCCCAGTCTGTCCGAAGACGGCGTTGTCGGCGGCGATCGTCAGGTCGCAGCAGACGTGGAGGATGTGGCCGCCGCCGATCGCGTAGCCGGCGACCATCGCGACAACCGGCTTCGGCAGCCGGCGCATCTGCACCTGCAGGTCGGTGACGTGGAAGCGACCGAGCGAGGCGCCCTCGGCGACATAGCCGCTGTCGCCGCGGACCGCCTGGTCGCCGCCGGAGCAGAACGCCCGTTGCCCCTCGCCGGTGAGGACGATCACGCCGATCTCGGTGTCCTCGCGCGCCAGCTCGAGCGCGGCGGATATCTCGATCAGGGTCTGCGGCCGGAAGGCGTTGCGGACCTCAGGCCGGTCGATCGTGATCTTGGCGATCCCGTCGGCCTTCTCGTAGCGGATGTCGTCGTACTCGCCGGCCTCGGTCCACTCGATCGGCGCGTAGAGCTCCTCCTCGGGGGGGGCGTCCTTATGGCGTTGGGGCATGATGGGCACGATATCCGCCCGATGAAGCTCGACAACTGGCTCGCCCAGAGATCTCAGAGCTGCCCCGACCGCACCGCCCTGGTGGCGGACGGGGCCGAGGTGACCTACGCCGAGCTGGAGGCGGAGGCGACCTGGGTCGCCCGCCGGCTCGCCGCCCACGGCGTCCGCCGCGGCTCGACCGCCGCCCTGACCATGCACCCGCGCCGCGAGCAGGTCGTGCTCGCCCACGCGCTGATGAAGGTCGGCGCCCGCCTGCTGCCGCTGAGCCCGCGGCTGACCGAGGCCGAGCGGGGGGCGATCGTCGCCGCCGAGGAGCCGATCGTCGACCTCGACGACGCCGGTGAGCTGACCCAGACCGAGGCCGACATGCCGCTGCTGGGCGAGCACGACATGGACGAAGTCTGCTGCCCGGGTGCTGACCAGCGGCAGCACCGGCACCCCGCACCCGGTCGGCCTCACCTACGGCAACTTCCTCTGGAGCGCCGTCGGCTCCGCCTTCAACATCGGCGTCGAGCCGGAGGACCGCTGGCTCTGCTGCGTCCCCCTCAGCCATATCGCCGGCCTCGGGATCGTCATGCGCTCGGTCATCTACGGCACCACCGCCGTCGTCCACGACGGCTTCGACGTCGACCGCGTCGGGGCGGCCCTGGAAGGCGACGGAATCACCGTCGTCTCGGTGGTGGCGACGATGCTGACTCGGCTGCTGGAGGCCGGCGCCGACCTCTCCGGCCCGCGCGCGATCCTGGTCGGCGGCGGTCCGGTGCCCGAGGAACCGCTGGAAGAGGCGATCGCCAAGGGCGCGACGGTCGTCCAGACCTACGGCTTGACCGAGACCTGCTCGCAGGTGACGACCCTCGCTCCCGCCGACGCGCGGCGCAAGCTCGGCTCCGCCGGGCGGCCGCTGCTGACCACCCACCTGCGGATCGAGGACGGCGAGATCCTCGTCCAGGGCCCGACCGTCGCCCCCGGCCGCGCCGACCCCGACGGCTGGCTGCACACCGGCGACCTCGGCCAGATCGACGAGGAGGGATTTCTCTACGTCAAGGACCGGATCGACGACATGATCGTCAGCGGCGGCGAGAACGTCGTCCCGGCCGAGGTCGAGGAGGTGCTGCTGCGCCACCCCGAGGTCGCCGACGCCGCCGTGGTCGGCCGCGAGGACCCGGAGTGGCAGCAGGCGGTGACCGCGGTGGTGGTGCTGCGCGAACGGCTCCGAGGCGACCCCCGACGACCTGCGCCGCCACTGCGCCGAGTCGCTGGCCGGGTTCAAGGTGCCGAAGCGGGTCGAGCTCGCGGCGGCGCTGCCGCGCACCCCCTCGGGCAAGCTGATGCGCAGGGCGCTCCGATAGCCTCCCGGCCCATGCGCACCGACGACATCTTCTACGACAAGGACGCCGACCTCGGCAAGCTCGACGGCAAGACCGTCGCGATCCTCGGCTACGGCTCCCAGGGGCACGCCCACGCCCTCAACCTCAAGGACTCCGGGGTCGACGTGGTCGTCGGCCTGCGGCCCGACTCCTCCAGCCGCGCCAAGGCGGAGGAGGCCGGGCTCGAGGTGCTCGACATCGCCGAAGCCGCCAGCCGCGGCGACGTGGTGATGGTCCTGCTGCCGGACGAGAAACAGGGCGAGGTCTGGCGCGAGGAGATCGCCGACGGCATCGCCCCCGGCAACCTGCTGCTCTTCGCGCACGGCTTCGCGATCCACTTCGGCGAGATCGAGCCGCCGCCCGGCGTCGACGTCGGCATGGTCGCCCCCAAGGGCCCCGGCCACCTCGTCCGCCGCCAGTACGAGGAAGGCAACGGCGTCCCCTGCCTGATGGCCGTCCACCAGGACGCCAGCGGCGACGCCCACGACCTCGTTCTCGCCTACGCCTCCGGGATCGGCGGCGGCCGCGCGGCGATCATCGAGACGACCTTCAAGGACGAGTGCGAGACCGACCTCTTCGGCGAGCAGGCCGTCCTCTGCGGCGGCGCCTCGGAGCTGGTCCGGGCCGGCTTCGAGACGCTGGTCGAGGCCGGCTACGACCCCCGCCTCGCCTACTTCGAGTGCCTGCACGAGCTGAAGCTGATCGCCGACCTGATGTACGAAAAGGGGATCCAGGGGATGCGCTACTCGATCTCCAACACCGCCGAGTACGGCGACATGACCCGCGGCAAACGGGTGATCGGCGAGGAGTCCCGCGCGGCGATGAAGAAGATCCTCGGCGAGATCCAGTCGGGCGAGTTCGCCCGCGAGTGGATCGCCGAGAACCGCGCCGGCGGCGAGAGCTTCGACCGCATGCGCAAAGAGGCGGCGGGGCACGAAGTCGAGGAGGTCGGCAAGGACCTCCGCGACATGATGCCCTGGATCGACCAGGGGTTCTAAGCGCTTCGAGTCGGGCGGTCCCAGCGGCCTCCCGTGGGGGCCCACGAACTCGCGCAACTCCGATGCCTCGGAAGCGAAGTCTTGCGACGGCTGGACTCATGTCAGCTTCAGCAAGAGCTTGCGTGCCCTGAGCCCGTCCCGGAACCCGGACTCGTTGAGAGGGCCGGGTACCCCTCTCCGGGAGGCTCAAAGACGAGCGTCCCGAACTCCGGGCGCTCGTCCCAGCTGCGCGACGGCCTCCAGGAGAGGGGTGCCCGGCCCTCTCTCGGACGACCCTGGTCCCGAGCCGGCTACCTCAGCGGTGGCTCTCGCCCTCGGCCAGTTTGCCGTCGCGCCCGACGTAGCCGTCCTTGCCGCCGACGACCACGTAGACCGCGTCCTCGGAGTCGCTGAGGTTGCGGACCTTGCGCGAGGTGGAGGCGTCGACCCAGGCGAGGCCGCCGGGGCCGAGGCGCTGGGTCGAGCCGTCGCCGAACTCGAACTCGACCTCGCCGCTGTGGACGAAGTAGAGCTCCTCCTGCTCGTCGTGGTAGTGGCTGCCGGTGGCGTAGGAGGGGGGCAGGACGATCGCGTTGACGCCGAACGCGGTGACTCCCAGCGGCCTTGCGGATCTTGCGGAAGCCCGGGCCCTCGCCGAGGTCGTCGAGGTTGGCGACGGCGTAGCCCTCGCCCTTGCTGACTCCGTCGCTCATCGCTGCTCCTCAGGCCGCGGGCGCGGCCGGGGCCGGCGGCTGGGGGCGGAGCCGGTGGTGCTGCCGCAATGGTGGACCCTTTGGCGCGCTCCTCGCCGATCGGCGGGTAGTCGTCGGTGAGGATGGCGATGTAGCCGTAGAGCCGCGCGTAGAAGCTGTTGGCGAAGGTCATTGCGGTGTTCACCTGTTCGGGCAGGTAGCCGCGGAAGACGATCGTCAGCCAGGCAATCGCGGCCAGCCAGAGGTGCAGGTAGTTGACCCCGTAGGAGACGACCAGCATCGGCAGGGCGAGGACCAGGCGGAAGAGGGCCTTGAGCCGGCTCTGGCGCTCGGCCGCGCGGGGCGAAGTTGACCCGGATCGGGTAGCTCGGGTCGTCGCTGAGGCCGAACGGCGGCCAGGCGTCGGTCTGCAGGTAGAGCCAGGCGGAGATGCGGACCCCGAAGCGGACGACGCCGGAGTTGAAGTTGTACAGCCATTCCGGGTAGCGCCCGAGGATGATGATCGCGATCCAGGCGAAGAGGTGGGTGAAGGCGAAGAGCAGGCTCCAGAAGGTGGCGACGATCAGCCACGGGATCGCGAGGATGAGGCGGAAGAAGGTCGTCCAGCGGTTCGGCGTCGGGTTGAAATCGGCTTCGTAGCTGATCGGATACATCGCTCTCCTCCTGGTTGGACGGACGACTGGAATCCTGCGCGGCCAGCCTAACCCCGCCCCCGGCCGCGAGTCCACCCGCGACGGTCGACGTGGTCCGCCCGCTACGGTCAATAACCTGTCGAGCCGATGGCGCCTCAGACCACCGACACTGCGCAGATCCCGGCCGAGCTGAAGCCGGCCGACGGCCGCTTCGGCTGCGGCCCCTCGAAGGTGCGCCCGGAGGCGCTCGCGTCGCTGGCCGAGCGCGCGGACCTGATGGGTACCTCGCACCGCCAGGCGCCGGTCCGCGACCTGGTCGGTCGCGTGCGGTCGGGGCTGGGCGAGCTGTTCTCGCTGCCCGACGGCTACGAGGTCGCGCTCGGCAACGGCGGCACGACCGCCTTCTGGGACGCCGCCGCCGCCTGGCTGGTGCGCGAGCGCGCCCTGCACCTCACCTACGGCGAGTTCTCGCAGAAGTTCGCCAAGGCGACCGCCGGCGGCGCCGTTCCTCGCCGACCCGATCGTGGTCGAGGCCGAGCCCGGCGACGCCCCGGCACCGGCCGCCGACCCCGCGGCCGACGTCCTCGCCTGGGCGCACAACGAGACCTCGACCGGGGTCGATGGTCGACGTCGCCGCCCCGAGGGCGCCGGCGACTCGCTGGTCCTGATCGACGCCACCTCCGGCGCCGGCGGCCTGCCGGTCGACGTCGCCGCGGCCGACGCCTACTACTTCGCCCCGCAGAAGTCCTTCGCCGCCGACGGCGGCCTCTGGCTGGCGCTGCTGAGCCCGGCGGCGATCGCCCGGATCGAGGAGCTCGACGGCGCCGCGGGGCGCTGGCAGCCGGGCTTTCTCTCGCTGCAGACGGCGCTCGAGAACTCGCGCAAGGAGCAGACCTACAACACGCCAGCGCTGGCGACCCTGCTGCTGCTCGCCGACCAGGTCGAGTGGATGCTCGGCAGGCGGCGGCCTCGACTGGTGCGTGCGCGCGCACCGCCGACTCCTCGGGACGGCTCTACGGGTGGGCCGAGCGCAGCGAGGTCGCGACCCCGTTCGTCGCCGACCCGGCCAAGCGCTCGCTGGTCGTCGGCACGGTCGACTTCGACGACTCGGTCGACGCCGCCGCGCTCGCCGCGGCGCTGCGCGCCAACGGCATCGTCGACGTCGAGCCCTACCGCAAGCTCGGCCGCAACCAGCTGCGGGTCGGCATGTTCCCGGCGGTCGAGCCCGACGACGTCGAGGCGCTGACCGCCTGCATCGACTGGGTGCTCGAGCCAACGTCGAGGGGGTCGCCGGGTGAAGGTCCTGGTCAAGGAGAAGATCGCCGACACCGGGCGTCGAGCTGCTGCGCGCGAACTTCGACGTCGACCTCGGTCTGGAGATGTCCGACGAGGAGCTGCGCGAGCGGATCGGCGACTACGACGCGATCCTGATCCGCTCGGCGACGAAGATGACGCCGGAGCTGATCGAGCGGCGAGCAACCTGAAGGTGATCGGCCGCGCCGGCACCGGCGTCGACAACGTCGACATCCCGGCCGCGACCCGGCGCGGGATCATCGTCGCCAACGCGCCCGAGTCGAACTCGGTCGCCGCCGCCGAGCACACCCTGGCGCTGGCCCTGGCGCTGTTCCGCAACGTGCCTCAGGCCCACGGCTCGCTGGTCGACGGGCGCTGGGACCGGGCCAAGTTCAAGGGCGCCGAGCTCTACGGGAAGACGCTCGGGGTGATCGGCTTCGGCCGCATCGGCCAGCTCGTCGCCAAGCGCGCCCAGAGCTTCGAGATGGACGTGGTCGCCTTCGACAAGTTCGTCTCCGCCGAGCGCTTCCGCGAGCTCGGCGTCGACGGGGTCGAGAGCGTCGAGGAGCTGCTCGGCGCGCCGACCTCCTCACCCTGCACGTGCCGAAGACGCCGGAGACGATCGGCCTGATCGACGCCGAGACGATCGCCGCGATGAAGGACGGCGCCCGCCTCGTCAACTGCGCCCGCGGCGAGCTGGTCGACCTCGACGCCCTCCTCGCCGGCCTGGAGTCCGGCAAGCTCGCCGGCGCCGCGCTCGACGTCTTCCCCGCCGAGCCGTTCACCGAGCACCCGATCTTCGCCCGCGGCGACGTCGTCGTCACCCCGCACCTCGGCGCCTCGACCGCCGAGGCGCAGGACCGCGCCGGGGTCGTCACCGCCGAGCAGGTGACCGCGGCGCTGAGCGGCGGCGTCGTCACCAACGCGGTCAACATCGCCGCCGTGCGGCCGGAGGCGATGGAGGCGCTGGCGCCCGTTCGTACCGCTCTGCGAAAAGCTCGGCCGGCTCGCGCAGGGCCTCGGCGACGGCTCGATCGACCGCGTCACCGCCGAGTTCCGCGGCCGCATCGCCTCCCACGACACCCGCCTGCTCGGGATCGCCGTGCTGGTCGGCATCCTCTCCGGCCACACCGAGGAGCCGGTCAACCTGGTCAACGCGCCGCAGATGGCCGAGGAGCGCGGGATCGAGCTGGTCGAGACCAAGGACGCCAGCGCCGAGGACTTCACCGAGCTGGTCACCGTCCGGGTCGGCTCCGGCGAGCGCGAGGTCGAGGTCGCCGGCACCAGCGTCGGCCCCCGCAACGAGCCCTACCTGGTCTCGGTCTGGGGCGAGGGCTTCTACCTGCCCTTCGCCGAGCACATCTCGGTCTTCCGCTACGCCGACCAGCCGGGGATGATCGGCCGGGTCGGGACGATGTTCGGCGAGGAGGGCGTCAACATCGTCTCCGCCGCGGTCGGCGCCGAGCACGGACGGCGAGAAGGCGGTGATGGCGCTGACCACCGACGCGCCGGTGCGCGGCGAGACGATCGAGAAGATCCTCGGACTCGACGGCTTCTCCGTCGGCCGCTCGGTGGACCTCTAGACGGTCTGCTCCTCCATGCGGGCGGTGGTGCTGACCGGGACCGGCGGTCCCGAGGTTCTCCAGGTCCAGGAGCGGCCCGACCCTGCCGTGGGCCGCGGCGAGATTCGGATCGCCGTGCGCGCCGCCGGAATCAACTTCGCCGACACGATGGCCCGGGTCGGCCTCTACCCGGACGCCCCGAAGACTCCCTGCGTGCTCGGCTACGAGGTCGCGGGCGAGGTCGAGAGCGGTCGGCGAGGGGGTGGACGACTTCGCCGTCGGCGACCGGGTCTTCGCCGGAACCCGCTTCGGCGGCCAGGCCGAGCTGGTCACCGTTCCAGCCGAGCAGGCGCTGCCGCTTCCCGAGCGGCTCAGCTTCGAGCAGGGCGCCGCCTTCCCGGTCAACTACGGCACCGCCTACGCGGCGCTGATCCTGATGGGCGGCCTGCGCGAGGGCGACCGGGTGCTGATCCACGCCGCCGCCGGCGGCGTCGGCATCTCCGCCACCCAGATCGCCCGCAACGCCGGCGCCGAGATCTTCGGCACCGCCTCGCCCGCCAAGCACGAGGCGATCCGCGCCCAGGGCGTCGCCCACCCGATCGACTACCGCAACCAGGACTTCGAGGCCGAGGTGATGCGGATCACTGGCGGCGAGGGGGTCGACCTGATCATCGACGCGCTCGGGCCCGACCTCGTTCCGCAAGGACTACCGGCTGCTGCGCTCCGGTGGGCGGCTGGTCATGTACGGCCTCTCGGAGAACTCCAACGACGGCGTCCGCAACATCCCGGCGACGCTGAAGAGCCTGGCGAAGATGCCGCTGGCGACGATGCCCTGGTGGAAGAGCCTGATCGATGATGAACGAGAACAAAGGCGTGTTCGGGCTCAACATGCTGAGCTGGTGGGAACGCGAGGGCGACCTCGATCGTGTCACCGAGCCGCTGATGGCCGACCTCGAGGCCGGCCAGCTGGAGCCGGTCGTCGCCGAGGCGTTCCCCTTCGAGCGCGCCGGCGAGGCGCACCGATTCATCGCCGAGCGCCGCAACGTCGGCAAGGTCGTGTTGTTCCCTAAGTAGGGCCCGGGCTCGCCGGGGCCGGGGATCTTTGCGATGAAGAGGGTGATTTTGATCGTCAGCGGTGCTGGCGGCATTGGCCGTCGGCGTCCGCTCATGCCTCGCCCCCGTCGCTGACCCTACTGCTCGCCGGCGGTTCGGAAGAGAACCGGATCTCGATCGGGCTCAGCTCCGACGGCCGCACCTACGTGATCGACTCGATTGCGCCGCTCGAAGTCGGCGGCGAAGTCTGCTGGCACCCCGAAGAACGGGAAACCCAGCTGCTCTGCGAAGCGGCGCCGATCGGCGGCTTCGAAGTCAACGCTGGCGCCGGCGACGACGTCGTCTCGGTCGACCCGCGCATACGGATTGCGGCGACTTTGCGGGGCGGCCCCGGCAACGACCGGCTCTCCGGCGGCGGCGGCGCCGACAAGCTGATCGGCGGCTCCGAGCGACGACATCCTCAGCGGCCGCGGCGGTAACGACTCGCTGTTCGGAGGCGCCGGAGACGACCTCCTGTTCGGCGGCGGCGGCGACGACCTGCTGCGGGGTGGCCCCGGCACTGACGCGCTGCACGGCCAGGCCGGCCGCAATCAGCTCGTCCAGTAGCTGCTGCGGTCAGCCCCCTCGGGCTCGCGGCGGCGCGAACAGGCTTCCGCCGACGAACAGCAGCGAGACGATCAGAGGCCGACCAGCGAGAGGGAGGCGTCGAGCCGGAAGCCGGCCTGGACGCCGTCGACGAAGGGCGGGATCGCCGCCGAGAAGACGGTCGTCGTCAGCCCCAGGCCGATCGAGCCGCCGGCGATCTGGAACATGTAGACGATGCCGCCGGCGAGGCTGGTCTGCGATTCGTCGACCGAGGTGACGCCGGCGGTGGTCGCGGTCGGGTAGAAGCTGCCGATCCCGATTCCGAGCACGACCATCCCGGCGACCAGCGAGCCGTAGCTGGAGCCGGCGTCGACCTGGGAGAAGAGGAACGGGGCGAGGGTGATGCAGGCGGCGCCGAAGACCGCCAGCGGCTTGGCGCCGAGCCGGTTGTAGAGCGGCCCGGCGAGGAAGGAGACGAGGGCGAAGACGCCGAGGAAGGGCAGGATCCCGACTCCCGACTTCCAGCGGCGAGTAGCCGAACTGGTTCTCCATGAACTGCGGCAGATAGAGCAGCGAGGCGAAGAAGGTCGCCGACATGAAGAGGATCGCCACGCAGGAGGCGGTGAAGCTGCGGTTGCGCATCACCTCGCGCGGCACCAGGGCGTGGGCCCCGGCGCGGCGCTCGATCGGGACGAAGGCGAGGATCAGGACCACGGCGAGGGCGAGCAGGCCGAGCACCCGCGGGTCGCTCCAGCCCCAGTCGTCGACCTGGTCGAGCGCGACCAGCAGCGAGACCAGCCCGATCGAGAGCGTCGCCAATCCCGGCGTAGTCGATCCGCCGCTCGCTCGTCTCCGGCTCCTTGACGTGGACCAGCACGTAGGTGACGAGCACCGCGAAGATCGAGACCGGGACGTTGAGGAAGAAGATCCAGCGCCAGCTGAGGGCGTCGGTGAGGACGCCGCCGATCAGCGGTCCGATGGCGTTGCCGAGGCCGGCGGCGCCGAGGATGATCCCGCCGGCCAGGCCCGCTTTCTCTTCCGGCAGGATCGCGAAGGTCATGCCGAGGATCGCCGGCCACATCAGCGCCCCGCCGATCCCCATCAGGGTGCGGCTGGCGATCAGCCAGGTCTCCGTCTGGGCGGCGCCGCCGAGCGCCGACATCGAAGCGAAGATCGCGGTGCCGAGGAAGAAGGCGTTGCGGCGTCCGAACATGTCGGCGAGGCGACCGCCGGTGACGATCATCACCCCGAAGGTCAGCGCGTAGGCGTTGACCACCCACTGGATCGTGTTGATGTTGGTGTCGAAGTCCTTCTCCATCGTCGGCAGGGCGACGTTGATCGCCGAGAAGTCGTTGGCGATCACCACCACCGCGACGCCCATCGCGGAGAGGGCGAGCCAATTGGTGCGCCGTCGGGGAGCCTCGATGCGGCGCAGCCTACGCGACCGCGCGACGGAATCGACGCATTCCTGAAGGGTCCGCGGCACTGCGCTAAGCTGGCCTCGAATGGTCCGCCGGCTCGACAGCCTCGCGCTTCTCCTTCTCCTCCCCCCTCGGGGGGAATAGCGCTGGGCGGCGCGATAGCCGCGAGAGACAGAGGCCATTCGATTCAAGTAGAGAAGGAGAGGTCCGATGGGACCAGCAACTGACGCCAACCGCGTCCACATATTCGACACCACCTTGCGAGACGGCGAGCAATCGCCCGGGATCTCGCTCAACACCGCCGAGAAGGTCGAGATCGCCCAGCAACTGGCGCGGCTGGGGGTAGACGTGATCGAGGCCGGCTTCCCGATCACCTCGCCCGGTGATTTCGAGGCGGTGCAGGAGATCTCGCGCCGGGTCGAGGGGCCGGTGATATGCGGCCTCGCCCGCACCCACAAGGCCGACATCGACGCCGCCTGGGGGGCGGTGCGCGACGCCGGGCGGCCGCGTATCCACACCTTCATCTCCACCTCCGACATCCACATCGAGCACCAGCTGCAGACCGACCGCGAGGACGTCAAGGGTCAGGCCCGGGCGGCCGTTACCCTGGCGCGGTCCTACTGCGAGGACGTCGAGTTCTCACCGATGGACGCGACCCGGGCCGAGATCGAGTTCACCGCCGAAGTCTGCGCGATCGCGGTCGAGGAGGGGGCGAGCGTCGTCAACATCCCTGACACCGTCGGCTACACCACTCCGGAGGAGTACGCGGATTACTTCCGGCGCCTGTACGAGCTGGTGCCGGCGCTGCGCGGGGTCGAGATGTCGGTCCACTGCCACGACGACCTGGGTCTGGCGGTGGCGAACTCCTACGCCGGGGTGCTGGCGGGCGCGCGCCAGGTCGAGTGCGCCGTCAACGGGATCGGCGAGCGAGCGGGCAACTGCTCGCTGGAGGAGATCGCGATGCTGGTCCGGGTGCGCGAGGACGTCCACGGGCTAACGACCGGGATCAACTCGCGCGAGATCGCCCGGACCAGCCGCATGGTCTCGCGCCTGACCGGCTATGCGATCCAGCCCAACAAGGCGATCGTCGGTCGCAACGCCTTCGCCCACGAGTCCGGCATCCACCAGGACGGCGTGCTGAAGGAGCGCAGCACCTACGAGATCATGGACGCGACTGAGGTCGGCCTGGAGTCGAACTCGATCGTCCTCGGCAAGCACTCCGGCCGCCACGCGCTGCGCGACGCCCTGGAGCAGCTGGGCTTCCAGGTCGAGGGCAATGCCCTCAACGCCGCCTTCAAGGCGTTCAAGGAGGTTGCCGATCGCAAGAAGCAGGTGACCGCGCTTGACCTCGAGGCGATCGTCTCCGACGAGATGCGCGAGCGCTCCGACGCCCACGAGCTGGCCTGGTTCGAGGTCGAGGCTGGGTCCCGGCGCGAGCCGCTGGCCCGGGTGGCGGTGACGCTGCCCTCCGGTGAGGAGGCGGTCGGCGAGTCGAGCGGCGACGGTCCGGTCGACGCGATCTTCCGGGCGATCCAAGGGGCGACCGAGACCGAGTGCGAGCTGCGCCAGTACACGGTTGAGGCGGTGACCGGGGGGGAGGATGCCCTCGGCGAGGTGACGGTGATGCTGCGCCTGGCCGGCCGCCTGGCGACCGGCCAGGGTGTGGCGACCGACATCCTCGAGGCCTCGGCCCGCGCCTACGTGCGGGCCCTGTCCAACGCCCTCGAAGGCGCCGCCACCCGCGAGGCCGAGGCGGCCACCGCCGAAGCCGCGGCAGAGCGCACCCCCGGCCCGTAGGTATAGCCCCATTGGGGGGCGAAATCCCACGCGTCTGCGCTTACCCGTGTTATGGACGGGTCAGAGCAGACGCGTGCTCTCGATGAGGTGATTGCGGAGCTCGCGGAGGAACAGCATGGGGTGGTGGCGCGGCGACAGCTGCTGGCGATCGGGGTGGGAGAGGAGGCGATCGAAGTGCGCTTTAATTCGGGTCGGCTCCACCGCTTGCACCCCGGCGTATACGCGGTTGGCCACCGAGCTCTTTCGCGTCAGGCCCGCTGGATGGCCGCGGCGCTGTTCTGCGGCCCTGGCGCCGTGCTCAGCCATCGCTCCGCCGCTGAGCTTTGGGGGATTCGAGCTGGCAGCGGGAGCCGAATCCACGTGACCTCGCCCAGCAAGTCCAGATCTCATGGCGCGATTCGGAGGCACTTCTCGGTCCTGCCCGACGATGAGATGACGGAGCATGACGGGATTCCGGTGACGACCGTGCCGCGCACGATCTTCGACCTCGCCGCCAACGAGCCGCCACGGGTCGCTGAGGCTGCGCTGCGCCAGTCGGAATACCTGCAGCTGCACGACCGCCTCTCCCTCCCTCACCTGCTCGAGCGGTACCCAAGGCGCGGTGGCGCCCGAGCGATCCGCGAGTGCCTGTCCGGCCGTCGCGAAACCGTCGGACGGACGCGCAGCTGGCTCGAGGAGGTCTTCCTGCCTTTCCTCGACCGGCACGGGCTCCCGCGCCCCCGACAGCTCAACGCCCAGATCGAAGCAGGAGGGAGGTGGTTCGAAGTGGACTGCTTCTGGCCACACTCGAAGGCCGTGGTCGAACTCGATGGCTTCGCCGCGCATGGCACTCGAATCGCGTTCCGCGAGGACCGAGCGCGGGATCGCGTCCTGCGGGTGGCGGGCTATGGGGTGACGCGTATCGCGCCGGAGCAGCTCGACGAAGAACCGGAGGCGATCGCCTCCGATCTAGGGGTGCTCCTGGGCGATGGCCATTCGATATACAATCGTTCGTGATAACGTACACCCCATGAGCACCGCCACTCAGCCCGACCCCGTCGATACCACCAACGGCGCCGCTTCGACCGCTGTCGGGCCGCGCATCAAAGCTCTGCGCGACGCGATGGGGTTGTCCCTGCGCGACCTGGCCGAGCGGTCCGGGGTGAGCGCGCCGATGCTCTCCCAGGTTGAGCGCGGCGAGACCAGCCCGACGCTGGCCGTCGCGACGAAGATCGCCGCCGGGCTGGAGCTGACGCTCTCGCAGCTGCTGCGGTTGGACGAGGGCGGCCACGTGGTCGTCATCCGCGCCGACTCGCGCCGCCGCCGGCGCCGCGACGGCCACACCGTCGAGGAGCTAACGCCGCCGCTGCCGGGCCAGCGCGCCGACGTCTCGCTGCACACGCTGAAGCCGGGCGCCGCCACCGGCGGCCCCAACGACCCGCCGATGCACGAGCCGGGCAGCCGCGAGACGGCGGTCGTTCTCAGCGGCCGCCTGGCGCTCTTCGCCGAGGGCGCCCGCCACGACCTTTGCAGCGGCGACAGCGTCACCTTCGACGCCGATCTGCCGCACCACTTCGAGAACGAGGGCGAGGAGCCGACCGAGTTCCTCGCCGTGATCGCCGCCGGGCTGAGGAGGGGCTGAACGATGCCGCAAACGATGTTCGACAAGATCTGGGAGGCGCACGAGGTCTCCGGCGACCTGATCTACATCGACCTGCATCTGGTCCACGAGGTGACCTCGCCGCAGGCCTTCGACGGGCTGCGGCTGGCGGGCCGCCCGATCCGCCGGGCCGACAAGACCCTCGCCACCGCCGACCACAACGTACCCACCGACGGCACCATGGCCGCGCGGCTGATCGCCGACGAGCTCTCCCGGGTCCAGGTCGAAACTCTGGAGCGCAACTGCGAGGAGTTCGGCATCCCGCTCTATTCGCTGGGATCGGACCGGCAGGGGATCGTCCACGTGATCGGCCCGGAGCTGGGCGTCACCCAGCCGGGGATGACGATCGTCTGCGGCGACAGCCACACCTCCACCCACGGCGCTTTCGGTGCCCTGGCCTTCGGCATCGGCACCTCCGAGGTCGAGCACGTGTTGGCGACCCAGTGCCTGGTCCAGAAGCGGCCGAAGACGATGCGGATCTCCTACGGCGGCGAGCTCGGCTCCGGCGTCACCCCGAAGGACCTGATCCTGGCGACGATCGGCCGCCTCGGCACCGGCGGCATGGTCGGCCACGCGGTCGAGTACGCGGGGCCGGCGATCGAGTCGCTCTCGATGCCGGGCCGGATGACGATCTGCAACATGACGATCGAGGGCGGTGGTCGCGCCGGCATGATCGCTCCCGACGAGACCACCTTCGAGTGGGTCCGCGGCAAGACCGCGGCCCCAGCCGACTTCGACGCCGCCGTCGAGCGCTGGCGCGCGCTCCCCACCGATGAGGGTGCGAGCTTCGACGTCGAGGTCGAGGTCGACGCCGGCGACATCTCGCCGATGGTCACCTGGGGGACCAACCCGGGGATGGTCGTCGAGGTCACCGACAGCGTCCCCGACCCGGCGGCGATGGACTCGCCCGCCGACCGCGAAGCGGCCGAACGCGCACTCGCCTACATGGGCCTGGAGGCGGGCACGCCGATGACCGAGGTCGCCCCCGAACGGGTCTTCATCGGCTCCTGCACCAACTCGCGAATCGAGGACCTGCGCGAGGCGGCGGAGATCGTCGACGGCCGCAGGATCGCCAGCTCGGTGCACGGGATGGTCGTCCCCGGCTCCCAGCAGGTAAAGGCGAGCGCCGAAGCCGAGGGCCTGGATGAGGTCTTCCGCTCCGCCGGCTTCGAATGGCGCGAGGCGGGTTGCTCGATGTGCCTCGGCATGAACCCGGACATCCTGATGGAGGGCGAGCGCTGCGCCTCGACCTCGAACCGCAACTTCGAGGGGCGGCAGGGCAAGGGTGGGCGCACCCACCTGGTCAGCCCGAGGATGGCCGCCGCGGCGGCGGTCGAGGGCCACTTCGTCGACATCAGGGATTGGAGCTGAAGATGAGGCCGATCGACGTGATCGAGGGCAAGGTGTCGGTGCTGGACCGCGCCGACGTCGACACCGACCAGATCATCCCCAAGCAGTTCCTCAAGCGGGTCGAGCGGACCGGCTTCGGCGAGTTCCTCTTCTACGACTGGATCCGCGACGGCGAGATCGAGCTGGAGCCGAACCCGATCCTCGTCGCCGGGCGCAACTTCGGCTGCGGCTCCTCGCGCGAGCACGCTCCCTGGGCGCTGGAGGACTTCGGCTTCGAGGCGATCGTCGCCCCCTCCTTCGCCGACATCTTCTACTCCAACTGCACCAAGATCGGGCTGCTGCCGGCGATCCTCGACGAGGAGCACTGCCGCGCCGTCGCCGCGGCGGGGGAGGCGCGGATCGACGTCGACGATGAGACCGTCACCTGCGCCGCCGGCGTCTTCGAGTTCGCGGTCGAGCCCGACGTCAAGCACCGGCTGCTGAACGGGCTCGACGACATCGGCATCACGCTCGAGAACGCGGCGGCGATCGACACCTTCGAGGCGGGCGGCGGCGCCGAGCGCGGCCCGGTGACGACGGCGCTGTGAGCGCCGACCGGAGCGAGGCCGGCGCGACCGGTCGCGCCGGGCCGATGAACAGCAGCGCCCGCGAGTGGGACGCCGAGACCTACGACGCCGTCTCCGATCCCCAGTTCAGCTGGGGAATGGAGGTGCTCGAGCGCCTCGAGCTGCGCGGCGACGAGGCGGTGCTCGACGCCGGCTGCGGTTCCGGCCGCGTCACCGCCGAGCTGGTCGATCGCCTGCCGGCAGGGCGACTGATCGCGGTCGACGGCTCCGAGGCGATGATCGCCAAGGCGCGCGAACGGCTGGGCGACCGCGCCTCCTACCTGGTCGCGGATCTCTCCGAGCTCAAGCTCGGGGAGCCGGTCGACCTGGTCTTCTCGACCGCGACCTTCCACTGGATCCTCGACCATGACCGCCTCTTCGAACGTCTGCGTGCCGCGCTGCGTTGCGGCGGCCGCCTCGTCGCCCAGTGCGGGGGAGAGGGCAACGTCGCCGAGCACGCGAAGGCGATCGCGACCGTGGCGGCGCGGCCGGAGTTCGCACCCCATTTCAGCCAGGCGTCAGGACTCTGGAACTTCGCCGGGCCCGAGCAAACCGAATCGCGACTGCGCGCCGCCGGTTTCGCCGAGGCCCGCTGCTGGCTCGAGCCGAAGCCGGTGCAGCCGCCGGACCCGCTCGCCTTCACCTCCACCGTCACCCTCGGGCCGCTGCTGGCGCAGCTCCCTGGCGAGCAGCGGCGACCCTTCGCGGAAGCGATCCTGGCGGAGTCCGAGCAGCCGCTCGTGCTCGACTACGTCCGCCTCAACATCGAGGCCGTCGCCGCCTGAAGGCCTCGGGTGGCCGCGCGGGGCCCGATCCGCGCCCCGGCCGCCCGGCGTCCCGTCGTGCGGGCCCGTGCGGCGCGTAGAGTGTCCTCCTCGTGAGCGAGCCACCGCGCATAGTCGTCCTTCCGGGCGACGGGATCGGGCCCGAGATCGTCGCCGCGGCGCGGCGCCTGCTCGACTCGCTGGGGTCGTTCTCCTACGACGAGCGGTTGCTCGGCGGCGCCTCGATCGACGCCCACGGCACCGCCCTCACCGACGAGGTGCTGAACGCCTGCCGGGCTGCCGACGCGGTCCTGCTCGGCGCCGTCGGCGGCCCCAAATGGGACACGACCGACCCCGACGCGCCGCGCCCCGAGCAGGGGCTGCTGGGCCTGCGCAAGGGGATGGGCCTCTACGCCAACCTGCGCCCGGTGCGGCCGAGCCCGGCCCTGGTCGGCGCCAGCCCGCTGCGAGAGGAGCGGATCGCCGGCACCGACCTGCTGGTCGTCCGCGAGCTGACCGGCGGCATCTACTTCGGCGCCAGCGGCCGCGAGGGCGACGCGGCCCACGACACCTGCGAGTACAACGCCGCCGAAATCGAGCGGATCGCCCGCACCGCCTTCGAGGCCGCGCGGCGCCGCGCCGAGAGCTCCGGTCGGCGGCCTCGCGTCACCTCGGTCGACAAGGCCAACGTCTTGGAGACCTCGCGGCTCTGGCGCGAGGTCGTCGACCGCATCGCCCCCGATTACGACGACGTCGAGCTCGACCACCTGCTGGTCGACAACGCGGCGATGCAGCTCGTCTCGCGGCCGGCCGACTTCGACGTGATCGTCACCGAGAACCTGTTCGGCGACATCCTCAGCGATGAGGCGGCGATGCTGACCGGCTCGCTGGGAATGTTGCCCTCGGCCAGCCTCGGTGTGGCCGGCGCGCCGGGTCTATTCGAGCCCGTGCACGGCTCCGCACCGGACATCGCCGGCAAGGGGATCGCCAACCCGCTGGCGACCTTTCTCTCGGTGGCGATGCTGCTGCGGCACGGGCTCGACCGCCCGGACGAGGCCGGCCGGATCGAGGCTGCCGTCGACGCCGTCCTCGAACGGGGCCTGCGGACCCCGGACCTCGCCGCGGGGACGCTGGCGACTCCTCCGATGCCAGACGTCCCCGCCGAGGTCGAGGTCGGGACCGCCGAGATGACCGACGCGGTCCTCGAGGCGCTCCTCTAGGCCGCTACGGCGCCGTCACCGCCCACTGGCCGTAGGCGAAGAAGGCCTCTTCGGCTTCTTCGGCTTTGGCGAGGAGGCCGAAGCCGAGGCGGTTGTTGGCCTCCGCCGCCAGCGGCGTCGTTTCGTCGAGGTTGGCGCTTTCGGTGACGTAGATGCAGAGATTGCCGCCCGTTGCGGCCGGCGTCGCACCCCCGCCGAGGCCGGAGCAGTTGGCGCTCGTTTCGCCTTTCTTCAGCACGTTCACGGTCGGCGGGTTGACCAGCGGGAACTGGAAGCTGACCGCCGAGCGAGCCGTCGCGGCGGCGACTTTGTCGTCGGCCGTTCCTCCGACGTCGAACACCCCGCGCAGCGTCTGGCCGCTTTTCAGGGTCCCCAGCAGCGGCGCCACTTCGTCGGCCAGCTTCGAGAGGGTGACCGAGCCTTTGCCAAGCTTCGCCGCGGTCACCGCTTCGTTGGCGAGCTTGTTGGTGGTGACGACGCCGTTCTTGATCGAGCTGGCGATCACCGCGCCGGCGCCGATCTTGGCGCTGGTGATCGCGCCGTTGCCGATGTTGCCGGGCAGGACGGCGTTGGGGCCGAGCTTGCCGGCGATCACCGACTTCGGCGCCAGCTTGCCGCTGGTCACCGCCGCCTTGCGGATCGCCTTGGCCGTCACGGCGCCGCGCTTCAGTTGCTTGGGGCCGACGCTGCGTTTCGGCAGCCCGGCGGCGACCGCGGCGCCGCCGAGGGCGATGAACAGCGCGATCGTCGCGATCACGTTCGAGTAGGTCAGCTTCGGGCGAAAGCTCGAATGCATGGAATGCGCCTCCTTGTCTCGCGTTTCAGCCGTGATTCGTGGCCTGGGGGGTGAAGCCCTTCGTTTGATCGGGCATACTTCTGCAACATGGATCCGGTCGATTTGATTTGGCAGAACGGGGAGTTCGTGCGCTGGGAGGACGCCCAGGTGCACGTGCTCAGCCACGGTCTGCACTACGGGACCGGCGTGTTCGAGGGGATCCGCTGTTATGAGACCGAGCGTGGCCCGGCGGTCTTCCGTCACCGCGACCATCTCGACCGGCTCGCCAAGTCGGCCGAGCTCTACTACCTGAAGCTCCCCTACTCGGCGGAGGAGATCCGGACGGCGACGCACGAGTTGATCCGCCGCAACGGGCTCGGCTCCTGCTACATCCGCCCACTCGCCTTCCGCGGCTACGGCAACCTCGGCCTCTACGCGACCGACGCCCCGATCGACGTGATCGTCGCCGCCTTCCCCTGGGGCGCCTACCTCGGCGAGGAGGGGCAGCGCAATGGCATCCGCGCCAAGGTCTCGAGCTGGCGCCGGATCAGCGCCGCCGGCCTGATCCCGCACGCCAAGGCCTCCGGCCAGTACCTCAACTCGATCCTCGCCAAGACCGAGTCCCAGAACGCCGGCTACGAGGAGGCGATCCTGCTCGACGAGCGCGGCTTCGTCTGCGAGGGGTCGGGCGAGAACATCTTCGTCGTCCGCGACGGGCAGATCGTCACCCCGCCGCACGTCGCCGCGATCCTCGACGGGGTCAACCGCAAGTCGGTGATCCAGATCGCCCGCGACCTCGGCTACGCGGTGGTCGAGCGCGACATCGCCCGCTCCGAGCTCTACATCGCCGAGGAGGTCTTCCTCACCGGCACCGCTGCCGAGCTGGTGCCGGTGCGCGAGATCGACGACCACCCGCTCGGCGAGCCGGGCGAGATCAGCCGCCACATCCAGGGCAAATTCCAGGACGCGCTCTACGGCCGCGCCGAGGAGTACCTCGAGTGGCTCGACTTCGTCGAGGTCCCGGCCGAGGCCGACGCGGCGAGTAAGGTGGGCTCCTGATGCGCCGTCTCATCGAGTCAATCGGGCGAATTACCGCAGCCGCCTAGCGGCTGGCGCGGCGCTGCCGCGCAGGCGGGCCCCATGGCCCACTTCCCGATCTTCCGACTCGAAAGGCAGCAGCGATGGAACAGGTGAAGCTCTACGACACGACCTTGCGCGACGGCATGCAGGGCGAGGGGATGTCGCTCTCGGCCTCCGAGAAGGCGCGCGTCGTCCTCGCCCTCGACAAGCTCGGCGTGCAGATGATCGAGGCCGGCTTTCCCAGCTCCAACCCGAAGGAGGTCGAGCTGTTCGAGCAGCTGGCCGAGCTGGAGCTGGAGCAGGCGACGATCTGCGCCTTCGGGATGACCCGGCGCCGCGACACCGCGCCCGAGGACGACCCGGCGCTGGCGACCCTGGTCGGCAGCTTCGCCCCGGTCCTCACCCTGGTCGGCAAGACCTGGGGCCTGCACCTGGAGAAGGTGACGAAGGTCTCGCGCGAGGAGAACCTGGCGATGATCGCCGACTCGGTCGGCTTCTGCCGCGCCCAGGGCAAGCGTGTCGTCTACGACGCCGAGCACTTCTTCGACGGCTACCGCGACGACGCCGGCTACGCGCTCGCCTGCCTCGAGGCGGCGATCGAGGCCGGCGCCGAGGACGTCTCGCTCTGCGACACCAACGGCTCCAGCCTGCCCGACCAGGTCGCCGCCGCGACCGCCGAGATGGTGGCGAAGCTGGGGGGGAGGGTCGAGGTCGGGATCCACGTCCACGACGACGCCGGCTGTGGCGTCGCCAACTCGCTCGCCGCGGTGCGCGAAGGCGCCCGCCTGGTCCAGGGCACCGTCAACGGCTACGGCGAGCGCTGCGGCAACGCCAACCTGACGACGATCCTGCCGGCGCTGCAGCTGAAGATGGGCTATGAGGTGGTCGGCCCCGCGCAGTTGGCCGCGCTGGCCGAGACGGTCCACTTCGTCGACGAGCTCTGCAACGTCAGCCCGAACCCCGACGCGCCCTACGTCGGCCGCAACGCCTTCGCCCACAAGGGCGGGATGCACGTCGCCGGCGTCGCCGCCGACACCCGTACCTTCGAGCACATCGACCCGGCCGCGGTCGGCAACCAGCGCCACGTCCTGCCCTCGGAGCTGTCGGGCAAGGCGACGATCCGCGAGCAGGCGGCCCAGGCCGGGCTGGAGATCGACGACGAGGCGGCGGCGCGGGCGGTCGAGCGGCTGAAGCAGCGCGAGCACGCCGGCTACCACTACGAGGCGGCGCCGGCCTCCTTCGAGCTGCTGCTGCGGCGCGAGGCGGGCAGCTACAAGCCGCTGTTCCGGCTGGAGAGCTTCCGGGTCGTCACCGAGAAGCGGGCCGGCGCCGAGGTCGAGACCGAGGCGACGATCAAGGTCGAGGTCGACGGCGAGCGCTACCTGCGGGTCGCCGAGGGCAACGGCCCCGTAAACGCGCTCGACCGCGCCCTGCGCGGGGCGATCGCCGACCGCTACCCGCACCTGGCCGACATCGAGCTGACCAACTACAAGGTGCGGATCCTCGACGAAGCCCACGGCACCGGCGCCGTCACCCGCGTCCTCCTTGACTCCGCCGCCGACGGGCGCGAGTGGGGGACGATCGGCGTCTCGGAGAACATCATCGAGGCCTCCTGGGAGGCGCTGGTCGACTCGCTGGAGTACGCGTTCCAGTGAGCGCCGAGGAGATCCCCCTGGCGAAGCCGGAAGCTCGGCGCCCGTGAGGAGGAGCTGGCGCTGCAGGTGCTGCGCTCGGGCCGGCTCTCGCTGGGGCCGATGGGGGAGCGCTTTGAGCGCGCGCTCGCCGACTGGCTCGGGGCGCAGGACGCGGTCGCCGTCTCCAGCGGCACGGCGGCGCTGCACCTAGGCGTGCGAGCGCTCGGCTGGGGGCCCGGCGACGAGGTCCTGACCAGCCCCTTTAGCTTCGTCGCCTCGGCCAACTGCCTGCTCTACGAGGGCGCCCGCCCGGTCTTCTGCGACGTCGACCCGGAGACGCTCAACCTCGACCCGGGGGCGGCCGCGGCGGCGGTCGGGGAGCGCACGCGCGGGATGCTGCCGATCCACATCTTCGGCTACCCGGCGGCGATACCGGAGCTGGAGGAGCTTGCCGCGCGGCACGGCCTCGGCCTGCTCGAGGACGCCTGCGAGGCGATCGGGGCGGTCGACTCGGAGGGCGTGCGGGTGGGCGCCCGCGGCAACCTCGCCACCTTCGCCTTCTACGCCAACAAGCAGATGACCACCGGCGAGGGCGGGATGATCGTTCCCGACGGCGCCGACACGGCGGCGCGCCTGCGCAGCGAGCGTAACCAGGGCCGCGCCGCCGATATGGGCTGGCTCGAACACGAGGGCCTCGGCTTCAACTACCGGCTCTCCGACCTCGCCGCGGCGCTCGGAGTCGCCCAGGTCGAGCGGCTCGACGCGCTGCTGGCGCGCCGGGCCGAGGTGGCGGCGCTATATGCAGCGGGGCTGGCGGAGGTCGACGGCGTCGAGGCGCCGATCGCCGGGTGCGGCGCCGAGCGCCGCAGCTGGTTCGTCTACCCGGCCCGCCTTGCCGAGGGGGTCGACCGCGACGCCGTGATCGCCCGCCTCGCCGAGCGCGGCATCGCCGCCAAGGCATATCTGCCCTGCATCCACCTCTTCCCGCACCTGCGCGAGCTCGGCTATCGCGAGGGCCAGTTCCCGGTCGCCGAAGCCGCCGCGGCCCGCTCGCTGGCGCTGCCGTTCTTCCCGGCGATCGGCGAGGCGCAGGTGGATCGCGTCTGTCAGGAGCTGGCCGCGGCACTCGACCGAGCGGTCCGACCGGAATAATCGCCCGCCATGTCCCGCTTCCGCAAAGATCCCGATCCCCGCTTCTGGCAGCTCAATCGCTCGGTCGAGTTCGACTGGCGGCTGGCGCCCTACGACATCGACCAGTCGCAGGCGCACGCTCGCGGCCTGCGTGGGATCGGCGTCCTCGACGACGCCGAGCTGGCCGAGATCGAAGCCGGACTGGGGCGGGTGCGCGAGCGCATGGCCGCCCACGGCTTCGAGTTCGACCCGGCCGACGAGGACATCCACATGGCGATCGAGCGCCTGCTAGGCGACGAGGTCGGCCCGCTCGCTGGCAAGCTCCACACCGGGCGCTCGCGCAACGACCAGGTCGCGACCGACGTGGCGATGGTCGTCCAGTCGCACTCGCTGCGGGCGATCGAGCTCTGCGGCGCGGCGATGGAGCGGCTGCTCGGCCTCGCCGAGGCCCACCGCGACTGGCCGATGCCCGGCTACACCCACCTGCAGCGCGCCCAGCCGGTCTACCTCGGCCACCACCTGCTCGCCTACTTCTGGATGCTCGCCCGCGACGTCCTCCGCTTTCAGTTCGCGCTCGACAGCGCCGGCGTGATGCCGCTCGGCTCCGGCGCCCTCGCCGGGGTCAACTGGGAGATCGACCGCGAGGCGGTCGCCGCCGACCTCGGCTTCGCCCACATCAGCCACAACTCGATCGACGGCGCCTCCAACCGCGATTTCGTCCTCGACTACCTCGCCGCCGCCTCGGCCTGCGCGATGCACCTCTCGCGCCTCGGCTCGGAGCTCGTGATCTGGTCGAGCAGCGAGTTCGGCTTCTGCGAGCTCGACGAGTCCTTCTCCTCGGGCTCCAGCATCATGCCGCAGAAGGTGAACCCCGACTCGGCCGAGCTGCTGCGGGCGAAGGCGCCGCGGGTCGGGGCCAACTACGCGACCCTGCTTGGGGTGATGCACGCGCTGCCGCTCACCTACGCCAAGGACATGCAGGAGGACAAGGAGCCGCTGTTCGACGCGATCGACACGGTCGAGCTCTGCCTCGACGCTACCGCGGGGATGCTGGCCGGGATCGAGTTCGACCGCGAGCGGCTGGAGGCCGCCTCGGGCGACGAGATGCTCGCCGCGACCGAGGTCGCCGACCTCCTGGTCCGCCGCGGCGTCCCCTTCCGTGAGGCCCACGGCATCGTCGGCGGCCTGGTCCGCGACGTGGTCGAGGGGGGCCGCTCGCTCTCCGAGCTGACCCCGGAGGAGCTGCGCGAGCGCTCCGAGCACCTCGACGACGCCTACTACGAGGTGTTGAAGCGGACGAGCTGGCTGGAGTCGAAGCGGATCGCTGGCGGCACCGGCTCGGTGCCGCTCGGGGCCCAGCTCGCCGAGGCCCGCGAGGCCCTGGCCGCGGTCAGGGCGCGGGTGCACGAAGAGCGATCTTGACCGCCGTGCCCGCACCCCCGGCCGGTGGGCCTCAGGCGTCCTCCGCTTGGACGCCTGAGGCCCACCGGCTTCAGCGAGACTTCTTCGACCGCTCGGTCCACGTCGTCGCTCGCGAGCTGGTCGGCTGCCGGCTCTTCTTCGACGGCGTCGGCGGCACCATCGTCGAGACCGAGAGCTACGAGCGCGACGACCCGGCCTGCCACGCTTACGTCGGCCTCACCGACCGCACCGAGGTCCTGTTCGGCCCGCCCGGGCGTGCCTACGTCTACCTCTCCTACGGGATCCACAGCCTGCTCAACGCCGTCGCCGAGCCCGACGGCGAGGCGGCGGCGGTGTTGATCCGGGCGCTCGAGCCGACCGACGGCATCGAGCGGATGCGGGAAAGGCGCGGCGGCCGCCCCGACGCCGAGCTCTGCTCGGGGCCCGGCAAGCTGACCGAGGCGCTGGGGGTCGGCCTCGAGCACAACGGCGCCGACCTGACCTGCGCCCCGTTCCTGCTGCTGGCGCCCGCCGGGCCGGCCCCGGAGGTCGTCACCGGCCCGCGGATCGGGATCACCAAGGCGATCGAGCGCCCCTGGCGCTTCTGCGCCGCCGCCAGCCTGTTCGTCTCGCGCCCGCGGCCTTAGCCCGCGGTCGCGGCCGGCGTCCGCAGCCCTCGACTCAAACCCGGTCGAAAAGTGCAGCTATAGATGCACTAAACGACCGGGAGCGATCTGATGCGGCGCGTCCTTGATCGCTCGCCCGCCGGTGCCCGCCAAAATACTTAAGTGTTCTTGATCGTTGGGATAAACGCTGGTAGCGTTTTGTCTGCACGGTTGCAACCGGACGAGGAGGGGCGGCGATTTGCAAGTGAGGGGTCTGAAGCTTGCGCTCTCCCTCGGGTCCGCATTGATTTTCTTTGGCGGACAAGGAAGCGCGGCTCTCGCAGCGCCGCCGACGATCGAAAGCGAGTCGGTGACGAGCGTCACCGCGAGCGGCGCGACCCTCAACGCGAGGATTGATCCTCACGGGCTACTGACGAAATACAAGCTTCAGATCGATACGACCGGTAAATTCAACTTCTTTCAGACCGATAGCTGCCCCCTCCATCCCCCCGGCATCTTCTGTGCCCAGGTGATCGTCCCCGGCGATCCTCTGCCACAAGGCCTGGTGGAGCCGCCCGAAGCCAGCCTTGCTGCGGGAACTGGGAGCCAGGCCGTGAGCGTCAACCTCGCCAGCATCGGAGCGACGCTGCAGCCCGGCACCCTCTACCACTACCGGGCCATTGCAGCGAGCAGCGGTGGGTTCGCCTACGGCCAAGAGCAGACGTTTATAACCCCTCCCGGCCACGCCCAGCCGAGCATCAATCGCGAGTGGGCGACCGCAGTGACGGAAGACAGCGCGACGCTCAACGCGGAAATCAACCCGGGTGGTCGCTTTACCTCGTTCGAGTTCCAGATCGACGGCGACGGGGCCTATGACTACACCCAGATGGGCTGCCCGCTTCCGCTGCCCGGTTCCGGACAATGCGCGATTATCGTCCTTGGCCAGCCCCTGCCGGAAGGGCTGGTCGAGCCGGAACCGGAAAGCATTCCGGCTGGCTACGACGACCGCTGGGTGAGCGTCGACCTGTCGAGCATCGGAGCGACGCTCGTCCCCGGGGCGACCTACCACTTCCGTGTTATCGCGACCAATGACGGTCGGATCGTCTACGGCCCGGATCAGATCTTCACGGCGCAGTCGCAGGCCGACCCGCCTGAAGCCGGAGAAGAAGAGGACGAAAGCACCGCGGCGCCGGCGACGAGTGCGCCCGGCATCGGCGCCACCGACGCCCCCGCGGCTACCGTGTTCCCTCCCGTAGAGCCTCTGCCCGCACAGTTGCGCAACCGGCCGCTCAAGACCGCTTGCAAGAGGAAGTCCCCACCCCGGCATCACAGACGAGGAGATCGCCGAGGATGTAGATCGCCCGCGAGCCCAGCTTGGGGATCGGGCCGACGGCGATGGGAGAGCAGGGCGCTCAGCCCGCGGTGACGCCACCGCCACCGCCGGATTCCGGCGCCGCTTCGGGAGCGGATTCCGGCGCCGCTTCCGGCGCGGCTTCGGTTTCGGGCGCCGCTTCGACTTCCGGCGCCGGCGCAGCTTCTTCGCCTTCGGGCGCCGCTTCGCTTTCAGTCGACGATTCGGAGGGAACGTAGGGTTCGACTTCGGTCCCTTCTTCGCTCGCTTCGCGCCCTTCCTGGCGCGCCTTGCGGTCGGCGGCGTGTTCGGCCTGGATTTCCTCCCAGGCGGAGATCACACTGGCCCAGATCAGGGCCGGGAAGGTGCCGCCCATCACCGGGCCGCCGTTGTAGAGGGTGGTCATCGGCGTCGTCGAGTCCGGGTAGCCGACCCAGACGCAGGCGGTGACTTCGTCGCCGATGCCGCCGCAAAACCAGGCGTCGCCGTTGTTCTCGGTCGTCCCGGTCTTGCCCCACTGGCCTTCGGCGCCGATCTGGGCGTGGGTGCCGGTGCCGCTGGAGACGACCGTTTCGAGGATGCCCTTCGCTTCTTCGATCGTGCCTTCGTCGAAGACCTGTTCGTGGGTCGAGTCGTTGTCGCCGCCCTTGATCGTGTGGCCGTCCTTGTCGGTCACCTGGGTGTAGGAGACCGGGCTGTCGCCGGGTCGCGGCGCCAGCGTGCCGCTGACCCGGTCGCCGTCGTTTCCGATCGTGCTGTAGGCGTATGCCCAGCCGACCGGGGTGACCCCCTCCTTCAGCCCGCCCAGCACCATCGCCGGGTTGGTCGAGATCGGGTCGTCGTAGCCGGCCTTGTGGATCGTCGAGGCGATCGAGCGGGTGCGGTCGGCGACCGTCTTGCCCTTCAGGCCTTCGAGCCCGAGTTGGGCGTAGATCGAGTTGTCCGAATAGGTGGTGGCGCAGATGATCGAGCAGGAGCCGAGATAGGAGTCCTCGTCGTTGCTGACTTCGAAGACTTCCTTGCCGTTCTTGCCGAAGTAGAAGGTCTGCGGCGCCGATTCGTAGACGGTTTCCGGCGAGATCCCCTCTTCCAGGGCGGTGATCAGGGTGAACGGCTTGATTGAGGAGCCGGGCTGACGGTGGCCCTGGGTCGCCAGGTTGAAGGGCTTGGTGTCGAAGTCGGGGCCGCCGACCATCGCCTTGATGCCGGCGTTGCGGTTGTCGATCACGACCACCGAGGCGGTCGCCGGCAGGTAGCCGAGGTAGGAGCTGACCGCTTCTTCGGCCGCCCCCTGCAGCCGCAGGTCGAGCGTCGACTTGACCTTGAGGCCGCCGAAGAAGGCTTTCGAGGCGCCGTAGCGTTCGACCAGCTGCTGGCGCAGGTAGGCGGTGAAGTAGGGCGCCTTGGAGTCGAGCTTGGGCGGTTCGATGTCGCCGGGGGAGGGGAGCGCGTGCTTGGTCCCTTCGGCGAGCTGCTCCCCGGAGATGTAGCCCTGTTCGTACATCTTTTCCAGCACCAGGTTGCGGCGCATCAGCGCGTTTTCGGGGTAGATCTTCGGGTCGTAGGCGGAGGGCGAGGAGATGATCGCCGCCAGCGTCGCCGCCTCCCAGGGCTCGAGCACCGAAGCGCAGGGCTCGGTTGGGGTGCCGCAACCCGGGTGGGCGTCGCCGAAGTAGGTGCGGGCGGCCGCCTCAATTCCGTAGGCGCCCTCGCCGAAGTAGATCGTGTTCAGGTACTCGGTGAGGATCTTGTCCTTGCTCCAGTGGCGCTCGAGCCGGTAGGCGAGCGCCGCCTCGCGGAACTTCTCGAGGATCGTGCGGCTGCCTTCGGCTTCGAGCGCGTTCTTGACGAACTGCTCGGTAATCGTCGAGGCGCCCTGGGCGGCGCTCTGGCTGAGGATGTCCTTGACCAGGGCGCGGCCGATGCCCTGAAAGTCGACACCGCTGTGTTCGTAGTAGCGCGAGTCCTCGATCGAGATCACCGCGTTCTTGACGTTCGGCGAGATCTGCCCGGAGCTGAGCAGGATTTTGTTCTGGTCGCTGGTCAGCGTCCCGATCGGTTCGCCGTTGGCGTCGAAGACCTCGCTGTTCTTCGAGGCCCTGTACTGGGCGAAGTTGTAGATCGCCGGTAGGTCCTGGGAAACCGCGGCCATCATCCCGAAGATCATCGAGACCAGGGCGAGGACGCCCAACCCGAGCAGGACGAAGAGGACCCGCAGCTTCTTCAGCCGGGGTTTCCGCCTTGCGGGCGGGGAGGGCGCGGTCGGCACCGTTGGAGGAGCCGGGGGGGCGGGCGGAATCTCGCCGCCGCCATTTCGCCGGCGCTTTAGTCCTAGGACGGCCATCAAGAGAGAAGCTCGACGGCTGGATCAGCCCGCCGAGCGGAGGCGGCAGTCTAGCATTCGCAAAATGGCGGACCTGACGCGTAACGCGGTCGACGTGCTGCCGGAGGGTCGGCTCGCCGAGCAGCTCGCCGGGGGCCGGCCGCTGCGGGTGAAGCTGGGGATCGACCCGACCACCGCCGACATCCACCTCGGCCACACGGTGGTGCTGGAGAAGCTGCGCGAGTTCCAGGACGCCGGACACCAGGTGGTGCTGATCGTCGGCGATTTCACCGCCCGGGTCGGCGATCCGAGCGGGCGCTCCAGCGCCCGGCCGCTGCCCTCGGGGGAGGAGATCGAGGCCAACGCCGCCACCTACCAGGAGCAGGCGTTCAAGCTGCTGGACCGCGAGCGGACCGAGGTGCGTCGCAACAGCGAGTGGCTGCGGATGGAGCCCGAGGCGCTGCTTGGGCTGCTGGCCCAGACCACGGTTGCGCGGCTGCTCGAGCGCGACGACTTCCAGAAGCGGCTCGGCGCCGGTCAGCCGATCGCCGCGCTGGAGCTGCTCTATCCCCTGCTGCAGGGCTATGACTCGGTCGCGGTCGAGGCCGACGTCGAGCTGGGGGGCACCGACCAGAAGTTCAACCTACTGTTCGGCCGCGACATCCAGGGTGCCTACGGACAGACCCCGCAGTCGATCGTGACGATGCCGATCCTGGTCGGGATCGATGGCGTCCAGAAGATGAGCAAGTCGCTCGGCAACTACGTCGGCGTCAGCGACGATCCGGAGGAGATGTTCGGGCGGCTGATGAGCATCCCCGACCCGGCGATGGCCGACTA
Organism: uncultured Solirubrobacterales bacterium; assembly: GCA_963815885.1. Taxonomy (GTDB): domain Bacteria; phylum Actinomycetota; class Thermoleophilia; order Solirubrobacterales; family 70-9; genus VAYN01. The sequence goes on from CAWFIM010000006.1 coordinate 710,436, forward strand.
CTACCGGCTGCTGCTTGGCGCCGAGCAGCCGAGTGGGCCGGCGAACGAGGCCAAGCGCGAGCTGGCCCGGCGCCTGGTCGACCGCTTCCACGGCGCCGGCGCGGGGGAGGCGGCCGAGGCTCACTTCAACCGGGTGATCCGCGACGGCGGGGTGCCGGAGCAGATCGACGAGTGGAGCGTCGCGCCCTACGGTGGCAGTGAGCCCGGCAAGATCCTGCTGCCCAACCTGATCGGCGCAGGTTTCGGCCAGAGCTCGAGCGAGGCGCGACGCCTGATCAAGCAGGGCGGGGTCAGGCTGGACGGCGAGCCAGTCGCCGCCGACGTGTTGGAGCTGCCGCGCGAGGCACTGGTCGGCAAGGTGCTGCAGGTCGGCAAGCGCCGCTTCCTGCGGCTCGTCGACGGCGCCCCCGGCCCGCCCAGCGACCGTGGCTAAGCGCCGCCTCGCGCCGGCTAGGCAAACACGCGGCGGAGCGCTATACTCCCCGGTCCTTCTGGGGCTCCCTCGCGGAGTCCCTTGCGCGAAGGGCGGCGAGTCCCGCCGCTGAGGCGCAGCGGTCTTTGAAAACTGAGCAGCGTGCACTCCGTGGACCCAGCAATCGGTCCGCGGAATGTTTGAGCCCGATCCATCCGGTCACGTCAGCGTGCCGGATGGTCTGATTTACCCGTCATGCCGGCCGCCGAGTATGTGTACCCGGTGGCCAGCCAAGCATGACAGCTCTCTGTAAGAAGTACCTTTCACGGAGAGTTTGATCCTGGCTCAGGACGAACGCTGGCGGCGTGCTTAACACATGCAAGTGGTGCGACGAACCAGGGCTTGCCCTGGGGCTAAGCCGCGAACGGGTGAGTAACACGTGGGTAACCTGCCCCGATGACCGGGACAACCCGAGGAAACTCGGGCTAATACCGGATGTGGTGCACAGGCATAAGCCTATGTACTAAAGGAAGCTTCGGCCTCCGCATTGGGAGGGGCCCGCGGCCCATTAGCTAGTTGGTGGGGTCAAGGCCTACCAAGGCAACGATGGGTAGCTGGTCTGAGAGGACGATCAGCCACACTGGGACTGAGACACGGCCCAGACTCCTACGGGAGGCAGCAGTGGGGAATCTTGCGCAATGCGCGAAAGCGTGACGCAGCAACGCCGCGTGGGGGAAGACGGCCTTCGGGTTGTAAACCCCTTTCAGGAGGGACGAAGGTTCACCGGTGAATAGCCGTGTGGATTGACGGTACCTCCAGAAGAAGCTCCGGCTAACTACGTGCCAGCAGCCGCGGTAATACGTAGGGAGCAAGCGTTGTCCGGAATCATTGGGCGTAAAGCGCGCGTAGGTGGCCTCATAAGTCCGCTGTGAAAGTCAAAGGCTCAACCTTTGAAAGCCGGTGGATACTGTGAGGCTAGAGTACGGAAGAGGCGAGTGGAATTCCTGGTGTAGCGGTGGAATGCGCAGATATCAGGAGGAACACCAATAGCGAAGGCAGCTCGCTGGGACGTTACTGACACTAAGGCGCGAAAGCGTGGGGAGCGAACAGGATTAGATACCCTGGTAGTCCACGCCGTAAACGATGGGCACTAGGTGTGGGAGGTGTCGACTCCTCCCGTGCCGTCGCTAACGCACTAAGTGCCCCGCCTGGGGAGTACGGCCGCAAGGCTAAAACTCAAAGGAATTGACGGGGGCCCGCACAAGCAGCGGAGCATGTGGTTTAATTCGACGCAACGCGAAGAACCTTACCTGGGCTTGACATGTTGGTGACCGCCGTGGAAACACGGTTTTCCTTCGGGACACCATCACAGGTGGTGCATGGCTGTCGTCAGCTCGTGTCGTGAGATGTTGGGTTAAGTCCCGCAACGAGCGCAACCCCCGTTCCATGTTGCCATCATTTAGTTGGGGACTCATGGGAGACTGCCGGTGACAAACCGGAGGAAGGTGGGGATGACGTCAAGTCATCATGCCCCTTATGTCCAGGGCTACACACGTGCTACATTGGCGCATACAAAGGGCAGCAATACCGTGAGGTGGAGCAAATCCCATAAAGTGCGCCTCGGTTCGGATTGGAGGCTGAAACTCGCCTCCATGAAGGTGGAGTTGCTAGTAATCGCGGATCAGCAATGCCGCGGTGAATACGTTCCCGGGCCTTGTACACACCGCCCGTCACACCACGAAAGCGAGCAACACCCGAAGCCGGTGGCCTAACCGCAAGGAGGGAGCCGTCGAAGGTGGGGCCCGTGATTGGGGTGAAGTCGTAACAAGGTAGCCGTAGCGGAAGCTGCGGCTGGATCACCTCCTTTCTAGGGAGATTTCTCTAGAACGTCGACCGGGCTCCCCGCTTGGCTGTATGCCGGGCGGGAACGCTGCTCAGTTTTGAGAGACCACCGCGGAAGGACTCCGCGGTGCGCCTCGGTGGACCTTGAAAACTGCACAAGGCCAAAAATCAGAATTCGCGTAAGCGGATTCTGAGGGTATTTAATTTACGATCTACACACTGTATGTGAGTGGATCGCTCACCGTCAAGATAGTAAGAGTTTACGGTGGATGCCTTGGCACCAGGAGTCGATGAAGGACGTGGACGGCTGCGATAAGCCGCGGTGAGGCGCTGAACAGCCATTGACCCGCGGATTTCCGAATGGGAAAACCCGGCGCCGGTAATGCGGCGTCATCCAGCGGTGAATTCATAATCGTTGGAAGGGAACCGGGCGAACTGAAACATCTAAGTAGCCCGAGGAATAGAAATCAACCGAGACTCCCTTAGTAGTGGCGAGCGAAAGGGGATCAGCCCAAACCCGACAGATGTAAGCGGGCACGCGTTGTTTGTTGGGGGTTGTAGGGCGTCATGCCCGAGCCGTGCCTGGCTCGGCGGCAGTTACAAAATCAGGTGTTAGCCGAAGCGAGTGGAACCTCGCACCACAGAGGGCAATCGTCCCGTAGGTGAAAGCATTCTGATCTGTCGATTGACGTTCCTGAGTAAGACCACACCCGTGAAACGTGGTCTGAACCTGGGGGGACCACCCTCCAAGGCTAAGTACTACCTGGTGACCGATAGTGAACTAGTACCGTGAGGGAAAGGTGAAAAGCACCCCTGAAGGGGAGTGAAATAGTACCTGAAACCGTAGACTTACAAGTGGTCGGAGCACCTTCGGGTGTGACGGCGTGCTTTTTGCATCACGAGCCGGCGAGTTACTCGTCAGTGGCAAGGTTAAGCGATGAGCGGAGCCGTAGCGAAAGCGAGTCTGAATAGGGCGACACAGTCACTGGCGGTAGACCCGAAACTGAGCGAGCTATCCATGGGCAGGCTGAAGCGGGGGTAAGACCTCGTGGAGGGCCGAACCGACCTAGGTTGAAAACTGGGCGGATGACCTGTGGATCGGAGTGAAAGGCTAATCAAGCTCAGAGATATCTGGTTCTCTCCGAAATATATTTAGGTATAGCCTCGAGTGATTGCGTTGCGGCCGTAGAGCACTGTTTGGATTAGGGGCCCTACCAGGTTACCGACTTCAGGCAAACTCCGAAGACCGTTACGGTTAACTCGGGAGTCAGTGTGCGGGGGATAAACTTCGTACGCGAGAGGGAAACAACCCAGACCATCAGCTAAGGACCCTAAGTGCTAGCTAAGTGGCAAACGATGTCCGAATGCAGAGACAACCAAGAGGTTGGCTTAGAAGCAGCCACCCTTGAAAGAGTGCGTAACAGCTCACTGGTCAAGTGTTCGGGCGCGGATAATTCAACGGGGCTCAAGCTAGCCTCCGAAGCTATGGGTGTGCAGGCCTGCGGGTTCTGCACGCGGTAGGAGAGCGTTCCAACTGCGTGAAGCGGCGTCGTAAGGCTCCGTGGAGCGGTTGGAAGTGAGAATGCCGGCATGAGTAACGAAAGTGGGGTGAGACTCCCCACCACCGATTGTCCAAGGTTTCCTGAGTAAAGTTCGTCTGCTCAGGGTTAGTCGGGACCTAAGGCGAGGCCGAAAGGCGTAGCCGATGGCCAACAGGTTGATATTCCTGTACCACGTCGTTTCCGTTATGACCGATGGGGGGACGGGGAAGGGTAAGGGAACCCAGGCGATGGTCGTCCTGGGGCAAGCACGTAGCCAGTCGTCGTAGGGAAATCCGCGGCGGCGTTTTGACGCGAGGTGCGATGCCAGCTGGCTTGACCGCCGGCAAGTCCTCGATCCCATGCCTCCGAGAAAAGCCTCTAGGCAGGATTCGCGTGCCCGTACCGATAACCGACACAGGTGGACAAGTAGAACATACTGAGGTGAGCGAGCTAACTCTCGTTAAGGAACTCGGCAAAATCGTCCCGTAACTTCGGGAGAAGGGACGCCCCGGTAGGGTGAACTCCATACGGAGGGAGCCCGAGGGGGCCGCAGTGAATTGGTCCAACCGACTGTTTACCAAAAACACAGGCCTCTGCTAAGTCGTAAGACGACGTATAGGGGCTGACGCCTGCCCGGTGCCGGAAGGTTACGCGGACTTGTTAGCGCTTCGGCGCGAAGCAGTGAAGCTAAGCCCCGGTAAACGGCGGCCGTAACTATAACGGTCCTAAGGTAGCGAAATTCCTTGTCGGGTAAGTTCCGACCTGCACGAATGGCGTAACGAGTTGGACGCTGTCTCAACGAGAGGCTCGGTGAAATTAAAGTCTCGGTGAAGATGCCGAGTACCCGCAGCAAGACGGAAAGACCCCGTGAACCTTTACTGCAACTTGATATTGGAGTCTGGGGTATCTCGCTCAGGATAGGTGGGAGACTGTGAACCAGTGGCTTTGGCCGCTGGGGAGTCACCCTTGAGATACCACCCTTGGTAGTCTGGGCTTCTAACACCGTGCCGTGACCCGGGCGGTGAACAGTGTCAGGTGGGCAGTTTGACTGGGGCGGTCGCCTCCTAAAGAGTAACGGAGGCGCCCAAAGGTTCCCTCAGCACGGTTGGAAATCGTGCGTAGAGTGTAAAGGCAATAAGGGAGCTTGACTGCGAGACCGACGGGTCGAGCAGGAACGAAAGTTGGGCTTAGTGATCCGGCGGTAGCAAGTGGAAGCGCCGTCGCTCAACGGATAAAAGGTACTCCGGGGATAACAGGCTTATCGGTTCCAAGAGTCCACATCGACGAACCGGTTTGGCACCTCGATGTCGGCTCGTCGCATCCTGGGGCTGGAGTAGGTCCCAAGGGTTGGGCTGTTCGCCCATTAAAGCGGTACGCGAGCTGGGTTCAGAACGTCGTGAGACAGTTCGGTCCCTATCTGCTGTGGGCGTTGGAGAGTTGAGAGGAGTCATCCCTAGTACGAGAGGACCGGGATGAACGTGCCGCTGGTGTATCTGTTGTCCTGCCAAGGGCATTGCAGGTTAGCTACGCACGGAACGGATAACCGCTGAAAGCATCTAAGCGGGAAGCCGTCCTCGAGATGAGCTCTCCCATCCCCTTGAGGGAGTAAGACCCCTGGTAGACCACCAGGTTGATAGGCCGGCGGTGCAAGTGCAGCAATGCGCTCAGCCGACCGGTACTAATGGGTCGAGGGCTTGACGGATATTTATTTACCCTGAGGCTTTGTGCGGTTTTCAAGCTCCACCGGGGCGGTCGTCTCGCAAAATTCCGGTGGCGCATAGCGAGTGGGAGACACCTCTTCCCATTCCGAACAGAGCAGTTAAGCCACTCTGCGCCGATGGTACTTGGGGGGCAACCCCCTGGGAGAGTAGGTCGCCGCCGGTTCTTCGTTCGACTCGGAGCCGCCCGTATGGGCGGCTCTTTGTCGTTGCATGGGCTCTAGGGACGGAGGACGAAGGGCCGATCGACCGCCCGCCGCCGCGAGCAAGCCCCCGAGGGGGCGGCGGCACGGCGGCGGGTTTCGCAGCTCGGAGCAGTTCTCCCAACGGGCTCCAGCCCGTACTCGCCGAGCGTGGCGAAGTCGATCAGCAGGTCGACGGCGTCGGTTAGCCGTCCGGTGAGCGTTGTCTTTGAATCGAACATGAGTTCGTAAGTTACGCCCGCCCCCGGACGGCATGCGGAAACTGCAACGGCGGTTGCACGGGCACCGGGAAACGGCTCTGGAATGGGAGATGAGGCCGGTTCCGGAATCCGGCAGGCCGCAGCGCTACCGATCGCCGGCAGCGCTGCGGACCCCAGAAGCGCGGTTCGGAGCAAATCCGAGCACGAGCGCTGCCATCACCGCCGGTTTCTCGACGTTCGGCGAGTGGCCGGCGCCGGCGATTAACTCCGTCTCGGCGCCGGGGTCGCCGCGCCGGTAGGCGGCGAGCGCTTCGCGCGGGTCCTTGGCGATCTGCTCCTCGGCGCCCATGATCGCCAGCAGCGGCTTGCCGGTGGCGGCGGCGCGCTCGGGCAAGGGCTCTTCGCCGGTGTAGTCGTCGAAGGCGTCGTGCGAGCCGGTGTAGGCGCTGTAGGTCATCCGCTTGACGTCGTCGACGAAGGCGTCGGGAACGTCGAAGCCGGGCGCGAAGGCGACGCCGAGGCCGTCGCGGATCGAGAAGTCGGGCTTGATTCGCCACAGCAGCTGGCCGACAACCGGCTTGAACGGCAGTTCGCCGACGAAGCCGACGTCGCCGTAGGAGCTGTCGGGGATGCTGTCGATCAGCACCAACCGGTCGACCAGGCCCGGCGAGCGTTCGGCGAGCGCGACCGAGACCGGGCCGCCGAGGGAATGGCCGACGACCTCCGCGTCGCGGACACCGAGCCGCTCCAGCGCCTGGGCGACCAGCGCCGCCTGGTCCTCGATCGAGTAGCCGCCGCTCGGCTTCTCCGAGCCGTCGTGGCCGAGCAGGTCGACGGCGATGACGCGGTGGCGGCGTTCGAGCGCTGGGCGCATCCCGTCCCACCAGTCGATCCCGCAGGTGAAGCAGTGGATCAAGACGATCGGGTCGCCGGCGCGCGGGCCGCCGTCGACCACCTGCATTTCGCCGCCCGGCAGGTCGAGGATCCTGCCGCCGGGCACGGTCACCTCGGCCGACTCGGTTTCGTCGTCGACCAGCAGCGTGTTGATCGCGAGCAGCGCGATCAACGCTGCCGCGACCCCGATCGCGATCTTCCAACCTCTCGCCATGGCGCTCGTTACCCTAGCCGCGATGGAGAAGTTCGTGATCGAAGGCGGCGTTCCGCTCTGCGGAGAGCTCACCGTCGCCGGCAACAAGAACGCGGCGCTGCCGATCCTCGCCGCCTGCCTGCTGACCGAGGAGGAGTTGCTGCTGCACCGGGTGCCGCGGATTCGCGACACCGAAGCCCAGATCGCCCTGCTCGAGCGGCTCGGGGTCGAGGTGGCCTGGGTCGGCGATAACAGCGTCCGGCTCTGCGCGAGCGGGGTGACCGAGACCAGCGTCGACGAGGAGCTCTCGAGCCGGATCCGGGCATCCTTCCTGCTGGCCGGGCCGCTGCTGGCCCGCTTCGGCGAGGCGCGGATGCCGCCCCCGGGCGGCGATTTCATCGGCCGCCGCCGCCTCGACGCTCACCTCGACGCTTTCAGGGACCTCGGCGCCCGGATCGACGGCGATCGCTGGATCGAGCTGACCTCGCCAGGGGGCCTTTGCGCCTGCGAGATCTTCATGGACGAGCCCTCGGTGATGGGGACCGAGAACGCCCTGATGGCGGCGGCGCTGACGCCTGGCGCGACGGAGATCTCCAACGCCGCCTCCGAGCCCCACGTCCAGGACCTGGCGCGACTGCTGAGCAAGATGGGCGCCAGGGTCGACGGCATCGGCTCCAACGTGATGATCGTCAACGGCGCCGATCGCCTCGGAGGTACCGAGCACACGATCTCACCCGACCACATCGAGGTCGGCAGCTTCATGGCCCTCGCTGCCGCTACCGGTGGGGAGCTGCGGATTCGCGACGTCGAGCCCGCCGACCTGACGATGGTCCGCCGCCAGTTCCGCCGCCTCGGCCTGCGTTCGGAGATCGAGGGCCGCGACGTGCTGGTGCCGCCGGGCCAGCGGCTCGAGGTCGAAGCCGACCTCGGCGACGCGATCCCGAAGATCGAGGACGGGCCCTGGCCCGCCTTCCCCGCCGACCTCACCTCGATCGCGCTGGCGCTGGCGACCCAGGCTGAGGGGGAGATCCTGATCTTCGAGAAGATGTTCGAGAACCGCCTCTTCTTCGTCGACAAGCTGGTCGCGATGGGCGCTCGGATCACGCTGTGCGATCCCCACCGGGCGATCGTCAGCGGTCCGAGCCGGCTTCACGGCGAGCGCGTCGAGAGCCCCGACATCCGCGCTGGGATGGCGATCCTCATCGCCGCCCTGGCCGCCGACGGGACCTCGCACATCGGCAACATCCGCCAGATCGACCGTGGCTACGAGCAGATCGACGAGCGCCTGCGTGGGCTCGGCGCGCGGATCGAGCGGGTCTCTGCAGAGGTCCCTGCCTAGCAGGGCTTTTCGGCGTTCTCTCGTAAGGTCAGCCGGATGATCCACCCGATCCCGCCAGGAACCCGTGACGTGTTGCCGGAGGAGATGCGCGAGTTGCGGCGCCTGCACCGGGCGCTAATCGACGTCTTCGAAGCGCACGACTACGGCGAGGTGGCGACGCCGGCGATCGAGTACGACGAGGTGCTGGCTCGCGGCGATCGCCGTGCCGCCGAGAGCGCCTACCGCTTCTTCGACGGCAGCGGCGAGCTGCTCGCCCTGCGCACCGACATGACGGTGCCGATCGCCCGCCTCGTCGCCAGCCGCTTCGCCGGCTCCGAGCCGCCGCTGCGGCTCTGCTACCTGGCCAGCGCCTACCGGGCGGTCCGCCCCCAGCGCGGCCAGATGCGCGAGTTCGTCCAGGCCGGGGTGGAGCTGATCGGGGCGCCGGCCCCGCAGGGCACGGTCGAGGTGATCGAGGTCCTGGAGGCGTCGCTCGATGCCGCCGGGCTCAACCGCGCGGTGATCGGGCTCGGCGACGCCGATCTCTTCCGCCAGCTCCTGACCGAGTACGGGGTCGAGGGGGAGGCCCGCGACGCGATCATCGGCCGCCTTGCCACACACGACCTGGTCGGCCTCGAGGCCGAGCTGTCGGAGCTGGACGGGATCGGCGCCGAGCAGGTCGCCACCTGCGTCGCCCTCTCGCAGCTGCGCGGGGGCAAGGAGGTGCTGGAGCAGGCGCGCGGGCTCGGCGGCACCGCGGTCGAGCGGGCGACCGCGCGCTTGCAGGAGACCTACGAAGAGGCTCGAGCGGCGCGGCGCCGCCGAGCGGGTGCAGATCGACCTCGGGCTGCTGCGCGACCTCGGCTACTACAGCGGCGCCATCCTCGAGGTCTACGACCCCGCGGTCGGCCATGTGCTCGGCGGCGGCGGCCGCTACGACGGCTTGATGAAGCGCTTCGGCCTCGACCTGCCGGCGGCCGGCTTTGCCCTCTATCTGGAGCGGGTCCACGTCGCCCAGATGGAGGAGGAGCGGCGCGAGAGGGAGGCGGGATGAGCTTCGAGGTCGCCGGCCTCGGCCGGGCCAAGGCCGACGGGCCGCTGAAGCTGGCGGTGCCGCGCGGCGCCCTCTTCGGCGAGACGCTCGACGTGCTCGACGCGGCCGGTATCGACACCGCCGAGCTGCGCGGCGACTCGCGTGCGCTGATCTTCGAGAGCGGCGGGATGACGCTGGTGACGATGCGCCCCTCCGATGTCCCCACCTACGTCGAGGCCGGCGCCGCCGACGTCGGCATCACCGGCAAGGACGTGCTGCTGGAGCAGGCGGACCGCATGGTCTACGAGCTGCTCGACCTCGGCTTTGGCCGCTGCCGCATGGTGCTGGCGGGCCGCCGCGGGGACGAGCGGCTGGGGGAGGCGCAACGGCGGCTGGGGCTGATGCGGATCGCGACCAAGTACCCGCGGATCGCCGAGGACTACTTCGATTCGACCGGGCGCCAGATCGAGCTGATCGAGGTCAAGGGCTCGGTCGAGCTGGCGCCGCTGATCGGCCTCGGCGACGGGATCGTCGACCTCGTCGCCACCGGCCGCACCCTGGCCGAGAACGACCTCGAGGTGCGCGAGGAGATCGTCGAGTGCAGCGCCCGCTTCGTCGCCAACCGGGTTGCCCACAAGCTGCGCGGCGCCGAGGTCGACGAGCTGACCTCGCGGCTGCGGGAGGCGACGGTGCGATGAAGGTGCGGCGCTTCGAGTGGAGCGGCGCCGAGCAGACCGGCGCCGAGGTGCGGGGATGGGCGCGGGGCCTCTCCCCGAGTGTCGACCTGAGTGAGATCTTCAGGCGTGTGGTCGGCGACCCCGACGGGGGGCTGCACGGCCTCGCGGAGCGCGACGCGGCGGTGCTGGAGCTGACGAACCGCTTCGACGCCACCGAGCGGGCGCGGGAGACCCTCGCGGTGGACCCGGCGCTCGCCGCCGCTGCTCTGGCCAACCTCGATCCCGCGCTGCGGGAGGCGCTGACGCTTGCCGCCGGGAACATACGTGCCGTCGCCGAAGCGCAGCTGGGCGCCGAGCGGCGCGTGGAGCTTCCCGCAGGGACAGAGCGTGACGACGCGCGAGGTCGCGGTCGGCGCCGCCGGCGTCTACGCGCCGGGAGGACGGGCTGCCTATCCCTCCAGCGTGCTGATGTGTGCGATCCCAGCTCGAGTGGCCGGCGTGGGGCGGGTCGCACTCGCCTCTCCGCCGGGCCCCGACGGCCAGCCGCACCCGTTGGTGCTGGCCGCAGCGGCACTCTGCGAGGTCGAGGAGATCTTCGCGATGGGCGGTGCCCAGGCGATCTTCGCCCTCGCCTACGGCACCGAGACGGTCGGTCCCGTCGACGTCATCGCCGGTCCCGGGAACGCCTGGGTGCGGGAGGCCAAGCGCACCGTCTACGGGATGGTCGGCATCGATTCCCTGGCGGGCCCGTCGGAGCTGATGGTGATCGCCGGCCACGACGCCGACCCCGAGTGGGTGGCCCTCGACCTCTGCGCGCAGGCCGAGCACGGCGCCGAAAGCCCGCTGTTGGTGACCGGGGTCGAGGAGCACGTCCTCGACGCGATCGCGGCGGCGGCCGAGCGCGCCGCGGCCGCCCGGCCCAGCGTTGCCGACGCCCCGCTGGCGATCGTCGCGGTGCCCGACCTGGAGGCCGCTGCCGAGCTCGCCAACGCCTTCGCGCCGGAGCATCTGCAGCTCTTCGACGAGGACGCGTCGCTGCTCGCGCGACGGATCGTCACCGCCGGCTGTGTCTTCGCGGGCCGCTTCGGCGCCACCGCCTTCGGCGACTACGTCGCCGGCTCCAACCACGTGCTGCCGACCGGCGGCGCCGGGCGATTCACCGGCCCGCTCGGGCCGGCCGCGTTCCGCCGGCGGATCTCCACGGTGGAGGTTCCGGCCGAGGCCGCGGCGGCCCTTGCCCCGCACGCCGACGCCCTCGCCCGGGCGGAGGGCTTCCCCGTCCACGGCGAGTCGGCGATGATTAGACGATGAGCAGGAGCGCGGAGAAGAGTCGGCAGACCGCCGAGACGCAGATCGAGCTGTCGCTGGACCTCGACGGCGGCAAGGCGAGCGCCGAGACCGGGGTCGGCTTCCTCGACCACATGCTCGACCTGCTGGCCCGCCACGGGCGGCTCGGCCTGCGGGTGAAGGCCAGCGGCGATCTCGAGACCGGGGCGCACCACACGGTCGAGGACGTCGGCATCGTGCTCGGGCAGGCGCTCGACGAGGCGCTCGGCGATCGCGCCGGGATCAGGCGCTACGGCTCCGCCGTGGTGCCGATGGACGAGTCGCTGGCCGAGTGCGCGATCGACATCTCCGGACGGCCGCTTTGTGTATTCGACGCCGAGCTGCCGGCGACCTCGATCGCCGGCTTTGACACCGAGCTGGCCGAGGAGTTCTTCCGCGCCGTCGCCAACAGCGCCAAGCTGACCCTGCACGTCTCGGTCCGCTACGGCACCAACGCCCACCACATGATCGAGGCCTGCTTCAAGGCCTTCGCCCGCGCCCTGCGCGTCGCCGTCTCGATCGACCCAGAGGAGAGCGGCGTGCCGTCGACCAAGGGAACGCTGAGCGAGTGACCACGGATCGCGATCCTCAACTACGGCATGGGCAACCTGCGCTCGGTCGAGAAGGCGCTCGAGCACGTCGGCGTCGCCGCGACGATCACCGCCGACGGCGGCGAGGCACGGGCGGCCGACGGGCTGATCCTGCCCGGGGTCGGCGCCTTCCCGCGGGCGATGGAGCGGATCCGCGAGCTCGGCCTCGACGAGCTGATCGCCGAGCGCCGCGAGGCGGGCGTGCCGATCCTCGGCATCTGCCTCGGCCTGCAACTGCTGTTCGACTCGACCACCGAGCTGGGCGGCGCCGAGGGCCTCGGCCTGCTCGACGGCACGGTCGCCGAGCTCGACGCCGACGGCCTCAAGGTGCCGCACATCGGCTGGTCGCCGGTGCGCTGGGAGCGAGAGTCGCGCCTGACCGAGGGGATCGACTCGGAGACGCCGTTCTACTTCGTCCACTCCTTCGCGCCGCGCCCGGCACCGGGCGAGCTGCTCGGCAGCGCCGCCTACGGCTCGCGCTTCGCCTGCGCCGCCGAGCGCGGTAACGTCTTCGGCGTCCAGTTCCACCCGGAGAAGTCGAGCGCCGCCGGCCTGCGGCTGCTCTCCAACTTCGCCGGCGTCTGCGCTTCCGTTCCGGCCTAGTGGGGCGCCGAGCACGAGCCCGGCGGACGCGGTCGTGATCCTCTATCCGGCCATCGACATCCGCGGCGGCCAGGCGGTGCGGCTGCTGCAGGGCGACTACGAGCGCGAGACCGCCTACGACGCCGACCCGGTCGAGGCGGCGGTGCGCTGGGCGGGCGAAGGCGCCGAGTTCCTGCACGTGGTCGACCTCGACGGGGCGAAGGCCGGGGAGCCGCGGAACCTCGACGCGGTGCGGCGGATCGCCGCCGCGGTCGAGTGCCCGATCCAGGTCGGAGGCGGGCTTGCGCGACCCGGCCTCGCTCGACGCGGCGCTGGAGGCCGGCGCCGAGCGGGTCGTGATCGGCACCGCGGCGCTGCGCGATCCCGAGTTCCTCGAGCGGGCCCTGGAGCAGCACGGCGAGCGCGTGGTGGTGTCGGTCGACGCCCGCGACGGCAAGGTCTCGCTCTCCGGCTGGACCGAGACGACCGACCGCGACGTCGCCGACGCGGTCGCCGAGCTGGGGGAGCGCGGGGTGGCGCGCTTTCTCTGCACCGAGATCGAGGTCGACGGGACGATGGAGGGGCCAGCGATCGACGAGCTGAACCGCATCGCGTCCGCAACCAGCGCCCAGGTGATCGCCTCCGGCGGCGTCGGCGAGCTCGCCCACCTCGAGGCCCTCGCGCGGGACGCGGCTCCGAACATCGAGGGAGTGATCGTGGGCAGAGCGCTTTACGAGCGACGCTTCACCGTGGCGGAGGGACGGGACACCCTCTCCCGGAGGCTCTAGCGCAACGGCTTGAAGCACGGGAGCGACCCAGCTGCGCGACGGTCTCCGGGAGAGGGTGTCCCGTCCCTCCGTCTACGCTTAGCCGATGGTCCTGAAACGCGTCATCCCCTGCCTCGACGTCGACGCCGGCCGCGTCGTCAAGGGCACCAACTTCGTCGGCCTGCGCGACGCCGGCGACCCGGTCGAGCTGGCCGAGCGCTACGACGCCGAGGGCGCCGACGAGCTGGTCTTCCTCGACATCACCGCCTCGCACGAGCAGCGCGAGACGATCGTCGAGCTGGCGCGGCGGACTGCCGACAACGTCTTCATCCCGTTCACGATCGGCGGCGGCATCCGCTCGGTGGAGGACGCCCAGGCGGTGCTCGACGCCGGCGCCGACAAGGTCTCGGTCAACTCCTCCGCCCTGGCGCGGCCGCAGCTGCTGGGCGAGCTGGCGGCCCAGTTCGGCGCCCAGTGCGTGGTGATCGCAATCGACGCCAAGCGCGAGGAGGGCGGTTGGGGCGTCTATGTGAACGGTGGCCGCAAGCAGGTGGAGGGTCGCGACGCGGTCGGCTGGGCGCGTGAGGCGGTCGAGCGCGGAGCGGGGGAGATGCTGCTGACCAGCATGGATCGCGACGGCACCAACGACGGCTACGACATCGAGCTGACCCGGGCCGTCGCCGACGCGGTGCCGGTGCCAGTGATCGCCTCCGGTGGCGCCGGTGAGCTGGCGCACCTGAGCGAGGCGATCGCCGCCGGCGGGGCCGACGCCGTCCTCTGCGCCTCGATCTTCCACTATGGGCACTACCGGGTGCGAGAGGCGAAGGAGCGCCTCGCCGCCGACGGCATCCCGGTCCGCCTCTGAGCGACCTCGAACGTACTTCTTCCCGCATAGCGGGAAGAAGTACGTTCGAGTGGCCTGGGTCCAGCTCCCCTCGGTGCCTGGGTCTCGACTGGCCATCCGCGAAGGCGATCATGGTAGGGAAGGAGCAATGAACGAGGGCGGGAAGCCGATCGAGAGCCTGGTCGAGGCGCTGCACCGGACCTATCCGGAGCTGGGCACGGTGCGCGAGGTCGCGACCGAGCCCGTCTACGTCGTCGGCGGCGCCGTCCGCGACCTGCTGCTGGGCCGCGAGCGGGCCGATCTCGACCTGGTCGTCGAGGGAGACGCGGCGGCGCTGGCGGAGCGCCTCGGCGGCGGCGAGCACGTCTCGCACCAGCGCTTCGCCACCGCCAAGGCACTGCTCGAAGGCCACGAGCTGGACATCGCCAGCGCCCGCACCGAGTCCTACCCGCGCCCGGGGGCGCTGCCGGTCGTGGCCGCGGCGGGCAGCGTCGAGGACGACCTGCGCCGGCGCGACTTCACGATCAACGCGATGGCGATCCCGCTGGCCGGCGAACCGCGGCTGGTCGACCCCCACGGCGGCCGCGCCGACCTCGATGCCGGCGTCCTGCGCGTCCTCCACGAGCGCTCCTTCCTCGACGACCCGACCCGGACGATCCGCGCCGCCCGCTACGCGGCGCGCTTCGGCTTCGAGCTGGAGCCTGGAACCGAGGACCTACTGCGCGAGGCCGACCTGACGACCGTCTCCGCCGACCGCCGCGAGGCCGAGCTGCTGCGGCTGGCGGGCGAAGCGACGGCGCCCCGCGGGTTCGAGCTGCTAGGGCGGTGGGGGCTGCTCGACCTGCGCCCCGGCGGCGTCGAGCTGGCCGCCCGCGCCGGCGAGCTGCTGGCGGCGCCGCCGTGGGAGGGCGAGGCGCCGACGGACCGCACCGTGCTCGCGGCGGCAATCGGCCCTGTGGGCGGCGAGGCTCGGCTCGCCGCCGCCGAGCCCGAGCGTCCCTCGCGGGCGGTCGAGCTGGCCCGGGGCGGCGATCCGGTCGAGCTGGCGCTGGCGCGGGCGCTCGGTGCCGAGTGGCTCAACACTTACGTCGCCGACTGGCGCCAGATGGCGCTGGAGATCGACGGCGAGGACCTGATCGCCGTCGGCGTCCCGCCAGGACCTGCGCTAGGGCGCGGGCTGGCCGCCGCGCTGCGGGCCAAGCTCGATGGCGAAGCCGAGGGCCGCGAGCAGGAGCTGGCGGTCGCCCTGCGCGAGTGCGCGGCCCGGTGAGGCTGACGGCTGACGGCGGTCAGGCTCGACCTGGCGGAGCTCGCTCGGCATCTGCTTTGTTACCGGCATGGAGTGGCGTGAGCGAGATGGAGTCCGCTGGCTCGAGTCCGACCTCGGCGCCGCCCGGGCCGCTTTCTCGACCCGGCTCGGCGGGGTCAGCGCGCCGCCCTTCGACCGGCTCAACCTCGGCATCCTCACCGACGACTCGAACGAAGCGGTGATCGAGAACCGCCGTCGCCTCGCTGCGGCGCTCGGCCTCGCGCCATCGCGGATCGTCTTCGCCCGCCAGGTCCACGGGGCCGAGCTGATCCGCCACCCCCCAACCCCGTTGCGCGGTTCCTTTGGGACGCGGAGCGCGACAAAGGCGCCACGGAGCGGGGGAGACGGGAAGGACAGGGCGGCGGGGGTGCCGGAGGCGGACGGGCACGTGGTCACGGAGCCCGGCCTGGCGCCGCTGGTCTTCGTCGCCGATTGCCTGCCGGTCGCCCTCTCCGGTCCTGGTGGCGTGGCGATGCTGCACTGCGGCTGGCGCGGGCTCGCCGCCGGAATCGTCGCCGCGGGAGCCGAGGCGGTTGCCGCGACCGACGCCGCGGTGGGCCCCGGGATCGGGCCCTGCTGCTATGAGGTCGGCGACGAGGTCCTTGACGCCTTCTCCGGCCTCGGCGACGGGATCGTCGTCGACGGGCCGCGGGGTCGCGCTGGGACGGACTGGTCGGCCCGTCGACGCCTGGACCTGCCCGAGGTCGCGCGGCGGCTGCTGGCGGCCGCCGGGGTCGAGCGGGTCCAGTCGGCCGGTCTCTGCACGAGCTGCGAGCGCGACCTCTTCTTCTCCCACCGCCGCGACGCCGGGCGCACCGGGCGCCAGGCCGGCCTGGTTTGGCGCGGGCCGGAGGCGGCATGACGGCGCTGCGGCAGCCGATCGCGGGGGTTGCGCCTTGGCCGGCCTGATCCACGGCATCGAAGCCGACAAGGTGCGGGCGAACCTCGAGCGGGTCCGCGAGGTCGCGGGGAAGGGGGTGGAGGTCCTCGTCGCCGTCAAGTACGTGCCGCTGGAGGAGATGGGAGTCCTGGCCGAGGCGGGGGTGCGGCTGGTCGGCGAGAACCGCCAGCAGGATCTGGCCGCCAAGCACGAGCGCTGGGGTGACGCCTTCGAGTGGGACTTCATCGGCAACCTGCAGAGCCGCAAGGTCAAGCAGGTGCTGCCGCTCTGCCGGCTGCTCCACTCGGTCGCCAGCGACTCGGTTCTGCGTGCAGCTCGGCAAGTACGGGGCGCCGGAGACGGAGGTGCTGGTCGAGGTCAACGTCGCCGGTGAGGAGGGCAAGGGCGGGGTGCCGCCGGCGGAGCTCCCGGCCTTCGTCGAGCGCTGCCCGGTCACCGTCTCCGGTCTGATGACGATGCCCCCCTTCAGTCAGGATCCCGAGGCCTCGCGGCCGCACTTCGCCCGCCTCGCCGAGCTCGCCGCCGCCAACGGCCTGGGACGGCTCTCGATGGGCACCTCGCAGGATTGGCGGGTGGCGGTGGAGGAGGGGGCGACGATCGTCCGTCTCGGCACGACGATGTTCGTGTGAATCGTCACTGACTGCGCCATAATCCGTAAAGGAGTCGGCCGATCGGGGCCGAATCACGCATACCGATGGCTCTTCGCGACACCTGGCATAGAGCGCTCGTCTACTTCGGCCTCGCCGAGGACCATGACTACGGGCCCGAATACGAGGAAGAGTTCGAGCCGGAGACCGGCACCGAGGAAGTCTACGAGGCCCGGCGCGAACGCGACCAGGGCTCGGTCCGCCGGCTGCCGACCTCGCGCCGCGCCCGGCGCGACGAGATCGACGACATCTTCGCCGACGACGAGCCGATCGCCGCCAGCCGCACCCGCACCCTGCGCCCGGTCGACAACGGCGGCAACGACATCCAGGTCCACCTGGTGATCCCGCGCAACTTCAATGACGCCCAGCAGGTCGCCGACCAGTTCAAACGCTCGGTGCCGGTGATCCTCAACCTGCAGACCGCCGACCACGAGCTCTCGAAGCGGATGATCGACTTCTGCTCCGGGCTCACCTACGCGCTGGACGGCGGCATGCAGCGGATCGCCGAGAAGATGTTCCTGCTGACCCCGCGCAACGTCGAGGTCTCCGCCGAGGAAAAGGCGAGGCTGATCGACAAGGGCTTCTTCAACCAGTCCTAGCGCCACCGCCGGTTCGGGCCGCTCCGCTCGTTCACCGAATCGACACCCGATCGCCCCACTTCCTTAACCGGCCCGATCCGGGCCGAGCCTAGGTTGGCGAGATTGGTCCAGTCCAATCGAAAGGAAGCGCAGAGATGAAGCGAGAGGCAAAGCTGCTTTCGCTCTTGGGAGCTGGGATCCTCGCCGTCGGCACGGCGATGATCGCGATCGCAGGAGCCGCACCCCCGGCAAGCCCGAACCTGACGAGCGTGCCGACCGCGAATACGAAGTCCCCCGGCTACGCCCCGGCGGGCATGCTCTCTCCGGAGCTTCTCCCAGGTCGTCGTCGCGCAGGGCTCGACCCGGGTCGAGAACCCGTCGACGCTGACCTCCTACTACGGCTACGACAACGACGTCGTGAACGAAGTGGGTCAGCCGCAAATGACGCCGATCCCGAGCAACCCGGCGACGGAGGCCCACAAGACCGAGCCGGACAAGAACACCTATCTGGTCTTCAACAAAGGCCTCACCGGCGCCGACCCCAACTACGCATATGGGACCCACTTCCTCTTCCAAGGCCACGAGGGCGGCGCCGGTGGCGCCGGCTACATCACCCGGATCAACCTCGACGCCGACGCGGCCCACAGGGTCACTCTGCTGGCGACCCAAGACGCCTTCGGCAACCAGCTCGCGACGATCGACGGCTCGACCTGGGACCCGTGGGCGGAGCGGCTCCTGTTCACGACCGAGAACCCGAACGCCCCGACCTACGCGGCGACGCCGGACTACCCCTCGACGGTCACCGACGTCTCCGGTGCGCTTGGGCGCGGCGGCTACGAGGGCATCCAGAACGACTCCAAAGGCAACCTCTGGATCGCCGAGGACATCGGCGGCTCGAACAAGCCGGGGACGAAAGCGCGCCAGCCGAACAGCTACCTGTACCGCTTCGTGCCGAAAAGCCCTGGCGATCTCCTGCACGGCAGGCTGCAGGCGCTCCAGGTCCTGAACGAAGCGGGGGAACCGATCACCTTCGCCAGCCAGGAAGCTGTCAACAGCCCCGACCAGTTGGCCCTCCACACCTATGGGAAGACCTTCAAAACGCGGTGGATCACCGTGCACAA
The DNA here is from genome assembly GCA_963815885.1 of uncultured Solirubrobacterales bacterium. Lineage (GTDB taxonomy): Bacteria > Actinomycetota > Thermoleophilia > Solirubrobacterales > 70-9 > VAYN01. Next base: position 729,132 of record CAWFIM010000006.1, read on the forward strand.
CACCGCGACCGAAGGCAGCGCCCCGTTCGTCGCCGGGCCGCTGGCCAAGGCGGCCAACGCGACGCCCTTCAAGCGGCCCGAGAATGGAGTCTTCAAGCCCGACTCGGAATTCAGGAAGTTCTTCTTCGACGAGACCGGCGACACCAACAAGGAAAGCGTCGAGAACGCCGACGCCGGCGGCTGGGGTTCGATCTTCGAACTGAGCCAGGGCTCGCCGTCGGCGGGGACCGGAACCCTGAGGATCTTCTACAAGGGCGACGAAACCCACGCGGCGTTCGACAATGTCGCCTTCCTCTCGAAGAACTCGATCAGCTTCGTGGAAGACGCGGGGGACACCCTGCACACGCAGCGAAACGCCCTCGACTCCGGCTGGGTCTGGAACGTCAACACCGATTACTCCAACCCGAAAGCCCAGCCGGTTCGCTGGATCGCCGAGGGCCGCGACGCCTCGGCCACGCTGGATGCCGACAACGGCGGCTTCGGCAAGAACGACGGCGACAACGAGCTGACCGGCATCTTCGTCTCCGACGGGGACCCCGGGGTCGGCGGCGTGCTCGGAGCCAAGGCGCCGGACCTGGGCGATCCGGCCTGGCGCTGGTTCTACACCCAGCAGCACGGCGACAACTACACCTATGAGGTCCGGTTGACGAAGTAGCCCCCAACCAGGCGATCATGGCCCGGGGATAGTCTCCGGGCCATGATCGTCGGTTTCGTCGGGTCCGGGAGCATGGCCGCCGCGATGGCTCGCGGATGGGCCGGCGAGTTCGAGGCGATGCTGTTCTCGGACGCCGGCTCGGGCCGGGCGGCGCTGCTGGCGACGGAGCTGGGCGGCGAGGTCGCCGCCAACGCCCAGATCGCCGCCCGCGCCGACCTGGTGGTGCTGGCGGTGAAGCCGGCGAAGCTGGACGAGGTCGCGTCGGAGCTGGGGGTTGCGAAGGCGGTGATCTCGGTGCTCGGCGCCACCTCGCTGGAGACGGTCGCGGCGGCGCTTCCGGGCGCCGCGGTGCTGCGGGTGATGCCGAACGTCGGCGTCGAGGTCCGCAGGGGGGTGCTCTGCGTCGCCGGCGAGGCCTCCCCGCAGGTGCGGGCGAAGCTCGCCCTGCTCGGCCACGTGGTCGAGTTGCCGGACGAGGACTTCGACGCAGCGACCGCGGTGATGGGCTGCGCACCGGCCTACCTGGCACTGGCGGTCGAGGCGATCGCCGCGGCTGGCGCCGCCGATGGCCTCGACGAGGAGCTGGCCCGGGAGCTGGTGGTCGAGACCACCGCGGGGACGGCGGAGCTGCTGCGGCGGCGCCACCCGGCCGACGTGCGCCGGGCGGTCGCCTCCCCCGGCGGCAGCACCGAGGCGGGGCTGGAGGCGCTCGACCGCGCCGGTGGCCGCGCCGCTTTCGAGGCCGCGGTGCGCGCCTCGCTGGAGAGGATGCGCGGGTGATCCCGCTGGCGCTCAGCCGCGGCGACGTGGCCGACTACGTCAACGCGCTGTTCATCGTCTACATCGTCCTGATCTTCGCCCGCATCCTGATCTCCTACGTGCCGCGAATGCCTTACAGCCCGATCCTGCGCGCCGTGCTCGACTTCATCACCGAGACGACCGACCCCTACCTCAACCTCTTTCGCCGCTTCCTGCCGCCGATCGGGGGCGGCGGGTTCGCACTCGACCTCAGCCCGATGATCGGCATCCTGGTCCTGTTCGTGGCCCAGGCGCTCGTCGTCAACCTGATCGCCGGGTGAGCCCCGCCGCTCGCGCCTGGTGCCTAGCCGGCGCCCTCTGCACGGCGATCGTCGCCGCCGACCAGGCCGCCAAGGCGGCGATCGAGGCGAACCTGGTCCCGGGCGAGCACGTCGACGTTGCCGGGCCGCTGGCGCTGACCCTCTCGCACAACCGCGGCGTCGCCTTCGGGATCGCGGGCGGCGCCGGGGCGTCGCTGATCGTCCTCACCGTGCTGGCGCTCGCCGTCGTCGCCTACCTTTTCGCCCGCGACCCGACCCGGCGCTGGATGTGGGCGGCGACCGGGTTGGTGGCCGGGGGGGCGGTCGGCAACCTGATCGACCGGATCCGGATCGACGCGGTCACCGACTTCGTCGAAGTCGGTTCCTGGCCGCCCTTCAACCTCGCCGACGTCGCGATCGTCGCCGGCGTCCTGCTGCTGGTCCTCGTCTACCTGCGCGAGGCCGAACGCGCGCCCGGCGATGGTTGAGCCCGAGCTGCGCATCGTCCACCTCGACGACGCGCTCGCCGTCGTCGACAAGCCCGCCGGGCTGGTCGTCCACCCGGCGCCCTCGCACCGTGGCCCGACCCTGGTCGGCGAGCTCGGCGACATCCTCGGCGGCGGCGACCCGGAGCGGCCGGGGATCGTCCACCGCCTCGACAAGGGGACCAGCGGCCTGCTGGTCGTCGCCCGCGGCCCCGAGGCGCTGGCGGCGCTGCAGGCGCAGGTGCGCCGCCGCGAGGTCGAGCGGATCTACCTTGCCTTGGCCGGCGGCCGCCTGACGTCGCGCACCGGCACGATCGACGCCCCGATCGGCCGCGCCCAGCGGCAGCGCCACCGGATGGCGGTCTCCGGCGCCGCCTCGCGCGAGGCGCGGACGCACTTCGAGGTGCTGGAGCTGCTCGCCCGCGAGAGCTACCTGGAGGCGCGACTGGAGACCGGCCGCACGCACCAGATTCGCGCCCACTTCGCCGCCATCGGCCACCCGCTGGCCGGCGACACGACCTATGGCGGCCCCGGCCGCTACGGGCTCGAGCGCCAGTTCCTCCACGCCCACCGCCTCAGTTTCGCTCACCCGGTGGGCGGCGAGCGGCTGAGCTTCGAGTCGCCGTTGCCGGCCGACCTGGTCGCGGCGCTCGACGCGGCCCGCGCTGCCTAGCGCGTCCCTTTACAATCGATCTTCGCAAACCAATCCCCGCTGATGGCGGACCGGATCCTGCCTGGCCCCCCGAGTGGGTCAGGTCCGGCGCGCACGGCGGGCGAGCTGCACCCGAACGACAAGGAGATTCGATGTCAGAGGCAGGCCTCACCGAGCTGCTCGAAGCCGGAGTCCACTTCGGCCACCAGACGCGTCGCTGGAACCCGAACATGCGCCGCTTCATCTTCGGCGAGCTGGACGGGATCCACATCATCGACCTGCTGCAGACCGAGGCGCTGCTGGAGAACGCCCGCCGCTTCGTCGGCGAGCTGGCCAGCGGCGGCGGCACGGTGCTGTTCGTCGGCACCAAGAAGCAGGCGCGCGACACCGTCCAGGAATGGGCCGAACGCTGCCAGATGCCCTACGTCAACAAACGCTGGCTGGGCGGCCTGCTGACCAACTTCAACACGATGTCGGGCCGGATCGCCCGCCTGCACGAGCTCACCGGCTGGAAGGAGGAGGGCAAGCTCGCCCTGCTCCCGACCAAGGAGCGGATGGGCATGGAGGCCGAACTCGCCAAGCTCGAGTTCAACCTCGGCGGCGTCCGCGACATGGAGCGGCTGCCGGACGCGGTCTTCGTCACCGACCTCAAAACCGAGGAGATCGCCGTCCACGAGGCGGCGCGGCTGCGGATCCCGATCATCGGCCTGGTCGACACCAACTGCGACCCGACTCCGGTCGACTTCGTGATCCCCGGCAACGACGACGCGATCCGCTCCTGCCAGCTGATCATCGGCACGATCGGCACCGCCGTCGAGGAGGGCTCCAGCGCCTGGCGGGTGCAGGAGGAGAAGCGGATCGCCGTGGAGATGGAGCGCCGCAAAAAAGAGGAGGAAGAGCGCAAGAAGCGCGAGGAGGAAGAGAAGGCGCGGGTCGAGGCTGAGGAGGCGAAAAAAGCTGAGGAAGAGGCTGCGGCTGCCGCCAAAGCGACTGCGGAAGCCGCGGCTAAGGCGAGGGAGCCGCGGGGCGCGGGTCCTGGCGCGGGAGGAGGGGAGGCCCTGCGGGCGGGGGCGTCCTCGACCTCCCCTCCTCCCGCGCCACCCGCGCCAGTGGCCGCGCCGGCTAAAGCTGAGGCTCCGGCCGCGGAGGAGAAAGCTCCCGAGGCTCCGGCGGAGGAGAAGCCCGCTCAGCCGCCGGCCGAAGAGGAGAAAGCTCCCGAGGCTCCGGCGGCGGCGGAGGCTCCCGCCGAGCAGCCTCCGGCGCCGCCGGCAGAGCCCGCGCCGCCGGCTGAGGCGAGCGACGGTGAGGAGGGCGGGAAATGAGCGTCACCGCCGCTGACGTGAAGGCGCTCCGGGATCGCACCGGGGCGGCGATGATGGACTGCAAAGCGGCACTGACCGAGGCCGAGGGCGATACCGAGCGGGCGATCGAGCTGCTGCGGGTGAAGGGCCAGGCCTCGGCCGCCAAGCGCGAGGGCCGCGGCACCGAAGAGGGCGTCATCTCCTCCTACATCCACGCCAACGACAGGGTCGGGGCGATGGTCGAGGTCCAGTGCGAGACCGACTTCGTCGCCCGCAACGAGGACTTCAAGGCGTTCGCCTACCAGGTCGCCCTGCACGTCGCGGCGACGGCGCCGCGCTACGTCTCCACCGAGGAGATCCCGGAGGGGGAGCGCGAGGCCGAGAAGCGCGTCTTCGAGGAGAAGGCGCGCGAGGAAGGCAAGCCCGACAACGTGGTCGAGAAGATCGTCGAGGGCCAGCTCTCGAAGTGGGCGAGCGAGGTGGCGCTGCTCGACCAGGCGCACGTCAACGCCGAGAAGCACGACTCGAAGACGATCGAGGAGCTGCGCCAGGAGCTGGCGGCGAAGACCGGCGAGAACGTCCGCATCGCCCGCTTCGCCTACTTTCGGCGTCGGCGAGGCTTGAGGCGGAGCGGAGCGAGCGTCACAGTCTGGTCTCCGCGAGCGGAGCGGAGCCGAAATTGATGGGAACTCAGCCCCAGTTCAAACGCATCCTGCTGAAGCTCTCCGGCGAGGCCCTGATGGGCGGCCTCGAGTTCGGCACCGACGGCGCCGAGGTCGACCGCATCGCCCGCCAGGTCGCGGCGGTGCGCGGGCAGCGGGGTCGAGGTGGCGATCGTGATCGGCGCCGGCAACATCTACCGCGGCCTCGACGGCGCGGCCAGCGGCATGGACCGGGCCACCGGCGACTACATGGGGATGCTGGCGACGGTGCTGAACGCGCTGACGCTCCAGGACGCGCTGGAGCGCCTCGGCCAGCACACCCGGGTGATGTCGGCGATCGACGTCAAGGAGGTCGCCGAGCCCTACATCCGCCGCCGCGCGATGCGCCATCTCGAGAAGGACCGGGTGGTGATCTTCGCCGCCGGCACCGGCAACCCGTTCTTCACCACCGACACCGCGGCGGCACTGCGGGCGCTGGAGATCCACGCCGAGGCGATCCTGATGGCGAAGAACGGGGTGGAGGGCGTCTACGACTCCGACCCGGCGACCAACCCCGAGGCGGAGTTCATCCCGGCGATCACGCACCGGGAGGCGATCGAGCGGGGGTTGCGGGTGATGGACTCGACCGCGCTCTCGCTCTGCATGGACAACGACCTTCCCATCTACGTTTTCAACATGGGCGACGAGAAGAACATAGATAGGATCGTCTCGCGGCGAGAAGGTGGGCACGCTGGTCGCCAGCGCGCCCGCGGAGTGAGCGAGGACGGGAAACCGTGGAGCTGATCGACGAATTGCTCGAGGACGCCGAGGGGCGGATGGCCAAATCGGTCGAATCGAGCCGTGGCGAGCTGGCCACCGTCCGCACCGGTCGCGCCTCCCCGCACCTGCTCGACCGCATCGTCGTCGATTACTACGGCAACCCGACCCCGCTCAAGCAGCTGGCGAACATCGCCGCCACCGATGCCCGCCTGCTCACCGTCACCCCCTTCGACAAGGGCTCGCTGGGCGGGATCGAGAAGGCGATCCAGGAGTCCGACGTCGGCCTCACCCCGAGCAACGACGGCAACGTCGATCCGCCTGCAGATTCCCGAGATGACCGAGGAGCGGCGGCGGGAGATGGTCAAGGTCGTGCACGGGGTGGCCGAGGAGGGGCGGGTCGCGGTCCGCAACGTCCGCCGCGACGTCATGCACGACCTGCGCGAGCTGAAGAAGGAAGGCGAAGCCGGGGAGGACGACGAGCGCCGGGCCGAGGCGGCGCTGCAGAAGCAGACCGACGAGGCGATCGCCGAGATCGACGCGCTGCTGAAGGGCAAGGAAGAAGAGATCCTCGAGGTCTGAGGCGGGCGACGGCAGCGTGACCGCGCCCAGATACGTAGCGATCATCACCGACGGCAACGGCCGCTGGGCGCAGCGGCGCGGCCTGCCGGTGGTCGAGGGACATCGGGCCGGTGCCGACGTGGTCAAGGCGCGACTGCGCGACGCGGTCGATCTCGGGATCGAGGAGCTGACCGTCTTCTCGTTCTCGACCGAGAACTGGACCCGCCCGGCCGAGGAGGTCGAGAGCCTGATGGAGATGATGGGCGAGCGGATCGTCACCGAAACGCCGGAGCTCGACGCCGAAGGGGTGCGGATGCGCTTCGTCGGCCGCCGCGAGGGGGTGCCGCCACGCCTGGTCGAGCTGATGGAGTGGGCTGAAGAGAAGACCGCCGGCAACGACCGCATCGTCTTCTTCGTCGCCTTCAACTACGGCGGCCGGGCGGAGATCGTCGACGCGGCGCGAAGTTTTACCGGGGGACTCCGAGGAGGAGTTTCGCGATCACCTCTACGCGCCGGAAATGCACGATCCCGATCTCCTGATACGAACCAGCGGCGAGCACCGGATCTCCAACTACCTGCTCTGGCAGTGCGCCTACTCGGAGTTGGTCTTCCGCGACGAGCTCTGGCCCGACTTCGACCGCGAGGCGTTCGAGGACTCGCTGCGCGAGTACGAGACCCGCCGGCGCCGCTTCGGGGCGCGCTCGTGACCGTCGACCTCTTCGACGACGAGATGTTCGAGGACGAGCCGGCGCCGCCGCGACCGCCGCGCCAGCCGCGACGCCGGCGCGGGGCCAGCGGGGAGACCGTTAAGCGGGTCCTGGTGGCGCTGCCCTGGATCGCCTTCACGATCGCGATCGTCGTCGCCGGCGGGGTCGTCTTCGCGGCGGCGATGGTCGCCGTCGGCGTCGTCTGCCTGCGCGAGTACATCGCGATCACCGCCGACTCGCGGCCGCTCGCTATCCCCGCCTACCTCGCGGTCGCCGCCCTGATCGTCGCCGCCCACTTCGGCACGGCGTTCAACGTCTTGCTGGTCCTCGCCGCCTCCTTCCCGCTGCTGTTCGCCTTCGGTGCCGACGCCAGGCACCGCGACGGCGCCACCGTCTCGATCGGGGTGACGCTGCTGGGGATCGTCTGGGTCGGCATCCCGCTGGTCCACGCGGTGCTGCTGCGCGACCTGCCGCAGCACGGCGCTGGGCTGCTGGTCGACGTGCTCGTCGGCACCTTCGTCGCTGACACCGCCGCCTACGCCACCGGGCGCATGTTCGGCAGCCACAAGATCGCCCCCAACCTGAGCCCGAACAAGACGATCGAGGGCCTACTCGGCGGCTTTTTGATCGGCACCATGGGGTTCTGGTTCGCCGGCCTGTATCAGGACTGGCTCTCCGGGGTGGACGCGCTGATCCTCGGTGCCGCCGTCGCCGCCGTCGCCCCGGTCGGTGACCTCTTCGAGTCGATGCTGAAGCGCGACCTCGGGGTCAAGGACACCGGCACCCTTTTCGGCCCCCACGGCGGCATCCTCGACCGGCTCGACGCCGTTTTCTTCACTGTCGTCGTCGGCTACTACCTCGCCGTCGCGCTTGTCTACTGAGGCGAGTCTGCGTCCACCCGCGCATATCGCGGGTAATCGCAGACTCGCGCCCTCCGTATCCTCTGGTCAGGCATGAAGAAGGTCGTGATACTCGGCTCGACGGGGTCGATCGGGACTCAGGCGCTGGAGGTGATCGGGTGCTCCGAAGGGCTGCAGGCAGTCGGTTTGGCGGCCGGCTCGGGCTGGGAGCTGGCCGTGGAGCAGGCGCGCGAGCACGGGGTGCCGACGATCGCCCTGGCCGACGAGGGCGCCGCCGAGCGGGCGCGCGGCGCCTGGAGCGGGCGGGTGCTCACCGGTGAGGAGGGGGTGCGCGAGCTGATCGCCGTCGGCGGCGCCGACCTCGTCCTCAACGGCATCGTCGGCGCCGCCGGGCTGGACTCGACCGTGGTCGCGCTGAGCGAGGGGATCGACGTCGCCCTCGCCAACAAGGAGAGCCTGGTGCTCGGCGGCGAGCTGGTGATGGCGCTGGCCGAGGCGACCGGCGCCCGCCTGCTGCCGGTCGACTCCGAGCACTCGGCGCTGCACCAGCTGATCGGCGCCGAGGCGCCGGGGACGGTGGAGCGGCTGGTGCTGACCGCCTCGGGCGGCCCCTTCCGCGGCCGCGAGGACCTCGCCGGGGTCAGCGTCGCCGACGCGCTGGCGCACCCGACCTGGCGGATGGGCGGTCGGATCACGATCGACTCGGCGACGCTGATGAACAAGGGCTTCGAGGCGATCGAGGCCCACCACCTGTTCGGCGTCCCCTTCGAGCGAATCGAGGTCGTCGTCCACCCACAGTCGCTGGTCCACTCGCTGATCCAGCTCAACGACGGCTCCTCGCTGGCCCACCTCGGCTACCCCGACATGCGGATGCCGATCTCCTATGCGCTGCACTTTCCCGAACGCGCCGACGTCGACGTGCCCCGGCTCGACCTCGCCGCCGTTGGCGAGCTGACCTTCGAGGCGCCCGACCTCGACACCTTCGCCTGCCTGCGACTGGCGCTGAGGGCCGGCGAGGCGGGGGGGACGGCGCCCTGCGTCCTCAACGCCGCCGACGAGGTCGCCGTCGCCGCCTTCCTCGACGGCCGCATCCCCTTCACCGGCATCGCCGCGGTGGTCGAGCGGGTTTTGGAGGAGATGCCCGCTCGCCCGGTCGGCCACTTCGACGATCTCTTCGCCGCCGACGCCGAGGCCCGCGAGCGCAGCGAAGAGCGGGTTCGGGGGTTGATGCCGGCATGAGCTGGTTGATCGTCTTCCTCGGCTTCTCGCTGCTGATCGTGCTGCACGAGGGCGGCCACTACCTGGCCGCGAAGGCGACCGGGATGCGGGTCGAGCGCTTCTTCCTCTTCTTCGGGCCGACTATCTGGTCGTTCAAACGCGGCGAGACCGAGTACGGGATCAAATCGATCCCGGTCGGCGGCTACGTGAAGATCACCGGCATGAACCCGGAGGAGGAGGTCCCTCCGGAGGTCGCCGACCGCGCCTACCACCGGCAGAAGGTCTGGAAGCGGATCGTCGTCGTCGCCGCGGGGCCGGCGGTCAACATCGCCCTCGCCTTCGGGATCCTGATTGGCGTCTTCTGCTTCTTGGGTGCCGAAAAGGGCACGCAGTCGGTCGCCAAGGTGCTGCATGACTCGCCCGCTGCCGGCCTGCTCAGGCCAGGCGACCGGATCGTCGCCGTCGACGGCAGTCGCTATCTGCGGCTCGACCCCGAAGGCCGGATCGAAAAGTTTCGCAAGGAAATCGGCTCCCACAAGTGCGCCGGCGGGCAGCGCAGCGGTTGCCTGGCAGTGACTCCGGTGCGGCTGACTGTCGAACGGGGCGGGGAGACCGTCGTGCTCTCGGTGCGGCCCCGCTACGACGCCGCCGCGAAGCAGGCCCTGGTCGGGTTCAACTTCGGCGGCAGGTGGTCCACCGACCTCACCGCAAAGGAAGCGCTAGACCGCGCCTCGGGGGCGATCTGGGGAGTCGCCAGCGGCACCTTCCACGTCTTCACCCACCTGTTCGAATCCGAGCAGCGCAAGCAGGTCCACGGGGTGGTCGGGATCTCCGACGTCGCCCACGAAACGATCGACTCGGGCAAGCGCAGCCTCGAGCGCTCGCTGCTCCTGCTGGCTCTGGTCAGCCTCTCGCTGGGGCTGGTCAACCTGATCCCGATCCTGCCGCTCGACGGGGGCCACATCTTCTGGGCGGTGATCGAGAAGCTGCGCGGCGCCCCGGTCTCGCTGCGGGTGATGGAGCGGGCGACGGTGATCGGGATCGCCCTGGTGTTGATGCTGTTCTTCCTCGGCCTCTCCAACGACATCGGCCGCATCACCGGCGAAGGCTTCAAAGTCCGCTAGCGCCGCGGCGGCAGGACGCTGAAGCCGACCAGCGCCGGCGAGGGGTCGGCCAGCCCCGAGTCGTCGCGGGCGCGCACGCGGAAGGTGTGGTGGCCGGGGGCGAGCCGCTTGATCGTGAACGGCGAGCGGCAGCGGCGGAAGCGGGTGCCGTCGAGCCGGCACTCGAAGCTGGTCCCGGGCTCGTCGGAGCCGAAGCGGAAGGTCGGGGTGCGATCGCGCGAGCGCCGCGGCGGCTTGTGGCGGAGGACGGTCTGGGGCGCGCCGCTTCCCGGTGCGGACGGGCCGGTGCTGGGACCGCTGCCGCTGCCGCCGCCTCCGCCGGGGCAGGGATGCTCGGTGGGGAGGACGGAGTTCGGCCGCGGGTCCGGGAAGACCGGCGCGAAGTCGGCGGCGCTGTTGTCGTCGTCGTCCTGCGGGTCGAGCAGGGTGGGGCAGCCGGCGGTGATCGTGCGTCGCAGGGCCATGCCATCGGGGATCCCAGCCGGCGTCGCGGGTGAGCCCGCGGGGCTGGGCAGCGAGCCGTGGAAGTTGCCCCAGGCAACGCAGTCGATCACCTCCCAGCAGACGGCGCCGCCGGCCGGGTCGAGCAGGCCGGAGGGGGAGAGGGCGGTGTCCCCCGTGAAGCCGAACTCGGCTTCGGCCTCCGGGGTGGCGAGGACCATCGTGCTCTGGTTGGCGCCCTGCGGCAGGTCGGCCGGGAAGGTGTCGCTGCCGGTCACCGCGCCGCCGGCGCCGTAGGTGCGCAGCACGTGACCGGCGACGTGGTTCTGGCCGGCCGCCCACATCTGTAGCTCGACGTACTCGGAGTTGGGGTTGGCGGCCGAGCCCGGGTAGACCTCGCGGACCTGCATCAGGTGGAAGGTGGCGAGGGCGCTCGGCGCCCAGAGGGCGAGCGCGGCCGGCGCCAGCGCCGCTGCGAAGAGGAGCCGCCGTGCCGCCGCGCTCAACGTCCCGCCACCACCCTGAAGGAGAACTTGGCCGGCGAGGGGTCGGCGCCGCCACCGTCGCGCGCCCGCACCGAGAAGGTGTGCGGTCCCGGCTTCAGGGTCGCCGTCGTGTAGGGGGACTTGCACCTGGTGAAGTGTCCCCGATCGAGCGCGCATTCGAATGCGGCCCCGGCGTGGTCGGAGCGGAAGCGGAAGGTAGGGGTGCGATCGTGCGTCCTCGCCGCCGGCTTGCCGGCGAGCAGCGTCTGCGGCGGCCCCGCGACGGGGGCAGCCGGTGGCGCCGGCGGAGGCGGGGGCGTCGTGGGCGGGGAGGCGACCGGCAGAGCGACGCTGAAGCTGTAGCCGGCCGGGGTCGGGTCGACGTTGGCGCTGGGGTCGATCGCCCGCACCTGGAAGGCGTGAGGGCCGTTGGTGAGCCCGCTGTAGGAGATGCCGCTGGCCGGGCAGAGGGCGAAAGAGGCGCCGTCGAGCGCACATTCGAAGCTCGAGCCGGGCTCGTTGGAGGCGTAGGTGAAGGAGGCGGTGGCGCTAGCGCTGGGGTCGGGCGGCTTCGAGGCGATCGTCGTCTGGGGCGGCGTCGTGTCGGCCAGCGAGTTGTCGACTTCCCATTCGAAGGCGGTGGGCGTGCCCTCGTTCGCCGCCAGGTCGATCGCCTTCACCTTGAAGACGTATTCGCCGTTCGCGAGGCCGTTGTAGGTCTTGCCCGAGCTGCAGGCGGAGTAGGAGTCCGCTTCGCCGGCCGGTACCAGGCTGCATTGGAAGCTGGCGCTCTCGCTGGCATGGAAGGTGAAGGTGGCGGCGGTGCCGGCGCTGGGGTCGACGGGGTGGCTGTCGATCGTCGCCACGGGGGTGACGGTGTCGACCGTCCAGGTGTAGCTGGCCGGGGTCGGGTCGGGGCCGGAGGCGTTGACCCCGCGGACCTGGAAGGTGTGGCTGCCCTCCGTTAGGTCGGTGTATTCCTGCGGGCCGCCGAGCGGGCAGGCGGCGAAGGCGGCGGTGTCGAGCTTGCATTCGTAGCTGGTCGCGGTCGGCGCACCGTAGGTGAATTCGGCCGTGGTGCTGTTGGAGCGGGGCGGCGGCTTGTCGTCGATCGCCGTGTTGGGCGCGCCGGCGCAGGTGGTTTCCGTCGGGACGGTGGCGTTGTTGCGGGGCGCCGGCGTCACCTCCGCGAAGTCGGTGGCGCTGTCGTCGCTGTCGTCGCTTTCCTCGAGCAGGGTTGGACAGCCGGGAGCGATCGTGCGCCGCAGCGCCTTGCCGGCGGTGATGCCGCCCGGCGAGGCGGGCGAGCCGACGGTGGTCCCGGTCGCCGTCTGCAGCGCGGCGCCGCCGTGGAAGTCGCCCCAGGCGACGCAGTCGGCCGGCAGACCGCCCGCGTTCCAGCAGGCGGCGCCACCCGCCGCGGGCACCGCCAGGCCGCTGTCGACGAGGTCGGGCTGGACCCCGAACTGCGTCTGTACGCCGCTGTCGCCGACCAAGACGGCCCGCTGGTTTTCCGCGTGGGTCACCCCGGCCGAGAAGGTCGAGCTGTGGACGAGGGCGCCGTTCGAGTCGTAGAGCGTCAGGGAGTGGCCGCTCAGGAGGCTCTGCCCGGCCGCGAACATCTGCAGCTCCACGTAGCTGTCCTGCGCGGTGCCGGCGTAGACCTCGCGGACTTTGATCAGGTGGAAGGTCGCCTCGGCGGCCGGGGCCGCAACCATTCCACCGGCCGTGACCAGCGCGGCGACGCACGCAACGAGACGCCCTCCCATCGGCCGATCTACGGGCCCCGGCGCCTTCAGGTTCAAAGCAGCCGGTCCAGGTGCCGCACGTACCGGCTGTGCCGCTCGTTCACAGGATCAATACCGCATTTGGGTACGGCCAGAGTACGGTGCGGCCACGAAAAAGAAGAGAGAGAAATGAGATCGGAGCGATCTCGAAAGGCAGGCATCGATGACCGAGTCGAGATTATTTTGGGGAGGTGCGGGGGAGGCGACTCCCCCGTCTGGATGGCCGTCGGAGGTCCAAGTCCTCTGGCGGGGGCTGAAGATCTTCTTCCGCGAGCTGGGAGAACTGGGCGACATGCTCGGCCGGGTCGCCCTGGATGGGTACCGGCTCGCGCAGGAGGTCCTCGGCTTCGCCGGTAGGCACGGCGGGCCGCCGGTCGCACTGGCGACGGTCGTGGGTGGCACGTCGCCGGTGACCGGCGGCTGGGGCTTGGGCCCGCTTCAGGGCTCGACCCTTGGGGCCTGGCTGCCGGTGGTCGCGGTCCCGTTGGCGATCGCGATCCTGCGGGCGGGCCTTCGCGGTGCCGGCCGCGCCAGTGGGCGGGCCGCCGCGCCGCCTCCCCAGCGAGAGGGCGCCCAGCTCGAGATCGACTTCGCGCCGGTCTCCGAGCTGCCGGATCAGGCGCCCGAAGTGAGAGAGACGGAGAGCGGGGCCGCCGGCGCGGCGGCGAGGGCCGGCGGTCCCGCGGGAGATCCCCTGCCGGTTTGATTCTGTCGCCCCGCCGGGCGCGGCATTGCCGGCGGGGCTCGGCGGATACCCTTTCCCGATGGCCTCCAAGCGCCAGATCTTCGTCGGGGACGTGCCGATCGGCGGCGGCGCGCCGGTCGCCGTGCAGACGATGACCAAGACCGAGACCGCCAACCTAGCGGCGACGATGGAGCAGATCCACAAGGTCGCCGACGCCGGCGCCGACCTGGTCCGCTGCGCGGTCCCGCGCGAGCAGGACGCCGAGGCGCTGAAGACGATCGTCCGCGAGTCGCCGATCCCGGTGATCGCCGACATCCACTTCAACCACACGCTGGCGCTGAAGGCGATCGACGCCGGCGCCCACTGCATCCGCCTCAACCCCGGCAACATCGGTGGCCGCGAGAAAGTCGCCGAGGTGGCCGAGCGGGCCAACGCGGCGGGGGTGCCGATGCGGATCGGCGTCAACTCCGGCTCGCTGCCCAAGCACCTGCACGCGCTGGAGCGCGAGGCGCCGGTCGAGGCGCTGGTCGCCGCCGCGGTCGAGTTCGTCGAGCTGATGGAGGGGCTCGACTTCGAGAACTTCAAGGTCTCGATCAAGTCGACCAACGTGCCGAACACGATCGCCGCCAACCGGATGCTCTCGGAGCGGATTCCCTACCCGCTGCACCTCGGCATCACCGAGGCGGGGACCAAGTGGGGGGGCTCGCTGAAATCGGCGGTCGGCCTGGGGACGCTGCTGGCCGACGGCGTCGGCGACACGATCCGGATCAGCCTCTCGACCTTCCACGCCGAGGAGGAGGTCAAGGTCGCCTGGGAGATCCTCAAGGCACTGCAGCTGCGCGAGCGCGGGCCGGTGCTGATCGCCTGCCCGACCTGCGGGCGGCTGCAGTTCGACATGGACTCGGTCGTGGCCGAGATCGAGCAACGGCTGGAGGCCTACGAGGAGCCGATCGAGGTGGCGGTGCTGGGCTGCGCCGTCAACGGCATCGGCGAGGCCAGCCACGCCGACTTCGGCATCGCCGGGGCGAAGAACGAGGGCCTGATCTTCGCCGGCGGCAAGCCGCTGCGCAAGGTGCCGCAGGCGAGCCTGGTCGACACCCTGTTCGAAGAGATCGACAAGTCGCTCGACCGCGGCACGGTCGAGGTCGACGAGGCGGAGTCGCGCGAGGGCGCCGCCTGGCTGGCGAAGATCGAGGAGGAGAACGCCGGCGAACTGACCCCCGAGAAGATTGCGCGGATGGAGCACGAAGCGGCCGCGAAGGGCGAGTCCGACAAGGTGCTGCTCGATGAGGAGGCCTCGCCGACGGCGGGGCGGAGGTTCACCCGGGCTTAAGCGTTCCGGCCGGCGGGTCCTGTCGTCGCGGCATCCCCCACGGTGCTCGGCGCTGACGCGCCTCCGCGCCGCGGGGGACCCCCGCCACGACGCCACCCGCCGGAGGATGGTTTGGCCTGGGCAACTCACAGGAGCGCGATAGCAAGGCACCGGCGAGACCACCCCTGACGCCTGCGGGTAGGTTTCCCCCGATGACCCGCTTTTCTCAAGCTTTTCTCCCGACGCTCAAGGATGCGCCCGCGGATGCGGAGGCGCTTTCGCACAAGCTGATGGTGCGGGCTGGGCTGATCCGGCAGATGGGGGCGGGGTTGTGGACGTACCTGCCGGCGGGATGGCGGGTGGAGCGCAAGGTCGAGTCCGTCATTCGCGAGGAGATGGAGGGGATCGGCTGCCAGGAGATGCTGATGCCGGTGCTGCAGCCGGCCGAGCCGTGGCAGAAGACGGGGCGCTACGCGATCGACGAGCTGTTCAAGCTCGAGGACCGCAGGGGGTCGCCGCTGGTCCTGGCGATGACCCACGAGGAGTGCGTCACCTACCACGTCGCCCGTGAGGTCCGCTCCTACCGCGACCTGCCGTTGATGGTGTTCCAGATCCAGACCAAGGAGCGCGACGAGCCGCGCCCGCGCGCCGGCGTCCTTCGCACGCGCGAGTTCACGATGAAGGACGCCTACTCCTTCGACCGCGACGAGGAGGGCCTGGCGCGCTCCTACGAGCTGCAGGCGGGCGC
Source organism: uncultured Solirubrobacterales bacterium (assembly GCA_963815885.1). Lineage (GTDB taxonomy): Bacteria > Actinomycetota > Thermoleophilia > Solirubrobacterales > 70-9 > VAYN01. The sequence continues at coordinate 744,629 of CAWFIM010000006.1, forward strand.
CTACGAGCGCATCCTCGACCGCTGCGGGCTGCGCTGGTACCGGGTCGAGTCCGACGTCGGGATGATGGGCGGCTCCGGCGCCGACGAGTTCATGGCGCCGTGCCCGGCCGGCGAGAACGAGGTGGCGCTGGCCCCCGGCTACGCCGCCAACGTCGAGATCGCCGCGGCCGAGCCGCAGCCGGTCGAGCTGCCGGCGGCGCTCGCCGAGCCCAAGGCGGTCGACACCCCCGGGCTCGCCAAGGTCGAGGAGGTCGGCGCCGAGCTGGGGCTGCCGGCCGGCGCCTTCATCAAGGCGCTGCCGGTGATCGTCGAGGGGCGCGGCATGGTTATGGTCCTGCTGCGCGGCGACCATCGCCTGGGCGAGACCAAGCTGCGCAACGCGCTCGGCGCCGACTTCCGCCAGGCGAGCGCCGAGGAGATCGCCGCCGAGATCGGCCCGCCCGGCTACATCGGCCCGGCCGGGGCGAAGGTGCCGGTGATCAAGGACGCGGCGATCGCCGGCGAGTCCTTCGTCTGCGGCGCCAACCGCGCCGACACCCACCTGCGCGGCGTCCAGCCCGGCCGCGACTTCAGCTTCGAGGAGCTCGACGTGCGCACGGTCGAGGCCGGCGACACCGCCCCCGGGGGCGGCAGGATCGCGATCGAGGCGGCGATCGAGGTCGGCAACATCTTCAAGCTCGGCACCCGTTACTCGGAGCCGCTCGACGCCACCTACCTCGACCGCGACGGGGTCGAGCGACCGATCGCGATGGGCAGTTACGGGATCGGCCCGGCCCGGATCGTCGCTGCCTCGATCGAGCAGCGGGCCGACGAGAAGGGGATCGTCTGGCCGCCGGCGCTGGCGCCCTGGGCGGTCGAGCTGGTCTCGCTGGCGAAGGCGGGCGAGCCGGAGCGCGAGGCGGCCGACCGGCTCTACGACGAGCTGTGCGCTGCCGGCGCCGAGGTCCTCTACGACGACCGCGACGCCGGGCCGGGGGAGAAGCTGACCGACTCAGAGCTGCTCGGCTGCCCGCTGCGGATCGTCGCCGGGCGCCGCGGCCTCGCCAACGGGGTCGTCGAGGCAGCCGAGCGCGCCTCCGGCGCCGAGCACGAGCTGCCGATGGGGGAGGCGGCCGAGCGGGCCCTGGCGCTGCTTTCCGGGATCGACGACACCCAAGGGTGATCCGCCTGGCCCGGGGCCGCAGATGACCGGCACGGCCCCCTTCGGACGCGGCCGCGTGCGCCGCCTCTTCGGCCTCGACCGTAGTGGGCCGAAACCGGGCTCGACCCGCCGCGGTGAGCCGCTGCACCCCTGGACGATCCCCAACCTGGTCGGCTACGCGCGGCTGGCCGGGTTGCCGGTCTTCCTCTACCTCGCCTACGAATCGGGCGACGGCCGCTCGGCCGCCGCGGCAACCCTGTTCTGGCTGATCGCCGCCGGCGACTACCTCGACGGCTTCCTCGCTCGGGTCACCGGCCAGTACAGCCGCATGGGGGCGCTGCTCGACCCGCTGGTCGATCGCCTGACGATCCTCGCCGGCGCCGCCGTCTGCTGGAGCTTCGAGCTGCTGCCGCGCTGGGCGCTGGCCCTGCTGGCGCTGCGCGAGCTGACGATGCTGTTCCTCGCCCAGTACGGGTTGCGGCACGGCGTCGACATCGAAGTCAACTGGCCGGGGCGGATCTCGGTCTTCCCGATCATGGGCGGGATCTTCTTCGCGATGGTCTTCGCCGGCTGGGTTCCGACGGCGCTGCTGATCGTCGGGCTGGTGCTGGCGATCGTCGCCACCGTGCTCTACGCCCGCACCGGCGTGCTCGCGGTGCGCCGCGCCCGCGCGGCAGGCTGAGGGCGTTTCCGCCCAACCTTCAACCTTCAGTTGAACCTTGAGGGTTGGGCGACCTATAATCGGTTCCCGCGCAAACGGAGGCGTCCGCGCCTCCTTCGAGTTAGGAGCGAGATGGAGGACACCTTTCCCGATCTCGGTTCCCTCAGCGACAAGGAGCTGAAGGAGCTAATCGACAGCCTCATGGAGGAGGAGAACGAGATCTCCTACAAGCGGCGCGTTCTGCACGGCAAGATCGACATTCTCCGTGCCGAGCTGGTTAATCGCCTGCGCGGCAAGCACGAGCGCGGCGACTCGATCATCTCTGGGGACGACGTCGAGCAGTTGACCGAGATCCTCGCCGGCAAGGCGCAGGTCCCGCCGGAGGACGAGCCCGCCGCCTGAGCGGGCGAGCCGGAGATGGCCGTCCACTGCCCCGAGTGCGGGTTCGCCAACCCCGAGGGAGCGAACTACTGCCAGAAGTGCGGCGCCTACCTGGGTGGGCCCGCGGAGGCCGGCGAGGACCCGACGACGATGACCTACACGGTCGACGACACCGGCGACATGCAGCCGGTCGACATCGACGAGGTGGTGGAGTCGGCCGGGGCGGCGCTGGTGATCCGCGCCGGCGGCGGCCGCGCCGGCGAGAGCTTCAGCATCGAGGAGGACCGGATCAGCATCGGCCGCAGCCCCGACGCCGGCGTCTTCCTCGACGACGTCACCGTCTCCCGCAACCACGCGCTGCTGGTGCGCCGCCGCGACGGCCTCTACATCGACGACCTCGGCTCGCTCAACGGCACCTACGTGAACCGACGCCGGATCGAGTCGCACCGGCTCGCCGACGGCGACGAGATCCAGGTCGGCAAGTACAAGCTCAGCTACCTGGAGCGCTGACGATGCCCGTCTCCGAACAGCCGGCGCGCCCGCCGGAATCCGCCTCCCGTCCGCGCAAGGCGCTGACGATCGGTGCCGTCTGCAAGATCCTGCAGAGCGAGTTCGACGACGTCTCGATCTCGAAGATCCGCTATCTCGAGGACCAGAAGCTGCTCAGCCCACGCCGCACCTCCGGCGGCTACCGCCTCTACAGCCAGTCCGACGTCGAGCGACTGCGGACGATCTTGCGCCTGCAGCGCGACGAGTTCCTGCCGCTGCGGGTGATCCGCCAGGAGCTGGCCGGCGGCGGCGACATCAGCCTTGGCGACGGCGACAAGCGGCCCGCCGCGGGCGCGGTGAGGCGGGCGATCCTCGTTGACACCGCCCGCACCTACCTCAGCCTCGAGGAGGTGATCGAGGAGACCGGCGCGCGCGAGGAGCTGATCGCCGAGCTGGAGAACTTCGGCATCGTCCAGCCGGAGAAGCGCGAAGGCAGGACCGTCTACGACGAGACCGATCGCGAGATCGTCCGCGCCGCCAACGAACTGTCGCGCTTCGGGGTCGGCGCCCGCAACCTGCGCGTCTTCCGCTCCTCCGCCGACCGCGAGTCGAACCTGCTGGAAGCGCTGCTTGGGCCCTCGCTGCGCTCGCGCAACCCGGAGCGCCGCAAGGAGGCGCTGCAAAGTCTGGAAAGCCTGGCGGCGACGGTCGGCCACCTCAAGCATCTATTGCTGGTCCGCGACCTCCGCCGCCTCGCCGGGGACTAGAGGCGCGCGAGCCGGCGTCTGGCGGTGTCCTCGGTCGGCCGGCTTGCTCACGTGCGGAGCACGCTCGCGGCGCCGACCTCCCTGCGTCCTTGCCAGACTTGGCTCGCGCGCCTCTAGTCAAATGCCACGGATAAACAGAAGACGAACGATCTCGGCGCCCATCGCCGAGGTCTGGGCGCTGGTTTCCGACCCCTACAACCTGCCGCGCTGGTGGCCGCGCACGAGCCGGGTCGAGAACGTCGAGGGCAAGGCCGGCGAGCGGCGCAGCCGCTGGACCAAGGTCCTGGAGACGAGCGAGGGCCGTGGGGTGCGGGCCGACTACCGCTGCCTCAGCGCCGCCGAGAACGAGCGCTACGTCTTCGAGCAGGAGCTGGAGGGGACGCCGTTCGCCCGCCACCTGCGCTACTCGCGGATCGAGCTGGCGCTGCGCGGCGCCGAGGGCGGCACCCAGGTCGACCTCAGCTCGGTGCAGTCGTTGAAAGGCCTCTCGCGCCTCGGCTCGCCGATGATGCGCCGCGGCCAGGGCGCCATCCTCGACGAGGCACTCGACGGGATAGAGCGGGCGTTGACGTGAGCGCGCCGAGGCGCGACACGAAGTGGTGGGGGTGGGGGGACCCGACGGTCGAGCCCGCCCTCGACGATGAGGCGCTCGGCGTCCTGCGCGAGCGGATCGGCGAGTTCGAGCCTTGGCCGCTGGCGGCGCGACTCGAGGAGTTCTCGCTGCCCGCGGCGGGGGAGCTGCCGGCGGCGCTGAGCGAGGCGGTCGGGAGCGAGGCGATCTTCGACTCCGACGAGGACCGGCTGCGGCACGCGAGCGGGCGCGGTTATCTCGACCTGGCGCGGATGCGCGGCGGCTCCCTGGAAGCGGCGCCCGACGCGGTGGCGATGCCGGGCGACGCGGAGGCGGTGAGGCGCCTGCTCGACGTCTGCGCGGCCGAGGGCATCGCCGTCGTCCCGTTCGGCGGCGGCACCAGCGTCGTCGGCGGGGTGGAGCCGCTGCGGGGCGACCACGAGCGCCTGATCAGCCTCGACCTCGGCGCCCTGCGCGGGGTCGCGGTCGACCGCCGCTCGTTGACGGCACGGCTCGGCGCCGGGCTGCGCGGGCCAGAGGCGGAGGCGGCGCTCGCCGGCCACGGCCTCACCCTCGGCCACTTCCCGCAGTCCTTCGAGCAGGCGACGATCGGCGGCTTCGCCGCCACCCGCTCCGCCGGCCAGGCCTCAAGCGGCTATGGCCGCTTCGACGCGCTCGTCAGCTCGATCCGGCTGATCGCGCCGGCCGGCGACCTGCGCACCCTGGAGACGCCCCACAGCGCCGCCGGACCGGCGCTGCGCGAGGTCGTCGTCGGCTCCGAGGGCACCCTGGGGGTGATCCCCGACGTCGACGTACGCGTGCGCCCGGCGCCGCCGGTCCGCCGCTACGAGGCCTGGATCACCAAGAGCTTTGAGGCCGGCGCCGAGATCGTGCGGGCGCTGGCCCAGGGGGCGGGGCTGCCGGAGATCGTCCGCGTCTCCGACGAGGAGGAGACGCGGGGCTCGCTGGCCCTCTCGGGCCCGCGTGGGCTCGCCGGCAGGGCATTCGACCGATACCTCGGTCTACGCCGGCGCCGCGGCGGTTGCCTGATGGTCGTCGGCTTCGAGGGCTCCGAGGAGTCGGTCGCCCGCCGCCGCGCCCTGACGGTGCGCGAGCTGCGCGCCGGCGGCGCCGCCTACCTCGGCCAGGCCGCCGGGCGCTCCTGGGAGCACGGCCGCTACCGAGGCCCATACCTGCGCGACACCCTGATGGGGAAGGGGGCGATGGTGGAGACGCTGGAGACCGCGCACACCTGGAGCCGGTTGGGTGAGCTGCACGGCGCCGTCGCGACCGCGATCGGCGACTCGCTCGCCGCCCAGGGGACGCCGGCACTGGTCTGGTGCCACCTCTCCCACGCCTACGCCGACGGCGCCTCGCTCTACTTCACCTTCATCGCCAGGCGCCGGCAGGGGGCGGAGATCGAGCAGTGGCGCGAGGTCAAGCGCGCCGCCTGCGAGACGATCGTCGCCCAGGGCGGCACGATCACCCACCACCACGCCGTCGGCCGCGACCACGCCCCATACATGGAGGCCGAGGTGGGGGAGGTCGGCCTCGAGGCGTTGCGGGCGGTCAAGGAGCGACTCGACCCAGCGGGGATCATGAACCCCGGCAAGCTGCTGCCCGGCTGAGGAGGCCGCCGCGCCTCCTCAGCCGGAGCCGGCTTGCCGCTTGGCCGCGCCGACAATCGGGCCGGTCACCGTGCCGCGCAGGACTTCGGTGCCGGTGTAGTCGGGCTCCCTTTTGGCGTTCGTCGCCGCTTTCAGCGACGTCTGCAGCCGCTTGTCGGCAACTCTGGTGATGGCGATGTCGCCGAAGGTTTCGTTCGCCAGGAAGCCGAGTACCTGGGCCGGGAGTTCGACCTGGGAGCCGATCTGGCCGTTGCCGCCGACCTTGGTCGTGGCGAGCGGGAGCATCTTCTGCGGCGACTGCGAAAGCCAGACCGCGTAGGACTCGCCGTTCGCGGTCGGCTTCAGTCCTTCCGCCGCCACCTCCAGCACGACGCTGTTCTTGACCCGGCCGAAGATCGCCACCCCGGCGCCTTCACCGCCGGCGACCGGGCTGAGGACGGCTTTCGTCACCTCCTTGGCGTTGGTGCCGGCCGTGTTCGCGGCCGTCGGGGCGGGTTCACTGCCGCCCGAGGCGGCGGTGCCGCCGGAGTCGTCGCCGCCGCTGAGCACGAGGACGACGATCAGCGCCACCACCACGACCAGCCCGGCGGCGAGCGCGGCGCGGGCGCCGCCCCCGCTCGGCAGCCGGATGTCTGGGCGTGCTCGTGACGGCTTCCTCGCCCGACTCGCGGCGGCCGGGCGCGATGGCTGCGTCTCGACGGCCTGCAGCGGCCTCTCCGCGGCTGCCGTGGGAGGTTTCTCGGGGGGCGAGGCGGGCTCCTCCGCCGCGGGCGCGGCGGGGACCTCGGGCGTGACCGACGCCGGCTCGGCGTCGGCGGGCGCGCCCGGAGGGGGCGGGATCGCTGGCGCCGGGATTCCTTCCGCCTCGAGCTGCGCCGCCGCCTCCAGCGCCTTCGCGTGCACCTGCTCGGTGCCGATCCCCATCAGCGCCGCGAGGTCGCCGTAGCCCTGCTCGCCGCGCTGGGCGAGCAGGCGCAGGATCGCCTTCTGGTCGTCGCTGAGCCCCATCCCAGGGCGAACCCTATGCGCCCCGGCTGACCGGGTGGGCGGCGGCCCGCCAGGGCTCGCCAAAGCTTAATCTCGCCGCTGGAGCCGGTCGCCGCCCAGGTAGGGTTCGCCGCCATGACCGACGACCCCCGCGGGCTGCTCTCCCACTTCGACGCGCTGATCGGCACCGAGTGGCTCGACGATGATCCCGACCACGCCCGGGTGCGGATCGAGCTGCGCGACGAGCTGCGCCAGCCGGTCGGCCTGCTCCACGGCGGCGTCCTCTCGACCCTGGTCGAGAGCGTCTGCTCGCGCGCCACCGCCCTCGCCGTGCTCGACGAGGGGATGGCGGCGATGGGCCAGTCGATCTCCGTCAGCTTCATCCGCCCGGTGACCGAGGGCGGCGCCGAGGTGACCGCCCGCGCCCGCCACCGCGGCCGCACCACCTGGGTCTGGGACGCCGAGGTCACCAGTGACGACGGCAAGCTCTGCGCGCTGGCGCAGATGACGATCGCCGTCCGGCCGCTCCCGGGGTCTCAGGGTCGATCCCGGTAGGGGTGGAACGTCTTGTACTTTTTCGGCGCTTCCAATCTCGGACGGCCACAACCGCCTCACGAAAAAGTTAAGTGAAACCCCTACCGGGATCGACCCTTAGCCTCCGAACCGGTTGGTGATCGGCAGCCGACGGTCGCGCCCGAAGGCCTTCGGGGTGATGCGGATCCCCGGCGCCGCCTGACGGCGCTTGTACTCGGAGCGGTCGACGAGGCGGATCACCGCGTCGACGGTCGCGGCCGGCAGCCCGGCGGCGATCATCTCCTCGCGACCCTGGTCGCGCTCGACGTAGGCCTCGAGGATGCGGTCGAGCAGGTCGTAGGGGGGGAGCGAGTCGCTGTCGAGCTGGTCGGGCCGCAGCTCGGCCGAGGGCGGCCGCTCGAGCACCGAGGCCGGGACCAGCTCACGCCCGGCCCGCTCGTTGCGGCACCGCACCAGTTCGTAGACCAGCGTCTTCGGCACGTCCTTGATCACCGCGAAGCCGCCCGCCATGTCGCCGTAGAGGGTCGCGTAGCCGACCGACATCTCGCTCTTGTTGCCGGTCGTCAGGACCAGCCAGCCGTGACGGTTGGAGAGCGCCATCATCAGGTTGCCGCGGATCCGCGCCTGGATGTTCTCCGCCGCCAGGTCGGGCTCCGAGGGTCGCGCGGGGTCGCGCGGGGGCTCCTCCTCGCCGGGCGTCGGCTCACCGGGATTCAGGAATCCGGCCAGCGCCCGCTCGTAGCCGGCCATCATCGGCCCAATCTCAATCTCAAGCAGCTCGCAGCCGAGGTTGCGGGCGATAGTTCGCGCGTCCTCCTGGGTTCCAGAGCTGGAATGAGGCGAGGGCATGACCACGCAGCTGACCCGCTCCGGCCCGACCGCGTCGGCGGCCAGCGTCGCCACCAGGGCGGAGTCGATCCCCCCCGAAAGGGCCAGCCCGACGTGCCCGAAGCCGTTCTTGGCGACGTAGTCGCGCAGCCCGAGCACCAGCGCCGCGTAGACCTCGTCGAGGTCAGGGAGCGGCTCTGCCACCCGGCAGCCGCCCGCCGCGGGGATCTCGCAGACCAGCAGCTCCTCCTCGAACTGGGCGGCGCGAGCGACCAGCTCCCCGTCGGGGGAGACCAACAGGCTCTGGCCGTCGAAGACGAGCTCGTCCTGGCCGCCGACCAGGTTGCAGAAGGCGAACCAGGTGCCGTAGGCGCGGGCGCGCTCGGCGAACATCGTCTCGCGCTCGCGCCCCTTGCCGCGATGGTAGGGAGAGCCCGACGGGTTGGCGATCAACTGCGCTCCCCGTTCGGCCTCCGTCTGGGCCGGCGGCCCGGTCACCCAGCAGTCCTCGCAGATCGTCAACCCGACCGGGACGCCGCCGACCTCGACCGTCGCGGGCTCCTCGCCGGGGAGGAAGTAGCGCTGCTCGTCGAAGACGGCGTAGTTGGGGAGGCGGTTCTTGCGGTAGACGGCCCGCACGGCGCCGTCGGCGAGGACGGCGAGCGAGTTGTGGGCGCGGGGCGAGTCGCCGCCGCCCTCCGCCGGCTCGGCGAAGCCGACCAGCACGGTCATCCCCGAGACCGTGCGGGCGAGCTCCTCGACCGCGCGGCGGTTGGCCTCGACGAAGTGCCGCTTCAGGTAGAGGTCCTCGGCCGGGTAGCCGGGCACGCAGAGCTCGGGGAAAACGGTCAGCTCGGCCCCCGCTTCGCGGGCGCGGCCGATCCACTCGGCGACCTTCGCCGCGTTGCCGTCGACGTCGCCGACGGTCGGGTCGATCTGGGCGAGGGCTACGCGCATCTCGGTGGGCGGGCGATCATCGGCGAAGTATCCCGGTCGCGCCGGGTCAACCGGGCCGAGGCGACCGCTAGGGTGACCGCGATGCGGGACCGCCGTCGCCACCTGGTCGGCCTCTCGGCGGCGGTGCTGATGCTGATCGCCGCCGCGCCCGCCGGCGCCCTGGCGTCGACCGGCCTGGCCCCGGCGCTGCCCAGCCTCGCCTCGCCAAGCCAGAAGCCGTTCGTGGCGCCGAAGCCGCGGCCGACCGAAGCGCCGGCGCGGCCGACCGACGACCCCGACCCCAACCGCAACGCCTACACGGTCCCCGAGGCGCCGCGCTCGCCGGCCTGCTCGCGCCACTTCTGCGTCCACTGGGTCGCCGAGGGGATCGACGCGCCGAACCTCGCCGACTCCGACGGCGACGGCGTGCCCGACTTCGTCCGCCGGGTGCAGGCGATCGCCGAACACGTGCACGCGATCGAGAACGACAAGCTCGGCTGGCGCGAGCCGAAGAGCGACGGCCGCAAGGGCGGCGGCAATGGCAAGACCGACATCTACCTCTCGCAGATCGGCGGCGAACTGTTCGGCTACGCCGCGCCGGACCGTGGGCAGGCGAGCAGGCAGCACCGGATCCCGCGCCGGCTGCACGGCTACCTGGTCCTCGACAACGACTACAGCGCCTTCGAGTTCCCCGGCACGACCCCGACTCACGACCTCGAGGTGACGCTCGCCCACGAGTACAACCACATCCTCCAGTTCGGCTACGACGCCTTCCAGGACCCCTGGTTCGCCGAGTCGACCGCAGTCTGGATGGAGGACCAGGTCTACAACGGGATCAACGACTACCTGCGCTACGTCCGCCGCTGGGTCAAGCGCTGGGACACGCCGCTGACGACCAGCTCGATCAAGGAGTACGGCTCGGCGGTCTGGAACCAGTGGCTGGCGCGCCGCTACGGCGAGGCGATCGTGCGCCAGGCCTGGGCGCGGGCGATCCACACCCGCCCCGGCGGCTTCTCGGTCAATGCTTACGAATCGGCGATCCGCGCCGGCGGCCGCTCCGACCTCGGCCACGACTTCGCCAACTTCGCCGCCGCGGTCGCCGAGTGGCGGACGGGGGAGGGGTTCCGCGAGAGCGGCCTCTACCCGGACATGCAGCGCCAGGGCCACCTGCCGCTGGACGGCAGGTGGCTGAGCAGGCAGATGAACCACACGACCTTCTCGCTGCTGCGGGTGCGGGCGCCCGGCGGGCGGGCGGTAATCGTCCACGCGATCGCGCCGTGGGGCACCGAGGCTGGCCTGGCGCTGGTCGGGCGGATCGGCGGCGAGCGGAGCGGGCGCACCGTCACCCGGCTCGACTACGCCCGCGGCGGCGGTGGGCTGCGGGTGCGGCTGCCCGACCCCGGTCGCTTCAGCCGCATCACCGCCGTCGTCGTCAACGCCGACGCCAGCGCCGCAGGCTTCAGCGCGCGCCGGCTCGACTGGCGCTACCTGACCGACGGCGTGCCGTTCAAGATCCGCGGCGAATTGCGCCGCTGACCGGGCCCGGGGTTCGCGGCGAGTCGCGCCGTCAGGGAGCTATCGCTAGGAGCGGGTCTCGGAGGCGACGGCGCCGTTGCCGTTGGCCGCAGCCTTGATCTTCGTCCGCCCGCGCTTTGGTTTCGCGACGGTCGCCACGACCTCCTCGGTCGCCGCCTCAAGGTCGAGGGCGAAGCTGTCGAGGTCGGCCATCGCGTCGTAGTCGCCGATCAGGCCGAAGTTGACCTGGCCGTCGTAGGACATGATCCCGACGCAGAGCGCCTGGCGACGGGCCAGCGGCACCATCGGGAAGATCGACTCCATCCGACGGCCGAGCACGTAGAGCGGGAACTGCGGCCCCGGCACGTTGGTGACGACGAGGTTGAAGAAACGTTGGGCGGGCTGCAGGCGAGCGGCCTGGGAGGCGATCGTCGAGGGGGCGAAGTCGGTCAGTTTGGTCAGGATCTCGGCGCCGACCGCCTGGCCGGAGGTCTTCAGGTCGCCCATCTCCTCGGTGAGGATCTTCAGCCGCTCGACCGGGTCCTCGCACCAGATCGGCAGCGGCGCCATCATCGCCGAGATCCGGTTGCCGAGGGCGCCGTGCTCCTCCTCGGCGCGGACGCTGACCGGGACCATCGCCCGCAGCTCCAGCCCCGCGGTGTCATGGCCGCGGGCGCGCAGGTAGCGGCCGAGGGCGCCGGCGACGATCGAGAGAATGACGTCGTTGACGGTGCCGCCGTGGGTGTCCTTGACCCGCTTCAGGTCGGCGAGGTCGGCCTGGGTGATCGCAAGGCGGCGGTGCGGCCCGATCTCGACGTTGAAGACGCTGTTCGGCGCCGACATCCCGGCGCCGATCATTTTCGAGGTGGCCCCGACCCCGCGCAGCACCTGGCGCGGGCCGCGCAGCGCCGCGCGGAAGCCGCGGACGATCTCCTGCGGGCTGGTCAGGCGCTCGCGCCAGGCCTGGCCGAGCAATTCGAGGTCGGTCGGTTCCGGTCGCGCCAACCAGGGTGGGGCGGATGCCGGCGTGCCCTGCGGCTCGGGATCGAGGTCGAAGAGGACGGTGGTGATGTCGACGCCGGAGACGCCGTCGACCAGCGCATGGTGGCTCTTGCCGACGATCGCGAAACGGCCGTCGCGCAGCCCCTCGACCAACCACAGCTCCCACAGCGGCTTGCTGCGGTCGAGCTGCTGGGAGAAGATCCGCGCCGCCAGGTTGCGCAGCTGCTCCTCGGAGCCGGGCGCCGGCAGCGCGGTCTGGCGCACGTGATACTCGAGGTTGAGGTGCGGGTCGTCGACCCAGACCGGCCGGCCCTGGTCGAACGGCACGAAGCGCAGCTTCTGGCGGAAGCGCGGGACTAGGTGCAGGCGCGAGGCGATGTGGTCGCGGAACTCCTCGTGCGAGGGCGCCGGCCCCTCGAAGATGCTGACGGAGGCGACGTGCATGTGGGCCCCCGCCCGCTCCATGTGGAGGAAGGAGGTGTCGAGCCCGGTCAGCCTTTCCGCGGTCACCGGTTCATCTTCGCACACGGGCTAATAGGCACTAGCAGGCGCCACTTTTCCCTTTCTGAAGCGGTTTGCACGCTTCGTTGCCGGTTCGCGACCGTGTGCGAGCGCTCACACAGCCGCTCTCCCGCGGCTCCTACGGTGTTCGTCGACAAATGATCGAACCCATCTGCCGAGTCCCCTCGCGCCAAGCGACGGGGAGCGGGGGACCCAAACGCCACGGCATCTCCGCCGTGGCCGGGGCGAATCGGGCGGCGAGCCGCCCGTAGCGAGTGTCCGGCGCCGTGCCGGGATTCGCGAGCCCGTCAGCTAACCCCGTAGGCAGGCTGAGAAAGCGAGCGAAAGAAGATGCGCTACCTCCTGCCCGCGGCGGCCGTCGCCGTCGCGCTGTCCCTCGGCGCGGCTCCGGCCGTGGCGACGAAGTCGCACCATCGGCGACCGAAGCGGCTCACCTCACACGTCTCCCTGCACCTCTCGCGGCACGCCCTGCTGAGCAGGCGGACGGTGGTCGTGCGGGGTCGCGTTCGCCCCGGCGGGCGCCACCGCGTGAAGCTGGTCTTCCGCGGCCCGGATGGCGGCACCGCCGCGGCCACGACCAAAGCGAACGGCGCGTTCGCCGTGCGCTGGTCGCCGGGCGTCTCAGGCAACTACGCGGTGCGTGCCTTCGGCGTCCACGACGCCCGCAGCCGCGGCTCGGCCAGCCGGGCGCGGAAGCTGACCGCCTACCGTCGGGCGGGCGCCTCCTACTACGGGCCCGGCCTCTACGGCAGCGGCGTCGCCTGCGGCGGCACTCTGATGCCGGGCACGCTCGGGGTCGCGCACAAGACCCTCCCCTGCGGGACCCGGGTCAAGCTGCGCTATCGCGGCCGCACCGTCACCGTGCCGGTGATCGACCGCGGGCCCTACGTCGCCGGGCGCGACTACGACCTGACCGAGGCGACCAGAGAGCGGCTCGGCTTCCCCGGGGTCGGAACCGTGCTCGCCAACCGCTGAGCCCCACACGCCCTCCGTTCCGCGGTTCCTTTGTTACGCGATGCGTCCCAAAGGAACCGCGGATCAGGCTGTGACCGCGTCGAGGCCAAGCCGCAGTTGCCCCGCGGGCGCTTCGTGCTTGGGCGGCTCGGCGTCCGCCTCGCTCTCGAACGAGGCGACGCGGACACCGAGCAGCCGCACCGGCCGCGGCGGGTCGTAGGCGCGCAGCAGGTCGAGCGCCGCCGGGCCGACGACGTGGGGGTCATTGGTCGGCTCCTCGACGCTGTGAGAGCGGGTGACGTTGGTCCAGTCGTCGAGCCGGACCTTGATCCCGATCGATCGTCCCGCCAGCTCGCGCTTGCGCAATCGCCGGCAGAGCTCCTCGGCGAGCTCGCTTAGATGCGCCTCGAGCTCGGCGCGGTCGCCGACGTCGACGTCGAAGGTCGTCTCCGCCGACTGCGACTTGGTCTCGCGGGCGACCGTGACCGGGGTCTCGTCGAGGAGCCGGCCGCGCGCGTGCAGCCAGGCCCCCGAGCGGGGTCCGAAGGCGCTCTCTAGCTCCTCCTTCCGCTCGCGTGTACCCAGCTCCGCCAGCGTGCGGATCCCCATCCCCTCCAGCTTGATCACCGTCTTCGGGCCGATCCCCGGCACCAGCCCGGGAGATTCGCCGCCGAAGCGCTCCAGCGCCTGCGCGCGCGAGAGCACGACGAGGCCGGCGGGCTTGCCCAGCTCGCTGACGATCTTCGCCAGCATCCGGCTCTCGGAGATGCCGACCGAGCAGGTGAGGCCGGTCTCCTCGCGGACCTCGGTCGCGATCCGCCGCATCGTCGCCTTCGGCGAGAAGATGCCGGTGAGGTCGAGGTAGGCCTCGTCGAGCCCGACCACCTCGACCGTCTCGACGTTGCGCCGCAGCACTTCCATCACCCGCGCCGAGGCCTCGCGATAGGCGGGGAAGTCCGGGCGCAGGTAGACCGCGTCCGGCAGTCGCCGCCGTGCCACCGCCGCCGGCATCGCCGAGTGGATCCCGGCCAGCTTCCGCGCCTCATAGCTCGCCGTGGTCACGACCGCCCGCGGCCCCGACCCGCAGACGACCACCGGCTTCCCCTTCAGCTCCGGCCGCCGCCGCAGCTCGACCGACGCGTAGAAGGCGTCCATATCAACAATTGCGACCACACGGGGCCGGTCCTGGATCGTCACTGCCCCACCGTAGGACCCGGACCGGCGGAGTCATGAAGGCATGCCGCGACCTTGGCTAGCGGCTCGCTTGGAGGACGGCGACGAGCAGTGCCTGCAGCAGTTCGTGAGCCAATCGCCGTGGGATGAGACGGCGGTGCGCAGGCGCCTCGCCGTGCGGATGAGCGAGGAGATCTCGCCCGAGGCCTGGATCGTCGACGACACCGGCTTCCCGAAGTTCGGCGAGAAGTCGGTCGGCGTGGCCCACCAGTACTGCGGGGCGCTCGGCAAGGTCGCCAACTGCCAGGTCGGGGTCTCGGTCAACGCCGCCACCGATGAGGCCTCCTGCCCGCTGGACTGGCGCCTGTTCATGCCCTCCGAGTGGGACTCCGACACAGAGCGCCGGGCCAGGTCCCATGTTCCTGAGGAGGTCCGCCACGTTCCGAAGTGGCGCCTGGCGCTGGAGATGATCGACGAGCTGTGCGAGTGGGGGCTCGAGGCGAAGCCGGTGCTGGCCGACGGTGCCTACGGCGACATCACCGAGTTCCGAAGCGGCCTCGAGCAGCGCGGGCTGGACTACGTGGTCCAGGTCAAGGGCAAGACCTCCGCCTACGCCTCCGACGTCCGCCCCGAGCGGACCGCCTACGCCGGGGCCGGACGCCCGCCCAAGCCGCGCTACCGCGAGAAGCCGTCCTCGTTGCGGGAGCTGGCGCTCGCGGCCGGCACCGAGGCGGCGGTCGAGGTTTCATGGCGGGAGGGAACCAGGGGCGAGCTTCGTTCGCGCTTTGTGGCCCTGCGGGTGCGCCCGGCCAACATCGGCCTGCGCAACCGGGCCTCCCGAGAGGGCTCCGAGCTGCCGCTGCGCTGGGCGCTTTGCGAGTGGCCCGAGGGAGAGGCCGAGCCGGTCAAGTACTGGCTCTCGAATCTTCCTGCCGAGACCCCGCTTGGAGAGCTCGTCCGCCTCGCCAAGCTGCGCTGGCGGATCGAGCACGACTACCGCGAGCTGAAGGACGCACTCGGCCTGGACCACTTCGAGGGGCGCACCTACCGCGGCTGGAACCACCACGTGACCCTGGTCTCGGTCGCCCACGCCTTCCTCACCCTGGAGCGCCGAGACCGCCCTCCGGCCAGGGCGGCGGCCTGACGCTGTTCGCGCTGCTGCGCGAGCTGCAGACGCTGCTCGCCTGCTGGTCGGGGACCTGCCCGACCTGCAGGCGTCGGCTGCCGCCCGAGACTCCTTATCTACAGCCGCCTGGATCGATCTAACGGAGCACTACTAGGCGGCGCGCAGATCCTTGACCTCGCAGGGAAGCTCCCCCGCGCGGTCGATGATCTCGGGGTCCCCGGTCAGAAGGACAGCACTCTCGCTTGCCGCCAGGGCAACGGCAAAGCAATCCGCAAGTGCCATCGGGTGCTCGGCCTTTAGATTTGCCGCGGCTCGCATCGCCGACACGCCTGGCAGGTGCTCCGTGATTCGAGGCCGCAGCTCACCTAACGCACGATCAGCCTCCTCTTGACCATGGTCCCGTGCGACGCGGTAGTGGACCTCGACCAGATTGATCCAGCTCATCGGCGGACGTTCGCGATCGAGCGTGTCGGCTACCACGCTGGCGGCTGGCTCATCACCGTCGAGCCATGCCAGCACGGGCCATGAGTCCAGGCAGAAGGGCACGCGCTATCGCGGCTCGCGGCCGCGATCCTCAAGCAACCGCGCCGCCATGCCGCTTCCAGCAAAACGCCCCCGCAGGGTCGAGGTTCGATCCGTGCGCCGTACGATGATTCCGTCGTCGACCGGTTCGAAGGAAACATCCGCTCCTGGACCGAGGCCGGCCCGCTCGCGCAAGTCCTTGGGAATGACGACCTGTCCCTTCGCTCCCATCCGCTGCGTCATACGATCTCAGTATAACAACCGATCCTGGACTGCCCGTCTATTTGCAAATAGGCCCATGACGAGGTGTGCGAGCGTCCGCGTGGCGACCATTCGTTGATCGTTAGGCGGAGGCGGGACGGCTCGGGTGCGCAGCGTCTACGCTCTCTCCGTGGCGTCCCCCGAGGCGAAGAATCTGGAGGCGATCTCCAGGGCGATCGACCAGCACAACTCGAACTGCCCGTTCCCGGCGGCGGAGGTGCGGATGAATCCGTTCGAGGTCGAGCGGCTGGGCTGGGACCAGATTCGCGGATTGCCGGTCGTCCCCGACGCCGAGATCGGCACCGGCCGTTTCCGCATCGTCTGCTCGCGCGAGCTGGAGGACGATGGCCTCGAGGTCGTCGAGGCCGTCGGCCAGGAGCTCGAGACCGCGACGCCAGTCAATAACTAAACGGCTCAGAAGTCGCGGAGGAACGCAAGGGAGCCACCCTCTTGCACGACCGAAACAGGGAAGACCTTGAGACCGTAAGACGTGACCTGGCCGGGTTCGCGGCGGTAAAGCTTGGTCCGCAGCTCTTCCAGATACCGCGGCTCGGTATTGCCAAAGGCATCCGGCTCGACCGCGCGAAACAAAGCCGACGCGCTGGTATCGGCGAGCTGTAGAAGCTCCACGGCACTCGGACTGTCGACCCGGAACGGATGCCTGCCGAAGACATGCCAGCGAATGTCGACCTCCCCCGTGGCTTCCAGCGCCGCCCGGTAATCATGCAGCTTCTGCGCCTTGAAACCCTTGAGATGGGCAAACGTGACGATCGCGCCCTCGCCGCCGTTGTCATCCACGAACCAGGAGAATCCGCTCGAGGAGCAGTCGCAGAGCCCAGAGATACATCGGGTCCGGTCGGGAGACATGAGCCATGTCGCCCGTTGGCAGCGGCTGCCCGATCAGATCCTTGTGGACGATGACGTTGACGATCGTTGCGATGCGGGACGCGGCCAGGCTCTGAACCGCTTTGAGGCGTTGAGAATGGCTGAACTTCACGAAGTGCAGGGTGTGGTGAGGGTGGCGCCCGAGGTCAGAGCGCAGTTGGCCTAGTTCCCGCCTGAGCTCAGCATCGTCCCGATCGGAGACAACGACTGCCGAGACGACGAAATGGCAATCGGAGCTCTTCGAGATGCCGCGATCTCCAGCCTCGTCCACGTAGACCCGATACAGCACCCCTGCCCCCTCGACCTCCGCAAATGAGAAGGATGGACCAGGGCCGCCTTCGGCCGCTTATTTCAGCGGATGCTGCCCGTGAAGACAGCAGGCGGGAATCCCTACGACCATCCTCCTGCAGTATGTCAGGCTAGCGATCGGCGCGGACAGAGTGTTTCTTGCCCCTGCTCAGACGGAGTTCCAGAAATCGAGGCCGAGACCTTCGGCCCAGCCCTGGATTTCGACGTTGAGCTGAGTCAGTTCGCCGGTCCAGATTAGGACGCCCATCGCGATCAGGATCACGCCGCCGACGGCGACGATCAGCTGGTAGTGGCGCTTGACCACGGCGAAGGCGGTGGTCATCCGGGAGAAGGCCAGGGCGGTGAGGATGAAGGGGATCGCCAGGCCGGCCGAGTAGACGGCGAGCAGGAGGGCGCCGCGAGCGGCCGAGTCCGAGAGCGCGGCGGCGCCAAGGATCGCCCCCAGGGTCGGGCCGATGCAGGGGGTCCAGGCGATCGCGAAGGCGGCACCGGCGACGATGGGGCCGCCTTTGCCGGCGCGCTCCAGCAGCGCGTCCACGTGCCACTCCCTGTTGAGGCGGGTGATAAAGAGCGAGGCGACGAAGAGGATGCCCATCAACACGATCAGGGCGCCGGAGATTTTCGTCAGCAGTTCCTCGTGGTCGTGCAGGAACGAGCCGAGGCCGGTCGCGGTAAGCCCCAGGAGGATGAAGATCGCCGAGAAGCTGGCGACGAAGAGCAGGCTCGGGCCGAGCACCCGGCGCCAGCCGGCGTCGTCGAGCTCCGCCGCGGAGACGCCGGTCACGGCCGAGAGGTAGCCGGGCACCAGCGGCAGCACGCAGGGCGAGAGGAAGGAGACGATTCCCGCCGCGAGGGCGGCGAAGATGCCCACTCCAGCGGCAGGATCGGAGCTGAGAACGGCGTTGACCAAGACCCCTCAGATTACCCTCAGCTCGGCTGCGGGGCGCCCATCGGTGGGCCTCTTCAACGCCGCCGGGACGGCGCGGCGGCTGCGCGCCTCGCCGCTGTTCGCGATCGGCCCGAGCGAACCCGGGCCGGCGATCCGCCGCGGCTTCCTGGTCGCGGTACCGATCGGGGTGGCGCTGGCCATCGAGTTGGGCTTCGACGCGCCGACCAAGGGCGCGATCGCCACCGGCGCCCTGGTCAACGGGTTCCCCGGCCTCGACGCGCCGGCGCGGCCGCGCGCCGCCTGGCAGGTGGTCTCGGCCCCGCTGGTCGGCCTCGCCGCGGCGCTCGGCATCCTCAGCAGCCAGACCGCCCCGACGGCGGTGCTCGCGCTCGGCCTGCTCGGCCTCGCCGCCGGCTACTGCTTCGCCGTCTCCCTGCGGCTGGCGATCGTCGGCCTCTCCGTCACCCTGGCGATGCTGATCGGGCAGGGCCTGTTCCTGCCCGCGGCGGATGCGTGGCCGGCGCTCCTCTACGCGACGATTGGCGGGCTCGGCCAGGCAGTCTGGTCGGTGATCGTCTGGCTGATCTTCGACGACGCCGCCGACGAGCCGGAAAAAGCCTGGAACACCGGTGCCGCGCTCGCCGCCCTGCGCTCCAACCTCACGCTCGAATCGAGCAACGCCCGCCACGCGATTCGCTTCGGCGCCGCGCTTGCCGCCGGGGTCGCCACCTACCGCCTGCTCGGCATGCGCGACCACGGCTTCTGGATCCCGCTGACGATCCTCTTTGTGATGCGCCCCGAGCGCGACGAGACCGACCACCGGCTGATCCTGCGCGCGGTCGGCACTGTCCTCGGCCTAATCCTCGCCACCGCGATCGCCGAGACGCTCGGCGACTACGACCTCGCCGTCGGCATCGTCCTGACCGTCTCCGCGGCGTTCGCCTTCGGCCTGCTTACCGTCCAGTACGCGCTGTTCACGGCGGCGATCACCACCTACGTCGTCCTGCTCACCGACACCCTCGGCGAGCCCGCCCTCGCCGCCGCCGGCCAGCGCGCCGGCGGCACCGCGCTCGGAATCGCGATCGCCTTTCTCGCTTTCCGCCTCTGGCCGACCCCGGTCCGGTAGATTCCTGGCTACGCAGCCAAACCCGCAGCGGCGGGAACAAGCCAAACTCCGCCCAGGCGCGGGAGACCTTGAGGAGCCAGAGTTGAGCAACCGCACGTTCGTGATCGGCGTTGGGATGACCAAGTTCGAAAAGCCCGGTACCAAGGAGGGCGACTACCCGGACTGGGCCAAGGAGGCGGGGGAGAAGGCGCTCGCCGACGCCGGCATCCCCTACGAGGACGTCGAGCAGGCCTACGCCGGCTACTGCTACGGCGACTCGACCTACGGCCAGCGGGCGCTCTATCAGCTCGGTCTGACCGGGATTCCGGTCGTCAACGTCAACAACAACTGCTCGACCGGCTCCTCGGCGCTGTTCCTCGCCCGCCAGGCGGTCAAGGGCGGCCTCGTCGAGTGCGCGCTCGCGCTCGGCTTCGAGAAGATGGAGCCGGGCAGCCTCGGCGTCAAGTACACCGACCGCACCAACGCGCTCGACAAGCACGCGATGCGGATGTTCGAGATCCGCGATCCGGAGCAGTCGCCGCCGGCGCCGCAGATGTTCGGCAACGCCGGCCGCGACCACATGGAGAAATACGGCTCGACCCCCGACCACTACGCCTGGATCGGCTGGAAGAACCACAAGCACTCGGTCAACAACCCCTACGCCCAGTTCCAGGACGAGTACTCGCTGCAGGACATCAAGGACGCGAAGATGATCCACGACCCGCTGACCAAGCTGCAGTGCTCGCCGACCTCCGACGGCTCGGCCTGCGCGATCGTCGCCTCCGAGCGCTACGTCGACGAGCACGACCTCTGGGGCCGGGCGATCGAGATCGCCGGCCAGTCGATGGTCACCGACCTCTCCTCGACCTTCTCCGAGGACGCCGACTGCATGACGATCGTCGGCGCCGACATGTCGAAGCTGGCGGCCGACAACGCCTACGAGGAGGCCCAGGTCGGCGCCGCCGAGGTCGACGTCTGCGAGCTGCACGACTGCTTCAGCGCCAACGAGCTGATCACCTACGAAGCGCTCGGCTTCGCGGCGGAGGGCGAGGCGCACAAGCTGGTCGAGGAAGAGGCGACGACCTTCGGCGGCCAGGTGGTGGTCAACCCGTCCGGCGGGCTGATCTCCAAGGGCCACCCGCTCGGCGCCACCGGCCTCGCCCAGTGCTCGGAACTGACCTGGCAGTTGCGCGGCCAGGCGGAGAAGCGGCAGGTCGAGGGCGCCCAGGTCGCGCTCCAGCACAACATCGGCCTCGGCGGCGCGGCCGTGGTCACCGTCTACAAGCCGGTGGGCTGAGGCCCGCCGAACTAACAGGAGGACACGATGGCGAAGCAGCGGCGCTCACTGAACGGCAAGGTCGTGGCGATCACCGGCGGTGCCCGCGGGATCGGCAAGGCGACCGCGACGGCGCTGGTGCGCAAGGGCTGCCGCGTCGCGATCGGCGACCTCGACCTGGAGCTGGCCGAGGGGACCGCGGCCGGCCTCGGCGGCGGCACGATCGCGCTCTCGCTCGACGTCACCGACCGGGCCTCCTTCGCGGGTTTCTTGGAGGAGACCGAGCGCCAGCTCGGCCCGGTCGACGTGGTCGTCAACAACGCCGGGATCATGCCGGTGACCGCGCTGGTCGACGAGTCCGACGAGTCGATCCGCCGCCAGCTCGACATCAACATCTACGGCGTCATCGTCGGCACCCAGCTGGCGATCGAGCGGCTGCGGCCGCGCGGCAGCGGCCACATCGTCAACATCGCCTCGCAGGCCGGCAAGACGCCGCTACCCGGGATCGCCACCTACTCCGGGACCAAGCACGCCGTGGTCGGGATCAGCGAGGCAGTGCAGGCGGAGCTGCGCGACACGGGGGTCGAAGTCCATTGCGTGATGCCGACCCTGGTCAACACCGAACTGACCGCCGGCCTCGGCCAGAAGCTGATCCGCCCGGTCGAGGCGGAGGACGTCGCCGACGAGATCGTCGACTCGCTCGAAGTCGGCCGCTTCGACGTCTTCGTACCGCGCTACAACGCGATCATGACCCGCTTCAGCGCCCTGCTGCCGCGCCGCGCCGCCGAGGCGATCGGCCGCCTGATGAAGGCCGACAAGCTGATGTTCGAGGTCGACCACGGCGCCCGTCGCGCCTACGAGGAGCGGGCCGCGGCAAGCGAGTCGGGTACCGAGGAGCGCCAACCCGCCCGCGACGCCGCCTAGGGCCGCCGCTCGATGCATTTAGGGGGCTAGAGGCGCCAAAATAGAACGAACGCGATGGGCCGCCTATACGACGCCACCTGGAGCCGCGCCTTCACGGCGATCTACGACCGCGGTCTGCGGGCGACCGAAGCGGCGGGGCTGCGGCAGATGCGACGCGAGCTGCTGGCCGGGGCAGGGGGGAGGGTGATCGAGCTCGGCGCCGGAACCGGCGCCAACCTCGACCTCTACCCCGAGGGGATCGAGGAGCTGGTCCTGGTCGAGCCCGACCCGCACATGACCAAGCGGTTGCGGTCGAAGCTGCCCGGCGCGGGGCGGGCCGCGACGCTGGTCGAAGCACCGGCGGAACAGCTTCCGTTCGAGGACGCGAGCTTCGATACCGCGGTGGTCACCCTCGTCCTCTGCACCGTCCCCGACCCGTCGGCGGCGCTGGCGGAGATCTCCCGCGTCCTGCGCCCCGGCGGCCATCTGCTCTTTCTCGAGCACGTCCGCGCCGCCGAGCCCCGCCTCGCTCGCTGGCAGGACCGCCTCGAGCGCCCCTGGCACTTCATCGGCGACGGCTGCCACTGCAACCGCGATACCGTCGCCGCGATCGAAGACTCGCCGCTGCGCCTGGAGACCGTCGAGCACGACCGCCTGCCGAAGGCGCCGCCGATCGTTGAGCCGCTGGTTCGGGGCCGCGCCGCCGAGCCCGGCTTCAGCCGCGCCGCCACGCCTGGCTAGCTTGGACGGTTAACGCTGCCCTGGCGCCGGTAACCGTGCAGGCTAGGGCTGCGAATCAAACAGCCGGCCGGCCAGCTCGGCGGCGCTGACGCCGATGAAGGCGCCGGCGAGCACATCTGCGGGATAGTGAACACCGGTATGCACGCGCGAGTAGCCGACCAGCGTCGCCAGCGCCCGCAGCGGGGCGGAGAGCGCCGGCTGCGCCGCGCCGGCGCCGGTCGCGAAGGCGAAGGCCGAGGCCGTGTGGCCGGAGGGAAACGAGCTGGAGCGGGGCATCGGCACGTGGCGCGAGGCCAGCGCCTCAGCCCGCTCGCGCTCGGGGCGGCCGCGCACGGTGAGTGGCTTGGCGACCAGGTTGGCAAAGGCCGAGGCGAGGCAAAGCGAGGCGAGGCCGCGCGTGGCGGCGCGCCGCCCGCCCGCGCCGCCGATCAGCGCGATCCCGGCCGCCGCGCCGAACCAGAGCTTGCCGTGGTCGGCCGTCCGGCTGAGGCGCCGCATCGCGACGTCGAGGGCGGGGGAGTCGGTCGCCGCGATCGCCCCGTACACGGCGGCGTCGAGGGCCTGCGCATCGCGGAGCCAAGCCGGCATCGGGCGATGATATGAGCCGCCGCCTCGCCGCCATCGCCGCTTTGCTCGGTGGCGGGCTGGCGCTCGCCCTCGCCGCCTACGTCTTCTTCTCCGACTTTCCCCGCGGGCTGATCGTCCTCGTTTGCGTCGCCCTGGCCCTTGGCGCCGCCTGGTATGGCCTGCTCCGGCGCGGGTCGCGGCGGCTGCTGGGGCTGGCCGCGGCGGCGCTGCTGCTGGGGTTCGGGATTGCCGCGGTCGCCGGCGCCGGCAACGTCCCACTCCTGGTCGCCGTCGCGGTCTTCTTCCTCGGCGGGATCGCCGGCGCCAGGGTCGCCTTTCGGCCCGAACGGGCGCTGCCGCGGGTGCCGCCGCCGCGCCGCCCGGTCCTCTTCGTCAACCCGCGCTCCGGCGGCGGCAGGGCAGCGGCGGTCGGCCTGACCGAGGAGGCGCGTCGGCGCGGCATCGAAGCCGTCGAGCTCGGCCCTGGCGACGACCTCGAGCGACTCGTCCGCGAGGCGGTGGGGAGGGGCGCTGACGGGCTGGCGATGGCGGGGGGAGACGGCTCGCAAGCGATCGTCGCGGCGCTGGCCGCCGAGCACGACCTGCCCTACGCCTGCATTCCCTCGGGAACCCGCAATCACTTCGCCCTCGACCTCGGCGTCAACCGCGAGGACGTCGTCGGCGCGCTCGACGCCTTCCGCGACGGGGGCGAGCGTTATGTAGACCTGGGCGAGGTCAACGGGCGGGTCTTCGTCAACAACGTCTCGCTCGGGGTCTACGCCGAGGCGGTGAGCCAGGCCGGCTACCGCGAAGCGAAGCTGAAGACGCTGCTCGAGACCCTGACCGCGACGCTCGGCCCGGATAGCGAACCGCCCGAGCTGCGCTGGGCCGACCCCGACGGCGCCGAGCAGCGCAGCACGGCGCTGGTGCTGGTCTCCAACAACGTCTACCGGCTCGGGCCGACCCTCGGTTCCGGCACGCGGCCGCGGCTCGACGAGGGCGTGCTGGGGATCGTCGACTTCCGCCCACCGGGGGTCGGGCGGCCCGAGGAGGCCGCCAGGTGGCGCGAGCTGGCGGCACCCGAGCTCGAGGTCGCCTGCGAGCGCAGCCCGGTGGCGGTCGGGGTCGACGGTGAGGCGGTGGCCCTGGAGGCGCCGTTGCGCTTCCGGGTGCGGCCGCGGGCGCTGAGGGTGCGGATCGCGCCGCGGCACCCTGGCGCATCGCCGTCGGCCGAGGTCCCGGAGGACCTCAGGGGCGCGCTGGGACGACTGCTGGCAATCGCCGGGGGGGCGGGAGCCGCGCGATCGCCCCAATTAGCCCCTCAGCCGCGAATCCAACGCACGATAATGGTGGTTATGTCAACTAGGAGGCTTCTTCGATCGCCTTTTCGAATTCCTCGGGGGTGCTGAGGCTGCCGAGGAGTTCGATGCCGTTGCTGCTCGGGCCCTTAATCGCGAATGACGGCGTGCCGGTGAAGCCGTAGCGCTGGGCCTGTTCGGTCGTTTCCGTCACCCGGTCGGTCAGCTTCGCGCTTTCGCGTTCCTTGTTCCACTGGGCGATGTCCTTGACGCCGGCCGCTTTGGCGACGGCGGTGAGGAATTCGTCGTCGGCGTAGCCCGAGTTCTCTTTGCCCTGGTTGCGGTAGAAGAGCTCGAGGTAGTTCCAGCCGCGGCCCTGTTCGCCGGCCGCGAGCGCCGCGGCGCCGGCGGGCGCGGACTGTTCGCCGATGATCGTGAAGTTGTGGAAGACGATCTTCGCTTCGCCGTTGTCGACCTGATTTTCGATCACCTGCGGCAGGATTTCTTCCGAATAGGCCTTGCAGACCGGGCACTGTAGGTCCCCGTACTCGATCAGTTCGACCTTGGCGCCGGGCTTTCCGAGGACCATTTCGTTCTGCGGCGCGCCGCTGACCAGCGAGTCGACCTCGCTCACTTCCTTCAGGTTTTGGGCGTCGCCGCCGCTGCCGCCGCCCGAGTTGGCGACGATCAGGACGACCACGGCGACGATCACCACGAACACCGCTCCGGCCCCGAACTGGAGCAGGCGCGTGCGGCGATCCGCAGCGCCGACCATGGTCTCTTCCTGAAGCCGCTGTTCGCGGCGCTTTTCCCTCTCCCGCTTGTTGCTCATCTGGCCTTCCTGTCTAAGTGCCGGTCAGTCCCTTTTCCGGAACCGTCGTGCCGTTCGTCCCCGCGTAGCCAATCAGACGAGTGGCGTTGAGCAGGAAGAGGATCGTCATCAGCACCGCGCTGGCCACACACCACTGGCAGATCGCTTCGATCTTGAAGAGCTCCAGGTAGGTGAGGTAGACGCTGAAACCGAAGCCCCCGAGGGCGATCGCGAAGCCGCCGAAGCGGCCGAGGTCGCCGGCGAGGAAGGCGCTCACCAGCAAGCCGACGTAGCCGACGATCCCGAAGACGGCGACGTTGACGCCGGCGATGTGCGAGTAGGAGCTGTTGGCGACGGTCTCGCAGCCGCCCCCACCGGCCAGGCAGGTCGGCGCGCCGCCGCCGGAGTCGGCGATCGTGATGTAGGTGGCGACGCCGATTCCGACCGCCGCCACGAAGGCGATGATCCGGCGCAGGGTTGCCTCGCTGGGGAAGCTCATGGGTTATGAAGATAAAGCCTTTGTGTAAAAGGCAGCCAGCTCGCGCGAGAGCATCCCTCCCTGCCAGGCCAGCGGCGACTCACCCGGGCGCTCGCTGACCAGCGTCGCCCGCGACAGCCGCCCGGCGTAGGCGGCGGCCGCGGCGTAGGGATGGCCGGGATCGGCCTCGTCGTGGCTGGCGACGACGAGGGCCGGGACGTCGATCCGCTCCAGCTCCGCCAGCGCCCTGAAGGGCCGCGAGCGCGGTACCTCGCGCAGCGCCGCTACCAGCGCCTCGGGATGGCGGTGCAGTTCCATGCGGGCGCGGGTGAAGCCGAGCACCGAGTCGCGCCAGGCGGGGTCGATTCCCTGGCGGCCGTCGATGTAGTCGAGGAAGCCGTCGATCCCGCCGCTCTCCAACGCCGCCGCCAGCCCGTCCCAGTACTGCAGCGAGGCCGGCTCGATCGAGCCCGTGTACACCGGCCCGATCAGCGCCAGCCCGGTCAGCCGCTGCGGGTGGCGCAGCGCGTAGGCGACGGCGGTGTGGGCGCCCATCGAGTGGCCGGCGAGGACGAACCTCTCCCCCTCCCCGAGCCGCGCCGCGACGACCCGCTCGAGGTCGGCGAGGAGCCACGGGTATCCATAACCCTCGGCCGGTGGTGCCGCCTCGGACTCGCCGTGCCCGCGGGCGTCGTAGGCAATCACCCCGTGCCCGGCCCGCTCCAGCGCCCGCGAGCCGTGGAGGACGTAGCGCCGGGTCGCGGTGATCCCGTGGCAGAGGACGATCGCCGGCCCCTTCCCCGCCGCCTCGCCGTGCAGGGCCGGGCTTCCGGCCACGGCGAACGGCGTCGCCGCCGGCATCAGGCGACGGTCGCCAGCGCCTGCTCGAGGTCCTCGACCGACTCGTAGGTGCTGCCGGTGCGCGAGACGTGGCGATAGCGGACGACGCCCTCCTCGTCGACGATGAAGATCGACCGCATCACGTAGCGCCCGCCGGGGGTGTCCTGCAGCTCGGTAAAGCGCGCGAGCGGCCCCAGCCAGCCGGTGACCCCGTAGCGCTTGGCCACCGCGAGGTCGGTGTCGGCGAGCAGCGGCACGTTCAGTTCCTGCTCCTTGACCCAGTGCTCGTGCGACTCCAGCGACTGCGGCGAGATCCCGAGCACGTCGGCGCCGAGCTGGTCGAGCCGGTCGCCCTGGTCGCGGTAGGAGCAGAACTGCTTGGTGCAGACCGTGGTCGCGTCGCCCGGGTAGAAGGCGAGGATCAGCTTGCGGCCGCGGTAGTCGGAGAGCCGGTAGGTCTTCTCTCCGGTGCCCGGGAAGCTCGAAGTCCGGTGCCGCGTCGCCGATGTCGACCTTGGCCATCGCGCCAGATTAGCCGCTTGGGCTAGCCCTTTTCGATCGTCATCTTTTCGATCACGACCGGCTGCTTCGGTTTTTCGGAGGGGGTGCCGAGCTTGTCGATCCGGGCGACGACGTCATAGCCCTTGCTGACTTTGCCGACCAGCGCGTATTCCGGCGGCAGGCCGGCGTCGGCGCCGGTGACGACGTAGAACTGGCTGCCCGGCTTCCCGGGCGGCTCGGCCGAGCTCTTCGCCATCGCGACGACCCCTTTGGTATAGGCGAGGTTGGCGGGCGGCTTCTCCACGACCTTGTAGCCGGGACCGCCGGTGCCGTTGCCGAGCGGGTCGCCGCCCTGGATCACGAAGCCCGGGACGATGCGATGGAAGCCGAGGCCGTCGTAGAAGCCCTGTTTGATCAGGTAGGCGACGGAGTTGGTCGTCTTCGGCGCTCGTTTGGTGTCGAGGGCGATGTCGAAGGTCCCGCAGCTCGTTTCCACCACCGCGGTGAGCTTTTCGCCACGCTTGACGGTCTGCTTCGGCGCCTTCAGCGAGACCCGCTTCGGCTTCGGCGCTTCGACCCGCTTGCAGCCGCCGGCGCTCGCGGCCGTGGCGGTGGTCTCATCGCCGCCGCCACCGCTGCGCGAGATCAGGATCGCGGCGACGACGCCGACCGCGACCAGCGCGAAGACGGCGAGGATGATCCAGCGACGATCTGGCTGCTGCTCCCCCATCGGTGCGGAAGCCTAGAGCAATGGCCGTACGATCGACGCCGATGTCGACGCCGCCGCTTACTCCGCTCGCGACCGCGGTCCTGCGCGTCTCCCCTCCCCCCGAGCGCGTGCTGGAGGTCGAATGCGGGGAGGGCGATGGCGCCCTCTTCCTCGCCCGCGAGTTCCCGGCGGCGCGGGTGCGCGGGGTCGATCGCTCTGGCGAGCGGATCCGTGCCGCGACCGCCCGGGTCGGCCTCGACCCGGAGGGCCGGATTGCCTTCAAGGCCGGGCGCCCGACCTCCCTCCCCTACCCCGACGACTTCTTCGACCTCGTCGTCCAGGGGGCCGGGCGGGCGGTGCCGGCGGAGCTGGCCCGGGTGCTGCGGCCGGGCGGTGCGCTGATCCTGCACGACGCCGGCGCCAGCGGATGGCTGCTGCGCCAGCGCTTCGCTCGCCACGGGATCGAGCCGTTGGAGAGCACCGAGGCGGCCGGTGGCAGCTTCTCTTTCGGCCGCCTGCGCGGCGGCGATCGCGCCCCGGCCGGCGACTAGTCTGCGAGCGCATGGAGATCGAGGGGATGCCGCTAGCGCTGCTGGTCAACCCGTCCTCGGCCGGCGGGCGGGCGCTGAAGCTGCTGCCGGCGATCGAGGCGGCACTCGACGCGCGCCGCGCCGTCTTCCGGGTCGAGCGCACGCGGGGCCTCGAGCACGGCGTCGAGCAGGCGCTGCGGGCGGTGGAAGCGGGCGAGGTGCCGGTCGTGATGTCCGGCGACGGCCTGATCGGCGCGGTCGGCGGCGCGATGGCCGGCGCCGAGACGCCGCTCGGGATCATCCCCGGCGGCCGCGGCAACGACCTCGCCCGGGTGCTGGGGATTCCCGACGACCCCGAGGGCGCTGTGGGGACGCTCTTCTCGGGCCACAGCCGCACGATCGACGTCGGCGAGGCAAACGGCAAACGCTTCCTCGGCATCGTCAGCGTCGGCTTCGACTCGGAAGCCAGCCGCCGCGCCAACGAAACCCGTTTCCTGCGCGGCAGCCTCGTCTACGCCTACGCCGCGCTCCGCACCCTGCTGACCTGGAAGCCCGCCGGCTTCACGATCCGGGTCGGCAAGGAGCGAACCCGGGTCAGCGGCTACTCGGTCTCGGTCGCCAACAGCAGGGCCTACGGTGGCGGCATGTTCATCGCCCCCAACGCCGAGCTGGACGACGGCGAGTTCGACGTGGTCGTCGTCGGCGAGGTCGGCAAGCTGCGCTTCGTGGGTAACCTGCCCAAGGTGTTCAAGGGCACCCACGTGGACGAGGACGAGGTTCGCGTCTTCCGCGCCGCGCGGCTCGAGCTGAGCGCCAGCAGGCCCTTCCCCGTCTACGCCGACGGCGAGCACCTGACCGACCTCCCGGCCTCGCTGCGGGTGCTGCCGCGAGCGCTGAGCGTGCTGGTGCCGGCCGGCGCCGGCGCCTGAGCCTCCGTGGCCGCTCGCACGAGCCAGCGCGGCGCCTTGTTCGGCGCCAAGGTCGCCGCCTCGCGGGCGATCGGGGCGGCCAGCCGGGCGAGTGGTCGCGGCGGTGGGACGACGCTGCCGGGGCGGGTGCTGCTGCGCCTAGCGCCCGACGCGATCGCCCGGCTCGGGGCGGCGCTCGATGCCGGCACGACGATCGTCAGCGCCACCAACGGCAAGACTACGACGGCGGGGATGATCGCGGCAATCCTCGCCGCCGACGAGCGGCGGCCGGTCCACAACCGCGCCGGCTCGAACATGACCTGGGGCGTCGCCACGGCGCTGCTCGAGCAGCATGGCCGCGAGGGCCTGTTCGAGGTCGACGAGGCCTGGCTGCCGCGGGTCGTCGAGCAGCTCAATCCGGCGACGATCGTGCTCGGCAACCTCTTCCGCGACCAGCTCGACCGCTATGGCGAGATCGAGGCGCTGGCCGACGAGTGGGCGGCGACGGTCGCGGCGCGCGCCGGGCGCGCCGCCCTCGTCCTCAACGCCGACGATCCGCTGATCGCCGACCTCGGCCGCGATCGGGACGAGCGCCCGCGAGAGGGCGTCTCCTACTTCGGGATCGAGGACGCCGCGCAGGCGCTGCCCGAGCTGCAGCACGCTTTCGACGCCAAGCACTGTCGCCGCTGCGGCCACCCCTATACCTACGCGCGTGCCTTCGTCGGCCACCTCGGCCACTACCGCTGCCCCAACTGCGGCGCCGAGCGGCCGGAGCCGGAGGTGGCGGCGACGAAGATCGAGCTGCACGGGATGGACGGGTCCAGCGTCGCGATCCGCACCCCCGTCGGCGAGATCGGCATCGAGCTGCCGCTACCCGGCCTCTACAACGTCTACAACGCCCTGGCGGCGGTCGCCGCCGGCCTGCGGCTCGGGGTGGCGCCGGAGCGGATTGCCGCCGCGCTCGGCGAGATGCGCGCCGCCTTCGGCCGGGTCGAGACGATCGAGGTGTCGGGCGTGCCCCTCTCGATCCTGCTGATCAAGAATCCCGCCGGGGCCAACGAGGTGCTGCGGACGCTGCGGCTGGAGGCTGGCGAGCGGCAGGTCGACCTCTGGATCGCGCTCAACGACGGCATCGCCGACGGGCGCGACGTCTCCTGGATCTGGGACGCCGACTTCGAGCTGCTGAGCGCGGGTGTGCGGCGGGTGGTCTGCGCCGGCACCAGGGCGCCGGAGCTGGCGCTGCGGCTGAAGTACGCCGGCTGGCCGGCTGCGGCGATCGAGGTGGTGCCAGCGATCGAGGCCTCGCTCGACCGCGCCGTCGCCGCGGCGCCCGGGCGCGTCTTCGCCCTGCCCACCTACACCGCCCTGCTGGAGCTGCGCAAGCTGCTCTCCGAGCGCGGCCTGGCAAAGGAGTTCTGGCGCTGAGCGCGGGGACGTCGAGGGCGGCGATATGGCACGACGTCGAGTGCGGCTCCTACGCCGCCGACCTGCCGCTCTGGGAGGAGCTGGCCGGCGCCGCCGCGGGCGAGCGGGTCCTCGACCTCGGCTGCGGCACCGGGCGGGTCGCCCTGCACCTGGCGCGGCGCGGGCACAGCGTGGTTGGGGTCGACCGCGATCCCGACCTGGTTGCGGCGCTTGCCGAGCGCGCCGGAGAGCTGCCGGTCGAGACCCGGGTCGCCGACGCCCGCGACTTCGAGCTGGGGGTAGGGGTGGGCCTGGCGCTGGCGCCGATGCAGCTGATCCAGTTGCTCGGCGGTCGCGAGGAGCGGCTGGAATGCCTGCGGCGCGTCGCCGCGCACCTGGCGCCCGGCGGCCGCGCCGCCCTGGCCTTGGTCGAGTGCCTGCCGGAACCCGGCAACGGCCCTCTGCCGCTCCCCGACGTTCGCGAGCAGCGCGACTGGGTCTACTCGAGCCTGCCGCTGGAGACGGTCGAAGACGGTGAGGAGATCGCGATCCGACGCCTGCGCCAGACCGTCTCCCCCGCCGGTGAGCTGAGCGAGGAGGAGAACGAGGTGCGGCTGTGGCGGCTCGACGCGGCGCGGCTGGAGGTCGAGGCGGCGGCGATCGGCTTCGAAACGCTGATACGCCGCGAGATCGCCGCCACCGACCTCCATGTCGGCTCCACCGTCGTCCTGCTGCGGAGGGCCGCCTGATGGAGCTGCGGGTGCTCAGCCTCTACCCCCAGCAGATGAACATCTACGCCGACCGCGGCAACATCCTCTTCCTGCAGCGGCGCTGCGAGTGGCGCGGGATCGGCTTCGTCCACAGCGGCGCCGGCCAGGGCGAACCGGTCGACCCCGCCGGCCACGACCTCTTCTACATCGGCGGCGGCCAGGACCGCGACCAGCGCATGGTCGCCGCCGACCTGGTCGCCGGCAAGCGCGCCGACCTCGCCGCCGCGGTCGAGAGTGGCGCCTCGCTGCTCGCCGTCTGCGGCGGCTACCAGCTGCTCGGCCACAGCTACCAGCTCGGCGAGGAGAGGCTACCGGGCCTCGGCCTCGCCGACCTGGAGACGGTGCGCGAGCCGGGGCCGCGGCTGATCGGCAACGTCGCGATCGAGGTCGACCTCGGCGGCGGCCCGCGGCTGCTGGCCGGGTTCGAGAACCACGGCGGTCGCACCTACCTGGGGCCGGGGATGCAGCCGCTCGGAAGAGTGGTCGCCGGCCACGGCAACAACGGTGACGACGGGCTCGAGGGCGTGCGGCGGCACAACCTGATCGGCACCTACCTGCACGGGCCGCTGCTGCCGAAGAACGCCTGGCTGGCCGACCACCTGATCGCCGCCGCGCTGGAGCGCCGCTACGGGCGTCGCCCCGATCTAGAGCCGCTCGACGACGCCCTCGAGGCTGCCGCCCACGCTAGCGCCCGCACGGCGGCGGGCGTCTGACCAGGAGTGCATTCGACACCGATGCGGTGCACTATGCACTTCTCGTCCTCAGGATCGGATCGGCTCAGCGGCCGCTGGAGCCGAAGCCGCCCTCGCCGCGGATCGACTCGGCGAGCGCCACGGCCTCGACCGGCTCGGCCAGCGCGATCGGGGTGAGGACGAGCTGGGCGATGCGGTCGCCGGCGGCGACCCGGAAGGTCTCGGCGGGGTCGGTGTTGAGCAGCAGCACCCGAACTTCGCCGCGGTAGCCGGAGTCGATCAGGCCGGGGGCGTTGACCAGGGCGATCCCGTGCTCGCGCGCCAGGCCCGAGCGGGGCAGCACGAGCCCGGCGTGGCCCGGCGGGATCTCGACCGCGATCCCGGTGCCGAGCGCCCAGCGCTCTCCCGGGCCGATGTGGGCCGCCTCGCAGGCGTAGAGGTCGAGGCCGGCGTCGCCCTCGTGGGCGCGACTCGGCAGGATCGCCTCGGGAGTCAGCTTCGCGACCGACAGTTGCACGGCGCGCAGCCTAGAGGACGATCGCGGCCGTCAGGGGGTTAGGCGACGGCGAGATCTTCGAAGCGATGCAGCTCGGCGACCGGGACGCGGGCGTGGACGAGGACGCCGTCGCCGCGCTCGGTGCGCTCGAGGTCGCCGGCCACCTCGTGCAGCTCGTGCAGGCGGCCGCCCTGCGAGT
Organism: uncultured Solirubrobacterales bacterium; assembly: GCA_963815885.1. GTDB lineage: Bacteria > Actinomycetota > Thermoleophilia > Solirubrobacterales > 70-9 > VAYN01. The sequence continues at coordinate 776,938 of CAWFIM010000006.1, forward strand.
AGGGGACCAGCAGCTCGACCTCGGCCAGCGTCTCCGCGAACGCGGCCTCGATCCGCTCCCGCAGCCGCTCCAGGCCCTCGCCGCCGACCGCCGAGACCAGCACCGCCTCGGGATGGGCGGTCACGACCTCGTCGTGCTCGTCCTCGCCGAGCAGGTCGGCCTTGTTGAGGACCAGCAGCCGCGGCTTCTCGCCGGCGCCGATCTCCTCCAGGACCTCGTCGACCGCGCGGATGTCGAGCAGCCGCCGCCGCTCCGGCTCGGCGGCGTCGACGACGTGGAGGATCAGGTCGGCGAGGACGGTCTCCTCGAGCGTCGCTTTGAACGCCTCGACCAGCTGGTGGGGCAGCTTCTCGATGAAGCCGACCGTGTCGGTCAGCAGGTAGCCGCGCCCGGACAGCTCGAGGCTGCGGGTGGTCGGGTCCAGGGTGTGGAAGAGGCGATCGCCGACGCCGACCTCGGCGCCAGTGAGCGCGTTCAGCAGCGTCGACTTGCCGGCGTTGGTGTAGCCGGCGAGAGCGACCCGCGGCAGCGAGGAGCGCTCGCGGCGGGCGCGCATCACCCCACGGTTGCGTTCCATCCGCACCAGGCGGCGGCGCAGAGCGGAGATGCGGTCGCGGGCGAGCCGGCGGTCGGTCTCGATCTGGCTCTCGCCCGGGCCCCTGGTGCCGATGCCGCCGTCGATGCGGCCGGCGCCGAGGCGCTCGAGGTGGGTCCAGAGCCCCCGCATGCGGGCCATGTTGTACTCGAGCTGGGCCAGCTCGACCTGGAGCTTGCCCTCGGCCGAGTGGGCGTGGTCGGCGAAGATGTCGAGGATCACTGCGGTGCGGTCGATCACCGGCACTCCCAGGGCGCTCTCGAGGTTGCGCTCCTGGCGCGGCGCCAGCTCGTCGTCGCAGGCGACCAGGTTGGCGTCGCAGGCCGCGATCTCGCGCTTCAGCTGGTCGAGTCGGCCGCGGCCGAAGTAGCGGTCGGGGTCGGGCTGTGGGCGCTGCTGGGTGGCGACGCCGGCGGTGGCGACGCCGGCGGTCCGCAGCAGCTCCTTCAGCTCGGCAAGGGGCTCGTCCCGCTCGCGGCCGTCGACGATGCCGATCGCCAGCGCCCGCTGGCGGGCGCGGGGGTTCGAGACGCCGGCCCCGTTGACGCGGCTCGCGCCGTTGCGCGCCCCCGTTTCGTGGCCGTTCCTCGAACCTTGCACTCAAGGGGATTGTAGGCAACGGCCCCGGGCGGATAGGCTGCGGGCGTGAAGGTCTTCGTAACCGGGGGAACCGGGTTCATCGGCGGCGAGGTCGTGCATCAACTGCGGGCGCGCGGTGACGGGGTCGTCTGCCTGGTCCGCAACCCCGAGAAGGGCGGCAAGGTCGAGGCGCTGGGCTGCGAGCTCGCGGCCGGAGACCTCGGCGACGCCGAGGCGCTGCGCCAGGGCATGGAGGGCTGCGACGCGGTGATCCACGCGGCGGCGATGTACGAGGTCGGGATCCCGGCCAAGCAGCGCCCGGCGATGTGGGAGGCGAACGTCGCCGGCACCGAGCGGGTGATGAAGGCGGCGCTGGAGGCGAAGGTGCCGCGGATCGTCTACGTCTCGACCGTCGGCATCTTCGGCAACACGCACAAAAAGGTGGTCGACGAGTCCTACCGGCACCCCGGCGCCGAGTTCACCTCCTACTACGAGGAGACCAAGCTCGAAGCCCACAAGCTGGTCGAGCGGATGATCGCCGAGCAGAACCTGCCGGCGATCATCGTCCAGCCCGGCGGCGTTTACGGGCCGGGCGACACCTCGCAGGTGGCCGATCTGCTGGAGCAGTTCTTCGCCGGCAGGCTGCCGCTGATGCCCTTCCCCGAGCTGGGGATCTGCCTGACCCACGTTGAGGACATCGCCGGCGGCGTGCTGCTGGCGCTCGACAAGGGAAAGCTGGGTGAGACCTACGTGATCAGCGGCCCGGTGACGACGATGCGCGAGGCGATCGAGACGGTTGCCAAGGCGAGCGGCCGCAAGGCGCCGAAGCGGGCGCTGCCGGTGCCGTTGATGAAGGCGATGATCCCGATCGGGCCGCTGGTCGGCAGGATGATGGGCCAGCCGCCGAACCTGCGCGAGCTGATCTCCTCCGCCGACGGCGTCACCTTCTGGGCGAGCTACGAGAAGGCCGGGCGCGAGCTGGGCTACTCGCCGCGCGGCATGGAGGAGGGGTTGCGGCAGACGCTGGAAGCCGACGACCGCTTCCCCGCCCCAGCCGCCTGAGGCCCATAAGCTGCCGCGGGTGCGCGTCATAGATGTAATGCACCTCGGCCGGCCGCACGTGATCGGCTGCTGGGAGGTCGACGGGGCGCTGGTGGACCCGGGGCCGGAGTCCTCGATCGAGACCGTGATCGAGGCGCTCGACAGCGAGCAGCCACGGGCAATTGTCCTCACCCACATCCACCTCGACCATGCCGCCGCGACGGGGGCGATGGTGCGGCGCTGGCCCGAGCTCGAGGTCTACGTGCACGAGCGCGGCGCCCCGCACCTGGTCGATCCCTCGCGCCTGCTGGCCAGCGCCGGCCAGCTCTACGGCGATCAGATGGGCCGCCTCTGGGGCGAGATCGTACCCGTCCCCGAGACCAACGTGAAGGTCCTGCGCGGCGGCGAGACGGTGCTCGGCATGCGCGTCGCCTACACCCCCGGCCACGCCTCCCACCACGTCAGCTACCTGCACGAGGACAGCGGCACCGCCTTCGTCGGCGACGTCGCGGCGGTGCGGCTCCCCGGCGTCGATTGGATCGTCCCCCCCACGCCGCCGCCTGACATCGACGTCGAGACCTGGGAAGGCTCGATCGAGACCGTCGAGGATTGGCTGCCCGAGCGCCTCGCCCTCACCCACTTCGGCGCCGTCGAAAACCCGCCCGAGCACCTGGCAGAGGTCCGCGCCCGGTTGCGGGAAGAGGCACAGCTGGCGCGCGAGCTGCCCGAGCCGGAGTACGAGGCCCGCCACCGTGCCAAGGTCACCGAGCGCGCCGCCAGTGAGGACGCCGCCGCCGAGCTGATCCAATGCGTCCCACCCCAATACCAATGGCGCGGCCTCGACCGCTACTGGAAAAAGAAGCTCGAGACCCGTCAGCGAGGGTCCGGGTAGGGCCGAAACGTCTTGTACTTTTTCCGCGCCGGGGCCAGCGGTCAGCCGCAACCTGTCTTCGGAAAAAGTTAAGTGAAGGCCCTACCCGGACCCTCGCCTCACGCCAGGTGCTCGCGCATCCGCCCAACCGCCTCTTCGATGCGCTCATCGGGCGCGGTGAGGGCGATCCGGAAGAACCCCTCGCCGCTGGGCCCGTACATCGAGCCCGGTGAGACGACCACCGCCGCCTCTTCGAGAACCAGCTCGGCGAACGAGGTCGAGGTATGGCCATTCGGGACCGGCGCCCAGACGTAGATCGTGCCCTTCGGCGAGGGCACCTCGACGCCAATCTCCCGCAACGCCGAGACGACCAGGTCGCGGCGGCGGGTGTAGGTCTCGTTCATCCGCTGCAGCGGCTCGCTCGGCCCCTCCAGGGCGGCGACGCCGGCCATCTGCACCGCCTCGAACAGGCCCGAGTCGACGTTGGTCTTCAGCCGCCAGTAGGTCTGGACCGCCTCGGCGTTGCCGAGGATCGCGGCGCAGCGCCAGCCGGTCATGTTGAAGCCCTTGGAGAGCGAGAAGACCTCGACCCCAACCTCCTTGGCGCCCGGGGTGGCGAGGAAGCTGGGGGCGACGTAAGCGTCGTAGGTCGTCTCCGAGTAGGCGTTGTCGTGGACGACGAGGATCTCGTGCTCGCGGGCAAAGGAGACGACCGTCTCGAAGAAGCCGTCGGGGACGACCGCCCCGGTCGGGTTGTTCGGGTAGTTGAGGAACATCAGCCGCGCCTTCGCGGCGACCTCGGCGGGAACGGCGCCGAGGTCCGGCGCGAAGCCCAGCTCCGGTAGCAAGGGCAGCAGCTCCGGCGTCGCCCCGGCGAGGATCGGCCCGCCGGTGTAGACCGGGTAGCCGGGGTCGGAGGCGAGCGCGACGCCGCCGGGGTCGAGGAAGGCGAAGCAGAGGTTGTAGATGCACTCCTTGGCGCCGATCGCCGGAATCACCTCGTCGCCGGGGTCGATCTCGACCCCGAAGCGGCGCTCGTAGAAGCGGGCGAGGCCCTGGCGGAACTCGTCGCGACCGCGGTTGCTGGGGTACTGGTGATAGGTGGGATCGGCGACCGCCTTCTGCATCGCCTCGACGATGTAGGGGTAGGTCGGTTCGTCGGGGTCGCCGATGCCGAGGCTGATCACGTCGATGCCGGCCGCCCGCTTCTCGGCGATCCGTCGCTCCAGTTCCTGGAACATGTAGGGAGGCATCGCCTCCAGGCGGGTTGAAGGGTCGGCGATCCCCATGGGCGCGAAAATCTATTGGTCCAGCTCGGCGAGCGCCCGCAGCAGCTCCGGCGAGAGCTCGCCCGCGTAGACCGGCTCGGCCCAGCCGGTCAGGCGCACCGCGAGGTCGGCGCCGACCTCGACCTCCAGCTCGCCGCCCTCCAGCTCGACTACGAACGGGCCCGCCGCCCCGCGCAGGAAGGCGGTCACCGCGGCGCCGCTGGCGCCGGTGCCGGAGGCGAGCGTCTCCCCCACCCCGCGCTCGAAGATCCGCGCCCGCACCCGGTTATCGTCGATCGCCAGGAAGGAGACGTTGGTGCGGTTCGGGAACAGCTCGTGGCCTTCGATCGGCGGGCCAATCTCGCTCAGGTCGAGGTCGTCGAGCTCGGTGCCGACGACGATCGCGCACTGGGGGTTGCCGATCGAGACGTGCTGGAACTCCCACTCGCGCCCGGCGGCGCTGAGCGTGCCGCGGCCGTCCTCGGGGCCGGAGGGGAAGTCCTTCGAGGTCGTCGACGCCCGGCCCATCTCGACCGCGCAGGTCAACTCGCCGGTGATCGTTGGCACGATCGGCCCGGCGATGGTCTCGATCGCGAAGGTCTCGGCCTCGGTCCAGCCGTGCTTGCGCAGGTAGAGGATCGCCTCGCGGGCGCCGTTGCCGGAGAGCTCGGCCTCGAAGCCGTCGGGGTTGAAGATCCGCAGCCGGGCGACGAACTGCGGGTCGTCGCTGCGCGAGAGCAGCAGCACGCCATCGGCGCCGACCCCGAAATGGGGATCGCAGAGCCACTCGACCCGCTTCGCGTGCAGCTCCCAAGGGAGGTCCACCTCCTCGAGGATCAGGTAGTCGTTTCCCAGCGCCTGCCACTTCTCGAATTTCACGGCGGCAGCCTATTCGCCCAGCGCCGCGACGACGATGGCGGCGACCTCGGCGTCGGTGAGATCGGTGCGGTCGATCGTCTGCAGATCTGGGATCTTGCGCATCCAGGTGAGCTGGCGGCGGGCGTAGTTGCGCGAGCGCTTCTTCATCAGCTCGACGTCGCCGGCCAGCAGCTCGTCGAAGCCGAGTGCCTTGCGAGCGGTGCGCGAGGGACCGAGCTGCTCGGCGCGACGAACCTCGTCCGCGGCGCCGGCGGCGACGATCGCCTCGACCCGTGCGTCGATCCGCCCATAGAGCCGGGCGCGGTCCATGTCGAGCCCGAAGATCCGCGTCGGGTGCCGCGTCTCGGCCGACCACAGCTCCGAGTCCTCCGATTCCGGCGGCGCCTTGACCAGCGACAGCTCCGCCACCGCCGCCCGCAGGTAGAGCCCCGTCCCCCCCACCACGATCGGGACCTTGCCGACTTGCAGCGCCGCATCCACCTCGGCATGGGCCAGCCGCATATAGTCGCCAACCGAAAACGGCCGGGTGACCGGTACGAACTCGACCAGCCTGTGCTCCAACCGCGCCCGCTCCTCGGCGCTGGCGACCCCGGTCAGCACCGAGAGCCCCTCGTACACCTGCAGCGCATCGCAGGAAATGGCGACCGGCTGCTCCCCGCGCTCCCTCAGCAGCTCGGCAAGCGCGATCGCGACCCCGGTCTTGCCGACGCCCGTCGGCCCGAAGATCCCGACGACCGTCAAAGAAGCGGGCTGAGGGGCCGTGCCGAGACCCCTGCCAACGTCTGCGAAGTCGCGCCCTCGATCTCGACATCGACAAACTCGCCGGGCTCGGCGACGCCATCGAAGTTGACCGCCTTGTTGTGCCTGGTTCGCCCCCGCAGCCTGGTCTCGTCAGTGCGGCTGGTCCCTTCGACCAGCACCTCCATCGTCCGCCCGACGAAGCGCTGGGCGCGCTCGGCGGCCCGCCGCTGCACCACCTCGACCAACCGCTCCATCCGCTCGACCTTGACCGGGTGCGGTACCTGCTCGCCCATGGTCGCCGCCTCGGTTTCCCGCCGCGGCGAGAAGACGAAGGTGAAGGCGCCGTCGTAGCCGACCTCCTCGACCACCTCGAGCGTCTGCGCGAAGTCTGCCTCGGTCTCACCGGGAAAGCCGACGATGACGTCGGTGGTGATCGCGCAGTCCGGCACGTGCTCGCGGATCAGCGCGACGCGGTCCATGTAGCGGCGGCGGTCGTAGGTGCGGCGCATCCGTTTCAGCACCGAGCTCGAGCCCGACTGCAGCGGCAGGTGGATCTGCTCGCAGAGCGCCGGCAGCTCGGCGTGGGCGCGGATCACGTCCTCCTTCATGTCCTTCGGGTGCGGGCTGGTGTAGCGGATCCGCTCGATGCCCTCGATCGCGTCGACCCGGGCCAGCAGCTCGGCGAAGCCGATCCGGCTCTGCGTCGGCAGGTCGCGCCCGTAGCTGTTAACGTTCTGGCCCAGCAGCGTCACCTCGCGCACGCCATCGGCGGTGAGCTCCTCCGCCTCGGCGATCAGCTCGGCCGGGTCGCGGCTGACCTCGCGCCCGCGCGTCGAGGGGACGATGCAGTAGGCGCAGACGCAGTTGCAGCCCTGCGAGATCTGCAGCCACCCCTGGAACTCGCGCTCGCGCCGCGCCGGCAGGTGGCCGGAGAAGTCCTCGAACTCGAAGTAGCCCTGGGCGCTGAGCGAGTCGGAGTTGAGGAACTCGGCCAGCTTGTGGATCTGCCCGGGGCCGAAGGCGACGTCGACGAAGGGGAAGCGCTGGAAGACCTCCTCTTTGACCGACTGCGCCCAGCAGCCGCCGACGCCGACGATTCGCTCGGGCTGTTCTGACTTCAGCCGCTTCGCCTCGCCGAGGTGGGCGATGAACCGGCTGTCGGCCGACTCGCGGATCGAGCAGGTGTTGAAGAGGATCAGATCGGCCCCGTCGCGGCTCTCGGCCTCCTCGTAGCCGAGCGAGGCGAGCATCCCCCGCATCCGCTCGGAGTCGTGCACGTTCATCTGGCACCCGAACGTCGTGACGTGGAAGCGCTTCACGCCGCATAGGGTAGCCACGTGGGTCTGGAGCCACCGGGAGCCCCCTCCCCGAAGGCCGTCGCGCAGCTGAGGCGAGCGCCGCGGGCGCCAGCGCCTGCCCTTGAGCCTTCGTGGAGGGGGCTCCCGGTGGCTCTTCGAGCGCCGTGCTCACCTTCTGACGCAACGAGACTTCGGCTCCCTCAGCGAACGGAAGCTGGGCGTCGTCGGAGGGACGGGGTGCCCCTCCGACGGAGGCTCAAGAGCAGGCGCTTGTACTTCCGGCGCGCGTCACAGCTGCGCGACGGCCTCCGACGGAGGGGCACCCCGTCCCTCCCCCACCCCTACTTGACGGTAAGCGTCCCTTCCATCCCCGCTTCGCGATGCCCGGGAACAGTGCAGAAGAAGGTGTAGGTGCCTGGGGCGAGGTCGGCGCTGGCCGAGGTCTTCCCTTCGCCGATGATTTCCGAGGCGACTATCTCCTTGCCGTCTTCGCCTTCGATCGCGACGTCGTGTTCGAGCGCCGCCGGATTGGTGAAGTCGATCGTCACCTTGCCGGGCTTGCTGCTCAGCTCGGTTTTGTCGTAGGCGATTTCGGTTGGGTCGGCGGCGAGCTGAAGCGTGCCGCCGGGGCCTTTGGCGCCGGCTTCGGCCTTCTTTTCTTCGCCTTCAGCTTCGAACGGTGCCGTCGTCTGGTCCGCTTCGATTTCCTTGCCGGCCTGCTCGAACTCCGAGGCCTTGGCCTTGTCCTCGTCCTTCGCGTGGAGGACGGCAAAGGTGGTCGCGGCGCCGACCAGGACCGCGAACCAGAGGATCACCAGCGGAAAGGCTTTGCCGGGGAAGTCCTTGGCTTTGAGGCCGATGAAGCTGATCACGACCGCCGAGACGGCCAGCGCGATCCCGCAGATGAAGAAGAGGGTTTCGTTGCTCATGGAAGCGGCCGGAATCCTATCCGTCGGGACCGCCGACCGGCGTCAGGCGCGATCAGGCAGCCTGGGCCTCCACTGGCGGCGCTGAAGGCACCTCCGCCTCAGCCGGCGGCGCGTCGCCGTCGATACCGAGCGCCGCCCGGATCTTCCCTTCAATCTCCGCCGCTAGCTCCGGGTTGTCGACCAGGAACTGTTTGGCGTTGTTGCGCCCCTGGCCGAGCCGCGTCTCGCCGTAGGAGAAGAAGGAGCCCGATTTCTGCACCAGGTCCTGCTCCATGCCGAAGTCGAGCAGGCCGCCCTCGCGCGAGATGCCGACCCCGTACTCGATGTCGAACTCGGCCTGGCGGAACGGCGAGGCGACCTTGTTCTTGACGACCTTGACCCGGACCCGGTTGCCGACCGCCTCGGTCCCTTCTTTGAGGGTCTCGATGCGGCGGATGTCGAGTCGCTGGGAAGCGTAGAATTTCAGTGCCCGGCCGCCCGGCTGCGTCTCCGGCGAGCCGAACTGGACCCCGACCTTTTCGCGGATCTGGTTGGTGAAGATGCAGACGGTGTTGGTGCGGTTGAGGTTGCCGGCCAGTTTCCGCATCGCCTGCGACATCAGCCGCGCTTGCAGCCCGACCGTGGTGTCGCCGATCTGGCCGTCCAGCTCGGCTTTCGGCGTCAGCGCCGCGACCGAGTCGATCGCGACCACGTCGATCGCCCCCGAGGCGATCAGCCGGTCGGCGATCTGCAACGCCTGCTCGCCGTAGTCGGGCTGGGAGACGAGCAGCTCGTCGGTGTCGACGCCGATCGCCCGCGAGTAGACCGGGTCGATCGAGTGCTCGGTGTCGATGAAGGCGCAGACGCCGCCCAGCGACTGGGCCTCGGCAATGATGTGGTTGACCAGCGTCGTCTTGCCCGAGGACTCCGGGCCGAAGATCTCGACGATGCGGCCGCGGGGAACGCCGCCGATCCCGAGCGCCAGGTCGAGCGCCAGCGCGCCGGTCGGGATCGAGTCCACCTTGACCGTGCCCTTGTCGCCGAGCCGCATCAGCGAACCCTCGCCGAACTCCTTCCGAATGCCGCTGACCGTGCTCTCCAGCGCCGCGTCCTTGGCCTTGGCCTCCTTCGCGGAGACATCGTTCAGGTTCACTTTCTTATCCGCCATCTCGATCACCTCACTGCCACCCTCTTCCGGGCAGCTCGACTTGGGCCAGCGGGACGTAGCGCGCACCCGACGGCTGGAGTTCAGAACGGTAGAGGGAGATTCGGACGGCATCGAAGAGCCCCACATGTGCCGTGGGAGGCGGCCCGGACGGGACTTCCACGCTTCGCGACCGCCGCGATCCTTCGCCCTCCACACGGACCCTGGCGACGGTCACATGCGGCCAAAAAGGTCGCTCGGCTGGCGAGTAGAGACCCTCCAACACCAGGAGCTCGCTCAGATCTGCCTGCAGCCGCTCAACCGCGTAGCAGGTCCCGGAAAGGGCCGGTAGGGCGATCAGCCGCGGCCTGCCTTGCTCCGGTCGTCCGACCGCAGCGCCTAGCTCGACCAGGATTGGGATCTCGGCGAGCTCCTCCATCGCCTCGGCGATCCGTTCGGCATCCGCCGTCGGCCTGTCGCCGAGAAACGCGAGAGTCAGATGAAGGTTCTCCGGTGGGACGCGCCGAAACGCTGGGTCGGTCAGCGCCGTCTCTCCCCAGCTTGCGATGTCCTCGCGGACGCGCGGCGGCAGATCGAGCGCCACGAACAGACGCTCGGCCTCGCTCTTGCTCTGCGGCTCGGTCACGCCGACCACGCTACGGCGTCGGGTCGCACGCGTTAAGACGCGTTCGCAAGAAGTTCGAGCAAACTTACGCGCGACTTCGAGAAATCGGCTTAGATCGGTGCCTCGGCGCCGCTCAGCAGGATCCGCAACAGGTGCATGCCGACCAGCGCCGAGCGCTCGCGGATGTCGGCACGACCGCCGGGAATCACCGGCTCGCGGGCGATCGCGGTGCCGTCAGCGAAGCGGGCGTTGAAGCAGACGTAGCCGACTGGCTTTTCCTCGCTGCCGCCATCTGGGCCGGCGATGCCGGTGATCGAGACCGCGACGTCAGCGCCGAAGCGCTCCAGGGCCCCGAGCGCCATCGACTCGGCGACCTCCGGCGAGACCGCGCCCTTGGCCTCGATCAGCCTCGGATCGACGCCGAGCAGCTCGGCCTTGGCCTCGTTCGAGTAGGAGACGACGCCGCCGGCCATGTACTCGGAGGCGCCGGGGAGGTTGGTGATCCGCGCCGCCATCAGGCCGCCGCTGCAGGACTCCGCCAGGCCCAGCCGATGCCCCGCGAGCAGCTTCGCCACCTGGGAGTCGATCGTCTCGCCGTCGAGGCTGAACAGGTGGCGGTCGTGGCGGGCGGCGAGGCCATCGCGCACCGCCGCGGCGACCGCCTCGCTCTCGTCGCGGTAGCGGACGTCGATCTCAATCTCGCCGCGGCGCAGGCAGGTGGTGATCTCGACCGCGCCGAGATCGACGCCGTCGGCCTCGATCTCGCGCAGGCTCTTGGCGATCTCCGACTCCGGCACCCCGAACATCCGCAGCGTGTAGCCGTGCAGCGGCGTCGCCCGGCCCAGCACCTCCCGCACCGGCCCCGTCGCCAGCGCCCTCGGCCACATCGGCTGCAGCTCGCGCGGCGGCCCCGGCAGGACGACGACGACCCGCTCACTGGCCGGCACCACCAGTCCCGGCGCGGTCCCGACCGGGTCCAGCGGCGTCGCCCCCTCGGGCACCATCGCCTGCTTGCGGTTGGCCTCCAGCACCGCCTCCTCGTCGAAGTTGAAGCGGCGGGCGAAGCCGCGCAGGACCTCGGCGATCTTCCGTTCCATGTCTTCGTCGAGGACCAGCCCGCGGCCGGCGAAGCGACCAACCACCTCGGCGGTGAGGTCGTCGGCGGTCGGCCCGAGGCCGCCGGTGGTGACGATCAGGTCCATGCCCTCACCCGCCATGAAGCGCAGCGCCGCTTCGAGGTCGTCGGGGCGGTCGGCGACGACGAGGATGTGAGCGACCTCGACCCCGAGCTCTGCCAGGCGTTCGGAGACCCAGGGCCCGTTGGAGTCCGAGATGCGGCCGGTCAGGACCTCGGTCCCGGTGACGACGATGCCGGCGCGGATCACGTGCAGGTTGGCCGTTCGCCTTCGGGCAGCTCGCGCAGCCCGCCGCCGGCGCCGATCGTGTAGCCGATCGGGCTCGAAGTAGCGGGGATGCTCGCCTGCTTGCCGTTCACCGTCATCGTGACCTCGCCGTTGCCGAGCGAGAGGGTGAAGCTATCGGACCGGAAAGGTCCCGCCTCGGCGCCTTCGGGCAGAACCTGACCGGCGACCAGGGGCCTGCCGGAGGCATCGAGCAGGCAGACCCAGACTTCCGCGGTGGCGGTCAGCCGCAGGGAGGTCCCGCGCTGGGCCCGCTGTGCCGGGGCACGGTCGGGCGCGGAGCCACGCTTGCCGGCGCCGCCATGCCGGTGCTCCGGCGCGACGACCGAGCCGCCGCCTCCATCGCCGCCGAACACGCCGAGCGCTACCAGCGCGCCCAGCAGCGCCAGCGAGACGACGACCGCGACCGCCCGCGGCGGCAGCCGCCTCCGTTGCCTGCTGCGGCGGGGCGCCATCGGCTTCGGCTCGGCCCGCGGCAGCCTCTCTCCCGGCCGGCCGGCGCCGCTGTGCCGCCGCTGCTCCTCGGCCAGGCGGGCGCCGTCGAGGCCGAGGTAGCCGGCGTAGGTGCGGATGAAGCCGCGAGTGTAGGTGTCGCCCGGCAGCACGTCCCATTCTTCGTTCTCCAGCGCCTGCAGGAACCGGCGCCGGATCTTGGTCGAGGCTTCGACCTGCTCCAGGCCGATCTTGCGCCTGGTGCGCGCCTCGCGAAGCGTCTTGCCGACACCGTCGTCCACCCCCTCATTGTGGCCGTAGCGCCGCTGGGAGGTGAAAGAACTCGCCTATGCGTCTGGCTCGGCCTCGACGGCCACCGGCGCGGGCTCCTGGGCGGCCGGAGAGAGCACCCGCGCGAGGTCGGCCTGGGTGATCAAGACCTGACGCGGTTTCGAGCCCTCATAGCCGGAGATCACGCCGCGGCGCTCGAGCATGTCGATCAGCCGGCCGGCGCGGGTGTAGCCGACCCGCAGGCGCCGCTGAATCATCGAGACCGAGGCGGTCTCGGTCTGCACGACCAGCCGGATCGCCTCATCGAGCAGATCGTCGCTGTCGGGGTCGAACTCGCCCTCACCGCCTTCGCCGGCGACCTCCTCCGGCGTCTCCAGCAGCTCCGCCTCGAACTCCGGTTCGCCCTGCTTGGCCCAGTGATTGGTGATGCGGGCGATCTCGTCCTCGGTGATGAAGGCCCCCTGGACGCGCTGCAGCTTCGAGCTGCCAGCGCCGCGGAAGAGCATGTCCCCCTGACCGAGCAGGGACTCCGCCCCACCCTGGTCGAGGATCACCCGCGAGTCGGTCTGCGAGGAGACGGCGAAGGCGATCCGCGAGGGGATGTTGACCTTGATCGTGCCGGTGATGATGTCGGTCGAGGGCCGCTGCGTCGCCAGCACCAGGTGGATGCCGGTGGCGCGCGACTTCTGGGCGAGGCGGATGATCGAGTCCTCGACTTCGGCCGGCGCGACCATCATCAGGTCCGCAAGCTCGTCGATCACGCAGAGGATGTGGGGCAGCGGCGGTTCGCCGGCCTTGACCCGCACCCGGTTGAGCTCACCGAGGTTGCGGCAGCGCGCCTCGCTCATGATCCCGTAGCGGCTCTCCATCTCGCCGATCAGGTTGGAGAGGACGTTGGCGGCCAGCCGCGGCGAGGTGACCACCGGGGTCAGCAGATGCGGCACGCTCTCGTAGTGGTTGAGCTCGACCTGCTTGGGGTCGACCAGGACCAGCCGCACCTCGTTGGGCGAAGCCTGCATCAGGATCGAGGAGAGGATCGCGTTGACGCAGCCGGACTTACCCGAACCGGTGGTGCCGGCGACGAGCACGTGCGGCATCTTCGCCAAATCGGTCCAGACGGCGTTGCCGTCGATTCCTTTGCCGAGCCAGGCGACCAGCGGCGAGGTCTTCTCCGGGCGCCCGGCGTAGATGTCGCCGAGCCGAACGATTCGCCGGCGGGTATTCGGCACCTCGACCCCGACCGCCTGTTTGCCGGGGATCGGGGCGAGGATACGGATGTCGGTCGAGGCCAGCGCGTAGGCGAGGTCGTTGGCCAGCTCGGTGACTTTCTTCACCTTGATCCCCGGCGCCAGGCGCAGTTCGTAGCGGGACACGTGCGGACCACTGACGACGCCGACGATCTTCGCCTCGACGCCGAAGTGGCCGAGCGTCTCGACCAGCTTGCGGCCGACCAGCTCGTGGTCGCGGGGGTCCGGCCCTTTGTCGCTCTTTTTGCTCCGCTCAAGCACCTTCGGCGGCGGCGGCCGGTAGTCAATCTCCTCCGAGGCGGTGACGCCGCGCTTCTGCCCCATCGGGGTCAGCTCGGGCTGCTCGGGCTCGTGCGTGGACTCCTCGGCGGTCACCGCCTCCTCCTCGGAGGTAGAGATCTCCTCCAGTTCGCGGTCGAAGGAACCGGCAGCGAGCGCCGGGTCAGGCTCGTCCTCAGCCAGTTGCACGGTGGGCTCGAACTCGTCGGTGTCGGGGTAGCTGCTCATCACGTCGGTCGGGCCGGCGCGGGTCTCGCGCTGCTCGCGCCAGTCGGCGTGGGTGCGGGCGACGGTCCGAGCGGCCGCGTCGCCGCCGCGGAAGATCCCACGGAACAGCGCCCGCAGCCCGCGTCCGGCGCCCCGGGCCAGGGCCGAGACCGAGGTTCCGGTCAGCAGCATCCCCCCCACCAACAGGATCAGGACGGTGAAGATGCGGGCGCCGACGGCGCCGAAGAGGTAGACCAGCCCGGTTTCCACCCCGTAGCCGACCTTGCCGCCTTCCCAGCCGAGGAAGAGGACGAAGACCAGGTAGACGCCGAAGGCGACGAGGAGGAGCCCGATCAGGTCGAGGTGGCGCTGCTCGAGGCCGGCCGGCAGCCGCAGGCCCCCTCCCTTCACGGCTCCCCTCGAGCGTTTGGCGGCGACTTTCCGTTTGCGCCCAGGGGCGCGCTTCTTGCGAACGAACATAAGCCCCCGTTCGACGCCGACCCACGCAGCCCTTTCGTGCCTGGACGGACCGCCGCTCGCACGGGGCATAAATTCCCGCTAAAAGCGGGCGGAATCCAGGCGCGGCCTGGCTAACATCGCCCTATGCTCACCGAACCGGACCAGTTGGGCGGGCGTGTCCTCGTGGTCGAGGACGACGCCGACATCGCCGACGTCCTGCGCCGCTCGCTGCGCAACGAGGGCTTCGAGGTGCGGACCTCGGCCGACGGGGTCGAGGCGCTCGACGTCGCCGCCGGCTTCGTCCCCGACCTGGTCGTGCTCGACCTCGGCCTGCCCCGCCTCGACGGGGTCGAGGTCTGCCGTCGCCTGCGCATGGACGGCGACGTGCCGATCCTGATGCTGACCGCCCGGGCCGAGACCGAGGACAGGGTGACCGGGCTCGACAGCGGCGCCGACGACTACCTGGTAAAGCCGTTCGAGCGCCAGGAGCTGCTGGCGCGGATCCGGGCGCTGCTACGTCGCCGCCCGCCGCGGGGAGCCGCCTCACTGGAGGTCGGCGACCTCCAGCTCAACCCCGACACCCGCGAGGTCCGCCGTGGCGAGCGTGAGGTCGAGCTGACCAACCGCGAGTTCGAGCTGCTCGAGTTCCTGATGCGCAACGAGCGGCTGGTGATCTCGCGCGAGCGGCTGCTCGACGAGGTCTGGGGCTATGACCCGATGGCGGCGACCAACACGATCGACGTCTTCATCTCCAACCTGCGCCGCAAGCTCGAGGCCGGCGGCGAGCCACGGCTGCTGCACACCAAGCGTGGCGCCGGCTACGTGCTGAAGGACTGAGGCGTGCGGCTCCTCGCCAGCGCCCGCCGGCTGCTGCGGCGCCTCCTGCATCCCCGCGGCTGGCCGCTGCGCTGGCGACTGGCCGCGGTCTCCGCCGGTCTCACCCTGGCAATCCTGATGCTGTTCGGCGCCGTCGTCGGCGGCGTCGCCACGCAGCGGATCCGCGACGACTTCGACAACGAGGTCGGCAACGCCGCCCGAACTCTGGCGACCGAGTTCCGGGTCGTCTACACGCCTGTCGGCACCTTCGCCCAGGAAGGCCCGCGTCTCAACGACTTCGTCCTCCCCGACGACGCCTCCGCCCGTGTCCTCGACAGCGAAGGGAACGTGCTTCGCCACACCAGGGCCGCCGGCGGGCTCGGCGCCGCCCAGACGGCGGGTCTCTCCGAGCACGGCGAGATGCTGGTCGCGACCGCCGAGATCACCAACGTCTCCGGCGAAACGACCGGCTACGTCCAGTACGGGCGCAGCCTCGACCACGTCGACTCGACCGTCGAGCGGCTCTGGCTGTTCATCGTCGCCGGCGTCCTCGCCGGCACCCTGCTGGCCAGCCTCGCCGGGGTCGCGATCGCCTCGCGGGCGATGCGCCCGATCGCCTCGCTGACCGCGACCGCGCGCGAGATCGCCACCACCCGCGACCCATCGCGGCACATGCCCGAGCCGGCGGTCGAGGACGAGGTCGGCGAGCTGGCGCGGACGCTGGAGGAGATGCTGCGCTCGCTCGACGCCGCCCGCGCCGAGCGCGAGGGGGCGATGCAGAAGCAGCGCGAGTTCGTCGCCGACGCCTCGCACGAGCTGCGCACGCCGCTGACCAGCGTGCTCGCCAACCTCGAGCTGCTGCAGGCCTCGCTCGGCTCCCCCACGCAGGCCGAAGACCGCGAGGTGGTCGACTCGGCGCTGCGCTCCTCGCGACGGATGAGCCGCCTGGTCGGCGACCTGCTGCTGCTCGCCCGCGCCGACGCCGGCCGGCTCGACGCGCACCGGCGCTGCGACCTCGCCGAAGTCGCCGGCGACGCCGCCGCCGAGGCGGCGCCGCTGATGGGCGACCGCACCCTGACCCTCGACAACGACCGCCCGCTGCGGGTGCAAGGCAGCCGCGACGAGCTGCACCGGATGGTCCTCAACCTGCTCGACAACGCCGCCCGCCACACCCCGGCGGGGGCGACGATCGAGCTCAGCCTGCGCCAGCAGGGCGGTTACGCGGTGGTCGAGGTCGCCGACGACGGCCCCGGCATCCCCGCCGCGATGCGCGAGCAGGTCTTCGGCCGCTTCGTCCGCGGCGAAGGCCCGGCCGACACCGCCGCCGGGCCCGGCACCGGCCTCGGCCTGGCGATCGTCAGCGCCGTAGCCGCCTCCCACGGCGGCACCGTCGAGGCCGACGAGTCGCCCTCCGGCGGCGCCCTCTTCCGCGCCCGCATCCCGCTGGCGACTTCTGAGCCAACGGTTACCGACCCTTTAAGGACCCTTTAGAGCGCGGTCCTAAGTTTCTCCGCGGACGAGACACACTGGCCCGCCGGGATTCTCCCCAGACACCATCCCGGCGGGCTTTTTCTTTGCCGTGATGAGGGTGGGGCTGGCCAGAGGGATGCCGATCCACTCCGCGGGAATTCAGTCGCACGGCCTTCGGCCTTTGCTCCGATGTTGGTGCGCGGCTGACGCCGCGCAAACCTCAGATTGCATATCGCGCCCTTCGGGCAACATTCCCGCGGAGCGGATCGGCATCCCTCCCACGAGCGAACCCCGCAGCTCGCCAGGACAAACCCAGCTACGGATGACGAGCTTGCGCATCCCGGACGGGCTTTCTCAAGCTGGTGTACCTCGGTCGCTCCCGTTGCCTGTGTTGAGAGGGGGAGTCGGGTGCGTCTGCGGGCGAATGTCGCCGATAGGCGGCGGAAATGCAATCCGATTCCTGCGCGCCATAGGCGCGCACAATCATCCGGAGCTGTGCGCGAAGCGCACGCGACTCAATTCGCCCGCAGACGCACCCGACTCCCCCACCCCACCCCGGCCGGAATCAGACCTCGATTACGACTGGCAGGACCATCGGCCTCCTGCGCAGGCGTTGGAAGACGAACTTGCCGATCGCGTCGTGCAGATCCTCCTCGATCAGGTGCGACTCGCGGTTGCCGGCATCGGCGGCCTGCTCGAGCGTGTCTTCGACCAGGTCGCTCAGCTCCTCGACCAGCGCGTCGGCTTCCTCGAGGAAAGCGACGCCGCGGAAGATCACCTCGGGGTCGGCGACGATGCTGCCGTCGTCGGAGGAGATCGTGGTGACGACAATGAAGATACCATCGGCGGAGATCTCGCGGCGGTCGCGCAGGGCGGCGTCGTCGGGGTCGCCGATGTTGACCCCGTCGACGAACATCGTGCCGGCGTGGACGTCCTCGCCGAAGCGGGCGCCGCTCGCGTCGATCTCCAGCGGTAGCCCGTTGCGGCCCTGGAAGATGTTCTCGGGCTCGACCCCGACCGCTTCGGCCAGCTCGGCGTGCAGCCGCAGCCGCTTGTGGTCACCGTGGACCGGCATCACGTAGCGCGGCTTGGTCAGGTTCAGCATCAGCTTCAGCTCCTCCTGCCAGCCGTGGCCGGAGGCGTGGATCGGCGCGTCTTTGGCGGTGATCACGGTGGCGCCGATCTCGTAGATGCGGTCGATCGTCTCGTTCACCGCGCGCTCGTTGCCCGGCACCGGCGTCGCCGAGAAGATGACCGTGTCGCCGGAGTGCAGCTCGACGTCGCGGTGGTCGTTGTTGGCCATCCGCCGCAGCGCCGAGAGCGGCTCGCCCTGGCTGCCGGTCGAGATCACGACGACCTTATTGTCGGGGAAGTCCTCGATCTCGCGCGGCTGGATGAAGAGCCCGTTCGGCGCCTCCGCCATCCCAAGGTTGGAGGCGATGTTGAAGTTCTTGCGCATCGAGCGGCCGACCAGCGCCACCTTGCGGTCGAGCGCGACCGCGGCGTCGATCACCTGCTGCACGCGGTGGATGTTGGAGGCGAAGGAGGTGACGATGATCCGCCCCTTGCAGCGGCCGAACTGCTGCAGCAACGCCGGTCCGACGCTCGACTCCGAGGGCGCCACCCCGGGCCGGTCGGCGTTGGTCGAGTCGCCGCAGAGCAGCAGCAGGCCGTCGCGGCCGATCTCGGCCAGCCGCGGCACGTCGGCCGGGCGCCCGTCGACCGGGGTCTGGTCGAACTTGTAGTCGCCGGTCATCAGCATCGAGCCCAGCTCCGTCGTCAGCAGGACGCCGCGCATGTCGGGGATCGAGTGCGCGAGGTGGACCAGCTCGATCCCGAACGGACCGTGCTGGACCTTCTCTCCAGCCGGAAGCTCCTGCAGGGGCGCCGAGTCGCCGAGCTTGTGCTCGTCGAGCTTGGAGCGGACCATGCCGATCGTCAGCAGGCCGCCGTAGATCACCGGCGGGGTGCCGATCTCGCGCAGCACGTAGGGCAGCGCCCCGACGTGGTCCTCGTGGCCGTGGGTCAGCACGATCGCCTCGATGTCCTCGGCGCGCTCGCGCAGGTAGGAGAAGTCGGGCAGGACCAGGTCGATCCCGTGCATCTCCGCGGTCGGGAACATCAGCCCCGTGTCGACGACGACGATGCGGCCGCCGTACTCGATCACGGTCATGTTCTTGCCGATCTCGCCGAGCCCGCCCAGGGGCAGCACTCGGAGTTTGTTGCTTGGCACTAGTAGCTCACTCTCTTCTGAAGTTGTCTATTAGGAGGCGACCGGAAGGCCGATGCCCTCCAATGCGGCCCTGACCGCCGCCCGCTGCTCGGCGTCGACGGGGACCAGGGGAAACCGCATCCGGCCGGAGGCGAGGCCGAGCATCTCCAGCGCCGCCTTCAGCGGAATCGGGTTGGTGGTCACGGAAAGGGCCTCGTAGATCGGCGCCAGCTCGGCGTCGATCTCGGCCGGGCGGTCGAGGTCGCCCGCCTGCGCGGCGTCCCACATCTCGCGCATGCGGTCGCCGACCACGTGCGAGGCGACGGTGATGCCGCCGGCGCCGCCGAACTGCAGCACCCGCAGCAAGGTGTTGTCGTTGCCGGCGAGGACGGAGAGGCCCTCGATCGGGCCCATCTCGTCGTCGTTGGCCTGCTTGACGGCGACGATGTTCTCGACCTGCGCCAGCTCCGCCAGCAGGTCGGGTGGCATGTTGATTACCACCCGCGAGGGGATGTTGTACATGATCAGCGGCAGCTCCGGGACCGCTGCGGCCACTGTCTCGAAGTGGGCGCGGAGACCGGCCCGGTTGGGCTTGTTGTAGTACGGCGCGACGATCAGGGCGGCGTCGGCGCCAGCCTCGGCGGCCGTCTTCGTCAGCTCGCACGAGTGGCGGGTGTCGTTGGTGCCGGTGCCGCAGACCAGGAGGACGTCGTCGCCGACCTCCTCACGGATCGCCCGCAGCAGGAGGATCTCCTCCTCGTCGGTCAAGGTCGGGCACTCGCCGGTCGTCCCGGCGACCACCAGCCCGTGCGAGCCGTGCTCGAGCAGATGGGCGGCAAGTCGCCGCGCCGCATCCGTGTCGACCTCGCCGCGCTCCTCGAACGGCGTCGCCATCGCGGTGATGATTCCTCGAATCTCCTTCATCGTTTGCCAGGGTACCCGTCGAGCGGCCTTAGGCGAAAAGCAGCTTCTCGAGCCCGACCGTGAAGCGGTCGGGCAGCTCCCCCACCCTGCGCACGGCGAGCAGGACCCCGGGCATGAAGGAGCGGCGGTCGATCGAATCGTGGCGCAGCGAGAGCGTCTGTCCCTCGCCACCGAAGATCACCTCCTGGTGAGCGACCAGGCCGGGCAGCCGTACCGAGTGGATCGGCTGGTGCACGTTGCCGCCGGCGGCGTCGATCAGCTCCTGGGTTCGCTTCGCCGTCCCCGACGGAGCATCGAGCTTGCGGTCGTGGTGCAGCTCGACGATCTCGCACTCGGGCATGTGCGGCGCGATCGTCTGCGCGACCTCCATCAACAGCACCGCGCCGATCGCGAAGTTCGGCGCCACGAAGCAGTTGGCGCTCGACGCCTCGGCCGCCTCGCGGGCGGCGTCGAAGTCGAAGCCGGTGGTGCCGACGACGGCGTGGACGCCGGCGTCGAGACAGGCGCGGACGTTGTCCAGCGCGGTGGCGGGGACAGTGAAGTCGACGACGACGTCGGCGTCGCCGAGCACCTCGGCCAACTCGACCCCAAGGGCCGGGTCGGCCCGGCCGGCGAGGACCGTGTCGTCGGCCTCCTCGACCGCTGCGCAGACCGCCTCCCCCATGCGCCCGGCGGCGCCCGCCACCGCGACCCGGATCATGCCGCCGCCAGCGCCTCGCTGACCGGGGCCAGCGCCCGGCGGAAGCGGTCTTCCTCGGCGCCGACGCAGGCGGCGGAGAGGCGCTCGGCGCCGTAGAGCTCGGCCGCCAGCGCGGTCAGGTCGTCGACCTCGATCGCGTCGATCTTAGCCAGCATCTCGTCGAGGCTTTCGATCGGCAGCCCGAACAGGGTCGCGCGCGAGATCCGCGTCATCCGCGCCGCCGTCGACTCCGAGGACAGCACCAGCCGGCCCTTGACGCTCTCCTTCGCCCGCGCCAGCTCCTCGATCGAGACCGGCTCGGAGCGCAGCCGCGCCAGCTCGGCGCCGATGATCGCGCAGGCCTCCTCGACGTTGTCCTCGCGGGTGCCGACGTAGGTGGCGACCAGGCCCTGGTCGGTGAACTGCTCGTTGTAGGAGCCGACCGAGTAGGCGAGGCCGCGCTTCTCGCGCACCTCGCGGAACAGCCGCGAGGAGGTCGAACCGCCGAAGATCGCGTCGAGCACGGCCAGCGGATAGCGGCGCTCGTCGTCGCGGCGCAGCCCCGGCGCGCCGAAGCAGATGTGGTACTGCTCGGTCTCCTTGTTGTGGAAGCAGAGCCGCGAGGACCCCTCGAGGGCGGTCGCCGGCGCGGCGCCGTCCCCCTCGGCCGGCGCCGAGACCAGCCGTTCGGCCAGCGCGACGATCCGCCCGTGCTCGAGGTGCCCGGCAGCGCCGACGACGATCTCCGGGCCGGTGTAACGAGCGTGGTGGTAGCTCTCGATCTCGGGAACCGGAATCGAGGCGATCACCTCGGCCTCGCCCAGCACCCGCCGTCCCAGCGGGTGCTCGCCGAAAACCGCCTCGGCGAGGACGTCGTGGACGCGGTCCTGCGGCTCATCCTCGTACATCGCGATCTCCTCCAGCACGACCTGGCGCTCGGAGTCGATGTCCGGGTAGGTCGGCGCCAGCAGCATCTCCGCCAACAGGTCGAAGACCTCCTCGGTGTGCTCGTCGAGGAAGCGCGCGTGCAGGTGCGTCGTCTCCTTGCCGGTGGCGGCGTTGACCGAGGCGCCGAGGCCGTCGAAACGCTCGGAGATCTCGATCGCCGAGTAGCGCGCGGTGCCCTTGAACAGCAGGTGCTCGAGAAAGTGCGAGACCCCGGCCTGGGTCAGGGTCTCGTTGCGCGAGCCGGTGCGCACCCAGAGCCCGAGCGCCACGGAGCGGACCGAGGGAACCTCCTCGGTCACGACCCGGACGCCCGAGCCCAACTCCGAGCACTGCGGCAACCCCGTCACGATCTGATTCTCCGGGGGTGCCGCAGAGCGGAGGCGGTGTTCTGTTGGGGCGCGCTCAACTGCCTAGTGGCGCTCGCGCTCACGGCGCCGACCGCCGTCACGCCCGCCGCGGTCACCGCGGTCGCCGCCGTTGCGGCGGCCGCCGTCACCGGAACCGATCGAGGCCAGTTCCTCGGGCGATTTGCCCTCGACCGAGGGGTCGCTGGTCAGGCGCAGGCCGATCCGGCCGCGCTCCTTGTCGACCTCGACCACGGTGACGTCGATCTCTTCGCCCGCTTTGAGCACGTCGTCGACCGAGTCGACCCGCTCGCCCGGCTTCACGTTGGAGATGTGAAGCAGGCCGTCGGTGCCCTTGACCAGCTCGACGAAGGCGCCGAAGGTGGTCGTCTTGACGACCTTGGCGGAGTTGTAGCGATCGCCGATCTCGGCCTCCTTGGTCATCGAGTTGATGCGGGCGACGCAGGCCTCGACCAGTTCGCCGGTCGGCGCGTAGATCCGCACCGTGCCGTCGTCCTCGACGTCGATCTCCGCTTCGAACTCCTCGCAGAGGGCGCGGATCGTTTCGCCGCCTTTGCCGATCACGGCGCCGATCTTCTCGGGGTCGATCTTGATCGACTCGATCGCCGGCGCGTGCTGGGAGAGCTTCTCCCGCGGCCCGTCGATCGCCTCGGCCATCTTGCCGAGGATAAACTGGCGGCCCTTGTTGGCCTGCTCCAGCGCGTCCTCGAGGATCTCGAAGGTGACGCCGGTGATCTTGATGTCCATCTGCAGGGCGGTGATCCCGTCCTCGGTGCCGGCGACCTTGAAGTCCATGTCGCCGAGGTGGTCCTCGACGCCGGCGATGTCGGTGAGGACGATGTAGTCCTCGCCCTCCTTGATCAGCCCCATTGCGACGCCGGCGACCGGCGCGGAGACCGGGACGCCCGCGGCCTGCAGCGCCATCGAGGAGGCGCAGACCGAGCCCATCGAGGAGGAGCCGTTGGACTCGAGCGTCTCGGAGACCGCCCGGATCACGTACGGGAACGCCTCTTCATCGGGGATCGTCGCCGCCAGGGCCCGCTCGGCGAGCGCGCCGTGGCCGATGTCGCGCCGCTTCGGGCCGCGCATGAAGCCGGCCTCCCCGACCGAGAAGGGTGGGAAGTTGTAGTGGTGCCAGAACCTTTTCGTGGTCTGCAGGCCGAGCGTGTCGAGCCGCATGTCCATCCGGGTCGTGCCCAGCGCCACGTTGGAGAGGATCTGGGTCTCGCCGCGGGTGAACAGCGCCGAGCCGTGCACGCGCGGGGAGATGTCGACCTCGCACTCGATCGGCCGGATCTCGTCCTGGGCGCGGCCGTCGGGACGCTTCTTGTCGACCGCGATCGCCTTGCGGATCGTGTCCTTCTCGATCGCGTCGAAAGCGGCGACGACCTCGGACTTGCGCTCCGCCTCGGCCTCGCCGTCATCGGCCTCGGGCGCGTACTCGGCGACGACCTCGTCCTTGACCTTGTCGATCGCCTCGTAGCGCTCGAGCTTGCCCTCGGTGGCGATCGCGTCGACCAGGGCCTGGCCGTGGGAGGAGCGGATCTGGTCGATCAGGGCGGCGTCGATCTCCGGTGCCTCGACCTCGAGCTTCTCCTTGCCGGCCTTCTGCTGCAGCTCCTCCATCGCGGCGACGAGCTTCTTGATCTCGCCGTGGGCGATATCGAGGGCGTCGAGGATCTCGCGCTCGGTGACGCCGTCGGCGCCGGCCTCGACCATCAGGATCGCCTCCTCGGTACCGGCGACGATCAGATCCAGCTCCAGCGCCTCGTGGCTCTCCTCGGGCGGGTTGACGACGAAGTCGCCGTCGAGCTTGCCGATCCGGACCGCGCCGACGTGGGCGGCGACCGGGACCGGCGAGATCGCCAGCGCCGCGGAGGCGCCGTTCATCGCGAGGATGTCGTAGGGGTGCTCGTGGTCGACCGACATCGGGATCGCGACCAGCTGCGTCTCGAAGTGCCAGCCCTTCGGGAACAGCGGGCGGATCGGCCGGTCGATCATGCGCGCGGTCAGCGTCGCCTTTTCGCCGGAGCGCCCCTCGCGACGGAAGAACGAGCCGGGGATCTTGCCCGCGGCGTACATCCGCTCCTCGACGTCGACGGTCAGGGGCAGGAAGTCCACGTCCCGCAGGTTCCCCATCGTCGCGGTGCACAGCACCATCGTGTCGCCGGCACGAACGACGACCGCGCCGCTCGCCTGCTTGGCGAGTTTGCCCGTCTCAAAGGAAATCTGGCTATCGCCGACATCCACCGAGACCCGGCTAACGTCAAACATGCTCATTTAGTTGTCCTACCTCCGGCCGCCCGGTTGGCGGCCAATTGCTTTCAGAACTCTCGTTCTCTTTCACCGGGGAGAGTACACGGCCGCGCCCGTGCTCAGCCGAACACGGCGGGCGTCGTGGTGACGCCGGCCCGGATGCCGGACTCGAAGTCGCGACGGACGCGGGAGGCCACCGCGCCCGAGCGGCGATCGGCCTCGAAACGCTCGAGGTCCAGGCCGAGCCGCTCCGCGCGCTCCCAGAGGTGCGGGTCGTCGACGCGGCCGCGGTTGGAGTAAAGCGAGTCGACCATCGCGAAGAAGCGGCCCTGGGCGCCGGCCGCCTCGGCGGCGGCGTGCAAAGCCGGTGCCCGCGGGTGCTTGCTGGGGACCGGGAAGTGACGGAAGACGACCCGCCTCCCCGCCGCCGAGAGCTCGCCCAGGCCGCAGCGCAGTGTGGGCAGCCGAGGTCGGCGTAGACGATCAGGTCCTCCCCCTCGCCCCGCACGTGGTCCCCGGGCCCGATCGGCGGCACCTCGGCACTCGTCAGGTCGGTCAGGAGGCCAGCGCGTCGAAGATCAGGTTCGGGCCGGGGAACTCGCCGGGGTTGGGCGATTCGTAGGTCCAGGCGACCTTGCCCTCCCCGTCGACGAGGACGAGGGTGCGGTTGGCGATGCCGAACTTCTCGAGGTAGGAGCCGTAGGCGCGGGCGACCTCGCCCTTCGGCTCGAAGTCAGCGAGCAGGGTCGTGTCGATGCCGAGCTTTTCCTGGAAGGCCTTGTGGGCCCAGGAGTGGTCGATGCTGATCCCGACCAGCTCCAGGCCCTTTTCCGTCAGCTCGGGCTTGACCTCCTGGTAGATCGAGAGCTGGTCCCCGCAGACCGGGCTGAAGTCCTGGGGGTAGAAGACGAGCAGAACCTTGCGGCCGCGGTAGTCGGCGAGCGAGACCTTCTCGCCATCCTGGTCGCGCAGAGTGAAGTCGGGGGCCGGCTCGCCGGCGGCGATCATCGCCGCAGGCCGAGCTCGGCGACCAGGGCGCGGTAGCGCTCGAGGTCGTTGCGCTCGAGGTAGCGCAGCATGCGGCGGCGCTTGCCGACCAGCATCAGCAGGCCGCGGCGCGAGTGATGGTCTTTGGTGTGCGCGCGCAGGTGCTCGGTGAGCTCGTTAATCCGCGCCGTGGCGAGGGCGATCTGCACCTCGGCGGAGCCGGTGTCGCCGTCGGCGCGACCGTACTTGCCGATCAGCTCGCTCTTTTTCTCTTTGGCCAGGCTCATCGTGAATTCGTCTCTCAAAAAAGCCGTGCACCCTGGCGGGTCACGGCCGCTGGAAGCTAGCACAGACGCGCTTGGCGTCCTCGACGTCTCGCTGCATCTGCTCGATCAGCTCCTCGGCCCCGGGGAAGCGCTTCTCGCCGCGCAACCGCTCGACGAAGGCGACCCGCAACGTCCTCCCGTAGAGGTCCTCCTCATGGTCGATCAGGTAGGTCTCGATGAGAACGCCGCGACCGGTCTCAAAGGTCGGGCGGACGCCGACGTTGACCGCGGCCGGGACGCCGTTGGCGAAGGCGGCGTAGACACCGTGGCCGGGGATCGCGAGGCGGTCGTCGGGGACGATGTTGGCGGTCGGGAAGCCGAGCTGCACGGCCGCGCTGGTCGCCCCTGACGACCTCGCCCTCGACCATGAAGGGAGCGCCGAGGCAGTGGCGGGCGCGCTCCATCTCGCCGGCCGCGACCAGGGCCCGGATCCGGCTCGAGGAGACGGTTTCGCCGTCGACCTCAACCAGCGGAACCACCCGCGTCTCGAACTCCTCGTGCGCGGCCAGCATCGCCGGGTCGCCTTTCGCCTTCGCGCCGAAGCGGAAGTTCTCCCCAACCGAGACCCGCTCGGCGCCGAGCCGCTCGACCAGGATCCGCTCGACGAAGTCCTCCGCGGTCTGCGTCGCGAACTCGTGATCGAAGTGGATCACGACCAGCTCCCGCACGCCCAGCCCCTCGATCACGTCGCGCTTGACCGCGAACGGCATGATCAGCTTCGGCAGCGCCGCCGGGTGGAGGATCTCCAACGGGTGGGGATCGAAGGTGAGGACCGTGTCGGCGCCGTCGATCACCGCCTGGTGGCCGCGGTGGACGCCGTCGAAGGTGCCGATCGCGACGTGACGGCCCGGGCGTGGGTCGGCGTCCGGCAGCCGGGTCACGGCGATGCTCACCGCAGCGCCTCCGCGACCGCCGGCACCAGCTCGGCGACCCGCTCGACCGCGACCTCCTTGCCGGCATCTTCGACTCGGAAGGGGCCGACCGCGGTGCGCCGCAGCTCGGCGCAGTAGGCGTCGCCGAGGGTCTCGACCAGCGTCCGCACGTAGGTGCCGGCCGAGCATTCGATCTCATAGCGGGCCAGGCCGTCGCCGGCGCAGAGCAGCTCGGCGCGGTGGACCTCGACGTCGCGCTCGGGCGTCTGTACCGTCTCGCCACGGTGCGCCTTGCGGTAGAGGCGCTCGCCGCCGACCCGCACCGCCGAGGTCATCGGCACCCGTTGGCGCACGGTTCCGGTTGGGAGCTGCAGCGAGCCCGGCACCGCTCCGGTCTCGGTAAGCTCGCCGTCAGGGTCGCCAGTGCTGGAGCGCCAGCCGAGTCGTGCGGTCGCCAGGTAGGTCTTCGGCAGACCGACGAGAAAGCGCTGCAGGCGGGTCGCGCCATCCAGCAGGATCAGCAGCAGGCCGGTGGCGAACGGG
The DNA here is from genome assembly GCA_963815885.1 of uncultured Solirubrobacterales bacterium. Taxonomy (GTDB): domain Bacteria; phylum Actinomycetota; class Thermoleophilia; order Solirubrobacterales; family 70-9; genus VAYN01. The sequence continues at coordinate 803,621 of CAWFIM010000006.1, forward strand.
TCGAGCGTGCCGGCGTGGCCCGCCTTGCGCCCCCGCTCGCGTCGCACCGTGGCGACGACGTCGTGCGAGGTGACTCCCGCTGGCTTGTCGTAGAGCAGGACCGTGCCGCCGGCCATGCTCAGGGCCCCAACTGGGCCGTGACCTCGCCGCAGAGGAACTCGACCAGGGCGGCCGGCTCGAGGTCGGTGGAGAAGCCGGCGGCGCGCTTGTGGCCGCCTCCCCCGCGCTTGCGGGCGATCGCCGAGACGTCGACGTCACCCTCGCTGGAGCGCAGGCTGACCTTGCGGGCGGCGCGGCCGCGGTTGCCGAGGTCGCGGATCACCGCCGCCACCTTGGCGCCGTCGATCGAGCGCAGGTGGTCAATCACCCCCTCGGTCATCTCCTCCCCCGCCCCGGTCGCCTCGTAGTCGGCGGCGGTGATGTAGCTGACGACCAGGCGACCGTCGCAATGCGTCTGGATGCCCTCCAACGCGCGAGCGATCAGGCGCAGCTTCTCGATCGGCACGCGCTCGTAGAGGCGCCGGTAGGTGTCGTCGATGTCGACGCCGGCGTCGATCAGGTCCGCCGCCACCCGGTGGGTGTGGGCGTCGGTGTTCTCGTACATGAATTTTCCGGTGTCGGTGATCAACCCGACGTAGAGGGCCGAGGCCATCTCGCTGGTGATCTTGGCCCCCAGCAGCACGGCCAGGTCGTAAACGATCTCGGCGGTGCAGGAGGCCTCGACGTCGACCAGGTTGAAGTCCCCGAAGCGGGTGTTGTCGTGGTGGTGGTCGATGTTGATCACGTCGTTGCCACCGGCGGTGAGGAAGTCGACCGGCATCCGGTCGATGTTGCCGCAATCGAGGAAGACGACGGTGCGGTCGGCCATGTCGGCCGGCGGCTCGTGGAAGACCTCCTCCAGCGGCAGGAAGCGGTACTCGATCGGCAGCGGGAACTCCTTCGCGGCGAGGAACATCACCGAGTCCTTGCCGAGCTGGGTCAGCAGGTGGTGCATCCCCAGCAGCGAGCCGAGGGCGTCGCCGTCCGGCCCCTCGTGGGCGGTGAGCAGAAAGCGGTCGCGGGCGCGCAGCTCGGCGCCGATCCGCTCCAGGTCGGTGGTCGCGATGCCCATCGCCGCCGTCACTCGCCCGGCTCCGTCGTCTCGGCCGGGTCCTCCTCGAGCAGGCGGGAGATCCGCGCGCCCTGCTCGATCGTCTCGTCGTAGTGGAAGCTGAGGGTCGGCGTCCGCTTCATCCGCGTCTCGGCGGCGATCCGGGACTGGATCACGCCGTGGGAGGAACGCAGGGCGGCAAGCGTCGCCTCCCGCTCCTCCCCGTCTCCGAGCACACTGACGAACACCTTTGCGGTGCGCAGGTCTGGGCTGGTCTCAACCGAGGTCACAGTCACGAAGCCGATCCGTGGGTCGCTCAAATCGCTGGAGATCGTGGCGCCCACGACCTCGCGCAGCACCTCGTTGATGCGACGCATGCGAGCGCCGGGCATGCTACTCGAGCGTTTGCTCGACCTGTTTGGTCTGGAAGAACTCGAGCACGTCTTCCTCCTTGACGTCAGCGTAGCCGTCGAGCACGACGCCGCACTCCTGCCCTTCCTCGACTTCCTGAACGTTGTCTTTGAAGCGCCGCAGCGAGCCGAGCTTGCCGGTCCAGATCACCGTGCCCTCACGGACCAGCCGGACGTTGGCGGTGCGGGTGGCCTTGCCCTCGGTGACCAGGCAACCGGCGATGCGGCCGACTTTCGAGGCCTTGAAGGTCTGTTTGATCTCGGCCTCGCCGATTGCCTCCTCGACCTCCAACGCCTCCAGCAGGCCCTCCATCGCGTTGCGCAGGTCCTCGGTGATTTTGTAAATGACCGAGTAGGTGCGGATGTCGACGCCCTCGCGCTCTCCGGCGCGGCGGGCGTCGGCCAGCGGCCGCACGTTGAAGCCGATGATGATCGCGTCGGAGGCCGCCGCCAGCATCACGTCGGACTCGTTGATGCCGCCGGTCTGCGAGTGGATGATGTTGATCGCGACGCGTTCCTGCGGGACCTTGGCGATCTCGTCCTGCAGCGCCTCCAGCGAACCGGCGACGTCGGCCTTGAGGACGATGTTGAGCTCCTTGATGTCGCCTTCCTGGACCCGGGCGAAGACCTCGTCGAGGCTGACCTTGCGCGCCTGGCGCCGGGCCAGGGCCTCGGTCTTGAGGCGGTTGGCGCGCTCCTGGGCAAGCTGCCGCGCCTGGCGGTCGTTGTCGACCGCCTGGACGAACTCGCCGGCGTCGCTGACCCCGTCGAAGCCCAGCACCTCGACCGGCATTCCCGGCACAGCGGCCTCGATCTTCTCGCCGGTGAAGTCCTGCATCGCCCGTACCCGGCCCCACTGCGGACCGGCGACCAGCGAGTCGCCGACCTTCAGGGTGCCGCGCTGGACCAGCACCGTCACCACCGGGCCGCGGCCGGGGTCGAGCTGGGACTCGATCACCGTTCCCGAGGCAGGAGCGTCGGGGTTGGCGGACAGCTCCTCCAGCTCGGTGACCAGGAGGATCATGTCGAGCAGGTTGTCGAGGCCCTCGCGGGTCTTCGCCGAGACCTCGGCGAAGACGGTGTCGCCGCCCCATTCCTCCGGGGTGATCCCCTCCTGGGAGAGCTCGTTGCGGACCCGTTCGGGATTCGCGCCCTCTTTGTCGATCTTGTTGACCGCGATCAGCATCGGCACGTCGGCGGCGCGAGCGTGGTCGATCGCCTCCTTGGTCTGCGGCATCACGCCGTCGTCGGCGGCGACGACGACGACGGCGACATCGGTGACCTTGGCGCCGCGGGCGCGCATCGCGGTGAAGGCGGCGTGCCCCGGGGTATCGAGGAAGGTGATCGTCTTCTCGTCGCGGTGGACCTGGTAGGCGCCGATGTGCTGGGTGATGCCGCCGGCCTCACCCGCGGCGACCTCGGTCTCGCGGATCGCGTCGAGCAGCGAGGTCTTGCCGTGGTCGACGTGACCCATGATCGTCACCACCGGCGGCCGCGCGAGCAGGTCCTCCTCGGCGTCGGAGAACTGCGGCTCCTGCGGCTCCTCCTCGGCGGCGGTGACGATCTCCAGCTTGCGGTCGTACTCGTCGGCGATCGCCTTGATCGACTCGTCGGTCAGGGTCTGGGTGAGGGTCGCCATCTCACCCATCATCATCAGTTTTTTGATCACCTCGGCCGGGGCCAGGCCGAGCGACTCGGCGACCTCGCGCACGGTGGCGCCGGAGTTGACCTTGGTCGCCTCGGGCTCGGCGGGAGTCTCCGGTTTCGCCGGCGGCTCCTCGAGCAGCGGGCGCCGGCGACGGCCGCCGCGGCGGCGCGGCGGGCGCTGGGGCGGGGGGCCGCCCATCTGGTCGCGGCGAGCAGCCTGCGAGTCGATCACGACCCGCCGTTTTTTCGAAGCCGCCCCGGCGGCGCCGCCACCGCCCTGCTGGGAGCCGGCCGGGCGCACCGGTTTGGTCGACGCCTGAGCTTTGGCTGCCGCGGCTTTTTTCGCGGCGGCGGCGGCAGCGGCGGCCTGGGCTTTCGGGGCCGCCGGTTCCGCGCTCTCGGCCGGCGGGTCGGCTTGTGCCGGCGGCTTCCTCGCCTCCGCCCCACCGTTGCCCTGCGCCGCCGCGATCGCCTTCAGCGCATCGGCTTCCTCGACGCTGGAGGCCGCCGCTTTGGCCTCGATGCCAGCGGCCTTCAGCGCCGCCAGCAGCTCTTTCGAGCTGACACCCTGCGCTTTCGCGATCTCGTGAACCCGCTTTTTAGCCACTAAGCCTGCTCCGCCTCCTCGGGAACCTCATCCTCCGTCGCCTCGGCCTCGTCCGCAACCTCTTCGACCTCGTCGGCGTCTGAATCCTCGGAGGGGCCATCCTCCGCGACAGGACCCGCCGGCGATTCCGCCTCGTCCGTCTCCTCGACGAATTCCGCCAGGGCGCGCTCGACGATCTCCGTCACCTGACCGTTGTCGGCGTCCGGATCGGCGAGGATCGCCACCTCGGCCTCGCTCAACGGTCCCAGGATCGCGACCTGACTCGTCTCAAACCGCGACAGCGCCTGGTGGGACGGCAGCCCGCAGTAGGTCGAGCCCGGGATCGCCGCGTTGGGGCAGCGGCGGCCGTTGGACAACACCGCCAGGCAGCGGCCGTCGGACTGTTCCTCGCCCTCGAACTCGATATCGGTTTCCTCGGAGGCGAACTCGGTCTCGGACTTGATGTCGACGCGCCAGCCGGTCAGGCGGGCGGCGAGGCGGGCGTTCTGACCGTCGCGGCCGATCGCCAGCGAGAGCTGGTCGTCGGGGACGATCACCGTCGCCTGGCGCTCCTCGTCGTCGACGATCACCTCGCGCACCCGCGCCGGCGAGAGCGCTTTGGCGACGAAACGGGCGGGCTCGTCGTTGTGGGGGATGATGTCGATCTTCTCGCCGCGCAGCTCCGAGACGACCATCCGCACCCGCGAGCCGCGCGGGCCGACGCAGGCGCCGACCGGGTCGACCCCGTCGGCGTGGGAGATCACGGCGATCTTCGAGCGGTAGCCCGGCTCGCGGGCGACACCGACGATCTCAACCAGCTTGTCGGCGATCTCCGGCACCTCAAGCTCGAACAGGCTTTTGATCAGCTCCGGGCTGCGGCGGGAGACGACGATCGCCGGGCCTTTGGTCGAGTCGGAGACGTCGGTGATCACCGCCTTCACCCGCATCCCGTGGTCGTAGCGCTCGTTGTAGACCTGCTCGGACTTCGGCAGCAGCGCCTCGACCCGCTCGCGCAGCTGGACCAGCGTGTAGCGCTTGTCCGACTGCTGGATGATCCCGGTGATCAGCTCGCCGACCCGGTCCTGGTACTCGTCGTACATCATCTGCCGCTCGGCCTCGCGGATCCGCTGCAGGATCACCTGCTTGGCGGTCTGGGCGGCGATCCGGCCGAAGTCGTCGGGGGTGACGTCACGGGTCTCGATCTGGTCCTCGTAGGGGGCGATCATCTCCGGGTCCAGCTCGGGGTCCTCGGGCTCACGCAGCTCCCCCGTCTCCGGGTCGATCTCCGACTCCTCCTCCTCCTGCTGCTCGGCCGCTTCGGCGAGCAGCTTCTGCTCCAGCTCCGGCGGCAGGATCAGCTCGAAGACGCGGAAGTCGCCGGTTTCGTGGTCGAGGTCGACGCGGGCGTATTTGGCCGCGCCGGGAGTCTTCTTGTAGGCCGAGAGGAGGGCGTCCTCGAGGGCGTCCATCAGCTTCTCGGCGGAGATTCCCTTCTCCTGCTCGAGCGCTTTGACTGCGTCGACGATCTCCTTGCTCACTGCGGCTCCTTGGTCTCGGAATCGTTGCTGGCACGGCGGTACTTCGACCCCGGCGAGGAGACCTCCAGCGAATACTCGACCAGCAGATGATTTAGGTGGCGGGTGACGTGCTCGCAGAGCGCCAGGTCGACCCCGGCCGGATGGTCGATGAAGAGGCGCAGCGACTCGCCCCCCGGCCGCTCGAGCGCGACCAGGTCGAGCTCGGCGTCAAGCTCGGAAAGCTGCTGTTGGATGTCTTGCTGGAGGTCGGTCATGCCTGGTTCGGGCCGAAAAAAAAGTGGGCCAGGCCCACTTCTCGACACTGAAATAGGTGGAAAAGTGCATCAAGTATAGCTCGGTCAAGGTCCGGCCAACCGCACTGGGCCGGCGGGGCCTGCCCCGGGCGGACAGGCCTGCGGGCGAGGTTTTCGCTCTCGGCCTGCCCGCCCGGGTCACCCACCGGCAGCAGCGGGCTCCGAGGGACCCCGCTGGGCTAGCGCTTCTGCAGGGATGGACTGGGTCGGAGCTGGTCGACTTTGTCCAGGATCGCGTCGGCGATGCTGTCCTTGGAGGCGCGGGGGACGGCGGTGTCCCCCTCTTTGTCGATCAGGGTGACGGCGTTGTCGGTGGACTCGAAGCCGATCGTCGGGTCGGAGACGTCGTTGAGGACGATCAGGTCGGCGTTCTTGCGGGTGAGCTTGCCGCGGGCGCGGTCGACCGCGTCCCCCCCGTGTTCGGCGGCGAAGCCGACCACGGTCTGATGCTCGACCTTGCCGGCGGCAAGCGAGGCGAGGATGTCCTCGGTCGGCTCGAGGTGGAGATCGAGCGCGCCCTCGCGCTTGAGCTTGCCGGCAGCCACCTTGCCGGGGCGGAAGTCGGCCGGCGCCGCCGCCATCAGCAGCACATGGGCCGCCCGGAACTCCGCCCTGGCCGCGGCCGCCAGCTGCGCGGCGGTCTCGACGTCGATGCGCTCGACGCCGGCCGGCTCGGGCAGCGCGACGTTGGCGGCGATCAGGATGACGTCGGCGCCCCGCCGGGCGGCCGCCTCGGCCAGGGCGATGCCCATGCGGCCGCTGGAGCGGTTGCCGATGAAGCGGACGGGGTCGAGCGGCTCGCGGGTGCCGCCGGCGGTGACGAGGACTCGCAGCCCGTCCCAGGGACGGTCGCCGGCCGGCAGCGCGGCCTCCACCCGGGCCAGCAGCCGCTCGGGGTCGGGCAGCCGCCCGCGGCCGTGCTCGCCGCGCGAGGCGAGCCTGCCCTCCTCGGGCTCGATCACCTCCACCCCACGCTCGCGCAGCGCCGCCAGATTCGTCTGGGTGGCGGCGTCGGCGTACATGCGGTCGTTCATCGCCGGAGCGAGCAGCCGCGGGGCCGCGCAGGCGAGGAAGGAGGTGGTCAGCATCGAGTCGGCGAGGCCGGCGGCGAGCTTGGCCACGGTGTTGGCCGAGGCGGGGGCGACGATGAAGGCGTCGCAGTTGGCGGCCAGCTCGAGGTGGCCGATCGGGTCGTGGCCGGGCTCGCCGTCGCCGGGGAAGGCGCCGCGCATCGGGTCGCGCTCGAACTCGGAGACCAGCACCGGGGCGCCGACGATGCCCTCGAAGGAGGCGGCGCCGACGAATCGGGTCGCGGCCTCGGTCATCAGGACCCGGACGCCGTGGCCGGCGAGGGTCGCCAGGCGCGCCAGCTCCAGCGCCTTGTAGGCGGCTATCCCACCGCTCACACCAAGCAGGACTCTGGCCATCCGTCGCCTCCCGGGAGAGGGCTCGAAGCGCGTCGCGCTAGGAGCGGTACTCGTATTTGAGCTTGCCCTCGGCCAGCTCTTCCAGCGCCATCGAGAGGTAGTTCCGCTCGGCGTTGACCTCGACCATCGGCGGCGGGTACTCGCCGAAACCGCCCTCGCCGAGGTTGTGGAAGTAGCTGTTTATCTGCCGCGCCCGCTTGGCGGACACGACCACCGCCGCATAGTGGGAATCGGCGTGCTCGAGAAGCTTGTCTACGCGTGGTTTGATCATTCGGTGGCTGAGTCTAGATGATCAGCCCCGCGAGGCCTCGCCGAGCTCGGCGCGCACGATCCCAACCAGCTCCTCGCTGGCCTTCCCGAGCTCGTCGTTGACGACGCGATAGTCGAAGTCCCCCTGCGAGGCGAGCTCGATCTCCGCCGTCTCGAGGCGCTTGTCGATTGCCTCCGAGGAATCGGTTCCGCGCTCCGCGAGGCGCTCGCGGAGAACGGCCGGGTCGGGCGGTGCGATGAAAATCTGGACCGAGTCCGGCTTGGCGGCGCGAACCTGGGTCGCGCCCTGCACCTCGATCTCGAGCACGACCGAGTGACCGGCCTCGAGCCGCCGCGCGACCTCCGAGCGCAGCGTCCCGTAGCGGTTGCCGCTGTAGGTGGCGAACTCGAGGAAGTCCTTGTCCTCGACCCGGCGCTCGAACTCCTCGGAGCTGAGGAAGTGGTACTCGCGCCCGTCCACCTCGCCGGCCCGCGGCTGTCGCGTCGTCGCCGAGATCGACAACTCGAGGTTGGGGCAGCGGGAGAGCAGCTCCTTGATCAGGGTTCCCTTGCCCACGCCCGAGGGCCCGGTGATCACGAAGACCTTCGACATCGGCGCCGCGGATACTGACCGGCGGGGCGGTCGCTAGCGGCGCAGGAGCGAGACGAGCTCGGTGCGCTGACGCTCGGAGAGACCACCGATCGTCTTCGAAGGCGAGATCCGGCACTGATTGAGTATTCGGTTGGTCTTCACTCGCCCGTACTTGGGAACGGCGAGGAGCATGTCGAACACCTTTGCGGTGAGCACGTACTCGGGGGGGTCGAGCAGGATCGCGTGGATGCTCGCCCGGCTTGCCTTCAGGTCCTTCTTCAGCTTCGCCCGGGCCGTGCGGATGTCGTTCGCTCGCTTCAGCGCCTCCATCCTCTGGTCCAGCGACCTTTCGGGGGCCGCGGCGGAGATCTTGACTGGGGGGGCGGGCATGTGGGCGGCGAGTATAGCCGCGGGTAGGGGCGGTGCAACCCGAACCGAGGCGATTCGCCTTAAATTCACCTCAACCTCTACTCGAGGTCGAGTACGCGGGTGACCGCGGCGCGCCCGGAGGGCCTCGATCGGAGCTCAGCGGCGATTCGCGAGCCCGCCCGAGGGTCGCGGAAATTCTCCGTCCCGACCGCGACCAGGCCGGCCCCGGCGGCGAGGAATTCGGCGGCATCGGCGCCCGAGCAGATGCCGCCCATACCGATCAGCGGCAGCTCGACGGCCGCCGCGACCGCGCGCAGCTGCTGGATCGCGATCGGTCGCACCGCCGGGCCGGAAAGTCCGCCGTGGCCGGCTGCGAGCGCCGGCTCGCCGCTCGCCGGGTCGATCGCCGTGCCCTTCAGCGTGTTGATCAGCGAGATAGCGTCGGCGCCGCCCTCCTCGGCGGCCACCGCGACCGCCGCCGGGTCGGCGACGTTGGGCGTCAGCTTGACGATCAGCGGCTTCGCGGTCAGCGGCCGCAGTGCCTCCAGCAGCGCCGCGGTCTCGCCCGGCTGCTCACCGACGATCAGGCCCGAATGCACGTTGGGGCAGGAGACGTTGAGCTCGATCGCGGCTACCTCCTCCCGCTCGGCCACCGCCCTGACCAGTCGGGAGAACTCCTCCCTGCTGGTCCCCATCACCGAGACGACCAGCGGCACCGGCAGCTCCGCCAGCCGCGGCAGGTCCTCCGCCAGGAACCCCTCCAGCCCCTTGTTCGGCAGGCCGATCGAGTTCAGCATCCCCGCCGGCGTCTCCCAGATCCTCTGGGGCGCATTCCCCACCCGCGGCTCCGGCGTGATCGTCTTCGACACGAACGCTGAGAACGGAAAATCTTCCAGCAGCGCATCGCCGAACACCCTTCTAGCCGCGATCACGTCGTAGGTACCTGAAGCATTGATCACGGGGTGCTCCAGCTCCACCCCGCAGAACTCGACGGCTTCGGGAGCTCCGGTCCGCGGGTCCTGTCGCCGCAGGGGACCCCCCATGCCCTGCGGTAGCTAAAGCTTCCTCGGGCATGGGCCCCCCTACGGCGCCACCCGCGGAAGTGACCGGACCTTCGACGCAGAGACGCGAGTAGCCGACTCCGTTGGGGTTCGGAACCGCGCAGCCGAAACAGGCGCCGTAGCCGCAAGCCATCGGCGACTCCTCGGCCAGCTGGTAAGGGACGTTGTGAGCTGCACAGAGGTCGGCGACCGCTTCGAGCATGGCCGGCGGGCCGCAGGAGTAGACGACCGCCGATTGGGCGTCGTCGCCGGCGAGCATGGTCGCCAGCAGGTCGGTGACGTAGCCGCGGTGCCCGCGGTGCCCGTCCTCCGAGGCAAGGCGAACCTCCGGGCAGAGCGCACCGCCGGAGCCGCAGAACAGCTCCAGGCCGCCTGAATGCTCGCTATTGCGGAAGCCCAGCAGAACCCGGAGCGGCACCGCCCATTCGGCGAAGCGGCGGCGCAGCAGCGCCAGTGGCGCGACGCCGATGCCGCCGCCGACCAGGATCGCGCCGGCGGCACCTTCGCTGACTCCGCGTGGCTCGGCGAAGGCATTGCCGAGCGGGCCGGTCACCCAGACTCCCTCCCCCGCCACCAGCTCGCAGAGCCGCTCGGTGCCCGGACCGACGTCCGCGACCAGGAAATCCAGCCGCACGCCGGAGCCCGCCGGAGCGGTCTCGGCGACCGAGAGCGCCCGCGGCAGGAACGGCCGCTCGCCCTCCCCCACCCAGGAACGCGCGGCGGCCAGCATGTAGAACTGGCCCGGCCGCGGCTCGGGCCCCTCGAGGTCGAGCAGCGAGAAGACGCGGTAGCCGCCCGAGGCGCGGTTCTCGGTCGCCTCACAGAGGCGACGCCCGAATGGAGCGGTCATCGCGGTTCGGCGGCCCGGGCGCGACCGTGGATCTCCTGCAGGCTGAGCACCTCGGCGGCGCCTTCCCGGCCGGCGGCGATCGCCCTCGCGGCGGCGGTGGCGCCGGTCATCGTGGTCACGCAGGGGGTTCCGTGGCGCACCGCGGCGGTGCGGATCTCATAGCCGTCGGTGCGGGCGCCGGAGCCGGTCGGCGTATTGATGACCAGGTCGCATTGGTGCTTGCGGATCAGGTCGAGGACGTGCGGCGAGCCCTCCCCCAGCTTGTTGATCCGCCGCACCGGCACGCCCATCCGCTCGATCGCCTGGGCGGTGCCGCCGGTCGCGACCACCTCGAAGCCGAGGTCGTGGAAGCGCGCCGCAAGCTGGGTGGCCGCCGGCTTGTCAGTGTCGGTGACCGTGATGAAGACCGAGCCCTCGAGCGGGAGGCGCACCCCCGCCGCCGCCTGGGCCTTGCCGAAGGCGGTCGGAAAATCGGCGGCGATGCCCATCACCTCGCCGGTGCTCTTCATCTCCGGGCCGAGGATCGAATCGGCGCCGGCGAAGCGCGCGAACGGCAGCACCGCCTCCTTGACGCTGACGTGCTCGGGCGGTCCCGCGGGCAGCTCCTGGTCGGCGATCCGCTCGCCCAGCATCAACCGGCAGGCGACCTTGGCCAGCGGCACCCCGATCGCCTTGGAGACGAAGGGGACGGTGCGTGAGGCGCGTGGATTGGCCTCAATCACGTAGAGCTCGCCTTCGGCGACCCCGTACTGGATGTTGATCAGGCCGACGACGCCGAGCTCGAGCGCGATCTTCTCGCTGGTCGCCCGGATCTCCTCGAGCATCTCCTCGCCGAGGCTGAGCGGCGGGATCACACAGGCGGAGTCGCCGGAGTGGACGCCGGCCTCCTCGACGTGCTGCATGATCCCGGCGACGTGGACCGACTCGCCGTCGCCGAGCGCGTCGACGTCGACCTCGATCGCGTTCTCGAGGAAGCGGTCGAGCAGCAGCGGGTGCTCCTGGTCGGCCTTGACGTGGACATCGAGGTAGGTCGCGAGGTCCTCGGTCGAGTAGCAGATCTCCATCGCCCGGCCGCCGAGGACGTAGGACGGCCGTACCAGCAGCGGGAAGCCGACCTCTGCGGCGACCGCCGCCGCCTCCGCGGCCGAGTGGGCGGTGCCGTAGGGCGGGTGCTTGACCCCGAGCCGGCGCAGCAGCTCGCCGAAACGCCCGCGGTCTTCCGCCAGATGAATCGCGTGAACAGGGGTCCCCAGCAGCGGCACGCCCGCCTCTTCCAGCGTCCGCGCCAGCTTCAGCGGCGTCTGGCCGCCGAACTGGACGACGACGCCCTCCGGGCGCTCCTGTTCGCAGACCGCGAGCACGTCCTCGGCGGTCAGCGGCTCGAAGTAGAGCCGGTCGGAGGTGTCGTAGTCGGTCGAGACGGTCTCCGGGTTGCAGTTGACCATCACCGCGTCGCGGCCGAGCTCACGGGCGGTCATCGCCGCGTGCACGCAGCAGTAGTCGAACTCGATCCCCTGGCCGATCCGGTTCGGGCCGGCGCCGAGGATGACGACCGAGTCCCGGTCTCCCCGGCGCAGCTCGGAAGCCGGTGGGCTGCCGTCGGCGCGGGGGCGCTCGTGGGCGGAGTAGTAGTAGGGCGTCGCCGCCTCGAACTCGGCGGCGCAGGTGTCGACCGCCTTGTAGGTGCGCAGCAGGCCCTCGGTGCCGTCGCCCTCCCGGGCCAGCGCCTCCAGCTCGCGCAGGAACCAGCGGTCGACCAGGCAGCGCCCGTGCACGCGCTCGACCTCGATGCCGCGGCGGAAGGCCTCGAGCACCAGGTCGAAGCGCTCGGCGCAGGGAACCTCGATCGCCGCCAACAGCTCCTCGTCCTCAGGCGGGAACTCGGGCAGGGAGTCGAGCTCGCGCGAGCGCATCGCCTTGGCGAAGGACTCGCGGAAGGTGCGGCCGATCGCCATCGCCTCGCCGACGCTCTGCATGTAGGTCGACAGCCGGCCCTCGGAGCCGGGGAACTTCTCGAAGGCGAAGCGGGGAATCTTGGTGACGACGTAGTCGATCGTCGGCTCGAAGGAGGCCGGCGTGGCGCGGGTGATGTCGTTGGGGATCTCCTCCAGCGCGTAGCCGACCGCCAGCTTCGCCGCCATCTTCGCGATCGGGAAGCCGGTCGCCTTCGAGGCCAGCGCCGAGGAGCGCGAGACGCGCGGGTTCATCTCGATCACGACGATGCCGCCGCTCTCGGGATCGACCGCGAACTGGACGTTGGAGCCGCCGGTCTCGACCCCGATCGCCCGGATCACCGCGATCGCCTGGTCGCGCAGCTCCTGGTAGAGCGGGTCGGTCAGCGTCTGCGCCGGGGCGACGGTGACCGAGTCGCCGGTGTGGACCCCCATCGGGTCGACGTTCTCGATCGAGCAGACGATCACCACGTTGTCGTTGCGATCGCGCATCACCTCGAGCTCGAACTCGCCCCAGCCGATCACCGACTCCTCGACCAGGACCTGGTTGATCGGGCTCGCGGCCAGGCCCTCGGAGACGACCTGGCGCAGCTCCGTCTCGGTGCGGCCCACTCCCCCGCCCTGGCCGCCCATCGTGAAAGCCGGCCGGACGATCGCCGGCAGGTCGATGCGGCCGGCGGCGAGCGCTTCCTCGACCTCACCCAGGCTCTCGACGGTGATCGACCAGGGAATGCGCAGCCCCGCCGCGGTCATCGTGCGACGGAACTCCTCGCGGTCCTCGGCGCGGCGGATCGCGGCGGCGTCGGCGCCGATCAGCTCGACCCCGAAGCGCTCCAGGGTGCCGTCCTCGTGCAGGCTCATCGCCAGGTTCAGCGCCGTCTGACCGCCCAGGGTCGGCAGCAGCGCGTCGGGGCGCTCCCGCTCGATGATCTTCGTCACCGGCTCCGGCAGCAGCGGCTCGATGTAGGTGGCGGTGGCGAACTCGGGGTCGGTCATGATCGTCGCCGGGTTGGAGTTGACGAGCACGACCTCGAAGCCCTCCTCGAGCAGCACCTTGCAGGCCTGGGCGCCGGAGTAGTCGAACTCGGCGGCCTGGCCGATCACGATCGGGCCGGAGCCGATCAGCAGGATCTTCTCGATGTCGTCGCGGCGCGGCATCGGCTAGGCGGGCTCCCCGGCCAGCGCGAGGAAGCGCTCGAACAGGTGGCGCGCGTCGTGCGGGCCGGGACCGGCCTCCGGGTGGTACTGGACGGTGGCGCCGGCGACGTCACGCAGGACCAGACCCTCGACGGTGCGGTCGTAGAGGTTGAGCTGGGAGAGCTCGGCGACGCCGAAGTCGGTCTCCCAGCGCACCGGCTCCTCGCCCTCGATCCGCGACTCGCCGTCCGGACCCTCGACCGCGAAACCGTGGTTCTGGGAGGTGATGTCGATCCGGCCCGTCTCCAGGTCTTTGACCGGGTGGTTGGCCCCGCGATGGCCGAACGGAAGCTTGTAGGTCTGCAGGCCGACGGCGCGGCAGAGCAGCTGGTGACCGAGGCAGATGCCGAAGACCGGGCGCTTGCCGACGAGGGCGCGCACGGTGTCGACGACGTAGTCGAGGGCGGCGGGGTCGCCGGGGCCGTTGGCGAGGAAGACGACGTCGGGGTCCTCGGCCAGGACCTCGCCGGCCGAGCTCGTGCAGGGCAGCAGCGTCAGCCGGCAGCTGTGCTCGCGCAGCTGGCGGACGATGCTCATCTTCACCCCGGTGTCGATCCCGACCACGTGCGGTCCCTCGCCCTCGAAGCGCACCGGCTCGGGCGGGCTGACGGTGCGGGCGAGGTCGGCGCCGTCCATCGCCGGCTCGGCGGTGATCCGCTCGCGTGCCTCGGCCGCCGGCGTGGCGGCCGGGAAGATGCCGCCGCGCATCGCGCCGCGGTCGCGGATGTGGCGGACCAGGGCACGGGTGTCGACGCCGTCGATTCCCGGCACCCCGCAGTCGGAGAGCCAGTCCAGCCAGCCGCCCTCGGCGCTGGCGACGTCCTCGCGGTTCTTGGCGTCGCGCATGACCACGCCGCGGACGTGGATGCGGTCCGACTCCATCGCCGCCGCGCTGACCCCGTAGTTGCCGATCAGCGGATAGGTGAAGACGATGATCTGGCCCGCGTAGGAGGGATCGGTGACCGACTCCTGGTAGCCGGTCATCGCCGTGTTGAAGACGACCTCGCCGGTCACCGGCCCGTCCGCCCCGCAGGCCAGGCCGTCGAGCCGGGTCCCGTCCTCGAGCAGCAGGTAGGCACTCACGACGCCACTCCCAGCGAGAAGCTGCGCAGGCGGAAGGCGACCTGGCCGCCGGCCAAGGTGACCATCACCCGGCCGATCAGCGATTTGCCCTCGCACCAGGAGTTCTCCGAGCGGCTCTCGTAGCCCTCCTCGCCGACGGTCCACTCGGCACCGAGGTCGCAGAGCGCGACGTTGGCCTCTGAGCCTGGCGCCAGGCTCGGGCGCTCGATCCCGAACGGGGCGGCGCCGCCGGCCATCCGCTCGACCAGCAGCGCGAGGTCGATCGCGCCCGGCAGGACCAGCTCGGTGTGCAGCGCCGCGAAGGCGGTCTCCAGCCCGGTCACCCCCATCGCCGCCTGCTCGAACGGCACTTCCTTTTCCTCGGCCTGGTGCGGGGCGTGGTCGGTGGCGACGCACTCGATCGTGCCCTCGCGCAACCCCTCGATCAGCGCCTGGCGGTCGCTCTCGCGGCGCAGCGGCGGGTTCATCTTGCTGCGGCTCGGGTCGAGCCCGCGGACCTCCTCGTCGGTCAGGCAGAGGTGGTGCGGGCTGGCCTCGGCGCTGATCTTCACCCCGGCCGCCTTGGCGGCGCGGATGGCGTCGACCGACTCCGCCGCGGAGAGGTGCTGGACGTGGATCCGCGCCTCCTCGTAGGCGGCGAGGGCGGCGTCGCGGGTGATCATCGTCGACTCCGAGACCGAGGGAATGCCGGCGAGCCCGAGCGCCGCCGAAACGGGCCCCTCGTGCATGACGCCGTCGCCGGAGAGCTCGGGGTCCTCCTCGTGCAGGGCGATCGTGCCGCCGCAGAGGCGCTGGTACTGCAGCGCCCGCAGCATCACCCTGGCGCTGGCGATCGGCAGCCCGTCGTCGGAGAAGCCGACCGCGCCGGCCTCGCGTAGCTCGACCATCTCGGTCAGCTCCTCGCCCTTCATCTCGCGGGTGACGGTGGCGAGGAAGCCGACCGGGACCGAAGCGCCGGCGCGAGCCTGCTCGCGCAGGGCGGCGACGTCGGCGGCGGTGGAGACCGGCGGCTCGGTGTTGGCCATCGCCAGGATCCCGCAGTAGCCGCCGGCGGCGGCGGCGCGGGTTCCGGTCTCGACGTCCTCTTTGTGCTCGTGGCCCGGGGTGCGGAGATGGACGTGCGGGTCGAAGAAGGCGGGAAAGGCGTGCATGCCCTTGGCGTCGATCGTCTCCGCGCCCTCGGCCCGGCCCTCGCCGGGGGCGGCCAGCTCGGCGATCTCGCCGTCGCGGACGACGACGTCATGGACGCCCTTGATCCCGGCGGCCGGGTCGAGCACGGTCACCTGCCGCAGGATCACGTTCGCGTTCGCGCCGGGACGCGCGTCGAGCGTCCCGCGGAGGCTCATGCGGGCTGCCCGATCGGCGTCGGCCGAGCGGTCCCGCCCTCGTCCTCACTCAGCGGCGCCGGCCGCTGGTCACCGGCGAGCAGCTCGTAGAGGATCGCCATCCGCACCACCAGGCCGGCGGCCACCTGCTCGGCGATCAGCGACTGCGGCGAGTCGATCGCCTCGCCGGACAGCTCGACGCCCCGGTTCACCGGCCCCGGGTGCATCAGCAGCTGGCGCGGGCTGAGGGTGCGGGTGCCGATCTGGAAGGTCGCCGCGTACTCGCGCAGCGAGGGGACGAAGCTCTCGCTCATCCGCTCCTGCTGCATCCGCAGGGCATAGACCACCTCGGCCTCGCCGATCCGCTCCAGCGAGTGGGAGACCTCGCAGCCCAGCTCCTCGATCCCGCGCGGGATCAGGGTCGGCGGGCCGCAGACGGTGACCTTGGCCCCCAGCCGCTGGAAGGCGATCAGGTTGGAGCGGGCGACGCGGCTGTGGAGGACGTCGCCGACGATCCAGATCCGCCGGCCCTCGAGCGAGCCGAGCCGGCGGCGCAGGGTGTAGACGTCGAGCAGAGCCTGGCTCGGGTGCTCGTGCTTGCCGTCGCCGGCGTTGACCACGGCGGCCTCGGTCCAGCCGGCGACCATCTGGGCGGCACCGGCGTAGGGGTGGCGGATCACGATCGCCGCCGGGTCGTAGGCGGAGAGCGTGGCGACCGTGTCCTTCAGCGACTCGCCCTTGTCGACCGAGGAGCCCGCCGCCTTGACCGAGACCAGGTCGGCGGAGAGGCGCTTCGCCGCCAGCTCGAAGGAGCTGCTGGTGCGGGTGCTCGACTCGTAGAAGAGGGTGACGACGGTGCGACCGCGCAGGGTCGGCACCTTCTTGATGTCGCGGCGGCCGACCTCGGCGAAGCTCTCGGCGCGGTCGAGGATCGCCTCGATCTCCTCGCGCGAGAGCCGCTCGATCGCCAGCAGGTGTCTCACGCCAGAGCCTCCGCGTGGGCGGAGATAGTGACCCGGTCGACGCCGTCGCTCTCTTCGAGGCTGACGTTGACCCGCTCCTCGCGCGCGGTCGGCAGGTTCTTGCCGACGTAGTCAGGGCGGATCGGCAGCTCGCGGTGGCCGCGGTCGCAGAGGACCGCGAGCTGGACCCGCCGCGGACGGCCGTAGTCGAAAAGAGCGTCGATCGCCGCCCGCGCGGTGCGGCCAGTGAACAGCACGTCGTCGACGAGGACGACGGTGCGCTCGCTGAGGTCGAAGTCGATGTGGGAGGAGTGGACGACCGGTTGTGTGTGCGGTGCCTTGGCGCCGACGTCGTCGCGGTAGAAGGAGATGTCGAGGTCGCCGATCGGCAGCTCCGCATCGGTCAGCTCGGCGAGGAGGACGTGAAGGCGGCGGGCGAGGACAGCGCCGCGGGTGTGGATCCCGACGATCGCGAGGCCCGAGGGATCGGGGTTCTTCTCGGCGATCTCGTGGGCGATCCGCTTCAGCGTTCGCCGCAGATCATCGTGCTCGAGCACGACCTTCTCGCTCACTTCCGGCTTCCTTCCTGGCCTCGCGGGACCTGGTTAAAGGACGCCGCCAATGTAGCAGCGCCCATTGACGTGACGTGATCGGACCTCAGCCCGGTCCTTCATAGTCGACCTCCCCCGCGACGATCGCTCGGTTCAGCTCCAGAAGTCGTCGGTTCGTCTCGTCTGGATGATCGGCAACGGCGGCCGGCCAGTCATATGCGGCCACAACAGCGCGATCAAGGTCGCGGTGCAAGTCCTTGAGCTCACGATGCATGCCGTCATCGACCTCGTTGTAGAGGGTCGTCAATCCGATCTCTCGTTTGAGACACAGCTTCCCCCGAAGATCGAAGATTCGGCGCGAGCAGTCGGCAATCGAAACCCGTTGCCCGGCCGTGGTCGGCCATGGGAACGTCTCGAAGGCTGAAGTGGGCGTATAGCGCGGACGATCCTCCAGGGTCGAAGACTGAAGACGCGCCCATTCAGTGTGAGTCTTCGAGCAGAGCAGTCCCATGGCGAAGTCATTTTCGAAGGCGAAGGCATTCATCGCATTACTGGGGCAAGTCCAAGGATCGACCCAGCAGAAGAGAAATCTCTTCCCGGTGGCAGTTCCACCGATATATCGATCGAGGGGGCGCAAGGCCGCGCGCAGGCTCGGAACAAGCTCTCCGAGCAGCCACCATTTCTCGCGCCGGGTCTTGCGTCGGTTTTTCTCCCGGGTTGGCTTGACCCTTTCCCGCACGATCTCGAGTGCAGCCGGCCACTCCTCCGCCTCCTCCAGCGATCTGTCGGCGAAGTCGACAATCCATCGTCTCGGCTGCTGGCCGGGGTCTTCGGTGATGTCCTTGCCGATCAGATATGGCCTCACGACCTCTCGATAATTGGCCTCCGGGCGAGCCAAGAGCGCCTCGGCTTCCTCGGTATCGATGATGAATCCACTGCCGACCGGCTGCGGTCCCTGGAAGGAGCGTCCTCGATTCTGGGGGAGCTGCGCGGCAGTGGTGACGTCCTCTTTCACCGGGGTAAGGGCAGGCGTGATCCGGGGCACCTCAACACCGTCCAAGGTGAACTTCACGTCGCCGACTTCTGGTTCTTTGGCCCAGTTCACAATCGAGACGTTCACAGTCGCGTCTCCGG
The DNA here is from genome assembly GCA_963815885.1 of uncultured Solirubrobacterales bacterium. GTDB lineage: Bacteria > Actinomycetota > Thermoleophilia > Solirubrobacterales > 70-9 > VAYN01. Next base: position 821,937 of record CAWFIM010000006.1, read on the forward strand.
TCCACTCTTGCTTCGAAACCGCATCGGTGATCACTCCACCCGTTTCGACGATCCACGCGAGGCTCGGCTTGCGATTGCGGTTCTGGGTGACGGAATTCGTCGCGACCAGGCCGGCGCGGTCGCCAGGGCAAAGGCGCTCGTGGGCCTTGCGAAACCAGTAGACCGAGTAGTCCTTGACTCCGATCCCGAACTCCCGCTTGAGGAAGTCGATCTCCTCGTCCCCAACCTGCCCTCGCAAGGTCTGCGAACCGTGGTACGGCGGGTTGCCGATGATCGCATCTGCTTCCGGCCACTCGATTCTCAGGGCGTGGGCTCGCCTGATTCCCGAGAGGTCGACGAGAGGCAGGGTAGGCTCGCTGAGGCCGTGTTCCCGCATCTCGTCGGCCGCCAGCTTGTGACCCATCCAGAGCGTGACGCGGGCAAGCTCGGCGGCGAAGGCCTCCACCTCGATCCCTCGCATGTTGGCGATCGGGAAGAACTCCATCTCCTCCTGCGCCGCGATGCCCTCTGCCACTCGAAGCTCGGCGAGACGCTCTCGCAGACGCAACTCCAGGCGCCGTATCTCCCGATAGGCGACGTAGAGGAAGTTGCCAGAGCCACAGGCCGGGTCCAGCACCACATAGAACATGAGGTCACGCCAGGCTGCCTCGGCCTCCGCCGCACTTGACAGGCTCTCGATCCGAGTTGACCAGGGCTCGATCACCGTCGGGCCGACCACCTTCATGATGTCCGCCTCCGAGGTGTAATGGGCCCCCAGCGCCCACTGCTTGTCCTTGCCGAGGGCGCCCTGGAGGATCGCGCCGAAGATCGCTGGCTCGACCTGGCGCCAGTTGAGGTTGCAGGTCGCGAGCAACGTCTCGACCTCTTCGACCGAGAGATGGACCTGCGCCGGCCGCACGAAAAGCCCGCCGTTCGCATACGGGGTCCCCTCGTAGAGGCTGCCTTTAGCGGGTCGAGGCGACTGCTCGGCCAGGTACCGGAAAAGCTGGCCGAGGTCGTCCGAGCTGGACCTGGACGGGTCCTTGATCAGGCCCTCGAGGACCCGGCTCAGAACGTTGTCGCCAATCAGCCCGAGGTCTTCGGCGAACATCGCCCAAACGACCTGGAGCACGAAGATTCGCAGCGTGTCGAGGTCGCTTGCCCGACGGTCTCGGAGTCCCGCGTATAGGTCGGTTAGCGCGCCCACCGCTTCGCGGCTCAGGTCGGCCTGCGATGCCCTGAAATAAGGGTCCTCTAGGGCGAGAAACTTCAGTGAGTTGAGTCGCTCTGGGAGTTCGGCCAGACGGAAGTCGTCCACAGGTTTGTCCCAGCCCGCATCGGGATCCAGAACCTCGAAACGGTCGAACGCACAGACGACGATCCACGCGGGAGCCCTCTTCCCGCTCTCGCCGGCCCTCTGGCTGACGGCCTTCCAGTAGCCCAGAGCTTGCTCGCGATGGTCGACTAATTTCTCCGCCTGACTCGGCCTCTTCATCTCGATCAGGCAGACCTCGGGCCAGATCATGTCGATGAAGCCGCCCTCTTCCGTTCGCTCCTCGAATGACGCGACGTCTTTGCGTTCCGTCCCGTAGCAGGCCAACAGCTCGTTGCAGAACGTATGGGCCTCGCTCCGCTCGGTCCCCTGATACCCGCCCCAGCTCGCGGCAAAGCAAGTCAGATTGCGGCGGATCTCCTCGTCGGAGAGCGCCATCAACTCGGTCTAGAAGCTCGTCTGCGCCTTGGGGCCGGCGAAGTAAGTTCGGTGCCGGTAACGACGTGCCAGCTCGCCAAGGTCGTCGCATGCCTGCTGGGTAGCCTCGATGAGGTGGGGCTCAGCCTCGAGCTCGCGCATCTCCTTGACCGCACGCTCGGCCCTGAAGCGCGCCTCCTCCACGTAGAGCATCGTCGACTCGATCCGGCGAAAGCTCTCCTCGTCGGTCTCGACGGAAATTGATCGAGCTGCCTCCATTTGAAAGCGATACTAAGACTCCGCCCGGATGGCCCCGAGCGGCTACTCCCGCAAAGTCGGAGAAGACGCGCCGGCACGCTGCTCCCGAGCTCCGTTGGGGATCAGCTCGGGGTAGCCGCGCTCGGGGAAGGGGATCTCGATGACGTCGAAGTCTTTGGGGGCGACGGTCGCTTCGTAGACGTCCTGGGCCTCCTCGAGGACCTTGCCGACGTGGTAGCGCGAGGAGATATGGACGAGGGCGAGCATCTTCACGTGGGCCTCGCGGGCGACCGCCGCCGCCTGCCCCACGGTCGAGTGTCCGGTTTCGGCGGCGCGCTGAGCGTCCTCTTCGGCGAAGCTGGCATCGTGGATCAGCAGCTCGGCATCGGCCGCTGCGGCGACAGTGGCGGGGCTGGGCGAGGTGTCGCCGGTGACGACGACGGTGCGCCCGGGCCGCTCGGTGCCGATCACCTGCTCGGGGCGAACGGTGCCCGCCGAGCCCTCCACCTCCTCCCCGCGCTGCAGCGCCGCGAAGGCCGGCCCTTCCGGCACCCCCAGCCGCTTTGCGGCCTCGAGGTCGAAGCGGCCCGGGCGCGGCGCCTCGACCAGCGCGTAGCCGTTGGCGCGAACGCCGTGCGCCGCCTCGAAGGCCCGCACCTCGTAGTCCTCGCGCTCGACCCCCTCCCCCGGCCGCAGTTCGACCAGCTCGACCTCGAAGCCGATCCGGCCGACGATCGGGGTCAGCACCGCGAACAGGTCGCGCAGGCCCGGTGGTCCGTAGACGGTCAGCGGCAACTCGCGGTCGGTGAGGTCGTACGTCTTCAGCAGTCCCGGCAGGCCGAGCACGTGATCGGCGTGGAAGTGCGTCAGGTAGATCTCGTCGAGCTGGACCAGCCCGAGCGAGCGCTGCAGCTGCCGCTGCGTCCCTTCGCCGCAATCGAACATCAGCCGCTCCCCCCCGCGCGCCACCAGCACGCTCGCGGTCGAGCGCCGCGCCGAGGGCACCGAGCCGCCGGTCCCGAGAAAGGTCACGGAGAGGTCCATGGCCGGCGAGCCTAAGGGAAGGCTAAGCTGCGACCGAGCGCCCGTAGCTCAGCTGGATAGAGCGCCACCCTCCGGAGGTGGAAGTCGCAGGTTCGAATCCTGCCGGGCGCGTTGTGTTGTGCCTCAGGCGCTGCTGAAGCGGGCGCGCCACTCGTCGCGGTCGAACTCGGCCGGCTCGGTCTCGGCCAGGAAGCGCTCCAGCACCGCGATGAAGCGGCCGGGCTCCTCGATCTGCGGCAGGTGCCCGACCCCTTTGAAGATCTCCAGTCGGCTGCTCGGCAGCTCGCGGTGGGCGTCGCGGGCGTGTTGGACCGGGATGATCGGGTCGCGGTCGCCCCAGACGATCAGCAGCGGCAGCGCCTCGGCCAGGTAGAGGCGGTCGAGTGCCGCCACGCGCTGGCCCTCGGTCCCGACCACCGCTCGCAGGGTCGCGAGGAAGGCCTTGCGCCGTTCCCTGTTGGAGAGCGAGGCGTAGCCGCGGGCCACCTCGGCGAGGTCGGCCGAGGGCCGGACGCCGAGCATGCCCAGGCCCTGGTTCAGCGCCGAGCCGGCTCGCTGCCCGATCCCGGCCGTGGCGGAGATGAAGAGGTCGGCGCCCGGCAGCGAGGCGGCCCGCAGGATCGGGCTGACGTCGGGCCCGAGGCCGCCGCTGGAGACCAGAGCCAGGCGCTCGACCAGCTCCGGGAACTGGTAGGTGAACTGCAGGGCGACGCCACCGCCCAGCGAGTGGCCGACCAGGGTCGCGCGGTCGTGGCCCAGGGTCAGCAGCAGGTCCCGCAGGCCGCTCGCCAGACTGCCCAGCGAGTAGTCGCCGCCGCCCGGCTCCGAGCTGCCGTGGCCGGGGAAGTCCGCGGCGATCACCGTGTGGCGCAGGCCGAGCGGTTCGATCACCTTGCTCCAGTTCTCCGCGGTTCCCGCCATCCCGTGGATCAGGAGCAGCAGGGGGCCGGAGCCGGCTTCCAGGTACCCGACCTCGCGGCCGTGGACGCTCGCCGTCTTCGCCTCGACCGGCTTGGCTCGCAGCGGCGTCGGCTTGGCTGGCACGCTCGACAAGGTACTCGCCCGGGCGCCGTGCGAGAGATTGTCGCCGCGGCCCAGGGTGGGCGACATCGGCGCGAGCGCGGCGGCGATTCCAATACTGTCGGGCCCGTGAGCGACGCGGCGCCGCCGGACAACGGGATCCCCCGCGGAGCGCTGGTCGTGGTCGCGGTCGGGCTGCTGGCCTGCATCGCCGCCGCGCTGCTCGCTACCGGCAAGGGCAGTGGCGCCGCCGCCCTGCTCGAATGGGAACGGAAGACGCCGCTGCCGGACTCGGCGCCGGTCGCGGTTCCCGGCGGCGGCGGGCAGATGCGCCTGGCCGACGCGGGCATCCGCGACACCGGCACCAACGTCAGCGGCTACTCGCTCTATCGCGTCGCCGCGACGCTCCGGATCGACGCCGGCGCGCCGGTCGGCGGCGGCCGGATCCTCTGCTCGATCAAAGCGCCTCCGCGCACTGAAGTTGCCCAGACCCCAGGGTCGCGGGCGTCCTATCCGCGCTCCAGCGAAGACCTCTTCGCGCAGGAGGTGCCGGAGGTCGTCCTGGCCGAATTCAGCTCCCACGGCGCCGGCCTGGCGGTAGTCGAATTCGGCGACCTGTTCGAAGACGGCTTCTCCTCCGAGCGCGGGGTCAAGGTCGAATGGCCGGCCTACAAGGTCGGCGAGGAGCGCTGGGAATGGTTCCTGCCGCCCGGCCGCCCGGCGCAACCGCTGCAGCTTCCGTTCGCCTCCGTCTGGAGGACGACGGCGATTCCGTCCGCGCGGATCGCCTGCACCCTGACCACTAGCGGCGGCGCGACGACCGTGCGCACCGCCGGCGCCCAGCAGGGGCGCACCGGCCCGATCAACGAAGAAGAAGACTGAGCCCGGCGCTTCAGGGCGCGACGAGCAGCTCCGGGCCCTCGATCCCTTTGCCGACCTTGTTCAGCTTCGGGTTGGCGGGGGCGCCGGACATGCGAGCGGCGTCGAGCGGCCCGCACATCGCCACCGCGTCCTCGACGCTGAGGTCCGGCCGCAGCCAGGCGGCCTCGGCCTCCGGGCCGGGGAGGATCGCTGGCATCCGGTTGTGGACCGGGGCGACGACCTCGTTCGGGGTGGTGGTGACGATCGTGCAGCTGTAGAGCCAGCCGTCGTCGAAGCCGCGGTCGTCGGGGTCTTCCCACTCCTTGCGGGTGCAAAGGCCGGCGAAGGCGAACGGCTCGCCCCCGTCGACCGTAAACCGCCAGGGCTGGCGCGGCTGCTTGGGGTCCTCGGCCTTCATCCACTCGTAGAAGCCGTCGGCGACGATCAGGCAGCGGTGGCGGAACTTGCCGACCAGCGGTCCGTATGCCTTGCTGGCGGTCAGGTTCTCCGCTTTGGCGTTGATCATCCGGTAGCCGACCTTGAGGTCCTTGGCCCAGCGGGGCACCAGGCCCCAGCGCATCAGCCGCGCCTCCCGCTCCCCGTGCGCCGCCTCCTCGGGGTCGGGCGAGGAGCGCACGGTCAGGATCTCCTGGGTCGGGGCGACGTTGAACCGTCCCAGCGCTTTCGCCGCTTTCTGCGCCCGCTCCTTGGTCGGCGGCGGCGCCTCGCCATCGCCACCCCGCTCCAGCGCCTTCTCCAGCTCGACCTGGAAGCGGTCGGCGATCGTCTTCGTGTCCTTGGCCGTGACCGTGAAGCGCCCGCACATGGGTGAGAGCCTAGCCGGGTGGCCGCGGCCTCTAGTTAGGGTTAGGGCGTGATCAGTTCGACGGTCGGGAAGTAGGTGCGATAGCGGCTTGGATCACGAGTGAGCAGAGGCAGTCTCGCGACGGCAGCATGGGCACCAATGAAGAAGTCGGGCAGGGGAGATTGCTTCACACCTCCGCGGCGGCGGTACTCGACAAAAGCCTTGCCGGCAAGAAAAGAAGCGGGCCAGGGCAGGGGATTTCGCTCGATTCCCCTGATCTCCAGTGACCAGTCGCAGTCCTCGATGGACTCGAAGCCGAGCGAAATCTCCGCGTAGGTCACCTGATTGACGAGCACCGCACCGACCTCCAGCGCCCGGATCAGCATCTCGTCAGACCATTCCGCCCAGGTCGGGTCCCGGGCCAAGATGTCGATCAGGACGTTGGAGTCAACAAGGGTCACCGTCACCCTCTTCCAAGGTTCCGGTTCCCCAATCCTCACCCCGGGTGAGCCTCATGACCTCCTCGGTGGTCATCGTGTACTTCTTGCCGGCCTCACGCAGGTGAGCGACGACCTCTTCGCCGCGACGCCCGGCTTTCGACTTGCGCACGAAAAGCTCGTCCTCTCCAGGCACGAATTCGACCTCGGTTCCAGGGAACAATCCGAAGTGCTCCCGCATCGCCTTGGGGATCGTCACCTGCCCTTTGCTGGTGACCCTCATAAAGTAAGAGTAGCACCGGTATTACTCTTACCTAGCCACTCACCCAGGCCGAGCCTGCGGATGCTGGCGGTACCACTCAATCGTCCTCCCCAGGCCGTCGTGCAGCTCGACCTCCGGCCTCCAGCCGGTCAGCTCGCGCAGCTTGGTCGAGTCGACGAACTGGCGGTCGATCTCGCCGGCGGGGTTACCGGGTCCGTATTCGGGCTCGAGGCCGCCGCCGGCGAGCTCGGCGATTGCCTCGACTACCGTGGCCACCGTGTGCGGTTGCTCACCGCCGGCGTTGAAGGCCTCACCGGCAGCCGGTCCACCCGCGCCGACCGTGTGCTCGATCGCCAGGTAGGCGGTGACGGCGTCCTCGACGTGAAGGAAGTCACGCTCCGGGCTACCGTCGGAGCGGATCGAGGGGCGACGCCCCTCGAGCACCGCGACGACCGCCTCCGGCACGAGGCGGGAGAAGTTGAGGTCGCCGCCGCCGTAGACATTGGCGAAGCGGGTGACGGCGACCGGGAGCCCGTAGGCGGGCCGGTAGCTGAGGGCGATCGCGTCGGCTGCGGCCTTGCTCGCCTCATAGGGTGAGGCGGGCGCCAGCCGCATCTCCTCGCGGTAGGGGAGTCGCTCGCTCGGCCCGTATGCCTTGTCGGAGGAGGCGACGACCACAGCCGGCACCTCGGCTCGCCGACAGGCCTCGAGCAGGATCCACGTTCCACCCACGTTGACCTCGAAGGTCGTCGCGGGATCGGCCAGCGCCGGGCCGACCAGGGTCTGCGCCGCGAGGTGGAAGACGACGTCGAACTCGCCCGCCGCAACCGTGGCGCCGACCCGCTCGGCGGCGCGCAGGTCCGCCTCGACCAGCTCGACCTCGGCGGCGATGTCCTGCAGGGCCAGGCCCGAAAGCCGCGGCGGGGGAAGGTCAAGCACGGTCACCTCGTCGCCCCGCTCCAGCAGGGTCCGGGCCAGGTGCGAGGCGACGAACCCGTGCCCACCGGTGACCAGCGCCCGCTTCATCGCGGCGCCGACGCCGCGGCGTCCCAGAGGCGCCACGGCGCCTCGCCGGCCGCCCAGAGGTCGTTCAACGTGATCGCGTCCTTGTAGGTGTCCATGCAGTCCCAGAACCCGTCGTGGCGGTAGGCGTGGAGCTCGCCATCGGCGGCCAGTCGCTGCAGCGGCTCGCGCTCGAGTACGCTGCCGGCGCCGACGTAGTCGAGCGCGCCGGGCTCGAAGCAGAGGAAGCCGCCGTTGATCCAGTGCGCGCTGCGAGGCTTCTCGACGAAGCCGGCGACCCGGCCTCCCTCGCCAAGCTCGGCCACGCCCCACTGCAGGTTGGGCCGGACCACGGTCAACGTCGCCAGGTCGCCGTGGGCGCGGTGGAAGTCGAGCAGCGCGCCAAGGTCGACGTCGGCGACGCCGTCGGCGTAGGTAGCGCAGAACGTCCCGCCGCCGAGGCGATCGCCGAGCGCGGCGATGCGGCCGCCGGTCGGCGTATCGAGCCCGGTGTCGAGGGACTCGACCGCGATCCCCTCCGGCCAGCGCTCTGCCGCGGCGAACTCCGCCACCGCCTCGCCCATGTAGCCGGTGGCGAGCAGGAAGCGCTCGAAGCCCTGCGCCGCGTAGATCCGGATCACGTGCCAGAGGATCGGCCGCCCGCCGATCTCGACCAGCGCCTTCGGCACCGACTCCGTCCGCTCCCGCAGCCGCGTCCCTCTCCCTCCGCAGAGAATGACCACCGGCGGCCTCATTTAGCAAAGTCTATTTCTGCCTGAACAAAGCCACTGACGCGCGTGGCCAAGCAGATCAAGGACGCAGGGAGCGTGGCGTGCTCTGCACGCGAGCGACCGAGGACGCAGATATGCGCCGCGCCACGCGCGTCAGCCTCCGGCCACCGCGGGCAAGATGGTGACTTCGTCACCATCTTGTATCACCGTCTCGAGGCCCTGCTGAAAGCGAATGTCCTCGCCGGAGACGTAGACGTTGACGAAGCGGCGCAGGTCGCCGTCCTGGGTGATCCGCTCGCGCAGATCGCCGTGGGCGTCGAAGACCGCGTCGAGCACCTCGCCGACGGTCGAGCCGGACACCTCGACCTCCGGCTCTCCCCCGGTCGCGGCACGCAGCTGGGTCGGGATCTTCACGGTCACGCTCATCTAGACGGCTACCTCCTGGCGGAACTCGGCCTCGAAGCTGTCGAGGTCGGGGTCGATCTCGTGCATCTGGAACGTATCGCGGGTGGCGTCGAGCGTCTTCAACCCCTCGCCGGTGAGGTAAACGACGACCCGCTCGCCGGCGCCGATGTCGCCGCGCTCGGCCAGCTTGCGCAGGACGCCGACGGTGACCCCGCCGGCGGTCTCGGTGAAGATCCCGGTCGTCTCGGCCAGCAGCTTGATCCCCTCGCGGATCTCCTGGTCGGTGACCGCGTCGATCGCGCCGCCGGTCTGGCGCGCCTGCTCGACCGCGTAGGGGCCGTCGGCCGGATCGCCGATCGCCAGGCTCTTGGCGATCGTCTCCGGCTTCTGCGGCTTGCAGACGTCCCAGCCTTCGGCAAAGGCGGTCGCGACAGGGCTGCAGCCCTGCGCCTGGGCGCCGTTGAAGACCGGCTGCCCGCCGACGACCAGGCCGAGGTCGAGCCACTCCTGGAAGCCGCGGCCGACCTTCGTGAACAGCGAGCCGGAGGCGATCGGGCAGACGACCCGATCCGGCAGCTCCCAGCCGAGCTGCTCGACCGTCTCGTAGGCGAGCGTCTTCGAGCCCTCGGCGTAGTAGGGGCGCAGGTTGACGTTGACGAAGGCCCAGGGCCGGGTCTCGGCGAGTTGCGTGCAGAGCCGGTTGACGTCGTCGTAGTTGCCGCGGACGCCGACCAGGTTGGTCCCGTAGACGCCCGTGGCCAGCAGCTTCTGCTCCTCGAGGTTGGCGGGGACGAAGACGTAGGAATCCAGCCCGGCCGCGGCGGCGTGGGCGGCGACGGCGTTGGCGAGGTTGCCGGTCGAAGCGCAGGCAACCGTCTCGAAGCCCAGCTCGCGGGCTTTGGCGACGGCCACGGCGACGACCCGATCCTTGAAGGAGTGGGTCGGGTTGGCGGCATCGTTCTTGACCCATATCTCCGCTTCGAGACCGAGCCGCTCGGCCAGCCGGTCGCCCCGCAGCAGCGGCGTCAGGCCCGGCTCCAGCGGGTCGCCGGGGCGCCCGCCGAAGGGAAGGAAGTCGGCATAGCGCCAGATCCCCCGCGAACCCGCCTGGATTCGCCGCTTCGCCTCGGCCGCATCGAGCCCGGAGAGGTCGTAGGTGACCTCCAACGGGCCGAAGCAGCGTTCGCAGAAATAACGGGCACCGAACTCATACTCGGTGCCGCACTCCTTGCACTTCAAGCTCTCGACTGACATCCGATCCTCTTTTCGCCGCTGAACAAGAAAACCTCCGCCATCTGTGGGGCAGAGGTCCGATCGGACGTCCCCCACATCTTCCAGGCCGCGCGGCCTGCTGGACTTGGCACCTGTCTCGGACCGAGGTCCGAGGTGGTTGCCGGGGCTTCAATGGGCCAGTCCCTCCACCCCTCTAGATGTGGCGCTTATGTTGGGAGAAGCCTACCAGGCGACTTTCAGTCCTTTCCAGGCGGCTTCGACAGCTAACCTAGTCGTCGAGATGACGCCGCTCTACGACGACAAGACGGGCCCGACCGATGCCGAACCTTCCGAAACCACGGCTGCGGCGGCCGGGCCGGCGCGGCACGCTCGTCGAGTCGCCGCCGGCGCCTGAGCCCCAGACCCCGAACGTCGAGCAGATCGACGCGGCCGGCCTGCGCTGGGTCAACATCGAGCGCCCGGGAGCGCTGGAGCGAGCCTGGCTGGAGGAGCACTTCGACTTCCACGCCCTCGACCTCGAGGACGTGCTCTCGCGCAACCAGCGGCCGAAGATCGACGTCTACGACGACTACCTCTTCATCGTCCTGCACTTCCCGGTCTTCGACCGCGCCGCCGGCCGCCTCGGCACCGGCGAGCTCGACCTCTTCGTCGGCCCCGGCTACGTGGTCACGATCCCGAACCAGCCGCTGCAGCCGGTCGAGTACCTGTTCGAGCGCTGCCGGGCCAAGGAGGAGCTGCGCGAACAGTTGTTCTCGCGCGGCTCCGGCTACCTGCTCTACCGGCTCGTCGACGACAGCTTCGACTACTGCTTCCCGATGCTGCGCAAGATCGGCAACAAGCTCGACGCGCTCGAGGACGACATCTTCGAGGGACGCGCCGACGAGGTCGTGCGCGACATCTCCAACGTCAAGCAGGAGATCATCAACTTCCGCAAGGTGATCCGGCCGCAGCGACCGGTCCTGCGCGACCTCGAGAAGGTCAAGCAGCGCTATCTGGCGACCGACCTCGACCTCGAGATCTACTTCGACGACATCGTCGACGCCCACGAGCGGATCTGGGACATGCTGGAGAACTACAAGGAGGTCGCCGAGGCGCTGGAGGAGACCAACGAGTCGGTGATCTCGCACCGCCTCAACGACAGCCTCCGGGTGCTGACCTCGATCAGCGTCGTGATCCTGCCGCTGACCCTGATCGCCAGCATCATGGGGATGAACTCCTGGGTGCCGTTCGAAGGCAACGAGGAGGGGTTCTTCGTCGTCCTCGCGGTGATGGCGCTGATCCTGATCGGCCTTATCTTCTACTTCCGCCGTCGCCGCTGGCTCTGAGCGACCGGCGCTCTCGTAGGATGAGGCGCCCGTGGCAAATTTCCGCATCTGGGCGCCCTGGCGCCTCGCCTACGTGAAGGACGCGTCAAAGGACAACGAGGAGGAGTGCATCTTCTGTGCCAAGCCGGCCGCGGACGATGACGAGGCGAACCTGATCGTCCACCGTGGCGAGCGCTGCTTCGTGATCCTCAACCTCTTCCCGTACACCAACGGGCACCTGATGGTCGCACCCTACGACCACATCGGCGCCCTGCAGGAGATCCCGGCCGAGACGCTGGCGGAGATGATGACGCTGGCCCAGGGGGCGATGGCCCGCCTCGAGGAGGTCTACAGCCCCCACGGCTACAACGTCGGCTTCAACCAGGGCCGGGTCGCCGGCGCCGGGGTCGAGCACCACCTCCACCTGCACGTCGTCCCCAGGTGGGCAGGCGACAACAACTTCATGCCGGTGATCGCCGACACCAAAGTGATGCCGCAGTCGATCGAGCAGAGCTATGAGGCGTTGAAGGGGGCGTTTTGAGCGAGGGGGCACCGCTGGCTCCGGCCGGGATCTTCAAGGCGTATGACATCCGGGGCCTGTACGGCTCGGAGATGGACGAGAGCACCGCCCACGCGATTGGCCGCGCCTTCGCCCGGGTGCTGGCGCGGTTGCGCGGCAAGCAACCCGCCGAGCTGCGGATCGGGCTCGGGCGCGACATGCGGCTGAGCGCGCCGGCGATGGCGGCGGAGCTGCGCGACGGGCTGATCTTCGAGGGGGCGGCCGTGCTCGACGCGGGGATGGTCGCGACCGAGATGCTCTACCACCTGGTCGGCTCACGCGAGCTCGATGGCGGCGCGATGGTCACCGCCTCGCACAACCCCAAGGCCTACACCGGGGTGAAGCTGGTCCGCGAGGGCGCGCTGCCGCTCTCCGGCGACGCCGGGATCGGCGACGTCCGGGGGGAGATCGAGGGTGGCCTGGGCCACGCGCCCGGCGGAGGATCGTTCGAAGAGGTCGATATCTGGGAGGAATACCGCACCCACGCGCTCTCCTTCATCGACCCCGCCAACGTGAGGCCGATGGTGGTGGTGGTCGACGGCGGCAACGGCATGGGTGGACCGATGGTCGGCCCGATCCTCGAGAAGCTGCCGCTGGAGCTGGAGGAGATGTACTTCAAGCCCGACGGCGAGTTCCCCGACCACGAACCGAACCCGCTGCTGGAGGAGAACCGGCGGCTGATCGTCGAGCGGGTGCGGGCCAGTGGCGCCGACCTCGGCATCGCCTGGGACGGCGACGCCGACCGCTGCTTCTTCATCGACGCCGGTGGGGAGTTCTGCGACGGTGACTTCGTCTGCGCACTGCTGGCGCGGTCGGTCCTGCGCAAGAACCCGGGCGCGACGATCCTCTACGACCCGCGCTCCAGCCGCGCCGTGCCGGACCTGGTCGCGGCCGAGGGCGGTCACTCGGACCTCTCGCGGGTCGGCCACGCCTTCTTCAAGGCGCGGATGCGCGAGGAGCGGGCCGCGTTCGGCGGCGAGGTCTCCGGCCACTACTACTTCCGCGACTTCTGGAACGCCGACTCGGGGACGATCCCGGCGCTGCTGATGCTGGAGCTGCTCTCGCTCGACGGTCGCGGCATCGGCGAGCTGATCGACGAGTTCCGCTCCAGGTACTTCATCTCCGGCGAGATCAACTCCGAGGTCGCCGACCCGGCGGCGAAGCTGGAGGAGGTCGCCGGGCGCTACGCCGACGGCGAGATCACCCGCCTCGACGGCGTCTCGGTCGATTACCCGGACTGGCACTTCAACGTCCGGCCCTCCAACACCGAGCCGCTGCTGCGGCTAAACCTCGAGTCGCTGGTCTCCCGCGAGGACATGGAGCGCCGCCGCGACGAGGTCCTCGGGTTGATCCGGGCGTGAGCGCCCTCACCCCCGAGGGGGCGCTGGAGCAGGCCGCCCTCGCCGGCATCCACCGGCTGCAGATCCCGACTCCGTTCGCGGTCGGGCGGGTCAACTGCTACCTGATCGAGGACGAGCCGCTGACCCTGGTCGACACCGGGCCCAACTCCGGCAAGGCGCTGGACGAGCTCGGCGCCCAGCTCGGCGCCCGCGGCCACTCGATTGACGATCTGGCGATGGTGATCGTCACCCATCAGCACATCGACCATCTCGGCCTGGTCGAGATCGTCGTCGAGCACTCCGGCGCCGCGGTGGCGGCGATCGGCGCCGCGGCCGAGCGGCTCGCCAACTTCGACGAGGACGCCGAGGCCGAGGACCGTTTCGCGGTCGAGCTGATGCTGCGCAACGGCATCCCCGAGGAAGTGACGGCGGCGCTGCGCAGCGTCTCGCGCAGTTTTCGCGGCTGGGGCTCCCACGTCGAGGTGACCCGTCCGCTCGAGGACGGCGAGGCGCTGCCCTTCCGCGACCGCACCCTGCGGGCGCTGCACCGGCCTGGGCACAGCCCCTCCGACACGGTCTTCTGGGACGAGCGGCGGCGGATCCTGATCGCCGCCGACCACCTGCTCGCCCGCATCTCCTCCAACCCGCTGATCTCGCGCCCGCTCGACGGCTCGACCGAGCGCCCGCAGGCCCTCGTCACCTACATCGAGTCGCTGCGCCGCACCCGCGAGCTGCCGGTCGAGATCGTCCTCACCGGCCACGGCGACCCCGTCGTCGACCACGTCGCCCTGATCGACGACCGCCTCGCCAAGCACGAGCGCCGCAAGGAGAAGATCCACAAGCTGATCGCCGAGCGGCCGCGCACGGGCTATGAGCTGGCCCAGGCGATCTGGGGCAACGTCGCCGTCACCCAGGCCTTCCTCACCCTCTCCGAGGTGATCGGCCACGCCGACCTGCTGGTCAACGAGGGCCGGGTGCGCGAAGCCGACGACGGCAAGGTGATCCGCTATGAGGCGACCGGGTAGGCGCGGCCACAAGAAGCGGATGCTGATCATCGTCAACCCCTACGCGACGACGGTCTAGCGATAGGCTGCGCAACCTGGTGGTCTACGCGCTGCAGGGGCGCTACGAGGTCGAGGCGGTCTCGACCGAGGCGCAGAACCATGCGACCGAGATCGGGCGCGAGGTGGCCGACCACGGCTACGACATCGTCGTCGCCTTCGGCGGCGACGGCACCCTCAACGAGGTCGCCAACGGGCTCGCCGGAACCGACGTGCCGGTCTCGATGCTGCCCGGAGGATCGACCAACGTCGTCTGCCGCACGCTCGGCATCCCCAACGACGTCGTCGACGCGACCGAGCACCTGCTGGCGCTGGTCGACGACTGGCAGCCGCGCAAAATCGACCTCGGCCGGGTCGGCGAGCGCCACTTCGTCTTCGCCTGCGGGGTCGGGATCGACGCCACCGTCGTCGAGCGGGTCGACGCCCACCCCCGCCTCAAGGCGGCGGCCGGGCCTTACTACTACAGCTGGGCGGGCATCTCGGCCTTCTACCGGCGCTACCTCGTCAACCCGGTGCGGGTGCGGGTCGATGCCGGCGAGGAGTCGGTCGAGGGGGTGACCGCGATCGTCCAGAACTCCGACCCCTTCACCTACTTCGCCAGCCGCCCGATCCGGGTCTGCGAGGGGGTCGCGATCGACGACGGCACGCTCTCGATCGGGGTGCTGAAGCGGGCGGCCCAGCGCGACATGCCGACCCTGATTCCGCGCCTGTTCAGCGAGACCAGGCCCGCCTGCCGCCATCGCCGGGTCGCCCACTTCGACGACGTCACCGCCGCGACGATCGCCTCGATCTCCGAGGACAAGGCCGGCGCCGTCCGCCCCTTCCAGCTCCAGGTCGACGGCGACTACATCGGCGATCGCACCAGGATCGAGCTGGGCGCGGCACCGGGGGCGCTGACGATCGTCGCCTGAGCGCCAGCGCTTCCGACATTGACCACATCGTGGTGGGGTGAAAATCGGAAGCGCTAGTCGAGCAGGCCGGATTCGCGCGCCGAAACCGCCGTCTGCAGCAGCGTCTCGGCGGCGTCGAAGCGCGGCTCCCAGCGGAGCTCGCGACGGGCCTTGGCGGCGTCCATCAGGACCGGGGTGCGCAAGGCCGTGGCCCACTCCAGCTGGGCCGAGAGGCGGCGCCAGGCGGCGGGCGAGGCCCGCGCCGAGGCCGACCGCCGGGCCGGGGACCGGAACGCTGTGCCAGCCCAGCGCGCGGGCGATGTCGGCAATCCCGATCTGCCCATCGCCGGCCAGGTTGTAGGCGCCCGGCCCCCCGCCACCGCCGATCGCCGCCGCCATCGCCCGGGCGACGTCGTCGTGGTGGACGAGCTGGATCGGCACGCCGAAGTCGGGCAGCACCGGGCTGGGCAGCGGCAGCCGGCCGATTCCGCGTCGCAGGGCTGGGAGCGGATCGCCGAGGCGGGTGCTCTCGAGCACTTTGGCGATCAGCATCGTCGCCCGCGGCCCGGCGACGATGCAGGGCCGGAAGACGTAGGCGTCGACCTCGCTCGCCGCCAGCAGCTCGTTCAGCGCAGCCTCCAGCTCGGCCTTCTGAGCGGAGTAGTAGAAGCCCTCGCTGCCGCGCGCCGGCGTCGCCTCGGTCAGCGGTTGCGGGTTCTCGGGATGGAAGCCGTAGGCGGCGACGGAGGAAGCGTAGACGAGCCGCTCGACCCCGGCGGCGAGCGCCGCTTCGAAGACGTTGACGCTGCCCTCGAGGTTGACCCGGTGGGTCTCCTTGCGGTCGCCGAAGATCGCGAAGGCAAGGTGAACGGCGACGTCGGCGCCGTCGAAGAGGGCGGCGAGGGAACCGCGGTCGAGGATGTCCCCGCG
The DNA here is from genome assembly GCA_963815885.1 of uncultured Solirubrobacterales bacterium. GTDB lineage: Bacteria > Actinomycetota > Thermoleophilia > Solirubrobacterales > 70-9 > VAYN01. The sequence continues at coordinate 837,748 of CAWFIM010000006.1, forward strand.
GCGGTAGTCGACCTTCTCCCAGCCCTCGGCCGCGGGGTCGAACGGCCGCCGAGCCATGCCCCGGACCGCGCCAATCTCGGGACGCCGCTCGAGCTCTCCGAGCAGCGGCAGGCCGATCTCCCCGGTTGGGCCGGTGATCGCGACGGTCAGCGGAATCGGTCTCCCCCGTCCGTCGCGCCGTCGCTCAGGCGGCGGGGGTTATGCGGTATGCGTCGAACACGCTCTCGACGTTGCGGAGGCGGGAGATGCAGT
>CAWFIM010000007.1:0-44147 GCA_963815885.1 uncultured Solirubrobacterales bacterium
TGCGGTGCTCATGAGCGGCGGGAAGCGTAGCGCCCCGCCTAGAAGACGGGCGACTCCGTGTAGGTGCCGAAGACCTCTTGCATCGCCGCGATCATCTCGCCCTCAGTGGCGCGAGCGCGGGCGGCCTCGAGGATCGGCGGCATCAGGTTGCCCTCTCCCGCAGCGACTCGTTTGAGCTCGCCCAGCGCCGCCTCGACGGCGGCGCCGTCGCGGCGGGCACGGGTCGTCCCGAGGCGCTCCACCTGCTTGCGTTCCAGCCCCGGGTCGATCTTCAGGATCGGCGTCGGCTCTTCGTCTCCCTGGGTGAAGTCGTTGACGCCGACGACGATGCGGCGACGGTCGTTCAGCTCCTGCTGGAAGGTGAAGGAGGCGTCGGCGATCTCGCGCTGGGGGAAGTTGGCGCGGATCGCCTCGACCATCCCCCCCAGCTCGTCAATGCGGGCGAAGTAGCCGTAGGCGGCGGCCTCGATCTCGTCGGTCAGCTTCTCGACGAACCAGGAGCCGCCGAGGGGGTCGGCGGTGTTGGCGACGCCGGACTCGCTGGCGATGATCTGCTGCGTGCGCAGAGCCACCCTCACCGCCTCCTCGGTCGGCAGGGCCAGCGCCTCGTCGTAGGAGTTGGTGTGCAGCGACTGGGTGCCGCCGAGCACCGCCGCCATCGCCTCCAGCGAGGTGCGGACGATGTTGTTGAGTGGCTGCTGGGCGGTCAGCGAGACGCCGGCGGTCTGGGCGTGGAAGCGCAGCCGCATCGACTCCTCGCGCTTGGCGCCGTAGGTCTCGCGCATCTCCCGCGCCCAGATCCGGCGTGCCGCCCGGTACTTGGCGATCTCCTCGAAGAAGTCGACGTGGGCGTTGAAGAAGAAGGAGAGGCGGGGGGCGAAGTCGTCGACGTCGAGCCCGCGCTCCAGCGCCCGCTCGACGTAGGTGAAGCCGTCTTTCAGCGTGAACGCCAGCTCTTGCTGGGCGGTCGAGCCGGCCTCGCGGATGTGGTAGCCGGAGATCGAGACCGGGTGCCAGCGCGGCATGTTCTCGGTGCACCACTCGATCATGTCGGTGACCAGACGCAGCGCCGGCTCGATCGGGAAGCACCACTCCTTCTGGGCGATGTACTCCTTGAGGATGTCGGTCTGGATCGTCCCCCCCAGCTTCTCGGCGGGCACCCCCTGCTCCTCGCCGACGAGGACGTAGTAGGCGAGCAGGATCGCCGCCGGAGCGTTGATCGTCATCGAGGTGGTGACAGCGCCCAGCGGGATGCCCTCGAAGAGCTGTTCCATGTCGTCGAGGCTGTCGACGGCGACGCCCTCGCGGCCGACCTCGCCGAGGCTGCGGGCGTGGTCGGAGTCGTAGCCCATCAGGGTCGGCATGTCGAAGGCGGTCGAGAGGCCGGTCTGGCCGTGGCCGAGCAGGTAGTGAAAGCGCTCGTTGGTCTCCTCGACGGTGCCGAAGCCGGCGAACTGGCGCATCGTCCACAGCCGCCCCCGGTGCATCGACGGGTAAGGCCCGCGCGTGAACGGGTACTCGCCGGGCCGGCCGACTCGCTCCTCGAGCCCTGGCTCGAGGTCGTCCTCGGTGTACAGCGGCTCGATCTCCTGCCCGGAGATCGTCGAGAACTCGGCCTCGCGCTGCGTGAACTCGGGCCGGGCCCGGGGCTCAGTAGCCATCGAGGGAGTCTAGATCCTCCCGCCGGGGCGACTTTGGCAGGCATAGCACCGCAAAAGTCGCCCGACGTCAGCGGCGAACGGCGAAGCGGCGCGGCGGCGGCCTGCGGCGCCCGGCAACCCGCGAGGCGCCGAAGCCGGCGATGGTCGCCAGCAGGGTCACGGCGACGGCGACGAGGCGGCGGCCGAGGCGCTCGAAGCGCAGTACCTGCCAGTCCTCTTCGCGAGCGATCGCGGCCAGCGGCGGGTCGGGGTTGACCGCGACCGGGTGGCCGACGGCGCGCAGCATCGGCAGGTCCGAGAGCGAGTCGGAGTAGGCGTAGGAGGCATCGAGGTCGATGCCGTGGCGCTCGGCGAAGGCCTCCATCGCCTCGACCTTGCCGAGCCCGTAGACGAAGGGGCCGTCGAAGCGGCCGGTGAAGTTGCCCTCGGCGTCGACCTCGTAGCGGGTGCCGATCCCGCCCTCCATCCCCAGCACCGCGGCCAGCGACTCGACCACGCCGTTACCGGCGGCGCTGACGATGAAGGTGGGCCGGCCGGCGTCCTGGTGGGCGTGAACCTCGTCGAGCATCTGCGGGAAGACTCGCGGCAGGATCGCCGCCATCACCTCCGGCCCCATCCGCTCGATCGTCTTCGCCGGCACGCCGCGGATCAGCTCGCGGGCGACCCGCAGCACCTCGCCGGTGCGCTCGTCGGTGGTTCCGCGCAGCCGGTAACGCAGGTGCTCGAAGCCCCAGCTGGCGAGCTGGCGGCGGCCGACGATCCCCTGCCGGGTGGCGACGCGGGCGAACTGCATCCCCGACGACCCCGCCATCAGGGTCTTGTCGAGGTCGAAGAAGGCCGCGCCGCGGCTCATCGTTACGCGCCGGGGACTTCGAGCACGATCGCGTCGCCCTGACCGCCGCCGGAGCAGATCGCGGCGACGCCGAGACCGCCGCCGCGGCGCGCCAGCTCGTGCACGAGGGCGCCGACGATGCGGGCGCCGGAGGCGCCGATCGGGTGGCCGAGGGCGATCGCGCCGCCGTTGACGTTGACCTTCTCCTCCTCGACGCCGAGCATCCGCACCGAGTTGATCGCGACCGAGGCGAAGGCCTCGTTGATCTCCCAGAGGTCAACGTCCGCGGGGGCTCTTGCCGATCTTCTCCAGCGCCTGCTTGGCGGCGTTGGCGGGCGTTTTCGCCAGGTAGGGGAAGTCGTCGGCGACGGTGCCGTAGGAGAGGACGCGGGCGAGCGGGGTGCGACCTTCGCGCTCGGCCCACTCCTCGGAGGCGACGACGATCGCGCCGGCGCCGTCGTTGACGCCGGGCGCGTTGCCGGCGGTGTGGGTGGCGTCGTCGCCGCCGATCGCCTTCAGCTTGGCCAGCGTCTCGAGGGTGGTGTCGGGACGGATCGCCTCGTCGGCCTCGACCGTCGTCTCGCCCTTGCGCGACTTGACGGTGACGCCGACGATCTCCTCGGCGAGGCGGCCGGCGTCGGTCGCCTCGGCGGCGAGCCGGTGCGAGCGCTCGGCGAAGCGGTCCATGTCGACGCGGGTGATCTCCAGCTCGTTGGAGACCTCGCTCGCCTCGTTGATCATCTGCTTCTCGGTGAAGGGGTTGGTGAGGCCGTCGTGGGTCATCGCGTCGATCGCGTTGACGTCGCCCATCCGGAAGCCGAAGCGGGCGCCCGGCAGCAGGTACGGCGCCTGGCTCATCGACTCCATGCCGCCGGTGACGGCGATTTCCGAGTCGCCGGCGCGGATCGCCTGGTCGGCGATGCCGAGCGAGCGCATGCCCGAGGCGCAGACCTTGTTGATCGTCTCCGAGGGCACCTCCTTCGGGATGCCGCCCTTGATCTGGGCCTGGCGCGAGGGGATCTGGCCCTGGCCGGCCTGCAGGACCTGGCCGAAGACGACCTGCTGGACCTGCTCGGGGTCGACGCCGGAGCGCTCCAGCGCCGCCTCGATCACGTGGCCGCCGAGGTCGGTCGCGTCGAGCGAGGAGAGGCCGCCGCCCATCTTGCCGAAGGGGGTGCGCGCGGTTCCGAGGATCACTGAGCTGGGCATCTACTGCCTTTCTTTTCCGAGGTCGTCGTGTCTGATCGCGTGGGCAACTGGCCCGGCCGGTGACGATACCGACCGCTCTCCGTAGACTCGCGCCCGATGAAGGTCGAGGTCAGCCAAGGCGAGCTGCTCGAGTGCGGCGCCGGGCTGCTCGTGGTCGGGCTGCTACGAGGGCGGCGTCGCTGCCGGCGGCGATCGCGGCGCTTGGCCGGCGCCGGCGCTGCCAGGCGGGCTTCAAGAAGCGTCTCCTGCTGCGTCCGCGACGGAGTGCCCGCCGGTGCTCGTCGTCGGCCTCGGCGAGCGCGAGGAGGCCGAGGCCGAGCGACTGCGCGTCGCCGCCGCGCTGGCGGCGAAGGAGGCGACGCGGCTGGAGGCCGGATCGCTGGCCTGGGCGCTGCCCGAGGCCGTCGGACGACGTCGCGGCGGAGGCGCTGGTCACCGGGACGATCCTCGGCGCCTACCGCTTCGACCGCTTCAAGTCCGATCGGACGGCCGGCACCGCCGCCGGTCGAGTCGCTGACGCTGCTGGCGCCCGGAGGCGTTGCCGCGGCGGCCGAGATGGCGCGGGTCTGCGCCGAAGCCCAGAACCGCGCCCGCGACCTGCAGAGCACGCCCGCCAACGTCGCCACGCCCGAGCTTCCTCGCCGCGCGGGCGGAGGAGATCGCCGCCGGCTCCGACGCGATCACCGCCGAGGTGCTCGGGCCGCGAGCAGATCGACGCCAAGGGGATGGGCGGCCTGGTCGCGGTCAGCCAGGGCGGCGGCGAGCCGGCGAGGCTGATCGTCCTGCGCTACGCCGGCGGCGGCGCGGGGCCGACCCTCGGCTTGGTCGGCAAGGGCGTCACCTTCGACACCGGCGGCATCTCGCTCAAGCCCGGCGCCGGGATGCAGGAGATGAAGATGGACATGTCCGGCGCCGCCGCGGTTCTCGAGGCGGTCGCGGCGATCGCCGAGCTGGGGCTGCCGATCGAGCTCGTCGCGGTCGTCCCGACCACCGAGAACATGCCGTCGGGGACGGCGATCAAGCCGGGCGACGTGATCACCCAGTACAACGGCATGACGGTCGAGGTCAACAACACCGACGCCGAGGGCCGGCTGATCCTCGCCGACGCCCTCGCCTACGCGGTCGAGCTCGGCGCCGAGCGGATCGTCGACCTCGCGACCCTGACCGGCGCCGTCGTGATCGCCCTCGGCTCGACCTACGCGGCGGTGATCGCCAACGACGACGAGCTCGCCGCCGAGGTCGCCGCGGCCGGCGAGGAGACCGGCGAGCTGACCTGGCGCCTGCCCCTCCACCCCGAGTTCAAGGAGCTGATGAAGGGCACCGTCGCCGACCTCTCCAACCTGGCCTCGAAGCGCAAGGCCGGGACGATCACCGCCGCCTCCTTCCTCGAGGAGTTCGTCGGCGAGACGCCCTGGGCGCACATCGACATCGCCGGCACCGCCTGGGACGTCGGCCGCGAGTACACCGGCAGCGACGCCAGCGGCTTCGGCGTCCGGCTCCTGGTCGAGCTGGCCCGGCGAGGCCAATCCGCCTAGGCCTCGCCGAGGATCATGCAGGTCGCCATGCCGGTGGGCGAGCAGCTTGCCGCTGTCCGCGGCGGTCAGGGTGGCCTCCGCGGTCGCCTGTTTGCGACCCCGATAGAGGACGTTGCGCCTCACAGAGGACGCGGCCGGTGTCGCGGGTGATCGGCCGCACGTACTTGGCCTCGAGGCCGAGCGAGGTGTAGCCGACGCCGGCGGGCAGGGTCGTGTGGACGGCGCAGCCGAGGGCCGAGTCGAGCAGCGTCGCCGCGTAGCCGCCGTGGACGACGCCGATCGGGTTGTAGTGCTCCTCGCCGGGATCGCCCTCGAAGACGACCCGCCCCTCCTCCAGCTCGACCGGCCGCAGCCGCATCGTCACCGCGATCGGCGGCGGCGGCACCTTGCCGGTGCGACGACCGCCGTCATGTACTCCATGCCGGTCATCGTCGCCCCGGCTGCCGCGGTCGGGACCGGGTCCTGCCAGACCAGGGTGCGGCTGCGCGAGGTCTCCGGCGTGGAGGCGGCGAAGGCCTCGGCGACGTCCGCGGCGGTCGCCTCGCCGGCGAGGACGACGCCGTTCGTCGCTCATCGGGTCTCCAGTCGCCGGGCGACGTCGCGCGGCTGCGGTCGCGGCCCTGCCGGCTGGGCCGGGTAGTGCAGGTCGGCGGTGATCTCCGCCTGGCTGATCGCGATCCGCGGAGCCTTCGCTCGCTGGTGGTGCCTATGTCTTGGGATCAGCCTCATTGCGTTGCCTCCGATCGGCCTGTTCAGAGCTGGTTGCGTCAAGCAACCTGAATCGGCGGCAAGCCTACCTCAGTCAGTTGCTTGATGCAACCAAGTGTGCGAAGATCACACGTGCTCCGTCACGACTATCCGGGTCAGCGACTGCTCGGTCGCCAAGTCGCTGGAGGTGATCGGCGAGCGCTGGTCGCTGCTGATCGTCCGCGACGTGATGCACGGCAACCGCCGCTTCGGCGAGATCCAGGACTCGCTCGGCGTCGCCCGCAACGTCCTCTCGGCGCGCCTGCAGCGCCTGGTCGAGGAGGACATCCTCGAGCGGCGCGCCTACCAGGAAGGCCCGCCCGCTACGAGTACTTCCTGACCGAGAAGGGCCTCGACCTCTGGCCCGCCCTGATCGCCCTGCTCAGCTGGGGCGACCGCTACTCCCCCGACCCCGAGGGTCCGCCGAAAATGATCGTCCACAAGGAGTGCGGCGGCCGCGTCAGCGAGCGCGGCATCTGCGAAGAGTGCGGCAAGCTCCTGCACGCCCGCGACGCGAAGCCAGGTGCCCGGGCCGGGCCGCGCGACGGCGCTGGCCGGCACCGGCAGCGGCGAGGCTTAGCCCTCTTCCGTCGCTTTTCTCCTCTCGCGAGCTTCTTCTGCTCGTCGGCGATGCACGATGTACTCCTCGACCATCAGCTTGTCCTTGGACCGGTTGGCCGCACGCTTCATCGCGATCAGGTCGCCGAGCGAGGCGACCCGAACTCGGAACTCCCTCGATCCTCTTGCATCGTCGCGTCTGCGGCGCAGGTCCTCGTAACGCGAACGCCGGCGACGTCGCCGAGAATGTCGAAGCTCCCGAACTCGGTGGTGAAGGTGAAGTTGGCTCCGTTAGCCGAGCGATCTGCGCATCGGCGAGGAAGGGAAGATCTGGCGGCGGCGCCCCGCTCAGGCGTGACTCGCAATTCAGCCAGCACCCGCGCGAGCCGCTCCAGGTTGGCCTTGTCGCGAGCGTAGGCAACGTCGAGGTCGAAGGTCGGATAGGACGAACCCAGAGCGATGCCCGGCCATCCCACCGAACGACGAACGAAATCGACGCCGTGGGCGACAAGCGCCTGCAGCAGGGGGCCGAGCATGTAGGGGCTGCGGTCCGTCCACATGACCCCTAAGTCCTCCAGGTCACTTGATCTCTTCCCTCTAGTTGCGGCGAACAAAGTCGGCAAACGCCAGGCCTCGCGTTGCACTCGCTGGGCGGGGGTTAGGCCGAGATTTGCGCTGGTTAAGCGTGGCGATCGATACCCGAATCGCGCGTCTTGAGCGGACAACTCGAGATCCTCGCCAAGGAGGTAGAGCAACTCCCAGAGCGTCTCGACCGACGGGCGACACGCGGTCCGGACTCGATTCGCGAGATCGCAGACTGGGTGGTCCCGGCCCTGGCCGCCAACAGTTCCTGGCTCATACCGTGGCGGCGGCGCGCTTCTCTCAGAAGCTCCCCGGGGGTCGGCCCAACACGACGATTCTTGGCATCGAGCGAAGCCACCTCCCAAATATAGCTAATAAGTACTTATTACATATTCGCTATAAATACTCGGCGCCCGCCAGTCGCGGTAGCGTTGGCTGTACGGCCAATCGGGTGAGCGAGCGTTGAGGAGGAAGGGCATGGCGACTGCGGCGGAGCTTCAGGTGCGGGACAAGATCTTCATCGGCGGCGAGTGGGTCGAGCCGTCGGCCGGCGAGACGATCGAGGTGGTCAACTCGACCACCGAGGAGGTGATGGGGACGATCCCGGCCTGCTCTGCCGAGGACGCCGACCGCGCCGTCAGCGCCGCCCGCGAGGCCTTCGACGGCTGGTCGCAGACCCCGCGCGAGGAGCGCGCCGGCTACCTCACGGCGATCGCCGCCGGGCTCGGCGAGCGCAACGAGGAGATCGCGGCGACGATCTCCCAGGAGCTGGGGATGCCGCTGAAACTGAGCCAGATGATCCAGGTCGGGCTGCCGACCAGCCAGTTCGCGGCGATGCCGGAGCTGATGGAGGAAGTCGCCTGGGAGGAGGAGATCGGCAACTCGCGGGTGCTGCGCGAGCCGGTCGGCGTGCTCGGCGCGATCACGCCCTGGAACTACCCGCTGAACCAGATCGCCGCCAAGGTCGCCCCCGCCCTCGCCGCCGGCTGCACCGTGGTGCTGAAGCCGAGCGAGGTGACGCCGCTGAACGCCTTCCTGCTGGCCGAGGTGATCGAGGCGGCCGGCCTCCCCGCCGGCGTCTTCAACCTCGTCACCGGCCTCGGCCCGGTGGTCGGCGAGGCGATCGCCGCCCACCCCGGCGTCGACATGGTCTCCTTCACCGGCTCGACCCGCGCCGGCAAGCGGGTCAGCGAGCTGGCCTCGGCGACGGTGAAGCCGGTGGCGATGGAGCTCGGCGGCAAGTCGCCGAACGTGATCCTCGACGACGCCGACCTCGCCAGGGCGGTCCCCGACGGGGTCGCCAAGTGCTTCCTCAACTCGGGCCAGACCTGCAGCGCCCTGACCCGGATGCTGGTCCCGCGCGAGCAGCTGGCCGAAGCCGAGCAGATCGCCGCCGCCACCGCCGAGGCCTTCACCCCCGGCGACCCGTTCGACGAGTCGACCCGGCTCGGGCCGCTGGTCTCCGACACCCAGCGCCAGCGCGTGCGCGGCTACATCGAGAAGGGGGAGGCAGAGGGGGCGAAGCTGGTCACCGGCGGCGCCGCGGCGCCGGAGGGGCTCGACCGCGGCTACTTCGTCCGCCCCACCGTCTTCTCCGAGGTGGCGCCGGAGATGACGATCGCCCAGGAGGAGATCTTCGGGCCGGTGCTGGCGATCCAGCCCTACGACGGCGAGGAGGACGCGGTGCGGATCGCCAACGACAGCGCCTACGGCCTCGCCGGCGGCGTCTGGTCGGGCGACGAGGAGCGGGCGATCGCGGTCGCCAAGCGCATCCGCAGCGGCCAGATCGAGATCAACGGCGGCGCCTTCAACCCGCTCGCGCCGTTCGGCGGCTACGGGCAGTCGGGCCACGGGCGCGAGAACGGGCGGTACGGGCTCGAGGAGCTGCTGCAGGTGAAGAGCCTGCAGCTTTAGGGTGGCGGGCCGGCGGGGCCTGGCCCGGGTGAGGAGGCCTGCGGGCGGGCCAAACTGGGTCCGTTCTCGGCCTCCTCACCCGGGCCACCCACCGGCAGGGCCCACGGCGGCTGACGAAGCTGCGGCACTTGAGCGCAATAGGCTGGCGGCATGGACTTCGACCTGACGGACGAGCAGAGGCTGCTGCGGGACACGGTGCGCGATTTCGCGCGGCAGGAGGTGGCGCCGGTGGCGGAGGAGCTGGATCGGACGAAGTCGTTTCCGTATGAGATCGTGGCCAAGCTCGGGGGGCTGGGGCTGATGGGTATCCCGTTCCCGCCGGAGTACGGCGGTGGCGGCGCCGACACGCTCTCCTACGTGCTGGCGGTCGAAGAGCTGGCCCGGATCGACTCCTCGGTCTGCATCACGATGGCCGCCCACACCTCGTTGGGGACGATGCCGATCTACCTTTGGGGCAGCGACGAGCAGAAGGACGAATGGCTACCGCGGCTCTGCAGCGGCGAGCGGCTCGCCTCGTTCGGGCTGACCGAGCCCGAGGCCGGATCGGACGCCGGCAACGTCCGCACCACCGCCCGGCTCGAGGGCGGCGAGTGGGTCGTCAACGGCGCCAAGCAGTTCATCACCAACTCCGGCACCGAGATCTCCGGCTGCGTCTCGATCACCGCCGTCACCGGCGCAAACAGCCGCAAGGAGGTCTCCAACCTGATCGTCCCCACCGGCACCCCCGGCTACGAGGTCGGCGAGGCCTACCGCAAGATGGGCTGGAACGCCTCGGACACGCGGCCGCTCTCATTCGAGGACTGCCGGCTACCGGAGTCGAGCCTGCTCGGGCGCCGCGGCGACGGCTTCAAGAACTTCCTCCACATCCTCGACGGCGGCCGGATCGGCGTCGCCGCGATGGGCGTCGGCCTCGCCCAGGGGGCGCTCGACGAGGCGATCGCCTACGCCAAGGAGCGCCAGGCCTTCGGCCAGTCGATCTCCAAATTCCAGTCGATCCAGGCGAAGATCGCCGACCTCTCGGCCCAGATCGAGGCGGCGCGGCTGCTGACCTGGCGGGCGGCGCTGGAGAAGGACGCGGGGCAGTCGTTCACGCTCACCGCCGCCCAGGCGAAGCTGATCACCGGCCGCCTCGCCGTCCGCGCCACCGAGGAGGCGGTGCAGATCCACGGCGGCTACGGCTACATCGAGGAGTACCCGGTCTGCCGCTTCTACCGCGACGCCAAGATCCTCACGATCGGCGAGGGGACCGACGAGGTGCAGCAGATGGTGATCGCGCGGCAGCTCGGCTGCTGATAGTGGTCCGCCGGAGGGACGGCGACCTCCTCCGGCGGAATTGAAGTCGCTCGGCCCTTCGGGCCTCGCTCCGATGTCTGAGCGCCGCTGACGCGGCGCAATCATCAGATTGCATGTCGCCGCCTTCGGCGACATTCCGGCGGAGGAGGTCGCCGTCCCTCCCACCGACGTCTAGAACAACCCCAGCTACCACCGAAGCACCTGGCTTGCGAGCTGGAATCTCTTGGAGGGCGGCCACCCTCCACCCGTGCCGATGTCCCTGTTGGGGGAGGAAGCCAGTGGGCCTCGGAGCGAATGTCGCCAAGGCGGCGGAAATGCAATCCGATTCCTGCGCGCCATAGGCGCGCACCAACATCTGGAGCTGCACGCGAAGCGTGCGCGACTCAATTCGCTCCGAGGCCCACTGGCTTCCTCCTCACGCATGCCTCAGCCCGCTAGCCGAACGTAAAGGCGTAGCCGCTCACCCCCGCTTCCGGTTCCAGGGTGAGCACGTGGTGCTCGACCCGGGGCAGGTCGACGAGGCTGTACAGGCGCTGTCCGCTCACGTTGACGACACCGCCGTGGACGTCGGCGCCGGCGTCGGCGCCCGCGATCGGCCGGCCGTCGAGCAGCACCCGCACCCGGCGGCTGCGCCCGGACGAGCCGAGCACGAGGTAGACGCGCCGGGCGCCGAAGCTGAGGTCGAGCGAGGCGCCGGCGGCGGCCGTCGCGGAGTCGAGCGACACCCGCCAGCGGCCGCGGTAGGCGAATTCGTTCGCCGGCACCGCGGCCGGGGCGCGGAAATCGTGCAGCCCGGGCGAGAGGATCGCGTTGGTGAAGCGTTCGGCACGGGCCGCGCCGAGGTAGGTCTCGGGCGTGGTCAAGGTCGCCGAGGGAGCAACGGCCTTCACCGGCGCCCGCCTATCCCGCACCTTCTTCCCGGCTTCGGCCAGAAGCTCGCGGATGACCTTTTCTTTCTCGCCGTATTCGCCCTCGCCGAAGTGCGCGTAGCGGACCCGCCCCCTGGCGTCGATGAAGTACTCGGCCGGCCAGTACTGGTTGCCGTAGGCGTTCCAGGTCGCCTGTTCGTTGTCCTGGACGACCGGATAGCGGATGTCGTTGCGCTCGATCGCCGCTTCGACGTTGCCCGCCTCGCGCTCGAAGGGGAACTCCGGCGTGTGCACGCCGACGATCGTCAGCCCCTGCCGACGGTAACGCGCGTCCCATGCCTTCAGGTAGGGGAAGGTGCGGATGCAGTTGATGCAGGTGTAGGTCCAGAAGTCGACCAGGACCACCCGCCCCCGCAGCTCGCGCAGGGTCAGCGGGCGGTCGCCGGGGGTGTTGAACCAGCGCTGGTTGCCGACGAATTCGGGCGCGGCGCCGAGCACCGGCAGGCCCGAAGGGTCGGTGGTGGTGGGGCGTTGGGACGCGGCGGCCGCCCTGGCGCCGATCCCGTGGGCCGAATCGCCGCGGATGTCGGCCAGCGCCGACTGCGCCGCCGCGGTGTCCTCGAGCCCTTCGGTCGGGTTGACGAGGAAGGCCGGCAGGTCGGCGGCGATCGAGTTCTGGAAGCGGATGTCGTAGTCGCCCAGCATCGCCAGGGCGACGACGACCATCACCGCTCCCATCGCCACTGCAGGCCGGCGCCGCGGCGCGGCGAGCGGCGCGACGACCGGCGGCCGCCGAGCATCAGCAGGTAGAGGACCAGGGCCGAGCCGAGTGCCGTAGCTGAGCGCGACCGCGAGCCGGCCGGCGTCGAAGGACTGCGAGGCGGAGACGGTGATGACCCCGGCCAGGATCGGCCCGGCGCAGGGCGTGTAGAGGAGGCCGAGGCTGAGCGCCGACGGCGGTCCCCGACCAGAAGCCCTCGCCGCCGGGCCGAGCGACGCCGGCCCGGCTCGCGAACCGGCTCACCCACGCCTCGAGCCGGGCCGCCAGCGGCGGCACCATCAGCACGACCCCGAAGCCGAGCAGGACGGCGATCGCCAGCTTGCGCAGGAAGTCGTTGGGGAGGCCGAGGGCGGAGATCACGTAGACCAGCGCCACGGTGGCGAAGGTGAACGAGACGGCCAGCCCGGCGACGATCCCGAGCGGGCGGCGGCGGCCGCCGGTGGCCCCGGCCGAGAGCGCGACCGGCAGCACCGGCAGCACGCAGGGCGACAGCGCCGTGGCCGGCGCCGGCGAGAAACCCGAAGAGGATCAGCAATGCCATCTCATCAACTCTCCCAAGCCTGGGTTACGTGGAGATGACGTCGCCGGCTCAACCCCCGGGATCGATGGGCCGGAAACGTCCATATGCCGGACGCCAGAGGCCCGTCGGCAGCTCAGTTCGAGGGCGCGGCGGTGATGCTCGCCTCGCGGGCCGGCCGGCGACCTCGGCCGCGCGGCCAACCCCCTCGCCGATGCCGAAATGGGCGCAGATCGTCAGCTCGTGCTCGCGCCGCAGCGGCCGGGTCGGGTCGACCACCGGCGCGCGTGCGCGAGCGCGCCCGCCTCCTGCGCGACCCAGACGCCGAAGGGGGCGCCGGCGCAGAGGCGCAGCGGCACCGCGACGAGCCTGGTGCCGCGGCGGCGCGCCGAGCCGGCGATCAGCCAGGCCGGCTCGCCGCTCTCGCTCGTCGACGAAGAGGCCGTGGACCTCGCCGACCGCGGCGCCGTCGAGCGTCGGTGAGCTGGGCGCCGACCCAGCTCCTCGCCTCCGCCAGCGCGGGCAGCGCCGCCGCCTCAGCCATCGGCGTGCCGCTCCAGCAGCTCGCCGGCGGCCTGGCCGGGTCGAGCTCGCGCCGCACGACCCGGTCCAGCAGCTCGGCGGTGCGCGGGATCCTCGGCGGCGGTCTGCCTCGAGCCGGCGGCGCATCCGCGAGGTGGCGATCCCGAGCACCTCGCTGCGCAGGTTGCGGGCGCGGCGCTCGGCCAGCGTCCCCGCCGCCTCGATGAAGGCGCGGTGCTCGTCGATCCTCGTCGCCAGCTCCTCGACGCCCTCGCCGCGGGCGGCCTCGGTGCGCAGGATCGGCACCTTCCAGCCCTCCGGGTCCTGGGAGAGCGCGAGCACGCTGCGCACCTCGCGGACCATCGTGTCGGTCATCGGGTGGTCGGCCTTGTTGACGACGATCACGTCGGGGATCTCCATCACGCCGGCCTTCAGCGCCTGGATCGAGTCGCCGGAGCCGGGCATCAGCGCCAGCACGATCGTGTCGGCGTGGTCGACGATGTCGATCTCGGCCTGGCCGACGCCGACGGTCTCGATCAGGACGTCGTCTTTGCCCGCCGCGTCCATCACCAGCGCCACCTGCAGCGCCGCCTCGGAGAGGCCGCCGAGGGCGCCGCGCGAGGCCATCGAGCGGATGAACACGCCGGGGTCGAGGAAGTGGTCGGAGAGGCGCACCCGGTCGCCGAGCAGGGCGCCGCTGGGTGAAGGGGCTGGAGGGGTCGATCGAGAGCACCGCGACCTCGCGCTCGGACTTGCGCAGCTGCGCGGTCAGCGCCCCGATCAGGGTGCTCTTGCCGACCCCGGGCGGGCCGGTGAAGCCGACGATCCGAGCGTTGCCGGTGCGGGGATAGACCTCACGCACCAGCTCCCAGCCGACCGGGTCGTCGGACTCGATCAGGGTGATCGCCCGCGCCAGCGCGCGCTTGTCGCCCGCGACGAGGCGCTCGGCGAGCGGGGCGGATTTGGCGACGTCGGCCACGGCCGCGCCAGTCTAGAGTCCCGGCCGCCGTGATCCGCTTCCTGGCCCGCAACCGGATGCTGAACCTCCGCTACGCCCGGCTTCTGGGCCGCTACCTGCGGCGGCGGCTGCTGACCCGCGCCGGGCGGCGCTGGCGCACCGACGGCTTCGTCTTCTTCGGCAAGCGGCTGGAACTCCAGATCGCCCGCGGGGCCGAGGTCCGCTTCGGGCGCTTCGTCTGGATCGGCGACGGCTCGAAGATCCGCTGCCACGAGGGCGAGGTCGAGATCGGCGCGAAGACGGTGATCGGGCAGGAGTGCACGATCTCCGCCTACCAGCAGGTGCGAATCGGCGAAGAGTGCGTGATCGCCGACCGGGCGATGTTCATCGACTTCGACCACGGCGTCGTCGAGGTCGAGCGGCCGATCCGGCTACAGGGGATCTACATGCGCGACGTCGAGGTCGGCTCCAACGTCTGGATCGGCTACGGCGCCTGCATCCTGCGCGGCGTCCGGGTCGGCGACAACTCGATCGTCGGCACCAACTCGGTGGTGACCAAGGACGTGCCGGCCAACGCGGTCGTCGCCGGGATTCCCGCCCGCATCGTCCGCATGCGCGAGGCGCCGCGGGAGCTGCGCTGGCCGCACCCGGTCGAACCCGACCCGGCGGCGGCGACGACCCTCCAACCGCCGGGTCCCGACAAAGATTGAAGAGTTACCGCGGCTGGAGCCTCGGTAAGTGCCCAAACTTGGCCGGCGAGTGCGGTCCGCAACAATCTCCAGGAGTGAGGGTTTCTGTCTGGCGGCTGATAAGTTGCATCGCGCGTGCTTCGGCGGGTGGCCTGCGACGAAGCGAAACCGGCGCGGAAGCCGTCGACTCCGACAAGGAGAACAATTGCCACCCGTGGACATCGCCGCCCGTTTCGGGGACAACCTGATCCGCTGCCGCAAGCTTGCCGACCTCTCCCAGGACGAGCTCAGCGTTCGCGCCTCGGTGCACCGCACCGAGATCAGCCAGCTGGAGCGCGGCCTCCGCGTCGCCCGCATCGACACCCTGATCAAACTCGCCGGCTCGCTCGAAGTTTCCGCCGACGAGCTCCTGATCGGGATGACTTGGGATCCGGGCGACACCCGGATCGGCAGGTTCCGCTCGACCGGAGCCGGCGCAGACACCGACCGTCGCTAGCCCGCCCAGCCCCAGCGCTAGGCGGGGCCGGTCTTGGCGGCGGCGAGGTCGGCGTAGACGGCGGCGGTCTGCTCGGCGACGTCGGCCCAGTCGAAGCGGCGCAGGTGCTCGTAGGCTTCGGCGACGAGGCGGCGGCCGAGCTCGTCGTCGGAGAGGACGCGGATCGCCACCTCGGCCAGCGCCTCGGGGTCGTGGGCGCGGAAGCGCAGGCCGGCCTCCTCGTGCGGGACAACCTCGCGCAGGCCGCCGGTGTCGGCGACGATGCAGGGGCAGCCCGAGGCCATCGCCTCCAGCGCCACCAGCCCGAACGGCTCGTAGATCGAGGGGACCACGGTGAGGTCGGCGATCCGGTACAGCGAGTGCAGGACGTCGTCGCCGATCCAGCCGAGGAATGTGCCGTGGTCCATCAGCCCCAGCTCCTCCGCCTGACGGCGCAGCTCCACCTCGTGGGTGCCGGAGCCGGCGACGAGGAAGCGCGTCCCGGGCTCGGCCTCGAGCACCCGCGGCATCGCCTCCAGCGCCAGCTGGAAGCCCTTCTCGTAGACCAGGCGGCCGATCAGCAGCACCAGCTTCTGGTCCGGGGCGGCGAACTCGCCGCGCAGGCGCGCCAGCTCGGCCGGGTCCTGGGGCGGCAGGTCGTCGGGGTCGATCCCGTTGGGGATGACGCTGATCCGCCGTTCCTCGACCCCGAAGATGTCGGCGATCTGCTCGCGCATGTAGTGGGAGCAGGCGATCACCCGCCGGGAGCGATTCGTGATCCAGCGCTCGACCCCGTGGATGTAGGTCTGCGGGTGCTTGTCGACCCAGCCCTGGTGGCGGCCGTACTCGGTGGCGTGGATCGTCGTCACCAGCGGCGCTTCGAAGCGCTTGGCGAGGTGGTCGCAGGCGTTGGCGACGAGCCAGTCGTGGCCGTGGACGAGGTCGAAGCTGTAGCGGTCGCCGAGCTCGACCCCGGCGGCCAGCATGTCGGAGTTCATCCGCTCCACCCAGGCGACGAACTCGCCCAGGTCTGTCGGCCGCTTCGGCTCGCGGATCCGGTGTACGACGACGCCGCCGCAGCGCTCCTCGGCCGGCGACTCCTCGCCCCCGCGGGTCAGCACGTGGACCTCGATCCCGCGCTCGACCAGCGCCTCGGAGAGCTTGCGGACGTGACGGGCGAGGCCGCCCTCGATCAGCGGCGGGTACTCCCAGGAGAGGATCAGAACACGGGTCATCGTGGGCGGCGCTAAATGGTTGATTCCACGGCGACGTGTGACTGGGGACACGCCTGGCCAAGCAGATCAAGGACGCAGGGCGCAGCCTTTGCCGGTGGGCAAAGGCAAGCCCGAGGACGCAGAGATGCGCAGTGTGCCAGGCGGGTCATCCAGGTGTGCGTGGGCGTGGAATCAACCATCTAGGGCTCCAGCAGGGGAGCGAGGCTCAGGTCCGGGGCGAGGGAACGCATACGCGGATCGGTGACGGAGCGGGAGTCTATGGCCTCCAGCGCCGCCCCGGCGTGGTCGGTGGCGCGCTGGTAGGCGTAATCGCCGGCCTGGCCGCGCTTGTCGAGGAAGGCCCAGTCGCTGGCCTGGGCGGCGAGCAGCTCGCGGGCGGCGCGGCGGGCGGCGTCGCCGCGCAGGCCCGCCGAGAGCGCCCGCAGCAGCCGCAGCTCCAGCCTGCGCGCCCCCCCGGCGAGGTCGGCGACCGCGGGTGAACTCCAGGTCGAGAGGTCCTTGCGCTCGCCCCAGGTCGAGGCGGCGAGCGGCCGCTCAACCGGCTCGTGCTCGGCGAGCGCCCGCGGCACGGTCAGCAACCGCACCCCGGCCCGCTCGGCGCCCTCGAGCACCGCCCGCAGCCAGAGCGGCCCCTCCGACCACCAGTGCCCAAGCAGCTCGGTGTCGATCGCGAAGACGAGCAGGCCGCGGCGGTGGTGGGCGGCGGCGTACTCGCGCAGCCTCGCCGCCGCCGCGGCGAGGAACTCGCCGGCCTGGCGCCGCGCGGCGGCGTCGGCGGCGGCCGGGTCGTAGGCCCCGCCCCCCACCTTCCAGAGCCGCACCCCGCGCAGCGATTTGCCGGCGAACTGGGCGTGGGCCGGGTCGGACGGGTACCCGTCCAGCGACCAGAGCCAGCCGACTGCCTCCCAGTCGATCGGCAGCGCCACCGGTCCCGCCGCGGTCCGCACCGGCGCCAGCGCCTCCAGTGGGGGCTCGTGGGCACTCTGGTCGACGCAGAACCAGCCGACGCCCGCCTCGGCCAGTCGCCACTCGAGGCCGGGGGCGTAGGCGCACTCGGGCAGCCAGAAGCCACCGTCCCAGCCGAAGCGCCGCCGGTGTGAGCGCAGGCCGGCGTCGAGCTGCAGTCGCAGCCCCGCTCGGGTCGCCAGCAGAGGCAGCACCGCGTGGGTCGCGGCGGAGGCGGCGAGGGCCACCCGCCCCTCCGCGGCGGCGCGCTGGAAGGGCCGCAGCGGATCGCCGCCGGCTCCGTCGAGGAGCTCCAGCGCCCGCCGATAGCGCGCCAGCTCGCCCTCGCAGGCGGGCCGGCACTCGGCGGGCACGTCGTCGAGGTCGGCCGCGGCGGCGCCGATCCGCCACTCGGCCAGGAACTCGCGCAGGCGCTCGCGCACCCCCGACGCCTCGAGCTGGTCGGCCAGCACCGGCGTCACCGTCATCGTCAGGTGCTCGGCGACCTCCAGCACCGGCAAGTAGGAGCGGATCACGGCGTCGAACAGCCACTCCTCGCCGAACGGGTAGGTCCCGAAGCCCTCCACATACGGCATGTGGGAATGGAGCACGAGGGCCAAGTCGCCATCCGTCCCCTTCAAGACGCTCCTCTCGGGGGTGGCGCGGGGAGGGGTCCGAGAACGGACACACCTGCCCGCCCGCAGGACCCCTCCCCGCGACAGGACCCGCGAGCCGAGCGCCTACAGGCGACAGACGGCAACGAAATCGAGCGCCTTGTCGAGGTTCCCTTCCCTGAGCGCGAAGTCGGAGGCGGCGATCGCCGGCGTGAAGCGGTCGTAGAAGGGCTTGGTCAGGCGCAGGCGCCTGTGGACGGCGTCCCAGCCGAGCCTGATCGCCAGCTCGTGCGCGCGCAGCTTGCGCGCGTGGAAGAGGCCGAGCAGCTCGACCCGCCCGAAGTGGGCCGAACAGAGCTCCCGGAACTCCTCGGCGCGGTACTCGTGGAGGTGCCAGGGGTTGTCGGACTTCTCCGCCCCGGGCGGCGCCAGGGTCAGCAGGTTCGGGGTCGAGACGTAGGCGACCCCGCCGGGGGCCAGCATCGACTTGAAGTGCTCGAGGATCGCGCCGGCGTCCTGCACATGCTCGATCGTCTGCAGGAAGACAACCGCGTCGCAGGGCTCGGCGAAGCTCTCGACCAGGTCGCGCTCGAAACGCAGGTTGGGACGCCGGTAGCGCAGGCGAGCGTGCTCGTGCGCCTCCGGGTTGGCGTCGACCCCGACCACCGACGCGGCGGCGCCGGCCAGCAAGTTGGAGCCGTAGCCCTCGCCACAAGCCATGTCGACCACACGCCGCCCGCGCACGCGCGCGGCGATCCACTCGTAGACGACGAGGTGGCGGCGGTACCAGTAGTTCTCCTCCGGCACGTCGGGCAGCGTCCGCTCGCCGGTCAGCGGCAGCGGCGGCACCCCGGCGGGCTGGTTCAGCTGCAGGTACTCCTCGCTCACGGGCGGGACGCTATTGGGGCGCCAACGCTCCGTGCATTGCGCCTTTCCGCGTAGAGTTCCGCGCCGATGCCGGCCTCCCCGACCGCTACCGCGGAGCACATCAAAGACGTCAACACCCGCTACCACAACGCCGCCGCCGCCGAATACGACGCCAAGTGGGGGATCGACTTCGGCGCCACCGGCCAGGAGCAGGTGCGGCTGAAGCTGGTCAAGGCGCTGGGCGGGCTCGGCGGGCGCCGCTTCGGCGACACCCTGGAGATCGGCTCCGGGACCGGCTACTTCTCGCTCAACCTGGTCCAGCTGGGGGTGATCGAGCGACTGACCGCGACCGACATCTCGCCGGGAATGCTGAGGCGGCTCGCCGCCACCGCCGCGGCGCTCGGCGTCGGCGACGTCGCCACGGTCGCCACCGAGGCGGAGCGACTGCCGTTCGACGATCAGAGCTTCGACCTCGTCTTCGGCCACGCGGTCCTCCACCACATCCCCGACCTCGACCGCGCCTTCGCCGAATTCCGCCGGGTGCTGCGACCGGGCGGCCTGATCGCCTTCGCCGGCGAGCCCTCGCGCTACGGCGACCGACTGGCGGCGCTGCCGAAGCGGGTCGGAATCGCGGTGGCGCCGGCCTGGCGGCGGCTCACCGGGGCACGGCGTCGCGGCGTCGCCGAGACAGACCTCTCGAATGGGCACTCGCTGGAGGGGGAGGTCGACGTCCACGCCTTCGCCCCCGCCGATCTGCGCCGGCTGCTGCGCGACGGCGGCTTCGTCGATCGCCGGGTGGGCGGTGAGGAGCTGCTCGCCAACGCCTGGGGCTGGGGCCTGCGCACGGTGGAGTCGAGTGCCGAGCCGGACTCGGTCCCCTGGGGCTGGCGCAACTTCGCCTTCCGCAGCTACATCGCCCTACAGAAGGTCGACACCGACCTGCTCGAGCCCCGCCTGCCGGCCGAGCTCTTCTACAACCTCCTCGTCTCCGCCCGCAAGCCCGCCTAGTCGTCGTCGCCCAGCAGCCGCGTTGCCCGCTGGCGGCAGATGTCGACAATCTCATCGATCACGCCATCTGACCAGCCCCCCTCGACGGCATCGCGACGACACCGTTCAGCCGCCGCGACAATCTCGCCCGACCAGCGGCGGATGAATTTCGGCAGTTCGCCTCCCAGTCCGCTCTCCTCGCCGAGCCGCTGCCAACTCCCCATGTCGATGTTGGTTGGATCGTCCTCCCCGCCGATCCTCATCGCCGTCCGCTGGGTCAGGTCGCCGTAGACGGCAGTTGAGACGATGTCGTAGAGCGGCGCCAGCCGCACGCCGGCGGCTGGGTCGTAGAGGAGAGCAAAGTTCTTCCCGTGAGCATCGCTGTTGCCGAGGAGAAAATTGGTCAGGACCGCGCGCAGGAAAGCGTTGACGTCGAGCGCCGCACGAGGGCTGCGGCGCCTTCGCAGCAGTCCCATCACCTGGGCGACAGAGGGTCCGCCGTCAGCCTCGTACTTTTCGGTAGGAAGCAGCCCAAGGGCCTGGCACATGTCCTCCTGATGGACGCGCAGGACTTCTCCACCGACGTCCGCGATGCGGTCAAAGCGCTCCACATACAGACAGCGAATGCCGTCGACCTCGAGCAGCTCCGTTGGCGCAACCTCGTTTCCGGCGGCCGCGGCGACCTTCATGCAGAAGCTCTCGTTGGCCACCAAGCCCTCGTAACGCCCGTGCTTTGGCTTCAGCAAGCAAGTGCTCGGCGCCCCTGCACGCGGCTGCGCGAAGCGACCCGAGGAAAGACGGATCAGGACGAGCTTGTCCTGGACACCGCCGAGACTGAGCCGCACCCCGTCGGGCTCGACATCGATGCCAAGTGGGTCGCGCGGCAGATCTCTGAGCATCGCGCCAAGCTCATCTTCACCCAACGGGCGAGCCCGCGCGCGCGAAGGCGGTTGGGGTTCCTGGCCCGCGGGCAGAATCACGACCGCGCCCGCGCAGTCGGCACCGAGCGCCGCCAGCATGCCGAAACCGTCGCCTTCGCTGAGCTGAAGCTTTTTCGCGACGGTCGCTCGCACCACCCCCTCCGGCAGCAGGCCCTCGAAGAACGGCGCCGACTCACTGGGGCTGAACATTTCCTCGCGCAGTGGCAAGGAAGCCGAGAGACTTGCCATCGGGTCGGCCCAGTCCACCGTGCCTGCCTGCCCGGAGTAGGTGAAGCGATAGCGACCGGGGCCACGGCGCTCCAGCGTCCCTACCGCTCGCCCGCGCAGAAAGACGGTCAGCTTGGCGCCGCTCACCGATCGTCGCTTTCGTCGGTGCGGTGCTGGGTTTGACCTTCGACCTGAAGCCGCAAACCCAAAACCGCGAGCACCGGAGACAGGGTGTCCAGCCGACTGGTCGGCTTGCCGCTCTCAATCTGGTGAATCGCCCGGGTGCTCACGCCGGCTGCCAGGGCGAGCTCGTCCTGGCGCAATCCGAGCGACTCCCGAGAGCGCCGAACCGCCGCGCCAATCGAGCGGGCGTCATGGAGGGCGAATTCAAATTTCGAATGCACAATCGTGCATTTTAGCCATTTCCCTGGCCGAGTTGGCTGCTATATGCGCGATCGTGCATATGACCACCCATTTCGCCTTCCCGACGACCCTGATGCACGATCGCGCATCGGAGCCCACGTGGCACGCTATTCGCCGCGGCGGGCGCGGAAGAGCTTGACCTTGGTGTCGATGCCCTTCAGCCGCCGCTCGCCGATGTAGGTGTAGGCGAAGTCGTCCCCGGCCGCGCCCTTTACCGCGGCATCGACGACGACGCTGCCCGGCCTGGCGACCCCGGTGATCCGGCTCGCCAGGTTGACCGGGCGGCCGTAGTAGTCGCCGGACTGGGGCAGCACCGAGCCGCAGGCGAGGCCGGCCCGCAGCCAGGGGAACTCCTCCCCTTCCGCCTCGGCGGCGGCGATCAGGCCAAGGCTCGCGTTGAGCATCGCCGCGGCGTCGGTGGAGACGAACATCGCCGCATCGCCGATCGTCTTCACCAGCCGCACCGGCGGCTCGGCGGCGGCGGTCGCCATCTCCTCCAGCCGCCCGGCGACGAGACCCAGCTCCTCGGCCGGGATCTCCTCCCCGAGCCGAGTGAACTCGACCAGGTCGGCGAAGCCGACGGTGAGCACGGAGGTGCCGCTGAACTCCCCCGAGGCGAGGTCGGCGGTGGCGATCACGTCGCGGCGGATCTGCTCCAGCATGTTCGCCTGCAGCGCGTGGACCACGGTCGGCCCGACTAGCGGCATCATCGCCTCGGCGGCGGCGGCGAAGCGCAGGGCCAGATCGCGCTCGCTGTCGCCGGGCTGGGCGAGGGTGCGGATCACCAGCTCGCGGTTGGCCTCGGCGATCCGGGCGGTGCCCATCCCGATCGTCCGCGCCACCTGCAGCATCCCCTCCTCCGGCAGGCCAGCGTCGCGGAAGGCCTTGATCCGCCGCGCCGCCTCCAGGTCGGCCTCGGTCCCACGCGGTTCGTCCGGGTCGACATAGGGCACGCCGAGGGCGGCGCTGAAGCGCCGCAGCAGCTCGAGGTCGATTTCGGCGAGGTCGGCGATCTCGCGGGCGGTGTAGCGGCGGCCGTCGCCGGCCAGCGCCCGCTCGACCGGCAGCAGCGCCAGCCGCCCGGCCTCGACCGCGTCGCGCAGCTCCTCCAGCGGCACCCCTTCGTCGGCTAGCTGCCTCAGCAGCGCCAGCCGCGCCGCTCGCGCTTCGCCCTCGAGCTCGTCGAGCAGTCCCTCGGCCTCGAAGTCGATCTCGGGGGCGGCCGCCATCGCCGGCATTCTCGCCTAATCGGCGTAGGCGACGGCGCCGCCGCGGCGCGGGTCGCCGCCGCCGCTCAGCGCCCCCGTCGTCGGATCGCGCGCGACCGCCTGCACGCCGCCGAAGAAGAGGTTGATCTCGGGCCGTCTCGCGACCGGGACGCCGCCCGCCTCCAGCCTTGCCAACGCCTCCTCGTCGATCCCCGGCTCGGCCTGCAGCAGGCCGGCCTCGAAGTGCAGCCGCGGCGCCTCGATCGCGGCGGCAACCGGCAGCCGCTCCTCGACCACCCGCACCACGGTCTGCAAGATCGCCGAGCGGATCCGGTTGGAGCCGGCGCTGCCGACCCCGAGCACGATCTCTCCGTCGCGCAGGACGATCGTCGGCGCCATCATCGACGGCACCCGCCGCCCCGGCTCGATGCGGTGGAAGCCGAGCGGGTTGAGGTCCTCCTCGCCGAGCATGTTGTTGAGGATCACCCCGGTGCCGGGGGCCAGCACACCCGAGCCGGAACCGTTGGAGCAGGTGACAGCGGCGCACATGCCGTCCTCGTCGAGGACGGAGATGTGGGTGGTCGAGCCGAGCAGCTCGCCGGCGGCGAGGTCGAGCCCGGCCGGGTCGAAGAAGCTCGCCTCCATCCCCTCCTCGTAGAGCGAGGCGGCGAACTGCTCGCCGCGGCGCCGGTTGGCGGCGTCCATCGCCGCGACCAGCCGCTCCGGGCTGCTGCGGTCGCCGAGCCGCTCCAGCAGCCCGAGGCAGAAGGCGATCAGGATTCCGCCCGAGGAGGGTGGCGGGTTGGTGAGGACCTCGGCGCCGCGGAACGGGGCGGCGATCGGGTGCCGCTCGATCGCGTCGTAGGCGGCGAAATCGCCTGGGCCCAGGGTGCCGCCGTGCTCGATGACGAACTTGCTCAGCGCCATCGCCACCTCGCCGCGGCAGAACGGCTCCGCGCCTTCGGCGCCGAAGCGCTCCAGCGCCTCTGCCAGCTCGGGAAAGCGGAAGACATCGCCCTCGCGCAGCGGCGTCCCCCCTGGCGCGTAGAGCTCCCGCGTGCCGGCCAGGCGTTCGTGGATCGGCGCGAGGATGTCGAGGATGTAGGCCTGCTGGTGGTTGACCGGCGCGCCCTCGCGGGCCAGCCGGACCCCCGGGCCGACCAGCTCGGCGAGCGGGACCGAGCCGAAGCGCTCCAGCGCCCGCACCAAGCCGGCGGCGGTGCCCGGCACGCCGCAGGAGGCCGGCCCGACGAAGAACGTCTGCGTCGTCTCGGCGTCGAAGCGGACCGGCACCGGCGCCAGCTCCGCCCGCCGTTCGATCCCGTCGAGACCGGGCGCGGCGACAAAGAAATCGATCAAGGTGGTTGCCGAGCGCCCGGCGGAGGGAGCATCGCAATCTGACTCTCTGCGACCGGAGCCGGGCCGAGTGCCATTGGTATGGACCATCATGTAGCCGCCGGCGCCGAAGCCGGTCAGCGGGCTCTCCACGGCGAAGGAGGCGAGCACCGCGCAGACCGCCGCGTCGACGGCGTTGCCGCCCTCGCGCAGGACCGCCGCACCGGCCTCGGCGGTGAGCGGATGGCCGGCAGCGACGACCCCCTTCACGGGGCCCCGCTAGATGATTGATTCCCAATTCGGGTGTGACCGGGGGCGTGCCTGGCCGAGCAGATCAAGGACGCAGGGCGCAGCCTTTGCCGGTGGGCAAAGGCAAGCCCGAGGACGCAGAGATGCGAAGCGCCAGGCGCGTCATCCGGGTGTGCGGGGATTGGGAATCAATCATCTAGCCGGGCAGGAACTCAGGGACGTCGATGCCGAGCTCGCCGCCGCGCTGGGCGGAGCGGCCGCCGCGCCCGCTCTCCTTGGTGCGGCGGATCGTCGGCTCGGGGGTGCGGCGCGGTGCCGCCTGGCGGCCGTCGAAGCGGGTGGCGACGACGGTGACCCAGATCTGGTCGGAGAGCGCCTCGTCGACGTTGGCGCCGAAGATGATGTTGGCGTCGGGATGGGCGGCCTCGCCGACCACCTTCGCGGCCTCGGAGACCTCGACCAGCGAGAGGTCGGCGCCACCGGTGATCGAGAGCAGGATCGAGCGGGCGCCCTCCATCGAGGTCTCCAACAGCGGCGAGGAGATCGCCTTTTCGGCCGCTTCGATGGCGCGGCCGTCTCCGTGCGCCATGCCGATCCCGAGCAGCGCCCGGCCGGCGTCGGACATGATCGTCCGCACGTCGGCGAAGTCGAGGTTGATCACCGCCGGCAGCGTCACCAAGTCGGAGATGCCCTGCACTCCCTGGCGCAGGACGTCGTCGGCGACCTGGAAGGCCTCGACCATCGAGGTCTGCTGGTCGAGCACCTCGAGCAGGCGGTCATTGGGGACGACGATCAACGTGTCGACCTCGGAGGCCAGCTCCTCGATGCCCTTGGTCGCCTGGGTGCCGCGGCGGTTGCCCTCGAAAGTGAACGGCTTGGTGACGATGCCGACGGTGAGCGCACCGACCTCGCGGGCGAGCCGGGCGACGACGGGCGCGGCGCCGCTGCCGGTACCGCCGCCGGCGCCGGCGGCGACGAAGACCATGTCGGAGCCCTTAAGCAGGCGCTTGATCTTGTCCTGCTCCTCGAAGGCGGAGCGGTGGCCGACCTCGGGGTCGGCACCGGCGCCGAGGCCGCGCGTCTGCTCGTCGCCGATGTGGACGGTGACGTCGGCGACGCAGAGCTGCAGCGACTGCAGATCGGTGTTGACGGCCATGAACTCGACCCCGGGGATGCGGGCGTCGACCATGCGGTTGACGGCGTTGACACCGGCGCCGCCGACGCCGACGACTTTGATCACCGGCTGGTGCGGCTCGCCGCTCCCCGGCGGCTCATAGGCCGGCTCCTCGCGCCCGTACCGCGGATTAGCCGTCGAAAAATCATCCCGCCGCTGCTTCGGCTCCTCCGAGAAGACCCTCTTCAGCCGCTCCGGAGCCGACTCCACCGAGCCCTCCCCGACCGACTCGGAAGCCTGGTCGAAAGGAGCTTCGGAGTCAGCCGCGGGCGCCTCTCCCGCGGGTGACGCCGAGGGGGGGGTCCCCCGCGGCGCGGAGGCGCCCCCGGCGCCGAGCACCGTGGGGGAGCCCTCGGCGGCAGGACCCGCGGGCCGGGCGCCTTCGTCCCGCTCAGTTTTCTTCGCCTCGACCGGATCCTTACGGCCATAGCGCGGCGCCTCGGGCGGATCGGCCGGGCCGTCCTCTGAAGTCGAGCGGAACAGGTCCGAGAGAGGACCTTCGCGCATGCTCGCCCGCTTACGGCGACTCATTGCCCAGAACCTCCTTCGCCAGATCCCGGTAGTAGTTGGCGGCGCTGCTGCCGGAATCGTACTTGAGCACGCTCGCACCTTTCACGGGCGCCTCGGCGAACTTGATCGCCTTTTTGATCCGGGAGCGGAAGACGAGGTCGCCGAAGTTCTCCTCCAGGATCTCGACCGCCTCCTTGGCGTGGACGGTTCGGGAGTCGAGCATCGTGGGCAGGATGCCCTCGATCTTGACGTCGGGATTGAGGTTCTCCTGGATCATCCGCAGCGTGTTCTGGAGCTGGACCAGGCCACGCATCGAGAGATACTCGCACTGGACCGGGACGATCACCTTGCTCGCCGCGGTCAGCGCGTTGATCGTCAGCAGCCCGAGGCTGGGCGGCGTGTCGATGCAGACGAAGTCGTAGTCGCCGGCAACCTCTTTCAGCGCTTTTTCCAGCGAGCGCTCGCGGCCGATCTTGGTGCTCATCGCGATCTCGGCCCCGGCCAGGTCGATCGAGGCGACGGCGATGTCGATCTCGCGCTTGATGATGATCTCGCTGATCGGCATGTCGTTGACCAGCACGTCGTAGAGGCTCTTCTCGACCTTGTCGGGGTCGATCCCCTGGCTCATCGTCAGGTTGCCCTGCGGGTCGAGGTCGACGCAGAGGACGCGATATCCGGACTCGGCGAAGGCGACGGCGAGGTTCAGGGTCGTGGTGGTCTTGGCCACCCCACCCTTCTGGTTCGCGAACGCGATCACCTCGGCGTGCTTGACCGGCGCCTCCGGCTCCTCAGCCTCCCGTGCCGCATCGAGCCGGCTGGGCGCAATCAAGTCCCGCGGCATCAACCGCGTCGGCTCCTCGGGGTCGTCGACAACCGCCTCTCCCGCGGGTGACGCCGAGGGCGGGGGTCCCCCGCGGCGCGGAGGCGCCCCCGGCGCTGAGCACCGTGGGGGAGCCCTCGGCGGCAGGACCCGCGCGGCCGGCGCTCCGGCACCGCTTCCTCCATCCGCTGCAGCTCTTCGACGATCGGGTGCTGCTCGTCAATGTCGACAGGGGCGGGCTTCGGCTTGGACTTACGGCTTAGAAATCCCATTGCGCGGATATTCGGATGGATGGCCGCTTTTCCTGCCAGCTGCCGAAATTGCTAGGAATTGCCCGATCCCCGACCTCCTCGACAAGCGACTGGTGATCGTCACCGGCAAGGGTGGCGTCGGCAAGACGACGGTCGCCGTGGCCCTGGGCATGCGCGCCGCCGCCGAAGGAAAGCGGACGATCGTCTGCGAGGTCGCCTCGCAGGAGAACGCCTCGCGGATGTTCGACCACGCCGAGGTCGGCTTCCACGAGGTCGAGATGGAGGAGAACCTGTGGTCGATCTCGATCGACCCCGACGAGTCGATGCGCGAGTACGTCCTGCTGCAGCTCAAGGTACGGGCGATGCGCGACATGCTCTTCCGCAGCCGCATCTTCAACTACCTCGCCGCCGCCACCCCGGGGCTGAAGGAGCTGGTGACGATCGGCAAGATCTGGGAGCTGGCCCAGCTCGACCGCAAGGTGAAGAGGGGGCGCAAGTACGACCTGGTGATCGTCGACGCCCCCGCCACCGGCCACGGGGTCGGCTTCCTGCAGACGCCGCGCACCTTCGCCAACATCGCCCGGGTCGGGCCGATCCACTCCCAGGCGCAGACCCTCGACCGCTTCATCACCGACCACGACCACACCGGCACCGCGATAGTCGCCCTGCCGGAGGAGATGCCGGTCAACGAGACGGCGGCGCTGGAGCGGGACCTGCGCGACGAGGTCGGCGTCGCGGTCGACCGCGTCTACCTCAACGGCCTCTACCCGGAGCGCTTCACCAAGGCCGAGGCGGAAGGGCTCTCGACCGTCGCCGAGGCCGAGGACGGGCGCGGTCAGGGCGGCGGCGCGGGCGGCGCTCTCCGAGCACGCGCCGCGCCCGCTCGCAGCGGGCGCAGCTGGCGCGACTGCGACGCCGGGTGCAGGCGCCGGTCGAGAACCCTGCCCTTCCTCTTCGAGCCGGACCTCGGCCCCGAGGCGGCGCGCCGCCTCTCCAAGAGGCTGGGCTGATGCCGACGCTGGGCGAGATCCTCGAGGACAAGGAGATCTGCATCTGCGCCGGCTCCGGCGGGGTCGGCAAGACGACCACCTCGGCGGCGATCGCGACCGGCATGGCCGCTCAGGGTCTGAAGGTCTGCGTGCTGACGATCGACCCGGCGAAGCGGCTCGCCGACTCGCTCGGACTGGAGGAGCTGGGCAACGAAGCCCGTCGCGTTGACCCCGCCTTGTTCGAGAAGCAGGGCGTCGAGATGAAGGGCGAGCTGTGGGCGATGATGCTCGACGCCAAGGCGACCTTCGACGAGCTGATCGCCCGCCAGGCGCCCGACGAGGAGTCGCGCGACCGGGTCCTCGAAAACCGCATCTACCAGCAGATCTCCAGCGCCCTCGCCGGCTCGCAGGAGTACATGGCGATGGAGAAGCTGTTCGAGCTGCACAGCGAAGGCGACTTCGACCTGCTCGTCCTCGACACCCCGCCGACCCGCAACGCGCTCGACTTCCTCGACGCGCCGAAACGGCTGACCCAGTTCATCGAGGGGCGATCGCTGCGGATGTTCATGAAGCCGACCGGGCTGGCCGCCAAGGTCGCCGGCCGCGGCGCCTCGGTCGCGCTCAGCGTCTTCAAGCGGATCGTCGGCTTCGACCTGCTCGCCGATCTGGCCGAGTTCTTCAACGCCTTCAGCGGCATGGTCGACGGCTTCCAGGCGCGGGCGAAGCGGGTCAACAGGCTGCTCGCCGACCCCGGCACCTGCTTCCTCGTCGTCTGCGGCCCGCAGGGAGAGCCGATCGACGAGGCCGTCTACTTCCACCGCAAGCTGGTCGAGGCGAAGCTGCCGTTCGGCGGCGTCATCGTCAACAAGGTCCACTACCCGGCCGAGCGGCTGCGCGGCGACGGCGAAATCGAGGACCTGCCGGCGGCGCTGGCCGAGAAGCTCGACGACGAGGACCTCGCCCGGCGCGTCGCCGCCAACTTCTCCGATTACCAGGCGCTGGCCGAGCGCGACGCCCGCAACATCGAGCACCTCGCCACCGAGCTGCAGCGCCAGCGGCGTGATCCGCGTCCCTTACCTCGACGAGGACGTCCACGACCTCGCCGGCCTGACCGAGATCAACCGCTACCTGTTCGCCACGGGCGAGGAGCGAATCGCCATGGCCGCCGGGCGAGCCTGACGGGCTGAGGTCCAGCAGATCAAGGACGCAGCGACGAGCGTGCTCCGCACGTGAGGAGCGAGGACGCCGAGATGCGCCGATCTCAGCCCGTCAGGACGCCCGGCGGTCGTACTCGAACTCGAGGTGGCTTACCTCCCAGTCGGCGCCCTCGGGGACCGGGAAGAGGTGGCGCACGCGGGGGGTGTCGATCCGCTCGCGGTGCTCGATGTCGCGCTCCTCCGCCGCCGGCCATTCGAGCGAGTCTCCGGGGCGGGCGTCGGAGACCTCGTCGAGCCACGGCGTCGCCGTGATCCTGATCTCGTCCTCGGCCGGGATCGGCTCCATGATGCGGGTCTCCTGCATGTCGGTCTCCTCGCTTGACTCGGGCTGGGCGATCGGCTCGGGGGGCATCGAAAGCTGTTCTGCGCGGATCTCCGGGGGCTCGTCCGCAAACGGCTCCGCCGAGATCTCGCCCTCGTCCCCTTGGGCGGCGACGGCGATCTCGGCGTCTCCGCCTTCCAGGCCGGTGGCGATCAAGGTCTCGTCGGCGGTCGCGCTGAGGTCGTCGCCGAGCTCGCCGAGCGCGGCCTGCCGCAGCAGCCGCCGCACGTTCTCCTCGGCCCAGCCGGCGAGGCGATGGCGTCTCCCGGCGAGCGGCCGTTCATCAGCTCGCGCTCCAGCTCCAGCGCCTGCTCGACCCGCTCGCGGGCCTCGATCCGATCCAGCGACTCGCCCTCGATCAGCGCCGCGGCGCGCATTGGCAGCGAGGCGCCAACCGGGCCGTGGCCCTCGAGTACCGCGCGCATCGCCAGCAGATGGTCGCTCAGGCCCTCGCAGCGCACTGCTCGCGCTCGCAGCCCATCTCGAAGCGCCCGACCGCCCAGGTCAGGGCGCTGTCGGGGTCGGGGCGGGCCTCGAGGGCGCCTGCCAGCTCAACCAGCTCGTCGGCCTCGTCCTCGCTGAGGCGGTAGCCACCGGCCGCGGGTGGCGGGGGCACCGGTGGCGATCCGCCGCCAGCAGCCCTCGCCGGTCGGGGCGAAGGCGTAGGGGCCGAGGCCGATGCCGCCGGCCTTGAAAAGCCTCATCACGCTGATCAGCTCGCGCAGCTGGTGCAACGCCGCCTCGGCACCCTCCTCGGGCTCCTGCTCGGCGACGGCGAGGAACTGCGGCTCCCAGGCGGCGCGGCCCATGCCCTCGCTGCGCATCGCGTCGATCGGCGCTTCGATCGAGTCGGCGCGGACGATCCGCACCCCGTGGGGCAGTTGCAGGCGGGGCATCGACATCCGCAGGCCGACGATCGGGACGATCAGGATCTCGGCGTCGTCGGCGTCGCGGACTTCGGCGTCGAGCGTCGAGAGCGCGCTTTCGAGGCGGGCGCGGTCGAGCGCGAACTCGGCGCAGCCGTCCCAGAGCGCGGCGAAGAAGATGGTCAGCATCCGCTCGGCCCGCGCGCCGGGATCGGCGGGAACGGTCTCGCCGCGCGCCTCCAGGTAGGGCGCGGCGACCCCGGCCTCGACCGCGGCCTCGCGGGCGGATCGCGAAGCGGGAAGGGAGCGCAGCTCGTCGGCGTGCTCGTCGACGTAGCGGCCGGTCAGCGGTACGTAGCTGTAGAAAGCGGAATCGTCGCCGCTCTCGGCGGCGACGTCGAAGGGGATCTGGTCGCCGCCCGCGACGAGGACGCTGAAGCGGGTGGCAGCCTCGGTCGCAAGCCGCTTCAGGGCTTCGGTGAGCAGGAAATCACGCACGGCCCAGGCTTCCGCCCCCCGGGCGGCGCTCCTGCGCCTGCACGACGCCTTGCAGGCACGGCGCCGAGACCGGACGTACGCGGGAAAGCTAGAGCGAGGCGGCGGGCTCGGGCTCGGCGTCCTCGGAGAGGAGCCAGCGCGTGCCGTAAGTCCGCATGTCGTCGATCAGCGGGACCAGGGCCTCGCCTTTCGAGGTCAACGCATACTCGACCCGCGGCGGCACCTCCGGGTAGGTGTGACGCTCGACGATGCCCTCGTCCTCCAGCGCCCGCAGGCGCAGGGAGAGCGTGCGCGGGCTGATGCCCTCCAGCGAGCGCTCGAGCTCGCAGAAGCGGCTGCTGCCGGCGGCGAGGTCGCGGATCAGCAGGAGGGTCCACTTGCCGCAGACCACCTCTGCGGTGCGGCAGACGGGACAGGTGGAGTTGCTGAGGGCGCTCATTCGGACGATCGAGGCGGTTGTGTCGATTGCCTCGCTTCAGCGAGTGTAGCGCCATAGCTTCACTAACTGAAGCTATGGGCAAGGCCAGGCGTGATCAGGAATGCCCGGTGACGACCAGTTCGATCTTCAGCAGCTTGATCGTGTAGCGCGCTTCGTTGTCTCCGTAGACAAAGGTGGCCGGAACTCCCGGTTCGACTTCGAGCAGCTGACAGACTTCGCCCCTGGAGACGCACCTAGCCTTGCTCGACACCGACTTGACGTCGTCGGAGACGAGCAGCAGCGCCCTCGCGGCGTGCTTCTGCGCCGCCTTGCGGGACAGGCCCATGTAGGTGACCACCGGCGCCTTCGGGCCCGGCAGCGCCGTCTGCGGCAGCACCTTGTGCTTGATGTCGGGTTCCTGGCTCTGGTCTGGAGCGGCGTCGCTGCCCCCCGACTTGGCGATCCGCACATCGATGCCCCAGGTATAGAAGGTCAGATGCGACTTCCCGGCTCCGCCGCCGCCGGGCGACGGCGTGCTCGGGGGCGTGCTGGTCGGTGGGCCGCTCGGTGCACTCGTCGGCGGGCTGGTCGCGGTTTCGCTCGAGACCGGCGTGCCGGAGCTCGAGCCGCCGACCGTGGTCGTCGTACTGGTGCTCGAGCTCGGGAAGCTTTCCGTCTGGTTCAGTTCCGCGCCCGCGGTGTTCGCCGTGTAGCGCTGCTTGAAGGGATCGGTTGGCTTGCGAGCGGCGAGCCGCTTGTGGTAGTCGCGCAAACCCGGCTTCGCCTCCACCACGGTCAGGCTCGCCTTCTCGCTGGCTTCGGGTGCGGCGCTCGGCGTCGCGATGCCCATGGCCGGCCCCGCTGGAGGGGTCTCGGAGCCGCCGCTCAGCAGGAACGGGACCGCTGCGATCGCCACGACGGCGAGCGCGATCGGCGCCAGCAGACGACGGTCGCGCAGGTCGTAGAGGAGGTCCACCAGGAAGTCGGGGGTCTTGAGGTCAGGCATCTTCAGGTCCGGTCCCAGTCGCTTCATGGCGTGCCTCCAGTCGTGGCCGAGGCCAGGGTGGCCGTGCCGGGGCTGGCCGGCGTCGCTCCCGCGGTGACCCCCTGGCTGGGCGGGGTCAGGTAGGTCGTGACCGAGAAGGTCGCTTCCAGCGCCGGGAAGCCGCTGATGGCGGGCGCCAGGGAGAAGCCGTTGATCGTGATCAGGCGACCGTCGACCGAGACCCGCGCGTTCTGGGTCTTGACCAGCGAGTCGAGGCCCTTGATGAAGTCAGCGATCTGGAAGAACTGGCCGTCGAAGGTGAGGCTGTAGGGCATCACACCGAGGCCGGCCGGGCCGATCGCGGCCCCCAGCGGCAGCGTCGAGGCCGCCACCTCGGTCGGGGAGGCCAGCGAGGCGGGGGTGCCGGCAGCGGCTTCGGGCGCGGCGCCTTCCGCGGAGGGAGCTTCGGGGGCTGCGGCGGCTTCGGGGGCTGGAGCCGGAGCCGCTCCCGCTTCCGCCGCTTCCAGGGTGAGCGTGCGGAAGCTGACGCCGGCCTTTGCGGCGACGGTGTTCAGCTGCACCAAGAGCGATGCCGTGTCGTCATCGCCGGGAACGGCCTTGCCGAGCACGACCAGGTGCTGATAGTCGTCGGCGAAGTCCTGGCGTGCTTCGAGAGCCTGGGCGGCTTCGGCCCGGTGCTGCGCCAGCGAGGCCGTCACTTCTTCGACCTGGGCGCCGAGCTTGCTCGCTTCGTCGCGCTTGGGGCCGAGAAGCAGCATCCAGAAGGCGATCACCAGCACGACCACGGCCAGCGCGGCGAGGACAACCCTGTTGGTCGAGGTCATCTTCACCTCAGCCGCCTTCCGGGCTTTCGGTCGAGCTGGTTTCGGTGGTTTCGGCCGGCGGAGCCGTGGAGACTTCGGTCGCCGAGGCGCTCGCCGGGACCGGCGCGGCGTCGAAGGCCACAACAATTTCGAACTTGGCGATGAAGTTACGGGTGCGGCAGTCTTCGCCGCCGGAACCGCCGCCCGTCTGGCCGGAGAGTTCGGAGGACTGGACCCCCACCCGCGTCACGCCATCGATGTCCTTCAGCGCCGTGACGAAGCCAGCCACCCCCTCTTGGCCGCTGGCGCAGCCGCTGATCTGCAGGGCGGGGCCGGGCACTGATCCCCGCAGGCCGGAATCCCCGCCGCCTTCGCCGCTGCTGCTCGCTTCGGGAGAAGCCGTCGCGCTGAGGCTGACCAGCCACACATTATCCGGCAGGATCAAGGAGAGTTCGCGCATCACCCGCTCCCAGGCGAAGCGGCTGTCGGCGAGGCTGGTGACCGTCGCCAGCCGCTGTTCCTGCAGGGTGCGGAACTGCGTGTAGGCGGCGAGCCGTTCGACGCGGGCGGTCGCGGCGGCGTCTTCGCGCTTGAGCTGGACCACTTCGGCCCTGCTGTCGGCGATCTGGTTGCTGGTCAGCACCATGGCCGTGACGCCGACCAGGGCGGCGACCAACGCTCCGACGAGCAGGTAGGGCACCGCGCCGGTGCGCATCGGGCCGTGCCCGTCATGACGGTCCTCGACTGGGATCAGGTTGACCGGACGCATCTGGCTTCCTCAGCTCTCCAGCGCCAGGCCGTAGGGAAGGGTGAGCCGCGCCGCGACCTCCTCGCCGTACTCGGCGAGGGCGGGCGGACGGGCAACGCCGATGGGAAGGCCTAGGCCCTCCTCCATCCGCTCGGCCAGGCCGGCGATCGCGCTGCCCGGACCGCAGAGGACGACTTGGCCGACCGGCACGGCGCTCTCCTGCGCGGCGTAGTAATCGAGCGAGAGACGCAGCTCGTCGACCAGGGCGGTAACGCCCTGTTCCAGCACGCGACGGGCGTCGGCGACGGTCTGCGGATCCCCCTCGATCTCCTCGAGGGGGCGCTCCAGACCGACGTGCGAGACCCACTGCGTCGCGTGGGCGGCATTGAGGCCGCGCTCGCCGGCAAGGCGGGCGGCGATCCCTTCCAGCCCCTCGTTGGAGACACGGGTGAAGAGGCAGGCGCGGCCGCGGGCCACGGCCAGGTTCATCACGTCACCGACGTTGCAGTAGAGGACCGCGTGCTCGGGCCGCGGCGGCGGCTCGTCCGCCGCGGCCTCATCTCCGCCGCCATCGGCGACGGCGGATTTCTCGGCTCCGATCCCAGCGAGGGCGCGGATCATGCCGAAGGCGGAAAGGTCGACCCCGACCGGATCGAGGCCGGCGCGGCGGATCGGCTCGAGGAAGGAGCCGATCATGTCGCGGCGCGCCGCGACGACGACAACGTCGACCATCGGAGTCGAGCCCTCCTGCGCCGGGACGCCGCCGACCACCTGGTGCTCGAGAACCGCCTGGTCGAGCGGCATCGGGATCTGCTCCTGCGCCTGGAAGCGGGCCGCGGTGGCCAGCTCCTGCGGATCCTCGATCGCCGGCAGCCGCAGGGTGCGGACGACGACCCGCTGGTTTCCGATCCCGAGCCGGACGTTCTTCGAAAGCTTGTGCCGGGCGAACAATGACTTCAGCGCCTCGGCGATGCCGTCGGCGTCGGCCACCTCGCCCTCGTGGAAGGCGCCGGCGGCCAGCGGCTCGACCGCCGCGGCGCTCACCTGCACCGAGCCGTTCGACCTGACCTGGGCCGCGGCGATGCTGCCGGCCTCGATATCGAGGCCGACGATCCCGCCCGTCGTCTTCTTCTTCCTGGTCAGTTGCAGCACGCCCTCTCTCAATCGGCAGAAAGGCCGCAGACCTTTCGCCCTGCAACTACTCAGAACTAGGAGAACCCGGACGGATCTACGAGAAACTGCTCAGGTACCAGTCGACCAGCTGGTCGCCCGCCAGCAACCCGACGACCCCGCCCAAGGCCAGGAATGGGCCGAAGGGGATCGCCCGCTTGCGCGCCGCGGCGCCGTGGCGGGCGATCATCGCCAGGCCGACGAGCGAGCCGGCGAGCAGGGCGACGAGGATCGCCGGCGCGACGTTGCGGCCCAGGAAGAGGCCCATCACCGCCGCCAGCTTGACGTCGCCCAGCCCCATCCCGCGCGGGTAGGCGAGCGCCGCCGCGAACAGCAGGCCGCCCGCCGCTCCGGCGGCGACGGCCCGCTCCGGCAGGCTGGCAGGATCGGTCGCGGCGGCGATCGCCACCCCGAGCACCGCGGCGACGGCGAGGATCTTGTTCGGGATCAGCCGCTGCTCGAGGTCAGTCAGGGTGATCGCCACCAGCGTCGTCACGAAGACGAGGCCGAGGGCGATCTCGCCCGGGTCGTCCCAGAGGACGAGCACGGTCGCCGCGTAGAGGGCGCCCAGGCTCAGCTCGGCGAGCGGGTAGCGGGCGGAGATCGCGACGCCGCAGCAGCGGGCCCGCCCGCGCAGCAGCAGCCAGGAGAAGACTGGGACGTTGTCGTAGGCGGCGATCCGCGCCCCGCAGCCGGGGCAGCGCGAGCGGGGCGCGACAATCGACTCCCCCCGCGGCACCCGATGAGCGACCACGGTCACGAAGCTGCCTATGGCCAACCCCCCGAAGAAGGCGATCGCCAAGAGGCGGCCAAGTCCTACCCTCCTTCCTGGGCTTCTAGGGCCCGCGGGTGGGGTCGACGAAGTCCGATTGCAGTTCGACGTAGCCCCGTTCCCCGGATTCATTGCTCCGCTTGTCCAGCTTCACCGCGACGACTATCTGCTTGAAGTCCTGTTCGCCGGGGCAGCCGGTGCCGCACTTGTCGTCGTTGCGCCAGACCACGTAGCGGTAGATCTTGCCGCTCACGTCGCCGCTGCTGAAGGATTCCGGCCCGGGGAAGACTTTCCCTTCGACCGCGTTGACGACCATGTTGGCGTAGCTGCTCGGCGGTTCGCGGACAAGGGCGAAGGTCCCGCCCAGTACCCGGTAGTTGGGACTGAGCCGGTTGGTTTCGGCGGCCGGCGTCGCCGTCAGCGCCAGCTGTTGGTAGGAGAGGCTGCGCAGCGCCTCGATCTCCTGCTGCGCCCTGTCGAGCGCCACCTGCGTCCCCTTGGCTCGCTGCGTATTCCTGATCGCGTCGGTGAGCAGCCCGAACGTCGCCAGCGCCCCGATCACCAGGATCAGTATGGCGACGAGCACCTCGACGATCGTGAAACCCGCCTCTCTCGTGCTCGGCCGGTCCATCAGTAACCCAGGGTCGCGTTGCGCAGGCTGGCGCCGTCGGAGACCGTGAGCGCGGCCGGCCCGCTCGGGTTGGGCATCCGCAGCGTCACCTTGATGTAGGTCGGTGCGGCGGCACTCGGCGAGTAGCTGAAGACGTTGCTGCTGTTGATGCCTTCGAAGATCGGCGTCGCGGTGCCGGTGTAGAAGCCCGGGGCTGCCTCGATTCGCGAGCAGGACGTGGTCGTGCAGGTATAGGTCACCTCGCATCTGATCGACGGCGAGGTGCTGGGGAGTGGCGTCGTACCGCCGCAGGTCGTGTGGCGCACGTAGGTTTCAAACGAGACTTCCGGGGCGGTGGCGTTGTCGACTTTGACCCCCTCACGGATCTCACGGGTGAGCCGCTCCAGCACCCAGCGCGCCGTCGAGATCGTCTGCGCCTGCTTGCTGATCCGTGGCTGGTCCCTCATCGCGCTGATCACGAGCGAGCCGACCGCGCCCATCAGGACCACTCCCATCGCCGAGGCAACAAGCAGCTCGATCAGCGTGAAGCCGGCCTCGCCGCGTCGCCCTGCCAGCCTCGCGTGCAGCACCGCCTTCATCAGCCGAACACGACCTTGCGGTCTCTCCCCTTGGAGTCTGGCCCGAGCCCGATCAGCGTCATCGTGTGCGGGTATCGGTTTTGAATAGGTCATCCGTTAGCCACGGCTCTCTGTCTTGGCCGAAAAGCGCCGAGGGGCGGGCCGGCCGGCCCGCCCCTCGGTACTTCACGCTTGGCTGGGCCAAGGCGACGGAGCTAGCCAGATCAGCCGCCCCAGCCGCCGGCAGGACAACCGCCGCCCACCGGGGTGCATTCGTAGGTAACCGCTCCGCCCGTGGCGCGAACGATGTGAAAGGTGCGCGGCGTGCTAGACGTCGACGTCACAGCGATGTCGTATGCGTCTCCCGCTGGGGCCGTCACCGTCACGCCCGTTTCGGGCAGCGTGGTCTCATAGGTGGTCCTGAGATTGGGGTAACTGCAAGCCGCCGCGACCGGGTACGTGCCATTGTTATCGGTCGAGCAGCTCTCCAACGCAACCTGCACCGTGTGGGCGGTCTCCTTCGCCTTCGCGTCGGTGGCCTTTTCCTTCTGATTGAAGAAGGCGGGCAGCGCGATCGCGGCCAGGATTCCGAGGATGAGCATGACGACGAGGAGCTCGATCAGCGTGAAGCCGCCCTCGCTCTCGCCACTAAGCCGGGCGCCTATTTTGGCCCGGAGATTCTGGAGAAACATTAGAGACCTCCTATGGTCCTAATCGTTTGCGCCAGAGCCCCGTCGCATGAAGCCACGTGGTGTCTGTCGACCCCGGTGGTAGCCCGGCTGACTCCGATGGAGTCCCGACGGCTTTGCGCCCCCGCCTCGCGGCGAGTTTGCCTTTGGCACCGAAGCACTGGCAGATTCATCACGAACCTCCCATCGAACGCTCGCCCGCCTACCTTTAGCCGATTCAGCCCAATTTCAAGAGAGACCGACTTTTCGCATAGAAGCGCCGAGAAGTCGATCCGGCTCTTCCTCAAAATTGCGGATGGCGAGCCTCTCTGTTAATCGCGGTCCATACGAATGTCCAACAAGGTCACGCTCAGGTCGGGCGGACTACGTTCAGTCCTTGGTCTCCCGCCGCGTCGGCCAGGCGTTGGTCGTAGGTGACGAATGCACCGATCTCGTCGCGGATGCTGAGCGCGGTGGCGAGATGGAGCGCGTCGAGGCTGCGGAGCTGGGCGGGATCGAGGGAGGCCGCTTCCCCAAGCACGGCATCGTCGATCGGAAGCAACGCCAGACCCGCCAAAAACGAACGGGCGTCAGCATCGTGCTCTGGGCCGTAGCGGGCACAGGCCCGAATCGCCTCGACGGCGAGAAGCGCGCTCGACACGTAGCCGTCCCATTCAGCCAACTCGACGAGCAGGGAGTCATGCTCAATCTCGCGCAACGGCAGCTTCACGTACGCGGAGCTGTCCAGATAAGCAAGCCGACCGGCTACAACCGCTCCTCGCGCAGCTCGTCGAGGACCTGAAGGCTGGGCGGACCCACTGCCGGCGCAGTCTCAGAGCCACGCGCAAGCGAGAGCAGGTCTGTGCGCGGCATCGTCGCTCCCCTCTCTGCAACAAGCCGGGCAAGCGGCGAATCAGCCGGTCCGGACGGGGTCAACCTGGCGACCTCACGCCCCCGCTCGGTCACGACGAAGCTCTCGCCCTCCTTGACGTCCGCGAGATAGCGCGAAAGGTTCTGCCGTAGCTCGCGCACCCCAACCTGGTTCATGTGCGTCAGGGTAGCACTTGGAAAAAGGGTGGCTCAGCGGATGTGTTCGTAGATGCTGAAGAGCGGCAGGTACATCGAGATCACGATAAAGCCGACCATGCCGCCGACGAAGACGATCATGATCGGCTCGATCAGGGCGGTCAGGGCCTTGACCTTGGCGTCGACCTCGGCCTCGTAGAAGTCGGCGATTTTGGAGAGCATGTGTTCGAGCTGGCCGGTTTCCTCGCCGACGGCGATCATGTGGCCGACCATCGGCGGGAAGATCGCGTTGCCCTCGATCGGGCCGGCAAGTGAGCCGCCGCGCTTGACCGAGGCGTAGACGTCGTCCATCGCCTGCTCGACGACGATGTTGCCGGCGGTCTCCCCGGTCAGCTTGATCGCCTGCAGCATCGGCACGCCGGAGGAGACCGAGCCGGCGAAGGTGCGCGACCAGCGGGCCAGGGCGACCTTCTGGATCACGTCGCCGATTTTGAACGGCAGGCGCAGGGTGAAGCGGTCCCACATTTCCTTGCCCTTTTCCGTCTTCTTCCACTTGAAGAAGGCGAAGAAGGCGATGGCGAGGCCGGGAAGGAGGATGTACCAGGAGCCGGTCAGCAGGTTGGAGACGCCGACGCAGAGCGCCGTCGGCGCCGGCAGTCCCACGGCTTCTTCGGGGTGTTCTTCGGCGAGTTCTTTGAAGATGTTGGCGAAGACCGGGATCACGAACATGACGATCGCGACCAGCACGACGACGGCGAAGCCGAAGATCAGCGACGGATACATCATCGCCGATTTGACCTGGCGCCGCAGGGCGTCGGTTTTCTCGACCTGGAAGGCGATGCGGTCCAGGGCCTCCTCCAGCCGCCCCGACTGCTCGCCCGAGCGAACCATCGCGCGGAAGAGGCGGTCGAAGACCTTCGGGTGCCGCGTCATCGCCTGCTCCAGCGTGCTGCCCGCTTCGACGTCGGCCCGCACCCCGGCGGTGGCCTCGCGGATCGCGTCGTCCTGGGTCTGCTCCTCGAGCGTGTGCAGGGTCCGCAGCATCGGCATCCCCGAGGCGACCAGGGTCGCGAACTGGCGCGAGAAGATGGCCAGTTCGCGCATGTCGACGCTCTGCCACTTCTTGAAGAAGTCCTCGATGTTAACCGGCGAGGTCTTCTCGGTCACGTCGAGGACGATCAGGCCGCGCTGGCGCAGCTGCTCTGAGACCTGGCCCTTGGACTCGGCCTCGACCTCGCCGCCGGTGGCGGCGCCGGCCAGGTCCATGGCGCGGAAGGTAAAGGTGGTTGCGCCGGCCATCCGCTAGCCCCCCTGGTTGTAGGACGGGGGGGCGGGCGGCGCCGTCGAGCCCGCGGCCGGATGGGGAGCGGCCGCGCCGTTCCCGGGCGTGCCTGCCGGCGCCGCCTGCGGCATCACCGGCGCGGCCCCGCCAAGCAGCCGCTTCAGCTCCTCGGGCACCGAGGCGCGCTGCTCGGCGAGCGAGCGGGTGATCTTCCCCGCCCGCACCAGCCTTGCCAGGTCGGCGTCCATCGTCTGCATCCCGACCGCTCCGGAGGTCTGCACGGCGGCGTAGATCTGGTGGGTCTTGCCCTCGCGGATCAGGTTGCGGATCGCCGGCGTCGGCACCAGCACCTCGGTGGCGACCACCCGGCCCATGCCGTCGGCGGTCGGCAGCAGCTGCTGGGTGACGATGCCCTGCAGCGCGATCGAGAGCTGGGTCCGCACCTGGCCTTGCTGCTGGGGCGGGAAGACGTCGATGATCCGGTCCACGGTCTGGGCGGTCGACTGGGTGTGCAGGGTGGCGAAGACGAGGTGCCCGGTCTCCGCCGCGGTCAGCGCCGTGGAGATCGTCTCCAGGTCGCGCATCTCGCCGACCAGGATCACGTCGGGGTCCTCTCGCAGGGCGGCGCGCAGTCCCAGCGCGAAGTCATCGGCGTCGGAGCCGACCTCGCGCTGGTTGACGATCGAGCGTTTGTGCTGGTGCAGGAACTCGATCGGGTCCTCGATCGTGAGGATGTGGTCCTGGTTCTCGGAGTTGATCACGTCGAGCATCGCCGCCAGCGTCGTCGACTTGCCGGAGCCGGTGGGGCCGGTGACGAGGACGAAGCCGCGCGGTTTCGCGGTCAGCTCGCGCAGGACCTGGGGCACGCCGAGCGAGTCGAGGCCGGGGATCTCCTGCGGCACGAGGCGGAAGGCGGCGCTGACCGAGCCGCGCTGGAAGAAGCAGTTGACGCGGAAGCGAGCGACGCCCGGGATCGCGTAGGCGAAGTCGAGCTGTTTGTGGTTCTCGAAGCGTTTGCGCTGGTCGTCGTTGAGGATGCTGTAGACGACCTCGCGGGTCTGCTGCCCGGAGAGCACGGGGAAGCCGTCCATCGCCTCAATCTTCCCCTTTTCGCGGATCGCGGGCGGGAAGCCGGCGGTGAGATGCACGTCGGAGGCCTTCGCCTCCACCATGCGGCGGAGCACCTCTGAGAAGTCGAACTCCATTGGAATTAGATCGACCCCTCGGGCCGATTCCTCGATACCTGAAAACGACGATGCTCAGGCGGTGACACGGAGCACCTCCTCGAGGCTGGTCATCCCGGACCGCACGCTGGAGAGCCCGTCCTCGCGCAGGGTGAGCATCCCCTCCTCGCGGGCGACGGAGCTGATTTCCGCCTCCGAGGCCTGTTCGATCGTCATCTCCTTGATCCGCTCGCTCAAGCTCATCACCGAGTAGAGCCCGACCCGGCCGCGGTAGCCGCTCTGGTTGCAGCGGCCGCAGCCGAGCGGCTCGTAAGCCTCGATCTCGCCACCGGCGCGGATGTCGGCGCCGGCGAGCGCCTGGGCCGGCACGATCGCGCGTCGCTTGCAGTGGCTGCACAGCTTGCGAGCGAGCCGCTGGGCGACCACGCAGTCGACCGAGGAGGCGATCATGAAGGGCTCGATGCCCATCTTGGTGAGGCGGGCGATCGCGCCGGGGGCGTCGTTGGTGTGCAGGGTGGTGAGCATCATGTGCCCGGTCAGCGCGGCCTCGATCGCGATCCGCGCCGTCTCGGCGTCGCGGATCTCGCCGACCATCACGATGTCTGGGTCGGCGCGCAGGATCGAGCGCAGGCCGGTGGCGAAGTCGAGCCCCGCCGTGCGGTTGACGTTGATCTGATTGATGCCGGACATGCGGTACTCGACCGGGTCCTCGATCGTGATGATGTTCTTCTCGACTTCGTTCAGCTCCTGCAGCGCCGCGTAGAGGGTCGTCGACTTACCCGAGCCGGTCGGCCCGGTGACCAGGACAGCCCCGTAGGCCTGCCGGAAGGCGGCCTCGAAGCGCTCTCGCGCCGAGCCGTCCATGCCGAGGTCGTCGAGCGAAAGCTGCGCTTTGTCCTTGTCGAGGATGCGAATCGTCGCCCCCTCCCCGCGCTGGGTCGGCAGCGTCGTCACGCGCAGGTCGACGCGGCGGTCCTCGATCGCAATGCTGACCCGGCCGTCCTGCGGCACCCGCTTCTCGGCGATGTTGAGCTCGCTCATGATCTTCACGCGGGAGATGACCGCGTTGACCATCCGCTTCGGCACGTGGGCCGCCTCACGCAGCACGCCGTCGACGCGGAAGCGGATCCGCATCTCCCCTTCGTCTGGCTCGAAGTGGACGTCGGAGGCGCCCTCGCTGGCAGCCTGGCCGAGGATGCTGTAGACGAGCTTGATCACCGGCGCGTCCTCGGCGCTGACTTCGAAATCGCTGACCTCGGCCAGCTCATCCTCAGCTTCCTCGTCCTCGACGAGGGTTTCGCTGACCGCGCTCTGCAGCGTGTTGAGACGGCCGATCAGCGCCTCGATGTCGTCCGCGGCGGCGACCGCGACGTGGCAGTCGAGCGCGGTGGCGATCTGGATGTCGTCGACCGCCAGCACGTTGGTCGGGTCGGCGATCGCGACCAGCAGGGTCTGCCGGTCGATGAAGCCGACAGGCAGCGCCCCGTAGCGGCGGGCCGTGTTGACCGAGATCAGGTTCGCCGCGGCCATGTCGACGTGATACTCGGAGAGGTCGACGTGGTCGAGGCCGTAGCGCTCGGCGACCGCGCGCGAGAGCTGGTCCCCGCTGATCGCGCCCTGCTGGAGAAGCAGCTGCTCGGGTGGGTGACCGGCCGTGCGCGCCTCTTCGATCGCGTGGCGGGCGCGGTCGTCGCCGACGTAGCCGAGGTCGACCAGCACGTCGGTGACGAAGCCGCTGGAGCGGCCCCGAGCGACCGGGGGCGTCAGCCCCGGAGTGCCGCCGGCTTCGGGCTCGAGGACCGGCGCGGCCGAGTCGCCGGAGTCCGGTACCGAACGCAGATGGCTCGGGAAGTCCCGCGCGTCCATGCTCACCTCATGGGTGATAGCCGAGCGTACGGCCCTTGTAACCAGCGTCGACGACGGCCTGGACCACGCTCTGCGGGCTCTGGAAGCCGTAGGTGACCGAGGCGGAGGGGTTGCCGTGGTCGAGGCGCTTCGGGCGCAGCACCACCAGCGCCGGCACCCGGTTCACGTCGACGCCCTGGGCAATCGCCGCGTAGCGGGCGATGCGCTTGGCGGGAACGACGAAGGTCGATACGCCCGGGAGCTTGCCGAGGCTGTGCGTGGCGCCGACGACGAGGCGATCGTCGATGCCGCCGTCGCGGACGAAGAGCAGGACGACCGTCCGGTTCGCGGCGAATGCCGCGGTGACGGCCGGCGGGGGTGGCGGGGCGGTGTCGGCGAGCGCACCGGGCGGCGGTGGAACCGCGGCGACGCCCGAGCCTTCGGAGGCGGCCACGGTCGCGACTATCGATTCCGCGCTCGAGGCCACCCCTTCTTCTTCGCCTCCACCACCCATTTTGGAGAGCAGAAAGAAGCCGGCGGCGAGCAGCAACACGCCCACGACGGCGGCCTGAGCGACCGGATTGCTGTTCAGCTTCTCTCTCATACGTTCGCTTATTAGCTCGGCAGCCGGCGCCGAGACCTTGAGCGCTGGGTCAGCAGTTGACGTCGGGTGGCGAGCCGGTGGCGCCGCTGCACTCGACGTAGCGAGCACGTTCGAACAGCCCCGGGAAATACACTTCCGGCTGCGGGATGCGAAGGTCGGATTTGATCGTCGGGTTGCCGTTCATTTTTATGGTTTTCCCGGCGAACATGCCGATCCAGGTCGCGTTGCCGCCCAATTCCACGTTGCTGTAGGGGGCGTAGAGCATCAGCTCGTTCGTACTGCCGGAGTTTCCGGTCAAGGTGACGGTGGTCGGGATCGTCGGCGAGCCCATCACGTAGAGGCCGGGCACGCGGCATTCTTCTGCATTGGACTCGCATTTTGCGAAGGAGTCTCGACGTGACGGAGCCGCTGGCGGTGATGTTCACCTGGGTGTTGCTGGAGTCGAGTCCCGGGCAGTGTTCGGGGGTGTCGAAGAAGATCCGCACCTGGCTTTTGGGGGCCATGACCAGATTGCCGTTGACGAAGAGCCCGCAAACCCAGTAATCGCCACCGCCGAGGATGAGGGTCGTGTTATTGGGAACGTTGATGAACCTGTGCGCTTCGTCCCACGGTTTGGTAGTGGTGCGCGTGCCG